>NZ_JBXORT010000001.1:0-345000 GCF_056933515.1 Aurantiacibacter sp. KMU-128
CCGAACCCGAACCCGAACCCGAACCCGAACCCGAACCCGAACCCGAACCCGAACCGGAGCCGGTCGCGCCGCCGCCGCAGGTGACGGTGCGGTTCGGGGAAAAGGCGGCGCCCGCATCCGCGCCTGCCGCGCCGGTCGCTCCCCCTCTACCGGCGGTTGACGCCGAGCGGCAGGAGGACCGATCTTACGCGCCGGGCGGGCGCTATGCCGATCCG
Source organism: Aurantiacibacter sp. KMU-128 (assembly GCF_056933515.1). Lineage (NCBI taxonomy): Bacteria > Pseudomonadati > Pseudomonadota > Alphaproteobacteria > Sphingomonadales > Erythrobacteraceae > Aurantiacibacter > Aurantiacibacter sp. KMU-128. The sequence goes on from NZ_JBXORT010000001.1 coordinate 216, forward strand.
ACCGATTTTCTCGACACGATGCCGCCCGACGATCCGGAGGCGGTCCGCCCCGGCGATCCTTGGAGCGCGGAGCCGGTTTACGACAGGCAGTATTCGCCGATCGAGGACCGCGATCCGCCCCGCCCGCAGGACAGCGACTTCTTTGTCGACTTCCTGCGCCGCTATCCGCCGCAGCAATACGCGGTCTGGTGGCTTGGCGGGCTCTTCCTCCTGTTGGGCTTTTGTACCGGTACCTGACAATTGGGCGGAAGGTGCGGTGCTTTCCTACAGATCGCCGGTATGCGACAAGGCGTCATGCTTTCACGCCGCCACTTCCTCGAAACCAGCGGAATCGCGGGCGAAATGCGGGTCGCAGTTTTTGCCCCAGGACTGTGTAACAGGTGTAACAGGTTCGCCTTTGCGGAGGCCTCCTGATGAGCGGCGCGGGTGTCCCTCCGGAGATCGACGCGTGGTTCTCAGGCCGCGGCTGGCGGGTGCGGCGGCATCAGGCGGAGATGCTGGCAGCGGCGGATAGCGGCAAGCACGCCATGCTGGTGGCGGATACCGGCGCGGGCAAGACGCTGGCGGGCTTCCTGCCGACGCTCGCTGCCTTCACGCCCTCGCGGCTGAAAGGTGAGGCTCCGCCCGACGGCCTGCACACGCTGTATGTCTCGCCGCTGAAAGCGCTCGCCGCCGATGTGCAGCGCAATCTGCTCACCCCGATCGAGGACATGGGCCTGCCGATCAGCGTCGAGACGCGCAGCGGCGACACCTCCTCGGACAAGAAGAAGCGCCAGCGCAGCACGCCGCCCAACGTGCTGCTGACCACGCCCGAAAGCCTCTCGCTGCTGCTGAGCTACCCTGAGAGCTTCGATCTGTTCGCAGGGCTGAAACGCGTGGTGGTCGACGAAATCCACGCCTTCGCCACGCAGAAACGCGGCGATTTGCTCGCGCTCTCGCTCAGCCGCTTGCAGGCGATTGCGCCCGGTATGCAGCGTGCCGCGCTGTCCGCGACAGTTGCCGATCCGCAAGGGTTTGCCGCCTGGATAGCGCCGTGGGGCGACATGGATTCGGTCGAGTTGGTAGAGGGTGAGAAGGGGGCCGAGCCGCAGGTCGAGATCCTGCTGCCCGAGGAAGAGCGCGTCCCGTGGGGTGGGCACGCGGCGACATGGTCGATTGGCCAGCTCTATCAGCGGATCAAGGAGAACCGCACCACGCTCGTCTTCACCAATACCCGCTTTCTCGCCGAGTACATCTTCCAGAACCTGTGGGACGCGAATGACGACAATCTGCCCATCGGCATCCACCACGGCTCGCTCTCCAAAGAGGCACGGCGCAAGGTGGAAGCGGCGATGGCGGAGGGGAAGCTGCGTGCTTTGGTGTGCACCGCCAGCCTCGATCTGGGGATAGACTGGGGGGATATCGATCTGGTGGTGCAGATGGGCGCGCCCAAGGGATCTTCGCGCTTGTTGCAGCGGATTGGCCGTGCCAACCACCGGCTCGACTGCCCCAGCCGCGCACTGCTGGTGCCGGGCAACCGGTTCGAATTTCTGGAGGCGACCGCCGCCTTGGAAGCGGTCGAAGAAGGCCAACGCGACGGCGAGGATTTCCGCCCCGGCGGTCTGGACGTGCTCGCCCAGCACGTGATGGGCTGCGCCTGTGCTGCGCCGTTTGGCGAGGCGGAGCTGCTGCGCGAAGTGCGCTCCTGCTGGCCCTATGCGCAGGTGGACGAGGCGACGTGGAGCCGTGTGCTGGAGTTCGTCGCCACCGGCGGATATGCGCTCAAGGCCTATGACAAGTTCAAGCGGATTACCCGCGATGGCGAGGGCGTGTGGCGGCTCACCCATCCCGAAAAGGCGTATCAGCACCGCATGAATGCGGGGATCATCGTCGATTCCGAAATGCTCGAAGTGCGCTTCCGCAATGGCCGCTCGCTCGGCAAGGTGGAGGAACGTTTTGCCGCCTCACTGCGCCCCGGAGACACGTTCCAGTTCGCGGGCGTGAATGTCGAAGTCGAGCAATTGAAGGATATGGAGCTGATCGTCCGCGCTTCGGCCAAGTCGGCGATGATCCCCTCCTATGGCGGGCTGCGCCTGCCGCTCACCACGCATCTGGCGCAGCGGGTGCGCGGCCTGCTCACCGACCGTGCGGGCTGGGCGCGCTTTCCCGATGATGTGCGCGAATGGCTGGAAGTGCAGGACTGGCGGAGCAAGCTGCCGGGGCCGGACAATCTGCTGGTGGAGAGCTTCCCGCGTGCGCAAAAGCACTACACCGTGTTCTACACGTTCACCGGCTGGAACGCGAACCAGTCGCTGGGGATGCTGATTACCTCGCGCATGGAGGCGCTGGGGATGATGCCGGGCGGGTTTGTGGCGAATGACTACTCGCTCGCCGTGTGGAGCCTTAGGCCGGTCGACGATCCGCGCCCGCTGCTCTCGCCCGACATCTTGACCGAGGAGTTCATCGACTGGGTGCAGGACAGCCACTTGCTGCGCCGCGCCTTCCGCGAGGTGGCAGTGATCGGCGGGCTGGTGGAGCGGCAGCATCCGGGCAAGCGCAAGAGCGGGCGGCAGGTGACCTTCAGCACCGACCTCATCTACGATGTCCTGCGCAAATACGAGCCCGACCATGTGCTGATCGAGGCGGCGTGGCAGGATGCGCGCGCGCGGATGACCGATATCGGGCGGCTGGGCGATCTGCTCGATACCGCGGCGGAGCGGCTGGAACACGTGGTGCTGGACCGCGTGAGCCCGCTCGCCGTGCCGGTGATGACAATGATCGGACGCGAGGCGGTGCCGCAAGGCGGCGCGGATGACGAACTGCTACTGGAGGCGGAGACGCTGGCGGGCGAAGCGATGCGGGTGGACGGATTACCGGAGGGGCTGGGCGACTAGACCACGTGCACCCCGCTACTCGGCATCAAACTGGCGGTATTGCTCGTTGCCGTTGAAGCTGAAGCCTTTGACATTGGCCTCGCCCGCCAGATGGATCACCTGCACCGCGTCGTTATAGCTGGTATTGGCGTCGGGCTGGAAGCTGATCACCGGTTCCGCCGGATCGGCCGCCGCGTAGGCGAGGCGCGCTTCGAGTTCGGGGCGGTCCACCGCCTCGCCGTTCCACAGCACCGTGCCGGCGGGCGTCATGGTGAGCGCGATTTGCCGGTCAGGAGCAACGCCACCGTCGCTTGGGCTCGGCAAGTCGACTTCGACCTGATGCGTCGCAATCGGGATGGCGAGTATGAGCATCACCAGCAGCACCAGCAAGACATCGATCAGCGGGGTGATGTTGAGCTCGCGCATGGGTGCGGGCGTGGTGGAATAGCGCTGTTCCAGCAGGCGGGACTTGATAGCCATGATTGCATTCTCCCGATAATGTTATGACATAACATCATGCATCAGGGAGTTTGTCAAACGGCCTTTGCGCACCAGGCCAATCCACCCCACCGGTTCCAGCCACAAAAAAGGGCAGCCGAAGCTGCCCTTTCTCGTTTCGATAAGGTCAAGACCTATTCGCTGTCGGGAATGCCCGGGCAGCCGCCGCAGTCGAACTGGCGGTATTGCTCGTTGCCGACAAAGCCGAACTTCGTCGCGCCCGAATTCTTGATGACCGTCAGCACGCGGGCCGAGAGGTCATAGCTGGCATTGGCCATCGGTTCGAACTGCAATTCCGGTTCGACCGGCAGAGCGAGCGATTGCTGCAGATTGAACATCAGCCCTTCCTGGTCGAGCGGTTCGCCGTTCCACAGGATCAGATTGTCCTCGGTAATCACCACCTTGTTGGTGATGGGATCAACCTCGGGCTGGTTCGGGTTCGGGTTGGGGGCCGGCAGATCGATATTGATCGCGTGGGTCGCGACGGGGATCGTGATGATGAACATGATGAGGAGAACGAGCAGGACGTCGATCAACGGCGTCATGTTCATTTCCATCATCGGTGAGCCATCATCGCTGCCACCTGACATTGCCATGGGTGCGTACTCCTAAACTAAATGGTCGCCGGTCCGCGGCCTTACGGGCCGTTGGGATCCACCGGGTTCGAAATGAAGGCGATGGTCGGATAACCGGCGGCCTGCACGTTGAAGATCGTACCTGCCACACAGCGCCACGGGGCTTCCACGTCGGCGCGGATATGCACCTGCGGAATGGCGTCGGGATCGTTCACGATCGCCTCTGCACCGCCCGGATAGTTCTGCACGATATTGTCGAGCCGCTCGAACGCAGCATCATACAATTCGGCCGAATCGACCAGCGTGGTGTTGTTGAAGAACACCCGGCATTCGCCGCCACGGAAGGCACCCGAATAACCCGAACGGATCGTTCCCGGGGTACGGCCTTCGGCGTCGGTCGTGGTGACCGTGATAAGCAGGTTCTCGACCTTGTCGTCCGACTCGATCGTCTCGATGATCGGGATTTCCAGCTTTTCCACCGTCTGGATGGCGACCGGAACCGCGATCAGGAAGATGATGAGCAACACCAGCATGACGTCCACGAGTGGCGTCGTGTTGATGTCGGACATCGGCGTCTCTTCGCCGCCCAAACTGATTGCCATTGTCTCGTCCTATCTCACGTAATCAGGGAAGCGGCGGGCGCCAGCATGAGAAGCGCCCGCCCTTTCATGTGTGGACCGATCAGGCCTTCTTGGCCGGAGCGGCGGCAGCCGGAGCAGCCTTGGCCGGAGCAGCGGCAGGAGCCTGCACAGCGGGCTTGACCTGACCGTTAGAGGTGATGTTCGCCTGCAGATCGGTCGAGAAGCCCGAGAGCATCGCCGCGATGCGACGGTTGCGCGACTGCAGGTAGTTGTAAGCGAACACGGCAGGCACGGCGACCAGCAGACCGATAGCGGTCATGATCAGTGCTTCACCCACGGGGCCGGCAACCTGGTCGATCGAGGCCGAACCGGTGGCACCGATCTTGATGAGCGCGCGGTAGATCCCGATCACGGTGCCGAGCAGGCCGACGAAGGGAGCGGTCGCACCCACGGTGGCGAGGAAGGGCAGGCCACCGGCGAGCGATGCGTTGATCGAGGCTTCCGAACGGGCCAGCGTGCCGTGCAGCCAATCGTGCGATTCGAGGCTGTCATGCATCTTGGCCGATTCGTCGCCGGCACGGATGCCGTCATCGACCAGCTGGCGCCACGCCGAGTTCTTGTCGAACTTCGTAGCGCCTTCCTTCAGCGAGCCAGCGCGCCAGAAAGCGGCACGGTTGGTGCGATATTCCTTCATCACCTTGTTCTGTTCGAAATACTTGGTGATGAGAATGTAGAACGAGCCGACCGACATAATGATCATGACGGCAAGGATGCTCCAAGCGACGGGGCCGCCTTCTTCCATGGCTTCCCAGAAGCCGAAGTTTTGGGTCGGCGCTTCGGTGGCCGCACTGGTGAGAAGTTCGATAAGCATGCTGTGTGTGTCCTCTTCCTAGAGAAATGCGGTAATTAGTTGATCTGGTAAACGATGGTCGTCGACCACGTCGCGGTTGTCGGGTTGCCATCGCGATCCAGCGCCGGGGTAAAGCGGGCAAACCGGGTCAGGTCGTTACACGCCGCCTCATCCAGAATCGGATCAGCCGGACGGGTGACGCGGCAGCTCGCGACGCGGCCATTGGTGCCCACGGTCACCGTGACGCCCACGTTGCCCTGGATCTCGCGCCGGAGGGCACGCGACGGATAGTTCTCGATGATCCGGCGGGTCCAGCTCTGCTGCCCGTCGGGCGCCAGCGCACGCGAACGGTCAACCGTTGGCGGCGGCGGCGGCGGGGGCGGCGGAGGTGGCGGCGGCGGGCCGGGCGGCGGACCAGGAGGCGGCACACGCGTCGGCGGCGGACCCGGAGGCGGCGGCGTATCAGACGTCGGCGTATCCGGCGGGCGCTGGTTAAGGTCGATCGGCACCGGCGGCACATATTGCGGCGGCGGCACGGTCTCGGGCATTTCTTCCGGTGGCGGCGGTTCTTCCTCCGGCTCCGGCGGTTCTGGTTCGTCAATATCCACCGTCGTCACCCGCTCCATCACCTTTTCGACCGCCGAATAGGCCAGGCCGGTGATCAGCATATAGCCGATGCCGATGTGGATAAGGGCAACGATGATAATCGCGATCATGCGACTACCGCTCATCTCTTGGTCAGCGTAAGCCATCCAGTCCCTTCACTCCGTTTTCAACGCCGGTAAACCGGCTTTCGCAACTCGCAAGGTTACTTCCCTGCCAGCCGCAGCGAATTGTTGTCCAGCGATATTTCTGCCGGATGCTCAACGGGCCGCGACACTTTTTGTGCCCGTTTGGCCACAGGCTTGTTATTTTATGATTGTCTGGACCTGCAACACGAGGCCTTAACGATTGCGAAGGATATGGGCAAACCCTTTATCGGTTCATTTGCGATTCACGTGCAATTCCCATCGCTTGTAGGGTGCAGCTGTGCCATGGCGGCACGAGGTTTTTACAGGCAGAGGTTCCGGCATGATCGATCCGCGCGCATTTTTCCCGCCTACGGTACTACTCCGTGGCATCGCTACGGGAATGGCCGGATTGCTGCTGGCCAGCTGCGCGACCGCGCTGCCGGGGCAGACGCGCGGCGAATCGGCACCCGTTTCGTACGAACTGCGGCCGGGCGAGGACCCGACCTATGCCGATCTGGTGACTTTCGCTCTCGGGGCCGATCTGGTGGCGATCGTCACCATCGAAGACCAGCGCACCTTCCCGCCGGAGCGGGCGATGGATGTGCCGGTTTCGCGCGCCCGACTGTATATCGAATCCGCCACCCGCAACCTGCTCGCCGCCAATGGCGGGATCGGCGGAGCGCTTGTTTTTGTTACCGATATCGATCGCGAGCCGGACGGCGATGTGCCCGATATCGAGGGGCGCGATTACGTCATTTTCGCCGACCAGGTGCCCGGCCGCCCGGGCGAGGTTCAGCTGGTCTCCACCCGCGCCTTCTTCCCCTCTGGGCCTATCATCGAAGCGCGGGTGCGCCGTGTCTTGCGCCAGCTCGCCGCCGCCGATGCGCCGCCGGCGATTACCGGTGTGCGCGACGTGATTTCGGTGGAGGGCAATCTGGCAGGCGAATCGGAGACGCAAATGTTTGTCGAAACCGCGACCCGCGCGCCGATCTCGCTGTCGGTGATTCGCCGCCCCGGCATGGCTCCGCAGTGGGGCGTATCGCTGGGCGAAATCGTCGATAGCGCCGCGCGCCCGCCCGAAGCCGAATCGATTGCCTGGTTTCGCCTCGCCTGTTCGCTGCCGCGCAGCCTGCCAGAAAACGCTTTCCTACAGAGCGATCGCGAATCCAGAGCCCGCGCACAGGCCGACTACGCGTATGTATTAGATCAACTTGGCCCCTGCACCCGCCGTTTCACCTGAAACTTTAATAGAACTGGCCAAGCCCGCGTCCGCTGACTAACGCGCCCGCTCGTTGAGCAATGGAGACGGGACATGGCAGAGCCTTTGCGAATCGCTTTGGCGGGACTTGGCACGGTGGGTGCGGGCGTGATTCGCCTGCTCGCCGCGAATGGCGGCGTGATCGCTGCGCGCGCCGGTCGCGAAATCTCCATTACCGCCGTTTCCGCACGTGATCGCGGCAAGAACCGTGGGGTCGATCTGTCGGGCTTTGCATGGGAAGACGATATGACCGCGCTCGCCGCGCGCGATGATGTCGATGTGGTGGTGGAACTGGTCGGCGGTTCTGACGGCCCCGCGCTGACGCTGGCGCGCAAGACGCTGGCGCAGGGCAAGGCCTTCGTCACCGCCAACAAGGCGATGGTAGCGCATCACGGGCTGGAACTGGCCGCGCTGTCCGAACAGCATGGCGCGCCGATCCGCTACGAAGCGGCGGTCGCGGGGGGCATTCCGGCGATCAAGGGCATCGGCGAGGGAGCGGCGGCCAACCGCATCGAGCGGATTTACGGCATCCTCAACGGCACCTGCAATTACATCCTCTCCGAAATGGAAAGCACCGGCCGCGACTTTGGCGAGGTGCTGGGTGAGGCGCAGGCGCTGGGCTATGCCGAGGCGGATCCGACCTTTGACATCGAAGGCGTCGATGCGGCGCACAAGCTCGCGATCCTCGCGGCGCTGGCGTTCGGCACGAAGCTCGATTTCGCCGCAGTCGATACGTTGGGGATCAGCCGGATCCGCGCCGCCGACATCGCCCAGGCACGCGCGCTGGGCTATGTGATTCGTCTGATCGGGCTCGCCGATTGCACTGATGGCGCTCCGCCGCAGCTTTTCCAGCGCGTCGCCCCCTGCCTTGTCCCGATGGCGCATCCGCTCGCCGGAGTCCGCGGGCCGACCAATGCGGTGGTGGCCGAAGGCAATTTCGCCGGTCGGCTATTGTTCGAAGGCGCGGGCGCGGGCGATGGCCCGACAGCGAGCGCGGTCGTGGCCGATCTGATCGATATCGCGCGCGGCAACACGCCGCCGGCTTTCTCGCTGCCGGTGGGACAGCTGGCCGATTCGGTGCGCGCAGACCCCGCCGGTCGCCGCAATCGCGCCTATTTGCGCTTGATGGTGGCCGACCGGCCCGGCGTGCTGGCCGAAATCACCGCAGCCTTGCGCGATGCCGGCGTGTCCATCGAAAGCCTGATCCAGCAGGGGCGGCAGAATGAAAGCGACGAACCAGTGCTCGTCGCCATGGTGACGCATGAAGGCCCCGAAGGCAGCGTCGCCAAGGCGCTCGACCTGCTCGACGGCTCCCCGAGCCTTAGCGAGCCGCCGCTGGTGATGTGGTTGCTGGGCTGACCTCGGGCTCCGGTTCAGGCTCCGGCGCGGCGGTGACGCGCTCGGCCACCTCGTCAGGAAGAGCGTCGGGAATCCGCGAGAAGTCGACCATTTCCGCCGGGCGCGAATTTCCGCCACCAAATCGTCCGCAAAAAGACAGCAGGTGGTTTTCGCAAGGCGGCGGTTCGAAACCGGGCAGGATACGGATCTGCGGATCGACGGGGCGCGGAATTGGGGAGCGATATTCCTCGGTCTGATTGCGCCGCCCGCAAACGGTGATAACGTTCGGGTCGGTCGTATCCGGGGTGCAAGCTTCATCTTCCGCCGCCGTGATTCTCGGCAAACTGCGCGGAACCTGCGCATCCGTTTCCTGTGCCGCTCCGGCCATCGGCCACACCGCCGCCAGCGTACCCGCTACAATGACACTGCCAGACCTCATTGATCATCCGTCAGATCGATGGGAACCCGCTCGCCCGTTTGCGGGCTTGGTTCTGCAGGCTCCTCTTCGACCGCCGAGACCGCAGCCGCATCTGCCGGATCGAGCGGTTCGGGGAACTGCGTCAGATCGACGATGATCGCGGGCGGAGGGACATAGCCGAAGCGCATACAGCCGGGCGTCCCCAAAGCCGAGGGATTGGTTACCCAGCACGGTGGATCGGTGAGGCCGGGAATGATCGTGCGGTCCGATGCGGTGGGCGCGGGCAGGGGCGAGCGGTAGGCCTCGTCATCCTCCAGCTCGCGGCACACCAGAATGACATTATCTCCGCTCGGCGCGGTATCGCATTGCCTTGTGCGCGGTGTTGTCTCGGTGAGCGGAGGCGCATCTTCCGGCTCCGCCTCCTCCAGCACAGGTCCGTAGGTTTGCTGCGCCATCGCGGCAGAGGAACAGGCCAACCCGACTGCCAATCCTGACGGAATCAACAAAAGCCGGAGCGCTGTTCTCGACATTGACACACCTCCGGCCTAAGCGGGCCGCAAATCGGGCAGAGAGGCTGAATTACCCATGAACTCGACAGGCCAAGACAAGAGCGTGATCGACCGTGTGCTGGTGCTGGAAATGGTGCGTGTGACCGAAAAGGCGGCCATCGCGGCGTCCGACCTGATCGGGCGTGGTGATGAAAAGGCCGCCGATGCCGCCGCCGTCGAAGCGATGCGCCGCGCTTTTGACGAGCTGTATATCGACGGTACCGTGGTGATCGGCGAAGGCGAACGTGACGAAGCGCCCATGCTCTATATCGGCGAAAAGGTTGGCGGCGCGCCGGGCAAGGGGCCGAAGATCGACATCGCGCTCGATCCGCTTGAAGGCACGACCATCACCGCCAAAGCCGGGCCGAACGCGCTCGCCGTGCTGGCAGCAGCGGAAGAGGGCAATCTGCTTAACGCGCCCGATGTGTATATGGACAAGATCGCGGTTGGCCCCGGTTATCCCGAAGACGTGATCAGTCTCGACAAGACGCCGACCGAAAATGTGCAGGCAGTGGCCGCCGCCAAGGGGGTGGAGCCCAAGGACATCATCGTCTGCGTGCTCGACCGGCCGCGCCACGCCGATCTGATCGCCGAATTGCGCGGGCTGGGCTGCGGCGTGGTGCTGATCGGCGATGGCGACGTGGCAGGCGTCATCGCCACCACCGATCAGGATACGACGATCGATATGTATATGGGCCAAGGCGGCGCGCCCGAGGGCGTGCTGGCAGCAGCGGCTTTGCGCTGCGTCGGCGGGCAGTTCAACGGCCGCCTCGTCTTCCGCAATGCCGATGAACGCGCGCGCGCGGCACGATGGGGGATCGAAGATCTCGACCGCATCTACAAGCTCCACGACCTTGCCAAGGGCGACTGCATTTTCGCAGCCACCGGGGTGACCGATGGCTCGCTCTTAAAGGGCGTCAAGCGCAAGAAGCGCGCCAATGGCGAACGCATCCTCACCACCGAAACCGTGGTGATGCGCTCCAGCAGCGGCACCGTGCGCTGGGTGCGCGGCGAGCACCGGATCTAGCTGGCGATCAAGATTACCGCTTCGGCGGGCACCCAGCCCGACAAGCACGGCCCGCGATAGGGCTGGCGCGGATCGACCAGATCGGCAGCTCCGCATTGCGGATCGCCGGTCTGGTCGCCGATCAACGGATTGTGTTCGACGATAATGCCGATCCACGCGCCGTCATCGGTGCCGTCGCACAGCCAGAAGCCTTCGCCCGGGGGCAGGCGATAGACGATCCGCGCCGAGCTGGCGGGTGCTATGCGCACTGGAATAGCCGCGCCCCGCGCCTCGCCCCACGCACCGCACGCATCGAGCGCGTCGCTATTGCCGTAATGTACCGGGACGGGGCCGCTTGCTGTGGCACAGCCGGACAATAGCCAAGCGGTGGCTGCGATAGCGAACACACTGCCACGCCAGTGCAAGCGGCGCGTCATCGCTCAGCCATGGACGAGCATCGCGGTGAAGCCGCCGACCAGCGCGCCAGCGAGATAGGTGGTCACCTTCGCAGAACGGCTCTGCCCGCGCAGGATCAGCACATGGGCAATCGCCGCAGCGATCAGACCATAAACCATTCCGGTACCGAACAATTTGCCCGAATATGCCGCCGCTTCCTCCATGAAACCACGTTCCGGCCCGGGCACCATCAAGGCTGCAAGCGCGCCCCAGACGGCGGCAAACACCGCGCCGCCCCAGCTGCGCCAGCCTGATGAATCCGTGGCAAGTTTGGGTGAGTCATTCATCGCATTTGCTCCTTTCGTGTATCAGAATCCGGTCGAGAAGGTCAGCATTCCGGCGTGGGCGTCCGCGCCAGCGGCAAAGCTGCCGCGATAGGCGAGCGACAGCATGCCCAACCCGCCGATCCGCCAATGTGCGCCCGCATCCAGTTCCACCGCGCTGCCGGGCAGATCGCCCGCCGCCCAGTCAAAGCCGGTGCCGCCGCCCACGAACTGCGCACGCAGCGGGGCTTCGGTATCATTGAGCTCGCCTGCATAGCGCAGCGCCGCGTCGATGCGCCAACCGGGGCGCTCCGCATCCGTATCGGCCCAGCGCAGGCCGAGGCCGATATCGGCGCGGGTCGAATTGAGGCTCTGTTCGGCGAAAGAAATCGCCCCGTCCGTCCCGGTCTCGGCAAACGCACCGACATCGATAGAGGCGAACTGGATACCCGCCAGCGGGGTCAGCACAAATGCGCCGCTGCCCAGATCATAGCCCAGCTCCAGCCGCCCGAAGCTGCTATCGAGACTGGTCGTGCCGGTCGCGGTATCGCCCAGCACGGGGATCGCGCGCGCCGTTTCCGCCTCGCCCCAGCCGAGGCCGAGCGTCGCGTTGAGACGCAGCGGGCCGGTGGGCAGGAAGGCGTAGGCGAAGACGCGGTCGGACGAGAGACTGGCGGTGGAACGCGCGCCGTCATTGGTGAAATCACCGCTCGCATGGTCGTAACCCAGCCCCAAAGCCAGCGCCCCGCTTCCGCCGAGCCGCACTTCGCCGCCAAGCGCAAAACTTGTGCCGTCGCCGTCAAACCCCAGCGCCATGCCTTCTGCATCGTTGGAGCGCGAGAACAGCCCGCCTGTCAGCCACAATTGTACGCGGCCTTCGTCCATGGCATGGCTGGCCGCACGGCTGCGCACATTGGCGAGCAGCGGGTCGACCATGGCGAGGCCGCCCAGCGCGAGCATATTGCTGCTGTCGGGCGCGAAATCGGCAACCGCTGCGGCCAGCGTTTCGACGGTGCTGAACCCGCCGAGCACGGTGGAAACCGCGTTGCCACCGGGCGATCCGCTATCGATCAGGCCCTGCAATGCGCCCGCAAGCGCGGCGGAATTGGGGTCGGCCGGATTGATCGTATCACTGATCGAAAGCAACTGCTCCATGGTGATGCGCAGCGTGTTCCCGCCGATGATCTGCTTCGAGAAATCGAACAGGACGCTGTTGTCGGTAATCGCACCCGAGGCATCGGTGAGGCTGTTGGTAGCGACCGCAACATCGAATGTCCGCCCGTTTACCAACAGATCAAGATCGCGCACGTCGAGGTCGATCACGCTGCCGCTGGCGAAGGTGATGTTGGTCGCGCGGATCTGGCCGTTAAAGGCGGTATTGCCGCTCACCGTGTCGAGCACGAAGCGGGTGGTCGAACCGCTGGTGGCAAGAAAATCATGCGAGACGCCCGTCCCCGCGCCCAGAAACAGGCGGGCGAGCGGATCAAGCACGAGCGTTCCATCAATCGTGGTGGTGCCGCCATCGGCGAAAAACACGCTGTTTTGCGCGCCCGCCACCGCCAGCGTCGCTCCGGCCTGCGTGGTGAAAGCGCCTGCGCCTTCGCCGCCGAAGGTTTCGAAAGAGGCTCCGTTGAAGCGGAGCGTTCCCGATTCGAGAACGATATTCTCGAACCGGAACGTCTGCTGGTTCTGGGTGAAGAGCAAGCCGTCTACGCCGATGAAACGCAGCGTGTCAGCATCAAGCCCGCCGTCGAGCCGGCCATTCATCACCACATTGGCGCCGCGCAGGATTACGGTATCATCGCCGGTGCCGGTCTGGACATCACCATTGATTGTTCCGGCGTTGTCAATCAGCGCCGTCAGGCCGCCGAACTGGATGATATCGCCATTGACTGTGCCGGTGTTGTTTACCTCGAGCACGCCATTGGCGTTTTGCGCGGCATAGATTGCATAGGATCCGAAGGGCCCGGCATTGCCGATGGTGCCGCTGTTATTGATGATGACCTGCGTGCCGGTGGCCGCCGGGTCCTGGTCGAAGATTGCGAGGGCGGCGGGCAGGAAGCCGCCGGTTCCGGTGCTGGTGCGCAGGATTTGCCCGGCATTGTCGACCTGTACCGGCCCGCGTGCATTGCGGAAATAGATGCCGGTGGCAGTGCCGGACACCACTCCTCCGCTGGCGTTGGAGACATAGGTCTCGCCCGTGCCCGAATGGTCAATCGCCACCCCGACCGCGGTGCTCATGATCGATCCGCTATTGATGATGCGCGCATCCGAGGTGCTGGCAAACAGCGCGACCCCGCGCGGGCCGAAGCTGCCGCTGCTGCTTGTCCCGCTGGCCGAAATCGTCCCGGCATTGACCAGTTCCGCCAGTCCGTTCTGCGCGATAAAGCGCGCGCCCATCACATTGGTTCCGGTTGCCGAAATTACGCCGCCTGCGTTGTTGACGATCCGCGCGGTGCCGGTGTTGGACGTCGCCAGCGCGGCCGCATAATCGCTCGATCCGGCGCTGCTGTCGGTGGCAATGGTGCCGTTATTTGTAATCGTCGAGGGGGTGCCCTGCGCGATCACTGTCGTCTGGCCGGAGGAGACGCTCGCCCCTTGCGCCACGGTTACGGTGCGCGCGCCCGCGCCGCTATTGTTGACGGTGGTGTTGGGATTGGGGCCGGTGCATTCCACATCGGTGGCGGTGACAAAGGGGCAATTGGCAAGCGCGGGCGTCGACAGCGCGACACCCATGGCAAGCGCCGAAGCGGTCACGACAAAGCGGAGGGGGCGGCGATGGCCATTGATCGGAAAAAGCACAGGCACGGTCCTTATGGTATGCGTCAGATTGCCCCGTTGTGTGCCCGATCGCGGGGTTTCGAAATTCCCCAATCCATGGGAATAAGCTGCGGCTTTGCGGGCAGTTAGAAAGCGCGGCATGGATCGAAGCAGCGCGCTGCGCGCCCGGTATGACAGCATGATCGCAGAGATGGGCCTCGCGCCTGCGGACTATCCGCTGCACTTTGCCGCACGGCACGATGGTGGAGCGCATATCGAACCGCTTGCGCCGGACGGCTGGCGGCTGAGCGTCACCGAGCGCGGGCAAGTGCTGGCCGAAACCCGCTTTGCCGATGACGAGGGACTGCTTTACCGGCTGGCGTGTGATGTAGCCGCGGCAGAGGGCGGTAAGCTCCACTCCGGGCCAAGCGCCATGGGAAAAGACCCGCGCCGCGCCGATTTTGCGCGGCGGATGGAACTGGTGGGCAAAGCGTCGCCCGCCTGGCGGATCAGGCTGGCGGAGGAACTGGCGCAGTGGCTGGTTCGCCATCCGTATAATGACCGGTCTCCCGGCCCCGCAGCATCCGGCCAGCCGTCGGCAAAGACGCCCAAGGGCTGGATCGGCCTCGCCATTGTCGCCCTGCTGGTGCTCGGCTGGGCAGCGGCGCATTATCCGCTCTGGTCGGTCTGGCAGACGCAGCAGCGGCTCCACACCGAAGGCTTTGCAGTGCGCGCCGAGGTGATCGAGCGGCACCGCACCGACGGGCGCTTTGCCGACGAATATCTGCTTACCTACCGCTATCAGGGCGCAACGCGCACTCTGGAAGGCCGCGACAGCGTGGACTGGGTGACCTTTTCCAGCGTGGACTACGACGGCGCGTCTATCGATGTGGTCTATGATCCCGCCGATCAGGAAACCAGCATGGTCGCAGGCAATGACCGGGCCGGGCGGCTCGCGTGGATCTATGCCGCGATCGACGCGCTGCTTGCGCTCATTATTGTGTGGGAGTGGAAGAAATCCCGGCGGGAGGGAGCAGCAGGCTGATCTTCAGCCCCGGCGCGTTCACGGCAAAGGCGATCTGCCCGCCAAGCCGCGCCGCGCGGCTGCGCATATTGGCAAGGCCTTTGCCACCGCTTTGGACAGCATCGCCCTCCAGCCCTTTGCCATTGTCGGCCATTTCCAGCACCACTGCCCCATCCTCGCGCGTGCACAGTACGACTTCGAAGTGGTCCGCGCCCGAATAGCGCAACATATTGGCGCAGGCTTCCTGCATGATGCGGTAAATATCGAGGATGGCAGTCGCCGATAGCGCGGTTTCGGCGGCCTGTTCGTCGATTGTCCATTCGCTTTCGATCCCGGCGGCGGCGAGCTTGCTTTCCATCCGCGCGCGGAACGCGCCCAGCGCCATGCCCAGATCATCGCCTGCGGTATCGAGCGAATCGACGATCAGGCGGAGTTCGTCGAGCGCCTCCATAAGTTCATCGGCGAGCGCTCCGGGCGGCGGCGCGGCGCTGCCTTGCGCCTTGAGCTGCGCGGCAATGCTCATCAGCCGTCCGCCCATGCCGTCATGCATATCGCGCATGATCCGCTTGCGCTCGGTCAGCAGCGCCTGCTGGCGGGCAACTTCCTGCCTTTCTTCATAGGCGTCGGCGATTTCCTTCTCGCGCGCGGCGAGCTCGGTTGCGAGCCGGTCGTTATACTCCTCCATCGACCGAAACAGGCGGATATTGCGTGAGAGGAAAGACGCGGCGAGCGCGACGAAAATGAGCGGCGCGGTCCATTCCAACCCGCCGACATGGCTGACCAGTTGCAAGCTCTGCAGCGCCTCTATCCCGACCAGCATCGCGAGCAGCAGGAACAGCGCGGTTTCCAGCGTATGGCGCAGACCGAACAGGAAAGCGTGTCGCAGCAAGAGCAGCACGGCGATGCCAGCCAACAGCACGCCGCCCCACAGATCGATCAGGCTGCTGGTGTCATATCCCTCTGGTGAAGGATAAGTGTAGAGCGCCACAGCGTTGAGCCCGAGCTTGGCAACCGTGAGCGCAGGCAAAGCATAGCGCAGCCAGCGTATTGGTCTGCCGCCCCATTCATTGGCAAAGCTGGCCCAGCCGAGCGCAACCAGCGTAATCGTCACGCTCCACACCAGCACGCGGCCATTGCCGCCAAGGGGAAATTCGGCCCAGAACGCCAGATAGAGCCTCAGGCCCCATGCGCTCGTCAGCACGGCCAGCCAGAACCACGCCGGATTGCGTCCGCCGCGCAGGAATAGCACCAATGCCGCGAGCGCCAGCACCAGACAGGTTGAAATGCCGATCCAGCTCAGCTCGCCAAACTGGAACTCGCGCCAGCCGAAGGCGCGCTTCATATCGGGCCAAGGGCCAATGCGCGGTTCGGTGACATCGGTGTAGGGCATGGTGGCCCGCACGGTGACAATTTCGACTGTGTTGGTTCCTGGACGGAGCAGGTCGGGCGAGAAGAACCAGATATTGCGCAACCGCTCGATCGTCGGCTGCGGCAGCGCCATCGCGCCGTCGTTCACGATCAGATGGCCGTTGAGATAGACCCGCGCATTGTCCGCCTGGATGCTCGGCGTCATGCCCACGCCGTCGGGCATGGGCTGATCGAGATCGAAGGTCAGCCGCACGGCATAATAGGCGGGGTCGCAGCATCCGGTGAACATGAATTCCGCCGGTTCGAATTGCGCTGCATTGATCCCGGCGCGGTTGGGCGTTGCAATCTGGGCTGCCTCTACGGAGCTGACTTCGAACAGCGTATCGGGCAGATCGGGTGCCCCCAAAAGCGGTCGCACGGCCAGCCAGTACACCGCTTGTACCGCAAGAATCGCCAGAAGGAGCCGCGCCAACCCCCGGCGCATTTCGGTGTCACTACGCAGTCTCTCAAAGGCCCCTGCAATCACAGCTCGATCATCCCTGCCTTCAGCGCCTTGTTCACCGCCGCGCCGCGCGAATTGACCTGCAGCTTGCGATACAGCGTCTTCACATAATCGCCCACCGTGTGCAGCGAGATATCAAACTTGCGCGCCACTTCCTTGTAGCTGGCCCCGCGGGCGAATTCGGTCAGCACTTGCCGCTCGCGGCGGGACAGCGCGACGCTCTCGGCATCGCTGCCGGCCATCACCGAGGGCTGGAACCGGCGCAGCAAGTGCCGCGCGACGCCGGGGCTGATCGGCGCTTCGCCGGCCAGCACCTGCGCAATCGGCTGGCCGAGATCGGCGAAGGCGCCATCTTTCAGGATATAGCCGTCGGCCCCCGCCTCAATCGCGCTGATCACGCTATCCTCGTCCCCCAGCACGCTGATGACCATGATCCGCGCATCGTGATTGGCGCGCGACAGTTCGATCAGGTCGAAGCTCTTGCGGGTGCCCAGATTGATATCGACCAGCAGCACATCATATTCGCCCGCCACGATCAGCGGCAGCGCCTCGTCATGGTCGCCCGCCGTGCCCGCCAGCGCCAGCAACGGATCGCGTGTGATCGCGGCACAGAAAGCGGCGCGCGTCGGCGCGTCATCCTCGATCACCACAATCCGGGCGGCGCTGGTGGTATCCCCCTCCATATCCCGCGTCATGCCACGCAAGCAGGAGACAATCACCCCCCAAACATTGGGGGATCGTGACGGCGCGGTGAGGCCGGGCCTGAGGACAATGCGGGCGCAGCGCGTTGCATTTCCGTGACACTCGGCTAGGCGGTGGCCACGACCAGCTAACGGGGATTCGCGTTCCATGAAGATCATGTCCGGCAATTCGAACCTGCCGCTCGCCCGGGCGATTGCCGCCTATCTCGAAGTGCCGCTCACCGATGCCAGCGTGCGTCGCTTTGCCGACGAAGAGATTTTCATCGAGATCCACGAGAATGTGCGCGGCGAGGACGTGTTTATCGTCCAATCGACGAGCTTCCCGGCGAATGACAATCTGATGGAATTGCTGATCGGCATCGATGCGCTGCGGCGCGCTTCCGCGGCCCGCATCACCGCAGTGGTGCCCTATTTTGGCTATGCCCGGCAGGATCGCAAACCCGGCCCGCGCACGCCGATTTCGGCCAAGCTGGTGGCCAATCTGATTACCGAGGCCGGGGCCGACCGCGTGCTGGCCGTTGATCTCCATGCCGGACAGATCCAGGGCTTTTTCGATATCCCCACCGACAATCTCTACGCCGCGCCGACAATGGCGGCGGATATCCAGGCGCGGTATGGCGACGATGATCTGATGGTTGTTTCTCCCGATGTCGGCGGCGTGGTGCGCGCCCGCTCGCTCGCCAAACGGCTGGACAACGCCCCGCTGGCGATTGTCGACAAGCGCCGCGACCGCCCCGGCGAAAGCGAAGTGATGAACATTATCGGCGATGTGAAGGGCCGCAAATGCATCCTGATCGACGATATCGTCGATTCGGGGGGCACGCTCTGCAACGCCGCGCAGGCGCTGCTCGATGAAGGCGCCAAAAGTGTTGCCGCCTATATCACCCACGGCGTGCTGTCGGGCAGCGCGGTGGCGCGGGTGGATACCTCCGCGCTGACCGAGCTGGTGATCACTGACACCATCAATGCGAGCGAGGATGCCAAGCAATCAAGCCGCATCCGCGTGCTGACGATTGCGCCGCTGCTCGGCGAAGCGATCCGCCGCATCGCCGACGAAAGCAGTGTGTCGAGCCTGTTTGACTAGCCTTGCTTAATCATCCGGCTGGCCCGAACGCGGTTCCGCGTTCGGATCGCGCCATGGGCCGATCTCGTCGGGCTTCAGACGGTTGAGCGCGTCGAGCCGTCGCCGCTGGCGCACTTCCAGCGCCAGTCGCAGGAACGGGTGCAGCCCTTTCTGCAGATCGCTCGGCACCATGTTGAAGAAGCTCTTCACTTCCTTCACGCGGTGCGACTGGTCGAAATATCTGAGCTCGATCTCGGGCCGGTCTTCGGGCCGCGCCACATCGAGCAGCGCTGCGCCCATATCGAGTACGCGTGCGCGGCGCAGCGCCTGCTTGGGGGTGAGGCCAAAAGTCTGCTTGATCAGTCGTTCGATCGTCCGTTTCGACACGTCGCGCCCTTCGGCAAAATCCTCGACACTGATCTCGGGATTGGCGAGGCATTGCCGCTCGAATTCCAGCGAAGTGGCATCGGGCTCCTTGCGGCCAGCCGCTTCAACGAGCGGGCGGAGGAAACCGTCTTCCAGCGCGGAAAGCCATTGCTCGTGATTGGCCGAAAGGTCGACCAGCGATCCCAAAGGCACATCGCGCGCGAAATATTCGTCCAGATCGACAATCCGATTCAGCATTTCGGCATTGCTGGGGAAGCCGAGCAGTGGCCCGGCACCCGGGTTGAAGTGGACGGTAATGGCGACATACTTGCCCGAGATGCTCAGCGGCATCATCTTCGACTGCGGGCCGAAATAGAGCGCGCGGCCATGCGGGCCGGGTTCCCACACCTGCTCGCCGTCGGTAGTCCCCGCGGTCCAAGCATCGTGATAAATGATCGTAATACAGGGATGGTCGACCACGCGGCCGCAGTCTATGCGCATTCCCGGCGGCAATTGCCCCTCGGCAATGCTCCACCAGTAACACCAGGGAAGTAAGTCACTCGCAGGCGCGCGGGACAAGGCAAGCGGAGAACCGCTTTTGGTTGCGCCCGTCTGCGATGTTATTTGCGGCCCCACATTCATTTATGCGATGAATGTGTAAAATTGCGACAGATTGCAACGTAATTAAGTATAATCGGGTAAGAACCATGCCTTCAGCAGCCGATATTGCGCTTATTTCCCGCCTCGCCGATCTGGCTCGGGCGGAAATTGTTCCGCTGTTCCGCACGGCGGTGGACAGCGAGGCAAAAGGCGATGCTTCCCCGGTAACCGCTGCCGACCGCAATGCGGAGGCGGCCATGCGCCGACTGATCGAGGCCGAGGCCAGCGCCGATGGTATCCATGGCGAGGAATATGGCGTGAAAGACGGCGTGTCGGGTCGCCAATGGGTACTCGACCCGATCGATGGCACCACCGCCTTTCTGGCCGGACGGCCTATTTTCGGCACGCTCATCGCGCTGTTGGAGGATGGCTTTCCCGTGCTCGGCCTGATTGACCAGCCGATCACGGGCGAACGCTGGCTGGGGATCACGGGCAAGGGCACTACGTTCAACGGCCAACCGGTGAAGGCGCGGCTGTGCCCCGAACTCGGCAATGCGACCATCGCCACCACCGGCCCGCATTATTTCAGCGTGGAGCAAGGCGACCGCTTTATGGCGCTGGCGGGCCAGACCGATCACAAACGCATGGTAATGGGTGGCGATTGCTACAATTACGGCTGCCTTGCCTCCGGCCAAATCGATATCGTTGCCGAGGCGGGGCTGAAGCTGCACGATTATGCCGCGCTTGTCCCCGTGGTCGAAGGCGCGGGCGGGGTGATGAGCGACTGGCGCGGGGAGCCGCTGCACGCCGGAAGCGATGGCACCGTGCTCGCGCTGGGCGATCCGGCGCGACTGGAAGATGTGCTGGAAATCTTGGCCTGAGGACAAGTCACTTGTGATTGAAATGCAACACCTTTCGAAAAGCAGGTTTCGGTTGCAACTTGTAAGGTGCGGTAAATTTTCGCCGTTCTAAACGCTTGCCTGCGCGGACGAGAGCCGCGTTCATTCCAAGGGAAGCACAATGAAAATTTTCACCGTTGCGGCTGTTCTGGCTGCTGTTGTTTCGACCCCGGCTCTGGCGCAGGAAAGCCCTGTTGAGGGCAAGGATGGCATCCGCATCGAAGGTCAGGTCGCGTGGGAGCGGCTGAACGATCCCGAGCTCGATCAGGGCATCAATTACGAACTGGGAAGCGGCATTTCCTATGGCGGCGAAATCGGCTTCGATTTCCCCGTGAGCAACCGCGTCGTGGTTGGCCCCTATGTCAACTACTCGGCCTCCACGGTTGAAGAATGCGATGGCCAGCTGTGCGTTTCGTCGGGTGGCTACTGGGCAGCGGGTCTGCACGCCGGTCTGCTCGTCGGCACCAACGGCATGGTTTATGCCAAGGCCGGTTATGGTCAGCAGACCATCGATCTGGTCGGCCCGTTCAACGATAATGGCACGATCATCAATTTCGACGAAAGCGAAACCGGCGGCGGCTACAATTTCGGTCTCGGCTACGATCACAGCTTCGGCGAGAACTTCTATGGCCGGATCGAGACCTCGATCAGCGAAAGCTACGACATCTACGGCTTCGATTTCCAGCGCTCGACCATCGGCGTGAGCCTGGGCGCGCGCTTCTAAGCCAAGCATAAGCGCATCATCGCGGAAGGGGCGGCGAACCATTGGTTTGCCGCCCCTTTTTCTTAGTCGGCATCAGAAAGACGCTGCATTGGCGTTCCGCAATAGGGTATAGCTTGCGGTATCGAGTCGCTGGGGGGTGACATATGCCTGCAAGTGTTTTGCCGGACGAAGCGCAAACCCAGACCGCACATTTGCAAGGTTTGACCGCCGGAATGGCGAGCGGCGCGGACAGGCTGGGTGCGCTTTCAGGGGTGCTGCGAACGGTCATTGTCGGACAGCAAGAACAGGTTGCGGTCGCCCGCTTGCGTTACCGTGCCTATTTGGCCGCAGGCGCGGTGGCGGAAGACCACGCCGGCGCGATCTGGGAAGCGGGCGATAGCGATGCCAATGCGCGAACCTTCGCGGTGTTGCTGGAGGGGGAGCCCATCGCCTCAATCCGCGTCCATGTTGCGCGGGGAATGCAAACCAGTTCGCCAGCCTGTACGGTGTTTCCCGAGGTGACATCCCCGTGGCTCGCACGCGGATACGCCATCGTGGATTCGAGCTGTTTCTGCGTGGAGCCGCAACTCGCGAGAGACTTTCCGCAGCTTGCCCTGCTGGCCGTGCGTGTTCCGGTGGTGCTGGCGCAGGCTTTCGTCCCGTCATGGCTGATCGCCACACCCCGCCGTGGCCACGAGGGGTTCTACCTGCGCAATTTTGGCGGGCGTCGGCTGGCAGAGCCGCGATCCTATCCCGGCCGGGAGCGGCCGCTCGCGCTGGTGGGCAACCAGATGGAACTGATCGCCGAGCGCATTTTTGGCCGCTACCCGACCTTCCGCGCCGATGCTGCCGAGCAAGCGGCGATGCGTGGCCATTACAGCGAGGCCCTGCAATGACCGGCGCACAGCCCGTCGCGCCGCCGCGCACGCTCGCCATTGCCGGCGGCTTGGTGCCGCGGATCGAGGCGCTGATCGGGCGCAATTCGCTCCATGGCGATCCGGCGCTCTACGATCCGGCTATTTTTGCGTGGACGCAAAAGCTCGAAGCCGCCTTTCCCGCCATCCGCGCCGAACTTGACGCGCTGCTGGGTTCCGGCGCGGCGATTCCCGGCTTCGAGGAAATCAGCCACGACCAGACCAAGCTGACCGACGACAAACGCTGGCAGACCTATTTCTTCCTCGGCTACGGCTTGCCGTTCGAAGAGAATATCGCTGCCTGCCCGCAAACCTGGGCGGCGCTGCAAAATGTGCCGGGGCTGGTCACCGCGTTCTTCTCCATTCTGGCGCCGGGCAAGCAAATTCCGCTACATCGCGGGCCGTATAAGGGCGTACTGCGTTATCATCTGGGCGTGATCGTCCCGGAGGGCGAGGCAATCGACATCACAGTCGATGGCGAAACGCGCATCTGGGCGGAAGGCAAAAGCCTGATTTTCGACGACACCTATTACCATTCGGCGCGCAACCTTTCGGACAGGCCACGCGTGGTGCTGTTCGTCGATTTCGAACGCCCGCTCAAACGCCCGCTTAGCTGGTTGAACAAGGGTGTGCTCAAAATCATCGCCCGCTCCGGCTTTGTGCAGGAGGCTAAGGTGAATTACGACAATTGGCGGCGCAGCAATGCTGGCTGACATGCTTGCATTCGCCGACCGATCCGCTATGTGCGCCCCCTTCACTGACACGTGATTCTTCTTCCGGTCTGGCTCACAAGGGCTGCCAGGGCTGGTTGGACGTGTTCTCGAACTAGGAGACGAAAATGCCCAAGCTGAAGACCAAGAGCGGCGTCAAAAAGCGCTTCAAGCTCACTGCCACCGGCAAGGTCAAGCATGGTGTCGCCGGAAAGCGCCACCGCCTGATCAGCCATAATGCCAAGTATATCCGCCAGCAGCGCGGCACCAAGGTTCTGGCCAAGGCCGACTTTGCAGCCGTCAAAAAGTGGGCACCCTACGGCCTTAGCTGAGCCGGGGATAAGGAGATAAGATATGCCTCGCATTAAACGTGGTGTGACCACCCGCGCTAAGCACAAGCGCATTCTCGAACAGGCCAAGGGTTACCGCGGCCGTCGCAAAAATACGATCCGCGTCGCCCGTCAGGCCGTCGAAAAGGCCGGCCAG
The DNA here is from genome assembly GCF_056933515.1 of Aurantiacibacter sp. KMU-128. Taxonomy (NCBI): domain Bacteria; kingdom Pseudomonadati; phylum Pseudomonadota; class Alphaproteobacteria; order Sphingomonadales; family Erythrobacteraceae; genus Aurantiacibacter; species Aurantiacibacter sp. KMU-128. Next base: position 23,686 of record NZ_JBXORT010000001.1, read on the forward strand.
TACGCTTATCGCGACCGCAAGGTGAACAAGCGCAATTTCCGCGCCCTGTGGATCCAGCGCATCAACGCTGCGGTGCGCGCCGAAGGCCTCACCTATTCGCAGTTCATGCACGGCGTGAAGTTGGCCGGGATCGAGCTGGACCGCAAGGTCATGGCCGATCTGGCGATGAACGAAGGCGCAGCCTTTAGCGGCATCATCAAGCAGGCCAAGGAAGCGCTTCCGGCCTGATTGCTGATTGCCATGAATTTCAGGAAGCGCCATCCGAAAGGGTGGCGCTTTTTGTTTATGCCCACTAAGCGAGCGACCCCATGAGCACCGAACAAGAGAAGCAAGTTTCCGATACGCTGGCGCGCCTCGATGCTGCGGCCAGTGCGGGCGATGTCGAAGCGATCCGGGTGGAGGCGCTGGGCAAGGCGGGCTGGATCAGCGCGCTGATGAAAACGCTGGGCAAAATGACGCCCGAGGAGCGGCAGAGCGAGGGCCCCCGCATCCAGGGCATCCGCGCCCGCGTGGCCGATGCGATCGAGGCGAAGAAGACGGCGCTCGAAGCCGCCGAACTCGAAGCAAGGCTCGCCACCGAAACGCTTGACCTCACCCTACCCGCTCCTGCCGCGCCCAAGGGCAGCGTGCATCCGGTGAGCCAGGTGATGGACGAGCTTTCGGAAATCTTCGCCGATCTGGGCTTCTCGGTCGCCACCGGGCCGGAGATCGAGGACGACTGGTACAATTTCACCGCGCTCAATATGCCCGAAAGCCATCCGGCGCGGGCCATGCACGATACGTTCTATTTCGGCGATAACCACCGGGCACCCAATGGCGGAAAAATGCTGCTTCGGACGCATACCTCGCCTGTGCAAATCCGCACCATGATGGCCGAGGGTGCACCGCTGCGCATTATCGCGCCGGGCCGCGTGTACCGTTCGGACAGCGACGCGACGCATACGCCGATGTTCCATCAGGTCGAAGGGCTGGTGATCGACCGCGATATCCATCTCGGCCATCTCAAATGGACGCTGGAGACTTTCCTCAGGGCCTTCTTCGAAACCGATGACATCGTGCTGCGGCTGCGTCCGTCCTATTTCCCTTTCACCGAGCCTTCGGTGGAAGTCGATGTCGGCTTCGCGCTGGTTGATGGCAAACGCGTGCTGGGCGGCAGCGGCGATGCCCCGGGCCATGGCTGGATGGAGCTGCTCGGCAGCGGCATGGTGAACAGGCGGGTGATCGAATATGCCGGTTTAGACCCCGACGAATGGCAAGGCTTTGCCTTTGGCGTCGGTGTGGATCGGCTCGCCATGCTCAAATACGGGATGGACGATCTGCGCGCCTTCTTCGATGGCGATGCGCGCTGGCTGGCGCATTACGGGTTCAGCGGGTTTGACCAGCCGACCCTTTCCGGCGGTGTGGGAGCAAAGGCATGAAGTTCTCGCTCGAATGGCTGAAGTATTTCCTCGAGACCGAAGCTTCGGTTGAGGAAGTTGCCGCCAAATTGAATGCCATCGGCATTGAAGTCGAAGAGATCGACGATCCGGCGGAAAAGCTGGCGGGTTTCCGCGTGGCCGAAGTGCTCACCGCGAAGCCGCATCCCGATGCGGACAAGCTGCAGGTGCTCACCGTCAACAGCGGTGAAGGCGAGCCTTTGCAGGTCGTCTGCGGCGCGCCGAACGCGCGTGCGGGGATGAAGGGCGTGCTCGGCCTGCCTGGTGCAGAGGTTCCGGCCAACGGCATGGTTCTGCGCAAGAGCGCGATCCGCGGGGTCGAAAGCAATGGCATGATGTGCTCGGTTCGCGAACTGGAGCTGGGCGACGAGCATGACGGGATTATCGAGCTTCCCGATGATGCGCCGGTCGGCACCAGCTTTGCCGAATACCACAATGCTTCGCCCATTTTCGATGTGGCGATCACGCCCAACCGGCCCGATTGCATGGGCGTTTATGGCATAGCCCGCGATCTGGCAGCGGCGGGTCTTGGCACGCTCAAGCCGATCACGGCGCCTGTGATAGAAGCGAAGGGCGCGTGCCCGGTCGAAATCCGCACCGATGATCCCGAAGGTTGTCCAGCCTTCTATGGCCGCGTGATCAATGGCGTGCAGAACGACCCCTCGCCCGACTGGATGCAGCGGCGGCTGATCGCGGCAGGCCAGCGGCCCAAGAGCGCCTTGGTGGACATCACCAATTACCTGATGCTCGCCTTCGGTCGCCCCGCGCACGTTTACGACCTTGCCAAGCTGACCGGCCCCGTTGTCGCGCGCCGCGCCAAGGATGGCGAGACGGTGAAGGCGCTCAACGAAAAGAGCTACACGCTCGATTCCAGCATGACGGTGATCGCCGATGATGCAGGTGTGCACGATATTGCCGGGATCATGGGCGGGGAGCATTCGGCGGTGCAGGACAGCACGACCGATGTGCTGCTCGAAATCGCCTATTTCGATCCCGAGCAGATCGGTGTGACGGGCCGCAAGCTGGGCCTTGCTACCGATGCCCGCACCCGGTTCGAGCGCGGCGTCGATCCGGCATTCCTTGATGATGGCCTCGCCATTCTGACCGACCTTGTGCTGCGCCTTTGTGGCGGGATGCCGAGCGAAGTGGTGCGCGCAGGCTCGCCGCCAAACGCGCCCAAGGTGGTGGCGTTCGATCCGGCAATGACCGCAAAGCTGGGTGGGGTCGATGTGCCTGCGGACGAGCAAAAGCGCATCCTCGAAGCGCTCGATTTCGACGTCGATGCGGACTGGAACGTCACGTGCCCGCTGCGCCGCCACGACATCGAAGGCCCGGCCGATCTGGTCGAGGAAGTGGTGCGGATTTACGGCATCGACAATGTCGCCAGCGTTGCGCTCCCCCGCGCAGAAGGTGTCGCCAAGTCCACCGCCACGCCGCAGCAGCAGCTCGAGCGCCGCGTGCGCCGTGCAGCGGCTTCGCGCGGGCTCAACGAGGCGGTAACGTGGAGCTTCCTGCCGGTACCCGATGCCGAGCATTTCTCGGATAGCGCGCCGCTTTGGGTGCTCGACAATCCGATCAGCGAGGACATGAAGGCCATGCGCCCCTCGCTCCTCCCCGGCTTGCTCGCCGCTGCCAAGCGCAATGCCGATCGCGGCGCGGATAGCCTGCGCCTGTTCGAAATCGGCCGCCGTTACTTGCGCAGCGCTGATGGTTCGTCTGCGGAACATCCCACGCTCGCCGTGCTGCTGGCAGGCGAGAAGACTCCGCGCGGCTGGGCCACGGGCAAGGCCACGCGGTTCGACGCCTACGACGCCAAGGCCGAAGCCGAAGCATTGCTGGCCGAGGCCGGCGCTCCGGTGGCTAATTTGCAAGTGATGGGAGAGGCTGGGCCGCAATTCCATCCCGGCCAGTCGGGCACGCTGCGGCTCGGCCCCAAAAACATCCTCGCCCGCTTTGGCGCGCTGCATCCGGCAACCCTTGCGGCGTTTGATGTCGATGGCCCGGTGATGGCGGTGGAGATTTATCTCGACGCTATTCCTGCCCAAAAAGCATCAAGGCAGGGCAAGCAGGGCTTCGCCAAGCCGCATTATGCGCCGCCCGCCTTGCAAGCGGTAACCCGCGATTTCGCCTTCCTCGTCCCCGCCGCTTGTCCGGCGGGCGACCTGCTGCGCGCGGTCAAAGGCGCGGACAAGGTGAACATCGTCGATGCGCGCGTGTTCGATGTGTTCGCAGGCCAGGGCGTGCCCGAAGGCAAGAAGTCGGTCGCGGTGGAAGTCACACTCCAGCCGGGCGAGAAATCGTTCAAGGATGACGAGCTGAAGGCGATTTCGGATGCGGTTGTTGCGTCGGCTGGCAAGCTGGGGGCTGAATTGAGAGGCTGAGCCCTCGCCGTCATGCTGAACTTGTTTCAGCATCCATCCCGCCAACCGAACGGACAGCGAAGGTGGAGAAATGGACCCTGAAACAAGTTCAGGGTGACGATTTGGATGAATACTATGTCAAACCGCCGCACCTTCGCCATCATCTCGCACCCTGACGCGGGGAAGACCACGCTAACGGAAAAGCTCCTGCTGCAAGGCGGGGCGATTCATGCGGCGGGGGCGGTGAAGGCGCGCGGGGAAGCGCGGCGGGCGCGATCGGACTGGATGAAGATCGAGCAGCAGCGCGGCATTTCTGTCACGTCCAGCGTGATGACCTTCGAGAAGGAGTTCAACGGAGAGACAATCACCTTCAACTTGCTCGATACGCCGGGCCACGAGGATTTCTCTGAAGACACCTACCGCACCCTGACCGCGGTTGACAGCGCGATCATGGTGATCGACGCGGCCAAGGGGATCGAGCCGCAGACGCTCAAGCTGTTCGAAGTCTGCCGCCTGCGTTCGGTGCCGATCATTACCTTCGTCAACAAGGTGGACCGCGAAGGCCGCGACGCGTTCGAGACTTTGGACGAAGTGGCGGACAAGCTGGCGCTCGATGTCAGTCCGCAGATGTGGCCCATCGGCATGGGCGGTCTGTTCGAAGGCCTGCTGGACTTCCGCACCGGCGAGGTCGCGCGGCCCGAAGGTGGCTCGAAGGAATATCTGGGCAAGCGCGATGCCGACGCCGCAATCCCGGAAAACTATGCCGAGGAAATCGAACTGGCGCGCGCGGGCTATCCCGAGCTTGATCTGGAAGCCTATCGCAATGGCGATCTGACGCCCGTCTATTTCGGCTCTGCGCTGAAGAATTTCGGGGTGGAGGAGCTCATCGACGCGATTGCCCGTTACGCTCCGCCGCCGCGTCCGCAACCGGCGGGTGAGGAGACAATCGGGCCTGAGCGCGACGAGGTCACCGGCTTCATCTTCAAGGTGCAGGCGAATATGGACCCCAACCACCGCGACCGCATTGCCTTTATGCGGCAAGTGTCGGGCACTTTTAAACGCGGCATGAAACTGACGCCGAGCGGTTTGGGCAAGCCGATTGCGGTGCATTCGCCCATCCTGTTTTTCGCGCAGGATCGCGAGATTGCCGATACTGCCAGCCCCGGTGACATTATCGGCATTCCCAACCACGGCACTTTGCGCGTGGGCGACACGCTTTCTGAAAAGAACACTATCCGCTTTACCGGCCTGCCCAATTTCGCGCCGGAAATCCTGCGCCGGGTGCAGCTTAGAGACCCGACCAAAACCAAGCAGTTGCGCAAGGCGCTGGACGATTTGTCCGAAGAGGGCGTGATCCAGGTGTTTTACCCGATCATCGGCGGATCGAGCATTGTCGGCGTGGTCGGGCAGTTGCAGTTGGAAGTGCTGATCTCGCGGCTGGAGGCGGAATACAAGGTGGAGGCCGCGCTCGAACCCTCGCCTTTCGCGACCGCGCGCTGGCTCAAAGGGCCGCAAGCCAAGATCGACGAGTTCGAACGCTTCAACCAGGGCAATCTCGGCAAAGACCGCGACGGCGATCTGGTGTTCATGGCCAAGAGCCCGTGGGATGTCGGTTACCAGCAGGAAAAGAACCCTGAGATCGTGTTCTCGGCCACGAAGGAGCGGTGACAAGCGTGGCGCACGGGCCTAGGCTCGCCGCTATGGCCGACTTTTCCGACACGCTCACCGACAAACACATCGCCATGATCGAACGCCAGCCTGTGTTCTTTGTTGCCACGGCGGCGGCGGATGCGCGGATCAATCTCTCGCCCAAGGGCTATGATGCTTTCCGCGTGCTTTCGCCTGCCCGCGTCGCGTGGCTCGACCTCGCGGGTTCGGGGAACGAGACCAATGCGCATCTGCTGGCAGATGGCCGCATCACGATCATGTTCTGCAATTTTGAGCAGCCTGCGCTGATCCTGCGCATTTACGGGCGCGGCACGCCGGTGCTGCCGGCGGATGATGGCTGGGAGGAACTGACGCGGCACTTCACGCTGCTCCCCGGCACGCGGCAGATATTCGATATCGCGGTCGAAAGCGTGCAGACGAGCTGCGGCTGGGGCGTGCCATTTATGGAGCTGAAGTCCGAGCGCAACACGCTGGTGAAGGCGCATAGCGGCGTTGATGAAGAGAAGTGGCTGGCCAAGCGGCAGGCGCATCCGGGCAGCATAGACGGCCTGCCCACCAGCAAGACCGACCGCTATATCAGCGGCGAGTGACGGGCGCCGCGCGGTGCAGCTGACTTTCGCCAGCTACAACATTCACAAGGGCGTGGGGCTCGATGGCCGCCGCGATCCGGTGCGCATTCTTGACGTGGTGGACGAGCTCGCCGCCGATATCGTCGCTTTGCAGGAAGTCGATATCCGCTTTGGCAACCGGCAGAGCGTGCTCGATCTGCGCGACATTGAAGAACGTGGCTGGCAGGTGGCCGCCGTTCCGACCAAACCTGCCAGCATGGGCTGGCACGGCAATGCGCTGTTGGTTCGCGTGGGCATAGGCATCGCCGATATAGCGGCCGAGCGGCTGCCGCGGCTCGAACCGCGCGGCGCTGTGCGGGCGCGGCTGGTGGCGCAGGGGCGGGAGATTTGCGTGACCGCGATGCACCTCGACCTAAGCGGACTAGCGCGCAAGCGGCAATTCGCGCATCTGTGCAATGCCAGCCGCGCGCCCGGCCTGCCTGCGGTGATGCTGGGCGATTGCAATGAGTGGCTGCGCCCCATCGGCGGCGATCGCGGACTGGCCGCACATTGGCAGATGGTGGAGCCGGGCAAGAGCTTTCCCGCGCGCCGTCCGCTGCTGGCGCTCGACCGCGTGATGCACACACCGCATTGGCGGCTGGTGTCTTCTCTTGTGCATTCGAGCACGCTGGCGCGGCAAGCGTCCGATCATCTGCCGATCATCGCGCGGTTGGTGCTGGAGCGGGCCGATCTGCCCGAAAAATAGGCGCACCTGCCTGATTCTTGTGCGATGCAGCATCGGCAATTCTCGGCAAATGCGCGACTCTCCTTGAGAAACAAGTGCAAAGAGTAACTGGCACGGAGTTTGCTGATTGATCCTCCAGCCGGGAATTCCTCCGGCATAAAACAGGGGTCAGGCATGAAATTTGTCATCGCCATTATCAAGCCGTTCAAGCTGGACGAGGTGCGCGAAGCGCTTGCCGGGATCGGCGTTGCCGGAATGACCGTCTCGGAAGTCAAAGGCTTCGGTCGGCAGAAGGGCCAGACGGAAATCTATCGCGGCGCCGAATATTCGGTGAATATGCTGCCGAAGGTGAAGCTGGAAATCGCGACGAGTGATGAGCTGGCACCCAAGGTGGTGGAAACCATCCAGCAAACCGCCACCACGCAAAGCATCGGCGACGGGAAGATCTTCGTGCTCGATCTGGCATCGACCACGCGCATCCGCACCGGCGAAACCGACGAAACCGCGCTGTAAAACAGGGGTCAGCTTCAATGAAAACATCTCTCTTCAAGCTTGGCGCTGCTGCAACGGCCGCGCTGCTCGTTGCGGGGCCCGCCATGGCGGCGGCTCCTGCGCCGGTTCCCAATCCTGGCAACAACGCCTGGATGATGACCTCGACGATCCTCGTCCTGCTGATGATCCTGCCGGGTCTGGCGCTATTCTATGGTGGCCTCACCCGCTCGAAAAATATGCTGTCCACCATGACGCAGATCGGTGCCACAGCGGCGCTTGCGATGCTGATCTGGGTGATGTGGGGCTATTCGCTGGCTTTCGGCGACACGTCCTATGAAGGCACGCTGGGCCTGTTCATCAGCGGCGGCAGCTACTTCCTTTCCGGCACCGATGCCAGCAGTACGGCGGCTACCTTTACCGATGAAGTCATCAGCAAATACGTCTTCATCAGCTTCCAGATGACCTTCGCCGCGATCACCGCTGCGCTAATCCTTGGCGCGACGGCGGAGCGGATGAAGTTCGCCGCGACGATGCTGTTCGTGCCGCTGTGGCTGACCATCGTCTATTTCCCGATCGCCCACATGGTGTGGGCAGGAAACGGGCTCCTCTTTGTCGATGGCGCGCTCGATTTCGCTGGCGGCACCGTGGTGCATATCAATGCCGGTGTCTCGGGCCTGGTGCTTGCTTACCTCCTCGGCAAGCGTCGCGGCTATCCGGCAGAGCCGATGCCGCCGCACTCGATGACGCTGACCATGGTTGGCACGGGTCTGCTGTGGGTGGGCTGGTTCGGCTTCAACGCCGGTTCGGCGCTCGAAGCTGACGGCTCTGCTGGTCTTGCCATGATCAACACCTTCGTTGCCACGGCAGCGGGCGGCCTTGCGTGGATGGTGATCGAGAAACTGGCGGGCCACAAGGGCTCTGCACTCGGCTTCTGCTCGGGCGTGATTTCCGGTCTTGTCGCGGTGACGCCTGCTGCGGGCAATAGCGGCCCGTTCGGCGCTATCCTGCTCGGCATTATCTCCTCGCTCGTCTGCTACATCGCTGTGGCCAAGGTGAAGGGCAAGTTCGGCTATGACGACTCGCTCGATGCTTTCGGCATCCACGGCGTGGGCGGCATCGTCGGCGCGATCGGCACGGCGGTGGTCTATCAGGCGTTCCTTGGCGGGCCCGCTGGCGACACCGCGAACCCGCTCGGCGTGCAGCTCTGGATCCAGATCAAGGGCGTTCTGATCACGATCGTCTGGGCCGGTGTCGGTACACTGATCGCCGGTCTCGTGACCAAGGCGCTGGTTGGCCTGCGGGTTGACGAGGAAGCCGAAGTCAACGGCCTCGACATCTCCGAACATGGAGAGCGCGCTTACAACTAACCCAAGTTTGGCAGGGCCGGGACCTCTCCTCTCTCTCCCCGGCCCTGCCTCACCTCGTTCCTCCTGCGAACGTTGAAACTGCCAAGGGCCGGAGCCACCCGCTCCGGCCCCTTTTTTGTGCCCGCTTGGTGAGAGGACCCTTGCCAGCCGCGCGTCTGCGCCGCACAAGCTGGTCGAAATTTTCTGGAAACAGGGGGCTGCGTCATGAAACTCGTCATTGCCGTTATCAAGCCGCACCGGCTGGAAGATGTGCGCGAAGCGCTTGCGGGAATTGGCGTTGCCGGCATGACCGTGTGCGAGGCAAAGGGGTTCGGGCGCCAGAAAGGCCAGACCGAAATCTATCGCGGCGCCGAATATGCGGTGAATATGCTGCCAAAGGTGCGGCTGGAAATCGCCTGCGATGATGCGCTTGCCCCGCAGATTGTCGAAACCATCCGCAATGCGGCGAACAACGGCCAGATCGGCGACGGAAAAATCTTCGTTCTCGAACTGGCTGGCGTGACCCGCATTCGCACCGGCGAAAGCGGCGAGCTCGCGCTGTAGGGAGCCGTTCAACCGCGATTGCGCGCGGCGCGTGACACGCGTAGAATTGTCCAAAGGCATGGGCGGGGGGGTGCGATGCGGGTGATTGCGGAACGTTTAGCGGGAATGGCACTGATCGCGCTGGCGGTCCCGGCTGCGGCTCAGGACAGCGGCCCCTACCTGGCAGCAGATGCCGGCGCGGTGCTGCCGGTGGAGTTCAGCAGCGATATTGCCGGCGTCCGCGAAGATGCCACGACCAGTGGGACTACCGGCTGGGGTGCTTCCGTTCGTGCGGGCTACCGCTGGGACTGGCTGCGCACCGAGATTGAAGGCTCGTACCAGAGCTTCGGCGCAGAAGAGATCAGCGTGGCAACTCAGGGTCTGCCTGAAGGTGGTGAGGCACTTTTCAACGGTCGCGTGGCCTATGACGGGGATTTTTCGCTCGCATCGCTGATGGCCAACACGCTGGCAGAATTTGGCGAGGAGGATGGCCTGCGCTTCGCCCTAGGCGGCGGCGTCGGCCGGAGCTGGATGCAGGCAGATACGGCGCTGGCAGGAAGCACCATCGCGCATCTGGATGCGAGCGACAGCGAATGGGCTTGGCAGGCGCTTGCCGAAGCGCGTCTGCCCATAAGTGACCGCGCCGATCTTGGTCTGCGCTACCGCTATTTCAGCACGCTGGAATTTGAAGTCGATGACAGTCTGGGGCGCGATACGCAATTCGAACTGGCGACGCACAGCCTTTCGTTGGGGCTGATGGTGCGGTTTGGCGGCGGCCGCGAAGTTCCGGTGATCCAGCCGAGCGCGCCACCGGTTGCGACCGTGGAGCGACCTCAGCCAGTCCGCAATCCTTTGCCGAACCCGGTGGTTCCACCTCCGCCCCCATGCGAGCGCGGCCCGTACATTGTCTATTTCGACTGGGATCAGGCCGCGATTACAGCCGATGCCGCACAGGTGCTCGATTCGGTTGCCCGCGCCTATGGCGACTGCGACAATGTATCAGTGATGCTCGCTGGCCATGCCGACCGTTCCGGGCCGCAGGGCTACAATGTCACCCTATCGCAGCGCCGGAATGCTGCGGTACGGGCCTATCTGGCGGATCGTGGAGTGCCCGGGAATATGCTGACCGCCGAAGCCTTTGGCGAAACCCGTTCGCGGGTGCCGACCGCCGACGGGGTGCGCGAAGCGCAGAACCGCCGGGTCGAGATCATGTTCGGCCCCGGCTCGGGCAGCTAGCCTTTGCTTCGCTCGCGTTCCCAGCGGGCGCGGATCATGTCGGAGGTTTCGCGGCTGCCATCATGCGTCCAGCCGGGCTCGCGGATCAGATAGCCTAGCTTGTGCCGCCAAGGCGCGCGCCACAGGTCTTTGATTAGCGCCGCCCATTCGTGGAACACCGCCTTCAGCGGATTGAACGTGCCGAGCTGGCTGACAATCCCGTAGCGGATCGGGTCTGCATCATCCTCGCCCACGAACGTGCCAAACATCTTGTCCCAGATGATGAAAGTGCCCGCATAATTCCTGTCGAGATAGCGCGGGTTCACGGCGTGATGCACACGGTGGTGGCTCGGCGTATTCATCACCGCTTCGAACCAGCGCGGCATCCGCTTGATGCGCTCGGTGTGGATCCAGAACTGGTAAATGAGGTTGAAACCGCCGCAGACGAGGATCATTCCCGGCTCGAAACCGGCAAATGCCAAGGGCAGGCGGAAGACGAAGGTGATCGCGAAGAAGCCCGTCCAGCTTTGCCGGAGTGCTGTCGAGAGATTGTAGTGCTGGCTCGAATGGTGGTTCACATGGCTAGCCCAGAACCAGCGGACGCGATGGGCGCTGCGGTGGAAGGCGTAATAGGCGAGATCGTCGAGCACGAAGCAGAGCGGCCACGCCCACCAAACCCAGCCGATGCTGAGCGGACTCACCGAATGCGCCCAGACCAGCATGGCGACAACTGCGCCGCCCGTCAGCGCTCCAGCAACCGTGCTTCCCAATCCGATGGCGAGCGAGGTCGCGGTGTCGCGCGATTCGTAAGCTGCCGGATTGCGCCGCCGCGCCCACAGCATCTCCGCGATGACGAGCACTATGAAAACGGGAATCGCAAAGGCAACGGGATCGAACGGCATGGGCGCTATCTATCAGCAGATGCGGCGCGCGCCCATTGCTGAGCGAGAGCGCCCATCGGCAAGGTGAGCGGCGGGCTGGTGTGCACGCTCAGCGTCTCGCCTTGCGCCTCGATCAAAATGTCAGGGGGAAGGTGTTGCGCGACAAAGCGGCCGCCATGCGGCTTCAAAACGGCGAGCCGGCCAGCACCGTCCTGCGCAATTGCGCCTGCTCCGTCAGCAGCGAGCGCGATTTCGGTCGCCGCAAATCCGCCGGGGGCCAGCGCCAGGAGCTCGCGTGCTTCGTCCTCGCTATTGAGCTGTGCGCCGCGCGAAAAGCCGAGCCAATGCGCCAGCAGCACCAAAAGCGTGATCGCCAGCAGGCTGCCGCCAAATTGCAAAAGCTCTGCATTCATGCGCGGCGTTACCTAACCGCGCGCCTTTTCCGCCAGCATCTGCATGGCGGTCCGCATACTCGCCGTATTGTATCCCGCGCCCGCCGCTGCCTCGATCAGCGCATCGGGATCGGCACCCGTTGAAGCCTGCGCCAAAGACCAGAGGAAGGTTGAGCGTGTGCCCGACCGGCAATAGGCGAGCGCCCTATCGCCCGCTTCGAGGCCAGCCAGCGCATCCGCCATCGCCGCGATCTTTTCGTCCGAAATGCCTGTATGATCGATAGGGATTGTGACGTAACTCATACCGGCATCGCGCGCAGCCTCTTCGATGCAGGCACCATCGGGCTGGTTGGCTTCTTCGTCGTCGGGCCGGTTATTGATGACCAGCGTGAATCCTTGCGCCGCCGCCTCGGCGATATCGCTGGTGCTGATCTGCGGGCTTGCCCACACCGTATCCGAAAGCCTGCGAAAATCGCTCACCTCATTGCTCCCCGCCTGTTCAAGAATTGCCCGTTGCGACGTGGCGGTTCGACCGGCCCGATGCAAGGGCGTTGCTGAATCACAACTGTCATTTTGCTGCAATCTTAAATTGTTCGCGTCGCGACCAATTTACAGCTATAGACCAGCGACGGAGATGCGGGAATTGTCTTGTATCCCCGGCCGGTGATGAGTTCGTCCGCAGCTCCGGCCAAGATATTGCAGGGCGCGAAGACAAGGTTTCTGGTTTACATGGGTTACGACAAAGGACGTCGCGGCAGGGGTCGAGACAAGCGGGATGGTTTCGGCGAAGACAACTTCGATCCGTTCATGGACGGCGGACCGCCGCCGATGGAACGCGGCGGCTGGCGCGACGGTGGGAATGACCGCTTCGGAGGCGGCGGTGGCGGCTTCGGTGGCGGCGGTGACCGCTTCAATGACGATCGCGGCGGCGGCGGCTTCCGCGGCGGTGGCGGTGGCGGTGGCGGCCCGCGCGGCGGCGGTGGTTTCCGTGGCGGCGGCAGCGGTGGCCCGCGCGGCGGCGCTGGTGGTGGCGGTGGCGGCATGCCCGCCCAAGTTGTCGGCACCGGGTCGGGCAAGGTCAAATTCTTCAACGCCCAGAAAGGCTTCGGCTTCATCCAGCTCGACGAGGGCGGTGATGATGTGTTCGTGCACATCAGCCAAGTGGAACGCGCCGGGCTCGATGGCCTTGCTGAAGGGCAAGAGCTGCAGTTCAATCTGGTGGATCGTGGCGGCAAAGTGTCGGCTGCTGATCTGCAGGTTGTCGGCGATGTTATCGCCGCTCCCGCAAAGGCCGCACCGCAGCGTGAATTGACCGGCGAGAAGGCTGTTGGCACGGTCAAGTTCTTCAATGCGATGAAGGGCTTCGGCTTCATCACCCGCGATGATGGCAAGGAAGATGCCTTCGTGCATATCAGCGCGGTGGAGCGTTCGGGCATCCAAGGCATTGAGGAGGGCGACCGTTTCGAGTTCGATCTCGAAGTCGATCGACGCGGCAAATATTCTGCCGTCAATCTGGTGCCGGTTCAGGGCTGAACCCGCAGCAAAATTCAGGCGGTGAGGTTTGACCGGCTGCCTGCCTCGTCCTAAAGACGCAAAGAACAGGCGGTCGGACCAGCAAGGCCCGGCCGCCGTTCTCTTTTTCGCGTTTTGAAGGACGTTTTCCCGATGACGATTACTCCGCTAATGCCCGTCTACCCCCGTTGCGGCGTGCGCCCGGTGCGCGGTGAGCATTGCCACCTGATCGACGAGGACGGCACCCGCTATCTCGACTTTGCCAGCGGGATCGCGGTGAACCTGCTCGGCCACAGCCACAAGGGGCTGATCGGGGCGATCCAACGGCAGGCGGAAACGCTTATGCACGTCTCCAACCTTTATGGCAGTCCGCAGGGCGAAGAACTGGCGCAGAAGCTGGTCGACACGACTTTCGCCGACACGGTGTTCTTCACCAATTCGGGCGCAGAAGCGGTGGAATGCGCGATCAAGGCCGCGCGCGCCTATCACCAGCATGAGGGCAATGAAGAGCGGTACGAGCTCATCACCTTCAAGAACGCCTTCCATGGTCGCACCATGGCGACGATCAGCGCGTCAAATCAGGAAAAGATGCACAAGGGCTTCAGCCCCTTGCTGCCCGGCTTCCGCTATGTAGATTTCGACGATCTGGAAGGCGCGAAGGCAGCGATCGGGCCGCACACCGCAGGCTTTCTGGTCGAGCCGGTGCAGGGCGAAGGCGGTATCCGTCCGGCCAGCCAAGAATTCATGACCGGCCTGCGGCAGCTGGCGGACGAACATGATCTGATGCTGGTGCTCGATGAAGTGCAATGCGGCGTCGCGCGCACCGGCACGCTATACGCTTACGAGCAGTATGGCATCACCCCCGATATCGTTGCCAGCGCCAAGGGGCTGGGCGGCGGCTTCCCGATGGGTGCCTGCCTTGCCACCGAAAAGGCAGCACGCGGGATGGTGTTCGGGACGCACGGCTCCACCTATGGCGGCAACCCGCTCGCTATGGCCGCGAGCATGGCGGTGATGGATGCGGTCGCCAATGAGGAATTCCTCGGCGAAGTGCGAGCCAAGGGCGAACGCCTGCGGGCGCGGTTGGAACAGTTTATCGGTAATTACCCCGACCTGTTCGAAAGCGTGCGCGGCATGGGATTGATGCTCGGCCTCAAGATGAAGATCGAACCGCGGCCCTTCATGGTGCATCTGCGCGATCATCACCAGCTGCTGACGGTGGCGGCAGGTGATTCGACCCTGCGCATTTTGCCGCCGCTGGTGATCGGCGATGCAGAGATGGACGAGTTTCTGGAGAAGCTTTCTGCCGGTGCCGCCTCGTTCGAGCCTGCCGAGGCCGCATAATGGCGCTGCGCCACTTCCTCGACCTGTCCGATGCGGGCGGAAATGCCATTGCTGCGATGATCGACGATGCGATCACGCGCAAGGCTTCGCGCGCCAGCTGGCCCAAGGGCAAGCCGGATGCGGACAAACCGCTCGACGGGCGCGTGTTGGCGATGGTGTTCGAGAAAAGCTCGACCCGCACGCGGGTGAGTTTCGATATCGCAATGCGGCAATTGGGGGGAAGTGCGATTGTCCTCGACGCGGGGACGACGCAATTGGGGCGCGGGGAAAGCGTCGCCGATACCGCGCGCGTGCTCAGCCGGATGGCCGATGCCATCATGGTGCGCACCGACGATCATGCGAAGATCGAGGAAATGGCGCGCTACGCCAGCGTGCCTGTCATCAACGGGCTGACCGACCGGTCGCATCCCTGCCAGATCGTTGCTGACCTGCTCACCATGATCGAGCACAGGAAACCGCTACCGGGACTCGAAGTTGCGTGGTTCGGTGATGGCAACAATGTGCTGCATTCGATCCTCGAGGCCGCCGCGTTGATGAAATTCAACGTGCGCGTGGCAACCCCCACAGGGTATGAGCCGGAAGCGGAATTTGTGGAGCTGGCGCGTGCCGCCGGTTCCACGGTCACGCTGACGCAGGATGCGCGCGCTGCCGCAGCAGGCGCCGATGTGCTTGTCACCGATACCTGGGTCAGCATGGGGCAGGCGGACAGCGCCGAAAAGCTCGCCGCGATGCAGCCCTACCGCGTCGATGCGGCGCTGATGGCGCAGGCGAAGCCCGATGCGATTTTCCTCCATTGCCTGCCTGCCCATGTCGGTGACGAGGTGAGCGAGGAGGTGTTCGAAGGGCCGCAATCGGTCGTGTTCGACGAGGCAGAGAACCGCATCCATGCGCAGAAGTCGGTGCTGCTGTGGTGCTTTGGCCTGATCGGCTAAAGCGGCTTACAATAGCTTCCTCGCCCCCCATATTGCCCGCATGAGCACGATCCAGACCCAGACTTTCTCCGACAAATTGCTCGGTTTCACCCTGCCCGAGCGTGACTGCCGCGGGCGCGTGGTGCGGCTGGGGCCGGTGTTGGAGGAAATCCTTGGCGCGCATGACTACCCGCCCGCGCTGACCCATTGTCTGGCCGAGGCGCTGGTGCTGACCGCGCTGATGGGGGGGCTGCTGAAGGATCACGGTGACCAGCTGACGCTGCAGGCACAGAGCAAGGGCGGCGTGGCCAATCTGCTCGTCTGCGATTATCGCGCCGGGCAGCTGCGCGGCTATATCCAGCACGATCCGCAGATGACCGCCGATGTCGGCACCAGCGCCTCGCTGCAAACGCTGTTTGGCGAAGGACATCTTGCGATCACTTTCGAAATCGCGCGCAATGGCAAGCGGTACCAGGGGATCGTGCCGCTCGAAGGGGACTCGCTGGCGGGCGCGGTGGAGAATTATTTCGCCAAGAGCGAGCAGGTGCCCACCCGGATCCGCACCGCAATCAGCTCCGGTCCTGACGGCTGTTTGGCGGCAGGCCTGCTGGTGCAACATTTGCCCGATGGCGAGGAAGGGCGCGAGCGGCTCCATGTCCGGCACGACCTGCCCGAATGGGAACACGTATCTCTCATGGCCGAGAGCCTCCGCCATGAGGAATTGGCGGATACGCTGCTGTCGTTGGAAGAACTCGTCTGGCGACTGTACCATGAAGAGCGCGAAGTGCGCATCCTTCCGGGCGAAAATCTGACCAAGGGCTGCCGCTGCACGGCCGCCTATTACGAGTCCGTGCTGTCGCGTTTCCCCAAGGAGGAACGGCGCGACATGGCTAATGAAGACGGTCTCATTCTGGTTGATTGCGCGTTCTGCTCGAAGCAGTTTGCCATTCAGGATTGACGAGCTCCAACGGCTGGCCGCTCAAAAAGTGCAACTCGTCGTTCATCTTGTGCGTTTTATAGGGTGAGCATGAATATTGGAAACATGACAATGCGTGGAACGGGCATGATCAAGCTGGGCATGGCGGCGATCGCAGCGGCCTATGCCGTCGCGCCCGCCGCTGCGCAGGCTCCCGAGCTGGAGATGCTCGACAATCTCGATCGGGGCAGCTGGACGCTGACTTTCCGCTCGGGTGAGCCGGGCCAGCGGATTTGTCTGCGAACCGGCCGTGAGCTGATCCAGATCCGTCACCGCCAGCCAGACTGCGAGCAATTCATCGTGCGCGACGGGGCGGATGAAGTGACCGTGCAGTATACTTGCCGCGGCAATGGCTATGGCCGCACGACCATTCGCCGCGAAGGCAACAGCCTGGTGCAAATAGATTCGCAGGGCATTGTCGGCGGCAGGCCCTTCTCGACGGTGGGCGAGGCGCGGCGCACTTCCGCTACGTGCTAAGCAGCGCCGGTTTGAACCTTGTCGCCAGCGCCCAAGCGTCCTAGCGCGCGGTGCATGACCGATTCGCACAAAATTGCCGTCATCCTGCTGTCAGGCGGGCTCGATTCCATGGTGAGCGCGGCCATTGCCCGCGAGCAAGGGTTTGCCCTGCACGCGATCACCATCGATTACGGCCAGCGCCATGTGCGTGAATTGCAATCGGCGAAAGTGATTGCCGAGAAACTGGGGGTGGAGCGGCACGTCACCATGCCGCTCGATTTGCGGCAGTTTGGCGGCTCGGCGCTGACCGATGATATTGCCGTGCCCAAAACGGGTGTCGGTGAGGATATTCCGGTCACCTATGTCCCAGCACGCAACCTGCTGTTTTTGGCGCTCACCACGGCGTTTGCCGAAAGTTCGGGGGCGAGCGACCTGTTCATCGGCGTCAACGCGCTCGATTATTCGGGCTATCCCGATTGCCGTCCCGAATTCATCGCCAGCTTCGCCGAGACCGCGCGGCTCGGCACCAAGCAAGGGGTGGAGGGTCGGCCCTTCACGATCCACGCCCCGCTCCAGCATATGACCAAGGCGGATATTGCGCGCGAATGCCACCGGCTGGGGCTCGATCCGGCGTGGAGCTGGTCATGCTACGATCCGACGCCTGCGGGCATTGCCTGCGGCGAATGCGACAGCTGCCGCTTGCGGCGCAAGGGTTTTGCCGAAGCAGGGCTGGTCGATACGACGCCCTACGCTGCGGAACCCGCCTAGCTGGCGGTCACAACACCGCAGGCGATGCGGCTGCCCGCAGCACCGGCGGGATCGCTGCGATAATCGTCCGGCCCTTCATGCACCACAATCGCGGTGCCATCGGCGTCAAAAATGTCGTCGGAAATGCCCTCCAGCGTGCCGCGTAGCACCGTGCTCATCGTGCCCGAGCCATCGGCGGCGATGGTGACATTGGGCAAATCGCCCAGATGCGCGCCGCGTGGGTTGGCCGTGCCGTGTTCGTGCCCGCCGGGGTTCAGATGCCCGCCAGCCGAGGTAAAATCTGCCGCGCTGCAATCGCCTGCGGTGTGCAGATGCACCGCCTTCGTCCCTGCGGGCAGGCCGGAGAAGCTGACGCCGACAGTTACTTCGCCGCCCAAGGAATAGAGCCGCGCGGTGCCGACATTCGCGCCGCTCCGGTCACGGATTTGCGCCGTGGCGATCTCGCTTGCGGCTTCCTCATACACCGTCTGGCAGCCTGCCAGCGCGACAAGGGCAATCGGGGAAGCGAGCAGGACGGAATGACGAAGCATGAGGGTTTCCTTTGGCGTGGTGGTTTGCTGGTATAACCCCTCTATGCCGCGCCCGGTTCCCTATGTCGCGGAGAGAATGCGCGCTTCCACAAGCGCGGCGATCAGGCCAGTGATGGCAGCGCGCGCTTCGCTGTCCTCTACCGCGCCGCCCGTGGGTGCGGTGATGCTATCGGGCAGTGACCAACCCGCTGCGAAGCAGCGGAAAGCCGAAAGCGAGGCGTCGAACACGCGCATTCCGTCTTGCGGAGAGACAAACAGCCAATTGCCCGCCTGGCGACAGGCAAGCGCGCCCGCTTTGCCCAACCAGTCGCCAGTCGGAGTCGTGCCGACGATCCAGCACTCGCCGTCGGCGGGCGAAGCGGGGGGCGTATCGGCCTCGCCCAGAACAGCCGGATGGAGCAGCCCGTCAAGCCGCGCGAGCGCTTCGTTGACGGTGAATTCTTTCTGCGCCTGCCCGACTGTCGGGACGGTGCTGCCAATAGAGCGGGAGCGGTGCTTTGCGCTCGGCCAGTGTGCGGCTGAAGGCACCGGGCAAAATCGTGTCGCGCGCGCCATCGGGAATGGCAAACAGCGCGGCGTATCCGGCAATCCTTAAACTCCCCTCCCTTGAGGGAGGGGCTGGGGGTGGCTGTACGGCGGCAGTAACCGGCGCCGAGCCCCCACCCCTAACCCCTCCCCTCGGGGAGGGGGATTGGCGGAGGGTGGGTTGGTAAAGCGCCGTCACCGCACAATCTCCGGCACGCCCAGCCGCACCGCAATGCCGATCAGCAACAGCGCGCCGACGATTTTCACGCACCAGTCGATCACCGCTTTCCACGCGGAGGATTTGGCGGTCCGCCACGCGCCCAAGAGATCGCGCAACTCGTCGAGATCCTGCTGCGCGCTGTCATCACCCAGCCCCAGCTTCTCGACCGCGCGGCGCGCGCCGACTTCGCTCGCTTCCTCGACAATCGCGCGCAGGGTGACGAGGTCGGCGCCATTGCCCTGCGCCTGCGCGATCAGGGCGGCGAGCATATCTTCGCGGATCATTGGCTGTCTCCCGTTTGGGCGCGGGCTGGGGCTTTGCGTTCGGGCAGGCCCAGCAATGCGCGTTTTTCATCGTCATCGAGGAAGTCCGCCGCGCTCACCTGGCTCCAGAGCCGTTCGCGGTCTTCGGACAGCGCGGTCACGCGGTCGAGATCGACCGCCAGCGCAAGGCCGGGGAACCACGGCGCAAGCCCTTGCGAGAGCGCGCCCAGCAGATTCTCCGCCATCGGCAGCAGGGTGAGCCGCCACAGCGCGCGGTTCGCCTCGCGGTAATTGGCGTAGGTGTTGTCGCCCGGCAGGCCGAGCAACATCGGCGGCACCCCGAAAGCGAGCGCAATGTCGCGCGCGGCGGCGGCTTTCAGCTCGGCAAAGTCCATATCGGCGGGCGACAAGGCAAGGCTCTGCCATTTCAGCCCGCCTTCAAGCAGCATCGGCCGCCCGGCATTGCCGCCGCCCTGATAGGCCTGCGCCAGCTCCGCCTTCAGCCGCTCATATTGCTCGGTGGTAAGCCCGCCCGTCTCGCCGCTGTCATAGGTCAGCGCGCCCGAAGGCCGGGCGGCGTTTTCGAGCAGCGCGCGGTTCCAGTCTGCCGCCGCATTGTGGATCGCCACCGCCTGCGCCGCCGCCGATAGGCACCCCGCGCCGTAATGGTCGTCTGTCGGGTGAAAGCCCTTCAAGTGGATGATGGTGGGCCAGCCATCGGCGTCTTCCACCGGCAGTTCGAGCGTGCGCTCGCCAAGACGATAGCGATAGGCGGCAGGCCAGCCGTCCTCACCCTGGATGATCGACACCCGCTCGGGCCGCAGCGCGTAGAGCTCGACCGGCTGGCCCGCGCCATCGCGGGCGATCTGCACGAAAGCATTGCCATGCAGCAGCAGATGCGCGGCGAGCGTTTCGAGCAGCGACTGCCCACCGCTGCTGGCGCGGATGAGCGCGGTGGCGGCAGGATCGGCCTCGGTGAGCGGCGCGCTGCCCACCCCCTCGGCCACAATCCGCACACTGCGCTGCGCCACCGGATTGTCGAGGTAAGCGCGCTGCACGGCATCCCGATACGAAAACGGCGGCCTGACGCCGCCGCTCTCATACGCGATCCCCCAAGGGGCGGAAAATGTGCGTGCAAGCGGCACGCGCGAAGGCGCCCCGCCCTTGATGGCGGAGCGTAACG
Source organism: Aurantiacibacter sp. KMU-128 (assembly GCF_056933515.1). Classification (NCBI taxonomy): domain Bacteria; kingdom Pseudomonadati; phylum Pseudomonadota; class Alphaproteobacteria; order Sphingomonadales; family Erythrobacteraceae; genus Aurantiacibacter; species Aurantiacibacter sp. KMU-128. The sequence continues at coordinate 44,000 of NZ_JBXORT010000001.1, forward strand.
ATGTGAGGAATGACATGGGGGTTCCTTTGTTTCTGGACTTTCACCTCGTCATTCCCGCGCAGGCGGGGAGTCGCAGACGTGCAAAGCACAATCCAGCTGGACCCCCGCCTGCGCGGGGGTGACAATACTTCTTTAGAGGTTAGGGTGTTGCCATTGGCGATCCATGGGAAGAGAGTGACGGTGCGTGAGATTGCTTTGGTTGCCGCTGCAAGCCTGATCGCTGGATGCAGCAGCGACCAGCCGCCAACATCGTGCCCACAACCCGACGATCCTGAATTCGTAGAGTGTTTCGACGTGAGTTCGGATCGCGACATAGTTGCGCATTCGGAGCGATGCCTCCCACCAGTCGAGCAGACTCGTTTTGAAGGGACTTGGGCGAACGATTTCGAGTTCGACCACTTCACTGCCGGACGTGTATTGACTCCTGAAGAAGCATGGCGATTTCCTGATCGTCAGGTCTCGCTCATTGTGAGAGGCACCCCGCTTGAGCCCTATACCTTGGACGAGAGGGCCACGGTTCTCCGTGTCTCGTTTGCGGGGCGACAAATCCCCTGTGGCATTTTCGGTGAGTATTATGATGCGATCATCGTTGATGAAGTGATTTACACGCAAGTGGTCGAAGACCGTCAATCGGAATGGCATTCAGAGCAGGCTATAGCCCCCGAACCCTAGGCACCGCCCTCGGCTTCTCGAGCATCAGCTCGGTCAGCGCCCATACCAGTGCGTCGGCGCGGTCGGGCGAGCGGCCGGGGCCTTCGTAGCCGCCGCCGGTCAGCATTCCGCACATCTGGTCTTCCAACTCAGGCAGCATTCCGACATGGGCGACGCGGCCGGCTTCGTAGAGTGCGGCGACCGGTTCGGCGCGGGCGACCTTGCCGCGGCTTGCGTGCACCAGTTTCACCGGCATCACGCAGTCCGCCGCGCGTAGCACGGAGGCGACCATATCGCCGCCCTGATTGGCTTCGGCGACCACCCGGTCGGCCTTCCATTCGCGCGCCGTCACCGCCACCGCGCGCGCCCATTGTTCGGGCGAGGGCGAGGTGACCGAGGCATCGTGCAGCACGCGGCCCTCGCCATCCGCTGTCAGCGCGCAAACGATAATCCCGCAGGCATCGCCCTTGGCGCTTGCAGGCGGATCGACGCCGATGACGGTGCGCGCCGTGTCCTCCAGACAGGCAGGCACACGGCACGCCTCCAGCAGGCTGCGCGTCCACAAAGCGCCTTCCACATCGGTGAGCAGCTCGCCTCGCAGCTCCTGCCGCCCGAGCGCGCTATCGCCATATTGCCGCTTCATCGCGCCGAGGAACTCGGCGGGAAGATGCGCCGCGTTGTCATAAGTGGTGCCGCGTGTCACGACGAGATCGGGGTCGCTGCCGTCGCCGACCAGCCGCCGCATCAGCGGCACCGCACGCGGCGTGGTGGTGGCGACCACTTGCGGATGGTCGCCCAGTCGCAAGCCCATTTGCAGATTGTCCCATGCGGCTTCGGCACGTCCTGCGGCATTGTCCCATTTCGCAATCTCGTCGCACCAGGCATGGCTGTGCTGCGGTCCGCGTAGACTTTCGGGCTCGCCAGCCGAATACAGCGTTGCCTGCGCGCCATTGGGCCAGGTCAGGCGCCGGAGCGAAGGCTCGAAGAGCGGCGCATCGTCGGCGTCACAGCAGGCAAGAATGCCGCTTTCGCCTTCGATCATCACCGCGCGCGCTTCGCCCAGCGAGCGGGCAACCAGAGCGAAACGGGCGTTTTCGTCCTCCTCGACAATCTGCCGCACCCACTCGGCGCCCGCGCGGGTTTTGCCAAAGCCGCGTCCGGCGCAGATCAGCCATAGCCGCCAGCCCCCTTGCGGCGGCATCTGTTCGGCCCGCGCCCAGAACGGCCAATAGCTTGCATAGCGTTCGCATTCCTCCTCGTTCAGCCTCTTGAACAGCGATTGCCGGTCTCCCGGTTCGAGTTCGGCGAGAAATTCGCCGCGTTCATCGGCGGCCATCTCAGGCATCTTCTCCCAGCAGCTTCGCCGCCGCAGCCTTGCGTTCACGCATCTTGTCGATCTTGGCATTCAGGCTAGCGAGGATGGCTGCCTTGTCGCGTTTGGTGCGCCGCACGCGCTCTTTCGCGACCGTCTCCTTATGCGCCGCCAACAGCCGCAGTGCGTTGGCGACGTCCATTTTGTGATCCGGTGCAGTAGCGCGCAGATAGCCGAGCAATTCCATTTCGAGATTCTCGTAGCCTTCGAGCAATGCGGAATCCCAGCGAGCGGCGAATGCGCGGCTTTTGCGCCGTTCGGCATAGACGGTGGTCAGCGGAACATTGGCTGCCTTCGCCGCTGCGGAGACGTTCGATCGTTCGGCAAGCGCATGGAAGAAGGGATTTTGCCATCCGCCCTTGGTGGAATGGAGGCCGCTTTGCGCGGTCATGTCCTCGGGTTCGCGATCTTCGAGCGCGGCACTCCATGCTTCGGCAAACTGCCTGTTGCGCTTGCGCTGGGTATAGGGGGTCGTATCGTGCACCCCTGCGGCCTTGCAGGCTTTCGCCACGACCTTTGTTTCGCGCAATGCGGTGAGAAATGCCGGCATCCATTGCGGGCCGTGTTCGAAAATATTGGTCATAGAGCCTCCTGCCGGTCGTCGCTCGCGGCAGGCAGGCACGAAAAAGGCGGCCCTCCGGTGAAGGAGGCCGCCTTTTGTGGTGCCGTGCTGCCGACTCGCTTTATCGCGATGTTCGACTTATGTGCCAGAACAGCGTCACAATGTCAATCCAAAAGTGCCAATATGGTTATTTTGTTGGAGAGTGACGTGCCTCCGTGACAGTGCGATCAGCTTTCCGCCCCGGCGAAGAGCGCCGCGAGGCGGGCCTCTTCCTCCTGAAGTGCCTCGTAGTGATTGTTGAAGTCGAGGAAAAGACGATCCATCGCCTCATCGATCGCAGCCATTTGCATTAGCGGCAGGGCCTCTTCCAGCGGCATATCCCGGATCAGCATGCGCGTGTTCGTTGCCACGACGGTAGACGCGATTTCCGAATCGATCCGAAGAAGCCGGACTGTCGCCCAAGCAACAACACGGTCATCAAGACTGTGCGATTCACCATCAAACCTCAGTGCCAGGCCCTCTTCCTCCAAGCGCAGGCACAGCGCATCATAGTTTTCCGGCGAGAAGCCGATTTCTTCGATGACAGCCGTGACGCTTTCATAGCTTGAGTACATGATGAAGCATTGCGGTTCCGCCTCGGCAGCTTCCTGGGCGCTCGCGGCACCGGGCACGGCTGCCATCAGGGCGGCGATGCCGAAATTGCCCAAAAGCACGTTTCGAAGCGATGATGTGCTAGCGAAAATCATAGTCTACCCCCTCTTGAACACACATGATGTGCCCCAGAGCCGCGCGCTTGTCCAATGACACTTGCTGTTAGGCGCGCGCATTCGCCTTGCGCGTCATGGGCCGCTTCCCTAGAGGCGCAGCCAGCGCCCACCTGCCTGAAAGCTCCCCCGCCATGATGAAACTGCTGCGCGGTCTGTATGACTGGACGATGGACAAGGCCTCGCATCCCAAGGCGGAATGGTGGCTGGCCTTCTTCGCCTTCATCGAATCGAGCTTTTTCCCGGTGCCGCCGCATCCTTTGCTCGGCCTGATGTGCCTGGCGGAGCCGAAAAAGGCGATCCGCTTTGCGCTGGTTTGCACCATCGCAAGCGTGCTCGGCGGGTTGTTCGGCTACGCCATCGGCGCGCTGGCTTATGAGGCGATCGGCGAATGGATGCTTGGTGTGCTCGGCCTTACCGAGAGCTTCCCCGTCGCCGCGTGCTATATCCGCGAGCAGGGCGCGATTGCGGTCTTCCTTGCCGCCGGAACGCCGATCCCGTTCAAGCTGATGACGATTACGGCAGGCTTTATCGGGATGAACCTGGTCACCTTTGCGCTCGCCGCGATTGCGGGCCGCGCGCTCATTTTCATGGTCGTGGGCATCCTGTTCCAGGTCTTCGGCGCGCCCATCAAAGCCTTTATCGAGAAATATCTCGGCTGGATGACGACCCTGTTCGTGGTGCTGGTGGTGGGCGGATTCCTCGCGATCACGCAGCTGGGTGGCGGCGAGGATGACGGCACGGCGCACCCCTGTGACAGCGTGACCTCGATCGAAGACCTTTAATTTCGAGCTTTCTCGAAATTTAGCTTGCAATCGGGAAAGACATTTCGATAATAGTCGAAATGAACTCCGATTCTGCCATCCTCGCTCTCGGCGCGCTCGCGCATGATCACCGCCTCGCCGTGTTCCGCCTGCTGGTGCAGCAGGGGCCCGAAGGGCTGGCGGCGGGAGAGATCGCGCGGACACTGGGCTTGCCCAATTCCTCGCTGTCCTTCCATCTCGCGCAATTGCAGCAGGCGGGCATTGTCGCGCAGCGGCGCGAGGGGCGCAGCCTTATCTATTCCGCCGATTACGCCGCGATGGATGCGCTGATGGGCTTTCTCACCGAAAATTGCTGCCAGGGCGCGGGGTGCGCTCCATCGGCCGCACAAAAGAAGGAGCAATGCTGATGAAACGGATGCACGTTCACGTCGGGGTGCGCGATCTCGACGCCTCGATAGCTTTTTACAACGCGCTCTTCGCTGCCGAACCGACGGTGCGAAAAGAGGATTACGCGAAGTGGATGCTAGACGATCCGCGCCTCAATTTCGCGATCTCCCACGAACACGCCGCTTTGGGGATCGAGCATCTCGGGATCGAAGCGGAAAGCGCGGAGGAATTGCGTGAGGTCTATGCGCGGATGGAGGCGGCCAAGGCCCCGGTGCTGGAAGAAGGCTGCACCACCTGCTGCTACGCCAAAAGCGAAAAGAGCTGGATCGCGGACCCTGACGGGGTGAACTGGGAAGCCTTCTTCACGAGCGGGGAGGCGACCGTTTACGGCAATGCCGCGGACATCGCCCCACCCGTGCCATCGGCGCAGTGCTGCGGCTGATCTATGCGCAACATCCTGTTCCTCTGCACAGCCAATTCTGCGCGCTCGATTTTGGCCGAAGCGATCCTGCGCGATGCCGCACCGGGGCGCTTCGCCGCCTTCTCCGCCGGGAGCACGCCGAGGGGGGTGCCCAATCCGCTGGCGCTCGAACTGCTGGCGGCGAAGGGCCACGCGGTAGGCGATCTGCGCTCGAAAAGCTGGTACGAATTTGCTGGCGAAGGTGCGCCGCCAATCCACGCTGTCATCACCGTCTGCGACAACGCAGCGGGGGAGACGTGTCCGGTCTTTCCTGGCCATCCGGTGCAAGCGCATTGGGGCATTCCCGATCCGGCAGGCTACGCAGCGGACGGCTCCCATATCGACGGCGATCTGTCGGGCTTTGAAACCGCTTACACGCGGCTGACGAAGAGGGTGCAGGCGATGCTGGCGCTGGACGAGGATGTGCTCGATCCGGCGGACTGGCGCAGGGCGCTGACCGCCATCGGGCGGGATGGGGAAGGGGCAACGAATGGCTGACACATATCTGGCCAAACGGCTGACGGCAGAGGCGCTGGGCAGCTTCTTCCTCTTTGCAGGCGTGCTCGGTTCTGGCGTGATGGCGGAGAATCTCGCGGGCGGCAACGTCGCACTGGCGCTGCTCGCCAACACGATTGCGACGGGCGCGATCCTCTTCGTGCTGATCGCGACGCTCGGCCCAGTGTCGGGCGCGCATTTCAATCCGGCGGTGACACTCGCCTTTGCGTTGCGGCGCGAAATGGGCTGGAGCGAGGGCGCGGCCTATGTGCTGGTGCAGATTGCGGCGGGTGCGCTGGGCGCATTCGCTGTGCATCTGATGTTCGATCTGGAGATTTTGCAGTTCTCGACAAAAGCCCGCGCCGGGATTGGACAGTGGAGCGGGGAGGGCATCGCCACCTTCGGACTGGTGCTGAGCATTTTCGGCATGATCCGCCACAAGCCGGAGGCGATTCCGGCGGGCGTGGCGCTCTATATCGTGGCGGCCTATTGGTTCACGAGCTCGACGAGCTTCGCCAATCCCGCAATCACCATTGTGCGCAGCCTGTCGGACACGTTCGCGGGGATTGCACCTGGCGATGTGCCTGCCTTTATCGCAGCACAGATCGGCGGGGCGATATCGGCAACAGTGTTGGGCGGCTGGCTGTTCGCGTCGCCTTCCGAAGCCACCGGTTAGACGCGCCGCTTAGTCAGTCGCGCGCAATCGTCGCCAGCGCATCCGGCCTCACGCAAGTCAGACCGCCATAACGGCGCGTGACGAGCCCCGCCTCCTCAAACGAGCGCAGCGCGGTGTTGACCGTGGCCCGCGTCAGGCCGAGCAGGTCGGCAATTTCCTGCTGGGTGATATCAAGCGCGACCGGCTCGCCGCGATGGCCCGCCATATTGGCGAGCAGCATGGCCAGCCGCGCCGTGCCACTGCCTTGCCGGATGCCCGCCAGCAGCGAAAGCGCTTCCTGCAATTGCAAGGAAAGTGCGCTGAGCAGGCGGGTGCTTGAAACCGGATACTCGCGGAGCAGCCGCTCAAACATCCCGGCCTCGACGTATCGGAGCCGCGCCTCGCCGCGTGCCACGACATCGACGACGCGCGGCGTCTGCCCAAATACGGCGAGTTCGCCAAAAGAATCGCCCGATTCCAGCACAACCACCGCGCGAAACACGCCTTCGCTGGTGAACTGTCCGGCGATGGCTGCGCCTTCCTCGATCACCCAGAATCCGTCGGGCGCGGTGCCGCGCTGCTGGATAATCGCGCCATCGGCGAAGCGGCGCACCGGGCTTTTGTCGCGGAGCAGGCGCTGCAATTCTTCCTCGAGCTGCGCAAACAGCATGGGGGCGGCAAAGGACCGGCCTGCGGGCGCGACAGAATGTATGATATTAGACATTCTCCAACGCAGCTAGCCGCTATTGCGGGCCCAAGCAATTGGCGAGCAAGTTGGAGAGAGGCCCATGTCCGGTTCGACCATCGCGATTGTCTGCATTTTCGCGGGCTTTGCCGTGCTGGAACTCTGGCGCAGCAATCTGTTCGCCAAGCCCGAACAGACGCGCGACGACGCAATTGTCGAAAGCGTCAGCATGATCGTCCTGCTCGCGCTCACACAGCCTGCGGTGCTGTTCGCCGCTGCTGCCCTTTCGGGCGTGGTCGCACCGCAATATGCAGGCGCGCTGGGCGAGTTGCATTGGCTTCCTGCGCTGGGACTGTTCCTCGTGCTCGACGATATGATGCAATATTGGTGGCACCGCGCGAGCCACACCTTTCCGTGGCTCTACAATCTGCACCGCGCGCATCACAATGCCCGCTATATGAGCGTGCGGCTCGTCTACCGGAACAACCTGTTTTACTACGCGATGATGCCGGGCATCTGGCTGTCGGGCGTGCTGATCTATCTGGGGCTCGGCTGGGTCTATGCTGCCTATATCGTCGTCAAGCTGACGGTGATTACCGGCGCGCATTCGGATGTGGCTTGGGACAGGCCGCTCTACCGGATCGGCTGGCTATCTCCGGTGATGTGGGTGGTCGAGCGGGTGATCTCGACGCCCGCGACCCACCATGCACATCACGGCCGCCATGCCGATGACCCGGCGACGCATTACAAGGGCAATTACGGCAATTTGCTATTTGTGTGGGATGTGCTGTTCGGCACCGCGCGGATCACGCGCAGCTACCCCGCCAGCTATGGCGTCGAGAATCTCGCCCCCGCCTCGCTCGGGCAGCAATTGCTCTGGCCGGTTTTTCCCGAGCGGCGCGAAGACCGTGACTAGCCCTCGAACGCGGTTTCGAGCGTGATCTCGGTGTCGAGCAGCTTCGAAATCGGGCATCCCGCTTTCGCCTCGGCGGCGAGGTTTTCAAAGCTTGCCTGATCCATTCCGGGCACCTTTGCCTTCGTCGAAAGCGCCGATTTGGTGACCGTCCAGCCGCCATCGCCCTTTTCCAGCGTGACCTCGCACGAGGTGACAAGATCACCATCGCTATGCCCGGCCTCGGCCAGCTTGAAGCTCAGCGCCATGGTGAAGCAAGCGGCGTGGGCCGCCGCGATCAGCTCTTCGGGATTGGTGCCCGCTTCATCCTCGAAGCGGGTGGTGAAGCCATAGGGCTGCGCCGCGAGCGCGCCCGATCCGGTCGAAACATGGCCTTTGCCGCTTTTGCCAAAACCCTCATATGTCGCGCTTCCAGTATTGGTAGTTTTCATGGGAAATCTCCTTTCCCGCTCAAACGCGCCGCCCGGCAAAGGCGTTCCTAGATAATCCCGACAGCCTTGCCCGCACGCTCGAACATGCCGAGGATCGTTTCGACCTGCTCGCTCGAATGCTCCGCGCAGAGCGAACAGCGCAGCAGTGTCATCCCCGCAGGCGTTGCCGGGGGGCGGGCGAGGTTGACGTAAAGGCCTTCGGTCAGCAGCGCGTTCCACATTGCGGCGCCGCTTTCCAGATCGGGCATGACGACCGCGATGATCGCGCTTTGCGGTTCATCGGTGCCGAGCTTGAAGCCGCGTTCGATCAGTCCGGCATGCAGCCGCCGCGAGTTCTCCCACAGATGCGCGCGCTTTTCCCCGCCATGCATCAGCTTGCGGATCGAGGCGGCCGAGCTCGCCATCACCGCAGGCGGCAAGGCGGCGGTGAACACGTAGGGGCGGCACACCAGCCGCATGATTTCGAACTTGGGGTGGTTGGACACGCAGAAGCCGCCCACCGTGCCAACCGATTTGGAGAAGGTGCCGATGATGAAATCGACCTCGTCCAGCACGCCCTGTTCCTCGGCCACACCGCGTCCGTGTTCGCCGATAAAGCCCATCGAGTGCGCTTCATCCACCAGCACCATCGCGCCATTGGCCTTGGCGACTTTCACCATCTCGGCCAGCGGCGCGACATCGCCCAGCATCGAATAGACGCCTTCGAGCACGACGAGCTTGCCCGCGCCTTCGGGAATGCGCTTCAGCCGCTTTTCCATCGCTTCGATATCATTGTGCTTGAAGGGCACGACTTCGGCATTGCCCATCGCGCAGCCATCCCAGATGCTGGCATGGCTATCGATGTCGAGCACGATATAATCGCCCTTGCCCGCAAGCGTGGAAATGATGCCGAGATTGGCCTGATAACCGGTGGAAAAGACCATCGCGTGGTCCATCCCGTAAAACTCGCGTAGCGCGGCTTCGACATCGCGGTGATCGCGGAAAGTGCCGTTCAGCACGCGGCTGCCCGTGGTGCCCGCGCCGAAATCGGCCATCGCCGCCTGGCCCGCCGCGATCACGTCGGGATCGAAGGTCATGCCCATGTAATTGTAGGTTCCGAGCAGGATCGTATCGCGCCCGTTGCATATCGCGCGGGTGGGGCTGAGCACCTGCTCCATCACCAGGCTGAACGGATCTTCCGCCCCGCTTGCCAGCAGGTTCTGCCGCAGGGCGATCACGTCATCGAATTTGGAGAGCAGGTCTTTCGCGCCGCCCTCCTGCGTCTCGGGCCGGTCGGCCTGCATCACACCTTCGCTCATGCTGTGCTTACTCCGAAACCATGGAGGTGACGGCATCGACGAGCTGGCCATAGGTCTCGATCTCGGCCTGCTGGTTCATGCTGATGATAATGTCGAATTCGTCCTCGATCGCCGCGACGAAATCCATCACCGTCAGGCTGTCGAATTCCATGTCGCCGGCAAAGGTCGTCGTATCGGTAATCTCGACACCCTTCTTGTTGAAATCGGCAATGATGGCGCGGATGCGCTCGTCAACTGTGGCACGGTCCATGAACAGGGTATCCTCGGGTCAAAGCATTGCGCGCGTCATAGAACGCGTGTCACTGTCCGGCAAACCTTTCGGCGCGGCGAATGTCAAGCAGGTCTGAAAGGCGGTGTCAGGCAGCGGCGGGGCTGGCAGAGGGAGTTCCGGCAGCATCGACCAGCCCCCGCACCGCCGCCATAAACGGCCCGATGCTGACCGGTTTGGAGAGATAGCCTTCCGCCCCCGAAGCGCGAATCCGCTCTTCATCGCCCTTGCCAGCATAGGCGGTGACCGCGAGCACGGGCACGCCGCGAAGCTCCGCATCGCCTTTCATCGTGGCGATAAGATCGAGGCCTGAAATATCGGCGAGCTGGATATCCATCACAACAAGATTGGGCGTGAAGGCGCGCGCCGTATCAATCGCGGCATGGCCATCGGCAACACTTTCCACCGAAAATCCGCCTGCGGCGAGTACGTCGCAGAACAATTTGCGATTGAGATCGTTGTCCTCGACAACGAGTATTCTCTTCGTCATGTGCGCCCCCGAAGGATCAACTTGCCTTTGGGCTGATACCTTACCACTCGATCCCCGATTCGCGGAATGCCGCAATTCACCGGAATTGTAAAACCATGTCTCAATCCCTGCCTCCCTCTGATCCTGCTGCCATCGCGCTGGGTGCGCTCGGCTGGATATTGTCCGAAGAGGGGCGGGCGCAGCGTTTTCTCGATCTGACCGGCCTCACCCCCGATGGCCTGCGCGCAGCCTTGGCAGAACCGGCAACGCACCGCGCGGTGTTCGAATTTCTGGCCGCGCACGAGCCCGACCTGTTGGCCGCCGCCGACGCGCTGGGAATGGCCCCCGAAACGATGGTCGCCGCCGGACAGGAGCTTTCCCGATGAGCCGCCCGCTGCTGGTAACCGATTGTGACGAAGTGTTGCTGCACATGGTTAGGCATTTCAGCGCCTGGCTTGATGAAGAACACGCGATCGATTTCTCTCTCAACGGCAATCCCTTCGCCGAATCGATGCGCCTGCGCGCCACCGGAGAGACCGTGCCCGAAGAGAAGATGTGGGAATATCTCGGCGGCTTCTTCGATACGCAAATGGACACGCAGGAGCCCATCGCGGGCGCGCTCGAAGCGGTCGCCAAGATCGGTGAGGATGCCGATGTCGTGGTGCTGACCAATCTGACCGACGAGCGCAACGCGGCGCGCGTGCAGCAATTGCGCAAACACGGCCTCACCGCGCCGGTCTTCACCAACCAGGGGCCCAAGGGCGCGGCATTGAAGCGCATCGTCGAAGAGCACGGCGCGACCCGCGCGGTCTTCATCGATGATATTGCCGGGCATCATAAGAGTGCGCAAAAAGAAGTGCCGTTTGTGAACAGGCTGCATCTGTGCGGCGAACCTGCCGTTGCGCCGCATATCCCGTGCGCGCATGAAGCGGGCCACGCCGATGCGCGGATCGACAACTGGGACGAGGCCTTGCCCTGGATACTCGAAACACTGCATCGATAAAGCTATGCGTTCTGACGGGGTTTTAAGGGGTTTGCTATGATCAGGACTTTTTCTGTTGCCGTTTTGTGTTTCGTGGCCGTTGGATGCGGCGGTGAGCAAGCCCGGCAAGTCCCCGCTGCCGAACCGGTGGTAACGGTTGCAGACTATTGCGCGCGCCTTGCGGCAATGCCTGCTGACAGAAACATCATATCAGCGGATTTCGGGCCATTCCCCGGCGCAACTGGAAATCCTGGCACAATGTACCTGTCGGACGAAGATTCCGATGCCCTTACCGCCTGTCTTGCAGATCGGGTGGCCGCGGATTCGGAGACATTTGCCGGCGGCCGCATGATTATTGCCCTTACCCAGCGGGAAAAACAGCAAACGCATAACCAGCTGGTATCGCTTGCTGCAAACCAGTTCGGAATCGACGGTGCAGGGCAATTCGCAGACGCCGTGATGGAGAAAGTCGAGCCTCGATTGGGCGAAACACGCGAACTAACTACTGGAGCTGAATGAATGCCCGAAATGACGATTGCTGCCCGCCTGGAAGAACTCGGAATCACCCTGCCCAAAGCCGCCGCGCCGGTCGCGTCCTATGTGCCGGTCGTGGTGACGGGGAACCTTGCCCATGTGTCGGGCCAATTGCCGTTTGTGGACGGAGCGCTGGTAACGGGGCGGCTGGGCGAGGATGTGTCGCTTGAACGCGGACAGGAAGCGGCGCGCGCCTGTGGTCTTATGATCCTTGCGCAATTGGAAGCGGCGGGCGTTTCGCTCGATCGGGTTACGCGGATCGTCAAGCTGGGCGGGTTCGTCAATTCGACGGGTGACTTCATCGATCAGCCCAAGGTTGTGAACGGCGCGTCCGATCTGATGGTGGAAGTCTTTGGCGATGCCGGAAAGCACGCTCGTGCTGCGGTAGGCGTGCCCGCGCTGCCGCTGGGTGCGGCGGTGGAAGTCGATGCGATTATCGAGCTGTCCGATGGCTAGTGCCCCCGACTGGCTGACTGCGCAGGCCTATGCCCATCGCGGTCTGCACGATGCCAAAACGCCAGAAAACTCGCTCGCGGCCTTCGCCGCAGCGATAGAGCGCGGGCTGGGGATCGAATGCGATATCCGGGTCAGCCTCGACAGCCGGGCGATGGTGTTCCACGACGCCGAGACTGACCGGCTCACCGGCAATGCGGGCGTTACCGCGAATATGACCGTGGGCCAGCTCACCGCGCTGACACTGTGCGGGAGTGGGGAGCACGTGCCCACCTTGCGCGATATGCTCGAACTGGTGGCGGGCCGCGTGCCGCTGCTGCTCGAACTCAAGACCGACGGGAAAGAGCCAGTGCACAAGCTCTGCCGCGCGGTGCGGCGCGATGTCGAGGGCTATACGGGGCAAGTTGCGGTGATGAGCTTTGACCCGCGCATCGGCGCATGGTTTGCCAGCCATATGCCCGATCTGCCGCGCGGCATGGTGATTACCGAACAGGGTTCGCGCACATTGTCGGGCGCGGTCAAACGGCGGGTGCAGACGAAGAAGGCCTCGCCGCACTTCCTCGCCTATGACGTGCGCGATCTGCCGAGCCGCTTTGCCAAGAGCTACGCCAAATGCGGCACGCCGATCCTCAGCTGGACGGTGAAGAGCAGCGAGGATGTGGAAACCGTGGTGGCTTCGGGCGCGATACCTATTTTGGAAGGTGATGGGGTAGCCGCGTGGGAGGCGCGCGCCTAATTAGCCTGTTATGGCTGACGGCGAACTCTCTGCACGAATCTATCCCGCCGTGGGGGCAATTCCGAAAGCGGAATGGGACCGGCTGGCAGGAAGCGCTAATCCATTCGTCAGCCACGATTTCCTCACCATCATGGAAGAAAGCGGCAGTGTCGGCCCCGGTACGGGCTGGCAATCCGCGCCGCTCGTGTTGGAAAATGCAGCGGGCCGGATGCTGGGCGCGCTTCCCGGCTACCTCAAAGGCCATAGCCAGGGCGAATATGTCTTCGATTACGCTTGGGCCGATGCGTACCACCGCGCGGGCGGCGAGTACTATCCCAAATACCAGATCAGCGCGCCCTTCACCCCCGCCACCGGCCCGCGCGTGCTGGTGGAGGATGCCGTCTACGCCGCCCCGCTGCTCCGCGCCGCGCAGCAATTGACCGCAAACAATCGCTGGTCTTCCGCCCATGCAACCTTTGTCGAGCCGGAGCAGGTCGGGCTTTTCGAAGAAGCGGGCTGGCTCAAACGCGAGGATATCCAGTTCCACTGGTCGAACCGCGATTATGCCAGCTTTGACGATTTTCTGGGCACGCTGACTTCGCGCAAACGCAAGGATCTGCGCAAAGAACGCCGCGCGGCGAATGAGGGCGTGACGATCACGGCGCTGTCGGGCGATGACATCCGGCCCGAGCATTGGGACGCCTTCTGGCTGTTCTACCAAGACACCGGCGCGCGCAAATGGGGCACGCCCTATTTGACGCGCGAAGCCTTCACCCTGTTCGGCGAGCGGATGGGCGAGAAGCTGCTGCTAATCTTCGCCTTTGCCGACGGAATGCCGATAGCGGGTGCGCTCAATTTTATCGGGGCGGAGGCGCTCTATGGCCGCTATTGGGGCTGCCTCGCCGACAAACCCTTCCTGCATTTCGAGCTATGCTATTACCGCGCGATAGATGCCGCCATCGAACGCGGACTGAAACGGGTAGAGGCAGGCGCGCAAGGCGGCCACAAAATGGCGCGGGGATATGAACCGGTGGCGACCACCTCGATGCACTGGATCACCGACTCCGGCTTCCGGCAAGCTGTCGAGGATTTTCTGGAAGCCGAACGGCGCGGCGTGGCGATGGATCGGGAACTGCTCAGCCGGAGGATGCCGTTTAGGCGGGGTTAACCCCTACCGCTCAAACCCCGCCATCATCTCGTGGAGATAAGGGGATTGCCGAATCAGCGTATCGCCGGAGTGGCCGGACTTCCCCGAAAGCGACAGGCCCATCACCAGCCGCTTCATGCTCTTTGCAAAATTACGCACAATTACTCTCCAAAACGCGTTAGCGCCAATCAGGCAGCGCGCGCATCACCGGCGCGCAGCCATTCGCGGGCGCGGCGTTGGGCTTCGGAGATTTCGCGGGCGGTCATTTCGTCCGAAATATCGGCGCGGCACCAGCTGGCTTCCTCGTGACCGCGCGACGCGGCGAGGTTGAACCACTTATGCGCCTCGATCAGGTCGCATTCCACACCGTGGCTGCCGGTCGAATAGGCGACCCCCAGATTGTACAGCGCGTCCACATCGCCATCCGCCGCAGCGGCGAGATTGCGCGCTATCAGCATATCCGCTCCGCTCATATCCGCGGGTCGGGCCTTCACAAATGTTTCGATCTTGGCGAGTTCCATGGCCGTCGATCCCCTGTCCTTTTCGCCGGTGTCCCTGTGGCGCCGGCTTCCGATGGGCCAAGGTTTTGACGCTTATGGTCAAGAAATGGTTAACGGCATTCACCTTTTACGAAATTCTACGAAAGCGCAGCCCCCGCTCATCGACAGATAATTCCGCATTCGGGGACGGTGCCGCATTGTCGCTTGTGCGTTACAAAGCGCACCCCTATAGGCCCGCCACGACCCCTAATGCCTTCGCGGCCAGCGGTGTCAGACCCGGCAAACGGGCGGCCATTGGCGCAATCCCGAGAAGGCTCCAGCGAGAGGGATTTGGAGTAGCTGATGGCAACGGCCACGCGTGACGATATCGATATCCTGACACAGGCCAAACGTGCCTTGCCCGCGGATTACGTGCCGCATGACGACGAAGACTATATGTCGGATGCGCAGCTCAACTATTTCCGCGTGCTGCTGCTCGAATGGAAGAAGTCGATCCTCTCGGCTGCCGAGGGGACATTGCAGAACCTGCAGGAAGGCCCGATCCGTGAGCCCGATCTCAATGATCGCGCGTCGAGCGAAACCGATTGGGGCATCGAGCTGCGCACGCGTGATCGCCAACGAAAGCTCATCGCCAAGATCGACGCGGCGCTGCGGCGGATCGATGCGGGCGAATATGGCTGGTGCGACAAGACCGGCGAACCGATTGGCATCAACCGCCTGATTGCCCGCCCCATCGCCACCATGACGGTGGAAGCGCAGGCCGCGCATGAGCGGCGCGAAAAGATTTCCCGCGACGACTGATCCGTTTCGGGACAGTTTGACATGAGTACCCGAAATTAACGTCTGGTTAGCCCTTTCCGCCGCATTGCAATGGTGTCGGATGCAGCCATCCGGCAGATTGTAAAATCGTTGCAGGCCCCCATGTCGGCAACTCTTTGCAAGCAAACGGACAGAGGCAAGACGTGACCGCAATGAGCAATGTCGATACCCGCCAGGTCGGACGAGACAGCCTGTTCCTGCTGGCGCAGATCCGCGTCGACGGAAACGAGAATGTGTTCCGCATCAAGGTGCGCAACCTCTCGGCAGGTGGCATGATGGCGGAAGGCGACGTGCCGGTGGTTCGCGGCGCCCGTGTGACCGTGGAACTGCGGAATATCGGCCAGGTCGAAGGATCAGTGGCGTGGACGCAAGGCAACCGCTTCGGAATCGCGTTCCTTGACGAAATCGATCCAAAGCTTGCCCGGGCACCGGTTGAAGGCTCCACCATCAATCACACCGGATCGCAGCAGGGCTTTCGCAAGATCTGAAGCCGGCCGCTGCGCTGGCCATTGATGCTTCGGCCCGCACAGCTTATCGCTGGTGCCATGGCCCGGCGTGATATCTTCCTTCTGCGGCAGCTGACAGCGGGCAGCGCTGCGTTGCTCCTGCTCGCCGGATGCAGCGGCGGTGATGACGGAATGATCGACATAGCGGTGATCGGCTCACCGGCTGGGGTCTTCGCCGATGATCTGCGCTTATCTTCTGGCGCGCAACACGTGCGGGCGGCCACCGAAAGCGGGCTGGTGACTCTGAATGCGCAGGGCGAAGTTGTGCCAGCGCTGGCCGAAACCTGGTTACCCGCTGATGACGGGCTCAGCTTCTATTTCCGCCTGCGCGATACCGCATGGCCAGACGGCACGCGGCTGAGTGCCGAGAGCGCTGCCGCTTCGCTCAATCGCGCGATTGCCGCGCTGGAGGGAACTTCGCTGGGCCGCGATCTGATGGTGATCGAAGACGTGCGGGCGATGGCGGGCAGGGTGATCGAAGTGCGCTTGTCTTCGCCCGAGCCCTATCTCTTGCAAATTCTCGCCCAACCCGAGCTTGCCCTGCGTGCAGAGGGCGGAGGCACCGGGCCGATGGTGATGACCCGACTCGACGCAACGGACGGCGGAGAAGGCACCGCCGCGCGCCTCGCCTTCAAGCCACCCGACGAACGCGGCCTCGCCATGGATGAGGACTGGCAAGAGGGTGTCCGCACGATCCTGCTCACTGCCGCTGATGCGGAAAGCGCGATTGCCCGGTTTGACTCCGGCGAAGCCGATGTTGTGCTGGGCGGCACGCTGGGCGCACTCCCGCTTGTCGAGCTCGGCCCACTGTCCGCGGCGACCTTGCGGATCAGTGCTACAATCGGCCTGTTCGGCCTGCGCGTGCAGCGCGAGGATGGCTTGCTTGGCAATAGCGGGGTGCGCGAAGGACTGGCGATGGCACTCGACCGCGAGGCGCTGCTCGCGGATTTCAACCTTGGCGGCTGGGTTTCGACCACGCGGCCGGTCTACCCCAACTTGCCCGATGATCCCGGTCTGGTGGCCGAAAGGTGGGGTGACCAGCCGATTGAGGATTTGCGCAGCGAGGCGGCGGCGCGCGTTGCTGCATGGCGACAGCAGTTCGATACCGAGGGAGGCGCCAACCCGGCAGAGCTAAGCATCTACCTGCCACGCGGCCCCGGCTGGGAGATTTTTCTAGGCAATCTGGCGGAGCAATACGCCACTATCGGGATCAGTCTGGTGCGTGCCGAGAACAGCGCCGATGCCGATTTGCTGCTGATCGACCGGGTGGCTCGTTATCCCGCACCGCGCTGGTTTCTCAACCAGTTCCACTGTTCGCTTGGCCGGCCATGCAGCGAGATTGTTGACCTCAAGGTCGAGGCAGCCTTGCAGCAGACAGACCCGCTCGCGCGCGCCACCCTGCTTGCCGAGGCGGAGGCCGATCTGACGCTGGAAAATGTCTACATCCCCATCGGCTCGCCGCTGCGCTGGTCTTTGGCGAGGGGCAGCGTCGAAGGCTTTGCCGCCAATGCCTACGCCTTCCATCCCTTGCCGCCGCTCGCCGAAATACCCAGATAGCGCCTGAGGAGGATTGCCAGAATGGCCGAACCCAACCGTCCAGTGCCCATGCAGAGCGAGCCATTTGGCAGCACGTCCACGCGTCCGCAGGCGCTGGGAATAGAGCTGCCAACAGGCCGCGATCCGCACTCGATCCGCCGCCGTATCGAAGCCATGGAAATGGTGCTGGAGCGGGCCTTCGTCATTCCCGGCATCAACCGCCCCATCGGGCTCGACACGATTGTCGGGCTGGTGCCGGTGCTGGGTGATATCGTCACCATGGGCATGGCCGCCTACATCGTGTGGGAAGCGCGCAATCTGAAGCTGCCCAAATGGAAGCTCCTGCGCATGGCGGCCAATGTCGGCATCGATACCGCCGTTGGCGCGGTCCCGGTGGTGGGCGATCTGTTCGACTTCATGTACCGCTCCAATTCCAAGAATTTGCGGATCGTGAAAAACCATCTCGACAAGCATCACCCCGAAACGCGGCTGGTCGACCGGTAGTTTCCTTTGTGACTTTGTCGCGCTAGGCGTTGGCCATGGCCAAGAGCGACGTCACCTATTCCAGCTATCTCGATCTCGACCGCATTTTGTCGGCGCAGCATCCTGCGTCCGACGCGCATGACGAGTTCCTGTTCATTATCGTCCACCAGGCGAGCGAGTTGTGGCTCAAACTGTGCCTGCACGAACTGATGGCGGCGAGAGAGCTGATCGCTGCGGACGACCTTGATCCGGCGTTCAAAATGCTCAGCCGCGTGGCGCAGGCGCAGCGGCAACTGATTTCGAGCTGGGATGTGCTGGCGACGATGACGCCGCATGATTACTCGCAAGTGCGCCCGCATCTGGGCCGCTCGAGCGGGTTCCAGAGCGCGCAATACCGGCTGATGGAATTCATCCTCGGCGGGCGCAATCCCGATATGGTGACAATGCACGAGGCGACGCCCGAAGTCGCTGAGAAGCTGCGGGCGGAACTGGCACGGCCAAGCCTCTATGGCGAAGTGCTGCGCCTGCTGCGGCGGCGCGGTTTCGACATTCCGCAAGGTTTGGTTGAAGGCGAGACACGCGGACCGCACGAGCCTTCGGAGGACGTCGTGCAGGCGTGGGCGCAAGTTTACCGCGACCCCAAGACACATTGGGATTTGTACGAGCTGGCGGAGAAGCTGGTCGATCTCGAATACCACTTCCAACGCTGGCGTTTCGGCCATTTGAAGACTGTCGAGCGCGTGATCGGCTTCAAGCGCGGGACCGGCGGGACGGCGGGCATTCCCTATCTCGAAAGCGTGCTGAAACTGGGGTTCTTCCCCGAGTTGCTGAGCGTGAGGACGGAACTTTGACATCCACCAGTCATCCGACTGCCCTGAGCTTTTCGGAAGCGAAGCTGAACCGGAGGTTCTACGGCTGTAATTCCCTTTTTACGCGAGGCCAGAAGGAAAAGCAGTCCTTCGACAGGCTCAGGACGAACGGATCTTGAGTATGTATCTTCTCCAAAAAGCCGCCGAATTCGACGCCGCCGATCCGCTCGCACACTGGCGGAGTGAATTCCTGATCGCGGACGATATCGCCTATCTCGACGGCAATTCCTTGGGCGCGCTACCCAAGGCGACACCCGAACGGCTCCAGCACGCCATCCAGCAGGAATGGGGCCAAGACCTGATTGCCAGCTGGAACAGTGCCGACTGGATCGGCCTGCCGCAGAAAATCGGCGGCATGATCGCACCGCTGATCGGCGCCGCGAGCCATGAAGTCATCGCCGCAGACTCGGTCTCGGTGAACCTGTTCAAACTCATCAGCGCCGCGCTGAAAATGCGCCCTGGGCGCAAAGTCGTCCTCAGCGAGCCCGGTAATTTCCCGACCGATCTCTACGTGCTGCAGGGGCTGGAAGGGCAGGGCCTCGCCGAGCAGCGGCTGGCGGAACGCGACGCCATCGAGGATGCGCTGGACGACGATGTCGCGCTGCTGATGCTCACCCATGTGCATTACAAATCGGGCGCGATGTTCGATATGAAACGGCTCACCGCCAAGGCGCATGAGGCGGGCGCGCTGGTGTTGTGGGACTTGTCGCACAGTGCAGGCGCGGTGCCGGTCGATCTCAACGGTGCCAAGGCCGATTTCGCGGTCGGCTGCGGCTACAAATACCTCAACGGCGGCCCGGGCGCGCCTGCCTTCGCTTACGTTGCTGAGCGGCACCACAGCGCCATCGAACAACCGCTGAGCGGCTGGATGGGCCATGCGCGGCCCTTCGCCTTCACCGACGACTACGCGCCCGCCCACGGCGTCGACCGGCTGCTTTGCGGCACCCCGCCGATCCTCGCCATGCGCGCGCTCGAATGCGGGGTGGAGCTGATGGCGCGCATCGGGATGGAGGCGCTGGTCGCAAAGTCCCGCGCCCTCTCCGAATTCACGCGCGAGGCGATGGCGGAGGTCGTGCCCGAACTCGAATGCATCGCCCCCGCCGATCCGGCAGCGCGCGGGAGCCAGCTGAGCTTCCGCCACGCCCATGCTTACGAGCTATGCCAGGCCCTGATCGCCCGCAAAGTCACCGGAGACTTCCGCGCCCCCGACGTGTTGCGCGT
The DNA here is from genome assembly GCF_056933515.1 of Aurantiacibacter sp. KMU-128. Taxonomy (NCBI): domain Bacteria; kingdom Pseudomonadati; phylum Pseudomonadota; class Alphaproteobacteria; order Sphingomonadales; family Erythrobacteraceae; genus Aurantiacibacter; species Aurantiacibacter sp. KMU-128. The sequence continues at coordinate 63,939 of NZ_JBXORT010000001.1, forward strand.
CGGCTTCGCGCCAGCTTACGTAAGGTTTGCCGACTGCGCGCGGCTGGTGCGCGAGTTGCGCGATATTCTCGACAGCGGCGAGTGGCGGAAGGCGAAGTATGCCGAGCGGGGGGCGGTGACGTAAGTCGCGGCGCTTAACCTGCCCGGTATCGCCAGGTGAACTCCACCTCGTCCCTCTTGCCGGAGCAGCAAAACACCAGATTATCAGGGTCTCTGGACAGGGCAGCAATCCGGTCTGCGTTGCGCAGTAGTGCGTTGATCATCGCCAGATAGAAGGGCGCGCTGTTGTTTGGTGCCTTTATGTTGATCCACCCAAGATGTTTATGCGTGAAATCGCCGAGCGCATAACTTCGTTCGGGGACTTGTGCCCAGGAGCTTGCCTTTTCGAGATCCTTCGCCGCCACAGCTTCAAGAAATAGCGGCTGGCTAAATGCAGTCATTCGCCGCGCCGATGCCAGCGAATTGCCGCGCGTGTCGGCGCAAACGCATACCCCGTAACTCTCGTGGTCGTAATACAGCGCGAATGTGAAGACATCTGTGCCCTTGTCGGAGAGGGTCCGAAGCGCGGTTTCTATCACCCAGTTGAAATTGGAATCGTATACGCTCATGCGACCTCTTAGCGGTGCGTTGAGCCAGTGCCTATATCAATTGCTTGTCAGGGGTAAGGCGGTGATCTCTTCGCCGGGTTGCCATTCTGTATAGTCCCAATCATAAACTCGGCCAGCTTCCAAATCGACAGCATACCATCCGAGCAAGACGCTTCCGCAAATTTCCTCGTGGCAATGCGCATTCAGGCGGCCCGTATGCAGGTCAGTGCCTTCTCGCGGCCCCAGCTCGCAGCCATAGATTTGCTCGTCTCGGTAAGTGCCATTTGCCACGACTGTTTCGCGAAGCAGATCGCAGGCTTCGATTGAAGACGCGTCCGGAACAGCTGTGAGGATTGGCCCGATTGGCGCGGTTTCTTGCGGATTGTCAGGTGGCTCGCTTTCGGCGCAAGCTGCTATCAGGCTGATACCAAGGGCGAGCCACAGGGCGAGTGCGCTCCTCAAGCCTCCAGCTCGATATCCCAGTACAGCCAGTCCCGCCACGTCTCGTGCAAGTAATGCGGCGGGAAGCTTTTGCCGTGTTGCTGCAATTGCCACGAGGTCGGGCGGATCGGCTCGTATTGCAGCCGCATTGCCGCTTCCTTCGGCGTGCGCCCGCCTTTCTTCATGTTGCACGGCGCGCAGGCGGTGGCGATGTTTTCCCATGTCGTCTTGCCGCCGGCGCGGCGGGGGATGACGTGGTCGTAGGTCAGATCCTTCTCGCTCCCGCAATACTGGCAGGAAAACCGGTCACGCAGGAACAGGTTGAAGCGGGTGAAGGCGGGGAACTGGCTGGGCTTCACATATTGCCGCAGCGCGATGACGCTTGGCACTTTCATGTCGAGCGATTGCGAGTGCACCGCGCGGTCGTAACTCGCGACGATGTCCACCCGCTCAAGGAACACCGCCTTGATCGCGGTCTGCCACGGCCACAGGCTCAGCGGATAATAGGACAGCGGGGTATAGTCCGCATTGAGCACCAGCGCGGGGCAGCTTTCCAGCTTGCGTACCGGATCGTCCTCCGCACTGCGGAAGATGGCGGCTCTTTCAATCAATTCGGCTTTGAACACGCTTCGTGTCCTCCCGTGATTGACGGTGAGTGTGCATTTGCACGGTTAAGCGTCAAGACTGTTACACACCACCTGTCCACAGGGCTGTGCACATAAAGCGCCTTGTCATTGCGAGCCGCCGACAGGCGGCGCGGCAATCCAGTCCCAGCGCGCATGGTCGGCAACCCGTCAGCGTGAACTGCGAAGCCAGAACTGGATTGCTTCGGCGCTGCGCTTCTCGCAATGACGGTTTTAGCAATGACCGTCACCCGCTTCGCCCCCAGCCCCAATGGCCCGCTGCATCTGGGTCACGCCTACAGCGCCATCGTGGCGCATGATCTGGCGCGCGAGGCTGGCGGGCGGTTCCTGCTGCGGATCGAGGATATCGACGCAGAGCGTGCGCGGCCCGAATTGCCCGACGAATTCCGCCGCGATCTCGAATGGCTCGGCCTCGAATGGGAGGACGTCCCTGCGCAATCGACGCGGGCGGAATTTCATAGTCTGATGCTGGCCGAAGGCACCTTCGCCAGAGATGCGCGAATCTATGCCTGCGACTGCACCCGCACGGACATCGCAGCCGCTGCGACGCGGGTAGGGCCGGACGGGCCGGTTTATTCCGGCACCTGCCGCAACAAGTCTTATGGAGATATCACGGGCGAACCCGCGTTCCGGCTCAACGTCGCCAATTGTTTGGCCGCAGAGCCCTCACTTGCCAAACTCAGCTGGGAAGACGCGCTCGCAGGCGTGCAACAGGTCGATCCGTATCTGTTTGGCGATATCGTGTTGCAGCGGAAGGACGGCTCGCCCAGCTACCATCTCGCGGTGACGTTGGACGATGCCACCGACGGGGTCACGCTGGTGACTCGCGGGGCCGATCTCTTCGCCGCCAGCCATGTCCACCGCCTATTGCAGGGCATTCTCGGTCTGCCGGTTCCGCGCTGGCACCATCATCCGCTGCTGCTCGACGAAAGCGGGCAGAAGCTTGCCAAACGGCGCGGCTCGCCAAGTCTGGCCGACCGGCGGCAGGCTGGAGAGGATGGTCGCGCGCTTGCGGAAAAGCTGCGCATGGGCGAAATGCCATGTGGTATAACCCTCTCGCGCTCCCCACATGAGGCTGTATGAACACGTTTCTAGTCATCATTATCGCCCTTCTGGCCATCATGGTCGTCGTTTCGCTGGTGCGCGGCATTGTCGCCTTTCTGCAGACGACCAAGCTCGATCTGGAAAATGGCGGTGACAACGCGAAAGAGCTGCAGATGCGGCAAAACAGCGCCATGTTCGCCCGCATCAAGTTCCAGGCGCTGGCAATTGTCGCCATCGCCGTGCTGCTGGCGGTGAATAGTTGATGAGGGTGCGTCAAGCGCGGGAACGGGCGGCAATGTGCCGACCGCAAGGCCGAACGGCCGCCCGCAGCGGGCGCAGCTTGCTGCGCGTCTAGCGAGGACGCACCGGCGGATGCCGGGGCGGAGGAAAAAATGGTCAAGCTCAACAAGATTTACACCCGCACCGGAGACGATGGCACGACAGGCCTTGTCGATGGTTCGCGTCTGCCCAAGCACGCCCCGCGTATGGAAGCGGTGGGCGCGGTGGACGAGGCGAATGCCGCGATCGGCATGGCGGTGCAGGTTCTGGAAGGCGCGCATCGTGACGCGTTGATCCGGGTGCAGAACGATATGTTCGATCTTGGTGCCGACTTGGCCACGCCGGGTGACGATTTTGAACCGGGTGAAATGACGCTGCGGATTGTCCCCGCGCAGGTCGAATGGGTTGAAGGGCGGATCGACGCGGTGAATGCTGGTCTAGAGCCGCTCACCAGCTTTATCCTACCCGGCGGGAGCGAAGCGGCGGCGCGGCTGCATGTGGCGCGCACTGCGGTACGTCGGGCGGAGCGGGCAGTATCAGCATTGGCAGCGCAAGAGCCGGTCAATCCGGCGGCGATTGCCTTTATCAACCGCTTGTCCGATCTGCTGTTCGTGCTTTGCCGCGCAGTCAACAATGATGGCGCAGGCGATGTCCTCTGGACGCCCGGAGCCAATCGCTAGTCCTGCGGATTCTTCGGAACAGCCCTCTGCTCGATCCGTTGATTTCCCAAAGGAGATCAACAATGACCGACAGCAAGACCCAAGCCGAAAGCCAGGAGGCACGTCAGGCCGCGCTCGCGCCCGAGACGCATAATGATGAGCAGGACGATCATCGCAATCAGGCGCAGGAAGTTGCCGAAGAAGCGCAGGCGACCACCACCGAAACGAGCAGTCCGCTTGAAAGCAGCAAGGTGACAGAGAGCATCGCCGTGCAAGGCGCATCGAAACAGGATCTCGTTGACCATATGCGCGACATGGAAAGTTCCGGCCGCATCGACATGGATGCCTATGCCAATGAACCCAACCATGACGACAATGTCGACAAATATGGCAAGGCAAATAAGGTGGATGGCCCGAAGAGCGAGGGCGGTTAACTCTCAATTGCCTAAACGAGGCGCTTCAGTTCATAGAGCATATCAAGCGCCTCGCGCGGGGTGAGTGCGTCGGCATCGATGCTGCCAAGCCGTTCCCTGAGCGCGTCTGCGGGCTCGTCTTCCTGTTCTGCTATAACAGCAAAAAGCGGCAGTTCGCCCAGCCCTGCGGCGAGCCCTCCGGTTTCAGCGCGGCCCTTTTCCAGCTTGTCGAGCACCGACTTGGCCCGCTTCACAACCGGCGCGGGAACCCCCGCCAGTTTCGCGACCGCCAAACCGTAGGACCGATCCGCCGCGCCCTCGGCAAGTTCGTGGAGCAAGACGAGATCGCCCTTCCACTCCTTGGCGCGGACATGGTGGAGGCTCAGCGCATCGCAAGTCTCCGCTAGCCGCACCATTTCGTGGTAATGCGTGGCAAAGAGGCAGCGGCATCGGTTCGTTTCGTGGATCGCCTCGGCTACCGCCCATGCCAGCGCCAACCCATCGTAAGTCGATGTACCGCGCCCGACTTCATCCAGGATCACGAAACTGCGTTCGCCCGCCTGACTCAGGATGGCGGCGGTCTCAACCATTTCGACCATAAAGGTAGAGCGCCCGCGCGCCAGATTGTCCGATGCACCAACGCGGCTGAATAGCTGGTCGACAAGCCCGATAGTGGCGGACTTGGCGGGCACAAAGCCGCCTGCTTGCGCCATCAGAACGATCAGCGCGTTCTGCCGCAGGAAGGTCGATTTGCCGCCCATATTCGGCCCGCCGACCAGCCACAGCCGGTCATCTTCTGTTAGCGCGCAATCATTGGCGACGAACCGCTCGCCCGCTTTGGCCAGCGCCGCTTCGACTACGGGATGCCGCCCCGCCTGAATGTCGAGCACCGGCCTTTCGACAATCACCGGCTTGCACCATTCGCCTTCGCTCGCCCGCTCGGCTTGGCCCGCGCTGACATCGAGACGCGCCAAGGCCGCCGCCGTCGCCGCAATCGCCTCGCGCCGCGCTGCCACCCGCTCGCACAATTCCTCGAAATGCGCCTCTTCGGCCGCCAGTGCCCGCCCGCCTGCCTCGGCAATGCGGCTGGCTTCCTCGTGCAGCTTGAGCGAATTGAAGCGCACCGCCGTCGCCATGGTCTGGCGATGTGTGAAGCCGCTCTCGGGTGCTATCAGCTTGTCGGCGTGCTTGCTCGGCACTTCGATGAAGTAGCCGAGCACGCCATTGTGCCTGATCTTGAGCGAGGGGGTGTCGGTCTCCTCGCGATAGCGCGCCTCCATCGCGGCGATGGCGCGGCGGGCATTGCCGGAGACTTCGCGCAGCTCGTCGAGCGCGTGATCGTATCCGCCCGCGATATAGCCGCCATTGCTGCGCTCGGTCGGCGGCGCAGGGACGAGCGCGCGGCTGAGCAGATCGGTCAGTTCGGCATGGCCGCTGAGTGCGGGTAGCAAATGCGCAAGCAGAGCAGGCTTGTCCGGCTTGGGGGCGAGCAGATCATGGATGCGCCGCGCCTCGATCAGGCCATCGCGGATTTGCCCAAGATCACGCGGGCTGCCGCGCCCCGCCACGAGCCGACCCAGCGCCCTTCCAATGTCGGGCAGGGCGCGCAGAAGCCCGCGCAAATCGGCGCGCAGCAATGGGTCCTTGAAGAGGTACTGGACGAGCGCCAACCGCTCCTCAATCGCGCCCTTATCGGCCAAGGGCGCGGACAAATCCTCCGCCAGCAGCCTTGCGCCAGCACCGGTTACGCAGCGGTCAATCGCGGCAATCAGCGAATGGGTGCGCCCGCCCTGCTGGCTGGCAAGAATTTCCAGCGAAGCGCGCGTCGCTTCATCCATCGCCAGATGCGCGCCCGATTGGCGGGCGACCGGAGGCAGGAGCAGCGGCATCGTCCCGCGCCCGGCATGGTCGAGATAGGCGAGCAATCCGCCCGCTGCGGCGAGCATGGCGCGGCTGAACTGGCCGAACCCGTCAAGCGAGGCGACAGCGTGGATCCGCTTGAGCGCCGCTTCGCCAGCATCGCTGCCGAAACCGGAGCGGGGGCGGATGACAGCTTCATGCGGTGGCGCGTCAAAATCCTCCGGCACCACAATCTCGCTCGCCCCGATCCGCGCCAGCACAGCGCCCAGCGCTTCTGGCGCGCATTCTTCCAGCACCATTGCGCCGGTCGAGATGTCACACGCCGCCACGCCGAACGCCCCGCGCACATCGCACACTGCCGCCAGCATATTGGCGCGGCGCGGTTCGAGCAGCGCATCCTCGGTCAGCGTGCCAGCGGTAACGAAGCGCACGATGTCGCGCTTCACCAGCGCTTTCGACACCGGCGAGCCTTCGCGCTTGGCCCGCGCCTTCGCCTCGTCGGGCGTTTCCACCTGCTCGGCAATCGCCACGCGGCATCCCGCCTTGATCAGCCGCGCCAGATAGCCTTCCGCTGAATGCACCGGCACGCCGCACATCGGCACTTTCTCGCCCCCGCTCTCGCCGCGCGAGGTCAGCGCAATATCGAGAATGCCCGCCGCAACTTTGGCATCGTCGAAAAACAGCTCGAAAAAGTCGCCCATGCGGTAGAACAGCAGGCAATCGCGCGCCTCTTCCTTGAGCGCGAAATATTGCTGCATCATCGGGGTGCGGGCGTCGGCCATTAAGCGACTGCGATACGCGCTACGGCGATGATTCGGAAAGGGCAGTTTTCCAACCTTTCCCCTACCCCTTCGCGCTTCATCGCTCTATGCGGGGGCCGCGAGACAGGAGAGACACGCCTTGGACGAGAAAGACAATACCGGCTTCACCACCCGCGAAGCACTGTTTTACCACGAGACGATCCGCCCCGGTAAGATCGAGATCATCGCGTCCAAGCCGATGACAACGCAGCGCGATCTCAGCCTTGCCTATTCGCCGGGCGTCGCCGCGCCGGTGGAAGCGATTGCGAAAGATCCCTCGTTGGCCGCCAAGTATACCGCGCGCTCCAATCTGGTGGCGGTCATTTCCAACGGCACCGCCATCCTCGGCCTCGGCAATCTGGGCGCGCTTGCATCCAAGCCGGTGATGGAAGGCAAGGCGGTGCTGTTCAAGCGCTTCGCCGATGTCGATTCGATCGATATCGAGCTCGATACCGAAGACCCGGAAGCTTTCATCAATGCCGTGGCGCTGATGGAGCCGACCTTTGGCGGCATCAATCTGGAAGACATCGCCGCGCCCGAATGCTTCATTATCGAGCAGGCCTTGCGCGAACGGATGAACATTCCGGTGATGCATGACGACCAGCACGGCACCGCGATCATCGCGGCGGCGGGTCTGCTCAATGCCGCATATCTCACCGGGCGCGAGTTCAAGGATTGCAAGATGGTGGTGAACGGCGCTGGCGCTTCGGCGCTGGCGTGCACCGCGCTCATCAAGGCGATGGGCGTTCCGCACGAGAACGTGATCGTGTGCGACCGTTCGGGGCCGATCTATCCGGGCCGTGACGGGGTCGACCAGTGGAAGAGCGCGCACGCGGTGGACACGCCGCATCGCAGCCTCGAAGAAGCGCTGGAAGGCGCGGATATCTTCCTCGGCCTGTCGGCGGCAGGTGCGCTGAAACCCGAATGGGTGGCGAAAATGGCCGACCAGCCGATCATCTTTGCCATGGCCAATCCGGTGCCCGAAATCATGCCCGACGAGGCGAAGAAAGTCCGCCCCGATGCGATTATCGCCACGGGCCGCAGCGATTTTCCCAACCAGGTCAACAATGTGCTGGGGTTCCCCTTCATCTTCCGCGGCGCGCTCGATGTGCGGGCTACGGCTATCAACGAGGAAATGAAGGTCGCCGCCGCGCAGGCAATCGCCGATCTGGCGCGGGAGCGGGTGCCGGAAGAAGTGGCTGCCGCCTACGGCATCAATCACAAGTTCGGCCGCGAATACATCATCCCCGCCCCGTTCGATCCGCGCCTGATCGAGCGCGTATCCTGCGCCGTTGCCAAGGCAGCTATGGATTCGGGCGTCGCGCAGGATCCGATTGCCGATTTCGAGGAATACACGCTCGCGCTGCGCACCCGGCTCAACCCGACGACCGCCGCGCTCACTCGCGTGTACGAGGACGCCAAGGCCAATCCCAAGCGCATCGTTTTTGCCGAGGCGGAAGAGGAGGTCGCGCTTCGTGCCGCCATCCAGTTCCGCGATTTCGGCTATGGCACGCCGGTCTTGGTGGGTCGCACGGAGAAAGTGCTGGAAAAGCTGCGCGAGCTGGCGGTCGACAATCCCGAAAGCTTCGAAATCGCCAATTCGGCCAATTATGCGGAGATCGAGCCGATGGTGGAGTATCTATACTCCCGCCTGCAACGGCGCGGTTACACTCAGCGCGATGTGCGGCGCATGGTCAATCAGGAGCGCAACGTGTTCGCTGCGCTGCTGGTGGCGATCGGCAAGGGCGATGGCATGGTGACGGGCCTTACCCGCACCTTCAGCCAGACCGCGCGCGAAATTGCCCGCGTGCTCGATCCCAAGCCCGATGCGATCCTGTTCGGGGTACATATGATCGTCGGCAAGAACCATACGACCTTCCTTGCCGACACGACGATGAACGAGCGGCCCAATGCCGAGCAATTGGCACATATCGCCAAGGAAACCGCCGCCGTCGCGCGGCGCATGGGGCACGAACCGCGCGTTGCGTTCCTGTCCTATTCGACCTTCGGCAATCCCTCGGGCCAATGGCTCGGCAATATCCGCGATGCGGTGGCGCTGCTCGATGCCGATGAGAGCGTGAATTTCGAGTATGAAGGCGAAATGGCACCCGATGCCGCGCTCAATGCGAAAGTCATGGCGCTGTATCCGTTCAGCCGTCTGTCAGGCCCGGCCAATGTGCTCATCATGCCGGGGCTGCAATCGGCGAACCTCTCGGCCAAGCTGCTGCGCGAACTGGGGGGTGACGCGACCATCGGCCCGCTGATGATCGGTTCGGAAAAGCCCGTGCAAATCGCCCCGATGACCGCCATCGCGCCTGATGTTCTGACGCTTGCGGTGCTGGCGGCGGCGGGGATCCTCGGCTGATCCGCGACAGAAAGCGACAATTCGATACGCCTGCGGTTCAGCTCGGTCTGCTATAGGCTGGCAGCATGAACCCGCAGCGCAACATTGCGGCCGATCGCTTTGGCCTTGGCTTGCAGGCGGATGAGGCCGTGCCCGATGATCTGCGCGGCTGGCTGCGCGAGCAGTTGCGCCGCTTCGATCCCGCGCCTTCTGCGCTGGCGGCTATACCAGACAGCGCAGCAATCGGCGGTGCATATGCCGATTTGGTCCGCATCCGCCGCGAAGCACGGCGCGAGGGTGGCAATGCTGAGGAGGCGCGCGCAATGGGCATGGCGGCGCGCCGCGAGGATGTCCGCCTGCTGGCGGAAGCCGCCGCCACCCGCATCGAAATGGCGGTGGCGAGCGACACCAGCTTTGCCGAGCGGCTCGTGCACTTCTGGTCGAACCACTTTGCCGTCTCGGTCGAAAAGCTGCCTTTGCGCATCTATGCGGCGGACTACGAATTCCGTGTCATCCGGCCCAATATCATGGGCAGCTTTAGCGATCTGCTGCTGTCTGTCGCCGCGCATCCGGCGATGCTGATTTTCCTCGACCAGACGCGCTCGGTCGGCCCCGGAAGCGCGCTCGCCGCGCAGGTGAACCGCCGTCGCCGCGACCGCGAAATCGGTTTGAACGAGAATTATGCGCGCGAGATCCTCGAACTGCACACGCTGGGCGTGCGCTCCGGCTACTCCCAGGAAGATGTGACCGAGCTTGCCCGCGCGCTGACCGGCTGGACGGTGGCGGGCGTGGGGGACGGACGGTTGGCGCGCTTTGTCGATGCAGCCGATGGCGAGACTGTCTTCGTCGAGGAGTTGCACCAGCCCGGCCCTCGCACGATCTTGGGCCGATCCTATGCCGATACTGGTGCCGAGCAGGCACAAGCTATCCTGCGTGATCTCGCCCTGCGCCCCGAAACCGCGGCGCATATTGCGCGCAAACTGGCAGTGCATTTCATCGCTGACGATCCGCCCGAAGCGGCCGTTACGCGGCTGGCGCAGGCCTTTCTTGCAAGCGATGGCGACTTGCCGAGCGTCTATGCGGCGCTGATTGACGAGCCCGAAGTCTGGAGCGCGCCGCGCGCCAAGTTCCGCAGTCCGTGGGACTGGCTGGTCGCCAGCCTGAGAGTAACGGGCATCGCCGGTGCGGGCGACAATCTGCGCGGTTCGATCAGGGCGTTCGGGCAGCTAGGACAACCGATTTGGCAGCCGGGCCATCCGGCGGGCTGGAGCGACCAGATGGTCGATTGGGCCTCGCCCGGTGCCCTGCTGGCGCGGGTGGAGCTTGCCAACCGCTTTGCCCCACGGGCGGGCCGGCAGGGGGACGTGCCTGCGCTCGCCGCGCATGTGCTGGGCGATGCTTTGCGCGGCGCAACCGCCGATGCGATCATGGCCGCCGAAGCCAATGGCTCTGGCGACGGCATGGGTCTTGCACTGCTGCTGTCCAGCCCGGAATTCATTCGGAGGTGACGATGCAGGATTTTCCCGTAACCCGCCGCAAACTGATCGCCACCGCTGCGCTCGCTGGCCTCGGCATTACCCTCCCGCGCATCGCGATGGGCGCCGAACAGACCAAGCGGCTCGTTTTCATCATCCAGCGCGGTGCGGCAGACGGGCTCGCTATAGTGCAGCCGCATGGCGATCCGGCCCTGCGCAGCCTGCGCGCGGCGCTGGTGGATGATGACGCGCACGATCTCGACGGCTTCTTCGCACTGCATCCCGCACTGGAGCAGACCGCGCGAATGTTTGCGGCAGGCGAGGCGCGGGCCTTCCACGCGGTCGCCACATCCTACCGCGAACGCTCGCATTTTGACGGGCAGAACCTGCTGGAGACAGGGGCGTCCGCCCCTTATGCCATCGGCACGGGCTGGCTCGGGCGGCTGGTGCCGCTCTTGCCGGGCGAGGGCGGAGCAATGGCCATGTCCGCAACGGTTCCGCTGGCGCTGCGCGGAGAGCGGCCTGTGGCGACCTACGCGCCGCCCAACCGCATTCCCGACCCCAGCGACGAATTGCTGGCGCAATTGAGCACTCTCTATGCAGAGGACGCGCAGCTTGCGGCGCTATGGGACGAGGGGCTGCGCACGCGGATGCTTGCGAGCGATATCGGCGCCAATAATGGCCGTAATGGCGCGGCAGTCGGCGGGCTGGTCGCCTCGCTGCTGACCGCCCCCGATGGCCCGCGTGTGGCGATGATCGAGACCGGCAATTGGGACACGCATCTGGGGCAGGCAGGACGCCTCCGCACTCAGCTGAGCGGGCTCGACGCGCTGCTCGGCGGAATGCGCGCGGGGCTGGGCGGCGTGTGGGCCGATACGCTCGTGCTGATCGCCACCGAGTTTGGCCGCACTGCCGCCATCAACGGCACGATGGGCACGGATCACGGTACCGGGGCTGCCACACTGATGCTGGGCGGCGCGCTGGCGGCGGGCGATCCCGTCGTGGCGGACTGGCCGGGGCTTGCACCAAGCCAACTTTACGAAAGCCGCGATCTGCGTCCGACCGCCAATTTGCTGGACATCATGGCACGCGAGATAGCCGGACATTTCGGGATTGATCCGCAGCGCGCGCTGGCTGCCGTCCGCGCAGGCTAGTAGAACATCGTAATCGCGGTGCAGACGGCAACGCCCACGGCAATATTCATCGGCACGCCCACTTTGAGGAAATCGGTGAAGCGGTAATTTGCCGCGCCATAGACCAGCGTGTTGGTCTGGTACCCGATGGGCGTTGCAAAGCTCGCGCTCGCCCCCAGCATCACCGCGATCACCAGCGGGCGCGGATCGATCCCTGCCGCCTGTGCGAGGCCGATAGCAATCGGCGTCATGATAACGGCGACCGCATTGTTGGTCACCAGCTCGGTCATGATCGAGGTGATGGCGTATATTGCCACCAGCAGCAGGATGGGCGATCCGCCAATCAACAGCGGGCTAAGCGATTCCACCACCAGTTCCATCGTCCCGGCATTCTCCAGCCCCTTGCCGAACGCGAGCATGGCGAAGATCAGCACCAGCGTGCTGCCGTCAAGGCTGGCCCAGGCCTCATCGGGCTCGAGGCAACGGGTGGCGAGCACGAGGCCAACGCCGAGGATCGCCATCAGTTCGATCGGCAGGCCGAACATCGCCGCGCCGATAACCACGGCGGCCAGTGTGACAATCGCGATGGGCGCTTTCTCGCGGCGGAAGGAGCGAATGCCGCTTTCGGTGACATTGGTCAGCTGCACATTGGCTTGCAGAGTGGCCGCTGCATCTTCGGTGGCGGCGATCAACAAGCGGTCGCCCGCGCGCACCCGCACATCGGCAAGCGTCGGCCCTGCCAGATGGCGCGGACGCGACAGGCCAAGCACGCGCACCTGCAAGCGCGAGAGCAGGGGAATTTCCGCGAGCCTGCGCCCGACCACCGGATGGGTGGCGGAAACCACCGCCTCGACAATCCTCAGATCGGCGGGCCGCTCGCTCTTGCGCGTCGCCACGCCGCCGCCCAGCCCGACGAGCCCGGTGCGGAAATCGGGCGCTTCGGCGAGCGAGGCCAGCTCTTGCGGGGTGGCGGAGACAACGAACTGATCGCCTTCCACCAGCTCGTAATTCGCAAAGCCGCTGCGCTGCAGCTCGCGCCCGTTCTGCCGTGCGAGGAATTTGAGGCCGGGGCGGCGCATGAATTGCGTTTCGGCGAGCGGACGCCCGGTCGAGCGGCTCCCTGGAGCCAGCGTCAGATGCGAGAGATACAGGTCGCTTTCGCGCTCCTCGTCATCCGCTCGCGGCCCACGATTGGGAAGCAGCAGCGGGCCAAGCAAAGCGAGCATGGCAAGGCCAGCCGCCGCTCCTGCCAACCCCGCCAGTGTGATCTCGAAAATGCCGAAGGGCTCCAGCCCCGCATCCTGCGCGACGCCATCCACCAGCAGGTTCGTAGAGGTGCCGATCAGCGTCAATGTACCGCCGAGAATGGCGAGATAGCTGACCGGTATCAGTAAGCGCGTCGCAGCAATCCGCATCACACGGGCAAGCCGTTTGGCAATCGGGATCATCACGATCACCACCGGCGTGTTGTTCATGAAAGCAGAAGCCGCCAGCGTGCCCAGCGTAATCTCGCCCAGCGCCAGTTTGGGCCGGCGCAGTGTGCGGGCAATGACCCAGCCCGACACCGCTTCCAGCGCGCCAGTATGCAGCAGCGCGCCCGACAGGATGAACATCGCGGCAATGGTGATCGGCGCGGAATTGCCGAACACCGCCAGCACTTCGTCCTTCGACAGGAAGCCGAGCAACAACATCGCCGCCGCACCAATGATCGCGATGACGACCGGCGGGCGGCGTTCCATCGCAAAGGCGACGAACAGGGCGACAAGGAGGGCAAGCCCGATCTGGGCCGAATATTCGCTCAGCATCGAGTCGCATCAGCGTGGGTCATCGCCGCGACAAATCGGGTAAATCGCGGGGCTTGTCCAACGGATTCAGCGCGCAGATGCCTACCAGGGCAGGGTCGCGCCGGTGTAATCGAGGAAGGCATGGCGCGGCTCCTTCTCGCCCGCCAGCACGTCGAGCATCCCTGCAACGCTGGTGTCGACATCGATCGTCGCATTCGGTCCGCCCATATCGGTCTGCACCCAGCCCGGGTGGAGCGAGAGCACGCCGACGCCGCGCGCCTTCGCGTGTTCCTCGAACAGCGAGCGGGCGAGCATATTCTGCGCGGTCTTCGAAATGCGGTAGAGATTGATGCCGCCCGAGGATTGCGCAATCGAGCCGAGCTCGCTCGACAGCATGGCAATTGTCCCGCCATTGCGGACACAGGGCAGCAGCGCCAGCGCCGCCTGCACCGGCGCGGTGGCATTGGTGTGGAGGATATCGGCGACATTCTCCCGCATCATCTCGCCCAGTGGCTGGTTGCGCGGCCCGAAAATGCCGGCATTGACGATGAGATAATCGAGCGCGCCGCTTTCCGTGCGCCCGGCCAGTGCCGCGACGCTCTGTGCGTCGGTGACATCGCAATCAGCAATAGTGACCGCGCCGCCGCTCGCCTCCGCCAACGCGTGCAAATCGTCGCTGCGGCTGCGTTCCGTCGCAATGACGTGGAAGCCATGCTCCACCAGATGCCGCGCAAAGCCCAGCCCGATGCCGCGCGATGCGCCGATGATGAGGGCCGTCTTCTGGCTCATTGTTGCAACTCCTTCACCGCCGCCGGAACCGGAAATACCACACCTCGTGCCCGAACACGGTGCGCGCCTTGTGTTCGTAGCGCGTCTCGGGCCAGCCCGAGGGGCGGATGCGGAAATCGTCCGGTCCTTCGATCACCCACTCGAACAAATGGGTGAAGCGCCGCATCACCATCAGTGCGTGGCGGACATAGACCGGGTGATCGGTGCCGAAGCGGAATTCGCCGCCCGGCTTTAGCTTGTCGGCGAGCAATTGCACCGGCCCGTCATTCATCATCCGCCGCTTGGCATGGCGTGCCTTGGGCCAGGGGTCAGGGTGGAGCAGATAGGCCATCGTCAGCGCGCCGTCGGGAATGCGCCGCAGCACTTGCAGCGCGTCACCGTGATAAAGGCGCACATTGCCCAGATTCTGGTCGCGGATATGGCCCAGCGCCATCGCCACGCCGTTGAGGAACGGCTCGGCACCGATCAGCCCGTGATTGGGAAGCAAGTCGGCGCGGTAGGCGAGATGCTCGCCGCCGCCAAAGCCGATTTCGAAATGCAGCGGGCAATCCTCGCCGAACAGGCTTTGCGCGGTGACTTCGCCTTCATCGGGCACGGCAATGCGCGGCAGAAGCGTGTCGACCAGCTCCTGCTGCCCCTTGCGCAAAGGCTTGCCCTGGCTGCGGCCATACAGCCGGTTGAGCGTGAGCGGATCGCCTTCTTTGTGTGCTGTCATAGCGCGCTCGCTAGTCGCCTCAGGGTTGCCTTGTCCAGAGGCGATACGTGGCGCTTGGACACAGGAAAGCCCTGGAAGCGGGGTTCATGCTTCCAGGGCTCTTCTGGGTACCCCTCGTCCGTAATCGCGGACGAAGTTCTCTAGGAGATCTATCTCAGATCAGGCAGCTTCCTGCTCGGCATCCGGATCGCGCAGAACATAGCCGCGGCCCCAGACGGTTTCGATGTAGTTCTCGCCGCCGCACGCGCTCGACAGCTTCTTGCGCAGCTTGCAGATGAAGACGTCGATGATCTTGAGTTCGGGCTCGTCCATCCCGCCATAAAGGTGGTTGAGGAACATTTCCTTGGTCAGCGTCGTGCCTTTGCGCAGGCTCAAAAGCTCGAGCATCGCATATTCCTTGCCGGTCAGATGGACGCGGGCGCCATCGACTTCCACGGTCTTGGCATCGAGGTTCACCGCCAGCTTGCCGGTGCGGATGACCGATTGCGAGTGGCCCTTCGAACGACGCACTACAGCATGGATGCGGGCGACCAGTTCGTCACGGTGGAACGGCTTGGTCACGTAATCGTCCGCGCCAAAGCCGAAGGAACGGATCTTGCTGTCCATTTCGGAAATGCCCGAAAGGATCAGCACCGGCGTCTGCACCTTGGCGACGCGCAGCTTCTTCAGCACGTCATAGCCGTGCATATCGGGCAGGTTCAGATCGAGCAGGATGATGTCGTAATCATACAGCTTGCCCAGATCGAGCCCTTCTTCGCCCAGATCGGTCGAGTAGACGTTAAAGCCTTCGGTGGTGAGCATCAGCTCGATCGCCTTGGCGGTTGTCGGCTCGTCTTCAATCAGCAGAACGCGCATTCTTCCGTTCCCTTCGTGTCCCCTTGGGTAACCCCCCTGAACGAGGTGTTGCCATGAATTAACCACGACGCTTCTCACCAAAAAAGGTTAATAAAGCGTTTCGGATGTTAAGACTTTCTGTGTGAGTCTTCGGCGCAACAGGCGGCGGGGGTTAATTTGGTGGGACTTTTCCGCGTTGGCGCGGAAAGGTTTGGAGGTGATTCGGCAGCGCAGCGGTGAAAGTTTGCGCTGTGGGTGTTTCATGAAGTTTGTCCGTGTGCGCAGCGGGAAGTGAAGTTTCGGGAGGCTGATCATGGCCTGCAAAGCTCCGCGTGGATGAAAAAGGGCGCAGCGAAGCTAATGGCGGGTCTCGCCTGTAGGACAGTTCATTCGTTACTCATCCCCACCACCGCCACACGCGTCCCGTCGGGGCTTACCGCGATGCGGGTGGCGCTGGCGAGGCCGTGATCGGCGAGGTCGGCAATGACGTCCCAGCCATCCCCGCCTTCGCGCCAGCGATGCACCAGCGTTCCCTCGATCTGCAAAATCGCGCCGTCGGGCGTCCAGGTGTAGTTGGCATTGCTCCCCGCAATCTGCACCAGCGGCCGCACCGCGCGCGTTGCCGGGTCGAGCGCCTTGATCCACACTTCCTCATTGGTCTGCCGGTGGACGAAGCTGAACTGGCCCGTGCCAGGGATCAGATGCGGCGAGGCAGGCACCGCATGGCCGCTAACGAAGTGATAGCGCGGCTCTCCCGCATGGGTGAGCGCGACGTTGAACCCATAGCGCGACCAGAACAGCACATCGCCGGTGGCAAAATTGCGCGCGAAATAGCCGACCGGCTCGTCCACCCCCGCCGCCTCGAGCAGCCAGACGGGCTCGTCGGGATTGGCGCGGTTGATCTGCCAGATCGAGCGATTGCGTTCGAACACCACGCTGATCGTGCGGTTGTCGGGCGAGGGCGTGGGCGAATACTCGCTTTCGGGCGAGCGCGTGATTTGCGTGTGGGTGCCGCTGGCAATGTCATACTCCCACACATCGGTCTGCACGCCATCGCTGCGCGAATATACAAAGGTTGCGCTGCCTGCGGTGAAGAACGGCTGGTTGTCATAGAGCGTGGGGCGATTGGTGGTGTTGATTCCGTTCGAGAGCGCGTCCTCGCTGGCGGAGGCGTCAAAAGCGAACAGGAAGATATCGGGCTGCGGCTCGGCCGCGTCCTGCGCGAGCGCGGGAGTGGCGAGGGCGAGACTGGCGAGGATGGTTAGGGTTGGGCGGTGCATGGTGGAGCTTCCTCTTAATCAATCGTGACGCTGGACTAGCCTGCCCCCGCGAAAGCGAGGGGGCAAGGGCCGTGCCGCCTACTCCTTTCGTCATGCTGAACTCGTTTCAGCATCCATCCCCGAATTGCGAGCGGCAGTGCGTGGAGCAGAAATGGATCCTGGAAGGGAAACTGGCCGAAGGTCAAAAAAGTTCAGGATGACGCAAACTAAAAGTATCGTTCAAAATCCATGCTGTGATGCAGGACGCGCACTACGAGCACCGCGTCGTCGCTTGGCAGGTAAAATACAACATGGGCCTGCTGCCTGATGCGGCGGAGTCCGGGAGCAAGTTCTTCCGCGCTGCGGCCTAGATACGGGTTGTCCAGCAAGGATCGGAAACAAGCGTCGAATTGTTCGCGATACTTGCGGGCCTGCGGGACTCCGAATTCCGCAATCGTGTAGTCTGCGATGCCAGCGAGATCGTTTTCTGCCGGCCGACTAATATGAAGATCACGCATTGCCAGCGCGCTTCTCAGCCTCCGCCCATATTTCGTCGAGCGATTTCTCGCTCACGCCGCCAGTAAGCCCCTCTGCAATGGCCTCTCGCAGGTTGGCGAGACGGTTCTGCCCTTCCTGATCGCGCCGGACGAGGTCTCTGATATACTCGCTATCATTGGTGAATGCGCCGCGCCTGATCTGGGATTTGATCCAGGCGTCCTGCGTGTCGCTGAGGGTGATGGTTTTGCGGATTGTCGTCATATCGGCATAGATATCATACTATTGGTGCAGCGGAAAGCATCACACTTCAATTAAGTAAGCGGTCGCCAGAGCCTTTGTGCATTGCTGAGGGCTTTGCGAGTCTGTTATTTGATCAGGCAAATTGAAAAAATTCCCATCGATTTAGGGCAAGTTAGCAGCAAGGTACCACCATGAACTTTAGAGAGCGAGCAGACCAACATTTTCGGCAGAAGGCAAAGATTGCTGAGGGCGAGGCCAACCAGAGGCGCGTTACCGCCACAAGGCAGAAGGAAAGGTGCGAGGCCGTAGTCAATAAGCTCAAGAGGTTTTTGCATAGCTTCGAGGCCGAAATCATTGAATTCGGAGGCAATCTTATTTGCGATTCAGGAGTAATGGATTTCAAAACTGGCCTCGACCACTATGAGGCAGATAGAGTAGCGATTGTACACTTTTCAGAAAAAGTTCACAAAAAGATTGGTTTTTTTCGCAAGCGGTGGGTGACAATAAGTGAGCATATTGCGGTGTTTTGGGTGAGTGATGATGAAACAATCCATGGGCGATTCAGTGAATACGCGATGCAGGAAGACGGCCTAACTATGGTTAACTATAGGCCAGTCAAGCGATTTAACAGGAGGCCAAAAGGGCTTCACAGCATAACTCTGGATAATTTCTCAAGAGATGATTTGGCAAAGGAGATCGTGAATAAATCAAAGGGTTTAATATTCGTAGGCGGTGGGGGTGGAATTTCTCTTAATGCCGGTCATGATCTGTCATTAACTAAAAACTTCATAGAAATCTGCTATCTTTATTTGAGATTTCGTGATCGCTCCTAGTCGCCGAGAGATCTAAGACCTCACCCCATCCCCGCCAGCTTCTTCGCCCGCCGACGCTGCACGCTTGAGCCGATCCCGATAGCCTCGCGGTATTTCGCTACCGTCCGCCGCGCGAGGTCGAAGCCCTCGGCTTTCAGCAGGTCCACCAGCGCATCGTCGGACAGCACCGCTTTCGGGTCTTCAGCATCGCACAGCGCCCTGATCCGCGCCTTTACCGCTTCCGCGCTCGCGCCTTCGCCGTCTGCCGAGCCTACGCCGCTGGAGAAGAAGTATTTCAGCTCGAACGTGCCGCGGTCGCAATGCAGGAACTTGTTGCTCGTCACCCGGCTGACGGTGCTTTCGTGCATTTCGATGGCCTCGGCTACCTTAGCCAGCGTCAATGGCCGCAGCTCCGACACGCCGCGGCGGAAAAAGCCGTCCTGCTGCTTCACGATCTCGGCGGCGGTCTTCAGGATCGTCTTCTGCCGCTGGTCGAGCGCCTTGATGAGCCAGTTCGCGTCCGCCAGCTTCTCGCTCAACCAGCCCTTCGCTTCCTTGTTCACCGCGCCCGCGCGCAGTTCCACATAATATCCGCGATTGACCACCAGGCGCGGCAGCGTCGCCTCGTTCAAGCGGATGTCCCAGCCGCCATCTGCCGCGGCACTCACCAGCACATCGGGCACCACCGTGTTCGCCGCGCTGCCGCCAAAGGCGAGGCCAGGCTTGGGATCGTAGCTGCGCAATTCGGACAGCATATCCGCCAGATCCTCGTCATCGACGCGGCAGATGCGCTTCAATTGCGCAAACGCGCCCTTGGCCACCAGATCGAGGTTCTTGAGCAGCACTTCCATGCACGGATCGTAGCGGTCCGCCTCTTTCGCTTGCAGCGCGAGGCATTCACCAAGGTCGCGCGCGCCGACGCCGGTGGGGTCCATGCTCTGCACGCATTCGAGCGCCCGCTCGGCATCGGCGAGCGGCACGCCCAGAGCGGCGGCGACATCGCGCAGGGGCACGGTGAGATAGCCCGCCTCGTCCAGCTGCGCGATCAAATGGTGGGCGATGAAAGCGGTGTGCTGGCACGGCGCGCAGGTGCCGACTTGCGCCTCGAGATGGTCGGCGAGGGAGAGCGCGGCATCCTCGCGGTTTTCGAGGTCGAACCCGCCATCCTCGCCGCCGCCGGAGGACATTTGCGCCGACCAGTCGCCGGTGTCGCGGTCACGGTCGAGCGCGCTCTCGTCGATATCGAGCGCGCGCTCGCCTTCGGCAGAGGTCGCATCGCGGATTTCGGGTTCGGGCGGCGCCTCGCCATCGGACACGCGCATTTCGCCCGCTTCGAGCAGCGGGTTGCTCTCCAGAGCATCGCCGATAAAGCTCTCGATTTCGAGATTGCTGAGCGCCAGCAGCTTGATCGCCTGCTGCAATTGCGGCGTCATCACCAGCGATTGCGATTGGCGGAGGTCTAGTCTCGGCCCCAATGCCATGACCTAATCCCTCACAATTCGAAATGCTCACCCAGATACAGCCGCCGCACATTCTCGTCCGCTACCAGCTCTGCCGGGGAGCCCGCGAACAGCACCTGCCCGCCATAGATGATGCAGGCGCGGTCGACGATTTCGAGTGTTTCGCGGACATTGTGATCGGTGATAAGCACGCCGATGCCGCGCGTTTTCAGGTCTTTCACCAGATCGCGGATATCGCTGATCGAGAGCGGGTCGATCCCCGCAAAGGGTTCGTCGAGCAGCATGATCGAGGGGTTGGCGGCCAATGCGCGGGCAATCTCGCAGCGGCGACGTTCCCCGCCCGACAGCGCCATAGCCGGGCTTGAGCGCAGGCGGGTGAGGCCGAATTCGCTCAGGAGCCGTTCCAGCTCGGCGGCGCGCGTCGCCTTGTCCGGCTCCACCATTTCGAGCACGCAGCTGATATTCTGCTCCACCGTCATGCCGCGGAAAATGCTGGTTTCCTGCGGCAAATAGCCCAGCCCGAGGATCGCGCGGCGATACATCGGCAGCTTGGTCACATCCTCGCCGTCCATCAGGATGCGCCCGCTATCGGGTTTGACGAGGCCCATGATCGAATAGAAGCAGGTCGTTTTGCCCGCACCATTGGGGCCGAGCAGGCCGAGCACTTCGCCCTTGCCCACCGAGAGCGAGATGTCGGTCAGCACCGCGCGCTTGTCATAGCTTTTGGCGATGGAAATGACCTGCAAGCCGCCTTCGGGCGGCAATTCGGGAGAGGCATTGGCGGGGGCATCCGCCATGCTTTGCTGCAAGGTCTGCTGGCCGGTCACATCATCATCGCGCGCGCTCATGACCCGTCACTTAGCACGGCAAACGCAGCTTTGAAGTGGGTTTGGCAAGATTCCTGCATGGAAAACCACCTATTACGTGCTTGCCCTTGCCAATCTGTCACCGGTTTGAAATACTCCGCCTCCTCAGGGGAGAGGAAAGGAGTCGCCGATGGGAGAGGCGCTGACCGACCAGCCGCAGACGGAAACCCGCACGGCTGATGCATCGCCGCAAGAGGGGCGCGCTGCCAATTGGCGCAGCAAAGCGAGCGACCATGTCGCCTACAGCCTGCTTGTCTATACCGGCCTGCATATTTTCGTGACGATGGGCGCGCTGAAAAGCGGGGGTGGATCCTTATTGCCCTATTTCGCGTTGGTAGTTCTCGTGGTCGCAATCATTCCGGCATTGCGGTTTGTCGAGAGGAGATGGCAGCAATTCGCAGTATCCGGCATTCCCGATGCGGAGCTCGCTCCACAATTCCGGCGCGAGATGGCGCTGGTATGGGCGGCGGCGATCGGTCTGCCGCTGGTGCTGACCTTCGGCGCGAAGGCGGTGATCGCGTTTTTCTGACGCACATTTTCCGTTTGCTTGCCGCGCTGGCGCTGGTTCTCGCGCCGGTTGCAGCAGCAGCCCTGCCCGTCGATGACACGGCGGGCGCAGAAACCTCCGCCGCCGAAGCGCCCGCGCCCGGCTCCATCGCGCAGGAGCAGGATGGAAATGAAGATGCCCGCATCGCCGCGCGGCTTGATGAAATCTTCGCCAATGTGCCTAGCCTCAATGCGGTGAACGTCGACGTGGCCGAGGGTGTGGTCACGCTCAATGGCACCGTCCCCGATGATGCCGCCATGGCGCGGGCCGAGGCGATTGCGGCGGGCGTTACCGGCGTGGTGACGGTCGAAAGCGCGCTCGAACGCGATGTCTCGGTCGATCTTGGCGAGAATATTGGCGGGCTGGAAGAACGGCTGGCCGACCTCTGGCGCATGGTGCCGCTGGTGCTGCTCGCGCTTGGCGTGGCGCTGGCGATTGCGGTGTTCGGCTACCTGCTCGCCTCGCTCGGCGGGCTGTGGAACCGCATCGCGCCCAATGCCTTCCTCGCTGAACTGATCCAGAGCGCGCTGCGCTTCACCTTCGTCGTGCTGGGTATTGTCATCGCGCTCGACATGATCGGAGCGGGGGCGCTGATGGGCGCGGTGCTGGGCGGGGCGGGCGTGATCGGCATCGCGCTGGGCTTTGCCATGCGCGATACGGTGGAGAATTACGTCGCCAGCCTGATGCTCAGCCTGCGCCAGCCCTTCCGCGCCAATGACCACATCATGATCGACGGCACGCATGAAGGCCGCGTGATCCGCCTCACCAGCCGGGCGACGGTGATGCTGACGCTCGACGGCAACCATCTGCGCATTCCCAATTCCACCGTCTTCAAAGGCACGATCCTCAATTACAGCCGCAATCCGCAGCGCCGCTTCGATTTCACGCTGGGTGTCGATGCCGATGACGATGCGGAGGAAGCGATGCGGCTGGGTCGCGAGACGCTGGCCGCGATCCCCTTCGTGCTCAATGATCCCGCGCCCGAAGTGCACATTACCGAAGTCGGCGACAGCAATGTGGTGCTGCAATTCCTCGGCTGGGTCGACCAGCGCGAGGCCGACTTCAACAAGGCCCGCAGCCGCGCGATTGCGATTGCGAAAGTGGCGCTGGAGGAGGCTGGCTTTGCCCTACCCGAACCGATCTACCGCCTTCGCTTCGACCAGCGCACCGCAACGCTGCCGTTCCAGAATGTGGGCGAGGGCGCGGGCGCTCCCGCACCGTCACCTTCACCACCACCTTTACCGGCAAAGGCACCCAAACCCGCACAGCCACCAGCGGAATGCATGGATGTGAAACCGGAAGACGAAATCGCCCGCATGGTGGAAGAAGAACGCCGCTGGGGCGGCGAGGCGGGCAACGACCTGCTCGATAGCGGGCGGCCGGTGGAGTGATCCGTCCTTAGTTGACCTCGCCCTGTTCATCGTCTGCTGCATCTACGCCGCATTCAAAATCGTGAAGTGAGGCCCAGTCGATTTCTGTCATGTTCCTTGCCACCGCTTCGGTCGTCAAAAAATCTGGGCCGAGCGATTTAAGCGCGGCCATTTGCAGCAGGGGAACCATGTCTTCAGAGCGGTTTCCGATCCAGTAAGGGGCAGAGTCCTGATTTCGGCGCGGTCGGTGGGGCTTTTGGCCTTTGTGCGTAAAATCAAAGCTCGCATTGGCATCGTGAAAGCGATCAACGATATGGACGGTTTCATGAACGAGAGTATTGGTATTGGCTTTGTCCGAGCGCCCCATCGCGTGGGTATTGAAATAAATGCGGTTACGCTCAGACGGGTTCACATAGGCTGTCGTTATGCGCCCGAACGAAGCCGGCTTCGTAAACTCGTGGATTTCGACAGTCGTCACAGTGTCAAATAGCAAGGCAGCGATTGCGGCATTGGAGCGTGATGTATTGAAGAATGAAGTTTGGCGATTATCGATCAGCGCTCTGAACTCCGCACTGCGGAGGATTTCCTCGGCCAAGGCTATGGCTGGTTTCAATCGTTCGTCTTGTCCGACATATACGAATGAAATTGCCATAGAGGTCTCCTCGGCAGGGTGGCGAAGAGGATAGCGGTGAAGGCGACGATGGCAACTTATTGCTGCCCAAGTGGTTGCCCCTACCCCTTCGCCCGCTCGATCGCCTCGATCACGATCTGCTTGGCTTCAGCGGCATCGCCCCATTTCCCGACGCGCACCCATTTCTCGGCTTCCAGGTCCTTGTAGTGGGTGAAGAAGTGCTCGATTTGCGAGAAGATGATGCTCGGCAAATCCTTCGTCTCGGCAACGTCCGAATAATATGGGAAGGTCGTGTCCACCGGCACGCAGACCAGCTTTTCATCGCCGCCATGCTCGTCTTCGAGATTGAGCACGCCGATGGGCCGTGCGCGCACCACGCAGCCGGCAATAAAGGGCGAACGCGAAATCACCAGCGCATCGAGCGGGTCGCCATCGGGGGAAAGCGTGTGCGGCACGAAGCCGTAATTCGCCGGATAGCGCATCGGCGTGTGCAGAATGCGGTCGACAAACAGCGCGCCCGACTTCTTGTCGAACTCGTACTTCACCGGCTCGCCGCCCGTAGGGACTTCGATGATGACATTCAGGCTCTCCGGCGGGTTATCGCCCGTCGGGATATGTTCGATACGCATGGATGCTTGTCCCTTTTCGGAATCTGAAGGCATCCCCTCCCAAAACTGTGCGCGCGCCTAGCGCAAGTTAGACATAAAGCCAATCGCGGAGTTTTCTCGCCGCAGGCGTTTCTATTGATTTCGCGCAGAGTGCGCCGAGGCCGCAGAGAAGGGTGCAATCTAGGCTACCCTCTGTGCTCTCTGCGTTCTCTGCGCGAACAAGCCTCATGCGGCTTCGCCGATTGGCGAACCCCGTTCTTCAGCCCTTCCCGCCAGCGGCGTTGCAAGCTAAGGGCGCTCCCCATGGCAAAACCCAACACTCCCCAGGCCATTCGCGGCACGCAGGACATTTTCGGCGCCGATGCAGAGGCGTTCGCATTCGTGGTCGAGACGTTCGAGCGCGTGCGCAAGCTCTACCGCTTCCGCCGTGTCGAAATGCCGGTATTCGAAAAGACCGAAGTGTTCAGCCGCGCGATTGGCGAGACGACCGATGTTGTCTCGAAGGAAATGTATTCCTTCCTCGATCGCGGCGATGAAAGCCTGACTTTGCGCCCCGAATTCACCGCCGGGATTGCGCGCGCTTACCTCACCAATGGCTGGCAGCAGCACGCGCCGTTGAAGGTGGCGACGCACGGGCCGCTGTTCCGGTATGAGCGCCCGCAAAAGGGCCGCTACCGCCAGTTCCACCAGATCGATGCCGAGATCATCGGCGCGGGCGAACCGCAGGCCGATGTCGAACTGCTGGCGATGGCCGACCAGGTGATCCGCGAGCTGGGGATCGAGGGCGTGACGCTGCACCTCAACACGCTGGGCGATGGCGACAGCCGCGAAGCATGGCGCGCGGCACTGATCGACTATTTCGGCGCGGTGAAGAGCGAGCTTTCGGAAGATTCGCAGGAGCGGCTGGAGAAGAACCCGCTGCGCATTCTCGATTCAAAAGACCCGCGCGATCGCAAGTTTGTCACAGATGCGCCGAAGATTGACGCCTTCCTGTCGGACGAGGCGCGAGCCTTTTTCGATGCGGTGACCAGCGGGCTCGATGCGGCGGGTGTGAAATGGGTGCGCGCGGAAAGCCTGGTGCGCGGGCTGGATTATTATCGACACACGGCGTTCGAATTCATTCCCGACGAAGGCTCGGCAGCGGCCAATGCGCTGGGTTCGCAGAGCACTATTCTGGGTGGTGGCCGCTATGACGGGCTGATGGAATCGCTCGGCGGCGCGCCGACACCAGCGGTCGGCTGGGCTGCGGGGATCGAACGGCTGGCTATGCTGGTGGGAGAGAAGGAGCCTGTTGCTGCTGACGTGATTGTGGTGGCCGAATCCGATGACATGATTCCCGAGGCTATCCGCGCTCTTGCAAGGTTCCGCGAGCTTCAGTTCTCGGCAGACCTGATTGCAAGCGGCTCGCCAAGAAAGCGCTTCGACAAGGCGGTAAAATCTCCTGCAAGTGCGATTGTATCGCTACGCACATCATCCGAAGGTGTGGCGTCAAACTTTCGCGGAGAAAACTCGCGCGCTTCAGAAGTCGAAGCCGCTTGGAATGCCATGCGACACAACCTTTAGCCCCTTTCGTCATCCCCGCGCAGGCGGGGATCCCGGGCGTCTCCCTGCGTCCTCACCATTCTGGATTCCCGCCTTCGCGGGAATGACGATAAGAGAAGCAACGATGACCATCCCAGCCGAACGCCTCCACCAGATCGCCAACCGCTTCGCCGAGCTCGAGGCGCGGATGGCCAGTGGGCAGCTGGAGGGCGAGGCCTTTGTCCAGGCCAGTCGCGACTATGCCGAGCTGGAGCCGGTCGCGAAAGCTGCTGCGGCCGTTACTGCCATGCGCGAGGAAGTCGCAGGCCTCACCGAAATGCTCGCCGATCCCGAAATGAAGGCGATGGCCGAGGAGGAGCTGGCCGAGCTCAAAAAGGCGCTCCCTGAAGCCGAGCGCGCGCTCGCCATTGCCATGCTCCCCAAAGATGCCGCCGATGCGCGGCCCGCGATGCTGGAAATCCGCGCGGGCACCGGCGGCGATGAAGCGGCTTTGTTCGCAGGCGATCTCTACCGGATGTATGAGCGGTTCGCAGGCGAAAACGGCTGGAAGGTCGAGCCGGTCAGCATGAACGCAGCCGAAGTCGGCGGGTTCAAGGAAATCGTCGCCAACGTCACCGGCACCGGCGTGTTCGCCAAGCTGAAGTTCGAGAGCGGCGTCCACCGCGTGCAGCGCGTGCCTGTCACCGAAAGCGGCGGGCGCATCCACACCAGCGCGGCGACCGTGGCGGTGCTGCCCGAGCCGACCGAAGTCGACATGACGATCGACGAAAACGATCTGCGGATCGATATCTACCGTTCCAGCGGGGCGGGCGGGCAGCACGTCAACACGACCGATTCCGCCGTGCGCATCACCCACGTGCCCACCGGCATCGTGGTGGCGATGCAGGACGAGCGCAGCCAGCACAAGAACCGCGACAAGGCGATGAAAGTGCTGCGCGCGCGCCTGTATGAAAAGCGCCGCGAGGAAGCGCATGGCGCGGAGGCGGAAGCGCGCAAGGCGATGGTCGGCAGCGGTGACCGCTCCGAACGCATCCGCACATACAATTTCCCGCAAGGCCGCGTGACCGATCACCGCATCGGACTGACGCTGCACAAGCTCGACGAGATCCTGGCCGGGCCGGGGCTCACCGAACTCACCGACGCGCTGATCGCCGAGGATGAGGCGAAGCGGCTGGCGGCGATGGATGCCTAAAGCCCCCTCCTCTTCAGAGGAGGGGGTTGGGGGTGGTGGACATCCCGAACCGGGCGCGCATGACAGCACCACCCCCCGGCCCCCTCCTCTAAAGAGGAGGGGGAGTGATGTCGCCCAAGCCATCCGCGAGGCCGCGCAGGTGCTTGCCGCCAGCTCGGACACGCCGCGGCTTGATGCCGAACTGCTGATGGCGCACGCGCTCGGTGTCTCGCGCTCCGACCTGTTGCTGCGGCATATGTCGAGCCCCGCGCCCGATGCTTTCGCCGCGCTGGTCGAGCGCCGGAGCGCGCACGAACCGGTCGCACACATCATCGGCACCCAGGAGTTTTACGGGCGCAGCTTCCGGGTTTCGAAAGACGTCCTCATCCCCCGCGCCGATAGCGAAAGTGTGGTCGAGGCCGCCCTCGCCGCCGCGCCCGCAGCGATGCGGGTGCTCGATCTTGGCACCGGATCGGGTGCACTGCTGCTGACGCTCCTCGCCGAGCTTCCGCAAGCCACTGGCGTCGGTATCGAACGCAGCGATCCGGCGCGCGCTGTCGCCAGCGCCAATGCTGACGCGCTGGGCCTCGCAGACCGCGCAAAGATACTCCCCGGCGACTGGACACAAGCCAGTTGGGCCGCTGACCTCGGCACATTCGACCTCGTCATCGCCAACCCGCCCTATGTCGAGGCAGACGCCGAACTCGCCCCCGATGTGCGCGGCTTCGAACCACCAGAGGCTTTGTTTGCAGGCCCCGAAGGACTCGATGATTACCGCATTCTTGTCCCGCAATTGCCCGATCTGTTGACAGAAAACGGCGTCGCGGTGCTCGAAATTGGCCACACTCAAGCCGCTGCCGTCTCGAAAATCGCGGAAGAACAGGGGTTTGCCGTCGAAGTTCGCCAAGACCTCGGCGGGCGCGACCGGGCGCTCGTCCTGCGAATTAAGGCTTGGCAAAGGCCAATCGCGTAGTTACCTATCGAATCAGGCAGGAACAGCGATGGGTCGCTTTCCGCCTCAACTCCGACATTTGGTGGTGTGCGCGGTTACCTCCGCGTGAAGTCCGGCAGATGAAGGGCTAACACACCCCGGATGGGATGGTTTGCCGCGCCAACACCGCGCGGACGGGCCGAAGGGCCGGGGGAACGCAGTAAGGAAGCGAAGTTCCTTTGAATAACAATCGTAATAACAATCGTCGTCGCGGCCGCGGGAACAATAATCGTGGCGGCGGCAATCCCATGCAGGCCAACCGGATCGACAGCCGCGCGCGCGGCAACGCGCCGCAAATGCTCGATAAATACAAGAAGCTGGCGCACGAAGCGCAGCTGAATGATGATCGGGTGCAGACCGAATATTACCTGCAATTCGCCGACCACTATTTCCGCGTGATCGCCGATGCGAAGGCACAGAAGGAAGAGGCGCAGGCGCGCCGCTCTGGCGACCGGCAGGACGACCAGTTCGACGAGGAAGAGGACGACGACTTCCGCGAAGAGCGTCAGCCGCGCGGCCGCAAGGGCCAGCGCCCCCGGCGCGATGATGACGAGTTCGAACAGGGCAGCGAAGGCGAGAGCGGCGATCAGGCGGATGACGACAATCCGTTTACCCGTTCCGATCGCGGCGAAGAGCGGTCGAAGCCGAAGCGCAAGCCGCGTGCACCGCGCCCGCAGTCCGCGAAATCCGCCGACGATGATGACGGCGCGCTCGACCCCGGCATCTTGCCGCCGGCCATCGCCCGCGCCAGCAAGGATGAAGCAGGCGAGGATGCGCCGCGGGAGGAAAAGCCCAAGGCGCGTCGCGGCCTGAAACCGCGCCGCAAGGCCAAGGACGATAGCGCGAGCGATGGTGCCGGCGATGATGGCGGGGCGCTCGAAGCGGTCGGCTGAACGTTAGCGACAACAGCAGGGCGAGGCCGCGCGGGCACCGGATATGACACCGGATACAACACCGGAAATATCGGGCGCGGGGCGGTCTTGGCCCATACTCGACCGGATGCCGGACCGGGCCTGGGCCTGGGCGCTCGGCCTTGGCGTTTTCAGCGCATTGGGCTTCCAGCCTTTCGGCCTGTGGCCGCTTGCGCTGCTGGGAGCAGGCCTGTTGGCGTTGCTGATCGCGCGCGCCGAAACGCGCAAGCAGGCGCTGTGGCTCGGCTGGCTGTTCGGCTGGGCGCATTTCACCCTCGGCAATAGCTGGATCGCAACCGCCTTTACCTATCAGGCGCAAATGCCCGCTTTCCTCGGTTGGGCGGCGGTGCCCTTGCTGGCGATCTATCTCGGACTGTTTCCCGCTTTGGCGGGTGTCGCGGCGAAGCTGGTGGTGCGTTCAGGCAACCCGAGCTGGAGCTTCGCGCTGGCCTTTTCCGGTGCGTGGATCATCGCGGAATGGCTGCGCAGCTGGGTCTTTACCGGCTATCCGTGGAACCCCTTGGCGATGGCGCTGCTCGGCCCGTTTGACCGGCCGGGCCTTGCCGCGCTCGCCCCGCTGACGGGCACCTACGCGCTGTCGGGGATTGCCGCGCTGCTCGGCATGGCGGTTGTCCTGCTGCTGGCGGAGCGGCGTTGGCGGGTGGCGATGCTGGTCAGCGCGCTGCTGGCGGCCGGGATGTACTGGCCCGCCTCCGCCCCGCGCGAAGGCACGCTGGCGGTGACCATCGCCCATCCGAATATCCCGCAGCCCGATATCGCCAATCCCTACCGGTTCGAGCCGAATTACCGCACGCTTGCCGGGCTCTCCGCACCAGCGGAGGGGCAGGGCGGTGCAGCGCGGCTGGTGCTCTGGCCCGAAGCGGGTCTGGCGGATTATCTGCGCGACGGCTATCCGCAGCGCTATTACCGTTCGACGGCATTCGAAAATCCGGAGCTTGCCCGCCGCCGCATCGGGCGCGCGATTGGCGAAGGCAGTGTGCTGCTCACCGGCGCGGTCGATCTGGAGATCGGGCCGGACGAAACCGGCTTTGTCCGCGCCTTGGGTGCGCGCAATGCTGTCACCGCGCTGTCTGCTGATGGCGAGATCCTCGGCGGCTATGCCAAGGCGCGGCTGGTGCCGGGCGGCGAATATTTGCCGATGCGCGAACTGCTCGAACCCATCGGCCTGTCGCGGCTGGTTGCGGGCAGCATCGACTTCTGGCCGGGGCCGGGGCAGCAGACGCTGGCCCTTGGTCCGGTTGGCGCGGTGAGCCCGCAGGTCTGTTACGAAATCATCTTCTCCGGCCGCGTAACGGACAGGGGCAACCGACCCGATTACATTTTCAACCCGTCGAGCGAAGGCTGGTTCGGCGCGGACGGCCCGCCGCAATTCCTTGCCCAGTCGCGGATGCGCGCGATCGAGGAAGGTCTGCCGGTGCTGCGCGCCACCAATCGCGGTTACAGCGCGGTGATCGATCCGCGCGGCGTGGTGCGCGCCTTTCTTCCCCCCGATGAAGCCGGGCGCATCGATGCTGTCATCCCCCCAGCAGCGCCGCCAACCTTGTTCGCGCAGCTGGGCAATGCGCTGGGGCTGATCTGGGCGGGGCTGTTTATTCTGGCGGCTATCGTTGCCATGCGCCGTGCGCGTGGGTAAGGCCCGCCGCTGACTATCCGAATCCCTTACCATGAGAAGGCAATCTCCAACATGCGCCAATCCTACCTGTTCACGTCCGAAAGCGTCTCCGAAGGCCATCCGGACAAGGTTTCCGACCAGATTTCCGACGCCATCGTCGACCTGTTTCTTTCGAAAGACCCCGAAGCCCGCGTCGCGTGCGAAACGCTGACCACCACGCAGCTGGTCGTGCTGGCAGGCGAAATCCGCTGCAAGGGCGTGTACGAGAACGGCCAGTGGGCCGAGGGCGCGCTTGACGAGATCGAAGCCACGGTGCGCCGCACGGTGAAGGAAATCGGTTACGAGCAGGACGGCTTCCACCACGAAACGCTGACCTTCAAGAACCATCTGCACGGCCAGTCCGCGCACATCGCGCAGGGCGTCGATGCCAGCGGCAACAAAGACGAAGGCGCGGGCGATCAGGGCATCATGTTCGGCTTTGCCTGTGACGACACCCCCGATCTCATGCCCGCGACGCTCGATTACAGCCACAAGATCCTGCAGCAGATGGCGACCGACCGGAAGAACGGCACCGCGCCGTTCCTCGAGCCCGACAGCAAGAGCCAGGTCACGCTGCGTTACGAGAACGGCAAGCCGGTGGAATGCACCGCGGTGGTGGTCTCGACTCAGCACGCGCCGGGTTACGATCAGGGCGAGAAGGAAGCCGCGCTGCACGCCTATGTGAAGGGTGTTGTCGCGGGAATCCTGCCCGATGGCTTCATCACCGATGCCACCGCATGGCACATCAACCCGACCGGCAGCTTCGAAATCGGCGGCCCCGATGGCGATGCCGGCCTGACCGGCCGCAAGATCATTGTCGACACCTATGGCGGTGCGGCTCCGCATGGCGGTGGCGCGTTTTCGGGCAAGGACCCGACCAAGGTTGACCGTTCGGCGGCCTATATCACCCGCTATCTCGCCAAGAACATCGTCGCCGCTGGCCTTGCCACGCGCTGCACGATCCAGCTCGCCTATGCCATCGGCGTGTCGAAGCCCTTGTCGCTTTATGTCGATACGCACGGCACCGGAACGGTGGATGATGCGGCGATTGAAGCAGCTATTAATAGCATCGAGAAGCTCGGCAATCTTACCCCGCGCGGCATCCGCACGCATCTGGGGCTGAACAAGCCGATCTACCGCCAGAGCGCGGCCTATGGCCATTTCGGGCGCACCGCAGAAGGCGACGCCTTCCCGTGGGAGCGCACCGATCTGGTGGATGATCTGAAGGCGGCACTCGCCTGATGAAAGCCCCTTCCCTTGAGGGAAGGGGTTGGGGATGGGTGGGGCGCACCAATCAGGTGTGGAACCCCCACCCCCGGCCCCTCCCCACAGGGAGGGGAGTTTGACCGCGCTAGGTTCAACGGGCAGCCAGCGCATCCAAGCGCTCGACGCGCTGCGCGGGCTTGCGGTGATCGGCATTGTGCCGATGAATGTCATCGCCTTTTCCATGCCGCCCGCTGCCTATATCAATCCGCGCGCCTATGGCGGGGACGGGTCGCTCGAAACGCTGCTGTGGGCGATCAGCTTTGTGCTCGTCGAAGACAAGTTCCGCGCGCTGTTCGCGATGATGTTCGGAGCGGGCGTGGCGATCCTGCTGGATAAGGCGAGCGCGCATCCGCTGCGCGGGCACCTCGCCCGGATGGCGGTGCTGGCGCTGATTGCGGTCATCCACGCGCTATTGCTGGCGAACAATGACGTGCTGCGCAGCTATGCCGTCGCGGGGCTGGCCCTGCCGCTAGTGTTGCGTTGGCGTGTACGCACGCTCTTGTGGAGCGCGATGGCGTTGATGGCGG
Organism: Aurantiacibacter sp. KMU-128; assembly: GCF_056933515.1. NCBI lineage: Bacteria > Pseudomonadati > Pseudomonadota > Alphaproteobacteria > Sphingomonadales > Erythrobacteraceae > Aurantiacibacter > Aurantiacibacter sp. KMU-128. Next base: position 96,111 of record NZ_JBXORT010000001.1, read on the forward strand.
CGCAGCTGGCGTTCTCCGGCTATTACGCGGCGCAATGGCTGATGGCGCTGGGCGACGCCGCAGCGCAAAGCGCGGCCGAGGCGAATTACGGCTACAACCCACAGGCGGTTGCCGAGGCGATTGCTCGCAATGAGAGTGGGCTGGCCGAGCGGGTTGTGCGACGCTTTGGACAATGGCCGCAGCAGGTGACCTTCGTTGCCGCCTCGCTTCCCTCGACTATCGCCGCCATGCTGGCAGGCGTGGCGCTGTGGCGCAGCGGATTGCTGGCGGGCGAATGGGAGCGGGCACGGCTGATGCGGCTGGCGGCGCAGTGTGCGGCTTTTGCGCTTCCCGTTCTGGCTGTGCTGGCGGCTTGGTCGATCAGCAGCGGCTTCGACCCGATCATCACCACCGCCAATGCGCTCGTCTGGAGTGCGCCCTTCGATCTGCTTCTCGGCATCGGCTGGGCGGCGCTGGCGATGGCGCTCTTCGCAAGCGGCGGTGCGATCACGCAGCGCCTCGCCGCGGCGGGGCGGATGGCGCTCACCAATTATCTGGGCACCAGCGTCGTGTTCGGCGGTCTGTTCGCGAGCTGGGGGCTGGGGCTCTATGCCGATGTGACCCGCGCGCAGGCGCTGCTGCTCGGCCTTGTGCCGGTGGCGCTGATGCTGCTCGTCTCGCCGCTCTGGCTCAAGCATTTCCGCCAAGGCCCGGCGGAATGGCTGTGGCGCAGTCTCGCCAGCCTCAAAGCAAAGCCGTTCAGGCGGTAGTGCGAACTTTCGCCGTGTCGCCGCGCAGGTGCCGCGCGGCGAGGAAGTAGAATGCGGCCGCCAGCACATAGAACGCGCCGCCTGCTGCCATCGCCAGCGCCAAGCTCTGCGCCTCGCCGTAGTCGTCCAGTAGCGCATCGCTCAGCAGCGCCACCAGCGTCGGCCCGACGCCGCCGGCCAGCGTGTAAATCCCGTTCAGCGTCGCCGAAGCGGTGGCGCGCATACGCGGGTGCATGAGGTTCTGGATCGTCGCGAAAGTGATGCCGAGATAGCTCAGCGTGAAGAAGATCGAGAGGCCGACGCAGACGAGCAGCACGGTCAGATCATCCTGCAGCACGCCGAATGCGCCGAGCGGCCCGCCGATCGCGAGACCAATGCCGGGGATCAGCGCATAGGCCGCCGGATTGCGCTCCCCCAACCGGTCGCCCAGCCACCCCGCGCCGACGATGGAGAGCGCGGCGGGCAGGCTCGCCAATACGCCGGTGTAAAGGCCCGCTTCGGCCAGTCCCATGCCGAATTTGCGCACCAGTAAGGAGGCGAAAAAGAAGTTGAGCGCATAGGAGAGCGCGGCGGCGATAAAGCTGCCGAACACCAGATAACGCGCGCTGGGGAGGCTCCAGATCCGCTCGACAAATGCGCTGATCGGCGGGACTTCGTCGCTTTGCTCGGCATCGAATTGCCCGCGTGTCGGTTCACCGACGAAGACGTAAGCGACAAGGCCCAGCACGAAGCCCGGAATAGCGGCGACAAGGAAGGTCGCTTCCCAGCCGAAATTCTGCGCCACATAGCCGCCACCGACAAAGCCGATGAAAGCACCCAAGGGCGGCGAGAGCAGGAGGATCGAGATCGCAAGCCCGCGCTTGTTGGCGGGGAAATAGTCCGAAATCACCGATTGGTTTGGCGGCAGGCCGATCGCCTCGCCCAGCCCGACGCCCATGCGCGCGGTGAGGAGCTGCACCCAGCTTCCCGCCAGTCCGCAAGCGGCGGTGAAGACCGACCAGATCGTGACCCCGCCTGCAATCAGCGTCAACCGCCGCACCCGCTCGGCAAAGCGCGCGGTGACGAACCCGCCCAGCACATTGAGCGCGGCGAAGGCCCAGGTCAGCATCGAGACTTGCGTGTCGGTCAGCCCGAATTCGAGCTTGATCGGCTCGACCAGCACATTGACGACAATGCGGTCGATAAAGCCCACCGTCGCAATGGCTGCGAGTATGCCGAGCGCGAGCCACGGCGAATTGCGGCGGGTGTTCATGCGTGCGGTGTAGCAGCAATCGGGCGGAGGGGTAGGGGTTTGGGCTGCTTCCTTGGCGAAGAAGGGGTTCACATGAAGACACAAAGGGCACGAAGATCTTGCGCGTCCTCGTGCCGTAGGCACTGTCAATATTTGCGCTCACAGAGGCACAAAGGCACAGAGGGGTCGGAATCTCCCTCTGTGCCTCCGTGCCTCTGTGAGCGCCTATTTGATTTTGCGGCTGCGCTGCCTTGGCTGTGTAGGTTAGGCTCAGGCCTTGCTGGTGAGCTCCGCCTTGTTCTCGCGCACCCAGTGGCCGACCTTGCGGCCGTAGAGCGCGATGGCGCGCATATTGAAGAAGTGCCAGCAGCCCAGCACCAGCACGGCGAGGCCGACCTTGGTGGCGACGAAGCGGATCGCTTCGGCATAGGTGGTCGGATCGGTGCCGAGGCTGATCGTCAGCAGGATGAAGCCGATATTGACGAGGTAGAACCCCACCACGAGCAAGTGGTTGGTGCTGCGCGCGAGCACTTCGTCATGCCCGAAGCAGTCGATCAGAAACACCTCGCCATTCACGCTGAGCGTCCGCGCGACCCAGCCGGTCATGCCGATGGCGATGATAAGATAGGCGAAATAGCTGACTTCGATCATTTGTATTCTCCTTGGGTTTGGAGGGGCTCAGTAGATGAGATCGTGAATGGGGTTGGGGGTTTTGGCGCTCGCTGCGGCTTCGGCCTTTCGGCGCGCCACTGTTTGCCGCCAGCGTCCCCAGCGATAACCTGCTGCGAGGCCTGCGAAACCACCAGCCAGTGTGAATATCCAATTATCTCGCGCGCCAAACTGCCCGATGTCGAACATCAGGTAATTCGCAAACAAGCCCAATAACGCACCAGCGATAGCGTAGTTGAGGCGGTTCTCGAATTCAGCTCGCACCAAGATTGCCGTCAGCGGCAAGGCAAGAGCGACCATTCCGCAAAACGCGATGAAGCCAGCGAAAATCACTGCAATAAGGAAGACGGGAATGAAGCCCTCGACAGGGTGAATGTCGGTAGTCACCATGAATAGAACCATCAGAGCGGCGCTCCCCGCCAAGCTGGCGCGGAGAATGGAAGAAAAGAACGCGCGAACATCCCAGTCCTTTCCACTGCCTGTATCTTCAGTAATTTCCGAAATATCTGGGCGTGTCTCTTGGCTCATGGCGTCACCTCTGGTCTATCGGGGCCTTAGTGCTTCGTCCCGCCGCTTTGGCTGCGGACGGGGATGAAGCGGGCGACTTTGCCGCCCATTTTCATCAGCGCGACCAGCGTCGGGCGGGGCAGGCGGCGGACGTCGTCATACCAGCCGCCCAGCGTACCGAGGAACTGGTGCATTCGCCCGATCCGCTCGCGCACGTGCTCGGGCACATCATCGCGCGCGGCGAGTTGGTCGGTGAGATCGGACAGCGTCTGGATCGTCGGGTCGATCTCGCGCTTCTTGCGCTCCACCACGATCTTCATGAGCATATCCCACAGGTCGAGCTCGGCAGTGAAATGGTCGCGCCGGTCGCCGATAATGTGGGTGCGGCTGACAATGCCGTAGCTTTGCAGCTCCTTCAGCGCGGTCGAGACGTTGCTGCGCGCAAGGCCCAAAGTCTCGCAAATATCCTCCGCGTGCATCGGATCCTTGCTGAGATAGAGCAGCGCGTGCACTTGGCTGACCGAGCGGTTGACGCCCCAATGGCTGCCCATTTCCCCCCAATGGAGGATAAAGGCGCGCGCCTCCGGAATGTCGATTACTGCTGCCTTTGCCACGACTCGGTGCCGCCTTTCTCAATTTCTGTAATTTCAGAAATACAGGAATGATGCGCTTTGTCAACTATCATCGGCGCTTGGTCATTGCGGTCTTGACCGCCTGCCCCATCTGCTATCAAGTCCTTGTGATCTTTGGGGAGCATCGCATCCATGACAGCAGCCGCCATGGCGTTCGACGGCGTGACCAAGCGTTTTGGTGACTTTACCGCGGTCGACAATCTGAGTTTCAGCATCCCGCAAGGGAGCATTTTCGGCTTTCTCGGCGGCAATGGCGCGGGGAAGACGACGAGCCTGCGCATGGCGCTCGATATCCTCTCCCCCACCAGCGGCAGCATCGAAGTGCTGGGCGTTGCCCCCAGCCGCGAGAATGCGGCGGAAATCGGCTTCCTTCCCGAAGAGCGCGGGCTCTATAAGAAGATGAGCGTGCTCGACACGATCGTCTATTTCGCGCGGCTGAAGCAGATGGAACCGGCCGAAGCGAAGACAGCGGCGATGGCGCTGCTCGAGCGGCTCGACATGGCGGACCGCGCCAAATCGCCTATCGAGAAGCTTTCGAAAGGTCTCGCGCAAAAAGTGCAGGTGGCAACCGCGCTGGTGAATTCGCCCAAGCTGCTGATGCTCGACGAGCCGTTTTCTGGCCTCGATCCGGTCAATCAGGCAATGCTCGAAGAGCTGATCGCCGATGCCGCCAAGGGCGGGGCGACGGTGATTTTCTCCACCCATGTGATGCAGCACGCCGAGCGTTTGTGCGACAGCCTGCTGATGCTCGCCAAGGGCACGAAGCGGTTTGACGGCACGCAGGAAGAAGCGCGCGCCGCGCTCCCCAGCCGTTTGACACTGACGGCGAAAGCTGACCCTGCAACGCTGGCGGGTGTTACCAAGGCGCAGGCGCAAGGCGATGCTTCCGATGGCTGGCAAAGCTATTCGGTCGAGCTGGAACAGGGCATGGCGCCCGAGGCACTGCTCGAACAATGCACCGCCAACGGCTTTGGCCTGCGCAGTTTCGACGTGCAGACGCCCAGCCTGCACGAGGTCTTCATCCACTTTGTCGGTGCCGATCAGGAGATCGAAAAATGAGAAACATCCTGCTCGTCGCCCAGCGCGAAATCCGTCAGGTCATGGCCACCAAGGGCTTCTGGATCATGCTCGCAGCGGTGCCTATCGCGCTCGCCATTTCGGGCTTTGCCAGCAAGCAGCTCGCGCCCGAAGACACAACCGCCTACACCGTGATCGACGAAAGCGGACGCTTTGACGAAGTGATCGAGGCGCGGGTTGATCTTGGCTACCAGCAGCAAATGCTCCGCGATCTGGCGGAATATGTCGAGAAGTGGAACCTGGAAGACGCGGCGGGCGATGCACCATGGGCCAACCGTCAGGCGTGGCTCAATCCGGCCGAAGTGCAGCGCTTCATCGACATGGGCGGTGCGGAAGCGGCGGTCGAGGCGCTGGAGCCGCAGCTCGCCGACAATGTCCCGCCCTACGATATCGAAGACCCTTTCTATGTCCGCGTGCCGCTGCCCGATGGCGTGGAGATTCCGGCGAGCGGGAACGAACCCTCGGCCAGCCTGCTCTCGGCTTTGGAGGAGGATATCGCTTACGAAGACCGCCGCCTGCCCTATGGCGCGGTGCTGGTCATCCCAGCCAATTTCGGAGATCCGGGGGCCGAGGCGCGCATCTTTACCAATGGCCGTTCGAACACGAGCCTGATCCGCCATTTCCGTGACTTGCTTGACGAGGCGGTGCGCGGTGACGCCTATTCCTCGCAAGGGATCGACCCGGCGGTGGCGAGCGGTATCGGCGCGATGCAGGCGCCCGTATCGGTGATCGAGCCTCCACCCGGCGGCGGACGCAATCTGGTGGCGACCCGCTCCATCGTTCCCATCGGCCTCGTTTACCTGTTGCTGATCACAGCGGTGACCACCGGCTCGCTGATGCTGCAAGGCGTGGTCGAGGAGCGGTCGAACAAGCTGGTTGAAAGCGTGCTCGCCTGCGTGAAGCCCGACACCTTGATGCAGGGCAAGCTATTGGGGCTGGGCGCTGTCGGTCTTGTGATCGTGTTGACATGGGCAGGCACTGCCGCTGTTGCCGCGCTCTATTTCGAAGGCTTTGCCGCCGATGTCTTGCGCCCCTCGCTGGAGGCTTTGGACGATCCGCTGCTGATCACCGCAATGATCCTCTACTTCCTCGGCGGCTATATCGTGCTTGCCATGCTGTTCCTCGCCATCGGCGCGATCAGCGAGAGTATGCAGGACGCGCAGAGCTATCTCACGCCGGTGATTTTCCTCATCATGATCCCCGTGCTGGTTGTGATGCAGGCGGCGCTGAAAGGCCCGAACGAGCCGGTGGCGGTGATCCTGTCCTGGATCCCGCTCTACACCCCCTTCGCAATGCTCGCCCGCTTGGGGAGCGGCGTGGCGACATGGGAGATCATCGGCACCATCGTGCTGCTGGTGGCGTTCATCTGGCTGGAACTTAAACTGCTCGGCCGCCTGTTCCGCGCGAGCCTGCTCAATGACGGCAAACCGACCTGGAAGCGGATGCTGGCCTGGGTGAAAACCGATACGGCTGGGCGTTGAAGGTTTTCAGCTGCAATGCTGCACGGCTGCCAACTGCTCGTCTGACAGTGGTGCTTCGGAAATGACGCGGATTCTTGTCCCCGCTCCGACCGAGGGCAGAATGATGATTTGGTGACCGCCAGACGAGACGAGGATGCGTCCGCCATCTCTGTTTGCGGCAAGCGAACCCTCAATGTTGCCGAATGCATTTCCTGTTCTGTGCCTGATACAATCCCGCGTTTGGTACACCGAATAGCGCCCTACGGCGGAATAGGTGTGCGCGCTGCTCGCCCAAAGTCCACTTTGCCACGCCCCAATGCCGACACCCGCCAACAATAGAGTAAGGAGCAGCGGCCGGAACCGTGTCATCAGGCCGCCCGATAATCCGCCACGATTTCGCCGGTCGCGCCGACCTCGGCTTCGTGGCTTTCCTCGCGCCAAGTCTCGGCCAGCGCCTCTTGCTCCCATTGCTGCATGGCGGGGTGGGCGAGGATGTGGTCGACCCATTTCTGCGCCGCGCCGACATCGAGTCCGTGGGTGCGGATGCGGAAGGCGACGGGGGCGTAGAAGGCGTCCATCGCGGTGAACTCCGCGCCAGCGAGCCACGGGCCGCCGAAGCTCTCCAGACCTTGGGTGAACAATTCGGTGATCCGCGCCACATCCTTGCGCAGCGCCGCATCATGCGGTGCCATTTTGACCCGCACGCCGACATTCATCGGGCACTGGTTCCTGAGCGCCGAGAAGCCGCCATGCATCTCCGCCACACCGCACATGGCAAAGGCGCGCGCGGCCTCGTCCTTTGGCCAGATGCCGTCATGCCGTTCCGCGAGATAAAGCACGATGCCGAGCGAGTCCCACACCGTCCGCTCGCCGTCGATCAGGACGGGCACTTGCCCGGTGGGGGAGAAAGCGCGGAAGGCTTTGTAATTCACCGACTGGGTGAACGGCTCCAGCCGGTCGGTGAAGCGAATGCCCAGCGCCTGCATCAGCACCCAGGGCCGCAGCGACCAGCTCGAATAGTTCCGGTTCGCGGTGATCAGCGTGTAGGTCATGCAGCGCTCCTTGCCGACATAGCGGGCCATGCCTTCCATGCGCCCACGCCATAGGCAATGCCGTAGACCATCACGATCAGCGATGACCAGAGGGTAAAGGCGTCGGTCAATTCGGGTCGCCAGAGGTGCAGCGGAATGAGTCCGAAACCGCGCACCAGATAGATCGCCGAAATCGCCACCAATCCGGTGCGCAGCAGCGGCAGGCGGGCGAAGCGGCCCGCGCCGGAAAAGGCGAAGAGCGCCCAGATGGCGAGGATCGCGGCGATGCCCAGTGTCATGAGATGCGGCCAGAGCGCACCGCGCGCCGCTGCCATCGCGATTTGCTCGCCCGCGCCGAAAAAGCGGTACCATTCCTCGCCGCCGACAATGCACGCCACGTGCAGCGCCGAAGCGGCAAGCGACAGCCACCCTCCCGCCACGAGCCATGTCGAGCCGGGACTGGCGGCGACGCGCATCAGTCGCGGTATTGCATATTGATCGTGATGCGGGTCACACCGCTGCCCGCGTTAAAGCCGGTGCGGTCAACGCCCGGCGGTGTCGGGATGCCGAGGAAGCTGCCAACGCGCGGATTGTTCGACATGCCCACGCCGTCGGTCGAATAATCGACTTCGCGGTTGCCGTTCTCGTCATGCTGCACGGCGATGGCGTAGCGGCCGGTCGAATCGAGCGGCACGCACACTGTCATGCTGCCCTGGCGCGGGCGCGCATCGAGGCGGGTGAGATAACGCTGGCTGCGCAGCCAGTCGCGATCGGTCGCATTGTAGGTGCGCACGAACAGATTGCCGCGCGAAGATCGCAGGCCGGTGATCGTCACCCGCACGGCGGGGCCTTCGCCAGCCGCGCATTCGCCCATATCGTTGCTGATGACGCGGGCATATTGCGCGGCGGCGGGCACGCTGACGCTCATCGCGCCGAGAACTGCTGCTGCCGCCAGAACTGTCTTGCCACGCGCGAAGCGTTTGAAAGAAATCATGTCGGTTCCACCTGTTGCCGGTCAAAACTTGGCTGCGACACGCAGCACACGGATTGGCGCGCCCTATCCACACTCTTCACTGACTCTGCGCTGAACCTGTGATGGGAACGCCACCGCGCTTTACAAGGCTTTACCGGCGGCAGAGGTCCTAGCTGACGTAGTGCGCGGTGGTCTTCGCCGCCACTTCCTCGGCCGTGACACCTGGGGCCATTTCGATCAGCCGGAACGGGCTGTCATGGTCGGGCCGGTGGAACACGGCGAGATCGGTGATGATCATGTCGACGACATTGGTGCCGGTCAGCGGCAGCGTGCATTCGGGGATGAATTTGGGGTCACCATGTTTGCTGGTGTGTTCCATCACCACGATGATCTTCTTGACGCCCGCGACCAGATCCATCGCGCCGCCCATGCCCTTCACCATCTTGCCCGGGATCATCCAGTTGGCGATGTCGCCGTTCTGCGCCACTTCCATCGCGCCCAATACCGTCAGGTCGATATGTCCGCCGCGGATCATGCCGAAGCTGGTGGCGCTGTCGAAATAGGCGCTGTGCGGCAGCTCGCTGATCGTCTGCTTGCCCGCATTGATGAGGTCGGCATCCACTTCGTCGGGATAAGGGAACGGCCCGATGCCCAGCATCCCGTTCTCGCTCTGCAGCGTCACCTGCATTCCTTCAGGAATATGGTTCGCCACCAGCGTGGGAATGCCGATGCCGAGATTGACGTAGTAGCCGTCTTGCAGCTCCTTGGCGGCGCGGGCGGCCATTTCATCGCGGGTCCAGGGCATTCTATTTCTTCCTTTTTACGAAAGTAGTTGCGCTCTTGGCGACACAGCCCGAAGGCATAGGTCGCTGCGGGCCTTTTTCCCAGCCTCGCTCAAGCATGTGTGTCGCGATCCAATAGCCGGCGTGATGGGTCGTGTAATACATCCCGTAGTTCTTCCCCAGAGCTTCAACCAGGCGATGTTCCATGCCTGAAAGGGGTGGCAGTCCTTTCTCGGCGGCGGCTAAAGCTTCTTCGATGGCCTCCGGTTCACCGCATATTGCCTCGATCTCGAGCATTAGAGGATGATCGTGCGGCAAGCCCCCACCGGGATCACGGAGGAGATCATTGTCGACAATCAGCTCCATCAATCGCTGAGCTTCCGGATCTCGTATCGCATCGAAACGGGTCTTTGCGTTTCGATAGAGCTTGAGAATGTCCGCGCTCGATCTCGCGGATAGCTTTTCTACGGTCCAGGCATTGGGCACGAGCGGTAATCCTTCAATTGACGGGATTGGGAATGAGGAACCAGCTGGAGCCGAGCATCGGGTCGAGCGCTTCGGCAGCGGCGGGGTCGCGGAGGAACAGGAACAGATCGTCGAAATCGCTGCGTGTGTCGCCCGCCATGGCGATGACGCAGTGGGTTTCGAGCAAAGCGCGGCGGCGGCGCTGCTTCTCTTCGCCGGGGAAGCGCATCACGAACAGCGGGTCGCGGCGCGAGGGGTCGAGCCCGGTCGCCTCCAGAATATCGCGCACCCGCGCGGCATCGGTCGGCTCGCGGTCGGTCATCCACGCAATCGCGATATTGCGCCCGCGCAAATGGCTGACCACCGCGCGCAGTTGCGGATCGGAGAGGCGCGGCGCGTCCAAAGGCATCAGCCCGCCTTCGGGATCGAGATCGATCAGCACGGCGGGAATGCCTGCCTCGCAGCGCGCGCGGGTCGGCTGCACCGCGCTGGGATTGGCGAGCAGGGCGGAGAAACTGCCTTCGAGCGATTGGTCCTCGCTCTGCGGCAGTGCCGCCTCGGCAAAGACCCGCAGATCGCCATAGGGGCCGATCGAGGGTACAGGAAGTGTGGGTGCGGGCAGTTCGCTGGCGGTGATAATGGTGTAGCCCGGCAAATCGCCGACATCGACATCGTCCACATCGCGGTCGGTGCCTTCCACCAGCGCCTGCAACGTGCGCTCGCCAAACACCGCGTTGGACGCCATCACCCCGCCCGCCGCCAGCGGAATCGCCGCAGCCGCCAGCACGCAGCCTTGTAGGAAGGCGGCGCTGGCGAGCGCAAGGGCAGGGCGGGCGATGCGCAAGGGTTACGCCGCCTCGCGCTCGCGGGTGGTCGTGAATTCGATCTTCTTGTCATACGGCGCGCCCACGATCATGCGCTGGACGAAGACGCCGGGGAGGTGGATGGAGTCGGGATCGAGCGAACCGGCGGGCACCACTTCCTCGACTTCTACCACGCAGACCCTGCCGCAGGTGGCGGCGGGCTGGTTGAAATTGCGCGCGGTCTTGCGGAAGACGAGATTGCCCGTCTCGTCCGCTTTCCATGCCTTGACGATCGAGAGGTCGGCGAAAATACCCTTTTCGAGGATATAATCCTCCGGACCGCTTCCGGTGTCGAACTGCTTCACTTCCTTGCCTTCGGCGACCTGCGTGCCGACACCGGTCTTGGTGTAGAAGCCCGGAATGCCCGCACCGCCAGCGCGCATCCGTTCGGCCAAAGTGCCTTGCGGGCAGAATTCGACTTCCAGCTCGCCCGCCAGATACTGCCGCTCGAACTCCTTGTTCTCGCCGACATAGCTGGAGATCATTTTGGAAACCTGCTTGGTGCGCAGCAGCTTGCCGATGCCTTCATTGTCGATGCCGGCATTGTTGCTGGCGAAGGTCAGGTTCTTCACCCCGCTCGCCTGGATCGCATCGAGCAGCCGTTCGGGAATGCCGCACAGGCCGAACCCGCCCGATGCGATAAACAGGCCGTCTTTCAGCAGCCCGTCAAGGGCGGAGGCGGCATCGGGAAAGAGCTTCTGCATGGGTCATGTCCTTACAAACAAATGGTGCGGTCATCGCTGGCAGCAGATAAAGGCTCGGGCACGGCCTGTCACCCCGGCGCGATAACCGGCAAAGCGCGCGTTGCGCTGCAACATTTTGCTGTGATTGGCAAACGGTCCGCCGAAAATGACAGCGATGTCAGGAAAAATGGCATTTTAAAATGGTTATAAAACATCAACTAAGACTTCGATTGCATTCGATGCAACTCGCATTGCTCATTTCGCACTTGCGAAATGATCTGGGTCAAAGCATATCTCTCCCTGCCTTTCAGGCATCCTCTCCCAAAACTTTTCAGGCCCGGTTGGCTTATCCAACCGGGCCTTTTTTCTTGCCCCGGCGCGGAGACGTTGCCGCGAGGGCCGAATGGACATTTGCAATCGTTCCGCCCGCCACCTAACTCCTGCCGCAGATTAGAACGCGAGAGGAATGTTGCCGCATGGCCAAGGATGACGCCGCAGGTCTGGAAGCTGGCGAAGCGAGATTGCAGGTCGCCGCCGCGCGGCAGGAGGAATCGGGCAGGGGCGTCGTGCGGATGCCGCGCAGCGCGTTCCAGACGCTGGGCATTACCGAAGGCGATGCGGTAGAGATCACCGGCAAACGCGCCACGGTGGCGCTGGCGCTGCCCGCCTATGACGAGGACGAGGCGCTCGACGTTATCCGTCTGGATGGCTTGCAGCGCGGCAATGCCGAAACCGCCTCGGGCGAGCACGTCATCGTCCGCCGCGCGCAAAGCAAGCCCGCGACCCGCGTCGTGTTTGCTCCCGCGCGCAAGGAAATGCGCCTGCAAGGCCCGACCGAGGCGCTGAAGCGCGTCTTTTTCAAAAAGCCGGTGGTCGCGGGCGATCTGGTCGCCACGCATGGCCAGCAACCGGTGCAGAATGTGCCACCCGAAGTGCGCCGGATGTTCAACGCGCCCGCCTATGCGTTGACGCAAATCCGCCTGCAAGTCGTCAGCACCAGCCCCAAGGGCATCGTGCATATCGACGAGGATACCGAAGTCGAACTGCGCGCCGAATTCGAAGAACCCCGCGATGCGCGCGGCATGATCAATTACGACGATGTCGGCGGCATGGACGATACGATCAAGGCGCTGCAGGAAATGGTCGAGCTGCCGTTGCGCTATCCCGAGCTGTTCACCCGCCTCGGCGTCGATCCGCCCAAGGGCGTGCTGCTGCACGGCCCGCCCGGCACCGGCAAAACCCGGCTGGCGCAGGCGGTGGCGAACGAGAGCGATGCCGAATTCTTCATTATCAATGGCCCAGAGATCATGGGCAGCGCCTATGGCGAAAGCGAAAAGCGGCTGCGCGAGGTGTTTGAGGAAGCCGAGAAAAGCCAGCCCGCGATCATCTTTATCGACGAAATCGATTCGATAACGCCCAAGCGCGAACGCACGCAGGGCGAGGCGGAAAAGCGGCTGGTCGCGCAACTGCTTACGCTGATGGACGGGTTGCAATCGCGCGCCAATGTGGTGGTGATCGCCGCCACCAACCGGCCCGATGCAATTGACGAGGCTTTACGCCGCCCCGGCCGGTTCGACCGCGAAATTGTGGTCGGCGTTCCCGACGATAATGGCCGCCGCGAAATTCTTGCCATCCACACGCGCGGAATGCCGCTGGGCGAGGGGGTCGAGCTGATGGAATTGGCGCGCTCCACCCACGGCTTTGTTGGCGCCGATCTGGCCGCGCTCACCCGCGAGGCGGCGATTGAAGCCGTCCGACGGATCATGCCCAGGCTCGATCTCGAAGCGCGGGAAATTCCCGCCGAAGTGCTGGACGAACTATGCGTCGAGAAGTCTGACTTCCGCGAGGCGCTGAAGCGCGTGCAACCTTCCGCCATGCGCGAAGTGATGGTGCAGGCACCCACGGTGAGCTGGAGCGATCTGGGCGGGCTCGATGACGCTATCGACAAGTTGAAAGAAGGCGTCGAGCTGCCACTGAAAAACCCGCAGGCGTTTGACCGGCTGGGCATCCGTCCAGCCAAGGGATTCCTGCTTTACGGCCCGCCCGGCACCGGTAAGACCTTGCTGGCAAAAGCGGTGGCGAAGGAAGCGGAGGCGAATTTCATCTCGATGAAAAGCTCGGACCTGCTTTCCAAGTGGTATGGCGAAAGCGAGCAGCAGATCGCCAAGATGTTCGCCCGCGCGCGCGCTGTTGCGCCTTGCGTGGTGTTCATCGACGAGATCGACTCGCTAGTGCCCGCACGCGGTTCGGGCGCCAGCGAACCGCAGGTCACCGCGCGCGTGGTCAATACGATCCTCGCCGAAATGGACGGGATGGAGGAGCTTTCCTCCATCGTCGTGATCGGCGCGACCAACCGCCCGGCGCTGGTCGATCCCGCGCTGCTGCGCCCCGGCCGGTTTGACGAGCTGGTCTATGTCGGCCCGCCCGATGCTGCGGGGCGCGAGCATATTCTGAAGATCCACACCAAGAATATGCCGCTCGCCAAGGATGTCGATCTGGCGGCGATTGCCGCAAAGGCCGAACGCTTCACCGGCGCCGATCTGGAAGACGTGGTGCGCCGTGCCGGCCTTGTCGCCATCCGCCGTTCGGACGGAGCGCCCGAAAACGTCACCAAGGCCGATTTCGAGGAGGCGATGGAAGACAGCCGCGCGACCGTGACGCCGCAGATGGAAGTCGAATACAAGAAGATGAAAGGCGAGCTGAAGAAACGCGCCGCCGAAGTCCGCCCGATCGGCTTCATCACCGACGGAATGGTGGAAAGCACCCGGGATTCGAAGCATTAGTTTGTTTCAGCCCGCGCATCCGCGCGTGCCGTCCTCGGTGCTATTCGCTCCGCCGGGACTTCGTTCCGGCTGCGCGGCACCTGCGGGTCGCGCTGTGCGCTCGGTCGCTCGTTTTACTCGCGATCTTCGATGGCGCAGAGTTGAAATCGGCTGCGACTAGCAGCCGACAGAGCCCGAACGGGCGACCGCAGCGGGCGCGAAGCGTAGCGGAGCGCGTCTAGCGAGGACGAGGTCGCGGATGCGGCCTCGCAACAAATCAAATATTCCCCCCCGCTTCATCCGCTTTCGGGTGCCCGCCGGGAACCTCCAGCCGGTGGCGGATCAGTGCATCGGGGAGATTTGCGCGCAGCCAGTCGAGCATATGCTCGCGCAGTTCGCAGCGCAGCGTGAACAGATCTCCGATCGTGGCCGAGCTGACCGACAAACGCAGTTGCACGCTTTCCGGATAGGCTTCGGTCATCAGCGTCTGCACCGTGCGCCCGTCCCACAGCGGATGCGCGGTGACGAAGCGCTCCACCTCGGCGCGGATCGGCGCGATGTCGGCTGCCGGATCAAGATGCAGGAAGACCGGCCCGGTCAGTTTTTCGTTCCGCCGTGACCAGTTCTCGAAGCTCTGCTCCAGCACTTGTGCAGTCGGCACGATCACTGCGCGTTCGTCCCACGTGCGCACGATCAGATAGGCCATGTGGATTTCCTCCACCCGGCCCGTATGTCCGTCGATCACCACCAGATCGCCCAGCCGCAGCGGCTCGGTAATGGCGATTTGCATTCCGGCGATCAGCGATTTCAAGGCAGGCTGCGCCGCCGCACCAACGGCCAAAGCGGCAAGACCGGCAGAGGCGAGCAGCGTCGCGCCGATATTCTTCACCGCCGGAATGGTGAACAGCACCAGCCCCACGGTAATGACGATGATCGCCACCGTCGCGGTGCGCGAGAGGATGGCGATGCGCGTGCGGCGGCTGCGCGTGGCGACGGGATCGGCAGAGGCATCCAGCCGGTATTCCAGCACGGCGGTAAAGGCGCGCACGGCCGCGTAGGCGATCCAGCCAAGCAGCAGCGGGCGGATAAGCGTGGCAACCGGCTCCCACACCTGTTCCAGCGCGGGCACGGCTTGTGCCACGAGTGTGACCGCGATAGCGATGGCCGACCATTTTATGGGATTGCGGATACGCGTGAGGATCAGGTCGTCGGCCTGGTTTTCGGACTGCCGCGCAATCCGCAGCACCACCGCATAGATGATGCGGAAGGCGGCGTATGCGACCAGCACCGCGAGGATGAGCGCGACCGTAGCAACGCCCAATTCCTCCCACTGTATGCTCCAGTTGCGCGGATCGAAACGGTACATCAGGCAAATCCTTCAAGCGCCCGGCTGCTGCCGGGTCACATCAATGCGCCGCGTCCCAGCTGGCGCCTGTCCCGATCTCAATCCCCAGCGGCACCGAGAGTTCCACCGCAGGCAGCGCGGCCTCCGCCATCACCCGCTCGATCACGGGGCTGGCGGCGGCGACATCGCCTTCGGGCAATTCAAACACCAGTTCGTCGTGCACTTGCAGCAGCATCCGCACATTGCCGAGGCCTTCCGCCTCCAGCGCGGGGAGCATCCGCACCATGGCGCGCTTGATGATATCGGCGCTGGTGCCCTGGATCGGCGCGTTGATCGCGGCACGCTCGCTGCCTTGCCGCTCCATCTGGTTCTTCGCATTGATGCGCGGGAACCATGTCTTGCGCCCGAACAAAGTCTCCGAATAGCCCTTCGCCCGCACGCTTTCCAAAGTGGAGTGGATGTAGGCCTGGATGCCGGGGAAACGCTGGAAATAGGTGTCGATCTTGGCCTGCGCCTCGTCCGCTTCGATACCGAGGCGGGTGGCGAGGCCCCAGCGCGAAATGCCGTAGAGAATGGCGAAATTGATCGTCTTCGCCGCCGCGCGGGTGTCGCGGGTCACTTCGCCATACATTTCCTTTGCGGTGCGCGAGTGGATGTCCTCGCCGTTCGCGAAGGCTTCTTTCAACTGGGGCACATCGGCCATATGCGCAGCGAGGCGCAGTTCGATCTGGCTGTAGTCGGCGGCGAGCAGGACATTGCCTTCCTCGGGCACAAAGGCCTTGCGGATCTGCCGCCCGATCTCGGTGCGGATCGGGATGTTCTGCAAATTGGGATCGGTGGAGGACAATCGTCCGGTCTGCGCGCCGACAAGGCTGTAGCTGGTGTGCACGCGCCCCGTGTCGGGGTTGATCGCTTCCTGCAAAGCGTCTGTATAGGTGCTCTTGAGCTTGGAGAGCTGGCGCCATTCGAGCACCTTGTTGGCAATCGGCGCGCCTTCGCCTGCAAGGCGTTCGAGCACGCTCTGGTCGGTCGAATACTGCCCGCTCTTGCCTTTCTTGCCGCCCTTGTAGCCGAGCGTGTCGAACAGCACTTCGCCCAATTGCTTGGGGCTGCCGATGGTGAATTCTGTGCCTGCTTCGGCGTGGATGTCCTTTTCCAGCGCGGCGATCGTTTCGGCAAAGGTTTCGGACAGGCGCGCAAGTTCGGCGCGGTCGACCTTGATGCCTTCGCGCTCCATCCGCGCGACCACCGGGATCAGCGGGCGGTCGACCCGCTGGTAAATCCGCACCGCGCCTTCATCGGGCATCCGGCGGGCGAGATGCGCGTGGAGCCGCCATGTCACATCGGCATCCTCGGCGGCGTATTGGGTGGCTTTGTCCAATGGCACTTCGCCAAAGGGAATCGCCTTCTTGCCGGTGCCGCAAATGTCTTTGAACTTGAGCGGGCTGTGACCGAGATGGCGTTCGGAAAGCTCGTCCATGCCGTGCCCGCCGCCGATCCCGTCTTGGCTGCGGCCAGCATCGAGATCAAAGCTCATAATCATCGTGTCATCGACCGGGCTGACAGCAATGCCGTGGCGGGCGAGCACGTTGATATCGTATTTGATGTTCTGTCCGATTTTCACCACCGCTTCGCTTTCCAGCAGCGGTTTGAGCGCAGCTATGGCGGCGGCGCGGTCGATCTGCTGGGGCTTTTCGGCGAACATATCGCTCCCGCCATGGCCCAGCGGAATGTAGCAGGCATCGTTCGGGCCGAGCGCGAGGCTCACCCCAACCAGATCTGCGGAAATGGCATCGAGGCTGGAAGTTTCGGTATCCACCGCAACCGAATGTGCGGCACGGGCGCGGGCGATCCAGTGCTCCAGCCGCTCGATCGTCTGCACCGTCTCATAGGCCGAGCGGTCAATGTCGGGCATTTCTGGCAGTGGCTGCACATTGCCTGCGGGTGCGTGCGCTTCGCCTTTGGTGTCGGCCTTGGCGGGGTTGAGATTATTGGCGCGCACCGGACTGCCGGTGCCTGCTTCCAGCCGCTTGAGCAGCGAATTGAAGCCATGCGTTTGCAGAAATTCGGCCAGCGGTTCGGGCGGAATGCCGTCCAGCTTCATTTCATTGAGCGCGATAGGCAGCGGGCAATCGCTTCTCAGCTCCACCAGCACACGGCTCAGCTCTGCCGCCTCGCGCCCTTCGAGCAGCCGCTCCTTGAGCTTGGATGGCTTCATGTCCGGAGCCGCATCAAGCGCAGCGGCGAGTGAGCCGTTCTCCGCGATCAGTTTCGACGCGGTCTTGGGCCCCACGCCGTAAATGCCAGGCACATTGTCTACGCTGTCGCCCATCAACGCGAGGACATCGCCCACCAAAGCAGGCGGGACGCCGAATTTTTCCTCGACCTCGGGGATGTAGATGCGCGCATCCTTCATCGTGTCGAGCATATCGATGCGCGCACCGTCTTTCTCGCCGACCAGCTGCATCAGATCCTTGTCGGAGGAAACAATAGTGACGTCGAAGCCCTCCGCCTGCGCGGCGAGCGCGTAGGAGGCGATCATATCGTCCGCTTCGACATCGGGTTCCTCGATCAGCGGCAACGAGAAGGCGCGAGTCGCGTCGCGAATTAGCGGGAATTGCGGGACGAGGTCTTCGGGCGGCGGCGGGCGATTCGCCTTGTATTCGGCATAAATGTCGTTGCGGAAGGATTTGGAGGATTTATCAAGGATAACAGAAAGATGCGTCGGCCCGTCGGCCTTGTCGAGATCATCCGCCAGCTTCCACAGCATGGTGGTGTAACCGTAAACCGCGCCTACCGGGGTGCCTTCGGGGTTCGTCAAAGGGGGGAGCCGGTGATACGCCCTGAAAATATAGGCTGATCCATCGACCAGATAGAGATGCTGCTTGTCCGCCATAATGGCCTGCTAGCACGCCATTTTCCTTGGGTCAGCCGCGAATCCCGTGACCGTCCCGGCATTTTTTTGCCCCAATTGTGCCACATTCCTCTTGCGCTTGCCCAAATGTGGCATTATTTGGGCAGTGAGCTGGGCGGGAAGTCTGGCTTGAGACCGGGGGTTCCGTTCTCATCATTATCGCAATTAAGGGGTTCATCCTATGCGTAAGATCGTTCTCGTTGCTGCCGCTGCTGCTGGCGCTCTCACCCTCGCTGCTTGTGCAGAAGAAGCTGCTGAAACCGAAGCTGCTGTTGAAGAAACCGCTGCTGACATGGAATCGGTTGCTGACGAAGCTGCTGACACCATGGAAGCTGGCGCTGAAGAAGCTGCTGACACCATGGAAGCTGCTGGCGAAGAAGCCGGCGCTGCTGTTGAAGAAGCTACCGACGCTGCTGAAGGCGCAATGGAAGAAGCTGCTGAGTAATTTCAGCCGGTTCTTACCGATTACGAAAGGGGCGTGGCCAGCGATGGCCGCGCCCTTTTTCTATGTCCAGAGGGGGCTTTGCGAGAGCGGCATGACGGGGAAAAAGAGCGCCGCGTGCTGGTCGGCCGTCAACGCGCGGCGGAATATCCGAAATTGCCCTGGGTGCCATAACCGCGCTGCGCTTCATCGGCGAAACCGTCGTACAGCGCGCGGGCGATGCTGGCGATGCGCGCATTGCGATCGGTCGGCGAGTTCTGACCCGTGACATAGATCGCTACGACGATCGTGCGGCCATCGGGCCCGGTGATAATCCCGATATCGCTGGCAACGCGGTGCAGCGTGCCGGTCTTGTGCGCCACCGTAACGCCTGCAGGCATCAGCGCCGGAATGCGGGTGGTGCCGGTGCGGCAACGCTCCATCGCGTCGATAATGATGTGGCGGCTTTCACGGCTGAGCCAGCGGCCCTGATAGATCCCGGCGAGCAATTGCACCATCGCCTCAGGCGTGGCGCTGTCGCGCGGGTCGATATAGTGGCGCGCGTCGAATTCGCGATTGTCGCGCACCAGCGTGGCGATATCGCGGTCGAGGCTGAATTCGGTAATCCCCGCGCGGCGCATCCAGTCATTGACCGGTTCAACCCCGCCCATGGCTGCCAGCAGCGCGTCGGTCGCCGGATTGGAGCTGCGGGTAATCATCAGGTCAATAAGTTCGTGCGCGGGCAGATACTCGCCCTGACGGACAGGCGCGCGTGCGCTGCTGAGCGGCGTCGAATTGACCGGCACGAGCAGCGGATATTCCGCCGTCAGGCTCCAGCGGCCCTGATCCACGCCTTCGAGATAGGCGGCAGCGATGGCGATTTTGCTGGTGCTGGCGAGCGGAAAACGCTGGTCGCCATATACGGAAATCTGCCTACCCGTCGACAGATCGAGCGCCGCGACTCCGATCCGCCCTTCGCTGCCATCGGCAAGCTGCGCGATGCGCGCTTCGAACGGTGTCGAATAGGAAGGGGTAAAATCGCGCGGCGCGCGCACTTCGGTGCCGAATGCGCGGTCAAACGCCGCCTCGAACCCGCCCGATTGCGCCAGCGAATGCGACTGGCTTTGCGCCTGCGCAGGCGAAATCGCTGCAACTGCCAGCGCGATGGGAGAAAGAATGCGAGCGAGCCGTGTTAGTTTCATATCATCTTTCTGCCGGAAACATGCTTTGCAAATGATTAATATTGTAAACTCTGGCGATAAGGGCGCGACGAAACGCACAAAAATTTGGCTGTATTGAGCCTGATGACCCGAATCGGACGCAAATCAGGTCTTTTTTGTAATCCGGGGCGCTGCGATGGCTGGCAGGCAGTTACGGACCTTCCCCTATATCCGCACATAGCGACATAGCCCGCAAACCGTCCCGCCCCGAGCCGGCCCCGCGCCCGCTCCGAGCCCGCCCCGAGCCCGCCACATGTCACCTCCGGTCGCCCATTGTGACACGTTCATCGCAGGTTCTCCTGCGCTCTGCGATGGTGCAACTATGTCGCAGCAGGCCCATTCCCTGTCCTGCGGCCCTTATTGTGTTGACGCGGGCCGAACTTATCGGCTTGATGTTGCGGGACAGACTTACCTGTGGAGAGACCCATACCATGATCCTACGCCGTTCCCTTCTTGCGCCGCTGTCGCTGAGCGCCATGCTGCTGGCCAGCACCGCGCCGGCCTTTGGCCAGAGCGCTTCGCTGATCCAGCCGGGAGAGCCGGGCGCCCAGTCGCGGATGCTCACCGCTTCCGAAGCGGTTGCCATCGCAGATTCGACCTTCACCGCTGCCGACGTTGCATTCATGCAGGGCATGATCGTGCACCACCAGCAGGCCGTCGACATGGCCAATCTGGTGGAAGGCCGCACCGATAATGCTGCGATCCGTGGCATTGCCGGCCGCATCCTGACCTCGCAGGAGCAGGAAATCGGCCTGATGAGCGACTGGCTGACCCAGCGCGGCCAGCCGGTGGCCCCCGGTGCTATGAACCATGCGGGAATGGACCATTCCAACATGGATCACTCTGGCCATCACGGCATGGACCATTCGGCGCATGCCAACATGGCGGGCATGGCGACCCCTGCGCAGATGGCGCAGCTTGCCGCATCGAACGGCGCGGCGTTTGACCGCCTGTTCCTGCAGCTGATGGTTGCCCATCATGCGGGTGCGATCACTATGGTCGACACGCTGCGCGCCGCACCGGGTTCGAGCAATGACTCCTTCCTCGAACGCTTCGCCGCCGATGTGGTGAATGACCAGACGTTCGAGATCAACCGGATGAGCCGTCTGCTTTCCACCATGACCGATCCGCGCGAAGGCCTTTCGCCCGGTGTCTATGATGCGGGCGAAGCGATCCTCAATCTCGAGCACGTTCATTTCCAGCCCAAGCCTGCCGGTTTCTATCCTGAAGGTGCGGAGCTTCCCGAAAGCGTGCCGAGCGTTGAAGGCGATGACCGCCCGGTTTTCGCCACGGGCAGCTCGTTCTCCTTCGCCAACACCGACATCGCTTTCTCGGGCGATCTGATGGTGGCGGGCAGCTATCACGGGTTCAACGCCTATCGCCTTGACGAAAACGGCATTCCCAACCTCGTCAGCTCGGTGGTTTGCCCCGGAGGCCAAGGCGACATCTCGATTGTCGGCGACATCCTGATCATGAGTGTCGAGGAAAACCGCGGGCGCACCGATTGCGGTCTCGAAGGCGTGCAGGAGCGCGTTTCGGACAAGCGTCTGCGCGGCCTGCGCATCTTCGACATTTCGGACATCACCGCACCGCGCCAGGTCGGCCTCGTCCAGACCTGCCGTGGCAGCCACACCCATTCGGTGGTCGATGTGAATGACGAGCGTATTCTCGTCTACAATTCCGGCACCGGCGGCGTGCGCGCGCAGGAAGAGCTGGAAACCTGCGTCAATGCAGGCCCGCAGGACGAACGCACCGCGCTGTTCAGCATCGACGTGATCGAAATCCCGCTGGCCAATCCGCGCGATGCCCGCATCGTTTCGAGCCCGCGCGTTTTCGCCGATAACGAAGGCAATATCGCCGGCCTGTGGCAGGGCGGTAACCACGGCCCGAATACGCAGTCGACCCGTCCGACCGACCAGTGTCACGACATCACCGTGTTCCCGACGCTGAATCTCGCGGCGGGCGCATGCTCGGGCAACGGTATCCTGATGGATATCTCCGATCCGTATAACCCCGTCCGGATTGACGCAGTGACCGATGAAGGCTTTGCCTATTGGCACTCGGCCACCTTCAACAATGACGGTTCTGTCGTGCTGTTCACCGACGAATGGGGTGGCGGCGGCGCGCCGCGCTGTCTGCCGACCGACCCCGAAACCTGGGGTGCCGACGCCTTCTACTCGATCGAAGACGGCCAGCTGGTGCGTCGCGGGACCTTCAAGATCCCCGGCGTGCAAAGCGAGCTGGAAAACTGCGTCGCGCATAACGGCTCGATCATTCCGGTGCCGGGCCGCGATATCTTCGTGCAGGCATGGTATCAGGGCGGCCTGTCGGTGATCGACTTCACCGACCCCGACAACCCGTTCGAAATCGCTTACTTTGACCGTGGTCCAGTGAGCGACACGCAGGTGCAGACGGGCGGTTACTGGTCGGTCTACTGGTATAACGGCCGCATCTACGGCACCGAGATCGCACGCGGCATCGACGTGTTCGAGCTGACGCCGAGCGAATTCCTCACCGCCGAGGAAATCGAAGCTGCCGAAAATGCGGATATGGGTGAAACCTTCAACCCGCAGACCCAGTATCCGGTCACCTGGCCGGAGTAATCGGACTGGTAATCAGGCTCGGGAAATTCTCGGGCCTGATACGAAAAAAGGCGGAGCCGGAGCGATCCGGTTCCGCCTTTTTCTTTGCCCTAAACGAAAACTCTAGCCCGCCTCGCTATCAGCCTTGGGGTAATATCGGCGGTAAAGCGTCCACAGCGGAGCGGTGACCATATATCCGGCGAATGCGCCGCCGATATAGAACACGCCCGACTTGCCGCCGCTATAGCCGAACCAATCGGTGACGAGGCCATAAGCCGCCAGCGCTCCGGCGATGACACAAATTCCGGTCAACAGCATTAGCGGGCCGTAGATCAACCAGTTGTTCCGCGTCTTCGCGGGCGATGGTGTGTCGGTCATGGGGCGCACTCCGCAATTCAGGACTGGGCCGGTGCCTAGCATAAATTGGGTGGAGCGCCGCTCCCATGAATATGGCGGAGGTCAGAACCAGGTACGCAGGCCGATCAGGAAAACGATGCCGTCCGCGTCTTCCCCTTCGGCGCGCAGATAGTCTGCCGTGCGGCCGGTCGCCGCTTCATATTCAACGCCAATATAGGGCGCGAATTCGGGCACGAATTCGTAGCGGAGCCTGAGACCGGCCTCGATCTTCGAGAGGCCGACACCCACGCCGCGTTCGGGAATGTCCTGCGCCGAGAGTTCTGCCTCGACCCGCGGCTGCAAAACGAGCTGCTGGGTAAGGCGCATATCGTGCTCGGCCTCGACCCGCGCGGTCAGGTCGCCTTCGATGGACAGGAAGGCGGCAGCATCGACATGGATCATATAGGGCGTCAGGCCTTGCACGCCGAGCACAAGATGGCCGGTCGGATCGGGCGCGGCATCGACCCGCACCCCGGCTTGCAGATCGAACCATGGGCCGATCGCGTTGCTCCACAGCAATTGCGCCTCGGCACTTTCCAGCGATCCGCCAAATTCACCTTCGCCTTCGCTTTTGAGAAAAACGCGGTTGGTGGCGGTGCCGTACCAGCCCTGCACATCCCACAGATACTTGTCATGCTCGCCGCCCAACCGGACTTCGAGCCGCTCGGCAAAGGCGAGGCCGAAGCGCTGGTCGCCATGCATGGCGTGGTTGTAGCGTCGTGCAGGGGCCATCGCCTCGCGGCCCCAGATGGCATCGGCGGCGTGCTGCGGACCGGAGAAGGCTTCGGGCGGGGGCGGGCCGAACGGAATGTCAGGATCTGCGGGCACGGCGCCGTGCGCGGAATGATCCATCGCATTATGGTTCATGGACCCATGATCCATTTGCGAATGGTCCATCGCCCCGTGACCCGCATTATGGCCCGCGTGCGCATCGGCTGCGGGCTCTTCGGGCGAAGTGGGTGCGGGGGAGTGGCCAGCATGATCGCCATGGCCCTCGTGGCCACCATGCCCTTCATGCCCGCCATGATCCTGCGCGGCGGCGGGGGCGCTCAGCAGCGCGGCGCTTGCCAGCAATAGCCAGCGCATCACGCGTCCCCTTCGTCTGGGAAGGGCCGCACGGTGACAACCTGCATCATCCCTGCGTGCATATGATAGAGCAGATGGCAGTGGAACGCCCAGTCGCCCGGCTCATTGGCGGTGAGGTCGAATGTCGCCGTGCTGCCCGGCTGCACCACAACCGTGTGCTTCAGCGGCTGGTGCATATGGTCTGCACCGTTCACCAGCTCGAAGAAATGGCCGTGCAGATGGATCGGGTGCGCCATCATCGTGTCGTTGACTAGCTTCACCCGCACCCGCTCGTCATAGGCGAAGCGGATCGGGTCGTCGGTCACCGCGCTGAACTGCCGCCCGTCGAACGACCACATATAGCGTTCCATATTGCCGGTGAGATGGATTTCCAGCTGGCGGGTGGGCATTCGGTGCGGATTGGCGTGTTTGGCGCGCAAATCGGTGTAGCGCAGCACGCGGTGCGAAACCGTGTCGAGGCCGAGGCCGGGAAAGTCCATCCGGTCGACAGGCATCGGCGCGACCATATCGACGCCCGCGTTCACCTCGACGCTGTCGGGCAGCAGCGAGGTGTCGCGCATAGTGTGCTCCATACCGCCATGATCCATCGGCTCCGCAGCAGCGGCGGGCGCGCCGTGGGCGGAGTGGTCCATGCCGCCAGGCGCACCATGCCCGCCTGCACCATGGCCACCAGCACCATGATCCATTCCGCCGCCATGAGATCCCATGCCCATATCGACCATGGTCAGCGTCACCGGCTCGCGCAAAGGCGGCGGGGTGGCGCGGTGGCCTTGGTGCGAGGTGAGGCTTGCAACGCCCATGCCCGAGCGGTCCATCGCCTCGGCCACCAGCGCGTGGCTGCCATCGGGCGGACGCACGATGACGTCATAGGTCTCGGCCACGCCGATCTGGAACTCGTCCACCTCGACCTCGTCCACATCGATCCCGTCGGCGGCGATCACCCGCATCGGCACGCCGGGAATACGGACATTGAAGAAAGTCATGGCCGAGCCGTTGATAATCCGCAGGCGGATGCGCTCACCGGCATTGAAGGCGAATTGCAGATCGTCGGCAGGGCCGTGGCCGTTGATGAGATAGGTGTAGGTCGCGCCGGTGACGTCGGAGATGTCGCGCGGGTTCATCCGCATCCCGCCCCACATCAGCCGCTCTTCCATGCTCATGGTGCCATCGGTCGCGGTCTGCATCTGGCGGTTGAAATAATGCTCGCCCACCGCGAGCATTCGCGCAATCTCATGCGGGTGGCGCGGGGTAAACTCGCTCAGCAGCACGACGAGGTCGCGGTCATAGCGCGGATCGGGCTCCGCCGCGTCGATCACCAGCGGGCCGTAATGCCCCGCCTGTTCCTGCAAGCCCGAATGCGAATGCCACCAATAGGTGCCGTTCTGGCGGATAGGAAAGCGATACTGGAAGGTCTCGCCGGGGCGGATGCCGGGGAAGCTGACGCCGGGAACACCGTCAAACTGGAACGGCAGCAGCAGGCCGTGCCAGTGGATCGAGCTGTCCTCATCCAGATGGTTTGTGACGTTGAGCGTGACATCCTGCCCTTCGCGCAAGCGAATGAGCGGGCCGGGCACCGTGCCGTTGACCGCGAAAGCGTGCCCGCTGCGATTGCCGGTGGTGAAATGGTGGTTGCGAATGGCAAGGTCGATCACCTCGCCCGAAATCTCGCCAAACCCGTTACGCGCATGGGTGAGTGGGTCGCCTTTGGCCCAAGCGGGGATCGCGAGACCGGCAGCGGCGAGCATACCCGATCCGGCGATAAACTGGCGACGCGACGGCTTTAGAACGGACATTCGCTTGATCTCCTCGCCGCCGCACCTAATATACCCCCCAAGGGTATTCAAGCGGGACTTTGGCATGGCTGACAAGCAAGCAATCCTCAACCGCCTCAAACGGATCGAAGGGCAGGTGCGCGGCATTTCGCGCATGGTCGAGGAAGAACGTTATTGCATCGATGTGTTGCAACAGATGCAGGCGGTGAAGGCCGCCCTTTCGCGTGCCGAGACCGAAATCCTGAAGAACCACGCCGCGTGCTGCGTCGCAGAAGCCATCGCGTCGGGTGACGAGGCCGAGCAGCGGGTGAAATTCAGCGAATTGGTGGAGCTGTTTGCCAAGGCGAAAAGCTGACGCCATTCGTCGAGTTTGGCTGGTAAGTGCGTGTTGCGTCGCCCAGATAGCCGGGGTTCATTTCCTCTGAGCTAAGTGGCTTTCGATGCGTATCCTCCTGTTCGGAATAGTCGTGTGCCTTCTCTTCGCTGCCCCTGCCTCGGCGCATGAAGGCCATGTGCATGGCAAGCCAGAGGTTGAGCAGTCGGAGCCGCAGGCCGAGGCACAGCCGCCCTCCGGCGATGCCGCTGACACCGCAACCGCAAGCGAACCTGCTCAAGCCGAGCCTTCGCCAGAACCCAGTTTCGGGGCCTTGCTCCAGAACCTGCATCCGGCGACGACACACTTCCCCATCGGCCTGCTGATTGCCGCTGCTCTGGTGCAGGCCTTGGCATCCGCACGGAAGTCCGAGCGGCTTGCCGATGCTGCGGGGATCATGGCGATAGCGGGCGGCATCGGCGCCGTCATCACCGCAGCGTTCGGCTGGATCCATACCGGGCTGTGGTTCGGCGGCGACAATGTGATGCAGTGGCATCGTTGGCTTGGCACAGGCCTCGGCGTTGCCGGTGCGCTAATCGCGCTCGCTGCGGCCAGACGGACGACACATCCGGTTCCCTATCAGGCGCTGCTGTATCTGTGTGCCAGCGCGCTGTTGGTGCAAGGCTATCTCGGCGGAGAAATTTCGCACGGCGCGGGCCATCTCTGGCGCTCGTTCCACTGACACGAAGAGGGCCGGAGAGCGAATAACTCTCCGGCCCGTTCCTCGTCAGCGATCGTGGAAGTTCAGCCTTCCTGCTGGCTCGTTTTCCACAAATTCACCCGCCGTTCCAGAATGGAAAGCGGCATCGAACCGCCATTCAGCAGCGTATCGTGGAAGCCGCGAATGTCGAAATTCTCGCCCAGCTCTTCCTCGGCAGCCGCGCGCAGTTCCTGGATGCGGATCATGCCGATCTTGTAGCTGGTCGCCTGCCCCGGCAGCACGAAGTAACGCTGCACTTCGCTGCGCGCGACGGTTTCGGGATTGGGCGAGTTTTCGAGGCAGTAGGCAACCGCCTCGTCTTCGGTCCAACCTTTGGCGTGGATGCCGGTGTCGACCACCAGCCGGATCGCGCGCCACATCTCGCTCTGCAACTGGCCGAATTCGGAATAGGGGTCTTCATAGCCGCCCATCTCCTTCGCCAGCACTTCGGAATAGAGCGCCCAGCCTTCGACATAGGCGGTCTGGTAGGCGCCCTGCGTGCGGAAGCGCGGAATGCCTTCCAGTTCCTGGCTGATGCTGATCTGCATATGGTGGCCCGGATTGCCCTCGTGATAGGCGATGGCTTCGAGCGGCGGGATCGGCATTGCGGTCATGTCCGAGAGGTGCGCGTAATAAACGCCGGGGCGCGAGCCGTCGGGTGTGCCGGGGCGGTAATGCTGCGCCGCGCCAGGCTGTTCGCGGAACGGCTCCACCCGCCGCACTTCGAGCGCCGCCTGCGGCAGACGGCCGAAGAAGTCGGGCAAACGCTCGGTCAGCGTGTCGATGTGCATGGTGGCGCGGTCGATATAGGCTTGCGCGCCCGCTTCGTCGTTGGTGAAGAAGAATTGCGGGTCTTCGCGCACGAAGACGAAGAATTCCTGCAAGGTGCCTTCAAAGCCCACACGCTCCATGATCGCTTCCATCTCGCCGCGAATGCGGGCCACATCGGCGAGGCCGATTTCGTGGATCTCGTCAGCAGTCAGTTCGGTCGTCGTGCTCTCGCCGAGCATATGATTGTAATAGGCCTCGCCATTGGGCAGCGCGCCCACGCCTTGGGCGATTTCATCGGTGTTTTCGATGTCTTCGCTGAACCAGTCGACAACGCGCTGGTATGCGGGCGCCATGCTGCCGGTGAGCGCGGCGCGCGCTTCCTCGCGCAGTTCGCCCGCGCGTTCTTCGGTGATCGTGCCTGCTTCAACCAGTGCCGCAAGGTGGCCTTCGGAACCGGCCCAGAGCGCAGAGGGTTCGCCATCATCGAACGGCGCTCCGCTGATCAGACCCTGCGATTCGGCGATGACCGCATCGTAGGAGAAGCGCGGCGGGCGCGTGCCTGCGGCGGCATTGGCCTGCGCGCGGGCGAGCAACTGATCCATCGCCGGGCCCATCGCCTCAAGCCGCGAGATGAAGGCGACCATGTCCTCTTCGCTTTCCACCGTATGCTGGCTCAGGATGAAGCTCGGCAGGAAGGCGTGGGTGCCCTGCATCTGGTGCAGGATATATTCGTTGTCGAGATATTCCATCCGCGCTGCACTGCTGTCAGCGAGATAGATCATCATGTCGTAAGACTGCTTGGCCTCGTCATCGAGGGCATCATAGTCGAAATTGCCGATCATATCGGCGCGCGCCTGTTGCAGCCATGCGTCCTGTTCCTGAATGCCTTCGACACTGAAATCATCGAGCGCGCCGTAATCGGTTTTGATGCCCAGGCTCGTCTGCAAGATCGGGCTGAAAGCGAGATATTCCTCGAACTTGGTGTCGAGCCAGCTGTTCAGACATTCGGTTTGCGTCGCCTCGGCGCATTCGATGGTGGTCGCAGTCGGCCCCGATGCAGCGTCGCAACCGGCGAGCGCAACCGATGCCAGCAGGATGGCGGCATAGCGTTTCATGGTGTGATCCCCTCTTGAGGTGTTCGTTCTAACGTCCCTGCTGCAAGGTATGGCGGGGTAGCGCGCAAAAGAAAAGGGCCGGAGGTTTGCGCCTCCGGCCCTATCTTTCTGGTGATCTCCCGCGAAGGCGGGAGTCTCGTCATGGGAGGCAACAGGCCCCCGCCTGCGCGGGGGCTCACTGCTTCGCAGAGGCTTAGAAGCCCATGCCGCCCATGCCGCCGCCCATGCCGCCCATATCGGGCATGGCGGGTGCGGACTTGTCTTCCGGAAGGTCACTGATCGCGGCTTCGGTGGTGATCAGCAGGCCGGCCACCGATGCGGCATCCTGCAGCGCGGTGCGCACAACCTTGGTCGGGTCGATCACGCCAGCCTTCACGAGGTTTTCATACGTGTCGGTCGCAGCGTTGAAGCCCTGCGTTTCATCGTCTTCGCGCAGCAGATTGCCCGAAACGACCGCGCCATCGTGACCGGCATTGGTCGCGATCTGGCGGACAGGTGCCATGATCGCCTGACGCACGATTTCGATACCGCGGGTCTGGTCGTTGTTTGCGCCTTCCACGCCGGCAAGTGCCTTGGTGGCGTAGAGCAGAGCCGTTCCGCCGCCGGGCACGATGCCTTCTTCCACCGCAGCGCGGGTGGCGTGCAGCGCATCGTCGACGCGGTCCTTGCGTTCCTTCACTTCGACTTCCGAAGCGCCGCCGACCTTGATGACGGCCACACCGCCAGCCAGCTTGGCGAGGCGTTCCTGCAGCTTCTCGCGGTCGTAATCGGACGAGGTCGTCTCGATCTGCGCCCGGATTTGCTCCACGCGGGCCTTGATCGCTTCGGCATCACCGGCACCGTCAACGATGGTGGTGTTGTCCTTGTCGATAGTGACCTTCTTCGCCTGGCCGAGCATCGACAGGCCGACATTTTCGAGCTTGATGCCGAGATCTTCCGAAATCATCTCGCCTTGCGTCAGGATGCTGATGTCCTGCAGCATGGCCTTGCGACGGTCGCCGAAGCCCGGAGCCTTCACGGCAGCAACCTTCAGGCCGCCGCGCAGCTTGTTGACCACTAGGGTCGCCAGCGCTTCGCCTTCGATGTCTTCGGCGATGATGAGCAGCGGACGCCCGGCCTGCACCACGGCTTCCAGCACGGGCAGCATGGCCTGCAGGTTCGAAAGCTTCTTTTCGTGGATCAGGATGTAGGGGTTATCGAGCTCAACCGTCATCTTTTCCGGGTTGGTCACGAAGTAAGGCGAGAGGTAGCCGCGGTCGAACTGCATCCCTTCCACCACGTCGAGCTCGAATTCGAGACCCTTGGCTTCCTCGACGGTGATGACGCCTTCCTTGCCGACCTTTTCCATCGCTTCAGCGATCTTTTCGCCGACTTCACGGTCGCCATTGGCCGAGATGATGCCGACCTGGGCGATCTCGTCCGAGCCGGACACGTCCTTCGAACGGGCCTTCAGGTTTTCGACAACCTTGGTGACAGCCAGATCGATGCCGCGCTTCAGATCCATCGGGTTCATGCCCGCAGCAACGGCGGTCATGCCTTCGCGCACGATGGCCTGTGCCAGCACGGTGGCGGTGGTGGTGCCGTCACCGGCAGCGTCGTTCGCCTTCGATGCGACTTCGCGCAGCATCTGCGCGCCCATGTTTTCGAACTTGTCCTTCAGTTCGATTTCCTTGGCGACGGTAACGCCGTCCTTGGTGATGCGGGGCGCGCCGAAGCTCTTGTCGATCACGACATTGCGGCCCTTGGGGCCGAGCGTAACCTTGACGGCATTGGCGAGCGTATCGACACCCTTGAGGATGCTTTCGCGCGCCGAGCGGCCGAATTTCACGTCCTTGGCAGACATTGGAATATTCCTTTCGAATTCTTGTGATCCCCCGCGAAGGCGGGGGTCTCGTGCAAATCTGAGGGAGGTCCCCGCCTGCGCGGGGACTCACGGACTGGCTCAGCCGAGCACGCCCATGATGTCGCTTTCCTTCATGATCAGCAGGTCTTCACCGTCGATCTTCACCTCGGTGCCACCCCACTTGCCGAAGAGCACGCGGTCGCCGACTTTCACGTCGAGCGGGATGCGGTCGCCATCGTCGTCGCGGGTGCCTTCGCCCACGGCGACCACTTCGCCTTCGCTGGGCTTTTCCTTGGCGCTGTCGGGAATGATGATGCCGCCAGCCGTTTTTTCTTCAGCTTCGATGCGGCGGACGAGCACGCGGTCGTGCAAGGGACGGAATGCCATGATAATGACCTCTTCCTCTCTAGAGTTGTGATTGCTCTTGGCACTCTCCTATCGAGAGTGCCAGCGCGGCGGAGATAGGCTCCGTGGCCATCGAGTCAATGGGTAGGAA
The DNA here is from genome assembly GCF_056933515.1 of Aurantiacibacter sp. KMU-128. NCBI lineage: Bacteria > Pseudomonadati > Pseudomonadota > Alphaproteobacteria > Sphingomonadales > Erythrobacteraceae > Aurantiacibacter > Aurantiacibacter sp. KMU-128. The sequence continues at coordinate 127,029 of NZ_JBXORT010000001.1, forward strand.
AGCGAAAAATTTGCCGATCAGCTTTCCGCGGCGGGCGCGCTGAACTTCCCGCGCAGCGTCAGCCCAAGCGCCTCGCGCCGACTCCAGCGCCAGATAAGCAGCACGGCGGCAAATGTAAGGCCTGTTGCAAGCCCGATCCACACGCCGGTGCCGCCGAGCACCGTGCCGAGACCCAGCCCTGCGGCGAGGCCGAAACCGGGCACCCAATAGCTGAACACCGCAATCCACATCGGCATCCGCGTATCCTTCAATCCGCGCAAAGCGCCCGCCGCCACCGCCTGCAATCCGTCGGACAGCTGGAAAGCCGCCGCGATCATCAGGAAGCCCGCCGCCGTCGCCAGAAGCTGTGCATTGGCGGGATCGCCCACGTCGATATAGGCGGAGAGCAGCAGTTGCGGGAAGCTCACCATCGCCAGTGCGGTGAGCGCCATAAAGCTGGTGCCCATCACGATCCCCGTCCAGCCCGCGCGGCCCATCCCGTCCGGGTCGCGCGCGCCGTAGAAATAGCCCACGCGGATTGTCGTCGCTTGCCCCACACCGAAGGGAACCTGGAACGCGAAAGCGGCGAGGTTCAGCGCCAGCGTATGCGCGGCGAGATCGAGCGCGCCGATGCGCCCCATTAAGAAGGCCGCCGCGCCGAACACGCCCGCCTCTGCCATGACAGTAATCGCAATCGGTGTGCCGATGCGCAGCATCTCGGCAAAGCGCGGCCAGTCGGGCCGCCAGAAATAGCCCATGATGCGGTAGCGATGGAGGCGCGCGTCGAGCCTTATGGCGAGCGCATACATGGCGACTATCGCCAGCGATGTGATCAGTGTTGCAATCGCCGCGCCGGGCAGGCCAAGCGCAGGCGCTCCCAGATTGCCGAAGATGAAAGCGTAATTGCCAAGCGCATTGATGCCGATCCCGACACCGGTAATCGCAGTCGCAAAAATCGGCCTGCCAAGCGCGGAGACGAAATTGCGCAACACGCCAGCCACCACCATCGGCGCGACCGACCACAGCAGCACCTGCATATAGCTGACCGCAAGCGCGGCGATATGTGGCTCTTGCCCGGTCACCTGCATCAGCGGGCCGATGAGGGCGCACAGCGCCATACCCGCCGCGCTCACCATCAGGCTGAGCCAGATCGCCATGCGCATGGCGCGCCGCACCGGACGCAGGGCAGGGGCCCGCGCGCCCAGCTCTGCCGCCATGATCGGCGCGACCGCTCCGGTGAGTGCCTGCAGTGCCCAGACGATCAGCCCGAACAAGGCAATGGCCAGCGCCGATGCCGCCAGCTCGTCCGCCCCCAATCGCGCGATGAACATGACGTCCACCGCATAGGTGAGCATCTGCAACAGATTGGCGAGCGCCAGCGGCCCCGCCAGCTTCAGAGTAGCGCGCGTCTCGACTGTCCAGTCGGGCGTTTGAGGATGGGCAAGGGGCCGCATGGTGTCTCTCGCTGCCCCGCGAGTCTCCACCGGACAGCCGCACCGGATAGGCGCGGCGCGGCGATTAGGGAAGGCGGGGAAAGCGGCCGTATGCCGGATTGACCGGTCTGTGCGGCACGGCTGTCACAGGTGGCGCAGCGACTAGCTCCGCAGCCAGGCCAGGGCCTCGCTCTTGCTGTCGAAGAATTCCACCTCGACCCCGTCCGACAGGCGGCGGTACTGGCTTTTCACCAGCATGGGCGGCTCGACAATCGCCACGCGGCGCAGGCCGACTTCCTTTGCGGCCATCAGATGGCGGCGGATATAGTCGGCGACATCGCGGGTTTGCGGCACCATCTCGCGCATGATGCCAAGCCCGCAAAAACCGCGTCCCTTGCCAACCATCGGCGCGGCCTTCGCGTCCATTTCGGCAAGCATCGCCTTGACCGATGGCAGATCCCACATCCCGGCAATGGTGAAATGCACTTCATTGTGCACGTCGTCGACAAAGATCGAATGGTGAGGCGCAATATGATCCATAATGGTTTTGCTCTAGCACAGAAATCTTGCGGAAGATTTTACACGGGACGCAGCGTGTGCCGCGCCGCAGGTCAGCTTGCAGCAAGCATTGGGGACTTAGTCGGAGGCGTATGAAAGCTCCGCTGCTCCTCGCCGCCTGTGCCGCTGCGCTCGCCCCCGCCACTGCCCAAGCGCAGGAAGTGTTCGGCGGGTTCTACGCCCATGCAGTCGATACGCCTTTCACGCTCGACACCGAAGAGACGGGCAGCGCCGATATCGCCCTGGGTGTGCGGTTCGGCGGGATCGCGGCGCTCGACTTTATCGGTTCGCCCGAACCCTATGTGGTCGGCTCCCTCAACACGGCTGGCGATACGAGCTTTGCGGGCGTGGGCGTCGCATGGACGATCGGCAGCGGCCCCGTCTATGTCCGCCCCGGCATCGGGCTGGTGGTGCATGACGGCCCCGAACTGCGCGTGAGCGAGGAAACCGGCTTCCGCACCGATCTGGGCAGCCGCGTGCTGTTCGAGCCCGAGATCGGCGTCGGCTACCGCCTCTCAGGGCGCGTAAGTGCCGAGGCGCACTGGATGCATATCAGCCAGGCCCAGATTTTCGACGGCGACCAGAACCCGGGGATCGATATGATCGGGGTGCGGGTCAATGTGGGGTTCTAGACAAATCTAGATCCCGCTCAGATAACCTTCGAAGCCGCTGTCATATTTCAGCGCGAGTTCGTGGAACAGCCTGCTGATTTCGGTGAGCTCGGTCTGGCCCGCGCAGATATGCTGGCCGGCGGAGTGGCGCTGGCCGTCAATCGCGGCGGCGATTTCGAGGCTTGCGCCGTCCATGCAAATCACGTCCTCTTCTCCGTAATAAGGCAACGCGGCCAGTTGCGCGAGCGATTGCGCGTTCAGTCGCTCTTCAATGCGCGCGGCGTCTTCGGCGGAAATCGGCAGATCGTGGCGACGGGTTTGCACCAGCGATGTGCCGCGTTCCCAGCGATAGCCTGCAATCCAAACGAACCATTCGCCTTGCGTCCGGTAAACCATCACCTGTCGCACGGCCGGTTGCGGGGTGAGGCTGGTGCGCAATGTGGCGGAATAGGCAATTTCGCCTTCGAGAAATTCGCTGCAAACGTCGTGGACGAACTCGCTCTGGCTTTGCTCGCGTTCGGCGCAGGCTTCGACCAGCGGATCGCTTGCGAAGCCGAGTGCGAGTGCCAGTGAAAGTGTCAGCATAGCCAGTCCCCTGTTTTATTTGGTGAAATAGGCGCCTCGAAACATGAACGCAGGCTGTAGGACAGCAAAAAAGGGCGCCACCATCGCTGGTGACGCCCCTTTGGTGATCCGGTAAGGGATCGAAGAATAAGCTGATCCCCGCCTACGCGAGGACATACGCTTACTTCAGTTCGACGGTGCCGCCGGCTGCTTCGATCTTGGCCTTCACTTCTTCGGCTTCTGCCTTGTTCACGCCTTCCTTCAGTGCCTTCGGGGCACCTTCGACGAGAGCCTTGGCTTCGGTCAGGCCCAGGCCGGTGATGGCGCGGACTTCCTTGATGACCTGGATCTTCTTGCCACCGTCGCCGGTGAGAATGACGTCGAATTCGTCCTTCTCTTCAGCAGCGGCGCCAGCGTCGCCACCACCGGCAGGTGCGGCAACAGCAACAGCAGCAGCGGCGCTAACGCCCCATGCTTCTTCGAGGGCCTTCGCCAGTTCGGCGGCTTCCATGACGGTCAGCGCCGACAGGTCTTCAACAAGCTTGGCAATATCAGCCATGATGGTTCACTCCAAAAAAATGGCGGGACGGTGTTTGTCCCATGATGTTTCGTATCTCTTGCGAGAAAGCGTCTCTTAGGCAGCGTCCTTGGCGGCATATGCGCCGAAGACACGGGCCAGCTTGGCAGCCGGGGCATTGACGAGCTGCGCCACCTTGGTGGCGGGCGCGTTGACGAGGCCCACGATCTTGCCGCGCAGTTCGTCGAGGCTGGGCATGGAGGCGAGCGCCTTCACACCATCAGCATCGAGCACCTGCGTGCCCATCGAGCCACCGACGATTTCCAGCTTGTCGTTCGTCTTGGCGAATTCGACAGCAGCCTTGGCGGCTGCGACCGGGTCGGTCGACCAGGCCAGCGCGGTCGGGCCGGTGAGGAAATCCTCGAGCCCGACATAATCGGTGTCTTGCAGGGCGAGCTTGGCGAGACGGTTCTTCGCAACCTTGTAGGACGCACCGGCTTCACGCATCTTGTTCCTGAGATCGGTGGACTGCTCCACGCTCAGGCCGAGATTGCGGGTGACAACCACCACGCTTACCTCGTTGAAGACACTGTTCAGCTGGGCGACCGCTTCGGTTTTCTGCGAACGATCCATGCCGTACTCCTTCATTTTGGCCGCCTGCCTTGCGGGCAAACAACCGGCTCAAATCACCCTGCCGCTCATGCGACAGGGCAAAAGTCCGTTGATGGGGAAGGAGCACGCGGGTAGCGTGTTGAAGGGCGGCCAGAAAGGCGGTGCCCGAATAATCTCTTTTCCCCGTCTAGGCCGCAAATTAAGACCGGCAAATTCCGGTCAGCAGCTGTCTCGGACGGATGACCGGCGAACCGGTCGGGGTGGGCCTTTACCGGCCGCACCCCGAAAGTCAAGCTCGCGATCATCCTTTAGCGGGCGGCAAGTGCGGCCCTTGCCTCGGCAATCGCGGCTTCGAGTTGCGGTTCGGGAAAATACGGCAGCGCCAGTTCCATCACTTGCAAGGCGGGTGCGAGCATCGCCGGATCGCCATTTGCCTCAACCGCGCGGTAATAGCCCCAGATCGCTACCAGCGGCACGTCGACGCCGCCGTCCTGCCGCGCCAATACTTCGGCCAGACCGCTGCTGTCACCGACGACGGCTTGTGCGACGAGGTTCAGGCTGAGCTCGTCAACCCATGGCGGGCGTGCAACCGGTTCGCGGCCAAGCGCACGAATGGTGGCGTCTGCGGCGGCAGCAACCGAATAGGGATTCTGCCCGGTAACCAGCCTGCCATCGGTGACCACAAAGGGCAGCATCATCGGCGCTTCGCGGAATGTTGCGCCGAGCCGCATAGCCTCGCTTTCGACAAAGAATGGGAATTGCGGAGCCCAGCGTTCACCGAAAAGCGCTTCCTCCTCGTCGGTGAAGCCCGTCAGGCTGCGACCGCTGAGCCATGGCGAGCCATCGGCGTTGCGTATCCGCGTCAAGACGGCAGGCCCATGGCAAACGGCCGCAATCACCCCGCCGCTCGCCTCAGTGTCGATCAGCAATTGCTGGAGCACCTGGCTGAAGGGCAAATCGAACATCGCCCCCTTGCCGCCAATCACCATGATCGCGGCATATTGCCCGCGCATGGCCGGATCGAGCTGCAAGGTATCGGCGAGTGCGGCGCTGGCTTCCGCATCGGCAGCGAAGGCGGCGTTGTAAGGCTTGGCCGCATCGAAGGCATCAGCGACAACCGCGCCCCCTTGCGGGCTGGCGATATCGACCGCCATGCCATTGGCGCGGAACACCAGCCAGGCTTGCGACAGCTCGTCCATTTCGAAGCCCGGCTGGACTTCGCCGCCGCCGCGCCCATGGCTGCTGACGACCAGCAGGACGCGGTCGGGCAGCGGGGCCGAAGCGGTCTGGGTTTGTGCCTGCGCGGTGGCGGCACACAGAAGTAAGGCGCAGAATATCGTGATCCAGCGGATCATCATCATCTCCATGATTAAGGGAAAAAGGAGCGAAGAGGAGTGCCCGCAACTTGGGCACTCCTCACCCGGTCTATTCGCTGTCGTAGCTCAGCAAATCACCCGGCTGGCATTCCAGTTCGCGGCAGATCGCTTCCAGCGTGCTGAAGCGGATTGCCTTGGCCTTGCCGGTCTTCAGGATCGAAAGGTTGGCGAGGGTGAGGCCGACACGCTCCGCCAGTTCGGTGAGCGTCATGCGGCGGGCGTATAGCAGGTCGTCGAGTTTCACCATGATACGGTTTCCTTCTGAATCAGCGCCCATCACACGGTTCCTTCCAGATCGTCGCGCATTTCTGCGCCGCGTTTGAACACCCGGGCGAGGATGAAGAGCAGGATGACAATCAGCGCGCCGCTAAAGTCGAAGTCGCTTTCGAAGCTGACGCTCGCCTCGTCGAATTGCTCGGCCCAGTCGGCCACCATGATGCCGATCGCGGCCATGGGGAATTCGATCAGCTCCACCCCCAGCATCAGCCATGCCATGCGCGACAGGCGGCTGGCGTTGACCGGCGCAAAGGGATCACCTTCACCTACCGTGCCGATAATCCGGCGCAAGTTGTCGAAGAAGGCGAAGAGCATTCCGACTGCCAGCAAGGCCAGCGTAATAACGCCGAGAATGGGGCCAAGCGGGAAGTCGGCAGCCTCAGGGCCAAGCTCTTCCGCCAGGGCGCGGACAATCTCGGCTTCGGCGAAGAACATGACCGGGATGGACACCAGCAAGGTGAAGGCGGCGATCCCCAGCAAGACCAGCATGAGAATGACGAGCACCTGCCCGATCAGTAGCAGCGGATCGCGGAATCGTTGTGATGTGGACATGAAATGTCTCCTTACGGAATGGCAGCTCAGGCGAGCATCGGAGCGGCGGTTGCGACCATTTGCGTCGCGGCGGGCACCGTGGTGACGGCGGACAGGCTGGTCGCGGTGATCATCACGGCGACGAGCAGGGCGGCGAAGTGGGTGGCAAAACGGGTCATTTATCGATCTCCTTGGTGTGACTTATTGAAGAACGATATGGCGGAGGGCGGATTTATTGTCAATCAATAATATTGAAAAACAATATGCACCGCATCGTTTTGCGATAGAAGGAGCGAGTTGCTATCCGGCGATGTGCATGAAATCGCTTGCTCTTTTTGGCGATTTTCTCCCGTATGACGCAGCAAAAGTTTTTCACTCTGCTCCTCGCCAGCCTGCCCGCAGCGGGCGAAGGTGAGGATGGGCGAAGCGAGACTATTGTTGCGATTCGGGTGTAGGACAGCGCAATCGCCCGCGCCCCGTTGGAGCAGGGCGCGGGCGATCGCTTCCTCAAGACCGGGCGGTCAGAGCCGCGCGGTCAGCCTTAGCCACACCCCGCGCCCCGCGCCGGGCAGGCGGTCTCCCACCGGCACGTCCGAAGCGCCCACGCGGCTGCGGCCGGACAGATGCGGCTGGTAGAAGCGATCGAACAGGTTTTCGACCCCCGCTTCCAGCGCGATGGCATCGGTTACTCCGTAGCGGGCGAACAGGCCGACCACGGCATAGCCCTCGCTCTCTTCTTCGTCATTGGTGAGCGAGACATCCTCCTGCCCCGCCGCGGCGACCAGTTCCGCCCCCAGCGAAAGCGCATCACTTTGCCACACGCCTGCCAGCCGCAAACTCGCCGGAGCGACGCGGTAGAGATTGTCGGCAATATCCCGCCGCTCGCCGCGCACCAGGCTGGCGGTGCCCGAAAGCTCGACGCTCGCCAGCGGACGCAGCGCGAAATCGAGATCGACGCCGTACAGCTCGGCATCGACATTGGCGAAGCGCAGGGGCGTGGGATCGCCGTTCATATTGGCGACCATCTCCACCGGACTGTCGATCACGCCCACGGTGCCATCAAAGGGCACGCCCTGGATGTAATCGTCCACCCGCCGGTAAAACGCCGTTGGCCGGATCGTGCCGAGATCGCTTTCATAGTCAAAGCCGATTTCGGCAATCCACGCGGTTTCCGGCTCCAGCGCGAGGTTGCCGACATAGATATTGCCGTCGGCAAGGCCGTAGCTTGCCTCGGTCGGTAGCCAGGCGAAGCGTTCGAGCACGCTCGGCACCCGCTCCTTGCGCGCCAGCGTTATGCGGGGTGTGACATCGCCCAGCGGCACCCAGCCGCGCAGCACTGCATCCCACGTGGTGTCCGAGGCCTCGCGTTCGGCAGCGATGAAAGCGGCGCTCAGCACGCGTGGCCCCATCGGCACGGCGCTGCCCAGTTCGGGCTCGCCCGCGCTCTGGCTTGTGTGGTCGAGCCGCAGGCCCGCTTCCAGCTCCACCCTGTCCAGCGCGCCGCGCCATTGCACGAAACCGCCAAAGCGGTCCGAGGCGAGATCGGGCTGGGAATCGAGGAAGAAAGCGGCATTGGTCGGGTTGGTGATGCGCACGAACTTGTCCACCAGCTCGAAATCGCCGCCGATCTGGAAATAGCTGCCGCGCTCGCCGAAGCGCAGCGACGCCTCGCCGGTGGTCGTATCGGCATCGGCAAAGGTGGCGCGCGCCTGCATCGGCGGGGCGGCAGGCTGGCGGGTGGTCTGGTTGTCCATCAGATGGCGCACCGCGACATGGCCCAGCCGCAGATCGAGCGCGACATTTTTGGCCAGCTCCCCGCGCCAGCCGCCTTGCACAAAGTCTGTGTCGAAATAGACGATGTCGAGCGCGAAGGGCGGATTGCCCGAAGGATCGGTTTCGCTGCGCCGGTATTCGGCCCAGACTTCGCCGCCCGCCAAGCGCAGGCCGCCATGCACGCCGTAGAGGTTCCGCTCGAACGAAGTGCCCACGGCGGTGCCGCCGGGGAAACGGTAATCCCCGCCTTCCTCGCGGCTGGCAAGCACACCGAGCCGCCAGTCATCCGAGGCGATGGCCACAAGGCCGCCCACAGCGTGGCTTTCGTCGACGCTGCGATACTGGCTGGCGAGGCGCACTTGCGCATCGAGGCTTTCGCCGCTTGCATAGCGCGCCTGCATCAGTTCGGCATTCACCGCGCCGGCCAGCGACGGCCCTTGCGAAACCGGGGCAACCCCGCGCGCGATTTCCAGCCGATCAACCAGCACCGAAGGCGCATAGTGCAAGGGCGGGTCCATGGCGTTGGGCCCGCCGCTGGCGAAACGCTGCCCGTTGACACGGCCCAGCACGCGCTCGCCTGCGAGCCCGCGATAGGAGAGCTGGCCTGACAGGGCGCCATTGCCCACCAGCGCGCCGCCCGGAACCCGCGCGGCAATCGCGGCGGCATCGGCGGGCAGGGCGATCTGCTGTGGCGGTTCGACCGCGTCGGTCGCCGGGTCGGGGGTGGTGGCGGTGACGACAATGGTGTCGGTCAGTACGGTATCGGGATCGGTTTCCTGCGCCGCGAGCGGCTGGGTCACCAGCAGGGAGCCGGAGGCAAGCAATGCCGCCCGGCAAAGGGTCTTGGAAAACATAACAATCTGTTCCGTCAATATAGAGCAACAGCGCGCGCACGGGGACACTTCCGGCGCGGCCTGGTTTTTGGCGAGTCTATCGAGGGGTCAGAGTGTCAGCGGCGGGCCGCGCAAGGGCGGGCGCACATGGCGCAGCGGGGGCAGGATGGCGGCTTGCAGCGGCGCAGCCTCGGCCTCGTCGCCTTGCAACAGTATGACAGCAGGCTGTGGCTGCTCGGGAATTCCGGCCGCAAGGCTGCCGCCGGAAAAGGCGCAATCGCCTTGCGGGGTGAAGCCTTGCGCGCTGCTATCGTCCCCGGCTTCGTCGCTTGCGTGATCGCCCGAAGCTGGCCCCGAAGTTGGCCCCGAAGTGGCACCATGCCCCATCGCGGTATGATCGACCCCGCCCATCGCATGATGCGCGTGATGATCCGGCTCGCCTGCCGTGAAACCGGCCTCGGCAGGCTGCGGATCATAGGCGGCAAAGGCGCGGGCCAGCGCGTTGGTGGAGGGGCAGGGGGTAATGCTGACAATATGCGACGTTGACGGCGCCAGCATATGCCCGCCCGGCACCAGCCCCTGCGCGGCCATAGACGCCAACAGGAGGAGCAACAGCCGTGTGCCATGGCCACGGAAGATCCGGCGCAACGCGTGCATAACCGGCCGCCGCTAGCCGATGCGTGTGACAATGTCACCTGTGATTTGCAAATGCGGCGACACCCCCATTGACCCGACCCAACACGCCCCCTATATGCGCCGCTCAGCCGGAGAGCTTCGAGCAAGGCGGGCCTTTACGCGGGGGCGCGCCACAGGACGGAAGTTCCGGCATCTGCGTGAGACACGGAAAGAATCAAGGCTGCGAGTGCGGCACCGGTTGCGGTGCGCCCATCGTCGGCCTTTTTCGCGTCTTGCGCTGCCCTCCCGCTTAACGACATTTCTCAAGTGCCCGTGATGATCGCGGGCGCACACACGCGAAAAAAGAGGCCGTTCCGTATTATGGCGACCAAGGCGAAAGCTCCCGAAGTTCAGGGCTCCAAGAAGAAGCGCATCCGCAAGATTTTCGGCGACATTTATGAAGCCGTGCAGATGCCCAACCTCATCGAAGTGCAGCGCGAAAGCTACGAGCAGTTCCTGCGTTCGGACCCGAGCATCGGCTATGTCTCTGGCCTCGAGAAGACGCTGCGCAGCGTGTTCCCGATCCGCGATTTCGCCGGCACGGCAGAGCTCGACTTTGTCAATTACGAGCTGGAGCCGCCGAAATACGACACCACCGAATGCCGCCAGCGCGGCATCACCTATGCGGCCCCGATGAAGGTGACGTTGCGGCTGATCGTGTTCGAGGTGGACAACGAGACCGAAACCCGCAGCGTGCTCGATATCAAGGAGCAGGACGTGTACATGGGCGATATGCCGCTCATGACCGAGAACGGCACCTTTATCGTTAACGGCACCGAGCGCGTGATCGTGTCGCAGATGCACCGTTCGCCGGGCGTGCTGTTCGATCACGATCGCGGCAAGACCCACTCCTCGGGCAAGTTCCTGTTCGCTGCCCGCGTCATTCCCTATCGCGGTTCGTGGCTCGATTTCGAATTCGACGCCAAGGACATTGTGAACGTGCGTATCGACCGCAAGCGCAAGCTGCCGGTCACCGCGCTGCTTTATGCGCTGGGTCTCGATCAGGAAGACATTCTCGCCTATTTCTACAACACCGTCACCTGGAAGCGGTCGAGCGGCAAGGCTGGCGAAGGCTGGCAGATCCCGTTCCTCGCCGAGCAATGGCGCGGTGCCAAGCCGGCCTTCGCGCTGGTTGATGCCAAGACGGGTGAAGAAGTCTTCCCCGCCGGCCAGAAGGTCAGCCCGCGCGCAGCTAACAAGGCGGAAAAGGACGGCCTTAAGACCCTGCTGATCCCGACCGAGGAAATCTTCGGCCGTTATGCCAGCAAGGACATGATCGACGAGAAGACCGGCCGCATCTACATCGAAGCGGGCGAGGAAGTGTCGCCCGAGAATCTCGAAAAGCTCGATGCTGCAGGGATCGACCAGCTCGACCTGCTCGATATCGATCACGTCTCCACCGGTGCATGGATCCGCAACACGCTGGCTGCCGACAAGGCGGAGAACCGCGAAGAAGGCCTCGAAGCCATCTACAAGGTGATGCGTCCGGGTGAACCGCCGACGAAGGAAACCGCCGAAGCCCTGTTCGAAGGCCTGTTCTTCGATGGCGAGCGGTATGACCTGTCCGCCGTGGGCCGTGTGAAGCTCAATATGCGCCTCGGCCTCGATGCCGAAGACACCGTCACCACGCTGCGCAAGGAAGATATCCTTGCCGTGGTGAAGGAGCTTGTCGACCTGAAGGACGGCAAGGGCGAAGTCGACGACATCGACAATCTCGGCAACCGCCGCGTGCGTTCGGTGGGCGAGCTGCTGGAAAACCAGTACCGCGTCGGCCTCTTGCGCATGGAGCGTGCCGTTAAGGAGCGCATGAGCAGCGTCGACGTCTCGACCGTCATGCCCAACGACCTCATCAACGCCAAGCCCGCCGTGGCCGCGGTGCGCGAGTTCTTCGGCTCCAGCCAGCTCTCGCAGTTCATGGACCAGACCAACCCGCTGTCCGAAGTCACCCACAAGCGCCGCGTGTCGGCGCTTGGGCCGGGCGGTCTGACCCGCGAGCGTGCCGGTTTCGAAGTGCGCGACGTGCACCCGACCCACTATGGCCGCATCTGTCCGATCGAAACGCCCGAAGGCCCGAATATCGGTCTGATCAACTCGCTGTCGACCTTTGCCCGCGTCAACAAGTACGGCTTCATCGAAACGCCCTATCGCGCGGTGAAGGACGGCAAGGTCACCAAGGAGGTGAATTACCTCTCGGCGATGGAAGAGCAGAAGCACACCGTGGCGCAGGCTTCGGCTGCAACCGATGCGGACGGCAAGTTCGTTGAAGAGCTGGTCTCCGCGCGTCAGGCGGGCGAGTTCGTGATGAGTCCGAACGATCAGGTCACGCTGATGGACGTGTCGCCCAAGCAGCTCGTCTCGGTCGCCGCCTCGCTGATTCCGTTCCTGGAAAACGATGACGCCAACCGCGCGCTGATGGGCTCGAACATGCAGCGCCAGGCCGTGCCGCTGGTCAAGGCCGAAGCGCCTTGGGTCGGCACCGGCATGGAAGAAACCGTGGCGCGCGATTCGGGCGCTGCGATTGCCGCGACCCGCTCGGGCGTGGTCGACCAGGTGGACGCCACCCGCATCGTGATCCGCGCCTCGGGCGAAGTCGATACGACCAATCCCGGCGTGGACATTTACACGCTGCAAAAGTTCCAGCGGTCGAACCAGAACACCTGCATCAACCAGCGTCCGCTGGTGAAGGTGGGCGATGTGGTGGAGCAGGGCGATATCATCGCCGATGGCCCCTCCACCGATCTGGGCGAGCTGGCATTGGGCAAGAACGCGCTCGTCGCCTTCATGCCGTGGAATGGCTACAACTACGAAGACTCGATCCTGATCAGCGAACGCATCGTGAAGGATGACGTGTTCACCTCGATCCATATCGAGGAATTCGAAGTCATGGCCCGCGACACCAAGCTGGGGCCGGAAGACATCACCCGCGACATTCCCAATGTCGGCGAGGAAGCGCTGCGCAACCTCGACGAGGCGGGCATTGTCTATATCGGTGCCGAAGTGCATCCGGGCGACATTCTGGCAGGCAAGATCACGCCCAAGGGCGAAAGCCCGATGACGCCGGAAGAAAAGCTGCTGCGCGCCATTTTCGGCGAAAAGGCCAGCGATGTGCGCGACACCTCGCTCCGCCTGCCGCCGGGCGTGGCCGGAACGGTGGTGGAAGTGCGCGTCTTCAACCGTCACGGCATCGAAATCGATGACCGTACGCGCGCCATCCAGAACGAGGAAATCGAACGCCTCAAGAAGGATAGCGAAGACGAACGCAACATCCTCAACCGTGCGACCTACAACCGTCTCGAAGAAATGCTGGCGGGCCAGACCGCGTCGGCGGCTCCCAAGGGCGTGAAGAAGGGCGCTGTGATCGACGCCGAGATGCTTGCATCGGTCGACAAGCGCGACTGGTTCAAGTTCGCCGTGGCTGACGACAATATGCAGGCCCAGCTGGAAGCGGTGAAGGGCCAGTATGACGAGGCGGTCAAGGCCATCAAGGACAAGTTCGACGACCGCAAGGAAAAGCTGGAGCGCGGCGACGAGCTGGCTCCGGGCGTGCTCAAGATGGTCAAGGTCTTCGTCGCGGTGAAGCGCAAGCTGCAGCCGGGCGACAAGATGGCCGGCCGCCACGGCAACAAGGGTGTGATTTCGCGCATCCTGCCCGAAGAAGATATGCCTTTCCTCGAAGACGGGACGCCGGTGGATATCGTGCTCAACCCGCTGGGCGTGCCTTCGCGTATGAACGTGGGTCAGATCTTCGAAACGCACCTCGGCTTTGCCGCGCGCGGGCTGGGCCAGCAGATCGGCCAGCAGCTCGACGAATGGCGTGCTGCCAATCCCGACATCACGGCAGGCCAGCCGCCCGCCGCGCTCGTGGATAAGCTGAAGGACGTCTATGGCGAGAACTATCACGCCGATATCGACAGCCGCACCAATGAAGAGCTGGCCGAACTCGCCGGGAACCTGCGCCGCGGTGTCCCGATGGGCACCCCGGTGTTCGATGGCGCGCGCGAAAGCGACGTCACCGATATGCTGGTGAAGGCGGGCTACGATAGCTCGGGCCAGTCGACGCTGTATGACGGGCGCACCGGCGAAGCGTTTGACCGCAAGGTGACGGTGGGCGTGATCTACATGCTCAAGCTGCACCACTTGGTCGACGACAAGATCCACGCCCGTTCGATCGGTCCGTACTCGCTCGTCACCCAGCAGCCGCTGGGCGGTAAGGCGCAGTTCGGCGGCCAGCGCTTCGGCGAAATGGAAGTCTGGGCGCTGCAGGCTTACGGCGCTGCCTACACCTTGCAGGAAATGCTGACGGTGAAGTCGGATGACGTGGTCGGCCGCACCAAGGTTTACGAAGCGATCGTCAAGGGCGACGACACCTTCGAAGCCGGCATTCCGGAGAGCTTCAACGTGCTAGTCAAGGAAATGCGCTCGCTGGGCCTGAATGTCGAACTCACCAGCCTTACGGATGGCACCGAGGACGACGACGATCCGGCGCTGATGGCTGCTGAATGAAACTGCCGATCTACAACCGCACTTCGAAGGAAATGGAGATAGTCATCGAGCCAGCGTGTAATCACTACTTTTCGGTCCCGCCGGGCGGAAAGGCAGTGTTTCATCTGGAGGATGGCAACGACTATTCCCTCGAAGTCGCGGATGCAGATTTCTTGGCACTATGGATTGAAGGCGACGGACAGGAACCGAAAGTCGAAATTAGCGGACCTGAAGCCTGATTGCGGATCACCCTCTCAAGGGAAGTGAAGAAATGAACGAACTGACCAAATTCACCAACCAGATCTCCAAGCCGGAGACGTTTGACCAGATCCAGATCGGTCTGGCCTCGCCCGAGCGCATTCGCAGCTGGTCTTTCGGCGAAATCAAGAAGCCGGAAACGATCAACTACCGCACGTTCAAGCCCGAGCGTGACGGCCTGTTCTGCGCGCGCATCTTTGGCCCGGTGAAGGATTACGAATGCCTGTGCGGCAAGTACAAGCGCATGAAGTACAAGGGCGTCGTCTGCGAAAAGTGCGGCGTTGAAGTCACCGTTACCAAGGTGCGCCGTGAGCGGATGGGCCATATCGAGCTCGCTGCGCCGGTCGCGCACATCTGGTTCCTGAAGTCGCTGCCTTCGCGCATCGGCCTGCTGCTCGATATGCAATTGAAGCAGCTTGAGCGCGTGCTCTATTTCGAAAGCTATATCGTCACCGAGCCGGGCCTGACCCCGCTGGAGAAGTTCCAGCTGCTCACAGAAGACGAGCTGCTCGATGCGCAGGACGAGTATGGCGAGGACGCCTTCACCGCCAGCATCGGCGCCGAAGCCGTCAAGCAGATGCTGATGGATCTCGATCTGGAGCAGGAGAAGGCCGACCTTCTCGAAGAGCTGGAAACGACCAAGTCCAAGCTCAAGCCCGCCAAGATCATCAAGCGTCTGAAAGTCGTCGAAAGCTTCATCGATTCGGGCAACCGTCCCGAATGGATGATCCTCGAAGTCGTGCCGGTCATCCCGCCGGAACTGCGCCCGCTCGTCCCGCTGGATGGCGGCCGTTTCGCGACGTCCGACCTCAACGATCTCTATCGCCGCGTCATCAACCGCAACAACCGCCTGAAGCGCCTGATGGAGCTTCGCGCGCCGGACATCATCGTCCGCAACGAAAAGCGTATGCTGCAGGAAGCGGTTGACGCGCTGTTCGACAATGGCCGCCGTGGCCGCGTCATCACCGGCGCCAACAAGCGTCCGCTGAAGTCGCTGTCCGATATGCTCAAGGGCAAGCAGGGCCGCTTCCGCCAGAACCTTCTGGGCAAGCGCGTCGACTATTCGGGCCGTTCGGTCATCGTGACCGGGCCGGAACTGAAGCTGCACCAGTGCGGGTTGCCCAAGAAGATGGCGCTCGAACTGTTCAAGCCGTTCATCTACGCCCGCCTCGATGCGAAGGGTCTGTCGATGACCCTGAAGCAGGCCAAGAAGTGGGTGGAGAAAGAGCGCAAGGAAGTCTGGGACATCCTTGACGAGGTGATCCGCGAACACCCGGTGATGCTGAACCGCGCACCGACGCTGCACCGTCTCGGCATCCAGGCGTTCGAGCCCGTGCTGATCGAAGGCAAGGCTATCCAGCTGCACCCGCTCGTCTGTTCGGCCTTCAACGCCGACTTCGACGGTGACCAGATGGCCGTCCACGTGCCGCTGTCGCTGGAAGCCCAGCTGGAAGCGCGCGTGCTGATGATGTCGACCAACAACATCCTCTCGCCCGCCAACGGCAAGCCGATCATCGTGCCCTCGCAGGACATGGTGCTGGGTCTGTACTACCTTTCGATGGACCGCGAAGGCGAGCCGGGCGAGGGCAAGGTGCTGGCGGATATCAACGAAGTGCACCAGGCGCTGCACGTGGGTGCGGTGACGTTGCACTCGAAGATCACCACCCGCGTTCCGCAGACCGATGAAAAGGGCAAGCAGTTCATGGCGCGCGTCGACACGACGCCGGGCCGGATGCTGATCGCCGAATGTCTGCCGAAGAGCCACAAGGTGCCCTTCGCGGTCGTCAACCGCCTTCTCACCAAGAAGGATATCGGCGACGTGATCGACGAGGTCTATCGCCACACCGGCCAGAAGGACACGGTGCTGTTCGCCGACGCCATCATGACGCTGGGCTTCCGCCACGCGTTCAAGGCCGGCATCAGCTTCGGCAAGGACGACATGATCATTCCGGACACCAAGGACGGCATGATCGAGGAGACGAAGGCTCTGGTTGCTGACTATGAACAGCAATACCAGGACGGCTTCATCACCCAGCAGGAAAAATACAACAAGGTGATCGACGCCTGGAGCCGTTGCGGTGACCAGGTGGCAAACGCCATGATGGAAGAGATCAAGGCGACGCCGAAGGACGAGCATGGCCGCGAGGCGCCGATCAACTCGATCTACATGATGAGCCACTCGGGTGCGCGTGGTTCGCCAGCGCAGATGAAGCAGCTTGCCGGTATGCGCGGCCTGATGGCCAAGCCGTCGGGCGAGATCATCGAAACGCCTATCATCTCGAACTTCAAGGAAGGCCTGACCGTTCTTGAATACTTCAACTCGACCCACGGCGCGCGTAAGGGCCTTGCGGACACCGCGTTGAAGACAGCAAACTCGGGTTACCTCACCCGCCGTCTGGTCGACGTGTCGCAGGATTGCGTCATCGTCGAGGAAGACTGCAAGACCGACAACGCGCTGGAAATGCGCGCCATCGTGCAGGGCGGCAGTGTGATCGCCTCGCTCGGCGAGCGCATTCTCGGCCGTACGGTTGCCGAAGACATCACCAATGCCGCCACCGGCGAAGTGATCGTCAAGGCCGGCACGTTGCTTGACGAACCGATGGTCAAAGCCATCGAGGAAGCCGAAGTGCAGGTTGCACGGATCCGCTCGCCGCTGATCTGTGAAGCCGAGCAGGGCGTTTGCGCGACCTGTTACGGCCGTGACCTTGCCCGCGGTACGCCGGTCAACATCGGTGAAGCTGTCGGCGTGATCGCCGCGCAGTCGATCGGTGAACCCGGCACGCAGCTGACCATGCGTACCTTCCACATCGGCGGGGCGGCGCAGGTGAACGAAACCAGCCACCTTGAATCGATTTCGGACGGTAAGGTCGTGTTCCGCGATATGCCGACCATCACCGACAAGAAGGGCCGTCGCCTCTCGCTCGCCCGCAATGGCGAGATGGTGGTTGTCGACCCCGAAGGCCGCGAACGCGCCATCCACCGTGTGCCCTATGGTACGGTGCTGATGTTCGAAGACGGGGCCAAGGTGAAGGAAGGCGACCGGCTGGCGGAATGGGATCCGTTCACCCTGCCGATCATCACCGAACAGGCGGGTGTGGTGAAGTACCAGGATCTCGTCGAAGGCAAGACGCTGGAAGAGCGGGTGGACGATGCCACCGGTATCGCCCAGCGTGTGGTGACCGAATATCGCGCCACCAGCCGTTCGAAGAAGGAAGACCTGCGTCCGCGCATCACCCTGCTGAACGATGCCGGCGACGAAACCGAGGCAGCGCGCTATATGCTCGCTCCGGGCACCACGCTGTCGGTCGAGGACGGGCAGGAAGTGCAGGCCGGTGACATCGTCGCCCGTGCCTCGCGCGAAGCGTCGAAAACGCGCGACATCACCGGCGGTCTGCCGCGTGTTGCCGAACTGTTCGAAGCCCGCGTGCCGAAGGATGCCGCAGTGATCGCCAAGATCAGCGGCCGGATGGAATTCATCCGCGACTACAAGGCCAAGCGCAAGATCGCGATTGTGCCCGAGGAAGGCGATCCGGTCGAATATCTGGTTCCCAAGACCAAGGTGATCGACGTGCAGGAAGGCGATTTCGTGAAGAAGGGGGACACCCTGATTTCCGGCTCGCCGAACCCGCACGACATTCTGGAAGTGCTCGGCGTGGAAGCGCTGGCCGAATATCTCGTCAGCGAGATCCAGGAAGTCTACCGCTTGCAGGGCGTGAAGATCAACGACAAGCACATCGAAGTGATCGTTCGCCAGATGCTGCAGAAGGTCGAGATCACCGATGGCGGCGACACCACGCTGCTGCCGGGCGAGCAGGTCGATCTGGAAGAGATGAACGAAGTCAACGCCAAGCTGGCACCGCGCAAGAAGAAGGCTGAAGGCAAGCCGATCCTCTTGGGCATCACCAAGGCTTCGCTGCAGACGCGCTCTTTCATCTCGGCGGCATCGTTCCAGGAAACCACCCGCGTGCTGACGCAGGCGGCGGTTGAAGGGAAGAAGGACACGTTGGTCGGTCTGAAGGAAAACGTGATCGTGGGCCGTCTGATCCCCGCGGGCACGGGTGCCGGCATGAACCGCCTGCGCGTCACCGCCAACAGCCGCGATGCGGCATTGCGGGCAGCCTACAAGAAGCAGCAGGAAGCGCTTGTTGTGGCCGAGGAAGACGACGTGGCCGACGCGCCGATGTCCGAAGAGGCGATGGCCGCCGCGATGGCCGCCGCCGCTGCCCCGGCACCCGATGCTCCGGCAGAGGGCGGCGAAGAGTAATCTGCTCTTCGCACTGCGACACAAGGGGGCTTCGGAGAGCAATCTCCGGAGCCCCTTTTGTATTGCGTGGTGGAGGCAACCCCCATTGATGTGGCGATGGCCACTGCCCCGCAAAACGCGTATCCTCCCGCAACAACACGCGAAGCGGGAGAGAATTATGCGAAAGTTTGTCCTGGCCATCGCCGCGGTGGCAGCGGTCTGCACCAGCCTGCCGGCGGCGGCGCAAGTCGTGGTGACAGGGATGCGGCAAGACCGTTCGGCCACCAATGCCTATCTAACGCCCAATGTCCCCGCCATCGGCCTCACCCGCCGTGCCGACTATTTCGTGACCCCGCTATGGGTCAGCTCGGATTCGCGTATCGCCGAGGAGCGCGAGAGCGAATTGTTCGCCATGCTCGAAGCCACCATCGCCCGCGCCGAAGCGGAGGGCATTACGCTGGTGGCGGGGCAATATACGCTCACCGAAGTGACCCGCGACAATATGCGCGACTTGCCGGTAACCGGCGGCGCGCGGCCGGATACCAGCCGGGTGCAGATCTATGCCCGCGTGCCTCTCGCCGGCAACGCCGCCAGCGCACGCGATACCGGCAACCGCATCCGCGCCTTTGTCGCCAGCATCCCCGCCACGGGGCGCTCCTTCATCGAAACGGGCGGCACTTCGCTGGCGATCGACGATCCCGAGCAATATCGCGACGCGGTGGTGCGCCAGATCGCCGATGCTTCCACCCGCTATGCCGCGATGTTCGGCAACGGTTACGGCGTAACGATCAGCGGCCTTGATGGCGAGCTGTACTGGCAGCAGGCGAGCGAGACCGAAGTGTTCCTCTATATCGAGCACGCTTTCGCTATCGCCCCCCGTTAGGGGGTTTATTGCTATTGCGAACCATTCGCATTGCAATGCGGACAAAGATGCTTAGATTAATTGCGAATCACTCGCAAGAAAGGCTCGCAATGTCCGACAGATCCCGCTCAACCACCGCCGCCCGTGCCGAAATCATCGCCGATCTCGCCCGTCCGCGCAGGCTGGGCGATTACGGGATCAATGCGGCAAAGGCGGTGATGTCGCTGCGGCTGGTCGCGCTCTGCGTGCAATCGGGGCACGATCCCATCGCGGTGCTCGCCAAGCGGCTGGGCGGCGTGGGGGAGGCGAAAGCGATGTTCGGCTTTCTCGACCGCTGCGGGGCGGTGTGGCCGGAGCCGCTGGCGGTTCACAGACCTTGCTGCCCGGTGCTCGGCCCCGACGAAGCGACGCTCGCCGCGATGGCCACAGCCGCCGATGCGGGCGATCACCGCGCCTTCGAACGCGCGCTTGACGGGCTCATCCGCCCCGACCGGCGCGAAGGCCTGTTCATCGCCGCCATGGGTGCGATGGCGCAGCTCTGACCCCGCCTATTGTTCCCCCGCGCGCCGCGCCTCTTCCAGCCCTGCCATCGTCTGGGCATAGGGAACCGAAGGGCCGAGCAGCAGCTGCGAGAAGGTAACGCGGGTGTAATCGCCATTGGCGAAATCGGTCGCCCAGTCCCCTGTGCCCGCGCAACCGGCATACCAGAAGCCGTCCTGCGTCCGGGTGGAGCACTGGTTGTACGCCCCCGCTTTGAAGAACAGCGTATCTCCGCCGTAGCTGAGCGGGTTGTCGAGCGCATCCACCCCTTCGATCAGGCTGACGGCATAGCCGACCGTCCCCAGCCGTTCATTGTGGAAGGCGACATACATCGTGTTGTTGTGGACATTGATCTCGTACGAAAACTCCTCGCCCAGCGCGATGCCGTTCTCGCCGGGATCATCGGGATTGTCCCACAGATTGCCGAATACCGGCACGGGAATATCGCGGCGGTTCTCGTCGCCGCGCGGCAGATTGCGCTCATAGGTCCAGAACAGGCTGCCGGTTTCGTGTCCCGGCCACTTCTTGTAGAAAATCTTGATCGGTTCATTGCCGTAGCCGAACCCGCTGCTTGTATCGTCATAACCCACCGCATGGATCTGCCCGACGACCACCGAATAGGCGGCATTGGTTTCGGGCCGCAGCGCATTCACGGCGACGTGATCGACGTGCAATGTCGCCTGCATCCGCCCGCCAATCGAGCCGAAAGCGCTGGAGCCGTTGCGCGCCAGCACCGCGAAATTGTTCTCCGGCCCATGCGTCGAAAGGCGCGTATTGGTGCCGCGCAGCATCTGCCGCAACTCGCTGCGCGTGTTGGATGAATTCGCAGTGGTGACCGCCCGGTTGGGCGCGGTGAACACCATGCGGTTCTGGTCATCGAGATAGAAAAAATCGGGGTGGGAATAGTCCTGGATGTCCGCCACTTCGACCTCATCGGGCCGCCCGTCGCCGTCCTCGTCCATCGGCAAGGTGATTTTCCAGAAGCTCAGATCGAAGACCGAGCCGGGGGGAGGGTTGTCGCCGGGATCCGCGGCACTGGCGATGCTTGCAGTGGCCAGTGCCAGAAATGCCGTCGCGAAAAAGCCCTTCACCATCATCAACCGTCCAATTCTGTCCTACCAATTACGCGTATCACATATACCAATGGCGACTGGCCAATGCCATCGCTTTTTTGGGCCATGGTCTCAAACGAAGGTCAGCGCTTGTTCAGCGGGTCGCGTTAAAAGGCGAAGCCATGCGCATCTTTGCTCTCCTCCCGCTCTTCCTTGCCGCCTGTGTTTCCGCTCCCGCGCCGGTTGCACCTGCGGTTGACCTTGCTGGCGAGTGGCGCGTTGCCGAGATCGACGGGGAGTCGCTCGACCGGCCTTACGGCATTGCGCTCAGCGCCGATGGCGGGCGCATCTGGTGGGAACCGGTCTGTGCCCGGCAAGGCGTGGATTACACGATCACCGGCACCCGCTTTGAAACTGCGGCACGCGGCGATCCCGGCCCGGTGTGCCGGATCGGCTTTCCCCCCGAAGTGCCGCAAATCTGGGACGCGCTGGACGCTGCCGACACGATTGTACGCACGCCCGCCAACGGTATCCGCATCCACGGCAATGGCCGCAGCGTGACACTTTTCTCGCAATAGCCCTGCGCCTGCGCTAGGGGCCGCGCATGACCACCATTACCCGTTTCGCGCCCTCTCCCACGGGGCGTCTCCATGTCGGCAATATCCGCACCGCGCTGCACAACTGGATGCTGGCGCGCAAGGCCGGAGGGCGCTTCCTGCTGCGCATCGACGATACCGACGCTGAGCGTTCGAAGGAGGAATATGTCGAGGCGATCCGCGCCGATCTCGCATGGCTGGGCCTCAGCCCCGATGGCGAGGAGCGGCAGTCGGCGCGGCTGGCGCTGTATGAAGAGGCGTTCGAAACGCTGAAGGCGGCGGGCCGTGTCTATCCCGCTTATGAGACTCAGCAGGAGCTGGAGCT
Source organism: Aurantiacibacter sp. KMU-128 (assembly GCF_056933515.1). Lineage (NCBI taxonomy): Bacteria > Pseudomonadati > Pseudomonadota > Alphaproteobacteria > Sphingomonadales > Erythrobacteraceae > Aurantiacibacter > Aurantiacibacter sp. KMU-128. Next base: position 149,125 of record NZ_JBXORT010000001.1, read on the forward strand.
GAAGCGCAAGATCCAGCTGGGGCGCGGGCTCCCGCCGATCTATGATCGCGGGGCGCTGAAGCTCACCGCCGAGGAACGCGCGGCAAAAGAGGCGGAAGGCATCGCCCCGCATTGGCGCTTCAAGCTCGACCATGATGAACCGATTGCGTGGGATGACGGGGTGCGCGGGGCGCAGAAATTCGATCCGGCGCAATTGGCCGATCCGGTGATCCGCCGCGCCGATGGCTCGTGGCTCTATATGCTGCCGAGCGCGGTCGACGATATCGCCATGGGCGTAACCCAAGTGCTGCGCGGTGAAGACCATGTCTCCAATACCGCGGTGCAGATCCAGATGTTCACCGCGCTGGGCGCGCGGCCGCCCGCTTTCGCGCATGAGGCGCTGCTGGTCGGCAAGGAAGGCAAGCTGTCGAAGCGGCTTGGCTCGCTCGGTTGCGATGCGATGCGCGAGAAGGGGATCGAACCCGCAGCGCTGGTCGCCATGCTGGCGCGGCTGGGCACCTCGCTGCCGGTCGAACCGGTTGCTGATCGTGATGCGCTGCTCGAGACGTTCGATCTCGGCACATTTGGCCGTGCGCCGGCCAAGTTCGACGATACCGAGCTCGAGCGGGTGAACACCGCGATTGTCCATGCCATGGCCTTTGAGGTGGTGGCTGATCGCCTGCCCGACGGGATGGATGCCGATGCCTGGCACGCGATCCGCCCCAATCTGACCGTGGTGAGTGATGCGGGCGAGTGGTGGCAGCTGGTCACCGGCCCGATTGTCACGCGCGAGTTTGACGCCGAAACGCGCGCCTATCTGGCCGAGGCCGCAACCGCGCTCGTCTGGAGTGGCACGCCGTGGCAGGATCTCACCTCCGCGCTCAAGGAGAGCACCGGGCGCAAAGGGCGTGATCTGTTCCTGCCGCTGCGCCAGGCGCTGACCGGCATGGATCACGGGCCGGACATGGCCGAGCTGCTCCCGCTGATCGGAGAGAACGAAGCGCGCGCGCGGTTGCAAAACGCTGCGCAAGGCTAAGCGCCCCGCAGTCCTTCGGCGTACAATCCGTCGCCGCGCAATCGCATTTCGTCGAAACACAAGCGAATCGGCTTGACCTGCGCCGCGCCGACACTAAATCGCGCCATGTTACATCATCACCTATTCAGGAAAACGTCCTCTCCGATGAAAAAGCTTGCTCTTGTTCTGCTCGCCTCTGCCGCCATGCCCGTAACCGCATTTGCGCAGGAAGCGCCCGCCGATCCCGATGCGGCAGAGCGCGCCGAGCCCAATAATGACGATTTCCACAACGTGATCTACGTCTCCGCCGCCGGTGTTGACCGGGTGGACATTATTGCGGGGACTTCGGTGCTCACCGGCATCGCCTTGCAACGTGAGAGCGCGGGGCAAGTGGGCGATATTCTCGAATCGCTGCCCGGCGTCGCCACCAGCGGCTTCTCCCCTGGCGCGAGCCGCCCGGTGCTGCGCGGCTTTGGCGGAGACCGTGTGCGCGTGCTCAATGACGGGATCGGCACGCTCGATGCCTCGGGCGCGTCGGACGATCACGGCGTCGCTGCCGACCCGCTGATCGCCGAACGCATCGAAGTGCTGCGCGGCCCTGCCGTGCTGCTCTACGGCAACAACGCCATCGGCGGCGCGGTGAATGTCGTGACCAAACGCATTCCGCCTGCTGTGCCCGACGAGGCGATCCATATCGACGCGCTCGCGGGCATCGACACCGCTACCGATTTGCGCGAAGGGGGCCTCTCGTTCGATGTGCCGCTCGGCCGCAGCATCGCCTTCCACGCCGATGTCTCGTACCGCGAAAGCGGCAATATCGAAGTCCCCGGCTTCGTGAACAGCGAATTCGTGCGCGAAGACCTGCTCGCCGATGCCGAGGAGGAAGAGGAAGAAGGCGAGTTCGAGGAAGCCGAAGAGCTGCGCGAACTGGCCGAACAGCGCGGCGAAGTCCCGCAGACATTTACCGAAACCTGGTCGGCCGGCACCGGCATCGCCTTCCTCTCGGGCGAGAGCAATTTTGGCGTCTCCTTCGGCTATTATGACACGCTCTACGGCGTCCCCGCCTCGCCCTTTGGCGGCCACCATCACGAGGAAGGCGAAGAAGGCGGGGCAGAGGAAGAGGAGGAAGGCGAGGAGCTGATCTCCATCGGCCTCCAGCAATACCGCATCGACGCGCGCGGCCAGCTCGATCTGGGCAATGGCTTCTTCGACAGCCTGCAGGGCCGTTTCGGCTGGTCGGACTATACCCACACCGAATTCGAAGGCGATGAAGTGGGCACCGTGTTCGATGTCGAAGGCATGGAAGGCCGGCTCGAACTGGTGCAGTCGCGGCGCGGCGGCTGGGGCGGCTCGATCGGCACGCAATACAGCTTCGTCGATTTCGTGGCGACCGGCGCTGAAGCCTATATCCCGCCCAATGAAGTGGGCACCTTCGCGCTGTTTACCTTGCAGGAGCTCGATTTCGACCAGTTCGAAGTCGAAGCCGGTGCGCGCTTCGAAACCACCTCCATCGACGCGGTGACACTGGGGCAGGAGCGCAGCTTCGATACGTTCTCCGCCTCGATCGGCGGCGGCTATATGCTGTTCGACGATCTGCGACTGGGGCTGAACCTGTCGCACACCGAACGCGCGCCGACGGCGGCAGAGCTGTTTTCCGACGGCCCGCATATCGCCACGCAGCAATTCGAAGTCGGCAATGCCGGCCTCGTCACCGAATCGAGCTTTGGCACCGAGGCCTATCTGCGAGGCGAAGTAGGCGAGGTTAAGGTTGCCGCCAGCCTCTATCGCAACTGGTTCAGCGATTTCATCTATCTGCAGGATACCGGCACCGAAGAGGACGAACTGCCGGTGTTCGAATATCTGCAGCAGGATGCCGACCAGTGGGGCTTTGAAACGCAGATCACCTTCCCGCTGGTCGAGCACGGCACTTTCTCGCTGCTTGGCGATGTGCGCGCGTCCTACACGCAGGTCGATCTGGATGACGGCACCGAGGCCCCCCGCATTCCGCCGCTGAGCCTGTATGGCGCGCTCGAAGCCCGCTGGGCGCATTTCGATCTGCGCGGCGAAGTGGAGTGGTATGACGAGGCAAGCCGTGTCGCGCCGTTCGAGACGACGACCGACAGCTTCGCGATGGTCAACGCCTCGCTCGCCTGGCACCCCTTCGAAGGGGCGGAGAACCTGACGGTGATCGCGCAGGTGGACAATATTTTCGACGCCGAGGGTCGCCGCCACACGAGCTTCACCAAGGACTTCGTCCCGCTGCCGGGGCGCAATTTCCGGTTGACGGTGAGAACCAGTCTTTAGTTTTCCGCAGCCCCATCCGGGGCTGCGTCCTCGGTGCTGTTCGCTCCGCCGGGACTTCGTTCCGGCTGCGCGGCAACTGCGGGTCGCGCTGTGCGCTCGGTTGTCGCCTTCGGCGCCAATCCCATCGCTCGATTTCGGGCGCTGCAATCGGGCGCGACCAGCGCACGACCGAGCCCGAACGGGCGACCGCAGCGGGCGCGTAGCGTAGCGAAGCGCGCCTAGCGAGGACGCGCCCACGGATGTGGGCGCACGAAACAAACAATTACCGAGGATGCCCGCCCGGATGGGCGGGCGTAATCACAAACGAGGCAACGTCACCCCGCGCTGCCCCATATATTTCCCCGCCCGGTCGGCATAGGTCACCTCGGGCCGCTCGTTCCCTTGCAGGAACAGGAACTGGCACGCGCCTTCATTGGCGTAGATCTTGGCGGGCAGCGGGGTGGTGTTGGAAAATTCCAGCGTCACATGGCCTTCCCAGCCCGGCTCCAGCGGGGTCACGTTCACGATGATCCCGCAGCGGGCATAGGTGCTTTTGCCGAGGCAGATCACCAGCACATCATCGGGGATGCGGAAATATTCGACCGTGCGGGCGAGCGCGAAGGAATTGGGCGGGATGATGCAGACATCGGTCTGCCGGTCGACCAGACTTTCGCCGTCGAAATTCTTCGGATCAACCACGGCAGAGTTCACATTGGTGAAAATCTTGAACTCGTCCGCCACCCGCGCGTCATAGCCGAACGAGCTGACGCCATAGGACACACACCCGTCCCGCCGCTGCGCCTCCACGAACGGCTCGATCATGCCGTGATTGAGCGCCTGTTCGCGAATCCATTTGTCTGAGAGAATGGCCATGCGCACAGGGATTCCCCAAGGCGCGGGCGGGGGCAAGCCGCAGGGAACAATTTCCCGTGAGTAAGGCCGCTTGCGGCGGCCACGAATCGGATTAGACGGGGGGCATGAGCGATGAAATCCGCCCGATCGTGATGCGCGCGCTGGTCAGCAATGGCGGTGTCAGCGAACTGCCGCCTGCCGACGTGGCGGATTATCGCGGCGACGGGTTTGTCTGGCTGCATATCGACGGCACTGAGGGCGATAACCTCGACCAGATTCCCGGCTATGTCCCCCCGCTTGCGGCGCGGGCACTGCTGGCGGGCGAGACACGACCGCGCTGTGACGAAATTGAAGAAGGTGCGCTGATCAATCTGCGCGGGACGGGCGTCGATGCGACCATTGATAGCGACCAGCTGGTGTCCATCCGCGTGTGGGTGGAAGGCAAGCGCGTTACTTCCGCCAGCCGCCGCCCGCTGGCAGCATTGGCAAGCGTGGAGGCCGCGATGCGCGCGGGCCGGTTGCTGGACGGGGGCGATTTCGTGGCGGCGCTGGCACAAGCCATCAGTATCGAGCTTGATCCCGACATTGCCGAGCTGGGCGACCAGCTCGACGATTGCGAGGCGCAGGTGGACGATGGCGATATCTATCCGCTGCGCCGCCGGATCGCGATGCTGCGGTCGCGGGCCATCGCGCTGCGGCGGTTTGTCGCGCCGGACCGCGATGCGCTGGCATCAATGGCGCAATTGCCGTTCGACTGGATCAGCAGCGAAGACCGGATGCATCTGCGCGACGCGGCGGACCGCTTTGCGCGCATGGCCGAAGAGCTGGAAGCCGTGCGCGAGCGCGCGGCGCTGCTGCACGAACAGCTGACCGATATGCGCGCAGAAGTTATCGACCGCCGCTCTCTGGCGATTGCGGTGACGGCGTTCATCTTCCTCCCGCTCACATTCGTCACCGGCCTTCTCGGCATGAATGTCGAAGGCATTCCCTTCGCCACCCAGCCATGGGCGTTCTGGGGCGTGGTCGGCTTTTGCGTGGTGATTGCGCTGCTGGTGATGGGCTGGTTTGCCGTCGAGCGATGGCTGGATGATTAAGGTGCAGGCGGGCAATCCTGCGGAAAGGGGATAGCCCCTTTCCCCGAGGGCACTTCGCACTTGCAAAAAACCGCAAGCCAAAAGGCTTCTTTCGCGCTATGGGGCACGCCATAGGCGCGTTCGCAACGGTTCGCTGCCCCGTGAGTCGCGTGCAGGCAATGCGCAATGCTCATGCACCCTACTCAACGCGCCAGCTGCTCGCGCTTCCATTCAAGCGAATCCCTTATGTCTTTTGAATCCCTTCCGCCGCTGATTGGCGAAGCCTTGGCCGAACGCGGCTATACCGCGCTCACCCCTGTCCAGACCGCCGTGAGCGCGCCCGATGCCGCAGGACGCGATCTGATCGTTTCCGCACAGACCGGATCGGGCAAAACCGTCGCTTTCGGCATCGCGCTGGCGGAGCAGTTGCTCAGCGAAATCCGCGGCACCCCGCTGACCGAGAAGCCGCTGGCGCTGGTGATTGCGCCGACGCGCGAACTGGCCTTGCAGGTGAGCCGCGAGCTGGACTGGCTCTACGCCAAAGCGGGCCTGCGCATCGCGACCTGTGTGGGCGGGATGGATGCAAGCAAGGAACGCCGCGCGCTGCGCTCCGGCCCCGCCATCGTGGTCGGCACGCCGGGCCGCCTGCGCGACCATCTGGAGCGCGGCCCGCTCGACCTGTCGGGCCTCGTGGGAGTCGTGCTCGATGAAGCGGACGAAATGCTCGACATGGGCTTCCGCGACGATCTGGAAGAAATCCTCGACGCCTCGCCCGAGGGGCGGCGCACGTTGCTGTTTTCCGCCACCATGCCGCAGGCGATTGTCCGGCTGGCGCAGAAATACCAGTCCGATGCCTTGCGGCTCTCGCTCGCCGGGCAGGATCGCGGGCATGGCGATATCGCCTATCAGGCGATCACGGTCGGCCCTTCAGAAATCGAGAACGCGGTGGTCAATCTGCTGCGCTTTCACGAGGCGGAATCGGCGATCTGCTTCTGCGCCACGCGCGACAGCGTGCGCCGCTTGCACGCCACTTTGCAGAACCGTGGCTTCGGTGTGGTGATGCTGTCGGGCGAGCATTCGCAGTCCGAACGCAACCAGGCGCTGCAGGCCATGCGGGACCGGCGCGCGCGTGTGTGCGTCGCCACCGATGTCGCCGCGCGCGGGCTCGACCTGCCGACGCTGAGCCTGGTGATCCATGTCGATACGCCGCGCGATGCGGAGACCTTGCAGCACCGATCAGGCCGCACAGGGCGCGCGGGCAAGAAGGGGACGGCAGCAATCATCGTGCCCTATAACCGGCGCAAGCGCGTCGAGAGTATGCTGCGCGGCGCGAAGATCGCTGCCGAATGGATGGGCGCGCCCACGCCCGAAGCCATCGGCCAGAAGGATCATGCGCGGCTGATGGAGAAGCTGACGGCTCCGGCAGATTATGCCGAGGAAGACCGCGCGCTTGCTGCCGAGCTGATGCAGCGGCTTCCCGCAGAGGACATCGCCGCCGCGCTGGTGCAGGCGCACCGCGCGAAAATGCCCGCGCCCGAAGAGCTGCTCGCCAACACCCCCGAAGCGCGGGAGAAGGCGCAGGCCGAGCGCCACCGCCCCGGTTTTGAAGACGTGGTGTGGTTCAAAATGGGCATCGGCCGCCGCCAGAATGCGGAGCCGCGCTGGCTGCTGCCGCTGATCTGCCGCCGTGGCCATATCACCCGCAACGAAATCGGCGCGATCCGTCTCGGCCCCAACGAAACGTGGTTCCAGGTGCCGCGCACCATCGCCGCGAAATTCGCCGAGACGGTGCAGCGCACCGAATCCGCCGAGGACGAACAGGATGCGATTGTGATCGAACAATCCGCCGAAGGCCCGCGCATGGAAGCGCGCCAGAACCGCAAGCAAGGCGGCCCCGCCGTGCGCGCCAAGCCGTTCCACCGGGGGCAGGGCGGGAAGAAGCCGGGCGGCTTCAAGCGCGACAATGCCGATGGATCAGGCACTGGCGAGCGCAAACCCTATGCGGGCAAGCCCAAACCGGGGTTCAAGGGGAAGAGCGCAGGCAAGCCCAAGGGCAAACCGCCGGGCAGCCCGCGGCGGGACGGGTAGGTGTGCGGGGGACTATTCCCCGTCTGCTTCGTTCCGGTTGCTCATGATAACGTAGCACATGGTCGGCCCGTGGCGCTCCGCGTCCGCAAGACTGATGTAGAGCGCCTGCCAGTCATCGCCGACCGTGCCCGGCTCCATCATATCGAGATATAACGCGCTGATTGGCGCGATTTCCGTCTCCTCCAAGCCGCAAGATCGCGCGACTTCGGCATAATGCGCCAAGACCGCAGGCGGCCCGGACGCAATCGCGACATTGTCCTCCGGCCCCTCAATCGAGGTTTCCGACGGAGCCACATCGCAAGTGTCTGCCTCCGCTGCGCCACCCGCTATCGAGTAAGCGCTGCTTGCGACCGAAACGAGTTCTTCGGCAAGCGCCTCGCCCGTTTTGTCGTCAGCCCAGAAGCCCGGCGAAAGGCGGAGCGTGGTCATCTCGCCGGACACGCCTTCGCATGAGACGCGCCAGCCTGCCTCGTCAGCGATTTCGCGGATAAGCGGGAGCTGCGGCGCCATCCCCATGGTCATCACGGCGACGTCCGGTTCCGCTTCCTCGGCGGCCTGATACTGCGTGTAGCCAATGGCCCCCAAACCGAAGACGGCAAGGCCGGCAAAGGCGTATTTCAGATTGGCGTCCGACAACATGGGTATAGCCTACCATCCGCCGCCAATTCGGCAATCCTTCGCCGCCGGTCAAACCCCCGCCAGCAAGCTCGCATTGCCGCCTGCCGCGGTCGTGTCGATCGTCGTCACCCGTTCGGTGGCGAAGCGCGTCACATAGTGGGGGCCGCCTGCCTTGGGGCCGGTGCCCGACAGGCCTTCGCCGCCGAAGGGCTGGCTGCCCACCACCGCGCCGATCTGGTTGCGGTTGACGTAGAAATTGCCGACCCTTGCGTGGGCTTCGACGAATTCGCGGGTTTCGGCGATGCGGCTATGCAGGCCAAGCGTGAGGCCGTATCCGGTCGCGTTGATATCGTCGATCACCTGCCGCAGCGTGCCGACCGGATAGCGCACCACGTGCAGCACCGGGCCGAATTGCTCTTCATCGATATCGAGGATCGAGCCGACCTCGATAATCGTCGGGGCGACGAAATGGCCGTCCGCGCATTCATCGGGCAGCGGCAGGCGCCACACGCTGAAGCCGTCCGCTTCCATCGCCGCGATATGCTTTTCCAGCTTGGCCTTTGCCTCGGCATCGATCACCGGGCCGACATCGGTGGCAAGCTGCGTCGGGTCGCCCACCACCAGCGCCTCGAACGCGCCGGTGATCATGTGCAGCATCACATCGGCGACATCCTCTTGCAGATAGAGCACCCGCAGCGCCGAGCAGCGTTGTCCCGCGCTCTGGAACGCGCCCGCGATCACGTCGCGCGTGACTTGCTCGGGCAGAGCGGAGCTGTCGACGATCATTGCGTTCTGGCCACCCGTCTCGGCGATCAGCGTGCCGATCAACCCGTCGCGCGCGGCGAGGCTGCGGTTGATCTTTTGCGCGGTGTCGGTCGATCCGGTGAAGGCCACGCCCGCAATGCGCGGGTCGCTGGTGAGCGCCGCGCCGACCGAACCGTCGCCCGGCACGAATTGCAGCACATCCTTGGGAATGCCCGCCTGATGGCACAGATCGATGGCGAGCGCGGCGATCAGCGGGGTCTGTTCGGCAGGCTTGGCGAGCACGGCATTGCCCGCCGCCAGCGCGGCGGCGGTTGGCCCCATGAAAATCGCCAGCGGGAAATTCCACGGGCTGATTGTCGCAAACACGCCGCGCCCGTGCAGGCGCAGGAGGTTGGTCTCCCCCGTCGGCCCCGGCAGCGGCTGCGGCGCGGCGAACAGCATCCGCGCTTCGCAGGCGTAGTAGCGCAGGAAATCGACCGCCTCGCGCACTTCGAGCACGGCATCGGGCAGCGATTTGCCCGCCTCGCGCTCGCACAGGTCGAGCAGGCGCGCGGTGTTAGCCTCCAGCAGGTCGGCAGCGGCAAGCAGCAGATCGGCGCGCGCCGCCCCGCCCAGCGCATCCCATGTCGGCTGCGCGGCGACCGCGCGGGCGATGGCAAGGTCGATATCCTTGGGGGTTGCCGGAATGGCTTGGCCGACCACCCGCCCGTCAAACGGCGAATGCACCGGCACGAGCGCTTCGCCGTCGACGCCTGCGCGCAGCGTGGGCCGCGCTACGGGATCGTCCTGCCGCCAGCGTTCCAGCTCCTGCTGCAATGGCGCCAGCACCAGCGGATCGGCAAGGTCAACGCCCGCCGAATTGCGGCGGTTGGGATAGATATGCGCAGGCAGCGGGATCGCCGGATTGCGGTAGGGAGACATCGCAGCAAGCTCCGCCACCGGATCGCCCGTCATCTCCTCCACCGGCACATCGGCATCGGCCATGCGGTTGACGAAGGAGGAGTTCGCGCCGTTTTCCAGCAGGCGGCGCACGAGATAGGCGAGCAATTCCTTGTGCCCGCCCACCGGCGCGTAAATCCGCACCGTGGTGCGGCTGTTGTCACCCTCCAGCTGGGCGAGTGTTTCGTAGACCTCCTCGCCCATGCCGTGCAGGCGCTGGAATTCAAAAGGTGCATCGCCAGCCAAAGACTTGATCGCCGCAATCGTATAGGCGTTGTGCGTCGCAAAGGCGGGGTAAATGCAATCCTCGGCCTTCAGCAGCTCCGCCGCGCAAGCGAGGTAGGAGACATCGGTAGCGATCTTGCGGGTGAAGACCGGATAATCGGTGTGCCCGCCCACTTGTGAGAGCTTGATCTCCGCATCCCAATAGGCGCCTTTCACCAGCCGGACGAACAGCCGCCGGTCATGCTTGCGCGCCGCCTTGGCGACCCAGCGGCACAGCGGCACGGCGCGTTTCTGATAGCCCTGTATGGCCATGCCGAACCCGTCCCACTGGCTGCCATCACCCTTGGCGAACAGGCTGTCATCGGCCAGCAGCGCCTCGATAATATCCATGCTGAGCTCGAGCCGCTCGGCCTCTTCGGCATCGACGGTGAAGTGGATATCGGCATCGCGCGCCGCGCCCGCCAGATCGCGCAGCACCGGCACGATATGCGCCTTCGCCGCTTCGGCATGGAGGAAGTCGTATTTGGGGTAGAGCGCGGACAGCTTCACCGAAATGCCCGGCCCGCCGCGCACGCCGCCCGCTTCCTGCGCCAGCCGTGCAATCGCTCCGGCATAGGCGGCGCGGTATTTCTCCGCATCGTCCATCGTCATCGCCGCTTCGCCGAGCATATCGAAACTGTGCGCAAGGCGGCGTTTGCGTTCGGGCGCGGCGCGCTTCATCGCTTCTTCGATGGTGCGGGCGTAGACGAATTGCCCGCCGAGGATCTTCATCGCCTGCTGCACCGCCTGCCGGATCACCGGCTCGCCCAATCGGCCGGTGGTGCGCGCCAGCGTGTTCGCCAGCCCCGCTTCGGTGCGCACGCCGCTGCGCAGCACGCCGCCTGTTAGCATCAGCGAGAAGGTGGCGGCGTTGACGAACACCGATTTGCTCTCCCCCAGATGCTCCGCCCAATCGACATTGGCGAGCTTGTCGCGGATCAGTGCGTCGGCGGTCTGCTGGTCGGGAATGCGCAGCAAAGCCTCGGCAAGGCACATCAGCGCGATGCCTTCCTCGGTATTGAGGCCGTAGGTCGCCAGAAACGCATCGAGCCCTTTGCTCACCTTCTTGCGCGCCCCTTCGATCAGCTGTGCGGCGAGCGCGGCGGATTCTGCGTGCTTTTGCGACACCGTTTTGGCCTGTTCGAGGCGCTGGGCGATGCAGGCGTCTTCGTCCATGCGATAGGCCTGCCGGAGTGCGAGTCGGTCGATTGTCATAGGGCTGCGCCAATCGCATACAGTTTCATATGCAATCAAGCGAAGTCGCACCCTGTCGGTTCCGTCCAGCAGGCGCTAGGGAAGCCGCATGAAGATCGTTTTCAGCCGCAAGGGGTTCGACAGCGGATCGGGCGGCGGGCCGTCGCCGATTGTCGATGGCCGCGCGCTCAGCCTGCCAATCCCTGAAAAGCGCGGCTTTGGCGGGCCGACATACAGCAACCGCAAGATGGGCGGCCATGTGCGGCGGGCGAGCCGTGGCAAGGTGCAAAGCTGGCACCGGATGCACAATGATCCGATGTTCGGCAAAAAGGGCTGGGCGGCGCTCGGCCAGTATGGCGCGGCGCAGACGCATCTGGAACGCCAAGGCGTGGGCGCGGGCGACCTGTTCCTGTTCTTCGGGCTGTTCTGCGAGGAGGGCGGCGCGCCGCATCACCGCTTCTTCGGTTACCTTTATGTCAGCGAGCTGGTGAAGCTGGCCGAATGCGACGAAGCGACGCGCAAGAGTTTCGCCGATGTGGGCCATCCCCATGCGCGCAGGATGCTCGGTAGCAATGATGCGATCTGGTATGGACGGGGCACCGATAAGGCGCCCGCGCTGGACGCTTTGCGGCTGACTGTGCCCGAAGGCCCGGCGAGCCTGTGGCGCGTGCCCGATTGGCTGCGCGAAACGGGGCTCAGCTATCACGACAGGCCCGAACGCTGGCTGCCCGATGGCCGCTTGCAAAGCGTGGCGCGGGGTCAGGAGTTCGTCGCGGATATCGGCGAACGCGAGGATGCGCGGGAATGGGCAGGCGAGATCGTGCGGCTGATCGAGACTAAACCGTAGGCGGCGTATTCAACGCATTGATCCCCTCATGCACGCGCCGTTCGACTTCCTCGCGCGGCAGGCCGGGTTCGATCACTTCGCCAAAATGCCACGTGATCGTGCCCTTGGGTTTCAAGAGATTGCGGTAGATCGTCCCGCTATTCACCGCCACCGGCACCACCGGCAGCTTGAACAGCTTGTAGAGCCCGGCAAAGCCCGACCGCAAAGGCGGGCGCTCGCCTGGCGGGATGCGCGTGCCTTCGGGGAAGATGACGATGGGGCGGCCCTGCGCAATCGCGCCCTTGCCCGCTTTCAACATCGCCCGCAGCGCGCTCGCACCCTGGTCGCGCGCCACCGGTATCAGGCCGTAAGCGAGACCGGCGCGTCCCCAGAAGGGCAGATCGAACAGCTCCGCCTTGGCGACGCCCGCCGGGTGTTCGAACGTATGCGCCATCGCAATCGCTTCGAAAAAACTCTCATGCTTGATGGCGTAGATCACCGGGCCTGCGGGCCGCGTGCCGGTCATCTCGATGCGCAGGCCGAGCAACCGCGTACAGCACCAATGGTGCCAGTGCGACCAGTTGTCGCATAACGGGCGCACCCATTGCGGGCGCAGATAGGTCGCCGCCGCCGCCGCGCCGGATATCAGCAACGAGCCGCAGTAGAATGCGGCGTAAAAGGCAAGATTGCGCAGAAGGATCATCGGTGGTGCAGCGACGGGTCAGCTAAGGGCTTTGAGCGTCCATACCGCAAGGAACTTGTGATACTCAAGGAACAGCGTCGCCAGACTGACTTCGCTGCGCACGGCATCGCGCAGGATGGTGACATTGTCGGGCAACTGGTCGGCCAGCTCTGCCGCCGCGCGGCGCATATGCCAGTCCGCCGTCACCAGCCGCAGCGAGTTGTAGCCCTGCGCTTCCATCCACTGCGCCGTCTCCCGCGCATTGCCACGCGTGTCGAGCGCGGAAAAGCCCAGCGTCACGCAGCAATCCATCACCCGCTCGGGCACATCATATTCGGCCTGGAACTCGCCCGGCTGTACCGCGACGTCGACGCCGGTCACGAGCATTTGCTGCGCCGCGCCGGTTTGCAGCACTTCCAACCCGCGCTCGATCCGCCCGCCGCTGCCGGTGGGCACGATGATCGCGTCGGTCTGCGAAATCTCCGCTTCCTGCGGCAAGGCGGCGGCGAACCAGACAAAGCCCAGCGCCCACACGATCAGCACAATCGCAAACAGCCGTCCCAAAACGAATCTGCCCTTCATCGGCGTGACGATACCTACAGCATTCGCCGCAAGGCCGCGATCACGGTGATGCGCGCGGTGATGACGGCGAGAATGATCCCGACCAGCGGAATAGCGGCAATTGTGATCCAGTCCAGCGCCGTCAGCCCGCCGCCCGAAATCAGTCCCGATCCCAATTGCGCGAATTGCTGGCCGAGGATGAAGACGGCCGCCAGCCCGAGCAGCAATCCGGCTGCACCGCCCAAAGCCGCGTCCCAGGCAATCGAACGCTGGAAAATGCCCGCGATCTGCCCGTCCGTGCCGCCCAGATGGTGAATCACTTCGATCGTTTCGCGGTTCGATCCCAAGGCACTGCGCGCTGCCAGCCACACGGCTGCGGCACTGGTGATGGCGAGCAGTGCGATCAGGGCAAAGGCCATGATCTGCAGCGAGCGGATGGCATCGAAGACCGGCCCCAGCCAGCTTGCCTGCGCATCCAGCCGTGCCGCCGGAGCCGATTGCAGCAGCTCGCTGCGCATGGCGGAAAGGCGCTCTGCCGTGACGGGGCCGGAGAGTTTGACATCGACCAGCGCGGGGATCGGCACGCCTTCTTCCTCTGCCACCGCCACATCGCCCAGCCACGGGCGCAGCAGCTCTGCCAGCTCGGCATCGGGCACGCGGCGCACTTCGGTCACGTCCTCGCGGTTGGAGAAATAGGACACCGCGCGCTCGGCCTGCCGGTCGCGTTCGGCGGGTGCGCCTTCGACAATCTGGACGGTGATCCCGCCCGCGATCTCGTCGCGCGCATTACCCGCCAGATTGCTCAAGGACAGGCCCGCTGCCGCCGCCATCACCGTCAGCGCGATCATGATGGCGATCACCCACGGCATCGGCCCGGCAATCCGCGCCTGTTGCAGGATGCGCGCCGAATCCCCGAAGCGCGGCGAATTGCGGCGGATGGGCGAGGGCGCGCTCATTGCGGGGGCTTCTCGCGTTTCGGCGGATATTTGAGCGCGCCTGTGGGATCGGACAGCCGCCCCTTGTCGAGCCGCATGATGAGCGAATCCGGCACTTTGCGCAGCAGATGCACGTCGTGCGTCGCCACCACCACCGTGGTACCCAGCCGGTTCAACGCTTCAAACAGGCGCAGCAGCTTCACCGCCATTTCCGGATCGACGTTCCCCGTCGGCTCGTCCGCCACCAGAATATCGGGCCGGCCGATCACCGCGCGGGCGATGGCCACGCGCTGCTGCTCCCCGCCCGACAGCGTTTCCGGCCGCGCCTCGCTGCGATGGCCCAGCCCGACCCATTCGAGCATATCGGTCACCGGCTTTTGCAGCTTTTCCTCGGACATTCCCGATACCCGCAAGGGCAGCGCGACATTGTCGAACGTGTTGAGATGCGGCACCAGCCGGAAGTCTTGGAACACCACCCCGATGCGCCGCCGGAACATCGGCAAATCGCCGCGCGGCAGCGTAATGACATCCGATCCGAACATCGAAATCATCCCCCGGCTGGGGCGCTGGGCGAGATAGAGCAGCTTGAGCATACTCGTCTTGCCCGCGCCGCTGGCGCCGGTGAGGAAGTAGAAGCTGCCAGGGTAAAGCGTGAAGGACACATCGCTCAGCACTTCGCGGTCGGTGCCGTAGCGAAGGCCGACATTGGCAAACTGCACGATGGAGTCCGGTGCGCCCGTCATGGGGTTCACCTAGGGCTTTGGCGGGGGAACGGGAAGCGCCCAATCGTGCCGATACGGCATTTTGCCCAAGGTGCTTGTGGAAAAGGGCGCGAGATCAGCACTCTTGGGCGCGCGCAATCTTGTTGCTTTGTAACAGCAGGCGTAGGAATCTTGCCGAAGCGATGATCATCCAATGCCCCGCCTGCACGACAAAATATGTCGTGCCCGATACCGCTATCGGCGTGGACGGGCGCACTGTGCGCTGCGCCAAATGCAAGCACAGCTGGTTCCAGGACGGACCGACGCTCGACCTGGCGGACGAGGCGCCTCCGGCGAGCGAGGTCTCTCCGGTGGTGCCGCGCCCCGTTGCGCCAGTGGCAAAGCCGGAGCCTGAGCCTGAGCCCGAAGTCGCTCCGCCGCCCGCGCCGCGTCCGCCGATCCCCGAGCATCCGCAGGTCGAAGATAGCGTCACCGGGCCGGATGGCGAACTTGCCGACACGGTTGAAGACCCGCCGCTCCCCGAAACCGATAATACGGTGCCCGAAGGCCCTTCGCGTGAAAGCCTGCGCGATGAAATCCGCCCGCCACGCCAGTCGGCCCCCGCCGATTTCGGCGATCCGCCTGCATCGCCCTTCGATCCCGAGCCGCCCTTCCGCCCGCGCCGCAATCCTCTGAAAGTGCTCAACTGGGCTGCGGGGATTTTCGCGGTGGTCGCTGCCGCGCTGATCTTTGCGGTGTCCTATTGGGGCCTGCCCGACTGGGTGCCGGTCGAGCGCCCGACCTTCGCGGCGGGCGAGCCCGATCTGCAGCTCGATTTTCCGGCCGACCAGCAGGACCGGCGGCAATTGCCCAACGGCACCGAATTCTTCGGCGCGAGCGGTACGATCACCAACATAGGCAGCGAAACGCGCACCATCCCGACGATCCTGATCGTGCTGCGCGACGCGCGCGGGCGCGAAGTCTACAGCTGGGAAGTCCCCCCGCCGCAGCGCACGATTGCGCCCGGCGAATCGGTGCCCGTGGCCGAAGCCGTCACCGATATTCCGCGCAGCGCCCGCGAAGTGCAGATTGGCTGGAAACCGGAGTAACCGGCACCTTTGTCACCACGGTAAAGAGTGTGCTTGCAGGGGGCAGACCCTTTTGCTAGTGGCGCGCTCCTACCGAGGCGGGCCAAGGCTGCTCGCCCCATCATTGATGTGCGGTCGTGGCGGAACTGGTAGACGCGCAACGTTGAGGTCGTTGTGGCCGAAAGGCCGTGGAAGTTCGAGTCTTCTCGACCGCACCATCTTTTCCTGAACTGCAGCCGGAATGCCCGCGCCCTTGGCGTGTCGCGTTGCGCTGTTGTCAGTCCAGCATCAGCACGATGAAGAACGCCAGCAGCGTGCCGCCGATGAACAGCATCCAGCTCCAGTAGAAATCGAAATCGATCCCGTATTCGGGGAAGTAGACGTCGACGCGAAAGATCTCCAGCATCCCGCCGGTCGCGCCGCCCGATCCCATGAACAGCGCGATCAGGATGGTGAGCAGGGCGCCAAACGGCACGGCTTTGAAGAATGCGATCATCGGACACCTGTCTTCATTCGGGCCAACATAGCCGGTCGCGCGGGCGATCCGGCATCAGGGCCTGCCCGCATTGACGCAAAATTGGCTCCATCGCCAGAGCGCGTCCAGCCCCTGCGGACAAAAAGTTCACAAATTGCGCGATGCGATTCGATTGATTCAAAGCCCTGTTCGAAAGATTCCCACATCTGAAACCGCACAGATTTTTTTCCAGAGATTGATTTACCCTCTTGCGCACCGCGCCAGCCGTGGATTTTCCACGCGTCGCGGCGTGTTACAAGCGCGATACACCCCTGCGAAATGGCCTGCGGTCGCGGTAAATGCACTTTAAC
Organism: Aurantiacibacter sp. KMU-128; assembly: GCF_056933515.1. NCBI lineage: Bacteria > Pseudomonadati > Pseudomonadota > Alphaproteobacteria > Sphingomonadales > Erythrobacteraceae > Aurantiacibacter > Aurantiacibacter sp. KMU-128. The sequence goes on from NZ_JBXORT010000001.1 coordinate 165,813, forward strand.
CCTCTTGCGCCCGACTCCCCGCTGATTCACTATGGGTTGTGGTCGCGATGCCGGGGGCACCCACTAGACCTAGTTTCCGAAGCCAAACCGCCGATTCGGCGAACGGGCCCGGAGTCACTATGGTTGCGGGACAAATCCGGGGATGCGGCGTGGAAAAGCCGGGACAAATAAAGTCTCGGACAGGCGTGTAGATTGGTGCGTGAACGACTACATAGGGGGCTTGGCTCCGAGTCGAACACAAATAGAACAAAGCGGCGGGCTGTCCGGTCAGGATGAACCCGCGCCAGGGCAAGAACAGGAACGGGGCACATGGAATTCAGAAGCGGAGACGAAGCAGCAATGGGACTGGGCGAAAATGTCACCACCGGAGCGCCCGCTGCGGAAAAGAAAGCCCCCAAGGCGAAGGCAGTGAGCATGGATATCAAGGACGCAGGGTCAGAAGCGCTGGTGGCAACCGCCACGGCAGGCGCGCTGGCCGAAGCCGCGAAGGCTGCGGCGAGCGAGGCGAAGAGCGACTCCAAGTCGATTCTGCCCCGCCGTTTCAGTATCCGTACCGACGAGGCACGCGATGCGAACCTCACCGATTTCGGCAAGGAAACGCTCACCGACCGTTACCTGCTGCCCGGCGAGAATTATCAGGACCTGTTCGCCCGCGTCGCCGATTATTACGCTGACGATGCCGATCACGCGCAGCGTCTGTATGATTACATCTCCAACCTGTGGTTCATGCCCGCAACGCCCGTGCTGTCGAACGGCGGCACCACGCGCGGCCTGCCGATCAGCTGCTACCTCAACTCGGTTTCGGACAGTCTCGACGGGATTGTCGGCACGTGGAACGAGAATGTCTGGCTGGCGTCGAAGGGCGGCGGCATCGGCACCTATTGGGGCAATGTGCGCGGCATTGGCGAGCCGGTGGGCCTCAACGGCAAGACTAGCGGCATTATTCCTTTTGTGCGCGTCATGGACTCGCTCACCTTGGCAATTTCGCAGGGGTCGCTGCGGCGGGGCTCGGCGGCCTGCTATATCGACATCCACCACCCCGAAATCGAAGAGTTCCTCGAAATCCGCAAACCGAGCGGAGACTTCAACCGCAAGGCGCTGAACCTGCACCACGGCGTGCTGGTGACCGATGATTTCATGGAAGCGGTGCGCGCGGGCGGCAGCTACGATCTCGTCTCGCCCAAGGATGGCAGCGTGCGCAAGACGGTGGATGCGCGCAGCCTGTTCCAGAAGCTGGTCGAAACCCGGCTGGCTACGGGCGAGCCCTATATCGTCTTCGCCGACACGGTGAACCGCATGATGCCCAAGCACCACCGCGAGCTGGGGCTGAAAGTCTCGACGTCGAACCTGTGCAGCGAAATCACCCTGCCGACCGGCATCGACCATCTCGGCAATGATCGCACCGCGGTGTGCTGTCTGTCCTCGCTGAACCTTGAAAAGTGGGACGAGTGGAACGGCGACAAGCAGTTCATCGAGGACGTGATGCGCTTCCTCGACAATGTCCTGCAGGACTATATCGACCGTGCCCCCGACGAAATGGCCCGCGCCAAGTATTCTGCCGCGCGCGAGCGCAGTGTCGGCCTCGGCGTGATGGGCTTCCACTCCTTCCTCCAGTCGAAGGGCCTCGGTTTCGAGAGCCCGATGGCGAAGGCGTGGAACCTCAAAATGTTCAAGCACATCCAGTCGAAGGCGTCCGAGGCCTCGATGCTGCTGGCGCAGGAGCGCGGCGCTTGCCCCGATGCCGAGGAAATGGGGGCGATGGAGCGGTTCAGCTGCAAAATGGCGATTGCGCCGACCGCGTCGATCAGCATCATCTGCGGCGGCACCAGCGCGTGTATCGAGCCGATCCCGGCGAATATCTACACCCACAAGACGCTGTCGGGCAGCTTCGTGGTGAAGAACCCCTATCTGGAAAAGATCCTCGACAAGAAGTCGAAGAATTCGGCCAATGTGTGGAATTCAATCCTGGAGAAGGGCGGCAGCGTCCAGCATCTCGATTTCCTCACCGACGAGGAAAAGGCCGCATTCAAGACGAGCTTCGAGATCGACCAGCGCTGGCTGCTCGAATTCGCCGCGGACCGCGCGCCCTATATCGATCAGGCGCAGTCGCTGAACCTGTTCATCCCCGCCGATGTCGACAAGTGGGACCTGATGATGCTGCACTTCCAGGCGTGGGAGAAGGGCATCAAGTCGCTCTACTACCTGCGCTCCAAGAGCGTGCAGCGTGCGGGCTTTGCCGGCGGCGTGGAGGCGGACAACACCGTCGATGCGGCGAAATACGAGCTGCAGGCCGAACAGACCGATTATGAGGAGTGTCTGGCCTGTCAGTAGTGTAGGTAGGCCGTGCCAAAGGTTTTCGAATGGCGCGGTTACCGCTTCCATTTCTTCTCTTTTGAAGGAGACCCGCGCGAGCCGGTGCATATCCATGTATCGCGGGCGGGGCAGGAGGCCAAATTCTGGGTGCAACCGCGAGTTCGGCTCGCAAGCAGCCGCAATTTTACCCCTCTTGAACTGCGGCGGCTGGAAAAGGTAATAGAGCAGCACAGTAGCGAAATCATCAAGGCGTGGCATGGACACTTCCCTCGATAACGTCCCCGAACCGGTAAAAGTCCGTTTCGACGAAGCAACGATGTGGGTCGAGCTGTCCGACGGGCGAACGCTCGGAATGCCGCTTGCATGGTATCCGCGCCTGAAAGATGCGTCGCTGGAGGATCTGGAAGCCTATTTCCTGACCCCTTCGGGCGTGCACTGGGACACGCTCGACGAAGACCTTTCGGTGCGCGGGATGCTGCTGGGACTGAAAGACCAGACTTTCCTCCCCGCCCACGCCGCCTGAGGCGAAAGTCGCATGGTGTTCGCGGCTGAAATGTCCTTTATGGCTGACGCATGACCAACGACACCATCTTCATCAGCGCCGTTGTGATCGCCTTGCTGCTCGCGCTGGCCAATGCGTGGCGCGGGGCGGTGTTGATGCGGTCGGGGGACGTGACGGGCGGCAGGCGCGCGCTGGTGTTGGGGCTGAGTATGCTGATGCTCGCCGGATTTGCGGTGTATCTCCGCCCGATCTGACTGCTCCCGCTTTACAGAACCCCCCGCACCAGACCTCCCGCCACCAGACCCTCTTGTCCGCCGCGCGGGCTTACTGTATTATCGTGCCAATACAGCAACACTCGACAAGGGAACCGCGCATGGCCCGCATCCTCATCGCCCTAACCGCCGTCCTGCTGCTCTCTGCCTGCGCGTCGCAGATCGATGCGGGGGTCTCCGCCGCGCCCGAGGCTCCGGGCTTCTGGTGGGGGCTGTGGCACGGCTTCATCTTCCCGTGGTCGTTCCTCGGCTCGCTCTTCAGCCCCGATATCGCGGTCTACGCTGTGCCCAATTCGGGCGGCTGGTACGATTTCGGCTATTTCTGCGGGATCTGCTTCCTCGGCGGCGGGACCATCGGCAGCGCGAAGGCGCGGCAGTAGCGCCCCTTAGAATAGCGGCAGTCTCGCCACATCCGCAGCGGGCAACACCAGCCCGAATTCCGCCTCCAGCATCGCGGCATATTCGGCAGGCGAAGCCAGCGCGCGCCGTTCGGGCGGCACATCCTTGCGCCAGCGGGTCAGCGCGCGGTCGGTCAGGCTGACAAAGCCGTCGGGCAGGCAGCGGCTCACCACGGTGAGATTGGTGAAGCGCGAGGCGGGATGCGTCGCCGACCAGTGACAGCCGAGCGCCATATCGGCGGGTGCGACTTCGGCGAGATCGAAGACATATTGCGCCTCCCACGCGCTGTCGCTTTGCGCCCGGCCATCGGTGGCGAGCACCGGGCCTTGGCGTTCGAGCAGCCACGCGCCGGGCAGCGCGCCCTCCGCCCCCAGACGCCGCAAGCGGTGCTGCGCACCATCGCCGCTGACCGCCCGCGCGCCATCCACCAGCGGCAGGGGCGGGGCATATGCGCCGCCAAAACCCGCATCGGCAATCCACGCTTCCTCGCCAAAGCGCACCAGCACCAGGCAATGCGTGCGCGGCGGCAGCTCCGGCGGATTGCCCAGCAGCACCCGCGCCAGCAGCAGCCGCGCGGCAAATCCCGCTGCCTCCAGCATATCGGCGAACAGCCGGTTTTGCTCGAAACAGAAGCCGCCGCGCCGCGCCTCCACCAGCTTGGTGAAGACCGGGGCGCTCTCGCAGGCAACGCCTTCGCCGAGCGGGATCGAGAGGTTCTCGAACGGGATCGCCTGCCGGTGCGCCGACTGCATTTGCGCCAGCCCCTCGGGCGTCACCGGAACCGGCGCGGCAAAGCCGATGCGCGCAAAATAGCGGGCGAGCGGATCGTGCATCTCCATCGCCGCCATCCCTGCCGCAAGCACCAGGCAAGCGCAATCGCCCCGCGCCACTCGCCGCCCATTCGTAAGACAATACTAACCATTTGCGCGCTATGGCCAGAGGCATGGCAGCAGGACGCAACAAACGGTTTCTGACCCATCACGGGTATGGCGAGGTGAAACTCTCGCGCTACTTCGCGTTGTATCTCGCGATGGTGGGCTGGTTTGTGCTCGGCTTCTACCTCTATTCGGGTGCCTATTGGCCCAGCTCCTGCCAGCCGGAAAACCTGCTCGAAGTCTATGGCTGCTCGTCCCGCCTGCCGCAGGATGGTGGCGGCTGGCGCGAGGCGGGCCTGCTCACCTGGCTGTGGGCAACGCCGATCCTGATCGCGCTGGAAATCAGCCGCCGGATCAACAAGAAAGAGATGTGATCGGCGCGCGGCGTAATGCCGCGAGACTGGCAAGACGCTCTCCCTTGTGGCATGATTTGCCACCATGGCGAGTGTTCTCGAATTCCTGCAAACGCGCGACGGCGGAGACTGGGTCTGGCTGTTAAGCGCCCCTCTTATCGCTTTTGCGCTGATCTGGTGGCCATTGCTGCACTATCGCGTCGCCACATGGCGGTTGGAGCGCAAACTGGCACAGCGCGACGTGCTCTTCGCAGACGAGCGGATCGAGCTTGCGATGAGCGTTCCTGCAAAGCCGGAGCCTTTGTCGTGGAAGGCGGGCGTCTTGAGTGCACTCTTTGTGGCGCTGGTCTGGTTCGCGATTGAATTTGCCCATTGGCGCGAAGCGAGCGCGATTTGGATTCTTGGCCCGCTCTGGTGCTGGATTTTAAGTGTACACCTCTACCGTTGGCGGCGCTACGGCCTTTCAGACGGGGTTCCCAAAGAAGCGCTGCAGGGCTTTGCCGTTGCGATGGTCTTACTTGCCATGGCTTTTCTGGTGTTCGTGGTTACGGCCGACTGATCGCGCCCCACCTGCCCCAAAGCCCGTCCGGCAATACCCGAATTATCCCCGACCCAAAGTCCCTGCTTGCTATCGAATCACGGCTATGATTCACTATGTAGATAGCTCGCACTCAGAAGCCGGAGATACCAGATGTCGTTGCTCGAAGCCCGCAAGACCTACAAGCCCTTTGAATATCCGTGGGCTTACGAGTTCTGGAAGCGGCAGCAGCAGGTGCACTGGATGCCCGAGGAAGTGCCGCTGGGCGAGGATTGCCGCGACTGGGCGCAGAACCTCACCGATCACGAGCGCAACCTGCTCACGCAAATCTTCCGTTTCTTCACCCAGGCCGATGTCGAGGTGCAGGATTGCTACCACGAGAAATATGGCCGCGTGTTCAAGCCGACCGAGGTCAAGATGATGCTCGCCGCCTTCTCCAATATGGAGACGGTGCACATCGCCGCCTACAGCCACCTGCTCGACACGATCGGGATGCCCGAAAGCGAATACGGGATGTTCCTCGAATATGAGGAAATGAAGGCCAAGCACGATTACCTGCAGGAATTCGATGTCGATACGGACGAGAACATCGCCCGCACGCTCGCCATGTTCGGCGGCTTTACCGAAGGGCTGCAGCTGTTCGCCAGCTTCGCCATGCTGATGAACTTCCCGCGCTTCAACAAGATGAAGGGCATGGGCCAGATCGTCAGCTGGAGCGTGCGCGACGAAAGCCTGCACTGCGAAGGCATAACCCGCCTGTTCCACGCCTTCTGTGCCGAGCGCGACTGCCTGACCAAGGCGGTGAAGGAAGACATCATGGATATGTGCCAGAAGACGGTGCGGCTGGAAGATGCCTTCATCGATCTGGCGTTCGAAGACGGCCCCGTACCCGGCATGACGGCGAAGGAAATCAAGCGCTACATCCGCTACATCGCCGACTGGCGCCTGTCGCAGCTGGGCCTGCCGAGCATCTATATGGTGGAAGACCACCCGCTCCCGTGGCTCGCCCCGCTGCTGAACGGCGTGGAGCACGCGAACTTCTTCGAAACCCGCGCGACCGAATATTCGAAAGGCGCGACGAAGGGCAACTGGCAGGACGTGTGGAGTAGCTTCGACAAGCGCCAGAGCGCGAAGACCGTCGCCGCGAACGAAGCCGAGGATGACGGGCCGGATATGTTTGGTGAGAGCGCGTCGCCCAAGGGTGTTGCGGCGGAGTAGTACGTGGCGAAGCAGAAAGATAACGCTCAAGTTGTACTTGATGATATACTTCAGGTATTCAACGAAGAGCGAGCTCCTTCTCTAAGCGCAGAAGAGTTTTTTGAACTTTTCTGCGCCGAACAGCTGCTGAAAGACTACGAGCTAAGTTACGACGAACTCTACGATGGTATCGTCGATGGCGAGCATGATGGTGGTGTCGACTCCGTCTACGCATTTGCGAATGGCGAGTTGATTACTGATGACTTCGATCCTGGCACGCTGAAAAAGAGTGTCCATGTCGAGTTGTTTGTGATTCAATCGAAGACAAGTACTTCCATAAAGGAAGAGCACGTAAACCGGCTCATATCGGTGACGCAGAAACTCCTGAACCTATCGAACGATGTCGATAGTTTCTCCGAATTGAATGAACAAGTGCGAGGGAAATTTCGCTCTTTCCGCGACGCTTACCGTGCGCTTGTTGCTCGTTTCCCAAGCTTGGCTATCACCTATGTTATTGCCGCTAAGAGAGCCGATGAGGAGATCCCCAAGAATTTGCGGGCTAAGCTAGATGAATTAGCTTCAACTGCGGGGAATATGTTCGATGGCGCTACCATTTCGGTTAAAGCACTGGGCGCGGCCGAGCTGAGGGACTTGGCTGCGCGTCAACCGCAGGTAAGTTTTGAGCTAAAAACTAGAAAGAGCGTCACTGCTGACGAAGGTGTTATCGCGCTTTGCAAACTGAGCGATTATAACCTCTTCCTAAGGGATGAGGAAGGCCGGGTTAGGAAGAATATATTTGATCTGAATGTGCGCGATTTTCAGGGGAATACCGAAGTCAACGCTGAGATCAAAGGAACTCTAAACGACGGTGATGCACCAGAATTCTGGTGGATGAACAACGGTGTAACAATCCTCGCGGAGAAAGCGACTGTCTCAGGTGACATTGTCACTATCTCGGGGCCGCAAGTCGTGAATGGTCTCCAGACATCAACGCAAATTTATGAACAATTTGATGAAGGGACTGTACAAAATCCAGATCAAAGCGTTCTCGTCAAAATCATTTCGTCTGAAGACGAAGAGATCCGAGACAAAATAATAAAGGCCACTAATAGTCAAAACGCGATCCAGCCGGCAACGCTGCGAGCCACCGACAAAATTCAAAGGGACATCGAAGCCACACTCAAGGCACGTGGACTTTTTTATGATCGTCGGAAAAATTTCTATAAGAATCAAGGAAGGCCCGCAGAGAAGATTGTAAGTATCCCGTTGATGGCGCAGAGCCTTATGGCGACGCTTCTTGGTCGACCTGACGATGCGCGGGCGAGGCCATCGTCGCTGATTAAAAACGACGCCAATTACGTTCAAATTTTCGCCGCCGACACGCCGATGTCGGCATATGTCGTGGCAGCGACACTGATAAAGCTAGTTGAGTTGCGTTTGCGTGCGCATCAGAACCTAGAAGCGCGGGATCGCAACAATCTTCGCTTTTATGTACTCGCCTATTTGGCTTGGTCGAAGGTAGGAAAAGCGAATCCCACAGCTGCTGAATTAGGTGCAATCGATACCGATAACCTCGCTGACGCGGAGGTAGACGCTGTAATCAAGAAGGTGATCGCGACATATAACAGCCTTGGAGGAACCGATCAGGTTGCAAAAGGAACTGAGTTGAAGGCAAAACTAAGGCAAGACTTCGAGGCCAAGACACCTGACTTGTTCAGCTCAGTTAATGGAAATAGTCAATTACTCCCCCCAATTTGATCCACCTCAAAGCCCGCTCCGCTCGTGCGCGCTAGGCTCCGTCTGTAACAACAGGAAGGATGCCACAATGTCGCAGCACACGCCCAACGAGCTTACCGAAATCTTCAAGCGGGATCGCGATCTGCTGACGCGGTTGAAGGCCGAGGACGGGCATTACGCGCGGCTCGCGGAGGATTACCACGCGGTCAATCGCGAGGTGCACCGGATCGAAGCCGAAACCGAAGCCGCCAGTGACGAGCGCACCGAAGCCCTCAAGAAACAACGCCTCAAACTGCTCGACGAGATTACCGGCATTGTCGATGCCGCGCGGGCGGGGGCTTAGGAAGGCGCTCCCTCCCCTATTTCGTCATTCCGGCGTAGGCCGGGAGTCGTAGACGTGCACAGCACAATCCATTTTGCCGCTTGGTGGCTCCGCTCTGGATCCCGGCCTGCGCCGGGATGACGTTGGGGGCGGGCGCGGGTGAATATCCGCCAGATAATCTGACACACGCCCGAAAACCGCGTATGGCTGCCGCAGTTTAGGCATCACACTAGGTATTTGGGGGCATCCCTCGCATGATCATCCGCAACACGCTCGCGCTGGCTCTCTTGCTGGCGGGCAGCGCCGCCTGCACCACCGTTCCCGCCAGCACCGGTGCGCCGCCCACGGCTGCGAGCGACTGCGCGGAGCCGTGCTTCCTGCTGATGACCGAACGCTCCACCCCCGAACAGCGCGACGCCGCGCGGGCGGCTTTGCTCGCCGAGTTTGCGCGGATCGGCATTGCGGCAGAGGCGCGGCCCTATGCGACGGACGAGGTTTTTCCCGGCACGCAGCGCGGGCTCACCGGCGCGAATGTCGTCGCGACGCTTCCGGCGACGGACGCGGGCAGCACCCGCCATATCGTGATCGCCGCGCATTTCGACACCGTGCCGGGCAGCCCCGGCGTCGATGACAATGGCAGCGGGGTGGAGATCGTATTGGAAGTTGCGCGCAGGCTCGCAACGCTGGAAGAGCGCAGCGCGACTGTCCATTTCGTGATGCTCGATCAGGAGGAGCTCGGCCTGGTCGGCGCGCGGGTGAATGCGGCGCGGTGGCGGGCATCGGGCGTGCCGCTCGAATCGATGCACAATATCGACATGGTCGGCTGGGACAGCGACAATGACGGGGTGATCGAGTTCGATAGCAATTCGGCAGAACTGACCGCGCTTTACCAAGAGGTGGCCGCAAGCCTGCCCGTCTCGCTGTTGGTGACGACCTATCCCAACACCGATCACGAGGCGTATCGCCGCGAAGGCTTCACCGTCGCCAGCGTGAGCCAGGAATTCGAGGACGGGAGCGAAAACCCCGCCTACCACTCCCCCCGCGACACCGCGATCCAGCGCCCCTATTACGAAGGCACCCGCGACCTGATGCTGGGCGTGTTCGAACGGCTGGTGTCGGAGTAGGGGGCGGGCACTTAACCTCCTACAAACGCTTTCGGATTATGGGTAGGGTATGGTCGAGCGTCCTAGATTCTCTGCAAATAGGCCACGTCGCCTTCGCGAGGTGGTTTTTTCCGATGACGGGTTGCGATTGGGCAGCTCTGCCGCGCCTCAGCGACGAAGGTCGTCCGGCAAAGACATTGCTCTTTGCAGCGTCGTCGCGTTTGGTGCCACTTGGTTCATCGCGGACTATTCCGAGGCGGCCATGATGTCTCCCGAAGAACGCGCGGCTATCGAACAAAGCGTATATTACGCGGGCTGCGACGAAGTGCGCGCACAGGGCCGCGCCCCGCTTTATTCAGGCCAGCCCGGCTATCGTGAAGGCATGGACGGCGACGGGGACGGGGTCGCCTGCGAGCCATACCGTTAGTGGCTCGGGTCTAAGAAGTCACCACCCCCAAGCCGGAGGCGGCGGGGTCACCGGTTCGCTCGCATCGAAGGCCACGCGGAACAGGCGGGTCGGGTCGTTGCCGCGCGTGAGCTGGTAGACAAACGCCGCGCCTTCCGTGCCCGCCGGGTCGACTTCCAGCCGCCAGACATTGGTGACCGACGCGGGCAAGCCCTCGCGGCCAAACATGGCGATGCTTTCGGGATCGACGGGGAAGTTCTGCGCATTCGCCGTGCCGGGCAAGTCCGTGGTGCCGCCATATTGCGTCACCGCGTCCTCGCTTCCGTCCTCGTGGCGGTGGTCGTGCTTGAGAGTCAGCACAGGATAGGCGACAAGGGTGCTCTCTGCGACGACATCGCGCGTCACCACCCACGTCCTGCTCCGGTTCCAACCATCGGGGTCTTCTGCCGCCTCGATATGGAAGGCGATCGCGATGCGGTTGTCCGAGCATTCGGCCCAATGCGCCACCATCGCGCGGCCTTCCCAATCGGCATCGCGCGCGTCCTCGCTCACCAGTTCGCCGCGATAGGCGTTTCCGCAATGGCTGGAGAGCGCGCTCCAGAACGCCTCCTGCGGACTAGGCGCGGCGGGCATGGTGGCGCAGGCGGCGAGGAGGGGCAGGGCGCAGAGGGGAAGGGCGCGATTGGTCATGCCAGCGGTCTGCCACGCGGCGGCCTTTCCTACAATGGCGGGTGTGTGCCACCGCCTGCGCTATGCCGGATAAACTGCCCCAATCCCGCTCCAATCGTGCCGTTGCGGCGGTTTTGCGCGTGGGAAGGGTTTTCCCTCCAGGACTGTGTAACAGGTGTAACAGGTTCGCCCCCGCAGCTTTCGCAACCCGGCGGGAACCGCTTGCGTGTTTGTGCATTACACTTTCGCGGACCGGGCCCCTCTGGCGTGCGTTTAGGCGCACGTGATGTCGGACCGCATCGGACAGCCGATGCGTGTTGGATGGGGTCGCGGAATGCCTCCCCCAAGCAAAACCTTGGTTGACCGATCACCCTGTAACCCTCGTTTGGGAGAAGAAGGATGACGGCCCGTTTCTATCGTTTGACCGAGCTTCACGCGAAGCTTGACGAGGCGCTGCGCCGCGAAACCGCGAAGCGCGTGCCTGACCATGTGACGCTGACGGCGCTCAAGCGCCGCAAATTGTGGGTGAAGGATATGCTCACCCGCCTCGCATTCGGACCCCTGCGCCCGGCTGGAGCCGGGTGACCCCTCAGGCGGGAAGCGGGTGGCGGGCGCATACGTCCCAACCCTCCCCATCGCGCCAGCCGCATACCGCTTCCCGCCGTTTTTTGGGCTCCGAATACCCCGATTGAAAGCAGACAGAGAGAACTGCCATGCTCGCCAAAGTTACCCCGATGCTCGCCGATTTCCTGAAGAAGGAAAGCGCTGGCGGCATCACGCTGATCATCGCCGCCGCGCTGGCGCTGGTGATCGCCAACTCGCCTTTCGCCGCCGGATATTTCAGCGCGCTGCAGATCCCCGTTGTCGCAGGCATTGGCGAAGCGATGATCGACAAGCCGCTGCTGCTGTGGATCAATGACGGGTTGATGGCGGTGTTCTTCTTCCTCATCGGTCTGGAAGTGAAGCGCGAGGCGCTGATCGGACAGTTGAACAGCTGGGACAAGGCCAGCCTGCCGCTCGCCGCCGCGATTGGCGGAATGGCTATCCCTGCCGCGATCTTTGTCGCTTTCAATTGGGGCACTCCTGAAAATCTGAGCGGCTGGGCGATCCCCGCCGCGACCGATATCGCCTTTGCACTCGGCATCCTCTCGCTGCTCGGCCCGCGCGTGCCGGTGGCGCTCAAGGCATTGTTGCTGGCGATTGCGGTGATCGACGATATCGGCGCGATTGCGATTATCGCCATCTTCTACACTGCCGAAACTTCGGTGAATATGCTGATCGGCGGCGCGATCACGCTGGCGGTGCTGGCGATGTTCGGGCGAGGCAAGGTTGCCTCCAGCGTGCCCTATGTCATCCTTGGCATCGTGCTGTGGGTGTTTGTCCTGAAGAGCGGCGTCCACGCGACCCTCGCAGGCGTAGCGGCGGCCATGTGCGTGCCGATCGCGGGCAAGAACGGCGTGGCCCCGCTCGAGCGGATGGAGCACGCGCTGCACCCCTATGTCGCTTTCCTTGTCATCCCGATCTTCGGCTTTGCCAATGCGGGTGTCTCGCTGAGCGGCATCGGTTTCGACGCGCTGCTTGCGCCGCTGCCTTTGGGCATTGCGCTGGGGCTACTGATCGGCAAGCAGGTCGGTATTTTCGGCTTTGCCTGGCTTGCGGTGAAGGCGGGTATTGCCAAGCTGCCCGATGGCGTGGGCTGGAAGCAGGTGCACGCGGTCTCGCTGCTTGCGGCTATCGGTTTCACCATGAGCCTCTTCATCGGCAATCTCGCTTTCGCCGATCCGGCGCAGGTCGATGCGGTGAAGATCGGCGTGCTGTCGGGCTCGCTGGTGGCAGCGCTGGCGGGATATTTCCTGCTCAAAGCGACCCTGCCGCGCGAAGCCGCGCCGCCGGTCTCGCGCGAAATGGCGGAGGCGATGTAACCCGCTCGGCGCGCGTGTCGAACAGCTTCGCTGGAGCCGCCCGCAATCGGGGGGACGCACCAGAGGAGATGAGTTCGATGCCTGAAACCAATCTTTCCCGCCTGCTGGCGGTCGCCGGAGGCCTTGCTCTTGCCGCACCTGCGCTTTCCGCCTGTAGCGGCTGCGGAGCCTGCGGCGCGTGCTGCGCTGCCGTTGCCGAAGCTGATGACGCGATGGCCGATGAAAGCGTGAATGCGGATGCCATGGCCGAAGACAGCATGGAAGGCGAAACCATGGAAGGCGAGGCTATGGAAGGCGACGCGATGGAAGGCGAAACCATGGAAGGCGAGTCCATGGAAGGCGAAGCAATGGAAAGCGATGCCGCTGCCCAGTAACCGCGATGACGCTCTGGCCGAGCTGGTGTCCCTCAGCGAGGCCATGGCAGGCGAGGGCAGGGCGCTGATTCAGCGCGTCCTGCCCGAACCGCCTGCGACCTATACCCAATGGGAGCATTACCCGAAGGGCGATGCCATCGACCCGGTGAGTAAAGCGCGCTGGTTCTACCATGCGCACCCGCCGGAACAGCGGGGACCCAAAGAGCATGGCCACTTTCACCTGTTCCTGCCGCTCGGCGCGTTTGACGGGGTGGAGCCGCTGGCAAAGCCGGTGAAGGAAAAGCCCGCCAAGGTCGTCCACGTTGCCGCCCTGTGCTTCGATACAGACGGATTGCCGACGCACTGGATCGCGACGAACCAGTGGGTGACCGACGAATATCTCTACCCGGCAGAAGCGATCATCGCGCGGCTGGAGCAGATGGATATGAGCGATGCAGGCGTGGCGAAAGACATCCCCCATGTCGGGCGCTGGCTCACTTGCGCGCTGGCGGTGGCACGAAGTGATGTCGAGGCGCTGCTGCGGGAACGCGATGTGCAGCTGGCAAAGGTTGACCCGCAAGACCGCGATGCGGAGATTCTGGCGAGCGCGCCCTTCCGCGTGTGAATCGGTTGGCAGGTGGCCGGTCGGTGGTTAAGCTCCTCGCTATGCTGACAAAGTTTCACACTGCCGCCCTCGCAATCGCCGCTTGCCTCGCCACGCTTTCGCTTCCGGCGCACGCGCAAAAGGCGCAGCCGGTCGCGGACAACAATCGCGATCCCGTGGTGCAAGTCTCGGCGCAGGACGCCCAGATGAATGCTGCCATCGCCGATGCACAGTCGACGCTTGCGATCTTCCTTGAGACGCTGGCGGAGCCGCCCGAAGGGGCCCATTCGTTCAGTTTCAAATTTCCGCTGGGTGGCTACGAGCATATCTGGGTGAGCGACGTGCGGCAGGACGGCAACCGCTTGCGCGGTACGCTGTCCAACCATCCTTTTCAGGAAGGATGGCGCCTTGGCGATCCCGTTGTCGTTCCGCTATCCGAGGTGAGCGACTGGAGCTATGTCGACGCGCAGGGCTACACCCATGGCGGCTACACGATCAGGGTCTTGCTGGATTACCTCGGGCCGGCGGAGGCGGCGCAAGTGCGTGCGGCCTATGGCTGGTAAGGCACTTCCCGCTTAGCCAACTTTAAGCGCACCAGTCGATCTGCCCCCAATCATCGGCGAACATCCAGCTGTTTTCGGTCGCCAGACCGAGCCCGATCATGTGATCGGACAACCGCACATTGCCGCGTCGCGCCTCGGCAAGTTCGCGGCCATATTTGTCGCGCGGGCGGTCGGTCCCGGCTTCCAGCTGGAACGGCCCTGCGCTCAGCCAGCGTGACAGTTCGAATTGTGCTTCGACGGCCTTGAGCCGCTCGTTCTCGCACTCGCCGTCGAGTTCGGGCGCGTCATAGCTGGACAGGCGGATGCGCCGCTCGCCAATCGCCAGCGTGTCCCCGTCGATCACGCAGCCCGCCCCGCGCGTGGCCGTTCCGCAGACGGGGAATTGCTGCGCCATTTCCTCCCACTCGCCATCGCCCCAACCGGCGTGGCGCGCCCATAATGCCAGTGCCGCGATGATCGCCAGCCCCAGTACCCAGCGCCAGCGCCGCCACAATGCCTTCCACCGGCGTTTGCGGTTCCACGCCGCATCGAAGCGGACGACTTTGGCCATGGTTCAATCTTCCAGCGGGAAAGGCGCAATCGGCTGGAGCAGGGCGAAATCCTCTTCCTGCGGTGCATGGCCCAGCTCCGGCCAGTCCAGCGGTTCCTCCGGCACGTGCGTGTCGGGCAACCGGTCGAGCAGGTCGCGGATCAGCGTCAGGCGGCCATGTTTCTGGTCTTTGTAATCGACCACCGTCCACGGCGCGTGCTGCGTGTGTGTCGCGGCAAACATCGCCTCGCGCGCGACGGAATATTCGGCGAATTTGGTGCGGCTGGCGACATCGATGGGCGAGAGCTTCCAGCGTTTGAGCGGGTCTTCCCGTCGCTCCGCAAAGCGTTCCTCTTGCGCAGTCTGGTTGGCACTCAGCCAATATTTGAACAGCCTTATGCCGTCATCCACCAGCAGCCGCTCGAACACCGGCGCTTCGTGGAGGAATTTCTCCACCTGCGCATCATCGGCAAAGCCCATGACTTTCTCGACACCCGCGCGGTTGTACCAGCTGCGGTCGAACAGCACGATCTCCCCGGCTGCGGGCAGGTGCGGCACATATCGCTGGAAATACCACTGCGTGCGCTCGGTATCGCTCGGCTTGGAGAGCGCAACCACGCGGCACTGGCGCGGATTGAGGCGGGCGCTGATCGCCTTGATCGTGCCGCCCTTGCCTGCCGTGTCGCGCCCTTCGAGGAGCACACAAATGCGTTCGCCCGTGGCTTTCGCCCAGCGGGCCATCTGCACCAGTTCCTGCTCCATGGGTTCGAGCAGCTCTTCATATTGCTTGGTTTTCATGGGGCAATATCATGCCCCAGCGCGCCTGCTTTGGCCAGCGGCCAGCGCTACTTCTGACCAGTGCTATTTCTGGTAGACGCGCGGCAGCTTGCGGCGGTCTTCCCCGCTGCGGCGCTCGCCCAGGCGGCGGTCGGGCCCATCGAAAGGCAATTGCGCCTTGCGCCGGTCTTCCCCGCTGCGGCGGCCGCCGAGGCCCACCTCGTCTCCGGTTTCGTCTTGTGGCTCGGCCATATGCCGTTCCTTTGCGAATATCCGCGCCAGATTGCGACGCATCTGGGAGAGTATAAGGCAAAAAGGTTAACAGAGGGGTCGCCTTGGGCGATTGCCGGAAATGCTGGCGATCTGCGCCAACTGGCCCTAACGCAGGCGCCATGAGCACGACCAATCAATCACCGCCGGATTCCGACCGGATGCTGGCCAAGGCCGAAACGCTGATCGAGGCGCTGCCCTATTTCCAGCGCTATGCGGGCAAGAGCTTTGTGGTGAAATATGGCGGCCACGCCATGGGAGACCCCGAAGCCGCGCGCGATTTTGCCGAGGACATCGTGCTGCTGAAAGCGGTCGGTATCAATCCGGTGGTGGTGCATGGCGGCGGACCGCAAATCGGCGCGATGCTCAAAAAGCTGGGCGTAGAAAGCACCTTCGTCGACGGGTTGCGCGTCACCGACAAGGCCACGGCCGACATCGCCGAAATGGTGCTGTCGGGCGCGATCAACAAGGAGCTGGTCGGCTGGGTCAACCAGGCGGGCGGCAAAGCCATTGGCCTTTCCGGCAAGGACGGCAAGATGGTGCGCGCCGAGAAGGTCACCCGCACGGTGAAAGACCCTGACAGCCAGATCGAACAGGCGATCGATCTCGGCTTTGTGGGGGAGCCGGTGGAAGTCGATACCGCCGTGCTGCAAACCGCGAGCGCGGCGGGCATGATCCCGATTGTCGCACCGATTGCGAGCGACGGGGCGGGGCACACCTACAACATCAATGCCGACACCATGGCGGGCGCTCTGGCGGCGGCCTTGGGCGCGGCGCGGCTGTTCCTGCTGACCGATGTGGCGGGCGTGCTGGACAAGGAAGGCAAGCTCCTCACCGATCTCTCGCCCGCCGATATCGCCGGTTTGCGCGAAGACGGGACGATCAGCGGCGGTATGATCCCCAAGCTGCAAACCTGCGTCGACGCGGTGGAGGCGGGCTGCGAAGCGGCGGTGGTGCTTGACGGACGGGTTCCGCACGCCATGTTGCTCGAATTCTTCACCAGCCGCGGGGCAGGGACTTTGGTCAGCCTTGCGGGATAGCCTTACCTGTATTAGGTGAATGATACACTTGGTTTCAGACCGGGGCGGGCAATTTAGGAGTTTTGCGTGCTAGCGCTTTTGCAAATCGTCGACATGATCGCGAACATCGTCATCATGATCGTCATCATTCAGTTCGTGATCGGCCTGCTGTTCGCCTTCAACGTGGTGAGCCCCAGCAACCAGTTCCTGATGCAGGTCTACCAGTCGCTGAACGCTCTGCTTGAACCGGTTTTGCGGCCAATCCGGCGGGTGATGCCCGATACCGGCGCGATCGATTTCTCGCCCATGGTGCTCATCATCCTGCTGAACATCGTGATGATCGTTCTGGGAAATATGGCGGTCGCTCTTTGACAAGAGGCGGTGCCGGGAGCAGGGGCGCAGAATGATCGCAAGAACCCTCCTTACCGCCCTCGCGCTGTCCGCCATGCTCGCCGCCTGCACCTCGCCGCGCCAGCAAGCGATCAGCCGTCAGGCGCGCGCTGCCGAGCGCACTTTGGAGCGGCTGCCGACGATTGGCGATCCGGGCCGCGTGGCCGCTGCCGATATCGCTTTTGCCCGGCAAGCACGCGACGAAGGGATGTGGACCGCCTTCCGCGCTTATGCCGCGAGCGGTGCCGTCGTGCACGGGCCGAACGGGCCGGTGCCGCTCGAAACCTTCATCAATGGCCGCGCCAATCCCGAACAGGCCGTTTCGTGGACGCCTGCTGATATCTGGTCGAGCTGCGACGGCACGCTGGCGGTGACGTTCGGTCGGCTGCAAATGCCTTCGGGCGAAGTCGGCTCTTACGTCACCGTGTGGCAGTTGCAGAGCGACCGCAGCTACAAATGGATCTACGATATTGGCGCGCTCGACAATCCGCAGCCCGCGCCTGAAGTCGATCCCGATCTGCCGGAAGACGCGATTATCGTGCCGGGGATGCTGGCGATTAACGGGCGGATTGCTGATTGTCCGGCGGAGGGCGCAGCGGTGCCGCAGCCGCCGATCAATATCACTCCCGGCGCGCTGCCCGAGATCGGCGAATGGATGTCAGCCGACGGCACGCTCAAAGTCGAATGGCGGCAATATGCAGGGGGAACCCGGAACGTTATCGTCGAATGGTATCGCGGCGGCGAATGGCAAATCGCCGATACCTTCAGCGTGCCCGCAGGCGGTTAAGCCATGATCGAACTCTTCCTCTCCGCCTTTATCACGCTGTTCGTCGTGATCGACCCGCCGGGATGCGCGCCGATCTATGCCGGGCTGACCAAAGGCGCGACGCCAGCGCAGGCGCGCAATATGGCGATCCGCGCGTGTATGATCGCCTTTGTTATCCTCGTGATCTTTGCATTGTTTGGGCAGAGCCTGCTCGGCGCGCTGCATATCGAGCTCGACAGTTTCCGCATCGCGGGCGGTTTCATGCTGTTCTGGATCGCGTGGGAAATGGTGTTCGAGAAACGCACCCAGCGGCGCGAGGAGCGCGCGGAAAAGGTCGCCGCGACGCCCGAAGTCGAGGACGTCTCGGTCTTTCCTATGGCGATGCCTATGCTCGCCGGGCCGGGCGCGATTGCGGCGGTGATGCTGCTGCAGAACGAGGCCGAGGGCTATGAAGGCACCATGGTCGTGCTCGGCGCGCTGGTGAGCGTGCTTTTGATCACGATGATCGCCCTGATCGCCGCCGGACCACTGATCCGCCTGCTCGGCGCGCGTGTGGAAGCGGTGATCACGCGATTGCTGGGCGTGCTGCTCGCCGCGTTGGCGGCGCAATATGTGATCGACGGGCTAAGAGGGGCTTTTGGGATTTAGTTCCTCCCCGGAACGGGGAGGGGGACCGCGACGCGAAGCGGCGGGGTGGAGGGGCACTTTCAGCCGCTCGGAGCATTCGCGGGTGCCCTTCCACCTGGCTGCGCATGGTCCCCCTCCCCCGCTGGGGGAGGAATTACTGCAGCGTTACGTGCCCCTCATCAGGATCACCCCTAGCGAAGAACTCCAGCAGGCTGACCAGCAGATCACACCGTTCGCGCAGGTTCGGCGCTTCTAATAGCGCCTGCTTTGCCGCCGAATCGAAGGGCGCAATCTGCGACACGCCGTTGATCAGCGTTACATCGTCGAGCCGCGCGACCGAGTCCCAGTCGATCGCGTATCCCTGACTGTCGGCATATTTGCGCGCCTCGTGCTCGAAACTCGCGCGTTCGCCAAGCGAGAGATACTCCTCCTTCGGCTCGTCGAACAATTCGGCTTCGACCTGGCGGAAGGGCGTTGTCACTTCCAGTTCGCGCACCACGCGGAAGCGCGCCTCGCCGGTCAGGATGATGTTGTAGCGCCCGTCCTCGCTTGTTTCGACATCCTCGATCTTGCCGACGCAGCCAATGTCGTAGAGCGGCGCGCCTTCGACCGAATCCTTGGGCTGGATCATCGCGATCCGCCGGTCGCGCGCCAGCGCATCGCCGACCATGGCACGGTAGCGCGGCTCGAAAATATGCAGCGGCAATTGCAGCCCGGGGAAGAGCAGCGCGCCGGTGAGCGGGAAGATCGAGAGGCGTTTGGTCACTTGGCTACCTCTATCCGCTCATGCTGAGCCTGTCGAAGCATAGCCCTTACTTCGGGCATGCGGTGCAAGAAGAAAAAGCAACCCTTCGACAAGCTCAGGGTGAGCGGAGTATGGGATGCAGCCATCTCAACCAAACAGAATAAGCGAGAGCTTGCGCCGCTGGCTCGCCACCCACGGGTCTTCCATGCCTACGGCTTCGAAAATCTCGAGCAGTTTCGTCTTGGCGGGGCTGTCTTCGGGCCTTTCGGCGGAGGGATCGTGCGACGCCTGAATGGCGCGCAGCAGCACATCCGCCGCCTCGTCGCGCTCGCCTGCGGCGACGGCGGCCTCGGCAAAGGCGATCTGCGCATCGGTGTCGGCGGGACGCTCCGCCGCCGCCGCACGCAGCGCCTGCAACTCGCTATCATCGACCTTGTTTTCGACCAGAGCGAGCGCCTTATGCGCTTGAGCCACCAGTTCCTCGCCCTGCACTTCCGGCGGCAGTGCATCATAAGCGGCCTGCGCTTCTTCGGCGCGACCTGTAGCGATTAGCGCGCGGATCAGACCGGCCTGCACTTCGGGCTTCATGGCGATGGGGGGAGGGGCGTTGGCAGCGATCTGCTGGAAAATCTCCACGGCTTTCTCGTTCTCGCCATCGGCCAGCGCCTGTTCGCCCATGGCGATGATCTGGCCTATCTGTTCTTCCATCGCCGCCATTTGCGCGGCTTCGGGGTCGCCATCCGCTGCGCCTGCCTGAACCGGCAATTGCGCCAGCAACTGGTCGAGCGCGCCCTTGAGCTGCGATTCGGTGCGCGCGGGCGTCAGGTCGGCCACAGGCTGCCCCTGGAACATCGCATAGACGGTGGGGATCGACTGCACCTGAAACTGGCTGGCGATGAAGCGTTCCTCATCGACATCGATCTTCGCCAGCACCACGCCCTTGTCGGCATATTCGGCCGCGACTTTCTCCAGCACCGGAGCCAGCGCCTTGCACGGCCCGCACCATTCGGCCCAGAAATCGAGGATCACCAGCTTGGTCTGGCTCGGTTCCACAACCTGTTTGCGGAATCGGTCGACTGCCTTCTGCTCGTCGAGATTGAGGCCCATGCTTGCCAAGGTAATGCTCCTGTTTCGTGCGCTTTGCGTATGAGGGGCAATGTGGCACCTTTGCGCGGTTTGTGAAGGGGGGAAGGGGCCGAAGGGGCGATTGCGGCGGCAATAGCGGCTGCGCGGCGCATTTCGTGCAGATTCCCTCTTGCGGGGTGGAAGAGCCGGTGCTAACCGCGCCGCTCCCCATCCGGATCAACGGGTTTTGTCCCGCCGGAAAACGCCAGTGAGCGGGCGTAGCTCAGGGGTAGAGCATCACCTTGCCAAGGTGAGGGTCGGGCGTTCGAATCGCCTCGCCCGCTCCATTTTCCAGATAGATGATGATTGTGCGAAGCCGTCCTTTAGGGCGCAGGATGCCCTCCGCGCGTCGCACCTGATCTAAATCTGCGCGCAAAGCCGCTCCCTAAACGCATCGATCACCCAGCTCGCCGCCGGTCCCGGCTTCGCATCGCGGCGCCATACTGCGCTGAAGCCGTAGGTTGCGCCCGGCTTCTCGGGCAGGTCGAGCACCACCAGTGCGCCGCTGGCGAGGTCCGCCTCCACCATCGGGCGGGGCATATTTCCCCAGCCTATGCCTTGGCGCAGCAGCTCGTGTTTCGCGCTCAGATCGCCCAGTCGCCAGCTGAGCGGGCTGAGCACAGAAAACTCGCGACCCTTGGTCAGCGAAGAGCGGTCGGTGAGGACGAGTTGCAGATGCTCGCGGCTCTGTCCCGGCGCGATGCCTTTGCGGGCGAGCGGGTGGCCGGGGGCGGCGACGGGGACGAGCTCGGTCTCGCCAATCGCCTGCCGCTCCAGCTCCGGATGATCGCCCAGCACCGGCCCGCCAATCGCCAGATCCGCCTCGGCATCGAGCAGGCAGGCGGCCACCGCGCCCAGCCCCTCCACCTGCAGGCGCAGCGCCACAGTGGGGAACATCACGCGAAATTCGCGCAGCACCTGTGCGGTGACTTCGCCCGGCACCATGACATCGACGACAAGGCCGAGATCGCTTTCCAGCCCGGCATGGAGGCTGCGGGTCTTGGCAATGAGCGCGTCCGAGCGGTCGGTGATCGCTTTCGCCTCGCTCAAAAGGCCGCGCCCCGCATTGGTCAGCACTGGTTTGCGCGAGCCTTCGCGGGCGAAGAGGGTCACGCCCAATTGCGCTTCCATCTGCGCGATGCCGTAGCTGATTGCCGAAACCGCGCGCCCCATGCGCTTCGCCGCCGCACCGAAACTGCCCTCCTCCTCCACCGCGAGGAAGATGCGGAGTTGGTCCAAGGTAGGTTCGCCCAGCTTCATTGTTCGGATTTCCTGAACATCTCAGCCGATTTTATCGCAGTTATCAGGTGGAACGCCAAGCCCTATCTGTTCATCATCACAGCAACACTTCCCCGAGAAGGGAGATATGACATGATCGAACTGCGTCCTTTCGAAACCCTCGGCTCGGCCAATCACGGCTGGTTGCAGGCAAACCACCATTTCTCTTTCGCCAATTACCATGATCCGGCGCGCGTCCACTGGGGTGCCCTGCGGGTGTGGAACGATGACACCATCGCGCCGGGCACAGGCTTCCCCACGCACCCGCACAGCGACATGGAAATCATCACCTATGTCCGCAAAGGCGCGATCACGCATCGTGACAGTATGGGCAATGAAGGCCGCACCGAAGCGGGCGATGTGCAAGTGATGAGCGCGGGCAATGGCGTGCAGCATTCGGAATACAATCTGGAAGGCGAGGAATGTACGCTCTTCCAGCTCTGGATCATTCCATCCGAGCGCGGCGGCGCGCCGAGCTGGGGTGCGCGGCAATTCCCCAAGGATGACCGCGCAGGCCAGTTCGTGCCGCTCGCCAGCGGGGTGGCCAATGACGATGACGCGCTTCCGATCCGCACCGATGCCCGTGTGCTGGGCGCGACGGTGAAGGCAGGAGAGAGCGTCACCTACACCCCGCGCGATGCGTCGCGTCACCTCTACCTCGTCCCCGCCACCGGCAAGGTGCGGGTCGAGGACGTGGAGGCGAAAGCGCGCGACGGTGTCGCCATTACACAGCGCGACAGCGTGACCATCACCGCGCTCGAAGACAGCGAGCTGGTGCTGGTCGACGCGGCATGACCCGAAACTCCCCTCCCCGTGGGGAGGGGCCGGGGGTGGGGGTTCGACGGCAGTTTCTGGCGCCGCACACCCACCCCTAACCCCTCCCTCAAGGGAGGGGAAATCGATCCCAACAGGAGAACCATCAATGCCCAATATCTTGCACATCACCGCCAGCATTCGCGGCGGGGAATCGGTCAGCCGTGACCTCAGCACCCGCATTGTCGCCAGCCTCACCGCCAAGGGCGATGCCACTGTTGTCGAGCGCGATCTCTCGGCCAACGACCTGCCGTTCGTCGATGGCGCGCGTTTCGCCGCCAACCTCGCCCCCTATGCCGAGCGTTCGCCCGAGCAGCAGGAACTGGCCGCGATTGCCGATACGCTGATCGAGGAATTGCAGAATGCCGACACGATCGTGATGGGCATTCCGATCTACAATTTCTCTGTCCCCGCCACCGTAAAGGCATGGGCCGATCTGGTTGCCCGCGCCGGGACCACGTTTGAATACACCGCCGAAGGGCCCAAAGGTAAGCTCACCGGCAAGAAGGTCTATCTCGCGATCGCATCGGGCGGCACGCCGGTGGGCAGCGATTACGATCACATGACCCCGTGGCTCAAATTCTTCCTCGGTTTCCTCGGCATAACCGACATCGAAATGGTCGCAGCCGACGGCATTATGGGCGAAGGCGGCGAAGAGAAAATCGAAGAGGCAAAGGCGAAGGCGGCAACGCTGGCCGCGTGATGCCGGGAACAGGCGCCGGGGCTTGTCCGTTGATAAGTCAAAGGAGATTTGACATGATTGGCAAGATTATCGGCGCCGGTGTTGGCGCGGCACTCAGCAAGCAGACCCGCAAGATCGGCGGCCCCGCAGGCGCTATTATCGGCACCGTGGCTGTCCCCGCCATCGCCCGGATGAGCATCCCCGCGATGCTCGCACTGGGCGCGGGCGGCTACGTGGTGAAGAAGGCGATGGACAAGCGCCGGGCGCCTGCGCAGGCATAACCGCGTCCAAAATTGAACCCCCCGCAGCGGCCGTGCTTCCCATCGGAGCGCGGCCGTTTTGCTGCCTGTGGGCATCTCTTGGGATGAAACCGCTGCCTCGCTTGATGCGAATGTCTCTGCACACTACCTCAAAGTGCGAAACAGCAGACAGATTCGAGACTTCCTATGGCGACCCACACCACCCGTATGCTCATCATCGGTTCCGGCCCCGCCGGCTATTCCGCCGCCATTTACGGCGCGCGCGCGGGGATGCAGCCGATTGTCGTGCAGGGCATCCAGCCCGGCGGGCAGCTGACCATCACCACCGATGTCGAGAACTATCCCGGCTTTGCCGATGTCATCCAGGGCCCGTGGCTGATGGAGCAGATGCAGAAACAGGCCGAACACGTCGGCACGCGGATGATGTGGGACACGATTGTCGAGGTCGATCTGGCAAACGGCTCGCCCTTCCGCGCCATCGGCGATTCCGGCGACGAATATATCGGCGATGTGCTGGTGATCGCGACGGGTGCGCAGGCCAAATGGCTGGGCGTTCCGGGCGAGCAGGAACTGGGCGGCAAGGGCGTTTCCGCCTGCGCCACGTGCGACGGGTTCTTCTATCGCGGCAAGAAGGTCGCGGTGATCGGCGGCGGCAATACCGCTGTGGAAGAGGCGCTGTATCTGACCAACCATTCGGACGATGTGACGCTGATCCACCGCCGGGACAGCTTGCGCAGTGAGAAGATCCTGCAGGATCGCCTGTTCGCCAGCGACAAGATCACGCCGCTGTGGAACAAGACTGTCGAGCGGTTTGTCGAAGGCGAGAACGGCAAGCTGCACCACCTTGAACTGCGCGATACGGTGACGGGCGAACTGTCCACCCTCGAAGTCGACGGAGCCTTCGTCGCCATCGGTCACGCGCCTGCAACCGAGCTGTTCAAAGGCAAGCTGCCGACCGATGAAAGCGGCTATCTGATCGTCGAACCCGGCACGCCCAAAACCTCCATTCCCGGCGTTTTTGCCTGCGGCGATGTGATGGACCACACCTATCGTCAGGCGGTAACCGCGGCGGGCACGGGCTGCATGGCAGCGCTAGATGCCGAGCGGTTTTTGGCGACGCTGGAACACGCACGGCACGAGGCTGTGGCGGCGGAATAGGTCTTGGGGAATTGAGCGTGCGCGACGCACCCCCCCCTTCCCTGTGGGGAAGGGGTTGGGGGATGGGGGTGCAACGCCAAATTATCGAACGCAGCAAGCCCACCCCGCTGGGACTAGGCAACAAGCCGCCAAGTCTCGCTGCCCCTCCCTCAAGGGAGGGGGGCGCAAAATCCCTTACTCATGCCCCCGCCCAAAGTCAGGCCGCGCGTCGTCTTGGCCCTGGTCGAGAATGCCGCGGCGGATAGCGCGGGTGCGGGTGAAGAGGTCGAACATCGCTTCGCCGTCCTCCGCCTCGATCGCCTGACGCATCGCGCCCAAATCGGCTTCGAAACGCTGCATCATCGCCAGCACCGCGTCCTTGTTGTGCAGGAACACATCGCGCCACATGGTCGGATCGCTGGCGGCGATGCGGGTGAAGTCGCGGAAGCCGCCGGCGGAATATTTGATGACTTCGCTGCGCGTCACTTCCTCCAGGTCGCTCGCCGTGCCGACGATAGTGTAGGCGATGAGGTGCGGGATATGGCTGGTGACCGCGAGCACCATATCGTGATGCGCGGCGTCCATGATCTCGACCGTAGAGCCAAGCGCCTCCCAGAAAGCGGACAGCGCTGCGACCTTGGCTTCGTCCGCGCCTTCGGGCGGCGTCAGAATACACCAGCGGCCTTGGAACAGGCTGGCAAACCCGGCATCCGGCCCCGACTGCTCGGTGCCCGCAACGGGGTGGGCGGGGATGATGTGGTGGCCGGGCAATTCCTCGGCGAGGGCATTGGCCAGCCGCGCCTTGGAGGAGCCGACATCGCTGATGATCGCCTCTGCCGACAGTCCCGGCGCGATGGCCTTGGCCGCGCTGCGCATCGCGCCCACCGGCACGCACAGGATCACCAGATCGGCCCCGCGCACAGCCTCTGCCGCATCGTCGGCTACGGTGTGGACAAGCCCGCGCTCGCCCGCCCGCTGGCGCACGGCGGCATCGGCATCGAAGCCGGTAAGCTGCACGTCCGGCAAATACTCCTGCACGGCCAACCCCACAGAGCCGCCGAGCAGACCCAGCCCGATAATCGCAACCCGCTCAATCGCCATGCGAAGCGCCTGTCAGCGTGTCGAGCACATCGGCGATGGTGTCCATCTGCTCCGCCGTGCCGATTGTAATGCGCAGGCAATGCTCAAGTTCGGGCAAATGCCGCACAGCATATCCTGCCGCTGCAATGGCATCGAGCGCGGACTTCGCGGACACCGTGCCGTTGAACTCGACCAGCACGAAATTCGCTTCGCTCGGCACGGCGCGCAATCCGTGATTGCCGAGCGCCTCAATGCGCGCCACGAAGCGCGCGCGCTGGGCGGCGTTGGCTTCGCGGCTGGCGCGGACGAAATCCTGATCCCCCAAGGCTGCCAAGCCCGCTCTCTGCCCGCTGGAGGTCACGTTGAAAGGCCCTCTGATGCGGTTCACAGCATCCACCAGATGCGGCGCGCCGGTCGCCCAGCCGATCCGCTCGGCGGCGAGGCCGTAGATCTTGGAGAAAGTGCGGGTGACCAGCACATTTTCGTTGGCTTCAGCGAGGGCAAGTCCCGCGTCATCATCCTCAGGCGAAAGATACTCGGCATAGGCCTGGTCGAGCACCATCAGCACATCGGCGGGTAAGCCAGCGTGCAGCCGCGCAATCTCCGCGCGCGGCAGGAACGTGCCCGTCGGGTTGTTCGGGTTAGCGATGAAAAGAACGCGGGTGCGCTCGGTCACTGCGGCGAGTAGCGCGTCGACATCGGCGGTGTAGTTGCTGTCCGGCACGATAACCGGCGTCGCCCCGCAGCGTTTGGCGGCGATGTCATAAACGGCAAAGCTGTAGCGGCTGAACAGCACTTCGTCGCCCTCTCCGGCGAACCCCTGCGCGGCGAGGTTGAGCAATTCGTCCGAGCCGGTGCCGCACACAATGCGCGCGGGATCAATCCCGTGCAGCGCGCCGATGGCTTCGCGCAAAGCCGTCGAACCCGGATCGGGGTAGTCTTGCGGTTTCCCCGCCTCTGTCAGTGCCACTAAAGCGGCGGGCGAGCAGCCGAGCGGGTTCTCGTTCGCCGACAGCTTCACCAGCGGCTTGCCATCGGCAGCCTTGCTTTTGCCGGGAACATAGGCGTGAATTTCGGCCACATAGGGCTTCATCTGCGGGCGTATGCTAGTCATCGCGGCGCGTGTAACGCGCGCCGGAGGCGCTTTCCAGTTTTTACGCTCACAGAGGCACAAAGGCACAGAGAAGTCGCGCAACTCCTCTGTGCCTTTGTGCCTCTGTGAGCGCATATTGAATGCGGCTTCGCCGCTGGCGCAACGTATCGGGGCCTGCACTCCCCACGCGAACCGATTGACACAAACCAACACCTCCCCCAAGTCGCTGTCCGCCATGGCCAGTGCCGCAACCCTAGATCTCCAGCGCGTGACGCTGCCCCAGCCATTGCCGCTCGATAGCGGGCGTGAGCTTGTGGGCGTACAGGTTGCTTACGAGATCTATGGCGATCTGGCCGAAGACAAGTCCAACGCCATCCTCCTTTTCCACGCGCTGACGGGTGACCAGTTCGTTGCGAGCGAGCATCCCGTCACCGGCAAGCCTGGCTGGTGGGAACGGATGGTCGGCCCCGGCAAACCCATCGACACGAACCGTTTCCACGTCATCTGCGCCAATGTGCTGGGCAGCTGCATGGGCTCGACCGGCCCCGCGAGCACCGGCCCACGCGGCACGCCCTACGGCATGGATTTCCCCGTCATCACCATCCGCGATATGGTGCGCGCGCAGATCGCGCTGCTCGATGTGCTAGGGATCGGGACACTGCACGCGGTCGTCGGCGGGTCGATGGGCGGAATGCAGGCCTTGTGCTGCGCTGCCAATTGGCCCGAGCGCACCGCTCGCGTCCTCGCCATCGCCACCACCGCGCGCCACACCGCGCAGAACATCGCCTTCCACGAGGTCGGGCGGCAGGCGATCATGGCCGATCCCGATTGGCAGGGCGGCGCCTATTATGGCGGAACATCGCCCGACAAGGGGCTCGCCGTGGCGCGGATGGCTGCGCATATCACCTATCTTTCCGAACAGGGGCTGACCGACAAATTCGGGCGGCAATTGCAGGACAGGGACGCGAAAAGCTTCGGTTTCGACGCCGATTTCCAGGTCGAAAGCTATCTGCGCCATCAGGGGATCAGCTTCACCGACCGCTTCGATGCGAACAGCTATCTCTACATCACCCGCGCAATGGACTATTTCGATTTGGCGGAGGAGGCGGGTGGCCGCCTGGCCGATGCCTTCGCCAAGGCAAGCGATACGCGCTTCTGCCTCGTCAGCTTCGACACCGACTGGCTCTACACCACCGCCGATATGCGCGAAGTCGTGCACGCGCTGAACGCGGTCGCCGCACCGGTGAGCTTCGTCGAGCTATCCGCCCCCTACGGCCATGACAGCTTCCTGCTCGATGTGCCGGCATTGGACCGCGTGGTGAAGGGGTTCATCGAATGATTGCGCTGCCTGCCGGATACGAACTGGTGAGCGATGCCGACCGTATTGATCCGGTCGCCGCGCACGCATATCTCACGCGCAGTTACTGGTCGCCGGGCATCCCGCTCGAAATCGTCAGCCGCGCAATCGCGAACAGCCTCGTGGTTGCGGTGTCCAAGGATGGCAAACAGGTAGGCATGGCACGCGTGGTCACTGACCGCGCCACTTTCGCATACCTCGCCGACGTCTATGTGCTGGAGGAGCATCGCGGGCTGGGACTATCCAAGGCCATGGTACAAAACCTGCAAGACCATCCCGAGCTGCAGGGGCTGCGGCGCTGGGCCTTGCTTACGCTCGATGCGCATAGCCTCTACGAGCAGCTCGGCTGGAGCCTGCTGTCCCACCCGGAGCGCGGTATGGAACGCGTTTTTCCGGACATCTATCGGGTGCCCGCTTGAGGCTGCGTCCTGACCTCGCCAAGATTGCCAGCCTCGTGCCGCATGGCGCGCGGGTGCTCGATGTCGGCTGCGGTGACGGGGCGTTGATGGCGGAATTGCGAGACGGCAAGGGCGCGGATGCGCGCGGGATCGAGATCAATCCCGAAGAGGTCGAACGCGCGGTCGCCAAGGGGCTTTCCGTGGTGCAGGGCGATGCAAATCGCGACCTTGCGGACTATCCCGACAAGGCCTTCGACGTGGCGATCCTAAGCCAGACTTTGCAGACGGCAGAGCGGCCCGACTGGTTGCTCGACCAACTGCTGCGCGTGGGCCGCACGGCCTTCGTCAGCTTCCCCAATTTCGCCTATTGGCGGATGCGGCTCGCGCTGCTGCGCACCGGGCGGATGCCGGTGGTGCGGCACTTGCCCGAAAGCTGGTATGCGACGAAGAATATCCACCATCTGACCGTGGAAGATTTCCGCGATCTGCTCGCCGAAAAAGGTGTGAGCGTGGACGGCGCATGGTTCTTCGCCCGCGGGCGCGAGATTGGCGGGAGCAACGCCAATCTGCGCGCCGAGCACGCGGTTTTCAGGCTAAGCCGCTAACCCTTCAACCGTTCCGCGTGCCAGGCGATGTGGTCGGTGATGAAGGTGCTGACGAAGAAATAGCCGTGGTCATAGCCTTCGTGCATCAGCACGTCGGCCTCCATTCCCGCTGCGGCAATTGCATCGGTGAAAAGGTGCGTTTTCAGCTGTTCTTCCAGCCATTCGTCACCCGTCCCCTGCTCGACGCGGAGCTGTTCGATCCGCGCGCCATCCTCGATCAGCGCGACGCTGTCATATTCACGCCAAGCCGCGCGATCTTCGCCCAGATAGCCGGTAAGCGCCTTGTCGCCCCACGGGCAATTGAGCGGTGAGACGATGGGGGCGAAGGCTCCGGTCGAGCGGAAACGGCCGGGATTGCGGAGAGAAACGGTCAGCGCGCCGTGACCGCCCATCGAATGGCCGGAAATCCCCTGCCGCGCCATATCGACGGGGAAATTGGCGGCGACCAGTGCGGGCAGCTCTTCCTCGATATAGGCGCGCATATGGAAATGCTCGCTCCATGGTCCCTGCGTCGCGTTGACATAGAACCCCGCACCCTGGCCGAAATCATAGGCCTCGTCATCGGGCACACCGTCACCGCGCGGAGAGGTATCGGGGCACACGAAGATAATCCCGTGCTCGGCGCAGGCGCGCTTGTATTCGCATTTGATCATCGCGTTTTCATGCGTGCAGGTCAGGCCCGACAGCCACCAGATCACTGGCAGCTTTGCGCCTTCCGCGTGATCGGGGATGTAGATGGCAAAGGTCATCGGCGTGCCGGTGCTTGCGCTCTGATGCCGCCAGACCTGCTGCTCGCCCGCATAACAGCGCGCGGTGGAGATGTGCTCGATTGCCATCAGCCCACCCGGTGCAGACCGCAGATCTTGTGGCCATCGAGATCGCGGAAATAGCACAGATGCAGATCGCCCACAGCGCGCCCTTCGCGCAGGCCCGGCGGGTCTTCGACCGAATTCGCGCCATTGGCCACCGCGACATCGTGCAATTCCTTCACCTGCTCGGGCGAGGAGCAGGCAAAGCCGATGGTCATGCCGTTGGCGCAGGTGGCGGGCTCGTCATTGATCGGTTCGGACAGCATGAAGACATTGCCGCCATGCACAAACATCGCGCGGCGGTGGCCGGTTGGCGCATCGTTGAAACGCGGTGCGGGGGCACCGACAACCGCGAGGACTTTCTCGTAAAAGGCGGCGGCGCGGTCGAGATCGCTGGTGCCGATCATGATGTGGCTGAACATTTGGGTTTCCTCTCAATAAACGACGACGCTGCGGATGGTTTCGCCCGAATGCATCAGGTCGAAGCCTTTGTTGATTTCTTCCAGCGTCAGCCGGTGGGTAATCATCGGGTCGATCGCAATCTTGCCGTTCATATACCAATCGACGATCTTGGGCACATCGGTGCGCCCCTTCGCCCCGCCAAACGCGGTGCCGCGCCAGTTGCGGCCCGTGACGAGCTGGAACGGGCGCGTGGCGATTTCCTTGCCTGCTTCGGCAACGCCAATGATGATGCTGGTGCCCCAGCCTTTGTGGCAGCATTCGAGCGCGTCGCGCATCACATCGGTATTGCCGGTGCAATCGAAGGAGTAATCCGCGCCCCCATCGAGCAGTTCAACGAGGTGCTCCACCACATTGGCGGTCTCCTTGGGATTGACGAAATCGGTCATCCCGAATTTCTCGCCCCATTCCTTCTTCGCCGGGTTGATGTCGACGCCGACAATCCGGTCTGCCCCGGCCATTTTCGCGCCCTGGATGACGTTGAGGCCGATTCCGCCAAGGCCGAACACCACGACATTGTCGCCCGGCTTCACCTGCGCCGTGTTCACCACCGCTCCCACGCCGGTGGTCACCCCGCAGCCGATATAGCAGGACGTATCAAACGGCGCGTCAGTGCGGATCTTGGCGACGGCGATTTCAGGGAGGACGGTGAAGTTCGAAAAGGTCGAGCAGCCCATATAGTGGTAGATCGTCTCGCCCTTGTAGCTGAAGCGGCTGGTGCCATCGGGCATCAACCCCTTGCCCTGCGTCGCGCGGATGGCGCTGCACAGATTGGTCTTGCCGGAGAGGCACATTTTGCACTGGCGACATTCGGGGGTGTAGAGCGGAATGACGTGGTCACCCGGTGCGACACTGGTCACCCCTTCGCCAACTTCCCGCACGATCCCTGCGCCTTCATGGCCGAGAATGCTCGGGAAAATGCCTTCCGAGTCCAGCCCGTCGAGCGTGTAGGCGTCGGTATGGCAAATGCCCGTCGCCATGATCTCGACCAGCACTTCGCCGGCCGTGGGGCCTTCCAGATCAAGCTCGACAATTTCGAGCGGCTGCTTGGGTGCGAATGCTACGGCGGCGCGGGTTTTCATCGGACTCTCTCCTCAGCCTTCGTGGACGGTCTTGACCACCATGCAGGCGCGCACGCCCTCGGCGCCGTCTTCGCTGCCATAGCCTGACCATTTCACCCCGCCAAACGGCGCGTCGACGGTCGAGACGCTGCCGCCATTAATGGCGAGCATCCCTGCTTCGATATCGGCAGCGAGGCGGCTGCGGCGGGCGGGATCGCTGGTCCAGGCATAGGCGGCAAGGCCGTAAGGGAGGCGGTTGGCCTCTGCGATCATCGCCTCCTCGCCCTTCATGGGGTTGAGCACGGCGACAGGGCCGAACGGTTCTTCGTGCATGATCTTGGCATCGAGCGGCACTTCGGCAAGCACGGTCGGCTGGTGGAAGAAGCCCTGATTGCCGATCCGCTCCCCGCCCGCGAGCACTTGCGCGCCCGCTTCCTTCGCATTGGCGATGACTTTCTGGATATTCTCCAGCCCGCGCGCATTGGCCATCGGGCCCATATCGGTGCCGCTTTCCAGCGGATTGCCGACAGTCACGCCCTTCATCTTTTCGACGAAACCGTCGCGGAAGCGTTCGAACACATTCTCTTCGATCAGGAAGCGCGTGGGGCTGACACAGACCTGCCCGGCATTGCGCAGCTTGGCCTGGAACATCACCTGCACCGCGCGATCTACGTCGCAATCGTCGAAGACCAGCACGGGGCCGTGGCCGCCCAGCTCCATAGTGGTGACCTTGAGATCTTCCGCTGCCAGCTTCGCCAGATGCTTGCCCACCGGAGTGGAGCCGGTGAAGGTCAGCTTGCGGATGATGGGGGAGCCGAGCAGGTGTTCGCTCACATCGCTTGGTACGCCGAATACGCATTGCACGACGTCGCCCGGTACGCCTGCGTCCCACAATGCCTGCACCACCGCGATGCCGCTGGCGGGCGTTTCCTCCGAGGGTTTGACAATCGCCGAGCAGCCCGCCGCGAGCGCGCCGCCGATTTTGCGCATCACATTGATGGCGGGGAAATTCCACGGCGCGAAACCGGCGACGGGGCCGACCGGGTGATACTGCACTTCGGCGCGCTGGCCTTCGGGGCGCACCAGCGTGCGGCCATAATTGCGCTTGATCTCCTGCGCATAGAATTCGAGCAGATTGGCCGAATACATGAATTCCCCGCGCCCTTCGGCGAGCGGCTTGCCCTGTTCGGTCGAGAGGATTTCCCCCAGCTCGCCTGCCCGTTCGCGCAGCAGGTTGGCGGCTTTGGTGAGGATGCTGGCGCGCTTGTCGGCAGAGGTCTTGCGCCAGGTCTGGAAGCCGCGCTTTGCCGCTTCGAGCGCGCGGTCGAGATCGGCGCTGGTCGCGTGGGGCAGCTGGCCGAGAACCTCTTCGGTGGCAGGATTTATGACCTCCTCGCTCTTGCGGCCATCGCCTGAAAGCTGCTCGCCGTCGATCAGCAGGTGCAATGCGGGGTAATCGGTCATGTCTGTCTCCTCTTGGGCGCCCATATCTGTGGCTCGCCGCGCGAGCACAAGGGTGAATCTGGGGCGAATATGCAGCTTGGGTTCACTTGATAGGACTAGTAAGGGCAGGTGATGTTCCGAAGTCTTCTCGCTCTTACCCTGCTTGCCGCTCCCGCCACTGCTTTCGCGCAGGAGGCCGAGCCCGAATTGACGCTGGAGCAGCGGATGCTGCTGCGCTGTTCGGTGGCCTTCGCCATTGTCGCAGGCGCGCAGGAGCGCGAGGAGGAGCAGGCGCTGCAATATCCACCGCTGGCCGAAACCGGGCGCGAGTTTTTCGTTCGCGCGCTGGTGCGGGTGGTCGATGAAACGGGACTTCCGGCAGAAGCCGTTGCCGATATCGCCAGTGACGAAGCGCGCGCGATTCTGGCCGATGGCGCCGAATACCAGCTGATGCCCGTGTGCCTGCCGCTTTTGCCGGAATAAGTGTGCCCGTCCGGCTAGACCGGCGCGCACGCTTGCGGCAATAGCGTGTTACAACCATGTGGCATCTCTATCACTTCCCGCTCTGTCCGTTCAGCCGCAAGGTGCAGCTCTCTTTGGGCGAGAAGAAGATCGGCTATGATCTGATCACGCTCTATCCGTGGGATGCGGGCGACGATTTCCGCCGGCTCAATCCGGCAGGCCGTGTGCCGGTGCTGCACGATGCGGAAAAGCGGGTGACGCTGATCGATAGCCAAGCGATTTGCGAATATCTGGAAGAGACCGTGGCGGATCGCCCGCTGATTATCGGCTCCGCTCGCGCGCGGGCGGAAATCCGGCGGCTGGTGGCGCTGTATGACGAGACCTTCTTTGCCGATATCACCGGGCCGCTGCTGCACGAGAAGGTGAAAAAGCGGCTGGTGCTGCGCCAGTCACCCGATAGCCGCACTTTGCGGCAGACAACGCGGCTGCTGCACGAGCATCTCGATTATCTCGACTGGTTGGTGGACAATCGCCGCTGGCTGGCAGGCGCGCAGTTGAGCCTCGCCGACTTCGCCGCCGCGGCGCAGCTTTCGGTGGTCGATTATCTCGACGGGATCGACTGGACGGGCCACCAGAGCGCGCATGGCTGGTACCGCGTGATCAAAAGTCGCCCCAGCTTCTCGCCTTTGCTGCGCCAGAAAATGGACGGCATCCCGCCACCGAAGCATTACGCCGACGTCAACGCCTAGCTTGCGCCGAAGGCGCTTTACAGAGTTTCGCTCACAGAGGCACAAAGGCACAGAGATTGGCGGCTCTACTCCGTGCCTCTGTGCTTCTGTGAGCGTAAGAAGGAAGTTTTCACACAAAGACACGAAGACGACGAAGAGGGCATTCCTTCGCCATTGGCGGAACCTCTTCGTGTCCTTAGTGTCTTAGTGTGAAATCCTGCCTGCGGCGCCGAGTTTCTCGGCGTTGCAGGTTCTGGCGCCAAGCCCCATATCTTCGGTCAAAGGAGCACTCCGATGACTGAGAAGATGAATCTTACCGAAGCCGAATGGCGCGAGCGGCTTTCGCCCGAGCAGTATCACGTCCTGCGCGAAGGCGGGACGGAGCGGGCGTTCACCGGAAAATATGAAAAGAACAAGGCCGAGGGACTCTACAAATGCGCCGGCTGTGGGCTGCCGCTGTTCGATAGCGGCACCAAATACAATTCCGGCTCCGGCTGGCCCAGCTTCACCGCGCCTGCCGACCAGCAGAATGTCGATATGCATCAGGATACCTCGCACGGCATGGTGCGCACCGAAGTCACCTGTGCGCGCTGTTCCGGGCATTTGGGGCACGTCTTCCCCGATGGCCCCGGCCCCGAAGGCCTGCGCTATTGCATCAACTCCGC
Source organism: Aurantiacibacter sp. KMU-128 (assembly GCF_056933515.1). NCBI lineage: Bacteria > Pseudomonadati > Pseudomonadota > Alphaproteobacteria > Sphingomonadales > Erythrobacteraceae > Aurantiacibacter > Aurantiacibacter sp. KMU-128. The sequence continues at coordinate 200,519 of NZ_JBXORT010000001.1, forward strand.
CTCGCTCGCCTTTGAGCCAGAAGACGAAGTTGGCGACAAATCCGGCGATTAAGCGAGAATTGGCGTTCACCCCGCATTATGATTGCATTATGCAGTGGCGGTTTTCGTCATATCGGGTGACGGGCAAGGCGCCCCTCGCCGCTGCGGAGTAGTGACAGGCTGATGGCCAGAGGCAGGAGCAGCGGCTCCACCACACCCAAGCGCAAGAAGCAGCCGGGCACCGGCTGGAAAGCGGGCCTGTGGCGCTGGACAAAGCGTCTGGTTCTGCTCGGCGTGTTTGTCGGCTTTCTCGGCATGATTGCGCTGTTCACCTCGGTCTATTTCGCCGCGCAATCCATGCCCAGCTTCTCCGAACTCAGGGAAAGCCAGAACGCGCAGACCATTCTGGTGCGCGCGCGCGACGGCTCCGAAATCGTCGAACTGGGGCCGAGCTATGGCCAGTGGCTGGAAGCCGACGAAATCCCGCAAGTGATGAAAGATGCAATGGTCAGCGTGGAAGACCACCGCTTCTATTCGCATTTCGGCGTCGATCCGATGGGGCTGGGCCGCGCGGTCTACAACGCCTTCAACGAAGACCGGCAGGTGAGCGCGACCAGCACGATCACGCAGCAGCTGGCGCGCAATGTGTTCTTGAATTCCAACCGCACGCTTGATCGCAAACTGCGCGAGGCGGTGCTGGCGATGGCGCTGGAATGGAATTTCACCAAGGACCAGATTCTCGAGCTCTATCTCAATAAGGTGTATTTCGGCGGCGGTGCCTATGGCATCGATTCCGCCAGCCGCCGCTTCTTCAGCCATCCGGCCACCGAGCTGAGCCTGGAAGAGGCGGCGATTATCGCCGGTCTGGTAAAGGCGCCAAGCCGCTATTCGCCCACCGCCGATGCCGAAGCGGCGGTGAGCCGCGCCAATGTCGTGATCGGGCAGATGGTGCGCTACGGCGATCTCGATCCGTCGGTCGCGCGCGAGGTGCAACTCGATTCGGTCAATCTGCGCGAGGTCGAGGGACAAACCTCGATCCGCTATTTCACCGACTGGGCGCTGCCGCAGCTCGACCTGCTGCTGACCGAGGAGACCAACGAGCCGATCGAGGTGTGGACGACGCTCGATGTCGGGATGCAGCGCGCGGCGACCACCGCAATCCAGAGCAACGCCCCCGATGGCGCGCAGGGCGCGATGGTCAGCATGGACCGCGATGGTGCGGTGCTGGCGCTGGTCGGCGGCACCGATTACGTCACCAGCAATTACAACCGCGCCACCGATGCGCTGCGCCAGCCGGGTTCTGCGTTCAAGCTGTTCGTGTTCCTTGCCGCGCTGGAAGCAGGTTATACACCCGAGGATATCGTGCAGGACGTGCCGGTGACGATCAATGGCTGGAGTCCGCGCAATTCGGGCGATTCCTATGCCGGCCAGATCGATATCCGCACTGCCTTTGCCTATTCGAAGAATTCGGTGGCGGCGCAATTGGGCAATGAAGTCGGCTTCTCCAACGTTGCCAGCATGGCGCGGCGGTTCGGCATCACCACCGCGATCAGCACCGTGCCTTCGATGACGCTGGGCTCCAACGAAGTGCGGCTGATCGACATGACCCGCGCTTTTGCGGCGGTGTCGGCGGGCGGCAACTCGGTCGAACCTTACGGCATTGTGCGCGTGACCACGGCGAGCGGGGAGGAGATTTACCGGCACCGCGAAGAGCGCAGCTATCGCCTCGTGCCCGATTATGTCGCCGCCGGGATCACCGACCTCCTGCAAACCGCAGTCGCCACCGGCACCGGCCGTGCCGCGCAGATCGGGCGACCGGTGGCGGGCAAGACGGGCACCACCAACACCAATCGCGACGGTTATTTTGTCGGCTTCTCCAGCGGCATCACCACCGGCGTGTGGATGGGCCGCGACGACAATGGCCGTGTGGGCGGGCTGCAAGGCGGCACCGCACCGGCCCGCGCTTTCGCCGCCTTTATGCGCTATGCCGTGCGCGATCGGCCGGTGGAGGAATTCGACACCGAGCTGGAACTGCCGCAATGGCAGCTGGAGCCGGACGAGGAATATTACGGCGAAGAAGGCGACTATTATTACTACATCGACGAGCAGGGCAATCTCGTCGAACCGGGCCGCACCAGCCGTCCGGGTGATAACGGCTTCGACGTTGACGGCGAACGCGGCGGTACCTCGCAAGACAAGCCGCCGCCAGCCGCCAGCGACGATTTCCTTGAGGAGGCGATCGGACGCGATATCCCGCGCGAAGCCCCGCAGCAGCGCCGCCTGAGCGAGGATTTGCGCAACGAGGAGCGGTTCTAGCGGCTGGCTTGCACGATTGATGGAGCATCAAAAAAGGCCCGGCTCTGCACGTGCGGAGCCGGGCCTTTTTGTCAGCGTTTCGCGCAACTATTCGTTGTTGAGGCGCACCGGAACCGATTGTGGCTGGCCACGGCGGGCCTGCACGCGCAGCAGGATCGCCCCGCGACCGGCGGCGCGCGCTTCTGCGATCACTTGCTCCAAGGCTTCGAGCGTCGGCACCGCGCGGCCATTTGCCGAGAGGATCATCACCCCGCGCGCAAGGCCGCGCCGCTCGGCATCGGTGCCCGGCGCGACAGCGGTGATCGCCAGCCCGCGTGTATCGGTGGATACGCCCAGCTGGCGAGCAATCGTCGCGTCAATCGGGATGGCCTGAATGCCGAGTGCGTCCTGCACCAGGCTGGAGGAGCCTTCCGGCGCCATTGCGTTCGGCTGGTCTTCCTCGTTCTGGAACATCTGCTGGCGCGCCAGCTCTTCCGCACTGGGGCGGCGACCGACAGTAACGGTCACGCGCTGGCGCTCGCCATCGCGGATATAGACCAGCGGCACCCGCGTGCCCGGCGCGATATTGGCAACGATGAAGGACAAGGTGTTGTCCGGCGTCACATCCTCGCCATTGACCGAGATAACCACGTCGCCCGCGCGCAGGCCTGCGTCGTCGGCAGCTTCGCCCGGCTGCACGCCCTGCACCAGTTCGCCACGATTGCGCTCGATGCCGAGCGCTTCGGCGATGTCTTCATTGACCGGCTGGATCTGCACGCCAAGGAAGCCGCGTTCGATCGTCTCGCCCGCGATCAGCTGGCGCACGATGGGCGCAGCCACTTCGGCGGGGATGGCAAGGCCGATGCCGACACTGCCGCCCGATGGCGAGAGAATGGCGTTGTTGATGCCGATCACATTGCCCTGCATATCGAACAGCGGGCCGCCCGAATTGCCGCGATTGATCGCCGCATCGGTCTGCAAATAGCGGTCATACGCGCCCGATCCGACATTGCGCAGCACCGCCGAGACGATGCCGCTCGTCACCGTGCCGCCCAGGCCGAAGGGGTTGCCGATGGCAATCACCCAATCACCGACACGCGCCTCGCTCGAATCGCCGAAGCGCACGAAAGGAAAAGGCTCCCCGCGGGTAATCTTGAGTACGGCCAGATCGCTGTCGGGATCGGTGCCCACCAGTTCCGCCTCGTATTCGCGGCCATCGGGCAGAGTGACGGTCACCTCTTCCAGCGTGGCGCGCGCATCGGGCGCGACAACGTGGTTGTTGGTGACGACATAGCCGTCTGCCGAGACGAGGAAGCCCGAGCCAAGCGATTGCGCCTCGCGCGTTTGCGGGCCTTGCTGGCGCGGCTGCTGCTGGAAAAACTGGCCGAACGGCGTGCCTTCGAACGGGTTGCCCTGCGCTTCCACCGTGATCGACTGGCGGGTGGAGATATTGACCACCGCCGGCTGCAATTGCGCGGTCAGGTCGGCAAAGCTCGCCGGGGCGCCCGCGCGCGGCACGATATTGCTCATCGGCGCGGAATCGTTCTGCGCCACCTGCGCGCCCGCAGGCTGGCCGGTGATCATCGAAATGGTGGCGCCGCCCAAAAGCAGCGCGCTGGTGATGCCGTAGGAGTATTTCACTGGCTTCACGTCCTTATCGTCCTTTGTCTCAATCGGTCTTCACGCAACGCGCGCGCACCGCATTCTATCCCGAGGGCAGTGCAGCGCACAGCGGCTGAACGCGCGTTTAACGACAGATGTAGTCGCTATCGCGCGCGTTCATGCAGAAGCTTATCGTCCGCCGCGGAACTGGCGGAGGTAATCATTGTCCGGGCTCAGAATAACCGCGCTCTCGCCGACATTCTCGCCTTCACGGGCGGGGCCGAAGGTTGTGCGATAACTCTGCATGGCGCGGTAGAAATCGTAAAAGCCCGGGTCCTGATTGTAAGCTTCGGCATAAATCCGCGCGGCTTCGGCCTCGGCCTCTGCCCGGATGATCTGCGCATCGCGTCGACCGCCCGCGCGGATCGTTTCCGCCTCTTCCTGCCGGTCCGATTCCATTCGCTGGAATGCAGCATTGAGCGGGCGGCCTTCGGGCAAGTCGGCGCGCTTGATGCGCACGTCGATAATCTGTGCACCATAGCTGCGGGCTTCGGCATCCAGAGCGTCGCGAATGTTTTCCATCGCTTCCCCGCGTTCCGGCGTGAGCAAGCTGACAAACGGTCTGCGACCCAATTCCTGCCGCAACGCAGAGGACAGGATCGGTTCAAGCTGGCCGGTCAAATTCTCCTCGGTGCGTGCGCGTTCGACAAACAGCACCGGATCGAAAATGCGATAGCGCGCGTAGGCGTTGACTTCGAGGCGTTGCTGGTCGTTCGACAACACGGTTTCGCCTTCCATATCGAGGCTGAGAATCCGGCGGTCGACCATTTGCACACGTTCAAGGAACGGAATGCGCCACTGGATTCCCGCACCCGTACCGCCGAATTCCTGCGTCGGATCAAAACGGTTGATGACCCGGTGCGGCTCCCCGGCGCGGATGACCACGCCCTGCTGCGTTTCGGGCACTACCACCAGCGTGCTGAGCGCCACCGCAATCAACGCGATAACCGCGAAGACCGAGCTTTTATGGTTCTGGAGAAACGAGTCCATTTTACTGTCCTCCCTGCGGGTTCGGCGTGACGGTGAGCGTATTGCCTTCACGTGCGCGGCGATTGACTTCGGGCAGCGGCAGATAGGGCGTGACCCCGTCGGCTTCCACAATCACCTTGTCGGTGCCGCGCAGCACGCTTTCCATGGTTTCGTAATAGAGGCGCCGCCGCGTCACTTCGGGCGCGAGCACATATTGTTCGTAAATCTCGTTGAACTGCGCCGCGTCACCCTGCGCCTGCGCCAGCAATTGTTGCTCATAACGGCGCGCTTCGTTCAGCGCCTGCTCGCGGTTCTGACGCGCGGCCAGCACATCGTTGAAGGCGTCGATGACTTCTTCGGGCGCCTCGGTGCGGTTGATTTCCACCCCGTCGATGGCGATCCCCGCGCCATAGGCGTCGAGAATTTGCTGCATCCGCGTGCGCACCCGCAACTGTACCGATGCGCGTCCTTCACCCGACAGGACATTGTCCAGCGTGGTCTCGGCAATCGCAGCGCGCATGGCGGCTTCGGCCACCTCTTGCAGCGTGTCCTGCGGATCTTCCAACTCGAAGCGGTACTGCACCAGATCGCTCACGCGCCAGCGCACCAAGTAAGAGAGGTCGACGAGATTCTGGTCCCCTGTCAGGATGAGGTTGTCACCCCCTTGGTCCCCAATCGGCAATTCGCGGATCTGGTCGGTATTCTCGATATCGACGGTCTGGATCGGCCATGGCGCGGTCAGGTTGAGGCCATCGTTCAGATCGCCTGCATAAGCACCGCCGAACCACGTCTTGATGCCCTTTTCCGAAGGCTGGACGATATGCACAGAGGTGATGCCGACCCATATAAGCACGATGCCGACAAGCATGACCGGCAGCCAGCTTTTGCCGCCGGGCCGTTCGGGCAGGCGGAAATTGGGGCCGCGCGGGCCACCGCCGCCGCCGCGACGCGGGCCTTCGGGGCCGCGGTTCCTGAAAATGTCTTCGATATTGGCCGAGCGACGCGGGCCATCGCTGCCGCTGCCACCGGGCACCCAAGGATTGCGCGGCCCGTTGTCGGAGCCGCCAGACGAGCCATCGCCCCCGTCTCCGCCATCATCACCACCGCCACTGCCAGAGGGCTTGCCCCAAGGGTTGCGCTTGCCGGCCATTGCCAGACCGATCTTTTCGAATAATCCGCCGAAACGTTCCATATGTCTCTCTATAAGAACCCGCCGCGCAAAAAACAGGGGTTTGATCGCGCAAAATTGCTGACCGCGCGTGGCAGAGCCGCTAGCAGGCGTTGATATGAGCTCCGATACCGCAATCAGGTCAGGCCTTCCGCCCGAACTTTCGGGCCTTGTCCGCAGCGCCTCTTTCAAAGACGGTACCGCCACGATTATCGCCGATGCCACCGGCCTCGGCAAAGCCGCCGCCGCGCAATTGCAGCGCGAGCTGGAGGAAGCGGCAGGCGCGGTTGCAGGCGTGGAGCAGGTGCGGGTCGCCATGATGGCGGACAAGGTAGAGCGGCAGATCATCGCCGTGGGATCGGGCAAGGGCGGCGTCGGCAAATCGACGCTCACCGCCAATCTCGCCGTGGCGCTGGCGGCGACGGGCAGAAAAGTCGGCGTGGTCGATGCCGATATCTACGGCCCCTCGCAGGGGAAGTTGCTCGGCAGCGAGGGCGTGAAGCTGCGCGCGACCGAGAAGATGCTGATTCCGCACGACAGCGCATACGGCGTGCGCATGGTTTCGATGGCGCAGCTCATTGATCCGGGCAAAGCGCTGGCGTGGCGGGGGCCGATGGTTGGTAGCGCGCTTGCGCAGCTGATGGAGGCCGATTGGGGCGATACCGAAGTCCTGCTGGCCGATCTGCCGCCGGGCACGGGCGATGTCCAGCTGACCATGCTGCAGAAGTTCAAGCCGGTGGGTGCAGTGATCGTTTCCACCCCGCAGGATCTGGCATTGATCGACGCCGCCCGCGCTATCGACCTGTTTAATCAGGCGAATGTTCCGATCCTCGGCATTGTCGAGAATATGGCTGGCTATCTCTGCCCGCATTGCGGCGAGGCGAGCCATCCCTTCGGGCAAGGCGGTGCGGAAGCGGCGGCGGCTGAGATCGGCGTGCCGTTTTTGGGCCGCATCCCGCTCGCCATGGCTATCCGCGAGCAGTCCGATGCGGGCACGCCGCCTGCATTTGCGGACGAAAAAGCGGGCGAACCCTTCCGCATACTGGCTGCACAATTGGTTCAACAGCTGGAGCGCGCACGGTGAAGCTCTCGCGCCGCGGCCTGCTGACCGGCGCTGCTTTGGGCGGCGGACTGTTGGTCGCATGGTCGCTGGTGCCGCGCAGTTTCGATCACCCGCTCGAACCCGGGCCGGGCGAGGCGGCGTTCGATGCCTGGCTCAAAATCGCCAGCGACGGGGTGGTGACCGTGGCCGTCCCGCAGCTGGAAATGGGGCAGGGGGTGACCACCATCCTGCCGCAGATCGTGGCGATGGAGCTGGGCGCGGACTGGCGGCAAATCGCGGTCGAGCCCGCGCCCGCCAGCGGGGCCTATGCCAATCTTCCGCTCGCTGCCGCTTGGGCGCCCCTGTGGAAGCCGTGGGTGGAAAGCCTTGCGGACGAGCCCGATGACCGGATGCTCAAACGCTGGGCGCAGGATAACCGCTTCACCGTCACCGCCGCCGGATCGACGCTCGCCGCCTATGAAGAGGCGTGCCGCAATGCCGGCGCTTCCGCGCGTGCCATGCTGGCGATGGCCGCTGCCGAGCTATGGGACGTCGAGTGGGAACAATGCCGCGCCGAGGCGGGCTTTATCTATCACGATGACAAGCGCGCCAGCTTTGCCGAACTGGCGCTGGAGGCCGCGCGCCAGTCTCCGCCCGATCCGCCGCCCTTGCGCTCTGCACCGCCTGCCGAAAGCGCGCCGGTTGTCGACGCGGAAGATGACGAGCGCGTTTTGCCTTTCCCCCGCCTCGATCTGCCGAGCAAGGTTGATGGCAGCCATATCTTCGCAGGCGATGTGCGCCTGCCCGACATGGTCTTCGCGGCAATCCGCCACGGGCCGTTCCGCAAGGCCGAACTGGGCGAATTCAACGAGAACCGCGCGGCGGGCCAGCAGGGCCTGATCAGCGTGGTGCGCGGCAAACGCTGGCTCGCGGCAGTGGCGGAAAACTGGTGGGCGGCGGAAGAGGCGCTGCGCAAGATCGCGCCCAGCTTCCGCATCGAAGGCGCGGTCGACAGCTTTACAATCGCCGAAGCGCTCGACAATGGGGTGCGCAGCGGCCCGGCTTTCAATGTCGACCAGCGCGGCGCAGGCGATGAAGGCTACGCGCCCGATTTCGCCTTGCGTTACGACGTCGCCCCCGCGCTCCACGCCACGATAGAAACCACCAGCGCCACCGCGCGCTTTACCGACGGCTTCCTCGAATTGTGGATGCCCACGCAAACCCCCGAAGCCGCGCGTGCGGCGGCGGCGAAGGCTTTGGGCATTTCGACCGCCAACACCGTGCTCTACCCCGTCTCGGCAGGCGGCAGTTTCGACCGGCGGCTGGACAATCAGGCGGCCATCGAAGTCGCTTTGATCGCGCGCGAGGCGGGGCGTCCGGTGCAGCTCACCTGGTCGCGCTGGCAGGAACACGCCGCCTCCTATCCCCGCGCGCCGGTCGCCGCCTTTATCGGAGCCGAATTGCGCGAGGAAGGCTCCATCAGCCAGCTGCGTGCGCGCATTGCCTCGCCATCGACCATGCGCGAATTCGGCCACCGCCTGTTCGACAACACCGCCGACTGGGCGGCGATGGCGGGTGCGGGCGACCAGCCCGACCGTTCGATGGTCGAAGGGATGATGCAGGCCTATGCCATCCCCGATGTGCAGATCCAGCATATCCCGGTGGAGATCGACCTGCCCACCGCAAGGATGCGTGGCGGCGCGGACGGCTACACCGCCTTCTTCCGCGAATGCTTTATCGACGAGGTGGCGCTGCGCCACAGCCGCGAACCGCTGAGCTACCGCATCGCCATGCTGGGGCAGGATGCGCTGATGGCCGATGTGCTGCAACGCGCCGGACGGCTCGGCGCGTGGGACGGCGCGAGCGAGGGCAGCGGGCAGGGCCTCGCCTGCCACCGGATGGACGCTTTCGGCGCAACCGGTCGCATCGCCGTTGTGGCAGAGGCGAGCGCAGGCGAAGGCGGCGTGCGCGTGCGGCGGCTTTCCGCAGCGGTCAATATCGGGCGGATCGTCAACCGCGATATCGCCTTGCAGCAGATCGAGGGCGGGCTGGTATTCGGGCTGGCGCAGGCGCTGGGCGGGGCGACCGAATATGCAGCGGGTCTGCCCACATTGCAGCGGCTCGTCGCGCTGGGCCTGCCGACGCTCGCCGATTGCCCGGACATCCGCATCGAACTGGTCGAGAGCGAAGACCCGCCTTTCGATCCCGGCGAAATCGGCGTGCCTGCCGTGGCTCCGGCGGTTGCCAATGCCTTCTTTAGTGCTACTGGCCTTCGTCTCCGCCGCCTGCCATTGCTGTCTGCCTTTACATGACCCAACCCTTCTCCGGCCTTCCGCAGCAGCTTCCCGCTGACCACCCGCCTGTAAAGACGGGCAAGGTCGGCGTGCTGCTCGTCAATCTCGGCACGCCCGACGCGCCCGAGACCGGGCCGGTGCGGCGTTATCTGGCGCAATTCCTGTCGGACAAGCGGGTGATCGAAATCCCCTCGCTAATCTGGCAGCCGATTCTGCGCGGCGTTATCCTCAACACGCGGCCTGCGAAAAGCGCGGAAGCCTATAAGAAGGTCTGGTCGGACCGCGGATCGCCGCTGGCGGTGATTACGCAGGATCAGGCGGAAGATTTGCAGAAGCGCATGGGCGATGCCGTCCATGTCGATTGGGCGATGCGTTACGGCTCGCCTTCGATCCCCGACCGGCTCGATGCGATGAAGGCGGCGGGGTGCGAACGCATTCTGCTGGCGCCGATGTATCCGCAATATTCGGGCGCGACCTCGGCCACGGTGGTGGACAAGGTGGGTGACTGGCTGCGCGATCAACGCTGGCAGCCCGCCATGCGAACCATGCCGCCCTATCACGATGATCCGGTGTATATTGCCGCGCTGGCGAAGGACATTTCGGCGCAGCTGGACGCGCTCGCCTTTACGCCCGAAGTGCTGCTGCTAAGCTTCCACGGAATGCCGCTGCGCACACTGACGCAGGGCGATCCCTATCACTGCCACTGCCAGAAAACCGCGCGGCTGCTGACAGCGGAGCTGAACCGCCCCGATATCCGGATGGTGGTGAGTTTCCAGAGCCGCTTTGGCCCCGCCAAATGGCTCGAACCGGCGACGGATGATACGATATTGGCAGAGGCTGCCAAAGGCACCAAGCGCCTCGCCATCGCCGCGCCGGGCTTCTCCGCCGATTGCCTCGAAACGCTGGAAGAACTCGCGATGGAAGGCCGCGACGAGTTTCTCGAAGCGGGCGGCGAGGAATTTGCGACGATTGAGTGCCTCAATTCCCGCGCAACGAGCATGGATATGATCGAGACAATTGTGCGCCGCGAATTGGCGGGGTGGGTTTAGAGGCCTGCGACCTTGCGCAATTCATCGTTGATGCGCGTCTGCCAGCCTTCGCCCTTCTTCCTGAACCAGTCTAGCACATCGGCATCCAGCCGGATGGAAATCGGCTGCTTGGGATTGTCCGATTTCGGACGGCCACGACGAACCAGCTTCTTGCCGACAAAAGCATCCGCCTCGGCGAACCAGTCGTCGTCAAGCTCCGGCTTTTTATCCGGTGTCGCGTTCACGCGCTTCGTAATATTTCTGTCTTTCTCGGTCATTGGCTTTCCACATCGTAATAATGCGGCGCAGGTTGTCTCTCGGCGTCCATGTGACGATCACGACATCGGATGCGAGCATCCCGATGGAGTGGTATCTGTCTTCTTCCTCACTGTGTTTCGCGTCGAAGCGGGTGAGGTGGTAGCCTTCGAAAACCTCGCCAGCATCGGCCATATCGAGGCCGCGCTCGGTGAGAACCTGGTCGCGCTTATCCGCGTCGTACTCGATCTCCATTGGAGGTGCTCCGAATGCCGATCATCATAGGATGATCTCTGTGATTTTGTTCTAACATTTCGGCCTCCTATGCCGTGGGCATCACCGACTAATCTCGGCAATAAATCTCGTATATACGAAAAATGGACCGAGTCAATTACCGTATATACTAAAAATCAATCGCAATGCCCTTGTGCACCCAGTCGCCGTAGCGGGTGGGGCTGAGCTCTTCGTCGACCTTGCCTTCCTCCGGCTTGGGCGGCGGTTCGCTCGACCAGTGGGCGGGCTTTTTGAAGTCGGTTGGGCGTTTGGTTGCGCGTTTCATGGTTTTGGCAATGTAATCGCTTTTCCCGTCATTGCGAGGAGTGAAACGACGAAGCAATCCAGTCCCGTCGTTACTGGATTGCCGCGCGCCCTGCGGTCGCTCGCAATGACGAATTGATAGAGGCGGCGCATCGTCCTAGAGCCATCCCCCATGTCACAAATCCCCGGTCTCCTCCCGCGCCGTGCGGCGCTCAAAATGCTCGATGCGGTGTTGCGGCGGGGTGAGACGCTGGAGCAGGCGGGCGGCGCGGCGAATGGCCTGCCGTCCTTCTCCGACCGCGCTCTGGCCCGCGCGATTGCGGGTGAAGTGCTTCGCTGGCTCACCGATTTCGACGCGCTGATCGATTCGGCGACCAGGAAACCGCTGCCCGATGATGCCAAAGCGCGCATGGTGCTGCGCATGATGCTGGCGCAATGGCTGCGGCTGGAAACCCCGCCGCACGCGGTGGTGGCGACGGCCTTGCCGCTGCTCGATGGCGGGCCCAAGCGGCTGGCCCACGGTGTGTTTGCGACCCTGACACGCGGTGAGGCGGCATTGCCCGATGCGCCGAGTTTGCCCGAAGCGGTGGTGCAACGGTGGGGGGAAAAGTCCACGAGTATCGCCGCAGGCCTCTCCGCTCCGCCGCCGCTCGATCTGACCTTGCGCGGCGATGTGCCCGTCGGGCTGGAGGGCGAAAGCCTTGCCCCCGGCCACATCCGCCTGCCGCGTGGCACCGCTATCGAGAACCTGCCCGGTTTCGAGGAGGGCGCGTGGTGGGTGCAGGATCTCGCCGCTTCGATCCCCGCGCGACTGCTGGGGCAGGGCGAGGGACGAAACGTGCTCGACCTGTGCGCCGCGCCCGGTGGCAAGACGCTGCAACTGGCGAGCGCGGGCTGGCAGGTCACGTCGCTCGACAATTCGCCGCGACGGTTGGAGCGGCTGCAACAGAATCTGGAGCGCACCGGCCTCTCCGCGAAAATCGAACTGGCCGATGCGATGGGCTGGCATCCCGACGAACAATACGACGCGATCCTGCTCGATGCGCCCTGCACCGCAACGGGCACCTGCCGCCGCAATCCCGACGTGCTCCAACGTATTGGCGAGCGGCAAATCGACGCGATGGCGCTGCTGCAAAGCCAGTTGCTGGAGCGCGCGGCCAACTGGCTCAAGCCCGGCGGCACGCTGGTCTACGCGACCTGCTCGTTGGAACGCGAGGAAGGCGAGGACATTGCGGCGGGGTGCCCGCTAAACCCGCTCCCGATCACCGCAGAGGAGCTTCCCGCAGGCCTTCATCCAACGGCGGAAGGCTGGCTGCGCACCCATCCCGGAATGCTGAACGAAGCGGGCGGATTGGACGGCTTCTTCATCGCCCGCTTCAAGGGCTGAGCTGGACAGCAAGGTTAACTCGAGCGAACTCGAGCAGTTTCGCAAATCTTTACGCCGCGGCGGATAGCGCCCGCGCTTTGATCAGTTCTCGTTGGTCAAGAATCGCCGCCCACTCCTCATCGCCTTTCCATAACCTGTCCAGCTCGGTTTCGGCATCGGCAAGGCGCTCAAATGCGAAGGCAAGCCGCTCGGCAAGGTTGGGGATTCCAAGCGCGCCCTTTGCCAATTCCAGAGTCGCGACAATCTCCTGCGGAACTTCGCCCCCCCTTCGCCACTCTCCGAGGAGTGCCACCACTTCGCACATGGCCCAGAATTTCTGCTCTGTTTCCGCCGGGATATGGCCAAGCTCCGCAATGGCGTTCGGGATGCCGTTGAGCGCGGCAGCAACTGCAATCATTTGCCCCCGTTCAAGGAAGCCCAGCCAGTCTCTGGCAGCATCATTTTCGAAGACGCCTCCGCCAAACGTTCCCATTCGAGTTTAAACCTTCACCTTGCCCGCAAAGCTCTTGCGCAGTTTCATCAGCTTGGGCGGAATTACCGCCATGCAATAGGGATTGCGCTGCCCTTCGCCTTCCCAATATTCCTGGTGGTAGTCCTCCGCGGGATACCATTCGCCGGTCTCGATGGTCGTCACCGCGCCGCCGCCATGGCTTTCGTTCCAGCGGGCAATCGCGGCCTCGGCCTCGGCGCGCTGTTCGTCCGAGAGCGGGAAAATGGCCGAGCGGTATTGCGTGCCGACATCATTGCCCTGCCGGTTCAATTGCGAGGGATCGTGCGTGCCCATGAACATATCGTAGATTTCGGGAAGGCTCACCTGCGCCGGGTCGAAGGTGACTTTCACCCCCTCGGCATGGCCGGTGCTGCCGGTGCACACCGCCTTGTAGGTCGGGTTGGGCACGGTGCCGCCGATATAGCCGCTTTCGACGCTCTCGACGCCGATCACATCGTTGAACACCGCCTCGGTGCACCAGAAGCAGCCACCCGCGACAATTACTGTTTCGCTCATCACAATCTCCTTGGCCGCGAAGATGGGGACGATAGACCCGCTTGTCATCGGGCAAATGGACTGCCATTTCGCGTGGCACATATTCTTTGGGAGATTATCATGCGCAACACCCCCCTTCTCGCCGCCGCTGCCGCGCTGGCTTTTGCGGCACCGGCAATGGCACAAGACCATTCCGGCCACGGCGAACATCACGGTGCGCACCACGGCGAGCATCATGGCGGAGAGGCGCACCCGCTCGAGCATATCCTCGCCATGCCACACCGCGATGCTGACCGCGCGCGCGACCAGTATCGCCACCCTGCCGAAACGCTCGCCTTCTTCCGTATCGAGCCGACCATGCGCGTCGCCGAATATGGGCCGGGAGGCGGCTGGTACACCCGCGTGCTGCTGCCATGGGTTGCACCGCAGGGCCATTACCTCGCATTCCAGGCTGGCCGGGCACCTGCGGAAGACGGTTCCACCTGGCCGCAGCGTTTCACCGCTTCGATTGCCGCTGCCGATTGGGCTGGCGGCGCGGACATCACCGCGTTCGAAAGCAATGCCATTCCCGAAGACGTGGCCGGAACCGTGGACCGCGTGCTGATCTTCCGTTCGATCCACGGGCTGATGAACAGCAATTCCTCCGATGCCGAGCTGCGCGCGATCCGTTCGCTGCTGGCTGACGATGGCATGGTCGGCGTGGTGCAGCACCGCGCGCCCGAGGATGCGAGCTGGGATTATGCCAACGGCTCCAACGGCTATCTGCGCCAGTCGGACGTGATCCGCCTGTTCGAATTGCATGGGTTTGAGCTGGTGGATAGCAGCGAAGTCAACGCCAACCCCGCCGATCCCGCCAATTGGGAAGAGGGCGTGTGGACCCTGCCGCCCACGCTGACGCTGGGCGATCAAGATCGCGCGCGCTACGAAGCCATCGGCGAGAGCGACCGCATGACGCTGCTCTTCCGCAAACGGGGCTAACGCGCTTTGACCACGCTCAGCGTCGCCGCACTGCAACTCGCCCTCGGCAGCGAGGATGAGGGCGAGAACATCGCTGCCGTTTCCGCGCTGGTGGAAGAGGCGGCCGGCAAGGGCGCGCAGGTGATCCTGCCGCCCGAGCTGTTTTCCGGCCCCTATTTCTGCCGCGAGGAGAAGGACGCCTTCTTCGCGCTCGCCCGCCCGGTGCTGGAACACCCCTCGGTCATCGCCATGCGCGCGCTGGCCAAGGGACTAGGCGTCGCCATCCCGACCAGCTTTTTCGAGCGCGACGGGCACCATTATTACAACACGCTCGCCATGATCGGCCCCGATGGCGAGGTAATAGGCACATACCGCAAAAGCCACATTCCCGACGGGCCGGGATATGAAGAGAAATTCTACTTCCGCCCCGGGAATGACGGGTTCAAGGTGTGGGACGTTTTTGGTGCGCGCATCGGTGTCGGCATTTGTTGGGACCAGTGGTATCCCGAATGCGCGCGTGTGATGGCATTGAAGGGCGCGCAGGTGCTGTTCTACCCCACCGCCATCGGCAGCGAGCCGAAGGATGCCGAGATGGACACCAGCCGGATGTGGCGCCGCGCGATGATCGGCCATGCGGTGAGCAACTGCATGCCCGTCGTCGCAGCGAACCGCATCGGGCATGAAGGCGGCGAGGCGGACGGAACCCGCTTCTACGGCCACTCGTTCATCTGCGACGAATGGGGTGATTACATCGAAGAATACGGTGCCGAAGAAACCGGCGTACTGACCGCGACGCTCGATCTGGAGGCCGCCCGCGAACACCGCGCCAGCTGGGGCTTCTTCCGCGACCGCCGCCCGCAGCTTTACGGGCGGATTGCCGAGGATATCTAGACTCCCCTCCCGCCTGCCCCCGGCTTTCGCCGGGACGGGTATCGGGTCGGGGTAGGGGCCTAATTATCTATGCCAAGCTATCCCGACGACCACACCTATCTGATCGCGCTCGGCAGCAACCAGCGGCACCGCGTCTTCGGCGCGCCGCGCGAGGTGGTGGCGACCGCGATGGAATTGCTCGACGGCACCGCAGGCACCGTCACCGCCCGCTCGAACATCATCGACAGCGCGCCGGTAGGCCCGTCGCAGCGGCG
The DNA here is from genome assembly GCF_056933515.1 of Aurantiacibacter sp. KMU-128. Classification (NCBI taxonomy): domain Bacteria; kingdom Pseudomonadati; phylum Pseudomonadota; class Alphaproteobacteria; order Sphingomonadales; family Erythrobacteraceae; genus Aurantiacibacter; species Aurantiacibacter sp. KMU-128. Next base: position 216,222 of record NZ_JBXORT010000001.1, read on the forward strand.
CTATGCCAATGCCGCATTGCTGCTCGAGACGCGGCTGAACCCGCTCAACCTGCTCGCCGTGCTGAACGAGGCTGAGGCGGCGCTGGGCCGGGTGCGGCGCGGCCAGCGATGGCGCGCGCGCGTGCTCGATCTCGACATCGTGATGTGGAGCGGAGGGATTGTTGCCGAGCCCGATCTTCTCGTCCCGCATCCGCGCTTCCGCACCCGCGACTTCGTGCTCAAACCCGCCGCGCAGATCGCTCCGCAATGGCGCGATCCTCTGACGGGCCTGACGCTGCGCCAATTGGCGGCGCGGGTTTAGAAGGCACCACCATCCACCTGAGCAATTCTCCCCTCCCCTTGGGGAGGGGCCGGGGGTGGGGGTTCCACGCCAATTTGACGCCGTACCCCCATCCCAACCCTTCCCCAAGGGGAAGGGCTTTTTGGTGCGAAAGGCTGCCGGCGGGTTTAATCCAGCACCGAGCGCGTGCCGCTCACCACAATCGCCTGGCCGATCTCGACCGTCTGCGCTTCAAGCCCGAACTGGAGCGCGACAATGCCGTCGCGGCGCATCGCGCGGTCGGCGGGCGCGGTGACTTCGTAAAAGCCCCAGTCGGTATCGATCACCACCACTTCCTCGCCGAACCCGGCATAGGGTGGCTGGTTGATCTGGAACCGCACCTGCACACGGCCCTTGCCGTCTTCCGCCTCGCTCGACACGGTGCGGGCGAAAAAGCCGATGGTCAGCTGTTCTTGCGCGCGCACCGGCGCCAACAGCGGGATGTTGAGCCCGCCATCATAGACATTGGCCGAGCGGCCGATGGAGACGCGATTGGCCGCGCCGCCGCCGGGAATGCTGTCATCCTGCACCAGTTCGCGGGTCACGCCATAGGCATCCCATGAAAGGCTGGTCGGATCATTGAGCAGACCGCCGGTCAGAATGTCGTCGATTGGCACCAGTTCGGCGGGCAGGCCGGGCGTGTTGCGCGGCTCGATGGTTTCCTGCGCCGATGCGGTTCCGGCCAGTGCGAGCGATGCTGCGGCTCCGGCAATAACGAAAAACTTCATAGCGATCCCTCTCCCGTTACTTGCGAGTCTTTGACCCGTTCCTGCCTCACGTTGTCGATAACGTTCACAAACCAGTCGATCAAGAGCTTCTGCGATGGCACGGTGACCTACCGCTTGACCCGCTCCGCCCGCGCCACTAGGTGGGCGCCTCCGGACGCAAGCCGTCCTGCCCGTGGGGGCCCTTAGCTCAGTCGGTAGAGCAACTGACTTTTAATCAGTAGGTCGCTGGTTCGAACCCAGCAGGGCTCACCACCCGTTTTCCACCATGATTTCCACGATTAACGGCGCTGCGCGAATTTACGCGTTTGTACTTCGTTAGTCATAAAGCTGTCGCGGCCGGAGCATAGTGCTCGCCGAAACCGATTCGTCCGGACCGCGGGAGCGGCACCGGCTCAGCTTCAAGGAATAGCAGCATGGTAGCCGGCACCACTTCGACCGTTTTCATCAACGAAATCCACTACGATAATGACGGCGCGGATGTCGGCGAGTTTATCGAGATCGCCAATACCGAGGAACAGGATCTTACCGGTTGGACGATTGTCCTTTACAACGGCAATAACGGCGAATCCTACGCGACCTTCCCCATCACCGGTTCGGCGATGCTCATCGCGATTGCCACGGCGGGCATCCAGAACGGCTCGCCCGACGGGATCGCGCTGGTCGATGCGATGGGCAATGTTGTGCAATTCCTTTCCTACGAAGGCAGTTTCACCGCCACCAACGGACCCGCGATCGGCCTCACCAGCACCGATATCGGTGTTTCGGAAACCGGCACCACACCGGTCGGCCAGTCGCTCCAACTGACCGGCACCGGCTCCACCTATGGCGACTTCACCTGGGCCGCACCGGCCACCGCGACCAGCGGTTCGGCGAACACCGGCCAGGTGCTGGAAGCGCCGACCCCGCCCGAACCGGTCATCTTCATCAACGAATTGCATTACGACAATGACGGCGCCGATATTGGCGAGTTTTTCGAGATCGCGGGCACGGCGGGGCTCGATCTGACCGGCTATTCGGTGGTGTTCTACAATGGCGGTAACGGCGAAAGCTATGGCACCGTCAACCTCTCCGGCACGATCGATGACGAAGGCGACGGCTTCGGCGCGTTGAGCTTTACCTTTGCCAATATGCAGAACGGTTCGCCCGACGGGCTGGCACTGATCGATCCGGACGGCAATGTTGTCGAGTTCATCTCTTACGAAGGCAGCTTTACCGCTACCAACGGGCCTGCCGTGGGCGTCACCAGCACCGATATCGGTGTGGCCGAGACCGGCACGACGCCGATTGGCCAATCGCTCCAGCGCACCGGCACCGGCGAGGATGCAGCGGACTTCAGCTGGACAGGGCCGCTAACCGCCAGCGCCGGTTCGCTCAATGCCGGGCAGACGTTCGGCCCACCGGTGGTGGTGAATCCCGGCACTTTCAGCATTGCCGATGCGAGCGTTGTCGAAGGCGATAGCGGCACCACCGATCTGACTTTCACCGTCACCCGCACCGGCGGCAGCGATGGCGCGGTCACCGTGGATTTCGAGGTGTTGCTGGATGGCACTGCGGATGCCGCCGATGTCGGCGTGCTACTGCCCTCGGGCCAGTTGAGCTTTGCCGACGGTGAGACGAGCAAGACCTTCACCGTCACCATCAACGGTGACACCGATATCGAGCCGAACGAGACCTTCTCCGCCACGCTTTCCAACCCCGGCGGCGGCGCGACCATCAGCGCGACCGGCGGCAGCGCGACGGGCACGATCACCAATGACGATTTCGCGCCGCAAGGCCCGGCGACCGTTTTCATCAACGAAATCCATTACGACAATGCCGGAGCCGATGCGGGCGAGGCGGTCGAAATTGCCGGGCCTGCGGGCACCGACCTTACCGGGTGGCGGCTGGTGTTCTACAATGGCGGGGACGGCGCCGCCTATGCGACGCTGAACCTGAGCGGGGTCATTCCCGATCTGGATGACGGCTTCGGCACGCTCGGCTTTACCCAGAGCGGCATCCAGAACGGTTCGCCCGACGGCCTCGCGCTGGTCGATCCTCTGGGCAATGTGGTGCAATTCCTCTCCTACGAGGGCACGCTGACGGCGACGTCCGGCCCTGCGGCGGGGCTGACCAGCGAGGATATCGGCGTTGTCGAAGACGGCGCGACCCCGCTCGGCTTCTCGGTGCAGCTCACCGGCAGCGGCAATATCTACAATGACTTCACCTGGACCTCTCCGCGCGACGACAATTTCGGTGCGGTGAACACCGGGCAGGATTTCACCCCGGCCAATCCGGCAGGCGCGCTGTTCGTCTCGGATGCGAGCGTTGTTGAAGGCGATAGCGGCACCACCACCATCACTTTCAACGTCTTCCGCGTGGGCGGTGCCACCGGTGCGGTAACGGCGGACTTTGCGGTCCAGTTCGGTAGCGCCTTTACCGATGCCGATGCCGCCGATCTTTCCGGAGCGACCAGCGGCACGGTGAGCTTTGCCGATGGCGAAACCTTCCAGACGATCACCCTGCAAGTGGCAGGCGATACAACGCCCGAGCCGAGCGAGTTCTTCACGCTCGCCCTTGCCAATCCCACCGGTGGTGCAACCATCGGCGACGGAGCCGCGCGTGGCCAGATTACAAATGACGATCCGCTGACCTTGCAGATCGGCGAGATCCAGGGCGCAGGGCACGCCTCGCCCTATGTCGGCAATATCGTGACCACGACCGGCATTGTCACCGCCGTCGCCAGCAACGGCTTTTATCTGCAGGACTCCGGCGATGGGGACAGCGCCACGTCGGACGCGATCTTCGTCTTTACTGGTTCTGCTGTCGCGTTCATTCCGGGCGACGGGGTGACGGTGACCGGACTGGTCGAGGAATTCCTCGGCGGCGGGGATACCTCCAACCTCACCGTTACCCAGATCACCAATCCGACGCTGGCTCTGACCAGCATCGAGAACCCGCTGCCCGCTGCGGTGGTGATCGGCCCCAACGGCCTCACCCCGCCAACCGAAACGATCGATGATGACCTCTTCGGCCTGTTCGATCCGGCGAGTGACGGCATCGACTTCTGGGAAAGCCTGGAAGGGATGCTGGTCACCATTGAAAACCCGGTGGCAGTGGACAGCACCAACGGCTTTGGCGAGCTTTGGACTGTGGCCAGCGATGGCGCAGGTAATCTGGAAGCGAGCAATGTTTCGGCCGGCGGCTTTGTCGTCATCGATGGCGGCGCGGGCGGTCTGGGCGCGTTCGATCAGGGCGCGGGTTCGGATTTCAATCCCGAACGCATCCAGATCGATGTCGCGGGCGAGCTGAACGGCGTGTTGCAGGTTGTGCCCGATGTCACCCCGGGCACGCTGCTGGGTGATGTGACCGGCATTCTCACTTATGCCTTTGGCAATTACCAGGTGCAGCCGACCGCTGCCGTAACGGTGGTCGCCGCAGGCACCGGCACAGCCGAAACCACATCGCTGGCGGGCGCGGCCAACCAGCTGACCTTGGCGACCTATAACGTCCTCAATCTCGATGTGAACGATGCCGATGGCGATGCCGACGTGGCCAATGGCCAGTTTGCGGCAATCGCCTTCGACATCGCATCGCACCTTAACAATCCCGATATCATCGTGCTCGAGGAAGTGCAGGACGATAGCGGTTCGGTGAATGACGGCACGGTTTCCGCTGCCCTCACCTTGCAAGCGCTGTCCGATGCAATCTTCGCCGAAAGCGGTGTGCGCTATTCGTGGTTCGACAATCCCTTCGTGATCGATGGCGAGACGGGCGGCCAGCCGGGTGGCAATATCCGCGTGGCGTTCCTCTATCGTGACGACCGGGTGGATTTCGATCCGACAAGCGCCTTCACCATCACCGATCCGGTGAGCGGAGAGCTTGATGCCGCGTTCCAGGGCTCGCGTGCGCCACTGGGCGGGGTGTTCACCTTCAATGGGGAGGAGATCTCCGTCATCGGTAACCACTGGACGTCGAAGATCGGTTCCGAAACCACCTTCAGCGCCAACCAGCCACCAGCAAATGCCGGCGAGCTGACCCGCGCGGCGCAGGCGGCAGCGGTCAACGCCTATATCGACGCGCTGCTGGCCGCCGATGCGGATGCCAATGTGCTGGTGGCAGGGGACTTCAACGAATTCCATTTCGAAGACCCGATGGAAGTGCTGACGGGCGAGCTTGATTTCGCCGGGGGTGCAACCAGCGCGGGCAGCGAGGTCGTGCTGACCAACCTCACCTACCTGCTCGCGCCCGAGGAACGCTATACCCTGCTGTTCGAGGGGAACGCGCAGCAGCTCGACCACATCCTTGTTACCAGCGGTCTGGCAGATGGCGCGGTCATCGATATCGTGCACACCAATTTCGTCGCCGGGCCGGGCGCGCGCGCGTCGGACCACGATCCGGTGCTCGTCCGCCTGAATGTCGGCACGCAGACCATTCTGGGTGACAAGTTCCGCAACACACTCAACGGCAATGACGGCGATGACATCATCTTCGGCGGTCTCAGCCGTGACCTGATCGATGGCCAGGGCGGCAATGATATCCTGCGCGGCGGCCCCGGGCGTGATATTATTGTGGGCGGCACAGGCGACGACATCCTCTACGGCAACAATGAGGCTGACACGCTGGGCGGCGAAGAAGGCGACGACACGCTCTATGGCGATAAGGGTGAAGACCGGCTGGTTGGCGGGATCGGCAATGATGCCCTCTATGGCGGCAATCAGGACGATGTGCTTTCGGGCGGCGAGGGTGATGACCGCCTGTTCGGCGAGAACAATGCCGACCGGCTGTTCGGCGATGCGGGCAACGACATACTTGACGGCGGCAACGCTGCCGACTGGCTCGATGGCGGCACCGGGATGGACATCCTGACTGGCGGGGTGGGGATCGATACTTTCGTCCTCCATGCCGATGGGACGGCAGCCGATGCCGACACCATCACCGATTTCGGGCAGCTGTTCCCCTTCTACGACACCATTCTGATCGAGGGCGCGGAAGGCCGCACGATCACCGTGGTGCAGGACGGCGCGGACACGCTGATCGAGGCCGACGGCGTGCTTGTGGCCAGAGTGCTTGGCGTGCAGGCCACGGTGGTCGAAGCGGCAATCACTTATCCGGCGGTTGCGACCAGCAGTTACGAAGAAAGCGCATCGCCCTATGCCGATATGGCGATCGTGCCGGTCGATCCGTTCGATCCGCTGGGTGGCCAGCACTTCGCCTGACACACCGCGCCAGCGGCAGGCATCGGGGGGAGGGCGCGCTGCGGCGGGCTCTCCCCCTTTGCTTTCGGGCCGACGCGACCATGGTGTGAATTGACCAACGGGCGCATCCTGTGCCACGGCCTCCGCCGAAGAGGAGAGCTGCACGAATGTCCGCCAATATCGCCGAAATGGAACGCCGCCGGGAGGCCGCCCGCATGGGTGGCGGGCAGAAGCGCATCGATGCGCAGCACGCCAAGGGCAAGCTGACCGCGCGCGAGCGGCTCGATGTGCTGCTCGACGAAGGCTCGTTCGAGGAACTCGACACCTATGTCGAGCATGACTGCACCGATTTCGGCATGGATGGCCAGAAGATCCCGGGCGATGGCGTTGTGACCGGCAGCGGCACGATCAACGGGCGGCTGGTCTTCGTGTTCAGCCAGGATTTCACTGTCTTCGGCGGCTCGCTTTCGAAACGCCATGCGGAGAAGATCTGCAAGGTGATGGATATGGCGATGAAAGTCGGCGCGCCGGTGATCGGCCTTAACGATTCTGGCGGTGCGCGGATTCAGGAAGGCGTCGCCAGCCTTGGCGGCTATGCCGAAGTGTTCCAGCGCAACGTGCTCGCATCGGGCGTGGTGCCGCAGCTTTCGCTGATCATGGGCCCCTGCGCAGGCGGCGCGGTGTACTCGCCTGCCATGACCGACTTCATCTTCATGGTGAAGGACAGCTCCTATATGTTCGTCACCGGCCCCGAAGTGGTGAAAACCGTCACCAATGAAGAGGTGACGCAGGAGGAACTGGGCGGCGCGGTGGTGCACACCACCAAGACCAGCGTCGCCGATCTCGCGCTCGAAAACGATATCGAGGCGCTGCTCGCCGCGCGCGAGCTGATGGGTTTCCTCCCCGCCTCCAACCAGTCCGAACTGCCCGAACTGCCCACCAGCGATCCGTGGGACAGGCTGGAAGACAGCCTCGACACGCTGATCCCCGCCAACGCCAATATGCCCTACGATATGCACGAGGTGATCGCGAAGGTGGTGGACGAGGGCACCTTTTTCGAAATCCAGCCCAAGCACGGCGCGAACATCATCACCGGTTTCGGGCGGATCGAGGGGCGTCCGGTGGGCTTTGTCGCCAACCAGCCGATGGTGCTGGCGGGCGTGCTCGACATCAATGCCAGCCGCAAGGCCGCGCGTTTCGTGCGTTTCTGCGACGCCTTCAGCATCCCGATCGTGACGCTGGTGGACGTCCCCGGCTTCCTCCCCGGCACGGCGCAGGAGCATAACGGCATCATCAAGCACGGCGCGAAACTGCTCTTCGCCTATGCCGAGGCGACCGTGCCCAAGATCACCGTCATCACCCGCAAGGCCTATGGCGGCGCCTATGACGTGATGGCGTCGAAGCACCTGCGCGGCGATTTGAACTACGCCTGGCCTACGGCCGAGATCGCGGTGATGGGCGCGAAGGGCGCGGTGGAAATCATCTTCCGCCAGGACCGCGACGACCCCGACAAGATTGCGGCGAAAACGGCGGAATATGAAGAGCGGTTTGCGAACCCCTTCGTGGCGGCTTCAAGGGGCTATGTCGACGAGGTGATTTACCCGCATTCGACGCGGAAGCGGATTGCGCTTGGGCTGCGCAAGCTGCGCGGGAAGGTGCTGGAGAACCCGTGGAAGAAGCATGATAATATTCCGTTATGAAGGCGAAAGGCAATGAACTTAGACGATGTAATGGATCAGATTGATGCCAAACTGATGGCCAACCCCGGCCCAGAAAAGGACGTCCTGTCCATCGACGAATTCAGCCTGTTGCTGGTTCAAAACTTCGGAAGTTTGGTCGGAGATACTGGCATCTATGAGTGGTGCTACGAAGAAGATCCTCAGGTCGCCGAAGACACTATCACTTGCCTCAGGTACGTCGGTGCCGATGACCTTGCTCGCCTAGTCACCGATTATCTCGCGAACGACAAATCGCATTATGAAGCGGTTTACGCGGGCGAAGAGGAGTTCGCTCCGTCGCGCGACTATGAGGCCGAAATCAAGGCAACTTCCGGGGATGCCGACGGAAACATCGAAGATTATCTCCGCATGATACTGGAGCGATTTGCCCGCTCGAAGGGCATGATGTGACATGAAACTTGGCCGTCTAAACCACATCGGGGTCGCCACGCCCTCCATCGCGGACTCGATCGCGTTCTACCGTGACGTCATGGGCGCGACGCATATCCACACGCCGTTTGACCTGCCCGAGCAGGGCGTGAAGGTCTGCTTCGTCGACACGCCGGGTGAGAACGGCACGCATGGCACGCAGATCGAGCTGATCGAGCCGCTGGGGGAAAACTCCACCCTCGCGGGCTTCCTCGCCAAGAACCCGCTGGGCGCGCAGCATCATGTCTGTTTCGAGGTGCCCGATATCGCCGAGGCGCGCACCGAGTTCGAGGCCATGGGCAAGCGTATTCTCGGCCCCACGCGGCTGGGCGCGCACGGCACGCCGATCTTCTTCCTCCACCCCAAGGACATGATGGGCCAACTGACCGAGATTATGGAGACGCCCAAGGACGGCGCGCATTGGTCGAACTGATCCCCGCCTGCTCGTCCTGTGCTTGCGGCACCTGAAGTAAGGACAACCCTTCGACAGGCTCAGGGTGAGCGGGTCGGGGGGAAACCACGGAAGTAACAATGACCGACGCAATAAACTCTGGCCCCACCAAAGCCGACTGGCACGAAAAGGCCGCCAAGGAAGTCAAAGGCCGTGACCTGACGTGGCACACGCCCGAAGGCATCGCCGTGCAGCCGCTTTACACGGCAGCGGACGCGCCGGCGGAGCCCGCCATGCCGGGGTTCGAGCCGTTTACGCGCGGCCCCTATGCCTCGATGTATACTGGCCGCCCGTGGACGATCCGGCAATATGCGGGTTTCTCCACCGCCGAGGAATCGAACGCCTTTTACCGCCGCAATCTGGCGGCGGGACAGAAGGGCCTCTCCGTCGCCTTCGACCTCGCCACCCATCGCGGCTACGATTCCGATCACCCGCGCGTGGTCGGCGATGTCGGCAAGGCGGGCGTCGCCATCGACACCGTGCGCGATATGGAAATCCTGTTCGACCAGATTCCGCTCGACGAGATGTCGGTTTCGATGACCATGAACGGCGCGGTCATTCCGGTGATGGCGTTCTACATCGTTGCGGCGGAGCGACAGGGCGTGAGCGCGGACAAGCTCAGCGGCACCATCCAGAACGACATTCTCAAAGAGTTCATGGTGCGCAACACCTATATCTATCCGCCCGAGCCATCGATGCGGATCGTCAGCGACATTATCGCCTACACCAGCGCGCATATGCCGCGCTTCAACAGCATTTCGATCAGCGGCTATCATATGCACGAGGCGGGGGCGACAGCGGTGCAGGAGCTCGCCTTCACCATCGCCGACGGCAAGGAATATGCCCGCCGAGCGATGGCCACCGGCCTCGATATCGACGCCTTCGCGCCGCGCCTCAGCTTCTTCTGGGGCATCGGCATGAATTTCTTCATGGAGATCGCCAAAATGCGCGCCGCGCGCACTTTGTGGCACGAGGTGATGACCGAACTGGGCGCGAAAGACCCGAAGTCGAAAATGCTGCGCACCCATTGCCAAACGAGCGGGGTGAGCCTGCAGGAGCAGGACCCTTACAACAACGTCATCCGCACCACTTTGGAGGCGCTTTCGGCTGTGCTGGGCGGCACGCAGTCGCTGCACACCAATGCGCTGGATGAAGCCATCGCGCTCCCCACCGATTTCTCCGCCCGCATCGCGCGCAACACGCAACTGGTGCTGCAAGAGGAAAGCGGCGTGTGCAATGTCGCCGATCCTTTAGGCGGCAGCTATTACATCGAAGCGCTGACCGCCGAGATTGCCGACAAGGCGCGCGCTTTGCTGGCCGAAGTCGATGCGGCAGGCGGGATGACCGCTTACGTCGCCAGCGGCGCGCCCAAAGCGGCGATTGAAAGCGCGGCGGCGGAAAAGCAGGCGCGGATCGACAAGGGCGAGACGGTGATCGTGGGCGTGAACAAATACCGCCTCGCCGAAGAAGCCGCGCTCGACACGCTCGATATCGACAATCATGCGGTGCGCCAGAGCCAGATTGCACGGCTGAAAAAAGTGCGCGCCGGACGCGACGAGGCGGCGTGTCAGGCGGCGTTGAAGGCCTTGACCGAGGCCGCCCAAAATCCTCCCCGGAACGGGGAGGGGGACCATGCGCAGCATGGTGGAGGGGCCGCGCCAGAAGAAGAAAAAGCGATCCTTCGACAAGCTCAGGATGAGCGGGGAATGGATTGCAACCTTCTCGCGCTCGCGGTCGAAGCCGCGCGCCATGACGCGACGCTGGGCGAAATCTCCGCCGCCATGGAGGCCGCTTTCGGGCGCTACGACACACTGCCGAGGCCGGTGAAAGGCGTTTACGCCGCGGCTTACGAGAATGACGAGCGGTACGCGCAGGTGGTCGCCGGTGTCGAAGCCGTGGCGCGCCGCCTCGACCATAAGCCGCGCATCCTTGTCGCCAAAATGGGTCAGGACGGGCACGATCGCGGCGCGAATGTGATCGCCTCCGCCTTTGCCGATATGGGCTTCGATGTGCTGTCCGGCCCGCTGTTCCAGACACCGGAAGAGACCGCGCAAATGGCGCTCGACAACGCGGTCGACGTGGTGGGCGCAAGCTCGCTCGCGGCAGGGCACAAGACGCTGATCCCCGAGCTGATCCAGCACCTGAAAGACGCAGGCCGCCCCGATATCAAGGTGGTCGCAGGCGGAGTGATCCCGCCGCAGGACTATGATTTCCTCAAGAAAGCGGGCGTGCAGGGCATTTACGGCCCCGGCACCAATGTCGTCGAAGCCGCCGCCGACGTGCTGCGCCTGCTCGGCCACAATATGCCGCCCGCGGGGGAAGAGGTGGAGTGAGCGCGCCACGCGTCCTTGGCATCGTGGTGCTCGTGCTTATCGGCTCGGCGGCGTGGCTTTTGTTCTTCAATTTCGCCGTTCTCGTGACCCATGCCAATATCGGATTCTGTCGCAAAGCGGAGGAATTGTTGGGCCCCAATCCTGATTGCCCGGCTCCAATGTGGTACTGGATTGGCAATGTCGCAGTTCCCGCAATCCTGGGATATCGCGGATCGCGGAAGTTCCGTGGCGGAGGCCGCCCTTGAACAAACCCCTCGTCATCCGCTCGGTCATCCTCACGCTCGTGCTGCTCCCGACATCGTGCGCGGCGGGGAGTATGGCGGCAGACCGTGCGGATTTGCGCCTCGACCGCCACATCGTTTACGACGGGCCGCTCTGGTACGAGAACGTGCTATGGCTCACCGCGCTGGGGCTGATGCTTGTCTGGGCGTGGGCGATCAAACGGCTGTGGGAGGGGACGGAGTGAGGCCTCTTTCACAACGTCACCCCGGACTTGATCCGGGGCAAGGCTTCTCTTGAGTCGGAGCCGCAGCAAGCTGGATCCCGGATCAAGTCCGGGATGACGAGATAAGTGTGTTAGGAAAATCGAACAGATGTTCTCCAAAATCCTCATAGCCAATCGTGGCGAAATCGCGTGCCGGGTTATCAAGACCGCGCGGCGCATGGGTATTGCCACGGTGGCGGTGTATTCGGATGCCGATGCGCGCGCGCCTTTCGTGCAGATGGCCGATGAAGCGGTGCATATCGGGCCTTCGCCTGCCGCCGAGTCCTATCTCATTGCCGAGAAGATCATCGCCGCCTGCAAGCAGACCGGCGCTGAAGCGGTGCATCCGGGTTATGGCTTTCTGTCGGAGCGCGCGAGTTTCGTCGAGGCGCTCGCGGCAGAAGGCATCGCCTTTATCGGCCCGCCCGCCAGCGCGATTGCGGCGATGGGGGACAAGATCGAAAGCAAGAAGCTTGCCAAGGAAGCGGGCGTCAATGTCGTCCCGGGCTTTGTCGGCGAAATCGCGGATACCGAACACGCGGTGAAAATCGCCAATGACATCGGCTATCCGGTGATGATGAAGGCCAGCGCGGGCGGCGGCGGCAAGGGGATGCGGCTCGCCTACTCCGAACAGGACGTGCGCGAGGGTTTCGAGGCGACCAAGCGCGAAGGACTCAACAGCTTCGGCGATGACCGCGTCTTCATCGAGAAATTCATTCTCAACCCGCGCCACATCGAGATCCAGATCCTCGGTGACCAGCACGGCAACGTGCTCTATCTCAACGAGCGCGAATGCTCGATCCAGCGCCGCCACCAGAAGGTGGTGGAAGAAGCGCCTTCGCCCTTCGTCACGCCGAAGATGCGCAAGGCCATGGGCGAACAGTGCGTCGCGCTGGCCAAGGCGGTCGGATACCATTCGGCAGGCACGGTCGAGCTGATCGTCAGCGGCGCAGACCCGACGGGGGAGAGCTTCTACTTCCTTGAAATGAACACCCGCCTGCAGGTGGAGCATCCCGTCACCGAGGCGATCACCGGAGTCGATCTGGTCGAACAGATGATCCGCGTGGCGGCGGGCGAGAAGTTGGCGATGACGCAGGACGATATCGGCATCAACGGCTGGTCGATCGAGAACCGCATCTATGCTGAAGACCCCTATCGCGGTTTCCTGCCCAGCACCGGGCGGCTGGTGCGTTTGCGGTTTCCCGAGGCGAGCCATTTCGGCCCTCCTGATCCCTCTCCCCTTGTGGGAGAGGGAGGAGCGCCATCAGGCGCGGAGGGAGAGGGGTCGGCGACGCCAGTCGCCGCTCACGCGGCGAACCCCTCCCCCAACCCCCTCCCGCAAGGGGAGGGGGCTCATGGCTACACCCGCATCGACTCCGGCGTGCAGGAAGGCGGCGAGGTCTCGATCTTCTACGATCCGATGATCGCCAAGCTGGTGACATGGGCCCCCACGCGCGACGAAGCGGCGGATTTGCAGATCGCCGCGCTCGACCGGACCGAGCTGGAAGGCCTCGGTCACAATGTCGATTTCCTCTCCGCGCTGATGCAGCACCCGCGCTTCCGCAGCGGCGAACTCACCACCGGCTTTATCGCCGAGGAATATCCCGACGGGTTCGAAGGCGCGGCGACGAGTGAGCAAACCAAGCGCGTGCTGGCGGCCGTCGCGGGCGTCATCGCCACCGCCGATGCCGACCGCGCGCGGCGGATTTCCGATCAACTGGCCGATCCGCTCTATGCGCCGGGCGACTGGACGGTGCGAATGGGCGACGCGGACCACGCGGTGACCCTCGGCGAGGAAGGCCTGCTGGTCGATGGCGAACCGGTCGTGCTCGAATTCCAATACACGCCGGGCGACCGGATGGTCGATGTGGCGGTTTTCGACAGCACCGATGAGGACGCGGAAGCGGTCGCCAGCTATGGCATCCGCATCGCCCGCACCCGCACCGGCTATCGCATGACCACACGCGGCGCGAGCCATGATCTGCGCGTGCTCGAAGCGCGGCTGGCGGAACACGCGGGTCATATGATCGAGAAGGAACCGCCGGACACATCCAAAATGCTGCTCTGCCCAATGCCCGGCCTGCTGGTAAAACTGCACGTGGGCGCGGGCGAGGAGGTGCAGCCCGGCCAACCGCTCGCCACGGTGGAAGCGATGAAGATGGAAAACATCCTGCGCGCCGAAAAGGCAGGCACGGTCGCCACCATCTACGCTGCCGAAGGCGAGACGCTGGTGGTGGATGCGGTGATCTTGGAGCTGGAGTAGGCACACCAAACTCCCCTCCCCGTGGGGAGGGGCCGGGGGTGGGGGTACCGCTGCCCGATGATCGATCGCCGCAAGCCCACCCCGCCGCGACTAAGCAGCAAGCTGCCAAGTCTCGCCGCCCCTCCCTCACGGGAGGGGTGTGAAGCCTACTTCCCCTTGAAGTCCGGCATCCGCTTCTGGATAAAGGCGACCACGCCTTCCATAAAGTCCTGCGTGCGGCCCGCGACCGTCTGGTTCGCCGCCTCCGCCGCCAGCGCGCCTTCGAAGCCGTTATCGAGCGCGGCGGTCGCCTGCTTGCGGATCATACCCAGCGCCTTGGTCGGCATTTTGGCGAGCTTGCCCGCGACCTTGGCGACTTCCGCGTCCAGAGCTTCATCATCCACCACGCGGGCGATCAGGCCGAGCTGGGCGGCCTCCTCGGCGGGCATGGCTTCGGCGAGCAGCATCATTTCCAATGCCTTGGCGCGGCCCACTGATTTGGCGAGCAGCCAGGTTGTGCCTGCATCGGGCACCAGACCGATCCGCGCGAATGCGCAGATCAGCTCTGCCGAGCGTACTGCAATGACGATGTCCCCCATCAACGCAAAGCCGAGGCCTGCGCCTGCCGCAACGCCGTTCATCGCGGTGACGATAGGCACGTCGCAATCGGCCATGGCACGCGCGACGGGCTCGTAATATTCCTGCAGCACCGCGCCCAGATCATCGCCGATAATCCCGTCCGGCCCCAGCCGCGCGCCGGTGCAGAAGGCGCGCCCCGTGCCGGTAAAGACGATGCAGCGCGCCCCGTCTTCCTGCGCGCGGGCAAAGGCCGCGGGCAGGCCGGTGAGCATCGATGGCGAGAGCGAATTCAATTTGTCCGGCGCGTTCAGCTTGATCGTCGCGATGTCGTTTTCGAAACTGTAGAGTAGGTCGTCGGCCATGCGGTATTCTCTCCCTTTGGCGCGTAGCGATAACGGCTTTATCCCGCCTTGGCGATGGTTTCCTGCGCGCATACTTGCGCCTGCCCGCGCAACATGGTTTGGCGCGTCACAACAAAAATTTGCGTGAGAGAGATTCCCTATGGCTTACGAAACCATCACCGTCGAAACGCAGGGCGCGGTTACGCTGATCACGCTGAACCGGCCCGAAGCGCTGAACGCGCTGTCGAGCAAAGTGCTCGCTGAACTGATGTGCGCCTTCACCGGCTTTGAAGCGGATGAGAGCCAGCATTGTGCGGTGGTGACGGGATCGGGCGACAAGGCCTTTGCCGCAGGCGCGGATATCAAGGAAATGGCCGACAAGCCCGCTGCCGATTTCTACCTCGAGGATTTCTTCGCCGGCTGGAACGAGATGACCGCCAAGACCCGCAAGCCGTGGATTGCTGCGGTCAACGGCTTTGCGCTGGGCGGCGGGTGCGAGCTTGCGATGATGGCGGATTTCATCATCGCTTCGGAGAACGCCAAATTCGGCCAGCCCGAAATCAAGCTGGGCGTCGCGCCGGGAATGGGCGGCAGCCAGCGCCTCACCCGCGCGGTGGGCAAGGCCAAGGCGATGGATCTGTGCCTCACGGGACGGATGATGGATGCGGCCGAAGCCGAGCGCGCGGGCCTCGTCGCCCGCGTGGTGCCGCATGAGCAGCTGATGGACGAAGCGATGAAAGCCGCCGAAACCATCGCCTCGATGCCGCCCATGGCCGCGATGGTGAACAAGGAACTGGTCAACGCCGCCGACGAAACCACGCTTTCGCAGGGCATGACGCATGAGCGCCGCCTGTTCCAGATCCTCACCGCGACCGAGGACAAGATGGAAGGCATGAAGGCCTTCGTCGAAAAGCGTGCCGCCAACTGGAAGGGCCGTTAAGCCTTCTCCCCTCCCCGTGGGGAGGGGCCGGGGGTGGGGGTTCAACGCCAATCGAGAGTCGAACCCGCATCCCAACCCTTCCCCAAGGGGAAGGGCTTTTCATCAAGGCCCGGTAGGCTGCCGACAGGCGATAGACTCGCAACGAGGCACGCCCTAGGGCACGGCAACAACACACACAAAGAACGGGTAGAGGCCATGCGACAGATCGATCATTTCATCCAGGGCTATGCAGGCAGCGGCGCGGGGGCGCGCAAGCATTCCATCTGGAACCCCTCCACCGGCGAAGTGCAGGCCGAAGTGGCGCTGGGCGGTGCGTCGGTGCTCGAAACCGCGATTGCCAATGCCAAGGCGGTGCAGCCCGAATGGGCGGCGACCAATCCGCAAAAGCGCGCCCGCGTGATGTTCGAATTCAAACGGCTGGTGGAAGCCAACAAGCAGACGCTGGCCGAACTGCTCGCCAGCGAGCATGGCAAGGTCGTCGACGATGCGCATGGCGATATCCAGCGCGGGCTCGAAGTGATCGAATTTGCGTGCGGCATCCCGCAGGCGCTCAAGGGTGAGTACACCAATGGCGCGGGGCCGGGCATCGATGTCTATTCAATGCGCCAGCCGCTCGGCATCGGCGCGGGAATCACGCCGTTCAACTTCCCCGCGATGATCCCGATGTGGATGTTCGGCATGGCGGTGGCGGCGGGCAATGCCTTTATCCTCAAGCCCTCCGAGCGCGACCCTTCGGTGCCCGTGCGCCTCGCGGAATTGTTCGTGGAAGCAGGCGCGCCCGAGGGCCTGCTGCAAGTCGTGCATGGCGACAAGGAAATGGTCGATGCGATCCTCGATCATCCGGCGATTGCGGCGATAAGCTTTGTCGGTTCGTCCGACATCGCGCAATATATCTACAGCCGCGGCACTGCAGCGGGCAAGCGGGTACAGGCCTTTGGCGGAGCGAAGAACCACGGCATTGTGATGCCCGACGCCGATCTCGACCAGGTGGTGAACGATCTGGCGGGCGCGGCTTTCGGTTCGGCGGGCGAACGCTGCATGGCGCTGCCGGTGGTGGTGCCGGTGGGCGAGGATACCGCGAATGCCCTGCGCGAAAAGCTGATCCCCGCGATCAACGCGTTGCGCGTGGGTGTCTCCAACGATCCCGAGGCGCATTACGGCCCCGTCGTCACGCCCGAGCACAAGGCCCGCGTCGAAGGCTGGATCAGCACGGCGGAAACCGAGGGCGGCGAGATCGTGATCGACGGGCGCGGCTTCACGCTGCAAGGCCATGAAAACGGCTTCTTCGTCGGCCCGACGCTGATCGACCATGTCACGCCCGACATGGAAAGCTACAAGGAAGAGATTTTCGGCCCCGTGCTGCAAATCGTGCGCGCCAAGGACTTCGAGGAGGCGTTGCGCCTGCCGAGCGAGCATCAATATGGCAATGGCGTCGCCATCTTCACCCGCAACGGCCACGCAGCGCGCGAGTTCGCGCACCGGGTCAACGTGGGGATGGTCGGCATCAACGTGCCGATCCCGGTGCCCGTCAGCTATCACAGCTTCGGCGGCTGGAAACGTTCGGGCTTTGGCGATGCCGACCAATACGGCATGGAAGGCCTGCGCTTCTGGACGAAGGCGAAAAAGGTCACCCAGCGCTGGCCCGATGGCGGCGGCGACGGCTCGAACGCGTTTCTTATTCCGACGATGGGTTAAGGTTGTGGCAAGCCAGGCGGTTCCAGCGATCCGGGAAATTGGGAGGACATGGCGATGATCTCTGCGCTTTGGAAATCGGGGGCGTGCCTGGCAACGGCGCTGGCTTCAACCTGCCTCACCAGCGCGGCCATGGCGCAAGAGGCAACCCCGCTCGGCGCAATTCCGCAGGCTTTTCACGGCGAATGGGGGCATCGGGGCGATTGTGCAGTGCCGCTGGTTATCACGGCGGAATCTGCCAGCCGCGAAGGCGCGGCACCGCTCTACCCGCGTGAGGCGCGTGGCCGCGATCTGATCGTGCTGGCGCGCGTGCCCGATCTCGATGATCCCGACGCCGACGAGGGCATCGCGCTCCACCTTGTCGCCGATGATGTGCTGCATTTCGGCGCGCTCGACCCGCTCGCGCTGATCCTTGAGCGGTGCGTGGAACCTGAGATGCCGCCGCTGTGAGGTGCGGGCAGCAATGATCCGCCTGCTTGCAACCCTTCTTGCCGCCATCGTGCTCGCCGGGTGCGCCACTTCGCCCGCGCCGCTGCCCGAACGCCGCATTGCGCTAACCTTTGACGATATCCCGCGCCACCAGGGGGCGTTCCTCACGACGGACGAGCGGCTCGAAATGCTCCGCAGAACCTTGCGCGAGGCGGGCGTCGAGCAGGCGGCGTTCTTCGTCAATCCGGGCAAATTGCACGAGCGGGAAAACGGTGTCGCGCATATCATGGCGTATCAGGCGGATGGCCATGTCATGGCCAACCACACCGCCACCCATGCCTCGCTGAGTGATCTCTCGGTCGAGGACTATCTTGCCGAGATCGACAGCGCCGAAGCGTGGCTGGTGCAGCTGGAAAACCACCGCCCGTGGTTCCGCTACCCATACTTGAATGAAGGCCGCGCCGATCTTGCCAAGCGCGACGGCATTCGCGCAGGGCTCGCCGAGCGCGGGCTCATCAACGGCTATGTCACCGTCGATGCGAGCGACTGGTTCTACGACCAGGCGGCGAGCGAGGCGGTGCGGGACGGGCACGCGGTCGATATGGAGGCATTGGGCGAATTGTTCGTCGAAAGCCATGTCGAGGCGGCGGACTTCTTCGATGATCTGGCCGTGCGCACGATTGGCCGCTCGCCCGCGCACGTCTTGCTGCTGCACGAGGCGGATGTGACCGTGCTGTTCCTCGCCGATCTGATCGACGCGCTCGAAGCCGATGGCTGGACAATCATTACGGCGGACGAGGCCTTTGCCGATCCGTTTGGCCAATTGGCCGCGACCTATCAAACGCCGAGCGCGCAAGGCACGCTGACCGAGCAGGTTGCGTGGGAGTGTGGACTACCCGCGCCGCGCTGGTATGCTCGCAATGATACAGCCGTCGCCCGCGCCGCGTTCAACGCCCGCGTGCTGGGCCAGACCGGGGAAAACGACTGACATGAAGACCTATCGCATCGCCGCCCTGCTTCCCGCCATCGCGCTTCTCGCGGCGTGTGGCGGAGAAGCGCAGGAGCCTGCGCCCACCAATGACAACCCGCCTGCTCTGGCGGAAAGCGCTGACGAGCAACCTGTCGGTATGGAAACGCCAGAGCCCGCAAACGTGCCGGAAACCGTGGCCGCCGGCGAAGGCGCGATCCCGGCGGAGTATGTTGGCGTGTGGGACTATATCGAAGGCAAATGCCTCGATTATTCCGATATGCGCCTTGAAATCTCGCAGGACGAATTCCTGTTCTACGAAGCCGTTGGCGAGGTGCAGCGCGTGGTGGCAACCGATGATTACATCGTCGTCGATCTCGCCATGGCGGGCGAGGGGGAGACATGGAACGACAGTTTCCGCCTCGATATCGACGCGGACGGCTTGCTGCACACCAGCGATCCCGCCGCCGCGACGGGGCGATCCGATTACCCGCGCAAACGCTGCGACGGCTAGGCGCCGCTCAGCGCGTTTTGCAGGTGCTGATGCCGAAAGGCAGATAGGCGGGGCAGAAGGATACAAAGCTGGTCAGCGCGAACACCGCTGCCACGACATAGCCGACAATTGCCGCAGTTCCGGTCAGTGTGCCGGTAAGGCCGAGCGCCACCAGCACCACTGCCGCGATCAGGCGGATGGTCTTGTCCATTGAACCCATATTCTTTTTCATGCGAACCTCCTGAAATGCGGCAAGCGCCCGGTGGCGACTCGCCAGTAAGTCTGTTCGTCCGCAATAGGCCTGCGGCTACACCTGCGTCTTTGACGCAGATCAACTTCCGGCTTTGGCGGCGCGCTCCTCGTAAGCGAGGATCACCAGCAGCGCGAAACTCGCCAGCCAGTGCGAAGACATATAATCCTTGTCCACCTGCTCGATGCTCGCATTGTAGAGAGCCAATTCGGGCGTCGCATGGGCCTTGCCCAGCCGCTTCGCATTGCCGATCTCGATCCAGCTCCATGCGCGCGAGAGGTTGAAACCGTCGAGATGCGCCATCTTGCCATCGCTGCGGTCGCGCGGGACGACCGGATCGAAGAGGCAAGCGGGGCGGCCTTCGCGCAAGGCCGGCAGATATTGCTCCAGCCAGTCGTCGAATGGCACACGGCCCACCTTGCGCATGACTTGCGCGACGGTGAGCGTGCCCGACAGGAAATCATCGCCCGATGGTTCGATCGGATGCACATCGGCATGGGCGGCGAACCATTCCATCGCCTTGTCCGCCATCAGCTTTGCGAGCGCGGGGTCGAACACCTCCGCCCAGTCGAGCACCAGCCGCATGGCGAATGCGGTGTTGAAATGGGTGCCCGCGCGGATGGGGTAGGCAAGGATGCCCAGATAATCGCGCCAGCCCGCGGCAAAATGGCGCGCGAGCGGCTCCATATGCTGCGCCCACGGTTTTTCCGGCGAGCGCGAGGCTTCTAGATGCAGCATCGCATACCACGCCCAGCCATAAGGCCGCTCGAAGGCGCGCGATTGCGGGCGCTGCGCATAGGCGAGTTCTGCTCCCAGCTTCTCCGCCGTGAACGTGCTATCGGCGAGCGCGGTGATCGCCGGCGCTTCGGGCAGGTCGGGATAGAGGCGGCGGATAGTGAGCAAAGTCCACCAGCTGTGGACGCAGCTGTGCCAGTCGAAACTGCCGGGGAAAGCGGGGTGCAATGTGGCGGGCGACAGCACATCCTGTGGGCCCGCCATCACATGGTCGAGCTTGTTGGGATATTCCTGCGCCACATGGGAAAGCGCAGTGCGCGCAAAACGTCCGGCCAGCCCTGCATCAATGCTCATGCCGCATCTCCATAACCGCCACCGCCCGGCGTACGGATGGTGATAACATCGCCGGGTTCGACATCGGCCGCGCCGGTTGCGCCAAGCTGCGTCACGCGCCCGTCGGAATGCTCCACAAATGTCTCCCCTGCCTGCGCGTCGCCGCCGCCCGCCAGCCCGCGCGGGGCCACGCGGCGGCGGTTGGCGAGCATTTGCACGCGCATTGCTTCTGTAAACTCTATGCGCCTCTCGACCCCGTTGCCACCCGTCTGCGCGCCTGTGCCCCCCGATCCCTCGCGCACGGAAAAGCCCAGCACGCGAACCGGCAGGCGGGTTTCGAGCACTTCGGGATCGGTGAGGCGCGAATTGGTCATATGCGTTTGCACCGCATCGGTGCCGGGATGCGTCGGCCCTGCGCCCGACCCGCCACAGATCGTCTCGTAATATTGGTGGCGCTCGTTGCCGAAAGTGAGGTTGTTCATCGTCCCCTGCGACGGCGCGAGCGCACCGCAGGCGGCGAAGACGGCATCGGTGACGACCTGGCTCGTTTCCACATTCCCCGCAACAATCGCGGCGGGCGGGTTGGGGCTGAGCATGGAGCCTTCGGGAATGCGCAGAGTTACAGGACGCAGGCAGCCATCGTTCAAGGGCACATCATCGTCGATAAGGCACCTGAGCGCATAGAGCACGGCGGCGCGGGTGATCGCTTCGGGCGCGTTGAAATTGTCGGGCAATTGCGCGCTGGTGCCGGTAAAATCGAACAGTGCGCTGCGCGCCGCACGGTCGATGGCGATGCGCACCGCCACCTGCGCGCCATTGTCCATCGCGTAGCTGAAAGCGCCTTCGGGCAAATGCTCCAGCAGCGCGCGCACGGCGGCTTCGCCATTGTCGAGCACATGGCCCATATAGGCGGCGACCACTGCGCCTGAATGCTCCTGCGCCGCCGCGCCGAGCAGGTCGCTCCCGCGCGCGCAGGCGGCGAGCTGGGCTTTCAGATCGGCGATATTGCGCAGGGGATTGCGAGCGGGATGCTCGCCGCTCGTGAGAATGTCGAAAATGTCGCGCTCTAGAAAGCGCCCTTCATCCACCAGCAGCACATCGTCGAGCCTGATGCCTTCATCATCGATGCTGCGGCTGTCGGGCGGCATCGAGCCGGGCGCTATCCCGCCAATATCGGCGTGGTGCCCCCTTGCAGCGACGAAGGCGTGCGGCTCCCCAGCCTCATCGTCCCAGAACACCGGCGCGATCACCGTCACATCGGGCAGATGCGTGCCGCCGTGATAGGGATCGTTGACGATATAGGCATCGCCGCGCCTGATTCCGCGCTCGCTGCCCGAACGGTTGGCAATCACCCGCTGGATGCTCGCTCCCATACTGCCCAGATGCACGGGAATATGCGGCGCATTGGCGATCAGATTGCCCGTCGCATCGAACAGCGCGCAGGAGAAATCGAGCCGCTCCTTGATATTGACCGAGCTGGCGGTGGCTTCGAGCACCACGCCCATTTCCTCCGCAATCGCCATGAACAGATTGTTGAATATGGCGAGGCGGACCGGGTCGACCTGCGTGCCTGCCGCCGGTGCGCGCTGGCGCGGCACAGAGCGGGTGAGGACGAGCGAGCCGTCTGCCTCGCAAGCAGCCTGCCAGCCTTCCTCCAGCACGGTGGTGGAACCTGCAGCGGGCAGGATGGCGGGGCCGTTGCGCGCTTCGCCTGCGGGAAGCGGCGCGACCTGACCGATATCGGCATCGCCCAGCCCGCCACTGGTGCCCTGCGCCTCCACGCTGATCGCTTCGAGCATGAGCGGCGCGCTATCGTCCGACCAGCCGAAGCGTTTGCGGTGCGCGGCGCGGAAATCCGCCTCAACTCTATCTGTGAGCGGCAGATCGAGCGTCGTATCGCTCCCCTCGAAGCGCAGCCGCAGCCTGTTGGTGAGGGTGATCGTTTCCGCCGCAATGCCCTGCGCCAGCAGCTCGTCCTCCGCCTCCGCGCGCAGCTTCATCAGACCTTCGGTAAAGTCTTCGCTGAGCGGTCGCACTACGCCCGCCTCGCGCATCGCGGTGACGGGGGCGAGGCCGATGCCATAGGCGCTGAGCATTCCGGCGAAGGGGTGGATCAGCACCGTCTCCATCCCCAGCTCGTCCGCCACGCGGCAGGCGAATTGTCCGCCCGCCCCGCCAAAGCAGGCGAGCGCATAAGTCGTCACATCATGCCCGCGCGCGGTGCTGATCTTGCGGATGGCATTGGCCATTTCATCGACCGCGATGGTTAGGAAACCCTCGGCCAGTTCATCCGCGCTCATCGGATCGGGCAAGGCAGCGCGCACCTCTTCCAGCCGCTTGTGAGCGGCTTCAGGGTCGAGCGGCGCGTCGCCATGCGGGCCGAACACGGCGGGGAACTGCGCGGGGTCGATCCGCCCCAGCACCAGATTGCAATCGGTCACCGTCAGCGGCCCGCCCTTGCGGTAGCAGGCGGGGCCGGGATCCGCGCCCGCGCTTTGCGGTCCGACGCGCAGCCGCTGCCCGTCAAACCGGCAGATCGAGCCGCCCCCCGCCGCCACCGTATGCACCTGCATCATCGGCGCGGCGATACGCACGCCCGCGACCACGCTATCGCCGGTGCGCGCATAGTCTCCGGCAAACAGGCAGACATCGGTGCTCGTCCCGCCCATGTCGAAACCGATGAGCCGCTGATAGCCGAGCCGCTGCGCGGTCGTCGCTATGCCGACCACGCCGCCGGCGGGGCCAGAGAGCACGGCATCCTTGCCGCGAAAGGCGCGGGCATCGGTCAGCCCGCCATTCGATTGCATGAACCGCAGATCGCCATGATCAGGCAGGCGCGCGGCCAATTGCTCGACATAGGCGCGGATCACCGGTGAGAGATAGGCGTCCGCCACACTCGTATCGCCGCGCGGCACCAGCCGGATGAGTGGCGAGACTTCGTGGCCGACGCTGACCTGCGCAAAGCCCAGCTCGCGGGCGATTTCCGCCACCCGCGCCTCGTGCGCTGTATACGTCCAGCCATGCAGCAGCACGATGGCGAGCGCATCGACACCCGCCTCGCGAAAGGCCTGCAAATCGCGCCGCGCCGCCTCCTCGTCGAGCGGCAGCAGCACTTCGCCATCCGCGTCCATCCGCTCGGCGATTTCGACCACGTGGCGCTCCAGCCGTTCGGGCTTAACGATATGCCTCGCGAAAATATCGGGCCGCGCCTGGTTGCCGATCCGCAGCGCGTCACGGTGCCCCTTGGTGATCGCCAGCGCGACTTCCGCGCCTTCACGCTCCAGCAAAGCGTTGGTGGCAATCGTGGTGCCGATGCGCAGCTCGGCAATCGGCGCTGCGCCATGTTCGGCCTGTATCCGCCGCACCGCCTCGCTCGCGGCATCGGGATAGTGCTCGGGATTGCTGGAGAGCAGCTTCGCCGTCACCACGCGGCCATCGGGCAATTGCGCCACGACATCGGTAAAGGTGCCGCCGCGATCGATGGCGAAGCGATAGGAGCCGGTCATGCTCCGCCTGTTAAGCTCTCGCCAGCGACAGGTCGAGACGCAGCCTTGCCTTTCCCGCTGTGGCGGGGGTAAATCGCGCATGGCTGACACCTACTCGACCGACCGCAAGAAGCTCGACTGGAAGCTGGTCGTGCTCATTGGCCTGTTCCATATTGTCGCGCTCGCGGGCCTCGCGCGGCTGCTCGCGCCCGAATTTACCGCCAGCGTGGTGGAACGCGCCACCTCGGTCATCTCGGTCACCATCACCGCGCCCCCGCCTCCTGATGCCGAGCCGAGCGATGCGCCGCCGCAGCCCGATGAAGGCGCAGCTGGCGCGGAAGGGCGCGAGGCGACGCCGCGCGAAGTGATGGCGCCGCCGCAGCCCTTGCCGCGCCAGACCCCCGCACCGCGCGCGACCTCTACCGGCACGGCGAACAATTCGGGCGCGCGCGATCAGGGCGATGGCACCGGCGCGGGCGGCGAAGGCGAGGGTACGGGCAGCGGGCGGCGCGGGTCAGGCACTGGCGGCGCGGTGGCGGTCGGGCCGTCGGTGCGTTCGGGCGAGCTCAACGAAGCGCGCGATTTTCCGATTCCCGAGGGCGGACGTGCGGCGCGTTTCGGCCAATCGGTCACCGTGCATTTTACCGTCACCACCGATGGCCGTGCGCGTAGTTGCACCGTCGCCAATACGCAGGTGGATGCCGAGACAACCGCGCGCGTTTGCCCGCTGGTGATCGAGCGCATCCGCTTCAATCCCGCCACCACGGCAGATGGCACGCCGGTCGAAGCACGCTACGGCTACCGCGTCGATTTCCGCGCGCGTTCGTAACCCACGCGCAACAATCGCCTTGCAGTGCGGCGGGGAATTGCACAGGGACTTCGCATGAGCAAAATCCACCCCGTAATCATGTGCGGCGGCAGCGGCACGCGGCTTTGGCCCAAGAGCCGCAAGAGCCTGCCCAAGCCGTTCCTGCCGCTGGTGGGCGACACCACTTTGTTCGAACAGACACTGGCGCGCTGCGCTGATGCGGCGCAATTCGCCGATCCGATCATCGTCACCGGCACCGCGCATCTGCCCCATGTGGAGGCGCAACTGGGCGGGGCGAATTCCCGCATCATCGTCGAACCGCAGGCCAAGAACACCGCGCCCGCGATTGCGCTGGCGGCCACTTCTCTGCCCGACGATGCGATCATGCTGGTGTGCCCGAGCGACCACCATATCGCCGATGTCGCGGCGTTTCGCGCGGCGGCGCAGGCGGCGGCGGAGCTGGCGCGGGACGATCACATGGTCGCTTTCGGCATCACCCCGACGCATCCCGAAACCGGCTATGGCTATATCCTGCGCGGGGACGAACTTCCCGGCGGCTATGCCATCGAGCGGTTTGTCGAGAAGCCCGATCTGGCGCGTGCGAGCGAATTTCTCGCCCATGGCGGCTATAGCTGGAATGGCGGCATCTTCGCCTTCCGCGCCGGGGCTTTCATGGACGAACTCGCCACCCATCGCCCGGCGATGGCGCAGGCGGTGCGCGATGCGATGGCGGGAGCGAGCGAGGAGGGTGCCCGGCTGCATCCGCTGCCCGAACCCTTCGCCGCAATCGAGGGCGATTCGGTCGACTATGCGGTGATGGAGAACACCAAGCGCGCCGCGATGGTGCCGGTGTCGATGGGCTGGTCGGATATTGGCGGCTGGCCTGCCTTGCGCGATGCGCGCGAGCAGGACGAAAGCGGCAATACGACACGCGGCGCAGTCGAGCTGGTCGATTGCGCGGGTGTGCTCGCCGAAACCGACGGGCCGCGGATTTCCGCCATCGGCCTCACCGATGTGGCGATTGTGGTGGACGGCAACGAAGTGCTCGTTACCACGATGGACGGCGCGCAGAAGGTCGGCAAGCTGACCGGCGCGAGCAAGCAGTAGGGCCGCGCGCGATGCTGGTTTTGCTCCCCGTTGCCGACGGCATGATCGCGCAGACGATCCAATTGGCGCTCGCGCCGGTGTTTGTGCTGGTGGCGCTGGGCAATATCCTCTCGACGCTCGCCAACCGGCTGGGCCGCGTGGTCGATCGCAGCCGCGAATTGCAGCAGCGCCACGGCGCGACGCAGGGGATGGAGCATGATCTGGTGGTCCGCGAAATCCGCACGCTCGATCTGCGCATCACGCTGATCGGATCGGCGATGCGGCTGCTGGTGCTGGCTGGGCTTGCCATCGGCGTTACCGTGATGCTGTTGTTCGTGCAGGAGTTTCTCGGCCTGCACCTCAATCTGGCGGTCGCGGGCACCTTCATCATCGCCATCGGCCTGTTGATGTGGGCGCTAGTGCTGTTCCTGCGTGAAACGCAGGAAGCCACCAAGGCGCTGCGCATTCCGGAAGAATATCTGGAGAAAGAGCGGGAGCTTTAGGCTTCTTGCGGCTAAGCCCAAAAGCCCTTCCCCTTGGGGAAGGGTTGGGATGGGGGTTCGGCATCAGTGGCGTGGAACCCCCACCCCCGGCCCCTCCCCACGGGGAGGGGGGATTTCAGCCGAAAAAGGCGCCTCTAATCCCTCGGAGGCTCCAGCAATTTCTCGCCATGCTGCTGGATCGCGGCATCGACAATCGGTTTGAGGAACCCCAGGGCAGGCGGCAATTGCATCGCGATGCGCACGGCATTGTCTTCGATATCGATATGGCCGGTGAGCGATTGGCCCATCGCGCTGATGGCCATTGTCATGCGGTCTTCGCTCGGCCAGTCGGTCACGACCTCGGCCATGCCGCCGGGAATACCATCGCCGATCGTGTGGCCCTTTTCGCGCAGCCGCCGCCGCACTTCTTCGCGGCCCAGATTATGGGGAACCGAAACGTCCATCAGCTGCCCGGTCCGCTGGGCGTTTTGGCGCGGTCGAAATCGGGGAGCGGCACGCCCGAACCTTGCTCGGCGGGTTCGGGCAGCGCCATGCCGTCGGCATCGCCGTAGCGGTAATCGAGATAGCGGTTTTTGATCGCCAGATCATCCAGCGAGCCTTGCGCAAGCTGGCGGGTGACGCTGTCGATCTCCTTGCTGATCTTGCCGAGACTGCTGACAAGCTGCTGGTCAGGCGTCGAACCCGCGCGCTCCTCCTGCCGCAGATGCGCGGGGATGCGGGTGTAGCTTTCGATGGTCTCGGGCAGGATTTCGCCCACCAGCTTGCGCACTTCGCCCGCCGCCTCATGCGCGGGATCGACATGGGCGAGCTGCTGGCCCAGCGCATCCAGTTGCGTACCGAGCTGCGCGACGATGGTCTGCGCAGGCGCGGGCAGGCCGGCACTCTGGCTTTCGAGCCACAATTCGGTGCGCGCGACCAATTGCCGCGCGTCCTGGGTGCGGCGTAAGTCGGCGCGTTGGGGTACCTTCACTTTGGGGTAATTCGAGAAGATGGCGGTGGCGACGATCACGCTCACCAGCACCATCATCACGCCCCAGAAGCCGATACCGTTGAACATCGCTCCCGCGATTCCCGCCGCCAGAAAAATCGTAAAAGCAGCGATGATGATGTTGCGAATACGCGTCTTGAAGTTACTGCGCCTGATGCGCGCTGACCCTTCTCCGATTGACCCCAGCGCCCGCCGGTGCCGACCGCCATTCTGGTTGTCGCGCAGCACGGCGCGGCTCTCGGCAAGAATACGGTCGGACTCGTTGATGCTGCTCATCGGCTGGCCCTTACGGCTCCAGCGTCAGCAGGCCGCTATCCTGCACCTGCCGCGCGGCCTGTGCCTGGCCCTCGGCGCGGGCGATATAGCCCTTCGATTTTTCGACTTCTGCCGACAGCGTGGTGACCGTCTGCTTCATCGAATCGAGCGCGCGCAGCTTGAAGCTGTCCACCTCGTCCATCGTGTCGTAAATATTCTGGAAGGCGCGTTGCAGCGTCTCCATCGGGATGGTGCTGCTGGCGGCCTGTTCGTGGATTTGCGCGGTGTTGGACCGCAGCAATTCGCCGGTCGAATCGATGATGCCCGCGGTGGTCTGGTTGAGCGCGGTGATCTGCCCGAGCACCAGCTTCTGGTTGGTCATCGCCTGCGCCACCGTCACCGCCGTGCGCAGCGCGCCGACCGTGGTGGTGCTGGCGCGGTCAACGCCCTTCACCAGCTCGACATTGTTCTTCTTGACCAGATCGAGCGCGAGATAGCCCTGCACGCTCACAGCCATTTGCGTGAGCAGATCCTGCACCCGCTGGCGGACATAGAACAAAGCGGTTTCGCGGATAGCCTTGGCCTTTTCCGGATCGGTCGCGTCGAGTTCGGCGGCCTTTTCCTCCAGCTCGGCATCCAGCGATTTGCCGATATGGATCATCTGTTCCAGATTGCCCATCGCTTCCCACAGCTTCTGCCGTTCGACGTCGATCGCGGCATTGTCCATGATCAGCTCGTCCTTGCCGCTGGCTAAGCGGGCGAGGATCGACTGGATGTGGCTTTGGGCCGAGGTGTAGCTGTCGAAATAGTTCTTCAGCCGGTTGCCCAGCGGGATGATGCCGAGGAGCTTGCGCCCGGTCAGCTTGCCCTTGCGGCCGGGATCGAGGTCTTCGACCGTGCGGCGCAGTTCGGCAAGATCGGCGCCCACGCCCGATTCCTGGTCCATCGCGCGCACCGGGCGATCGAGGAAGCGGTTGGACATCTGGCTCGCCGCCATGATTTCCTTGCGCCCCATATTGGTGATCTGGTCCACCTTCTTGCCGAAATCGGGCGAATTGGCATCCAGCGCAATCAGCTCTTCGACAAAACCATCGACCTTTTGCTGCAACGCGGTGCGCTTCTCCTCGCTCACGGGAACAAGGCCCACCGCCTTTTCGGGAGCGACGACGGGCACCGGATCAGGCGGCGTCAGTTGCAGATCAAGCGCGGTTGCGGTTGTGGTCTCATTGCTCGTGGCCATCGCGGCGTTCTTCCCTTCCTGCCCTGATGCGGCGTGCTTTCCACTGTATTAGGAATGCAAGACACGCGTTTCAACCTTTGTGTAGCGCGAGTTTCCGCGATATTGGACCGCAATGCAAACACCAAACGCGCCAGCAAAAACCGGGGCAGAAACCGGGGCCCAAACCGGAGCCGCCACGGCCAATGCAGCCGCCGCCCCGACCGAGGCCAAGAGCCTGCGGCAGGGCCTCAGCGATTTCCTCCATACGTTCGACCATTGGTGGCAGAAGGACGTTTCGGGCACGGTCGACCAGATCGCGGTGATCGAAAAGCGCCGCGCCGAATGCGCCCTGTCCGCGCGCTATCTGCTGATGACCTGTATGTCGGCAGGGATCGCCATTCTTGGTCTGCTGCAAGGCAGCGCAGCGGTGGTGATCGGGGCGATGTTGCTCAGCCCGCTGATGGACCCGATTATGGGCGTCGGCTTTGCGCTGGCCATCGGCGATTACAAGTGGCTGCGACAGTCGGCCAAATCGCTCGCTATTGGCACGGCCTTTGCCATCCTGTTCACCGCGCTGATCGTCTTCATGTCGCCCTTGCAAGCGATAACGGCAGAGATCGCCGCGCGTACACGACCCAGCCTGCTCGATCTGGGCGTGGCGATCTTCTCGTCGATTGCGGGCGCCTATGCGATGATCCGCGGGCGCGAGGGAACGATCGTCGGCGTGGCGATTGCGACCGCATTGATGCCGCCGCTCGCGGTGGTGGGTTTCGGCCTTGCGACCATGAACGCGACGGTGTTCTGGGGCGCGCTGTTCCTCTTTATCACCAACTTGACCGCGATTGCGCTGACCGCAACCGCGATGGCGCGTGCTTACGGCTTCTCCTCCAGCCTGACCGAAAAGCAGACGCAGATGCAGGCCTTCCTGATCTTCAGCGCCTTTGTTGTGCTGGCGGTGCCGCTGCTGCTTTCGCTGTTGCAGATCGTCGACGAAACCCGCGCCCAGCGCGGCGCGACAACGATTGTCGAGGAAGTGTTCGGTGACCGCCCCATCAATGCGCAGGTGGACAGCACGTTCGACGGCAATAGGATGAACGTCACCGCTACCGTCTTCACGCCCGAATTTGTCGCAAATGCCGAAGGCGAGGCGGAGCGCCGTCTGACCGAACGCTTCGACCGCGAGGTTGATGTTACGCTCAGCCAGGTCATCATCGGCACCGGCACACAGGCGCAGGAAGAGGCGCAGCTGGCGCAGGCGCGCGAGCAGGAAGCGCAAATGCGCGCCACGGCAGAGGACATTGCCGAACGGCTCGCACTGCTGGCAGGGGTTCCGGTGGAGGATGTGACGGTGGACCGCGAACGCCGCCGCGCGCTGGTGGTGGCACGCCCGCTCGATGGCGCGAGCCTTGCGGCCTATTACGAGCTTGAGAACAGGATCGATGCGACCGAGCCCGAATGGGATATCCGCATCACCCCGCCGCTGCGGCCGCTGCCCGATGTCACTTTTTCGGGCGAGGACATGACGGCTGAAGGCCGCCGCGCGCTGATGCTGGCGGACTGGGCGCAGGCGCGCACCGGTGTGCGGGTGCAGATGCGCGGGCCTGATGAGGCGATCGCCTCATTGCGCGCGGCGCTCGCTTCGCAGCGAAGCGCTATGGATGCCGAGGAAACCGGCGCGGGTTATGGCACGGTAACGCTCGATTGGGCGATGATGGGCGAAGAGGAGAGCGAATAATGCCTGCCGAACTGACTGTATTGGCGCTGGCGGGCATTTTGCTGCTCGTCCACGTCTTTGCCGCCGCGCATTTCAAGACCAAGCAATATGGCGTCGACTGGAACACCGGCGCGAGGGACGAGGACTTGCCGCCGCTGAACTTCCTTGCCGCACGGCTGGAACGGGCGCGGGGCAATTTCCTCGAAACGCTGCCGCTGGCGATCATCGCGCTGTTTGGCGTGGTGCTGGCGGACAAGGCCAATGCGCAGACGGCAATCGCCGCCTGGGTTTGGCTGGGCGCGCGCGTGCTCTATCTGCCGCTCTACTGGACAGGCATCCCGATCATCCGCACGCTGGTATGGGGCGTGGGACTGGTCGCGTTGCTCTATGTCCTCGGCGTTATGCTGGTAGGTTAGGCCGCCAGATCGAGCGGAATAATCTCGCCCGACAGATACAGCTTCTTCGCCTTGGCGCGGCTCAGCTTGCCCGAGCTGGTGCGCGGAAGCGTGCGCGGGGGCACCAGTTCGACGACGCAGCTCATGCCGGTTACGGCGCGCACCTTGTCCGCGATCTGGTCGCGCAGCTTCACCCGTTCTTCGGGATCGGAGACGCGGCAATGCACCAGCACGGCAGCGGTTTCCTCGCCGGTTTCGGTCTCTAGTGCAAAGGCAGCGATGTCGCCGTGGTTG
Source organism: Aurantiacibacter sp. KMU-128 (assembly GCF_056933515.1). Classification (NCBI taxonomy): domain Bacteria; kingdom Pseudomonadati; phylum Pseudomonadota; class Alphaproteobacteria; order Sphingomonadales; family Erythrobacteraceae; genus Aurantiacibacter; species Aurantiacibacter sp. KMU-128. The sequence continues at coordinate 247,606 of NZ_JBXORT010000001.1, forward strand.
AAGCCGGGCAACTGTTCCACCGCCCATTCGATATCCTGCGGCCAGTGGTTCTTGCCGTTGATGATAATCATGTCCTTGGCGCGGCCGACAATGAACAGATAGCCATCGGCCATATAGCCCATGTCGCCGGTATCGAGCCAGCCATCGACCAGACAGTCTTCGGTCGCCTGCGGATCGCGGAAATAGGAGTGCATGACGCTGGGGCCGCGGCACCAGACTTTGCCGATCTGGTGATCGCCCTTGGCATCGCCATTCTCGCCGCGAATTTCGACGTCCATATCGGGCATCGGCTTGCCGCAATTGACGATGGCGCGGTAGCGCGCGGGGCGGGAAAGATCGCGGGCACCGCCTGACAGCCGCTCTTCCTCGACCAGCTCGACGCGGATCCCTTCGCCCGGCGGCATTACCGTGACCGCTAGGGTCGCTTCAGCCAAGCCATAGGACGGGGTGAAGGCGCTCGCCTTGAAACCCGCATCGGCAAAGGCGTTGACGAAATTCTGCATCACGTCGGGCCGGATCATGTCCGCGCCATTGCCCGCGAGCCGCCAGCGCGACAGGTCGAACCGGTCGGCGACATGGCTCTGGCTCGAAATCCGGCGCGCACAAATGTCATAGCCGAAAGTCGGCGAATAGCTCATCGAATTGCCCTCGTTGCGGCTGATGAGATCGAGCCATGCCAGCGGGCGGCGGGCGAAATGCTCGGTGCGCAGATAATCCGCGCTCACCTGATTGCCGACCATCGAGAGGAAGCAGCCGACAAGGCCCATATCGTGGTAGAAAGGCAGCCAGCTGACGCCGCGATCGCCTTCGCCGATATGCATCGAGGTCGCGTGGCCATAGAGATTGTGCAGCAGCGCGCGGTGGGTGACGGCAACGCCGGTGGGGAAACGCGTCGAACCGGAAGAATATTGCAGATAGCAGATATCGTCGGGATCCGCGTCGGGCAGGTCGGTCTCGCTTGCATCGAGCGCGGCAAACTCGTCCCAGGTCATGCCCTTGCAGCCTTGGTTGGCCGCCGCCGCCGCGCCCATTTCGGCGATTTCGGCAGGGTAGAGCAGCAGCGCGGGGTCGCTGCTCGACAATTGCACGCCCAATTGCTCGATATAGCTTTCCTTGCCGCCAAAGGTGGTGGGCAAAGGCAGCGGCACCGGCCATGCGCCGGAATAGACGCAGCCGCAGAACGCGGCGACAAATTCGGGCGCGGTTTCGGCGATCAGGGCAACGCGGTCGCCTTTGACCAGACCCAGATTGGCGAGACGGTAGGCATTCGCCAACCCGTCTTCACGCATCTGCGTGTAGGTGTAGACCCGCTCCAGCGTCCCCCGCGCGTCGTGGAAATTCATGCCCTTGAGGCTTCGCGCCGCATAATCGATCGCTTCGTTGAACGTAGCGAAATCGGACCGCCGGCGCGGCAGCGGGCAGTCGTTTGGCGTAGGTGTCAGCTCAGTCATAAGAATGTGCGAATACCCTCTTTATGTCCATTCCGCGCTTCTGCGGCGCGTCCCCGTATTCAAAAATGCGGCGCCGGAAAAGGTCGGCACCGCAGTAAACTTTCCCATTTGAAGGGAAGTGTGGCACGAATAAGGCCAATGGACGGCAATCGACATAAGCGCAAGACAGAGCGACGGCCCAAAAAGCCGCTTTCGCCGGCGCAATTGCACGATCTGGCACTGTCTTACGCGGCCCGATACGCCACCAGCGCGGCCAAGCTGGAGCGGTATTTGCAGCGCAAACTCTACGAGCGCGGCTGGGACGAGGCAGCGGGTGACCCGCCGCCCGATGTGGCTGGCCTTGTCGCGGATTTCGTCGCCAAGGGGTATGTCGATGATGCAGCCTATGCGCGGATGCGGGCAGGCGATCTGCTGCGGCGCGGCTATGGCGGAGCGCGGGTCAGCCAGGCGCTGGGGCAAGCGGGTATAGCCGAGCCGGTGCGCGAGGAAGTGGCGCCCGATGAAGCGGAGAAACGCCGCGCCGCACTGCATCTGGCGCAAAAGCGCCGCTTCGGGCCCTTTGCCAGTCAGGCTATGGACAGGGAAAAGCGGGAAAAAGCCATTGCAGCAATGCTGCGCGCAGGCCACACATTCGACCATGCCCGCGCGGTAATCGACGCGGAAACCGAAGAGCAGGCGCGCCGGTGGCTCGCCGAAGCAGAGGAACAGACTGATGACCGCCCTTTTTAAACCCTTTGGACTGGTGGCCGCGCTGGCCTTGGTCGCGTGCAATGGTGAAACCGCCGACGCCACGCCCGAGCCGACCACTGCCGCAGGGCAGGCCGCTGCCAATGACAATGTGGATCCCGAATCGGGTCTTGAAGTCATCGATGTCACTGTCACCACCGATGAAGGGACGCACACTTTCCGCACCGAAGTGGCCGCCACTGACGAACAGAAGGCGCGCGGCATGATGTTCCGCAGCGAAATGGCGCCCGACACCGCGATGCTGTTTCCCTATGAAGAGCCGCGCGATCTCGGCTTCTGGATGCGCAACACCTTCCTGCCGCTCGACATCATTTTCATCGCCGAGGACGGGACGATCATCAATATCGGCGAGGGCATTCCTTACAACGAAGAAACGGTCGACTCCGAAGCGCCCGCCATCGCGGTGCTCGAACTGCTCGGCGGAACCTCCGAAGAACTGGGGATCGAACCGGGCGATACCGTTTCGTGGGAACAATAATCCATTGGCATAAGCCCGCTTGGCGCAGGGCAATGATCAGGCTAAGGGCGGGCGCATGAGCCTTCTGATGAAAATTTTCACCTGGTGGGACGGTGCCACCATTGGCACGCTGTGGTGGTCGTTCAAGAACGGCGAACACGTCGGCACCGATGCGCAGGGCAACAAATATTACCGCACCAAGCGGGTGAAAGACGGCCAGCGGGAGCGTCGCTGGGTGATCTATAACGGCCCCAATGATGCGAGCCGCGTGCCGTCCGAATGGCATGGCTGGCTGCACGGTTCGTATGACGAATTGCCCGAAAGCCATTTGCCACCGCCCAAGATCTGGGAAGTCGACTACACGCCCAACGCCACCGGCACCGATTCGCGATACCTGCCCGCAGGCGCGCTGGAACGCGGCGGCAAGCGCGCTGGCGCAACCGGCGATTACGAAGCGTGGTCGCCGGAAGGCTGATCGGATGCGCGCCGGCATCGCTCTTCTGGCAATAGCCGCTCTCTCCGCGTGCGGCGGCGAAGCGCCCGAACCGGCGGCGGAAGAGACCGATATCCCCGAAGAGCTGGCGCGCAATGTCTCGCCGGAAGTTGCCGAAGGGATCGAGGCCGCGCAGGCGCTCGGCACACCGATGGCCGAACGGATGGCGACCATCGGCCTCGTCAACAAGCGCAATAACGAAACCCGCGAGCTGGAAATGCGCCCCGGCGAGCAGCAGCGGATCGACGATGTCATCATCCGCCTCGCCGCTTGCGAGCGGACCGCGCCTTGGGAAGACCCTCAGCAAACGGGCGCTTTCGTGCAGGTACTGGTCAATGAACGCCCTGCTGCGGGCGAAGAACCGCAATGGATGAGGGTCTTCTCCGGCTGGCTGTTCAAGGAACTGCCCAGCATCAATGTGGTGGAGCACCCGGTCTATGATGTCTGGGTAAAGGACTGCGCTATGAGCTTCCCCGGCGAGGAAGACGCGCCAGACGCGCCGGCTTCGGAACCCGCCGAACCCGCTGCGGAAGAGGCCTGATACACCTGCGCAAGCGCTTGCGGCAGAGTCATGGCTGGTTGTGCGGCGCAGGCCGCGTGCAGCATTTCCTGATAGCGATCACGGCTGACTTCGACCGCACCCAGCGAGGCGAGGTGGCCGGTGATGAACTGGCAATCGAGCAGAACGTAGCCCGCCCTTCGCATCAGCGCCACGAGCCATGCGAGCGCGACCTTGCTGGCATTATCGGCGCGGCTGAACATACTCTCGCCGCAGAATACGCGGTCAAACGCCACGCCATACAACCCGCCTAACAGCGCGCCATCGCGCCAGCATTCGACCGAATGGGCAAAGCCTTGGCGGTACAGATTGCGGTAGCTCGCATCGATCACATGGCTGATCCAGGTTTCGGGATGATCGGGGCGCGGCTGCGCGCAGGCAGCAATCACCGCCGCAAAATCGCCATCGACGCGCACGGTAAAGCGATCCTGCTTGATGATCTTGGTGAGCGATTTCGAACAGCGGAAGCCGTCGAGCGGCAGAATAGCCCGCTGGCGCGGTTCGACCCAGAACACGTCTTCGTCCTGCCGCGAATCGGCCATCGGAAACAGCCCGCTGCGATAGGCGAGCAGCAGCGTTTCGGGCGGAATGATCGGAGGCGCGGGCGCGTGCATTACTGCGACTCTAGCAGCTTCGCCGGTGTCCGTCGCCACTTCCCTGCTTGCCATCGCCCGCGCCGCGTTATAGAGGCGCACCTCCCTGCAGGGGTGTAGCTCAGTTGGTAGAGCATCGGTCTCCAAAACCGAGGGTCATGGGTTCGAGTCCCTTCGCCCCTGCCATTATTTTCGAAACCGCATCCGCGCTTTCGTCCTCGGTGCTGTTCGCTCCGCCGGGACTGCGTTCCGGCTGCGCGGCACCTGCGGGTCGGCCGCGTGGCCTCGGTCGGTCTTGGAACGACCGATTCGAAGGTCCAACGCAGCCTAGCTCCTCTCATTCGTCATCCCCGCGAAGGCGGGGATCCAGCTTCCTTCTATCCCAAATTAACCATATCGCGCTAAGGCCTCGCCTATGACCGCGCGCATCATCGACCACATCCGCACAGCCGACTGGCTGACGGGCGAGCGTGTGCGCGGATATGCGGCGATTCTTGCACTCGCCAGCCTTGCTTTGCTGGTGAACAGCTACGCGAAGGCGATGGGGCCGGACGGCTCCGATTTCCTCGCCTTTTGGGGTGCGGGCCATGTCACGCTCGCGGGCGATCCGGCTGCGGCTTACGACCTTGCGGTGCAGGAGCGGGTGCAGACCGGCACGGGCAGCACCGGCTGGTTCGCCTTCGTCAATCCGCCGCCTTTCCTGTTCCTCGCGGCGCCCTTCGGTGCCTTACCCTTTCCGGTTGCGTGGATCGTGTGGGTCGCCGTGACCTATGCCTTGTGGGCCTGGGCGGGCATCCGCGCCTTTCCCCGCTTGTGGCCTCTGGTGCTGGTCTTTCCCGGAGCCCTGCTCGCCGCAGGCCATGCGCAAACCGGTTTGCTGACCGGCGCGCTGCTGCTGGGCGGGGTGGCGCTGGTGGACAAGCGCCCGCTGCTTGCTGCGGCCTTGCTCGGGGCGCTCGTTATCAAGCCGCATCTGGCGTTGCTCATCCCCTTCTGGCTGGCAGGCGCGGGGCGGTGGAAAGCTTTTATCGCGACCGGCGTTGCGGCGGTGGGCTGGCTCGGTTTGTCTTGGCTCGCCTTCGGCACGGAGATCATGCTCGCCTACACCACCAGTTGGGATGCGAGCGCGGCGCTGATGCGCAGCGCCGATGCGGCCTTCTACCTGCGCATGGCGACGCCTTACAGCCAGCTCAGCCTCTTCGCGCCGGAAATGCTGGCGCTGGCGGTGCACGGCGTGATTGCGCTGGCGATGATCGTGCTGGCGACGCTGGCCGCGCGGCGCTTCAATGGCGATATGCTGGCGAGTGGCGCGCTGGTGCTCGCCGCGACCGCGCTCACGTCGCCTTACCTCTTCAGCTATGATCTGCCTTTCCTGATCCTGCCCGTGCTGTGGCTGGTGCGCGAGGGGCTGGCGCGGGGCTTCCGCGATTACGAGAAGCTGGCGCTCGTCGCGCTCTGGGCCGCACCTTATGCGACGCGGGCTCTGGCGTTGCCGCTGGGGGTGAACCTTATGCCGCTCGCCAGCCTGCTGCTCGTCTGGCTGGTGTGGAGCCGGGGTGGCACCGAGCGTTAACTTGAAGCGCGTCCAGCATTAACAAAACTGAACCTCCGCGAAATATCCGCGCCACCGGCAATTCAGATTGGCTGCGGTAGACCGTTCTTCACTGACGACGAGTCGAGGCAAGTCGCAGCATCGGAAAACAGGTCAATGAAGGAGGCCGGATATGTCGAGTAGGATTTACACGTCGAGCCGCGGCGATACATGGACCAACCCGCGTCCTTGGAGCGATGCGAGCCTGCGCTACGCCACCTATGGCAAGGTGCAGCCGATGCACGAGCCGAGCTGGCTCGACCGGCTTTTCGGCCGCGTCTGACAAGGCGATGGTCTTAGCCCCAAGCAAAAGGGCCGGAAGCTGAACCCAGCTCCCGGCCCTTTTTGTTGGTTACCGCCGTCCGAGTATTATCAATACTCGTTCGGCTCTTCCGGCGTATCCGCAGTGTGCGTCCGGCCAGCGTCTTTCTGACCCTTGGCCAGCTTGAACACGACGCCCGACAGCAGCGCCAGCGCCAGCAGGTTGGGCAGCGCCATCGCGGCGTTGGAGATGTCGCCCAGACGCCACACCAGCTCCAGATCCTGGGTCGAGCCGATATAGATCACCACGCACCACAGCACGCGCCAGATCATGTGGAGGATCTTCTCGCCACCACGGGTAGAGCCCGGAATGCGGTCATACATGAAGGTGATCGCCCGCTCGCCGTAATAGCTCCAGGTGAGCAGAGTGGTGAAGACGAACAGGATCAGCGCCACCGAGGCAATCAGCGTGCCCAGCGGAATGCCAACGATTTCCAGCGGGAAAGCCGCCGCAAACGCGCCGCTCGTCATGGCAAAGCCGTTCAGGTCGGAATTCCACGCATGGGGCACAGGCTGCCCGCCCCCGGTGAAATCGCCCTGCACGGTCAGGATCACCAGCGCGGTCATGGTGCAGATCACGATGGTATCGATGAAGGTGCCCAGCATCGCCATCCGGCCCTGCTGTTCGGGATCGTCGGTCTGCGCCACGGCGTGCGCGATGGCGGTGGAGCCCTGCCCGGCCTCGTTCGAGAACAGGCCGCGCGCCACACCTGCGCGCATCGCGATAATGATCGCTGCACCAAGGAAGCCGCCGGTTGCCGATTGCGGGTTGAACGCGCCGTAGAAGATCAGGCCGAAGGTCTCGCCCAAATCGCCGAAATTGAGGATCAGCGCGATCAGCGCCATCACGATATATGCGCCGGCCATGAAGGGCACGACCTTCTCTGCCACATTGCCGATCGACTTGATGCCGCCGATGATGACGATGAAGACGAGGATCGCGGTGATGAGGCCGCCCATCCATTCCTCGATGCCGAACAGTTCGTTCATCCCGTCGGCAATCGCGTTGGCCTGGATCGAATTGCCCGTCACCACGGCGGAGAACAGCGTGCCGAGACAGAAGACGATGGCGAGCCACGTCCATTTCTTACCCAGCCCCATCATGATGTAGGTCATCGGGCCGCCGCGATAGACGCCGTCGGAGGTCTTCTCGCGGAAGCGGATGGAGAGTGAGCCTTCGGCAAAAGCCAGCGCCATGCCGAACAGGGCGGTAACCCACATCCAGAAGATCGCGCCGGGGCCGCCCAGGGTGATGGCGGTGGCAACGCCCGCCAGATTGCCCGTGCCGACTTGCCCGGACAGCGCGGTGGAGAGCGCCGCAAACGGCGAAATCTCGCCGCTGCCCGAACCCTTGCGTCCGGCGAACAGGCCCTTGAAGGCGCTGCCCAGCTTGACAATGGGATAGAAACGCAGCCCGATCATCATCCACAGGCCCATGCCGAGCAGGGCCACGATCATTGGCGGCAGCGGGATGACTTCGACGCCGTTCCAGGTGCCTGCCCATATGAAGTCGGAAATATTCGTAACGCGGTCGATCAGGCTGACCGGTGCCTCTTGTGCTGCCACTTGGAACCCCTTGGTAAATTTTCCCCGAAGGCTGGGGTGCTAAAGCCCAAATCCCGCTCTGCAAACCCCCTTGGTCACATTTGCAATCACTTTTGCGGCCAATTGCGGCGCAGAGTGTCGCAATCCGCACCCTTGCCAAGCCGCAAACACGCCACTAGATAGCGCGGTGTCTTCCGACATTGGAAATTCACGCAGCCCCTCCCGAGAACTGGCTCGGGGCGGCGAGAAGTCCTACCCGGAAGGCGGCGCATTTGTGTGAAAGATGAGAGCGAGAGCCGCTATGGCCGAGGAAAAGAGCACCGCCGTCAAAACCCGCACCAGCCCGGGCGAATTCGTCCGTCAGGTGCGTTCGGAAATCCGCAAGGTCGTCTGGCCGAGCTGGCCCGAGACATCGCGCACGGCGATTTTCGTCGGTATCATGGTGGTGGTGCTGTCGCTGTTCTTCCTCGCGGTCGATTCGACTTTCGGTTGGGTTGTCCGCCAGCTGCTTGAGCTGCTGTAAATCCGCGCCGCACATTCGGGAAATTTGAGGGAAATTAGAGACACACCATGGCTGCCCGCTGGTATATTATTCACGCCTATTCCGGTTTCGAAAACAAGGTGCGCGATGCGATCATCGCGGAAGCCGAACGCCTCGGCCTCTCCGAAGGGGTAGAGGAAGTGCAGGTGCCCACCGAAACCGTGACCGAGATCAAGCGCGGCAAGAAGGTGCAGGTCGAACGCAAATTCATGCCCGGCTATGTGCTGGCCAAGCTGAACATGACGGATGATGTCTATCACCTCGTCAAGAACACCCCCAAGGTGACCGGATTCCTCGGCAGCGGCAACAAGCCACAGGCGATTTCCGAACGCGAAGCCGCGCGCTATTTCGGCGGCGTGGAAGAAGCCAAGGCTGCACCCAAGAAGGACATCAGCGTCGATTACGAAATCGGCGATGCGGTCAAGGTGCTGGAAGGCCCGTTCGCGAGCTTCAACGGCGAAGTCGAGGAGCTCGATTTCGACAAGGCGAAGGTCAAGGTCAGCGTGTCGATCTTCGGCCGCGCCACGCCGGTGGAACTGGACTTCGACCAGGTCGAACTGGTGAAGTAGGGGTTGCAGGCTTCATTTCCGGTAAAAGCAAGAAGGGCCGCACGAACAGTGCGGCCCTTCGTGTTAGGGAAAATGTCGCAAGCCGTTACTGTCCCGCAATAAAGGCGGCCAATTCCGTTTCCAACTGGTCGGCCCGTGCGCCAGAAACGCGGGTCTCGGTAAAGGTCTGGCTTCCCCAAATAAGCGTGAAAGTGTTGTTCTGGACCGCGCTCACATCGAAGCACTCACCAGTTTCAAGGGCGTAAGCCAAGCCGGCTTCATTGGGTGTCCTGTCCGCGCAGCTTGTCACGACAGTGTAGGAATACTTATTCCACACGGTTTCACCAATAAGTCGAGCATAATAGGTATTGTTGCGAAATGTTTCGTACCGGTCCCCGTCATTCCACCAGAAACCCTCTATGTCGCTGACGGTGGGGTTCTCGACTGTCAGCACAAGATCTTCCGAGTTCATTTCTGCCTGCGTCATCTCGACGGGCGCCGTCTCTTCGGACGCGGCCTCTCCCTCTTCAGCGACAGCATCGTCCGTAGTCTGCTCGGCCGGCGCTTCATCCTCGGCTACCGCAGTGCCGGGTGCAGACTGGCCGCAGCCGGCAGCCAGCAGAGTCAAGGCTGCGATATACGCATATTTCTTCATAAAACCCCCATTCCTGTTGGAGCCCGAATCGCACGCGCGATTGCGCCAACTCCGCTCCCGTCGCGGAGACTTATCGGGATGAAGCCCTATTGCAAGTATCGGCCGGCGATCACCTAATTCGCAAACCACCCCATCGTCTCGCCATAATACGCGCCCATCGCGATCGTATCGACCGCCGCGTGGGCGAGGATGCAGGCCCAGAGGTTGCCGTTCATCCGCCAGCGCAGCCAGCCGAGGAACAGGCCGACCGTGCCTGTCACCAGCACGCCGCCCCAGCCTTGATAGGCGTGGGGGAGGCCGAACAGCGCGGCCTGGATGACGATCACCAGCCAAGGTCTGCCGCGCAGGCCCGACACGCGCGCCAGCCGGTCCATCAGGAAGCCGCGATAGAGCAGTTCCTCCCCCGTGCCCGCCGCCAGCCAGGCGACCCCGACGATCCACAGCGCGAACATGGTCGGGCTTTCGGTCACCAGATCGAGCACGAGGCTGGCATCGGGCACGCCCAGCCCCAATTCTCCGGCAAGCCCGCCGACGCCGATGAATATGGCGAAAATCACCGCTGTCCCTGCCGCCGCCCACGCCAATGTAAGTGGCCAGCCGATGGCAGGCGTGCGCAAAGTCCACGCCGCGCCGACCCGCCCCTCGCGCCGCAGCCACAGCCACGCGGCGAACAGTCCGGTGGCCATGCCCACGGTGACGGTCAGCCAGGTGGTGAAGGAATTGAGCTGCAACTCGCCCGTCGCGCCGCTCTGGAAATGTGCCAGCGCCGCCGGGATGGCGGGCGCGGTGCTGGCGACGAAATACACCACTGCGACCGTGATGATCTGCGCGATCAGCAGGCCCCAGCCGATTGTCTCCACCGCAGGCGGCGGAAAGGTAACGCCGCGTTTGCGCGGCGCCGGGGCCGGTGAATCGGCGAACACATCAGCCGGATTGTCCATGGTCGATCCCTGTTGTCGTTTGCCCCCTCCTTTGCGCGGGGCGGGGCAGAGGCGCAAGAGCGTCATCGGGCTTTCCTACATCGGTTGGGCTGCGGCACAGCTGCCGCCTATGCTTGAAGCCGCCCACAGCATGGCATTCTCCTGCCCCGAACGAAGCGGAACGATTTTGCGCCTGAACGGTGTAACAGGTGTAACAGGTTCGCCTCTGTCGCTACGCCTCCGGAGGCGCAAAAGGCTTGCAAAACCGCAACCAGCCGCTATCTGCGCCGCTCCCTTACAAACAGTTCGGGATTCCGTGCGGGAGCCGGTGAGCGATCACCGGCGCTGGACCGCTTAACATGAGCATCCGTCCAAGGCTCCTTACCGGGGCCGGATGCGACAGTGAGAAAAGGAGGCCATCATGGCCAAGAAGATCGAAGGTTACATCAACCTTCAGGTGCCCGCCGGCACCGCCAACCCGTCGCCCCCCATCGGCCCGGCTCTGGGCCAGCGCGGCGTCAACATCATGGAATTCTGCAAGGCTTTCAACGCCGCGACCGACAGCCTTGAAAAGGGCGCGCCGATCCCGACGAAGATCACCGTCTATGCTGACCGTTCGTTCACCTTCGTCACCAAGTCGCCTCCGGCGAGCTTCCTCATCAAGAAGGCGATGAAGATCAAGTCGGGTTCGAAAGAGCCGGGCAAGACCACCATCGGTTCGATCACCAAGAGCCAGCTGGCCGAGATCGCCGAAGTCAAGATGAAGGATCTCAACGCCAACGATATCGATCAGGCGGTCAAGATCATCGCCGGTTCCGCCCGTTCGATGGGCATCGATGTGGTGGAGGGCTAAGCACATGGCAAAGCAGACCAAGAAGCAGCAGGTTGTCGCCAAGCTCGATGCCGAGAAGCTGTACACCGTTGATGAAGCGCTCGCCGTGCTGCGCGAACACAAGGCGAAGTTTGACGAGACCGTTGAAGTCGCGATGAACCTCGGCGTCGATCCGCGTCACGCCGACCAGATGGTGCGCGGCATGGTGTCGCTGCCGTCGGGCACGGGCAAGGACGTAAAGGTTGCCGTGTTCGCACGCGGCGACAATGCCGAAAAGGCGCTCGCCGCCGGTGCCGACAAGGTTGGCGCAGAAGACCTGATGGAAGATATGCAGGCAGGCAATCTCGATTATGACCGCGTGATCGCCACGCCGGACATGATGGGCGTTGTCGGCCGTCTCGGTAAGGTGCTGGGCCCCAAGGGCCTGATGCCGAACCCGAAGCTGGGCACCGTGACGCCCGACGTGGCGAAGGCCGTGAAGGACGCCAAGGGCGGCCAGGTCGAATTCCGCGTGGAAAAGCAGGGCATCATCCACTCCGGCATCGGCAAGCTGAGCTTCGACGACGCGGCGCTGAAGGCTAACTTCAAGGCGCTGACCGAAGCGGTTGTGAAGAGCAAGCCGTCGGGCGCAAAGGGCAAATATGTCCGCAAGGTCGCCATCAGCAGCACGATGGGTCCGGGCCTGAAGGTTGATCTTTCGGAAGTCGAAGGCGCGTAAGCCCTTTCCTACAGATCACCGCACCGAAAAGGGCCGGAGGAGCAATCCTCCGGCCCTTTCTGTTTGGCGGTCCCAGCGCGCGATTGCACCGTCCCGCCGCTTCGTTCAGTGGGCAGAAAGCCGCGCGGCCCGATCGGGCGGGCGGGGCGCATAGTCAAAGGACTCAACCATGAAGACGATCTCAACTCTCGCCATTCTCGCCAGCGGCCTGGTTGCCGCACCGGCACTGGCGCAGTCCAATCCGGTGACGCCCAGCGGTTTCCACATCGGCGCAATCGCCGGTTACGAGGGGCTGGAAGTCGAAGCCTCCGACACCACCGGCACCGCGACTGCCGACAGCGTGGTCTACGGCGTTGCCGCCGGTTACGATCTCAGCCTCGGTAGCGCCTTTGTCGGGATCGAGGGCGAATATTCGGCCAGCGGCAGCGACACCAGCTTCCCGACCAATCTTGGCGCAGTGCGCGACGGGCTGGAAGCCGACGGCCAGTTCTATCTCGGCGCGCGCGCAGGTTTCGCCATCACGCCCGGCATCGCCGCCTACGGCAAGGCCGGGTACACCGCGCTCGACACCCGCGCCTTTTCGACCGCCGGTTCGCTCGACGATATTGACGAGAATGCCAGCGGCTTCCGCTTCGGCGGCGGGGTGCTGGTGCAATTGCCCGGCGCGCTCGAAGGGCGCATCGAATACCGCCGCTCGCAATATCGCGATCTGGGCGAAGGCACGTTCGGCGACGCGACAACCGATCAGGTCGTGGCCGGCATCGGCCTGCGCTTCTGAGCATATGCGGGGCCGGGAGGCGCGTCCTTCCGGCCTTGCGCTTCACGCCGAGTAACCCTCGGGCGACCAGCGGCGAATTCCCGATTGGTGGGGGCACCACATCAGGAGTTCACCGTAATGTCTGCCAAGCTCAACCAGTTCCTGAAAGTCGCCGGCGGTCTGGCGCTCGCCGCCCCCGCCATGGGCCTTGCCGCGCCCGCAATGGCGCAATGCTATGGCGCGAGTTCGCCTTCGCGTTCCGCCTATGATAGCAGCCGCACAGCGAGTCCTTCCGACGCGCGCGAAGCCCGCGAGCAGCGCCGCGCCGAACGTGCTGCCCGCCGTGAAGAACGCCGCCGGGCGGAGCAGGCTGACCCATGCACCGCCGATCCTTGTGCCGCCGAGAACTGTGCCGCCGCAAGCTGCTCGGCTGATCCTTGCGCTGCCGCTTGTCATGCGCATGGCTGCTGCGCCGCGCATGATTGCGGAGCCGATCCCTGCGCCGCCGCGCCGTGCCATGCCCATGATTGCAGCGCGGACCCTTGCGCGGCTGCTCCCTGCGGAGCCGATTAGACAAGCGTATGTGCGAAGGCCGGGGGAGCGATCCACCGGCCCTTGCTACCTCACACGTCCAGACTGTCGTAAACGACAACGCGGCTCCACAGGTGCTGGTGATCCGCAACGAATTGCTGGTGCAACGGGTGCTGCTGGTATTCGAGCTGCGCGTCGCGGTCATCGAACAGCATCAGCTCGGACACGGCAAAGCTGGAATCGACCACATCGCGCGCCTCGGTATCTGCGGGAACGCCGATATGCAGTTCGCGAATGACTTCGATCGCCGCAAGGCCGCGCAGGCCTTCGATCAGCTGGTCACGGTCTTCCACCGAGTCCGGATTGGCGAGCCAGAAGAACACCTGATGGCGCAGATACCGCCCGTGGCTCGCGGCAGCGGCGCTGCTCCCCACCATCACGGCAGGCGTCGCAACAAGCCCGCCAACAACGGCGCGGCGGCTGATTTTGGATGTGTCATGCGGCATACCGTCTCCTCATCGCGAGTGATTCAGACAACGTTGTCTGATTACTCCAAGGCCTAGGCTAATTCGTTGCTCCTGTGAAGGGCACTCGCGGTGCTAGGCAGCGGACAGGGCGCAGCTGGCGGGCGTAGAACCAGCCGATGCCGATGAGGCTGAGGCCCAGGGCGACGAAGCTGATGATACGCAGCACCTCGCCAAGCCCAGCCACATCGAACAGGAACACTTTGCACACTGCGAGCAGCATCAGCACCAGCGAACCGATGCGCCAATTGCGCTGGCCGCTGCGCGATCCCCAGACGAGGAAGCCAATAGCAAGCACGATGCCGAGCAGCGAGCGGAGCAGGTCTTCGGTCTGGCTCATATCGGTGGCGGTGAGGACGCTGCCCGCGAAAGCATGGCGCAGCTCGCTCAAGCCCCAGAAGGCGATCAGCACCATGACGACCGCGTCGCCTATCTGCCGCAGGCCTTCGTCCATCTTCCCGCGCGATTGCCGGGTGAGCCACCAGACGGCAACTATGGCGATGGCGTAAGCGGGCAGCAGCCAGTTGGCGAGCGGTAGCGTACCGGTCGCCTGCGTGCTCCACAGCGGATTATGCAGCGCAAAGGTGAACCACGCGAAATGCGCAAAGCCCGCTCCCGTCAGGCACAGAGCAAGGAGGCGGTATTGCGGGCGGATGTGTAGTAGCGCGACTCCCGCGCCGACGAGCAGCGCCTGCCACAATGTCCGCTCGGCCATGCCCGACCGCGCGAACGCCTCTGCGCTATCGATGCCGAACAGCTGCTTGTAAGCAGTGTGCAGCACGATGAGCCCGGCGAACCCGGCCGCCAGCGCGAGGCCTCTGCCCAGATGGTCGCGCTCCATCGCCAGACAGCGCCAGCTGGCAAAGCCCGCCGCGATGACAAAGGGCAGGGCAAAGCGCGCGGCGTCCTTGAGCGCAGGAACATCGGAAACATACATTGGGAGGGCAACGAAAGCCTCCGCGCCGCCGGCCATCCAGAGGAAGACGTGCGGTGATGCCCAGAGCCCGCCTAGCGCCAGCAGTGTCAGCCATGCTCCGCTGCGGTGGGTGAGGAACCAGATCGCGGCCATCGCGCCCAAGGCCAGCGTCCAGGCGAGCGCCTCGCCGGGGATCACTTGGGCAGCGAGCACGTAGAGGATGATCGCGCCAATGCTTTCGGCCAGCCGCTTCGCCCTGCGCCGCCATTCGACCAGCGCGAGCGCGAGGAATGGCAGGCCCGCCACGCTCCAGCGCACAAGCGCGCGCAGCGTATCGGGCGTGCCATATTCTCCGCCCACGGCAAGCGTGAGCTCGGTCAGCGCCTTGCCGGTCGAAAGCAGGGTGACGAGGACGATTGCCGCGCCGCCCCAAGCGACGCCTGCAAGCGTTTTGCGGCGGTTGCGGCGGATAAGCTCGGCCAGCACCAGCGCCACGGCTGCGGCACCGGTCACTTCCGCCCAATCGGGCAGGACGGTGTGCAATGCGGCAAAGGCCAGCAGTCCGCTCACCGCGACGGGGAGCGCGAGCAGCCTGTCGAGCGCGCTCTCCACGCGCCAGCTCTTCCAAGCGCCCAATGCGGCCAGCGCCGCCAGCAGTGCCAGACCTGCGGCAAGGCCGGGAATGGCAATGCTGTTGTCGCCCGATCCGAACTGCCAATGGCCCACCGCGCCCAGCGCCAGCGCGCCAAGGCTCAATTGCGCCGAATGCAGCACCTCGCCGCGCCGCAGCCACATCAAGGCGAGCGGCAAGCCGAGCCCGATGGCGGTGAGCGCGGCTGCGACTGTGACGAACTCACCCACCGGCGGCGAACCCCATATGGCGAGCAGGATCACGCCCAGCGCGAGCGCCAGAGCGTTCGCCGGTTGTAGCGCCTTCTCCCGCCACGAAAGCACCGCCAGCGCGGCAGCGAGCAGCAGATAGAGGCCCCATGTGAGCAGATCGAACCCCGCCAGTGCCACCAGCGCGGCCAGTTGCGCTGCACCGACCGCTCCTGCCGCCACGCGGGCCAGCGCGTGATAGGCGTCGCGCTCGATCAGCAGCGGCACCGCTGCGCCGAGCGTGACCAGATAGAGGCCCACCGCCAGCCGGTCTCCCGTCGCCACCAGATCGCCCAGCAGCATCAGAATACCCCACAGGAAGCCGCCACCCAGCGCGGTGAGCGCGAGCCAGGCATAGCCGAGCCGTTTTGCCGTGAGCGCCAGCGCCGCCGTCAGCAGCGCGAGATAGACCGCCAGCACCGGCACATTGGCCTTCTCGCTCTCCACCATCAGCGGGGTGACAAAGCCGCCGACAAGGCCGAGGATCGCGGTGGGCAGGCCGAAGCGGAAGGCGAGGCCGAGCGCCAAGGCGGTGACCAGCGCCAGTCCGCCAAAGGCGACGCCGGGGCCGATCAGCCCGTACATCGCGCCTGCGAGGTAGAAGGCGGCATAGAGCGTGGCGATGCCCGCTCCGGCCAATGCCTGCCGCACCCTTTCGTCGCCCACCCGCTCGGCAAAGCGGTAGGCGCCCTCGGCGAGTGCTAGCAGCACAAGGCCGAAGACAAAGCTCAGCGCGACACGCACTTCGGGGCCGAGCAGGCCGGCCTCGATCGAATAGCGGACAAGGAAAATCCCGCCGATGGCGAGCGCAAAGCCGCCCGCCCAGATCGGCAGGCGTCGCCCGAAAATGTCTTCGAAGTCGAAACTGCGCGCGAATTCGGTTTCGGTTTCGGGTTCGGGTTCTTGCTCCGGCTCCGGTTGCGATGGTGCGGGCGGTTGGCTTGGCAGAAGCGGTGCGGAAACAATCGCCTCTTGGGTGGCCGGACGGGTCTTGGCCACCGGCTCGGGGATCACCTCTGGTTCTGGAACAGGCTCTGCTTCCGGCTCGGCCTCTTTCGCAGGAGCCGTTCTTGGCACCGTCCGCGTCGTCGGGATAACACGGACCGGTACCACCGGAGGCGGAGGCCGCGCGGAGAGCGAGGAGATAAACTCCTCCAGCGAATCCACCCGCCGCTCCATCACGCCCAGCCTTTGCCACAGCATGACGCAAACAATCACCAGGCCGAAGATGAAGATCCAGTCCATTCAGCGGCGATGCTATATCCCGCCCGGCGTAAAGTCATGGCCTTCTTCGCCCAACGCCTCGCACAAGGTGTCGACCGCGCTGGCAAGGATTTCCGCGCTGGTGGAGCGGATGACGAAATTCGCGCCCACACGGCCTTCACGGAAGAAGGGGTAGCTGCCGATCTGGCAATCCTCATGCGCCGCCTCGACCGCGCGCAGGATTTCGGCGACTTCGCTTTCATTGACCCAGCAGCCCACGGTTTCGGTGAGGAGCGGCGCGCCGCCTTCGAGCGCGCCGGTCAGCCCGTCGAGCATTTGCGCGGTGATATGCGGGACGCCCGCCATCAGGAAAATGTTGCCGTGGCGGATGCCGGGTGCGCCCGAAATGCGGTTGGGGATCAGCGAAGCGCCCTCGGGCACGCGCGCCATGCGCAGACGCGCCTCGGTCAGTGCCAGCCCGCGTCCTTCGTAATAGGCGGCGAGCATTTCGCGCGCTTCGGGATGGATGGTGACCGCCACGCCGAGCGCCTGCGCCACCGCATCAACAGTGATGTCATCATGTGTGGGGCCGATGCCGCCAGTGGTGAAGAGGTAATCATGGCCCGCCCGCAAAGCATTCACCGCGCCGATAATCGCGTCCATATCGTCCGACACGACGCGCACTTCGGCAAGGCGGATGCCCTGCACCTGCAGCCATTTGGCGATCTGGGCGATATTCGCATCCTGCGTGCGGCCGGAGAGAATCTCGTCCCCGATCACCACCAGTGCCGCGGTCCAGATCTTGCCCGATAAGGTCATGCTCTACTCGGCAGCGATGGCCTGATGGTCTTCGGCCTCTTCCGCCGCGGCGGCGCTCTCATCGACCGTGTAGAAGCGCAGCACACCGTCGCGCACAGGGCGCTGGCGGAAGTCCTTCACGTCCTCCAGATAATCGTGCTTCAGCGTCCACGGACGCTCCGGCCCCACCTTGGGCATCAGATGCCGCGCGCGCTGGAGATAGCCGGAGGAATAGTCCCACGGCTCGACCGTTTCGGGCTCGTCCTCCGGCGCCAATTCGGCCACCGCGACATTCGCGCCCGCCTTGGCCATGTCATTCAGCACGTCGCAGGCATATTGCGCGTTGCAGTCGGCGCGCAGAGTCCAGCTGGCGTTGAGATAGCCGAACACGAATGACAGGTTCGGCACATTGGAGAACATCGTCCCGCGGTAGAAATAGTGGTCGGTGAAATCGACCGGCGCGCCGTCCTTGGTCACTTTCACCTTGCCCGCGAAAACGAGGCGCAAGCCGGTGGCGGTCACCACGATATCGGCGGGCAGATGCTCGCCCGATTTGAGTTTGATACCCTTGGCATCGAAACCGGCGATGTGATCGGTGACGATATGCGCCTTGCCCGCGCGCATCGCCTTGTAGAGGTCGCCGTCGGGGATCAGGCACAGGCGCTGCTCCCACGGGTTATAGGGCGGCTCGAAATGCTTGGGATCGTAGAGCGGGCCGAGGCTTTCGCGCTGCATCCCGCGCAATTTGTCGGCCAGCTTCTGCGGATTGCGGCGCGAGAGCGCAAAAATGTAGTCGCGGAACAGGATGTTCTTGCGGCGGGTTAGCCAGTAGGCGACCTTCTCCGGAAACCAGCGGCGGAAGCGGTGGTCCCACTTGTCGCGGCGCGGGCCCTTGCCCATCCAGGTGGGCGTGCGCTGGAGCATGGTGACGCTTTCCGCATCCTCCGCCATCGCGGGCACCAGCGTGACCGCCGTCGCGCCCGAACCGATGATGACGACCTTCTTGCCCTTGTAATCGAGATTGTCGGGCCAGAATTGTGGGTGGATCACCTGCCCGCCGAACTTGTCCAGCTCCGGAATATCGGCATCGTGCGGGTTGTCGTAATCGTAATAGCCGCTGCCGAAATAGAGCCAGCGCGCTGTAAGCCTGTGTTCCTTGCCATCCGCCCCGCGCGAGGTGATCGTCCAGCGCGCGGTGCCGCTGTCCCAATCGGCGCTGAGCACTTCCTCGTTAAAGCGCATATGTTCGCGGATGCCGCGTTCATCGACCACGCGGTCGAGATATTCGAGGATCGCGGGGCCATCGGCAATCGCATCGTCATGCTTCCACGGCTCGAACGAAAAGCCCAGCGTGTGCATATCCGAATCCGAACGCACGCCGGGATAGCGGAACAGGTCCCACGTCCCGCCGAGTTGCGCCCGCCGGTCGAGAATGATGAAGCTATGATCGGGACAATGCATCTTCATATGCCCCGCCATCGAAATGCCGGAGAGGCCCGCGCCAATAATCAGAACGTCGGTATCAGGCTGGCTCATCACATCCACTCGCAGTTTGGTTTCGTTGGGCAACCTAATTGGGCAAACTGCCCGCGCCTGTAAACAGGGAATGCCCGTTGGCGTCCGGATTGTCACTACCGCCATCAGTGACGAGGCCATAGGCGGCGCGGGCGGCTTTCACGGTGTTGGAGAGCAGGCAGGCGATGGTCATCGGCCCGACACCGCCGGGAACGGGCGTGACCGCGCGGGCGTGCTGCACTTCGTCGAATGCCACATCGCCCACCAGCTTCGTCTTGCCGTCCTCGCCTTCGACACGGGTGATGCCAACATCGATGATGACCGCGCCTTCTTTCACCCAGAACCCGCGCACCAGCCGCGGTGCACCCGCCGCAGCGACGATGACATCGGCCTTGCGCACGATATCGGGCAGGCCGTGTGTGTGGATATGGGTGACGGTGACGGTCGCCTCGGCCTCCAGCAGCAGGTTCGCCACCGGCTTGCCGACGATGTTCGACTTGCCGATCACCACCACATCCTTGCCCGTCAGATCATCGATCACGGTGTTGATGAGCATCATGATGCCGAGCGGGGTGCAGGGCACAATGCCGCCCGTGCCGGTGGACAGCCGCCCGACATTGACCGGATGGAAGCCGTCGACATCCTTCTCCGGCACAATCGCGCCCAGCACTTTGCCCGTCTCGATATGCGCGGGCAGCGGCACCTGGCACAGAATGCCGTGGACTTCGGGATCGATATTGAGCCGTGCGATCAGCGTCAGCAGCGCATCTTGCGAAATCGTATCGGGCAGGCGGTGCTCGGTCGAGCGGATGCCGACTTTCTCGCACGCGGCGATCTTGCGGCGGACATAGACTTCGCTCGCCGGATCATTGCCGACAAGGATGACGGTCAGGCCCGGCGCGGGATGGCCCGCTGCGACCAGTTCCTCGACCTGGCGCTTGGTGACTTCGTCCAACTGCGCGGCAATGGCGCGTCCGTCGATAATGTCTGCCATGGGCGGTGTTGTCCTGCTGGTGGGCGGGTAGTGCTGGCGCGCTCTTAGCACTTCGCAGGCGGTTTCCCAGCCCCTGTCCAACGGTCTGCCGCCTTTTGCTTGCCAGCATCGCCCCGCCTGCTGCACAAGCGCGGGCATGATCAAACGTTTCTTGCTCCTCGCCTTCGCTATGCTCGCTTTGCCTGTTGCCGCTTCGGCGCAGGATCAGGGGGGTGACCATGAGGGGACTTGGGCGCTCCGTATCAACGATGCGCATATCTGGGTTTTCACGCTGGAGCGTGACGGCGAGGGCGGCTGGGATGGCAGCTGGCTGCGGCCCGCGCGGTTCGAAGGCAATGGCATCGTCTTTGTCCGCTTTGCCGGGGAAGAGCTGGTCGAAGCTGCTGACGGGTCGCAGCGCGAAGGCGTAGTGCAATTGCGCTTCCCGCCCACCCAACGAGGCGGCACGGGCGATGTGCTGCATTTCGCCATGACCGGCGAATATACGATGACGATGGAATATCTCGGTACCGAGCTGGAGCCCTATCCGCTTGTGCGCGTGGTGCGCGGCAGTGGGCTGGGGCCGTTCGACGAAGATATGATCTACGACCGCGACAATGCGGCGACGGTGGCGGAATATGATCCGGCGGATGAGCCGAGCGAGGCGGAGCTTGCTGCTGCCGAGGCTATCGAACCTGCCGCAGAGGAATTGGCTGAAGAGGCTGTAGAGGTGGACGAAGCTGTCGAAGCGGAGGAAGCTGTCGAAGCCGTCGAAGTCGTCGAAGCAGAAGAACCCCGCCCCTCTCGCATGACCTATGATTTCCTCGATGGGCTAGGCGAGCCAGTTGTCGCAGCGCCGGCAGAAGTAACATCAGGGCAAGCGGCAGAAGAGCCTGCCGAAGCGCCGAGCGCTTCCGACCTCACCACCAGCCTTGAGGAAAACACCCGCGCCTGCACAGACCTTGACCGGCGCAATCTGCCCGATCCCGAGGGCCTCGACGCGCTATGGGGTGCAGATTACGAGCAGCTTGGCGACGGTCTGGATATCCGCGAATATCTTATGGGCGACGGCCAGATCGCGCGCGTCACCGTGCTCGACGACCGGATCTACCTCAACCGCTGCGGCCCCGCCTGAACGGGCGGGAGCCGCAACCGGTGACCAGGCTCACTCGGCCGAAGCGCGCCATTCGCTAAGGCAGCCGATGACCTTTTCTTCGATCTGCCGTTCGACTTCGCGGCGCAGGGCACTGCGCGTCAACGTGAAGGTGAAACCGTCCTGACAGAATGTCAGCGCGGCAAAGCGGCGGGTGCCGGTCACCGGCTCGTCCACAAAGGAATAGCTGTGCAGCGAAAGGGTGACCCCGCCATAGCATGACCCGGAATCCTCGCCGTCATCATAGACGATGGGGGAAATGTTGAGATTGATATACAGCGCCAGCGCGCGCTGCGTCACCGCCATATCCTCGGTGCCCATCGGTACCCGGTTGGCGCGCAGCGTATTGTTGGCCTGGTTGATTGCATCGGCATAGCGGATGCCGCAGCGGAGCAGATCGGCATCGTCAGTCTCGCCCAGCGTGTAGACCGGCGGGTAAGCCTGCGCGGCGGCGGGTTGCGCCAACGCAGCGCCAGCCATGGCGAGCCCTGCGAAAGTTGCTGTCTTCAATTTCATTATAAGCCCCCTGTTTTCATCAATCTGTTTGGATCACACTATTTGGATCATTGTGGCGTGACGGGCGTAGTCTAACGGCACGCCGCGCCAAATCCAGCGCAGATTGCTGGCGTTACAGCAAATGCCGCCTACATGACGGCGATTGTCATAAAGAGGTCCTTCTGAACGCATGAAATATCTCGCCCCCGCCTTTGTCGCGCTCCCGTTTCTGGCAAGCCCCGCGCTAGCGCAGCAGGCCGGGGACGCGGTGGAGGAGCCGGAAACGGTGATCGTCGTCACCGGCCAAGGCCTGCCCGAAACGCCTGCCGCCCCCGCCTATGCCTCGGTCACGCTGGAGCGCGAGGCGATTGTCACCAGCGCCAGCGGGCGGCTGGAAGATGTGCTGTCGGGTGTCGCCGGGTTCCAGCAATTCCGCCGTTCGGACAGCCGCTCGGCAAACCCTTCTGCGCAGGGCGCGACCTTGCGCGCGCTGGGCGGCAATGCGTCGAGCCGCGCGCTGGTGCTGCTTGACGGGGTGCCGGTGGGCGATCCGTTTTTCGGCTACATCCCCTATAGCGCCATCGCGCCCGAACACTTGGGCAGCATCCGCGTCACGCGCGGTGGCGGCGCCGGCCCGTTCGGCGCGGGGGCTCTGGCAGGCGTGATCGACATCACCAGCGCCGATGCCCGCACGCTCGGCCTCGTCAATGCCAGCGCCTTGGTGAATGCGCGCGGCGATAGCGAACTGTCGGCCAGCCTCGCGCCAGAGCTTGGCGAGGGGTTCGCCGTGCTGCACGGCCGCTGGGACCGCGGGGAGGGCTTTTACACCACGCCCGAAGACCAGCGCGTGCCCGCCACGACCCGCGCCGCCTTCGACGCTTGGTCAACCGGCGCACGGGTAGTGCAGCCGGTCGGCGCGGACTGGGAAGTGCAGGCCCGCCTGCTCGCCTTTGCCGATAGCCGCACCTTGCGCTTTGACGGGGCGGACAGCACCTCCGAAGGGCAGGACATCTCGCTGCGGCTGGTGGGGCGGGGCGCGTGGGGCGTTGATCTGACCGGCTATGCCCAGTGGCGCAATTTCACCAATGTCGTGATCTCCGCCACCCGCTTCGTTCCCGTGCTCGACCAGCGCGATACGCCCGCCAGCGGCCTCGGCGGCAAGATCGAGCTGCGTCCGCCGGTCGGCGGCGGGCACACGCTGCGGCTGGGCGCCGACTATCGCCGCAGCGAAGGCGACCTGGCGGAGGATGCCTACTCCGCCTTCACCGGCAATCTGACGCAGAGTCGCTTTGCGGGAGGCGCGACCTCGACGCTTGGCGGCTTTGTCGAAAATGACTGGCAATCGGGCGCGTTGACGCTGACCGGCGGCCTGCGCGCGGATCGCTACACAATCACCGGCGGTTTTTTCCGCGCGCTGGCTCCCGATGGTAGCGTGGTTAGCGATAACCGTTTTGCTGAGCGCGAGAATTGGGAAGTCACCTGGCGCGCCGGAGCCTTGTTCGCGGCAAGCGATGCGGTGATCTTTCGCGCGGCAGCCTATTCGGGCTTCCGTTTGCCGACGTTGAATGAATTGTACCGTCCTTTCGTGGTCTTTCCGGTGACGACACAGGCCAACGAAACGCTGGAACCGGAGCGGCTGGAAGGCTGGGAAATCGGTTTCGATCTTGTTCCTGCCGAGGGTGTGCGCCTGTCCGCCACCTTCTTCGACAATGACGTCGAAGGCGCGATTGCCAATGTGACTCTGGCCGAAAACCTGCGCCAGCGGCGCAATCTCGATGCGATTTCCGCGCAAGGGGTGGAGCTCGCCGCATCGCTGGAGCGCGGAGCATTCTCTCTCTATGGAACAATGGCTTACACCGATGCGCGCATTGTGGGGGAAGGCTTTGCGGCGCCGCTCGACGGCAACCGTCCGCCGCAAACCCCGGAAATTGCCGGAAGTCTAACCGCACGTTACAGTTTTGCAGAAGGCGCTTTCGGCAGCGTGACACTGCGCCATGTGGGCGCGCAGTTCGAAGGCGATCAGGAGGACGATGTGCTCCCCGCCGCGACAACCATCGATCTCTACGCACAAGTTCCGCTGATAGCCCAGCTGGCGCTAGTAGGGCGGGTGGAGAACCTGCTCGACGAAGACATTGTCACCCGCAACCAGGGAGGTTCGATTGACCTTGGTGCACCGCAGACCTTCTGGCTCGGCCTGCGCTGGGGGTTCTAGCTATTCGGCACTCGCACAGGTGATGCACAAGGCCGCTTCGGGCCGCGCGGCCAAGCGGCCTTCGGAGATGGCTGCGCCGCATTGCACGCATTCGCCATATTCGCCGCGTTCGATGCGTAGCAGGGCGCGTTCGATCGAGGCGATGCTGCTCTGCATCAGCCGCCCCTTCGCTTCGAGCGCCTCGTCGTCCTCCATCTGCACTGCGCGTTCCGAGGAATCGGGATCATGCGGCTCGTCAAGATCGCGCTCGATCCGCAGCAACCGCTCGCGCAATTCAGCGAGTTGCGCCTCCAAACCGGCTCTCACTGTGTCGAAGTCGCCCATGCTCATGTCCTCTCCAATCACTTTGGATATTGGCAGAGCCTAGCACTGCGCAGCCACGCACACTTTGATCCAGAGCAAATTCGCAAGCTAAGCGCTGCGCCTATTCGGCGGCGATTTCGACCCGATACTCCAAGCCCAGCCATGCGGCGAGATTGGCGAGTTCGGTCTCGACGCTCTCCTCCATCAGAAACGCGCTGTCGGGCGCGAAGGTGAGCACCAGTTCCTTGTCCGTGCGGCGCAGGCTGCTGCCGGTGAGAGAGATGCGCGTGCCCGCGCCGATCTTGCGCCCCAGCCGGTTCGCCAGCCCCCAGGCCGAAGCGCGGTGCAGCTGCTTTTCGCTCGCCATCCGCAGATAGGCATCGACGATTTTGGGCGAGCCGCAACTCGCGCGCAAAGCCTGTGCGATCATCGCGCGGCCTGTGTGATCGAGGCCGAGCCAGCGCTTTTCCAGCGCCCAGTCGGTCGAATGCGCCACCCGCATATTCGGCTCGATCCGCGCGGCGGCCTGTCCCAGCAGCGTGGCGGCAAGGCGGATGCGCTCGCTCCCGCGATTGCGCCCATCGACCGCTTCGGCAGTCCATGCCGCTTTCAGCGTTGCACTGGTGATACTGGCTCCGCGCGGCGTGGCGAAATGGGTGACCGCGGTCAGTAGCGGGTCCTGTTCGCGCTCGATTGCGGTGAGCCGGTCGAACAGCAAGCCCTCGCGCAAACCCCATGCCGAAATGACTAGCGATTCCGGCGAAAGTTCGCGCAGCATCACCAGCAGCATTGCCGCCGCATCGGGCAGACCCGCCGCGCGGTTGCTGGAGACCTCGGAAATCCCGGTCAGCTCTTCGGGATCGGATTTGGCGAGGCGGTTGGCGATTTTCTCCGCCTCGGCAGGCGTCATACAATAGGCCTGCGGATCGGTCAGCGGATATTTGGCCTTGTGCATGGCATAGCTTGCCATTGCCCGCCATGTGCCGCCGACCAGATAAAGCGGGCCAGATTGCCCTTTCGCCCATCCCGCCTTGGCCAGTTCCGCGCGCACTGCCGCCCGAAAGCTCTTGGTGCCTTTCTCGCGCAAGGCGGGCAGGCGCAGAGTGCCGAGCGGCAGGCTGATCGCGTCATGGCACCCGCCATTCTCCACCGCGACGAGTTCCAGACTGCCTCCGCCCAGATCGGCGACAACGCCTTTCGCGCCGGGAAAACCGCCTAGCACGCCATTGGCGGCGGCGAGCGCCTCTTCCTCGCCCGTCAGCACGCGCGGTGAAAGGCCCAGAGCACGCACTTTCTCGATAAAGGCAGGCCCGTTGCCCGCATCGCGCGAGGCGGCGGTGGCAACGCTGGCAACGTCGCTGACGCCCAGATTGTCGAGGATAGCGGCGAAGCGGCGCAGTCCGGCAAGCGCCATATCCTCCGCCTCCTGCGGGATCATCCCCGTTGCCGCGAGATCGCGGCCCAGCCGCGCGGTGACTTTCTCGTTCAGCCAGACATTGGGCGCACGCTTGGGGCCCGAATAGACCACGAGGCGCACAGTGTTGGAGCCGATATCGATCACCGCCCGGTCGGGCGTTTCGATGGCCTGCGCTGATCGACGGGTGCGCGCTGCGCTCACGGCGCGGACTTGCGCAAGGTCAGCTTGGGCACACCGCTTTCCTTCAGCGCCTCTCCGCGCCCGCTGAGCGATGGGTTGGTCATGAAATATTCGTGGCAGTTAAACCCGCCCTGCTCAAGCCCGTCATCGGGCGCGACACGCTGGTAATCCCCCGTTTCACCGTCGAGCAGCCAGCTTTGCTGGGTGTCGATCAGATTGGCGAGCAGCACCTGGTCGAGCACCTGGTCGTGCACCGTATCGGTCTGGATCGGCACCAGCGTTTCCACCCGGCGGTGGAGATTGCGCTCCATCATGTCGGCGCTGGAAATATAGACCTTGGCGGTGTTGCTCGGCATCGGCTCGCCATTGCCGAAGGCGTAGATGCGGCTGTGTTCCAGAAAACGCCCGATCACCGATTTGACGGTGATATTGTCGGAGAGGCCGGGGACGCCCGGACGCAGGCAGCAAATGCCGCGCACCACCAGCATGATTTCGACCCCCGCCTGGCTCGCTTCGTACAGCTTGTCGATCACGCCCTGTTCGGTGATCGAGTTCATCTTGGCCCAGATCGCCGCAGGCTTGCCTTCGCGCGCCAAGGCAATCTCGTGGTCGATATCGGCAATGATCCGCTCGTAAAGCGAGAGCGGGCTGATCGCGAGGCGCTCCATCGATTGCGGTTCGACATAGCCGGTGACGAAATTGAACAGCTTCGCCGCATCGCGGCCCAGTGCGGGGTCAGCGGTGAAATAGCTGAGATCGGTGTAAACCTTGGCGGTGACGGGGTGATAATTGCCGGTGCCGAAATGGCAGTAGGTACGCGCGCGCCCTTCTTCCTGCCGCACCACCATGGAGACCTTGGCGTGGGTCTTCATATCGATGAAGCCGTAGATCACCTGCACCCCGGCGCGTTCCAGCTCACCCGCCCATTTGAGGTTCTGCTCTTCATCGAAGCGGGCCTTGAGCTCGACCACGGCGGTGACCGATTTGCCTGCCTCGGCCGCTTCGATCAGCGCGTTGATAACGGTCGGCTGGTTGCCTGCGCGGTAAAGCGCCTGCTTGATCGAGATGACTTTGGGGTCGGCCGCCGCCTGCCGCAGGAAATCGACCACCACTTCGAAGCTTTCATAAGGGTGGTGAATGATGATGTCCTTCGCGCTGATAGCGGCAAAGGCATCGCCGTCATGCTCCAGAATGCGTTCGGGATAGCGCGGGCTGTAGGACGTGAATTTGAGATCGTGCCGGTCTTCATCGACCACTTCGGACAGGCCCGAAATGCCGATCATGCCACCTGTTTTGGTAACGAAGGCCTGTTCCAGCTCCAGCTTGTCGCGCAGCAATTCCTCGGCTTCGGGATCGAAACTGTCGTCGATTTCGAGCATTATGACCTGCCCGCGCCGCCGCCGCTGGATCGCGCTGCGGAACAAGCGGACAAGGTCTTCGGCTTCTTCCTCGATCTCGATATCGCTGTCGCGCAGCACGCGGAACACGCCGTCGCCCTTGATGGTAAAGCCGGGGAAGAGCAGCTTGGCGTAGCGGCAGACGAGGCGTTCGACCGGCACATAGATCGCTTCATCGCCCAGCACCTCTTCGGGGATGCGGACAAAGCGCGGCAAGGCGCCAGGGATCAGCACCATCTCGACCAGCTGGCTGCTGTCCGAATTGCGCGTAAGGTTGAACAGCGCGCCAATCCCGCCATTGGCGACAAAGGGGAAGGGGTGCGCGGGATCGAGCGCCTGCGGGGTCAGCACCGGCATGATGTGATTAACGAAATGATCGCGCAGCCAGCGATGCGCGTCCTCCTCCAACCGGTCTTCTCCGGCAAGGTGGATGCCTTCTTCCTCCAGCTGCGGCTGCAACTGCGCGAGCGCGTCCTGTTGCTTGGCTTCCAGCTCGCGCACCTTGGCGTTGATCGCGGCGAGCTGCTGCTTGGGCGTGCGCCCGTCAATGCTGGTCTCGGTCACACCGCTGCGCACCTGGCCAGCCAGACCGGCGACGCGGATCATCATGAACTCGTCAAGATTGCTGCCCGAAATCGACAGGAAACGCAGCCTTTCGAGCAGCGGGTAACTGGTGTTGTTCGCCTCTTCCAGTACGCGATCGTTGAAGGCGAGCCACGACAGTTCGCGGTTGAAATAGCGTTCCTCGGCGGAAAGCTCGGCGGGGTCGCTGCCATCATTGGCGGCGGGAGAATTCTGGGTCGGGTTGCTGGCCATGCCTGTCCCTTACCCCCGGCCTTGCGGCGCGTGCAAGAAAGAGCACGCGGCAGTCACAATCAGCCCCAGCTCTCGGCCAGATCGCGTGTGTGGGCAATCGCGCTGATCCCGCGCTTGCCTTCGCTGCGGTCGAGCTGGACAATCACATCGATGACGCTGGCGGCATAGGCGATGGTGTCTGTACGGCTGAGGCCGATACCGGTCTGCATCACCATCAGGCTCAGCTGTTCGAGCGCACCGCGCAAGCTGTTGGCATGGATGGTCGAGAAACTGCCCGGGTGGCCGGTATTGATCGCGCGCAGGAAGCTGACGCTCTCCGCCCCGCGCAATTCACCCAGCACAATGCGGTCAGGCCGCAGGCGCAGCGCGGATTGCAGCAGTTCGTTGGCGGTTACTTTCGCTTCGCCCAACTCACCCTTCACCGCAACGAGGCCGACGCTGTTCAAACCGGGGAACTTTAGTTCCGGCGTATCCTCCACCAGCACTACCCGCTCTTCACGCGGAATCTCGCCGAGCATGGCGTTGAGGAAAGTCGTCTTGCCGGTGCTGGTGCCGCCCGAAATCAGGATCGTCTTGCGCGCCTTGATCGCTTCGCGGAGGAAGGCAATCGGATGCGCCTGCGGATCGGGCAGGACAGGCTCGGCGCGCGGGGTGAGGGGCCCCGCGTCATAGGCGTCGAGCGGCAGATCAAGCCGCCGGTGGCGGCGGATCGACATCGCCCAATGCTTGCGCGTGGCGGGCGGGCCGCAGAACTGGATACGCGCACCATCAGGCAAGGTTGCGCCGAGCAGCGGGTGCTCGCGGTTGATGCCCTGGTGGCTGATTCGGGCGACCTGCTCGGCCAATCGTTGCACCAGCTTGTCGGTGATGTCGGCGCGCTCGATACGGGTCATGCCGCCCGCAACCGCTGCATCTTCGATCCACACTTCGCCGGGGCCGTTGACGAGGATTTCGGTCACCGTGTCGCGCTCTAGCCATTCGCGAAACGGCGCGAGATAGGCGTCGAGATAGACTGAGCCGCCGCTCGCCACCTGCGGTTCTTCCGAGGCGGGGTCGTCAGGCAAAGCGGGGCTATTCGTGTCCATTAAGCAGCCCAGCCTCAGCGCACCGCCGGAGCCGTGCCGAAATCGAGATCGCGCGCAGTATACACGCGTATCGGCTCGCCCATACCTACGCGGATCGTCGGCGGACGCTGGCCGTCCTGCTGCAACGCGGTGCTCGCCGCGCTCTGCCCGCCGCCGAGCACGACGGACGCGCCGCCACCTGCAAGGTTGGTCAGCCCGCCGATCACCGACAGCAACATGGCCGAGCCGAAACGGCTGAAGAAATGCGTATCGACTTCGCCTTCCAGTCCTGCCGTCCCGTCAAACGCGGTGCCGGGGCTTTGCAGCGCGACCGAGACGCCATCGGGCCGGATTACGCGCTGCCAGATGACATAGGCGCGGCGCTGACCGGCTTGCAGGCCGCTTTGATACTGGCCGACAAGTCGACTCGAACGCGGGATCAGCACGCGGCTGCCATCATGGCTGCGCACATCCTGGCTCACCACCGCGCGGACATAGCCGGGGACATCGGTGTTGATCGCGGTTTCGAGGATTGCAGGGATCATCGTCCCCTGCGTGACCGTGGTCGACGGATTGAAATCGACCGAGGCGCTCGCCGTCCCGCCTCCAACCCCGCCGACGCGAGCGGCAAAATCATTTGCCCCGCCCGAGCCGGGGATCGTCGCGTTGGGCTGCGATGCGCCTGCCGCTTCGGCCTGCGCGGCGACCGCGGCGGCGGAGGAGGGCGCGGTGCCGCCATCGAAAACGAGTGTTGGCGAATTATAATTGGGCGGCGGCGAAACCGGCCCGGCGATCACCATTGCATCGGGTGCGCGCGCCAGTTCGACCGGCTGTGCCATCGCCCCGCCGACCGGCTGGGAAACGGCGGCTACGGTGGCATTGGCGCTGGGCAAGCCGTCGGTGGGCGTGGTGCCGGGAGCGACCGCCATATTGGGCGCAGTGTCGGGCTGGGCGACCTGCTGGTCTTGCGCCTCCTCGCTCGCCGGACCATCACTTGTCGATAGGACTCCCCATGCGCCAGCTCCGACCAGCGCTACAAAGGCTATCCCTGCCAGTAGCCCGAATGTATCGGCCCGCGCATTGCGATTGGCGACGGCCGGATAGGCGGTGCGGCTGGCGAGATCGATGCTCTCTTCGCTCGCGCTGTCACGCGGATCGCCTTCGATGGCGGCGGTTTCGCCGGGAAGCTGATTCGACTGTTTCATCGTCTGATCCCTTCCTCTCAGTCGCGTTCCGCCGGAGCAGCCGTGCCATCGGCCAGATAACCGCCACTATCGCCCTGATTGACAAGCAGCGCCTCATTCTCGCCCGAGCGCAGGATGATCTCGGCAGGCACCAGATCGAGCACGATCGTATCGCCGCGCACCGCGTAATTGACGGGGCCTTCATTGCCCTCGTGGTCGGTCAGCAGGATTGCGGGCATCGCGCGGTCGCCCGGCCAGGTGAGGAAGGTCGCTACGCCATTGTCATAGACTTCGCTCGGCATCAGGCTGGCATCACCGCGGCGCGTCCAGCTGAAATTGAGCATGGCGGGATCGAGCACGGCATATTCGTCATTCGCGGCGGCCATTTCCAGCGCATTGGGCGCGCCTGCACCCATCAGCGAATCGGGGCCATCGTCCTCTGCGGGCGGCAGCAGTTCCTCGGGATAAATAAAGGTCAGGAAATACACCGGCGTGCGCGTATCGGGCACCGCGACCAGATCGAACAGATAGGTGAAGCGGTTGGTGATGACCGTCATGTTGGTCGCGGCGCGCGGAAGCAGCGGTTTGACGAACAGCAGATTGGCGCGGCGATTGGGTGTAACCTGCCACGCGGCGCTGTCTCCGATGGCCACGTTCTCGATCGTCTCGCCTTCGCCAAAGCGGATGGTGCTCTGCACATTCACGCGGCCTTCGACGCGCACGACGCTGTAGGGATCATACAGCCGCTCGACGAGGCGCGGGTCTTGCGCCGCGGCGGGGGTTGCGAGCGTGGTCAGCGCCAGCACTGCCATAAGGATGGCGTGGCGGATCATGTCATTTTCTCCGTTGAACGGATGGGAGCGGATTTGAAGCGGCTGCCAATGCCGCGCGCCCGCGATGGCAGGCCGCTGCCGGGCGAGGAGGTTTGCGCGGTGGCGGGACCGCCGATGATGCGCGTTTCGCGCGTGGTCGTGCTGCTGCTTCCCGCAGCGCCTGGATCATTTGCAGCGGTGGGAACGGCTGCTGCCGCGACCCGCACATCGCGCGCCACGGCAGGGGCCAGCTGCCGTGCGCGCTCGCCTGCATTGGTGGTTGCCAGAGCCGGGTTCACCGCAGGAATGGCGATAGTCGAAGCGGGGGCAGGTGCGGGAGCCCAAGGGCGTTCATCCGCACCGCGAACAAGGCCGAACACGCTCCACCCGCTGACCATGGTGGTAAGCACTTTCAGCACCATGAACATCAGCGCCAGATGCACCGCGCCGATCATGAAGAACGCCATGGCAGGCCGCACGTCGATTTCGCCCGGCGTGCTGGCGAGGCTCGACAAGACCGGCACTGCCAGTTCGAGCATCAGCGAACCGCCAAGCACCGCAAAAAGCGGGGTGAAGGCCATCAGCACCACGGCTTTGAGCCAGCCGGTGAAAATGCCGCGCGTCCCGTCAAACAGCGCGCAAAGGATGAAAATCGGTCCGAGGCCCATCAGGATGGCAAGCGCGATCTTGCTCGTCGCCAGCACGCCCACCGTACCCAGCAGCAGCATCGTCCCGCCCGACCAGAGCAGGCCCGGTGGCGAGAAGACGCTGGTATTCGCATCCATCGCATCCCCGCCCGATGCCTCCATCAGCGCGAGCATCACCGCGTCGAGCTTGTCGGCGAAAATGGTGGTGGCTGATCCATCGGTGCCCATCAGCCCGCTGGCGATGGAATCGGGGCCGAGCACGAAGAGGTTGTAGAACACCCACTGGAATAACAGCCAGCTGGTCGCAAAGGTCACCACGAAAACCAGCGTCACCATGCGCGGGGTCAGCGAAGCAACGCCGATCCGCGTGCGCCCGGTAATGAGAGCGAAGCCCAGCAGCGCCACAAAGATCACCAGCACGGCGGTAAAGGTCGGCCCGAGGAAGCCGCCCTCGGCAAAGAGGTTGTTGAACGCCGCCTCGCTCATCGCATTGGCGGCACAGTCCACGCCGCGCAAGCTCGCGCCGATCCCTGCGCCGACGGCTTCCATCTGGCGTTGGCAGTCCGCCGTCATGACGCCCAATGCGCTCATTCGGCGGCCTCGCGATTGTCTTCCGGCTCGACACCGTCAGGGCCGGGCCATGCATGGCCGGTGAGCGCGGGATACCACTTGGCGGGCGCATCGCCGACGCTGGCGCGCAGATCATCGAGCCGCCTCACGCTGCTTTCGCGGCCCGAGAGGATCGTCAGCACTTCGGGCGCGCTCGACAGGTCGAGCCGCACGACAACGCTCGCATCGGGCTGGCGGACGAGGAAACAGCGGCTATGCGCGGGCAGCGATTTGATCAGCGCCAGCTCGTGCTCGGTCAGACCGAAACCGTCGCAATAATCCTCGTAGCGCGCACGGGCATTGGGCATGAAGACCATGGTGGCGGTCTGCTCGACCAGCGCGGTACTGATCTTGCTATCCAGCGCATCGCGCGCCGACTGCGTGGCAAAGCCGACCAGCGCATTGCGTTTGCGCAACGTCTTCAGCCAATCGCGGATGCGCGCGGCGAAGACTTCGTCATCCAGCGCTTTCCACCCTTCATCGATCAGGATCATCGCCGGATCGCCGTCCAGCCGCTCGTCAATGCGGTGGAAGAGATACATCATGGTCGGCGTGCGCAGCTTGGGATTTTCGAGCAGCGCGGTCATGTCGAAACCCATCACGCGGGTGGTGAGATCGAGATTGTCCGTCGCATTGTCGAACAACCAGCCATGCTCGCCGCCCTGACCTTCGTCCGAGCCGATCCATGCCGAAAGACGGTCAGCCAGATCGCCCGGCTGCGGGCGGCGGCTGCCGGAGACCAGTTCCTTGAAATGCCGCAAGCGGCGCAGCGAGGGCGCATTGGCATAGGCTGCATCCACTGCCGTCGCGATGGTGGAGGCTTCTTCCGGCCCTTCGGCTTGCAACAGGACAGAGAGCCAGTCGCGCAGGAAAGCGCGGTTGGTCGGGCTATCGGGCAGGGCAAGCGGGTTGAAACCGGTCGGCTGGCCCGAGGCTATCCGGTCGTAATTCCCGCCAATGCCGCGAATGAACAGTTCGGCACCTCTATCCTTGTCGAACAGCACGGTGCGGGGAGCGAATTTCTGCGCCTGCGCGGCGAGGAAATTCATCACCACGGTCTTGCCGGACCCGCTCGGTCCGATGACCGAGAAATTGCCCAGATCGCCATTGTGGAAATTGAAGAAGAACGGGGTGGAGCTGGTCGTCTGCAGCAGCGTTACCGCGTCACCCCAGTGATTGCCCTGCGCCTGCCCCAGCGCGAAACCGTGCAGGCTGCCAAAGCTCGCCATATTCGCCGTCGAAATCAGCGAGCGGCGCACCAGATATTGCTCGTTCCCCGGGAACTGGCCCCAGAAGGCGGGCTCCAGATTGGTGTCCTCGCGCACCGCAATCGCACCCGTATCGCCAAGCGCCGCCGCAACCGCAGCGGTCGCATCGTCGAGCCGTTCGAGCGAGCGTTCGCGCACCAGCACCGACAAATGGTGATCGCCAAAGCCGACGCTGCCAGCGCCCAGCTCGTCACGCGCGGCCATCATGTCCGCCCGTTCGGCCTGCGCTTCCTCGTCGGCGCTGCGCAGGCGGCGGATGGCGAGATCGATCCGTTCGCGCGCGCTCTGGCGTTCCTGCGGCGCGAAGGTCTCGGTAACGATCATTTCATAGGGCAGGCGCAGCATCGGATCGATTAGGCCGGGATGCGTCGCTTCGGGATAGTCCTTCAGGCTGAGGATGGAGGAAAAATCCACCCCGCCGCTGCCGCGCAATTCCATCGCGTCGAGCCCGAAACTTGCACGGCGATAGGGCAGCATATCGCCGATATCGGTCTCGTCAGAAGGGCGGCGCACCGGGCGCATCTCGCCATTGTAGAGCGCGGAGAGCAATTCCAGCGTTTCGTTGAACAGCTCCCCATTCGCGCCGCGATAATCGCCCAGCGGCTGCGCGCCATATTCGGCCAGGCTGGCCGCCAGCGCCTGCACCGCGCCGCGCAGGGAGCGCAGATCGCGCGGATCGATCTCGTCCGCCTCGCGCGCCTTGCCCTTGAACCATTTGCCCACCCGCTCGACGAGGCCCGCCTTGCCGCGCGCGGGACGGCGCACCAAAGTCACGAACTGGTCGTTTACGAAGAGCGAGCCGGAGGAAAGCTTCTCGCGCCAGCGCCGGTCGATATGCGCCGAGAGCGGATCTTCGAAAGTGGCATCCAGCTCCACGCTCACCCTACGGCGGATGACGTGGTGATACATGACAAAGCGCGCATCAAGGTTCGAGCGCAACATCACCTCGCGCGTTTGCGCATGGGCGTTGAGCGCGTCGGTCTCCTCGGTTTCGAACAGTAGACCGGGCACTTGCAGCGCCGCCATCAAAGAGCCGTCGCGCAGCAGTAGCACGCCATCGTCGATCAGCCGCGCATAGGGCAGGCGGTCACCAGCCTGCGCTTCCTTCGCGCTCCAGGCCGCGGCTCCCAGCCACTTGTTGCTCATGCTGCGTGCTCCAGATTCTTCACGGCGCGTAGGAATTGCAGCCCCAGCGCGAATAATTGCGCACGCGGGGGCATTGCGAAACCTTGGTGACCCACAGGTCGATAATCCGCGGCTCCCGCAGCGAAGCGAAATAGCCGATCACGTGCATCACCAGCGCCACAGGGACGAACCACCAGCTTTTCAGGATGAGAAAGGCAATGGTCGACACCATCATATTAATGACGAAGAAATTCATCGTCACGCCGGCAAACATTTGCGGGCGGGTCAGCGCGCGGTGTACGGGATGGCGGATCAGCGGCATGGCCAGTTGCGCCTTATCCTGCCGCGCTCTGGATGCCGCCGACAATCGACGCGGCGCCGAAAATGATGAACACGCCGATGATGACCGTCGCGCCGAAACGCCAGTTCACACGGCCCGTCAGCATCATGAAGCCGACAGCGGCCACTGCCATGACCGCGACGGTGGTCGCGATCTGGCCGAGCAGCACGCCCTGCATCCAACTGAAGGCGTTGTTGATCGGCTGCGAACCCGCAGGATCCTGCGCCATCGCGGCACTCGGCAGCAGAAGGGTGAAAAGCGCCGCCAGTCGGGCGAGAGAAGCGCGGATGGGTTGAAGCATGATTATCGTGTTTCCCGGGAATGATAAGCGAGGCGGCCCATAATGGAGGCCACATAGTTTTGTGTTTCACGGATGCGCGGAACGCCGCCTGAACGGATGACCCGCTCCGGCCCTGCATTATACGCTGCCAGCGCCAGTTCAAGATTGCCGTTGAAGCGGTCAAGCTGCTGGCGAAGATAACGCGCCCCGCCTTCGAGATTGGCGAAGGGATCATCGGGGTCGACTCCGAGGTCGCGCGCCGTGCCGGGCATAAGTTGGGCAAGCCCGCGCGCACCGGCGGGCGACACCGCATCGGCGCGCCAGCGGCTTTCCTGCCACACCAGCGCCTCGATCAAAGCGGGGCTGAGATTGTAGCGCGCCGCCAGCATGGTCACGTGGTCGACATAGGCAGGTGGGATAAGCGTAAGAACATTGCCGGCATAGACGGTAGGCGCGCTGCTATTTGTGACCGGCGAGCCGGTGGATGAAGCGCTTGCAACGAAACTGGGTGCAACAGCCGAACCCGCGAGCCCGCCAGTGACCCACGCCGCTTCGCCGTCCGCGCCAATTTCCATGACCTGTGCGATGGCCTGCGCTGGAAGCGCATAGGCACAGCACAATATCATCATGGCAATTGCGCGGCGATTGCGCGGAATCATGCAAATACCCTCCGAAGCGAGGCCTTTGCTTACACGAAATGACACGGCTGTGACAAACCCGCGCGGTTAACGCCCGCAGCGAAAAAATAGACCCGGTCGCGGAAGGAACACGCGGACCGGGTCAAGGCGACTTCACTTCCAGCAGTGAAGTAGCTTTTTAGGAGGCTTAGCGCGCTGCCAGTCGGTAATCTTCAAGTGTTCCCAACGCCATGGCGGCGACCCGGCGGGAATCGACCCAGCGGCCATCTGCCAGTTCCATATCGTAGCGCGTGCTGCTCTCCAGCGCCGCAGTGTAATATTGGCGCGCTTGCTCGGCATTGCCGAGCTGCTGGTGAACGCTGCCGAGATTGATCAGCGTGGCCGGATCTTCCGGATCGGCGGCTTGGGCTTCTTCGAGGACGGCAAGCGCGCTTTCAAGATTGCCGTTGGCGATTTGCTCGTAAGCGACGTTCAGGACTTCGGGATCGGCATCAGCGACCGGCGGCAGCATGGCCGTCTGGGCCAGCATGAGCGGCGCAAGTGCGAATGTTGCAAGCATGGCTCTCTCCTTGTTCTGGCATCTTTGTGCGCCTCACCAACCCGCAATGCAACAAAACTGTAACATTGTCATAAATTTGAAATACCGCGACGGCTTCCAGGCAGCCTTCATGGCAAGTGGATAAGTAAAATACCGCCTTTTCATTGACTTGTAGGAATTGTCCGGCGATTCCCCAAACCGTCACAGTATCGCAAATAAACCGTCACACCGCAGGCCTATTGCCCCGGTCGCGACACCCATTCCGTTGCTTTGCGATTCAAACGATCCTCATGAGGGGCTGTAAGCTGTGACCAAACTATCCCGTTCACTCATCATTGGTAGCTCGATACTGGCGCTCGCAGCGTGCGGCCCGGAAGAAATTGCTTCGCCCGGCACCGGCGGCAATGTCATCATCAACAATCCGCCGGCAACGCCGACCCCGACGCCGACCCCTACGCCGACATCGGCGCTTGTGACACCGGCTGGCGGTTGCCCGACCATCGCCGATGCGCAGGGCCTGACCGACGAAGGCACGATCACCGGCCCCGAAGGCACGTGGCGTGTGTGCACTCTGCCGAGCCGCCTCAACGTGTCTTCGACTTTGCCGCGCTTTGACGGCCTGCTGTACCGGATTGCGGGCGAAACCAATGTCGGCACTGACGGTGGCCCGGCTGCCGATGCGTCGGACGGTCTTTCGGACACCAATGTGACGCTCACCATCGAGCCTGGCGTGATCCTCTACAGCTCGGGTTCGGGCTTCCTGAACGTAACCCGCGGCAACCGCATCAACGCGGTTGGCACGCCGCAGATGCCGATCATTTTCACCAGCCGTGACAACGTGGTGGGCTTCAACGCCAACAATCCCAACGCTTCAGGCCAGTGGGGCGGCGTGGTCCTTTCGGGCCGCGCTCCGGTCACCGATTGTATCGCGCCGGGTGCAACGCCGGGTACGGTCAACTGCGAACGCCAGGTGGAAGGCGCGGTGAACCCCGCGCTGTTCGGCGGCGCATCGCCGGGCGACAGCTCGGGCTCGATGCGTTATGTGCAAATCCGTTTCTCGGGCTTCGTGCTCTCGGGCAACAGCGAACTGCAGGCGCTGACCACGGGCGGCACCGGCCGCAGCACCGTGCTGAACCACATCCAGTCGGTCAACTCGTCGGATGACGGCGTCGAATTCTTCGGCGGCATCGTCAATATCTCGAACCTGATCGTAGCGGGTGCGGAAGACGACTCGCTCGACACCGACACCGGCGTGAAGGCGAATATGCAGTTCGTCATCGCCGCGCAGCGTCCCGGCGTCGGCGACACGATCATCGAAGCGGATAGCGATAACGGCCTGTACCAGCAGACCCCGCGCCAGAACACGACGATCGCTAACGCGACCTTTATCCAGCGCAACAACCGTGACCAAGCCATCCGTATCCGTGGCGGCACCGATTACGGGCTTTACAACACGCTGATGATCGATGCTTCCTCGGCCGGAACGCCGTGTATTCGCATCGACCAGACCGAAACCATCGCTGCCACAAATCCGGGCGGTGACGAGGTGGGTGCCCCCCGCTTCAACTCGGTCGCGCTCGATTGCGCCACTGATTTCCGCGCGGGCAGCAACGGCGTCTCGCTTGCCGATACAGAGGGCGTTTTCAACGCCGGCACCGGCAACAATGCCAGCTTCACCAACACCATCGTCAACGGTTACCTGAACGGTGCGAACGAGACCGGCTTCACCCCGATCTTCGATGTGACGACGCTGAACAATAACGGCTTCAGCTTTGTGGCCACCAACTTCATCGGCGCGGTCAGCCCGACCGATGATTGGACCCAGCGTTGGACCTGCAACTCGGCTGCCGTGAGCTTTGGCACCAACAACACCGGCGACTGCACCAGCATCCCGGTCTTCTAAGTGGCTTTGGAGGGGGCTTCGGGTCTGACAACGCGTCTGCCCGAGGTCCCCTTCGCCGCATTTGCAAGCGGAACCTTGGCGTCCGCTTATGACGTTCTGGATCGTATGCGAGGGATTCCCCGATGATGACCACTGGCAAGAAGCTGGCGGCTTTGCTCCTCTTCACCACCGCGCTCACCGTGCCCGGTGCGGCATTTGCGCAGGCTACTCCCGAAGAGGAAGCGGCGGAAACTCCGGCCTCGCAAGACCCCGAAGACGAGGAAAGCGAGCAACCGGACATCTCGATCCCCGGCGGCAATACGATTATCGTGACTGGACGCATCAACCGCGATCCGGTGCAAAACTCCAGCCAGGTTGTCGACGTCGTGTCGAGCGAGCAAATCGCGCGACAGGGCGAGGGCGATATCGCCGGTGCTTTGGGCCGCGTGACCGGCCTTTCGGTGCAAGGGCAGGGCTTTGTATATGTCCGCGGTCTGGGTGACCGCTATTCGCTGGCGTTGCTCAACGGTCTGCCGCTGCCCTCGCCCGAGCCGCTGAGCCGCGTGGTGCCGCTGGATATTTTCCCGACCAACGTCATCGCCTCCTCGCTGGTGCAGAAAACCTATTCTCCCAACTTCCCCGGCGAATTTGGCGGCGGTGTGATCAATCTGACCACCCGCGCCATTCCCGATGAAAGCTTCATCACGCTGAGCGGCGGGCTTAGCGCCGACACCGAAACGACATTCCATAACGGTCTTGCTTATTACGGTTCGGACTTCGACTGGTTCGGCTTCGACGACGGCACCCGCGATGTGCCGCCGGCGCTGCAAACCTATTTCAACAGTGGTCTTCGGATGAGCGACATCCCGCTCGACCCTGCCCAGAATATCGACGGTGCGCCCGTTACCCAGCAGGACATCGCGCAACAGCTGGGAGATCCCAATCTGGTGCTGCTGCAGACGATCGGCGACATTCCGGCCAACTGGTCGACCGGCCTGACCGCAGGCACCGCGATCGATGTCGGCAGCGACGGGCAGTTCGGGATCATTTTCACCGGCTCGGTTTCGAACCGCTGGCGCACGCGCGACATCACATCGCAAACAATCCTCGCCGATTTCTCGCTGGATACCGATTTCAACGATCTCGTGACCGATAACCGTTCGTTGGTGAACGCCATGCTCGGCTTCGGGCTGGAGATTGGCGATCACCAGTTCCGCTTCACCAATCTGTTCATCCGCGACACGCAGAAGCTCGCGCGGCTTTCGCAGGGTGAGGATTTCCAGGACGATGACAGCGTCCAGCAGCAGCAGACGGCGTGGTACGAACGCCAGCTGATCGACACCCAGCTGGTGGCGGAGCTCGAGTTTGGCGATCTCGGCGTCGATCTGCGCGGCGGTTATGCCCGTACCGACCGTGAGGCGCCTTACGAATACACCTTCACCTA
This sequence comes from Aurantiacibacter sp. KMU-128, assembly GCF_056933515.1. Taxonomy (NCBI): domain Bacteria; kingdom Pseudomonadati; phylum Pseudomonadota; class Alphaproteobacteria; order Sphingomonadales; family Erythrobacteraceae; genus Aurantiacibacter; species Aurantiacibacter sp. KMU-128. The sequence goes on from NZ_JBXORT010000001.1 coordinate 287,477, forward strand.
TGTCCGTTCGAACGACCAGAGCGAGCTGGGCGACACCTTCATCAACGTTCTCGACCGCCAGACGGGCGATGCGTCGGTGGTGTTTTCCGACTTGCAAGAAGAGCTGTGGTCGGGCGGCATCGACCTGAGCTATCCGCTGTTGGACAGTCTCGCCGTGACGGTGGGCTACGCTTACAGCGACACAATCCGCTTCTCCGAACGGCGCGAGTTCCTGTTCAATGCTCCCACCAGTTTCCCCGATGCAGTCGGCGCGCTGCGCCCCGATCTGCTGCTGGGCGATGCCATCATCGACTTCTTCGATATCGGCCTGATCGAATCGACCCAATCCGATCCGGCCTTCGATGCCGGCCTTGAAGTCCATGGCGGCTACGGCAAGATCAACTGGGAACCGGTGTTCGGCCTCAGCGTGGACGCCGGTGTGCGTTACGAGCGGGCGACGCAATTCGTCCGCCCGGCCGAAGTGTTTTCCACCCCGTCGGTCTCGACCGCTTCGACCTCGCTTGAAAACGAATACTGGCTGCCCGCCGCCACAATTACTTTCGAACCGATCGAGGACTTGCAGCTGCGCGCCAACGCTTCGCGCACGATTGCCCGCCCACAGTTCCGCGAGCTGATCTTTCAGACCTTCTACGATCCGGAAACCAACCGCCAGTTCAACGGCAACCCGCTGCTGGTGGATAGCGAGCTGACCAATTACGAAGTCCGCGGCGAATATTATCTGGGCGGCGGTGACCGCATCTCGGTCGCGGCGTTCTACAAGGATATCCAGGACCCGATCGAAGCTTTCTCAAGCTTCTCCGACAACAACCAGCTGACGAGCTTCGCCAACGCCCCGTCGGCCACACTGTATGGTGTGGAAGCCGATGTCGCCTACACGATCAGCCTGATGGATTGGGGCGGGTGGTTCGAAAGCAAGGATCTCTCGATCTTTGCCAACTACACTTGGACCAATTCCGAAATCGCGGTTGATGCGGCCGATACCACGCTGCTGTTTCCCAGCGGCATCACCCCGGCGACCAACCTGTTTGTCGATGGCGTCCCGCTGACCGGCCAGTCCGATCACCTCGCCAACTTCCAAGTCAGCCTCGAAGACATCGATACGCTGCAGCAGTTCACGGTGTTGCTCAACTATGCGAGCGAGCGTGTGACCAGTCGCGGCACTTCGGGCCTCCCGGATATCGTGGAAGATCCGGGCTTGCGGGTCGATCTGGTCTTCCGTCAGGGCATCGACCTGTTCGGCGCGGAAGCGGAGTTCAAATTTGAAGCGCGCAATATCTTCGGGCGTGGGAACGAGGAGTTCCAGACCAACGGTATCGACCGTTTCGAGATCAACACGTTTGACGTTGGCACCACCATCGCCGGTTCGCTCTCGCTCACCTTCTGATAGAAGCGGCAAAACAATTTGGCCTCCGGCAGCGATGCCGGGGGCCCTTCCTTATCCGCTCGAAGGCCGGGGTGGGGAGTTCCGGCAGCCGGACATACCGGTTACGATAGGGATCCCGGACTGTTCGCAGCAGTGTCCATCGTGCTCAAGGCGCGTCGAAAACGTAGCCCTTGCCGTGGACGGTGCGCAGCATATGGTCGGCGCCCGCTTGCCGCAGGCCATGCCGCAGCCGTTTGATCCACACATCCACTGTGCGTGTATAGGCAGGGTCACCGGCCTTGCCGAGCGCGTTGATCAGTTCCTCGCGGGAGAAGATTCTGTCGGGGTTCTCCGCCAGATAGCGCAGCACCCGAAACTCGTTAGGACGCAGCGGGATCGCTTCGCCCTGCCAGCGTGCCTGCTCGCTGCCAAGATTGATGACCAGATCGCCGCATTCGATCAGCCGGTCTTCCAAGGGCGCGGACGCGCCGACCTGAAGGGCTAGCACACGATCAAGCATGGCCTGCCGGGAAAGCGGAGCAATCGCATAGTCATCCGCCCCCGCTTTCAACACACGGCGCCGGTCTTCTACGTCGTCCGCTTCCAGAATAACGGTAATATGCGCATCGCCAAGGCGCGGATCGCTGCGCAAGCGGCGCACCATTTCCAGCCCCGAGCAATCATCCAGCACCCAGTCGACAAAGATCCACGCCGGCCCTTCCACCAACTGGCGCGGCCCCGCCGAAGTCAGCAGGGAAAACGCGAACACCGTATCGCCATGCGCAAAATCCGCAAACTGAGCGGAGTCGCTGTTTGTGGTAAGAATACTGACGCGCTTCATGCTTCGGCCAATCCCCTGAGCTGACCGGAGTGCTGGAGGGATTTCTTGACCGCATTATGACAGTTCGAGCGGGTTTTTCAGTTAGGCGGCTTTTGCCGGACAATACTTCTGCAAGAAGTCGCCATGGCCCGGCATATGCTGGACGAGGAAGCGGATCGACTTTTCGATTTCGTCGAGCTCTGCCTTGGTTTCGGCCTGATCAAGCGTTGCCGCCATCGCATTGTGGCCCTGCATCTGGATGCCCTGTCCCATCATCACCGCCGCCCAGCTGGTTTCGGTGAACAGCTCGTCATCCTCGCGGAAAATCTGTCCGTTCATTTTGAACAGCTCGATCTTCTCGGTGAGGCTGTCAGGCACGCTCATCGTGCGGCAGTAATTCCAGAAATCGGAATCGTCGCGGCGGGTGGCGTTGTAATGGAGGATGAGGAAATCGCGGATTTTCTCGTATTCCTTCATCGTCAGCCGGTTGAAGCTCGCCTGCTGCGCCTCGTTCACGCCGTCGAGCGAGAGCAGCGCGATGAGCTTGTTGATGCCGGTATTAATGAGATGGATCGAGGTCGATTCGAGCGGCTCCATAAAACCTGCCGCCAAGCCAAGCGCCACGACATTCTTGTTCCAGAACTTCTTCCGCCGCCCGGTCACAAAACGCAAATGGTTGGGCTCTGCTGTTGGCTTGCCCGCAATGTTGGCGATCAGGATATCGGTCGCCTCGTCCGCACCCATATAGGCATCGCAATAGACATGGCCATTGCCGTTGCGGTGCTGCAAGGGGACTTGCCACTGCCAGCCCGCCTTATGCGCGGTCGCTTTGGTGAAAGGCGGTGGCGGCGAGCCGTCATCGCGGTTGCAGGGCAGGGCGACCGCGCGGTTGCAAGGCAGCCAGTGCGTCCACTCCTCATATCCGGTTTCGAGCGCCTGCTCGATCAGTAGACCCCGGAAACCCGTGCAATCGACGAAGAAATCGGCGGCGATGGTCGGGCCGTTCTCCAGCGCGATCGACTTAACGAAGCCTGTCTCAGCATCGAGCTGCACATCGCTGACCTTGCCTTCCTGCCGCACCACGCCGCGTGCCTCTGCATATTTGCGCAGGAAGGCTGCATAGGCAGTGGCGTTGATATGATAGGCGTAGTTGATCGGCGGCAGATCATCGCGCTGCATAGCGTCGGTTTTGGCGAACTTGCCGAAATAGGCCGCCATGGTTTCGGCATTGAAGACCTGGATCGGCCGGTTGTCGCCGCGCGATTTCGCGTGGTGCCAGATATGGTGAAAGCTCAGCCCACCCATCTGGTAGCCGTAATTGCCAAAGGGGTGGATGTAGCTTTCGCCGACATTGCCCCAATTAACGAACTGGATGCCCAGCTTGAAGCTGCCTTGCACAGCGGCGAGCATTTCCGCTTCGTCAATTTCAAGAAGCGTCTGGAAGTCGACAAAGGGCGGGATGGTGGCTTCGCCGACACCGACCGTGCCGATTTCTTCGCTTTCCACCAACGTTATCGCCAATTCGCGGTTCTTGCGCAGCCGGGACATTGCTGCTGCTGCCATCCAGCCTGCGGTTCCCCCACCCACGATCACGATATGATTGATTGCCATGTTGTGTTCTCAAGTCCTCTCGCCGCCGGACGATAACGCTGCGCCGCGCATTGCGAAAGGGCCATGCGCCCTGTGCAATGGTCTGTGTCGGGATCAATGTTGGCAAAAATGTTACACCAAGGCCGCGCAGATGTGAACGTTCATTTTTTGGACTTGTGAACGCTAACATTATTGGTATGCAAAGAGCGATCCCGAATGTCGGGACAGTTTTTGGTGCCGGTGCACGCAATCCGCAAGGCTGCATCGAAGGGGAGATTAGATGCGCAAATCCATGAATACGCCCGCAAACCGGGCTCGTACGCTCGCAACCGTGTCCAGCCTCGCGCTGTGCGCTGCGGTTTCCAATGGTGCCTTCGCGCAGGACGCCGATCCTGAAGCGCAGGTCGATCCGGAAGACGAAAACGTTATCGTCGTGTCGGGTTTCCGTGCCTCGCTGGAAAGCGCCCAGGACTTTAAAGAAAACGCAGACACGGTGGTTGATGTCATCACCGCAGAAGACATTGGCGCCTTGGCTGACCGCTCGGTCGCCGAAGCGCTGCAGCGCGTTCCCGGTGTGAATATCAGCCGCTTCGAACAGCGCGACGACCCGGACCGTTTCTCGGTCGAAGGCTCGAACGTCATCATCCGCGGCCTCCCCTATGTTCTGTCGAACCTGAACGGTCGCGACATCTTCTCCGCCAATGGCGGTCGTGTGCTTTCGTTCAACGATGTATCGCCCGAGCTGCTGGGCCGCGTCGAGATTTACAAGAACGTCTCGGCCGACATGATCGAAGGCAACATCTCCGGTTTGGTCAACCTTGTGACCCGCCGCCCGCTCGACAACCCCGGCTTCCATGTCGCGGGCACGATCGAAGCCAATTATGGCGATATGGCGCAGGAATGGTCGCCCGGTTTCTCGGGCCTGATTTCTAACACCTTCGACACCGGTATCGGTACGTTCGGCCTGCAGCTGGGCTACGCGCAGCAGGAACTGGTCACCCGCACCGATGCCTCGCAGCTGACCGACCCGTGCTACCGTGCTGATACGTTCGACAGCGGCTGTCTGCGCGTCGTGAACGTTGGGTCGGGCGGCTATTTCGGCAACCCGAATTTCGATGAAACCAACTTCCCGCCCGCGGGCACCGTCGTCGTGCCGAAGGGTGCTGGTGTGCGCACCACCACGCTGACTCGTGACCGCCGCGCCTATTCGGCAACCGGCCAGTTCGAAAGCAATGACGGCGCCTTTGTTGTCACGCTCGAATATCTGCGTGCGGAAGTCGAAGGTTCGTTGGCTGAATTTGCCGCGCTGGCTCTGGTCAATGATGACGGTCTTTTCCCGGTTCCGGCGGCAGGTTCGACCTGGACGTTTGACGGCCCCGTCTTCCAGACCGGTGTGCTGACCCAGCTGCAGCCTTTCAACGGCAACCAGGCTGGCGGCATTCCGACCGAGCTGCTGCGCTTCAACCGTGAAGACGAAGCGGTGACCGAAGACTTCAGCTTCGATGTCGATATGGAGCTGACTGATCGCCTGACCCTCAATTTCGAAGGCCAGTATATCAGCTCGAACCGCAGCGAAGATGGCTTCATCTCTGCGATGCAGACCTACTCCGATGTGCAGATCGACAATACCGGAGATACGCCGCAGGTCACCTTCCTGGAGCCTGGTACCGGCGCTTCGAACGCGTCCTACTTCAACGATCCGTCGCGCACCTTTTACTGGTTCCTGCTGGACAACCAGGTGCGCAACGAAGGCGATCTGTACAGCCTGCGCGCCGATCTGGAATATGACGTTTCGGACAACGGGTTCTTCCGTACCGCTCGCTTTGGCGCCCGTTGGTCGGAGCGCAACCGCGTCACCCGTACCGCCAACTTCTCCAACTGGGGCAACCTTGGTGCACCGTGGACGGGCCGTGGCGGCAACTGGAACTGCGGCGACTTCCAGGCCTTTGGCTGCGGTGGTGCCTATGTGCGCGACTTCCCGAATTCGGCAGAAATCCGCAATCCGTTCGGCGACAACTTCCAGCGCGGCGCTGCGCCGACGCCGCTGGGTGATGGTTCGGCCTTCTTCTTCGGTTCGGACAATGTGCTCGACGATTACCTGCGCGGCGAAGTGCGCACGCAGGCAAATGCGATCACGGCCTTCACCCTGACTCCGAACGCCTGGTTCCCGATCAGCGCGCGCGGCGGCGCAGTAGACGGGCCGTTCCTGCCGGGTGAAATCTCCGATGTCGATGAAACGACCCGGGCAGCCTATGCCCGCCTGGATTTCGGCACGGACTTCGCCAATGGTTGGGAACTGTCGGGCAATATCGGCATCCGCTACGTCGAAACGCTGATCGGTTCGGAAGGTGAAATCAACTTCCCCTTCGGCAACTTCTTCGACACCGACCAGAACGGCACCGTTACGCAAGCTGAAATCGCTGCTGCTTGCGCCAACGTGCAGCCGGGCCAGCAAGCTCCGGGTTATTGCTCGCTCAGCGCAGGACGTCAGGCCGAATTCGCTGCGGCCTTCACGGGCGAAGTGATCGACGATAGCGATGACATCGTGTTCGACAACTGGCTGCCCAGCTTCAACGTGAAGCTGGACTTCGGTGGCGGTTTCCTCGCACGCTTCGCCTATTCGACCGGCATTTCGCGGCCAGACCTGTCCGATTTCCGCACCGGCGGTGCGATCTTCGACAACAGCCGTTCGCTGGAGTTGGCCGGCCCCGATGCTTTGGCCAACGGCCCGCTGTTCGCCATCTTCACCGGCAACCGCCTGCTGCGTCCGATCGAATCGGACAATTTCGACCTCAGCTTCGAATATTACTTCGACGATGTTGGCTCGATCACGGCAGCGGTGTTCCAGAAGGACTTCCGTAACCTGTTCGGCTTTGGCCCCACGGTGCGACCCTTCACCAGCCCGTCGGGCGTCACGGTGGATGTGGAAGTCAACGGCCCGGTCAACTTCGGCACCGCGCAACTGCGCGGGGTGGAAGTTGCCTATCAGGACGTGTGGGAATTCCTCCCCGGACCGCTGCAGCATCTGGGCGGACAGTTCACCTACACCTACATCGACTCCAACGACTTCTCGTCGGACGGCGATGTGTTCGGTCAGCTTCCGCAGCCCGGCATTTCGGAGCACACGGTCAACGCGACCTTGTTCTACGAAGTCGGCGGCTTCTCGGCGCGTGCAGCGTATAACTGGCGTTCCGAGTTCCTGCAGACGCCGCGCGACGTGATCTTCCCGTTCTCGCCGATCTGGGGTGAAGCAACGGGGCAGCTCGACGGTTCCATCTTCTATGACATCACCGACAACATCACGATCGGTGTGCAGGGTGTTAACCTGCTTGACGAAGTGACGCAGACGAGCTCGGTCATCGACTTTGACGGAACGCGGATCATCCGCTCCGCCTATCGCAACGACCGCCGCTTTACCGGTCTGGTGCGTTTCAGCTTCTAACCGGAGCGAGGCGCATACCCTCCACAAGAGGGGGCAGATGGGCTCCGGTGTCTTGCACGCCGGAGCCCATTTTGGTTTCATGCAATCGCCGCGCACACATTGCGGTGAAAGGGTCCTCGGTGGCAGCGAAAATTAGACATTATGCGGCTATAGCTCTTGGAGCAGGCGCGTTGGTGCTTTCGGGATGCGGCGGCGACAGTCCTGCTGGCAGCGGTGGCGCCATCGTTTCTGCACCTTCACCCACCCCGTCTCCAACGGGCGGCGCGTGGCAATTGGTATGGTCGGACGAGTTTGACGGCCCCGCCATCGATACCACGCGCTGGAACCTCATCAATGATTGCTGGGGCGGCGGCAACGAAGAGCGCCAGTGCTACACCCCGCGTCCCGAGAACGTGTCGGTGGAGAACGGCCTGCTGGTGCTAACGGCGCGTTCGGAGCAATGGACGGGGCCCGCTTGGCCAGCCAGTTTCGGCCCGAGCGGCACCGATCCGGGCGAGCAGCGCACCAAGCCGTACACGTCGGGCAAAATCACCTCGCAGGGCCATTTCGCACGTACCTATGGCCGCTTCGAAATCCGCGCGCGTTTTCCGCAGGGGCAGGGCGTGTGGCCCGCCTTTTGGATGATGCCCGAACGCAGCGAATATGGCGGCTGGGCAGCCTCGGGCGAGATCGACATTCTGGAAATCATCAATCCCGGAGTGGTTTGCGACAGCTGCGAAGCGGGCGGCGAAAATTCGATTTACGGCACGCTGCATTTTGGCGGCAATTGGCCCAATAACGACCAGTATAGCCAAGGCCACTCATTCCCCGACCTGCTAGACGGAGAATTCCACACCTACGGGGTGATCTGGGAAGAGGGGCGCTTCAGCTGGACGGTAGACGGTGAAGTCTACGCCACCGCAGACGCAAGCGATTGGTACACCACCGCGACAACGGCACGGAACGCTCCGTTTGACAGGGATTTCCACATCATCCTGAATCTGGCTATTGGTGGGCGCTGGCCGGAAGGCAATGCACTTGGCGGCGTGTCGGACGAAGGGTTTCCCAAGCGCATGGAAGTCGATTGGGTGCGTGTTTGGGAATGTGATGCCAGTCCGTCCACCGGTCGGGGCTGCACCGGGGGTTAAGGCGCGTGGCACGAAGGAAGCAATCGGTAACGATCAAGCACGTGGCGGCCGATGCCGGCGTCTCGCTGCAAACGGTCAGCCGTGTGATCAACAACGAGGCCAATGTCCGCCCCGAAATGAAAGAGCGGGTGCAAGCGTCTATCGACAGGCTGGGCTATGTCCCTTCAATCGCCGCACAGCGGATGAGCGGGTCGCGCTCTTACATTATTCTCGCGCTCAATGACCGTGAACGGACCATCGCCGACTGGCAGGCGCGCGAGGGCAGCGACTGGGTTGACCAGATGCTGATGGGCGGGATGCTCAAATGTGCCGAATATGGCTATCGCCTGATCTTCGAACTGGTTGATACGCATGACGATAATGTGCAACGCGAATTGCAGGGGGCGATTGCCGCTTTGCAGCCTGACGGAGTGATCCTGACGCCGCCCCACTCGGACAATCCGCTGATTACCGAACTGCTAGAGCAGGAACAGATCCCCTTCGCCCGCATTGGCAGCCGCGCCAAGGGCGGGAATATCTCGCTCACCATGGGTGACAAGCGGATGGCGCGCAAGGTGACCCGCTATCTCATAGACCGGGGGCACACCCGCATCGGCTTTATCGCCGGGCCGGACGAATATGCCGTAAGCGGCAGGCGCAAGTCCGGATGGCGCGAGGAGATGGAGGCCGCCGGGCTCGACACCGAAAGACTGTGTGTCGATGGCGATTTCACGTTCCTTTCGGGCGAGCGCGCCGCGCGCAAATTGCTCAGCAGCATCCGTCGCCCCACCGCGATTATCGCCAGCAATGACCAGATGGCGATGGCGGCCAATGATGTCGCCCATGCCGTTGGCTTGCGGGTGCCGGGCGATGTCTCGATCATCAGTTTCGACAACACGCCCGTCGTGCGCTTTGTGCAGCCGCCGCTGACTGCGGTCGATCAGCCGATTGCCGCCACGGTCGGTCGCGCGGTGGAATTGCTGATTGCCGCCAATCGCGGTGAGGAGCTGCCCGCAATGCCAGTTGTCGTGGAAGGTGAATTGATCGAGCGTGCTTCGGTGCGCGCATTGCGCACGCCGGTCGCGCGTGCCTGACGAGTCGATCGAGGCAGAACCGGAAAGCAGGCACAGCCAGTCCGCGCGGTTCCTGCTGCTTTATGCACTGGCAGTGGCGGGCGGTGCGATTGCCTATGTGCCCTTCCTGACGATCCTGCTGCCGGTGCGGGTCGAGGCCATTGCGGGGGAAGCGAGCGTGGGCTGGCTTGCCTATGCCGCATTTGCCGGTGCCATTGCTGCAAGCTTTGCCAATATCGGCTTTGGCTGGGCGTCCGATGTGACCCGCTCAGCCCGCTGGGGGCGGCGGGGCTGGATCGCTGCCGGTCTGGTCGCCAGCAGCCTGCTGCTCGCCAATATGTCTGCAGCAACGCAATTGCCCGTCCTGATCGCGATGCTGGTGGCGTGGCAGTTTGCGCTCAATATGATGCTGGCTCCGCTCGCCGCTTGGGCGGGGGATACGGTGCCCGATCACCAGAAAGGCCTGCTCGGAGGACTGCTGGCATTGGCTCCGGCGATGGGTGCGCTGGTGGGCGCGCTCATCACGATCCCTGGCCTCGCCTCGGCCGATACCCGCCTGATACTGGTCGCCATCCTTGTCATCCTTTGCGTCGCCCCTGCACTTGTCTTGGGCAGACCTGTGGACTTTCCCGCGCTGGTCGACCCGGTAACGCCGAAGGCCGTGCGCAGACCCAGCCAGCAGCGCGGGGTGGTGGTGCGGATGTGGCTCGCGAGGCTGCTGGTGCAGATCGCGGAGGCGGCGCTGTTCGCCTATCTTTACCTCTGGCTCCGCACGATTGCGCCCGGCTTCAGCGACAACCAAGCGGCGCAGATCTTTTTCGGCGTGTTGCTGGTGACCGTGCCGGTGGCGCTATGGGTCGGGCGCTGGGCTGACCGGGCGGATCGGCCGATCTTCCCGCTCACCATCGCTGCCGGAGTTGCCGCGGCGGCGCTGCTGTCGATGGCGATTGCGCCCAATCTCGTTATGGCGCTGGCTGCCTATGCGGTGTTTGGGCTGTCCGCCCATGTCTTCCTCTCTTTGCACTCGGCACAGACACTGCGCGTATTGCCCAGCCCGGAACGACGCGGGCGCGATCTCGGGCTGTTCAATCTGACCAATACCGTCCCCTCCCCGATCATGTCGGTGCTGACGCTGACACTGGTGCCGGTGTTCGGCTTTGACGGACTGTTCGTCCTGCTGTCCGGCCTTGCCGCGCTTGCCTGCCTTTCGCTGCTGAGCGCAGGACGTATCCGCCACAACGGTAAATAGGCGCTTGCCAAGAGGGGCTTGCGGTGTAAAACAAGCGACTTTGAGAACGTTCTCAAATCGGAGAGGATACAATGCGAGTGAAGGCGGTGTTCCGCGCAACCGTGGCTGCGGCGGCTTTGAGTTTGAGCCTTGCGGCCTGCGATGGCATTTTTGGCGAAGCGGTGACAATCGCCGAATCCGCAGTGTCGTACGACGATGAAGACGCTTTCATCGCCGATCTTGTTTCGCGGATGTCGCTGGAACACAAGATCGGCCAGCTGATCCAGCCGCAGATCAACTCCTTTACGCCCGAAGACATGGAGCGCTGGCGTTTCGGCAGCTATCTCAATGGCGGCAATGGCGGCCCCTATGGTGAGGAATTTGCCGAGGCTTCCGAATGGCTGCGCTATGCCGACGAGATGTACGAAGCCTCGATCGAGCCGCTGCCCGAAGGCCAGCCGGTCATCCCGACCATGTGGGGTACCGACGCCGTACACGGCCACACCAATGTCGTCGGCGCAACGATCTTCCCGCACAATATCGGCCTTGGCGCGGCAGGCGATGCCGATCTTGTGCGCCGCATTGGCCATGCGACCGCGACCGAAATCGAGGTGACCGGCATCGACTGGAACTTCTCGCCGACCGTAGCGGTGGCGCAGGATGACCGCTGGGGCCGCACCTACGAAAGCTATTCGGAGAACCCCGAACTCGTCGCCGAATTGGGCGCGGCATTGGTTGAGGGGCTGCAAGGCACGCCCGGTTCCGACGATTTCCTCGGCGACACCCGCGTCATTGCCACCGCCAAGCACTTTTTCGGGGATGGCGGGACCGAGCAGGGCGTCGACCAGGGCGATGTGAACGGCGATTTGGAAGAGCTGATGTCGATCCACGCCGTTCCCTACCCGGCAACGATCGATGCCGGAGTAGAAGCCGTTATGGCGAGCTTCAACTCGATCAACGGCACCAAGATGCACGGCAACGAACAATTGCTGACCGATGTGCTGCGCGGCCAGATGGGCTTTGACGGGCTGGTGGTCGGCGACTGGAACGGCCACGGCCAGGTGGCCGGCTGCACCGTGACCGATTGCCCGGAATCGCTGCTCGCCGGGCTCGACATCTACATGGTGCCCGATGATTGGGAAGCGCTTGCTGAAACGCTGATCGCGCAGGTCGAAGATGGCACGATCCCCATGGCGCGGGTGGACGAAGCGGTGACCCGCGTGCTGCGCGTCAAATATCGCGCCGGTCTGCTGCGTCCCGAGCCGGTTTTGCCGTCGGAGCGCGGCGTTGGCGGCCAGTTTGACCTTCTCGCATCGGATGAACACCGCGCACTGGCGCGCGAAGCTGTGGCGAAGTCGCAAGTGCTGCTGAGCAATGACGGCGTGCTTCCGCTTCAGGCCAGCGCGAATGTGCTGGTGGCGGGCATGGCTGCCGATGATATCGGCCGCGCGTCGGGCGGATGGACGCTCGAATGGCAAGGTGGGCTCGAAGGCGTGATGGGCGCTGACGCGGGTGTCGCCGACGAATTGTTCCCCAACGCCATGTCGATTTGGGACGGCATCCAGGAAACCGTCGAAGCAGGCGGCGGCACCGCCACGCTGTCGCCCGATGGCAGTTTCGAATCCCGGCCCGATGTCGCCATCGTGGTGTTCGGCGAAGAACCTTACGCGGAATTCGCCGGTGACCAGACCGATCTCGTCTTCCGTGACGAAGAGGGCCTGAACCTGCTGCGCAGCTTCCGTGAACAGGGTATCCCGACCGTGGCCGTGTTCCTCTCGGGTCGCCCGATGTGGATGAACCGCGAACTCAATGCCGCGAATGCCTTCGTCGCCTCGTGGCTGCCGGGCAGTGAAGGCGGCGGCGTTGCCGACGTGCTGTTCGGTCTGGTGCAGCCGACGGGTCGCCTATCCTTCAGCTGGCCGCTGCAATGTGGCGGCACGCCGGTCAATGGATCGCAAGGCGCGCTGTTCAATCTCGGCTATGGTCGCTCGTTTGAGGAAACCGCGCCGCTGCAGACGCTGAGCGAGGATTGCGCGCAATTGCTCACCGGCCCGTCGCAGGAAATCTTCGGCTCGGGCCGTTTGGGTGATGGAGTGACCGCGACGGTTCGCGGCGGCGGCGCGCTGCCCAATCTGGTGGGCAGCGAAGGCGGCGTGCGCGCGCGCGGTTACGACCGTGATGCGCAGGAAGATTCGCGCGAAATCAGCATGAATGCAGGCGCGCAGCTGGGCATCACGCAAGGCCAAAGCAGCGGCGGCGCATGGCGCATCACCTACGAAGTCGTCACCCGTCCGACAGGCGCGGTAACGATTATGACCGGCGATGCGGGCGGCAGCATGAGCGAACTCGATGTCCGCCTCGAATTCGAGAACGCCCAAGGCAAGGGCTTCCGCGAAATGGTTATCACCGATGCCTGCGCCGCCAATCTGGGCGATACGTTGCGCTTTGTCAGCGAAGGCGAAATTACCTTCCGTATCGCAGAAATCCGCCGTGAGGACTTGCCCGACGGCGCGGAATGCTCTTTCTGACGCGTCAGGGAGATTTGGGTCCAACATAGTGTGCGGAGCCGGGATGCAGCCCGGCCCGCTTTCAGGGGAGAGTATATATGGCGCTAGCGCCCGATGTGTCCGCAAGCACCGATCCGCGTCCGGTCATCGATGACGACACGCCGCCGGCCGATGCGCCGGGCTTGCAGTATTTCGTCTTCGGACTGTTCTTCATTTTTGGCGGGATCACTTCGCTGAACGATGTGCTGATCCCGAAGCTGCGCGAGCTCTTCACCCTGAGCTGGACCGAGGCGATGCTCATCCAGTTCTGTTTCTTCGCTGCTTATCTGCTGATTGGCATCCCCGGCGCGAAGCTGGTGAAGAAGATCGGCTATATGCGGGGCGCGGTGGCCGGTCTTGCGACCATGATCGCGGGCTGCCTGCTGTTTATCCCGGCCAGCCAGAACGGCACCTATGTCATCTTCCTCGGCGCGCTGTTCATTCTGGCGAGCGGTGTGGTGATCGTGCAGGTTGTGGCCAACCCGCTGATCAGCCTGCTCGGGCCGCCCTCGACGACCCACAGCCGCCTGACCTTTGCGCAGGCGTTCAATTCGCTGGGCACGACGATTTTCCCGATTGTCGGCGCGGCGGTCATCCTTGGCAGCCTTGCCGAAATGAGCGCTGACGAGCTGGAAGGCGCAGCCTTGCAGGCATACCGCGCAGCTGAGAGTCAGGCGATCTGGCAAGGCTATCTCGGCGTCGCCGCCCTGATCGCCATTGTCGCCGCTGCCGTATGGATGTTCCGCAACCGTCTGCCGCATGATTCTAAAATCATGGGTGACGGCGAGTTTGTCTCCAACAGCCGCTATCTGACCGGGCTGGCACTCGCGGCATTGGGCGCGTTTCTGGCGGTGCAGGTCAATGCGTGGCTGGGCGTTGCCTTCATCCTCGCAGCACCCGTGCTGTGGCTGTATGACAACGCTTTGCTGAAGCGTGCGCGGTTCAGCTACGGCGCGCTGTGCATTTTCCTCTATGTCGGTGCCGAGGTGTCGATCGGTTCGGTTATCATCAACTACCTCTCGACCGAGCGCGTGCTGGGTGAGCCGGAAAGTGTGATCGGTTGGATGATCGGCCTGTACTGGGGCGGTGCAATGGTTGGCCGGTTTATCGGTTCGTACTTCCTGCGCATCTTCAGCCCGGGCAAGATCCTCGCGTTCAACGCCACCGGTGCGATCCTGCTCATCATCATTTCGACGATGACCTCGGGCGAGGTAGCTGCCTACAGCCTGCTGGCGGTCGGCTTGATGAATTCGATCATGTTCCCGACCATTTTCTCGCTGGCTTGCGAAAAGCTGGGGGCGAAGGCGGCGGACGGTTCGGGCATCATCAATGTCGCCATTTTCGGCGGCGCGGTTGTGCCGCTGCTTTACGGCGTGGTGGCCGATGCAACGGGCGGGAATCTCTCGCTCGCGATGGCGATCCCGATCGTATGCTATGCAATTATCGCAGGCTTCGGCATCTTCGCCCGGCGGCCTGCGACGACCATGGCCTAGAGAGCGTTTCTCCGGGGGGAGGGCGGCGCGTATTTCCTTCCGCGTCGCCCCAACGCCTGAGCACACAAAAAGGGGCGGGAAGCTGCGTGCTTCCCGCCCCATTTGTTCGCGTTCTGGCTGGCCCTAGTCGAGCGTGACCACAATCGTGTAGCTGCCCGTGGTGCCCGGCGCGTAGGAGGTCACGCCTACCAGATAGACCCCGTCCGAGGTCAGCATCTGCTGGATGCGCGAATTGGTGCCTTCGCCGCCATCATCATCCTCAACCAGCGGCTGCCCCCCGGAGGTGAGCAGCACCGCAAAGGTGTCGAACGTGTCCGACGTCAGCTCCACCGTCACTTGCTGGCCAGCCTGCGCGGTGAATGGGTGGAGTTCGAAATATTTGCCGTCGTCCAGCTGCTGCGATGCGGCGGTCAGTGCGCCGGTTGTCTCGACGACAATCTGCGGCGGAGCCGCCGGACGGGTGGCCGCCGTTAAGGCATAGCCGCCGGTTTCGCCTTCCCAATAGCTGCTGACTTCGATGGTGTAGGTCCCACTGGCGGGCAGACGCCGCATGATCCGCGAATCGAGCGTTGCGGCATCCGCATCATCATTCTCGACCCGGAACCCGTCGGGGCCGCGCACGGTCAGATGCGCGTCGAACGCGGTGGACGACAGCGCGGCTTCCAGCGTTTCGCCCTCGCTCGCTTCAAAAGTGTAGGTGTCGGTATAGCTGCCCGTCCAGCTCACCGTGTCGCGTGCCGAAAGCTCTCCCGTTTCCGAGATCGCGACCTGCGCGGCGGCGGGGACGCTCGCCATGGCAGCGAGCGCGACGAGCGGAAGCGCGCCGAATTTGGTCATATACATCAATTCCTCTTGCGATAGGCGTGTTCGATGCCGCTCACCATGGACGAACCATATGGCAATGCAACGGCTGTTTGTGGTGGCGCGAGCCTTAGTTGGCGCGCGCGACCTGCCGGTTGTCCGCGCTGCCGAGATTCATCAGCACCTGCTGGTGCGGCATTCCGTCGCCGCCGCGGTCGACCACGATGTTCTGCCAGCCGGGCGTCTGCATATCGCGGAAATCCTCGGCATCGGTGTCGAGCGGATCGCTGAGGACAAGCGTGTAGAATTCGCGGCGCATATATTCGGACAGCTCGCCCGCCTCGATAGCGCGGTCGCCATTCATATCGGCCTCGCCCTGCATCGCCTGATGGAACAGATGGCTGATATAGCCGCCCGCCTTTTCTCCCTCCGCGACGAGGCTCAGCACGTCTTCATCGCTGCTGAAAATACCCATGCGGTTGTCGGCGGCGCGGATGACATTGTCGAACCCGCCGGCAAAGCAGGCATCGATCACAAGAAGGGTGCGGGCATCAATGCCTTCCATCATCGCGGCAAGTTCGTAATCGAACAGAGCGGCGTCATACAGTTCAATCGTTTCCGCGCTGCCATCGCGTTCGGTGGTCATGTTTTCCACCTTTTCGCCATGGCCGGAGAAGAAAATCAGCAGCAGATCGTCATCGCCCATGGCCTGGGTGATATCGGTCAGCGCGGACTGGAAATTGGCGCGGGTTGCCTGCGCGTTGACCAGCGTCACGCTTTCGGGCGCGAGCATTCCGGTTTCGCGCAAGGCATCGGTGACGCGGGTCGCATCTTCATCGGTGCGGTTGAGCGGGCTGATCCGGCGGTAATCCGCCACGCCGACCGACAGCGCGAAGACGCGGGCATTGCCGCTGGCGGGGCGCACGGTGCGCACGCCTGCATCGGCCTCACGGATGGTCAGCGAATAGCCGCCCTGTTCGCCGGGCGAGAAGCTGCTGGCGGCGATGGTGTACGTGCCGTCTACGGGCAGGGTGATCGACAGGCGGCTGTCGGTGCCTTCGCTGGCGCGGAAATCGTCGTTCCGCTCTTCGGTGCCGTTGGGCAGGTAAACCGAAAGCATCGTATCGATCGCGTCCGAGCCGAGATCGAACGTCACCCGCTCGCCCGCGCGCCCGGTATAGGCGTAATAATCGACAAAGGCCCCGTCAAAGCTGACATCATCGCTCGCGGTCAGCATTCCTGTGGTGGTTTGACCAAATGCAACGGGCCTCGCACTGTCGCCCGCCGGATTGGCCATATCCAATGCGGCGATGCGATACGCCCCGCTGCCCGCATTGTTATAGGCCGAAACCGTCAGAGTGTAGGTGCCATCGGCAGGCAGCACGGTTTCGATCATGCTGTTCAAAGTCTGCGCGCCGGGCGCATCGTCATTCTCTGCAGAAAAATTGCCCGGCCCGGTCATCCGCAGCACGGTATCGAACCGGTCGGAAGCGAGCGAGATGCGCACACGCTGCCCTGCGCGGCCTTCCATCGTCAAAGTATCGGTGCGGCCGGCAAGACGGCCATCGACGCCTTCGCCAATGACCAGGCGGCCTGTCGCGCTGGAGCGGGCAGCGGGCTTGCGCTCCTGCTCCTGCATGGTTTGCTGCGCTGCCGCGCTCTGGCTGAACTGCGCGGCGGCGGGCGTGGCGGTCAATATCGCGGCCAATGCGGCGGCAGACAGAAGCATCGTCTTGGTCATTGGTAATCCCCCTGTAAGCAAAAAGCCGTTCACCACTAGAGCATGAAAGCTGAATAAAAGCCGTACAAAACCCGCCGGACACGCAGTCTTGTCCGGCGGGATACCTATCGGACTATGTCTCGTCCGGCGCGCTCCAAGTCAATCGCGGATTGCGCGCGGCCTGCGCCTCGTCCAATCGCGCGCGGGGAGCGTGGTGCGGAGCCGACTTCAGCGCCGCATCGCCCGCTTTGGCCCGCTCCGCCAACGAACGCATCGCCATGATGAACTGGTCAATGCCCGATTTCGCTTCGGTCTCGGTCGGCTCGACCAACATCGCGCCGTGGACGACCAGCGGGAAATACACCGTCATCGGGTGGAAGCCCTCATCGATCAGCCCCTTGGCGAGATCGAGTGTCGAGAAGCCCTCGGCAAAGCCCGCATCGCTGAACAGCGCCTCGTGCATACACGGCCCGCTGGCGGCGAAGGGCGCATCGAGATCGCCCTCCAACTGGCGCAGGATGTAATTGGCGTTGAGCACCGCATCGCCAGCAGCCTGCCGCAATCCGTCAGCGCCATGGCTGAGGATGTAGGTGAGCGCGCGGGTGAACATGCCCATCTGCCCGTGGAAAGCGGTAAGACGGCCAAAGCTCTGCATCTGCCCGCCGAAATGCTCGTCCGAAAAGGCATCGGCGGTTTCTTCCTCCACCAGATGCACCACGCCGTCTGCCGTGCGCGCGGTGTAGGGGAGGGGCGCGAAGGGGGAGAGCGCTTCGGACAGCACAACCGGGCCTGAGCCGGGGCCGCCGCCCCCATGCGGGGTGGAGAAGGTCTTGTGCAGATTGATATGCATCGCATCGACGCCAAGATCGCCGGGCTTCACCCGGCCCATGATCGCGTTGAAATTCGCTCCGTCGCAGTAAACGAAGCCGCCTGCCGCGTGCACCGCATCCGAAATCGCTTTCATGTCGCGTTCGAACAACCCGCAGGTGTTGGGGTTGGTAATCATCACCGCCGCCACATCGGGGCCGAGGCGGGCCTTCAGCGCTTCGAGGTCCACGCGGCCTTCTGCCGTCGCGGGAATGTCTTCGGTCACATAGCCAGCAAAGGCTGCGGTCGCCGGATTGGTGCCGTGGGCACTTTCGGGCACCAGCACCACTTTGCGCGCATCCCCGCGCGCTTCCAGCGCTGCGCGGATGCACAGGATGCCGCACAGCTCGCCATGCGCGCCCGCCTTGGGGGTCATGGTGACGCCGTGCATTCCGGTCAGCGCGATCAGCCAATGCGCCAGCTCGTTCATCACGCCCAGCGCGCCCTGCACCGTATCGACGGGTTGCAGCGGGTGGACATCGGCAAATCCGGGCATCCGTGCGACCTTTTCGTTGAGGCGCGGATTGTGCTTCATCGTGCAACTGCCGAGCGGGAAGAAGCCCAGGTCGATCCCGTAATTCTGGCGGCTGAGGCGTGTATAGTGGCGCACCGTCTGCGGTTCGGAAAGGCCCGGCAGACCAATCGCATCCTTACGCGCAAAACTGCCAAGGCGGCTTGGCAGATCGGTGGGCGTTTCCTGTATATCGACGCCGCAAATATCGCTGCCGCCGCTTTCGAAGATCAGCGGCTCTTCCAGCATCAGCGCCTTGTTGCCGGTGACGGTAGGATGCGCGCTGCCATCGCTGGCGACGGGGGTGCCGGGCTTCCACCCGCTCTGGTTGATCGGCTTGTTCATGACAGCACCTCCTCAAGCGCGGCGGCAAGGGTTTCGATATCCTCCAGCGTGGTCGTCTCGGTGACGGCGACCAGCAGGCCATTGGCAGCGCCGCCGGGGAAGAGGCGCGCGAGCGAGACACCGGCGAGGATGTTCTGTGCGGCGAGATCGCGCACGATCTGCCGCGCGTCCCCCTCCAAGAGCAACGTAAATTCGTTGAAGAATTGCGCATTGAGCACGGTAACGCCGGGCACCTTGGCCAGACGATCCGCCGCGATGCAGGCGAGGCGGTGGTTTTCCGCCGCGAGGCCGGTCAGCCCCTTTTCGCCAAGCAAAGTCATATGGATCGAGAAGGCGAGCGCGCACAGCCCGCTATTGGTGCAGATGTTGGAGGTCGCCTTTTCGCGCCGGATATGCTGCTCGCGGGTGGAGAGCGTCAGCACGAAGCCGCGCTTGCCATTGGCATCCACCGTCTCGCCGCACAGCCGCCCGGGCATCTGCCGCACCAGCTTGGGATCGGTGATGGCGAAGAGGCCAAGGTAAGGCCCGCCGAATTGCAGGCCGACACCAATCGACTGGCCTTCGCCCACGACAATATCCGCGCCGAGATGGCCGGGTGCTTCGAGCGCGCCGAGAGCCACCGGCTCGGTGTTCACGACAATCAGCTTCGCACCATGCGCGTGGGCGGCATCGGCGATCTTCTGCAAATCGGGGATGCGGCCCAGAATATCGGGATATTGCACCACAACGCTGGCGGTGTTCGCATCGATACGCGCGATCAGCCCGTCATCATCGGGCAGGGGGGTGAGGCTGACGCTGGCGCCGGCAATCTCGTCATCGGTGAACTTCGCCATCGTCCGCACGACTTCGGCATAATGCGGGTGCAGTGCGCCGGAGAGAACGTGGCGCTTCTTGCGCGTGACGCGGGCAGCCATCGCGACAGCCTCCCAGCACGCGGTGGAGCCGTCATACATCGAGGCATTGGCCACCGCACAGCCATAGAGTCGCGCAACCTGCGTCTGGAATTCGAACAGCATCTGCAACGTGCCCTGCGCGATTTCCGGCTGGTAGGGCGTGTAGGCGGTGAGGAACTCACCGCGCTGGATCAGGTGATCGACCGTGGCGGGAACGTGGTGCTTGTATGCCCCCGCACCCAGGAAAAACGCTGCGTCGGACGCTGCAAGGTTCTGCCCGGCGAGGCGGCGCATATGCTTCTCGACCGCCATTTCGCTGGCATGGAGCGGGAGGCCTTCGATGGGGCCTTGGAGATAGAGATCGGACGGTACATCGCTGAACAGCGCATCGACGCTGGGCGCGCCGATGACGTCGAGCATTTCCGTGCAGTCGGCTTCGGTAAGGGGGAGGTAGCGCATTCTTTTCGTCCATGTGCGCTCCCGCGAAGGCGGGAGCCTCTTGCGTTTATGACGAGCCTTTGTCACCCGGAGATCCCCGCCTTCGCGGGGACTCACATCGGGATTAAAGCCCGTCGCAGAATGCCTTATAGGCCGCTGCGTCCATCAGGCCTTCCAGCTCGCTTTTGTCGGCGACGGTCATTTTGAAGAACCAGCCTTCGTCTTCGGGTGAGGAATTGACCAGCTCCGGATCGGCTTCCAGCGCGCCGTTGCCTTCCAGCACTTCGCCCGAAATCGGCGCGTAGACATCGCTTGCAGCTTTCACGCTTTCGACCACGGCAGCTTCCGCCCCCTTTTCCAGCGCGGTGCCGGTTTGCGGCACTTCGACGAACACCACGTCGCCCAGCTGTTCCTGCGCGTAATCGGTAATGCCGATGGTCGCCGCTTCGCCGTCGACTTCGATCCACTCATGCTCTTCGGTAAAGTAACGTGCCATGCCTCAGGCTCCTTTGCGGTGATATTTGTGCGGGACGAAGGGAAGGGTGGTGACGGTCGCAGGCAGGCGTTTGCCGCGCACTTCCACTTCGAGTTTGGTGCCGGGCGCGGTGTGCGCCGTGTCGATATATGCCATCGCGACCGGATGGCCGAGCGTGGGCGAGAAGCCGCCGCTGGTCAGCGTGCCGACCTTCGTAGCTCCTGCAAACACCTCGGCCCCTTCGCGCGCGGGCAGGCGGCCTTCGAGCGAGAGGCCGACGCGCATCTGCGCGCAGCCACCCCCGGCAAGACGATCCATGCAGGTCTGGTGGCCGAAATAGCCGCCGGTTTCGCGGCGCGCTTTGGACACAGCGAAGGCGAGGCCCGCGCTGACCGGGTCGGTCTCCAGCGACAGATCATGCCCGTATAGCGGCAGCCCTGCTTCGAGCCGGAGCGAATCGCGCGCGCCAAGGCCGGCAGGCTGCACCCGCTCATCTGCCACCAGTGCATTGGCGAGCTTTTCCGCGTCGCCTTCCGGCAGCGCGATCTCGAACCCGTCTTCGCCGGTATAGCCCGCGCGGCTGATCCACAGATCGATGCCGTCCCACGTAAACGCGGCGGCGGTCATAAAGGACAGTTTGCCCACGCCGGGCACTAGGCTTTCGAGCACTTCGGCAGCCTTCGGCCCCTGCAACGCGAGTAGGGCGAAGTCCTCATAATGGGTAAGCGTAATTGGATCGGGCAGATGTTCGCGCAGATGGGCGATATCGTCCCACTTGCACGCGCCGTTCACCACCAGCGCCAGCCGCTCGCCCGCATGGGTAACGATCAGGTCGTCGATAATCCCGCCCTCTTCGGTCAGCAGCAGAGTGTAGCGCATCTTGCCTTCGCCGAGATTGGCGATGCTGCCGGGGACGAGCTCTTCCAGCTCCTGCGCGGCATTCTCTCCGCTGATGGCCAGTTGGCCCATATGGCTGACATCGAACAGGCTGGCAGACGACCGCGTCCAGTTGTGCTCGGCCACGATCCCGCCGTGTTCGCCGGAATACTGGATCGGCATTTCATAGCCCGCGAAGGGCACCATCCGCGCACCTTGCGCGCGGTGCCAGGCGTCCAGCGGCAGCTTTTCGGGAGGCTGCTCTTCGAATTCGGGTTCGCTATCGCTCATCAAGACTTCCGGCACGGATAGGCGACGCCCGGACACCGGACGCCTTCACCATGCCCCCTCTGTCTTGGATACCTGAGAGATTCCGGCGCGCCTTGCAGGGCGAACCTTACTCCTTCGGTGGCACCGCCCGTGAAAGGCGCTGCGCTTTCCAGAGTGCCTGTGCCAGCCGCGCGGTCCCTGTGACCTGAGAGTTTCCGGGGCGGTTGCTCCTTCGGTGCCTCCGGTTTGAAGGGAGGCTCTCCCGCGCAGCTGCCGAACGAAGAATCGTCCACCAGACGCAAGCGGCTCTGCGGGAAAGCGCCCGCCTGGTCAATCGGGAATGCTGCATTGCACAGCAGGTTTCCACCGGTGCGGCGAATTTGACATCAGGCAACCGGCCTCAAGCAGTGAAGCGGTAGGCCATATAACCATCCGGCCTCAAGCAGCGAAGCGGTAGGCCGATAAAAAGGCCGGTGGCGGAGACGGAGGGATTCGAACCCTCGATACCCCGATAGAGGTATGGTTCCTTAGCAGGGAACTGGTTTCAGCCACTCACCCACGTCTCCGGGCCTTCATGCGGCAGAAGCGGCGCTATAACGAGGGGTTGGGTGCGCTTCAAGGACAAGATTGCGCTGCGCACATTTAACTCCCGCACGCGTCCGGCTGCCGCATAATCGATTCAACTCACCGCAAAACCGATTCGCTTGGCCGAACATTCATTGCCGCTTCAGGCGCGAAGGACTCTGCTTGCGCGACACGAATGTGCCCATTGGCAAGGGGCATCCACCAGTCGAGGGAATTTGGCGATGCAATTCACACTCACCCGTTCGACACGCGCTTTTGCCGCGGGTTTGCTGGCGCCGCTTCTGGTTCTCGCCGCCGTGCCTGCCGCCGCGCAGATGCAGAGCATTGATCCTGACGATGTGATCGATGCCGATCTGATGGACAATCCCGGCTCCTCGGGCGGCAATTATGACAGCGGCTATTCGACCGAGGATGCAGCGCCCCGCTATGCCGAGGTCGCGCCAATCGACTCCGCGACGCCGCGCGATCCTGCCGCGCCGACTTTTGCCGAGGCGTGGGAGCAGGGCAGCACTGTCGACACCGCGCCCGCCACTCCGGTGCAAACTGCAGCAGCCGATCCGACGACCTACGGCGAGGACGACCTGATTGGTGCTGCCGAAGACCTCTTTGGCGATGGCGCTGAAGGCATTGCGCGGCTGATCCAGAACATTCTGGCCGACCAGGGCGAACCCAACGGTTATATCGTCGGGCGCGAGGCGGGCGGGGCGTTTGTCCTTGGCCTGCGCTATGGCTCGGGCACGCTGTATCACCGCGTCGAAGGCAATATGCCGGTGTACTGGACGGGCCCCTCCATCGGGTTTGACGCCGGTGCCAATGCGGGCAGCACCTTTGTGCTCGTCTACAATCTCTACGACACCGACGATCTCTACCAGCGTTTCCCCGCAGGCGAGGGGCAGGCCTATTTCGTCGGCGGGTTGAGCGCGAGCTATGTCCGCCGGGGAGACACCGTGCTGATCCCGATCCGCGTGGGCGCAGGGCTGCGGCTAGGCGTCAATGCGGGCTATATGCGCTTCTCGCGCGAGCAACGCTGGCTGCCTTTCTGACGCCGCATACGTAATTATCGGTCGGAAAAGCAGCGGGCGGAGCAATCGCTGCCTTGCAGTAAGCGTGCGTGCTGGGCATTGAGCCTCGCATCATGCTGAACCGACTCGAAGCCCAATCGCCCGACGCACTGCTGGCGTTGATCAAGCTCTTCAATGCCGACCCCCGGCCCGACAAGATCGACCTTGGCGTGGGTGTTTATCGCACCGCCGACGGCGCGACGCCGGTATTCGCCGCGATCAAGGATGCCGAGGCCAAGCTGGTCGCCGAACAGCCGAGCAAGAGCTATCTCGGCCCCGAAGGCGACATGGGCTTTGTAAACGGTCTGGTGCCGCACATTTTCGGCGATGCCACGCCCGAGGCTGGCCGGATGGACGGGATGCAGACCCCTGGCGGCACAGGCGCGGTGCGCCTGGCGCTGGCGCTGGCCAAGGCGGCAGGCGTCACCCGCGTGCTGATGGGCACGCCGAGCTGGCCCAACCACGCGCAGATCCTTGCCGATCTCGGCCTCGAACTGGTTGGGTTCTCCCATGCGGCGAGCGACGGCAGCGCCGATATGGCGGCTTTGCGCAGCGCGCTGGCCAATGCGGGCGAGGGCGATGCGGTACTGCTGCACGGCTGCTGCCACAACCCGACGGGTGTCGATTACACCCATGCCGAATGGGACGAGATCGCCGCGCTGCTGGCCGGCAGTCCGCTGCTGCCCGTGATCGACCTCGCCTATCAGGGACTCGGCGATGGCATGGAGGAAGACGCCTATGGCGTGCGCGCCGTGACCAAGGCGTGCAGCGAAGTGCTGGTGGCCTATAGCTGCGACAAGAATTTCGGCCTCTACCGGGACCGTGTCGGAGCCTTCTACGCCATCACCGGTGATGCCGAGGCGACCAAGCGCGCCATGTCCAACGCTGCCTCGCTGGCGCGTGCCAACTGGTCGATGCCGCCCGATCACGGCGGCGCGGCTGTGCGTCTGATTCTTGAGGATGCGGCAATGACAGCCAAATGGCAGGACGAGCTGGCTTCGATGCGCGCGCGCATTGCCGAAGTGCGCGCAGCTCTGGCAGCGGCCAGCAATGCGGGCGGCGTGAACCTTGAACCGCTTGGCCGTCAAAAGGGAATGTTCGGGATGCTGCCGGTGAGCAAGGAACAGGTGCAGCGCCTGCGCGACGAGCACGGCGTTTATATGGCGGGATCGGGACGCATCAATGTGGCCGGGCTCACGATGGACAATATCGAGCAGTTTATCGCCGCGCTGTCTGCTGTCACCAGAGAAAGCTGACCGGTGATCTGACTGGCGGGCAGGCTTGCCCCGCACTTGTAAAATCGCTTACTTTCGCGGTGGCAAAGGAGGCGAGGGCCATGGCGGCATCACCCGAAGATGATTACGGCGCGCTGGTCGGCTGGACGACGTTGGAGCAGGGCGACAGGCTGACGCTGCGCTTGCAAAGCGTGCGCAAACCGCCGCCGCATGGGGAAGACGATGTGCATTCGCATTACTTCATGATGGACCGCCAGCAGGCCGCGCAACTCGCCAACACCCTGTTTGAAATCGCCCGCCAATCTCCGCCCGATCCACGGTCGCGCGGGCTCATCAAGAAACTGTTCGGATAAATGGACCGCCAACCGCATCTGGTCGGCACGCTTGTCGAGCTGCGCCCGCTACGCGAAAGCGATTGGGACGCGCTGTTCGCCATAGCTTCGCAGCGCGAAATCTGGGCGATCCATCCTGCGCATAACCGCTGGCAGGAACCGGTGTTCCGCGCCTTCTTTGCCGATGCGCTGGCACAGGGCGGGGCGCTGGCGGTGATTGACCGGGAGAGCGGCGCTCTGATCGGCTCATCGCGCTTCCAGGGCTACGATCCTGCCGATGGCGGCTCGCTGGAAATCGGTTGGACGTTTCTCGATCCGGCCTATTGGGGACGCGGTTTCAACCACGAAATGAAGCGGCTGATGCTTACCCATGCGTTGGCCAGTGTCGAGCGCGTGGATTTCCACGTCGGCGAGGGCAATTGGCGCAGCCGCCGCGCGCTGGCGAATATCGGCGCGCGGCTGGATGAGACCCGCACCGAGGATGTCGATGTGCCCGGCATCGGCATTGTGCGGCACCTGTTCTACGTGGTCGACCGGGCGGACTTTGCTTGCGGGCCGCTTGCGGTCTAGCTCCGCAGCGCCTGCATCCGGTGCAGGTAACGCGCGATGGTGTCGATTTCGAGATTGACCTGAACGCCTTGGCTCAGTTCGCCCAGCGTCGTCATTTCCTCGGTATGCGGGATGATGTTGAGGTGGAAGTGCACACTGCCATCCTCCCGGTCATCCACCTTGTTCACCGTCAAGGACACGCCATCGACCGTGATCGAGCCCTTTTCGGCAATGAAAGGGGCGAGCGCAGCGGGCGCTTCGATTACCACGTGCATCGAATCGCCGACGGGTTCCCAATCGACCACCTTGCCCACGGCATCGACATGGCCGGTGACGATGTGGCCGCCCAGCTCGTCTCCGATCCGCAAGCTCGGTTCGAGATTGAGATTGCTCCCCTCGCGCCACATATTGCGCGCGGTGCGCGACACGGTTTCGGCCGAGACATCGACGGTGAAATGCGCTTCGCCCGCGACGCCGCCTTTCTCCACCACGGTCAGGCACACGCCCGAGCAGGCGATGCTGGCGCCGATGGCGATGCTGGCAGGATCGAACGGGCAGGCGATGCGAAGCCGCAGATCGCCGCGCTGTTCCGCGTGTTCGATAGTGCCGATGGCGGTGATGATTCCGGTGAACATGGCGGGTGTCCTAGCGGGTTCGGGAATAGATTTCGAGCGTATCTGCGCCAAGCTGGCGCAAATCCTCGCGCTGCCACCGGCCATGCGCGCTGGCGAGGTCGGACAGGCCGATATCTGTAATGCCCGCCTTGCCGCCACCGATAAGCAGCGGCGCGCGATAGACAAGCAGCCGGTCTACCAGATCGGCGGTGAGAAACGCGGATGCGGTCTTCGCGCCGCCTTCGATAAAGAGGTAGCGCACATCTGCCAAATCACGCACCGCTTCGGGCTCAGACAGTGCCCGCCAGCCATCGGGTGCTGCTCCGCGCGTGAGAACGAGCCGTTCCGGCGAGCGGCTTTCGAGACCCGGCAGGCGCACATCGAGGCGTGGATTGTCGGCGCGAAGAGTCCCGCCGCCGACGAGGATCGCATCGGCCCGCGCCCGCTCGCGGTGCGTATGCGCCCGCGCGGCTTCTCCGGTAATCCACCGGCTTTCCCCGCTCGCGGTGGCGATGCAACCGTCGAGCGACAGCGCGAGTTTGAGCGTGATATGCGGGCGGCCAAGCGCCAGCCATGCTTCGTGCCCGCCCAGCCCCAGTTCGGACGCGTTCAGCCCCGCTTCGGAGACGCTGACGCCCGCCTGCTGCAGACGCGCGATACCAGCGCCCGCCGTGCGCGCATCGGGATCGCGCATTGCGATGATGACGCGGGCGAGACCCGCCTCTGCCACCAGATCGGCGCAGGCCGGGCCGCGTTCGGACCGGTGGGCGCAGGGCTCCAGCGTGACATACATCGCCGCGCCCTTGGCCTGCGCGCCCGCCATCGCCAGCGCCGCCGCTTCGGCATGGGGGCGGCCGCCCGCCTGCGTCCAGCCGCGTCCGATAACTTTGTCGTCTCTAACAATAATTGCGCCAACACCGGGATTGGGCCTGGCGAGAGGCCGCGCGCGTTCCGCCAGCGCTGCCGCTGCGGCGAGCCAGCGGGTGTCGCCAGCCTCCACGTTTAGCCCGCCGCGCGCGCGCAGTATTCGGCGATGGAGAGCTGCAGCTCCTCTTCGGTCGGCTCGCTACCGCCGCTGGCAACGGCATCGGCCTGTTCGCGCCGTTCGGCTTCCTCGACCATCGAATCGACATCGACGAATGTTGCCTCGCCCAGCGCGCGGTAGATATCGCGGCGCAGCTCGGCACGCTCCTCCAGTCGCGCTTCGATGGCGTCCTGCAGTTCCTGGTTTGCGCAATTCTCGGCGATGATTTCCGCCTCGGTGCGGTTTTCATCGAGCGTGGTGATGTAAATCAGATCGGGTGCACGCGGGACGATGCGCGTTCCTTCGGGCACGAACAGCATGAATATGGCAAAGGTCGCCGCGCAGGCGACACCAAGGATCGGCCAGCGATGCGGCGTGGGCTCACCCCAGACATGGGTAAAATCCTTGACCGCGCGGAACGGCGAAATACGGCGGAAGAAGTCCTTCATGCCGCGCTAGATAGGCGGTTGCGGGCGGCTGCGCCAGTGGGCGCTAACCGAACAGCGCATAGAGCCCGCGCCCTTCCGCCTTGAGCCACGCATCGGCGACGGCGAGATCGCCTTCGTAAAGCCGCGCCAGCTCGGCATAGAAAGCGGGCGAATGGTCGAAATGGGTGAGATGCGCGACTTCATGCGCGACGACCGAGCGGCGGACATGGGTCGGGGCCATAACCAGCCGCCAGTTGATGCGGATACACGACCCGTTCTTTCTCCGCTCGCTGGAGCAGGAACCCCAGCGCCGTAGCGCACGTGACAAACGCAATTCGGGCTGGGGAAGGCTGGCTCTGGCGCAATAATCGGCGAGATCGCCTTGCAACAGGGCCAGCGCCTCGCTCTCCAGCCAGCGGCGCAGGCGCGAAGCGAGCAATTCTTCCGGTCCGCCAGCGTGCAGACTGCCGCCCTCGCGCCGCACCTTTCGTGGCCCGGCGGGATTCCAGCGCAACGTCAACTGTTCGCCGCAAAACGGGAGGGCGGCGCCGTCCTCCAGCACCACAGGCTGCGCCACTTTGGCGAGTTGCCGCGCGATCCATTCGCTGCGCGCATTGGCGAAAGTCAGCGCGTCTAGTGTGCGGCCCCATTGCGGCATGGAAATGCGCAATTCGCTGCCGTCGGGCGCCAGCCGCATCGTCAGCCGCCGCGCGCGCGGATGGCGGCGGATGGCAATCGGCAGGGTGCGACCGCTCACCTCCACGCTGGGATGCTGGTGATCGCGGCGCAACCAGTCGAGCACTTACTTATAGCTCCCAATCGACGATATGGTGCTCCAGCGGCCCTGCCACCGTCTCGCACACGCAGCGCCCGGCAATGCTCGCGCCCGCCGCGATCATCGTGTCGCGGCTGCCGGTGAGCAGGTAATGCCATTCGGGCAAAGGTTCGCCGTCGGCGCGCAGGCGATAGGCGCAGGTTTTGGGCAGCCAACGCACTTCATTGACCAGCTTGGGCGTCAGCCGCAGGCAATCGGGCACAAAGGCCTTGCGATGGGCATAGTCACGGCAGCGCGCGGTGCCGGTATCGAGCAGCTTGCAGGCGACATTGGTGTCGAGGATTTCGCCGGTATCGTCATCCTCGATCTTGTGCAGGCAGCACTTGCCGCAGCCGTCGCATAGCGCTTCCCATTCGGGACGGGTAAGTTCGCCCAGTTCCAGTTCCCAGAACCGCTCCCTCACCGCACCCACTTTTCAAGCTCGGCAGCGACCGCTTCGGCCGACTGGTCGACCGGCAAGAAAGCCATGGGTCGGCCTTCGCGGTCGACCAGATAGCTGATGCGCGTGTGCTCCATCAAATAGTCGCCGCGTTCGTTGGGCTCCTGCTGGCTGTATTGCACGAAGTAATTGGCCGCCGCCGCCGCAATCGCTTCGGGCGAGCCGGTGAGGCCGATCAGGTCGTCGGAGAATCCGCTGGTCCATTGCGCGATCACGTCAGGTGTGTCGCGGGCGGGATCGACGGTGATGAAGATCGGCTGGATTTGCCCGGCAAATTCGGGATTGGCGTCCTCGAAAGCCTCGATCCCCCGCACCATCTTGGCCATGTCGAAGGGGCAGATATCGGGGCAATAGGCGTAACCAAAATAAACCGCCTGATAGCGTCCGGCAAAATCCGCGTCGGTGACGGTTTGCCCTTCCGCATCCTGCAATTCGAAGCCTCCCACAACAGCAGAATCGTAAAGTGGCGGAGTTTCGGCAGGCGCATTGCCGCACGCAGCCACAAGGGCGAGCGGTGCAAGGCTTGCAATCCGGTATAATCGTGCAAACATGGTGGCCCTATTCATGGTCTGCTAACACGGGCTATTCAAGGTGCGCGCCAATGCCTGCGGGCAGTTTCGCGCAGATTTTTCAGGCAACAGGAGGCCGGGTGACCATGGTCGCTCTTCGTAATTTCATCGCAATCACCACCGCGGGCCTCGCGCTGGCGGTGTCGAGCCCTGCGGCAGCGCAGTTCTATTCCGAAGGGTATGAATTCCTCGAAGCCGTGCGGGAACGCAACGGCACCGAAGCAACCGAGATGCTCAACCAGCCCGGCACCACGGTTATCAATGCGCGCGATGTGACAAGCGGCGAAACCGGTTTGCATATCGTCGTCGGCCGGCAGGATCCGACCTGGACGCGCTGGCTGCTGCAGGAAGGTGCCAATCCGAATGTTGCCGACAGTCGCGGGCGGATGCCGCTGCACGTTGCCATCGAAGTGGGTTTCCTTGAAGGCGTTGAAATCCTGCTGCGCCGCGGCGCGCGAGTGGACGTGGTGAACAGCGTAGGCGAAACCCCGCTGATTTCCGCCGTTTTGACCCGCAATGTCGAGCTGATGGAGATTCTGCTGGAAGGCGGGGCCGATCCTGACTTCACCGACAATACCGGGCGCAGCGCGCGTGATTATGCCCGCCAGTCCGGCGTGCCGCCGCGCATTCTCGCCACGATCGAGGAAAACGAAACCGACAATGCCGGCGGCGATGGCCGGATTTACGGCCCGGTCTTTTGATCGGGGCAGGATCGCGGGAAGGACAAGTGCATGACTGATGTGGCCAACGATCTGACACTGGACGAAGTGCGGCTGGTGCTCGCTCCCGAAATCGCCATGGCCGCGATGTTTGACGGGTGGAGCGACGCCGCGCTCGATGCTGCTGCCGATAGTGTGGGGATCGATCCGGCAATTGCCCGATTGGCATTTCCTGCCAATGGCGCGGGTGCCCGTGCGATGGACATGATCGATGCCTGGATAGCCTCCATCGATGCACGGATGGCAGAAGAGTTTGCCGATGGCCGCCTGGGCAATATGCCCATTCGCGAGCGCATCCGCAGCCTCGTCTGGTTCCGGCTGGAAGCGATTGCCGGGCTTGAAGAGGCCCTCTCGCGCGCGGTGACGGTGCAGGCCATGCCGCAGAATATCGCCGCCGCGATGAAGCAGGGCTGGCGCAGCGCGGACACAATGTGGCGCCTCGCCGGCGATACCGCGACCGATTACAACCACTATACAAAGCGCGCGATCCTCGCCTCGATTTACGCCGCTACGCTGGCCGTATGGAAAAGCGACGAGAGCGAGGACAAGGCCGACACCGCCGCTTTCCTCGATCGCCGTATCGACGGGGTGATGAAGTTCGAGAAGGTGAAAGCGCAATTCCTCGGCAAGGATCGCGAACATTTCGACCTCGCGCGCTTCCTCGGGCGGTTGCGCTATCCGCAAGGATAGGCCCCGTGCAGTAGGAGCGGAATTTCCTATTGAGAATGAGTTGCAATTAGCCTGATGCCGTGGCACGGCGCGTGGCGTGACACAGATTGCCGATTCCTCCGTAACGCTTGATACGCTCGCTCCGCTCGACCGGGCCGAGATCACATCCGTCGATTGGGACGCGCTCGCGCCCGATGAAGGCAAGCGCCTGCGCGCGCTGGGCATCGATGCCGGGGCGAGGGTGGCAATTGCCCATCGCGGGGTCTTCTTCGGCAAGGATCCCATTGCGCTTTTGGTGGGCCGCACCACGATTGCCGTGCGCCGCGTCCATGCGCGGGCCATGCAGGTGGTGAAATTGTGAGCACTCCGCGCACCGCCGCTCTGGTCGGCAATCCCAATGCGGGCAAGTCCGCCCTGTTCAACGCCCTGACAGGCGCGCGACAGAAGATCGCCAACTATCCCGGCGTCACGGTGGAGCGCAAAGCGGGCCGCATGCTGATGCCGAGCGGCGAGCCTGTCGAACTGCTCGATCTGCCCGGCTCCTATTCGCTCGATTCCTCCAGCCCGGACGAGGAAGTGACACGGCAGGTGGTGACCGGCGAGTTTGCCGGGCAGGCGCAGCCCGAACTGCTGGTGATCGTCGTCGATGCCGCCAATCTCGAACAGCATCTGGTCTTCGCGCAGGAAGTGATCGCACTGGGCCGCCCCACGGTTGTCGCGCTCAACATGGTCGATCTGGCCGAGCGCGATGGGCTAGCGATCGATCCCGACGCCTTGGCCGATGCGCTGGGCGTGCCGGTAGTCCCGACCGTCGCGGTGCGGCGCAAGGGCCTCGACGCGCTGGCCGCTGCGATGGGCGATGCGCATTCGCAAGATCTCTCGACCCGGCACGAAGTCGCCGCGCTGACGCTGCCCGAGCGGCGGCTGGCGGCGCGCAATATCGCCAAGGGCGCGGTGCTTTCCGAAAGCGGAGAGCGCAAGCTGCACGCCAGTCTCGACAAGGTGCTGCTCCATCCGTGGCTCGGCCCCGTCATTCTCTTCGCGCTGCTGTTTGTGGTGTTCCAGGCGGTGTTTGCTTGGGCCGACCCGCTAATCGGCGCTATCGAAGGGGTGGCCGAGGCGGCGAGCGCTGCGGTCGTGTCCGTGATGCCCGAGAGCTTCCTGCGTGACCTGATTACCGAGGGCGTGATCGCCGGAGTCGGCTCGGTGGTCGTGTTTTTGCCGCAGATCATCATCCTCTTCGCCTTCATTCTCGTGATGGAGCAGTCGGGTTATATGGCCCGCGCCGCCTTTATCATGGATCGCCTGATGGCCCGTGTCGGCCTGTCGGGGCGCAGCTTCATTCCGCTGCTCTCCAGCTTTGCCTGCGCCATTCCGGGCATTATGGCGACCCGCTCCATCGCCGATCCGAAAGACCGGCTCACGACCATTCTTATCGCCCCGCTGATGACCTGCTCGGCGCGGCTGCCGGTCTACACGGTTGTCATCGCCGCGGTCATTCCGGCGACCACCGTGGGCGGCGGCGTTGGCCTGCAAGGTCTCGTTCTGTTCGGCCTCTACATCGCCGGGATCATCGGTGCGATGATCGTCGCACTTGTCCTGCGCAAGACGGCGACCAAGGGCGCAGCGAGCGGGTTCATCATGGAGATGCCGAAATACCAATGGCCGCCCATCCGCGACCTTTTGATTGGCCTGTGGCAGCGCGCCTGGGTGTTCCTCCGCCGTGCGGGCACGATCATCTTTGCCGCCACCGTGATCCTGTGGCTGCTGCTCACTTTCCCCAAGGCCGGGCCGGGCGAGAGCCAGCTCGATGCCTCTGCCGCCGGACACATCGCCAGCTTCATGCAGCCCGCATTCGAGCCCATCGGCTTCCAGCGCGAAATGACGCTGGCGCTGGTGCCCGCCATGGCGGCGCGCGAAGTGGCGGTGGCCTCGCTCGCCACGACCTACGCCGTTGATGCTGACGACGAGGAAGCGACCGAGCTCGCCCTGCGCGACCAGATCGCCCTGCGCTGGAGCCTGCCGACCGCGCTCGCCTTCCTCGCGTGGTTCGTCTTCGCCCCGCAATGCCTCTCCACCATCGCCGTCGCCCGGCGCGAGACGAACGGGTGGAAATGGCCGATGGTGATGGTCGGCTATCTGTTTGCGCTGGCCTATGTGTTTGCGGGGCTAACCTACTGGGCAGCTGTGGGGCTGGGGCTTTAAGCGCCGCAGGCAATTTTCGGTTTCGCGCAGAGAACGCAGAGGGCGCGGAGATTGCGCGAGTCCGACCTCTGCGCCCTCTGCGTTCTCTGCGCGATATTTCTTCCCGGCTTCGCCGGTGGCACACAACCTCTGTGCTCCTGCGCGTCTGCGTGAACCAAAACAAGCTCGACTGTGGACTAATCTCCCGTGCAGGGGTGGCGACTCACCTATCGCTTCGATAAGCCTTTGTCCGAACACATAAGAGGGATTCGAGAATGGCGGGCAGCCTCAACAAAGTCATGCTTATCGGCAATCTGGGCGCTGACCCGGAAGTGCGCACGTTCCAGAACGGCGGCAAGGTGTGCAATCTGCGCATCGCCACGTCCGAAAGCTGGAAGGACAAGAACTCTGGCGAGCGGCAGGAGCGCACCGAATGGCACACGGTCGCCATTTTCAACGAAGGGCTCGCGGGCGTGGCGGAGCGGTATCTGCGCAAGGGCAGCAAGGTCTATATCGAAGGCCAGCTGCAGACGCGCAAATGGCAGGACCAGCAAGGCAATGACCGCTACTCGACCGAAGTGGTGCTGCGCGGCCCGAACTCGGTAATGACGATGCTCGACGGCGCGCAAGGCGGCGGTGGCGGTGGCGGTGGCGGTGGCGGTGGCGGTGGCCAGCGCAGCGGCGGCTATGGCGGAGGCGGCGGCCAAGGCGGCGGTGGCGGCTTCGGCGGCGGTTCGGGCGGAGGCTCGAACGGCGGCAATGGCGGCGGCGCCAATTACGACGATCTGGACGACGATATCCCGTTCTGATCGGGCACTAGGCTAACGACATCTCCTGAAAGCCTCTTGTTTGAGAAGGTGACAAAGGTGACACCGTGTCACCTTTGCGCGATGCCGGATTGTCTTTTTCCGACAAGGGTTTGGCGCGCGAGAAAGCGAAGGTGACAGTTGTGCGCGAGGGCGCAAAAACTGTCATTTCGACGCGGGCAGGTTCGGACGATGGGAAAGAGCGGCGGTGGTGGTTGCAGATGCGGGGGTGTGTAGGAAAGGGGTGTGGTTTGCGCAGGGCCGCTCAATGGGCGCAATTGATTCCTAGCTAGCGGCTCCTGAGCGAAAGGCATGATCGGCCTCGGCGTATCATCGGGTTGCCTGTGGAAACATGATTAGAAAATTCGCTGATGAACCAGTAAGATGGGTGGGTGAGAATGAATCATACCGATGCTGATCTCAAGGATCGTCTTGGGCGTGAACAGGAAGTCGAGCTCATTTCTTCGCTACTCGTGGACCAAGCCAATGCTCGACCGCAGCATTCCTTCGTGCTGGCGCTAGATTCTCACTATGGCACGGGGAAATCGTTTTTTCTTGAGCTACTGGCGGAGAAGCTCTCCCAACAGCACCCAGTCGCACGGGTCGATGCTTGGGCGGATGATTCTGGCAACGAGCCTAGCGTGTCTATCATGGCGGCGATTGACGAGGCCCTTGAGCCATATCTCTCAGCGCCTGCTGCCAAGAAAGCGCGTGAAAAGCTTAGTGCGGCACGCCGGAATATTTTGCCCATTCTTGCAAAGGGTGCGGGTGGTGCCCTGACCAAGGCGATTGCGCGCTATATCGATGATGCCGCCGTTGAGGAGGTTCGTGAGCTGCTTCATGAGAGCGGCGAACATATTTCTTCCGAGGCTGCAGCGATCGGGGAGGGCGCTGGCGCTGGGATCGAGGCTATCGGCGACAGGGTAACTGAACTCGCCGACCAACATGCGCAAGATCTCATCAAGGACTACCGCAACCGCAAACGGTCGCGGCTCGAATTCAAGAAATCGATGGCGCAAATGATCGCTTCGCTCGTTCCCGGCGATGTCGAGAAGGTCGGTCCTTTAATTGTCATCGTTGATGAGCTTGATCGCTGCCGACCGGACTATGCAATCAAGGTTCTGGAGGAGATCAAGCATTTCTTCGATGTACCCGGGGTGGCGTTCGTGCTCGCAATCCATCGCCAGCAACTGAGTGCCAGCGTGCAAAGCGTGTATGGAGCCAATTTCAAAAGCGACGACTATCTTAGGCGGTTTTTCGATTGGTCGATGCCCCTTCGACAACGGAGCATGGCTGCTCTTGTAGCTGACCAAATGATCGATCTAGGGCTCGACTGGCAGCGAATGAGATCGCCGCCAAAAAATGGTTACATGAAGAACGCCGAAGGCGACCATGAAGACTATATCGCCTTTATACTCTCGGCGATGAATGTTACTCCTCGAGAAGCGAAGTCCGTAATGCGGGCCTTGGTTATTTTCTTCCAATCTTGGGACTCAGAAGTTCCGGTGGAATTGACAGCCTTGATTCCGAAGCTGATCGCAATGGTTCGCGGTGAAGCCGTGATTGAGACAAACTTAGATAGCGCCCAGCTATCGAATTATTCTTCGATCTATAGAATGGGCGCCGATCGTACGATTGGATTGGGAAGGCTTTATAACGAGTTAATTACCATGGCCACAGACTCGCTACTGCATGCGAGGCTAGGGCCCAAACGAGACATGGTCGGGGCTGATTATCTGCGATCAGTGTTCGCCGAGGAATTCAACATTATCGAAAAGCGGCATGAAGGGGGGCAATGGGCCGTGCCGCCCTCACTAATCGCGTCTTATGATGAGCGGGTTCGCTTGGTAGATCGTCTGACTGATTAGCTCGCTAGCAGCGGGCTCCAGCCTTAGACCTGGGGCTGCGAGGAAATTGAAAGACAGGTTTCCACTCCCCCCTCACAGCAAATTCGCCGCCGTCTCGTCGCGGTGCTTCTTCAGATAGCGCATAAAGGGCGTCCCGCCGGTGCCGACATCGGTGTCGTTGCCCGCGCTGCGTTTGCCCTGTTTGTTGATGTAGCTCGCCGCGTATTCCAGATGGCGCGTGCGGAAGTCCGCCACCGCCTGAATGTTCGCGTTATAGGCATCGTTCAGTCCCTTTGAGCCGACCTCTTTGGCAAACCCGCGCAGGGTGCTTGCCGCGCGTACATCGTCGACGAAGCGGCGGTGCGGGCCGGGGCGGTAATCGTGCAGCTGGTCGAGATATTCGCGCAAGGGATCGGCCGCGTGGCCCACGCCCATCAGAGCGTCCATGCTCGGCACGATGCTCGATTGCGATCCGGTCTGCCCGCGAAACGCTTGCGCGGCAGTGCCGTAACGCTCGACGCCTTCGTAGATCACGCCGTCGGGCAGCGCCGGATTGTCCTTCCAGCCGTGGATATAGGGGCGCACGCGCTCGAAATAGATATAGGGGTCGCAGCGTTCGGGCATCCGGTCGAACAGCGCGTTGATCTGCGCCCAGCGCGCGGCATTGGCCTCCAGATGCGTGCGCGCGAGCTCGGCATCGCCGGCCTTCACCGCCGCATCGATATCGGCAAAGCGCGCGAGCACTTCGCCAGCGCAGGCCTCGATCGCCACGTGGACGAGCACGAACCATGCCTCGTCCATGCCGCCAAGGAAGTTCTGGATCATGCGGATATTGTCGAGGCCCAAGGGCTTCGCTGCATCGATCAGCGACCAGTTGTCGAGCACGTAGGAGCTGTATGTGAGCAGCGGCTGCTGGCCCAGCCGGTCGGCCAGCGCGACCATCGGCACGGCGAGCTTGGCGGGGAGGCGGTTGGAGACGGTCGCCTCGCCCCACACCCACGATTGCACCATAAAGGTGTAATGCACCGTCGCCATGCGCGCCTGCGCGTCGGAGAGGTTCGCCGCGTCGGACAGTTCTTCGGGGGCGGGCAGGTGCTTTTCGAGGAACGCGCGGACTTCGCCTGCGGGGAGGACTTGCGGCAATTGCAGCGCCACTTTCGCCGCATCGGCCCACGCATCGGGCAGCGTCACGCCCGCCGCATCATGGCGACACAGGAAACCCGTTTCGGCCGACATATCGTAGTCGGCGAGCGGCAGAATAGCGGACTTCTCGATTGTGGCGGCGGTCATGTCTGGTATCCTCTCCCTGATTTGCGCGCAACTATACACCGCCTTGGGGTGAATTTCCTTGCGAATTGCGTTGACGGGAGGGGTTGTTTCGCAGATTATTCGGCAATGGACGCGATAGACCGCAAAATCTTGCGCACGCTCGAAGGTGACGGGCGGATCAGCAATACCGATCTGGCGAGCCGTGTCGGCCTCTCCGCCTCGGCCTGTTTGCGGCGGGTGCAGGAATTGGAGCGGACGGGCCTTATCAAAGGCTACCGCGCCGTGCTCGACCGCGCGCGGCTGGGCGGGGAGATCACCGCCTTCGTGATGGTCGGCCTGTCAGCGCATCTGGCGAAAGACGCGCGCGCTTTCGAAGCCGCGATGGACGCAGCGGACGAAGTGCGCGAATGCCACAATGTGACCGGCGCGGTCGAATATCTGCTGCGGGTGGAGGTCGAAAGCCTCGCGCAATACAAGGCGTTCCACGCCGATACGCTGGGCACACTGCCGCAAGTGGCGAGCATCACCTCGCATATATGTTTGGGCTCGTCGAAGGATATGCGGGCTTAAGGGCGCGGCTCGGTCGCCAAAAAAGCCCTTTCCCTTGGGGGAGTCGCAGACGGCGCGAAGCGCCTACGGTTGGGATGGGGGTAAGACATAAATTGGCGTGGAACCCCCACCCCCGGCCCCTCCCCACGGGGAGGGGAGAACGCGTTAGTTGCCCTTCAACCCCCGCAAGGCATCGGCTAGGGGGCCATCGGCTTCGCCTTCCTCGATCAGGCCCTTCTCGCGCCGCACTTCGTCGGCGTTCGGCCCCGTGGCAAAGGGATCAATCGCGAGCGCGAGGCTTTGCGCCACTGCCTCGCCCAGATCGAAGCTGCTGCCGGAATAGCCGATCACGTCGAGATCTTCGGCGGTGAGTTCGACTTCCTCGTCCTCTTCGCTCGCTTCCAGCGTGGCGCTGGGCACGAAGCGGATGGCGATGTCTTCGGCGATTTCGGCGGGCAGATCGTCGCCCGAAACCGCGCAGCTTTGCACGATACTGGCGCGCATCGGGCCGGTGGCGGATACCTCCTGCCCCTTGGCCTCCAGTGCGAGGTTGGCGGTAAGCGAATGCACCGCGACCAGTCCGAACCTTTCGGCCAAGGCGGCGCATTCGGCTGCGTTTGCGGTCAGCTCGACCGGCTTGTCGGTAATGCCCCGCAGGTCGAACGGGCGGGGGAATTCAGGCGTATCGTTCATCGCACCAATCTTGGCCGCAATTGCCCGTCGAGCAAGAGCGAATCCTTCTGCCCCGCCAGATCATTCGCCAAGGCCCGCGCCCGCACTGCTAGGTGGAAAGGTTTCGCTTCCGGTTCGATCAGCGTCATATTGCGCGCCAGCACTTCGGCGAGCTTCGCATCGCTTTCGCCCAAAGTCTCGCGCAGCGCGCCCATGCGGCCACCCAAAGCGGCGACGAGCTTGCCCATATTCTTGCCCACCATCAGATCGCCAACGCCGGTATCGCGCAGCTGGCGGTCCATATCCTCGACGAACAATTCGGTGAGCAAAGCGGTTTTGGGCGCGAGCGTTTCGCTCTTTTCCATCCGCAGGGTGACGAGGCTCAGCACGAGCGAAATCATGTCGAACCGGCCCTGCACCGAATCCTCGACGCCACAGTCGGCATACCATTCGGGCTCCCGGCTGATGCCGACGGTGGCGTGCCACACGGGGCGCAACTCGTCGCGGCCGCTTTTGCCCATCAGGCGCTGGAAGAAGGACATCGCAGTTTCTCTTTCGTCATTCCGCCGCCAGTTAAGCGGGGGTTCAATCGGGGGGCGCATAGCGAGAGCGCATTGCACCTGCGCGATGGCTCCCCTAAGGCTGGCGCAGATATAGGGCGCGGCGCGGGTCTGGCAATGCGGGCCAAAGCCGCTGCGAAGCGATGGATTGAAGGGTTTGACGATGAAGCGTGCGATGATGCGGATGGCTCTGCTGGCCGGAATGGGCCTGGCGGTGACGGGGTGCAACTCGATCTCCATGCACCGTGGCTATATCGCCGATGAGACGCTGTTCCAGTCGGTGCAGCCGGGCCTCGACAACCGTCAATCGGTAGAAGATGCGCTGGGCCGCCCGACGCTGACCAGCCAGTTCGGCCAGCCGATCTGGTATTATGTTTCCAGTCGCACAGAGCAGGCCGCTTTCCGCCAGCCGCGCATTGCCACGCACAACGTGTTTGCCGTGCATTTCGATGCGGAAGGGAATGTCGTTTCGACCGAACGCACCGGCATGGAGCAGGTGGCGCGCATCAGCTATGAACGCGATGAAACGCCGACGCTGGGGCGTGAGCGTGGCTTCTTCGAAGACCTGTTCGGCAATATCGGCACCGTGGGCGGTGTCGGTGGCGGGGCAGGCGGCGGCCAGTAAGCCATCCCGCTTGAACGGCGCGGCGGGTTTGCCCATATCCGCCGCATGAACGCAGAAAAGGCAAGCCACGGCCTCACCCAGTGGCACGGCACCACCATTGTCGGCGTGAAGCGCGAAGGCCGCACCGTGATTGCGGGTGACGGGCAGGTTTCCATGGGCAACACCGTGATGAAGCCCAACGCCCGCAAAGTCCGCCGCATCGGCGAGGACGGTAAAGTCATCGCCGGTTTCGCCGGCGCGACCGCCGATGCCTTCACCCTGTTCGAACGGCTGGAACGCAAGCTGGAGCAGTATAGCGGCCAGTTGCTGCGCGCCGCGGTCGAGCTCGCCAAGGACTGGCGCACGGACAAATATCTGCGCAATCTCGAAGCCCTGATGATCGTCGCGGACAAGGATGTGCTGCTGGTGCTGACCGGCAATGGCGACGTGCTCGAACCCGAAGGCGGGATTGCGGCCATCGGTTCGGGCGGCAATTACGCGCTGGCCGCAGCCCGCGCGCTCGCCGATTACGAAGAGGATGCGGAAGTCATCGCGCGCAAGGCGATGCAGGTCGCGGCGGATATCTGCGTCTTCACCAATGGCAATGTGACCGTGGAAACGGTCTAGTTCCCCTCCCGCTTGCGGGAGGGGTTAGGGGAGGGAATGTAACCCCTCCCGGCCTCTTTTACACGCCCTCCCCCGGCCCCTCCCGCAGGCGGGAGGGGAGAAAGAAGTAGATATGCAAAACCTCACCCCCAAAGCCATCGTCGCCGCATTGGACGAACATATTGTCGGCCAGAAAGACGCCAAGCGCGCGGTCGCGGTCGCCTTGCGCAACCGCTGGCGGCGGCAGCGCCTCAACGCCGATCTGCGCGACGAGGTGACGCCCAAGAACATTCTGATGATCGGCCCCACCGGCTGCGGCAAGACCGAGATCAGCCGCCGTCTGGCGAAGCTCGCCGATGCGCCGTTCGTGAAGGTGGAAGCGACCAAGTTCACCGAGGTCGGCTATGTCGGGCGCGATGTCGAACAGATTGCCCGTGATCTGGTGGAAGAAGCGATCCGGCTGGAGAAGGAACGCCGCCGCGAGGCCGTGCGCGAAGCCGCCAGCGAGGCGGCGATGAACCGTCTGCTCGATGCGCTGGTCGGCACCGGCGCAAGCGAGGCGACCCGCGCCAGCTTTCGCCAGCGCATCGTCGAAAACGCGATGAACGAGACCGAAGTCGAAATCGAAGTCTCCGACGCGCCCAATATGCAGATGGACATTCCCGGCATGGGCGGCGGCGCGACGATGATCAATTTGTCCGAGATGATGGGTAAGGCCTTCGGCGGCGCGCCCAAGAAAAAGCGCAAGCTGAAAGTCCCCGACGCGTGGGACAAGCTCGTCGACGAAGAGGCCGAAAAGCGCATGGACCAGGACGATGTCGCTCGCGTGGCGCTCGCCAATGCGGAGACCAACGGGATCGTTTTCTTGGACGAGGTGGACAAGATCGCGGTGAGCGATGTGCGCGGCGGCTCCGTCTCCCGCGAAGGCGTGCAGCGTGACCTGCTGCCGCTGATCGAAGGCACCACGGTTGCCACGAAGTATGGCCCGATGAAGACCGACCACGTGCTGTTTATCGCCAGCGGCGCGTTCCATGTGGCAAAGCCCAGCGATATGCTCCCCGAACTGCAGGGCCGCCTGCCGATCCGCGTCGAGCTGCGTTCACTGACCGAAGCGGACTTCATCCGCATTCTGAGCGAGACCAAGGCCAATCTGGTGAGCCAGTACAAGGCGCTGCTGGGCACCGAGAATCTGACGGTCGAAATGACCGAGGACGCCGTCGCCGAAGTCGCCCGCATCGCCGCGCAGGTGAACGAAAGCGTCGAAAACATCGGCGCACGCCGCCTGCAAACGGTGATGGAAAAGCTGTTCGAGGAACTGAGCTTCGAAGCCGAGGACATGGACGGCCAAAGCGTAACCGTGGACGCGGCCTATGTGCGCGAACGGCTGACCGAACTGGCGAGCGATACGGATTTGTCGAAGTATGTGTTGTAGCCCACAACTCCGTCTGTCCTGAGGCTGTCGGACTCGCAGAAGGCGCTCAGCGCCAGCGGCTGCTTTTCTCCCTAGCCGTTCAGATATTCCAGCACGGCACGGCCAAGCGCTTCACCGGCCCGATGCGACCAGATTTGCATCTCGCCGGGCTCCGGATTGGGTGGCGACTGTTTCTGGATGAAATACATTTCTGCAAGCACCGCCACCGGCACCCCTACGTCGCGAGCGCCGGACAACACCGATAAGGCTGCGGGCTTCGCGCCGCGATTATGGATGCCCAATTCGTCGGCCATCGCCTTCGCCGCGATTTTGGCGAGAGCCTTGTCCGCCGGATTGGCTTTGGCGCTGTGGTAAAGAACCTCGCTGCCCTGCGCATTCGCGCCTGCCGAATTGTGGTGGATCGATATGCAGATATCGCTCCTCTTGGCGGCCTTACCGGCCGAGTAATTGTGCCGTTTGCTGTCGTCGATCTTTGCATCGGCGCCTGCACTTTGCAGCACGGCTGCACACGCCTTGGCCGCGACCAGATTGAGCTGGTGTTCGGTGATCCCCGAACCGGCATTCACTGCACCGGGGTCGAATCCGTCAGGCTTTTGGCCGTGGCCGACATCTAGGAAAATCTTCTTTCCAGAGGCGGAGCGGGTTTCGGGAATCGGCCCGATTGTCTCCACCGGCCCGCCAAGGTGATCGAGCATGGCGGCCAAAGTCTTGCTCTGGTCCCAATAGGTGCGCGAGCCAAGGTCGCCATCGGTTGCGAGGCTGTATCCAAGCGCGTTCAGACGCTTCTGGATATGCCAGACAATTTCACTGTTTTCAGGTCGGTTATCCGGCATCACATTCCCCCTCGATTGCTGCCTAGGAGAAAAATCTATTCCAAGACAGGCGATTGCGCAAGCAGAGAGAAGGAGCCGCGCTTCACGGATGCGGGGCTAGCCCTATCTCCACGCCCGTCCGGTCGACCACCGCGTGCTTGTCGATCATCTCGGCGCTTGCTTCGTTGAGGCCGATCACCTGCACGCTGCGGCCATTCCTCCGCATCCGCTCGACAATCGCATCGAGGGCGCCCGCGCTGGAGATGTCCCAGAAATGCGCCTTGGAGACGTCGATCACCACGTGGTCGGCCGCGTCGGGGCGCTGGCTTTCGGGTTTCATCGCGGCGTTGAACCGCTCGACACTGGCGAAGAAGATCTGGCCGGTGACGGTGTAATGCGCGGTTTTGCCGTCGCTGCTCCGCTCCACGCTGAAGAGGTTCATCACCAGCGCAGCGAAGAAAATGCCCGACAGCAGCACGCCCACCAGCACGCCGAGGGCAAGATTGTGCGTCGTCACCACGACAATGACGGTGGCGAGCATCACGACGCTCGCCTGCCACGGGTGATGACGCAAGTTGGGGATGCTCGTCCAGCTGAACGTGCCGATGCTCACCATGATCATCACCGCGACGAGCGCG
The DNA here is from genome assembly GCF_056933515.1 of Aurantiacibacter sp. KMU-128. Classification (NCBI taxonomy): domain Bacteria; kingdom Pseudomonadati; phylum Pseudomonadota; class Alphaproteobacteria; order Sphingomonadales; family Erythrobacteraceae; genus Aurantiacibacter; species Aurantiacibacter sp. KMU-128. The sequence goes on from NZ_JBXORT010000001.1 coordinate 330,372, forward strand.
GGCATGGGAATCTGGCCCACGATAGGGCCGAGCAGCCACAACAGGATCAGCAACGTCAGGCCAGCAACGAAGGTTGAAAGCCTCCCACGGCCACCAGAGGTCACGTTGATCACCGACTGCCCGATCATCGCGCAGCCGCCCATGCCGCCGAACAGCGCAGCACCGATATTCGCCGCGCCCTGGCCCCAAGTCTCGCGGCGCTTGTCGCTGCCGGTGTGGGTCATGTCATCGACGATCCTGGCGGTCAGCAGGCTCTCGATCAGACCCACTGCCGCCATGGTGGCGGAGTAGGGCGCGATGATGGTGAAGGTCTCCCATGTCAGCGGGACATCGGGGAACACCAGATAGGGCAGGCCTTCGGGGATATTGCCCATATCGCTCACCGTGTTGACCGGCAGACCGAACCCGATGCTGAGCGCGCCGAGCACGATGATCGCCACCAGCGGGCTGGGGACGGCGGTAGTGAGTTTGGGCAGCAGGTAAATGATCGCCAGCGCGCCTGCGACCATGACGTAGGTGATCCAGTTCACCCCGTCGGCGGTAGGGTTGAGCTGTGGCCATTGTGCCATGAAAATAAGGATCGCCAGCGCGTTGACGAAACCGGTGATGACCGCGCGGCCCACAAACTGCATCAGCAGGTCGAGCCGCAGCAGCGCGGCTATGCCCTGGAAAATGCCCATCAGGATGGTCGCGGCGAAGAGGTATTCGACCCCGTAATCGCGCACCAGCGGGATGACGACCACGGCCACCGCAGCGGTCGCGGCGGAGATCATGCCGGGGCGCCCGCCGGTAAAGGCGATAATCATCGCGATGGCGATGCTCGCATACAGCCCGACGCGTGGATCAACGCCCGCGATCAGCGAGAAACCGATGGCTTCGGGGATCAGGGCGAGGGCGACGACGATCCCGGCAAGGATATCGGCACGCGGCTGGGCGAGCCAGTCGCGCCTCAGCGCGGCGGTGTCAAACATGGGCAGTCCATTATGGCTGGGCGCACAAGCCACGGGGGCGGCACACGGGGAAGATCAGCGCGAGCATAGATGCTGCGCTGCACAATGCAAGGCTGCGCCCGAGCCAAGTCGTTCGCAGAGTCGGCCATGCGGTTTATCGACACGGGCTTTGGGCGCCTTGCACCCGCGCGCGGCATGGGGTCTAACGGTCCTCTATCGAAGCGCCAGACTTCCAAGGGGACTTAACCGTGACATTCCGCTATCTCGCCACCGCCGCCGCGCTCGCTATTGCCGCTGCCCAGCCCGCTTTTGCGCAGGACGCCGACGACACCGCGCCCGTCCTCACCGCGCCCGAAATCGAGTTCACCGAATGGACGCTTGATAACGGCCTGCGGGTGATCGCAATCGAGGATGATACGACCTCCACCGTCACCACCAGCCTGTGGTATGAAATCGGCAGCAAGCTCGATCCCGAAGGGCGCAGCGGCTTCGCGCATTTGTTCGAGCACATCCTCAGCCGCAAGACGCAGAATATGTATTACAACCAGATCAATGATCTGACCGCCGATGTCGGCGGCACGCGCAACGCGTCCAACGGCACTGACCGCACCAATTATTACGAGACGGTGCCCGCCGAATATCTCGAAACCATGCTGTGGACGCATCGCGAGCGGATGGCGTTTCCGGTGGTGGATACCGAAGTGTTCGAAACCGAGCGCAGCGTGGTGATGGAGGAATACCGCACCCGCGTGCTCGCGCCGCCCTACGGCCTGTTCCAGCGGGTGGTGCTGCCCGAAATCGCCTATGACGAACTGCCGCACCGCCGCCCCGGCATCGGCAGTATGGAGGATCTGGCGGCAGCCTCGCTGGACGATGCCCGCGCGTTCCACCAGGCCTATTACGGGCCGGATACGGCCACGCTGATCGTGGCGGGCAATTTCGACATGGCGGCCTTGCGCAGCATGGTGGACCGCTATTTCGCCGACATTCCGCGCCGCGCCAATCCGGTGGATGTGACGATTGCGGAGCGCGAGGATCGCCGCACCAGCCCGCGCAGCGTCAGCGCCGCCAGCCCCAACGTGCCCCTGCCGGTCGTCGGCAGCGTCTGGCAGATGCCCGAGGCGACCCATCCCGATGCCGCTGCCCTGGAAGTGCTCGGCGCGATTATGAGCCGGGGGCAGAATTCGCGGCTTTACACCGCGTTGGTCGAACCCGGCCTTGCGGTGCAGGCGGTGCAATACGAAAGCCTCTCCGAAGAAGGCGGCGTGTGGGCGCAATATGCGGTGATGAGCCCGCAATCGGATGAAGCGCAGGTCACCGCCGTGCTCGCTGCCGAGACCGCGCGGGTGCGCAGCGAGCTGGTGAGCGCAGCCGAGATTGCGGAAGCGCGCAACGAAATCATCGCCTCTGCCATGCGCAGCCGCGAGACCGCGCGCGGGCGGGCGTTCGAACTCGGCGAGGCGCTGGTCAGCACCGGCGATCCGCGCGCGGCAGACCGGCGGCTGGAAGCGATTGCCGCAGTGACGCCCGAAGACGTACTGCGCGTGGCGCAGTACTGGCTCGATCCCGATGCGCGGGTGGATATGCGGCTGACGCGCGGCGAGTTCGATCCTTCGACCTTCGCCAACCCCGAACCCATGCCCACCTTCCGCACTCTGCCGCCGCCGGTGGGCGAACCGCTGGTCGTGCTACCCGAGGGCGAACGGCAGGCGCCGCCCCCTCCGGGCGAGGTGCCGAGCGTCGCGGTGCCCGCCTTCGTGACGCACACGCTCTCCAACGGCATCGAAGTGCTGGCGGTGCAGACGGGCGATGTGCCGATTGCGAGTATGCGGGTGCTGCTGCCCGGCGGTTCGATCTCCGATGACCGCGCCACCGCAGGCGTCGCCGGCTGGGCCGCCAGTCTGGCGGATCGCGGCACGCCGACCCTCAGCGCGCAGCAGATCGCGGCGCGGATGGAAAGCCTCGGCGCGTCGATGGGCGGCAGTGCGGGCACCGACAATACCGGCTTCTTCCTCACCGCGCCGGTCGCCAATATGGATGCTGCGGGGGCGGTGTTCGCCGATGTCATTCGCAATGCGACCTATCCCGAAGAGGAAGTGTCGCGCGAACTGGGGCGCGGGCTCGACAATCTGCGCGTTGCCATGAACGAGCCTGCCTCGCTGGCGCGCATGGTGCTGCGCCCGCTGGTCTTCGGCGATGCGCCTTATGGCAATATCGGCGGCGGCACGCTCGCATCGATCGGCGCGATTACGCGCGAGGATTTGCTCGCCCACCGGCAGGCCTATTGGCACCCGGCGCGCGCGCAGATCGTGGTGAGCGGCGGGATTGCTCCGGAAGAGGCCTTTGCTTTGGCCGAGCGGCTGTTCGGCGACTGGAGCAGCGATGCGCCGGTGCCTGCCGTGATCGAAGCGCCTGCGGGCGAGGAACTGCCCGCGCGCACTCTGGTGGTCGATATGCCCGATGCGGGCCAGGCGGCGGTGTTCCTGCTGGCGCGCGGCCCCGATGTGACCGATCCCGCCTACAGCCCGCTCGAACTCGCCAATGCGGTGCTCGGCGGCGGATCGAGCGGGCGGTTGTTCGAGGAAATCCGCAATGAACGCGGGCTTGCCTACGGTTCCTATTCGGGCATTTCCGACTTCGCCGATGGCACGCTGCTGTCCGCCAGCACGCAGACCGCGAACGAGACGGTGGACGAAGTGGTGCAGGTGATGCTCGATGAATTTGCCCGCGTGGGCAGCGAGCCGCTGGCCGACGATCTGCTGGAGCGGCGGCGGCTGTTCCTGACCGGCGGCTATGATCGCAGCCTGGAAAGCTCGGCGGGCTATGCGGGCATCCTCTCCAGCCTGCTGACGCTGGGCCGCGATCCGGCGGAGATTGCGACCTATGCCGAAAGTCTGGCGGGCGTGACCGCAGAGGAAGCGAGCGCGGCGGCGGCGCAGTATTTCGATCCGGCGCGCACCAGCGTTGTGGTGGTCGGCAATGCGGCGGCCTTTATCGAGGAACTGCGAGCGATCCGCCCCGATGTGGAAGTGATCCCGGCGAGCGAGCTTGATCTGAATACCGCTGGCCCTGCGATGGGCGGGTAGAACCCTTACTTCTCCCCTCCCCGTGGGGAGGGGCTGGGGGTGGGGGTTCGACGCCCACTTTACGCCGAACCCCCATCCCAACCGTAGGCGCTGCGCGCCGTCTGCGACTCCCCCAAGGGGAAGGCTTTCTTGCTTACCTTATCCGGCGGCCTCCGCTCCCTCTACCTCCTCGCTCAACTGCCGGTTCCACATATCGGCATAGAGCCCGTCGCGCTTCAATAGTGCGGCGTGGCTGCCGCTTTCGACGATGCGGCCCGCTTCCATCACGTTGATTATATCGGCATCGGCAATCGTTGAGAGCCGGTGGGCGATGGCGATGGTGGTGCGGTTGGCGCTCACCCGTTTGAGCGTGGCGAGAATGTCCTGTTCGGTGCGGCTGTCCAATGCGCTGGTCGCTTCGTCGAGCAGCAGGATCGGCGGGTTTTTGAGCAGCGTTCGGGCAATCGCCACGCGCTGCTTCTCGCCGCCCGATAGCTTCAAGCCGCGCTCGCCCACTTCGGTTTCTAGGCCCTGGGGCAAGCCTTCGATAAACGGCCAGATCGCCGCATCCTCTGCCGCCTGCCGGATCGCGGCATCGCCGGGATGGTCGAGCCCGTAGCCGATATTGTAGCCGATCGTGTCGTTGAACAGCACGCTGTCCTGCGGGACGATGCCGATGCTCTGTCTGAGGCTCGCTTGGGTGACCTCGGCTATATCCTGCCCGTCAATGCAGATGCGCCCGCTCCACGGATCGTAGAAGCGGAACAGCAGCCGCCCGATGGTCGATTTGCCCGCGCCAGACGGGCCGACCAGCGCGACGCTCGCGCCTGCCGGTGCCTCAAAGCTCAGATCGTGAAGGATTTGCCGGTCTTGCTCGTAGCCGAAATTGACATTCTCGAACGTCACAGTCGGGCGGCGCACCAGCAGCGCGGGCGCGCCCGGTGCGTCGGCGACTTCCACCTCGCGGTCGAGCAGAGCGAACATATCGGCCATGTCGATCAGCCCCTGCCGGATCGAGCGATAGACAAAGCCGAGCATATCGAGAGGGCGGAAGAGTTGCAGCAGATAGGTGTTCACCAGCACCAGATCGCCGGGGGACAAACGGCCCTGCGACCAGCCCCACACGGTAAAGCCCATGGCGAACGCCATCAGCAGGTTCATGATCAGCGCCTGCACGATATTGAGCGCGCCCAGCGAGTTTTCGGTCTTGATCGCGGCTTCGGAATAGGCGGCGGCCGTTTCGGCATAGCGGCGCTGCTCGCGGCTTTCAGCGCCGAAGAATTTGACCGTCTCGTAGTTCAGCAGACTGTCCACCGCGCGCGCCATGGCGGTGCCGTCGAGATCGTTCATCTCCTTGCGCAGCTTCACCCGCCATTCGGTGATCGCCTGCGTGCTCCACACGAAAGCGACCACGGTCAGCGCGGTTGCCAGCAACAGTTCCCAGCCGAACAGGGTGTAGAATACCACCGCCACCACGGTCAGTTCGATGACGGTGGGCAGGATGTTGAAGAGGAGGAAATACAGCATTGTCCCGATGCTGCGCGTGCCGCGTTCCATGATGCGGGTGATCTCGCCCGTGCGGCGCGAGAGGTGGAAGCGGAGCGACAATTGGTGCAGCCGCGCGAAGACGTCTTCGGCCAGACCGCGCACGGCATCCTGGCTGACGCGGTTGAAAGCGATATTGCGGCTCTGTTCGAACAGCACGCCGCCAAAGCGTCCGGCGGCATAGGCAAGCACCAGCGACAATGCGGGCCAGAGCAGCCCGTCGCCATCCGCAGCCATCGCATCGACCGCGCCGGCATAGGCGAAGGGAAGGGCGAGGATGATGGCTTTGGCGGCAATCACCAGCAGTGCGGCGACGGCAATGCGCAGCCGCAGTTCGGGGCGGTTCTTGGGCCAGAGATACGGCAGAAACCGCCGCATGGTGACCCAGTCGGCATTATCGCCTGTGGGTCCTTTCTCGCCCGTCGCTGTTCCGAAATCCCTCATGCGCTGCCCACAAGTGGGGCAGATGCGCGCCTTTAACAAGTCTGCCCGTGTCAGTCGTGCAACCGCGTTGCCCGCTCGTTGAAGTTCCACGCCTGATCGGTGGTCAGTTCATCGGGAAATTCGAACAAGATGCGCCGGTCGCGGAAATCGATGGCGACGCGGCGGAACATCCGCAGCTCGTTCATGCCAAGGATCATCGCCGGCTCGTCTTCCAGCCCGAGATGCGCGAAAGTGGGGGACGCGGCGAAGGACACGGGGAAATTGTTGATCTGCATTTGCCCCATCCGCAGCGAGCGGGCGATGCGCGTTTCGCCGGTCAGCGAAATGCCGTTGACATCGGTCATGGTCGCGTCCTCCAGAGCGGGGCGATTGCGCAGGCGGCGTTGCAGTGCCGGATTGCCGATCGATCCCGAAGCGCCGGTATCGATCAGCACGGCGGTGCTCACCCCGTCGATCCGCGCGCGGTAAATGATCAGCTGGCCGAGCCGTTCGCGCGCGCGCACGACGATGTCATAGCCGTTCGCGCCGCCCGCCTCGAAACTCTCCGACACGGTCATCCGCCGGTTGCGGAAATCGAGCAACACGCGCTGGTTCTGCAAGCTGTCGAGGCCGAGGATGCCATCGACATTTCCCAGATTGGCGCCATCAACAATGGGCGCCTGCCGGACGGTGAAGATACGTTCTCCCAGTTCGAAGTCAGGGACGATGGTGGTCTCGACGGGGCGTGTGCTCGCCATGCCGACCAGCAGTGCAGGCTCCCGGTCGAACAGTTCCAGCTGCGTGGCAAGCTCTTCGGACAAAACGGTCGCCTGGGCGCCGGTGTCGACCATGAAATCGAACGGACCTTGCCCCATAATGGTGACAGGCACGGTCAGCCGCCGGTCACGGTCGCGGTCAAGCGCAAGCGTCTCGGTGAAGACCTCGGTTTCGGGATCGCCCGCGGGCTCTGCGGTTTCGGGATCCGCCGCATTGCCGGGATCGCGATCCTGCAGCGCGAAGCCCGCGAATGCGAGCGCCAGCGCGGTGCCGATTGCCGTCCATTCCATATTCTCTCTCCCGCCCGCCGCACGTCCCGTTATGCGTTGGACATGGACAGAGGATACCACGCGCGCCGCAAAGCCCCAAATGGCAAGCGATTCTTAGGCTTTGCGCGCTATCTTCCCGCGCTATGAACCCTGCGCTCAAATCCTTTGTCGAAAATGCCGCCAAAGCGGTCGGCTATGACAAGACGCATATCACACGCACCGTCGCCTATGCCGAAGTCGAAGCCTTTCTGGCCGACTTGCCGGTGGCCGAAATGGATGCGCTCGAAATCGCAGCGGGCTGGAAATGGCGCGAGGCAGGGTGGAGCAGCTTTACAGAGATGAACTGGCCCGATCACGATATCTGCAATGATGTGCTGGGCCAGCAATTCGATATCATCATCGCCGACAATGTGTGGGAGCATTTGCTGCATCCTTGGCGCGCGACGCAGCACGTCCTGCAAATGCTCAAACCCGGCGGCTGGTTCGTGAACATCACGCCTTTCCTTATCCGCCGCCATCTGATCCCGCATGATTGCACACGCTGGACCGAGCAGGGAATGCGGTACTTCCTCGAGGACAATGGCTTCGATGCGGAGAGCATCCGCACCGGATCATGGGGCAACCGCGCGGCGGTGAAGGCGAACTTCAACCGCTGGGCGCGCACGGGCTGGAACCGGACGCTCAGGAACGAGCCCGACTTTCCCGTCACCGTCTGGGCCTTTGCGCAGAAACCCCGATGACCGCGCCGGTCCAGATCAGCCTCGCCGATGCCGCGCCTGCGCAGATTGCTTTGGTGGTGCTCGCCCATAATGAAGAGCGGCGGATTGCGCGTTGTCTCGGCAGTCTGCCGCTGGGCGAGCCGGGAATTACTGCGCACGTCGTGGTCAACGGTTCAACCGACAACACCGCCGCCATCGCGCGCGGCTTTGCCAGAGTAAGCGTCCACGATTATGCTCAAGGAGGCAAGGCGCGCAGCTGGAACGCTTTCATGTTCGGCCCCGAACAGGTGGAGGCGGATGTCTTCATTTTCGTCGACGGCGATGCCGAGGTGCTGCCCGGCTCGATTGCCGCGCTCGCCCGCACGCTCGCCTTAAATCCTGCGGCCAATGCCGCTTCGGGCTTCCCCCGCAATGGCAGGCAGGCGCACGCCTATGCGCAGGAAGTGGAGCAGAAGCACGGACTGTTCGGCGATCTTTATGCCTTGCGCGGCAGCTTCGTCGAAAAGCTTCGGCGCGAGCGGATCCGCTTGCCCGAAGACGTGATCGGCGATGACAGTCTGATTTGCGCGCTCGCCAAATCCGATGCGCGCGATGAAAGCCACTGGGTCGAGGCGCGGGTGCTGCCATGCCCCGATGCGGGCTTCCTGTGCGAGCCGACGCAGTGGACTTCGGCGAGCCTTGCCAACCAGTATCGCCGGATGCTCAATTACAGTCGGCGGCATTTCCAGAACCGCATCATCACTCAGATCATGCGGCATGGCGGCGGAGCGAAGGACTTGCCCGTGCGGCTCAGCGATCACTATGCCGAATGGCTCTCCCGCTGGCAGCCGCGCCGCGATCCGGTGTGGTGGTGGTTCGACCGGCAGGCGCTCAAACGGATGCGCGAAGAAGCCTAGCCCTTACTCCGCAGGCTCGACCACCGGCGGCTTGCGCTTGATAACCAGCCGGATCAGCTCATGCAGCGTTTCGCGCGCCACCAGCAGCAGCAATCCGCCATAGGTCGCCGCGCCCAGCGCCGCCAGCAGCGGCAGTCGGATAAAGGGCGATTCGACCGGCAGGTTCGCGCTCGCCAGCGTGACCACCACCGCCATCACCGCGCTCGCGCCGAGGCCGGGTGCCAGCGCGCCGAGCATCTGGCTATTGCTGATGCCCAGATGCGGCTTGGCGAGCAGGAATACCGAAAGCGGCAGTACGGGGAAGACCAGCACCCACACCCATGCAAGGCCGACACCGCCCCAACCGACGCCGATATAGAAGGCAGCAGGCACAATGCAGAACCCGATGATCGAGGCCTGCATGGTGATCCCCGGCTTGCCGATGGCATTCAATGCCGGGGCGAAGAGCGAGTGCAGCGTCAAGGCAGGCATGGCGAAGGCCAGCACGGTCACGATGGGAATCATCGCCAACCATTTGCTCCCCAGCAGCACGGCGACCATTTCGGGCGCCACCGCGCTCATCCCGAAGAACATCGGGCAGGTCGCCAGCATGATGAGCCGCACAGCTTTGAGGAAACTGTAGCGCAGCGCCGCGCGGTCATCCTGCAACTGCGCGTAAGCAGGGAAGGCGACCTCGTTCAGCGCGGGCACAAAACGCACCGCCACGATGGTGGTGAGGAACAGGCCCTCGGCATAATAGCCAAGGTTCTCCGGCGTCAGGAAACGTCCGGCGATGAAGATGTCCGACTGGGTCACCAGCGTCCAGAAGAAGTGGCCCGCCAGCACCGCCGCGCCGAAATTGAACATCCGCCCCGCGCCGCGCAGATCGAAGCTCGGCCAATAGGTGAAGCGTGCTGCGATCATCAGGCAGATGCCGCGCGTCCAGAACGCCGCCAGCGGCGCGAAGACGAGCGTCCACACGCCGAAATCGCTCAGCGCGCAGGTAAGCGCGACCGAGGCGGAGACGATGGTCGAAATAAGATTGCAGATCGCGGGGCGTTTGAAATCCATCTCGCGCGTCAGCAGCACTTCGGGCAGCGCGATGAATGGCGTGGACAGGAAGATCAGTGCCTGCACCCGCAGCAGCTCTGCCACCATATCGGTGCGGTAATAGGCGGCGGCGAGCGGCGCGCCGAGGAACTGCACGGTCGCAATCGCGCCATTGACCAGCAGCAACATCCCGAAGGCCTGCCGGATCTTGCGCTCGTCCACCTCGCGGTCTTGGATCAGCGAACTGGCAAAACCGTATCCGCCAAGGAAGGCGAGGAAGGTGAGGATCACCTGCGTCATGGCAAAAATGCCGTAATCCGCCGGATCGAGAATGCGGATAACGATCAGCGTGGAGCTCCACGCCACGATCTGCGACAGGATCTGGCTGCCCGACCGCCACATGACGGCGCGCTTCACGCTATCGCGCATAGAGGTCATTGTGTGCTGCCTTTCAGGCGGATCGCAAGGCTCATGCGGAGCCAGGTGAGAATCGGGCGCAGCTGGCCGAGCACGACCATCGGCGAATCGGCGAAAGCGCGCAGCAGGTGCCCGGGCCGGAAGGTATAGGGATCGCGCGTCGCCAGCCTCGCACGCGCGCGCGCGCGGAGAGCAGAGGCGGGCAGGGCTTCGACTTCGCCCACCAGCCGGTCGTGCACCAATTGCTGGATATGCCGCGCGCGCTGGTCGGTCAGGCTGCCGGGGTGGCGGCGGTAGAGATACAGCTCCTCGGCAATATGGTGGAAGGCGAATCCGGCGCGCCATGCGCGAAGCCAGAAATCGTAATCCTCCATCCCGAACAGGCTCTCGTCATAGCCGCCCAGCTTCGCATCGACCTCGCGGCGATAGAGGAAGCAGCAGCCGATCGTATTGTCGAGCGGCAGATGGTCGGCGGGGCCGGTGCGGATGCGCTGCTTGTGCGCGCCCGCCGGATCGATGACGCGGTAATCGGCATGGATGATATCGGCGGCGGGATGCGCATCGCGCGCCTTCACCAGTTCCGCGAGCGTTTCAGGCAGCAGGATATTGTCGTCCGACGTCCAGCTCAGCCAATCGGCACGGGCGGCAGCGAAGCCGACATTCAGCGAACCGGGCAGCTTCTTGTTCGTCGCATTGCGGATTACGCGGATGCGCGAATCGCGCTGCGCATAATCGGCGAGGATTTGCGGCGTAGAATCGGTGGAGCAGTCATCAACGCAGACCAGCTCGAAACCGGTGAAGCTTTGCGCGAGGATCGAATCGAGAGCCTGCGCCAGATAGGTCTCGCCATTATAGACGGGCAGCACAACAGAGACTGCGGGCACAGCCTGCGGCGTATGGCCGCGATCGACGGTAACTGCGCCTGTCATGCGCCTGCTTCTTGCCTCCGGGCCGAATCAAGTCCGGCGTGAAATGCGATTCGTGGCACGTGCGACCGGTGAATCATGGCCATGATCTAGGGCAAAGGCGTTTACGCGACGTTAGCCATGGCGGAATCAGCGGCAAAATCGCCCAGAATCTTGCCAAATCGTGACCGTGGCAGGGGCGGAAGCCGCTTGTGGCGGGACCGAAATCCCCTCCAACATCGACATAAAGCGACTTTTTTCCAATACCTTGGCTCCAAAATTCACGCCTCACGAAATAAAATTGCAAAAAGGCGTTGACCGAATCCAACAGCGCGCCTAGATGGGCTCCACCGACGCGGCGCTGACGGTTCAGCCGCTCTCGCCTCGATCGGTCGCCAACATAACTGGATAGCCGGTCCCCCGGTGTAAATCGGGGATACACTTGCTGTCCGGTTTTTAATGTTGAGTGGCTCTTTGACATTGTTAGTTTTTGATGAAGGGACATGTGGGCGACGGCGCCCGGTCCGCGAACCTCAAGGTCGCGATCACCGGTTAATTTAAGCCGACGCCACATCCTCGGAAAGCACCACGTTTTCCGTGTGATGATGCATGTTCATTCGTATCCATTACGTTTGACAGTGCAGGTATCGGCTCCTTGAAGCTCTTGCTTGTCGGTCTGGCGGGTTTCGGCCCGTGATCGGTAGGTGAGTGACACAAACTTGAGAGTTTGATCCTGGCTCAGAACGAACGCTGGCGGCATGCCTAACACATGCAAGTCGAACGAACCCTTCGGGGTGAGTGGCGCACGGGTGCGTAACGCGTGGGAACCTGCCCTTAGGTTCGGAATAACAGTGAGAAATCGCTGCTAATACCGGATAATGTCTTCGGACCAAAGATTTATCGCCTTTGGATGGGCCCGCGTAGGATTAGCTAGTTGGTGAGGTAAAGGCTCACCAAGGCGACGATCCTTAGCTGGTCTTAGAGGATGATCAGCCACACTGGGACTGAGACACGGCCCAGACTCCTACGGGAGGCAGCAGTGGGGAATATTGGACAATGGGCGAAAGCCTGATCCAGCAATGCCGCGTGAGTGATGAAGGCCTTAGGGTTGTAAAGCTCTTTTACCAGGGATGATAATGACAGTACCTGGAGAATAAGCTCCGGCTAACTCCGTGCCAGCAGCCGCGGTAATACGGAGGGAGCTAGCGTTGTTCGGAAATACTGGGCGTAAAGCGCACGTAGGCGGCGTCGCAAGTCAGGGGTGAAATCCCGGGGCTCAACCCCGGAACTGCCCTTGAAACTGCAATGCTAGAATATTGGAGAGGCAAGTGGAATTCCGAGTGTAGAGGTGAAATTCGTAGATATTCGGAAGAACACCAGTGGCGAAGGCGACTTGCTGGACAATTATTGACGCTGAGGTGCGAAAGCGTGGGGAGCAAACAGGATTAGATACCCTGGTAGTCCACGCCGTAAACGATGATAACTAGCTGTCCGGGTTCACAGAACTTGGGTGGCGCAGCTAACGCATTAAGTTATCCGCCTGGGGAGTACGGTCGCAAGATTAAAACTCAAAGGAATTGACGGGGGCCTGCACAAGCGGTGGAGCATGTGGTTTAATTCGAAGCAACGCGCAGAACCTTACCAGCCTTTGACATCCTTCGACGGTTACCAGAGATGGTTTCCTTCCTTCGGGACGAAGTGACAGGTGCTGCATGGCTGTCGTCAGCTCGTGTCGTGAGATGTTGGGTTAAGTCCCGCAACGAGCGCAACCCTCATCCTTAGTTGCCATCATTCAGTTGGGCACTCTAAGGAAACTGCCGGTGATAAGCCGGAGGAAGGTGGGGATGACGTCAAGTCCTCATGGCCCTTACAGGCTGGGCTACACACGTGCTACAATGGCATCTACAGTGAGCAGCGATCCCGCGAGGGTTAGCTAATCTCCAAAAGATGTCTCAGTTCGGATTGTTCTCTGCAACTCGAGAGCATGAAGGCGGAATCGCTAGTAATCGCGGATCAGCATGCCGCGGTGAATACGTTCCCAGGCCTTGTACACACCGCCCGTCACGCCATGGGAGTTGGTTTCACCCGAAGATGGTGCGCTAACCCGCAAGGGAGGCAGCCAGCCACGGTGGGATCAGCGACTGGGGTGAAGTCGTAACAAGGTAGCCGTAGGGGAACCTGCGGCTGGATCACCTCCTTTCTAAGGATATTGGCGGAAAGCGCCGGGGCTAGCCCCCGGAAGTGCTTCCTCCGTTTCCAAAGAACATTGCCGTCGTCCTCATGTCCTTTCATCACTGGAGAAACACTCAAGGGGAACCTTGCGTGTTTGCGCCTGAGCTGGCTCACGCCGCCCGCGGCCTTACGGCCAGCTGTGGCTATGTGGGCCTGTAGCTCAGTTGGTTAGAGCGCACCCCTGATAAGGGTGAGGTCAGAGGTTCAAATCCTCTCAGGCCCACCATTTCTCTTGTCTGATATGGGGCCTTAGCTCAGCTGGGAGAGCACCTGCTTTGCAAGCAGGGGGTCATCGGTTCGATCCCGATAGGCTCCACCAGACAACTCCGGTGAATGAAACGAGAGCGGATCCTGCTTCGGCAGGTAGGCGATCTTCGGATTGCCGTCTTTGACATTGTGAATGGGTTTTTAAATCGATGCCGTGGCGCATGGATTGTATTGGTGGTCTAGCCGACCATCTCACGCGATCAATGCATCACAAATCAATCAAATTGATTATCTGGCTGAGATAAATCTTCCATACTATCGCGAGACGATCAGGCTTTATGCAGGCTTGACGTTGATGGTGTGGATTCTCAAGCGTGAGGTAAGAGCATTTGGTGGATGCCTTGGCATGTACAGGCGATGAAGGACGTGGCACGCTGCGATAAGCGTCGGGGAGTTGTGAGCAAACTTTGATCCGGCGATTTCCGAATGGGGAAACCCACCCTCACCATTTCCTCTGTTTTTCCCTCGGGAAGATCAGAAGAGGTGGATAGGGTATCACCGAGCTGAATAAAATAGGCTTGGTGAAGCGAACCCGGGGAACTGAAACATCTCAGTACCTGGAGGAAAAGACATCAACCGAGATTCCGTTAGTAGTGGCGAGCGAACGCGGACCAGGCCAGTGCCTTCATTTCAACTAGCAAAACATTCTGGAAAGTTTGGCCATAGTGGGTGACAGCCCCGTATGCGAAAGTGATGATGAAGGACTCGAGTAGGGCGGGACACGTGAAATCCTGTCTGAACATGGGGGGACCACCCTCCAAGCCTAAATACTCGTACATGACCGATAGCGAACACAGTACCGTGAGGGAAAGGTGAAAAGCACCCCGATTAGGGGAGTGAAACAGTACCTGAAACCGAATGCTTACAATCAGTTGGAGCCCCATAGGGGGTGACAGCGTACCTCTTGCATAATGGGTCAGTGACTTAATGTATCGTGCAAGCTTAAGCCGTTAGGTGTAGGCGCAGCGAAAGCGAGTCTGAATAGGGCGACACAGTACGATGCATTAGACCCGAACCCCGGCGATCTAGGCATGAGCAGGCTGAAGGTGCGGTAACACGCACTGGAGGGCCGAACCGTTTAATGTTGAAAAATTATCGGATGACTTGTGTTTAGGGGTGAAAGGCCAATCAAGCC
>NZ_JBXORT010000001.1:347500-3027174 GCF_056933515.1 Aurantiacibacter sp. KMU-128
GGCCGAAGGCTCGATGATATGTGTCTGCTGTCGCTTGATCGAAGCAGACGAACACGATGCGATCGAAGGCATCTGGCCATTTGCGCACCATCTCGGCTGCCGTGGTGGTTGCCACTTCCGCCGCCCCATCAGGGGGATAGCCGAAACGTCCGGTCGAGATCGCGGGAAATGCGATAGTAAGCAGGCTGTGCGAACGGGCTAGCTCTAGCGATGTTCGATAGCAGGAGGCGAGCTTTTCGGGTTCGCCCTTTTCGCCGCCTTGCCAATTTGGTCCGACTGTATGGATGATATGCTTGGCTGGCAGACGGTATCCCCGTGTGATCTTCGCCTGGCCGATTTTGCATCCACCCAATAGCCGGCATTCGTGGACCAGTTCGGGTCCCGCCGCGCGGTGGATCGCGCCGTCCACACCGCCGCCGCCCAGCAGCGATGTGTTCGCGGCGTTGACGATAGCGTCGCCCTCAAAACGGGTGATGTCGCCGACTTCTATCTGCAAAATGCCGTCTGTTTCATGCGTGATTCCAGAGGACTAGGCCAGCCACTCAGCGACTTCAAATCTCTCGCCACCGGCGCAAGTCTTCGATAGGCTACGCCAACCGGGGGGGGAACTGGCACCATGCCCAAGAACATCGTCATTCTGCTCGATGGCACGTCGAACCAGATCAGCGAGCACCGCTCCAACGTGCTGCGGCTATATGGCATTCTGTCCAAGCAACCCGACCAGCTGGTCTATTACGATCCCGGCGTTGGCACATTCGGCTCGGCAGGGATGTTTTCCAACATCAAGACCAAGATCGTCGAGCTGTGGGGTCTCGCCACGGGCTATGGCATGGATGCCAATGTGAAGGAGGCGTACCGCTTTTTGGTCGAGAATTACGAGGCGGGGCAATCGGGCGCGGCGAGTGCGGGGCCGTCGCCGCGCGATCGCATCTATATTTGCGGCTTCAGTCGCGGGGCCTATGCCGCGCGGGTGCTGGCGGGCTTTATCAATGCCTTCGGTCTGATGGAGAAGCGCAACCTAAACCTGCTCGATTACGCCTATCGCGCTTACAAGCGCATTGGCGAGCACGGTCAGGACGACAGCACCAGCGAAGCCTTTGCCGAAATGCGGCTGTTCGAGCGCATTCTCGATCCCGACCGACCGCCGATCCGTATGCTCGGCCTGTTCGACACGGTCGCCTCGGTGATCGAGCCCGCGCGTTACGGCTACCGCCTTGCCAGCCACGCTTTCACCAATCGCAATCCCAGTGTGCAGAGCATTTTCCACGCACTCGCGATGGATGAACGCCGCACCATGTTCCGCCATGTGCCATGGGAGGAAGGCGGCGAATATCGCGGCAATCCGTTCAATCAGGCGGGCGCCGTGCCGCAGGAAGTCGAGCAAGTGTGGTTCCCTGGCTTTCACGCCGATGTTGGCGGCGGTCACCGCGAGGAAGACAGCGCGCTGTGCAAGATTCCGCTGTTGTGGATGATCAAGCAGGGCGAGCGCGCGGGGCTGCATTTCTCCAAGACCAGCATCAAGAAACTGGTGATGGCGGATGAAAAGGACAGCAAATACACAGCGCCCGATCCGCTGGCCCCGCGCAAGAACTCGATGACATGGGGATGGAAACCGCTCGAAATCCTGCCTTGCCGCAAGCCTGCGGGTTCGCGGCGACGATCATTGCTCGGATGGATCATCCCGTGGTTCGAAAGCCGGCATGTTCCCCATGGCGCGAAGCTGCACCGCTCGGTGGAAGCCCGGCAGCGCAAGGAAGGCGACTGGCCGCCCAACACACCGCCGCCGGGCCACTTCACCATTGTCGACTGACAGGCGGCAAGGGAAGCGGGGCCGACCAAATCCGAGGTGGGTTGCCAAGGCCAATCGCGCTACACTGCGGCCAAACAGATTCGTCGCAAGAGGACTTTCCCCAATGCATATTGATCGCCGCAAGTTTCTCGCGCTGACCGGAACCGCCTTCTCCGCCGTGCTGGCGGCGGGATGCACGCCCGATGCGCGGATCCTCTCCACGCCGTCTTCGGCAAACCGCTTCGGCCCCTTGCAGCCCGATCCGGCGGGCATTCTCGATCTGCCCGAAGGCTTTTCGTACCGCGTGATCTCTCGCCTTGGCGATATGATGGATGATGGCGAGGGCGTCCCCGATGATGCGGACGGCATGGGCTGTTTCGACATCGGCAATGGCAAGCTGGCACTGGTGCGCAATCACGAAATTTCGCCCGGTCAGGACAATCTCGTCGCCGTGCAGCCTGCCTTCGATACGGTGCAGCGCAGCCTGCTCGCGCTTCCCGGCGGTACAAGCACGATCATTCTTGATGCCGAGACCTTGGAGGTCGAGCGGCAATATCGCAGCCTTGCGGGCACGATCCGCAATTGTGCTGGCGGAGTCACCCCGTGGAACACCTGGCTCACCTGCGAAGAGAACACGACGACGGTTGAGCAGGCCGGTGGCCGCATCAACCAGAACCATGGCTGGGTGTTCGAAGTGCCTGCCGATAGCGGCGGACTGGTCGATCCGGTGCCGCTCACCGCCATGGGCCGATTCAATCACGAAGCCGCCTGCGTCGATCCGGCAACCGGCATCGTCTATATGACCGAGGATCGCGGGGATTCGCTGTTCTACCGCTTCATCCCCGATGTGCCGGGCGATCTGGCAGCGGGCGGCACCTTGCAGGCGCTGGTGCTCGACGGATTGCAGGACACCCGCAACCGCGCTGACGCTTCGGAAGCGATCGCGGTGGGAACGCCCGTTGCAGGCCACTGGATCACGCTCGATAATGTCGAGGCGCCCGAAGACGATCTGCGCACGCGTGGCGCTGCTGCAGGTGCGGCGATATTTGCGCGCGGCGAGGGCATCTGGATGGGCGATGGCGAGATGTATTTCACCGCAACCAGCGGCGGCGCCGCGGGCGAAGGCCAGATCTTCCGTTTCACGCCGCGCGCCAGCGGGCCGGACGTGCTCGAGCTGTTCTACGAAAGTCCCGAAGCCAGCGAATACAGCTTTGGCGACAATCTGGTGGTCTCGCCCTTTGGCGATCTGATCGTGTGTGAAGACCAGTATGGCGACACGGTCGACAATTACCTGCGCGGTATTACGCCAGCGGGCGAGGCCTATGCCTTTGCCCGCCTGCGCTTGCAGACCGAGCCTGCAGGTGCCTGTTTCAGCCCCGACGGGCGCACCATGTTCGTCAATGCTTATAGCCCCACGATGACCCTCGCGATCACAGGGCCTTGGCCGACGGCATAAGCGCGGCGCATGGCATCTGTCCTGTTCGTCTGCCTCGGCAATATCTGCCGCTCACCCATGGCCGAAGGTGCGATGCGCGCGACGGCGGATGCGGCGGGGCTTGATCTGGTGATCGATAGTGCCGGAACAGCCGCCTATCATGTCGGCGAGCCACCCGATCCGCGCGCGGTGGCCTGCGCCGCTGCGCATGGAGTCGATATCTCGCGCCTGCGCGGGCGGCAGGCGATTCTCGACGATTTCTACGATTTCGATCACATCTTCGCGCTGGACGGGCAGAACCTCGCCAACCTCAAGCGCATCATGCCGGATGATGCGACCGCCACGCTCGGGCTGCTGCTCGATGTCCTTCCCGGGCAGGAGGGCAAGCCGGTTCCCGATCCCTATTATGACGGGGAGGATGCTTTCGATTACACTTGGCGGCTCGTCAGCGCGGCGGCCGACGCGATCGTGGCGAAGCTGCAAAGGTGAACTGGCAGCGCCGTATCACTGCCATCACGGGGAGCGAGGTCGTGTCCTCGCGCAAGCTGGCGGGCGGCGATCTGGGCGGCGCGACCTGTCTCAAACTGGCGGACGGACGCGCGCTGGTAGCGAAGGACGGGCCGTTGGCGATGCGCGAGGGCGCGATGCTGGAAGCGATTGCGACAACCGGTGCGCCTGCGCCGCAAATCCATCACCGCGCCGAAGGCCTGCTGCTGATGGACTATGTCGAAGCGGACGGGGCGAAGGATTGGCTGAGCCTCGCCGATGGGCTGGCACTACTCCACGCACCGCGCGACGAGGCGTATGGCTGGGACGAAGACTACGCTTTCGGCAGCGTCGCCGTCGCCAATGCGCGGTGCGAGGACTGGCCGCAATTCTGGGCCGAGAGCCGTCTCGTCTGCCATGCGGCGCATATCGACAGCAGCATCGCTAGGCGGCTTGACCGGCTGGCCGCGCGCCTGCCCGATCTGCTCCCGCGCTACCCGACGCCGAGCCTGCTGCATGGCGATTTATGGGGCGGAAATATCCTGTTCCATCAGGGCAAGCTCGCCGCGCTGATCGATCCGGCGAGCTATATCGGCGACCGCGAGGTCGATGCGGCGATGCTCACCCTGTTCGATCACCCGCCCGATGCGTTTTTCGAAGCCTTGCAGCCAGAGCCGGGCTGGCGCGAACGCCTGCCCGTTTACCGGCTATGGCCGCTGCTGGTGCATTTGCGGCTGTTTGGTGACGGCTATCGCGGGCCGGTGGTGAGCGCGCTCCACGCGCTGGGCGTGTAGCGCGCTCAGCCCAACCTAGCCGACAATGGCGAACTGCGTTGCGATCAGATCGCTGCAGAAACCGGGGTTGCCGGGCACAACCGGACGACCGGTAAGCTGCCACTGGCCGGGTGCGATTTCGGTCAGCGTTCCCTGCAGCTCTGCAGCGCCGTAGCCCTCGGGCTGGGTGATCCAGTCGCGCGGCTGGAGGTTGATCCCCGAATCCCCGACCATCCAGATACCTTCCGCGTGGAAACTGCCCGCGACCATGCCGGAAGGGCCATCGCGGCCCGCAAGCGTCGGGAAGAAGCCGATGATCGCGTCGACATTGTAGCCGACGACCTGCTGCACGCCGTTCTCGTCAGGATCGATGATCGTGTCCATGGTTGTCAGTTCGAGATAGAAGCCATGCTCGCCGTCCTGGCACCTGTAGCTGCCGCCATAAGTGCCCGAAGGCCCGGCCAACTCGTCCTCTAGCGACGGAGCATTCGCAAGGTAATCGGGTTCACCCTGCGCCATCGTCGTTGTCGAGCAGGCGGTGCCGAGCGCAAGAATCGAAGCGCAGGCGAACGAAATGCGGGTGACTTTCAACATATCATACACTCCCTCTGTCACCGCCACGAGATCCCGCAGCGGAAGTGACTATTGCCAATCGTCATCGGGAGGCAGAGCAGGAAAGCGCTGTCAGGCTAACCCCGCGAGCGGTTTGCCCCCCAAATCGCATCAGTGATGATATTCAGGGGAAGTCGAACTGCAACACACAAATGCTGTTAGGATAGCTCCGGAAACGGCGTCCATTCGCCGCCATCGGGGTCTTCGGCGAAGATCCCTTCGAGCAGCGCGTCGATCACGTCTTCGGGCTTGGCCGGATCCCACGCCGGATTGTTGTCCTTGTCGATCAACACCGCGCGCACGCCCTCGGCGAAATCGTGGCGCAGCATCATGCGGCTCGCGATACGGTATTCCATGCGCATATTGTCGGCGAAAGTTTCGCACTGCGCGTTCTCAGCGAATTGCCGCAGCGCGACCTTGCCGGTGGTGGGGCATTTCGCCTTCACCGCTTTCAGCTCTTTCTTCGCCCAGTCGCTGCCATCGGCTTTGAGCGCGGCGATGATCGCTTCCAGCGTGGCGTGGCCGAACAGTGCGTCGATTTTGACGGCATTGCCCGCAATGCGCGCATTGGGCGCGTGGCTTGCCATATTGTCGAGCACGCCCGCAGGCGCTTCGCCCGCAATGATCCGCGCCTTGGCTTCGGCGAGTTTTTCGCTGGTGAGGTAATGCGTGGCGAGGCCCGCCCATTTGCACTCCGCCCCGTCGAGCCGCGCGGCGGTGAGCGCGAGGAAATTGCCCGTCGCACCGCGCAGGCGGGGGAGATACCAACCCGCACCGACATCGGGGAACAGGCCGATATTGCCTTCTGGCATGGCGAACATCGTGTTCTCGGTCGCGACGCGCAGCTGGCAGGGCTGCGAAATGCCGACACCGCCGCCCATCGTCACGCCGTCCATGAAAGCGACGATCGGCTTGGGATAGGTGAACATCAGATGGTTGAGTCGGTACTCGGCATGGAAAAACGCGCGGCCCGATACGCCGTCATCCTCCAGCGCGGATTTCCGCACCATCGCCACATCGCCGCCCGCGCAGAACCCGCGGCCTTCGGCATGGTCGAGGATCACGGCCGTGATCGCATCATCCTCGCGCCAGGCGAGCAGCGCTTCGGACATCGCCTCGCACATGCCTTGCGTCAGCGCGTGCAGCGCCTTGGGGCGGTTCAAGGAGATATGGCCGACGGGGCCGTGGGTATGGATGTGGACTTCGGTCATAATTCCTCCCCGGAACGGGGAGGGGGACCACCGAAGGTGGTGGAGGGGCACCCGCCGCATTCCAAGCCATTTAACGTTCGAAGAGGCCGAGAGTGCCCCTCCACCATGCTTCGCATGGTTCCCCTCCCCCGATGGGGGAAGAATGTTTCACTGCCGCAGCAAATCGCGCCCGACAATCATGCGCATCACCTGGTTGGTGCCTTCGAGGATCGAGTGCACGCGCAAATCGCGCCAGAAGCGTTCGATGGGGTAGTCTTTCAGATAGCCGTAGCCGCCGAAAATCTGCAGCGCATTGTTGACGACATTGCTGCCGCTATCGGTCGCGAGCCGCTTGGCCATGGCGGAGAAACGGGTCTTGTCGGGCGCGCCATCGGTGACCTTCGCAGCGGCGAGGTAGAGCAGCGCGCGCGCCGCCTCCAGCTCGGTCGCCATATCGGCGAGCATGAACTGTGTGTTCTGGAAATCGGCAATCGGCGTATCGAATTGCTGGCGATCCTTCGAATAGGCAATCGCCTCGTCAAGGCAACGCTGCGCGCCGCCGAGCGAACACGCGCCGATATTCAAACGGCCCCCATCGAGGCCCGCCATGGCAAAGCGGAAACCTTCGCCCTCCGCGCCCACACGGTTCGCAACCGGCACGCGGGCGTCTTCGAAAATCACCTGCGCGGTGGGGGAGGCGTTCCAGCCGAGTTTCTTCTCCGGCGCGCCGAAGCTGACGCCCGGCGTGTCCTTGTCGACCACCAAGCAGGTGATGCCGCGCGTCTTGTGTTCGCCCGTACGCACCATCACGACATAGATATCGTTCACCCCGCCGCCGGAAATGAACTGCTTGGTGCCATTGAGCACATAATGCTCGCCATCCAGCTTGGCGCTGGTTTTCAGCGCCGCCGCGTCCGACCCGCTGCCGGGTTCGGTGAGGCAGTAACTCGCCAGCTTCTCCATGCTGATGAGATCGGGCAGGTAGCGGCCCTTCAGATCGTCCGACCCGAAGGTGTCGATCATCCATGCGGCCATATTGTGGATCGAGATAAAGGCGCTTGTCGTCGGGCAGCCATAGGCCATGGCTTCCATGATCAGCGCGGCTTCCAACCGGCCGAGGCCGATGCCGCCCGATTCCTCGCTGACATAAATCCCGCCAAAGCCCAGCTCTGCCGTGCTTTTGATGAGATCGACGGGGAAGTGGTGCTTCTCATCCCACTCGCCCGCGTGCGGAGTGATGTTGTCGGCGGTGAAACGCTGCGCCATTTCCTGAATGGCGAGCTGGTCTTCATTGAGCTGGAATTGTCCGGTCATGGTGCGTTGCGTCTCCTGCGCTTCCCAATGTCAGGAAGTGATTGCAGGTGCAACCAGTGCGATGGGCGATATTATTGCGCCCGTTGGACCTGTGCGGGCTGTTCGGGAACCGGATTGGGGTTGAACGGCTCGGGCGCGGTAGGGCGGGGCGCGAAGCCGGTGGCATTGTCCATCGGTTCGGGCGCGAAACCCTCGGTGCTGATAATCAGATCGTGTGGTTCAGCATGGACGACCGGCGGATCCTCTTCGCTGTCGCCCTCGCTGCCGAACGCGGGCTGGGTTGCCGTGTCGTCAGCGCCGTTGTTGGTGGCTGCAGGCCGCGCCTGGGAAGACCCTGTCTGCGTGCGCCCGGCAGTTGCCAGATCGCTCCCGGAAATGCTGGCAGTGCTTCCCACCGCGGCATTGCGGCTCTCCAGATCGTCACCACAGGCCGCCAGCAGCAATGGCAGCGCGAGCAGCGAAACAGATTTCAGCGGTTCCATCATGACTCTCGTTAGAAGTGATTCGCGTGAGATCAGCCGCAATGTATCCGCGTGATGGTGAAGGAATCGTCATACTCTACATTCAGCCGGTCCATCCGGTAATCCATCGTCACGGCCGAGCGCGGGGGGATCCAGCGCAGGGTGCGCGCGCCGGTCGCGCCCAGCAGATGCTGGCCGACCTCCGCTGTAGCCCGTTCCCCCAGATGCGCTTGCGCGCGGGTCGCATCGCATTCGCCCTCCGGTGCGGCGCGCATCGGCGGGTCTTCGCCCGCATCTGGCGCAGTGGTGGCGCAAGCGGCGAGCAGGGGAAGGGCGAGTATGGTGCAGAGCTGTTTCATGCGCCGCATTCTAGCGCAAAGCGCGCAAACCCGCTAGGCGACTGGGCCAAGAGGAGGCGCGCAGCTATGGCCGGTTTGTGGTTCGAGGAATTTACTGTCGGGCAGGTGTTCGATCATCCCTTGCGGCGCACGGTGACCGAAACCGACAATGTCATGATCACCACCATGACGCACAATCCCGCCGCGCTGCATCTTGATGCCGAATATATGAAAGGCACCGAATATGGCCGCGTGCTGGTTAATTCGTGCTTCACGCTCAGCCTGATGGTAGGAATCAGCGTCAATGACACGACGCAGGGCACCGCCGCCGCCAATCTCGGCTGGGACGAAGTGCGCTTCCCCGCGCCGGTATTTGTCGGTGACACTTTGCGGATCGAATCCGAAGTGCTCGATCTGCGCGAAAGCAAGAGCCGCCCCGCGCAAGGCATCGTTACTTTCGCCCACCGCGCCTTCAACCAGCACGGAACGCTGGTGGCGAGTTGCAAGCGGGCGAGCCTGCAAAACAAGCGACCCGATTGACCGCACAAAGCCGCGATAGTATGCGCCGCGCTGCCCGAGCGGGTGTAGCTCAATGGTAGAGCAGCAGCTTCCCAAGCTGACGACGAGGGTTCGATTCCCTTCACCCGCTCCATATTTTCTGTCCTACCGCTTCGCTGACACTCGGTTGTCCTATCGCTTCGCTACTTGAGGACGGGAGGACTGCTCCATATGATTGTCGGGACCGAATAGACCGGAGCTTGCCCCATCACCGCCCTTTTCCTTGCCTTTCTCGCCACTGCGCTTGCCATGCTGGCGGGGCGGGAGGCGGTGCGGGTGGCGCGGTTTTCGGCAGCTGGGGCATCTACGGGTGCGTTGCTTGTCGTTATCGCGATCGTTGCTATGGGCGCCTGCGCGCTGGCGGCCTGGCTGGCGGGCGAGTTCGCGCCGCTCTTTACGCCGCGCCAGCAAAGCTGGTTTGTCGCCGCGGCATTGGTGTTTGCCGCACTCGAAGTGATCTTCCTCGACGCGCCGCCCGCGCCCAAAGAGCCAACGCAGTCGCTGGGCGCGCTTGGCATTGTGCTGTTTGCTGGTGTTCTCGCCGATGCCAGCGGGCTGGTGATCCTGTCGCTGGCGGTGGCGACGGCTGAGCCCGTGCTTGTCGCCATTGGCGGCGCTTTGGCGGTTATTATTGTCACCGGCTTTGCCGCGCTGGCGGGCGAGGATTGGCACAAATTGCCGCGAACAGTGCTGCGCTTTGCAGTTGGTGCGGTGTTGCTGGCTGCGGGCGCAATAATCGTATTCTTCCCGCCTGCCGCACTTCAATAATCGTCAAAAGCGATCAATGCGGTCGATTGTTTTCCGGAACAATGTCCTGTCCTCGCCCGTTCGTGAGGCAAAGAAGACATTGAAAGGACACATTTATGGCACACGCCGGAGACAATTCGAAAACCGCACTGATCGATGGTCTGAACGGCCTTCTGGCCGATCACCTGGCGCTATACTTCAAGACCAAGAATTTTCACTGGCACGTCACCGGCCCGCGTTTCCGCGATTTGCACCTGCTGTTTGACGAGCAGGCCATCGAGATCCGCGACCAGATCGACGCGATTGGCGAGCGGGTGCGCAAGAACGGAGCGATGACGCTCACCAGCATCGGCTCGGTTGCGCAGGTGACGCAGATTGCCGATCAGGACGACACTTCGCTGTCGGCCGAGGCGATGATTACCGAGCTGCACGATGATAACCAGAAGCTGGTCGAACGGCTGAAGGCGCTGAAGAAGCACGCCGAAGAAGCGGGCGACAACGCGACCGATGGTCTGCTCGACGATTGGACCGATATGGCGGAGGAGCGCGTGTGGTTCCTCAGCTCGACGCTCAACTAAGCGCTGGCGCATACGTATCGAAAGCCGCCGCCGGGTCTCGCCCGGTGGCGGTTTTGTGTTTAGGGAGAGGGCATGGCTGACATTAACATCATCGAAAGTGCAAGCGACGCGCAGATTGCGGCGTTTCTGGAAGACTATCTGCAGGGCGCGCTTGCCGACAGCGAGGGGCGCATCGCCATCAGCGTGCCCGGCGGTTCCACCCCGTTCCCGATTTTCGAGGCGCTGACCAGGACCGGTCTCGACTGGTCGCGGATCGATGTGTGGCCGGGCGATGACCGCATCGTTCCCGAAGACCATCCTGCCAGCAATACCGGCAAGATCCGCGCTTTGCTGGAACCGGTTGGCGCCAGTGTTGTGACGCTGTCCGAGACCGCGGCGCCGCCACGTTTCGCCATGGTGTGGCTCGGTATGGGGGCGGACGGGCATATCGCCAGCCTCTTCCCCAATACCGATCCGCAAGTGGACGAGCCCGCGCGCATCAAGCGCCTCACGCCCGATCCGCTGCCGCCCGAGGCTCCCTTCGACCGCATTACGCTCACCATTCCGGCATTGCTCGACAGCGATGCGCTGATGTTCGTTATTCGCGGCGAGGAGAAGCGCCCAGTGTTCGATGCAGGGGCGGCAGGCGGGCATGATCTGCCGGTCGCGCGGCTGCTCGGCGCGGCGGACCAGAAGGTGGTATGCTTCACCTGATCCCGGCCCCGCTGCACCGGCTGGGCCTGCGCCGGGCGCACGCCTTGCGCAAAATCTTCCGCAAGGTCTGGAAGCCCGACCTGTTCGGTGTCGCCGTGGTGCTGCGCGATGGCGAGGGCCGCGTGCTGCTGGTGCGGCACAGCTATGGCCCTGCCGGCTGGGCGCTGCCCGGTGGCGGGATTGGCCGCAACGATGATCCGGCTGAAGGCGCGCGCCGCGAAATGCGCGAGGAGCTTGGCTGCGAACTGGAAGAGCTGGAACTGCTGCGGACGTTCTCCGAGGTGATTTCCGGCGCGCAGCACACCGGACACCTGTTCACCGCGCGCCCAGACCGCGATCCGGTGGTCGACGGGCGCGAACTGGCGGAGGCGCGCTGGTTTGCGGTGGAGGAGCTGGCGGGGGCGAAGCTGACAAGAGTGACGCAGGAGAGGTTGAGCGCTTTGGGTTTGCTTTAGCCTCCCCTCCCGCTTGCGGGAGGGGCTGGGGGAGGGCCTGTAAACAACAAGCGCCGGAAGCCCACCCCGCTGCGACTAGGCAGCAAGCTGCCAAGTCTCGCTGCCCCTCCCTCAAGGGAGGGGATGACTACAGCAAACTAAGCTGCGCGCTGTCCTCAACCTCTTCCTCCGCCTCCCGCTCCAGATTGCTCAGCGTCACGCCCATCAGCCGGATCGGCAGCGGCAGGGGCAATTCCGCCGCCAGCAATTCATGCGCCAGACGCGCAAACTCGGCCTTGTCCGCCACCGC
Source organism: Aurantiacibacter sp. KMU-128 (assembly GCF_056933515.1). Classification (NCBI taxonomy): domain Bacteria; kingdom Pseudomonadati; phylum Pseudomonadota; class Alphaproteobacteria; order Sphingomonadales; family Erythrobacteraceae; genus Aurantiacibacter; species Aurantiacibacter sp. KMU-128. The sequence continues at coordinate 359,219 of NZ_JBXORT010000001.1, forward strand.
CCGATCCAATGACCGCGCCCGCGTCATCGTCTGGAAATCGGTGAATTTGACCTTGAGCGTCACAGTACGCCCCTTCGCCTCTTTCTCGGCGATGCGGCCCCATACGATGTCGATAATCCCGTCCAGCGTCTCGCGCAGCTTGCTCCCAGAGGAAATGTCCTCGCCAAACGTCCGCTCCCCGCCAATGCTCTTGCGGATGCGGTTGGGGCGCACGGGTCTGAGATCAATGCCGCGTGCCGCGCGGAACAGGTAATCGCCGAAACTGCCGAAATGCGCGCGCAGCCAGTCGGCATCCTTGGCCGCTAGATCGGCCCCTGTCTCGATGCCGAGCCGCGCCATTTTCTCCGCACCCTTCGGCCCCACGCCGTGGAACCGCTGCACGGGCAGCGACTGCACGAAAGCCGCGCCTTCGCCGGGGCGGATGACGCACAAGCCATCGGGCTTGTTCTGGTCGCTCGCCAGCTTGGCGAGGAATTTGTTGTAACTCACCCCCGCGCTCGCGGTCAGCTGCGTTTCTTCGCGTATCGCCTTGCGGATCGCCTGCGCGATGGCGGTCGCGCTGCCGATGCCGTGAATATCCTCGGTCACGTCGAGATAGGCCTCGTCGAGGCTCAGCGGTTCGACCAGCGGGGTGTGGTGACGAAAGATCGCGCGGATTTGCGCCGAGACCTCGCGGTACACATCGAAGCGATGCTTCACGAGGATCAGGTCAGGGCATTTGCGTCTGGCGGTGACCGAAGGCATCGCGCTGCGCACGCCGAATTTGCGCGCTTCGTAACTCGCCGCCGCGACCACGCCGCGCCCGCCCGCGCCGCCCACCGCCACCGGCTTGCCGCGCAATTCGGGATGGTCGCGCTGTTCGACGCTGGCGAAGAAGGCGTCCATATCGACATGGATGATCTTGCGGAGGCCATCCGCCTCGGCATCGTCATCGCTGTCCTGCACATCAGCCATCGCAGTGATATAGGCGGATCAAAGACGCGGGGCAAAAGGCTTTCCTTTTGCAACCTATACGCGCAAGAACGATTCCATGAGCAGTGCGCCGAGCCTTCCCGCCCATCGGGGCAAGACCTTGAGCGAGCGCGAGATGATCGTGCTGATGGCCTCGCTGATGAGCTTGCAGGCGTTCGGCATCGATTCCATGCTCCCCGCGCTCGGCCAGATCGCGGAGGATATGGGCGCAGAGGGCAATTCGCGGCAATTGGTGATCGGCGCCTACTTCCTCGGCGGCGGGATCGGGGCGTTCTTCCCCGGGGCCTTTGCTGACCGCTTCGGGCGGCGGCCGGTGCTGGCGCTGGCGCTGATCGCCTATGTCGCGCTGTCACTCGCCTGCTCCTTGGTGACCAATTACGATTTGCTGATCGCCTTCCGGCTGGTGCAAGGTGTGCTGTGCGCCGGCCTCAGCGTGGTGCCCGCCGCCATTGTGCGCGACCAGGTGGGCGGCGACAAAATGGCGCGGCTGATGAGCCTGATCATGATGATTTTCCTCGTCGTCCCCATCGTCGCGCCGGCCATCGGGCAGGGCATTATGTATCTGTTCGGATGGCGCGCGATTTTTGATGTGATGGCGGTGATGGGCACGCTGATCGGCATCTGGGCGTGGCTGCGCCTGCCCGAAACACTCAATGCTGAGAATGTGCAGGACATCCGCGTGCCGACGATCCTGCGGAACATGGGCAAGGCGCTCTGGGCGCGCGAGAGCATCGGCTATGTCGTTGGCAGCGCGCTGGTGTTCGGCTCGCTGTTCGGCTTCCTCAATTCGAGCCAGCAGATCATTTCCGAGACATTCGGCATGGGCGATTATTTCGCTTTGATCTTTGCCAGCGGCGTGCTCGGCATGGTGGCGGCGAATTTCACCAATTCGCGCATTGTCGAGAAATTCGGCGCACGGCGGCTGAGCCATGCGGCGCTGTTCGTCTTTATCGGCGTTTCGGTGCTGCAAGTGTGGAGCGCCGCGCAGGCGGAGCAGCCGCTATGGCAATTCATGGGGCTGATGGCGCTATCGATGGCGATGCTCGGCTTTGTCGGCGCGAATTTCTCCTCCATCGCGATGCAACCTTTCTACCACATCGCGGGCGCCGCCAGCAGCGCGCAGACGGCGGTGCGCATGAGCACGGGCGCCATTTTGGGCGCGGTGATCGGCGGGAGGTATGACGGAACGACGCTGCCGCTCGCCTACGCCATGCTCGCCTGCGGCCTGCTCGCGCTCGCCATCGTGCTGTTCAGCGAGCGGGGGCATTTGTTCCGGCGGGTGAATATCGGGAAGCGGGTGCCGGTGGTGCCGCCCCCCGAACGCTAGGCGAGGGCGGCGGGGAGGCTGCTATTCCGCCGCCTCAACCCGCACCAGCAGCGCTTCCACCTGAACCTGCGCACCTTCGCTGGCGGAAAGCTCCGCCACCACACCATCGAAGGGCGCGGTGAGGGCGTGTTCCATCTTCATCGCTTCGAGCACCAGCAGCCGCTGGCCCGCGGTGACGGTATCGCCCTCCGCCACATCGACCGCGATGACCTTGCCCGGCATCGGCGCAAGGATGTCGCCATCGGCGGCGGCTCCGGGGCCGCCTTCCACGCGCGGTTCCGCTGCGAAATAGTGGGAAAGACTTTCGCCCTTTTGAATCCAGACGCCTTTCTTGCGCCAGTTGCGCTCGCTCGGATTCTGAATGCCAGTTCGCTCAAGATCGACCACTTCGGCGCGACCATCCACGGACAGGCGAACCTTGCGGTTTGCCGGGCCGTTCAGACGAAAACCGAACATCGAATTGAAGCGATCATTGCCGACCGGCGCCCAACCCAATTGGCCAGAGATATCGGCCAAGGGGGCGAGCATTTTGGTGTTGAGATGAGGCTCAAGATAAACGAGTGCGCCAGCACCGAGCGCCTCGTTCGGAATTTCGACTTTGGTTAGAGTTTCGCCTCGCCGCTCAATCAACCCGGTGTCCAGGTCTGCCGAAACGAACGACTCATCTTTCAAACAGCTCGCCAGAAATGCCGCGTTCGACCTAACGGGAAAGACCCATGCTGACTGGATCATCTCCAGCAGAAGCTCACGCGCCGCCTCACGGTCGTCGCCACAAGCAACCAATTTGGCAATCATCGGATCGTAGTTCGGGCTGATCTCGTCGCCTTCCTCAACGCCGGTTTCGATCCGGCCTTGATGGCCGAGGTCGAAATGCTCCAACCGCCCCGTACTCGGCAAAAACCCCTTCGCCGGGTCTTCGGCATAGAGCCGCGCTTCAATCGCCCAGCCATTGATGCTGAGCTCTTCTTGGCGAAGCGGAATCGGCTCGCCGCTCGCCACGCGCAGTTGCCATTCGACGAGGTCCACACCGGTGATCTCTTCGGTCACCGGATGCTCCACCTGCAGGCGGGTGTTCATCTCCATGAAGAAGATGCGGTCGGCGCGCAGGCCTTCGCTGGCGTCGGCGATAAATTCGATTGTCCCCGCGCCCTCGTAATCAACCGCTTTTGCCGCGCGCACTGCGGCGGCGCAGATCTCTTCGCGGGTCGCCCCGTCCATGCCGGGGGCGGGAGCTTCCTCGATCACCTTCTGGTGGCGGCGTTGCAGCGAGCAATCGCGCTCGAACAGGTGGACCACGTTGCCGTGACTGTCGCCGAACACCTGCACCTCGATATGGCGCGGCGAGTTAATCCATTTTTCGAGCAGAACTTCGTCATTGCCAAAGCTGGAGCGCGCTTCACGTTTGCAGCTTTCCAGAGCCGACTCAAAGTCTTGCTCCGCCTCGACTTTGCGCATCCCCTTGCCGCCGCCGCCCGCGACCGCTTTGATTAAGACCGGGTAACCGATTTTCTTGGCTTCGTTTGCCAGAGTTTCCGGCGACTGATCCTCGCCCTCATAGCCCGGCGTGACCGGCACGCCCGCCGCGCGCATCAGCTTTTTGGCGGCATCTTTAAGGCCCATCGCATCGATGCTCGAAGGCTTGGGGCCGACCCAGATCAGCCCCGCATCGATCACCGCCTGTGCAAAACCGGCGTTCTCGGACAGGAAGCCGTAGCCGGGATGGATCGCCTCCGCGCCCGTTGCCTTGGCTGCCGCGATGATCTTCTCGCCGACCAGATAGCTCTCGGCAGCGGGCGAGGGGCCGATATGCACCGCCTCATCCGCTTGGCGCACGTGCAGCGCTTTGGCATCGGCATCCGAATAGACCGCCACCGTCGCCACGCCCATGGCGCGGGCGGTGCGGATAATCCGGCAGGCAATCTCGCCGCGATTGGCGATGAGGAGTTTTGCAATCATTCGGCGGGCGGCCCCTCGCAGCCTTCGGTTTCGTGGCTGTAGGTAATGGTGGCGATCTTCCACGCCCCGTCGACCCGCATCAGCGTGAAGATATCGGTGCCGCAATGGCTGCGGTTTCCGTTGATGAGGAAGTCATAGCTGGCCGAAACCACCGCCACGGTCCCGAATTCCTGCGTGCGCAGATCCCACAGCGGCTCGGCAATGTCGAAGGGCAGGCCCGCCAATTGCGCGACCAGATCAGCCATTGGGCTGAAGCCGACATCATCCGGCCCATCGAGTTCCTGCACCGATGCGACCACCGTATCCGGCATCATCAATGCGGTCATCGCCTCGGCGTCCTTGGCGCTGAAGGCGTCCATAAAGGCGATCACGGTCGCTTCCGGCCCGGCGTCTTGCGCGTGGAGCGTGGCGGGGGCAACAAGCAGGGCAAGGGCTGCGAAAAGGGGTGCAAACAGGCGTTTCATCGGGGTTCCTCCTCCGGCGCAGAGATGCCCGCGGCGGCCCGCAATTGCAACCGAAAGCCGATGAACGCCTTGGCGTCAGGCGGGGCGCACGTCTTCATCCGGCAGCGGGGTGTCCCGGATGTCCGGCACTGGCCGATCCTTGCGCGCCATGGCCGTCAGATCGGCGCGCGTCCATAATGGCTCTGCCTCGGGCGGGTAGGAGCCGCTGACCGCTTCCACCAGCCCCGCACCGACAAGGCCGAGCTTCTGCAAACCGGTGGTGTAGACGCGGTGGTCCCACGCGGCTGGCCCTTGCGCCACAACCTCGCGCCCGATTTCGCCATAGATATTCGCCGCGGCAAGGATCGCCCAACGCTGGCGGAAGGCGAGGTGGCCTGCACCGATCCGCGCGCGGGCATCGTGCAGCTTCGCCATATCGACCATGCGGCGGGCGATTTCCACCAGCCGCTCGCGATACATCGGCTTCATGTGCTGCCCCGGCGGAATGTCCGCCTCCACCAGCCATTCCTCGGGAATGTAGCAGCGGCCCGCCGCGTCATCCTCCCAGATATCGCGCACGATATTGTTGAGCTGGAACGCGAGGCCCAGATCGCAGGCACGGTCGAGCGTGTCCTCCGCATCGGCGGGCACTCCCATCACCTGCGCCATCATCACGCCGACCGCGCCCGCGACGTGGAAACAATAGCGCATCAGATCGCCTTCGGTGCGCGGTCGCCAGCCTTCGGCATCAAGCTGGAACCCGTCGATTACATCGTCGGCCATGTCTTTGGTGAGGCCGGTCTCCGCTGCCACCAGGCCGAAGGCGTCGAAGGCTACTTCGGCGGTCGGCTGGCCGTCCAGCGCGCGGTGGGTGAGGATGCGGATGGCTTCCACGCGGTCGAGCGCGCTCGCTTTGTCGAGCTTCAGCTCCCCGCCGTGATCCTGCCCGTCGGCAATATCATCGCATTTTCGGCACCAGGCATAGAGCAGATGCGTCCGCTCGCGCGTCGTGCGGTCGAGCAGCATGGAAGCAACGGCAAAACTCTTGGAGCCCTTGGCGATGCTCGCCTTCGCCTTCTCGACCAGCGCCGCGCGGGGCCGCCCGCCGCCCACCTGCCGCGGCGTGGCTTTCACCACATGGCTGGCGACGAGGGGGCGCGGTTTGATGCGTTTCACAAATCCTCGACCTTCATCTGCACGATGGTCTGGATCGGTTCATAGGCTTCCATCTTCGCCAGCAGTTCAGCGAGCGTTTCGGCGACGATCATAATGTCCTTGTGCATCGGGCGGACAAAGCCCGTCTCCGCCATCTTGGCATAGAATTCCACCAGCCCGTCATAATAGCCAAAGGCGTTGAGCAGGCCGACCGGATCGCTGTGATAGCCCAATTGCGCCCAGCTGATCGCTTCCCACAATTCGTCCATCGTGCCCACACCGCCGGGCAGGGTGATGAACCCGTCCGACATATCGGTGAAGAGCTGCTTGCGCTGGTGCATGGTCTGCACGACGTGGAGTTCGGTGCAATCGGGATTGGCGACTTCCATATCGACCAGCGCCTGCGGGATAACCCCGATGACCTCGCCCCCCGCCTCGAGCGCGGAATAGGCAATCGCGCCCATCAGCCCCGCCTTGCCGCCGCCATAGACGACGCCGATGCCGCGCTCGGCGAGAGTGGAGCCGACTTCACGGGCAAGTTCGATATAACGCGGATCCTCCGGCGTAGCGGAGCCGCAATAGACTGCGATGCGGTTCATCTAAATTCCAACCCTGCAAACTTGCTCAAGAATTCTCATTTCGATGCTGTCCGAAGCCGGTGCGCGGAATTGCGGGGCAGCCAATTCGACAGAAGACTGTACAATGAAGCTTTGATCGTATTCTATAACAGCCGCAACAGCTGTCATGCGCCTGTTGCAATCATAGTATGAGCGGATGCGGCTTATAGAATGTAAGATAGTTCTATCGGTTTCGTGATTCTGCATGACCCATGCTTGCAAAAGTTCGAGGTCACCCCGATAGGTCGTGGGCCTGACCGAGTCCAATTCAAGAGTATAGCTCGTCCCGTTATCGTCCTCGCCAAAGCCCATTAGAACCATTTGCGTTGTCTGCGCTGATGCCGGGGACGACAAGTAGATCGATGCAGCTAGTAACGCTGTAGCGGCAATCTTTATGTGTTGTTCTATGGTCACTTGCCCCTCCACCATGCTGCGCATGGTCCCCCTCCCCGTGCCGGGGAGGATTTTCACCCCAGCAAATCCTCCACCATCAATCCTGCCGTTGCCTTCGCGCTTCCCACAACGCCCGGAATGCCTGCGCCTGGGTGGGTGCCTGCGCCGACGAGGTAGAAATTGTTGATCACATCGTCGCGGTTGTGGCCGCGGAAATAGGCGCTTTGCCACAGCAGCGGTTCGAGGCTGAACGCGCTGCCCAGATGCGCGTTCAGGTCCTGCGCGAAGTCTTTCGGCGCATAGTGGAACTTGGTCACGATCCGGTCGTGGATGTCGGGGATCAGGCGGCGGCCCACTTCGTCGAGCACGCGCTTTTCCAGCTCCGGCCCCACCGTGTCCCAATCGATCGGCATCTTGCCCATATTGGCGACCGGTACCAGCGCATAGAACGTACTCTTGCCTTCGGGCGCCATGCTCGGATCGGTAACGGTCGGGTGGTGCAGATAGATCGAGAAATCGGCAGGCAGCGTGCCCTTGGCGTAGATATCGTCCACCAGCCCCTTATAGCGCGGGCCGAACAGGATCATGTGGTGCGGAATGCCCGGCCAGGTGCCTTCCAGCCCGAAATGCACGACGAAGAGCGAGGGCGAGAAGCTCTTGCGCTTCAGTGACTTGGCGTAGCTTTTGCCGCGATGGCTGTCACCCAGCAGGTCTTTGTACGAGTGCATGATGTCGGCATTGCTCGCCACCGCATCGAAATCGCCGCGCCAGCCGCTTTTGGTGACAACGCCGGTGGCGCGGTTGCCGGTCGTTTCGACCTTTTCCACCGGATCGCCGACGATCATCGTGCCGCCCAGCCGCTCGAAATGGCGCACCATTCCGGCGATCAGGCGGTTGGTGCCGCCGCGCGCCCACCACACGCCGCCATCCTTTTCCAGCTTGTGGATGAGCGCGTAGATACCGCTTGTCTTGAACGGGCTGCCGCCGACCAGCAGCGTGTGGAAGGAGAGCGCCTCGCGCAGCTTCTCGTTGCGCACGAAACTGCTCACGGTCGAATAGACGCTGCGCCACGCCTGGTGCTTGGCAAGCGCAGGGGCGGCCTTCAGCATCGACTTGAAATCGAGGAAAGGCACCGTGCCCAGCTTCAGATAGCCTTCGCGGTGCACATCGGCGGAATATTGCAGGAAGCGGTCGTAACCCGCGATATCGGCGGGATCGAGCTTGGCGATATTCTTTCGCAGATCCGCCTCGTCATTCGAATAGTCGAAATTCGTCCCGTCGGGCCAGTTGAGGCGGTAGAAGGGCATGACATTCATCAGCTCGACGTCTTCTGCCATATCGTGACCGGTCAGCTCCCACAGCTCTTTCAGGCAGGGCGGATCGGTGATGACGGTGGGGCCAGCGTCAAAGGTGAAGCCGTCCTGCTGCCAGTGATAGGCGCGCCCGCCCACCTTGTCGCGGCCTTCGATCACAGTGGTGGCGATGCCAGCGCTTTGCAGCCGCATGGCGAGCGCCATGCCGCCGAACCCTGCGCCGATCACGCAGGCGGTGCGCCCCTTGGCGGTGCTTCCTTCAGGAGTGCTCATCGAATGTCCTTGGTGTCTGGCGCGAGGAGGCTGGGCGATTTGGCCAGCAGCGCCCGCGCGCCGCGATGGATGGGTATGGGCGGTTTGCCGGAGAGAACACGCAACTTGTCAAAAAGTGTCGAGCCACCGGCATAGAAGCGCTCGATAAGCGGCTCGGGCAGGCCGTAAAACCGTCCAAAAATGCGGTATCGGTGGTGCGGCGCCGCGCCGTGGAACAGCATCCGGCCGAGCGCACGGTAGAATCCCATGCGGCTCCAGTGGCGGCGCGCTTCGGCTTCCAGCTTGGCTGCGAGCTGGTCTCCAGGCAAATCCGCATCCTCGGCAATCGCCAGCGCGATATTGACCGCAATGGGCAGCGTATAGCTGGTGAGCGGGTGGACAAACCCGCCGCGCCCGCCCGCAATCGCCACGCCGGGAATGCGCTGCTCTGCCTGATAAGCAGCAAAATCGCCGCCGGTGATGACGGGCAGCACGCCTGTTTCAAACGCTACCGGCTCGCCATCGATGCCATGCGCGCGGCAATATTGGTCGATCCGGCCCGACAGCGCGCTGCGATCAAGCTGCGGCGTATCGGCGTAGTAGGTGTCCTCGACAAACACCTCTTCAAGCCCCAGCGGCAGGACATAGACGAACCGGTATGCGCCGCCATTGCCCGCCGGAGCCAACTGGTCGACCTGCGCGTCCATGATAACGGGGCGAGTGATGCCGTGCGGCCCGGCGGTGCGGATGTGGCGCCCCATGAAGACCTGCCAGCCGCCGCGCAGCGTCGCGGACGGGGTAAAACCGCGGCAATCGATCACGCAGCGCGCGGTGATCTCCTCGCCGCTTTCCAGCAGCACGCGGTCTGCTGCGATTTGCGCGACGCGCCGGTTCGTCAGCAGCGTGCCGGGCGCGAGTTCGCGCTCCAGAGTGGCAGCGAAATCGGGGCTGGCGAGCGAGCGGTAATCGGCCTCCAGCGTACGGGTCAGGCCGGGGAAGCGCACGTCATAGCCGTGCATCCATTCGGTCTTGCGAAACGGAGCCATCAACGCCTCGCCCGCAGGCGAAAGGTCGGTGGAGAACCAGCTCCAGCGGTGATTGCCGCCGATGGCCGCGCCGCCTTCGATCACGCGCACGCTGAGTTCAGGGCGCTGCTGGCGGAGCGCGAGCGCGATCAGTCCGCCCGACAATCCGCCGCCGACAATGGCAATATCACAGGTGCGACCGCTCATGCGCAGTGCCTTAGCGTATCGCGTGGCAGGCGCAATGGGGGCGGCGCTTCGCCGTCCGTTCAGTGCCCGTAGCGTGCCAACACGCTGGCGTAGATTTCCTGCAGCTGCGCTTCCTCGACCCCGGTCATCGGCTCGTTATCCATCGATACGCGGATGGCCAGCATCGGTTCACGCAGCGCCATCATGTTTTGCAGCATTCGCGGATTGCCCATGAGTATGGCGCCGATGGCTTCGATTTCGCCCTGCGTCAGATCCTGCATCGCGGTGGCGGTGGTGGCTTCGACCGATCGCTGCGCATCTTCGCGGGTAAACTCGTCCTCGGACATGAGCCGTTCCTGGCTCAATTCGAGCTGGTAATTGCTCCGCGTGGTGCGCAGCATCCGCTGGCCGAGATCGCTTTCATAGAGTTCGGCGATTTCCACCGCTTCCTCCTCGCTCATCAGCGGGGCGATGGCGGCGACGAAATCGGCTTCGTGCAGATTGCGGTTGCGTGTCATGTAGCTGGTGACGAGCGGTGTCAGTGCTTCTGCCAATGCGGCTTGGAAGCCCGGAGTGGCCGCTTCGATTTCCGCATGGAGCGGGGTCGCCGAGCCCATGATTTCCACCATGATATCCGCCAGTCGCCGTGCGCCCAGCCCGCCCGGATCGGACACCAGCACGCGGTAGAGCCGTTGATAGCCCTCGGTCTGCTGCGCATCGGCGAGAACCTGTGCCTCGTTGGCCGCAGCGAGAGCCGGAGGGGCCTGCACAAGTGCAAGCGCAATGAAAGGGAGAAGAATGTGCTTTTTCATAGGCCTCTGTGTATCATTGGCTGCACCGGCGCGCAAAGTGCTGTTCGCACCAACTGCGAAGAATTTACCGCACAGTGGAACCGCTTGGCCCGCCCGACTGTTTCAACGGCACTACAGACGGGATTATTGCATAATGAATTTTTGCCCTGCCACCACCTGTGCGGCCTTGCTTGCCATTGTCACGCCTGCCGCTGCTTTGGCGCAGGAAAGCGGTGACGAGCGCGCGAGCGGTCGCCCGCAGATCGACTTTGCCAATTCGGTGCTGGGCGGTGACTTTGTGACCGTGGGCGTGGGTGGAGCGTTATCGCCGTCCTATTCCGGCTCCGACGATTACACGCCCAATGTCCTGCCGGTGATTATCGGTTCCATCGGCGGCATCGATATCAACCCCAGCGCGGGCGGTGTGCAGCTTGACTTCGTGCCTGATGGCGATGGCGATGTCTCGTTCGATTTCGGCCTCGCCGCGCGCGTGCGCGGGGATCGCAATGGCCGCATTGTGGACGACATTGCCGAACAATATGGCGAACTCGACACGGCGATCGAAGTCGGCCCGCACGCCAGCGTCAGCTTTGACGGCGTGCTTATTCCGGTAGACTCGATCAGCGTCGGCACTTCGGTGCTGTTCGATGTGGCGGGCGCGCATGACGGTTTTACGGTCAACCCGACCGTGTCCTACAGTACACCCCTGAGCCTCGGCATCTTCGCCAATCTGAATTTCGGCGCCGAATGGGCGGACGCAAATTTCCAGGGCTACTATCTGACCTCAGACCCGCTCGCCTTCACCGGCCCGCCACAGGATGCGCTGCCCGCGTTCGAGCCCGATGGCGGCGGTTTCCGCTCGGTCAGCAGCACGCTGCTATTGGGCTTCGATCTTGACGGCAATGCGCTGAATGGCGGGTTGGGCGTGATCGTGATCGCCGGGTATTCGCGCCTGCTCGGCGATGCGGCAGAGACGCCTTTCACCAGCATTCGCGGATCGCGTGACCAGTTTCTCGGCGGCATCGGACTGACTTACACGTTCGGGTTGTAACGCTCGATCATTTGCGGCTTGCGCGGCCATCCAGCTGCGCGAGCAGGCCGGGCGGCAGGGCATATTGCTCGCCCGGAGCAATTTCCGAGCCAGGCGCTTGGATTTCGAGCGGAACGCCGTCGCGATCAATCGCCACCACTTCGGCCGCGTCGATCCATGCGTCCACAGGGTGCATGGTTCCCAAGGGATAAGCGCGCAGGTTGAAGCGCTCCTCGAGTATCTGCACGCTGTAAATCGCGCCTTCGACCATGAGCAGGCAGGTCACCGAGCGTGAACGCCCGTCGCGTCCCGAGAACCAGCCGTAGAGTTTGCCGGTTACGGGTGTTCCGTTCCTCCGCGCCCGGTGCGCACGCCAGATCGAATGCAGGCCCGCAAACCCGCCCCACAGGCAGAGAGCGGCCATCGGGGCGCAAGCCGCGCGGGCGGCCCAGTGCACTTCGCTGCCAACCGCCGTCAGGCCGGTGAGTGCGAAAGCCGTCAGGCCGATCCCCATGAAGGCGAGCAAGAGGAAGGCTTGCAGGTTCATGGGCTATGCCTGTCGCGGTGGTGCACGTGGTTGCAACCCGCACCACCGCGCAGCAGGATCAGTCTTCCAGCCCCAGATCCGGACGCGGGGCGGGCATCGGGGCGTCGCGGTCGCCGGTCATCAGATAGGTGTCGAACCACTCCATCATGCGCAGATTGTAGTCATACCGCGCCGCCGCCATCGCGTTGCCGTGGCCTTCATCGGGATACCATACCAGCCGCACCGGCGTATCGGGACGGCGCACGCGGATGTGGCGATAGAGCTCCGCGCTCTGCGTCGGGCTGACGCGCGGGTCGGCATCGCCGTGCAGGATCAGCAAAGGCGTATCGGCACGGTCGGCCCAGTAGATCGGGCTGCGGCGCAGGGTCTGTTCGTATTCCTCCCACGGATAGCGGCGGGCGTGGACGTTGTATTCCTCGGTCGGAATATCGGTCGTGCCCCATTTGGAGAGGATGTTGGAGATACCGACAAACATCACGCCGGCGGCAAATTCTTCCGAATAATGCGTGCTGCTCCATGCGGTGGCAAAGCCGCCATAGGAGCCGCCGGTCACGCCCACGCGGTCGGCATCGGCAATGCCTTCTGCCACCAGTGCGCGCTTGGCATCGACCAGATCGTCAAACTCGACGCCTGCCGCATCGCCCTGGTGCTGCATGGAAAATTCGGTGCCATAGGCGGTCGAGCCGCGATAATTGGGCAGGAACACGGCATAGCCCTGTCCCGCAGCGACCTGGCCAGGGCCGGAATAATTGGTGACCCAGCCATTGCTTTCATGCGCTTCCGGCCCGCCATGCACATCGAGGATCAGCGGAGCGCCGCCTTCGGGCACGCCGCCCACCGGCTCGATCAATACGCCTTCGATCTCGGTGCCATCACGCGCGGTAAAGGTGTAGGCGCGCTGGGCACCCATGGCGATGTTCGCCAGCCACGGATTGTGATCGGTCCAGCGTTCGAACCCGCGCCCGGTAAACAGGAACAGCTCGTTGGGATGGCTCGGCGAATTGGCTTCCACCGCCAGCCGGTTGCCGCCCTGCTCCAGACCTGTGAGGATCAAGCCGTCGGTATCATATTCGCGCAGCAGCGCGCCATCGGCGGAGTAGAAGCGCAGCACGCTCTGCACGCCGACATCGACGCTGACGGCCAAGCGGCCATCGGCCATCCACTCGGTATCGGTCGCCGCTTCGGCAGCACCGGCATTGATTGCGCGGAAAGCGCCCGTCGCGGTATCGACGAGATGCAGCGTGGTATCCGCCGGATCGTTCGCCGAAACGCCTGCGATCATCGACAGCTGCGAGCCATCAGGGGAGATTTCCAGATCGCCCAGCTTGCCCGGTGTCTCAATCGTCAGCAGGCTGCCGTCGGTCAGGTTGAGGATATGCGGGCGCCGGGCGGTGTAGCTGTCATCCACCAGCGGCGTCGGCGCGCTGGTGATCAGCGCCCAGTCGCCCGACGGCGCGATTTGGAAACTGTCGACATAGCCGGGAATGGCGATTTCGCGCGGTGCTGTGTCTACGCTGTCGCCGGTGTTGGCGACGAACATCCTGTTGAATTGCAGCTCTTCCTCGTAAACCACCGCATCGAAACCCGCGCGGCTTTCGGCAGCGCGTTGCGGGTTCGGAGCCGCGCCGACGAGCATATAGAGCTGGCTGCCATCGGGCGCGAAACCATAGGCCTGCACGCCCGCGCCTGCCACGCCGCCGAGCTGGCGATAGGCGCCGCCGCCCACGGGAACACCGTAAACGCCGCGATCCCCGCCGGTGGGCGTCCACAGGAAGGTCACCATGCCGCCATCGGGGGTGAAGTCCACGCCGGAAATGCGCATATCCTCGGGCAGCCACGCGGCCACATCCATCGGGCCCTCGGCGAGCATCAGCTGCTGGCGCGAACCGCCGTCGGGCTCGCCCTGCGAGACATCGGGCGCGTGGACGCGGGTGTAGGCGATGGTCGAGCCGTCATTGCTGAGCGCGATGGTGCCGGTGCTTTCGATGCGCGCGACATCGGCAGGCGTCATCACCTCTTGCGCAGCGGCGGGGACGGCGGGCAGGATCAGCGCCGTGGCGAGCAAAGCGGGGCGGAAATGGGTCATCTGTATCCTCTCGAATGAACTGTCGGGTGCTGGCATAGCCTCTGCCACGCCTGCTGGAAAGTTGCCGATGTAACCGCCTGCGTCTGAAGCGCGAATGACGGGCCACATCTCAACAAGGGGAATGCATCATATGACGACCGGTTTCAAAGGGGCGGCGCAAATTGCCGCCATCGCGCTCCTCATCACAGTGGTGACGCAGATCATCTACATCGCCATCAGCGATGGCGGGGGGACGCCGCCGCGCGACATTATCTGGTCGGTCGAGACGATTACCTTTGCCGTGCTTGCGCTCGCTGGCCTTGCCATGCTGCCCGCGCGCCCGCTGATCGGGGCGGGGCTGGCGACGGGCGGCATTCTCAACACCATCCAAGCGGGCATGGGCCTGGTCATGTTCGGCCCGCTGATGGAGGGCGGAGAAGCACTCGCACCTGTATTCAGCGCGGTGCTGGCAATGGCCTTCCTGCTCTATTTCGTGGCGAAAATCGCTCTCGGCGTGGCGGCTTTGGGCGTGGCGGGCGCGCTGTGGCAGACGAGCGGCGCGGGCAAGATCATCGGCGCGCTGGCGGGCCTGACGGGTCTCGCCACCATTGCAATCAACACAGCGGCGGTCTTCCCGGCGACCGACCTCACCTTCCCGGCAGGCGCGGCGGGCACGGCGGCGGCAGCGTTCCTCGCTCTGGCGCTGCTTTTTGTCAAAGCGCCTTCCGCGCAGTGATGTGATCGCCTAGCGTGCCCGCCTTAGCAATCGGAGGGGCGCGGGTTATGTTGAGAGCAATCACCACAGGACTGGCAGTGTCTGCGATGGCGCTCGCCAGCCCTTTGTTTGCGCAAGAGGCGGCTGAGCCGTGCGATTACGAGCTGGTGGTTCTCGGCGCGGGGCAGGATGCGGGCGCGCCGCAGATCGGCAATGCGGAGGATACAGGGCCGCGCCTGCTCCCCAGCTCGCTCGGCCTGATCGACCGCGTGGCGGGCCGCCGCTACCTCTTCGATGCGACGCCTGCGATCACCGAGCAACTGGCGATGCTCGATGCCATCGAACCGCCTGCCGAGGGTCTGGGCATAGACGGCGTGTTCCTCACCCATGCGCATATCGGCCACTATCTCGGCCTCGCTTACTTCGGACGCGAAGCGGCTAGTGCGAACGGGGTGCCCGTCTTCGCCATGCCGCGCATGGCGGAATTCTTGCGCAGCAACGGGCCGTGGAGCCAGTTGGTGGAGTTGGGGAATATCGGGATCGAGAGCCTGCAAGGAAACTTACCGCTCCATTGGGAGCAGATGATGATTACGCCCCTGCCTGTCCCCCATCGCGACGAATATTCCGAGACTGTCGCGTTCATGCTGACACCGGACTATGCAGGCGGCGTCCTTTACGTGCCGGATATTGATTTCTGGCCAGAGGGCGAGGCTGGAAATTTCCTCCGCGTGCTTCTTCCGTTTGTTGATAACGTCTTCGTCGACGCGACCTTCTGGGACGATAACGAGCTGCCCGGACGCGACATGAGCGAAATCCCCCATCCGCGCGTCACCGAAACGATGGATTTGCTGCAAGACCTGCCCGCAGAGCAGCGCGCCAAGGTGCATTTCATCCACTACAACCACACCAACCCCATCCGCGACCCCGACTCCCCCGAAAGCCGCGAGGTTGAAGCGCGCGGGTTCAATGTTGCAAGGCGGGGGGACAGGTTTTGTCTTTGACCTACATTCGTTCGTCCTGAGCCTGTCGAAGGACCTGCGCGCACTCTCCCAGTTCCGACTGCCCTGAGCTTGTCGAAGGGCTGCACTTCCTTTTGGACTGCGCGCCAAGCCAGAAAGAAAAGCAGTCCTTCGACAGGCTCAGGACGAACGAATGCTGGGGTCAATCTCCACCATCAACGATGACGAATACGGCTGCACCAACCCGCTCGCCGCATCCCAGCCGCCATGAAGCCATGTCCGCCACACACGCGGATCGGGCGGCAGGATGGCGGGCATCGCATCGCGTCCCAGCCGCTTCAGCACCGCATTGGGCTCCGCTGTCAGCAGCGCGAAGGACGGCACCTCGCTATCCATCCACACGCCCGCCATCGCGAACACGCGCTGGTCGCTACAGCCGAGCCAATGCTGGCGGCGCTTTCCGTCGCGGCCCTCAAGCCCCCATTCCATGAACGCCGTCGCGGGGACGAGGCAGCGGAATTCGGGGTTGCGCAGGTTTCCGATCCAGAACGGGCTGTCGGGATTGCGCACGCGCAGCACCGGGCGGCCCGCATCATGCGCGGAGCGGGGCGGTGGGACGCCCCATAGGCGCGGCACCATCCGCCATGGCTGGCGCTCTCCGCCCGGCCCGGCGACAAACTCGCGCCCTGCGGTGATCACCGGCGCAAACTTCTGCGGCGCGACATAGCCGCCGCTCCACGGATCATCGCCCGCCGCTATGCCGAACGTGGACGCAATCGCGCCCGCACCGGCATCGCAGCGGTAGAGCGTGGTCATGGCGAGCGGTCAGCGCCCGCGCAGGAACATATTGATCGTCAGCCGCCCCTCTTTGGGGTCGGTGCTCAGCTCGTGCGGGTTCGGGATCACACCCGAATGCAATTGCCGCCCGCGATACAGCACCAGCCGGTCGGGCCGCGCTTCGACTTCGCCGATCAGTTCGTAGCGGTCGGTATCGCCATAGCAATATTCGGGCGGCGGCATTCCGTATTCGGCCTCATCCGCCTCCAGCCCCGCATTATACGCTGCCTCGCGGTCATCGGTGATCGTTTCGAAGCCGGTGCGTTTGTGGCGGTAAAATGCCGTACCGCCGCTTTCGGGGCCGAGCAGATAATGCATGATCGCCACAACTTCGCCGCTCGCATGGTCGTAATGCGGGATGCGCTGGATGGGCGCCAGGTCCTCTGGCGCTAGCGTCACTAGCGAGAAGGTCGAGACATCGAGGCTGATGCCTTGCTTGAAGCCGAACACCTGTTGCAGCACCTGGAACATCAGATCGCGGTTGCGGTCGAGATAATCGGGCTCGCACCAGCTTCGCAGGCCCGGATACATCGCGCCCGCATCCTGATAGGTCGCGCTGCGCCCGCGTTCGAGCAGCTCGCCGGGAATGCCGCTGAACCCGTCAATAATGACGAGCGGCTCGCCTTCATTGCCGAGGCGTTGGATATTGACCTTTGCGTGGTTCATTCCCCGCTTGATTGCGGGCCAGCAGCGCGGGTGTCAACCAAGCCCTTAGGCGGCGCGGATACGCTCCACGAAGGTGCGCGCGCGTTCGGTCAGCATACTCGCCTGCGCTTCCAAGTCTTTCGAAGAGCCGAGCAGCTGGTCCGCCGCCGAGCCCACGCTGGTCGCCTGTGTCAGCAATTCATTGGCGTGGCTTTCCACATCGCTGGTTTCGCGTGCGGACATATCGATGCTGCGCGCCAGCTCCTTGCCCGCCACCGATTGCTGGTCGACCGCAGCGGCGATGGAGACGGACGTGGTTTCCAACTCGCGGATGCGTTCGCCAATCGCGCGCAGTTCGGCAACGCCGGTGTCGGTCGATTGCTGCATGGTGCGGATCTGGCCGCTGACATCTTCGGTCGCGCGGCTGGTTTGCGCGGCAAGTTCCTTCACTTCGGAAGCCACCACGGCAAAGCCGCGCCCGCTTTCCCCGCCGCGCGCGGCTTCGATGGAAGCGTTCAATGCAAGCAAATTGGTGCGGCTGGCAATCGCCTGGATCAGCTCGACGATCTGGCTGACTTCCTTCGCGGATGCGGCGAGCGTCGAAATGGTCTGGTCGGTTTCCTCGGTCACCCGCGCGGCATTGCGCGCCAGTTCTTCGGACTGCGTGGCCTGACGGCTGATTTCCTCGATCGACAGGGCAAATTCGTCCGATGCAGCGGCGGCAGCAGTCGCTCCGCTCGATGCGCGTTTGACCGCGTCGGCCACCAATTGCGCGGTTTGCGAGGAGCCATGCGCGGTTTGCGCCATGGCGGCAGCGGTGGCGTTGAGCTGGGTCGCGGCGGCGGCGACGCTGCCCGCGATCTCGCCCACCGTGGTTTCGAAATCGGCGGCGAGTGCAACCAGCTCGCGCTGGCGTTCTTCGGCATTTTCGGCAGCGAGCTGTTCGTTCGCCACGCGCTCTGCCAGCAGCGCATCGAGGCGCGCATAGTCGCGGGTAAAGGTGCCGAGCGACCGGGCGAGTTCGCCGATCTCGTCCTGCCGGCGCTGGCCGGTAATGGTGATGTCGCGCGCACCCTGCGATAGACGGGTCATCTCGCCGGTAATGGCGAAGACGGGCTCGGCAATTTCGCGTCGCATCACAGCATTCACATATAGCACCCAGATCACGCCGCCGATGGATATGGCTAGTGCGGCAATCGTCGTCTCGTGCAGCCATTCGGGCCGAAGCATGGTGGTAACGCGGAGAATCACGAGCGCGCTGAAGATCACCAACAGGCTTTTGTTATAGATGCCCATCTTCTCCATCAGCAGCCGTCGGCCGAAGAAGCGCGACACGCTCGTCGCGGTGCTGCGGCGGCGCGTGACCGGCAGGGCGTCGGTAGCGGCGATATCGCCTTCATACTGGTCAAGCACGTTTTGCGGCGCATTCATGGATGGTCACTCCGTTTAGGCCTGCTGTGCTAGGAAATCGTGGCTAACAAGTGGTTAAACCACGGCTAACTGCGCGAAAAAATACTTGGGACTCGCGCTTGTCTGGTGTAATACCGCGTATGACAACCTTGTCAGAAGCCACTCGCCATAAGGCGAGGGCATACTGCAATATCAACTGGCCGGAGAGGATTGATGGTGAGCGCGAGACGGACATTCAGGGTATCGGCAATGGCGCTGGCGATTGGTCTCGCCGCGTGCGGTGGAGGCTCTGCCGGATCGACGCCGGGGCCGGTGGCAACCGTGGCGCCCACACCTACGCCGTCACCCACGCCCACGCCTTCTCCCACGCCGCCACCCACCGGCACCTCGCGCCTTACCCAGGCCGATGCGCGCATCGGGGCCTGCGTCAACATGGCGAACCATCTGGAAGCCACCCCGACCGAAGGATCTTGGGGCAGGGCGATTAACGACAATGACATGGCTGACATCGCCGCCGTCGGGTTCGAGACAATCCGCCTGCCGGTGCGCTGGTCTGCCCATGCGAGCAATACGCCGCCTTACACCATCGATCCCGCATGGATGGCGCGCGTCGATACCGTTGTGGCGCAAGCGCGTGCCGCCGGTCTGCGCGTGATCCTCAACGATCACCATTACGACCAGCTCTTCATCACACCCAACACCGAACGCGCGCGTTTCGTGGCGATCTGGCGGCAGGTGGCGGACCACTTCAAGAATGCCGACGATATGGTCTGGTTCGAGCTGCTGAACGAGCCGCACAACCAGATCACCGACGCCAATCTGCTGAGCATTCTGGAGCCCGCTCTGGCCGAAGTGCGCGCCACAAATCCGACGCGGCCGGTCGTTGTCGGCGGCCAGAACTGGAGCGGCATCAACTCGCTGGCAACGCTACCGCTGCCCAATGACGATTATCTGATCGCCACTTTCCACTATTACGATCCGTTCCCCTTCACCCATCAGGGCGCGACATGGGTGAACCCGTCACCGCCCTTGGGCACGACCTTCGGCAGCGCACAGGATCTGGCCGAACTCGCCAGTTCGGTGCAGAAGGCGCAGGACTTCATGCAGCGCACCGGTCGCCCCGTCTTCATGGGCGAATATGGCGCCATCGAGCTGGCCGACCGCGCCGAACGGGCGGAATATTATCAGGCGGTCACCACTGCCTTCCGCAATGCCGGGGTCGATGGCTGCGTGTGGGGATACACCAACAGCTTCTCCTTCCGCGATCGCAACACCAATGAATGGTATCAGGATATGCTCGACGCGATTGGTCTGTAACCTGCCTCAAGACGGCGTGTAATAGGTCGGCGAACCCGGCCCCACCGGAAGGCCCAGCACGAACGTCCAGAGGTAGAAGAACAGGCTCCACGCGGTCAGGAAGAAGATCGTGTAGGGCAGCATCATCGCGATCATCGTGCCGACGCCCAGATCCTTTTGGTAGCGTGTCGCCCAGGCGAGGATCAGCCCGAAATAGCTCATCATCGGGGTGATGACATTGGTGGTGGAATCGCCGATGCGATAGGCGGCCTGGATCGCCTCGGGGGAATAGCCGATCAGCATCAGCATCGGCACGAAGATCGGCGCGGTCACTGCCCATTGCGCGCTCGCGCTGCCCAGCGACAGGTTGATGACCGCGCAGATCAGGATAAAGGCGAAGAACAGCGCGGGGCCGGTCATGCCCGTTTCCTGCAGGAAATTCGCACCCGTCACTGCCGAGATGGCGCCCATATTCGTCCAGCCGAAAAAGGCCACGAACTGTGCGGCGAAGAATACCAGCACGATATACAGGCCAAGCGAGGACAAAGCCGCCGCCATCGCGTCGATCACGTCGCGGTCGGTTTTCATCGTTCCCGCCGCGCGGCCATAGGCATAACCGATGGCGATGAAAAAGATGAGGATCCACACCACGAACCCGTCGAAGAAGGGGGAATCCATCCGGTCGCCTGTCTCCGGATTGCGCAGCACGCCCCAATCGGGAACCAGCGTCAGCGCCATCAGGCCAAGCACGGCCAGCAGCGCCAGTCCCGCCCAGCGCAGCCCCTTGCGCTCGGTGTCGGTAAGCGGCTGCATCATCGCGTCGTCGAGGATTTCCGGCTCCGCCTTGCTCGCATCAAATTCGCCCAGCTTGGGCTCGACGATATACAGGCTCACCAGCGTGCCGATGCCCGCAATGAGGAAGGTGGAGGCGAACATGAAATACCAGTTCGCGGTGGCCAGCACGGTGTAGTCGGGATCGATCAGCTGCGCGGCTTCCTGCGTGATGCCTGCCAGCAGCGGATCGATCGTGCCGATCAGCAAATTCGCCGAATAGCCGCCCGAAACCCCGGCAAAGGCCGCCGCCATCCCCGCCAGCGGATGCCGCCCCAGCGCGTAATAGACCGCTCCGGCCAGCGGGATCAGTACGACATAGCCGACTTCGCTCGCGGTGTTGGAGATGATCCCGGCAAACACGATGGCAAAGGTCACCAGCTTGGGCGGCGCGTTCATCACCATGGCGCGCACCGCGGCGCTGAGCAGCCCCGATTTCTCCGCCACGCCCACGCCCAGCATGGCGACCAGCACCACGCCGAGGGGCGCGAAGCCGGTAAAATTGTCAACGAGCCCGGTGAAAATCCGCCGCACACCGTCGCCGTTCAGCAGGCTGACCGCGCGGATCATCCCGTCTTCCGCGACGCCATTCGATCCCGCCGGTCGCGGGTCTTCCACCGCGACGCCCAGCCAGCCGAGCAGGCCGGAGAGCAGCACGATGCCGACCGCGAGCAGCGCGAACAGAGTCACCGGATGCGGCAGCAGGTTCCCCAACCATTCCACCCCGTCGAGAAACCGGGTGAAGGCGTTGCGCTTGCCTTTGGCGTATTGCGTGGTGGTGGCGGGGAGTTCGGTCATCGGGAGGCCTCGGTATGGGTCGCGGGATGGCGGATTTGCCTGCGTAGCGGCATTGGCGCGATACTCAAGGCCTGCATATGACTGTGCGATGAGCGGGGTTGCGGAAAGCGCGCCGCACACCGCTTGCACCCCTCCTGTTTTGCTATAGCCATAGGCGCATGGGCCAACTCATCCCGAACCGCCGCACGATCATCGTTTCGCTGGCGATCACCATTGCCGCTATCGCCATCCTGCTGCTGATGAACCGCCCGCCGATTTGCGAATGCGGCACCATCAAGCTGTGGCACGGGCAGATCAATGATGCGGGCAATAGCCAGCATATCAGCGACTGGTACACGCCGAGCCACATCATCCACGGGATGCTCTTCTACGCGCTCGGCTGGTGGTTGTTCGTGCGGCGCGGTTGGGGCGGGGTGAATGCGGTGCGCTGGGGCCTGCCGCTGGCGGTGCTGCTGGAGGCGGCGTGGGAAGTGCTCGAAAACACCGAGATGGTGATCAACCGCTTCCGCTCGGTCACCGCCAATTTCGGCTATTCGGGCGACAGCGTCCTGAACTCCGCCGCCGATATCGGCTGGATGGCGTTCGGCTTCTGGCTGGCTTTGCGCCTGCCGGTGCGGTTGACCGTGGCCCTTGCGCTGCTGGGCGAGGTCGTGGCAGCACTGGTGGTGCGCGACGGACTGGCATTGAACGTCATCATGCTGCTGTTCCCGATAGACGCGATTGCCGAATGGCAGGCGGCGGGAACACACGGTTAGGCTCAGCGCATCCTCCTCCGGTGGTAGCGCGTCCGTGCGACAATCACGCCGACCAGCAGCGCCCATCCCGCCGCCATTGCCATCCATCCCCAGTGCTGCATCGGCAGCGGCCCCAGCATCCACGGCCCGCCCATGCGCGGCCATGTGAGCAAGCCGCACGCCAGCAACACCAGCGCGAGACCGCTCCACCGCCACCCCCGCGCATAGCGGCGCAATTCACGGCGATAGGCAGCACGGGATTCCGGAGATGCAAGATCGGGCGGCGACATGGCTGGACTATGTGCGCGGCGCTCCCTATTGTCGAGCTATCCCCGGGGAGCCAGTGTTGGCCGTAGCGATGTTTCGCGAAGGCCCGACGAGAATGGCTGAGAGGGGCGTGTCACGCCGCCCGACCCGTTGAACCTGAACCCGTTAGCACGGGCGGAGGGAAGGGCAGTCTTTGCGGCCCGTATTCCCTCTGCCTTTTGGAGAGAGAGCACATGGCCGACATCAATTCGCAGTTCGAAATCGGCGTTACCACCGGCCCGATTCGCGGCAGCCGCAAGATCTATGTGGGAGACCGCAAAGTCGCCATGCGCGAGATCGATCTGGAGCCGTCCAGTGGCGAGCCGCCGGTGCGGGTGTATGACACGTCCGGCCCCTACACCGATCCCGAAGCGAAGATCGACATCCGCGCCGGCCTGCCCAAGCTGCGCCGCGAATGGCAGCTCTCCCGCGGCGATGTCGAGGAGTATGACGCGCGCGAAATCAAGCCGGAGGATAACGGCCAGCTCGGTCCCGACCGCAGCGGCGGCGTGCCTGCCTTCCCCAATGTCGCCAAGCGTGTGCTGCGCGCCAAGCCGGGTGCGAACCTCTCCCAGATGCACTATGCCCGCCGCGGGATCATCACGCCGGAAATGGAATATGTGGCGGAGCGCGAGAACCTTGGCCGCGCGCGGCTGAAAGAGGCGCGCCATGATCGCGGGCAAAGCTGGGGCGCCAGCATCCCCGATTACGTCACCCCCGAATTCGTCCGCGATGAAGTCGCACGGGGCCGCGCCATCATCCCCTCCAACGTCAACCACCCCGAATGCGAGCCGATGGCGATTGGCCGCAACTTCCTCGTCAAGATCAACGCCAATATCGGCAACTCCGCCGTCGCCTCCGACGTGGCGAATGAAGTCGACAAGATGGTCTGGTCGATCCGCTGGGGCGCGGATACCGTCATGGACCTCAGCACCGGCCGCAACATCCACGACACCCGCGAATGGATCATCCGCAACTCCCCCGTCCCCATCGGCACCGTCCCGATCTACCAGGCGCTGGAGAAAGTCGGCGGCGTGGCCGAAGACCTCACCTGGGACATCTTCCGGGACACGCTGATCGAGCAGGCCGAGCAGGGCGTCGACTATTTCACCATCCATGCGGGCGTGCGCCTGCCCTATGTCCCGATGGCCGCCAAGCGCGTGACCGGCATCGTGTCGCGCGGCGGCTCGATCATGGCGAAGTGGTGCCTCGCGCATCACAAGGAGAGCTTCCTCTACGAGAAGTTCGACGAGATCACCGAGATCATGAAGGCCTATGACATCGCCTATTCGCTGGGCGACGGCCTGCGCCCCGGCAGTATCGCCGATGCCAATGACGAAGCGCAGTTTGCCGAGCTCTACACTCTGGGCGAGCTTACCCACCGCGCGTGGAAGGAAGACGTGCAGGTGATGATCGAAGGGCCGGGCCATGTGCCCATGCACAAGATCAAGGAGAATATGGAAAAGCAGCTGGAGGTGTGCGGCGAAGCGCCGTTCTACACGCTCGGGCCGCTCGTCACCGACATCGCGCCGGGATACGACCATATCACCAGCGGCATCGGCGCGGCACAGATCGGCTGGTACGGCACCGCGATGCTTTGCTACGTGACGCCGAAGGAGCATCTCGGCCTGCCCGACCGTGACGATGTGAAAGTGGGCGTGGTGACGTACAAGCTGGCCGCCCACGCGGCGGATCTGGCGAAGGGCCACCCGGCGGCGCAGGTGCGCGACGACGCGCTGTCAAAAGCGCGCTTCGAATTCCGCTGGCGCGACCAGTTCAACCTTAGCCTCGATCCCGATACGGCCGAGCAATATCACGACCAGACCCTCCCCGCAGAGGGCGCGAAGACGGCGCATTTCTGCTCGATGTGCGGGCCGAAATTCTGCTCGATGAAGATCAGCCAGGACGTGCGCGATTTCGCCTCGAAGCAGAACAGCGACCCCGACAGCTTCCTCGCCTCGACCAAATCCGGCGCGGACACCGCCGAGGAAAGCCGCCAGGCGGCGCTCAAGGGGATGGAGGAGATGAGTGCGAAATTCCGCGAGGGCGGGGATTTGTATGTGCGGGAGGGGTGAGGCCCATGGCTAAGAAATCGGCGCGACAGCTAATTGATGAAAATCTAGCCGCCCAAGATGATGGCGTTCAATGGTACTTCAGTGTCTTACCAGAGGTGTTGGACAACGTATCAACTCCGAGCCCAGCTCTGGCATACGCTTTTCAACTAATCGAAGGCGCGCAACGCACGGCATTGTATGCGCTAATCATGCGAGAATATCGCACTAATAGCACGCTTACTTGGGAAGCAGTTGACCGGTTAGACATCACGCGTTCCAATTTTCCGATTATTTTTGAGAATGTTTTGGGGAAGAAACTAGATAAATCAGGACGGGATATAATAGAGCCAGCGGAAGAAGTTCGCGATGCTATCATGCACGGACGTGAGAAGTCCGATGCAGAGATTCACAGAGCCATTTTGCAATGTCTTCGCTACGCTGAGTTCATAAATTCTCAGTTTGAGCGCAAGGCAGGGTTCAGGCCAGTAGGCCCTCTACGAGGAGTGACCAGCAAGAAGGGCGCACCTCAACTCCCCAAGAAGACCAGCCGAGCTGTTCTGCGTGGCCTAGGTTTATGAGTTGAGCGGACAGACTGGGTGCATTCCTTGCCTAACTCGAGGTATCTAATCCGTAATACGCTAATGCCCCTTTTGTTAGAACATCGGTGGCGACCCCGATCCCGACCTTCCAAGTTCCATCGACCGCCTTCGCAATATTCTCGCCAATCCATTTCTTTGCCTTCGCGCCGAATGGCTCTGCCACGGACTCTGGCGACTCTGATTTGACGACCTCAGCAAACTCTCCCGCCGCCGCAAGCGGGATTCCGTTGTTGGTCAAGAAAGCTATTAGCGATTCAACATCGCCCTTTTTCCCCTCGAAATTGATCGAGCCGATCGAACCGGAGTTGCTAACATTTTGCATCATACCGTGGACGGTTTGGTGGAAAATCTGAGTTACAGCCTGTGAATTCGCAGCCACGTCATTTTCCGGACCCTTGCCAACCTCAATTGCAGCGGCGCCTTCGATGTTTTCGAATTCAAGCGTCAGATCGAGCAAGCGTCCCCGCACCGCATGTTGTAATTCTGATAACTGCGACACACCAAGAATACCTTTGACCTCGTTGCAAGCGTAGCCCTCATAGACCTTACCTTGAAGCATAAGGATGAGGTTGGATGCATTGATATGGAGAGTACCAGTCCCATCAGACGATTTGACCAGTTCATCAACCGCTGCAATGCTTTGACGCATCTCGTGGGTGTTCCATTCCTCTCCGGCGAATTGTTGGATTAGATAATTTGGGATCGGCGCGTTGTTAATGCCAGAGCCAAAAGGGCCGCTGAAAGTGCCACGGTAGGCAATGCCTAGCCGCCGATACTCAGGAACTTCAACTTCGAAAGGATAGCCCTCCAACTCGTGGTTAATCCAATCCTGTAGAGGTTGACTCTTCAGCTTGGCAGCCAAGAACTTGAACTTAAGCAGTACCGGCGCGATGGGGGATTTTTCCTGGAGGAGGGACGATTGAATATCGGATAGGAGTGACATAAGCTCAACATAGGTCGCGACTGAATATATACCAGAAATCTTGAGAGAAATTTTTACGACCGATGGTGCGTTGTCGATCGCCAACTTTCTGTGTTATAACACCCGTATGAACAAGCCGCTCAAGATCACCAGGATCGGCAATTCTGCCGGGATCATCCTGCCCAAGGAGGTGTTGGCGCGGTTGCGGGTCGGATTGGGGGATGACCTCTATGTCTCCGAAGCGCCCGATGGCATTCGTCTGACTGCGTCCAATCCCTCCTTTGCGCAGCAGATGGAGGCTGCCGAGCAGGTCATGCGCGAGGATCGCGACATCCTGCGCGAACTGGCGAAGTGAGCAGAACTCGTCATCCCAGCGAAAGCTGGGATCGCTGCCGTCACGCACAACAGAAACAGATCCCAGCTTCCGCTGGGATGACGGATTGGTGAGATGCCCATCCGCATTGAACCCGTCTGGATCGACGCCAAGGTCGCCACCGCCATTCACGACCGGCAACTGGCCGAGCATGGCGGGCCGTCCGGCGTCCGCGACGCAGGGGCGCTCGAAAGCGCGCTCGCACGGGCGCAAAACAAGTGGGAATATGGCGAGGATGATCTGGCGGTGCTCGCCGCTGCCTATGCCTTTGGCCTTGCACGCAATCATCCCTTTGCCGATGGCAACAAGCGCACCGCATGGGTGCTGGCGCGTGTGTTCCTTGTGCTGAACGGCGCGGAATTGCGCTTCGATCCGCTGGACGCGCTGCGCACCGTGCAAGCCCTCGCCGCCGGAGAGCTTTCCGAAGACGAGCTCGCTGACTGGTTTCGGACGCACCTCGTCGAAGGATAGCTGGCACTCCGCTCGCTCTGGCTCCCCGCCTTCGCGGGGATGACGATCCGGGGGGATCGTCACTTTCCTACACACCGAAAATCTGCCTCATCCTGCCGGATGAGCAAGCACAATCCCCCCTCCGCCTCACATCCCGACCCCGCAAACGCCCGCCATGATGGCTGGTCGCTCGCCAAGCAGGCTGCGTTTCTGCGCCAGCTTTCCGCCACGCATTCGGTGACCGAGGCGGCGCGGTCTGTCGGGATGTCGCGGCAATCGGCCTATCGCTTGCGCTCGCGGCTGAAGGGGCAGGCGTTCGATCTCGCGTGGGAAGTCGCGTTCCACCATTCCTACGATGTGCTCGCCCATGCCGCGCTGGAGCGGGCGCTGAACGGGGTGGAAGTGCCGGTGTTCTTCCAGGGCGAGCAGGTCGGCAGCTATCGCAAATATGACGAGCGGCTGACGGTGGCGTTGCTGGCGCGCTTCACCATGGGCGGCAATCCGGCCTTCGGGCGGCCGGGCGCGACCACCGAGCGCCATGCGCGCGATTTCGAGGCGCTGCTGGCGAAGCTCGAGAGCGGGGAGGCGGTCGAGACGGGCGCGCTGACGCCGGACGATCCGGGCGAGTTTGACGGCTTGCGGATCGGCGGGATGACGGGGGCGAACAGGCCCGCCTTGCCCCATCCCTCATCACCATGTCCGTCCGGCCTGTCCGATGCCGAGCTTATCGCGCATTTACAGGCGTTTGATGCGGAGCGTGAAAAGTGACGCGGTGTCACCTTTGTCACCCGAACCGTTCGGAATCCTCGCCGAAATCGCTGGAACCCGCCGCATCGCTCCCCATATCTATGAGACACAATCACATAAAGAGAGGAGCATCCCCCCGATGACCGAGAACCTGACCATCCAGTTCAATTCCGACAGTTCGGTAATGGGCACGCAGGAAGTGGCCGCGCGGATCGAGGCCATGCTGCACGACAAGTTCGCGCGCTTTGCCGACCGGCTCACGCGGCTCGAAGTCCACGTCTCGGACGAGAACGGGCGCAAGGGCGGCGGGGATGACAAAGCCTGCATGATCGAGGCGCGTCCGCGCGGCGGGAAGCCGATCGGCGTCACCGAGCACGCGGCGAAGGTCGATGATGCGGCGCGCAAGGCGGCGAACACGATGGTGCAGCGTTTGGAGCGCGTGCTTGGCAAGGAAGCCAAGCACAAGCACGATCCGCGCCCCGACAAGGTGCTGTGAGGCGAGGGCGGACGGGACGGCGGTGACCTGAACGGGGGGAGTCGCCGAGATCCGGTCAATCCAGACTAGGGCCTGCGACCGCCGCCGCCATTGCCGTTTCCGTTGCCGTTCCCGCCGCTCGAACTATTGCCGTTTCCGTTGCCGTTATTCCCGCCGCTCGAGCTGTTGTTGCCTCCACTCGAGCTGTTATTTCCGCCGCTGGAGCTGTTGCCATTTCCGTTCCCATTGCCGCCGCCGGAGCTGCCGCCCGAGCTTCCACCGCTCGAACTGCTCGAACTGCTCGAGCTGCTACTTGAACTGCCGTTGCCGTTTCCGTTGCCGTTGCCGTTTCCATTGCCGTTGCCGTTGCCGTTGCCACCGCCGGAGCTTGAACTGGAACTGGAACTGGAACTGGAACTGGAACTCGAACCCGAACCGCCACCATTGCTGTTGCCGCCGCCGCCGGTACCGGTTCCGTAAATCGTACAGGTAGCTGCAGTCAGGTTCTGGCTGTTGGTCAGATCGTTATTGACGCGACCGCGCACGTTGAACGCGCTTTCATGGCGGATCTGTTCGGTGATACGCATAAAGCCGGTGTCGATCAGCGGCTGGTAATCGTAATAGACCTCGACCACCATCACCGCGGTATTTTCGCCTGACAGGATACGGCGGCCGTCGGGGCCGAGCCCGTCTTCGAGGGTATTGTCGGTCCGCCCGTCGCCTTCGATGCCGTAAGCAGGGTCTTGCTCCAGATCGCCCCAGCAACGCTGCCAGTTGATCATCTGGCCTTCGTTGGAGCCGTTCTGGCCGTTATGCTGCAGCGAGGAAAGGACAATGCGACCATTGGCCTGGAAGTCGATCGCTTCGCCAATAACACCGGCTCCGGCAAAGACCTCACGGATATTGGCCTCGTCAATCCCAGTATCGACGCGCCCGGCATTGTCCGCCACGGTCATAGCGATCTGGTTCACCCGCAAATGCGCCATAGCATAATTGGCAAGTTCCAGCCCGCCAAGGATCAGCAGCAGCAAGACCGGCGCGACAAACGCGAACTCGATCATGGCAACCCCGCTGATATCGCGGGCCAGGCGATGGATCGTATTGGACAGTCGCTGCATCAATTTGTCCCGCATACGGTCGGCGGGGTGGACTGCGTGCCCCAGGGTTGGTTGCGCACCGCGGTCTCGGACACCAGCGTGTAACGGGTCTCGCCACCGAGAAAATTGGCCAGCGGAACAAGTGGCTTCATCGACAACCGGGCTTCGTAGAAAACTACATCATTGGCCCCGCCGCGTCCTTGGCGTCCGGTGTCGGTGTCGAACTGGCCGTTTTCGTTAAGATCGGAGAAGCAGTCGCCGTCATCCTCGTCGTACACCCCGTCGCCATCATTATCGCGCACGATCTTTTCTGGATTCCCTATACCTGAAAAGTCGTAATAGTTGCTTTGCGTGACTGTCAGCGTGTAATCCGAAGGGAGCAACGGGCGCAGCTGGCGCTCAACCGCGTTCTTGACCGTTTGCTCGAGTGAATTGGCCGCCCCGGCAAAGCTAGGATTTTGCACGCTTGCGCGGCGAGCGGAATCGGTGAGCGCCCCCTGCATCACCGAAGAAACATAAATGCGATGCCCGAAATCCATCCCGGCCACCAGAATCAGGCATAGCGGCAGCGCAATAAAGGCGAACTCGACGATGGTCACACCGGTTTCGTCATCGCGCAGCCTGCGCAAGGTGGGGAGGATAGTGCGGAGCACCATTAGCGGGTGAGCCTCAGATTACCGATGCCCTGGCCGATTTCCTCAAACACCTGTTCCAGATCGGAACCGTCGCTAGTGAAGAAATGCGCATCACTCGTGGCGCAGGAACGGATCGCACCAGTATCGGTCACATCCAGCGCGATAACCCACACGGTAATACCCATTTCGCCAGCCAAGCGGCAAACAGAGTTAAAACGGGCGAGGTGCTGGGCATTGGTGTCACCGGTTCCACGGGTGCGGTTCTGATAGCGTTCGACCCCATGCGCCGAATACAGGGTCTCGCCGGTATCCAGTCGGCCATCGGTCATGAACACGATATGTGTGTTCACCGGGATGCCGTCGATTTCGGTGACATTGTCACCCTGGTTGAAGTTTGTCCCGCTGAAGAAGCCGGTGCGCGAGGCGAAGCGGGTGCCCCAGAGCATCCCGACATCGTGATAGGTGCCGCCTGTGACATTGGCTGTCGCTGCATTGATAGCGGTCTGAAAGTCGTCGAGATCGTCATATTCCGCAAGGCGACTGGCTTCCGAAGGGCATCCGGTTTGCGAATAGCCGGTCTGGGAGTCGACATCATAGCGGCCAAACTGTCGCGGTTCGTCGCTACCATTGGCGGCAAGATTGTCCACATCGGCTCGCGTGACGTAGTCGCGGATGATAAACTCGCCCGAAGGTGCGGGATTGTCGGGGTCAATGGTTGGGCGTTCTTCGATGCAGCCTTCACCGCTCGTGCGGAATCCCTGACGGTTACCGGGATAGGTGCCGTTGGCATTGTTCCAGCGCGAATTGCTAATGTGCACAACACGTTGGCCAATCGCGGTGATGTAGCGATAGCGAGTATTGTTCGAATACAGGCCGACTGTCGGACGGGCCGTCACCGTGCTGCTGACGCAGTTCCAGATCCAGTAGCCATCAGAGTCGCATTCATTGACTGTCCAGCTGCCTCCCAGATGCCACTGGTTGACCAGAATATCCCGGTTGCGAAGGCTGCGTGCGACATTGACAGTGTGCGAGTAAGGCACAATGCCGTAGCGAGTGATCGAACCGTCATCGCTTTCCAGCGCACGGTAAAGCCCCAAAGTTCCTTCGCGCAGCCGTTCGATCTTGGTCCCGGTGCCATTGCTGGGAGCATCATTCATGGACCCGGTAACGTCCAGCACCAGAACAATATCATTGTGTCCAACATCTTGCGTGGCATCGCAGTTGACCGAGATCGGCACAGTGTCGATCCCGATCACCCGGACTAGGGTGGTGGGAACGGTGGCAGAGGCATTGGCAACCAACTCACTACGATTTCTGGTACTTTGGTTGATATTGAACTGCACATCCGTCGCCCCGGCAGTGCCGGCGGGGAAGTTATAATCGAAGAAGCGGTCGGCTTCGTCGCGCACGTCCTGATTGAAAGTGGTACCGGTCATGTTCTGGCGGGCGGCGAGCACTGCGGCGTCGCAGGCGTTCTGCAACTTGCCGCGCGCCATGTAGGATACACTGAGATCAAGCGCGGAACCGGTGAGGGCAACCATCACCAGGATCGCGGCAGCTGCCATCGGCAGCACACTGCCGGCGGTATCGCCCGCAATCTTCCGCAGAGTTTTGTGCATCGCCATGTAATTGCCCACCATTCACAGTTAAATTCAAAGAACCGTAAGATCAGACTCCTATTTTCCTTACAATGCGAAGCGCACAAAGCAGATTACGGACTTTGGTTAAGAAAATGAGATTCCTTCTTACCGAACAGTACGTGGCCTCAGATCAGGTATTGGTCTCCGTTCGGAGAAGCCGCCTTCGCCGCCACCGGCGAGGATGATTTCCTCATCGCCAATTGAGGGTGCTTCGTAATCCGCAATCTGCAAGTCGTTACGGGGTGGCTGGCCGTTGGCCGGCTCGCTGCTAAACCTACCCTGCGCAGGTCTCAGCGTTGCCGCATAAGATGATGAGCCATCATCGCTTGCGACCGCTTGCTCTGTGCTACCTCGCGCGATCAGCCGTTCGGCCTCCGGTGCGGTCGTTTCTACAGTTTCGGCCAGGAACAAGCACCCAACCACCACGCAGGCGGCGAATGTCAGGGTCTTTCCCGGCTTTCCAATGGGTGCTGCGCGCATTGTAACCTCGAACCTTTCAGTTGGAGGCTACAGAGAAATTCTGGACAAATTGTAAAATTGGCGCGGTTAGAAGCGCGCTACGCGGGTCGCCCCCTCTCAACCCGGCCCGCGTCCGCGTCCGGCAGGGTCGGCATATTGGCCCGAATCGCGGTCGGTGTAGCCGGTGCCGCGGCCATTGCCTGCCGGGTCGGCATAGGCGCCCGAATCGCTGTCGGTCACGCCCGACTGGTAATTGCCGCGCCCGCGCCCTTGTCCGGCGGGGTCGGCATAGGCGCCGCTGTCGCTGTCGGTGATGCCGGTGCCGCGCCCGCGCCCTGCCGGGTCCGCATACTGGCCGCTATCGCTGTCGGTCACGCCGGTGGAATAGCCTCCACCCCGGCCATTGCCAGCGGGGTCGGCATATTGCCCGGCATCGCTGTCGGTCACGCCCGAGGTGCCATAGCCGCTGCGGTAGCCGCGCCCCATTCCGGCGGGATCGGCATAAGGTCCGCTATCGGCGTCTGTCGGCCCGAGCGCGACGCAGCCCGTCAGGCCCGAGCCTGCGGCAGCCGCGCCCGCCACGCGGACGAGAAAGGAACGACGGGTGGTGCGATGTGCGCGTTTCATATTTTGTTACTCCCCCTTGTCTGGCCCATGGTCGCAGCGGGCAATTCCGAAGCTGGCACGCGCCTTCTGAACGCGCAATGACCGCTTTTTCACCGCTTTGTTCAGCCCGACACCCCGGCCTTGCGCAGTTCCGGTCCGAGCCTGCCGGTGAGCCACATGAAGTACATTCTGAAATCGGCGCGCAGGCTCCAGCTGGGATAGGTGAAAGTCGCCGGACGGTTCTTCTCGACGGTGAAATGCGCCAGCCACGCGAAGAAATATCCGGCGAGCGGCATGGCAAGAAGCCACCACAGATTGCCGCTCGCCAAAGCGAAAGCGGCGACAACGAAGACCAGGCTGGTGCCGACATAATGCAACGCACGCGTCAGCGGCCGTGCATGCTCCTGCAGGTAGAACGGCCAGAACTGTTCGAAGGTCGTGAAACGGTTGGTGCCCATGCGCGCAATGCTGCGCGAACGGGAGCGATTGTGCAAGGGTCAGCCGGCGGGTTGCTGTGTCAGCCGCACAAGGCTCCAGTCATAGCCGAGCTCGCGGACGCGCGCTTCGAGGAGCGAGCGGGTGGCCGCATCGGGCTGCGCTTCGCGGGTTAGCATCCACAGGTAGCGCCCGCTGGGTTCGCCTACGATCGACCACGTGTATTGCCCGCTCGCATCCGGCCCGCCGCGATCGAGCACCCAGTAGTCGCCAAAGAAGGGGCCGAAGAAGCTGACCTTCAGTTTCGCGCCATTGCTGCCATCCACGACCCGCGCGCGGCCTTCGGACTGCCGGAATTCGCCGTCGAGCCCGTCCTGATAGCAGGAATTGACCACACGGATGTTGGACGCGCCACTGGTCTCGCGCAGCGAATATTCGGCAGTCACACCTTCGCAGCCGCGTTGGAACGGGGCTTCATAGCGGCCATATTCGTACCACGTGCCAAGATAGGCATCCAGAACCACTGCCTGCGCAGGCTCCGGTACCGAGGCGTTGCCGACCGGCCCCGGCGATCCGACACAAGCGGGTAGGGTGAGGGCAAGGGCGGCAGCAAGGGCTGTACGGTGAAGGTTCATGCAAGCGAAATGCCCCAGGGCGCACTGTGTTCCGCAGCAACGAAGGAGAAGCCCATGCGAACGTCATTAATCGCTTTTACTGCAATTGCTCTCACCGGTGGCGCGGGTCTTGCCGCCTGCGCTTCTGTGGAGCCTGCGGAAGCGGAAGAAAGCGAAGAAGCTTTTCTTGCCCGCATCGACACTTCGCGCGCCTGCTTCACCGAACGCGAGATCCGTGGCTACGCAGCGGCACCCGACGGACGCCGGATTAACGAGCGGATCACGCTCGATACTGGCAGGAATGAAGACTTCGTGCTCGAAACGCTCGGCCCGTGTCAGGACCTAGACGTCGCTTTGGGCGTAGCTGTCAGACCGCAAAATCCCGGCAGCTTGTGCAGCGGTGATTTGGCGGAGATCACAATCTCTTCACGCACTACGGCGGGCACCAACCAGTGCGTTGCGCGGGTGCTTGGCCGGTTGATGCCCGAGGCGTCCTAGGCCGCCGCCGGCCCCGTCGCGCGGAGGATTTTTGGGATTTCCTTTTTGACAGCGAAGAAGCCAGCACGGGCGTGGGGGAAAGTGAGGCGGCTAAGTTCCGGCAGCAGTTGTAAGGGAGCATGGCGCTCCAGCTCCGGCCACAGGGCATCGCGTGTCCAGCCGATGGGCAAGTACGGGGTAACGATCCGGGTGAGGCCTGCGTCCGCCAATAGCGAAGCAAGCGAGCCCGCCTGCTGCCATTCGGCGAGAGGGCAGCCGAACGCCGCCCCTGCTGCTTCCACACCGTCGGCGACAGCGCCCAGTGCGAAGTCACGCGCAGGGTCACCGACAGGCTGCGGCGAGCGTGCATCGGGCCGCGCGGCGCCAATCACCAGCGTGGGCGGCTGCGGCAGATTAAGCGGGCAGTGGCTCGCGCCTTCGTCGTGCAACAGCAGCGCATAGGGCTGCGCGAAGGCGGACGGATCGGGCGCGGCTGGCAGGTCGAGACTTTGGCGTCCATGCGGCTCCGCTTCGGTGAGCGGCTCGGCATGCCGCGCAAGCCCGTCTGCTGCCAGCGGCCCGTCGGGGTGATGCTCCGTGTAGCGGCCAATGTTGTCGGCCCGCGCCAGATAGGTTTTGCCCACCGTATGCAACCCGCCGACCCAGCGCCAGCTGAGCGTGTTGGACGCCGCATCGCCATCCATCAGATGCCGCAGAAAGAAATCAGCGCCGAGTGTCCAGTCGAGCTTCAGGGTGAAAATCCAGATACTGGCGAACCACATTCGCGCATGATTGTGGAGATAGCCCGTCTCCACCAGTTCGCGCGCCCAATGGTCGAACGCGGCGATCCCGGTGCGGCCCTCGACTGCATCGGCATATGCTTTCGCGAGGCCCGCATTACCGGCCAAAGCGGCGTAGGCGTCATCCCGCTGGCGGCAATAGCTCACCCAGATCGACGGCCGCTGTTCCAGATAGCCTTTGAAATAGAGCCGCCAGAACACCTCGGCGATATACTTCTCGGCCTTCTCCGGCGAGTGCTTGGTCAGCACGGCCGCCAGCACTTCGCGCTCGCCCAGCAGGCCGGCGTGCAGCCATGGGGACAATTGCGAGACATTGTCCCGCTTCACGCCATTATCGTGGTTGCGGGATGCAGCATATTTGCGCCCAGCATCAGGGACAAAGCCGTATAGCTGGTTCAAGCCGGTGGAGCGGTTGGGGGCAAAATCCATGCGGCTTCAACCGGAAAAGCGGCGATTGCGTTCCCGCCTTCCGTGCAATTTCCGCGATCCTTCGCGCTGCCTACGGGATTTAGGGCAGGCGGTGCACTTATTCGGAACATCGCTACGTAGCTGGCGTTGATGGCCCGAACGCTTGCGCGAAAAACTCTGCGCGTAACGCTCGTTTCTACCATCTCGCAAACCGGAAAATTTCCGAAAGGACGCATGATGAAAAAGCTTACTCTTGTTCTCGCTTCTGCTGCATCGCTGGCGCTTGTCGCCTGCGGTACCCCTGCCGAAGAAGCCGATACGGCAGCTGACGAAACCGCCATGACCGATGAGGCCATGACCGACGCGACCGCCACGGGCACGATCGTCGATGTTGCCAGCGGTAACGAAGACTTCTCGACGCTGGTCGCTGCGGTGACCGCTGCCGGTCTGGGTGAAACGCTTTCGGGTGAAGGCCCGTTTACCGTTTTCGCCCCGAACAACGCCGCTTTCGCCAAGATCCCGGCCGAAACGCTGACCGAACTGACCACCAACGACACCGAGACGCTGGGTGCGATCCTCACCTACCACGTCGTGGCAGGCAATGTGGATGCAGCGACGCTGGTGCAGGCAATCACCGAAGCGGGTGATGCAGGCTACACCGTGGAAACCGTCGGCGGAGGCACGCTGACCGCAACGCTCGACGGCGAGAACGTGGTGCTGACCGATGCTGCTGGCGGAACTTCGACCGTGGTGGCCACCGATGTGCCTGCGTCGAACGGCGTGATTCACGTCATCGATACGGTGCTGATGCCGCAGTAATCGCACCTGACGATAGCAAGGAAGGCGGGCCCTTTGTGGCCCGCCTTTCGCGTTTGGGCTCACCCCGCCATAGATAGATGTTCCTATGACTCCGCCGCTCGCCCGCCTGCTCGGATTCGCCGGTTTGCTACCGCAAGTCGCTTGCACGCTTGCCGTGTGGGCAGGACCTGAAGAGTGGCGCTGGACTGCGCTGGCGATGGGCTGGGCCTATGCTGCGCTGATTTTCAGCTTCCTTGGTGGATTGTGGTGGGGCCTGGCCGCCGGTTCGCCTGACGAGGCGCGCCGCGCGCCTGCCTGGATCTGGTTGGCTGCGGTCGTCCCGAGCCTTATCGCCTTCGCCACCTTTGCCCCATGGGTGTTCGGCTATACGTGGCCGACACCGTCCTTGCTGGTGCTGGGTCTTGGCATTGTGCTGAGTCCGCTCGTGGATATGCGGCTGGTCACGGTCCGCCCTGCATGGTGGATGCGCCTTCGCGTGCCCCTGTCGCTGGGGTTGGGGATCGCAACGCTGGCGCTCGCCTTAGGTTAGCAAACGGTCGCTAGCTATCCTTGCCTGCGGAGGAGGCAAAGCTCGTGAACAGCATACGCGTTTCCGGCGCCATCTCGTCCGGCAGGCTGCAAGCGAATTCGGTGGCGCTTCCCGCAGCGGTCAAGGGCAGGGCGATGACCCGCATCGACCAGTCGGGGCATTCGCGTTCGGTGATCTCGTCACGGCGCAGGATGCTGAGGCCCCGATGGCGGCTGTCCTGTTGGATACGGCCCATAGTGGCATTGACCACCCGCTCGGCACCTTCGAGCAATTGCATGAAGCGCGCGCCATCATACACCAGCATTCCGGTAACACCGCAGCGGGCATTGGTGCGCGAGGCCTGCGCCTGTAATGCGGCAAGCTCCTCAGCGCCGAGCGCGCTGCTGCTTGTGCTGACATAAACGAGCGATATCATGGTCTCTCCCGCCTGTTGCATTATAGGCAAGCTACGCGCGGTCAAGACACCGCGGCAAACTGGAGATTGCATGATGACGGTTTTTGTTGCCGGTCAGGCTTTGCACGCTGGTGTGCTGGCTGTCTTTGCGCTGGCTTTGTCCGGGTGTAGCGATGCCGTGTCTGACGCCGCCCCCGGTGATACCGGTGACATGACGCCATATGCAGCAATTTCGCCCGACGATACTCTGCGCTTGACCGGCACCGAACCGTTCTGGGGTGGGACGATTGCTAGTGATACGCTGCAATGGTCAACACCCGAACTCCCCGACGGGGTGACCGTGCCCGTTACCCGCTTTGCCGGGCGCGGCGGCTTATCGTTCAGCGGCGAGCTGGAGGGCGCGGCTCTCGATATCTCTATCGTGCCGGGCGACTGTTCGGACGGGATGAGCGAGCGTGCCTACCCCTTCTTCGCCGTCGTGCAGATCGGCGGAGAGACCCGCGAAGGCTGCGCCTGGCGCGAAGGCGTGGACGAACTCGAGGAGCCGTAAGCTGCCTTAAAACAGCCCCGGCACCTCGTATTGCGCATAGGTCATATCGCGCAGGTTCGGCGCGAGCGGGCCTGCTTCATCTACCGACTGCACGCCCACACCGCCACCGGCAATCGCATTGCAGCTGCGCCCGGCGAGGTAATCGAGCGCCGTCGCAATCATCGTCTCGCTCGGATCGCCCAGTTGGGTGAAAATATCGTCATTCGCACGGCAGCTATTGGGCACAGTGCTGGCAAGCCCATTGAAGTACTCGCCCAACCCGTCGCGGTTGGTGATCTGGATGGTCACCGGACGGAACCGGTCATCGCACGCGGCGAGGTCGAAACCCGACTGTCCGACCGGTTTGCCAAAGGTGTTCTCGCCGATCAGCGCGATGTCGACATAGGGCTGCATCGAATTGATGACGAGCTCGCTTGCCGATGCGGTAGAACGGGTGCCGATAAAGGCGATCTTGGTCGGCGCAATCGAATCGGCGGTTGGTGCGAAGCGGTGGACCGAGTTGTTGTTCGCCCGTTCCTGCCGGAATTCAATCTGGCTGTAGATCTGGCCGGTCAGACCCGCTCCCATCAGATCGCCCATCACATCCGCCACCGAAATCCGGCCGCCACCATTGTAGCGGAAGTCGATAATCAGCTCGGTAATCCCGGCCGCGCGGAAGCTGCGGAAGGCGGTGCGCAGATCATCATTGGCGCTTTCCACCGAGAAAGTCCGCAGATTGATGTAACCGACCTGCTTGCCGCCATCATTGATAATCAGCGCGCCATAGCGGTCCGACACCGGATCGAGCGAGAAATCGGCCTTGGACAGCGTAACTTCACGCGTCACCCCGTTCTGGTCGAGCACACGCAGCACGCGGGTGGTGCCCGGCGTGCTAGGGCCAAGTGCATTTGACACCGCCGCCGCGCCGCCGGTAGCGAATAGCGAATTGACGGTCTGCAGATTGGCGGCACTGGTGCCGATCGCAAGGATTTCCGAACCACGATCGATATTCGCGCCGAGCGCCGGTGTGCCTTCGAATGTCTCGATCACGAAAGCGCGCCGGTTGCCGCTGTCATAGGCGAGGCGGAACCCGAACCCGGCAGTAGCCCCGCTATTGTTGAAAGCCTCTTCCTCCTGAATTGAAGTGATGAAGCTGAAAAAGCGGTCGATATTCTGTGCGCGGGCGGGGGCGACCAGATTATCGATATAATCCTGCGGGTCGGTTATCCCGGCACGGCTGACATTGCTGGCGACCAGATTGGGGAACAGATACCAGTCTTCCATCACGTCATCGATAAAATCGAGCCGCTGGCTAATCGTGCAGCCACCGCCACCACCGCCGCCTCCGCCGATCGGCCCGGTTGCAATCGGAGTGGGTGTCGGGCTGCCACCGCCGCCGCAGGAAACCAGCATAGCGGCTGTGGCGATGGCGAGTGCGATTTTCGAAGTGCGCATAGAAACCGGTTCTCTTTCAGGTGCCTGTCATGTCCCCACCAATGCGCAGCCTATCGCTGGCGCAGAGTGGTGACAAGTCAAGCTGTGTCAAATTCCGTCGCTTCTTCTGCCAAGCCGATTCCTTCGACAGGCTGAACGGGCAACAGCCTTGCATTGGCGCGGGGCAGGCGGCAGAGCCTCTTGTAGATTCGACCTTACCGGCGCTGCGAAGGGGCGGCGCGCAAGTTGCAGGATGTTACGCATGGCAGACACTCTCCCCCAATGGCTTGCCGTCGCTTTGGGTAAAGGCGCCGGCGAATTGCGGCCGGGCCATGGCAAGATAGTCGCCGCGCGGCTCGGTTCAGCGAAGGTCGCAGGCAAATCCGGCTTCACCCTGTCCTCTGCCGCGTTCCGTGCGGGCGGAGAGCTCGATCCGTCGTTCACCGCCGACGAGGAAGATTCGGTGGCCCCGCCGCTCGAATGGACCGCGCCGCCTGCTGGCACGATGGAACTGGTGCTGATCGTCGAGGATGCCGATTTCCAGACGGGGGAGCCCTTCTGCCACTGGCTGGTTTGGGGTTTGCCCGGCCAGCGGGGCAAGCTGCTCGAAGGCGAGGCTCCGCCGCGCGTCGGCAAGAACGCCTTCGGCAATTCCGAATGGCTTCTGCCGGACCCGCCAACGGGCGACGAACCGCATGATTATGTGTTCCAGCTTTTCGCGCTCGATCTGCCGCTAACCTTGATGCCAGGCGCGAATCGGGAGGAGCTGATCGCCG
Organism: Aurantiacibacter sp. KMU-128; assembly: GCF_056933515.1. NCBI lineage: Bacteria > Pseudomonadati > Pseudomonadota > Alphaproteobacteria > Sphingomonadales > Erythrobacteraceae > Aurantiacibacter > Aurantiacibacter sp. KMU-128. The sequence continues at coordinate 399,094 of NZ_JBXORT010000001.1, forward strand.
CCATGGATGGCCATGTGATCGGCTTGGCAATGGTTACAGCAACTTATGCCCGCGAAGAAGGCGGGGATTACGACTGGGAAGACGAAGACGAGGCCGATTGAAGCGTATAGACCCGTCTCCGGCATTTTTGACTGAAAGGAAAATTCAACAATGGCTGCCAAGAACAATGCTCTCAACAAGCCGGTGAACCTGTCATCGGAGTTGGAGGCCGTCGTAGGCAAAGGCCCGATGACCCGCGCTGAAGTCACCAAAAAGGTGTGGGATCACATCAAGGCAAACAGCCTGCAGGATTCCAAGGACAAGCGCATGATCAATCCCGACGCCAAGCTGGGCGCGGTGATCGGCAATGACCAGATCTCGATGTTCAAGATGACGGGTGCTGTTTCCAAGCACATGAGCTGATAGCTCAGCCATCTGACTGACACAAAAAGCGGGCGGGCGGCCAATCGGCTACCCGCCCGTTTTATATTGCCGCAAAACGACCGGCTCAGCCGCCTTGCGAAAACGCGCCAAAAATCCAGATGGCCGATAGGATGCCGATTGTCGCCAGCAAGCTCGCCGCCAGTATCCAGCGGACATGGCCGGTCTTTTCGCCCGCCATCGCATCGTCATCCTCGATGTGGATCTGTTCCTTGTTTTGCTCGCTCATGGCTATGCCTTTCCGTCCGTTGCGGTTGTTCTAACCGGATTTACGGACGGGGAAGCCTGAAGTTCCGGCCGCCTACGCGGACGCTAGTCGCGCAGCAGCTCGTTAATGCCGGTTTTGGAGCGGGTCTGCGCATCAACGGTCTTGACGATCACCGCACAATACAGGCTCGGCCCCGGCGTACCGTCAGCCAACGGCTTGCCCGGCAACGCGCCGGGAACGACCACCGCATAGGGCGGCACTTCGCCGCGATGGACTTCGCCGGTCTCGCGGTTCACGATCTTGGTCGACGCGCCCAGATAAACGCCCATAGACAGCACCGCGCCTTCGCCGACACGCACGCCCTCGGCCACTTCGGCGCGCGCGCCGATAAAGGCACCGTCGCCAATAATCACCGGGCCAGCCTGCAACGGTTCGAGCACGCCGCCAATCCCCGCGCCGCCCGAAATATGCACATTCTTGCCAATCTGTGCGCAAGAGCCGACCGTCGCCCACGTGTCCACCATCGTGCCTTCATCGACATAGGCGCCGATATTGACGAAACTGGGCATCAGCACCGTGTTCGGCGCAATGTAAGCACCGCGCCGCGCCACCGCGCCCGGAACGACGCGGAAGCCCGCTTCGGCAAAGCGATCCTTGCCCCAACCGGCGAACTTGCTCGGCACCTTGTCATAGGCTGGATGTCCGGCGCTGCCGCCTTCGATCACGCGGTTATCCGACAGGCGGAAGGACAAGAGCACCGCCTTCTTGAGCCACTGGTTTACTTGCCAACTGCCACCATCCACCGGTTCGGCCACGCGCGCCGCACCCTTGTCGAGCAGTTCGATCGCTTCTTCGACCATGCGCCGCACATCGGTGCTGGCGGGGGTGACATTGGCGCGGTCTTCCCACGCGGCTTCGATACCTGCGATCAATTCTGCGGTCATGTAACCGGCCTTTCCCTTGCGGCGAACGTTCGCTCATTCGGCTAGCCACTTGCAGAGGGCGGCACAAGCCTGCTTGGCTGCGGTGATGCGGGGAACTTTTGCGTGTTCATTGCCGGTTATGGCGATATCTGGCAGGCAGTAGGTCCGTAAAGACGGGGTCGCGATTGGGACGTTTAGAATCTTCGACAATGTGGCGAAGCTGGCATTGCGGTGTCGCCGGGGCCGCGCTGCTGGCGCTGACCGCCTGCGGTGGCGGGGCAGGCGCGCGCCCGCCGATCAGCAGACCTGCGCCCGTGCCAACGCCGACGCCGACACCAACGCCTACTCCCACACCTACGCCGACGCCCACACCAACGCCGCCGCCAGTCGGAGGCTTTCCGGTGCAGGCGGTGCCGCCCGCGTTCAACAGCCGCGAATTCCGCCAGTCAGACGGTCCTGCGCAGCACAATGCCGCCAGCGCCTGGGCGCAAGGCGCAACGGGGCAAAGCGTCACCATCGCGGTGATTGATACCGGGATTGACCCTGACAATCCGGAATTTGCCGGACGCCTCTCCCCCGCCTCGATAGATATTGTGGCGGATCGCGGGCTCGAAGCGCCGGACGATCACGGGACACTCGTATCGCTTGTCGCCGCCGCCGCGCGCGACAATACCGGCATTCTGGGGATCGCTTTCGATGCGACGATCCTCGCCATCCGTGCCGATTCGGTGGGGAGCTGCCAGGAAAACGGGGCATCTTCCGACCTCACATGCTCCTTTTTTGACCGAGATATCGCTGCAGGAATCGACCATGCGGTGGCGAACGGGGCGAAGGTCATCAATATCTCGCTCGGCGGGTCCGACGGGATTTCCGCACAGTTGCGCACCTCGGTCATCAATGCAGTCGATGCCGGTGTCCTGATCGTCGTTGCCTCGGGCAATGACGGGATGGAGGAGCTGGACGGTTTCGGGCGACAATTGGCCGCTGCGGGCGATGGCGGGCTGATCATCGTGGGTTCGGTCGACGAGGACTATTCGGTTTCGGACTTCACCAACCGCGCCGGGCCTGATGCTGACAGGTTCTTGTCCGCCAGAGGCAGCAGCATTTGCTGCGTCTATCAGGACGGCCAGCTGTTCGTGGACGATGAGGGCTTTGTCTTCCTGTTTTCGGGCACCAGCTTCGCCTCCCCGCAAGTTGCCGGTGCCGCCGCCTTGCTGGCGCAGGCGTTTCCGCATCTCACCGGGCGGCAGATTGCCGAGATTCTCCTCGAATCCGCCTTCGATGCGGGCGCAGCGGGGGCCGATCCGGTGTTCGGGCGCGGCATTCTCGACATTGCAGCAGCGTTCCGGCCCTTGGGGGCCACCGCGATTGCTGGGCAGAATGTCGGCCTCGCGTTGCCAGACAGCACGGTGGTCGGCTCGCCCGCAATGGGCGATGCGCTGGCGAGGGCCTCGCTCCCCACGCTGGTGACCGACCGTTACCAGCGGGCGTTTGAGACCGATCTGGGCGGCACGGTGCGCAGCGCGGAACTGCGCCCGCGCCTGCATGGTGCGGTGGGTGGGCAGACGCGCTCGCTATCCGGCAGGGCGGGCGGGGCGAGCCTCGCCTTCACCATCGATGATCGCGGGCCGCAGCCATTACAGCTGACCGGCACCGATGCCGAAACCGCGCGGGTGCTGGCGGCACGGGTTGCGCTGCACCTCGCGCCCGAAACGCAGCTGGCCTTCGGCTACCGGCAGAGCGCGGATGGCGTGGTGGCGGGCTTGCAGGGGCAGGATCGCCCGGCCTTTATGATTGCCGGCTCTCCGCGCGGTGACAGCGGCGGACTGGAAAGCCACGATGCGGCGATTGCTGTGCGCCAGCAGATGGGCCCCTGGGGCCTGACCGTGAGTGCCGAAAGCGGCTCCACCTATACCGCCGCAACCGTGCGGCGCGCGGCGTTGTTACGCGGGCAACGGCTGGACGAGGACATGGCAAGCTTTGGCCTCGCGCTCGACCGTCGGCTGGGCACGCTCGAAACCGCCTTCAGCCTCACCTGGCTCGCCGAAGAGCAGACCGTGCTTGGTGCGCGCTTCCACGAAGGGTTCGGCCTTGCGGGCAGCGACACGCTGTTTGCCGATGCCGATATCGGCTGGCGCATCGATCCGCACTGGCGGCTGGGGGCAAGCTGGCGGCACGGTTTTACGTCGCTGCGCGATGCGCCGCTGGTGGGCGACGGGTCGCGGCTGGCCAGCTATGGCTGGAGCATGGATGTCGAACGTCGGGGCTTCCTAACATCGGACGACACGCTGGCGCTGCGCCTGTCGCAGCCGCTGCGGGTGAGCGATGGCGGTATCAACCTGCTTTTGCCGAGCAGTTTCAGCTACGAAACGCTGCAACCCGATGCCTATACGATCCGCACGCTCAGCCTATCGCCAGACGGGCGCGAGCTGACCGGCGAACTGGCATGGCGCGGACGGTTGCTGGACGGGTTCGGCGGTGCGAGTCTGTTCTACCGCCACCAGCCCGGGCATTTCGCCAGCCAGCCCGACGATATCGGCGTGGCCGTCCGGTGGTCGCGCGCGTTTTAGGCCGAGCGCATCAAATCGCGGGTAAAGTCGACAAGTCCCGTCTGCCGCGCGCGGCGCATCCGCTCGGCTTCGAGGATCATCCGCACCTTGGCGAAGCAGGCGTCGATATCGTCATTGACGACGACATAATCATAGCCGTCCCAATGGCTGATCTCGTTCCTCGCCCGTGCCATCCGGCTTTCGATTACCGCATCGCTATCGGTGGCGCGGCCGCGCAGCCTCTCCTCCAGCTCGTCAATGCTCGGTGGCAGGAGGAACACGCGGACAACATCCGTCTCCATCCGCTGGTACAGCTGTTGGGTGCCCTGCCAGTCGATATCGAAGAGGAAATCGCGGCCTTCCTTCAGGCCTGCCTTGATCTGCGCTTTGGGCGTGCCGTAATTGTTGCCGAAGACTTCGGCCCATTCAACGAGCTCGCCCGCTTCGACCATCCGTTGGAACTCGGCCTCGTCGATAAAGTGGTAATCCACGCCATCCACCTCGCCCGGGCGCGGCGGGCGGGTGGTGACCGATACCGACATGGCGATATCCGCGTCCTCTGCCAGCAGGCGGCGGGCAATCGTCGTCTTGCCAGTCCCCGAAGGCGAGGAGAGGATGAACATCAGTCCGCGGCGTTGAAGATTGTCCGATCGTGCCATTGTCCGCATGTGCCGTATCGTGCGGCCCGAAATCAAGCGCCGTTCGCTGCTATGCGCGGTTAATCGCCGATTTTGGGTATCCGCTTTGCTTTACGCTTGTGCTGGCTGCGATCGAACAGCGTCTTGGCGACAAGGCCGGTTCCCACCAGCGCGAGACCGGGCAATGATCGCGCCGCGAGCCGCGTGGCGGCAAAGCGGGTGACGCGGTGCGCTGTGGAACGGTCTTTCATCGCCTTTTTTGCGAAGGCCTGCGAGTATTGTTGGCCGAGCAAGGCTCGCGCTGCTGCCTCGCGCGATACAAAAGTGACAGCGCCGAGGACGATTTCGGCAATCAGCAGATTGGTGTCCGGATTGGGGCTGGGGCCAAGCGGAGACGCCGTATCGGGCGCATCACGCTGGTCATCCGCACTCGCCATCGCCTTACACTCCGTTGCTACTTCTTCCGCCCGAAATCGACCGTGACGACATTGGAGCCGTCTTCGCTGGTGGCGATATCAGCCAGATCGGGCCCATCCCCATCGCCGGAACCGTCATTGGTTGCATCGTCATGCTCGGCGGGCGTGTCGTCCTCCACCATGGCCTGGAATTGCAGCCCGAAATCGACCGCCGGATCAACGAAAGCAGTGATCGCGGCGAAGGGAATGTTCAGCTTTGACGGGATCTGGTTGAAGCTCAGCCCCACAGAAAATCCGTCTTCGCGCACGTCCAGATCCCAGAACTTGTTCTGCAAAACGATGGTCATTTCATCGGGGAAGCGTTCGCGCAGGGACTTGGGAATATCCACCCCCGGCGCGCCGGTTTTGAAGGTGATGTAGAAATGGTGCGTTCCCGGCAGCGATCCGCCCGTCTCCTGCACCGATCCGAGCACGCGCCCGACCACCGCGCGCAGGGCTTCCTGCACGATCTCGTCATAGGGAATAAGGCTATCGGGCGTGTTGTCGCTCATATGCGCTAGGTGGCGGCGGCGATTGCTCAGGTCAAGCGGCAATCGGCGGTTATGCGGGCTTTCAGATGGCTTGCACGCTGCAAGAGTCGGCCTATAGGCTCTCCCCATGCGAACAGGCCGGATAGAGCGAAAAACCAAGGAAACCGACATCCTCGTCGAGGTCAATCTCGACGGGACGGGGGCCTATGATGTCAGCACGGGCATCGGCTTCCTCGATCATATGGTGGAACAGTTCAGCCGCCATTCGCTGATCGACGTGACCATGAAAGTCGATGGCGACCTGCATATCGACCAGCACCACACGACCGAGGATTCCGCTCTGGCTCTGGGGCAGGCGCTGGCGGCTGCGCTGGGCGACAAGGGCGGCATCGGCCGCTACGGCGAAGCGCATTCGCCGATGGACGAGACCTTGGCGCGCGTCGTGCTCGATATCTCGGGGCGGCCCTATCTGGTGTGGAAAGCCCGCTTCACGCAGGAAAAGCTGGGCGAATGGGACACAGAGCTGATCGAGCACTGGTTCCATTCCGTCGCGCAAACGGCGGGGCTGACGCTGCATTGCCAGCTGCTCTACGGCAGCAACAACCACCACATTTGCGAGGCGATGTATAAAGGCTTTGCCCGCGCGATGCGGCAAGCGGTAGAGCTTGACCCGCGCAAAGGCGGCGCGGTGCCCAGCACCAAAGGTCAACTCGGCGGCTGATATGTCGGAAGCAATTGCGCTTATCGACTACGGCGCGGGTAATTTGCACTCGGTCTACAACGCGCTGAATGCGGCGGGTGCGGGCCATGTGGCGGTCACCGCCGACCCCAAGCTCGTGCGCGGCGCGCAGCGTATCGTGCTCCCCGGAGTGGGAGCTTTCGGCGCGTGCCGCAAGGGCCTTTGGGCGATCCCCGGCATGATCGAGGCGCTGGAAGAGCGGGTCATCGAGAAAGGCGTCCCCTTCCTCGGCATTTGCGTCGGGATGCAGCTGCTCGCCACGCACGGGCTGGAGCATGGGACGCATAAGGGGCTCGGCTGGATTGCGGGCGATGTAAAGCTGATCGAGCGCACCGATCCGCAGATCAAAGTGCCACATATGGGCTGGAACGATGTCGCGCTCACCCCGCACGCGCGGGCGCACCCAGTGATGGAGGCGGGCGAGGCCTATTTCCTCCACTCCTACCACTTCACGCCCGAGGATGGCGGCGATATCGCCGCGATGACCGATCACGGCGGCGGCCTTGTCGCTGCGGTGGCGCGCGACAATATACTCGGCGTGCAGTTCCATCCCGAAAAGAGCCAGCGTTACGGGCTGGATTTGTTGACGCGGTTTCTGGAGTGGCGGCCATGAGGCCCTCTCCAAGCTTCGCTAGCCTGCAAGCAGGCAAGCTGCGCTATCCTCTCCCGAAATGGGAGAGGAGTTGGGCCGCGCTCCTCCTCTCCCAATTCGGGAGAGGATACGAAGGCTTGGCGACGAAGGCGCCTAGCCGCAGTTGGAGAGGGATATGATCGTTTTTCCCGCCATCGACCTCAAGAACGGCGAAGTGGTGCGCCTTGCCGAAGGCGATATGGACCGCGCCACCGTTTACGGGGACGATCCCGCCGCGCAGGCGCTGATCTTTGCCAAGGCGGGGGCGGGGCATCTCCATGTCGTCGATCTCGACGGCAGTTTTGCGGGCGAGACAAAGAACCGCGAGGCGGTGGAGGCGATTGTCAAAGCCTTCCCCGGCTATGTCCAACTGGGCGGCGGCATCCGCAATGCGGAGCAGGTGGAGGCGTGGTTCAATCTCGGCGTGGCGCGCATCGTGATGGGCTCCGCCGCGCTCAAGAACCCCGAATTCGTCAAGGACATGGCGCGCGAATGGGAAGGCGGCATCGTTGTTGCCGTGGATGCGCGCGATGGCATGGTGGCGACCGAGGGCTGGGCCGAAGTTTCAGACGTTCCCGTCACCGACATGGCCCGCCGGTTCGAGGATGCGGGCGTTGCCAGCCTGCTCTTCACCGATATCGGGCGCGACGGGCTGCTGAAAGGCTGCAATGTGCAGGCGACGGTCGATCTGGCACGCAGCGTCGATATTCCGGTGATCGCCAGCGGCGGGGTGAAAGGGCTCGACGACATCCATATGCTCGCGCTGCAAGCCGATCAGGGGATCGAGGGCGTGATTACCGGGCGGGCGCTGTATGAAGGCCGACTCGATCTGGCGACCGCGATTGCGATGGCGAATAGGTGATGTGGCAGGCGCTATTCCATCTCGCGCTTGCCGTCGGCTTTGGTGTGTCAGTGTTTCAGACTTTGAAGACAGGCGTGACCTTCTTCGGAACTCGCGATGAGAGTGCGGGTAAATTCTGGGCAGTGATGTTCGTGTTATCGGTCGTTGCCATAGGCAATGGGTATCTCGCGGCGAGGGCCTTGTTGTGACCGTCCGCATCCGCGTCATCCCCTGCCTCGACGTCGCTGACGGGCGCGTTGTCAAAGGCGTCAACTTCGTCGATCTCAAAGACGCGGGCGATCCTGTCGAGCAGGCGCAGGCCTATGATGCGGCGAGGGCGGATGAACTTTGCTTTCTCGACATTTCCGCCAGCCATGAAGGGCGCGGGACGCTGCTCGATATCGTGCGGCGCACGGCGGAAGTGTGCTTTATGCCGCTGACCGTGGGCGGCGGCGTGTCGAGCGTGGAAGATGCGCGCAAGCTGTTGCTGGCAGGTGCGGACAAGGTCGCGGTGAACTCAGCCGCGGTGAAGCGTCCCGAAATCATGGCCGATATCGCCGACCGGATGGGCAGCCAATGCGCGGTCGCCTCCGTCGATGCGCGTAAGGTCGAGCCAGGTCGCTGGGAAATCTTCACCCATGGCGGGCGGCGCGAGACGGGGATCGATGCGCTTGAACACGCGGTCAGGCTCGCCGAGCTGGGCGCGGGCGAATTGCTTGTCACCAGCATGGATGGCGACGGGACGCAGGCCGGGTACGATCTCGATCTCACCCGCGCAATCGCCGATGCGGTGAGCATTCCGGTGGTCGCGAGCGGCGGCGTCGGCAATCTCCAGCATTTGGTCGACGGCGTCACCGAGGGCGGTGCGAGCGCGGTGCTGGCGGCAAGCATTTTCCACTTCGGAACGTACACAATTGCCGAGGCGCACGCGGCCTTGCGCGCTGCCGGATTGCCAGCGCGAGGCGTCTGATTCGATACGACAATTTACACCTTCGCAGTCTGCCAGTCCCATGGCGGGACAGAGCCCCCGTCGCGCTTGTGCAATGCGGCAAAAAGGCAGATTTTCTGCCACACATGATCCATTGGCTTCCCCCCGCCGCTTTGGTGCTGATCGCTGCCTCCCCCGCAGCTGCGCAGGGCTTTGCACAAATTCCTGAAGCCAACAGCATCACGCTGTTCGCGCTCGGCGTGCTTGGCGTGATTGTCGGGCGGCGTTTGTCAACGCGCCGGTCGGACAGGGACGACTGACCGCTTGACTGTCCGGCGCGCCGTGGCAAGGCCGTGGCCATGGACACTCTCACCCGTTTAGAAGCCATTATCGCAGAGCGCCTCCGCGCCGCGCCCGATGCCAGCTATGTCGCCAGCCTGCACGCCAAGGGCCTGCCCAAAATCGCCGAGAAGCTCGGGGAGGAAGCGACCGAGGCCGTCATCGCGGCACTGGTGGGCAGCGATGCCGATCTGACTGGCGAGGCCGCCGATCTGCTGTTCCACCTGCTGGTGCTGCTCGGCGCAAAAGGGATTGCGCTTAGCGACGTTCTGGCCGAACTGGAGCGCAGAGAAGGCGTTTCCGGCCTCGCCGAGAAAGCCGCAAGGGGGGAAAGCGCATGACTGTCGATCCGGCCAAGCCGTATGATCCGGAGAATATCTTCGCCAAGATCCTGCGCGGGGAGATCCCGTGCAACAAGGTCTATGAGGACGATCACGCGCTCGCCTTCCACGACATCAACCCGCAGGCACCGGTGCATCTGCTGGTGATCCCCAAGGGCGAATATGTCAGCTGGGACGATTTCAGCGCCAAAGCGAGCGAGGCGGAGATCGCCGGTTTCGTGCGCGCGGTGGGCCATGTCGCGCGTGAACAAGGGTTGGTGGTGCGCGGGTACCGGCTGCTCGGCAATATCGGGCGCAATGGCGGGCAGGAAGTGCCGCATCTGCACGTCCACCTGTTCGGCGGCGGCCCGCTGGGGCCGATGCTGGCGGGGTGAGCCTTCCGCCTGCCGCAGCAAAGATTCGCTCTGCCGATTAACCCTCTTTTTTTGCGCCCGACTGCGCTGTAAGCGGGCGTTCAGCAATGAGCGACCAATTGCATCCTCCCACCGGCTTTATCGACGGGGCGCGGCACCTTTATCCGGTGCGCGTTTTCTTTGAGGATACCGATTTGTCCGGCATCGCCTACCACGCCAATTATCTCAAATGGGCAGAGCGCGCGCGCAGCGATCTGTTGCGTGTGCTGGGTATAGACCAGCGCGCGGCGATGGAGGCGGGGGAAGGCTACTACGCTGTCTCCGAAGCCAACATCAAATGGAAGCGTCCGGCTGGCCTTGACGATGTGCTGCGCGTGGAAACGACCTGCACCGATTTGCGCGCCGCTAGCGCCCATATGCTGCAACGTATTCTGCGCGGTGACGAACTGCTCGCCGAAATCCGGATTATTGCCGCCTTCCTCTCTTCCGAAGGGCGCCCGCAGCGTCAGCCCGCTGCGTGGCGCGCGGCCTTCGCAACCTTTGTCCAGAAAGACCCTGAATGAGCCTTCTTGCCAATCTTTCCGCTGCCACCGCTGCCGCCCCGACGCGGCTCGACCCGGTCGAGCTGTTCATGGCTGCCGATATCGTTGTGCAGGCGGTCATCGTCGGTCTTGTCCTCGCCTCGATCTGGGTGTGGGCGATCATTTTCGGCTTCTCGCTGAAAATCGCCAATGTGAAGCGCAAGTGCAATGCGTTCGAAGACGAGTTCTGGAGCGACGCCAATCTCGACGCGCTGCTCGATGGTCGCGGGCGCAAGGATAATCCCTCGGCCCGCATCGCCGCTGCCGGGATCAACGAATTCCGCCGCAGCCACAAGGCGGGTTTGAAAGACCGTGACGCCGCACGCGCGCGCATCGCGCAGGCGATGGACGGGCAGGTGGCATTCGAAGCCGACGCATTGGCGGACCGGCTCGGCTTTCTCGCTACGGTCGGCTCTGTTGCGCCATTTGTCGGCCTGTTCGGCACCGTGTGGGGCATTATGAACAGCTTCTTCCAGATCGGCATCCAGCAGAACAGCTCGCTCGCCGTAGTCGCACCGGGCATTGCCGAGGCGCTGTTTGCGACCGCCATCGGCCTCTTCGCCGCCATTCCGGCGGTGATCGCCTATAACCGCCTCTCGCACACGGTGAACGGCTTTGAAGCGCGGATGACCCGCTTTGCCGACCGCGTGCACGCGCAAGTCAGCCGCGAAATGGAGGCGGTGTAGCCATGGCGATGAGCCTCGCCTCCCCGCGTCGCAGGGGCCGCGCAAGCAAGCGCGCGCCGATGGCGGAAATCAACGTCACCCCGTTTGTGGACGTGATGCTGGTGTTGCTCATCATTTTCATGGTCACCGCGCCGCTGCTGGCTGCCGGGGTGCCGGTGAATCTGCCCGAGAGCCGCGCCAATCCGGTGGATCAGGAGCCTGATCAGGTTAGCGTTACCATCGACCGCGAAGGCTTCATCTACGTGGAGTCCACCGAGATCGAGGGTATGCGGGTCGAAACGGGTTCCTTCCCCGAGTTTCTCGAATCGCTTGTTGCTGGCTCTGGCGGGGAACCGCCGCTGGTCAATCTGCGGGCGGACCGCGAGATTGACTATGGCCGCGTGATGGCGGTGATGGGCGAGCTGAATCGCGCTGGTTTCACCTCGATCTCGATGATTACGACCAGCGCGCCCGAACCTGCGGCGATGCCCGCGGGAGATGCCAGCGAGAGCGGCGACAGCGTTCCGGCAGAGGCCGTCGAAGAAGCCGCTCCGGTCAGTGACGGTTCAGCCGCTGAAAGCCAGCCTGCCGGGTGACATGAGCAATCCAGCGTCCCTTTCCGGCGAAGAAGGCCTTGGCATCGGCGTGGCCGTTGTTGCGCATGGCGCGCTGGCGGCTTTGCTGGTGTGGCACGCGACGCGGGAAGTCGAGCCGATCAAGCCGCCCGAGCGGATCGAGGTTAGTCTGGCGAGTGAAATCAGCCTGGAAAGCACCGCGCCCGATCCCAGCGCCGAGCCTGCCGCCAGCTTCGCGCCGGTGGTGAGCGAATTGCCGGCTCCGCCCGAGCCCGAACTGGCGCCGCCGGAACCTGAAGCGGTGCCTACGCGCACACCGCGCACGACGACACCTCCGCCGCGCCCGACACCCACCGCCAGCCGCACTGCTACGCCGCGACCCACTCCTACGCCGACCCGTTCCAGTGCGCCCCGCCCGACGCCCACGCCGAGCCGCTCATCGGCACCGCGCCCGACTCCTACTCCCACGCCTTCGCGCCGTGCGGGGGGAAGCCGCTTTAATGACGCATTTAGCCCCGGCACGGGGACGAATGACACCAACAACACCGGCCAGCCTGCGGCGACCTTTGGGCCGACCCAGGCGGCGGATTTGCGCTCTGCGATTACTCGCCAGCTTCGCCGCAATTGGAGCGCTCCGCAGGGCGTTGATGCAGAATTGCTTGTGACAACGGTCTCGTGGCGTCTAAACCGCAACGGTTCGGTTGCCGGTACTCCGCGTTGCGTCAACCAATCCGGTATTAACGATTCTAATCGTCCCCAAGCGCAGTTACACTGCGAAAGGGCAATTCGCGCTGTGCAGCTTGGCGATTTCAGCCAACTTCCGCAGGAATTTTACAGTCGATGGGATGACCTCGAATGGACTTTCGACAGAAGGCTTTGATGATGAAAACGATGCTGGCGGCAATCGCCGCATTCTTGCTGTTGCCGATTTCTGCAGTAGCTCAGGACAGCGATCCTTCACAAACGCAGGATCCAGATGATGGCCCCCTGACTGGCACCGTCACCGACGATTCAGCGTGGCAGGACATCGGCATCGCCATCGCCTCCTTCGCCACCAACCGCGACGTCGCCACCCCCGCCAATGCGAACGGCACCGCCGCGCTGGGGTTCGAGCTGGCGAGCGTCGTTTACAACGATCTGCGCTTCAACGGCCTGTTCCGCCCGGTCGGCCCCGATGCGCTGCCGCGCCCGACCTATGCGCAGACGACCGCGCCAGCCTGGAGCACGTGGAGCGGGCGTTCGGCAGAAATGCTCGTCCACGGCTTCGTCCGCGCTAATGACAACGGCAATCTGACGGTCGGGTGCTATCTGTACGACGTCGTTTTGCAGACCGAGCTGGTGCGCGAGGGCTGGGAAGTCGCGCCCGGCGAATGGCGCCGCGCGGCCCACCGCTGCGCCGACCTCGTCTATTCGCGCCTCTCGGGCGAAAGCCCGTTCTTCGACAGCCGCATCGCCTATATTGCCGAGACTGGCCCCAAGGATAACCGCATCAAGCGGCTCGCCATCATGGATAGCGACGGGGCGAACCACCGCTTTATCACAAACGGCCAGTCGACCGCGCTCAGCCCGCGCTACTCGCCCGATTATTCGCGCATTGCCTATCTGTCCTATCAGGACGGCAATCCGCGCATCTATGTCTATGAAATCGACAGCGGGCGGCAGACCTTGGTCACCGAAAGCAGCAATCCGACTTTCGCTCCGCGCTGGAGCCCCGATGGCCGCTACATCCTCTATTCGATGGCGGTAGCGGGCAACACCGACATCTACCGCATCCGCGCCGATGGTTCGGGAACGCCGCTGCGCCTCACCGACAGCCCCTCGATCGAAGTCGGCGGTTCCTTCTCGCCCGATGGCAGCCGCATCGTGTTCGAGAGCGATGCTTCGGGCAGCCAGCAATGCTATGTGATGGATGCCGACGGCACCAACCAGCGGCGCATCAGCTTTTTCGGCGGGCGCTGCGCCAGCCCCGAATGGAGCCCGCGTGGCGACCAGATCGCCTTCACCCACATAGCCGGTAATTTCCGCATCGCGGTGATGACGCCGGATGGGCGCAATATGCGCCAGTTGACCGATGCTTGGCACGATGAAGGCCCCAGCTGGGCGCCCAATGGCCGCATCATCCAGTTTTTTCGCACCGAGCAAGGCTCTGGCGACACGGCAATCTATCAGGTGGATCTCACCGGGGAGAATGAACGTCGCCTGCGCACGCCGGTGGGAGCATCAGATCCGGCCTGGGGACCGGTTCTGAACTAACTGCGTTTTACACCCCAATGGGCCGCATGATCCAAGGAGAGCGATATGAAGAAGCGTAATATGATTGCCTTGTCCCTCACCAGCGCGCTGGCGCTCGCCGCGTGCAGCCGTACGCCGCCCGAAAGCACCCCGCCGGTGCCGCAGGATGTTGCCACCAATACGCCGACTACGCAGCCGACGACACCGATTTCGACGACGCCGCTGCCCGGAAGCCAGGCGCATTTCGCTTCGGCGATGATGGGAGCAGACACGATCTATTTCGACACCGACCGCTTCAATATCGATAGCGAAGATGCTGCGGCCTTGCGCCGACAGGCTGAGTATATGCTGCAATACCCCAGCGCCACGGCGACGGTTGAAGGCCATGCCGACGAACGCGGCACGCGCGATTACAACCTCGCCCTGGGTGAGCGCCGCGCTAATGCGGCGAAGAACTATCTGGTCAGTCTGGGCGTCCCCGAAAGCCGCCTGCGCACGGTGAGCTATGGCGAGGAACGCCCGCGCGCGACCGCTTCGAACGAAGCAGCCTGGGCGCAGAACCGGCGTTCGGTCACGGTGATGATCAGCCGCTGAGCTATTCGCCGAGCACGACAAAGGGCGCGTGGACTTCGGTCTGCGCGCCTTTTTCGTGAGCAGCATAGGCGATGCCGGGTGCAGGCGCGGGCGTAGACAACACGGCAAAGCTCGCCATCGCCATGATTGATGCGGCTGCGGAAATGGCCAGTTGCTTGCTCACGGTTTGTCCTTGTCTTTCACCGCTGCGGCCTAGCGCGCCAGTGCGATGGTGCAATGCAGCATTATGCCAATAGACGTTGCAAACCGATGAACGGTTCCCGCCCATGGACTAAAGTCCAAGCAAGGCAGCAACACGGTTCACCAATCGCTTCGGCTCGCCTATAGGCCTCGCATGAACAGTGTTTCGAGCCTTTCCTGATGGCGCGCTCCAACGATTGGGGCTTCCCGCGCTGGCGCGGTTATGAAGACAGCCGCGACGCTGTCGAAGTGCGCCTGTGCGACCGTTATGGCTGCAGCGAGAAGGGCGATTGCCCCGCTCCCAAAAGTCCCAACAGCAAGGAGCGCTGGTATTTCTGCCAACGCCACGCGGCCGAATACAACAAAGGGTGGGACTATTTCGAAGGGCTCGACAAGGAAGAGGCGAAGGCCCGCGCGAAGGCCGAACAGACCGAAAGCGCAGGCTATGCCGAGGCGCAGCATTACGGCTGGGCGAGCAGCGGCGACGGCTCGCGATCAGCCGATGAAATGCGTGCTCTGGAAGTGCTGGAGCTGGAAGCCGATGCCGATTTCGACGCGATCAAGCGCGAATGGCGCGCGCGGGCCAAGAAGGTGCATCCCGACGTGAAGCCGGGTGACAAGGCCGCGGCGGAGGAATTCCAGAAGCTCCAGCTCGCCTATGAAGTGCTGAAAGCCGCCGAAGAACGCCGCGTATGGAAAGGTTGATCCGGAAGGGCCGGAACGCGCCTTAGCGCGCGCCGATCCACGAACCGACAAAGCGGCGGTTGTCGGTATCGGCAGGGTCATCGTCGGTTACCGAGAACACCAAAAACGCCTCTTCGCGGTTGGGCCCGGCCAGCGCGCCCGCGAACTCGCCATCGAGACCGAAGGTATTGTCGTCAATATCGCCGAAGAACGTGCCATTGGCGGCCACGTCATCGGTCATCACCAGCGTGGCGACGCGGGTCGACACGTTGTTCACCGTTTCGAAGATTTCGATGGTGATGGTCACTGTATCCGCTGCCGTGGCAGTCGCGCCCGGCGTGACAACCAGATTGGTTGCGGTGACGGTCAGTATGCCTGAAGGGGTCACGCCCGGTGCGCCGCCAAATGCCTCTGCCGTTCCGGTGTAGGTGAGCGCTGCGGTGATATCTGCGGTTGTCGTAATCGGATTGAAGAACAAGGACGAACGTCGACTGCGCAGCGTCCCCGCCACGCTGTCACGCGTGAAGGCCTGATCGTCCAGATCATAGGACACGCGCATGATGTGGGTGGCGGGCAGGAACAGGGTGAGCGCCTCGTCTCCGCGCACATAGCGTCGTTCGGTCGCGCTCACGCTGACAAAGTCGGCGGCGGCAAAGACCAGCAGAGCGCTGATATCGGGGAAGCCGAAGCTGACTGTTTCGGGCGATGCGTCGAATTCGATCGAGGCCGAACCATTGACCCGCGCTGCGCTGCTGAACACTTCCGCGGTGCTTCCGTCCGGCGTGAAGAAGCCGACAATAGCATTGGTATTGGCGGCGCCGGCAGCAAAATCCTGCGTCAGCGAAAAAGTGATCCCGCCCGTGGCGGTCGATGTCGGCGTCGGTGTGGGCGTGCTCGTATCCGTGGATGTCGGCGTGGGCGTTGGCGTTTCGTCATCGCCACAAGAGGTAACCAGAACGCCAAGTGAAGCAGCGCCAAGCAATAGACCGATTTTCCGGAGCACGATAATTCCCGTCTGTAACCCGTAGAGCAATGCGACCCTTACGCCGCCGAACCTGTCCCTTAGCTGTCTGGCAGGGCACGGGGCAAGCGGCGTTTACCGCTTAATGCGCCACTTGCCGCGTCAGCCGATCCGCTGGGCGATTCCGGCAGCCAGCATTTCACCCATTCGCGGCCCCTGTTCGGGGTAGAGATAGGGCTCGATCATCTCCACCTCGATCACCGCCATGCGCCCGTCGGTCAGCCGCAGCATATCGACGCGTGCATAGAGCGGGGCGGCGAAGGGCAGTTTGGCCATCACGTCTGCCGCCGCGGCAATCTGCTCTGCATCGGGGGTGATCGCGCGCTCGCTTCCGCCATACATCGACTGGATGCGATATTCGCCCTGCTGTGCCTGTTTGAGGATCGCGTGGCTGAACGCGCCCTCGAAGAAGAGGAACGAATACTCGCCTTCCTCGCGAATGGCGGGCTGGAAGGGCTGGATCATAGCGGGCCGGTCAAAATGCCACCCGCCAGCAGGCAGCGCATCGCGGGAGAATATCTCCTGCCCCAGCGCGCCTGCTCCTACCTGCCGTTTGATGACAAGCTTCTCTGCATCGAAATGTTCGAACGCGCGGGCGATGTCTCCCGGTCCCGCACGATCCAGCCACAGAGTCGGGATTGTCACCGCACCCGCTTCGGCAAGCTCGCGCAAGTAGGACTTCCCGATATTCCAGCGCACCACATCGGGCGGATTGCACACCGCGATGCCGCGCGCGGCCAACGTATCGAGGCGGGTGAGGAATTCCTCCTGCCTGTCCTGATAATTCCACGATGTGCCGATCAGCACCAGCTCGATACCGGCGAAGGTGTCGAGCGGCCCCGCCCAGTCGAGTTCGACCATGCCGATGCCGCGCTCCGCCAAAGCAGGCGCAAGCGCGGCGACTTGCAAATCATGCTCGAACGCATCGCTGCGACGGATGGGAGAGCCGGGCAGGGTGGTCTCGCAGGCGAGGAACCCCACCCGCACCGGCAGTCCGCTCATACCGCGTCCAGGGCCTGCGCGAAGTCGGCGATCAGATCGTCGGCGTCCTCGATCCCTATGGAAATACGCACCAGATTGTCGGTGATCCCCAGCATCGCCTTGCGTTCGTCGGGCACCGAAAGATGCGTCATGCTGGCAGGGTGGCTGGCGAGTGTTTCGGTGCCGCCGAGGCTGACCGCCAGCTTGGCGACTTTGAGTGCGTCGAGGAAGGCGAAACATTCCGCCTCGCCGCCCTTGATGAACACCGAGAAGGTCGAGCCTGCGCCCAGACAATGCCGGTCGTAAATGTCCTGCTGGCGGGCATCGTCGATCATGCCGAGATAGCCGAGGCCTTCCACCTTGGGATGGCTTTTCAAGAATTCGCACACCTTCGCCGCATTCTCGCCCGCGCGCTGCATCCGGAGTTCCACTGTCTCGAGCGAGCGCAGCAGCATCCATGCGGTGTGCGGGTCGGCGATACCGCCCATCGTGTTGCGCAGGGCGCGCACCGCGTTCACCCATTTCTTGCCCCCGGCAATGCTGCCCGCGACCAGATCGGAATGCCCGCCGACATATTTGGTGAGCGAATAGACCACCAGATCGGCGCCGTGCTCAAGCGGGCGCTGCCAGAGGGGGCCTAGAAATGTGTTGTCGATCGCAATCGGGCAGCGATCGGGATCGAAATGCGCATCGCGCGCTTCCTTGACCGCCTCGATATCGACCAGCGCATTGGTCGGGTTGCCAGGGCTTTCGAGATAGATCAGCGGCACTTCGCCGCCTTGCGCTTCGGCCTTGGCCTTGGCTTCCACCATCACCGCGTCCAGCTCCTCCCGCGTCGCACCCGCGGGGAAGGCGATATAGGTAACACCGTATTTCGCCATAACCTTGGCGACGAAGCCTTCGGATGCGGCGTAAAGCGGGCCCGAATGCACGATCACATCGCCCGCATTGCACGCCGCGAGCATCAGCACGGCAATCGCGGTCATCCCGCTGGAGAAGCACAGGGCATCCTCAGCGCCGTCCCAGATGGCGAGCCGGTCTTCGAGGATTTCCTGATTCGGCCCATTGAAGCGCGAATAGACAAGCCCTTCCGCGCCGCCCGGCCGCTTGCCGGTGATGCCTTCGAAATGGCGCTTGCCTGCCGCCGCATTCTCGAACGCGAAAGTGCTGGTGAGGAAGATCGGGGCTTTGAGCGAACCTTCCGACAGCGCCGGATCGAACCCGTGGCCCATCATCAGCGTTGACGGCTTCATCGGGCGGCCGCCAATGGTCGTAACCTTGGGCTTGGGCTTGCGGCGCGGGGTGGGGGGAGTGACGGAACCCAAAGGATCGTCGTGCTGGTCAGCCATAATCTGGCATCCTTCCTAAATCACGCTCCCAGGAAGGCAGGAGCCGGTCGGGGTTTTCAGGCCACCCGCTCCTAACCTCCACAGAAGCGCAACTGCCCGAAATCCGGTTTCACGCGCAATTATCTCCGCACGCGAGTCGAGGCAAGGGTCAGCTCGCCAGCGGCACTATCGCGAAGACCACGCCGACGATCAGGAATGTGCCGAGGACGTCGAGTGTCAGCCCCGCCTTGATCAGGCGGGGGAGGGCGATGCGGCCAGTGCTCCAAGCAATAGCGTTGGGGCCGGTGCCAGCAGGCAGGACAAAGCCCCAGCTTGCCGCCAGTGCGACCGGCATGGCGAGCAGCAGCACGGTCTCCGCATCGCCGCCAATCGCCACCGCGAGCGCCGCGACGACGGGCATGATGCCGCTCGCCGTGGCGACATTGCTCGCAAACTCGGTGATGAGCACGACCATGGCGACCAAAGCCAGAGCGATCACGATGAGTGGAACACCCGCCAGTGGCAAAAGCGCATTGCCCAACCAGTCGGCGAGCCCCGTCCGCGTCATCGCGCCTGCCAGTGCAAGGCCGCCGCCGAACATCAGCAGCACGCCCCACGGTGCGCGGTCGGCCTCGCGCCATTCGAGCATTTTGCGCCCGCTCCCGTCGGGCAGAACGAACAGCGCTAGGCTGGCGGCGATGGCGATCGTGCCATCGGTCACCGCACCTTCGGGTAGGTAGGGCGAGACGAAACTCTGCACCATCCAAGCGACGAAGGTGATGGCGATGACGGGCACCAAACGCCGCTCCGCGCTGCTCCATTCGCCCGGCGGATCAATTGCGGCGCGCGCGGCGGGAATGTCGAAAGGATGCGCGGAAATGCGTTGCACCTTGGCTATGATGAACGCGGCGAGCGGGACTCCGAGGATTACCACCGGCATTCCGTAGAGCGCCCAGGTGGCGAAAGTGATCTCGACACCCGAAATCTCGCGCAGCAAATCCGCGCCGATGGCATTGGTGGGGGAACCGATAATCGTACCGAGGCCGCCGATGCTCGCGGCGAAGGCCAGGCCCATCGGTAGTGCACCAAATAGGCCATCTTGTTGGCCTACCGCTTCGCTACTTGAGGCCGGAGCGCTTGTCGCTGATGTATCCCCGCCCGCCAGTACCGCCAGAACCATCGGCATCATGATCAGCGCGGTCGAAGTGTTGCTGATGATATTCGACAATATCGCCGCCGCCACCATAAAGCCCAGCAGCAAGCCGAACTCGCCCCCGCGCCCGGCGATCCGGTCGAGTATCCACGCCGCAAGCCTTTTGTGCAGCCCCGTCCGCTCGATAGCGAGCGCGATGAAGGCACCGCCCAGCAGCAGGAAGATGATCGGCGAATAATAGTCAGACGCCACCTCGCGCGCGGTTCCGCCGCCGAAGAACGGCGCGGTTATGAAGGGGAGCAGGCCAGTCGCGGGCAATGGCACCGCCTGCGTCATCCACCACGTCGCCATCCAAGCCACCAGACCCGCCGCGTTCCAGGCAGGCGCGCCCATTCCTTCGGGTGCGGACAGTAGCAGGGTGAGCGCAAACAGGGCGGGGCCAAGCCAGAAGCCGATGCGTTCTGCGGTCATGTGCTGCTATCCCTTACCGTGCTTTTGCGATACCTTCTAAGGCATCACACACAGGCGGCAAGGAGGGGCGTATGGCAGAGGGCAAGGTTCTGGGGATTGGCGGGCTGTTCATCCGCTCTTCAGACCCCGCGCGGCTGGCAGCGTGGTATCGCGACCATCTCGGCATCGCGGCGACCGAGAGCGGGCAACCGACGCCGGATGGCGAATGGGTGTGGACGCAGGAAGCGGGGCCGACTGTGTTTGCGGGGTTCAAGGCGGATAGCGATTACTTCGCGGCGGACCGGCAAGTGATGCTCAATTTGCGCGTCGAAGGGCTGGAGGCGCTGCTGGAAAAGCTGGCCGAAGCAGGCGTGGAACACACCCACCGCGAAGGCATGGACGGCGTCGGCGAATTCGCCCGCATCGAGGACTGCGACGGCAATCCGGTGGAGCTGTGGGAGGCGGGGTGATGCGGAACCTTCTTGCTCGCGGGATGGCGCCAGTGGCAATTGTTCTCGCCACGCCAGCGCAGGCGCAGGTGAGTGACGAGCCCTTGGGAAGCAGTCGCTACACTCTGCTGGAAGATTGCACCGAAGCTGCATCGGCTATCGAGCCAGACTTCATATTGAACCGCTGCGAAGGGGTAGACGGTATCCCGATCTGGTGGCGCTATTCGGATTCAGCGCGTCTCTTCGTGGGCTTCGGCGAGGTGCCGCATTCCAGCGGAATGTTCGGAATTGACCGAGACGCAGATTGGCCCATTGAATGGCGCGGCAGCGAGTATATGCTCGAATTCGAACCCTATGCAGTGATCATCAGAATGCGCGAGACGTTTGGCGTTGCAGACGGCGAGCCTGCTTCATTTCTGACCGTGTTCAAACTGAATCGTGATGGCACGTCCTGCATCGTTGAAAGCCAGATCGACGATAATGACCGCGCACGAAGAATTGCAGATCAGGCGCCCTTCCTCGACTGTGGGAGCAGGCCCCAACGGTATTCCGGCATCCGGCAATAGCAATTCCCCCTAGCGTCCCCCCGCATCCCTTGGCAGAACGCTTCCCATGGCTGTCAAAACCGTAGCAATGCTCACCGCCGGGGGTCTTGCCCCCTGTCTCTCCTCCGCTGTCGGCGGGTTGATCGAGCGGTATACCGAGGTCGCTCCCGAAATCCGCCTGATCGCTTACCGCAACGGCTATGCCGGGCTGCTGACCGGTGATTATGTCGAAGTGCCCGACCGCGTGCGCGCGACTGCCGGGCGGCTTCACGCTTTTGGCGGCTCCCCCATTGGCAACAGCCGGGTGAAGCTCACCAATGTCGCCGACTGCGTGAAGCGGGGCCTCGTGAAGGAGGGGCAGAACCCGTTGCAGGTCGCTGCCGAGCAGCTCACCAAAGACGGCGTCGATGTGCTGCACACGATTGGCGGGGACGATACCAATACGGCGGCGGCGGATCTTGCGGCGTTCCTCAAGGCCAATGATTACGACCTCACCGTGGTCGGCCTGCCCAAGACCATCGACAATGACGTGATCCCGATCAAACAATCGCTCGGCGCTTATACGGCGGCGGAGCAAGGGGCGGTCTATGCTCGCAACATCATCGCCGAACATTCGGCCAATCCTCGTATGCTCATCGTGCACGAGGTGATGGGTCGTCACTGCGGCTGGCTGACCGCCGCCACTGCCTTCGCGCATCACAGCTGGGTCAAAAGCGCGCCCTTCGCCGAATGGCCCGAAAACGCCGCCGCCCGCTGGGATGTGCACGGCGTCTATATCCCCGAGCGCCCTTTCGACATCGCTGCCGAGGCCGCGCGGCTGAAGGCCGTGATGGACGCGCAGGACGGGGTGAACCTGTTCATCTCGGAAGGCGCGGGTGTGGAGGAAATCGTCGCCGCGATGGAAGCGGCGGGCGAGGAGGTGCCGCGCGATGCCTTCGGCCATGTGAAATTGGACAAGGTGAACCCCGGCCAATGGTTCGCCACCAAGCTGGCTGAAGCGGTGGGTGCGGAAAAGGTGCTGGTGCAGAAGAGCGGCTATTTCTCCCGCTCCGCCCCCGCCAACGAGGCAGACCTCGCGCTGATCCGCGCCTGCACCGACCACGCCGTCGACGCCGCCTTGCGCGGCGAGTCCGGCGTGGTGGGGCAGGACGAGGAACGCGGCGATGAACTGCGCGCCATCGAATTTGCGCGAATCAAGGGCGGCAAGCATTTCGACCCGTCACAAGAGTGGTTTGTCGAGCTGCTGCGCGATCTCGGGCAGGCGTAAGGAGCCAAACAAAAAGGGGCGCAACCTTGCGGTACGCCCCTTGTTCGAATCACCGAAGCAAACGCCTATTTCGGCGCGAGCACCATCAGCATTTGCCGGCCTTCGAGGCGCGGAAAGGCTTCGACCTTGGCGTCTTCGGCCATATCGTCCTGCACCCGCTTGAGCAGGTCCATGCCCAGATGCTGGTGCGCCATTTCACGTCCGCGGAAGCGCAGGGTGACTTTCACCTTGTCGCCATTGCCGATGAATTTGTGCATCGCCTTCATCTTCACGTCGTAATCGTGATCGTCGATGTTGGGACGCATCTTGATTTCCTTGATGTCCTGCGTCTTTTGCGACTTGCGCGCGGCGTTGGCCTTCTTCTGCGCTTCGTAGCGGTACTTGCCGACATCGAGGAATTTGCACACCGGCGGGTTCGCATTGGGCGAAACCTCGACGAGATTGAGGCCCTTTTCAGCGGCCTGCTCGATCGCCTCTTCGGTGTACATCACGCCGAGATTTTCGCCTTCATCATCGATGACGCGAACCTTCTCTGCCTGGATGAAATAATCGTATTTCGGGCCGGATTTGATCGGCGGTGCCATATTGCGGCGGGGTGGACGTGGTATGAGAGTGCTCCTGTAGCGGTTGGTTTGTGGCGACTATGTAAGACGTAACGCGGGTAAACGCCAGCGTTTCACGCGGCGTTTCTATAGAGCGGGAATCTTGCCAGTTTCTTCCCCGCCGGAACGATGGCGTCCACGGCATTGGCGGGCTGGAGAGCCTTCAGGATCGCCGGATCGGCGGCGTTCATTCCGCCCGTGAGCGCGCCGAAGGCGGGAAGGATCATGCGTCCGGCACCGCCTTCGCTCGAAGACACCACTGCACAGGCGCGGCGAATCCGGCGATTGCGGATTTCCACCTGCACCTTGGGGTGGAAGTGGCCGGAAAGCTCGGGCCGCGTCTCGCCGGGTTTGGCGATATGGCGCAGGACGGTGCCGCCGACTTCCAGTTCCTCGACCACGGTGCCGCCGGACTTTGCTTCCATCTCGGAATCGTGGTTCCCTGTAATCCACACCCAGTCGACCGCGCGGGTGAGGGCGGCGAGCATACCTGCGGCGTGTTCCTCCAGCCGCTGCGACCCGTCCGAATCGTGGAAATTGTCCCCCAGCGTATACAGCCGCCGCGCGCCGGTGATGCGGATGGCGTCGGCCACCCGTTCCAAAGTCTCGCGGCTGTCATAGGGCGGCAGCATCTGCCCGTGGCGCGCATAAAAGCTCGCCTTTTCGAGATGCAGATCGGCCACCAGCAGCGCATTCTCGCGCGGCCAGAACAGCGCCCGCGCACCGCCCGCCTGCGGCACCATGACGAATTCGTCGCCGCAAAAGGGGAAGGTGAACGAAAGGGGAACCATATTCCGCTGATGGCGATCATCGCGGTTTGTTGCAACCTAAAAAACCGCTCATCCTGAGCTTGTCGAAGGATCGCTTTTTCTTCTAGTGCTAGGGACGAACGGAAGGACAACCCTTCGACAAGCTCAGGGTGAGCGGGTTTTGGGTTGTGGAGGGATTATGACGGATTGGACGAACGAGACCCAGCAGGGCCGCACATGGTTCGAAAGCCTGCGGGACCGCATTTGCGAAGCCTTCGAATCGATCGAACGCGATGCCGGCTCTGACGCCGCATTCGAATACACGCCGTGGGACCGCGATACCGAGGACGGCTCGCATGGCGGCGGCGGGGTGCAAGGGTTGATGAAGGGCAAGGTGTTCGAGAAGGTCGGCGTCAACGTCTCCACCGTCTCCGGCACGTTCTCCCCGCAATTTGCCGCACAGGTGAACGGTGCGAGCGAGGAGGAGCCGCATTTCACCGCCACCGGCATTTCGCTCGTCGCGCATATGCGCAATCCGCACGCACCCAATGTGCATATGAACACCCGATTCCTGACGACGCAGAAGGCGTGGTTCGGCGGCGGAGCGGATCTGAACCCCGCGCTGCCCTATGACGAGGATACGCAAGCGTTCCATGCCCGCCTGCGCGCTGCGTGTGCGGCGCACAACCCGACCTATTACGACCGGTTCAAGCAATGGGCGGACGAGTATTTCTTCATCCCCCATCGCGGCGTTGCGCGCGGCGTGGGCGGGATTTTCTACGATCATCTGGAATGCGACGACGATCCGAGCTTCGACCGCAACTTCGCCTTCACCCGCGACGTCGGCGAGGCCTTCCTCGACATTTACCCCAAGCTGGTGCGCGGCCGGATGGAGATGGAATGGAACGACGCGGAAAAGCTGCAACAACTCGAATGGCGTGGGAGGTATGCGGAGTTCAACCTGGTCTATGACCGGGGGACTTTGTTCGGCCTGAAAACCGGTGGCAATATCGACGCTATTTTGATGAGCTTGCCGCCTGAGGCGGTTTGGACGTAAAAATTTCTTCTTGCATAAGGTCAATACCAGATGCAGGCATAGTCATTAAGACTTTGAGGGGGCTTAATGGCGAAAGATTGCTGGACGAGATTTCTAGACTGGGCTGATCTGCATGGAGGAAGCGGTTTTTTGTTTCGCGGTCAAGCAGACGACAGCGAGATTGTTCCTAAGGTTGCTCGCAAGGCTTACAACTATTCGCCCTCGCGTGAGAAGAACCTCTTCAATGCTTTTAAGAGTAGGGCGAGACCTTTTCTATCCGTGGCCGTTGGGTCGAACTGGGAATGGCTGGCTTTGGCGCAGCATCACGGTGCGCCGACCCGTTTGACTGACTGGTCGACTAGTCCGCTGGTGGCTGCTTGGTTTGCTGTCTCGTCTTATCCGCAGGGAACGGATGCGGGCGTTTATGCGCTCGAGATTGAGCGATCTGACATCAAATCACTTGATGCCGCGACCGGGAAGCTCTCGGATGGTACATCTGTCACCGATCCGCACGTCGTAAGTGACGGTTTCTATCTTATGGAAACCAGTCCAGTGAGTACGCGTATTACTACTCAGCGCGGTCTTTTCGTGCTGCACGGCGATCCGACGAAGCCATTATCGATTCCGAAACGGCACAAGTTTACGATCCCTGCGGCAGAACGAGAACTTATCCAGAACCGTCTACTGGACTTCGGGATAGAGGCCTCGCATATTTATCCCGACCTTGACGGTCTCTGCAAATCGTTGGACTGGCGCATGCAAACGAACAAAGGTTTCTTGGCCTTAACGTAAGGAAATGTGAGATGACTGCAGTTGCCAACGGAAAGCGGAAAATTACCCCCATAAGCCGTCGTCGGCGGGCTCAGGGTGTTACTGCGAAGGCGAAGTCTTCATCAGGAAAATTAGCGTTCGGGAAGCTGAAGAAGAAGCCGCTCATCAAAGCTGGGGCGGCGGCGAACATCTCACCCGAAGTGGCCGATGAGGCCTTGCATGCAATCATAAAGCATATTCAACTAAAATATCGTTCGGGGCATCCAGAGGTTAAATCCGTAAGATTTGTTCCATCTACGCGTGCTCCCTTACCGGGCGTAGGTTCCTACGAAGTGCTAGCGAATACAACGATTGAACTTGACGGCCCTGGAGACTCCAAACGGACACGTGTTCTGGAATCGGTGGTCAAATTTCACGACCTTAATGGTTCGCAGGAACTGAGAGACATTTATCTTCCAGGATTGTGAGAATCACAATCCATCTAGTCACTCCCCCGAATAAACCCGCACCCAGTCCACTTCCATGCTGATCTCGCCAGCAGCGATCCGGTCCGCGGTCGCTTGCGGCATTCCCACATAGGGCTCTTCGATGCCGTTGATCTTGTACGGGTAAATCCCGCCCACTGCGAAGTTCAGGATCACATATTGCGGGTTGTCGAACACCCATTCGCCGAAGAATTCGGTGTTGGTCTTGGGCACGCGGAAGGTCAGCACGTCGTCGACATAGAAGCGGATTTCGGTTGGCGTCCATTCGGCGGAATAGACGTGCCAGTCGGTGACGTCGGTGCCTGCGGGGAAGTACTGCCGGTCGGCGATGCCCATATCGCCCGAATAGCCGGGGCCGTGCACAGCGACGCCCGTCCAGTCCGCCTCTCCGATATACTCCATGATGTCGATCTCGCCCTCGCTCGGCCAGGGCGCATCGCCCAGCAGCCAGAAGGCGGGCCACACGCCGGTCGCATCGGGCATACGGATACGCGCCTCGGCGCGGCCATAGGTGAATTCGAAATTGCCGATGCTCTCGATCCGGCCGGAGAGGAAATCGGCATTGCGTTCGGCATTGGTGTCCTGCCCCGGCTGGTAGACCGGGCGCAGCACGAGCACGCCGCCATCCGCGCCTTCTACATTGTCGGCGAACTGGATTGTTTCGAGCGAATCGACATAGGCCTGCTCCTCGCGGTTGACCCAGAACTCCATGCCAACAGGCGTCCATTTGGAGCGGTCGAGCGCGCCGTCATTGAACTCGTCGGAGAAGATCAACTCGCGGTCCGCGCGCAACGAAGGTGAGGCGGCATTACCGCCCGCCGGAGCGGTTGCCTGACAGGCGGTGAGGGTGAGCGCGGAAAGCAGGGCGAGCGAGGATGTGAACGTTCTCATGGTGCCGGTGTAACGCCAGCGCCCGCGCTTGTCACGCGCCATTCGCGCAGCCTACGGCGTTTCAATCGTCTCCATCGCATCGGAGATATTCCCCAGCGCCATGCGCGCCGGCCGTGTTGGGCTGCTGCGGTAAATGGCGCGGAGATACGCGCGGTCGAACGCGGTCATGCGTTCGGGCGCGAATTCGCCCGCTTCACCCGGTGCGAACAGCGTCAGCACGGTCGATACCGGGCCTTCCACCGATGGCGGCTCGGTGTAAGCGAGCAGCCGCATCGTCGCGTAATCGGCCAATGCGGCGCTATCGACACCCGCCAGCGCGGAGCGTTCGACCAACACGACCGACAGTTCGATATCGGTGCGGATGCCCAGATCGAGTCGGGAAATACGGTTCACTTCGTTGACCGGCGGCGGGGTGCCGTTGGTGATCGCTTCCTGAAACGCGCCCGCCAGCTCGAATCCGTCGGGCTGCACGATACCGGTTTCCGGATTGCGGGTGGAAATGATGTTCCAGCCACGCACCGCGCCTTCCTGGTCGCGCACCTTGCGCTCCTGATAGCGGGTAAGATGGCGGGTGAGGAAGGAGTCCTCGTCGCGCAGCCGCTCGAAGGTGGCTTCGGCATCATCGACCACGATTACCCACACATTCGCGCCGCAATCGGGCTCTTCCGCCACCGGAATATCGGCCTGCAACGCGTTGAACACGATCCGGTCAAGCACGGCCTGCGCGTTTTCCTCGGTCAAACCCCAGACACCGGGGCAGACGGGGCGCTGGAACCGGGCAATCGGCACCTGCGCGGAATAGGAACCGATGGTGATATCACGCGCGGTGTTGCGGATATCGGCGGTCTCGATCCGCTCGCCCTGCACGATAATGGCGTCCTGCGCCAGCGCGGGCGCGGCGGCGAAAAGCGGCAGCACGCAGGCGAGGGCAGCACTGCGGCGGAGAAAGCGGTTGAGCGGCATCAGGTCGGGTCTCGCTTCTAGGGGTCGCGCAAGCATTAAGACGCGGCGCTTGCTGGACAATGCCTGAACCATAGCAAAGTTTCCGGCATTAGGCTCTCGTTCAAATGCCCATCATTATCGACGGATGACAGCGCCCTGTTGCCTGCCTATGACAGCGTCATTGCAAAACTGTTTCCCAAGCGGAGTTTTTATGCGTTTTCCTGCCATCCCACTCGCCATAGCCGCCTCGGCGCTCACTCTTACCGGTTGCACCGTCGAAGGGCTGGGTGAGCAGGAGCGCACCGTCGCGCCCATTCTGACGACCGAGCAAGCGTTCGACGAGTTCACCTATGCGCGGCCTTTGGAAGCGCGGGTAACACACGTGGCGCTCGATCTGGCGCTCGATTTCGAAGCCAAGAAAGTCGAGGGCACCGCGACGCTGGACATTCAGGCAGCAGAAGGCGCGAGCGAAATCGTGCTCGACAGCAATGGCCTCGTCATCGGCGGTGTTACCGACGGGAACGGCAATGCGCTCGAATTCACCATCGGCGAGGCGGATGCGGAGAACGCCGAGAAGGGTGAGCCGATCACCGTGCAACTGGGCGAAATGACCGGG
Organism: Aurantiacibacter sp. KMU-128; assembly: GCF_056933515.1. Classification (NCBI taxonomy): domain Bacteria; kingdom Pseudomonadati; phylum Pseudomonadota; class Alphaproteobacteria; order Sphingomonadales; family Erythrobacteraceae; genus Aurantiacibacter; species Aurantiacibacter sp. KMU-128. The sequence continues at coordinate 427,747 of NZ_JBXORT010000001.1, forward strand.
CCGGAATTGCAGCAGATCGTCATCACCTATGCGAGCGGGCCGGAAGCTGCCGCGCTGCAATGGCTCGATCCCGAACAGACCGAGGGCGGGGAACATCCCTTCGTCTTCAGCCAGGGGCAGGCGATCCTCAACCGGACCTGGATCCCGACGCAGGACAGCCCGGGCATCCGCCAGACCTGGGAAGCGCGCATCACCGCGCCTGAACCGCTCACCGTGGTGATGTCCGGCATCAGCCGTGGCGATCCCGAAGATACGGGTGAGGGCCAGCGCGCCTTCGAATTCGTGATGGACAACAATGTCCCGCCCTATCTCATCGCGATTGCTGCGGGGAATATCGAATTCGCCGAACTCGGCCCGCGTTCGGGGGTTTGGGCAGAACCCGAAATGCTGGCAGCGGCAGAGCAGGAGCTGGGCGATACCGAGGAACTGATCGATGCCGGGATCGACCTGTTCGGCGAATATCGCTGGGGCCGCTATGACATGATCATCCTGCCGCCCGCCTTTCCCTATGGCGGGATGGAAAATCCGGTGATGACCTTTCTCACGCCGACTTTCATTGCAGGTGACCGTTCGAACAACAGCCTTGTTGCGCATGAGCTGGCGCATAGCTGGTCGGGCAACCTCACCACCTATGCCAGCTGGCGCGATGGCTGGCTGAACGAAGGCGTCACCAGCTACATCGAGAACCGCATCACCGAAGAGGTGTATGGCGAGCTGCGTGCCGAGCAGGAATACACCTTAAGTTACGCTTCGCTGGTGGAAGCTGTCGAAGGCGCAGGGGCGGACAATCCCACCACCGCGATGCGCACGCCCGATGGTACCAGCCCGTTCGATACGGTCGGCCCGGCGATTTACGACAAGGGAACGGTCTTCCTGCGCACTGTCGAGAACATCGTCGGTCGCGAAGAATTCGATGCTTGGCTTACCCAGTGGTTCGACAATCACGCGTTCCAGCCGGTGACGTCCGAAATGATGCTTGCCGATATGCGTGCGAACCTGATCGGCGACAATGCCGAGCTGGAAGAGGCGCTGATGCTCGACGAATGGGTTTATGGCACCGGCATACCGTCCAATGCGCTCGCTCCCGATCCTGCGGCCTTCGCCGATGCCGATGCGGCGGCGGCGGCCTATGCGGCGGACGGCACTTTGCCGGATGCCGAAGCATGGGGCGAATGGACGGCGGCATCGCAGCGCCGCTTCCTCGAAACCCTGCCCGAGGAACTGAGCGACGCGCAGCTTGCTGCGCTCAACGATACGCTAGGCCTGTCGGAAAGCGGCAACAACGAAGTGCTGTTCCTCTGGCTGGAAGCGGCCTTGCGCAATGAATATGAACCCGCCGTCCCTCAGGCGGAGGAATTCCTCGCCCGCGTCGGTCGCAACAAATTCGTCGCGCCGCTGTTCCGTGCGATGTGGGGCACCGGTGCCTGGGGCCAGCCCAAAGCCACCGAGCTCTATGATGAAACCCGTGGCGGCTATCACAGCTACACCCGCGGCAATGTCGACGAGATTGTCGGCTATCAGGCGCAAGGCGAATGATCCGGGCGCTCGCCGGTGTCGCCGCCCTCGTGCTGGCAACGATGGGCAGTCCTGTTGCTGCGCAAATCAACACGCCCAGCCCGGCGATCAACGGAGAGCAGGGCTCGATCCTTGTCTACAGCCGCACCGTCGGTTGGCGCCATGACAGTATCGACGCGGCATGGTCTGCCATCGCCGATATCGCCCACGAACAGGGCTGGAGCGTCACCTTTACCGAGGATGCGCGCTGGCTGGAGGCGGACCGCATCGCCGCCTTCGATACGGTGGTGTTCACGCTGTCATCGGGCAATTCGCTGACTGAAGGCCAGCAGGCGAGTTTCCGCGCTTTCGTAGAGAATGGCGGCGGCTTCGTAGGGCTGCATTCGGCGGGTGATGCCAGCCTCGAATGGGACTGGTTCCAGAGCGAGCTGATCGGCCCGCGATTTATCGGCCACCCGCTCAATCCGGGCGAGCGCACCGGCACCGTGCGGATCGAGGATGGCGATCATCCCGCGATGCAAGGCCTGCCCGAAACATGGTACCGCACCGACGAGTGGTATTCGTTCGATGCCAGCGCGCGCGGCAAGTTCCACGTGCTCGCAACGCTAGACAATAGCAGCTATGTCCGCGGCAGCTGGGTGGACGGCTCGGCTATACCGACGGCGGAAGACCATCCCATCGTCTGGCTGCGCTGTCTCGGTGAAGGCCGAAGCTTCTACAACGCGATGGGCCATACGGCGGAAAGCTATGCCGAAGAAGGAATGCGCAGCTTGATTGCAGGCGGCATCGCGTGGTCAATGGGCGAGGGCGATTGTCCGGACACGGACGGCTAACCCGCCCGCGCTGCCATCGCGTACTTTCCCCTTGCCGAAAGCTTCGCTGCAACGCACATTCGTGAAACGATGCTGCGCCAGTACGAACTTGTTGAACGGGTCAAGGCCTATGATCCCGACGCTGACGAAGCGATGCTCAACCGTGCTTACGTGTACACGGTGCAGAAGCATGGCAGCCAGCTGCGTGCATCGGGCGATCCCTATTTCAGCCATCCGGTCGAAGTTGCGGGGTTGATGACCGATCTGAAGCTCGATCAGGAAACCATCATCACCGCGCTGCTCCACGATACGGTGGAAGACACGCTTGCCACGATCGAGGATGTCGAGAAGAATTTCGGGCCGGAAGTCGCCCGGCTGGTCGATGGCGTCACCAAGCTCTCCAAGATCGAGCAGATGCCGGAGAACGAGCGTGCGGCGGAAAACCTGCGCAAATTCCTGCTCGCCATGTCGGAAGATCTGCGCGTGCTGCTGGTCAAGCTGGCGGACCGGCTGCACAATATGCGCACGCTGCACCACATCAAATCGCTCGAAAAGCGCCAGCGCATCGCCCGCGAAACCATGGATATCTACGCCCCGCTGGCAGAGCGGGTGGGGATGTATGAATATATGCGCGAGATGCAGTTGCTCGCTTTCGAGCAGCTGGAGCCCGAAGCCTACCACACCATCACCAAGCGGCTCGAACAGCTGCGCACCTCAGACACCGGGCAGGTTGACCGGATCGCGCTCGACATCAAGCAGGCGCTGAGCGAGGCGGGCTTGGAAGTCGAAGTCTGGGGGCGGGAAAAGCATCCCTATTCGATCTGGAAGAAAATGGCCGAGCGCCACCTGCCGTTCGAACAGGTGACCGATATCATGGCCTTCCGCGTGGTGGCCCCCAAGGTGGAGGATTGCTACCGCGCGCTGGGCATATTGCACACAACGTTCCAATTCGTGCCGGGGCGCTTCAAGGACTATATCTCCACGCCCAAGAACAATGGCTATCGCAGCCTGCACACGACCCTGTTCTACGACCAGTCGATGCGCGTGGAGGTGCAGATCCGCACCCGCGAGATGAACCAGACCAACGAATTCGGCCTCGCCGCGCACTGGGCGTACAAGCAGGGCGACCGGCCCGACGGCGCGGTGGGTTGGCTGCGCGATCTCATTGAAATTGTCGATGCCAGCCACGATGCGGAAGAGCTGCTCGAACACACCAAGCTGGCGATTTACCAGGACAGGATTTTCGCCTTCACGCCCAAAGGCGCGCTGTTCCAGCTGCCCAAAGGCGCAACGCCGGTCGATTTCGCTTTCGCCGTCCACACCGATCTGGGCGCACAGACGGTGGGGGCGAAGATCAACGGCCGCCATATGCCGCTGCGCACACCGCTGAACAATGGCGATGTGGTGGAGATCATCAAGAGCAAGAATGCCGAGCCGCAATTGTCGTGGCTGGGCTTCGTCGTCACCGGCAAGGCGCGCGCCAGCATCCGCCGCGCGGTGCGGCTGAAAGAGCGCGAGGAAGTCGCCGAAATCGGCCGCAAACTGTTCGACGAGATTGCCGTCCACCTGCCCACAAAAGTCGGCAAAAAGGCCATCCGGCAGGCGGTCGAACGGCTGGAGCTGGAGGAAGAGGAAGACCTGATGTACGCCATCGGCTCTGCCAAACTCTCCGACCGCGAAGTGATGGAAGCGCTGGTGCCCGGCAGCACCGCCGATCTGCCTGAGGAGCCTTCGCAGGAGCGCGCCATTTCGATCAAGGGGCTGACAGCGGGTGTCGGCTTCACGCTGGCAGAATGCTGCCATCCGGTACCCGGCGACCGGATCGTGGGGCTGCGCCGCAAAGGCGTTGGCGTGGAAGTGCACGCGATCGACTGCCTCGATCTCGCCAATGGCGTGGATGCCGACTGGGTCGACCTGTCATGGGGCGAACGCTCGCACGGCGCGGTCGGACGGCTCAGTGTGGTGCTGTATAACCGCCCCGGCACGCTGGCGGAGATGGCGGGGGTCTTCGCCAAGAACAACGCCAATGTGATGAACCTCGAACTGACCCAGCGCGACGATCCGTTCCACACCTATGAGGTCGATCTGGAAGTGCAGGATCTGGCGCATTTGACCCGCATTATGAGCAGCCTGCGCGCGACTGACGCGGTGGCACAGACGGACAGGATTTAGGGCAGTAGGGAGTAGGCAGTAGTGTGGCCTCATCCTCAGATCAAAGCGATCTCCACTGCCACCACGTCGCCCTCGACCAATCCTTCAGCCTTTCGGATCGCGGCCTTTACCGGCAGCAGATAGCCGTCGTGGGGTTTGCTCGGAAAAACCGAGGTGCGCCATGTGGACCCGCCAATACGCGCCTCGACCTTCACCGAACCAAACCCGCGCCCGCTGCCCAACTCCATCCGCTGCATCGCTTCATGCGCCCGGATTGCTTCGCCAGCCGCGCCATCGATGGTGAGGAAATGCCAGCTGCCCGTGCTCTCGGCGGAGCGCCAGACCCACAGTTTTTCACTTACGGTGAGGCGTTCGCCTTCGGTCATTCGGTTACGCGGCGGACCGGCACTGGAACATTGCAGATATCGACGCCGCCAGCAGGCACGCGGTAGAAGGCATCGTTGCGATTGGCGCGCACCTCGACATAGCGGGCGAAGCTCTCGCTGGATGTGTCGAGATATTGGAACGAAGGGGCATCGGGGAGCTCCGAACCCAGCCGCACCGAGAGGATCGGCACGCGCAATTCCGCCTCCTCCTCGGTATAGAACCCCAGCTCGCCAGACCCGCGAGGCAGGCTGGAGAGATGCTCCATCCCCTCGATCACTCTCCCGACGACCGCCAGATTGCGATCCATATGCCGCTGTGGCTGGCCGATGATGGCGTATAGCTCTGCCCCGGTGCCTGTATCAGGCGCATAGCCGCGTCCTACGCCGACATAGCCGTAGCAGTGGATGGGCCAGAATGTGCTGCTTTCGACAATCTTGAAAGGCGGATCAAACTGGTGCGCTGGAAGTCTCCGGCCGGGGTCGGGAACAGGATTGCCATCGAAATCTTCCCAACCAGAGATGATCTCCTCGTTCCCAACGGGCCAACCCTGCCAGAACTCTACCCAAGGTGCAGAGGGGTCTCTGTCGTGCCAACCTTGTTCAGTTAGCCTCGTCTGCGTCGACTGAATCGACAGCATGGCCAGCTCTTCACTTGCTGTCATTTCATGGGGGCCTGCCAATCCAAGGCTGCCTATCAATTCTTCAATGGCCTTGTTGTGCTCTTCGTGAGACGAATTGGGATCTTCGAAAACCCGCCGTATGTGTTCAGGAAGCTCTTCGAATTGCGGAGCGTTAGTGTTCGGCAACTCGGTTGCCCGTGAAAGGGTGTCTACATCGACTTCATAATCCGCCACCGGAGCCACCACCCCATCCGGCAGCGGCTTCTCCTCGGTCACATCGCCCCATTGCGCCACGTAATTGTCCTGCACGCGGTTGACCGAAGTCCCGTCCCACCAGTGCGCGGCAGCGAGCGTGCGGATGTTCTCCACCCATGGCTGGCTGAAAGGTGGCGGGATCAGCTGGATAATGATGGTACGCGGATTGCCTCTCGCATCGGGAGCCAATTCCATCACCAGCAGATCGTCGGGCGCGATGGGGAGCCATTCTTCCGCGCTCGCCGCTGCGACAACCGAGCCGGGCGTGACCGGAGCCTCCTCCTGTGCTGCAGCGGGGGTGGCGAGAGCGAGGGCGGCAAGGGCGGTGAGTGCGGTGAGGGTGATGTGCTTTTTCATGCCAGAAGCTTTGCACGTTTCCCTTCAAAAACAAGCTCCGTTCGTCCTGAGCCTGTCGAAGGACTGCGTTTTCTTCCCACTTGCTCTAAGCTCAAAAGAAAGTGCAGCCCTTCGACAGGCTCAGGGCAGTCGGATTTTGACTAACCCACCATCTCCTCCAGCGCGTGCATATCCTCGTCCGAGAGGCCGAAATGGTGCCCGATTTCGTGCACCACCACATGGGCGACCAGATGCTCCAGCGTCTCGTCCCCCCGCTCGGCCCATTCGTCGAGGATCGGGCGGCGGAACAGGCGCACGCGGTCGGGCAGGGTGCCCGAATGCTCGATGCTGCGTTCGGTGAGCGGCAGGCCTTCATACACACCGGTCAGCTCATAGGGATTGTCGATCCCCAGCTCGGCCAGCGTTTCCTCATCGGGCCAGTCCTCCACCACCAGCACGATCTCGCCCAGTCGCTCGGCAAAAGTAGGCGGCAATTGGCGCAGTGCAGACTCCGCCATGGCCTGCATTTCGGTTATGGACGGTGCGAAGGAGATGATGCGGGTCACGACGCGCATTCTAGGAAGCGAAGCGGTGCTTGTCATCCGCCGCAACCACCGCTAGACGCGCGCCTTCTTGTCGTTCGCCGTCGCGCTCAAGTAGCGCAGCGGTAGCGCAAATGCCGCCGCGCTCAAGTAGCGAAGCGGTAGCGCAAACAAGAATGCGGAGCAGTGGCCGAGTGGTCGAAGGCGCACGCCTGGAAAGTGTGTATACGGTAACCCCGTATCGAGGGTTCGAATCCCTCCTGCTCCGCCACCTTGCCGGCATTATGTAGCAGACGCACCAAGATGAGGGCGTTAATCGCCCTCGTGATGGCGGCTGTCATCGTTTGTGGGTTAGGTGGCATCATTATGCACTGGTGCCATGCCCCACATCATGCGCACTTGCGTCAAACCACTGGGATCGAGAACTTTGGGAATGAGCGGGGTGAGCAAACGATAGCAGAATCTGGTTCTGCGAGGCGTGCCGAAAGTGTCTTTGTAGGAGAACACCCCGTAGGCGCAGAGAAACTTACTCCCCGTTTCTATAGCGGCGAGATCATCTGGGGCTATGTCGGAATAGCTGAAGAAGGATGCCGGTCGAGACTCGCCATTATGAACGACATAAGGTTTAGGCGCACCTATGACTGGGATTTCTTCGGTTTTGCTGAAATACCGGTCGGCCTCTTCTTCACTGAATGCGGCGACGTTCCCGTAGTGAATGCACTCATAGGCTGGCGTTTGACCGCCATTTTTCGCGGCGGTGTATATCTCAATGGTTTTACCCCCTGGGACGGTTTCGGAATCGCCGACATTCATCCCAATCTCGCCGTGAGAAATGTAGGCCCTAAGCTGTCTCCGAGATGTTTGCCTTGTTTCGTGCAAGGTCCAAAGCAGCAGGCCAGTCCCGATAATTGTAGCGAGCGTCGTTGCGGCACTCAAAACGAGCAGCCAAAACGCCCAAACCGACATGGACTCTTGCGCCGCGAGATCGCGCTTTTCGCGTTCATCGGAATTTTGGGGATCGGGATTGCTTGCAATTCTCTCGCTAAAATTGGGAAGTCCGGCTCGATCTCGGTCAATTTGGTGCGGCTGTTCTTGTTCGCCGTGGGTTCTCTCGTAGGGGGTGGGGCCGCTCTGTTCGCTGTAATGGCTTCCGTATAAGGCACCGAAATACGCGCCCGTCCCAAGCGCCGTTATCGCGAGTGCGACAATAGCTAGTCCAGCCGCAACGTTTCGACTCCTATTGCTGTCAGACATTGAACGAAGAACACCGCCGTGAATTTGCCACGGCTGATCTTGTTCCTGATATTTGGCTCAGAGTCCATAACGCCTTGATCTGCCAGCAAGCCGACTAGCTGCGCATAGGTGATGCCCTTGCGCGCCAGCTCCGCTTTCAGGATTCCCTTAACGCGGTTTTCCCATTCCTTTTCTTTGACTGGCATTATCGCTTCCTTTGATGCTTTTTGTCATCATAAACGATACATTTGCCATTGAAAAGAGTGTGTCACATCATCATAAAGAGTGCATAAGCACTGGAAACGATGATATGGCACAACACTTTCTCCTCTCGGCAGCAGCCCGCACTCTCTCGCTCAAGAAGGTTTTTCGTATGGGCGAGGACGAGGCTTACGGCCTGTTCTGCGAAATGCGTTGGCCGGAAACCAATGGTGAGCCTGTTTGCCCGCGTTGCGGCTGTGCTGATGCCTATTTCCTGCGCAGCCGCCGCAAATACAAGTGCACGGCTTGCTACCACCAATACAGCGTCACCAGCGGCACGATCTTCGCCTCGCGCAAACTGTCGTTCACTGACTTGCTCGCTGCAATCGTGATCTTCGTGAACGGCGCTAAGGGCATTTCCGCCCTGCAAGCCTCGCGTGATCTGGACGTGCAATACAAGACCGCCTTCGTGCTGTTTCACAAGCTGCGCGAAGCGATGGCGCGTGAGTTTGCCGAGACGAAGCTCTCCGGCACTGTCGAAGTCGATGGCGGCTATTTCGGCGGGCACGTTCGCCCTGCCAATCACAAAGAAGACCGCAAAGACCGCCGCCTCGCTGCCAACCAGTCCGGCAAGCGCAAGTGCGTCGTTATCATGCGTGAGCGCAAGGGCCGCTCGCTTCCCTTCGTTGTGCGTCACGAAGGCGATGCAGTGCCTCTGGTGCGCGATCATGTGGACACGCTGGCAATCGTCCATGCGGACGAAGCGTCAAGCTGGGATGCCCTGCACGCCGGTTGGCAGACTTGGCGCGTCAATCACTCGCTCGCCTATTCGCAGGACGGTGCCTGCACCAATCAGGCCGAAAGTTACTTCTCGCGCCTTCGCCGGATGGAAGTTGGCACGCACCACCATATCGCAGGGCCGTATCTCTACAGCTATGCTGGCGAAGCGGCTTGGCGTGAGGATACCCGCCGTATCTCGAACGGTGAGCAAGCGATGACGCTGACTGGTGCTGCTATGGCATCGCGCCAGAGCCGTAGCTGGACGGGCTACTGGCAGCGGGCTGCGTAAGAACGCAGAGTGAACATTAACCAATCTGGAAGAATACGACCTAGGGTCATTGTGCAATTTGTCCGTCAGGGCGGCGCTAATGCCCCTAGAAATGACGCAAGACATCAACGGCACCCCATAACGGCATTTCTGACAATAGGTGCTCCATTGGACACTAGAGGCCGCTTAGGGGTTGTTTTGAAACCCGCATCGTCATAAACAAAAACCGCCAGACGTTGGAGCGTCTGGCGGTTCGAGAAACCCGCATGGTGGCGGGATGGTGATTGCTATAGCGAGAGCACTATTAGCCCTCGTTACCTAGCACCGTCAACCCGTCATCACGCCAAGAAGAAGGTGTGGTTTTGATGTTGCAGTTTTCCAAGATTAGAGAGCAAGGCGTTACCTTCGTCACAGTGGTGGTGAAGGATCACGTTATCAATTGTCGTTCGGATGCGGACGAACTCGTGACTCACTACAGCCATAAGTTTGGCTGTCCTGTTGTCCTGCTGGGGGCAAATCGGCACCGAACCTATGGTCGCCGTGATCTTGCGCAGTTTGTAGCCAACAACTGGCGGCGCTTCCCGTGGAAAAAGATGGCAGGGTAACTTCCCCTTCCACCATAGACAGGATTTCGCGGAGCGTGTCGGCCACGATGGCGCGCTCCGCGTTCTCCATTGGCAGGATGACATACCCGTCCGAGAACTGACGGAATAACACCTGCTGACCGCAAGAAACTGTGATTGGCGGAAATGCCATTTGTAAAGCTATGCTCTCATATCGGTTAAAATCAAGTTCTGATCGACTAGCATGAAAACAACGAAAGCGCAGCATAGGCCCTGTAGGACAGAACTTTTTCGCTACGCCTCAAACGCGACATCATCCCGACCTATCGTGCGCCACTGCGCCGGATAGCTTCCCGATGACTCGACGCTTACCCCTCTGTGGTTGCGGAGCGAAGAATCCACCGCGTTCTGCGTGCGCTGCATCGTTTGCCTGTCGGGTTCAATTACTCCGATCTCGCGCAAGACCTCCAATGTGATCTCGCGCACCGTCATGGCCTTTTCAGCCTTGCGAAGAACATCAAGGGCGCGCCGTCCGCAAGTCCCGAGAGGCGTGGGAAGCGAATGCGACCAAGGCCTAACAGGCGGACTGTCTTCCGGCTCCCAGCCATCGCCGTCTTCTTCCAGCAGCATTGCCACGCTTTGTGCCAGTGACTCCAACTTGACAACACGCGCTTCCAATTCGGGAAGTTCGGCTTGCTCAAGGCGAATGCGCTCTATCCGTTCTTGAAGCACCTCTTGCTCGCCAGTTAGGGCCGAATACTTCTTACGGAGGGCGTGCTGATAATTGGTCATCCCCATATGCGATACATACCGCTCACCTGCGATTATGTCCGCCACTCATTTGGTGCGCTTGCTACATAATGCCGCACCTTGCTTGCAGTCTAGCGTGTCCCCATCGCGCGGTTCACCACATTCTCGCACCATTCCTGACGGCCCGATACGCCTTGCGGGGAGCTGTTTGCGCTGATCGCGTGTTCGGCGACATCGGCCAATGTGGTGCCTTCCGCGTGAATGCTCTTGCCGAATTCGCCCTGCCATCCGGCGTAGCGGTTGCTGCGGAAATTCTCCAGCGTCCCCTCCTCGATCAGCGCGGCGGCGTTGAGCAGGCCTTGCGCGATCACGTCGATCGCGCCGACATGGCCGTGGAACAGATCGGCGGCGTCGATTGATTGGCGGCGCACCTTGGCGTCGAAATTGAAGCCGCCGGTCTCGAACCCGCCCGCGCGCAGGAATTCGAACATGGCGAGCGTCCATTCCTCTGCCGAATTGGGGAATTGGTCGGTATCCCAGCCATTCTGCGGATCGCCGCGATTGGCATCGACCGAGCCGAGGATACCCAGCGCCCGCGCCATCGCCAGCTCATGTTCGACCGCATGGCCTGAAAGCGTCGCGTGGTTGGCTTCGATATTGACCTTTATTTCCTTCTCCAGCCCGTAACGCTGGAGGAAAGCGAAGACCGATTGCGTGTCGAAATCATACTGGTGCTTGGTCGGCTCATGCGGCTTGGGCTCGATCAGGATCGTGCCGGTAAAGCCGATGCGGTGCTTGTGATCGACCACCAGCGAGAGGAAGCGCCCGAAATTGTCCATCTCGGTGCCGATTTCGGTGTTGAGGATGGAGTCATAGCCTTCGCGCCCGCCCCACAGCACGTAATTCGCGCCGCCGAGCCGGTGCGTCGCTTCCAGCGCATCGCGCACCTGCATAGCCGCCCAGGCATAGATTTCCGGGTCAGGATTGGTCGCCGCGCCGGCCATATAGCGCGGATGGCTGAAGAGGTTCGCCGTGCCCCAAAGGAGCTTGCGCCCGTGCGCGGCCTGCAATTCCTCCAGATGGTCGACCGCTTCGGCGAAGCTGGCGCGGAAGTCCTGCGCGGTGTTAGCATCGGCCATCACATCGACATCGTGGAAACAGTAATAGGGCACGTCCAGCTTCTCGACAAAAGCGAGTGCGGCTTCGCGCTTGGCCTTGGCCGCTGCCGCATCGTTTGGCCCGGCGAGCCACGGGCGATTGAACGTCCCGCCGCCAAATACGTCGCTGCCCGGCCAGCAGAAATTGTGCCAGAAGCAGACGGCAAAGCGCAGATGGTCTTCCATCCGCTTGCCCATCACCATGCGATCCTTGTCATACACGCGGTAGGCGAGATCGTCCGGGGAGTCGGGATCGAATTTGACGGTGTCGAAAGCGGCGAAATAGTCGGCAGACATGGGGCAGTTCCTTACTGTGATTGCATCGCGCGAATGGCCGCCTGATAGCGGGCGCGTTTGGTGGAAAGACGCTCGGCAAGCGCGGGATCGGGTGAAGTCGTGGCGGTCACGGCAGGCCGCTTGGCAACCGCTTCGACCGCTTCGCCGGTCAGCGCGAGCCGCGCCAGATGCGCAGCGCCCAAAGCGGGGCCGACCGTGCCGCCATCGATGTAATCGAGCTCTACATCGAGCGCGGAGGCGATAATCGTGCCCCAGAAGGTCGAGCGCGAACCGCCGCCGATCATCGACAGGCGATCAACGCCGGTTCCCGCAGCGCGCAGCGCGTCGCAGCCATCGGCATGGGCGAAGGCCACGCCTTCAAGCACGGCGCGCGCGAGATGCGCGGGTGTGGTGGCGGCATCGCAGCCGAACCATCCGGCGCGCAGATCGGGATCATTGTGCGGGGTGCGCTCGCCCGAAAGGAAGGGAAGGAAGACAACATCGCTCTCCTCCGCCGCTTCGGCCAGTGCGAAAAAGGCCGGAACATCGGCAAGGCCAAGCTGGCGCACCGCCCAGTCGACGCAGGATGCGGCGGAGAGGTGGACGCTCATCTGGTGCCATGTCTCGGGCAAGGCATGGCAGAAGGCATGAACGGCGCTCTCGGGATTGGGGCGAAAACCATCGGTTGCCACAAAGGTCACACCTGACGTGCCGAGCGAGAGAAACGCCTCGCCATCGCGCAGCACGCCAACGCCGATAGCGCCTGCCGCCTGATCACCCGCTCCGGCGGCGACGGGCACTTGTTCCATGCCCCAAGCGGCAGCGATTGCGGGGAGCAGCTTTCCGGTGGCCTCGCTGCCTTCGAAGAGTTCGGGCATATGCGGCAGGCCCAGCCCGCTCGCCGCGAGCATTGATTCCGACCATTGCCGCTTGCCGGTATCGAGCCACAACGTGCCCGCGCTGTCCGACATGTCGGAGGCCTTGTCGCCCGTCATCAGCAGGCGGATATAGTCCTTTGGCAGCAGCACACTGCGGATTTGTGCGAAGCATTCGGGCTCATGCTCGGCGAGCCAGAGCAGCTTGGGCGCGGTGAAGCCGGGCATGGCGATATTGCCGGTGATCTGGCGGCTATCGGGCACACGGCGCTCCAGCTCGGCGCATTGCGCGGGCGAGCGGCCATCATTCCACAGGATTGCGGGGCGCAGCGGCGTGTTATTGGCATCGAGGACGGTTGCGCCGTGCATTTGTCCGCTGAGACCAATGGCCTGCACGGTTTTGCGTGCCTTGGATGGAAGTTGCAGCACGGCGTCGCACGTCGCCAGCCACCAGCTATCGGGTTCCTGTTCGGAGTGGCTGGGATACGGTGTCTGCACCGTGAGCGCGCTCGTCGCCTGCGCGACAAGGGCACCGGTGTCATTGACAATAACCGCTTTGACCCCCGAAGTGCCGAGATCAATTCCCAGAAACATCCTCTTCCTCCCTCGGATCGGAAGGAATAGCGCCTTATGTCAACGTTGTCACCAGCAGACTACCTACTGGAGAATACGAGTGAACGTTTGCGTTATGGGAGATCGCAATACTCTGCGACCCGGAAGTTGACGCTATCTGCTCAGGCGCGTGCCCGCCGCTGCACAGCCATCGCCCAGACCACTGCGTTCGCCGCCGTCAGTGCTGCCATCAGCACCGCGAAGGTCGTCCCCGCGCCGCTCGCGCTGGCATAACCGACAGGCGAAAATACCAGATAGAGACCCACAACGCAGGAAAGCAGCGTGAAAGCGGTGGGGCGGGCAAAGCGCCATTCCGTCATATCGACTTCGTGCCGGTCTGCCGGAACATAGGCCTCGGCGCGCGGACGCCAGTATCCTGCCGCCAGCATGATGCCGATCTCGATCACGAACAGCACCGCATATTGGTGGATGAAGTGCAGCGTCACCACGTCATCAAAGACGAAGCGCAGCAGGCCATAGGTGACGACGTGGAACACGATCACCAGCTTCGCCCCCAACGCCGGCACGCGCGTGGTGAACAGGCCCATGATGACAATCACAACTGTGGGAATGTTGTAGAAGCCGGTGAAGACCCGCACCACCTGCCACAGGCCTTCTTCGGCAAAGTACAGGAGCGGTGCCACGGCAAAGGAAAACAGCGCGATCACAACGCTCGCAATCTTCGCTACCCGCACCAGATGCGCGTCGCTTGGCGGATTGCGCAAGGCGGGCGCGTAAATGTCGAGCGTAAACAGCGTCGCCGCGCTGTTTAGCAGCGAGTTGAACGAACTGAACACCGCGCCCAGCAGTACGGCGAGGAAAATCCCGCCCAGATACGCCGGCAGCAGATCGGCGACCAATCGCGGATAGGCCTCGTCAATCGAGGCAAAGCCGGGGCCGTAGAGGTGGAAAGCGATCACCCCGGGGATCATCATCATGAACGGCACCAGCACTTTGAAAAAGCCCGATGCAAGCACGCCCTTTTGCCCCGCCGCCAGCGACTGCGCACCCAGCGCCCGCTGGATCACATACTGGTTGGTGCACCAGTAAAACAGGTTGGCGAAGATCATCCCGGTAAAGATCGTGCCGAATGGCGTGGGATCATCCGCGCTGCCAATCGCGTTCAGTTTTTCCGGATGATCGACCAGCAGACGGTTGAACCCCTCGGCAAGGCTGCCTTCGCCCAGAGCGATCAGCCCGAGAATGGGCACCAGCGAGCCGATCACCAGCAGGCCGATGCCGTTCAGCGTATCGGACACCGCCACTGCGCGCAGCCCGCCGAACACGGCGTAGGCCGCGCCGGTCACGCCGATCACCACCACGGTCGCCACCAGCGCGGGGAACAGGTCGAGCCCGGTCATTGCCGGCACATCGAAAAAGCGCATCACCGCCAGCGAGCCCGAATAAAGCACCGATGGGATGGTGACGAAGCCGTAGCCGAGCATGAACAGCAGCACCGACATCCGCCGCACGCTCGCATCGAAACGTTCGGCTAGGAATTCGGGCAGGGTGGTGAAGGCACCTGCGAGATATTTGGGCAGGAACAGAAACGCCATCGCCACCGTCGCGACCGCAGCGGTGACTTCCCACGCCATGCTCGACAGATTGTAACCATAGGCCGAGCCGTTGAGGCCGATGAGCTGCTCTGCCGAAAGGTTTGTCAGCAACAGCGATCCGGCGATGAACCCCGCCGTCAGCCCGCGCCCGGCAAGAAAGTAACCGTCGCGCGTCTCGGCCCCTCCGCGCGTTTTCAGCCAACTGATCCAAGCAATAGCGGCCATCACCGCGATGCAGGTAACGAGAGTAAAAGTGATCGATCCGCCCATAAGGCTGGTGTTATCGCATTATGACAGCGCTGGACATACCCTTTTTTAAGCCCGCCATGAGTGTTCTCACATGGCCAATTTCGCGCTTCACACGGGCGTCATCACGCGCCAATAGGGGGGATGATGACCAAGACATTCGCGCTCTCGCTCGCCGCCGCATCCATGGCGCTTTCCGCTCCCGCACAGGCTTGGGGGCCTACCGGCCACCGCATCACTTCGGAAATTGCCGAGGCGAACATTTCGGGCCGTACGCGGGCGGAAATCCGCCGCATTCTGGGGCATGAGAGCCTTGCCGAGGCGGGCACCTGGCCGGACGAGCAGCGCAGCAATCCGCTCGATTTCTGGCAGCAGGAGGCTGGGCCGTATCACTATGTGACGCTGCCCGAAGGCCGCACCATCGATCAGCTGGAGCATCCGCCCGAAGGCGATGCAGCAAGCGCGCTCGAACGCTTTACCGCAACCTTGCGTGATCCCGATGCGTCGCAGGAAGACAAGGCGCTGGCGCTGCGCTTTATCGTCCACATCGTGTCCGATTTGCATATGCCGTTGCACGTCGGCAATGGCAGCGACCGCGGCGGGAATGATTTTGTCGTCGACTGGTTCGACGAGGTAACAAACCTGCACTGGGTGTGGGACGAGGGGATGCTGCTGCGCCAGCAATTGTCTTACAGCGAATACGCCGCGCGGCTGCAAACACGCATTGGGCCGGAAGAGACCTTGCTGTGGTGGGATGCCAATCCCGATACATGGATGGCCGAAAGCGCGGCTCTGCGTGACCGGATCTATCCCGCCACGGGCGAGGAATTCGGCTTCGGGACAGCGGAATCGCCGCGCGTCCTGCGCTTCCGCTATCAGTGGGAATGGATCGGCACTGCAGAGGAACGGCTGGCGCAATCGGGCATCCGGCTGGCCGCCTATCTCGACCATGTGTTTGCCGGGCAGGCCTGACAGGCCCGCCGGATTGGGCTAGGGGCGCCAAAAGAACAACAACAAACGGAGCATATGTGACAACTTCTATCGACGATATTGACGGCATTCTGGATCAGCTGGAGGCCATTTCGGACACGTCCCGCAACAATCTCGTCGAAGCTCTGGCTGCCTACAAGAAGGATGGCACCGTCCCCAGCCCGTCGGCGCGCAAGGAAGGGTGCTTCGCCTATCCTCAACTGACCTTGAGGTATCAGAGCGACCGGCCGATTGCCCACCCGGCGCGCTCTTATGCGCGGCTCAACCAGGAAGGCACCTATTGCAGCTCGATCGCCGAGCCGGGATTGTTCCGCCCTTATCTGAAAGAGCAGCTGACGCATCTGGTGCGCGACTATCCGGTCGATTTGTCGGTCAGCCGGTCGGGCGATGAGATCCCCTACCAGTATATCCTTGATGGCACAGGCAAGGATGTGGAGGGCGTCAGCAGCGCTGAGCTGACGCGGCATTTCCCCGCGTCCGATCTGGTGAAGATCGGCGACGAAGTGGTCGATGGCACATGGATGGGCGATGGCAGCGAGCGCCGCCCGCTGGCCTTGTTTGACGCGCTGCGCACCGATTTCAGTCTCGCGCGGTTACGGCATTATTCGGGAACGCCTGCCGAGCATTTCCAGAAATACGTGCTGTTCACCAACTATATCCGTTATGTCGAGGAATTCATCGATGTGTCGTTGGCGGCGCTCGCCGATCCGGACAGCCCCTACACGCATTTCTCCGGCCCCGGCGCGGTGATCGAAAAGGGCGATCTGGAAGGCGCGCGCGAGAAAGTGTCCGAAGGCACGTGGCGCAAGCACCAGATGCCCGCCTATCACCTTGTCGGTCCGGATAATTCGGGGATCACGCTGGTCAATATCGGCGTCGGCCCGTCGAACGCGAAGACGATTTGCGACCATATCGCGGTGTTGCGCCCCGAAGTGTGGCTGATGATCGGCCATTGCGGCGGTTTGCGGCCGAGCCAGACCATCGGCGATTACGTGCTCGCCCACGCATACTTGCGCGACGATCATGTGCTCGACACCGAGATCCCGCCCGAAATCCCGATCCCGCCGATTGCCGAAGTGCAGACCGCAATGTTCGAGGCCGCGCTCAATGTCACCGGCGATGGCGAGGAGGCGCTGAAGCGGCGACTGCGTACCGGCACAGTGGTGACGACAGACGACCGCAACTGGGAACTGCACTACACCCGCTCCGCCTTGCGCTTTAACCAGAGCCGCGCGGTGGCGATCGATATGGAATCGGCAACCGTTGCCGCGCAGGGCTATCGCTTCCGCGTGCCTTACGGGACGCTGCTCTGCGTCAGCGACAAGCCGCTGCATGGCGAGATCAAGCTGCCGGGGCAGGCGAATGCCTTCTACGAACGCTCGATCAGCCAGCATTTGCGCATCGGCATCGAAACGCTCGCGCTGCTGAGCCAGGAAGGCGACAGCTTCCACAGCCGCAAGCTGCGCAGCTTTGACGAGCCGCCGCTGCGCTAGCGATCAATCGACCGGCGCGATCCCGCGCACGCGGCCGCAAACCGGCACGCTCAGGTTACCGCGCGCGACATAGGCTTCCAGCCCGTCCAGATCGAAGCCGCTATTGGCGATGGTATCGGCCTGCGCGAAGCGGGTGAAACCGTCCCCGCCGCTGGCCAGGAAATTGTTGGTGGCGATGCGGTACGTCGCATTATCGTCGAGCGGCGCGCCATTGAGCGCCAGATCGGTTACATTGTCTCCCAGCGGACGGCCAAGATCGACGCGGTAGGAGAGGTTTGCCGAGGGCACGAGGATCGAATCGCACACGCCCACCGCTCCATTCGCTTCGCAGAATTGCTGTTCCAGCACCGCTTCTATCTCCGCACCGGTCATTTCCAGCACCAGCACGCTGTTGCCGAAGGGGGCCATCGCGGCAAGCTCGCCATATGTCAGCACGCCGTCCGACGCGCCCGAAAGATCGGTGCGCACACCGCCCGAATTGACCAGCGCTAGGTCGACATTCCCGCCCATCGCGGCATCGGCCTGCGCCAGATAGGCATCGGCAACCAGCCCGTCTGCCGGGCGATCCCCGCAATCCTCGCCGATCTCGCCGCTATCGGTGATAACGCCCACCGCGCGATTGGCGACCGGCCCTGCTGCTTGGGCATAGCGCGCGACATAGGCGGCCATTGCTGCATCTTCGCCTTGGCTGCCATCGACAGGCACATTGCGCGCTTCCAGCGCCACCACGCGGTCGCTCGCCGGATCGATCACCATGTCGATTTCGGTGACAAAGCCGCCATAGCGCCCGCCCGATGTCAGCAGCACTTCGCTCCCTTGGGCGGTGGCGACATTGCAGACATAGGCCTGATGCGTGTGGCCGGAAACGACGACGGATATGGCCGGATCGAGCGCTTCGATAATCGGCACGATGGGTCCGCTGAGGCCGGGGCATCCTTCGATATTGAAGCGCGGATCAACATCGCCGCCTTCGTGGACTAGCAGCACAACCGTATCCGCTCCGTCGCCCAACAGGCTGCGTGCGGCGGCGTTGGCGGTGTCCGCCTCGTCAAGAAAACTGTATCCTGCGGTTGCCTGCTCGGCGACGAGGTTGGGAGTCCCCTCCAGCGTCATGCCGACAAAGCCGATCACCACGTCGCCAAACCGGCGCAATTCGGTTCCGGGGAAGAGCGTGGTGGCGTTTTCATCAACCACATTGGCCGCAAGATAGCGGAATCCCGCCCCCATAAACGGTTCAACCGCGCAAGGCTCGCGTCGCGTGTGCTGTTCGCAGCCGCCATCTTGGATGCGTCGCAATTCGGCAATGCCGCGATCGAATTCGTGATTGCCTACCGCTGCGATATCGAGCCCCATTGTTGAGAGCGCGCTGATCGAGGGTTCGTCGAGGAAGAGCGAGGAGACGAGCGGGCTCGCGCCGATCAGATCTCCTGCTGCGACGGTGACACTGTTTCCGTCGCGCAGCCGTGCGAGAGTTGCTGCCAAGGCGCCCGCTCCGCCTAGCCGCGTGCTCTGCTCCGCCCCGTTGTCGAGATAGCGGGTGGGGCTTTGCGGGGTTTCCAGGTTGCCGTGGAAATCATTGATCGCGAGAATCTGCACTTCCACCATTGCCGGAGCGGAGGCGGTTGGGGGCGCAGGCGTGGTGGCGCAGGCGGCGAGCGAGACGCTGGCGAGCACGGCGAAAAGGACGGTACGGTTCATGCCGTGCAGTCTTACCCGCGATGATGACAAAAGAAAGGCGGCGACGCTCTTTCGAACGCCGCCGCCTGATTGTTCCGGTTGTCCGGGAGCCCGATTAGAACTCGTAACGGACACCCACCTGAATGCGCCAGATCGAAGCCGAGAGGCCGATCGATTCTTGGTCATTCGGGTTGAAGTTGCGCAGGATGTAACGGCCCTGCGAATCAACACCACCCGCATCGATCAGTTCGACAGTCTGCTGGAACCCGCCGCGACGCGCCGCAATGTTGGCACCATCATCGATGAAGTTCAGGAAGTTGTCGAAATCGAAGAAGGCTTCGATGCGATCGTCAACCAGACCGGTCAGCGAACCAAGGAACGGCAGTTCCTGGCTGAAACGCAGATCCAGATCGTACGACCAGTCATTGCGGCAGGTATTGCGTTCAATGGTCTGGCCCAGTTCGAAATCGCACTGCGCGCCAACTTCGCTGGTGTTCAGATAGTTCAGCAGCGCGGTGACCGATGCCATGTCCGAATTCGGCGCCAGGTTGGGATCGGTGATGCCCGTCGGGATGTAGAGCAGCGCGTTGTCGTTACCCGACGCGCTGTCGTTGAACACACCGCCATTGTTGAAGGTGAGGCTGTACGGACGGCCTGCACGTGCATTGAAGAAGATGCCAATGCCCGTGTCATACCCGTCGAAGAACTCCTCACGCAGCGACAGCGCAACGGTGATGTTGTGACGGCTTTCGTAGTTGCTGGTCGAAACAGCCGGGTTCTGGCGGTCGAAGGCTGCGGTCACGTCGTAAGACGAGGTCGCGGTCGACGAACCGTTGTTCCGGTTGTTCTGCGCGTCGGTGTAGGCATAGCCGACATTGAAACGCACGCTGCCGCCATCGGTGATCAGGCCGCCGTCAAACGTCTTCGACAGGATCGCCGAGAACGAGTGGCTTTCGTAGGACGGGCCGTTGGTCAGCTGGATTTCGTCATCGCGGCCGATGCGGTTGAAGCAGGCCGTGGTGACGTTGTTCCACACCGGCGGGGTGCCGCCAGCATAGACCAGATTGGCGTTACAACCCACAGCGTCCGAATCGGTCGGGTCGATCGCCTGATAGATCGGGCGGCCGTCAACGGTGAAGCCGTTGAGGCCCCGGCCGACATGCGGCGTCTGCGACAGGTCGACGAAGTTCAGCGTGTCGACATAGCGGCTGTAGATGTAGTCGAGGTTCAGACGCCAGTCGCTGAAGAACCCGCCTTCGGTGCCGAAATCGGTCGCGATGCCAAGGTTGGCACGCCACACGCTCGGAATATTGAACTCCGGATCGGTCGACTGGGTGTCGGCAAGGCCACGCGCAGCCTGGTTCGAGCCTGCGTCAGTGACGCACTGCGGGAAGCCGGTGAACTGGCCGTTCACGACGACATCCGTCGGCCGCACAGCGCAATCGAGCGAGGTGCCAAGACCGGTCGAGAAACCGTTGTTCGAGAAGGCGTTGGAGAAATACACCACCGGATCGCCGCCAGCAAAGCGACCGACACCGCCGGTGATGCTCGTGCCCGAGAAGAACCCGTCATTGTCGAATTCGTAGGTTGCCGACAGACGCGGGAGGAACAGCGGATCGAGATCGCTGAACGAGAACGCGTTGGAGAAACCGTAACGGTTGATGAATTCGGGGTTTTCGCGCGGCGCATCGCCATCATAGAACTGGTAGCGCAGGCCGGCGAGCAGCGTCAGCTGGTCGGTCGCCTGGAACTCGTCCTGGATGTAGAGCGAATAGATGCGACGGTTGAAGGTCGCGGCCGCTTCGTTGATGTCGCCCGTCGGCGTGGCGTTGATGTCCGCACCGGCAGCAGCGCCCGATCCGATCTGGCCGGCATTCGGGAACAGCGTGGTGCCGTTGGACAAAATGCCTTCGCGGAAATCATTGAGGTTGCGGAAGTACAGCGTACCGGTCGCGTTCACGGCGAACAGGTTGTACACTTCCAGATCGTTGACTTCGGCGCCGAACTTGATCGTGTGGCGATCAAGATCAAGATTTGCCTGAGCGCGGATCTGGTCGATGTTCGTGTTCAGCGCATTGGCCGAACGGAAGATGCCGGGGCCGGTCGAGAGGATACCGGCACGGTCATCGGCGTTGCCGAGGATTCCGTCATTGCCGGGGCCGGTCACACCGACAGCCAGACGCACAATCGGGCTGTCCGACTGCGCTTCACCGCCGCCGACCGGGCCCTGCACGTCGGCAACGTCGGCTCGGCTCAGGCGGATTTCGGTCGAAAGCACATCGCTCCACTGAGAATACAGGCGCAGCGCGTAGTAATCGGAAACCGTGCCTTCATCTTCGAAGGAGTTGAGACCGGTCAGGTTGTCACCGCCGAAATCGCTTTCGACATTGGTTTCTTCCAGGCGCTGGTAGGTCGCTTCCAGACGGTGGTCGTCGGTGATGTAGGCATCGAGACGGCCGAAATAGCGCACCGAGCTTTGCGGCAGGTTGCGCGGATAACCGCCGGTGTCCTGACCGTACACGCTCGAAGCGATCTGCGAGAACTCGTCAAACTGCGCCTGCGTGGCGAAGGTTGCTTCGTTGGGGAAGTTGCCGCCGGCAGGACCGAAATCATTGGCGCTGCCCAGATCGGTTTCTTCATAACCGGCGAAGAAGAACAGGCGATCGGGGATGATCGGGCCGCCCAGCGTCGCACCCCAGCGCTTTTCCTGGAACGGATCGACCGAGAAGTCGTCGCCATTGATCGAGTCGCCGCGCAGCGCCGAATCGCGGTAGGAGAAGAAGGCCGAGCCGGAGAAGCGGTTCGTGCCCGACTTGGTGACAACGTTCACCAAGCAGCCGGTGAAGTCCGAATATTCGACATCGAACGGCGCGAATTCCACCGAGGTTTCGCGGATCGTGTCGAACGGCAGCGGCAGCGCGTTACGCGCGGCGAACGGCGTGCCGTTCAGGCCGAAGACGTCGGCCTGGATGGTGCCGTCAACGGTGAAGGTGTTGCCGCGATCATTGCCGCCGAGGCAGGAGATACGGTCAACTTCGTTGTCGCGGTCAAGGCTGACGCGCGGGTCGATACGGATGATGTCGCGCACGTCGCGGGTGATCGAGGGGAAGTCTTCCAGCACTTGCTGGCCGAAGGCGGTGCCCGGGCCGACAGCGAGTTGCTGCGCACCGGCACGCGCGCCGGTCACAACGATCACGTTGGTGTTGCCGGCAACCGCAGCCGAGGTCAGCTGGAAGCTGTAGCTGGTGTTACCCGAAATGTTGATGAACTGGTTTTCCACCGACTGGCCTTCGAAGCCGGGGGCGGTCACAGTAACGGTGTAGGGACCGCCGGAAACCAGGTTGGTGAAGCGGAACGCGCCGCTGCTGTCTGCGGCCGCGGTGCGGCTGGCATCGGTACGCGTGTCGGTTACCGTAACGGTAGCACCGGGCAGGACATTGCCGTCCACATCGGTGACGGTACCCTGGATGCCCGAGGTAATCTGCTGCGCATGAACAACAGCAGGCAGGGCAGCCACGCCAGCAATGCTGGCAACGCTGGCTGCAAGGAGATACTTGATTTTCATGTCCCTGGTTTCCTTCGTGGACGTGAGTTGAGAGAAGTGAACAAATCGCAGTTCCGCGCGGAAAGAATCGTCTTTGCGGAGCTCACCCGCGCCTGTAGGCGCTTTTCGGGACAGTTTTGTTTCAAGTAAATGTCAGACGGACACGAAGTTGACATAATTCGGGCATGAACCGGAGATGAAGGCTGGTTTTTCGGAGTCTGTTGCTGCAACGCAACAAGACTCGCGGTACTGCGCTTGGTGCGCTCAGGCGAGGCCGATTTCGCGCAGCCGCTGTTGCAGGAAATCATGTGCCGTAATCGGCTCCGGCGGGGTGTCGCCTTCGGCCACGCATTGCGGCAGCGGTTCGATCAGGAAATCGGGCCGGAAATGCAGGAAGAACGGCATCGAATAGCGCGAATGCCGCCCCCGCTCGCCCGCCGGATTGACCACGCGGTGGGTGGTCGACCGCAAACGGCTGTTGGTCAGCCGGTCGAGCATATCGCCTACATTCACCGCCAGCGCGCCCTTGGGCGGGGATACGGGCACCCATTCACCCTGGGTGTTGAGCAGTTCCAGCCCGGCCTCTTCCGCACCCAATAACAGGGTGATGGTATTGATATCGCCATGCGCTGCCGCGCGCACCGCGCCTGCGGGGGCATCATCGCCGAGCGGCGGATAATGCAGCAGGCGCATCACCGAATTGCCGTCTTCCACCGTGCTGGCGAACCAGTCTTCAGGCAGGTTCAGGTGTAGCGCGATAGCGCGCAGGATGCGGTCGCCCGCAATTTCGAATTCGCGGTAGAGTGCTTCGAACGTCTCGCGGAAACCGTCAATCTCGGCGGGCCAAAGATTGGGCGCCATGACCTCCGAAAGCGGATGCCCGTCGGGCAGGCTGCGGCCGACGTGCCAGAATTCCTTCAGATCGTGGACGAGCGCATCCTTGGCGATTTCCTTGCCGAACGGCGTGTATCCGCGCGCGCCGCCGCCGCCTGCGACGATGTAGGACCGCTTCACCTCCTCGGGCAGCGCGAAGAAGGCCTTCGCCATCGCCTCCGCACGGTCGATCAGATCCTGCGGAATGCCGTGATCGCGCACGATGGCAAAGCCGAATTCGGCGAAGCTGCGGCCCAGCTCGTCAGAGATTTCGGGCAGCGGGCGGGCGAGCGAAATGGAAGCGAGTTCTGACATACGGGCCCCTTAAACCGGCAGAATGAGTCCCGCCAGAGCCGCGCTCATCAAATTGGCGAGAGAACCCGCTGCCAGCGCGCGCAGGCCGAGCTTGGCAATCACCGGACGCTGGTTGGGGGCGAGGCCGCCGGTCACTGCCATCTGGATCGCGATCGAGCTGAAATTGGCAAAGCCGCATAGCGCAAAGGTAACAATCGCGGCGGTGCGGGTGGAGAACGTGCCTTGCTCCAGCGCGCCCAGTTCGATGAAGGCGACAAATTCGTTGAGAACGATCTTGGTGCCGAACAGTCCGCCCGCGATGTCAGCTTCGCCCCATGGCACGCCGATCAGGAACATCACCGGCTGGAAGACATAGCCGAGCAATTGCTGGAAAGTCAGGTCAGGATAGCCGACCCAGCCGCCAACGCCGCCGAGAATGCCGTTCGCCAGCGCCACCAGCGCCACGAACACCATCACCATCGCGCCGACCGCCACCGCCAGCTTCACACCGGTCTGCGTGCCTTGCGCGGCAGCTTCGATCACATTGGCGGGCTTGTGTCCTTCCTCGAAGGTCTCGGCCATCTGCACCTCATGCGCCTTGCCGCCTTCGGTGATCGCCGCAGGGCCTTCGGCGCTGATGCGCGCATCGGGAAGCTTAATCTCGGCCATTCCCGCCGCATCGCGGGCGAGGTCGCTTTCATCATCGGGCATGATGATCTTCGCCATCAGGATACCGCCCGGTGCCGACATGAAGGCGGCCGCGAGCAGGATCGGCACCGCCTCTTCGCCGATAAAACTGGCATAGGCGGCAAGAATAGTGCCCGCGACACCCGCCATACCCACCGTCATCAAAGTGAACAGCCGACTGGGCGACAGGCTGGCAAGATAGGGACGGACGACCAGCGGGCTTTCCGACTGGCCGACAAAGATATTCGCCGCGCTGCCCAAGGCCTCGACCTTGCTGATGCCGGTAATCCAGCCAATCGCGCCGCCGACCCAGCGCACCAGCCGCTGCATCACGCCCCAGTGATAGAGGATCGACACAATAGCCGCGAAGAACACGATCACCGGCAACGCCGCGATCACGAAAGTGTTGGTGAAAGGGTTGGCGTCCATCGAGCCGAACACCGCCTCTATCCCGACCTTGGAATAGTCGAGCAGCGCAATCACGCCGTTGGAGAGGAACTGAATCGCGCTCTGCCCCCACGGGACATACAGCACCAGCACCGCCATCGCCGCCTGCAACGCAAAGGCTGCGCCGACGACGCGGGGCCTAATCCGCTTCTTGCCCGTCGAAAGCAGGAAAGCGATAAGCAGGATTACGACAATCCCGGCGAGAGACATCAATTGCGGGGGCACGGCAGCTCCTGAATAGTAGACCGTGGGCGTGTCTTGCCGATTCACGGGCAGCAATCAACGCTTTTGCCGATTCTATTCCCAGCCACGCGCATTAGGAGGCTTGCCAATATCGGTAATTCTTTCCTAGCCATCGGCCATGACAGACACCGCTCCTCCGGCTCCGGCCGTTCCCATCGCCCGCTCCATGTTCGTGCTGACCCTGCTTTATGGGGGGATGACCGTGATTGCGGGCGTTCTCGCGTTCAAGCAATTCGGTATCGGCCCGCTAAAAGTAGAGGCAGGAATTCTGGCTTTCCTGTTGCTGGTGGTGATTTCCAGCGCGATTGCGCAGATCCACGGCAAGGCAGCGGCGGACCGGCTGGTGCTGTGGGGTTTCCTTCCGCTCGCCTTTTCCATCGTGCTGGTCGGCATCGTACTGGCGCTGCCCGCTTCGCCCGATATGCCCGCCGAAAACCTCGCTGCTTTTGAGAGGGTGCACGGACAGACCCCGCGCATCATGGCGGCCGGGCCGGTGGCCTATGGTGTGTCATTGTTGCTCAATGTGTGGATTTTCAACAAATTGCGCGGCACGGGCGACGGTGGCGGTTTCTGGTTAATGGCGCGCGGCGCGATTGCTTCTGCGATCAGCCAGGCGATCGATACGGTGATCTTTATTACGCTCGCTTTCTATGGCGAGTTTCCGATTGGCGACCTGCTGGTTGGCCAAGCCATCGCCAAGATTGTGCTGTCCTTCGTGCTGGTGCCGTTCCTGATTGCGGGCGCGGTGGCGCTGGCCAAGCGGCTCGACCGGCCATGAGCGAAGACGCTCTGGTAGCAGCCGCCAAGGCCGCGCGGATGCGGGCGCACGCGCCGTATTCGCAATTCTATGTCGGCGCGGCGGTGGAGAGCACCAGCGGCGAAATCGCGGTTGGCGCGAACATGGAAAACGCCTGCTACCGGCTGGGCGTATGCGCCGAGCAGTCTGCGCTCACCGCGGCGCAGCATGCCTTCGGGCTGGAGAATGTCGCACGAATCGCCGTGGTTGGCGGTCACAAGAGCGACACCACCGGCGGCAATGGGGCGATCACGCCGTGCGGCGGGTGCCGTCAGGCGATTTCCGAAGCGGCGGAGATGGCGAAGGCCGATATCGCGGTGATCTGCTGCGACGCTGCGGGCGGCGCGCGCGCGCATTACACTATCGCAGAACTGCTCCCCGCCAGCTTCGCGCTCGATCCCGAGACCCCCGGCGAATGAGCTTGCGCGTCGCGCGCGAGGGCGATGTCGCCCATCTGCTGATCGACCGCGCCGCCAAGCGCAACGCCTTCACCCGCGCCATGTGGGAAGCAGTGCCGGGCCTGCTCGGCGAAGTTGAAGCAATGAAGGGCGTGCGCGTGCTGCTCGTCCGTTCGGCTGCGCCCGGAGGCGTGTTCTGCGCCGGAGCGGACATTGCCGAAATGGCTCAGAACGCAGCCGACTCCGACTGGTGCGCAGGCCAGCAGGCGGCGATTAATGCGGCTCAATTTGCACTCGCCCGCTTTCCGCTGCCCACCATCGCCTTTGTCGAAGGCGACGCGATTGGCGGGGGCTGCGCGCTTTCCATGGCCTGCGATATTCGCGTGGCGACGGCACAGGCGCGGTTCGGCATTACCCCGTCGCGGCTGGGGCTCGCCTATCCGCTGCACGATGTGAAGCTGCTGGTCGATCTGGTCGGGCCGGGGCAGGCCAAGAGGTTGCTGTTCACCGGAAGCCTGGTCGATGCGGAGGAGGCGCTGCGTATCGGACTGGTCGAGGAGCTGGCGGATAGTCCCACCGCGCTGGTCGAGCGCATATTGGCGGGCAGCCCGCAATCGATCCGCGTGCTCAAGGATTTTGTGCGCCGCGTTGAGGGCGGTCAGGTGTTGGACGATGCCGACACGCTGGAACAATTTGCGCAAATGTTCAGCGGCGCCGATTTCGCCGAGGGCACCGCTGCCTTTCGCGAGCGGCGAAAGCCCGATTTCCGCGGCTAGGTGCGTAAAGGCGATCCTAGTCCAAAGACCAAGTTTCGCTGATGCCGGACAAGATTGTAGAAAAATCTTCTATGGCGGGCACCGTTTGCGATATAGAGCGTTCCGGTGCTTCATGGTGTTGTCATTTTCGCCGTGGATGGACAAAAAAAGAAGGGGTTTGGATCACATGAAAATCCGTTTGCAGTATCTTTCGCTTGTTGCAGGTGTCAGCCTGCTTGCCGCTTGCGGTGGTTCGGACACTCCGGCCCCCGCCAATGAAGGCGATGCGCCGGCTGCCGATGGCGCCGCAGCCGACACCGCTGCTGCCGCAGCTCCCGAAGCACCCGCAGCTGACGATGTTGCCACTGTCGATGGCAGCGTGTTTGCCGATTTCACCGGCGACGCTGCGAATGGTGAAACCGTGTTCGCACAGTGCTCCGCCTGCCACGTTGTGGAACCCGGCGTGAACCGCACTGGCCCGTCGCTCGCGGGTATCGTTGGCCGCGCGGCCGGTTCGGTCGAAGGCTACAACTACACGCCTGCCAACGCCAATAGCGGCATCACCTGGACTTCCGAGAAGTTGTTCCAGTATCTGGAAAATCCGGCCCGCGTCGTGCCCGGCACGAAGATGGCGTTCGCCGGTCTGCCCAACCCGCAGGACCGTGCAGACGTGATTGCTTATCTCGCCTCGACCGGCCAGTAAGCTCCGGCTTTAGCCAAACAAAGGGGGCGCGAACTATCCGGTTCGCGCCCCTTTTTGAGTCTGGCGAAGATGTCAGGCGGCGATCTGGCCGCGCGCCAGTTCGCATTGCGACCAGATGTCGCTCAGCGCGTGGATGAGCCGGTCGATATCGCCATCATCGTGCACCGGCGAAGGGGTCAGCCGCAGCCGTTCGGTGCCCACCGGCACGGTCGGATAGTTGATCGGCTGCACATAGATGCCGTGATTGTCCATCAGCCAGTCGCTGATCATTTTGCACTTGCGCGCATCGCCCACCATCACTGGGATGATGTGGCTGGGATTGGGCAGGTGCGGAATGCCCAGCAAATCCAGCTTGCGGCGCACTGTCTCGACGCGCTCACGCTGCGTTTCACGCTCGACTTCGCTCGCCTTGAGATGCTTGATGCTGGCGCAGGCGCCCGCAGCAACTGCCGGGGGAAGGGCGGTCGAGAAGATAAAGCCGCTGGCGAAAGTGCGCACGAAATCGACGAGATCGGCAGAGGACGCGATATATCCGCCCATCACGCCGAAAGCTTTGCCCAAAGTGCCCTCGATCACGGTGATGCGGTCCATCAGCCCTTCGCGCTCGGCAATGCCGCCGCCGCGCGGGCCGTAAAGGCCGACCGCGTGAACCTCGTCGATATAGCTCATCGCGCCGTGTTTCTCGCACACGTCGAGAATCTCGGCGATGGGGGCGATGTCCCCGTCCATCGAATAGACGCTTTCAAACGCCACCAGCTTGGGAACATCCGGCCCGTAGGCGGACAGGTGCCGGTCAAGATCGGCCGGATCGTTATGCTTCCAGATCTTGTATTCGGCGCGGCTGTGGCGGATGCCTTCGATCATGCTCGCATGGTTGAGTGCGTCCGAAAACACGACGCAGCCGGGGATTTTGCCCGCCAGCGTGCCGAGGCCCGCCCAGTTCGAGACATAGCCGCTGGTGAACAGCAATGCGGCTTCCTTGCCGTGCAGATCGGCGAGTTCCGCTTCCAGCAGCACGTGGTTGTGATTGGTGCCCGAGATATTGCGCGTGCCCCCCGCGCCCGCGCCGCATTTGTCGAGCGCCTCGTGCATCGCTTCGAGCACTACCGGATGCTGGCCCATGCCGAGATAGTCGTTGGAGCACCACACGGTGACCTCCTGCGTGCCGTCATTCACATAGCGGGTGGCGTGGGGAAAGGCCCCGCGCTTGCGCTCGATGTCAGTGAAGACGCGGTAGCGTCCTTCTTCCCGCACGGCCTGCAACTGGCTGGCGAAAAAGCCGTCAAAATCCATGACTATAATTCCCCTTTGGTAATCGTGTGGTGCGCCGCCTTTCCGGATGCGCGGCGCGGCAGGGCCCAGCCCCACAAAACACCGTCGCGGAAGGGCAGGGCGAGAAACAGATGTTCGAGAGTGCCGAGCGCGGCGAAGGCGAACAGCAGGCTTGCACCCACCGCCTCCGCACTGCCCGCAGGTGCAGCGATCGCCAGCGTGCCCAGCCAGAAGCTAAGCGCTGCGGCAGCGGCAATCGATGAGATAAGCAGCCAGCTGAAACGCTGCGGGCCGTAATAGCTTTTCAGATAGGCCAGATGCGGCGGCAGGATATCGGTCGCCGAATTGGGCACACCGTGGAAGATGTTGAGCTTGGTCGACAGCCGCATTGTATACAGCATGGCAAAGGTCATCGCGGCGATCTGGTTGGGCGCGTTCCAGGTGAGCGAGATCAGCAGCACGGCGGTAACCGCCAGCGTGATTTCATGGTGCACCAGCGTCTCGCTCGCCTGCCGGAAGCGTTCCCAGCCGCTCACTTGCGGGTCGCAAGCGACACGCCGCGGACCGGAAACGGCACCGGTGAGGAAGCCGATCTCGTGCCAAGTCCACACCATCAGCGCGCCGCCAAACGCAGCGTAGGACGCCCAGACGCTGACCGAACCCATGCTGAGGAATACCACGCACAGGCCGAGCAGCCCTGCGGCTCCGCCCCAGGCGAGGCTGCGCGGGAAAGTCTTTTCGCCGCGATTGTCCAGCCACGCCACAAGCCCTGTGGCGATGAACCAGATCGCAATGGTCGCCAGAACCGGCAGAATATGGCCGCTCCAGCTTACCATGCAGGGCGCATCGGGGTGGCTTGGGTGATGGTGTTGGTTTTTGTGCGGTGGAAATACATCCGCGCGAAATGCCATCCGGCGCGCGCCATTCCATTGATCTGGGTCAAATATCCGCCAACACCGCCTTTTTCCTTGCCCGCCTGGATCGTGTCATTGGCGCGGCGCAGGCCTTCCATTTGCGCGCGGAAGGCAGGGCTGTCGATGTCCAGCTCCACCGGGAAGACCTGGCGGCAAATCTGGTTGCAGATATTGAAGACCTTGTAGTCATAGACGGTCGGATCAATGCCCAGCGCGGCGTGGAACACCGGACGGTTGTGATCGCGCACATACATGGTGGCGTAGACCGAGAGCAGGAAGAAACGGATCCACAGCTTGTTGTGGCCTTTCAGCAGCTTGGGATCGGCGTGCATCAGCAGCGCGAAAGCCTCGCCATGGCGGAACTCGTCATTGCACCATTCCTCGAACCAGCTGAAAATCGGGTGGATCTGCTTGTCGGGGTTGGCGGCAAGGTGGCGGTAGATCGTGATATAGCGCGAATAGCCGATCTTTTCCGACAGATAGACCGCGTACCAGATAAATTTGGGCTTGAAGAAGGTGTATTTCTTGGTGCGCGTCAGGAAGCCGAGGTCGATGCCGATGCCCGCATCCTTCAGGCTTTCATTGATAAAACCGGCATGGCGGCTTTCATCGCGGGCGAGCAGTTTGAACAGCTGCTTCACGTCGGGATTTTTCGTCCGCTTGGCGATCTCGGCATAGAGCACACAGCCCGAAAATTCGGCGGTGAGCGAGCTGACGAGGAAATCGACAAACTCGGCGCGCAGTTCCGGCTCAAGCCGGTCGATTGCACCGATGAAGCTATCATCCTTCTTGAAGTGCGTTTTGTTGGGATCACCCTGCATTTCCGCGATCAGTGCGTCCCATTCACGGCGCACCGAAGACACGTCGATGGCATCAAGCGCATCGAAATCGGTGGTGTAGAAACGCGGGCTGAGTACCGTGTTCTCTTTCGCCAATTCCATGGCATCGTCTTTGGTGATTGGTGTGTGTGCGTTCATCGCACCCTCCCCGGGTTAAAACTCACTTCGTAGAGTTCTTTGAAATCGAAATAGGCCAGCAGCCGCGTCCACGCGCGGCCCAGCGGCGTCGCACGAGTTACGGTGGCCATGCGGTCAAACACGGCGGTTTCGCCGAACGCGATCTGGATCGGATCGCCATGGACGCGCACGCTGTCGCCCGGTTCGATGGCGATGTTGTCGGCCAGTTCGACATGGGCGTGGAAGTGGTTCGCGCTCTGCTCCACGCTGATGCGGCACGGCAGATCGAAGCTGCGGGCACTCATGAGGCATCTCCCTGGTCGAGCATTTCGAGGAAGACCGTCCGGTTATCTGCTCCGAATGCGCCCAATTCGATACTGCGGTTGGTCGCCGTATCGACAAGCGAGAGCGAGCCGTCTTCCCACAGGGTGAGCGCAAAGGGCGGTTCGGAACCGACGGAATGCATCCGCCGTTCGCGCGCCATGCCGCGCATCACGCCGCGCACGAAGCCGCCGCTTTGCGTTTCCATATCGATCACGGCCACCGTTTCCCCGCTGTCACCGTCGCTGACGAGGACAGTGCCATCGGCCTGGTCGGTAAAGCGCAGGTTGCGCTCCGCAACCGCGCCGACATTTGCCTCCGCCCGCGTCACCTCGGGCACGGCAAGCCGGTCGACGAAGCCCAATGAGGCCGCCGTGGCGAGGCCGAGGCAGGCGAGCACCAGCACCATGGCGCTGGCAAGCGCGGGGCCGGGGACGGTGTTTTCGTGATCGTGCGTATGGCTCATGCGGTGGCTTCCTCCAGACCGGCGCTGGCGGCGCGGCCATTGGTGCTGACGAGTTCTCCGCGCACATTGGGCACTACCGCCGCGCAGGCATCACCCAGCAGCTTGGCGACTTTTGCCGCATCGGGCACGGCGCGCAACATTGGCTGTACGGGGCTGATCCGCCACGGGCGCGCGTGCGGCCAGAGCATCGCATAACCAAGCCCGTGACGCCCCACGAGCTCCAGCGCGATATCTCCGGTCTCGCCCAATTGTGAACGCAAATGGGCAGAGCCGATCATTTTCAGGGGCAAATTGACGCAGGCATTCAGCGCCACGCCGATGCGCAGAACGATGCGGCGATTGGTGATGGTGTAAACGCTGGTACGCGCCACCAGCACGGCAAATCCGGCCAGCAGGCCGATCGTGCCAAGCCCGCCAATCACACTCGCCACCGCGCCTCCCACCGAACCGCTGGCGAGGCTGACCAGCGCCAGCGCGGCGAAGTAGAGCGCGATCCAGCGGGAGTATAGCGCACTGCGCAGGAACACCCGCCAGTCCGGCGCGCCCTGCCAGAGGATGCGCTCGCCTTGCGGCAGCTCCCCCGGCAGGCCGCGCACGGGCTCGTTCTCATATTCCATCATATGAGCGGCTCCTGCCGGCACTCCTTGGCGTAGAGATAGCCGCCGCCGAAGTAGCCGATCACGCGCTCTTCTTCGAGGCGGGTGATCTCGGTCGCCGATGCCAGCGCCGGAACGCCGGCATAGTCAGCGGCATTGATCGCGTCGATCTCGACATAGTCGCGCTTGACCACCGCCATCGCCATGGGCGCGAGCACTTTCTTGTCACCGATATCGACTTCGAGATAGCGCACGATGTGTTCGGAACGGTCCACCCACATATCGCTCACCTTGCCTGCCACCTTCTTGTCGGCGCCGATCACGTCCAGCCCGCGCGGATCGGTGCTGAGCAGGAAGTGGGCAACCCCGAAGTCGGCATCGCTCGACATCGGCACGATGCGCGCCGTGCCGTGGGCGGTCATGTCGGGATAGTTTTCACGCTGGGCGTAGCTGGCAGGGCCAACCCCGTCAGCCAGCGGATTGCCGGTAGGGAAATAGGGCGCACCGGCGAAATTCTCGCGGCGCCGTGCAGCGATTTCTACCGGCTCGCGCCCGTCGCGGCGGCTGCGCGGATAAGACACGGTGCCTTTGCCGAAGGGCAGTTTGAACGTCTTGGGCGAAGCCGTGCTCAGCGGGCCGCCATATTGCCCGACATGGCCTGTCACCGCATCTTCCAGCGGATAGCCTTCGCGCCGGTCTTCGCGTCGCAGCCAGAAGACGAGCGCAAGAAAGAACAGGAAGAATAGCGAGAGCGCTATCTCCGCAAGGTCTATCGACCCAACAATATTACCGTCAGCCATCGCTTTTTCCTTTCACGAGGATCATGTCGGAAACTCCTGCAAGCCGAACCGGGCGCTTCCGGGCGTGGAAGCGTCGGTGCGGTTGCGTCCGACAAGGGGGCCGAGCACAACCAGCGTGCCCAGCAAGAGGAGAATTTCGAGAGTGTAGACCGCCGTGTAGCCGGTCGCGCGGCCCGCCATCGCCGCACCGAAACCGTCGGCCACCGCGTAGTCGCCAATAAGGTCGCGCATCGCGCCGCCCATGGCGATGGCAAGGCCCGTGGCCGTTGCTTGCACTGCGCCCCATGCGCCGAGTGCGAGGCCCGCCTTGTGGTCTTTCGCAAGATCCATCGCGGCCACCAGCGTGCCGACCGAGAACATTCCGACGCCAAGGCCGATCAGCAGCGCACCAACCGTCAGAAGGAAGGGGGCGGAGAGCGGGGCTGCGAATAGCACGATCAGGAAGGCTGTGACGCCGATCACACCGCCCGCTCCCGACAGGCGCAGCGGATCGCCGCCGCGGGTAAGTCGGTGGCCCGACCAGGCAAAGCCGCAGAGCGCGCCCATTGCCCATGCACCGGTCAGCCGCGTTGTCGCGCCCACCGAGAGGCCGAGAATCTCGCCGCCAAAGGGTTCGAGCAGCGCGTCCTGCATGGCAAAGCCCATCGTGCCGAGCGCAATCGCGACGAGCAGCCGCACCGTGCTGGGCCGGGCAGTGTATTCGCGCCAGACGGCGGCAAAGGCGGGCGGCGCTTCGGCAATATCGGTCGCCGCGCGGTTGCGCGCCTCCTGCTTCCAGAGCGCGGTCATGTTCAAAAGCACGGTAATCACCGCGCAGCTCTGGATCACCTGCACCAACCGTGTGTGCGAATAATCCTGCAGCATCCCGCCGATGACAAAGGCGGCGAACATCATGCCGACGAGCAGCATCACATAGAGCAGCGCCACGGCGCGCGGACGCTTGCTTTCGGGAGCGAGATCGGTCGCCAGCGCGAGGCCTGCGGTCTGCGTGGTGTGCATTCCTGCTCCGGCGAGAAGGAACGCGCCCATGCTGGCAATCACGCCGAGCGTAAAAGTGGCAGGGCCGCTCATCAGGATAAGCGCGAAGGGTATGATGGCAAGGCCGCCGAACTGCCCCAGCGTGCCGAACCAGATATAAGGCACCCGCTTCCAGCCGAGGACCGAGCGGTGATTGTCCGAACGGTGGCCCAGCGCCGCACGGAAGGGGGCCACGAGCAGCGGCACGGCGATCATTAGCGCGACCAGCCAGGCAGGGATGCCCAGCTCGACAATCATGACGCGGTTCAGTGTGCCGTTCAGCAGCACCAGCGCCATGCCAACGCTCACCTGGAACAGCGAGAGACGCAGCAACTGGCCGAGCGGCAGCTCGGTGCTCGCCGCATCGGCAAAGGGCAGCCAGGCCGTCGCGACCCGCGTCCATTTTGCCGAAAGGGGAGCGCGTTCGGCCATCAGCGGCGCACCAGCTCGAATGCTTGGGACTTGTAGAAGCCGCTTGATACGCGATGGCTGCGGGCCACGCGCCAATCGGCGAGAGCGGCCAGCCGTTCGCGCAAGCGCTTTTCCGCCACCGGCACAATCGCGGGCGAACGGTCGCTGCGCGGGAAGACTTTGCCGACCTTGTGCATCGCGCCCAGCAGCGGCGTGTGCGGGGCGAAGGTGAACAGAAGCGAGCGGTTGCAGCGCGCGGTCAGCTTCGCGAGCGTCGCCACCATATCTTCGGGCGAATAATGGATCAGCGAATCCATCGCGACGATGTGGTCGAAGCTGCCCAGATTGGGATCGAGCATATCGCCCGTGCGCCAGTGGATTTTGCCATGTCCGGTAAATCCGTCGGCACGCTTCGCGGCAATATCGACAAGCCCGCCTGCAACATCGATGGCGGTGATTTCCGCACCCCGGCACGCCGCTTCCATGCTAAGCGCGCCCGTGCCACATCCGGCATCGAGCAGGGTTGTGCGCCGCATATCGACGGGAAGCCAGCCGAGCAGCGTATTACGCATTTCATCGCGTCCTGCGCGCACCGTGGCGCGGATGCCGCTGACCTTGGCATCAGAGGTGAGATCGATCCACGCCTTGCGAGCCGTCCCGTCGAAATAGGCGGCGAGCTTTTCCCGCTGGGCATCATATTGGGTGGGAGCGTGGCTGGCCATCATTCAAACCCCAGGAAGTCGAAGATATCGCGGTCTTTCATCGGGTGGGCGACTTGCGGCTCCACCCCGTCCCAGAGCATTTGCGCCAGCCGCATATATTCCATCTGCGCAGCGAGCACGTCCGGGTCGTCGCTATCCATTTCGAAGAGGGTGCACTTTTTCAGGCGGCTGCGGCGGATTGCGTCGAGATCCTTGAAATGGGCGAGGCGCTGCATTCCGATGGCATCGGCGAAGCGGTCAATCTCGTCAGTCGCGGCCGAGCGGTTGGCGA
Source organism: Aurantiacibacter sp. KMU-128 (assembly GCF_056933515.1). Lineage (NCBI taxonomy): Bacteria > Pseudomonadati > Pseudomonadota > Alphaproteobacteria > Sphingomonadales > Erythrobacteraceae > Aurantiacibacter > Aurantiacibacter sp. KMU-128. Next base: position 463,527 of record NZ_JBXORT010000001.1, read on the forward strand.
TCACGCCGGCGAGCCGCACGTCATAATTCTTCGCCTTCGCGCCGATGGCGGCGACGATGCGGTTCATCGCGAAAATGCTGTCAAAATCATTCGCGGCGACCACCAACGCGCGCTCGGCGTGCTGCAAGGGTGCGGCGAAGCCGCCGCAAACAACATCGCCCAGCACATCGAAAATCACCACATCGGTATCTTCGAGCAAATGGTGTTGCTTAAGCAGTTTGACCGTCTGGCCGACGACATAGCCGCCACAGCCGGTGCCCGCCGGGGGGCCACCCGCCTCGACACACATCACGCCGTTATAGCCTTCGAACATATAGTCTTCGGGGCGCAGCTCTTCGGAATGGAATTCCACGCTTTCCAGCACGTCGATCACCGTCGGCATCAGCTTTTTGGTGAGTGTGAAGGTGCTGTCATGCTTGGGGTCGCAACCGATCTGCAGCACGCGGTGGCCCAGCTTGCTGAAGGCGGCGGAGAGGTTGGACGAGGTGGTCGATTTGCCGATCCCGCCCTTGCCATAGACGGCAAAAACCTTCGCGCCCTTGATCTTGTCTTGCGGATCAAGCTGGACTTGCACCGATCCTTCGCCATCGGGCTGCATTGTCTTCGGGGGTGTCATCAGGTTCATTGCACTGTCCTCATTCGGCCGCGACTATGCCTTCGAGCCGGTCTTCAAGATCGTTAGAGGCTGCTTGCAGCGCCTCCAGCGTCTCGTCATCCGGCTCCCACAAACGGCGTTCGCAGGCTTCGAGCAGGCGTGTGGCAACCCGCGCCGAGCTTTTGGGGTTAAGCGCGGCCAACCGCTCGCGCATTTCGGGATCGAGCACGAAAGTCTCGGAAATCTTCTGGTAAACCCAAGGATCAACCTGGCCGGTGGTGGCAGACCAACCGAAGGTGTTGGTCACATGGTTCTCGATATATTTCACACCTTCATAGCCGTGCTTCAGCATTCCTTCGAACCATTTGGGATTGAGCGTGCGGCTGCGTGTTTCCAGCGCAACCTGTTCGGCCAGTGTGCGGACCTTGGCAGCGCCTTGGGTTGCGTCGAGAATATAGACCGGCGCGTCATGGCCCTTGGCCCGGGCAACCGAACGGCTGATGCCGCCAAGTCCGTCAACATATTGATCGAGATCGGTAATTCCGACTTCGACGCTCTCGAGGTTCTGGTAGGTGAATTCGACTTCGGCGAGCGCGCTGCGCAGCAATTCACGTTGCTGCACCGGCGTGCCGTTCACGCCGTAGGCATAACCCTTATGCGTTTCGAACGCGTTCGCCAGCTCGTCGGGATCGGCCCAGACGCCGCCTTCGATCATCTGGTTCACATTCGCGCCATACATCCCCTCGGCATTGGAGAAGACGCGCAGCGCGGCGGTTTCCATATCGCAGCCATGCGTCTTGGCGTGGGCGATCGTGTGTTTGCGAACGAAGTTCTGGTCGGCAGGCTCGTCGGCCTGTGCGGCAAGCAAAGCGGCCTCGGCCAGCATCCGCGTTTGCAGTGGCAGCAGGTCGCGGAAAATGCCCGAGAGGGTCATCACCACGTCGATGCGTGGGCGGCCCAGTTCTGCAAGCGGGATTAGTTCCGCGCCGCACAGGCGGCCATAGCCGTCATGCCGCGGGCGCGCGCCTAGCAGTGTCATCGCCTGCGCGATCTGCACGCCTTCGCTCTTCATATTGTCGGTGCCCCAAAGCACCATGGCGAGGCTTTCAGGATAAGGCTGGCCGGTGGAGACATGACGGGCGATCAGACCTTCGGCTTGCACGCGGCCTTCCTCGCAAGCGAAGCGGCTGGGGATGCGGAAGGGGTCAAAGCCGTGGATGTTGCGGCCCGTCGGCAGCACCTCGGGATTGGCGAGCAGATCGCCGCCCGGTGCGGGCTTGGTATAGCCGCCGTCGAGCGCATGGATTACCGCGCCCAGTTCGTCGCAGGCATCGAACGCGGCGTTCAGCGCCCTGGTATCGGCGTCGGGATCGGCCTCTGCCATCGCGGCGAGCAGTTCCTCGCGCTCGGTTCCGGCGGGTGACTGGCCGAGCACGTGCAGGCCCTGCGGGATCAACGCGCGCTCCATCTCGTATAGCTGCGCGGCAAGATCTTCCGGATTGGCGCAATTAATGTCCAGCGCATCGCACTGGTCGACGATCAGCTCCTGCAGCGCCGCGCGCTCCTCGCCATCAGGCAGGCCGCGCCAGCGCTCGACGCTCGCCTTCAGTTCGGCAAAGCCTTTGTAGAGGCCCGCCTTGGCAAGGCTCGGCGTCAGATAGCTGATCAGTGTCGCGCCCGAACGGCGCTTCGCCAGAATGCCCTCGGACGGATTGTTCGAGGCGTAGAGATAGTAATTGGGAAGATCGCCGATCAGCCGTTCGGGCCAGCAATCGCCACTGAGGCCCGCCTGCTTGCCCGGCATGAACTCCAGCGCGCCGTGGGTGCCGAAATGCAGCACCGCATGGGCGCGGAAATCCTCGCGCAGATAACGGTAGTAAGCGGCAAAGGCATGGGTCGGGGCAAAGGTGCCGTCAAACAGCAACCGCATCGGATCGCCTTCATAACCAAAGGCGGGCTGGATACCGACAAAGACATTGCCGAATTGCGCGCCGAGCACATGGATGCTGGCACCATCCGACTGGATTTTGCCTGGCGCAGGGCCCCATTGTGCTTCGATTTCAGCCAGATGCTCTTCGCGCCGGACATGGTCGTCTGCCGCGATCCGCGCGGCAACATTGGCATCGGCGCCGTAGCGCTCCGAATTGCCAATGAGCACGGCTTCGCGCAGCGCGTCTACCGATGCGGGCAGATGCACCATATAGCCTTCCGCCTTTAGGCGGGTGAGGGTGGCGAACAGCGATTCCCAAACGGCGAGGAAGGCTGCTGTGCCAGTCGCGCCGGCGTTGGGCGGGAAGTTGAACAGTGTGATCGCGACGCGCCGCTCGGCCCGCTTGGCGCGGCTCTGGCGGATGAGTTTGACCGTTTTCGCGGCTAGTGCCTCGGCCCGCTCTTCGCAGCACATCATGGCGCGGACATTCTCGGCTGAGGGCGTGGCGCAGTGGCGCTCGCATCCTTCGCAATGTCCGCCGGGATCGGAGCGTCCGCCGAATACGCTGGGGCAGATCGACCCGTCCAATTCGGGCAGCGCGACCATCATGGTGGCTTCCAGCGGCAGCAGTCCCTGCGCGCGCTTGCGCCATTCGCCCAGCGTCTGGAATTCGATGGCATGGGCGGCGAGGTAGGGCAGGTTTAGCCCCGCCAAGGTCTCAACCGCGGCTTCGGAGTCGTTGTAGGCGGGGCCACCCACCAGCGAGAAACCGGTGAGGTTGATCACTGCGTCCACCGTCGGCTGGCCTTCGCGGACGAAGAATTTCTCTATTGCGGGGCGGGCATCAAGACCGCTGGCGAAGGCGGGGATGACGCGGAGGCCCGCCGCTTCCAGCGCGGCAATCATGCCATCGTAATGCCCTGCATCCTTGCCCAGCAGGTAAGAGCGCAGCAGCAGCACCCCGACCGTGCCGTTCTCGCCGCCCTTGCGCGGCAGCAGCCGCAGGCTTTCGCTGATCTTCTGGTCGGTGCGCGGGTGATAGACCCCGCATTCGGGATATTCGCGCGGCGGCTCGACCTTTTCCTCGCCCGCCCGCCACGCGCGGTCACCGGTGGCGTAACGGTTGATCAGCGCGCGCACCATGTGGACGACATTCTCGTCCGAACCGGCCAGCCAGTATTGCAGGGTGAGGAAATAGGCGCGCACATCCTGCGCGGTGCCGGGAATGAATTTGAGGATTTTGGGAAGACGGCGCAGCATCTTCATCTGGCCGGCGCCCGAGCTTGCGCCCGATTTCTTCGATCCGCGCAGTTTCTTGAGCAGCGCCAGCGGCCCCTTGGCGGGCGCATCCATGCGGTATTGCCCCATCCGGGTCAGCTTCACCACTTCGCCTGCCGACATCATGCAGACCATCGCGTCGCATTCCTCACGCCGCGCTTCCAGATCGGGCATGATCGTACGCACGTGATCGTCGAGGAACAGCATGGTGACGATGACGAAATCGGCCGTTGCAATGGCGCGCTTCGTGTCTTCCAGCGCAGCGCCGCGATCCCAGTCGGCTGCGGCGTGGAGCGAGAGCGAAACGCCGCTGTCGCGCAGGGTTTCACCGGCGCGCTCGACCGCACCTTTCAGGTGGTTGTCGAGCGTCACAATGGCGACGCGCACGGGAGCTTTGCGATTACCGAGCATAATGCGCCTTTGCGTCGTAAAGCGTGTCGAGATCGATCTGCGCGCGGCCTTGGTCGGCGGCGAATGCTTCGGTGTTACGCCGCGCCTTGCCGCGAACGAAGAACGGGATTTTCTTGAGCTCGCGCTCGGCTTCGGGGGTCCAGAGATCGTTGGCGGCAGCCGGCATTTGTGCTTCCGGCTCTTCCGGCGCGGTCTTCTTGGCGGACGAATGCGCCGCATGGTGCGAGGGGCCCGCCTCGTCCGAGAATTCGAAATCGTCGCGGAACATGGTGAGCAAGTGCTCTTCCAGACCCATCACCAGCGGGTGCACCCAGGTGTCGAAAATGACATTCGCGCCTTCGAATCCCATTTGCGGGCTATGGCGCGCGGGGAAATCCTGCACGTGGACAGGTGAGGAGATGACTGCGCAGGCCATGCCCAGCCGCTTGGCGATGTGCCGCTCCATTTGCGTGCCCAGCACCAGTTCGGGTGCGGCGGCGGCGATGGCGTCTTCGACCACCAGATGATCGTCGGTAATGAGCGGCTCCACGCCATACTTCTTGGCGGCATTGCGCACTTCACGGGCGAATTCGCGGTTGTAGCAGCCAAGGCCGCAGACTTCGAAGCCCAGTTCCTCATGCGCGATGCGTGCAGCGGCCACCGCATGGGTCGCGTCGCCGAAGATGAAGACGCGCTTGCCGGTGAGATAGGTCGAATCGACCGAGCGGCTCCACCACGGCATCCGGCTGCCGCTATCGCCCAGCGCAGGAGCGGGGTCGACGCCGGCAAGGGCGGCGACGGCGATGATGAATTCGCGGGTGGCACCTACGCCGATGGGCACTGTGCGGATGGCGGGCTGGTGGAAAGTCTTCTCCAGCCAGCGCGATGCCTCTTCCCCGATTTCGGGAAAGAGCACGATGTTGAAATCGGCGGCACCGATGCGGGTGATGTCTTCAGGCGTCGCGCCAAGCGGGGCGACCAGATTGACCTCGATCCCCAGAGCATCGAGGATCTTGCGAATTTCGATCACATCATCGCGGTGGCGGAAACCCAGAGCAGCAGGGCCGAGTATATTGACCAGCGCGGTCTTTTCCCCGCGCGGGGTGATCGCCGTGTCGGCCAGCGTGCGCACGACCTGATAAAAGGTTTCCGCCGCGCCCCAGTTCTCCTTGCGCTGATAGCTCGGCAGTTCGAGCGGGATCACGGGGCAGGGCAGGCGCATGGCTTCGGCAAGGCCGGCGGGATCGTCCTGGATCAGCTCCGCCGTACAGCTTGCGCCCACCATCACCGCCTGCGGCTGGAAGCGTTCGACCGCATCGCGCGCCGCGTCCTGGAACAGCTGCGCGGTATCCTTGCCCAAATCGCGCGCCTGGAAGGTTGTGTAGGTGACCGGCGGGCGCTTGCCCCGCCGCTCGATCATCGTGAACAGCAGATCGGCATAGGTGTCGCCCTGCGGCGCGTGGAGCACGTAGTGCATACGTTCCATCGCGGTCGCGACGCGCATTGCGCCGACATGGGGCGGGCCTTCATATGTCCAGACGGAAAGCTGCATCGCCCCTACACCTCCAGCACATCACGCCGCCGCAGCGGTCGTGCAAAGAGTTCGGCGAGGTCACCTGCCTGATCGAAACCGTGGATCGGCGAGAAAACGAGCTCGATCGCCCACTTGGTCGCAAAGCCTTCAGCTTCCAGCGGGTTGGCAAGGCCAAGTCCGCAGACAGTCAGATCCGGGCGGTCCTCGCGGACTCGGTCCAACTGGCGGTCAAGATGCTGCCCTTCGCTGATCCGTGCATTGTCCGAGATCAAAGCGAGGTCTTTGGCGAGATGCGCGCGGTGCAGATAGGGCGTGCCGACTTCGACCGGCACCATTCCCAGTTCGGTTTGCAGGAACCGCGCCAGCGGCACTTCCAGCTGCGAATCGGGCAGGAAGGTAATGCGCTTGCCCGCCAACCGTTCGCGGCTGTGTTCGATAGCGCGCTTGGCCCGTTCGCGACCCGGTGCGACCACGCGGTTGAAATGCATTTCATCGACGCCAAAGGCATTGGCGGCGGCGCGCAGCCAGTCGGTCGTGCCTTCTGCGCCGAACGGAAAAAGGGCATCGAGCCGCTGCGCACCGCGATCTTCCAGCGCCAGCGCGGTTTCCGTGAGGAAAGGCTGGGCGAGGAGATAGCGCGTATGCGCGCCGACCGAGGGGAGGTCGCTCGCATTGCGCGCAGGCAGACAGTGCACGCGTTCGATGCCGAGCTCTGCAAACAGACGAAGGAACTGGTCCTCGACAATATCGGGAAGCGCGCCGACGATCAGCAACTCGGGCGCTGCATCAGGTTCGCCCGCAGGCATTTCGGGAACGAGGCAGGCAAGACAGGCATCCTCGCCCTCGGTGAAGGTCGTTTCGATCCCGCTGCCCGAATAGTTGAGGATGCGCGTGCGCCCTGCATATTTCGCGCCGAGCCGCTGCGCAGCCTTGCCCAGATCCATCTTGATGACTTCGGACGGGCAGGAGCCGACGAGGAACAGCGTGCCGATATCGGGGCGGCGGGCGAGCAATTGCTCGACAATCCGGTCAAGCTCGTCCTGCGCATCGACCATGCCCGCCAGATCGCGCTCTTCCATGATTGCGGTGGCGAAGCGCGGCTCGGCAAAGATCATCACCCCGGCGGCGCTTTGCAGCAAATGCGCGCAGGTGCGCGAGCCGACGACGAGGAAGAAGGCGTCCTGCATCTTGCGGTGCAGCCAGATGATGCCGGTCAGGCCGCAGAAGACTTCTCTTTGACCGCGCTCACGAAGGACGGGGGCGCAGTCGGCGCCGTTTTGCACGCCGTTTTGCACGCCGCTTTGCACAGGGGCGGTTTGCCCGACGCTCATGCCGTCGCCGCCGTCATTTGCGCCGCCTGCAAGCGGGCGGCGCGCAGCTTGATGATAAACTGGCCTGCGTTGATGACATAGGTGGCGTAAGCCGCCAGCGCGACGAACAGCCGCTGCTCCACCGTGCCGATCGCGCCCAGCAGCATCACCAGATAGGCGGTGTGCAAAGCGAGCACGAGCATGGAGAACACGTCTTCCCAGAAGAACGGCTTGGCAAACAGCCATTTGCCGAACACGACCTTCTCCCAGATCGAGCCGGTGATCATGATCGTGTACAAAACGAGCGTCTTGATGACGACCGAGAGATCCGCCGCAAATGCGCCCCGACCTGAATCGAGATAGCGCAGCACGAGTACAAAGCTGACCAGAAAGACGACGAATTGCAGCGGGGCGAGCAGGCCTTGCACCAGCGTCCAGCGGCTTTCATCGCGGCGCTTGCGTTGTTCGGGCGTGTATAGGGGATCGGCAGCTGGCTGGCTGCTGGTTTGCTTCGCGTGGGTAATCGCCCCGTTCCGCATTACCGTTCCTGTCCCCTCATTGCGCGGCCACGTTCTTCGCAGAACTGGCCTTCCGCTGATTAGGGACGGAGCCTACGCCTTTACAGGGGAGGGTGTCAACTAAACTGGACGACAATAAAAATTGACACGGATGTGTTTGCCAGAATTGACAAAGAGGCGTAGGGTCCAATTTGTTCGTTGCATTGCCGGGACGGTTCTTGGTGGCGCGAGCTGAGCGCGCAGCGCGTCGATTCCTGGGAGGGTCGGCTATGGCATCTCAATCCGGTCCAGCGGGTAAACCTGAATTCGGCAATCCACGCGGTTGGAGCGACGGTGCGAGAGATTATCGCCGTAAATCAAACGCCTTTCCGCCTGAAACTGTAAATGTTAGGGCGGGCCTATATGGTGGCGACGCCTTCCTCAGCGATCTTGTGGAGCGGGAAATTCTACCGCGTCTGCTTCTCGCACACGGACCCGAAAAGGGGAGTATGCCGAAGGTGGCCGCCCGCTCCGAGTCGTCTGTTTTGGGCCGCGATGAGATTCGTGCCTTTGTGCCGTTGATCCTTGATGGCGACATCGACGTTCCGCTCAATCTGATCGAGTCGATGATTGCCCGCGGTGTGCGGATCGAGTCGATTCTCGTTGACCTGCTGGCGCCGACCGCAAGGAAGCTGGGCGAGTACTGGCAAGACGACACCTGCGATTTCGTTGATGTGACGATGGGGCTGTGGCGCTTGCAGGAATTGATGCGGGAAATCGCCCTGCGCTACCCCGATCGCACACACAGCAGCGGGAAAGTGCGCAGCGCGCTCTTTACGCCCATGCCGGGTGACCAGCACAGCTTTGGCACGCTGATGATCGAGGAAGTGTTTGCGCGGGCGGGTTGGGACAGTGAAGCGCTGCCTGAAACGCAGCGCCCGCAATTGTTGCAGCTGTGCGCCGGACATTCCTTCGACCTCGTGGGATTGACGGTCTCAACAGACTGTCATAGCGCGGAAATAGCCAATCTTGTGACGGCGATCCGCAGCGTTTCGCAATGCTCAGAGGTCAAAGTCATTATTGGAGGACAGGCGGTCCAGGCCGATCCTTCGCTGGTCGAAAAAACCGGCGCGGACGGTACGGCGAATTGCGCCGAGGCTGCTCTTGCTCTGGCGGATCGGCTAGTCCCGTCGCCCGCAACTGTGGGTAACCCTGTCCTCTAATTGCGTTTCAAAAACTGGATGCTCACGCGCAAACACAGCATTGAAGGCAAGCTGCATTTCGGTGACTTCGCCGGAATCTTTGACGACTGCGATCCGGACGCGGCGGCAAAACTGTCGCTTATCGCCGGCGACATTGCGCTTGTATTGGACAGGGACGGGGTGGTCGTTGGCGGCAGCGGCGATCCGGTGATGTTCCCCGAGCTTGAAGGCTGGATTGGTCAGGTCTGGCTCGACACGGTGACGCCGGACAGCCGCGAAAAGGCAACAGATTTGCTCGCGTCCATGCGCGCGGGCCGGCAACAACGCTGGCGGCAGATCAACCACAAGGGCAAAAGCGCGGATCTGCCGGTCCGGTACGCCATGGTCTCTTTCGAAAACACCGACCGATGCCTGGCGCTGGGGCGCGATATGCGCGAGGAAGCCGCGCTGCAGCAGCGCTTCCTGCAAGCGCAGCAGGCGCTTGAGCGCGACTATCTGCGGCTACGGCAGGCAGAGCAGCGATACCGATTGCTGTTCGATGAAGTGAGTGATGCGGTGCTGGTTGTGGAGGCCGACACCCAACGTATCCGTGAAGCCAATCCGGCGGCGCACCGCATCCTGAAAACCGCGCAAGGCGAACTTGTTGGCAACAAGCTGTCGGGCGTTTTTGCACGCGGCTCGCGCGACGCGCTGATCGGATTTCTTGGGGCGGCAACCGCGACGCAAGCCGTTTCGCCCTTGTCGCTGGCATTGGCGAGTGATGACAGTGAAGTGGCACTGTCCGCGGTCACCTTCAGGCAGCGCGGCAAACCCTATCTCTTCGTCCGCGCCTCTGCACCAACACAGGTGGGAGAGGCGCATAGAATGCTCGATATCGTCCAGCGGATGCCCGATGCCTTTGTGCTCGCCGATGCGGCGATGCAGATTGTCGCAGTGAATGCCGAATTCGCTGAACTTGTGGGGGTTGCGCATAGCGACCAGTTGATCGGTAAGCCGCTGGCGCAATATATCGGCCGTCCGGGGATCGATCTCGAACTGGTCAAGGGCCAGCTCGCCAAGGATGGCGTGGCGCGCAATGTCAGTACGGTCGTGGGTGCGAGCGATGATTTTCAGGGTGAGCCGGTCGAGCTTTCTGCGGTGCAGACGCAGAGCGACGATCCGCATCTGGGCCTCGTGATCCGGCCGGTGGGACGCCGCTTGCGTGATATGGAGCCCGCCACAACCGACGCGCCGCGCTCGGTCGAACAGCTGACCGAACTGGTGGGGCGGATGTCGCTCAAGGACATTGTGCGCGAATCCACCGATCTGATCGAACGCCTGTGCATAGAGGCGGCGCTTTCGCGCACATCGGACAACCGCGCCTCGGCGGCCGAAATCCTCGGCCTCAGCCGCCAGAGCCTCTATTCGAAGCTCCACCGCCACGGGCTGGGCAATCTCGGCAGCGACGGCGAGTAATCTGTCAACCTTGCTAGTGTCCATTTAGTTTGACACTTCCCGCGGTCAGGCATAGCCTTCCGGGATGGTCCGTTCCGTAGCTTCGACTCACCCTGTGTCGCCCCCGGCGATGCGGGATGTGTTGACGCTGCTCAAGCCGATCACATGGTTTCCGCCAATGTGGGCGTTCATGTGTGGGGTGGTGTCTTCAGGCGTCGGGCTCGACGGGCGCTGGCCCTTTCTCCTCGCCGGTATTCTGCTGACAGGGCCGCTCGTCTGCGGGACGAGCCAAGCGGTGAATGACTGGTTTGACCGCCATGTCGACGCGATCAACGAACCCGACCGCCCCATCCCGTCGGGCCGCATAGGCGGCACTTGGGGACTGCGGATTGCGGTGCTGTGGACCGGCCTTTCGCTTCTCACAGGTTGGCTGATCGGGCCTTGGGTCTTCGCCGCGACGATCTTCGGCCTTGCCTGCGCCTGGGCCTATTCCGCGCCGCCATTCCGTTTCAAGACGAGCGGCTGGGTCGGCCCCGCTGTGGTTGCCATGACCTATGAAGGATTGAGCTGGTTCACTGGCGCAAGCGTGATGGCGGGCGCGCTGCCCGCGCTGCCGATCCTGCTGGTTCTGGGACTCTATAGCCTGGGCGCGCACGGGATCATGACTTTGAACGATTTCAAAGCGGTGGAGGGTGACCGGGCGACGGGTCTGCGCTCTTTGCCCGTGACGCTGGGCGTTGACCGCGCGGCGAAGCTCGCCTGCGCGGTGATGGCGCTGCCGCAGATCGTGGTGGTCGTGTTGCTTCGGCAATGGGAGCTCTCGCTATCCGCCATCGCTGTCAGCGTCCTGCTCGCCGCGCAACTCGCCTGTATGCCGAAACTGCTGCGCAATCCGGCGCAATATGCGCCGTGGTACAACGCCACGGGCGTCACGCTTTACGTGCTGGGAATGCTCGCGGCAGCACTGGGGCTGGGGGGATACATTTGATGCACGGCTCGCTTTCACCCACCCGCGCTTCCACGGGGTTCGGCTGGCTGGGTATCATCCGCATCGGTTTGGTGCAGGCAAGCATTGGCGCGCTGGTGATGCTGGCAACCACGGTGCTCAACCGGCTGATGGTGGTCGAGTTCGCGCTGGCGGCGGCCATTCCTGCAGGGCTGGTGGCATGGCATTATGCCGTGCAGCTTGCTCGCCCGCTGTTCGGCCACGGTTCGGACAAGGGCCGCGCGCGTGTCCCGTGGATTATCGGCGGCATCGCGCTGCTGGGCGCGGCATCTTTGCTGGCGACGCAGGCGACCTTGCTGCTGGCAAGCGCGCCATTTGCAGGGTTCGCGCTGGCAGTGCTCGCCTACACGCTAATCGGTGTCGGCGTGGGTGCAGGCGGGACGTCGGCGCTGGCGCTGCTCGCATCGGGCGTTGCGCCCCAGCGACGCGCGGCAGCGGCAGCAGTGACGTGGATCATGATGGTCGCGGGGATCGTCATTTCGGCCATTACGGTAGGCGCATTGCTCAAGCCATTTTCGCCCGAAAGGCTGCTTCTGGTAGCGGGTGGTCTGGCGGTCGTGACCTTCACGCTGACCGTGCTCGCGACGTGGCGGCTGGAACGGCAGGCGGGCCAGTTCGGCAATGCGGCGAAAGACGAGGCCGCGCCCGATTTCCGCGCTGCTATTTCCGAGATCTGGCGTGAACCCGCTGCGCGGCGCTTTACCGTCTTTATCTTCGTCTCGATGATCGCCTTCTCGATGCAGGATCTGATCCTTGAGCCCTTCGCAGGCCTTGTCTTCGGCATGACTCCGGGTGAATCCACCCAGCTTGGCGGGCAGCATCAGGGCGGCATTCTGCTCGGTATGATTATCGCTGGTGTCGGCGGGAGCGCCTTTACCGGCAAGCGGCCTGACGGATTGCGCGTCTGGGTGGTGAGCGGCTGTCTCATGTCGGGTAGCGCTTTGGGCGCTTTGGGGCTGGCGGCGGTGGCGGGGCCGGGCTGGCCACTTGGCATCAACGTCTTCCTGTTGGGGCTGGGCAATGGCGTCTTCGCCGTCTCCTCCATCGGCGCGATGATGGGGCTGGCGGGCGCGGGCGAGACGACGCGCGAAGGCGTGCGCATGGGGGTTTGGGGTGCATCGCAGGCGATTGCATTCGGCATCGGCGGGCTGTCCGGCGCGGTCGGCGTCGATCTGGCGCGCCGCGCCATGGGCGATGACGGCAGCGCGTTCCAGCTGATTTTCAGTCTGGAGGCAGCGGCCTTCGTGCTGGCTGCGATCCTTGCGATCAAGGCGACCGGCGGTGCTGCAGTTCGTGCCAGCCTGCAGAGCAAAGACGGGGAGGTTTTCGCATGAGTGAGACAGTTTACGACGTGGTCGTTGTTGGTGGCGGGCCCTCGGGCGCAACCGCAGCTTGCGATCTGGCGCGCGCCGGACGCACAGTCATGCTGCTCGACCGTGCAGGACGCATCAAGCCATGCGGCGGCGCGGTTCCGCCGCGCCTGCTCGAAGACTTTGCCATTCCCGAAAGCCTGTTGGTGGCCAAGGCCAAATCCGCCCGCATGGTCGCACCATCGGGCCGCGCGGTCGATATGCCGGTGGGCGAGACCGGCTTCGTCGGCATGGTTGACCGTGACGAGTTTGACGAATGGCTGCGCAACCGTGCGGCGGCAGCGGGCGCGGTGCGGCAGACGGGCACATTCGATCATATCGAGCGCGACGATGCCGCGGGCGCAATCGTGTGCTTCCGCACCGAACGCGGCGGCGATCTCCACCGCGTGCGCGCCAAGCTGGTGATCGGGGCCGATGGCGCCCGGTCTGCCGTGGCGCGGGAGAATATCAAGGACGCGGCGAAAATGCGCTGCGTGTTCGCCTATCACGAAGTTATCGCCTCGCCCGAAAGCACGCCGCAGGGCTTTGACGGTTCGCGCTGCGACGTCCTGTATCAGGGCCACCTTTCGCCCGATTTCTACGCCTGGGTCTTCCCGCATGGCGACCAGTCGAGCGTCGGCGTGGGCAGCGCGCACAAAGGCTTCTCGCTGCGCGGGGCAGTGGAGACGATGCGCGACGACATGGGCCTCGACAGCTGCGAGACGATCCGCTGCGAAGGCGCGCCCATTCCGATGAAGCCGCTCAAGAAGTGGGACAATGGCCGCGATGTGCTGGTGGCAGGCGATGCCGCCGGCGTGGTCGCTCCTGCCTCGGGCGAGGGGATCTACTACGCCATGACCTGCGGCCGCATTGCCGCGCAAACGGCGGACGAATTTGTCCGCACCGCCAATCCCGCCGTGCTCAAAAAGGCGCGCAAGGCCTTTATGAAAGAACATGGCCGCGTGTTCTGGGTGCTCGGGATCATGCAGCATTTCTGGTATTCGAGCGACAAACGCCGCGAACGCTTTGTCGATATGTGCGATGACAAGGATGTGCAGCAGCTGACCTGGCAGGCCTATATGAACAAGCGGCTGGTGCGCGCGAAGCCGATGGCGCATCTCAGGATTTTCCTCAAAGACACCGCGCATCTGCTCGGCCTGAAGCCCGTCGCACGATGAGCAAGAGCTGGATCATGCCCGCCGTGCTGGCGGGGCTCGCCGCTTTCGCGGTTGCCGCGATTGGCGGGACGCTGACCGATCTGGGGCCGTGGTATCAGGAGCTCGAAAAGCCCGAATGGAACCCGCCCGCTTTCGTTTTCCCGATTGTCTGGACGACGGTGTTCGCCTTTGCAGTAATCGCTTTCACAACCGCCTGGTGGAAGGCACCGAGCACCAGGGTCGCCGACACGCTGATCGGCCTGTTCGCTGCCAATGCGTTTCTCAATATCACCTGGAGCCTGCTGTTCTTCCGCCTGCAACGCCCTGATTGGGCCTTCTGGGAGCTGACGCTGCTTTGGCTCTCGATCGCGGTGCTGATCGTCTATTGCTGGCGGGTGTCGAAACTGGCCAGCCTTGTGCTCGTGCCTTATCTGGCGTGGGTGACGATCGCAGGGGCACTCAATTGGCAGGTCGTACAGATGAACGGCCCGTTTGGCTGAACCAATGGGTGCGTTCTTCGCCAGCGGACATGCGGTCGATCTCGTGCTCGTGGTGATGCTGGCAGAGGCGATCTATCTCAAGACGCGCGGCTGGTCGGTGAGCGATATCGCCTTGCTGCTGCTGCCCGGCGTGCTGATGCTGCTGGGCCTGCGCGCTGCGTTGACCGGAGCCGGATGGCTGTGGGTCGCGCTGCCGCTTGCGCTATCCTTCCCTGTCCATCTGCTGGATGTAGCGCGCCGCTCTCGCCGCCGTGATTGAGCGCAAAAAAAGGGGAGCGCGAAGGCTCCCCTTTCCCCTGTCATAGGCGACCCTAAAGGATCAGTTGGCGTCGGTCATCTCGGTGGCTGGCACCGCTTCAACCTCTACGCCGTCAGTCGCGGCATTGCTGATGAGAAGGCGCTGCAGTCCCGGATAATCCGCGACCATACGTGCCCCGCCCATCGGACGGTTCAGCCCCTGGTGGCAGGTCGTGCAATTGACCTTGTAAGGATCACCCATCGGACCGAGGCGGTTCGCCGGGAACACATCGGTCAGAGGCGTGATGTAGGCCTCGTTGATATTGCCCGCCATGCGGATACCGTGCCATGCCGTTGTCCGTTGCGGCGTGGAATTGCTCCAGCTGCTGAACGACTGCGTGTTGTGGCAGAAGGTGCAGTTCACACCCAGCGACTGCGACATATGCATCATCAGCGAATAGGTCGCTTCTGTCTCCATCGTCGTCGTCGCATTGTCGCCCGGATGCATGCTGGTGGAAGCCACACGGATTCCTTCGGCCGAGTTACCATCGAGCAGATAGCGCGCCACCGCGCCATAGGGCAGCGAGCTGTAGCCATTGGCCGCAATCGGCGTGTTCTGCCCGTTGCGGTTGTTGGCAATGGTGGAGGATTCCTCCTCCGGCAAAGTCCACACTTCTTGCGGGATGTTGTTTCCGCGGTGGCACGTCCAGCAGGTTACGCCGGTTTGCGCGACGTGGCTCTGCCAGTTCTGGTTCACATCCTGCGTCATCAGCAGCATCGAACGCGCCACACCCTTGGTGTAAAGCTCGTCCGAAGCCATGTTGGCCGGATTGTGGCAGTAATTGCAGCCCTGTTCCGGTGCGACCCATTCGGTGATCGCCGCCATCAGATAGTTGAACTCGTCCGCCGAGAGATTGCCCAGCACCTGGACATTCTCATAGACTTCAGAGGCCAGCGGGCCGTCTTCGGAGACGACCAGCTCGTAAGGCGGAGGCGGCACATCACCGGGCTCACGCGAGTCCGATACATACACCGCATTCATGCCCGTTCCGCGAAAGCCGTCCTGCTCGGTCGTTTTGGGAGCAAGCTCGCAAGCGGTGAGCACTAGCGGCGCCGCCAGCAGAGCGATGTGATGAAGCTTTATCTTACCCATCGTCCTTACTCCCCTACAGGTGCGGCAGCGGGATCAACCACGCCGGTGTCGGGATATGCGGGTGCGTAGCCATGCTCCTGCGCCCACAGATACCAGTTATCGACTACGGTGCCGGTCAGCAGTATGCCGATGCCGCCGGTCAGCGTCGTCAGCACGGCAAACCACCAGGCCCAGCGGTGCACCGATTCCATCGTGGCGTTCCAGCCCATCGTCCAGCGCCAGAACAGCGCTGCACGTTCGGAAGCCGTACCACGATCGGTAATCTGCTCGATTTCGCGTTCACCGCCATACCGGCCAACGGCAAGGATGGTGGCGCCGTGCATCGCGAACAACAGCGTCGAACCGTAAAGGAAGACGATCGAGAGTGCGTGGAACGGATTGTAGAACAAATTGCCGTAACGGATCGAGAAGGCAGCCGTCCAATCGAGGTGCGGGAAGACTCCGTAAGGCACCGCTTCGGCCCAGCTGCCCATCAGCATCGGGCGGATAAAGCCCAGCACCAGCATCAGGAAGATGGCGGAAGCAAAGGCCCAGCAGACGTGCTTGCCCATGCCAAGCGCCGAAGCGCGGCGATAGGTGCGCACCCACCACAGGATCACCGAGAGCGAGAAACAAGCGCCTGCGAGGATGAACCATCCGCCTTCGGCCAGAGGCACGAAGGGAGAGAAGCCGTATTCCGGCCCCGGCGGCTCCAGCGAAAGCCAGAACAGCTGGCGCACGAACTGCACCGGATCCCAGCCGACCGAGGCCAGCATATTGAAGCCGATGATCTCGAACGCGATCAGGCCCAGCACCAGCGAAAGGACGCCGCACCAGCCCAGATAAACCGGCCCGATCTGCGCCTGTCCGATCAGGCCCAGCCAATGGTTGAACGTAGCGCGCGTGGTGCGCGAGCGGTCCGAGTCAGCTGTCGGAATGCCCATTTCGGGCGTGGCGGTCAGCTGAACCTGGGTAAAGATGTTTTGATATTGTGCCATGGATCAGTGCCCCTTCACGACCAGATCGGGAGGTTGAGCCACCAGGTCCACCATTCGGGCCAGCCTTTGGTCCACAATGGTCCGCTGATGACGATGCACACCGCGCTCCAGAAACCGGCATTCAGCGCCAGCAGCAGGCCCACACGGTGGATGCCCAGCGTGCCGACCGAATAGCCGATCAGATCGCGGAAGAAGGTGTCTTCATATTCGGGAGTCTTCACTTCCTCACCGGCAGCCGGGTTCGTGGCGGAAAGCACCAGCGCGCCGTGGAGTGCCAGCGCCAATGTGGTGGTGAAGAAGAAGCTCACCGCCAGCATATGCGCCGGGTTGTAGTGGAAGTGCAGATATTGATAGCCCGTATTGGACACCCAATCGAGGTGGCTCCAGATCCCGTAAGGGAAGCCGAAATGCCACCCGCCCATCAGCACGGGGCGGATAACCACCAGCGTGAAATAGGCGAAGATTGCCATGCCAAAGGCGAAGGGCACGTGATAGCCCATGCCCAATTTGCGGCAGATTTCCACTTCCCTGAGCGCCCAGGACGTAAAGGAAATCAGCGCGCAAACGGTGATGACCTGCCAGAAACCGCCTTCGTTCAAAGGCGCGAAGCCAAGACCGTAAGACAAGTCAGGTGGAGCAATACTGATCAACCACGGGTTCCAGGTTGGCCCCTGGGATGCTGCATAGAATATCAGCATCGTCCCCAAAGTGGCGAAGATTGCCGTCACGATCCCGAACAGCCCCACGTAAAAGGGCCCGACCCAGAAGTCGAACATATCTCCACCGATCAGCGTGCCGCCACGCACACGATATTTCCGCTCAAAACTGAGGAGCGCCATAGCCCATTCCTCCCCCGCCACTGCTGGCGGGACCAATGTTGATCAGCTTTTCGACTGTGAGGCACGGCTGGCTGACGCCAGCCGCACCTCTCGCACAGTCAAATGGTCTAAACGTTACGTCCCGGCTCTACTCGGTAACCGTGAGCTGAGCCGTAGCGCGTGCGTTGGGGCCATCCATCCAGTTATAGGTATCCGTGCTCAGCAGGATGAAGTGGATGGTGAAGGCCAGCACGGCGAGGAAGACATGAAGTCCAACCAGTGCCGTACGTGGATCGTACATCGTCCAAGTTTTCCACATGGTAATATTCCTTTTGTTTTTTCAAAGGCTGCGGCTTGAAACGAAACTCAAGCCGGTATGCGGATCAGCCGATCCACGGGCGCCAGGCCCAGATCAGGGCGTGTGCGACGACTGCGATCGCCACGTAGCCCACGAACCAGCCCATGAAAATCTTGTGAAATTCCTTGGCCTCTTCCGGCGTCAGATACGTCCGAACACCGAAGCGATCATCGGGATCACTCATAGTTTTTCTCCAGTTGGGTTGTTGTGCGAGAGGCGAAGTGCCTCCAGTGTATCCGCGCCCGCCGAAGCGATGCGTGGATGGGTGCAACCCGCTGGACCCGGGTAATTCGAAAGGGTGGACCAAATGGCGGAGAAGGCAGCGATCATGCGGCGCCCTCCGTCAAAAGAACATCGGCCAGAAGATCGGCCGTAACGCGCGCCTCACCTGCTTTGCGCGCGGCCTGTTCGGCAGCGTCGCGAAGGCGTTTGGCGGCGGAAATTCGGATGAGCACCGGCTGCGCCTCGACCAGCGCATCGAGCTTGGTCTTGGCGTCGTTGTCCCACGCCATCGCGGCCCGCGCGGGGGTGGGATCGACACGGTCGAGATCGGTGCTCAAGGGTATGATGTGGAACAGCGCGTCGAACAGCGCATTGCACACTTCCTGCACCAGATAGGTCGCACCCGAATAGCCCATGAAGGGCGTTCCGGTATGCCGCCGGATCGCCGCGCCGGGGAAGCTCGCGGGAATATAGATTCCGCGCGCACCGCACTCGGCCATATACATCCGCTCGTTATAGCTTCCGAATACCACCAGCGGCGGATTGGAATGGATTGCGGCGCGCACCGCCTGGTTGTCAGGCTTCACGCCGGCGGAGCGGCTGAAAGCGAAGGCGCAGGGCAGGCCCATGTCGTCTTCAAGGAACTTGCGGATGCCGCGCGCATAGGTCTCGTTTGCAACGATCCCGAAGCTGGCGGTGGCGAAGAAATCCTGCGTGACCGAGCGCCACAGATCCCACAAGGGTTTGATCGTGGTGTGTTTCTCGCGCTCGATAAAGGGTTCGGGGTCAAGCCCGAGCTCATCGCCCAGCGCACGCAGGAACTTGGTGGTGCTGTCGAGACCGACAGGCGCCTGAAAGAATGGCCGCTCCATCAACTCGCACAGATTGCGGCCGAATTCGCGGTACATACAGACATTGGCTTCCGCATCGGCAAGGCGGCGGATGTCTGCCAGATGGCTGCCCAGCGGGAAGACCATGTTCACTTCTGCGCCGATGCCTTCGATCAGGCGGCGGATTTCGGCGAGGTCGCTCGCCATGTTGAACATCCCGTAGGCGGGGCCGAGGATATTGACCTTGGGCTTTTCGCCTTCCTTGCGCGGACGCAGAGCGGGCACTTTCTTCGGGCCGAATTCTGTCCACAGCCAGCTCATCGCGCGGTCGGCGCTCTGCCACTGGTCTTCGTCAATCGTGCGCGGCAAGAAGCGCTTGATATTGGTGCCTTCGGGCGTGACGCCACCACCGATCATCTCGGCGATGGAGCCGGTGACCACCACAGCGGGCAATTCGGGGTCGAGCGTCTGCCAAGCGCGCTTCATCGCGCCTTCGGTGCCGGTTTTGCCGAGCTCTTCTTCCCCAAGGCCGGTGACGACGATCGGCAGCTCATGCGGCGGAAGGCCGTCCGTGTAGTGCAATACGGATGTGACCGGCAGGTTCTCGCAACCGACAGGGCCGTCGATGATAACCTGCAGCCCCTTCACCGCGGTGAAGACGTAGGTTGCGCCCCAATATCCGCCAGCGCGATCGTGATCGAGGACGTAGCTCATGTGCCCACCGCCTCCGCCGCCTTGCGCGCGGCTTCGTTGAGGGCTGCGTATTTCGCCTTGAAGTTGGGGCGATCCTGCGGGGTGTCTTCCCACACCCCGGTCGCATGATCGGTGCCGACGCCATCGAAGAAGGCGGCCATCGTGTCCATCCGGCCCTTGTTCGCCAAAGCGCCATTGATGACCTGCGCCAAGCTGCCAGCGCCCGCCGGGCCCATCAGCGGGCGAGCGGAAATGAGGTTGGTGAAATAGAGCGAGGGGATCGCCTTCTGCTTCGCGTGCTGCACCACGGGGGTGGTGCCGATGGCGAGATCGGGGCCGAATTCCGAAATGGCGGCGATATCGTCTTCCAGGCTGGCGCGGAAATTCACCCGCACGCCCTTGGCTTCCAGCCATTCGCGGTCCGGATCGGACCAGCGCGTTTTGGGGCAGGCAGAGCCGACATAGGGCACATCCGCGCCGCTTTCGATCAGCAGGCGGGCGACCAGCAATTCGGAGCCTTCATAGCCCGACACGGTGATGCGGCCCCTGATCGGGTTCGCCGCCAGCGCGCCCCGGATTGCGCCGACAAAGGCGTTCTTCGAGGCATCGATATGTGCTTGTTTGACCCCGCAAGCCGCGCCAATGGCATCGAGCCAGGCGGCTGTGCCTTCCGCGCCGACCGGCGCCGAACCGACGACCGCGCGGCCCGCCGCTTCGAATTCGCGCACGCTCGCGGTGTAGAAGGGGTGGATTGCGCCCACGGCCGCGCAATCCAGCGCAGAATAGAGCTCGCGCCACTCGCGTGTGGGAACGACCGGCCCGGCAGCGAGGCCAAGCGGTTCGAGCATCATGCCGATGCCCACCGGATCGGCGGGGAACATTTCGCCCAGCAAAGTGATCGTCGGCTTGTCGGATTTCTCGCGCGGAGCGGCAACGGGCCCTGCGGCCACTTCCTCGCGCGCATATTTCAGCATCGCGCCCGCCAGCACATCCTTGGCTTCGGCGTGGGTCGGTATCCCGAAACCGGGCACATCGATGCCGATCACCCGCACACCGTTGATCTGGTCAGCCAGCAACCGCAGCGGAACGCCGCTCGCGGTGGGCACGCACAGATTGGTGACGATGATGGTGTCGTACTTCTCCGGATCGGCGAGGTTTTCGACCGCTTCCTTGATGTCTTCGAACAGCTTGCCGGTGACGAGCGTTTCCGAACTGAAGGGCACGTAACCCACCGTCCGCCGTGCGCCATAGAAATGGCTGGTGAAGGTCAGGCCGTAAACGCAGCAGGCCGAGCCCGACAGCACGGTCGCCGTACGCCGCATCCGCAGGCCGACGCGCAAAGACCCGAAAGCCGGGCACATACTTTGCGGCTGGTCGTGCGGCCCAGCGCCTTCTTTGGCAGGATAGTCTGCCGCATATTGGTCGAGGATCTCGCTCTTTCCCGCCTTGCGCGCAGCATCCTGCATGGTGGACGCACTGGAGCACCCGCCGCCCCCGGTGGCGCCGACTTCGAGCCTATCGCGCTCGCGCACAGATGTGCTAAGGACGGTCACGGCCTACACCTCATCGTAGATCACTTCGAGGGAGGGCTTGGGTTCAAAAGAACCGCCGCGCATATCGGCCTGTGTGGCTGGCACCAGCGAGATGTCGCCACCCGTGTCTTCAGGGGAGAAGAGGCCAAGCAACCCGTCCTGGTCCAGAGGAGCGGGTTGGCGCGGCGGAGCCTCGGCGACGTTTGTGGCGAGCTCTTCAAAGAGTCCCCCCCATTCGCCACCAGGCTTACCGATAATCTGGTAATTGGCTGATTTGCGGCGGATATCCTCATCCGCCGGGATGGCTGTCAGCACCGGAATGCCTACCGCTTCGGCAAAGGCGTGCGCCTCGCCCGTGCCATCATCCTTGTTGATGATCATGCCGGCCACGCCGACATTGCCGCCCATCTTGCGGAAATATTCGACCGCCTTGCAGACATTGTTGGCGACGTAGAGCGATTGCAGATCATTCGAACCGACGACGATTACCTTCTGGCACATATCGCGGGCAATCGGCAGGCCGAAGCCGCCGCACACCACATCGCCGAGGAAATCGAGCAGGACATAGTCGAAGCCCCAATCGTGGAAGCCGAGCTTTTCCAGCAGTTCGAAGCCGTGGATAATTCCGCGACCGCCGCAGCCGCGACCGACTTCGGGCCCGCCCAGTTCCATCGCGAACACGCCGTCGCGCTGGAAACAGACATCTTCGATTGCCACTTCTTCGCCCGCCAGCTTCTTCGCAGAGGAGGTTTCGATGATCGTCGGGCAGCTTTTGCCGCCGAACAGCAGGCTTGTGGTGTCCGATTTGGGATCGCAGCCAATCAACAGCACGCGCTTGCCCTGCTGCGCCATCATGTAGCTGAGATTGGAGAGCGCGAAGCTCTTGCCGCTGCCACCCTTGCCGTAGATCGCAATGATCTGCGTTTCGGACTTCACCTCGCCCGTGGGTACGGGATCGGGTTCGATCGCGGCTTCTTCGCGAAGGGCGGTATCGGCGTCGAGCATAGTCATGCGGCTTGGCTCCAGTCGAGCACCATTTTCAGGCAATCGGGATCGTGAAAGGCGGTGGGGTAAGCGGTTTCGGCAGCACCGGCCGGAGCGGTGTGCGAGATCAGGCCAGACAGGCTCAGCGCACCGCTTTCGATCAAAGTGCGCGTCTGTTCGAGATCTTCGGGTTGCCATTCCGCTGCGACGCGAAAGCGGGCTTCGGCGCGGAAGGCAGCGGGGAAGTTGAAGCTGGGGCGGTTCGCGTAGAAGCCAGCCAGTACCAGCTCGCCGCGATGGGCGAGGCGGGAAATCAGCACGTCGATACCGTCGGCATAGCCGCTGGCATCGTAGATCACCGCGTAATCGTGCCGGTCATCATCCTTGGGGGCGAGGACTTCGTAGCCGGCGCCACCGGCGCGGCGCTCCGCCTTGTTGTCCCACACCACCGGCGCAGGCGCGCCCATGGCGATGGTCAGCCGGGCGAGCAAACGGCCGAGCGTGCCGTGGCCGACGATGAGTTCGGGCGGCTTTTCCCCCGAAAGTGCGTGCAGTGCGGTCGCCGCGAGTGCGAACAGTGTGCCGTCGCGGCCCAGCGACTCGGAGACGGGAAGCGCGCGGGCGGAGGGGACAACGACTCGCTCCGCTGTGCCGCCGAACAGGCCCTTAGCCTCCTGGTAACAGGTGGCGCCGGGGACGAAGACCCACTCGCCGATCCGCGCTTGGGCCTCGGCACCGGCATCAACCACGCGGCCCACCGATTCGTAACCCGGAACGAGCGGGTAACCCATCCCCGGAAACCGGGGCATCTCCCCGTTCCAAAAGAGTTTTTCGGTACCTGTGCTGATGCCGGAATAGTGGATATCGACGACGCAATCGGAGGGGCCGCAATCACACAGCGCGTGACGTTGCAGCGACAGCTTTCTTGGAGCCTGTAGCGTGACAGCTATGGCGTCCATTCGCTCCGTCCCCTTTCCGACCCTTGGGTCTTTGGCATCTACGAAGATGCTCTTTCTCGAAGGTTCACTTTAGAGCAATGTGCCCAAGTGTCAATTTAACTCGACACTATTTAATGTCAGACAAAACTTACAATGCAACTTGAGATAACCGGCTGGACGGTGCGGCACTGGCGCCAGCTGCGAAAACCCGCCTCGCGCAGCATACCGCCGAGGGCTTGCGCGGAGCGTGGTTTCCCCGAATTCATCGCCCACAGGTACAGCCCGAAATAGGTGCCCCCCATCGCCCGCGCGCCGCTGGCTTCCGCCATCGGCTCGGCGATCACCAATCGGCCATTTTCAGGCAAAGCAGCGCGGATGGCGCACAGGATGGCGAGAGCCGCCGCATCGTCGTGATCGTGCAGGATGCGATTGAGCGTGATGCAATCATAGCCTTGCGGCAGAGCAGTGGCGAAGAAATCGCCGGGATGCAGTGCAACCCGCTCGGCCAGACCATGATTGGCCAGCGCTTCGGCGGTGCCATCGAGCACGGCGGGCAGGTCGAAAATTCCGATGCGCGTATCGGGCGCGTGGCTGGCGAGCGCCATGGCGAAGGCTCCGTGCCCGCCCCCGACATCGAGCACCGCCTTGTGCCGGGTGAAGTCGTAAGCGGTGAAAGTCTGCTCCGCCACCATTGCGTGCGATGTGGCCATAAGCTGCGAATATTCGGCGGCTTTCTCCGCATTGCCCTGCGCATCATAGGCCCAGAACTGGCTGAGCTGTGTCGGCTCGCTACGGTCGGCGCGCAGCAAAGCGAGCGGATCGGCAAGGTCGGCATAGAGCAGCCGGTGGTGGCGGATCATCGCCAGCACGCCGCGATTACCTTGCAGCGCTGCGCCATGCTTGCCCAACATCCATAACCCGTCGACCTCTTCCGCCAATTCCAGCCCTGCCGCCGCGCGCACCAGACGATCCGCCGCATCCTGCGAAAGACCCGCCTGGCTCGCAATCGCAGCGATATCGGCAGGGCCATCGGCAAGCTGTTCAAGCAGTCCTGACTCGACGAAAGCCAGTAACGTCTGCGAATAGGTGAAGCCCGCTACCAGATCGAACAGACCGCCCGCACGCGCTCTCGCCACATGGCTGATCGGCCAGATTGCGGCACTGCGTTTCTGGAAGCTAGGCGAGGCGTAAAGCCGGTTGCGCCAGGCCAGCCAGCGGGCTTTCCACGAGTGTCGATTCCGTCCCATATGTCCAATCAACTGGACAGATGAAGTGTAAAGGTCAATGATCTTGGCGTAAGGGAGACTCCGCCTTGGCAGCAGTGCCTGCGTCTCATGTGGCCATTATCGGTGCCGGAATCGGCGGGCTAAGCGCTGCCGCTTTGCTCGCGGCGCAAGGCGTGCGGGTGACGGTGATCGAGAAAGAGGCGGTGCCCGGTGGCAAGGCGCGAGCGCTGCCGGTGGGCGGCACACAAGTCGCTGCAGGGCCAACGGTTTTCACCCTGCGCGATGTGTTCGATGCGATCTTCGATGCCTGCGGCGAGCGGTTGGATGACCATGTCACCACGCGCCCCGCCGAAACCCTCGCCCGCCATGCCTGGAGCGAGTCCGAGCGACTCGACCTGTTCGCCGATCCGCAGCGTAGCGAGGACGCAATCGGCGATTTTGCCGGAGCGGATGCCGCGCGCGGATACCGCTCGATGCGGGCAGAGGCGGCGAAGATATACAATCTGCTAGATGAAAGCTTCATGCGTGCGGGCAAGATCCATCTGCCGCCGCAATTCCTGTTCCGCATCGGCCTCTCGCGCTTCTTCGAGCTCAGTGCGGCGCGGCCTTACGAGACCATGTGGAAAGTGCTGGGCGAGCATTTCGCCGATCCGCGTCTCCGCCAGCTCTACGCCCGCTACGCCACCTATTGCGGCTCCTCGCCTTTCGAGTGCCCCGCCACGCTGATGCTGATTGCCCATGTCGAAGCGCAAGGCGTGTGGCTGATCGACGGTGGGATCGCCGCTTTGGCGAAGGCGCTGCGGACTCTCGGCGAACGGCACGGCGCGACCTATCGCTTCGGCACGGCGGTCGAGCGTATAGTCACCAGCGGCGGCAAAGCGACTGGCGTTGTGCTGGCAAGCGGCGAGCGGATTGTGGCGGACAAGGTCATCGTCAATGCCGACCCTGCCGCTCTGGGCGCGGGCCTGCTGGGCGAAGATGCGCGCCGCGCGGTGGGGGCGTTGAAACCGGCCAAACGCTCGCTTTCCGCCATGGTCTGGCTTGGCCAAACCGAAGCGAGCGGTTTCGACCTCAAACACCACAACGTGTTCTTTTCGAACGACTACCCGCAAGAATTCGCCGACATCGCCGCCGGAAGGCCCCCCGCCGACCCCAGCGTCTATGTCTGCGCGCAGGATCGCGAAACTTTCGGCGCTGCCAGCCAGTCCGGAAAAGAGCGCCTGCAAATCATCGTCAACGCGCCCGCCAATGGCGATGCGCGCACCTATTCACCCGAGGAGAAAGAGCAATGCACCCACGCGATGAGGAGAAGCCTCGCCCGCTGCGGTCTGACGCTGGAGGAGAATTGGGAGCATCGCCTGCTGACGCCGAACGACTGGGCGGAGTTCCTGCCGGGAACGGGCGGAGCGATTTATGGTCGCGCGTCGCACGGTTGGGCGGCATCCTTCCTGCGGCAAGGCACGCGGACGCGGATCAAGGGCCTGTATTGCGCCGGGGGAAGCACCCATCCGGGGGCAGGGGTGCCGATGGCCGCCTTGTCCGGGCAGTTGGCAGCCCGAACCGTGATGGCCGACCTTACTTCGACGCGGCGGTTCCTCCCGGCGGCTATGGCTGGTGGTATGTCGATGCGATCAGCAAGGACGGAAAATACGGCCTGACCATTATCGCTTTTATCGGCAGCGTTTTCAGCCCCTATTACAAGCGCAGCGGGCGCGGCGATCCGCTCGACCATGTGTGTCTCAATGTCGCGCTGTATGGCCCCAAGGCGCGCTGGGTGATGACCGAACGCGGCGGCGGCGCGGCGGTGCAATCGGCTGACCAGCTAGCCATCGGGCCGAGCAATCTGCGCTGGACGGGCGAGGCGCTGGAAATCGACATTGTCGAGCGGGATACGCGGCTCTTCAACCCCATCCACCGACGTGTGCGCGGCACGGTGCGGGTGGTGCCCAAGGCGGTGAACACAGTCGCTTTCGGGCTCGATCCCGAAGCGCGCCATCGCTGGCACTGCCTCGCCCCGCGCGCCCATGTCGAAGTCGATATGCTTGAGCCCGAAGTCAGCTGGAAAGGCGATGGCTATCTCGATTCCAATTTCGGCGAGGAGTCGCTGGAGGAGGGCTTCCGCCTCTGGCACTGGTCGCGCGCGCATACGCGTGATGGCAGCGTGGTGAATTACGAAGGCCTGCGCCGCGACGGATCGCGCTTCGCCAGCGCGCTGCGCTTCGATCGCCACGGAGCGCCCGAGCCTGCGGAGCTTCCCGATGTGGCGCGATTGCCGAATACGTTCTGGCAGGTGCAGCGGCGAACGCGCGCGGATGAGGGGCAGGCGAGAGTGCTCGACACGTGGGAGGATTCGCCCTTCTACGCCCGCTCTTCGATCATCGCGCATCTCTATGGCGAGCGGGTTGTCGGCGTGCAGGAAAGCCTCGATCTCGACCGCTTCACATCGCCCGTGGTGCAGTTCATGCTGCCATTCCGAATGCCGCGGGTTTAGTCGGCTTCGCGGGCAGTTTCTTCTTCGGCCTTCTTCGCCTTGTCGCGCGCGATTTCGCGGCTGATCGAGACATATTGCCAGATGCCGAAACCCAGCGCGACGCTGGCGGAAAAGACCAGCTCGATAAGGCCGAGATTGGCGCTGATGAATTCTCTCAAGGCCTTCTCTCCAGAAACCCCAAAACCCGCTCCGCCGCCAGTTCCGGCGCTTCCTCATGCAGCAAATGGCCCAAATCGGGTAGCAGTTCCAACTGCGCATCGCGCAAGCGCGCCGCCGCGCCTTCGACCGAGCCTGTTGGCACAGCCTTGTCTTTGCGGCCATGCACCAGCAGCACGGGATTGCTGATGGCTGGCAGGGTCTCGCCAAACGCCTCCAGATCCCAGTTCGCCATCATATCGAGCGCGCCCTCGCAATGCCGCGCATTGCCCAACAGCGCCTCGTAACAGGCGAGCTCAACCGCGCCTGTTCGTGATCCGGTGGAGCGGTAGAGGAACCGCTTGGCCTCGCCCGGAAAGCGCGTGCTGGCCGCGAAAATGCGCGGCACCAGCGGATTGACGAAAAGCATTTTGGCCAAGGCCGGAAACAGCTTGGCGGCAAGGCCGGGGAAGGGGGTGATGGCGGGCGCGAAGCCGATGACGGGCAGCGTCGGACCGGTCTGGCGTGCATGGTCGAGCGCGATGGCGACGCCTGCCGAATGGCCGGCAATCGCGGCAGGCTGCACGCCGAGTTCCTCCAGCAAAGCGCCGATCGCGCGGGTCATATTGCCCAGGCTCGGCCCGCCGCGCAGCCGTCCGCTCGTAAAGGCATGGCCGGGCAGATCGGGGACGAGCAGCGAGAAATGCTCTGCCAGCAGCGGCATCATCCCCTGCCAGCTATGGCAGCTCGCGCCGGTGCCGTGGAGCAGCAGCAATTCCGGCCCGCTGCCCATGCGCTGCACGTGCCAGCGTAGCCCGCCCGCCTCCACGAATTGCGAGGCTTCGCGGTGCGGCCAGAGCTTGCCCTCGCGCTCCCAATCGAGCGCGCCGCTCATGCCGGGGTTCTTTCGGGCTGCGCGGCCATGATGACTTTGCTCAAGGACTGCGCGTCGGCCACCGGCAGCGGCAAATATCGCGCGCGCATCGTTTCAGCGAGTTTGCGTGCGTCGGGGCGCGGGCGGGGGGAGATGTCGATCACCACCGCGTCGAGCCCGCTCGCCGCGATAGCTCTGGCTGCGGCTTCTGCATCCTCGCCCGCCTGCTTGCGACCCGGCGTGCCATCCGCAGCGATATTGGCGCTGCCATCGGTGAGGAAAACGAGGAACGGCGTGTTGCCGCGTGAGGCGATCGTCGCGCCGAGTTCGCGTGCAAGGCTTAGCCCGGAAGCAAGCGGTGTGCCGCCGCCTCCCGGCAATCCCGCCAGCGCCCGCCTTGCGCGGGTGAGCGAGCGGGTAGGGGGCAGCAGCAGTTCCGCACCCTCCTTGCGGAAAGCGATCAGCGCGACCTCGCTGCGTTTGACATAGGCCTGCGCGAGGATCAGCTCGACCGCGCCCTTCGCTTCTGCCAGCCGCGCTGCCGCTGCCGAGCCCGAAGCATCGACGCAGAACACGGTGACGCTGGCGGCGCGTTCCTCGAACCGGTGAATGCGCAAATCCTCTTTGCGAACCTGAAGCGCAATTGAGCCTGTTTCAGTGAGAGACTCACGCCGCCGCAATTCCTGAAACGGGACAGCGGCGCGCAGCGTGTCAATCAGCGCGAGGCGCGCGCCATCGCGCGGCATTCCGGGCCGCGCCCCCAGCGGCTTGCCGCGCAGTTTGGACTTGGTGCGCTTGCCCGAACCACCGCCCGAAGCGCGGCGCTGTTTGGCATTGCCCGCGATCATTTCCAGCACATCAGGCGGAATCGCGGCGAGCGCGGCTTCGAGGATTACGTCCTCAGGAATCTCTGACACTGCGTTGCTGTCGCTTTCCCCTGCATCCTCGCCGCTATCGGGCGGGGGAGGGGGCGCTTCCTCCTGCTCCTCCGCAGGCGGGTCGGGCAACCGCGTTGCGCGCGGGGCGAGGACGAGCCGGGCGGCGGCGGTCACATCCGTCTCTGCAATCTCGCTGCGACCGGCGAGCGCCGCATGGGTCGCCGCCACCGCCTGCGCGAACAGCAAAGCGCGCACCGAATCGACTCCCAGCGCGCTGGCCACCGATGCGAGCGGTTTCAGGCACGCTTCTGTGCCTGGCAGTGTGCCTTGAGCGCCGTTCTGCGGGCTTTCGACATTGAGCGACGTGACCCCCGAAAACTCGCAATGGAACGCCACGCGGTCCATCAAAGCAGCGGGCGGGCGTTCATCTGCCTCGACCCCGTCATCGAGCAGCACCAGCCCGAAATCTGCCGCGCCGTCCATCGCCTGCGCCAGCCTCCCGGCGAGCGCGTCGCCCATCCGCTCGGCCATCGGTGCGATCAGAACGCCGCCCGCCATTTCGGCAAGCAGGCCCTTTTGCATGACGGGCTTTGCGGCGGCGAGACTGGCGGCGATATCGACCCCGCCGAGCAGCCGCGCCTCGTCAATATGCGGCGGCAGGCGGCGGGTGCTCGCATTGGCGCGCAGGTAGTCGAGCACCAGATCGCGGGCAGGGCCGCTGCCGCGCAGCACCATGCCGCCAAAGCGCGCCGGAGCGGTGAGCAGTAAGTGCGCGGCGAGCAGGGCGTCGGCGAGGGGGTTCGCCGGATCGCTCATCCGAACAGTTCGGCGATGGCCCGTTCGATCCGCACGGTAGAGCCGGTTTCATCGAGCACGTCGCGCCGTAGCCGGTGGCGCAGCGCCAGCGGGGCGACATCGACCAGATGCTCGCGCCGCACCGCTTTCGCGCCCCGCAGCGCCGCCAGCGCCTTGGCCGCGCGCATCAGCGTCAGTTCGCCGCGTAGTCCATCCGCGCCAACCGCGGCGCAAAGTTCTGCCGCATCGGTCAGCACATCGTCGGGCACGGTGAGCGAAGCCACTTTTTTCTGGCCGCGCGCGATTTGTTTGAGGATTTTCGTCTCCTCCTCGTCCCATTCCGCAGCAAAGGCCGTTGCATCGGCTTCCTGCGCGGCACAGCGGCGCATGATCTCGACGCGGCTGGGAATGTCCTTTGGCGTGCGTACTTCCACCGAGAGTCCGAACCGGTCGAGCAATTGCGGGCGCAGTTCGCCTTCCTCGGGATTGCCGCTGCCAATCAAAACGAAGCGCGCGCGGTGACGGATCGACAGGCCTTCGCGCTCCACGACATTCTCGCCTGACGCCGCTACATCAAGCAGCAGATCGACCAGATGATCCTCCAAGAGGTTGATCTCGTCGATATAGAGGAAGCCGCGATGCGCCTTGGCGAGCAGTCCGGGTTCGAACGCCTTTTCGCCCGACCGCAGCGCCTTCTCCAGATCGAGCGAGCCGAGCACGCGGTCTTCGGTTGCGCCCAATGGCAGGTCAACAAACGGCACCGGTGCCTTGCGTGCACGGCTGGAGGCGCAGGGATCAGGGCAGGAGCCTGCTTGATCGGGCGCGCAGCCATAGCGGCACCCTTCGGCAATCGAAATCGGCGGGAGCAAAGCCGCCAGCGCGCGCGCTGCCGTGCTTTTGCCCGTGCCGCGGTCGCCAAACACCATGACTCCGCCTACGGAAGGATCGACCGCTGCGATCAGCAGCGCCAGCTTCATCTCGTCCTGACCGACGATGGCGGAAAATGGGAAACGGCTCATCTGTCCAACAATCTGGACAAGTCTAAGCGTCAGGGCAAGCGGAATCCCTGATTTATGGGAATGTCCGGCGATTCTCTTGTGTAGGGGCTTTACAAGCCTTTACTCGGCATTTGGCGCGGATGCTGGTATTTACCATCGCAAGCGCAGTGGACAGGGGAGCGCACACCATGGCCGATCCATTGAGGCAATCGCACGGCTCGCGGGCGGTAATGCGGCTGGGTGTTGCGCTGGTGGGAATGGCAGTGGTGGGCTGCTTCTTTGCCGCTTCCATGCTGTCAGGCGCACCTGCGGAGGCCGCTAATCCGCAGGCGCAAGAGTTACGACTTCCGGCGGATGCCGCATCACGCTAGCCCCCCTGGTGATATGCGCGCATCCGGCATCGCTTTGCACTCTGGGTCCTTCGAGGTCGCAATCGAGGCGCAAGGCAAGACGGTGTCTGACCGGATAACTGGAAGCGCGTCGGGGAGCCCCCCTCCCCGGCGCGCTTTTTTCGCGTATGGTGCAGATAAGAACACAGGTAAAAGGCCGACTATGCCAAGGATGAGCCAATCACCCCGCCGTACCGCTGCCGGTGCAGCCGCGATACTTATGCTGGCCACGTTGCCGATGAGCGCGTCGGCCGAATGTGACAGCGGCTATGTCACTTACCGGATGCAGGCAGGCGATACGCTCTATTCGCTCAACGAGCGGTATTTCCGCGGGGTGTCGGCGGTAGGCCAGATAGCGCGGATCAACGGCATTCGCGATCCCCGCAGAATCCCCGTGGGAACGCAACTGCGTATTCCGCGCCAGTATCTCGCTTATCGCGATGCCGGGCTGCAAGTGCGCCATTCCAGCGGAACGGTGCAGATCAACGGCGTGCAGGCCAACCGCGCCATGCAAGTCCCCAATGGCGGGCGGATCGAAACGAGCGCGGGCAGTTTCCTGACGCTGCAATCGGCGGACGGGAGCACCACGATCACGCTGCCTGCCAATGCCCGCGCGCAGCTGGCCTGTTCGCGCATCTACACGCTTGGCGATTTGCGCGACATCCAGTTCGACCTGCTCGACGGGCGCGGCGAAATCCGCGCGCCGACCCTTCGTAGCGACGAACGCTTCCGCACGTCGACACCGGTCGCGGTGACAGCGGTGCGCGGCACCGAATACCGTGTGTCGTTTGACGAGGCGTCGGGCAATGGCACTGCCGAGGTGACCGAGGGTCAGGTCGCCGTCGCCGCCGATGACAGTTTCGCCGGTGAAGTGCTGCCCGAAGCGGGCTTTGGTGTCGCGGCATCGCAAGCGGGCGTGGGCGATGTGGAACAGCTTCTGCCGCCGCCCGAACTGGGCGAGATCCCATCTTTGCAAATGGCCGAGACGGTCGATTTTGCAGTGGCTCCGCCCGCAGGCGGTGTGGCGACGCGGGTGCAGATCGCGCGCGATGAAACCTTTATCGAAGTGATCGCCGAAGACCTTGCCAGCGATGGCGCGTTCAGTTTCGAAGACCTTGAAGACGGGCGTTATCTTGTCCGAGTGCGCGGGGTCGCTGAGAACGGACTGGAAGGTCTCTCCGAAGAATTCCGCTTCCGCCGCAAACGGCTGGGTGCGGATGCTTCGGTCGAGGCATCAGCGCTGGCGGACGGGTTCCGCTTTGTCTGGTCGGCACAGGGCGCGGGCAACACCCATTTCGCGTTCCAGTTGTGGCGCGAAGGCGAACCGGGCGTGCTGCTCTATGACGAAATCGCCTTGCCCGGCGATGCGACGGTAATCACCTCGCTCGAGCCCGGCAACTATATGTGGCGCATCGGCGCGATGCAGACCGATGCCGAGGAAGGCCTGCTCACCGTCTGGAGCGAGCCGACCCTCCTGCCAGTGGACGCCGAGTAGTTTTACAAATTCTCTCGCCACGTTAAGGGCCGATCATGTTTCGCAGGCTCCTTGCCGAATGGATAGTGCTTTTGGCGCTCGGCCTGGTCTTTGTCGGCCTCGGCACCAGCGCCGGACTGATGGCGCGTATTGATGCCAGCGTGCTTGACCGCGCGGCGGCGCTCGCCCGTCCTGTACCGGCGGAGGACATCGTCGTGGTCGCCTTCGATGATCCCAGTCTGGAGGCAATCGGCCCATGGCCGTGGCCCCGCGCGCGCCATGCCGCTTTGATCGATGCGCTGCGCGAGGCGGGGGCAGGGCCGATCCTGTTCGATGTGCTGTTTCTGGAGCCGACCGCACAAGAGGACGACACTGCGCTCGCCGCAGCCATGCGCCGGCATGCCGAAGTTTACCTGCCGCACACATTCGCGCCGCGGCCGAATACACAAGCGGACGTCGATCCGGTCTTCCCTATCCCGATCCTGGCCGAAGCAGCGGCGGGTGTCGGCCATGTCGCCAGCGCGCCCGATGGCGACGGCGTGTTGCGCCGCTTCGAGCT
Organism: Aurantiacibacter sp. KMU-128; assembly: GCF_056933515.1. NCBI lineage: Bacteria > Pseudomonadati > Pseudomonadota > Alphaproteobacteria > Sphingomonadales > Erythrobacteraceae > Aurantiacibacter > Aurantiacibacter sp. KMU-128. The sequence continues at coordinate 496,270 of NZ_JBXORT010000001.1, forward strand.
GGCGCGGGACATCGATGGCACAGCCTTCCCGCATTTCGCCGTCGTCGCAAGCGGGGTGGAGCAGGGCACTGTGCCCGAAACCGCCATCGTTTCTTTCCACGGTGACGGTGCCTATGCCCGCCATTCTGCCTCCGCCGTTTTAAACGGCACGGTGCCCGCCGAATTCCTGCGCGGCAAGACAGTGCTGGTGGGGGCCACCGCGCAAGGCATGGGCGATCGCTACTCGGTCGGCGCAGGCGGCGTAGCCGTGATGCCGGGTGTCGAAACACAGGCCAATCTGCTCGATGCCTTGCGGCAAGGGGCGCTGGTGCGCGAGGCTCCGGCGATTTGGTCAGTTCTTTTAGGCGTGCTGGCCTTGCTGATCCAGTTTCTCGTCTTCTGGAAACTGTCGGCGCGGGCAGGCTTGATCGCGACAATTTCCATTAGCGCAGCTTTGTTGGCGGTTGCCGTGCTGCTCGTGCCGCTCACACATTTCTGGGTTGGCCCCGGCGTCGCTTTGCTGGCTGTGCTGTTCGCCTATCCGCTCTGGAGCTGGCGGCGGCTCACATCGGTCAGCGCCTATCTCGAGGAAGAAGCAGCGTTCCTGCGGCCCGAAGGCGCGCAAAAGGCGGATGTCGAGGGGTTCGACCAGCTCGCGCGGCAAGTCGCGCGGATGCGGCGGCTTGTCACCCATGTCAGCCGCAGCTTTGCCTTTCTTGGCAAGGTGATCGAGGCCGCGCCCGATGCCATTCTTGTGCTCGACCGGGAAGGGCTGGTCACTATGGTTAACCAGTCGGCCAAACGCCTCTTTCCTGACTTTGCAGAAGATAACCCTGAACCGCTCGCCGAATTGCTGGCGGACGCCATGGCGGTCTATCGTGCCGACGAAAACGAGATCGCCTTTCCTGACGGCACTGCGTTTCTGGTAGCGCGGGCAGGCTTCGAGTTGGATGGCGATGCACAAAGCGGTGAGATCATGGCGCTGCGCGATGTCACCGAAATCCGCCAGCGCGAGCAGGAACGGCGCGAAATGCTCGAATTCCTGTCACACGATATGCGCACGCCGCAGGTTGCGATCATCGGTCTGTCGCGCAAGGTCGGTTCCAAAAGCGGCGAGCGGGACATCGGCCCGCGCATCCGCAACCAGGCAGAACGCACGCTCAAGCTCGCCGATGATTTCGTACAAATCGCGCGGCTTGCCGAAACCAAGCCGCAATTTGAGGATGCAGACCTTGTGGCGCTGGTCGAAGAAGCGGCGGACCGTGCCTATGCCGCCGCGCGGGCCAAGTCGATCACGGTGCTACCCGATCTGCCGGAGGACCTGCTGTTTGCCCAAGTCGATGCCTCGCTGATCGCGCGGCTGCTCGACAACCTGATCGGCAATGCCATCAAATTCGCACCCGACAAAAGCACGGTCAAGGTGATCCTGCGCGAAGCGAGCGAAGGCGTGATGCAGTTGAGCGTGTGCGATGAAGGGCCGGGGCTGCCGCCCGAACGACTAGCCAATCCCTTTGCGCGCTTCGGGGCGCATGAAACCAAGGCGGGGCCGAGCGTTGGGCTGGGGCTGACTTTCGTCAAGCGGGTGGTCGATCTACATCATGGCACGATTGCTGTCGACTCCACACCCGGCGAGGGCACGTGCTTCCGCATCGATCTGCCCGAATTCCAGCCTTCCGACCGAAAAACCTCGGCCAACTAAAGTGCGTCGGCGACCAGCAGGTTCGCCAGTTGCTGCAAATCGGCCTGATTGTAGGAGCAGACGTCGCTTTCGGCGACGCCGCGATAGGCCAGTGTTCCTTCTGCCCGGTCTAGCAGGACAAGTGTAGCGCGAAGGCGAATCATTTCGCATTCCTCGTACCAATGCGATTCGCGCGGCAGCGATTCCCAGACAATGTTCTCCGGCGTCGAGTCGGCAGGATTGGCGATACCCGTTCGGGCGCTGCGCGCTCCGATACCGAATTCAACAATCATCGGTGCATTGGCGTCAATCACCACGCCTTCTGCCTGCAACGACTGTTCTAACGCGGTCGCGAAGGCGCTGCGAAGCGATCCGTCCGGCGCACTGGCAGCCATCCGCAGCGAGGCTCCTGCGGGCATGGCCCCCTCGGTCGAGACTATACTGGCGGGAGTCGTCGCCGCGCAGCCGGCCAGCGCCGCAACCAGAACGCAAGCGCCGAGCGCACGAAATGTCAGCGTTTGCAGGTCAGTTGGTAACCGTCTCTGGTTCGCGTGCATCATCGGCCCCTTCGAAAAACGCATCCATGCGATAGCCGAAGCCGAAGACAGTTTGAATGGCAAACCCGTTATGCGGGCGCAATTCCAGTTTGGAACGCACGCGGCTGACATGCATATCCAGCGTCCGCGTGGTGATATCGCCCATATTTCCCCATATCTGCGAGAAAATGTAGCTGCGCGAAAGCGGACGGTTGAGGTTTTCGAAGAACAGCGCCGCGACCTTGAATTCCTTCGCAGTCAGCTTGATGGCTTCGCCATTGCGCTCGATCACGTCGTTCAGGCGGTCGATCCGGTAGGGGCCGTAGGTCTGGAACCGCTCGGGCTTGGCCGGTTGCAGATTGCGCCGCGCCGCTGCCTCGATCCGCGCAAGGATAACCTCCTCGCTCTCCGGCTTGACGATGTAGTCACTCGCGCCCTGTTCAAGACCCTTAACCACATCGCTCTTGTCCGAACGGCTGGTGATCAGGATGAAGGCCGGCGGGCTGTCGAGGTTTTCGGTGCCCCATTTGACCACGTCAATGCCGGTCGCACCGGGCATATTCCAGTCGACGAGGACGACGTCATATGTCTCCCGCCGCAGGGCAACGAGCAGATCTTTTCCGTTAGTGAAACGGTCGAAATCATAGCCTGCTGCTTCGAGACAGGACGCAATCTGGTTCAAGACTTCCAGATCGTCGTCTGCAATTGCAATTCTCACGTTCTAACGCACCCCGTAATTATGTTTCTCCCGTAACTTTTGCTTTACACGGGGGCCGCGCAACTTTCCATCACTTCGGACCGTTTTGGCGGTAACTTTGACCAAATTTTACAAGTGTGTGACTAACATTAACGGCCGCGCGAGCTTGCGGGCGTCGGTTTGGGAACCGTCAAGGTTTGCGCCGCAAACCGCTCGCATCTTTACCTTGGTGGCCTTTTTCGCCATTGCCACGGCATGAGCATGACACCGCCCGAAGCCACCACGATCCGCACCGACTGGACGCGCGAGGAAATCGCCGCGCTGTTCGATCTGCCTTTCACCGAATTGCTGTTCCGCGCCGCGCAGACGCACCGTGCGCACCATGCGGCGGACGAAGTGCAGTTGTGCACATTGCTCTCGATCAAGACCGGCGGCTGTCCCGAAGATTGCGGTTATTGCTCGCAAAGCGCCCATGCGGACAGCGGGGTGGAAGCGACCAAGCTGATGGATGTGCGCGCGGTTCTGCAAAGCGCCGCACAGGCCAAGGATGCGGGCAGCCAGCGCTTCTGCATGGGCGCCGCGTGGCGGAACCCCAAAGATCGCGATATGCCCAAGATCGTGGAGATCGTGAAGGGCGTGCGCGCCATGGGGATGGAAACCTGCATGACGCTGGGGATGCTCACCCCGTCGCAGGCGGAACAGCTCGCCGAGGCGGGGCTCGATTACTACAACCACAATGTCGATACCGGCCCCGAATATTACGACCGGGTGATTACCACGCGCAATTATCAGGACCGTCTCGATACGCTGGCGAACGTCCGCAATTCGGGCATCAATGTGTGCAGCGGCGGGATTGTCGGCATGGGCGAAACGCGCGCGGACCGTGTCGGTTTTGTGCACACTTTGGCGACGCTGGAGCGGCATCCCGAAAGCGTGCCGGTGAACGCGCTGGTGCCGGTCAAGGGCACGCCGCTGGGCGATATGCTGGCGGATACGCCGATGGCCAAGATCGACGATATCGAATTTGTCCGCACCGTCGCGGTGGCGCGGATTTGTATGCCGAAAAGCATGGTGCGCCTCTCCGCCGGACGCGAGAGCATGAGCGATGCGACGCAGGCGCTGTGCTTCATGGCAGGGGCGAACTCGATCTTCACCGGCGACAAACTGCTCACCGCGCCCAATGCGGGTGACGACAGCGATGCGGCCCTGTTTGCGCGGCTTGGCCTCAAGGCAATGCAAGGCGAGGAACCGATGCGCGCGGAGAAAGCCTGCGCCGGAGCCTGCGCGCCCGAAAGCATACCTGCCGAATAGCGCCATGCGACACCGGTTTGCCGAAGCCCTGGCGGAGCGCAAAGCCGCGAACCGCCTGCGCAGCCTGCGCGCCATTGCGCCCGCGCGGCCCGGCCATGTGATGCGCGAAGGGCGCGAGCTGATCGACCTTTCGAGCAATGACTATCTCGGCCTCGCACACCACCCCGAATTGACCCGCCGCGCGGTCGAATGGACGCAGCGATACGGCACCTCTGCGCGCGGCTCACGGCTGGTGACGGGCACCTTGGAGGCACACAAAGCGGTCGAGGCAAAGGTCGCAGCGTTCAAAGGCACCCAATCCGCACTGCTCTTCGCCACCGGCTGGCAAGCCAATGCCGCGATCATTCCGGCGCTTATGAAGCTGGAGCCGGAAGCGGCAGTCTTCGCCGACTGGCTCGTTCATGCCAGCATCCATCATGGCATCCGCGCGGGGCGCACCAAGCATCACGCCTACAGCCACAATGATCTGGCGCATCTGGAAGAATTGCTGGTGGAGCATGGTGCCAAAGCGCCCGCGCGCATCATCATCACCGAGAGCGTGTTCAGCATGGATGGCGATCGCGCGGATGTGCCGGCACTAGTCGCGCTCGCCTACAAGCATGACGCGTTGCTCGTGGTGGACGAGGCGCACGCGACCGGCGTGTTCGGCGCGGGCGGGGCAGGGCTCACCGCCGGTCTTGCGGACAAGCCCGATATCGTGATGGGCACATTCAGCAAGGCGCTCGGCGGCTTCGGCGCCTATGTCGCGGCAGATCAGGAGATTTGCGACTATTTCGCCAACGCCGCCTCGGGCTTCGTCTACACCACTGCGCCACCGCCCGCCGTGCTCGGCGCGATGGATGCGGCGCTGGATGTGGCGCCGAAGATGGATAACGAGCGGGCGCATTTGCAGACATTGGCGGCGGAGTTGCGCGAGGGATTGCAGGGGCTGGGCTTCGATACCGGCGCTTCCGACACGCAGATCATCCCGGTTCTGATCGGGAGCGAGGCGGATACGCTGGCGGCCAGTGCGGCGCTGGAGGCGGCAGGCATTCTCGGCGTCGCGATCCGTCCGCCAACGGTGCCCGAAGGCGCGAGCCGCATCCGCTTCTCGCTCTCCGCCGCGCATGATGCAGATGTGGTGGCCAAGGTTCTGGACGTGATGGAAGGATTGCGATGAAGGGCTTTACCGTCACCGGCACCGATACCGGCATCGGCAAGACGATCTTTGCCGCTGGCCTGACCGGCGCGCTGGCCGGTGCCTATTGGAAGCCGGTGCAAAGCGGGCTGGAGGACGAGACTGACACCCAAGCAGTCACGCGGCTGACGGCGGGCCGCGATGTGCAGATCATTCCCGAAGCCTACACACTTGTCACGCCCTGCTCACCGCACGAGGCGGCGCGGATTGACGGGGTTACGATTGATCTGGCGAAGCTGGCGCTGCCCGCGACTGACAGGCCACTTATTGTCGAGGGCGCGGGTGGGGCACTGGTGCCCTACACCGATGAAGTGCTTGCCGCCGAGATATTCGCGCAATGGGGCCTTCCCGCCGTCGTTGTCGCGCGCACCATGCTCGGCACGATCAGCCACACGCTGATGACGCTTGAAGTGCTGCGCGCACGCGGGGTGGCGGTGGCCGGAGTGGCGTTCGTTGGTGATTATGAGCCTGTGTCTGAATCGGCCATTGAACGCGCCGGTTCGGTCAATCTGCTCGGCCGCTTGCCGTTCCTCGACCCGCTCGATGCCGACACTCTGGCCGCAGCCTTCGCGGCGCATATCAACCTGGGCAAACTCGCATGAGCCATTCACCTGTCTGGCATCCCTTCCACCAGCACGGGCTGGGCGAGGACATCCCGCTTGTTGAGCGCGCCGAGGGGGCAGTTCTCTACACCAGCGACGGGCGCGAGGTGATTGACGCCATCGCCAGCTGGTGGGTGACGACGCATGGCCACAACCACCCGCGCATTGTCGAAGCGATCCAGCAGCAGGCGGCGCAGCTCGACCAGCTCATTTTCGCAGGTTGGACGCATCAGCCTGCGGAGGATCTGGCGCGCGGGCTGACCGCGATCATGCCGCCCGAGTTGGAATATGTTTTCTACTCCGATTCCGGCTCCACAGCGGTCGAAGTCGCGCTCAAAATGGCGCTTGGATACTGGCACAATCGCGGCGAGGCGCGGCACAAGATTCTGGTGATGGAGCACAGCTATCACGGCGACACGGTCGGCGCGATGAGCATGGGCGCGCCCAGCGTGTTCAACGCCGCGTTCGAGCCGCTGCTGTTCGAAGTCGATACTGTCCCCTGTCCCATCGCCGACGATGATCGCGGGGCCTTGGACACGCTAGAGCGTCTTTGCGCTGCGGGCGATATCGCCGCCTTCATCGTCGAGCCTTTGGCGCTCGGCGCAGGGGGGATGCATATGTACTCGGCCCGCATTCTGCGCGAGATGCGGGAGATATGCGCCGCCCATGGCGTGCTGTTCATCGCCGATGAGATTATGACCGGCTGGGGCCGCACGGGAACGCTGATCGCCTGTGAGCAGGCGGGGATCGTCCCCGATCTCCTCTGCCTTGCGAAGGGACTAACTGGCGGCTCCATGCCGCTCGCCGTCACCATGGCGACCGCACCGATCTACGACGCGCATTATTCGACTGACCGCAGCAAGCTGTTCTACCATTCCTCCAGCTTCACCGCGAACCCCATCGCCTGCGCCGCCGCCAACGCCAATCTGGCGATCTGGCGTGAGGAGCCGGTGCTGGAACGCATCGCCACGCTCGCCAAACGCGAGCGCGCGGGGTTCGAGGCCATTGCTGCCAAGCATCCGATCACCAATCTGCGCCAGCTCGGCACGGTGATCGCGATGGATGTCGATGTGGGCGACAGCGGCTATCTCGCCGATATCGGGTTGAAGATGCGGCAGGGTTTCTACGCCCGCGATATCCTGCTGCGCCCGCTCGGCAACACGATCTATCTGATGCCGCCCTATTGCATCACCGAGGCGCAGCTGGGGCTGGTGTTCGGCGCGATTGACGAGGTGCTCTCGGAGCTCCTCTAATGCGCGTCCACTTGGTTATCGGGATGCGCTTTCTTGAAGGCTTCCAGCGCGTTGCACGCCGTCTCGATCCGCACCATGCGCGGGCAGTTTGAGAAGTCGAAAGCAAACCGGCGCGCATTATACATTTGCGGCACCAGCACGCATTCGAAGAAGCCGGGCGCTTCGAACAGGAAATCGCCGCTTCCCAGCTGCGCCAGCCGCGCTTCCACCGGGTGCAAGGTCTTGGCGAGCCAGTGGCGATACCAGTTGTCGATCTCTTCCTGCGAATGCCCCAGCGGGTCTTTCAGATATTTGAGCACTGGCAGGTTCAGCGGCGCGTGCAGTTCGGTCGCGATGGCATAGGCCAGCTCGCGGGCGCGGAAACGGTCTTCGATGCCGCCCGGCAGCAGCGCGCGTTCGGGATAGGCTTCGTCGAGCCACTCGATGATCGCCATGCTCTGCGCACGGTCGCCGCCTTCGGTCTCCAGCATCGGCACCCCAGCAAAAGGGTTGCGGCTGGTGAATGCCGCATCCTTCTGCGCCGATTCGAGCAGGTTGACGGGGCAATTCTCGTAAGCCAGCCCTTTGAGTTCCAGCGCGATGCGCAGGCGATAGCTGGTGCTGCTGCGCCAATAGCCGTAGAGTTTCATGGGCACCTCCTGTTGCTTCGCCCGTTAGCATTGCAAGGCGATTGTGTGTGAAAGTTTCATCTGATACTATATGGCTATGAGCTATCAAACGGGGTTTCTCAACCACTTCGCCACGGAGGCCGTTGCGGGCGCTTTGCCCGAAGGCCGCAATTCGCCGCAGCGCCCGGCTTTCGGCCTTTATGCCGAGCAGTTCAGCACCAGCGCCTTCACCGCGCCGCGCGCCGAGAACCGGCGGACATGGCTGTACCGGATGCGTCCGACGACCGAGCACGGGCGGTTTGTGCCGTATAAAGGCGCACCGCGCCTTGCCGCGCCCGATGCCGCGCATACTTCGCCCAACCGTCTGCGCTGGGACGCGCTGCCTTTGCCCGATGCCAGCGTCGATTTCGTCGATGGCATGGTGACCTATGGCGGGAATGAGGGGATCGCGATCCACCTCTACGCCGCGACCGCCAGCATGGACAATCGCGCCTTCCAGAACAGCGATGGCGAGATGCTCATTGTGCCGCAGCAGGGCGCATTGCTGGTTACCACCGAATGCGGCCGGATGGACGTGCCCCCAGGCCATATCTGCGTGATCCCCAAAGGGATGCGCTTCCGGGTCGAGCTGCCCGACGGCCCTGCACGCGGCTATGTCTGCGAGAATTACGGCGCGCCCTTCCGTCTGCCCGATCTCGGCCCCATCGGCGCAAACGGCCTTGCCAATCCGCGCGATTTCGAAACGCCGGTGGCATGGTTCGAAGACCGCGACGAGGACTTCGCAATCGTCCAGAAGTTCAACGGATCGCTGTGGACGGTGACGATCGACCACTCGCCCTTTGACGTTGTCGGCTGGCACGGCAATTCCGCGCCCTACCGCTACGATCTGGCGCGCTTCAACACGATTGGCACGGTCAGCTATGACCACCCCGATCCGAGCATCTTCACCGTCCTCACCAGTCCCTCCGACACGCCGGGCACTGCCAATTGCGATTTCGTGATCTTCCCGCCGCGCTGGATGGTGGGCGAGGACACCTTCCGCCCGCCTTGGTTCCACCGCAATGTGATGAGCGAGTTCATGGGGCTGGTGCATGGCGAGTATGACGCGAAAGAAGGCGGCGGCTTCGTTCCTGGCGGCGCGAGCTTGCACAACCAGCACAATGGCCACGGCCCCGATGTCGACAGCACTGCCAAGGCGATGGCTGCCGAGCTCAAACCGCACAAGATCGACAATACGCTCGCTTTCATGTTTGAAAGCCGGGCGATCATCCAGACCACCGATTTCGCCATCAATGGCGGGCTTCTGCAGAGCGATTACGATGCCTGCTGGAGCGGATTTCCGAAAGCGAGACTGCCCTAAATGACCGAGCGCACCGACCACACGCATGACATCTCCGCCACCAGCTGGGTGGAGAGCGCCAACGGCCATCCGGATTTTCCCTTGCAGAACCTGCCGCTCGGCGTCTTCTCCCACGGCGAAAGCGCGCCGCGTGGCGGCATGGCGATTGGCGACATGATCCTCGATCTGCCCGCGATTGCCATGCTGCTGGAAGACCCGGCAGAGGATGCCGCGCTCACGGCCAATGCGCCGGTACTTAACATGCTGTTCGCTGAAGGGCGCGGCCCCGTACAGGCCTTGCGCGAAGCGGTGTTCGCTTTGCTCACCGATGACAGCAAGCGCGCCGAGGTGGAGCCGCATCTCTATCCGGCGGGCGAATGCACGATGCATGCGCCGTTCCTGATCCACGATTACACCGATTTCTACACCGGCATTCATCACGCAGTGAATATCGGCAAGCTGTTTCGTCCGGACAATCCGCTGCTGCCGAACTACAAGTACGTGCCCATCGGCTATCACGGGCGCAGCTCTTCGATCCGCGTCTCGGGCACGCCGGTGAAGCGGCCGAGCGGGCAGACCAAGGCGCCTGACGCCGATGCGCCCACTTTCGGCCCGTCGAAGCGGCTCGATTACGAGCTCGAAATGGCGATCTGGATCGGGCAGGGCAACGAACTGGGTGACCCCATTCCGGTCGGCGAGGCGGAGGACCACATTGCCGGTATCTCGATCCTCAATGACTGGTCGGCGCGCGATATCCAGGCTTGGGAGTACCAGCCGCTGGGGCCGTTTCTGGCCAAGAACTTCGCCTCGACCATCAGTCCTTGGGTGGTGACAATGGACGCGCTCGCGCCGTTCCGCACCGCGCAGCCGCCGCGCCCCGAAGGTGATCCGGAGCCGCTTCCCTATCTGCAACACGATATGAGCGCCGCCGCTTTCGGCATCCAGATGGAAGTGTTCATCTCGACGCCCAAGATGCGCGAAGCGGGCGACGCGCCGCATCGCCTCTCGCATGGGCCGATGACCGCGATGTATTGGACGGCGGCGCAATTGGTCGCACATCACAGTGTGGGCGGGTGCAACCTCCAGCCGGGCGATCTGCTCGGCACCGGCACGCTGACCAGCGGCGCGGAAGGCGGCGAGGGCAGCCTGATCGAGCTGACCAAAGGCGGCAAGGCGCCGATCACACTCGCCAACGGCGAAACGCGCAACTTCCTTGAGGATGGCGACGAGATCATCATGCGCGCCTACGCCGAACGCGACGGCTTCGCGCGCATCGGCATGGGCGAATGCCGGGCGGTGATTGCGGGCTAATCGGGCTAACCTGTTACACCTGTTACACAGTCCTGGAGCAAAAACGAAACCCCCTGCACGGCGCGCGCCATGCAGGGGGTTTGTGTTTGAAACAAAGGGGTTGCGCTGTGCCATGCCCTTTGCGCTGGCACAGCGAAGGCGATGTAGGAAAGCGCGCCGTTATTCGTGCCGCAGCGCGTCGATCGGGTCGAGCTTGCTCGCGCGATAGGCGGGATAGAAGCCGAAGATAATGCCCATGACCGCGCAGAACGCGAACGCCATCATGTTGAGCGCGGGGTTGAACAGGAATGGAAGCTCGATCAGTCCCGCGATCAGGACTGAAAGGCCGAGTGCGAGCAGAATGCCTATCATGCCGCCAAAACAGCAGAGCACGACAGCCTCTGTCAGGAATTGCAGCCGCACTTCCTTCGCCAGCGCGCCAATGGCGAGGCGGATGCCGATTTCGCGGGTGCGCTCGGTCACACTGACCAGCATGATGTTCATGATGCCGATACCGCCGACGAACAGGCTGATCGCCGCGATGACCGCAACGACGGCGGTCAGCGCCTGAAACACGCCACCAATCGTATTGCTGATTTCCTGCGAATCGATCACGTCGAAATTGTTGTCTTCGCCATCTTGGACAACGCGCCGCTCGCGCAGCAGGTCAACCAGCTGGTTCTGGATGGTAATCGTGCTGTAATCGGCATTGTACTTGACGACGAAGAACTGGATGTCGTCACTGCCGATAAACCGCCGCTGCACCGTCTTTAGCGGCATATAGACGATATCGTTGGCATCATTGCCACCGCCCACCGATGCGCCGGTGCGTTCATCGGCAATCCCGATAACGGTGCAGGAGACATCGTTCAGCCGCATCTCTTCGCCGATCACCTGATCGGCCACGAAAATCTTCTCGGCTATGGTCGTCCCGATGATGCACACGCTTTCGCCGCGCGCCTCTTCCTCGTCGTTAAAGGTGCGGCCTTCGCCGATATCGATATTCTGTGCGGAGAAGAATTCCCGGCTCGCACCGTTGATGCTCGTTTGCCAATCCTGCCCGTTGTGGAAAGCAGTGGCATTGAAGAACACAGCGCCGGCCGCGAATTCGACCCCGGCAATCTGGTTGCGGACCGCCTGGATGTCTTCTTCCTTGAACGGCTGGCGCGGGACATTGATATCGGGCTGGCGCGGGACGACGATGAAAACTTCGGAGCCGAGACCGGCAAGGTCTTCCTGCACGTTGGCGGTAAGTCCCTGGCCAAGCGTCACCATGGTGACAACGGAGGCTACGCCGATGATGATCCCCAATGTCGTGAGAAAACTGCGCAGCAAATGTCGCCGGATTTCCCGGATGGCGAGCAGCAAGGTGGCGCCGAACATACGCATCAGGCGGTGACTCCTGCTTTGATGCCGCGATCGATCCGTTCGACCAGCCCGTCTTTGAAATGCACGATGGTCTTGGCGAAATGCGCCATTTCGTCCTCATGCGTCACCATCAGCACGGTGATGCCCTGCTGGTTCAATTCGGTGAGCAATTGCATGATTTCGATCGAGCGTTCGGAATCAAGGTTACCGGTCGGCTCGTCCGCCAGCAGGACGTCAGGATCGGTAACGAGCGCACGGGCGATGGCGACACGCTGCTGCTGACCGCCCGAAAGCTCTGCCGGAGTGTGATCCGCCCAAGGCAGCAGCCCCACCTTGTCGAGCGAACGCTCTGCGGCAATCCGCCGCGCCTTCTTGGTTTCGCCGCGGTAGAGCAGGGGCAGCTCGACATTCTCCAGCGCGGTTGTGCGGGCGAGCAGGTTGAATCCCTGGAAGACGAAGCCGAGATAGCGCCGCCGCAGGAGACTGCGCTGGTCACGCGACAATGCCTGCACTTCGACACCGCGGAACTTGAACACGCCGCTGGTCGGCACGTCGAGGCAACCGAGGATGTTCATCGTGGTGGATTTGCCCGAACCCGACGGGCCCATCACCGCGACAAAATCCCCGCGATCAATCGCCAGATCGACACCCTTCAGCGCGCGGAACGCTGCAGCGCCCGTCCCGAAGACTTTGGTGATGCCTTCCAGTTCGATAAGGGGCTGTTCGCTCACGTCTGCCTTACCCGCCCTCAGCGCTTACCGCCTGGATGCCGGTGACGACTTCCATATCGGCGGTCAGTTCGTCCGAAGTTACCACGGTGAAGCGGCCATCGCTCTGCCCGGTGACAACTTCTATGGCGCGCAATGTGCCGTCGGCCTCCACCACGTGGACACGCTGGCGGCTGCCGACACCGATTGATGCTTCGTCATTTTCTTCGAGGCCGAATTCGGGGTCGCTGAACACTCCGCCGCTTTCCTCTTCCTCTTCAGGATTGAAACGCAGCGCGCTGTTGGGCACCAGCAATTGCGTGCCCGTGCTCCGCGTCGCAATCGTCGCGGTCGCGGTCATGCCTGGGCGCAGCAATCCGTCGTCATTGCCGACAATCAGCCGCGCTTCATAGCTGACGACCTGTTGGCCTGCCGCCTGTTGCTGGCCGACCGTGGCGATATTGTTGGAGGCAAGATCGACCCGATCGACTGTCGCAGGGAAGCGGCGGCCGGGATAGGCATCGACGGTGAAGGTCGCTGCCTGTCCGGCCTCAACCTGGCCCACATCGGCCTCATCCAGATTGACCCGCAGCTGCATCGTCGCAAGGTCTTCGGCGAGCACGAACAGCGTCGGCGTGTTGAAACTGGCCACCACGGTCTGACCCGGCTCGATCTGCCGTGCGAGCACGACGCCGGACACGGGCGAGCGGATTGTCGCGCGGCCACGGCTGACCTGCGAAGAGCTCAACTGCGCCTGCGCGGCGGCGACATTGGCCTGTGCCGCGGCAACCGCGGCGCGGCCACGGTTCACAGCGGCGCGGGCCTGATCGATCTCGGCTGCAGAGGGTACGCGGCCATCCGAAATGCGCTGCACTTCGAGCAGGCGGTTGAGCTGCGCCAGATCGCCATCAAGCGTCGCCTGCGCCTGCCCGACCTGCGCGCGCGCGGCGTTGAGGTTCGCCTGACCCTGCCGGATCTGGTCGTCGATAATTTCGGTATTGATGATCGCCAGCACCTGCCCGCGCTCGACGCGGTCGTTGACGTCCACCAGCACGCGGTCCACCCGGCCCGAAATTTCGGAGCCGACTTCCACCTGGTTGGTCGGGCGCAGACTGCCCGTGGCTGTCACCGAGAGATCGAGCGAACGCTCTTCCACTTCGGCAGTGATGTAATTGGGCTGCTGCTCCCCGCCCGAGAAGGCGATGGCGGCACCAACCAGGGCGAGAATGATGATCGCCAGCAGCCACCAGCGTTTGCGCTTGTACCACTTCTTCGGCTTTGCGCTGTCGAGATAGTCGGCGATATCGTTGCCGTCATTGGCGATGGCGGTGTCACTCGTGCTCATTCGGCATTCCCGTCAGTGGGCTGGGCGGACGCACCGGCCAGCGGAAAATCGTAATCTGCAGCGTTCCAGCCGCCGCCCAGAGCCTGCGTCAGGCGGACAAAGGCCACCGCGCGGTCGGCTTGGGCTGCCACGAGCTGGTTCTGCGCGGACAGCAGCTGGTTTTCGGCAGAAAGAACGTTGCGGAAATCGGTCAGCCCCGCCTGGTACTGGCTGCGCGCGAGCAGCGCGGACATATCGGCGGCATCCAGCGCTTCCTCGTTCAGCGCCACCCGCTCGTTCGCGGTGCGTTGGTCGACCGCGGCGGTCTCCACATCTTCCAGCGCGTTGAGAATCGCCTGCTCCCACGAGGCGAGCGAGGCGCGGGCGCCTGCTTCAGCACTGTCGACCTGCGCCTGCGCGCGGCCGCCGTCGAAGAGCAACTGGCTGAATCCGGCGAACAAGTTGCCGGTGATCACATCGAAAATGCTGCCAAGCGGATTTGAACCGGTGCCAATCGACCCGGTCAGCCGCACCAGCGGGAGCAGTTGCGCGCGGGCAATGCCGATGCGGGCACTGCTGGAAATGAGCGTCGCTTCCGCTGCACGCACATCGGGGCGGCGGCGCAGCACATCGGCGGGCGCGGCAAAGCCGTTGAGCGAAGGGGGCGTGGGCACAGGAGCCGCACTGCTGGCGAGAATGGCATCGAGCACGCGGCCGGGAGGCTCTCCGATCAATGTCGAAATGGCATTGGCAGTGCCTGTCAGGCTGGCTTCAAGCGCGGGAATCTGTGCCGCCGTTTGCGCCCGCTGCGCGCGGGCCTGCTCGACATCCAGGCTGCTCACCAGACCCGCCTGGTTGCGCCAGCGGGCGATTTGCAGATTGTCGTCCTGATAGGCCAGCGTCTCGCGCGTCAGCCGCAACTGCTGCGCAGTGGCGCGGGCGTTGATCGTGGCGATAGCGACTTGCCCGACAATCAGCCGCTGGAGGTCGGCGAGCGAATATCCGGCGCTCGCCAGATCGGCCTCGGCAGCGCGCACTCCGCCCGAAATCTGGCCGAACAAGTCAAGCTCCCACGCCGCATCGGCGCCGATATTGAAGCGCAGATCCTCGTTCGAGAGATTACCCGCGCTGGTGGATACACCGCCACTGCCGCTCACGCTGGGCAAATAGCCCGCGCGCGCTTGCACGAGGGATGCCCGCGCCTGATCGAGCCGCGCGGCGCTGACAGCAAGATCGCGGTTTTCGAGAATCGCCTGCTCGACAAATTCATTGATCAGCGGATCGCCGAGCAGCGTCCAGTATTCGGTGATATCGGCGGTGATCGGCGCGGGATCGCTCTGCGCCCAGCTTTCCGGCACGGCGATAGCAGGCGCAGGTACCTCCACCGCGCGCGGCGTGGCGCAGGCGGCCAGCGCCAGCAGGGCAGGGGCGAGCAGCAAGGGCCGCGCCACTGTGCCTGATCGAACCATGTGTGAAAGCCCCCTGATATTGCGTCCCTTCCCGTGCTTAGCGCGTGTTGGGCGATGCTCCAACCGCGACTTACCCAGAGCCTGTCGTGCCCGCCAAGCCGTGGATTTTCAGCAACAAAGCTGCCGTGTCGCCCCCGACAGCGCCAGTCCCTCTTCCACCAAGCGCCGACATTTATCGACCAAACTGTATTGCCCGATTAATACGCCAGTGTCGCAATTTACGCCGGAATGCAAATAGGCGGTTGCTTTGCATAGCGGAAATGGGGAGAACGCGCGTCCGAACAATGTGTGCGCGAGCACGCGCCTTGTGGCTGGCGGAGGGGGTTTCGCACACAGGGCTGAATGGTCCGGTTAGCGTGGAGTGTACCGGATGTTCCCCCAGATAAGCGGGTTTGAGTTCGAACGGACTATGCGTGCCCTAGCCAGACTGATTGCCGTATCAGGGTGCCTTGCGCTCTCTGCCGGGCTGAGCGCGCAGGAGCGGCAGGAATTGCCGCCGGTGTATGGCCCCGTTGCAGGCCCGGTCTATGGCCCGACCGCCGCGCAGCCTGCTCCCGCACACGGGGGAACCCCGGCGGCGATCCCCGATCCGCTCGATCTCGCGGCGCGCATTGCTGCGAACACCCATCCGCTGGTGGATGCGGCAGAAGCCGAATCGACCGCCCTTGACGCCGAATTGCGAGGGGCCCGCTTCCGCCGCTATCCCAGCGTCTCGGTCGAGGCACTGCTGGCTACCGAAGGATCATCCTTCGCCGATCAGGACGGGTTTGCGCTCAATGCCACGCTCGAACAGCCGCTGTGGACCGCAGGGCGGATCAATAACGAGATTGACCGCGCGCGCGCCTCCTCGCGTGTCGGACGCGACCGGATCGACGAGGCCGAGCGCGATATCGTGCTGCGGGTCGTCTCCGCCTATTACGATTACGTGCTGGCAGCCGAACGGGTCACTGTGCTCGAAGCGAGCCTTGTCGAACATAATGAGCTGCTCGCCGCGATTGGCAGGCGGGTGGCGCAGGAAGTTTCGCCGCGCTCCGATTACACGCTGGGCCTGTCGCGCACCGCGCAGGTCGAGCTTGACCTCGCCAGCACGATGGAAGCACGCGACACCGCGCTGATCCGGCTGACCGAGCTGACCGGCGGCGTGGCAGTCGATCCGCAATTGCCGCCGCCCGGTGTCTCTCGCTCGCTCCCGGCAGAGGAAGTCGCGCTGGCCGATGCGCTCGGCTGCAGCCCCAGCCTCGCGGCGCTGACCAATCTCATCACCGTTGCCGAAGAGCAGCGCGATATCGCCTATTCCAGCCTGTGGCCGCAATTGCTGCTGCAAGTCTCGCAGAACGAGATCACCGGCACCCGTGCCGCCGTGGTACTGCGCGCGCAGCTTGGCCCGGGCAATGCGCAATTGCGCGCGGTGGAAGCGGGCGATGCGCGGATCACCCGCGCGCTTGCCGACTTTGCCGAGACCGAGCGGGTGCTGCGCGAGCAGCTCCGCCGTGACTATGTGCTGGTCCGCGCTGCCGAGCGGCGGATCGAAGCGGGCGTGCTTGCCACCGATGCTGCGGACGAGATCATCGCCAGTTATCAGCGGCAATTCATCGCCGGGCGGCGCAGCTGGCTGGACGTGATGAACGCGGTGCGCGAAGCGGCCAATGCACGGCTGTCGGAAAGCGACGCGCGGGTCAGCGCGGCGGCGGCCACGGCGCGCATTCTGGCGCTGTCCTGCCGTTGGCAACCCGAAGCGGGAGGCGAACGGCCATGAGCGACGGCACCGCCGAAACCGCCATCCGCAATTTCGCCCGCGCCACTGGCAAGCCGCTGGCGCCGCAATGGAACGCGGAATTGCAGGGGGAATTTCTGCCCGACGGCGTCGATGCGCTGGCCGCTTTGCTCGGCCGGATCGGCTGGCAGCCCGCACGCCGCATCACCGGACGGCCGCGGCCCGACCAGTTTCCGCTGATCGTCCATGATCCGGTGGTTGGCTGGGCGGTGGTGCGGCAGTGGGACGGAGAGGACGTCATGTCGCTGGTGGGCGAACGCGGCGTGCTGCCGTTCGACCACGAACAGACCTTCTTCACCGTAAACATTCCCGATCCGCTGGCCAAGGATGCGGGCGGCGCGGCGGCAGTTTTCTGGCGCGCAATCAAGCGTCGCAAGCAGCCGCTTGTGATGGCTGGCCTTGCTACCGTTTTCGCCAACCTGCTGACGCTCGCGACCTCGCTTTACTCGATGCAGCTGTATGACCGCGTGATCCCGCTGGCGAGCTACGACACGCTCATTGTGCTCACCGCCGGTGTTGCCTTCGCGCTGCTGCTCGATCTGGTGTTGCGGAGCCTTCGCGCGCTGCTGATCGAGCGCGAGGCGCAGGATATCGATGCCGAAGTCAGCGAGTTTTTCTTCGCGCGCGCGCAGGCCATCCGCCTCGATGCGCGCCCGCCGGGGATCGGCACGATGGCGAGCCAGCTGCGCGGACAGGAACAGGTGCGGCAGGTGATGTCCTCGGGCTCGCTGTTCATGCTCGCTGACCTGCCGTTCGCGATCTTCTTCATCGTCGTCATCGCGATGATCGGCGGCAAGCTGGCGCTGGTGCCCATTCTCAGCCTGCCGATTGCCATGCTGCTGGCGTTCATCCTCAGCCGGATCATCCGCAACGGCACCGACCGCGCGCAGGTGAGCGGCAACCGCAAGAACGGGATGCAGGTCGAATCGCTCGACGCGACCGAAACGATCAAGGCCAATCGCGGCGGCTGGTTCATGATGGGCCGCTGGAACCGGCTGGTGCGCGAAATCCACCATTACGAATTGCCGGTGAAGAAGGCTTCCTCGGTCGCCGGTTCGCTGTTCTCGACGCTGCAACAGACCGCCTATGTCGTAATCATGGGCTGGGGTGCGTTCCTTGCTTCACAGGGCGAAATCACCACCGGCGCGCTGCTGGCCTGTTCGATCATCGCCGGGCGCATCAACGGCCCGCTGGTGGCGCAGCTGCCCAATCTGATCGTGCAGTGGGGTTATGCGAAGTCTTCCTTGAAAGCGCTCGATTCGATCATGGCGCTGCCGCTTGATGCGTCAAGCGGCGCGGGCGCCTTGCGGCCCGACCATTTGCAGGGCGGTTACGCGTTGAAAGATGTCGTTTTCGGCTATGCCGGGGCGCAGCGCGCGGCCTTGCAGATCGAAGCGCTCACAATCGAACCGGGCGAAAAGGTCGCTGTGATCGGCGGAATCGGTTCGGGCAAATCGACGCTCATCAAGCTGCTGAGCGGCCTTTACCAGCCGCAACAGGGCAGCGTGCTGCTCGCTAATCTTGATCTGGGGCAGGTGGCGGAAGACATTGCCCGCAAGCATATCGGTTACGTTACGCAGGACGCGCGGCTGATCAACGGCACTTTGCGCGACAATCTGTCGATGGGCATTGGCGATGTCACCGATGAAGAGATCATGGAAGTCGCCCGCCGCACGCGGCTCGACGCGATGATCGCCGCGCAGCAGGACGGGCTGAGCCTGCAAATCCAGGAAGGCGGCCGCGGGCTTTCAGGCGGGCAGCGCGCGATGGTGGGTATCAACCGGCTGCTGCTGTCCGAACCCAGGATATGGCTGCTCGACGAGCCGACCGCTGCCCTGGACGAGGCGACCGAGGCCGCCGCGCTGGGCGCGATCTTCGCGCAGCTGGACGGCACATCGATCCTTGTCATGGTGACGCACAAGATGAAGCTGCTCGAACGGTTCGACCGGATCATCGTGATGGCGAACGGGCAGATTACCAAGGACGGTTCCACCGAAAGCTTCAAACAGGAATTGCAGGCGCGCGCGGCGCAGGCCGGAACGCCGCAAAAGCGTCCGGCGCAAACCGAAGGCACGATCACCGCATCGGTCAAAGGCAGGAAAATGTCATGAGCCGTTTTCGTCCCTCGCACTGGATCATCCTGACCATTGCGGTCTGCGTGGCGGGCTTTGTCGCCTGGTCGCAATGGGCCGAGCTCGATCAGGTGACCCGCGCGCCGGGCCGCGTGGTGCCCTTCGCCCGCGTGCAGGTGGTGCAGAGCGAGGAAGGCGGATCGATCTCGCGCATTCTGGTGCGGGAGGGCGATTATGTCGAAGCGGGGCAATTGCTGGTTGAGCTGGACACGGTGCAGCTGACCGCAGGCGTTGCCGAAGCGCGGGGGCGTGTGGCAGCGCTCGAAAGCCGGATGGCGCGGATCGATGCGGAACTGTTCGACAAGCCGCTGAGCTTTCCTGCCAGCCTCAACGATTTTCCCGAATTCACCGCCAACCAGCGCCAGCTTTACGAACGCCGCCGCGCGGCGCTGGTATCCGAAACCGCATCGCTGCGGGGCATGGCGGATTTGCAGCAGGAAGAACTCGATCTGAATATGCCGCTGCTTGAAACGGGCGATGTCGCGCGCTCCGAAATCATCCGGATGCAGCGCGCGATTGTCGAGACCGAGGGGCGCATTTCCAATATCCGCGCGCAATATATCCGCGATCTGCAAACCGAATTCGCGCAGACCGAAGAAGAGCTGGTCGCCGCGCAGCAATTGCTCACCCAGCGGCAGGACAGCTTGCGCGGGGCGTCGCTGACCGCGCCGACCGATGGGATTGTGAAGAACGTCCGCTTCACCACCGTGGGCGGCGTACTGCGCCCCGGCGACGAGGTGCTGCAAATCGTGCCGACGGGCGAACGGCTGATCGTCGAGGCGCAGGTGCCGCCGCGCGATATTGCCTTTGTCTCGCTGGGCCAGCGCGCGCGGGTGAATTTCGACGCCTATGACAGCGCCGTCTATGGCAGCGGCGATGGCGAAGTGGTGTTCATCAGCCCCGATACTTTGTCAGAGGAAGGATCGGACGGCACGGTCAACATCTATTACCGCGTCAATCTGGAAGTCGACACCGCCACCATGCGCCCGCGCAACGAAGGCGAACGGATCGATCTGCAACCCGGCATGACCGCCACCGCGGAAATCCTGACGGGTAGCCAGACGGTTTGGGAATATCTGACCAAGCCGCTGCTCAAAACCACACGGCAATCGATGCAGGAGCGTTAACGCGCGGCGTAGCTGGTGAGTTGCGCCGCCCAATACTCCGCTCCGCGCCGTTCAGCCTCCTCTGGCGGAATGGTCGCAACCGCCTCCACCAGCCGCGCCAGATTGTCGGGCGTCAAAGCAGCCAGCGGCTCCACATACACGCCGATCGTGAACACGATCGCGCCCGTTTGCGGCAGGCGTCGCAGGGTCTGCCGCTCGCTGCGCACGAACAATGTCTCGCCCGCATTCTCCGCCGTCACGCCCGCAAAAGTGACCGATGGCGGCTCGGTATCGATCCAGCGCAGTGCAGGCGTCGGCGCGACGAACCAGTTGCAGCGCCCGAAAATCCGCCCCGGCTTGAGCGAGGCCATAAAATGATCGACCCCGCTCGCCAATTGTTCGGCATAGCCGTGGATTGGCTTGTGCAAACCGATCAGCGGCTGGCCCATTTTGTCCGCCGGATGCCAGTCGGTGGGAAAGGCCACCGCCGCGCCCGCCAGCCGGTAAACACCCGCAGCATCGGGCATAAGCAGGCACATATCTTCCCATGCCGCGCGCGCCGCGCCTTCCAGTCCGTCGGAACTGCCAAACATTGCCGCTAGCTCCGCCGCCGCATTCTGCGCGCAGGCCATCACCTGCACGCTTTCGGGATACGCATCGAACGCCGCCGCGCGCGCGGCCAGATCAGGCTCATCCTGCAACCACTCGCTTTCGGAGAGCGCCGCCAGCCCCATCCGCAAGGCCCCGCCGCCGCGCGCTTTGGGGAGCAGCGCGTTGACGCCAAAGCCGAGGCGCGGCTCAGTCTGCGCTGTCATCGCTGGTTACATCGCGCACAAAGCGGCTGATGTCTTCGAGCACCGGAGCCTTGTCGCGGAAGGGGCGGGAGATAGCGGTAATGATTTCGATATGGTCGATTTCTGCATAGGCCACCATCTTCGCCTCCACCCCCGCAGCCGTGAGCCGCGCGCGCAAAGCTTCGGAATTGCGCGGTTTGACCGTGGTGTCGATATCGCCCGTCAGCAGCAGCGCGGGCGGAGCGGTTTCGTCGGCATATGTGACGGGCTGCGTTTCCAGCGGCGCGGGCCATTGGCTGAAGGCGGCGATGGTTGAGTCGGTATCGAAGGGGTAGAAGTCATACGGCCCCGCCAGCCCGACAAAGCCCGCCACCGCCGCACGGTCTTCCCCCAGCCATTGCGGATCATGCGCCAGCATCGCGCCATTATACGCGCCCGCCGAATGCCCGCCGATGACGATCCGTTCCGCGTCGCCGCCATAGCGGGCGATATTGCCGCGCACCCAGCGGAAGGCCGCCGCGCTATCCTCGACAAAGCCGGGGAAGCGGACTTCGGGGACGAGGCGGTAATCGGCAATCACGACGACAAATCCCTGCGCTGCCAATGCGCGGCCGAGCCAGCTATAGCCGCTGCGTGTCCCGCTGTTCCAGCTGCCGCCGTAGAGCCAGAAGAGCACGGGCCGCATAGTGTCTGGCCCTTCGGTCGGCGCGTAAATGTCCAGCTTCTGCAACGGATGCTCGCCATAGGCGATGCCTTCCGCAATCAGCGCCCCGCCCGCATCCTTCGGCACGAAGGTGTCGAATGTGCGCAGGCGGTCGTAATAGAAGGCCGAACCAATGGCGACCATGGCGATAAGCGGCAGAGCGAGTATGTAGCGCATCGCCCGTGCTTTCGTTGAGGGGAAGGGCGAGGTCAATAGGCCCTTCGCCGCCCACTTCCCAACCGGCACCCCATCGCCTATCTCGGCTGCATGATCGCATTCTCCGGCTTCTTCGCCATCTGTCTTATCGCCGTGCTGTTCTTCCCGCAGACGAAGTTCGGGAAACTGTGCCATGAAGAGCTGGTGGAGCGTCCGGTCGAAATGCTGGGCCGTTTCCGTTCGCATCACCTGCTTTATGCGATCATCCTGATTCCCGTCCTATTCGCAGGCGGGGAATTCATTGTACTGCTCGGCCCGGAGTTTTTTACCGCCTATGCGATGGAACTTGCGATCTATTTTGACGCTGTAGCGGTCACGTTGCTGGCGAGTGCTTATGCCAGCGCAAAGGCCATGGCATCCCGCTTCGCCTATGTTTTGCTCTTACCCATGCGACGTGTTCGTTCCCGCGCCAGGCGCACCGCGCATGGTTCGCGCCCTGAAAGACCAGCAGCGAATGACGATGACCGACCGGCCCCTGCGCTAAAGGCTGCCTGATCGCCATGCGCGACGCCCCTCTTGCAGGCCTCAAAGTCGTCGAACTTGCGCGCATTCTTGCCGGGCCATGGGCAGGGCAGGTGCTCGCCGATCTGGGGGCACAGGTCATCAAGGTCGAAAGCCCCGAAGGCGACGATACACGCAAATGGGGGCCGCCCTTTATCGAGCGGGAGGACGGCAGCAGTGACGCCGCCTATTTCCACGCCGCCAACCGGGGCAAATCCTCGATCATCGCCGACTTTTCCGATGCGGACGATCTGGCGCGGGTAAAGGCTTTGATTGCCGATGCCGATGTGGTGATCGAGAATTTCAAGGTGGGCGGGCTCGCCAAATTCGGGCTCGACTATGCCAGCCTTGCGGAAGCAAACCCGCGCCTTGTCTATTGCTCTATCACCGGTTTCGGGCAGGACGGCCCCTATGCCGCGCGTGCGGGATATGACTTTATCATCCAGGGCATGAGCGGGATTATGGATTTGACCGGCGAGCCCGATGGCGCGCCGCAGAAGATCGGCGTTGCCTATGCCGATATCATGACCGGGCTTTACGCGGTGATCGGCATTCAGGCGGCCCTGCGCCAGCGCGAGGTGACGGGGCGCGGGCAGTTGGTGGATATGGCGCTGTTCGATGTGATGACGGGGACGCTTGCCAACCAGGCGATGAACTATCTGGCGAGCGGTCGCGATCCCAAGCGTTTGGGCAATGCCCATCCCAATATCGCGCCTTATGAGGCGTTTCAGGCCAAGGATGGCTGGTTGATCGTGGCGGTGGGGAATGACCGGCAGTTCGAGCGGTTCTGCGCGGTGATCGATCTGCCCCTGCGCAGCGAGTGGCGCACAAATGCGGCGCGGGTGAATGATCGCTCGACCCTGTCGGCAGCGGTATCGCAGCAGATTGCCGAGTGGGGGCGTGATGAATTGCTGGCAGAGCTGGAGGCCGTGGGCGTGCCCGCCGGGCCGATCAACACGGTAGCGCAGGCGCTTGCAGATCCGCAGATTGCAGCGCGCGGCATGGTCGCGGAGTTGGAGGAGGGCATTCGCGGCCTGCGCACGCCGATCCGTTTTTCGGATGCGGATTTGGCGTTGGGCAAAGCCTCGCCCGCTCTAGCAAAGAAGGACAGCTGATCCGGCCAGCGTCAACGCACGCAACGTGCAAAGAAAAAAGGCCGGAGGATTGCTCCTCCGGCCCTTTTCTCATGCCATTGGCTGGCAGTGATTACATGCCCGAACCCGGGCCGTAGGTCACTTCCACGCGGCGGTTCTGCAGTTCGCGCACACCGTCTGCGGTGGGAACGCGGTTCTGCGATTCGCCGAAGGCTTCGCTCATGATGCGAGCAGCCGGGATGCCGCGACCGGTGAGGTACTGCTGCACAGCGGCGTTACGACGCTGCGAGAGGCCAACGTTGTACTGCGCCGAACCCGAGCGGTCAGCGTGACCGGCGAGCATGACGCGGGCCGTGCCGCAGTTGCTGTAGGCGCTGACAGCGCTGTTGAGCACGTTGGCGGCTTCCGGAGTGATCGTCGACTGATCCCAATCGAAGAACACGATATACGGGCCGGTTTCGCACGGCTGAACCGTCGGCTGCGGCGGCTGCACCGGACGCGGTGCCGGTGCCGGGGCCGGAGCGGGGATCGGACGCTCGACAATCGGCGGCGGGGTCGGAGCGGGCTCGTCACCACCAAGGAAGAAGCGGATACCGATCGAGCCGAGGTGCTGGACGGGATCGGTTTCCAGCGTTGCGGGAAGCAGGATGTTGTCCAGAGCGGCTTCGTCGAACAGGCGGCGATACTTGTATTCCGCGAACAGTTCGGTGTTCTCGCCCAGATTGCCCGACAGGCCGACGATGCCCTGATAAGCGAAGGTGGTGTCGGCGTCGTTGACGATTGCCACGCCGCCCGGCGCATAGTCGACATCGATCGCGTAGATACCAGCGCCAGCGCCGATATAGGGCGAAACCGAACCAAGGTCGAAATCATACAGGATGTTGAGGAACGCGCCGATGCTTTCCACATCGCCGGTTGCGTCTGCAAGCAGCTCACCAACCGAGGTGCCGGTGAAGGCGCCGCGGGTCAGGATGTTGGCATCGGGATCTTCGATGAGCACACCGCCGATGCGCAGATCACGGTGATATTCGAGATCGTAGGCCACATAGCTGCCTTCGAGTTCGACGCGCAGACCGCCGTCAAAAGCGTAACCGATCTGGCCGCCGATGTTCCAGCCGAGATCGGCATTGGTTTCGAACGAATAGCCGGTGCCACTGGGGATCGCCGGATAAGCGCCGATCGTGGTGGCATCGATATCTGCCGTGGTGACGCCATTGTTGGTGACGTTTTCAGCAGTGGCAACGCCGCCGCTGATGGCAATATACGGGTCTGCATGGGCAACACCCGGTACGGCAAGCGCCACTACGGACGCCGAGAGCAGTAGTTTCCTCATTATGTTTCCTTCACTTGTCACGCAGCTGGTCTTTAGCCGCGCTATACCATCGCAATCGCCTTAATGCCCTATCGTTCCGCAACTGCGAAGTAAAATTTTTGTTCACTTTGCGCACTGTTGCAGATTTGTCGCAGTTTTGTCGGGTAAATAAGCCTAGAAAGCGGAGATTCCGGTAATCGCCCGCCCAAGAATCAGGGCGTGCACGTCATGTGTGCCTTCATAAGTGTTCACGGTTTCGAGATTCGCCATATGGCGCATCACCTGGTATTCGCCGGAAATACCGTTGCCGCCATGCATATCGCGCGCGGTGCGCGCCATGGCGAGCGCCTTGCCAACATTGTTGCGTTTGACCACGCTGATCATCTCCGGCGCGAACTTGCCTTCATCCATCAGTCGCCCGACGCGCAGGGAGCCTTGCAGGCCGAGCGCGATTTCACTCGCCATATCGGCCAGCTTGAGTTGGTAGAGCTGCTTGCTGGCGAGCGGCACACCGAACTGGTGGCGATCAAGGCCATATTGCCGCGCGGCGTGATAGCAGAATTCGGCCGCACCCATGCTGCCCCACGAAATGCCGTAGCGCGCACGGTTGAGGCAGCCGAACGGGCCTTTCATGCCTTCGACATCGGGGAGCAGTGCATCGGCGGGCAGCTTCACCTCGTCCATCTGGATCATGCCGGTGGTGCTGGCGCGCAAAGAGAGCTTGCCGCGGATTTTCGGCGCTTCCAGCCCCGCCATGCCCTTTTCGAGCACGAAACCGCGCACCTTGCCGCCATGCGCTTCGGACTTCGCCCAGACGACGAAGACATCGGCGAAAGGCGCGTTGGAAATCCACGTTTTCGCGCCGGAGATCGAATAGCCGTCACCATCCTTTTTGGCATAGGTGCGCATTCCGGCGGGGTCGGAACCGGCATCGGGCTCGGTCAGGCCGAAGCAGCCGATCAGCTCGCCGCTGGCAAGGCCGGGCAGATATTTGCGCCGCTGTTCGTCCGAGCCATAGGCGTGGATCGGATACATCACGAGGCTCGACTGCACGCTCGCCATCGAGCGGTATCCGCTGTCCACCCGCTCGATTTCGCGCGCAACGAGGCCGTAGGCGACATAGCTTGCGCCCGATCCGCCGAATTCCTCCGGGATCGTCACGCCGAGCAGGCCAGCCTGCCCCATCAGCGGGAACAGTTCGGGGGTGTCGGCTTCTTCAGCATAGGCATCGATGACACGCGGCTGCAGCTCGCTCTGCGCAAAGCCGTGCGCTGCGTCGCGCACCATGCGTTCTTCCTCGGTCAGCTGATCGTCGAGGTTGAAGGGGTCGGCCCAATCGAAGGGAACCATACCGGCCATAAAACTAGTCTCCTTTGAAACCGCCTGTAGGTTTTCCCGTCGGCAGGAGCAAGGCGGGATATTGGGCGAGATATGGTCTGTTGTTCCGGCTTTGCAGGCGGTCAGAGCTTGCCGAAGCGCGCCTCGTATCCCGCCAGATCGTCTGCCGCGAGCAGCTTGGCCTGCGCCACCCAGTCATCCCGCCTGATGCGGCCTTCGAAACGGCCGAGAGTTGCATCCACACGGTCGATATCGGCATCGCTCCACGCGGCGATCTGGGCGAAGCTGGTGACGCCCTGTTCGGCAAGCAGCGTGACGAGCTTCGGCCCGACCCCTTTGATGCGGCGCAGGTCGTCTGCGCTTGGCGGTGCGGTGGGTGCGGGCGGCGGCGCAGGCGTTGGTGCGGGGGCCATTTCCGCAATCGCTTCGCGCGCGGGAACGGCCGCGCCGGCTTCGGCATCGGCAACGGCAGGCGCGGCAGCAACCTTATCCGAATTGGCCGTTGCCGAAAGCGGGCCGGGGGAGGATGAAGGCGCGTCCCTTACTACCGCAGCGGGCGCGTCGATCAGCGCCTGGTTGCGCTTGGCGCCACCGGTTTCCTCCGGCTTGTCTTCGATCTCGACCCGCGTCTTGCGGTTCGCGCTGAAAATCCACCAGGCGATAATCACGCCCAGCACAAAGGCGGCGAGCACCAGATACCAGTATTCTGCGAGCAATTCAGGCATGGTCATGTCCTGCTTGTATGAATGTCAGCCGCGCGCCCAGATGACCCAGCCAAGGCCCAGCCCCATCGCATAAGCGACCAGCATCAGCACCAGCACTTCCATCCAGATCGGCATGGTTAGTCCTTTAGAGGCAGGGCGGGCGGCTGCGCAACCGTGTCCGCACCCTATCAGCGCGGCGCCGGGGTATCGACCGGTGTGGGAACAATCGGCTGCGTGGCGAGCACCGAAAACTCGATCCGCCGGTTGGCCGGATCGCCCGGTGGCAGGCCCTCGACCGGCGTCCGCGAGCCGACACCGCGCGCACGCAGTCCGTCTGCGGGAATGCCGCGCCGGATCAGTGCCGCACGCACCGCGACCGCGCGCTCGGTCGACAATGCGATATTGCCCGGTTCGGGACCCGAATTGTCGGTATGGCCGGTGATCTGGATAATCGCGCCGAGACACGGGCGCAGCGCGCTCGCCACCTCGTCGATCAGTTCGGCACTCGCGATATCGAGCCTGCTGGAGCTTTCCTCGAAGCGGATCGTTCGTGCGCGCAGCAATGCCTGCACGTCTTCCTGACAATGCAGCGGCTGGTATTGCGCGCTGCCCCCTTCGGCGATCATGTCGCCATCGGCCCAGCGTATGCCCGCCGTGCCAGGGATGGCCGCAACCGCCTTCGCGATATCGGCGCGCGCTTGTTCGCTGAGCTCTTCTGCACCCGTCAGGATCGGGTGGCGGCTGGGGCTGCCCCAGGGCGAGACATAGCGCGCCCGCACTTGCTCGCCGCCACCTGCCGCAGCTATCGCCGCCGGAGCCTGCGCTTCCAGCCGCGCGGCAAAGCCTACCGCGCTCGCCCCCGCCACAAAGCGGGCGAGCACAAAGATGGCGAATGCGCCAAGCGCGATGGCGATAAGCGGGCGGCGGAAAAAGGACATGGCATTGTCCTTAGCCATGCCCCCCACCATTCGTCGAGTCAGCGTTGGTCGAGCGAATCTGCCAGCGCGACCAGTTGCAGGAATTCCTCGCGCCAGAAGCCGTCCTGATTGCCCGCCAGCCGGGCCACATCGGCGAAGGAGTAATCGCCCATCAGCGCATCGCCGCGGAGCAATTGGCCATAGGCGGCGACCGCGCTGGCAAAGGCCATATCGCCCCGCGCGCGTCCGGCGCGGGTCAGCATGGTTGCAGGCAGCGGATGTTCGATCAGGCGCGAGCTGTCCTCGCCCGGCAATTTGTAGCGCAATTGCACAAAGGCCATTTCGTCGAGCATATTCTGCGGCACTTCGAGCTGGTCGGCGT
Organism: Aurantiacibacter sp. KMU-128; assembly: GCF_056933515.1. Lineage (NCBI taxonomy): Bacteria > Pseudomonadati > Pseudomonadota > Alphaproteobacteria > Sphingomonadales > Erythrobacteraceae > Aurantiacibacter > Aurantiacibacter sp. KMU-128. The sequence continues at coordinate 524,581 of NZ_JBXORT010000001.1, forward strand.
AGCGGCGCGGACGGATCCAGCCGTCTGCGCCTGCGGGCACGATCTCGTAAATCGCCGTTACCTGATGGCTCGCCCCGATTTCGCCCGCATCGACCGCGTCATTGTCGAAATCCTCTTCGCGCAGCGCGCGGTTTTCGTAGCCGATGAGGCGGTATTGCGAGACCAGGGCGGGATTGAATTCGACCTGGATCTTCACGTCATGCGCGATGGTGAAGAGGGTCGATTCCATCTCTTCGGACAGCACTTTCTGTGCTTCCATCGCGCTGTCGATATAGGCGTAATTGCCGTTCCCGTGATTGGCGATCTGCTCCATCAGCGCTTCGTTGAAATTGCCCGTGCCGAAGCCCAGCGTGGTGAGCGTAATGCCCGAATCGCGCTCCCTTTCGATCAGCTCGACCAGCGCATCGCGGCTGGTGGTGCCAACATTGAAATCGCCATCGGTGGCAAGGATCACGCGGTTGATCCCGTCCTCGATAAAGCTGGAACGCGCGACATCGTAGGCGAGCTGAATGCCTGCTCCCCCGGCGGTCGAGCCGCCGGCTTGCAGATTGTTGATCGCGCGGCGGATTGCGGCGGCGTCATTTGTCGGCTCCAACACCAGACCGGCGGCCCCTGCGTAGACGACGATGGAGACGCGGTCCTGCTCCTGCAACTCGCCCGCCAGCTGCCGCATCGCGGCCTGCACCAGCGGCAGTTTGTCGGCGCTGCCCATGCTGCCCGAAACATCAAGCAGGAAGACAAGATTGGCGGGCGGACGCTCGTCGCGCGGCAGATCATATCCGCGCAGGCCAATGCGCAGCAGGCGGGTGTCCGGATTCCACGGCGTCACCGCCATATCGGTGGTGACCGAGAAAGGCTGCAACGGGTCTTCGGGCAGCGGGTAATCATAGCGGAAATAATTGATCATTTCCTCGGTCCGCACGGCGGCGGCTGGCGGCAATTGCCCGCTATTGAGAAAACGCCGGGCATTGGCATAGGCGCCGGTATCGACATCGACCGAGAAGGTGCTGACCGGCTCGTAAAGCGAAAGGCGAACGGGCGCGACTTCCTCGCCAGCATATTGCTCACGGCTCGGCTGCGTCGGCACGCGCACGCCGGGGACGACGTGGTAGCGCCCGCGTTCAACGATCGGGTCGGTGTCGGGATCGGTGGCGGCGGGGGGAGCAATGTCGCCAATCATTTCTGGTGCCCGCATCCGCGAGCCTGTCAGAAGAATGGTATCGGCGTTCTCGTAGGAACCCTGTGCGGGCAGGGGAGGCGGTGGAGGGGGCGGAGCGGGCGGCGGAGGAGGAGCCGGAGCGACAACTGGAGGCGGAACCGAGCTTGTCGTCTCTTCGCTATCGCCAGCGGCTGTCTGGCATCCCGCCAGCGCCATCACCAGCACCACAGCCGTCGCGCTTCCTGCAATTCTCCGCATCAGTCCCTCCTGCGTTGCATTCGCGGTGCAAGATCAGGGGCGGGCGGTGAACCGCTTGTGAATATGGCTCAGACAGCTGGCGGCGGATTGGCGGGAATGTCCAGCGCGGTGCTCTTCTTGAACAAGATCTTGTCTTCCGGGCCAAAGCCGCGTTTCCAGATCACATAGCCATAGGTGGCAAGGATCGCGGGAATGCCGAAAGCCAGCTCCACCCATTCGGGCAGCAGGATTACCACTTGACCCACCAGCACCGCCGCGCCCGTCGCCCAGACCAGCGCGAGGCGCAGATTGCCCACCGGCGCCTTGAGCAGGGTCTTGAGCATATGCGCCTTCACCACGCTCGACAGGCCCAGCGCCAGCAGCAGCGCCATCGCTGCGCCCGCCGCCATATAGCCTTCGTCGAGTTTCAGGTGCTCCACCAGCATGATGAGCCCTACGGACAGGAGCGCCTGCACCGCGATCACGCCGGTGGAAATCGCCAGATTGCGCTTCTTGGCGATGTAGACGAGCACGCCTTCGGACACGACCGCCATGCTCGCCACCGCCTCCGCGATCAGCAGCAGCGCCAGCGCGCCCGTCCCGCCGACAATCGCCGGACCGCCAAGCCCCATCACCGCCTGCCCCGGTATCGCCAGTGCCAGTGCGATCCCCAATTGCAGCGCGATGATCCAGAAGCCGACCTGCCGCACTTGGCTTGCAATCGCGGCCATGTTGCCGGTCTTCAAATTCTTGGTGATAACGGGGGACAGCACCGGCTCAAAACTGGTTTTCAGCTTTTGCGGCAGGCTGGCGATTTCCTTGGCGAAGTAATAAATGCCCACCGCCGTTTCGGAGGTGAACAGGCCGAGCAGGAAGACATCGATCAGCCGCGTTCCGCGCTCGATCACATCGGCTCCCGCGAGCGGGAAAGCGCGGCTCATCAACCCGCACAAATATTTGGGTCGCGGTCGCCAGCCCTTGGGCAGGCCATAGCTTTTGAGGAAGGGCCAGGCGGCGGTCAGCAGAGCGGCATAGACCGCCGCGAGATAGGCCAGCGCCACCCCACCATCGTTAAGCGCAGGGATAAAGAAGAACGCCGCCACCGCGATCGAGCGCGTCCACGGCTCGACAATGGCGCGGGCGCGCACCGTGGTGGCAATGTCGAATTTGTACGCCTGCGCGGCGAGCAGGATCTCGGTCAGCGCGAAAGCGGGGATCGCGGCGATGATGAGGATGTCATACGGCCCGCTCATCCCGTTGGGGAAGATCGGGTAGGGGAACATCACCAGCACCGCCACGACCAGCGCGGAGATCGCCAGCGAGGCGAGAATGCCGTCGAAGACGATATTGGCGGGCCGCTCGCCATCATCCTCGATCCCGTGGGTCAGGCGGTGCGCGAGCCCGCGCTTTTCGCCGAGTGCGCAGATCAGCGCGAACAGCTCCACCACCACCACGGCAGAGGCAAAGCGGCCCATTTCCTCCACGCCATACAGCCGGTAGCCGATGAAGAGGAACGGTATGCCGCCCAAGAGCCGCAGCAGAAAGCCGAGCGTGTTCGTGCGCCCGCCTTTGACGAGCGCGGTCATATCCTCGTGATGATCGGCCGAGGTGCCGCTGTGTTTCGGGCTATCGCTCAAGCGGTGAGGCCCTCTGCCTTGAGCGGGCGGGCGAGAAGTTCGGCCACCACATCCTTCGCGGGACGCCCGGCGAGCAGGTGGTTGACCGCTTCGACAATCGGCATCTGCACGCCGTGCTGCTGCGCAATCGTGGCGAGGATCGGCGCGGTATGCGCGCCTTCGGCCACGGTGCGCTTATCCGCCAACGCCTCCTCGGCGCTCATCCCTTCACCCAGCGCCTTGCCGAGCGAGAAATTGCGGCTGGAGGTAGAGGAGCAGGTGAGCACCAGATCGCCCAGACCGCACAGCCCGTTCAGCGTCTCCGCCTTGCCGCCCAGCGCCACGCCGAAGCGCAGCATTTCGGCAAAGCCGCGGGTGATGAGCGCGTTGCGGGCGTTCTGGCCGAGTTGCAGCCCCTCGACGACGCCGCAGGCAATCGCGAGCACATTCTTCACCGCGCCGCCGACTTCCGCGCCGACGACATCGTCCGAGTAGTAGGGGCGCAAATGCGGACGCGCGATGGCGGGGCTCAACCGCTCCCATTGCGCCGCGCCGCCGCTGCATGCGAGCGTCACAGCGCAAGGCAGGCCGGCGGCGACTTCATGCGCGAAGGTGGGGCCGGAGAGGACGGCAATGTCGCTGGCAGGCGCAATCGCGTGGGCGACATCGTGCATCATCCGTCCGGTGCTCGCCTCGATGCCCTTGGCGCAGAGCACAAGGTCTTGGGGGAAGGCGGAGAGCTTCGCCAGCGTTGTGCCCATATGCTGCGCCGGGGTGACGATCAGCAGCGCGTCGCAATCGGCCATCTCGGCCAGATCGCCGGTCGCATGGATGCTCGCGGCGAGGTCGGCAGACGGCAGGTAAAGATCATTGCGGCGGGTCGCATTGATCCGTTCGGCCAGCCCGTCTTCGAGTGCCCAGAGCTTCACCGCGCGCCCGTCGCTCGCCAGCGCCTGCGCCAGTGCCGTGCCCCAAGCGCCCGCTCCGATGACTCCAATCATGCCTTAACTCCTGCTCCGCGCACGGCTTCCGCATCGGGATCGAGCGGCCATCGCGGGCGCGCTTGCAAATCGAGCGGGTCGGCGGGAAATCCTTCGCGCAGCCGCTCGATACCAGCCCAAGCGATCATCGCGGCATTGTCCGTGCACAGAGCGAGCGGCGGGGCGGTAAAGGCGAGGCCGTGCTCGCGCGCAAGCTGCTCCAGCCCGCTGCGGATCGTCTGGTTCGCCGCGACGCCGCCAGCGACCACCAGTGCGGTGACGGGCTGCATGGTTTTCAGCGCCTTGCGGGTGCGGTCGAGAATGCAATCGAGTGCGGCTTGCTGGAAGGATGCGGCGATGTCGGCGTCGGAATACAATAAACGCCGCTCATTCTGAGCTTGTCGAAGGATCGCTTTTTCTTCTGGCGTCGCATCAGAAGTGAAGGACGATGCTTCGACAGGCTCAGCATGAGCGGGGTTGGGATGCTGCGCTTCTTTCGCCCGCAACACCGCACTTTTCAGCCCGGCGAAACTGAAATGCGGTTCCTTGCTCCCTTTCATCGGGCGCGGCAGGTCGACCGCCGCAGCATCACCCTGCATCGCCAGCCGCTCTACCGCAGGCCCGCCCGGATAGCCGAGGCCCAGAATCTTCGCAGTCTTGTCAAACGCCTCGCCCAAAGCATCGTCGATCGTGGTGGCGAGGCGCTGGTATTTGCCTACGCCTTCGACGCGCAAGATCTGGCAATGCCCGCCGCTCACCAGCAGCAGCGCGTAGGGAAAGGTGAGCGCGGCATCGGCCAAACGCGGGCTTAATGCGTGGCCTTCCAGATGGTTGATCGCCATCAATGGCGTATCGCTCGCCATCGCCAAGGCCTTCGCGGTGACCAGTCCGACCATCACGCCGCCGATCAGCCCCGGCCCGGCGGTCGCGGCAATCGCGTCGCAATCCGCAAGGGTCACATCCGCCTCGCGCAGAACCTTGTCCACCAGCGGAGCCAGCCGCTCGGCATGGGCGCGCGCGGCGATTTCCGGCACGACTCCGCCATAAGGCGCGTGTTCGGCCTCTTGGCTGGCAATCGCCTGCGCCAGAATGCGCCTGTCTCCCGTCACCAGAGCGGCGGCGGTTTCGTCGCACGAGCTTTCTATGCCAAGCACCAGTGTCATCGCGCTTCCCCTTAGCCGATGGGGCCGCTAGGGCAAGCAAACCCATGACCCAGACCCCGCTCCTCAAACTCGGCACCCGCAATTCCCCGCTCGCCATGGCGCAGGCGCACGAGACCCGCGCACGGCTCTGCGCCGCACATGGTTGGGACGAAAGCGCGGTGGAATTGGTTGAAGTGCTGGCGAGCGGCGACAAGGTGCTTGATCGCCCGCTGGCCGATATCGGCGGCAAGGCGCTGTGGACCAAAGAGCTCGACGGCTGGCTGGCGGAAGGGCTGATCGATGCCTCGGTGCATTCGCTGAAGGATGTCGAAACGATCCGGCCCGACATTTTCACGCTCGCCGCCATTTTGCCGCGCGCGGACAAACGGGATAGGTTGATTGGTGCGGACAGCATCGCGGATTTGGCCGAGGGCGCCGTTGTCGGAACGAGCGCGCCGCGTCGTGCAGCCCAACTGCTGCACGCTCGGCCTGACTGCAAAGTCGTCACCTTTCGCGGCAATGTCGCCACGCGATTGGGCAAGCTGAAAGCGGGAGAGGCGGATGCGACTTTTCTTGCCTCTGCCGGGCTTGAGCGGTTGGGGCAGGATGCGGTTGGCGTGGCGCTCGATGAAAACGACTGGCTGCCCGCGCCGTCGCAAGGGGCCATCGCCATCGAATGCCGCGCCGATGATGCGAAAGTGCGCGAATGGCTCGCACCGCTCGACCATGCGCCGAGCCGGGCTGAAGTGCTGGCCGAACGCGCGTTGCTGCTGGCGCTGGGGGGCAATTGCCATTCGCCGATTGCCGTCCTTTGCACGCATGAAGCTTGCGAACTGACGATGCGCGCCGCGATTTACAGCGCCGACGGTGCCGAGAAGGTCGAGGGCGAAGCGCGTTTTGCTGCCGATGATCTTGAGGCAGCGAAGGCCTTGGGCCGCGACCTGCTGGCCCGCGCCACTCCGGCGATCCGCGCCGTGTTTGACGCGCCCGCATGATCTTCGTCATCCGGCCCGAACCCGGATTGCAATCGACGCTCGCCGCCGCGCGTGAACTGGGACTGGCGGTGATCGGCAGGCCCCTGTTCGATGTGGTGCCTTTGCGCTGGGATGCGCCAGCAGCTAACAGTTTTGACGGCCTGCTGATCGGCAGCGCCAATGCCATCCGCCATAGCGGGGATGCGCTAGAAGAGTTCAAGCTCCTGCCGGTCTACGCCGTTGGTGAAGCGACGGCGGAAACGGCGAGAGAAGCGGGCTTCACCGTCGCCGAAACGGGCTCCGGCGGCTTGCAGGGCTTGCTGGACAGCTTACAGCCACCGCTCAAACTCCTGCGATTGGCAGGGGCCGAGAATATTGCGCTCACACCGCCTCAAGGCATCAGCATCACCGAACGCGTGGTCTACGAAGTGCGCGCCATCCCGCTCACCGGCAGCGACGAAGTCAGCCTGCGCGCCGCCAAGCCATTGGTCTTGCTCCATTCCGCCGCTGCCGCGCGGCACTTCGCCAGCGAATGCACGCGGCGCGGGCTCGATAGGGAACGGATTTCGCTCGCCTGCATCGGCCCGCGTGTGGCCGACGCGGCGGGCGAGGGGTGGCGTCAGGTACGTGCCGCTCCACAGCCCGATGATGCGGCACTGTTGGCCTTGGCGCAAGAGATGTGGCAGTGATGTAAACTCTGACAGACCCATGGTGAGCCATTAAGGGGTTGCTCACCGGTCGCCATGCAGAAGGACGCGATGGAGCAGAATTTCGATTTCCCCACGTCGACAACGCGGCGGCAGCCATCCTTGTTGAAGCCGCTGGCGATCACCGCAGGCGCGGCGCTGGCGCTGGGTGCGGGCGGGATGTGGGCCATTTCGAACAGTGACGGGTTGGGCGATGTGTTCTCGGTGCGCAGCGAAACGCAAGCGCCGGTCGATGCTGCCAATGAGCCGGACGCGACCGGGCCGGAAGCAACCCCGTCTCCCACCGCCACCTCGCCCCAGGAAATCGCGCAGGAAGCGCGCGAGGCCGCCGAGCAGGTCGAGCAGGTGGTGGAAACGCAAGGGGGGCTCGACAGCCGGATTGCCGCGCTGGAGCAACGGCTTACGCGGCTCGATCTGCAATCGCAGGCTGCCGCTGGCAACGCCGCGCGGGCAGAGGCGCTGCTGATTGCCTTTGCCAGCCGGCGCGCGATCGAACGCGGTGCGCCCTTGGGCTATCTCGCCGACCAGCTCCGCCTGCGTTTTGGCGAGGATCGCCCCAATGCGGTGCAGACGATCATCAATGCCGCGCAGGATCCCGTCACGCTCGACCAGCTGATCGCGCAATTGTCCGGCCTCGCGCCCGAACTCGATTCCGCGCCGGCAGACGAAGGGGTGTTTACGCGTCTGGGGCGCGAATTGTCGGGGCTTTTCATTATCCGCCGTGACGATACGCCGTCACCGGTAGCCGAGAGGCGGCTCGAACGCGCGCGCCTGTTCCTCGAAAGCGGACGGATCGAGGCGGCAGTCTCCGAAATCCGCAATATGCCCAATGCGGTGATCGCTGCCGACTGGATCGAGGATGCTGAACGCTACGCGGCGGCGCAGCGGGCGCTGGAGACGCTGGAGACGGCGGCAGTGCTCGATCCGCGCGAATTGCGCGATGGCGAGGGCCGGGCGGTGGAACAGCGCAGCCCTGCCGGGAACGAGCGGCGGTAGGGTCTACCCCTTCAACAATTCCGGCACTTCGCCACTCACGCCGCGCGCCTCATCCATAAACCAGCGTTTCAGCGCAGGCGTACGTTGCACGCCCGCCATGCCGAGGCGGCGCACGGCACTGGCGGCTTTGCCGGGAATGCCGAACAGGCGGGTCAGCGTGTCGGTGGCGCCCATCACCATCAGCGAGTCGAGCGCGCGCCATTTCTCGTAGCGGGCGAGCAATTGCGCATCGCCGGGATCGAGGCCGATCCGCATTCCTTCCGCCAGCACTTCCACCAAAGTCCCGACATCGCGCAGGCCAAGGTTCAGCCCTTGGCCCGCAATCGGGTGCATTCCGTGCGCGGCATCGCCCACCAGCGCCAGTCGGTGGTCGATAATCTTGGCGGTGTGCTGGAAACCCAGCGGATAGGAGGACCGCTCGCCTTCAATGGTGATATTGCCGAGCACGCCGTGCATCCGCTTTTCCACCTCGTGATGGAATCCGCGCGGGCCGAGCGCGAGCACGCCCGCCGCATCCTTCTCGTCCACCGTCCACACCAGTGCCGAGCGGTGGCGGCCCTGATCGTCGTCGAGCAGCGGGAGCAGCGCGAAGGGCCCATCGGGATAGAAAATCTCCCACGCGACACCATCATGCGGCTTGCTGTGCGTCAGCCCGACAATGATCGCGCGGTGGCTGTAATCCCAATGCGCCATGGTGAAGCCCGCTTCCTCGCGCGTGGGGGAACCGCGTCCCTCCGCACCGACCAGCAGGCTCGCCTCCAGCACGGTGCCATCGGCGAGCGTCGCCGAAACGCCGTGCTCGCCGCGATGCCGCTCCACCACAGTGGCGTTGGAATGCCAGTTGATAAGCGGCTCGCCCCTGGCGGCTTCGAACAGGGCAAGGCGCAATTGCCGGTTCGCAAACATCCGGCCGAGCGTGCCTTCATGCTCTTCGGGCGTAAAATCGATCCGGCCGGGGCGCATCCCATCGGTGACCGCGATGCTTTCGATCTTGCAGCCAAATGGCTCCAGCGCACCGGCGATCCCGATATTGGTGAAGAGGTTCCAGCTCGCGGTCGAAATCGCCGAGGCGCGTCCGTCGAAGCCTTCCGCCAGCAGCTCTGCCGGATCGGCGCGGTCGACCACATGGCTGGAAATGCCCTTGCGGGCAGCGGCGAGGGCGAGGGTCATGCCGACCAGTCCGCCGCCAAGGATCAGGAGTTCTCGCTTGTCGCTCATCACTTGTGCACCTAGGTGTCTGGCCCGATGCAGGCAATAGTATCCTTTGGCCTAATGGCGCTGCGTATGCTCGCTGCGGTGCTGCTGTTGGCAGCTCCCGCAGGCGCGTGGGCGCAGGGTCAGACGCAGGAGAATTATATTGCCGCCGATCTGGTGGCCGAAAGCGCGCCTGTTCCCGGCGAGACGCTGACCGTCGCGCTGCGTTTCCGCCCGCAAGAGGGGTGGCACGGTTACTGGGCGAATCCGGGCGAGGCGGGGCTGGGAATGCAGCTCGACTGGCAATTGCCCGACGGTTGGGAAGCGGGCGAGCCCGATTATCCGGTGCCCGAAGTGCTGCAATTGTTCGGCATTGTGAACCACGCCTACAAGGCGCCGTACACGGTGCTGGTGCCGCTGGCTGTGCCCGAAGGCGCGGATGTTGCGGGGCTGGCACCGATCACCCTCAACGCCCGCTGGCTCGCCTGTTCGGACGAATTGTGCGTGCCCGAAACCGCCACGCTTACGCTGCGCTTCCCGCAGGCGGGCGAGGCTCTGCGCGCCGATTTCGATGCTGCCCGCGCCGCCATTCCCCCGCAGATCGACAGCTCCGCGCGCTTTGCCTTCAGCAGCGATGTCGTGCGCATCGCCATCCCCTTGCCCGAGGCGCTGGAGCTGACCGATCCGCACGTCTTCATCGCGGAGATTGACACGGTCGATTACGCCGCGCCGCAACGTTTCTTTCGCGCCGGTGACGAAATCGTGGTCGAAATCGCCCGCAGCGCGCTTCGCGGCGAGCCGGAGGGGCTTTCGGGCATTCTCGCTTTCGGTGCGCCGGGCGAGGGGGTTCGCTTCGAAGCTGTCCCCGGCGAAGTGCCGAGCGGCGGCACGCCGATTGGCGGGACGATGGCGGATAGCCCGTTCTGGCTGCTGCTGGGCGGCGCGCTGCTCGGCGGATTGCTGCTCAATCTGATGCCCTGCGTCTTCCCGATCCTGAGCCTCAAGGCGCTGACACTGGCGCGCGCGGGGGGCAGCGAGGCGGAGGCTAAACGAGAGGGGCTTGCCTATACGGCGGGCGTGGTGCTCGCGTGTCTGGCGCTGGGCGCGCTGATGCTGGCCCTGCGCGCGGCAGGCGAGCAGGTGGGTTGGGCGTTCCAGCTGCAACAGCCGCTGGTGGTCGCCGCGCTGCTGGTGCTGGCGGTGCTGATCACTGCCAATTTCGCGGGTCTGTTCGAGATTCCCAACCTCCCGATCCGGTCTCGCGGCGGGGGAGGAGCCTTTGCCACCGGCTTGCTCGCTGCGGTCGCGGCAACCCCGTGCACCGGCCCCTTTATGGCCGCCGCTTTGGGAGCCGCGCTGCTGCTCCCCGCACCGCAAGCCATGCTGCTGTTCGGCGCGCTCGGCCTTGGCCTTGCTCTGCCCTTCCTGCTGCTCGGCTTTGTGCCCGCCTTGCGCAATCGCCTCCCCAAGCCGGGGCCGTGGATGGCGACCTTCCGCAAGGTGATGGCGGTGCCGATGGCGCTCACCGCATTGGCGCTCCTCTGGCTCGCATGGCGGCTGGGCGGACTGCACTTCGCCTTCAGCGCGCTGGGTGCAGGCGTGACGCTGGCTGTTCTGTTCGCGACCTTCGGCAGAGCGCGTCCGGTGATGAAGGCGCTGCTGCTCGCGATCCCTGCCTATTTCCTCGTCATGCTGCCCTTCCGCGTGGATGACACATCGGTGCTCGAAGTCGAAAGCGTGCTCGATCCGGTGCCCTATAGCGCCGAGGCTCTGGCCGAAGCGCGGGCGAGCGGGGCGCCGGTATTCGTCTGGCTCACCGCCGACTGGTGCGTCACCTGCAAGGTCAATGAAAGCGTGGCGATCGAACGCGAGGCGACCCGCGCGGCGTTCGAGGCAGCAGGAGTGGTGGCGATGCGCGGCGACTGGACCCGCGCCGACCCGGCTATCACGCGCTATCTGGAAGAATGGGGCGCGGCGGGCGTGCCGCTCTATATCTGGTATCCGGCCGGCGGCGAGGGCGAGCAATTGCCCCAAGTGCTGACGCCCGATGCGTTGGTGGAGCTGGCGGAGGAAGGCTAGCTCGCCTCTTCGCTCCCCTCGGTCTCGTCCTCTTCAACCTCCGGCAATTCGCCACCCGCGCGGCACCAGGCGAGGAATTCGCCCGGTATCCGGCTCCCGCGCATTTCCAGTGTCCCGCGACCGGGCAGGGTGGCGCTCATCTCGCGCGGGCCTTCGAAAATTTCGAGCTGCGTGCTGGCCGCGGGCAGCCGTGCTTCCCAGCGCCATTCGCCATCGACCAACACCGTGTCGGCGAGAAAGCGGCGGCTCATCCCGTTGCCGACAAAGGGGAACAGTGCCTCCTGCCCCGGCAGCGCTTCGGCATGGCGGATGATGACGATTTGCGGCGCGCTATCGTCCGCCAGATCGCAGGCGAGGGTGAGCAGCGGCGGCTGCCCCTCATTGCCGAAATCGACCGCCTGCCCGCTAGGCGCGACCCGCCAGAAGGCTTGTGAGGTATCGGGCGAAGGAAAAGCACGCGCCTGCGGCGGCTCGACCGCGTCAAACACGATCCGCGTAGCTTCGCCTTCCGGCGCGTCATCGGCCGATCCGCACGCGGCGAGCAGCAGGACAAGGGCGGGCGACAGGGTGCGCAAGGAGCGGATCAGGCGGCGCGGGGGACGATTTTTTCCAGATCGCCATTGAGCGCGCGCTTGGCGGTGCGGAGTTCTGCACTGGTCTGGAGGCGGAGGAAGAACCCTTCCGACATTCCAAAATAGCGCGCGAGACGCAGGTCAAGTTCGCCGTCGACACGCGCGCTGCCATCTATCATGGCTTGCAAACGCGCCGGTTCAACCGCGATAGCTTTGGCCAAAGCGGGAGTGTCGAGCTGCAGCGGCTCCATGAATTCCGACACCAGCATTTCTCCCGCATGGGGAATGTGGAGCCAGTCGGGGTTAGTGGTAGTCGACGATTTCGACATCGTAAGCATTTCCGTCTTTCCAGACGAAACATATACGCCATTTCATATTAATTGAAACCGAATGCTGTCCGGCACGGTCGCCAGCAAGCTGGTGCAGACGGTTACTCGGCGGCAGCTTGAGATCATCGAGAGTTTCGGCAGCATCGATCATGTTGAGCCTCGCTAGCGCGCGTTGCTGGATATCGGCAGGCAGCTTCCGGCTGCGCTTGCCGTTCCAGATACGCTCTGCTTCTGCGCTGCTGAAGGTTAGGATCATCGCTGCCTCTTATCGAATGCAGCGAATCAGTGAGTGCATGGTGACGTCTTATGCAAGCTAGGCTAAATAGTTTTCCCCACACAAAAAAATAAAATCGTTTATTAGCAATTATTTACCCATCTTCCGCGCCGTCCGTCCATACCTCAGCTTCCGCGTCCCCGGCTTCCCTTCATTGCTCCGCCCGACCAGCGGCGCTTTCTTCTCGCCGTCCGGAATGCCCAGCTCGTCTGCTTCCAGCCGCCGGATTTCATCGCGCAACCTACCAGCCTCTTCGAACTCCAGATCGGCGGCGGCGGCGCGCATCCGTTTTTCCAAGTCCTCGATATACGAGCGCAGATTGTGGCCGACCAGATTGTTGCGCTCGTCATCGCCGGTATCCACCAGCACGCCATCCTGCGACGCGGTGTGGGCGACGATGTCGGCGATCGCGCGTTTGATGGTGGTGGGGGTTATGCCGTGTTCTTCGTTGAACGCGCGCTGCTTTTCGCGGCGGCGGTCGGTTTCGGCCATGGCGCGTTCCATGCTGCCGGTTATCCGGTCGGCATAGAGGATCACGCGGCCATCGACATTGCGCGCGGCGCGGCCGATGGTCTGGATCAGCGAGGTTTCGGAGCGCAGGAAGCCTTCCTTGTCCGCATCCAGAATGGCGACCAGCCCGCATTCGGGAATGTCCAACCCCTCGCGTAGCAGGTTGATGCCAATCAGCACGTCGTAGACGCCGAGGCGCAGGTCGCGGATCAGCTCGATGCGTTCCAATGTCTCGACGTCGGAATGCATATAGCGCACGCGCACGCCCTGTTCGTGCATGAACTCGGTAAGGTCTTCGGCCATCCGCTTGGTCAGCGTGGTGACGAGCGTGCGGTATCCCTTGGCGGCGGTCGCCTTGGCTTCGGCGATGCAATCCTGCACCTGGTCCTCCACCGGTTTGACCTCGACCGGCGGGTCGATCAGCCCGGTGGGGCGGATCACCTGTTCGGCGAAGACGCCGCCGGTTTGCTCCATTTCCCATTTGCCGGGCGTGGCGGAGACGGCGAAGGTTTGCGGGCGCATCGCGTCCCATTCGTTGAAGCGCAGCGGGCGATTGTCGATGCAGGAGGGCAGGCGGAACCCGTATTCGGCCAGCGTCAGCTTGCGCCGGTGGTCTCCGCGCGCCATCGCGCCGATCTGCGGCACTGTCTGGTGGCTTTCATCGACGAACAACAGCGCGTTTTCGGGCAGATATTCGAACAGGGTCGGAGGTGGCTCGCCGGGAAGGCGGCCGGTGAGGAAGCGCGAATAGTTCTCGATCCCGTTGCAGCTTCCGGTCGCAGCGATCATCTCAAGGTCGAAATTGGTGCGCTGTTCGAGCCGCTGCGCTTCCAGCAAGCGGCCTTCCTCGTGCAGTTCCTTCAGCCGCTCGGTCAGCTCGAATTTGATCGCCTCGGCGGCCTGCTTCATCGTCGGGCCGGGCGTGACGTAGTGCGAGTTGGCGTAGACGCGTACCTTGTCCAGCGCCTCGCCCTTCTTGCCGGTGAGCGGATCAAACTCGGCGATTTCCTCGATCTCGTCGCCGAAAAAGCTGATGCGCCATGCGGTGTCTTCGAGGTGGCTGGGGAACAGCTCCAGATTGTCGCCGCGCACACGGAAGCAACCGCGCGCAAAGGCGGTGTCATTGCGCTTGTATTGCAGCGCAACGAGCTTGCGGATCAGCTCGCGCTGGTCGACCGTCTGGTCACGCTTGATGTCGAACACCATCGCCGAATAGGTCTCGACCGAACCGATGCCGTAGAGGCAGGACACCGAGGCGACGATCAGCACATCGTCACGTTCGAGCAGCGCGCGGGTGGCCGAGTGGCGCATCCGGTCAATCGCCTCGTTTACCGAGGATTCCTTCTCGATATAGGTGTCGCTGCGAGGGACGTAGGCTTCGGGCTGGTAATAATCGTAATAGCTGACGAAATATTCGACCGCGTTTTCGGGGAAGAAGCTCTTGAACTCGCCGTAAAGCTGCGCGGCGAGGATCTTGTTGGGAGCAAGAATCAGCGCGGGGCGCTGCAAGGTTTCGATAACCTTGGCCATGGTGAAGGTCTTGCCGCTGCCGGTGACGCCCAGCAGCACCTGCGTCTTCTCGCCATCCCTTGCGCTTTCCACCAGTTCGGCAATCGCGGTCGGCTGGTCACCGGCGGGTTCATAGTCGGATACGAGTTTGAACGGCTTCTGGTCGTCCGATTTCTCGGGCCGCGCCGGCCTGTGCGGAGTGAACGCTCCGCTCGTGTCCGGCTCTTCGAGCCCGCGCCTGATTACCAATTCTGCCATGCCGGACATATGGCTACACAAACAGGCTTGCTCAAGCGCGGACAAACGGTCAGCATGGCGCGAACACTATTGGAGGGAAATTTGATGCGTTTTTCACTTGTTCTTGCCGCCACTTCGGCACTGGCGCTGGCTGCGTGCAGCGGCGAAACCACAGTGGAGGATCCCAGTGATCCCGAACAGATTGCTGCCGCAACCGAAAGCCTGCCGACCCCGCAGCCGGGGATGTACACCGACACCGCCGAGCTTGTCGAAGTCGAAATGACCGGTGGCACGCCTGAAGAGCAGGAAATGATGAACGCGATTTTCCAGCCCGGATCGACGCAGGAAACGCAGGTTTGCCGCACAGCTGAAGACACCGAGGGCGGGGTGCAGGATTTCCTCGCCACGATGAACGACCTGCCCGATGAATGCGAGATGGAAAACTTCACCGTCAATGGCGGCAATTTCGAAGCGAATATGGTCTGCGCCGGCGACGCGGGTGAATCGGGCAATGTGCAAGTGGCCGGAACGATGACCGAAACCTCGTCCGACGTTACGATGACGATGAATATGGAAAGCCCCGAGGAAGGCCGTACCATGCGCATGGTCATCCGCACCCAGTCGCAGCGCACCGGCGATTGCGAGGCCGAGGCGGCAGCGGGTTAACGCTTTGCCCCTGCCTGCTCCATATCGGGACGCGGGCTGACAAACGTAGTAAACGCAGGGCCGCGGCGATTGTCGCGGCCTTTTGCTGCCTGTAAGTCTCCTTGCAATATCCGGCGTTTCACCGCGCCGCACATTTGTGAGGATCACACCATGCGCTCGACTTTCGCTCTTCCCGTGCTTGCCGCCTTCGCGCTTGCTGCCTGCAGCGGCGATGCTGACGAGGCCGTCAGCGACGAAGCGCTTTCCCCCGATGAAGTCGCTGCGGTGATCGAGGATAATGGCGTGCAGCCGGGCGCAGGCGAATATTCGGTGCGCACCGAGCTCATTGAATTCGATGCGCCGGGCCTGTCCGATGCGAGCATCGCCGAAGCGCGCGCCGAATTTGAAACTGGCGCTGGTGCGCCGTATCTGTATTGTATCACCGATGGCATGGCGCGCGATGCGTGGCTGAGCGAAATGGTGGAGGCAGAATGCAGCTTGTCCCGGTTCACCGCGAATGGCGACGCGCTGGAAGGCGTGATGAACTGCTCGGCACCCGAAGGCTTGAATGGCCGCGTCGAAGTGGCGGGCACGGCGGATGCGGACAGCGCCGATCTGCGCATGACCGCCACGGTGCCGACTGCTGCGGGCGAGGGCACGGTGCGCTTCCGCGTGCTGGCCGAAGCGACCGGCGAGGGCTGCGGCCAGGTGCAGTAACGACTGTGCGATTAGAGGGGGCCGCGGCATGAAGCGCGCGGCCTTGTTCCTTGCCACCGGCGTGCTTGTCGGGCTTCCCGCGGTATTGCTCGCGCAGCAAGCGGAGATGATGGAAGTCCCTTCCAACGGCGCAGCCGATGAGCCGTTCCCCTGGCCCGACTTCCTCGAGACCGACCCGCTGCCGGGCGGCTATCGCTTTACCGTGGCGATGGAGCGCTTCTCCCTTTCCGGCCTTGGCGACATGGGCGGCAAGGACCAGATGGATATGGGCGACCTGATGGGCGAAGAAGCCGAGGTCGACACCGAATATTTCTGCGTGGGGGGCGAGGTCGAGCGGTTCGACTGGCTTGGCGAAATGCGCGAGGATGGCAGCGATTGCAGCGCTGCGCCGGTGCGGATCGATGGCGAGAGCTTCTCCGCCGCGCTGATCTGCCGTGATCCATCCGGTTCGCAAATGCGGATGCGGATCAGCGGTGATGCCAATGAAACCGGCATGGACGCGCTGATGGCCTTGCAAATGAAAGGCAACGGCAGCGGCCAGTTCGACATGGAAATGCGCATGGTGCTCGAACGTATCGGCGAATGCTCCGATCTGCCGCCCGGTGCGCTGGAGCCCGATATCGAAGAGGCGTGGAGCGAGTAGACCGCTCCGTTCACTTGCGATTAGGCGCGTTTCGCATATCTGTAACAAATGCCCAGCGCGCACCCTCCCGTCGGCGATGAGCCATCCCGCCAAGCGGCGGACAATTTCGCCTCGGCGCTGCGTTACCGGCTGAGCCTGCTGCGCGGCACCCAGCCGGAAGAGGCGCATACCCCGCCGCTGCGCTATTTCGCGGTCGAGGCGCTGCATCTGCTCAACCCGCTGGGAAACCTGATGCGCAGGCCGTTACCGGTCGAAAAAGCCAGCCAGACGCGCATTGCGGTGATCCTGCCCGGCTTCGGCACCGGGCCTGAACGGATGCGCTATATGGCGCAGCAACTGGAGCGCGCCGGACACAAGACCAAGCGCTGGGGCCTAGGGCACAATCTCGGCCCCACGGCGCAAACGATCGACATCTTGTCCGACCGCGTGCGCGAATGCGAGGCGCGTTACGGACAGAAAGTGGTGATGATCGGCTGGAGCCTCGGGGGCGTGTTCGCCCGCGAAGTCGCCAAGCAGGTGCCCGAATGCGTCGACAAGGTCATCACCATGGGATCGCCTTTCAGCCATTCGCCCTATTCGAACAATATGTGGCGACCATACCAGTTTGTGGCTGGCCATCCCGTTGAAGCGCCGCCCATTCCCGCCGATACGCATATCAAGCCGCCGGTCGAGACGGTGGCGTTCTGGAGCCCGCGCGACGGGGTGATCTCGCGCCGCGCCGCTTGCGGCCTGCCGGGCGAGCGGGACCGCGCGGTGGCGCTGCGCTGTTCGCATCTGACCTTCCCCGATGCCCCCGAATGCATCGCCGCGCTGCTGCAAGAGCTCGACCCCGCCAAGCCCTGATCTACCCCCGAAGTTAGGCCTTGTGTCTGCGCGGTGTCATGATACCCATATCGCACTGCACAATGAAGTGCACGGGCAGCGAAGGGGACGCATGAACGCCGGCGAGACACCCATGTTTGATGAAATGCACGCGCCCGATGGCAGCGTGCGCGCCGCCTATCGTGGCTATCAGCAATGGCTGTGCGAGCAGGAAGACGGCTGGATGCGCCGCAAGCATCTGGAGGCGGAGGACTTCTTCCGCCGCACCGGCATTACCTTCAACGTGTATGGCGACAATGATGCCGAAGAACGGCTGATCCCCTTCGACATGGTGCCGCGCATCATCTCCGGCGGAGAATGGCGGCGGCTGTCCAAGGGGATCGAGCAGCGGGTGCGTGCGCTCAACGCCTTCATGCACGATCTGTATCACCGGCAGGAAATCATCCGCTCCGGCCGCCTGCCCGAACGCCTGTTCCGCAACAACGCCGCATGGCTGCCGCAAATGGTCGGCTTCACGCCGCCGGGCGGGGTCTACACGCATATAACCGGCATTGATCTCGTGCGCACCGGGCCGGATGAATTTCTGGTGCTGGAAGACAATGCCCGCACGCCGAGCGGCGTCTCCTATATGCTGGAAAACCGCGAAACGATGATGGCGATGTTTCCGGAACTGTTCAGCAAGGTGAAGGTGCAGCCGGTATCCGACTATCCCAACCGCCTTGCCAAAAGCCTCGCCGCCTGCGCGCCTGAAGGCGCTCCCGCCAATCCGACGGTCGCGGTGCTGACGCCCGGCATCTACAATTCCGCCTATTTCGAACACGCCTTTCTGGCTGACCAGATGGGAGCCGAACTGGTCGAAGGCAGCGACCTCAGGGTGATTGACGGGCAGGTGCAGATGCGCACCACGGTCGGGTTCAAGCCTGTCCACGTGCTCTATCGCCGCGTCGATGACGAATTTCTCGATCCGCTGACCTTCAATCCGACGAGTATGCTCGGCGTGCCGGGGATTATGGATGTCTACCGTGCGGGGAAAATCACCATCGCCAATGCGCCGGGCACCGGTGTGGCGGATGACAAGGCGATCTATTCCTTCATGCCCGAAATCGTCGAATTCTACACCGGCGAAAAGGCGCTGCTGCCCAATGTCGATACCTGGCGCTGCGCCGATGCGGACAGTCTGAAGTATGTGCTCGACCATCTGGCAGAGCTGGTGGTGAAGGAAGTCCACGGATCGGGCGGTTACGGAATGCTGATCGGGCCGACCTCGAGCAAGAAGGAAATCGCCGCCTTCCGCGCCAAGCTGGAAGCCAATCCCTCCAATTACATCGCGCAGCCGACGCTGGCGCTGTCGACCTGTCCGATTTTCACCAAACAGGGCCTCGCCCCGCGCCATGTCGATCTGCGTCCCTTCGTACTGTGCTCGCCCGGCGGGGTGGACATCACGCCGGGCGGCCTGACGCGGGTGGCGCTGAAAAAGGGATCGCTGGTGGTCAATTCCTCGCAAGGCGGCGGGACGAAAGACAGCTGGGTGCTCGATGATTGATTTGCTGCGCCTTGGCATTCCCCTCCCGCTTGCGGGAGGGGTTAGGGGAGGGCCTGTAACGGCTGTTCCTCTGACAAGCCCTCCCCCGGCCCCTCCCGCAAGCGGGAGGGGAGTATGCTAGGCCGCGTCGCCAATGGCATCTTCTGGATGTACCGCTATCTCGAACGGGCGGAGAATACCGCGCGATTGCTCGAGGCGGGGCAGCGCATGGCGCTCACCCGCGGCGTGGATTCGGCGACGCGCGAATGGACCTCGGTGCTCACCACGCTCGGCCTGCGGCAGGCCTACGAAGCGCGGCACGATGATTTTGCCAGCGCCCATGTCTGCGATTTCGTGCTGCGGTCCAAAAGCAATCCGCAAAGCGTGCTGGCGATGATGGAGGCAGCGCGCACCAATGCGCGGCTGTGCCGCTCCACCATCACGGCGGAAGTGTGGGAAGCGGTCAACGAAGGCTGGATGATGCTGTCCGAAATGCTGGCAAAGCCGGTCAAGGAAAGCACGCTCAACACCGCGCTCGCCGCAATCCGGCGCGAAAGCACGCTGGCGCGCGGGGCGACGCATGGCTCGATGTTGCGCAACGAGGCCTACAGCTTTGCGCGGCTCGGCACGTTTCTGGAGCGGGCGGACAATACCGCGCGGATTCTCGACGTGAAATATTACCTGCTGCTGCCTTCGGTCAGCTATGTCGGCACGCCGCTCGATACCGGGCAGTGGGAAAATGTGCTGCGCTCGCTCGCCGGAAACCGTGCCTATCGCTGGCTCAATTCGGGCCGGATGGACGCCCGCTCGATCGCCGATTTCCTCATCCTGGACGAGCGTTTCCCGCGCTCTCTGGTGTTCTGCTACGGCGTGATGCGCGAAAATCTGGCGCAGCTGGCGCTGGCGCATGGCGGCGAAACAAGGGCGCACGAGGTGATGCGGGCAGCCGATGTGCAGCTGGCGGACAAGAGCGTGCAGGACGTGTTCGACCAGGGACTGCACGAATTCATCACCGATTTCATCGCCGGTAACCGCGCCATTGCCGATGCCATCGCTGCCGAATACCGGTTCACGGCATAAAGGAGGGGAAACGAAGATGCGCCTCTCCATCCGCCACACCACCCGCTACCACTATGATGCGCCGGTCGCGCACGGGATGCAGCGGATCCAGCTGACGCCCAAGGCTACGCAGGGCCAGCGAATCATCGACTGGGCGATGGAGTATTCGGGCGCGCGCGAAGAGCTTTCGTACGATGACCAGAACTTCAACCACGTCACGCTGCTTTCCGTAGAGGAGGGCGCGTCCGAGGTTGTGGTGACCTGTCGTGGCACGGTCGACACCGAAGACAAGGCGGGCGTGATCGGGCGCCATTCGGGGCATTTGCCGCTCTGGGCCTTTCTCGGCCAGACGCCGCTGACCAAAACCGGCGCGGCTGTCCGCAGACTTGTTGCGCAGACCGACAAGGCGGGCGGCGATCAGGTGGCGATGCTGCACAATCTTTCGCGCACAATCCGCGACGCGGTGGAATATCGCACGGGCGCGACGCAGGTGACCACCAGTGCGGAGGAAGCGGCGGCAATCGGCGCGGGCGTGTGCCAGGACCACGCGCATATCTTCATCGCGGCGGCGCGCAGCCTCGACATCCCCGCGCGCTATGTCAGCGGCTATCTGATGATGGACGACCGGGTGGAGCAGGAAGCGACCCACGCATGGGCAGAAGCACACGTGCAGGGAATCGGCTGGATCGGCTTCGACATTTCCAACCGCATCAGCCCCGATGCCCGCTATGTCCGCGTGGCGACAGGCCGCGATTACCGCGACGCCGCGCCTCTCGTCAGCCTCAGCTTCGGCCAGTCGGCAGGGGCGCTGTCGGTCGAACTCGCCATTGAACAGCAGAGCGTTGAGCAGTAGAGCGGCGCTCCCTCGCACGCCGGAGAATACATGACCTATTGCGTTGGCATGGTGCTCGACAAGGGCCTTGTCCTGATGAGCGACACGCGCACCAATTCGGGCGTCGACAATATCAGCGTGTTCCGCAAGATGTTCACTTGGCAAGTGCCGGGCGAACGGATCATCTCGGTGATGACGGCGGGCAATCTTGCGACCACGCAGGCAGTCATCAGCCACTTGGAAGAACGCTCCAAAGCACCTGAAGAGCGGCAGAACGGCCTGCTCGAACTGCCCACCATGTTCCAGGTGGCGGTGGAAATGGGCAGGCTGCTGCGCGAAATCATCACCGAAACGCAATCCGACAATGGGGAGCGCGGGCAGGGCCGCTTCACCGCCTCGATCATTCTGGCAGGCCAGATCAGGGGCATGGAGCCGCGCCTGTTCATGATCTACCCCGAAGGCAATTTTATCGAAGCCAGCTTTGACACGCCGTTCTTCCAGATCGGGGAAACCAAATATGGCCGGCCGATCCTGATCCGCGGATATGAGCCGGGCATGAGTTTCGAGGACGCGGTAAAATTGCTGATGGTCAGCTTCGATTCGACCCTGAAGGCGAATCTGTCGGTCGGAATGCCGCTCGACCTGATGGTGATCGAACGCGATGCCTTTGTCCCGCTGCACGAGCGGCGGATCGAACATAGCGACCCCTATTTCTCCGCGATTTCGGACAAATGGGGCGAAGCCTTGCGCACCGCCTTCCATTCGCTGCCCGATTACAAATTGGGCGGGTAGGTAGAACTACCTGTTTTCAGGCACAAATTTGTATCACGGCGACATTTTGCTGCGCGCGACGGGTGCGGACTTTTGCGAATGCATCGAAATCCGAGCGAAAATTGTGCCGGAATTCCAAGCGATTGCGCGGCTTTTGCACAGGCAATAGGTGCGATACCGTATAACTACGGAATGTAAAATCCGCATTTTCCCTGCACAAACAGCGGCATGGAACAGCGTATCACCATGCACATCGTCGGCGGCGACAGCCGCTCCCGCGCCGCCCAGTCGCGCCTCGTCCTGTCAATGGGACACCATGCGGAGGTCTATTCCGACCTTGTCGAACTGCTCGACCGGCCGCCGCAGGATGGCCTCGTCATCGCCTCGGAGGATGTTGTCGAGGATGGCATCGCCGCGCTGCTGGAGGAGCTGGCCGATCACGGCATCTGGATCCCGCTGGTGGCCGCGAGCGAGGATCCCGGCGTCGATGAAGTGGTGCAGGCAATCCAGGCGGGCGCGCTCGATTTCGTCGCCCTGCCGCTCACCGAGGACGAACTGCGGCGCATGGTGGCGCATTACCATTCCGACGCCGGTCGCCACGCGGCAGCCCGCCGTCGCCTGATCGATGCGCGCCGCCGCATTTCAGTGCTCTCCAAGCGCGAACGCGAAGTGCTCGACTGGCTGTCCGAAGGATGCAGCAACAAGGCCATCGCCCGCGAGCTCGACATCAGCCCGCGCACGGTCGAAATCCACCGCGCCAATATGATGGAAAAGCTGGGTGCCAGCCACGCGGCCGAAGCGGTGCGGATGCGGCTGGAGGCGGGCCTTGCGGAAAAGAAGCGCGCTGCGGCAGAATTGGGAAACGCAAGTCCGGCTGATCGCGCCGCCCAAGCGATGATGCTGCCCGAAATCATGATACCCCCGCCGCCGCGATAAGCCCCCCCATCGCGGCTGCACAGTAAAGGCGCGGATCGTTTGGCCTCTTGGGGACGGTCCGCGCCTTTTTTGCTGTCCGGAATCAGTGCCTCAACGGCAGAAGGAGCTGCCTTCGATCACGCCTTCGACGTGAAAATGGTCTTCATGCGCGGCGTTGTAATCGGGGCCGAGCACCGTGCCGAAGCGGCGGCAGGCGCTGCGCTGCACGATGCGCAGGAATTCGCGTTCCTGCGCGGTGCCGTCCCACCCCTCGCTCAGCGTGATGACGCGCCCGTCGGCCAGCACAAAGCCGCTGATATCGATGGCATCGGCGGTGGCATGGGCCGAGCGCCGCGAGGAGCCTGCGACATTGCGGCAGGCATAGCTGCCCATCGTCTGGATGCTGGCAAGCCGTGTGCCGAACACTTCCTGCGCCGCGCGGTCGACACCGAATCGCGCCCATGCGGCAAAGGCATTGCTGACAGGGCAGGTGACGGGGCCGAGATTGCTGACATCCAATTGCCCGCTATCGCTGCGCAAAGCGTGCATCTGCACGGTGTTCAAAGTGCTGCACCCTTCGCCGCGATACTGGTCGGGCAGGGGATCGAAACGCACGCCGCTGGCACCGAGATCGGACAGGCACTGCGCCTCTGCCCCGCTGCGCACGACCGGCACGGCGGCCGCCGCCATGCGCGGGGCCGCTGCGGCGGGGGCGGAAGTGGTGACCGGTGCGCTGGTCTGGTTGGCATAATAGGCGTTGCCGCCACCATAGCTGGACTGCGGCACAACCGAGCAGCCGGAAACCATCAGGGCAGCCAAACCAAGGCTAACGAGCGTGTGGGCATTTTTGCGTGTCATGGGATTTTACCTAGTCAGACACTGGTTAACCCCCGCTACGTAGCCATGGTAACCGCCGTCTTAACCATGCGTGAAACCACGAAACGTTTCACAGGTAACCGCAATATGAATTGACTCCTCCGCACAGATATCTAGTGCCGCCGACGGGCCACGCGGTCCCAACGCCGCGCGTGCTCTCTGTAAGGAGAGAATACAAATGACTACGATGCCGACGCTCAAGCCTGAGCGCCCCTTTTTCTCGTCCGGCCCCACGGCCAAGCCGCCCGGATGGAACGCTTCCAACCTCGCAACCGAAAGCCTTGGACGCTCGCACCGTTCCAAGCTGGGCAAGGCGCGCCTTAAATACGCGATTGACCTGACGCGCGAGCTGCTGGGCGTTCCCGATGATTACCTTGTCGGCATTATGCCGGGTTCGGACACCGGCGCGCTCGAATGCGCGATGTGGACGATGCTGGGCGCTGGGCCCGCAACCGTCGCCGCATGGGAAAGCTTCGGCAATGTGTGGATCCAGGACGCGGTCAAGCAGCTCAAGCTGAAAGATCTCACCACGCTCACCGCCGATTACGGCGAAATCCCCGACCTCGCGAGCATTCCGCAGGATCACGACGTGGTCTTTACGTGGAACGGCACCACGAGCGGCGCGAAAATCGCCAATACCGACTGGCTGGAGCCGGGCCGCAAGGGCGTGACCATCAACGATGCCACCAGTGCCGTTTTCGCCATGGAAATGGACTGGGCCAAGCTCGATGCGACAACCTTCAGCTGGCAGAAGGTGATGGGTTCGGAAGCCGCGCACGGTATGCTGGTTCTCAGCCCCAAGGCGGTCGAACGGATCGAAAGCTACGATCCCGACTGGCCGCTGCCCAAGCTGTTCCGCGTGAAGAAGGCGGGCAAGGTTGACCGCGCGATCTTCGAAGGCGCGACGATCAACACCCCCTCCATGCTGGCGGTGGAAGACTATATCTGGTGCCTCGAATGGGCGAAGTCGATCGGCGGGCGTGCCGCGCTGATCGAGCGGGCGAACACCAACGCGCAGATCGTCAAGGACTGGATCGAAGCGACCCCGTGGCTGCGCAATATGGCGGGCGACCCCGCGCAGCAGACCAATACCGGCGTGTGCATGGTGTTCCAGGGCGAATGGTATGACAGCCTGTCCGACGAGGACAAGGCAGGCGTGCCCAAGAAAATTGCCGCCAAGCTGGAAGAGCTCGATGTCGGCTACGATTTCAACGGCTACCGCGATGCCCCTCCGGGCCTGCGCATCTGGTGCGGCGGATCGGTGGAAGCCGAGGACGTGCGCCGCCTGCTGCCGTGGATCGAATGGGCTTACGAAGAGCTGAAGGCCGGACGGCTTTAGGCCAAGACTTACTTAACTCGTCATTCCCGCGAAGGCGGGAATCCAGTTGAGACGGAATTGGCTCTGCCCTGGATCCCCGCCTTCGCGGGGATGACGAAATCACAGATGGATTTCAAATCATGACCAAACCCAAAGTTCTCATTTCCGACAAGATGGACCCCAACGCCGCGCGCATTTTCGAAGATCGCGGCTGCGATGTCGATGTCATCACCGGCGAAACGCCCGAGCAACTGATCGCCCGCATTGGCGACTATGACGGCCTCGCCATCCGCTCCTCGACCAAGGTAACGAAGGAAATCCTCGACGCGGCGACCAATCTCAAAGTGATTGGCCGTGCAGGCATCGGGGTCGACAATGTCGATATTCCCTACGCCTCGTCCAAGGGCGTGGTGGTGATGAATACGCCGTTCGGCAATTCGATCACCACGGCGGAGCACGCCATCGCGCTGATCATGGCGGTCGCGCGGCAAATCCCGGCGGCCAATGCGCAGACGCAGGCTGGCGAATGGCCCAAAAGCGCGTTCATGGGCGTCGAAGTCACCGGCAAGACGCTGGGCCTGATCGGCGCGGGCAATATCGGCTCGATCGTCGCGAGCCGCGCGCAGGGGCTGCGGATGAAAGTCATCGCCTATGATCCGTTCCTGACTGCCGAGCGGGCGGTGGAACTGGGCATCGAAAAGGTCGATCTGGGCGCGCTGATCGCGCGGGCCGATTTCATCAGCCTGCACACGCCGCTGACCGACGAGACCCGCAACATCCTTAGCCGCGAACGGCTGGAGCAGACCAAAAAGGGCGTCCGCATCGTGAACTGCGCGCGTGGCGGTCTGGTGGACGAGGCGGCGCTGAAGGACTTGCTCGACAGCGGGCACATCGCCGGGGCCGCGCTCGACGTGTTCGCGGTCGAGCCGCCAGCGAAGGATCACCCGCTGTTCGGCACTCCCAACTTCATTTGCACCCCGCACCTTGGCGCGAGCACCACCGAAGCGCAGGTCAATGTCGCCTTGCAGGTGGCCGAGCAGATGGCGGACTATCTCGTCAATGGCGGTGTCAGCAACGCCTTGAACGTGCCGAGCCTGAGCGCCGAGGAAGCACCGCGTTTGAAGCCATATATTGCGCTCGCCGAAAAGCTCGGCTCGCTGGTGGGCCAGCTGGAAGGGCCGGATGTGACCGCGCTCAGCGTGGAAGTGTCCGGCGCGGCTGCGGAACTCAATCTCAAGCCGATCACCGCCGCCGTGCTGGCGGGCATGATGCGCAGCTGGTCTGACACGATCAACATGGTCAACGCGCCGATCCTGGCGAAGGAACGCGGGCTCGACGTGCGCGAAGTGCGCCATAATGACGAAGGCGATTACCACACGCTGCTGCGCATCGTCGCCACCACGCCCGAACGCCGCCGCGAAGTGGCAGGCAGCCTGTTTGGCGAATCCGAAATGCGGCTGGTGGAAATCGCCGGAACCCGGATCGAGACCGATCTGGAAGGCCATATGATGTATATCGTCAACGAAGACCGCCCCGGCTTTATCGGCCGTCTCGGCTCGGTGCTGGGCGAAGCGGACGTCAATATCGGCAACTTCCACTTGGGCCGCCGCCTGCCCGACAAGCATCGCGGCGGGGACGCTGTGCTGCTGCTCTCGGTTGACCAGCAGCCTTCGAAAGAGGTGCAGGATGCCGTCTGCGCGCTCGATGGCGTGAAGAAGGTGAAGGCGCTGAGTTTCTAGCGCCTTCAAACTCGTCATCCCCGCGAAGGCGGGGATCCAGAGCGGAGCCATATCGGTCGACACTGGATTCCCGCCTTCGCGGGAATGACGAAGTTATGTATGGGCGCGAATCATGACCATCCCCACGCAAGACCTCCTGCCCGAAGGCCTCGAAGACCGTCTGCCGCAAAGCGCGGCGGCGGCGGCGCGTATCCAGCGCGCGATGCTCGATGTGATGCGCAGCCACGGCTATGACCGGGTGCGCCCGCCGCTGATCGAATTCGAGCAGAGCATGGCCCGCCGGATGGACGGGGTGCAGACGCGCAAACTGTTCCGTTTTGTCGATCCCAAAAGCCTGCGCTCGCTGGCTTTGCGGAGCGACATGACGGTGCAGGTCGGGCGCATCGCTGCGACCGGTCTCGCCAATGCGCTGCGCCCGTTGCGGCTCGCCTATGCCGGGCAGGTGGCGCGTATCCAGGGCGATATGCTCGACCCGCGCCGCGAATACCAGCAGGTCGGGGCCGAGCTGATCGGCAGCGATAGCGTGGCGGCGGCAAGCGAAGTGGTCGAACTGGCGATCCTCGCGCTGGAAGCGTCGGGGGCGAAGGGCATTTCGGTCGATTTCACATTGCCCGATCTGGTCGATACGCTCGCCGACGGGCCGCTCCCGCTAACCGCAGAGCAGCGCGACATCGTGCGGCGCGAGCTCGATGCCAAGGATGCGGGCGCGCTGGTCGATGCGGGCGGCGAGGCCTATCTGCCGTTGATCCACGCGGCTGGCCCGTTCCCCGAAGCGGCGGAGAAACTTGCCGCGCTCGACGCCACCGGCGCGCTCGGCACGCGGATTGCCGCCTTGCACGAGATCGCCGGGCGGGTGCAGGGCCGCGCGCGGCTGACGCTCGACCCGTCCGAACGCCACGGCTTCGAATACCAGAGCTGGTTCGGCTTCACCCTCTACGCGGAGGGCGTGCGCGGCGCGCTGGGGCGCGGCGGCACTTACCGTATCGGCGGCAGCGATGAAGCCGCGACCGGCTTCTCGCTCTTCCCCGATGCTTTGGTTGAAGTGGTCAAGGCCGCCGAGGATCTGGGCCGCAAGCTGTTCCTGCCGCTGGGCCATGACCGTCCAGCAGCAGCGAAACTGCGCGCCGAAGGATGGCGAACCGTGGCAGCTTTGTCGGAAAGTGACGATGCGTCGGCGCTGGGCTGCACCCACGTGCTCGACGGGGGCGAGGCGAAAGCGGTTTAGCGCAGGATTTCGGCGAGCCAGGCATCGACCACGGCGGTCGCCGGATAGTCCGGATCGCCCAATCGCACATTGATCTCCCGATGGCCACGCAGGCCGCGCCCGGCAAAACCTTGGACGCGGGCGGGTGTGCCAGCGGCTTGTAGGGCGGCGGCAAGCGCTTCGCTTTGCCGCGTCCCATCACGCCGTTGCACGTGCAGGATCAGGAAGTTCGGAGCATTCGGGCCATCGGCATGGAATGTCGGCGAAAGCGCGCGCTGGCGAGCGGGATCGCTGCCAAACGCGTCGGCATAGCGATCCTGCATGATACGGTTGCCGTCTTCGATCTGGCGAGGGACATCATAGGCCGCACCGTCCAGCGGCAGTACGCCGCGGATGTCGCTGTGGCTCAGGCCCACGCCGCGCAGATATTGCGGATCGGTTCCCACCAGCGCGACGAGATGTGCGCCAGCCGAATGACCGGTCAGCACAATCCGCCCGGCATCCAGCCCGAGCTCTGCCGCGTTTGACCGCAAATGCGCCACCGCGCTCGCCACATCGCTCGCCTGCTGCTCCACCGTCGCATCGGGCACCAGCCGGTAATTGACCGAGGCCACGGCATAGCCTTGGGCCTGCCAGTGCCGCAGCTTGTGCGAATCCACCATCATCCGCATATCGCCGCGCGACCATCCGCCGCCATGGACGAACACGATCACCGGCGCATTGCGCGATGCGCCCGGCCAGAACAGCATTTGCTGCAAGCGTTCATCGCCATAAGCGATGGTTTGCGCGTCGGGCAGGGCGAGGCGGGTCTCGATCTCCGCTTGCGGCAGAGCAGCGAGCGGATGGGCGAACGCGAAGAAGAGCGCATAGGTCAGCATGGCGCGTTTCCTTTCGCCGCCCATCATCGCTGGGCGGAGGGGCAAAGGCCAGACGCAAAAAGTCGATAATTGTCGCGGCCAACCCGCTGCCTGCCACCAATGTGTTTGCCTCTCGCCATTGCCCTTGCCCACGCCAAGCCCTAAGGCGCGGCGGGTTTCTTTCGTAAAGGATTGTTCAGTGGCAAACGTCACCGTAATCGGCGCGCAGTGGGGCGATGAAGGCAAGGGCAAGATCGTCGACTGGCTGGCGACCCGTGCCGATGTCGTGGTGCGTTTCCAGGGTGGGCACAATGCCGGGCACACGCTGGTAGTGGGTGACCAGACCTACAAGCTCAGCCTGCTGCCCAGCGGCATCGTTACCGGCACGCTGAGCCTGATCGGCAATGGCGTGGTGCTCGATCCCTGGGCCTTGCAGAGCGAAATCGCCAAGCTGGAATCGCAGGGCGTGTCGATTACACCCGCGAATTTCGGCATCGCCGACAATTGCCCGCTGATCCTGCCGCTCCACCGCGATCTTGATGGCTTACGCGAAGCGGCAGCGGGTGCGGGCAAGATCGGCACGACGGGGCGCGGCATCGGCCCTGCTTACGAAGACAAGGTCGGCCGCCGCGCCATCCGCGTGTGCGATCTGGCGCATCTCGATGATCTCACCCCGCAGCTCGACCGGCTCTGCGCGCATCACGACGCGCTGCGTGCGGGGTTCGGGCAGGCTCCGGTGGACCGCGACGCGCTGCTTGCCGAACTGCGCGAAATCGCGCCTTTCGTGAACCAGTTTGCGCAGCCGGTGTGGAAGCGCCTCAACGAAGTGAAAAAGACCGGCGCGAAAATCCTGTTCGAAGGCGCGCAGGGCGTGCTGCTGGATGTCGATCACGGCACCTATCCCTTCGTCACCAGCTCCAACACGGTGAGCGGCACCGTGGCGAGCGGCAGCGGGCTTGGCCCCGGCAGCGCGGGCTTTGTGCTCGGCATCGTCAAGGCCTATACCACCCGCGTGGGCAGCGGCCCGTTCCCGACCGAGCTGGAGGACGAAGTGGGCCAGCGTCTGGGCGAGCGCGGGCACGAATTCGGCACCGTCACCGCAAGGAAGCGCCGCTGCGGCTGGTTCGACGCGGTACTGGTGCGCCAGACCTGCGCGCTTAGCGGCGTCACCGGCATTGCGCTGACCAAGATCGACGTGCTCGACGGCTTCGAAACGATCAAGATTTGCAACGGTTACCGCCTGGGCGATCAGGTGCTCGACTATCTGCCGTCGCACGCTGCCGAGCAGGCGGCTATCGAACCGATCTACGAGGAATTCGAGGGCTGGGAAGGCACTACGGTCGGCGCGCGCAGCTGGGCCGATCTGCCCGCACAGGCGATCAAATATATCCGCCGGATCGAGGAACTGATCGAATGCCCCGTTGCGAGCGTTTCGACCAGTCCCGAGCGCGAGGACACGATCCTCGTACGCGACCCGTTTGCGGATTAGTCCTTCTTCTCGCTCAACATCGCCACCTGCACCTGCAGGCGTTTCACTTCGCGCAATATGCTGAGCATATTCATGCGGCTGAACAGCCATTGCTTCACGAAGCCTTGCATATTCAGCACGGCCAGCGCGGCAATTGCCCACATCAGATGTTCGAACTGGTCGTGCGAGGTGAAGACCTTGTAGAAGCAGAAGACAATCAGCCCGCCAAAGACGAGGCTGAGCGCGAAGACCAGCTTGGTCCAATTGCCCATCGGGCCGCTCATGCTGTCGCCGATCTGGCGCCACAGGCTGCGGTCGCTTTCCAGCTCGCTCAGGAATTGCTTGTCATCGGCATCCAGCACATCGCGGATGCGGTCATCGATATCGGTCATGGTCAGTCTCCAGATAATGCCGCCTTCAACTGGCGGCGGGCGTGGAACAGGCGGGTCTTGGCGGTGCCGCTGGGCACGCCTTGGACTTCGGCGATTTCAGCAAGGGTGAACCCCTCGACATAGTGCAGATGCGCGGCGAGCCGCTGGTCTGCGGGAAGTGCGGCGATGGCTTGCCGAATGGCGAGCGCCTCGTCGGGAGCTTCGAGCGGCGCGGCCAAATCCTCGGGAACCTCACCGCCAGCACGGCGGCGTCCCTGCTGCTCTGCGCGGATGGCATCGGCGCATTTGCGGTGGAGGATGGTGAAGGCCCAGGGCGCGAAGCGCGCCGGGTCTGCCAGCGAGCCGATCCCGCCGAGCACCGCCACCCAACATTGCTGTGCGGCGACCTGCGCCAGATCATCGCTGCCGAGCATCCGGCGGGCGGTGCGCAGCAGGCGCGGGTGCCAGCGCTGCGCCAGCCGCTCGCCCGCGCGCCGGTCTCCGCCCACATAGAGCGTGACGAGCAATTCGTCATAAACCCGCCCTGTTTGCGCCACCGTTCCCATCCCCTTGCTTGTGCGTCGATTGGATAGTCGCGGCAAGCGGCGGAAAGGTTCAATCGGCGCGATGAAGAAATGCGGCAATTACGCGAAAACCCTCGCACTGGCGCAAAATAGCCCCGCACTGGCTCCGGCCTATCGTGCGCTTGCTGACACAGGCGTAAGCGCCACCGCGCATGACAACCCGCGAAAAAACCGGTCTTCGCTCGCTCGCCGATAGCGCGCCCGAACGTCCGCTTGCCGAACAGATATTCACCTTTGCTTTTGGCGCGATCCAATGGCCGTGGCTGCTGAAGAGCCTGTGGGGCGGCACCAAGCGTTCCAAACGGGAACTGCTCGCGCGGCTCGATCTGGCGGATGACGCGCTGCCCAATCTGGGGAGCTGGAAGGCGGATACCTATCTGCTCCACCGGATTGTCGACGTGATCGAAACCGCGCGCCCGCAGGTCGTGGTGGAACTCGGCTGCGGTGCGACCTCGCTGGTGATCGCCCGCGCCCTGCAACTGCACGGCGGCGGCAAGCTTTACAGTTTCGACCAGAACGCCGATTTCGTCGAGCACACCGCCAGCTGGCTGGGCGATCACGGGGTAGAGGCGGAATTGCGCCCTGCGCCGATCGCGCCCGATCCCTCCGCATGGGCGAGCCAGTGGTACAGCCTGCCGGTGGTGCCCGATGCGATTGATCTGCTGGTGATCGACGGCCCGCCCTGGACGATCAACCCGCTGGTGCGCGGCCGTGCCGAAGTGCTGTTCGACCGCATCGTGCCCGGCGGGATAGTCCTGCTCGACGATGCCGCACGTCCCGGAGAACGGCTGGTGGCCCGCCGCTGGCGGCGGGACTGGCCGGGCTTTGCCTTCCACCTGCTATCGGGCGGGAAGGGGACGCTTGTCGGGCAAAGGGCCAGCTAGACCAGCGCTTTCTTGACACGATCCCCTTTTGTTCCCATCATGTTCCTCGTTCTGATTCGAGGAGCGTGATGATGCCGCATTCCGATTTCACCTATGCGATGGCGGCGGATGCTGCCGGATTGCCGCTGGCGGTCTCGATCTTTGCCGATTGCGATGTGTTGCGCGCGCAGATGGAGGATGACGTTGCCTCTGCCGGGCTGAAAGTGCGCGAGACGGGCAATCTGGCGCAATTGTTCGCAGGCGATGCGCGGGCGCTGGGCGAGGTGGTGCTGGTCGACTGCCCCAATCCCGATGCGGCGAATATGGCGACTTTGGCGCGGCTCGACAGCCGCGCGGCGCATTCGGGCGCGCGGCTGGTGATTTCGACGAGCATGGACGCGCTTGATGCGGTGTTCGGCTGCTGCGCGCAGTCTTCGCCGCAGATTCTGGTTAGCCCGCTGCGGGCGGAGCGGGTGATTGCGCTGGGCCGTGTGCTGGCGGGCATTCCCAATCTCCGCCTGCGTGAGCTTTCCGAGGATGACCGGCTGACCCTGCTGCGACTGACCGAGCAGGTAGGGCAGATTGCCGAGCGGCTCGACAAGCTCGATAGCGCACAAGGCTGGGGGAAGCGCGAGGGCGGCGGGGCGTTTCGTTTCGAAAGCCCCGGTGATGCGTGGCGCGCGCCAGCCAGAGACAATGAGCGCGAGCTGATCCGCAATCCGCGTCCGCCGCTGCCCGATGCGCGGCTGGTGCGGCAGGTGATTGCCAAGCGGCAGGCGCGGGCGAAGTTCTTCGATGCCGAACTGTTCGCCGATCCGGCATGGGATATGCTGCTCGACCTGACAGCGGCGCGGGTGGAGCGCAAGCGGGTCAGCGTAACCTCGCTCTGCATCGCTTCGGCGGTTCCGCCAACAACCGCGCTACGCTGGATCGGGCAGATGGTGGAGGCGGGGCTATTCATCCGCGTGGAAGACGACACCGACCGCCGCCGCGCCTTTATCGATCTGTCGGACCGCGCGGTGGATGCGATGGCGCGCTATTTTGCGGATGTGGGAGAGGATGCGCTGCTGGCCGCTTAGGGCGGTCCATCGATTTATCTACCGTTCGTCCTGAGCTTGTCGAAGGACTGTCTTTTCTTCTGGCACGCACCAAGTTCCAAAAAGAAAGTGCAGCCGTAGGCCTTCGGCCAGCTCCGCTTCCGACAGGCTCAGGGCAGTCGGGATTTGGAATTATGTTCTCGGGTGTGACCTGGGCTTCGGAAGTTAAACCAGACTAACGCCTGTCAAACGCGGCCTGCGCCTCCGCCTGACCGCTCACCCCGCTCGCGACCAGCACTTGCAGCAAAATCCGCGCTTTGGCGGGGCCGAGCGCGCGCGCGGCGATGAAACCGCTTTGCGCATCGCCGGGTTCGGGATCGACCAGACCTTCGTCAACTCGCGTGGCTCGCACAACGGGAACGCCGCCCGCGACCGCTTCCGCCAGCGCCTCGCGCACCACTTGCGGCATATTGCCCGCGCCAAAGCCCGCCAGCACGATGCCTTGCGCGCCGCTCGCCAGCGCCGCCGCGACGCTTCCCGCGTCCATGCCGGCAAAGGCGTGCAGGATCGGCACCGGCGGCAGCGCGGCGGGGAAGGGGAAGCGCGCGGCTTCTTCCACCCGCCATGGCGGCGAGAGCCAGTCGAGCGCGGATGGCGTCGCGAGCGCCACCGGCCCCCGCGGAAATCCGGCAAAGGCATTGGTGCCGCCAGTGCGCGCCTTGCGGGCATCGCGTGCGCTCAGCACCGTGTCGCCCATAACCAGCAGCACACCGCGACCGGCAGCTTCGGGATGCGCGGCGACCTGCACCGCATTGGCGAAATTGCGTAAGCCGTCGCTCCCCACCGCATCGGCAGGCCGCATCGCGCCCACCAAGACGACGGGCTTGGTCGTGGGCAAGGTCAGGTCGATCAGGAAGGCGGTCTCCTCTGCCGTATCGGTGCCGTGGGTGATGATCACGCCCGCGCAGTCCGGATCGTCCATCGCCGCCATGCAGGCCGCATGAAGCTCGCGCCAGATGGTGAAGGTAATGTCCGCCGAATCAATCGCCGCCACTTGTCGCCCGACCAGCTCCGCCTCGACGCCAAGGTCGCGGAAGTCGGCAAGGAAATCGGCGATGTCGATCTGCCCGGGGCGGTAATCCGCGCGGGTAGCAGAGCCGGCCTGGCCCGCAATCGTGCCGCCGGTGGCGAGGACGAGGATGGAGGGGGAGCGGCTTTGCATCAGGGTTGGTTCTTGTCCTTCCCGAAGGCGCAGCGCACCCTTCGCTTTGCTCGGGAGCGTTTCGCCCGAAGATGTCCTCCGGACATCTTCGCGTGCGAAACGCTGGTGGGCGATGACAGGCTCGAACTGCCGACCCTCTCGGTGTAAACGAGATGCTCTACCAACTGAGCTAATCGCCCCCAAAAGCGGGTGTGCTATGCAACATAGCGGGCGCGCCTTAGCGTAAGGTTGACAGGGTGGGAAGGGCCGAAAATGCACGAAATGGATATTGGCATTGCCGGTTGCGGGATTTCCGGCCTCGCCGCCGCGTTGCTGCTGCACCGTCAGGGCCACCGCGTCACGCTGTATGAGCGGTTTGCGGAGCCGCAACCGCTTGGGTCCGGCTTGATGGTGCAGCCCACAGGCATGGCGGTGCTCGATGCGCTGGGACTGGCGGAAGAGGTCTGTCGCAAAGGCGCACCGGTGGACGGGCTGCTCGGCCTCAACACCGAAGGCGAGCCGGTGCTCGAAGCCGCCTATGCCGATCTGGGCGTGCCGCACGTGGTCGGCCTCGGCATCCACCGCGCCAGCCTGTTCGGGGTGCTCTATGATGCGGTGCTGGCGAGCGGGATTACGGTGCGCACGGGGTGCGAAGTCACCGGCCTGCAATTGCGTGGGCCGCAGGCGCGCCTGACCTTTGCGCAAGGCGAACCCTCGCCCCCGCACGATCTGGTGGTCGATTCGCTCGGCGTGCGCTCCACCCTTGTCCCGCCGCTCAAGGCTGAATTGCCCTTCGGCGCGTTATGGGCGACGGTCGACTGGCCGCAGGATGCAGGGTTCAATCCGCGCCTGCTCGAACAGCGTTACGAGCGCGCGGACCGCATGGTCGGCCTGCTGCCGCTGGGGGAGGGCAAGGCGGCCTTCTTCTGGTCTTTACGCGGCGATGAATATGAGGGCTGGCTCACGCGCGGCATGGCGGCGTTTCGGGCCGAGGTGCTGGCGCTCTGGCCGCAGCTCGCGCCGGTCACCGCGCAGCTCACCGAGCCCGAGCAGCTGACTTTCGCCCGCTACGCCCACCGCACCACCAAGCGCGCGACCGCGCCGGGCATCGTGCATATCGGTGATAGCTGGCACGCGGCGAGCCCGCAGCTGGGACAAGGGGCGAACATGGCGCTGCTCGACGCGGTCGGGCTGGCGCGGGCGATCGAGCGCTCGGATACGGTGGAGGTAGTGCAGCAGACCTATCTCGGCCTGCGCAAGTCGCATGTCTTGCTCTACCAATGGCTGACCTGGGGCTTCACCCCGCCCTTCCAGTCGGCTTCGGTGTGGCCCGCGATTTTCCGCGACCACTTTATGGCACCCGCCTCGCGCATCGCGCCGGGGCCGCGGCTGAAAGCCTATCTGGTCGCCGGGCTGGCGGGGGCGGGGCTCGTTTCCCTCGGGGTGAAAGTGCCCGAATTTTCGCGGATTATCGGCCCGACATCACCCGAAGGCTCGACCCGCGGCGACGGGGTGACGGGGGTGAGCGCTTCGAGCACCTCCTCGCGCGCGTCCGCCGTGCTCCAGTCATAGGCGCCGATAACCCGCCACACTTCATTGCCATTGGCATCGTAGAGGATGGTCAGCGGCAGCACCGCCCCGCCGCCATAGGCCATGGCAAGATCGTTGGGCTGGTCCATCCAGCCGGGCAAATGGGTGAAGGATCGCCCGGCGAAGAACGGCCCCACCACTTCCGCCCCGCGCAGATCCTGGCTGATCGTCAGCACCCGCACCTGCCCGTCCAGATCGGCAGCGAGATCGTCGAGCAGCGGCATTTCGGCAATGCAGGGGGCGCACCATGTCGCCCAGAGATTGACCAGCACGGGTTCTTGCAGGCTCGCCAGATCGAGCGTCTGCCCCTCCAGATCGGTCACCGTGACCGCCGGGATCGGCTCGCCGGTAAAGCTGCGGTCGAGCAGGCCGTCGAGCGATACCGCGTCCTCTGCCGCGTCATCGCCTTGCGCCGCGCCGCCCGCGCCACTATCGCAGCCGCCCAGCGCTATTGCGAAAAGCGCGGCACAGGCGAGACAGGAAAGGCGCGATTTGGCCACGGATAACTCCTCCAACACCCCTTCGGGCAATGCAATGTGGGGCGGCCGATTTGCCGAGGGCCCCTCTGCTATCATGCGCGAGATTAACGCATCGATCCCCTTCGATAAACGTCTGTGGAAACAGGATATAGCGGCAAGCTGCGCCCATGTCGCCATGCTCGCCGCCTGCGATATCGTGAGCGACGCCGATGCGCAGGCGATCATCGCCGGGCTGGAGACGATTGCGGGCGAATATGAGCGTGACGGGGTGCCGGAGGACTGGGATCTCGAAGACATCCACATGACGACCGAAGCGCGGCTCGCCGAACTCATCGGCCCGGCGGCCGGTCGCCTGCACACGGCGCGCAGCCGCAACGATCAGGTGGCGACCGATTTCCGCCTGTGGGTGCGCGATACGATTGATGCGCTGATGGACGGGCTGGCGGCTTTGCAGCGCGCGCTGGTGCTGCGCGCGGAAGAGCACGCGGACAGCATTATGCCCGGATTCACCCATCTGCAAACCGCGCAGCCGGTGACCTTGGGGCATCACCTGATGGCCTATTACGAGATGGTAGGCCGCGATGTGGCGCGCTTTGCCGATGCGCGGGCGCGGGTGAACCAGTGTCCGCTCGGCAGCGCGGCCTTGGCGGGGACGGGTTTTCCCATCGACCGCGAAATGACCGCGCAGGCTTTGGGCTTTGCCGCGCCGACGAAAAACAGCCTTGATGCGGTGAGCGACCGTGACTTTGCCTTGGATTTCCTCGCTGCCGCGAGCCAGTGCGCGCTGCATCTGTCGCGTTTGGCGGAGGAATTTGTGATCTGGGCCAGCCAGCCTTTCGGCTTTGTGCGGATGCCCGATACGCTCAGCACCGGTTCGTCGATCATGCCGCAAAAGAAAAACCCTGATGCCGCCGAACTGGTGCGTGGCCATGCGGGGCGGATCGTTGGCTGCCAGATGGCGCTGATGATGACGATGAAGGGCCTTCCGCTCGCCTATTCAAAGGATATGCAGGACGACAAGCCGCCGGTGTTCGAAGCCGCCGATCTGCTCACCCTGTGCATCGCCGCGATGACGGGGATGGTGGACGGCGCGGATTTCCGCACCGAACGGATGCGGCAGGCGGCGGAACTCGGCTACGCCACCGCCACCGATCTGGCCGACTGGCTGGTGCGCGAGGCCGATATTCCCTTCCGCGAGGCGCACCACATCACCGGTGCGGCGGTGAAGCTGGCCGAGCGCAAGGGCGTTGCCCTGGACGAACTCTCGCTCGACGAATTGCAGGCGATTGATGCGCGGATTGATGATCGCGTGTATAGGGCGCTGTCGGTTGAGGCATCGGTGGCGGCGCGCAATTCCTATGGCGGCACCGCGCCCGATCAGGTGCGCGCCCGCATTGCCGAGGCGAAGGCCGGTTTGGAGATCGAGCGATGAAACGCATAGCTGTTGCCTTCCTGATCGCACTGGCGCTTACCGCCTGCGGCCAGCGTGCGCCCTTGCAGCCGCTCGCTGGCGAGAGCCTCCCGCCGCCGCCCTATGGCGCGACCGAGCCACTGACGGCGGAAGAACTGCTCAAAACCGAACCGCAAGCCGCGCCCGACCGCAATGTCGAACTGCGCCGCGAAAGCGAGGAACGCGAGGACGATCCGTTCGATCTGCCGCCTGAAGGTTAGATCGGAAACCAAGATCCGAATGTCCTGAGCTTGTCGAAGGACTGCTTTTACTTCGAGTGAAGCGTCAGAAGAGAAAGACAGCCGTAGGCCTATGGCCAGCTTCGCTTCCGACAAGCTCAGGGCGGTCTGGATTAGTAGCGTTGAGCGATGGCAAGAATAACTGTCTCGACTACACGCCCCTTCGCCGCCATGAGGGGCCGCGATGGATCATTTCGCAATCAGAGACGGCGAACTTCACGCCGAAAACGTGCCGCTGTCGCGCATCGCGGAGGAAGTGGGCACGCCCGTCTATGTCTATTCGCGCGCCACGTTTGAACGCCATGCGCGGGTTTTCCGCGCAGGGTTGGACGGGCTGGAGAAGCCGCCGCATCTCGCCTTTGCGGTAAAGGCCAATCCCAATCTCGCCGTGCTGCGCCTGCTGGCCAATGAAGGCTATGGCGCGGACGTGGTCTCGGGCGGCGAGCTGGCACGCGCGTTGCTGGCCGGAATGCCAGCGGAGGACATCGTCTTTTCCGGCGTCGGCAAAACCGGTGCAGAGCTGGTGCAGGGGCTGGACGCGGGGATCGGCCAGTTCAACATCGAATCGGGCGAGGAAGGTCGCGAGCTTGCTGCTATCGCTGCATCGCGCGGACAAGTGGCGCGCTGTGCGCTCCGCGTGAACCCCGATGTCGATGCGGGCACGCATGACAAGATTTCCACCGGCAAGGCGGACAACAAATTCGGCGTGCCCATCGGCCATGCGCCCGAACTGTTTGCCGAGCTTTCGGCGCTTCCCGGCATCGAACTGCGCGGGCTGGCTGTGCATATCGGCAGCCAATTGTCCGACCTCACCCCGCTCGAAACCGCTTTCGGCAAGCTGGGTGATATGCTCGCACGGCTGCGCAGCGAGGGGCACACCATCACCCATATGGATTTGGGCGGCGGGATTGGCGTGCCCTACAGGCCGGACGAGCGCACCCCGTCTCCGGCGGAGTATGGCGCGATGGTCGCCCGCGTCACCAAGGGCTGGGACGTGACACTGATGTTCGAGCCCGGGCGTGTGATCGCTGGCAATGCGGGCGTGCTGCTGACCCGCGTGATCCGCGTGAAGCGCGGGCTCAACAATCCTTTCGTGATTGTCGATGCGGCGATGAACGATCTGGCGCGGCCTGCGCTCTATGGCGCCTATCACGGATTTACCGCCGTGCGGCCCACGGGTGAGCGGATGACCGCCAATATCGTCGGCCCGATTTGCGAAACGGGCGATACCTTCGCCACCGACCGCGAGACGGACGCGCTCGTATCCGGCGATCTCGCGATTTTCCGCACCGCCGGAGCCTATGGCGCGACCATGGCGAGCAGTTACAATTCGCGCGGTTTTGTTGCCGAAGTTATGGTCGACGGCAGCGATTATGCCGTGGTCGCCGACCGCATCCTGCCCGGCAGCATCGCCGATGCCGAGCGCGTGCCGGACTTCCTCACCTGATGCAGCAATTGCCGCTCTTCCATGCGATTGCTGGTCAGCCGGTGCTGGTGCTGGGCGAAGGCGGGATGGCGG
Organism: Aurantiacibacter sp. KMU-128; assembly: GCF_056933515.1. Classification (NCBI taxonomy): domain Bacteria; kingdom Pseudomonadati; phylum Pseudomonadota; class Alphaproteobacteria; order Sphingomonadales; family Erythrobacteraceae; genus Aurantiacibacter; species Aurantiacibacter sp. KMU-128. Next base: position 563,817 of record NZ_JBXORT010000001.1, read on the forward strand.
AGCCCAAGGCGCGGCTGGTGGCGCGGGCGGGCGGGCGCATCGTCACCGATATGCAGCAAGCGATCGACGAGGGCGCGCGGCTGGCTTTCGTCGCGCATGAGGATGCGGCGATGTGCGAGGCGGACGCGATCCGCCTGCGCTGTGCGGGAATGCTGGTGAATGTCGTCGACCGGCCCGACCTGTGCGACTTTACCACGCCGAGCATACTCGACCGCGATCCGGTGCTGGTCGCCGTAGGCACGGGCGGCGCATCTGCCGGGCTGGCGAAGCAATTGCGGCTGCGGCTCGAAAAGCTGCTGCCCGCCGATCTCGGCACGCTGGCCGACCGTCTATTCACGATGCGCGAAGCGATCAAGGCTCGCTTTCCGGTGATGGCGGAGCGCCGCCGCGCACTCGATGCGGCGCTGGGCGAAGGCGGGGTGCTTGATCCCCTGCGCGCGGGCGGCGGGGCGCGGGTGGAGGAATGGCTCGACGCTGCCGAGGCGGTGGAACCTGCTGAAACGCACAGTTTCACGCTCACCAGCACCGATCCCGAAGACCTTACCCTGCGGCAAGCGCGGCTGCTCGGCAGTGCGGATGTCGTGATCGCCGATGCGGCTGTGCCCGCCGCCATCCTGCAACGCGCCCGCGCCGATGCGCAGCGGCTTCTGCCGGATGAGGCAAGGGCTGATTCTCAAGGGCTTACCGTCATTCTCCGCTTTGAGTTGGGTCAATAATGTCAGTGATTACAAGAGTTTAATTTCATCCTTCGCCGCCGCTGCGGCACTCCTTTGCGCAGCCCGTCAATCGTGTCGGGCGCTTGTGCGAAAAGGATAACAGGATGAAATTCCCCAAGATTGACCTGTCCAGCCTGCCCGACCTTGGAACGCTGACCGGAATGTTTGGCTCGATCGCCGATCCGACATCGCCGACCGATCCCGGCCCCGGCCTGCCCGGCCCTGACGATACCATCATAGTGTTGGCCACGCTGGTCTATGACAGCGCCCCGCCCAGCGGCGGCCTGTTCTAGACGGCCGGCGGGTTTCCGATGGATGTGCATCCGTTCATCGCGGCGCTGCGGAGCGACAGGGCTCCGCAGCGTCAGGCCCAGAGCGCGATGGAAGCTGCGCGCAATGCGTGGCGGGCGGAGCCGGGCGCGGCGCAGACCATGGCCGAGCTGGAGCGATACGGGGATGGCGCTCCGCTGAGCGACTGCCCGCAATTGGCAGCGGTGTTCACCGGGCAGGGCGAGGCCGAGCGGCTGATGGCGCTGCTCAGCCAGCATTATTGCGCCGCGCTTGCCGCCAATCCCATCGGCCACCCGCCCTTCCGCAACGGTTTCAACGGCAGTGCGGGCACGATCCTGCTCGCCCGCTCGGGCCGCGCGCAGATCATGCTCCAAAGCCGCGAGCCGGGGAACTTCCGGCAAGCGAGCTACAAATACACCGACGCCACCCGCTTCGATGCGGTGCTGGCAGGCGAAGGCGCAGCGCGGATCGTGCGCGCTTGGCCTGCTGCGGGCGGGGGCGGACGGATGGCGTTTGCCGAGGAGACCGAGCCACTTGCCCCCGGCGGACGCTTCGCCTTCGACTGTTCCACCGAAGCGTTCGTGACAGATCGCGTCACGCGCCGCGTCGTCATGCTGCGCCTGCTGCGCGCCAATGTTTCGCCTGCACCCAGCCGCGAATATTCGGCTGCCAGCGGCGAGCTGCTGCTGCAAAGCGCCGCCACCATCGCCACCAGCCGGCAGGAAGCGATCATCGCACTGCTCGGCCGCATGGGCCGCAAGGATGCCGTCCCCGAAATCGCACGCACCGCATTGGGTGAGGGTGACCCGTCGCTGCGCTGGCAGGCCCTGCGCGAGTGCATCGCGCTCGACACGCGGGAAGGCTTCACCGCGTTGCTCACGCTCGCCCGGCGCAGCGGTGATCCGCTCGCCGCCAATGCCGGAGCCCTGCGCGCGCAACTGCTCGAAACCCATCCCCAACTCGCAGATCTGGAGGCCCGCCAATGCCCCGTGTAATCGACTGTCCCGACACCGCCAGCTGCGAGCTGGGTGCCTGTATTGACGCGCTCTATGCGCAAGGCTTCCACCCGTGGGAGGAGGAGAGCCTGCTCGGCGCGGCGGGCTGGCTTAGGAAGCTCGGCAATAACCGTGATTTCCTCGGCGATATGCTGGTTGACGAGCTGAAGCGCGGGATCAAGGCGGCGGAGGATGCGAGCGATTACGGCCCGCAAGTGGTGATGCTCTCCACGCTCGGCAGCGAATTCTATATGCGCGCCAATTTCTGGCCGGGCGAGGACGAACATATGTTCCGCGCCAGCGGGCATTCGGCCTTCAGCTACCACTTGCCGCACGATCACAATTTCGACTTTCTCACCGTGGGCTATTTCGGCCCCGGCTATGCGAGCGATTACTACGAATATGATTACGAGAGCGTCGCGGGCATTGTCGGCGAGAAGGCGGGCCTGCGCTTTATCGAGCGATCCACGCTGACGCCGGGCAAGCTGATGCACTACCGCGCGCACCGCGATGTGCATTCGCAATTGCCGCCGCAAAGCCTCTCGGTCTCGCTCAACATCATGCACGCAGGCGGCGCGCAGGGCTGGCTCGACCAGTACCGTTTCGATGTCGAGCGCGACGAGATTTCAGGCGTTATCAGCGCGGGCGGGAGCGAGACGTTTCTGCGCGTGGCTGTCGGGCTGGGGGGCGGAGAGGCGCGCGATCTGGCGCAGCACTTCGCCGGGTCGCACCCCAGCGACCGGATGCGGCTGGTGGCGCTGGAAGCGCAGGCCGGCGTACTTGGCGTGGAAGAGCGCGATGCCCTGTGGCGGCGTGCGGAGGCTTCGGGCAGCAGGCTGGTGGCAGGCGAGGCGGTGCGGCGACGGCGGGTGCTTGCGGCCGCTTAGAGTATCCCGCCCGCCAGCCGGTCAATCGCGCCCTGCAGGATGATCGCCGCTGCGTGGCTGTCGATCCGCTCGGCGCGTTTGGCGCGGCTGAAATCCTGCGCGATCAGGTCGCGCTCGGCGCTGGCGGTTGACCAGCGTTCGTCCCACAGGAGCACGGGAAGGCCCAGCACCAGCAGGTTGCGCGCAAAGCTGCGGCTCGCCTGCGCTCGCGGGCCGGAACTGCCATCCATATTGAGCGGCAGGCCGATGACGACACCGGCAACGCTGCGTGCCTGCACGATTTCTTCAAGCGCGGCCTTGTCGCGTCCGAACTTGCCTTTGGGTAGCGTTTTGCCCGCCGTGGCAAAGCTCCATCCGGCGTCGCACAGCGCAGTGCCGATGGTCTTGGTGCCAAGATCAAGCCCCAGCAGCACGCCGCCCTCGGGCAGCGCCCCGGCGAACTCGGCGGCGTTCTCGGTCAGGAGCGGCTGGCTTGCCACGCGCGCACCCGGTTCACGACATCATTCTGCACGTTTTGCCAGAACAACGGGATGTCATAAGCGTGATAATTGTTGCCCGGCAGCACATATTGCCCAAGCTCCGGCGGATCGCCGATCAGCAGCAGACCGTTTTCGGCGCAGCTTGCAGGCACAGCACGGGCGACCAGCTCTCCGGCGGACAGATCGTTATTGGGCACCAGCGTTCCCATATTGCGCTCGACGCCGGCGCTGTCATTGATCGTGCCGGTCAGCGGATTGACGCAGAGAATCGGGCTTTCGCCGCGCGGCTCCCCGTCGATGCCGGGCACTTGTGAATAGCGGCGCAGGAACAGGCCCGGTTCGGCAGGCTCGGCAAAGCTGGCATAGCCGAAGACGCAGGCCGACTGGTCGGGCGTGGCGCAGGCGGGAAGGCCGAGGCTGGGCAAATCATGCTCCACACTGATCGGCCAGCCGATGGGATAGGCCATGGCGATGCGGCTTTGCAGTTCCGTGCCCGCCACTCTTTCGGCAAGAAGCCGTGTCACGTGATAGCCGCCCTGGCTGTGCCCCGCGAGGACGATGGGCATATCGGCGGGCACCGAATCGATGAAGAAATCGAACGCGTCGGACACGTCCTGATAAGCGGCGTCGAGCGCTTGTTGGGATTCCGGCATATCGGTGATGAACGCGCCAAAGGTCGCCTGCCGGTAACGCGGCACCCAGATCTCGCTCGCCTGATTGAACGCGCTGGCGAGGCCACGCACCATCAGCCGCGCGCGGTTCTGCGAATCCTCGTCATCAAGCGGCGCGTTCCACTGCCGCGCATCGAAAAAGCTGGTCGGGTGGACGAAGAAAACGGCAAAGCGCGGTGCATCACCATCGCTTGCGGCTGTATCCGGTGCGCCGTCTGCCGGATCGCCAACGGCTTCTTCCTCGACACGAAACGCGGGCTGCCAGCGCGCCGGATCATTGCCCGCGCCCATGCCGGGGCGGCTGAACCACATGGCGGGGTCCTGATAGGCGTTCACGTCAAGCGGCGCCTGCTCGACGAATTCGGAGTCGGGCACCAGCGCCACTTCGGTCAGCTCGTCACCGAAAACGCGCAGGCCGAACAGCCCGGCCACCACCAGCACCGTAAGGATAACGATCGTGTAGAGAAACTTACGCAGGGTTATTCTCCATATAGGGTATCCGGCTTTGCCGCCGGGCTTCATCCTGTGCATCGTTTGCCGCGGCTCTTTGTTCCAGCGCGACCTTGATCATGGCGAGCAGCGGATCGGCCAGAAACAGGCCGAGAATGCCGAACAATATGCCCATCACAAGCTGGAATCCGAGCACCAGTGCGGGCGCAAGGTCGACCGTCTTTCGGGCGATCATGGGGATGACGAAATAGCCGTCGATATTCTGCACGAGCAAATAGACGATGATCGTGTAGAGCCCCATCTCCATACCGCCGCTAAAGCCTACCAGCACCATCAGCGCACCCGATACCAGCGCACCGATATTGGGGACGAAAGCCAGCAGGCCGGTGAGGATGGCGAGCAGCGCGGCCATCGGAATTTCATCGCCGGTTACAAGGCCGTAGCCCACCAGCATCGCGTAAGTGAACACGCCTTCGAACACCATGCCCACCAGCCGCCCGAACATCAGCCGCCGCATCGTGTAACCCATCCGCTCCACCGTGACGTGGAAGTCGGCGCGCTGGGTTTTGGGCAAGATCCACGCGACGCCGCGTTCGTAAAGGCGCGGTTCGGCGGCGACATAAATGCCGATGATGAGGATAATCACCAATGTGGTGAGCGCGCCGAAAACGCCGCCAATCGCGCTGGTGATTAGGCCCGCGCCCGACATCACCTGATTGATGATGGTTTCCGCATTGTCCTGGTTGATCGCAAAGCCCTGTTCGCGCAGCCATTCGATGAAGGTGAAGAACTGTTCGCTAACGATCGCCGGAAATTCAGCCGCCTGCCGCGAAATTTGCGTGCCCGCAAACAGGCTCAGCCAGACCAGAAACCCGACCAGCGACAAAAGGACAATCGCAATGCGCATACCGCGCCCGATGGGCAGCACGCGGCCAAGCAGGCGCGCACCGCCATCGATCATCGTCGCGAACACCATCGCACCGAAGATCACCAGCAGGCTTTGCGAGATGTAGACCGCGAGCAGCGAGAGCCCGATCACGCCCATCCAGATCAGCGCCTTGGCGAACTCCATGCGCAATTCGGGATTGCTGATGCGCGCGGGGCTGGCCCCCATCGGGGCGTCACTGTCCTTGTCGGCCTTGGACGGTTTGCCGCTCACTCGGTGCTTCCTTCGCCTGGCTGTCCGCGCAATTCGGGTCGCAGACTGCGCCAAGCGCGCTCGCCGCGCAAGGCATCCCACCAGGTGAGCGGATTATAGGTCGACGAACCGTCGAGCGAGAAGGTGATGAATTCCGCCCGCCCGCCAACATCGGCGAGTGGCACCGGCCCGCCGAGCCCCAACTGGCCGAAGCCCGCCGGCGCGCGGCTGTCCGCCGAATGGTCACGGTTGTCGCCCATCAGGAAAACATGGCCGTCGGGCACCGTCACCGGCGCCATATTGTCAAGGAACTGTTCGGTATGGTCGATTATCAGATAGCTCGCGCCATTGGGCAGCGTTTCGCGGTAGGTCGGCGGCTCGTACACCTGGTTGCCGTCTTCCAGCGTGACGCGATAGGGCTCGAATGCGGACAGGCAGGGCGTCCCTTCGCACAGATTGTCGTTTTCGGTGCTGAGCCGCACGGGCACTTCGACTTCGCGCGGCACCATCTCGCCATTGAGGATGATCCGCCCGTCCACCAGCGCAATGGTATCGCCCGGCAGCGCGACGACGCGCTTGATATAGTCCTGCTCGCTATCGGGCGGGACGAGGATCACCACATCGCCATATTCGGGCGCGGCGGGGGCGATGCGCCAGTCATCGCGCGGGAAGACGCGGAAGGTCGCCGAAACCCAGCTCCAGCCATAGGGATATTTCGACACGATCAGCCGGTCACCCACCAGCAGGTTGGGCACCATGCTGGCGCTGGGTATGTAGAACGGCTTGGCGACGAAGGTGTGGAACACCAGCACGGCGAGCAGCATCAGGGCCAGGCCGCGCAATTCGGCCCACCAGTTCACTTTCTCGTCTTGGCTCTTGTTATCGCTCATGCGCGAGGGGGCATTTCTAATCGATGGGGAGGGCTTCAAGTATCACGAAAGCCTGCGCCCATGGGTGATCGTCGGTGAGAGTGAGATGAACGGTGACGCGGTGCCCCGGCGGGGTAAGCGCGTCGAGCCGTTCCTTCGCGCCGCCCGTTAGCGCAAGCGTGGGCGCACCGGAAGGGGCATTCACGACGCCAATGTCTTTCATGTAAACGCCGCGCTTGAAGCCGGTGCCGACCGCTTTGGAGAACGCCTCCTTCGCCGCGAAACGCTTGGCATAGGTGCCCGCCTGCGTGTGCGGACGCTTTGCCGCCTTGGCATTTTCGACATCGGTGAAGGTGCGCTGCTTGAAGCGGTCACCCCAACGGTCGAGCGAGGCTTGGATGCGCTCGATGTTGCACAGGTCGGAGCCGAGGCCGATGATCACCGCGCCAGATCCATCAATTCGCGCATCTTCAGCAACGCAGGCTCCAGCCCGTCGAAAATCGCTTCGCCGATCAGATAGTGCCCGATATTGAGCTCGGCGAGCTGCGGGATGGCGGCGATGGGCTGCACATTCTCGTAGGTGAGCCCGTGGCCCGCGTGGGGTTCGATCCCGTTCTTCGCGGCGAGCGCGGCCATATCGGCGATCCGTTTCAATTCGCGCACGACTTTCTCGTTATCACCGTCGAGGCCTGCATGGGCATATTCGCCGGTGTGGAATTCGACCACGGGAACGCCCAATCGCAGCGCCGCATCCAACTGCCGCTCGCTCGCCTCGATGAACAGCGAGACGCGAATGCCCGCATCCTGCAACGGGCCGACAATAGAGGTCAGGTGATTGTCCAGCCCCGCCGCGTCCAGCCCGCCCTCGGTGGTGCGCTCCTCGCGCTTTTCGGGGACGATGCAGGCGGCGTGCGGCCTGTGCGCGAGGGCGATGGCGAGCATTTCCTGCGTCGCCGCCATTTCCAGATTGAGCGGCAGATCGGTCGCATCCTGGATGCGCTTCAGATCGTCATCGCGGATATGCCGCCGGTCTTCGCGCAGATGCGCGGTAATCCCGTCGCCGCCGCATTTCGCGACAATCTGCGCCGCGCGCACCGGATCGGGATGATCCCCGCCGCGCGCATTGCGGATGGTGGCGACGTGATCGATGTTGACGCCGAGGCGCAGTGGGGAGGGGCGAAGCGTGTGGATCATCCGCTCGCACCGCAGGCAAGAACAGATACCATTTCGAAAGCCAGCCCCTCACCGGCCCATATGGTGCCGAAATCGGTGCCTTCTGTGTCATTGGTCAAAACCAGAAACCTTTCAAGGTCGGGAAGGATGATGTTGAGCGTGTGATAACGGCCGATGCCGCCCCGCCGTTCGACGATACGCACCGGTTCAACACATCCGGAAAGCGGTGCCGAATAGCTCCATTGCCCAAGCGCCATGAAACCAAGCGCGGGATCGCCCTCCCACATTTCGGCAAGCGCTTCTTCGCCCAGCAGCCTGCCATCGAGCAGGGCACTGGAAAATCTTCCGAGGTCAGCAGACCGCCCGACGAGCGCCGCCGAAGTGCCATAACCGGCAAGCCCATCGGGTTCCGGCGGTTCACCTGCGCCCGGCCAATCCATCACGTCATCGCTGCGCCACAATTGCGCGCCTTCCATACGGCTTGGCCCGGCGATCCGCTGCGCGAACAGCTCTTCGAAATCCTGCCCGTTTACCGCCTCCAGCACTGCGCCGAGCACGATGTAATCACAATTGTTGTATTCCCACCGGTCCGCAAGGACTTCGCCGCGTTCGCCCAGGCACCAGTTGTTCCGTTCCTCGTCGCTCATGTCGGCGGTGTAGAATGACGTGTCATTGCTATCGCCTTCGGGATTGCGAAGGCCCGACTGGTGCTGGAGCAACTGGCGGATCGTGGGTGGTCGCTGGTCTCCGGCTGCGGGCAGAATCAGGTAGCTGGTGACAAAGGCGTCGAGCGCGAGGCGGTTGGCCTCGACCTGTTGCATGACCATGGTCGCGACGATCTGCTTGGTGACAGACGCCCACACTTGACGCCGCCGCTCGCTGCCCGCGCTAACCATAAAGGCGTTCTGCCCTTGCAACCACACACCATTGCGTGTCGCGCGGACACCGACGGTGATTTCGCTCCAGTACCGGTGGCGGAGGGCGACAACCGTCAATTCTGATTGCAGCACCGAAAGCGCGTCCAGATCTTCGGCATATTCGCCCGTCGCCGGGGGGCGCCTTGCCAGTTGGCAGCGCTCCGCAGCGATGGAGTCCTCCACCGTTATCGGCCATCCCCGGATCAGGCTCATGCAGCTTTCCTGCACGGGAGGTGTTGGCGCTTCGCCATCCTGCGCCATCGCTGGCTGGGCAACCGCCAGCAGCGCGGGGCAGAGATGGCGAAACAAGATCACGCTTTCCGGCTCCCCGGCTTCGTAATCTCTATCGCGGCCAGTTCGTCGGGCACTTCGTCCTCCGCATAGGTCGGGAAGTCGATGTCGATCAGCGGGAAGAAGGGCACGCCCAGATCGGCAGAGCCGTTCGAGCGGTCGACCAAAGCCACTTCGGCCAGCACTTCGCCGCCTTCGCGCGCCACGGCGGCAATCGCTTCGCGGCTGGAGAGGCCGGTGGTCACCACGTCCTCCACCATCAGCACTTTCGCGCCTTCGGGCAGGGAGAAACCGCGCCGCAGGTGGAACACGCCGTCGGGCCGTTCGAGGAACATCGCGTCGAGATGCAAGGCGCGGCCCATTTCGTGGCCGATAATCAGCCCGCCCATCGCGGGCGACACCACGGCGTCGAGCGAATCGATGATCTCTCCCGGTATCTTCGCGGCCAATGCTTCGGCCAGCTTGGCGGCGCGGTGCGGGTTCATTAGCACGCGGGCGCATTGCAGGTAATGCCCGCTATGCCGTCCGGAAGAGAGCTTGAAATGCCCTTCCAGCAATGCGCCCGATGCGCGGAATTCGGCGAGAACCTCGTCCGTTGTCATAATGCCGAAAGCTCCTGCCTTTTCGTGACTTTGCCAAGCTGGGACAAAGGGCCGCATAGACCCTGTCGAAAAAAGTCCCTAGAGCCGCTTGAGACGTGGAGCAACCATGCGTATAGGCGCGCGAAACACGGTACTAGTCCGACCGTGTGCGGGCCGCTTGCTCATGCAGTTGCCCGGGGACGATAATGGGAAGACTATTGGTATGACGTTCGGCGATATCGCCCGCACCTCGCTGCAAAAGCTCGCTATGATGCTGGCAGCGTTTTCGATGATTGCAGCGCCTGCGCTCGCTACGGCTCAAGATGCCGTGGTGGAGGAAGCGGTTGTGGAAACCACGACCGCGACCGAAGCTGTGCCTGCCGATGAAGCGGCAGCGGCGGCGGAAGCGCCCGCTTTCGAGCACTTCGGCTCCGACATGATCAAGGGTCAGCCCGAAGCCGGTGGCATCGATTTCCAGCCGCAATTCACCGAAGACGGGCAGTTCGCCTACGAAATGCACAACTATCTGCTGATGCCGATCATCACCGTTATCAGCCTGTTCGTGCTCGGCCTGCTGCTGTGGGTTATTGTTCGCTATCGCCGCAGCGCCAATCCGGTGCCGTCGAAGACCAGCCACAACACGCTGATCGAAGTCATCTGGACGGTGGTCCCGGTCATCATTCTGGTGGTGATCGCCGTCCCCTCGATCACGCTGCTGGCGCGCCAGTATGAAACCCCGCCGGAAGATGCCATCACCATCAAGGCCAATGGCTACCAGTGGTATTGGGGCTATGAATATGTCGACAATGGTGGCTTCGAAGTCATTTCGAATATGCTGTCGGAAGAAGACGCGCTGACCGCAGGCGAGCCGTTCCAGCTGGCGGTTGATAACCGCATGGTCGTTCCCGTGGGCGTGCCGCTGCGCATCCAGACCTATGGCGCGGATGTGATCCACTCTTTCGCCGTCCCTTCGCTGTGGTTCAAGCTCGACGCCGTGCCGGGCCGCATTAACGAGCGGATGCTGGTGATCGAGGAAGAGGGCATTTATTACGGCCAGTGCATGGAACTGTGCGGTTCGCGCCACGGCTATATGCCGCTCGCCATCGAAGCGCGCAGCATGGAAGATTACAACGCCTGGGTGCAGGCGCAGGGCGGCCAGACGGTTGACCAGATCGCTGCCGAAGCGGCGGCTGCGGCAGCTCCGGCTCCGGCGGCTGACGAAGTTGCGGCTGAAGCTGAAGCGGAAACCGCAGAGGCGGCAGCCGAGTAAGCTCCCGCGCCCCGAACCGAATTACGACGACGAAATACAAAGCAAGGTCCGATCATCATGGCTACTACTGCCGAAGGTTTTGAAGCCCACCACGACGATCACGCGCATTCGCACGCTGATCACAAGCCGGGATTCTTCGCCCGCTGGTTCATGTCGACCAACCACAAGGATATCGGCACTCTGTATCTGATCTTCGCGATCATCGCGGGGATTATCGGTGGTGCGATTTCCGGTCTTATGCGCTGGGAACTGGCCGAGCCGGGCCTTCAGATCATGGGCCAACTCGTCGATATCATGGGCGGCGACGGATCGTCTTTCGACAAACAGGGCCATATGTGGAACGTGCTGATCACGGCGCACGGCCTGATCATGGTGTTCTTCATGGTCATGCCCGCGATGATCGGCGGTTTCGGCAACTGGTTCGTCCCGCTGATGATCGGCGCGCCGGATATGGCCTTCCCCCGCATGAACAACATCTCGTTCTGGTTGACGGTCGCAGGCTTCATCTCGCTGCTGTTCTCGCTCTTCGTTCCGGGTGCCGCAGGCGGCGCGCTGGGCGCGGGTGTGGGCTGGACGGTCTATGCGCCGCTCTCGACCACCGGCTCCGAAGGCCCCGCGGTCGACTTCGCGATCTTCTCGCTGCACCTTGCGGGCGCGGGCTCGATCCTTGGCGCGACAAACTTCATCACCACCATTTTCAACATGCGCGCGCCGGGCATGACCCTGCACAAGATGCCGCTCTTCGTGTGGTCGGTGCTGGTTACCGCCTTCCTGCTGTTGCTCGCGCTACCGGTGCTGGCTGCTGCCATTACCATGCTGCTGACCGACCGCAATTTCGGCACGACCTTCTTCAACGCTGCCGGTGGCGGTGATCCGGTGCTTTACCAGCACCTGTTCTGGTTCTTCGGCCACCCCGAAGTCTACATCATGATCCTGCCGGGCTTCGGCATGATTTCGCAGATCGTGGCAACCTTCAGCCGCAAGCCAGTGTTCGGCTATCTCGGCATGGCCTACGCCATGGTTGCCATCGGCGTGGTCGGCTTCATCGTGTGGGCGCACCATATGTATACGGTCGGCCTCAGCGTGAATGTGAAGATGTATTTCACCGCTGCCACCATGGTGATCGCGGTGCCGACGGGCATCAAGATCTTCAGCTGGATTGCGACCATGTGGGGCGGCTCGATCACCTTCAAGTCGCCGATGGTCTGGGCGATGGGCTTCATCTTCCTGTTCACCGTTGGCGGTGTGACGGGCGTGGTGCTGGCCAATGGCGGCATCGACGACAATCTGCACGACAGCTATTACGTGGTCGCGCACTTCCACTACGTGCTGTCGATGGGTGCGGTGTTCTCGATCTTCGCGGGCTTCTACTACTGGTTCCCGAAGATGAGCGGCCGCTGGCACAGCGAGTTCCTCAGCCACCTGCACTTCTGGACGTTCTTCATCGGCGTGAACGTGATCTTCTTCCCGATGCACTTCCTCGGCATCCAGGGCATGGCGCGTCGCTACCCCGACTATAACGCCGCATTTACCCATTGGAACGAGATCGCCAGCTATGGCTATCTGATCATGGCCGGTTCGATGCTGATCTTCTTTGTGAACATCGGCTACGCACTGGTCGCGGGTCGCCGTGCCGAAGGCAATTACTGGGGCGAAGGCGCCACGACGCTCGAATGGAGCCTGTCGAGCCCGCCGCCGTTCCACCAGTTCGAAACGCTGCCGGTGATCGAAGACCACCACAGCTCGAACGACCACATCAGTGCGAAGCCGGCGACCGCGTAAAGCACCGCCTCTCGCCTGAGAAACACAATAAGGGGAGGGGCGCAGCCGGCAACGGCAGCGCCCCTTCTTGCAAACAAGAACAAGGATGATGACCGCCATTTCCGCCCCCACGCAGCAGGAGATCGACAGCGCAGCGATTGCCGCCAGTCCGGTGGACGCCGCCGCTGTTCCCGCTGTCATGCCGGCGGACTGGAAGGACTTCTTCGCGCTGACCAAGCCCAAGGTCATGCGGCTGGTGGTGTTTACCGCGCTGTGCGGCCTGCTCGCCGCGCCGGGCAGCATCCACCCCGTTCTAGGCTTTACCGCTATCCTCTGCATCGCGCTGGCCGCGGGCGGGGCGGGCGCGCTCAATATGTGGTGGGAAGCCGATATCGATGCGAAGATGAAGCGCACCGCTGGCAGGCCGCTGCCGCAAGGCAAGCTGCTCCCGCGTGACGCGCGCGATTTCGGCCTCGCCCTGTCGGGTTTCAGCGTGATGGTGATGGGTCTGGCGATCCACTGGCTCGCCGCCGCTTTCCTCGCTTTCAGCGTGTTCTTCTACGTCGTCATCTACACCATGTGGCTGAAGCCGCGCACCCCGCAGAATATCGTCATCGGCGGCGCGGCAGGCGCTTTCCCGCCGCTGATCGGCTGGATCGCGGTGACGGGCGAAGTCACCTGGATGCCGGTGCTGCTGTTCGCCATCATCTTCATGTGGACGCCGCCGCATTTCTGGGCGCTGGCGCTGTGGGTGAAGCCCGATTACGCCGCCGCCAACATCCCGATGATGCCCAATGCCGCAGGCGAGGTTTCGACCCGCCGCCAGAGTCTCGTCTATTCGGTGCTGCTGCTCCCGCTCAGCGTCACGCCGTGGCTGATCGGCGGGACGGGCGCGATTTACGGCATTTCGGCGCTCATCCTCTCGGGCATCTTCCTCGCGCTCACCGTACCTGTCGGCCTGCGTCGCAGCGTGGAGGGCGACGGGATGAAGCCGGAGAAGAAGCTTTTCGCTTACTCCATCCTCTATCTCTTCGTCCTGTTCGGCGCGCTGGTGCTTGACCGCGTGCTGGCGCAATGGGGAGTGATCGCATGACGCCCGAAGAGGAAAAGGAATTCCTCCGCCGCCGCAAGGCGCGCAATGCCGTGTTCGGCCTTGTGCTGCTGGCGATGGTGGTGCTGTTCTACGCCATAACGATTGTCCGGATCGGCCAGCAATGACCACGCAGACGCTCGATAACCGCAACCGCAAGACGATGCTCCAGATGTTCGCGCTGGCGCTGGGAATGCTCGGCCTCGGCTTCGCTGCCGTGCCGCTCTATGACCTGTTCTGCCGCGTGACCGGTTTCGGCGGCACCACGCAGGTTGCAAGCGAAGGCGAGGCGCGGCTTGCCTCGATGCTCGGCCTGCAGGCGGGCGCGCCCGAATATTCGATCCGCTTCGATGCCAATATCGCGCGCGGCCTGCCGTGGGAATTCGAGCCGGTGCAGGTGACCGACACCGTCACCATCGGCCAGCGCGACATGGCGTTCTACACTGCGCGCAACACCTCCGACCGCCCGATCACCGGCACCGCGACCTTCAATGTCGAGCCGGAGCAGGCGGGGCGCTATTTCAACAAGATCCAGTGCTTCTGCTTTACCGAGCAGACGCTGCAGCCGGGTGAGGAAATCCGGATGCCGGTGATGTATTTCATCGATCCCGCAGCGCTGGAAGACCCGAATATGGAAGGGGTGGAGCAGATCACGCTGAGCTACACCTTCCACGAATCGCTGACATCGCAAAACGCCACTGAAAACACCGAGTAACCCCCTAGACCCGCGCCTTTGCGGGCAGTAAGGGCAAAGCATAAACACCAAGGATCAGGACAGACCCATGGCCGGCGCCAAGAACCACGATTACCACATTCTCGATCCCGATATCTGGCCGCTGATCGGCGCGATGTCGGCGGTTATCTTCACCACCGGCATGGTGCTGTTCATGCACCACGTGCCCGCGACCGAAGATGCGCCTGCACAGTTCGGATACTATCCGATCGTGCTCGGCCTCGGCATCGCCGGCCTGATCGCCACCTTCTTCGGCTGGTTCTCGAAGGTCGTGAACGAAGCGCAGCGCGGCGACCACACGCCTGTGGTGCAGCTGCATATGCGTTACGGCATGATCCTGTTCATCGCTTCGGAAGTGATGTTCTTCGTCGGCTGGTTCTGGGCGTTTTTCGACTTCGCGCTGTTCCCCGATGCGCTGCGCGTAACGGGTGCGGGCACGCCGGAGCAGGCGACCGAGCTGCTGACCGGTACTACAGGCGCTGTCGCATCGCTGGTGCCGCAGGGCATGGAAGTGCTCGACGCGTTCAGCCTGCCGCTGCTCAACACGATCATCCTGCTGTGTTCGGGCACCACGGTGACCTGGGCGCACCATTCGCTGATCCATGGCGACCGCGAAGGCTTGAAGCAGGGCCTGTGGTTGACCATCGCGCTTGGCCTGCTGTTCACCGCCATCCAGGCCTATGAATACAGCATCGCACCGTTCAATTTTGGCCAGAACACCTATTCGAGTGCGTTCTACATGGCGACCGGCTTCCACGGTTTCCACGTGCTGGTGGGCACGATCTTCCTGATCGTCTGCCTCGTGCGCACCTACAAGGGCCACTTCACGCCCAAGCAGCATTTCGGTTTCGAAGCGGCGGCTTGGTACTGGCACTTTGTCGACGTGGTGTGGCTGTTCCTCTTCATCGCCGTCTATGTCTGGGGCGGTTGGGGCGCCGAAGTCCACTAAGGGCATTTGGTGACGGATACTCCGCACAATCCGAAAGGGCGGCCCGCATCACGCGCGGCCGCCCTTTTCGCGTCCTGCCCGCGCTGCGGCGAGGGGGCGCTGTTTGCAGGGCCGGTGAAATTCGCCGACCGGTGCGAAGCGTGCGGGCTCGATTACTCGGGCTTCAATGTCGGTGATGGCCCGGCAGCGTTTCTGACCATGATCGTCGGCGCGGTGGTGGTTGCTCTGGCGCTGTGGTTGCAGCTCGCTTTCGAGCCGCCATGGTGGGTGCACGTGATCCTGTGGGTACCGCTGATCGTGCTTGGCGTGGTCGGCGGCTTGCGACTGGCGAAAGGCTGGCTGCTCACCGCCGAATACAACCGCCGCGCCGAGGAACACCGCATCGACGGGAGCGAGCCGAAATGACGTGGCGCGATATTCCGGTGATCCCGACGATTGTCGTACTGGCCGCCGTCGCCACCATGATTGTGCTCGGCGTGTGGCAATTGGGGCGCGCGGAGGAGAAAGAAGCACTGGTGGCGCGGTATACGGCGGCAATCGCCGACACCGAACTGGTGACTTTTCCTGTGGCGTCGCAGTCTGCCGCTGAGTCCGTATTCTATCGGCAGAGTCGCATCGATTGCGCGTTTTCCAGCCAGCCCCGCTCCGTAGCTGGCCGCAGCGAGAGTGGCCGCTCCGGGTACGTGCATATTTTCCTTTGCGGAATCGACAATGGTCCGCCTACCGCGGATCGCACCGCATACGTCCAGATAGGGTGGTCGGAGAGCCCGAACGCTCCCGCTTGGCAAGGTGGCGAAGTGACTGGGCGCATCGCTCCCAATCGGGAAGGTTTTGCCAAACTGGTCGCCGACCCGCCGCTCGCAGGCCTCGAAGCCAACGCACAGCCCGATCCGGGCGACATCCCCAACAACCATCTTGCCTATGCCGGGCAGTGGTTCTTCTTCGCGCTCACCGCGCTGGTGATCTACTTCTTCGCCCTCCGCAGCCGGGTGCGCGCCAAGCGCAAAGGCGAGGGTGGGCAAGAATAGCTTGCTTGCCGCGCAGCATTCGCAACGCTAACGCGCGCCCTGTATTGAGGGCCAAATGAAATATATCTCCACCAGAGGCAGCGCGCCCGCGCTCGATTTTGAAGGCGTCACGCTGGCGGGACTTGCCAGCGATGGCGGGCTGTATGTGCCGGAAAGCTGGCCGCGTTTCAGCGAAGGCGAGATCGCCGACATGGCGGGCTTGCCCTATGCCGAACTCGCCGTGCGGGTCATGGCCCCGTTCACCGCCGGATCGCTGACCGAAGACGAGCTGCGCGAATTGTGCGAAGGCGCCTATGGCCGCTTCTCGCATGATGCCGTCACGCCGCTTACGCAATTCGATCACCAGCACTGGCTGCTCGAGCTGTTCCACGGCCCGACGCTCGCCTTCAAAGACGTGGCGCTGCAATTGCTCGGCCGGCTGTTCGAACATTTCCTCAGCGCCTCCGACCGCCATCTGACGATTGTCGGCGCGACCAGCGGCGACACCGGCAGCGCGGCCATCGACGCGGTGGCGGGGCGCGAGAAGGTCGATATTTTCATGCTCCACCCCGAAGGCCGGGTGAGCGATGTGCAGCGCCGCCAGATGACGACGGTGCTCGCCCCCAACGTCCACAATATCGCCATTAGCGGCAGCTTCGATGATGCGCAGGCGATGGTGAAGGCGATGTTCGTTGATCCTGACCTGACTGGGCGCTTCCACATCGGCGCGGTCAATTCGATCAACTGGGCGCGGCTGATGGCGCAGGTGGTTTATTATTTCGCCGCCGCGCTGCAATTGGGCGCTCCGGCTCGGAAGGTCGCTTTCAGCGTGCCGACGGGCAATTTTGGCGACGTGTTCGCAGGCTATGTCGCGGCGCAAATGGGCTTGCCGATCGAGCGGCTGATCGTCGCCACAAACGTGAACGACATTCTCCATCGCGCCTTGTCGAGCGGCGACTATTCGGCAGGCAGCGTCACCCCCACCGCCGCGCCGAGCATGGACATCCAGGTGTCGAGCAATTTCGAGCGGCTGCTGTTCTGCGAAGGGGGCCGCGATGGTGCGGCTTTGGCGGAGCAGATGCGCGGCTTTGAAGCCACCAAGGCGATGCAGCTCACCAACAGCCAGCGCGAAGGCGCGGCGGGGCTGTTCACCAGCGCCCGCGCGGACGAAGCGCAGATGGCGCGCGCCATGACGTTCGCGGCGGAGCATTATGGCGAGATCATCGACCCGCACACCGCCATCGGCCTCCACGCCGCGCGCGAGGCGGGCATCGACCCGGCGGTGCCGGTGGTGACGCTCGCCACCGCGCATCCGGCCAAGTTCCGCGATGCGGTGGAACGGGCGACCGGCACACGGCCTTCGCTCCCCAAACGGGTAGGCGATCTGTTCGAGCGCGAGGAACGATACGATTCGCTGCCGGGCGACTATGACGCGGTGCGCGACTATGTGACGACGCGGGCGACGGAGTCGTCCTAATACCCCGCTCATCCTGAGCCTGTCGAAGGATCGCTTTTTCTTCTAGGGCAGCTCTTGAAAGGAAGAACGATGCGTCGACAAGCTCAGCATGAGCGGATCAGGGTGGGCAGGCCAAATGGCTGACCTTGCCCCGCATCCCATTGTCATGGCGGGCGAGCCGTGGGCGGATTACGGGCTTGTCGATTCGGGCAATGGCCGTAAGCTTGAACGCTACGGCCCCTACCGCTTCATCCGCCCCGAACCGCAAGCCATGTGGCAGACGCGCCTCGCCGAGAGCGAGTGGCAGGCGCATGGCGAGTTCATCCCCGGCAGTGACGAGGATGGCGGCGGGCGCTGGCATTTCACCCGCGATGTGCCGCAAGAGGGCTGGCCGCTAAGCTGGAACGAAGTCCGCTTCACCGCGCAATGCACGCCGTTCCGCCATCTGGGGTTCTTTCCCGATATGGCTCCGGTGTGGGACTGGATGCGCTTGCAGATCAATCCTCCCCGGTACGGGGAGGGGGACCATCCGCAGGATGGTGGAGGGGCACCCTCCGGCGGGCGCGATGCGGGGGGTGCCCCTCCACCCCCGACTTCGTCGGCGGTCCCCCTCCCCCAAGGGGGAGGATCACGCGGCACGCTCAACCTCTTCGGCTATACCGGCGTCGGCTCGCTCGCGCTGAGCCAATGCGGCCCTGTCACCCATGTCGATGCGAGCAAGAAGTCGGTGGCGCAGGCGCGCGAGAATGCCGCGCTTTCGGGCATGGAGGACAAGCCGATCCGCTGGCTGATCGACGATGCGGGCAAATTCACCGCGCGCGAAGTGCGGCGCGGCAACCGTTATGACGGGATCATCCTCGACCCGCCGAAATTCGGGCGCGGGCCGAAGAACGAGACGTGGCGGCTGGAAGAATCGCTGCCCAGCCTGATCGGCGATTGCCGCCAATTGCTCGATGCCGATAGCCGCTTCCTCTTCCTCACCGTATACGCCGTGCGGATGAATGCGCTGGCAATTGCCGGACTGCTGGACGAAGCCTTCGCCGATCTGCCGGGGCGCATTGAGTATGGCGAACTCGCAGTGCGCGAGGAGGGCGAAGCAGGCCGACTGCTGCCGACGGCGATTTTCGCACGATGGAGCCGGGGCGGATGACGCTTGCGCCCGCAATTGCTGCTCCGCTCCTTCTTGCGAGCATCGCTTGGCCCGCGACACCTCCCGATGAAGGCCTCTACATCGGCGAAATGCAACTCTGCGCCGAAACGGTCTATGACGCATATGTGTTTACGGACAAGTATTCGGGCCGCGCACTGTTGATCGAATTCACCGAAGACGCGGCAGCGCAGATTGCGGACATCACGCAGGCCAGACTTGGACACGTCCTGCCGGTCACGCTCGACGGACGGGTGATTGCCGAGCCGACCATTCTGGAACCGATAACCGAAGGCGAGATCGTGCTTTCCGGCGGCTTTGACTTCGATCTCGAAGCCGTGGCCCTGCGCGCCACGGCCCCGTGCGTTTGACGCGCCCCGATCAGTTCATCGCTTCAAGATCGGTCAGAAACGCCTCGATCCGCGCTGCATTATAGCCCAGGTCGCTTCCGCCCACTCGGCTGATGCTGCGCATATCAACGCGCGAGGAACCGTCCGCGATGGGCGTCACTTCCACCACCACATCGTCGTAGAAACGGATGAAGCCTGCGGTCGCGGTCGCTTCCAGCCGCCCTGCTTCCGGCGAATATTCGGCAATTTGCCAGCCGCGCTGTTCCGCCAGAGCGTGGGCATCGGCGATCACCAGTTCGGGCGATTTGTTGATGATGACCGGTTCGATATCGGGATAATTCTCGCGGTGCGCCGAACGCCATGCTTCGATATCCCCTTCGTACATTTCGAGGAAATCCTCGCGCAGCGGCAGCGTCTGGAACTGCGGCGGATCGTCCACATCGGTGGAGATGTCGTGCATGAAAGGCGCGCTGCGGGCGGGGGCGATCACTTGCGTGTAGAACACGCCGAGCATGACCAGCGAAATCACCAGCGCCACGGGATTGCGCCAACCAGCGCCGCGCTTGCGGAGCTTACCGATAGCGATGCCGATCACCGCAATCGCGGCCAAGGCCGCGAAAGGATACATCGTCATCATAAATCCGCGAAAGCCGGACAGTTTGTCGATGATGTCGTATCGGGCCAGCACCAGCGAACCGAACGCGATCACCAGCATGATGACCGCGCCGCCATGGGTGAAATTGCCGATCCAGCGTGTGAGCTTTGACGGCCCTTGCGCAGCGGGTTCCTGCGCAACCGCTTCGGCAGCAGGCGCATCGGGCTGGATGCCTGCGGTAGTTGTGTCGGGCGTGGTGGTTTCCGGCGTATCGGCCATGCGTGCTTCCCCTGATTATCGTTCTTGGCAACGGTCTTGGCCGCGCAAGCGTTCCCCGTCAATTCTTCACGCCGCTTGCAAAGCCGCCCCCGCGCTGTAATTGCCCGCCCATTATGGCCGATAGCCTTTATCTCGAGCTCGTCGATTTCGAGCATGATGTGTATACCGGGATCTATTCCGAAGAGACCGGCAAGCCGCAGCCTTTGCGTTTCACCGTGCGTGCACGGCTGAAGACGCTGCCCTTTTACGATCCCGAAACGCCGCTCGAGGAGAGCAAGAACTACATGGATCTGAAGGATGCCTGCTCGGTCGGGCTGGGCACACGGCATTACAAGCTGATCGAGGCGGTCGCGGATCACATCTGCGAAACGCTGTTTGGGCAGGACAAGCGGATCGAGGAAGTGCAGGTCAAGATCGTCAAACTCGCGCTGACAGAACGCCACGAGCAGATCGGTATCACGCTCACCCGCGAGCGACCGGCTTGAGCGCGCAGCGGGTGATCGCGCGCGGCCTGCCCGCAAAGCCGCTCGACGCTGCGGCGGAGTTTTCGGCCCGCTTCATTCCCAAGATCCGCGCCGTTCTGCCTGCCGATATCGTCATCCTGTTCGATCCGGCAGACCATCAGCACGATAGCTGGCGGCGCGCCATGGTCGAGGAACTGGCGCGCGAAGCGGTGCCGGGGCGGGTGAATGCGGTTGTCGGCATGGATGCGGCGGCGGTCGAGGAGACAGTCGCCTTCCTCGAACGCGCGCCCGGCGTAACCGGACAGGTCTTCACGACGAATGACGCCATGATAAATGACGGGCAGCCCGTTTCCCGCTAACAGGATGGCATGACCCAGCACGCGCCCTTGATCGACCGATTTGACCGGCGCGTCACCTATCTCCGCCTCTCGGTGACCGATCGCTGCGATTTGCGCTGCACCTATTGTATGCCCGAACGGATGCAGTTCCTGCCCAAGGCCGACGTGCTCAGCCTTGAGGAGCTGGAGGCGTTGGCCAAAGGCTTTATCGCGCGCGGCATTACCAAGATTCGTCTGACCGGCGGAGAGCCGTTGGTGCGGCGCGATGTCATGCAGCTTGTGCGCGCTTTGGGGCGCGAGCTGGGCAAGGGGCTGGACGAACTCACGCTCACCACCAATGCCATGCAACTGGCGACCTATGCTGAAGACCTTGCAGCGGCGGGTGTGGAGCGGATCAATGTCAGCCTCGACACGCGCGATCCGGCTCTGTTTGCACAGCTCACGCGGCGCGACGGGTTGGAGCAGGTGCTGCACGGTATATTCGCTGCGCGCGCGGCGGGCTTGCGGGTGAAGATCAACACGGTGGCGCTCAAAGGGCAGAACGAGGGCGAGATCCCCGCACTGGTCCGCTGGGCGCATGAGCATGGCCATGACATGACGCTGATCGAAGTGATGCCGCTGGGCGAGGTGGAAGGGGAACGGGCCGACCACTTCCTGCCTTTGACAGCGGTGCGTGAGACTCTCGAGCAGCATTTCACGCTCACCGATCTGCCCGACAGCACCGGCGGCCCTTCGCGCTATGTGCGGGTAGAGGAAACGGGTGGGCGGCTCGGCTTTATCAGCCCGCTCACCAACAATTTCTGCGCCGGGTGCAACCGTGTGCGGGTGACCGCAACGGGGCAGCTTTACGCCTGTCTGGGCGGCGCGGAGCAGGTGGATTTGCGCGCGGCGCTGCGCTCGGATGCGCCCGCAGCGCGGCTGGCCGAGGCGCTCGACTTGGCGATGCGGATCAAGCCCGAGCGCCACCATTTCCGCATCGCCGAGGGCGAAGGCCCCGCACTGGCGCGGCATATGTCGGTGACGGGTGGCTAGGGTGCCAGTTCCCCAGCCTCGTCATTCCCGCGCAGGCGGGAATCCAGCTTCCTCTGTCCGGCCTGTCCAGCTGGATTCCCGCCTGCGCGGGAATGACGAAGGGGAGTGTAAATGACCGTCACCCTCGTCTTCCTTGGCAAACTCGCCGATCTCGCTGGAGAGGCCGAGCGCGCGGTTCCTGCACCGCTCGACTGGGCGCAATTGCTCGCCGCGCTCGAACCCGGCCTGCAATCCGCCATCGCTGCCGACACCACGCGAATCGCGGTGGATGGCGCGTTGCTCACCGACAAGACTGCGCTCCATGCCGAAGCGGGGAGCGAAGTCGCTTTCCTCCCACCGGTCAGCGGCGGCTGAGATGGCGACGACCGTCCGCCTGCTCCACGGTCCGATGAATCCCGGCGCGATGATCGGGCCGTTCACCAATGCGCACCCGGGGCTGGGGGGCGTGTGCACCTTCGTGGGCGAAGTGCGGGGCGGAGAGGGCGTCGAGGCGCTCGAACTGCTCCATTACGACCGAATGACGCTTCCCGGGATGGAGGCGCTTGCCGAGCGCGCGAATGCACGGTTCAAGCTGATGGGCCTGCTGATGCTCCACCGCCACGGCGTGATGTATCCCGGCGAGCCCATTGTGCTCGTCTCCGCCTGCGCGCTGCACCGCCGCGATGCCATTAACGCGGTCGATTTCTGCATGGATCACCTGAAAGCCGAAAGCTGGTTCTGGAAACGCGAAAGGCGCGGGGGCGAATGGCACTGGATCGAGCCGCGCGCTGATGACTACGCCAGCCTCGACCGCTGGAAATAGCAAGTTTCTCTACACCTTTGATGCAGATCAAGGCGCAGCCCGCCGATTCGCCGCATTCCTTCCGCATCAGGAAGGAGTTTCATCATGGCAGAACATCTTACACGCGAGCGGATTGAACAAGCCGCCGAAACGCACGCCGCGCCGCCTACGGGTCGCAAACCGCATGAAGTGGAGCGCACATTCGAATTGCCGACCGGGCTTTATGCCACCGTGGTTGGCCTGTTCCTCGGCTATATCGGGGTGATGGCGGTGGGCTTCGCCCATCCCGAGCTGATCATCCCCATGGTGATTTTCGCTGTCTTTATCGTCGCGGCGTTCGGCGTTCCGGCAATCTGGACACGCCTTGCACCGCAGACGCGCAGCAAGCCGATGACATGGGGCCGGTTCCAGCAAGAAGGCATTATGACCGCCTATGGCCGCACCAGCGCGCGCGATGCGACGGTACAGGTGCTGCTGATGCCGGTATTGATCTTCCTGTGGGGAGTCGCCGCGGTGACGATCGCCGCACTGGTCTGACGATAAAGGCAATCTAAAGCGTCAGTCCAGACTTCCCAGGCGCGCGGGGTCGACCAGTTCGATCCCGCGCGTTCCCTTGCGCTTGAGCGCGCCCGACTTTTCGAGTGAAGACAGTGCGCGGCTCACCGTCTCGATGGTCAGGCCAAGCATATTGGCCATTTCGCCGCGGGTCAGCGGCAGATCGAATTCGCGCGCGGGGTGGCAGGACGAATCGCTCGCCGCGCGGGCCAGCGCCAGGATCAGCCCGCCCACCTGCTCGCCCGCGCTGCGGCCCGATCCCAGCGCCAGCAGATCGCGCGCCGCGTGCAGGTCTTCCTGGCTGCGGCGGAACAGCGCGACAGCAAGCTCGGGATAGGCACCCAGCGCCCGCTCCATATCGCCGCGTGCAAACAGGCAGACCTGTGATTTGGTGAGCGCGACGACGTCATATTGCGGGAAGGGCGCAAACAGTTCGCCAACGAAACCCGCCGGGTGAATCAGCGCCAGAATGCGTTCATTGCCCTCGGCATCATATTGCGTAACCTTGAGCGCGCCGCTCACCAGCGTGGCGCAGGCCGAGTTCTCGTCGCCCGCGCTGAACAGCGTTTCGCCGCGCGAGAGCTTTTTGGTGTGGCCGGTGCGGGCGAGTTCGTCGCGCTCTTCCTCGGTAAGGACGGCGCAGGCGGCGCTATCGCGGACGGGACATTCGGCGCAGGTGGTGTTCATCGCTGCACCATGGCGAGGAGTTCGGAAATCACGGCGTTCTCCTGCTGCAACAGCCCGTCGATCCCCTCGCGCGCTTCCGCGACCCCGGCAATTGCCTCTCCCGCGCTCGATGTGTCGACATAGATGCGGTCGAGATCGGCGAGTGCGATCATCAATTCGCCGCGATGGCCTTCCAGCACGGCGATGGCGACTTGCGCCTGCGCCCATGATTCGGTGCCGGGGCCGGAACCGCGGGCGGCAGAAGCGCGGCGGCGGGCGGCGGGTTCGTCACTGGTGAAACCGGCATGGGCCGCCAGCGCGCGCCGTTCCAGCTCGGCAATCTGAGCCAGCGTGCCTTCGGGCAAGGGGGCGGGTGTATAGGAGCGCGCGTCTGCCGGCGCCATGCTGCCCGCAAAGCGTTCCGCATCGCGGATGGCGAGCGAAGGATACTCTTGGGCAGGCGCTGCACACGCGGTGAGTGCTGCAATGCTCGCGAGTTGGACCAGGACACGGGCTTGCTTCATTGCGGCGAAACCCTACAGACGACCCGTGCCGATTTCCAGCAAAACCGGAAATGGCAAAAAGCCGCATAAAAAGGCGCAGGCCTAGGCGATCTCGCGGTTGACAGGGGCAGGCGCTTGGCCTAACGGCGTCGCTCTTGACGGTGCCCTTTTGGGCGCCCTTTTTGTTGTTGCCCCGAAACGGAAGCCATCCGGGACGGGCGCGGGAACACCAGATAAACGGATTATAGCACCATGTTCGCAGTAGTGCGCACGGGCGGCAAGCAGTATCGCGTAGCCGCCGGAGACAAAATCGCAGTCGAAAAGCTGGCCGGTGAAGCCGGTGAAACGATCGTGCTGGACGATGTTCTGCTGGCCGGCGAAGGCGCCGATCTGGCGGACGCTTCGAAGGTGACGGTCTCGGCTGAAGTGATCGCCCAGGCGAAGAGCGAAAAGGTGACGGTTTTCAAGAAGCGTCGCCGCCACAATTATCGCCGCAAGAACGGCCACCGCCAGCAGATGACGCTGCTGCGCATTGTGGGCGTTGGCGAAGCCAAGAAGGCGCCTGCGAAGAAGGCTGCGGCCAAGGCCGACGATGCCGCTCCGGCTGCGGAAGCCAAGAAGGCTCCGGCAAAGAAGGCACCGGCCAAGAAGGCCGCCGCCAAGAAGACTGACTCGAAGTAAGGACTGACGGACCATGGCACATAAAAAAGCAGGCGGTTCATCGCGTAACGGTCGCGACTCAGCCGGTCGCCGCCTTGGTGTGAAGAAATTCGGCAGCCAGGAAGTGATTCCGGGCAACATTATCGTGCGCCAGCGCGGCACGAAGTTCTACCCGGGAGTAAATGTCGGCATGGGCAAGGACCACACGCTGTTCGCGCTCGAAGCGGGCCGAGTCCGCTTCCACGATGGCAAGCTTGGCCGCAAATACGTCTCTGTCGACGCGATGGCCGAAGCCGCCGAATAATCGGACGATCCGCGAAAGGGGCCGTCCACCGGGATGGCCCCTTCCGGAGCTGAAAAATCCGGGAAGCTGGAAGGAGATGGGGCCGCCCCGTCTCCTTTTTTGATTCTCCTTCCCCCGCATGGCTCCGGCCGCCGCGCTTTTTGCACGACGCAACAAAAGTGCAGCCTGCCGGACTCATTATTGCAACACCGGGCGACTAGTGGAGCCAGCGCCCGGCCCGAGGGAGAAGACCGATGTTCATGCGTACCGAGCGGCTGTTTCTGCGGCCCGTATTTCCCGAAGACTGGCGCGGCGTGTATCGCGGCATTGCGGACGAGAATGTCGTGCGCAATCTCGCCCGCGCGCCCTGGCCCTATACCGAGGACGATGCCCGCCAATTCTGCGCGAAAGCAAATGACGGCGAAGGGCACCGGTTCGCGATTACGCTTCCGCAAGCGAAGGGTGCACCTGTCATCGGGCTGATCGGCTACGATCCGTCAGAGGATGGCGGCTACGAAATCGGCTACTGGATCGGCAAAGCGTGGGAAGGGCGCGGCTTCGCGACCGAGGCCGGGCGCGGCGTGCTCGAAGCGACCGACGCGCTCGGCATCGAGACCATGGCGGCGGGCCACTTTATCGATAATCCTGCCAGCGGGCGCGTTTTGCGCAAGCTGGGCTTCACCGATACCGGAGAGATCCGCCCGATGCGCAGCGCCGGGCGCGGCGGCGCGCAGGTTCCGTGCCGCCGTTATGTGCGGGTGGCGGGCCAAGATTGCGCCAGCTACCACCCCGCTGCGGCCTGAGTAATCAGGCGGCGGCGGGGGTGCGTTGCGGGTCGTGCGCTCCGGCGGAGGCGCGGCCTGCCTGCTCCAATTCCCACTCGGCAATCAGATAGCGGTCATCATGATCCCACGGGTGGAAGCCGGGGCGGAAATAGCGCAGCCAGTTGCGCGCCACGCGGCGCAGCAGGCCGGGCGAAAAGACGAGATAGGCGAACAGCTTCCACCGCGCCGCCCATTTGCCGATCCCGTCCTGCTGCATCAGCTCGATCGCATCGGTGGAGCGGTTGCGGGTGAAGCGGATGCTGACAATCAGCATTAAGAGGCAGCGGAAACGCCAGCGTTTGAAGGCCGACCAATTGCGGGTCGCGTGCAGGAAAGTGTCGAAAGCCACCGCCTTGTGGTCGATCTCCTCCACCGAATGCCACAGCCACAGATCGATATCGCCGATCCCCGCAGGCGTCAGCTCGTCGCGGTTGGTGAGGAATTCATGCGCAAAGATGGCGGTGAAATGTTCGAGCGCGCAGGTAATGCCAAGCTGCGCAATCGGCCGCAGCGATTGCGTCATCGCCACCAGGTTCTTCACCCGCGCATCGATATGGGTGAGGTCATAGCCCGCGTCCTCCACCGCACGGTTGAAGGCGATATGTTCGCGGCTGTGATTGACTTCCTGCTTGATGAAGTCGCGGATTTCCTCTGCCAGCTTTTCCGGCACGCCGTCGCGGTGCTGGCGCACGGCGTCGATAAACATCGCCTCGCCGCGCGGAAAACTGGCGGAAAGCGCGGCAAACCACGCGGCAGCGACGGGATCGACCCCACGCTCGCGCCGCTGTCCACGGGCAAAGCGTTGATCGCGCACGGTTAGCTGGTGGTGGTCAGGCGTGCTGGCTTGCAAGCGGGCATGGGCAGTCATAACGTGAACCCTTATCTCACACTGGTCGTCCCGTCACAGAGTGGCATCCGTGAACTGACACTACTGTTAATAGGTAACTGACACGTATGTCAACAAGAAAGCGCCTGAGCCCCGAGGAAAGCCGCGCCGCCGCGCTCGAAGCCGCGCGGGCGCTGCTGATCGAGGCGGGGCCGCAGGCGGTGACGCTGAAGGCAGTCGCGGCGCGAATCGGGCGCACGCACGCCAATCTGCTGCACCATTTCGGGAGCGCGGCGGGCTTGCAGAAGGAGCTGGCGGCGCATCTCGCGGGCACCGTTTGCGAATCGATTGCCGACGCGGTGCGCGCGACGCGCGCCGGCATCGGTTCGCCGCGCGAGGTGGTTGATCTGACGTTCGATGCCTTCGGGCGCGAAGGCGGCGGCGCGCTGGCGAGCTGGATGCTGGCATCGGGCAATGAGGATGCGCTTGATCCGATTATCGAGACGATCCACACGCTGGTGCACGATCTGCGCCCCGAAGAAGCGCATGACAGCACCGATCTGGCGATGCACGAGACGACCTTTACGCTGGTGCTGCTGGCATTGGGCGATGCGCTGGTTGGCGAACAGCTAGCCGATTCGCTCACCGTCAACCGCAGCGTGGTGCGCGAACGGGCGACCGAAATGCTGATCGCCGCTTTTGTGAAGAACGGGGTGGCGGTCTAATTCTGACTCGTCACCCCGGACTTGATCCGGGGCAAGGCTGCCTTTTTCTCACGCTGCACACAACAAAGCCTTGGCCCGGATCAAGTCCGGGCTGACGCTAAGCAGAAAGACTCATCCACCCCGGCACCAGATCCGCCGGAATATCCTCCACCCGCAGGTGGTCGACCGCCAGCCCGAGCTGCGGATACTCTGCCTTGCGCCGCTTCTCGTCCGAACGATCCAGCGGAACCACCACCAGCCGCCGGTTCACCTTGCTCCGCCAGTTCATCCGCGCGGTGTTTTCCTGCCCGATATAGCAGCCCTTGGTGAAGCTGACCCCGTTCAGTTCGACCGCGTTGGCTTCCAGCCAGAGGATATCGCCCAATTCGCTGCGCCCTTCCGGCACGCCCTGTCCAAGGCGATGCGCCAGATAGGCGTCGTCCACCGCTTCCCCATCTTCTGCGTCACCGATGCGGCGAAAGCCGAGCGCGGGCAGACGGGGATCGGGCGAAAAGCCTTCCGCCTGCGCATCGCTCCAATACACCGCCACTGCCTCGTCCACTGCAATCGCTAGCTTGCGGCGCAGGCGATAGAGCGAGAGGCGCTTCGCCAGTTCCTCGGCCAAAGCCGCCTCGCAATCGAGCAACACATCCGCCCCGTCGCGCCACACCAGCATATCGAACATCGTCTTGCCTTGTGCGCTGAGCAGTGCGGCATAGACGGGGGTCTCGCTCACCACATCATTGGTCAGCAGCCCTTGCAGGAAAGCCGCAGCGTCCTCGGCTGGCTCCAGCGGCGAAACACGCACCACGGCGCGGTTGGTCAAACGGCCCATTGTCATGGGTGACAGATAGGGCAGAGCGCGGCATAGGCAATCCCATGACGACAACGCTGACGATCCGCCGCCCCGACGACTGGCACCTGCATTTCCGCGATGGCGACATGATGCGCGACGTCGTCCCCTACACAGCACGGCAGTTTGCCAGGGCGATTGTTATGCCGAACCTTACCCCGCCGGTAACGACAGTGGAGGCAGGCCGCGCCTATCGCGAGCGCATTCTTGCGGCGGTGCCAGAGGGCGTTTCGTTCGAGCCTCTGATGACCTGCTACCTCACCGACAATCTCGATCCCGAGGAAGTGCGGCGCGGCTTTGCCGAGGGCGTCTTCACCGCCTGCAAGCTCTATCCGGCGGGGGCGACGACCAATTCGGACAGCGGCGTCACCGATGTGGCGAACATCCGCGGCGTGCTCGAAGTGATGGCGGAGATCGGCATGGTGCTGTGCGTCCATGGCGAAGTGACGCATTCGGACATCGACATTTTCGACCGCGAGGCGGTGTTTATCGAGCAGGTGCTGCGCCCGCTGCTCGCCGATCTGCCGACGCTCAAATTGGTGTTCGAGCACATCACGACCGAAGAGGCGGTGAAATTTGTCGAGGTGTCCGGCCCCAATGTCGCCGCGACGATCACCCCGCAGCACCTGCACATCAACCGCAACGCCATGCTGGTGGGCGGGATGCGGCCGCACAATTACTGCCTGCCCGTCGCCAAGCGGGAGAAGCACCGGCTGGCGCTGCGCAAGGCAGCAACGTCAGGCTCGCCCAAGTTCTTCCTCGGGACCGACAGCGCCCCGCATGCCCGCCACGCCAAGGAAAGCGCCTGCGGCTGCGCAGGGATTTTCAACGCGCCCTTTGCGCTGGAAAGCTATCTTGCCGTGTTCGAGGAAGAAGGCGCGCTGGAGCATTTCGAAGGCTTTGCCAGCCTTCACGGGCCTGCTTTCTACGGACTGCCGGTGAATGCGGATAAGGTGACGCTGGAAAAGCGCGATTGCGTGGTGCCCGAAATGCTCACTGCAGCGGGTGAGGAGATCGTGCCGTTCCACGCCGGGCAGACATTGGGGTGGACTTACACAGGCTGAGCGGGCTTGCGCGATTTGCGGAACAGGTCCCAGCTGAACAGCGCGACTGCGCTCCAGATGACGATAAAGCTGATGAGCTGCGCCACCCGCAACTCCTCGCCGAACACCGCAAGGCCGAGGACAAACATCATGGTCGGCGCGAGGAATTGCATCAGGCCGATGACCGAATAGGGCAGAGCGCGCGCGGCGGTAGCGAAGAACAGCAGCGGGGTGGCGGTGACTATCCCGGCGCCGAAAATCGCCGCCGTCTCCAGCGCCTCGCGCCCCAAGGCGGTGCCCGTAGTGCTCTCGATCCAGAGGAGATAGAACGCGACCAGCGGAAACAGGATCGCCGCTTCGACGGTCAGCCCGACCAGCGCTCCGGCGGCAACGGTCTTTCGCAGGAGCCCATAAGCGCCGAAAGAGAAGGCGAGCAGCAGGCTGACCCACAAGGTTGTCGGCGCACCAGCGGCCAGCGCGCTGACGCCAATGGCGGCCAGACCGACCGCACTCCATTGCAGGCGCGAGAGCCGCTCCTTGAGGAACGCCACGCCCATCATCATGCTGACCAGCGGAAGAATGTAATAGCCAAGGCTGGCAGCGAAGACGAAGCCGTTCTGCACCGCCCAGATATAGCCGAGCCAGTTCACCGCGATCAGCGCCGCCGTGCAGAAGAGAATGCGCAGGACTTGCCCGCTGCGCAGCACCTGCCGCAGTTCCGCGCCGCGCCCCATCAGCAGCACCAGCAGCAAGCAGATCGGCAGCGTGAACAGCGTGCGCCACGCAACAAATTCGACCGGCGGCACATCCTTCACCAGCACCAGATAGAGCGGCAGCAGACCCCAGATCGTATAGGCAGCGAGGGCAGAGGCGAAGGCACGTCCCTGGCTGATTTCATGCGTGGCAGGGGGTGGCGTCATCGCGGCGGGCGGTAGGCGAAGGGTGCGGGCGGCGCAAGCGCGCTTCCTCGATCAGGCGTCCTTGAAGCCCACACCGACGCTGGCGCGCGGCTGCTCCATTTCGGTGCTGGTGACCGGATAGGCGCAATAATCTGCCGCGTAGAACGCCGCCGGGCGGTGATTGCCCGAAAAGCCGATTCCGCCGAAAGGCGCAGCGGAGGATGCGCCATTGGTCGGGCGGTTCCAGTTGACGATCCCGGCGCGGATATTCGCCCAGAAGCGGTTATATTGCTGCGGATTGCCGCCCACCAGCGATGCCGAAAGGCCGAAGCGGGTGCGGTTCGCTTCGGCAATCGCTTCGTCAAAGTCGCTGACTTTGATGACCTGCAGCAGCGGACCGAACAGTTCCACATCGGGCCGGTCGGCCATCGCGGTGGTGTCGATAATCGCGGGCGAAACGAACGGCAGGTCGTCGCGCAAACGCCGCATATGTTTGATCGCCTTGCCGCCATTGGACAGCAGGTAGAGGAAGCTCTCGGTCAGCTGGTCGGCGGTGGCATTGTCGATAACCGGGCCCATAAAGGGGGCTGGCTCGTCAAACGGAGCGCCGACGATCAGCCGGTTGGTGAGCGACTTCAATTCGCCGATCACCTCGTCATACATTGTGTCCTTGACGATAAGGCGACGCGCGGCGGTGCACCGCTGGCCTGCCGTGGTGAAGGCTGACTGCACGATCAACGCAGCAGCGTCCGCGATCTTGGGTGTGTCCCACACCACCATCGGATTGTTGCCGCCCATTTCCAGCGCGACGATCTTGCCCGGCTCGGTCGCCAGCTTGCGGTTGATGGCGATGCCGACCTGCGCGGAGCCGGTGAACAGCACGCCGTTGACATCGGGATGCGCCACCAGCGCCTTGCCTTCGTCCGGCCCACCGATCAGCAATTGCACGACACCTTCGGGGATGCCGGAGCGGTTTAGCAGCTCCACCAGCTTGGCACCCACCGCCGGAGTCTTCTCGGACGGCTTCAGGATCACCGCATTGCCCGCGATCAGCGCGGGGATCATATGGCCATTGGGCAGATGCGCGGGGAAGTTATACGGCCCCAGCACCGCCATCACGCCATGTGGCTTATGGCGCAAAGCGGCGGAGCCTTGCAGTGCGCTGTCGAGCTTGCGCTGGCCGGTGCGTTCGGCATAGGCGCGGATAGAAATCTCCACCTTGGCCATCACCGCTTCGACTTCGGTGCGCGCTTCCCACAAGGGCTTGCCCGTCTCGCGTGCAATCAGTTCGGCGAACTGCTCCTGATCCTTAAGCACTTCGTTGGAGAAGCGACGCATCAATTCGATGCGGTTGGCCAATGGCGATGCGGCCCATGCGGCCCAGCTTTTGCGTGCGGTGGCGACAATGCGGTCGACATTGCCATGCTCCCCGCGCCAAAGCTCGGCGCCGGTGGCGGGTTCGAAGGAAACGAGTGTCTGCGCTGCGGCCAAGGGGAAACTGCTTTCGAAACGAAACTGGTTGTGTCCACTAACGATCTTATCGCGGACAAGCAAAGGGCAGACTGATATGTAAAATGAAAGCGGGGTTAAGTCTGCCCGTTAGTCTTGCGTATGTCCGCAAGGCTCAGGTGGTTCGCCCAGCGCATTGCCGAGGGCGCGGATTGCGGTGACTTTGTCGTGGAGGGGCTGCCAATCGTCGCGCTCGTCGATTGCGCTCCAGATCGTTTCGACCTCGTCGATCAGCAGCGATTCGGGCGGGGATTCGCCCCAGTGCCCGTCCAACTCGCCGGTGGCGCGATAGTCTTCCAGCGCCTCTGCCAGCACGCCCTCGGCGCCGCGCCCGCCGCGATGACGGTGGAAAAAGGCATCCGGCCCGATTTTCTGAGCAGTCATCACCTTCTCGGCAACCTCGACCAGCGCGGCATCCTTTTCCGGCCCCTGCTGCTCCACCCCCAGCCGCCAGCAGAAGCGCCGCATCATTGCCTCGCCATAAAGCGGCCCGAACCGGTCGAGCGCGGCGATCAGCGGGGCCGATTCGGCGAGTGGGCGCAGGGCAATGGCGAATTGCGCGAGGTTCCAGCGGATCGCCTCGGGCTGGCGGCCAAAGGCGTAGAGGCCGCCATGGTCGAAATAGGCGGCGGTGAAGCCGGGATTCCATTGCGGCAACCAGCGCCACGGCCCGTAATCGAAACTCTCTCCCGTAATGTTCATATTGTCGGTGTTGAGCACGCCGTGGACGAAGCCTGCGACCATGTAACTCGCGGCCAGATCGGCGAGCCGTTCGGTCACCTGATGCATCAGCCGGATGGCGGGTTCATCGCAGCCCGGCGCATCTGCGGGCGCTTCGGGGCCGGGATAGGTGGCGAGGCAGTATTCGACCAGTTGCTCCAGCGCCGAATGCTCTTCCAAGGCCATCAGCCGCTGGAAGCTGCCCACGCGAATATGCCCGTGACTGAGCCGCACCATCACGGCTGAGCGGGTGGGCGAAGGCTCGTCATTGCGCTCCAGCTGCTCGCCCGTTTCGATCACCGAGAAGGTCTTGGAGGTGTTGACGCCCAAGGCTTCGAGCATCTCGGTGGCGAGAATTTCCCGCACCGCGCCTTTCAGCGTCAGCCGCCCGTCGCCCGCGCGGCTGTAGGGCGTGGTGCCGCTGCCCTTAGTGCCGCAATCGAGCAGGCGGCCATCGGCATCGCGCATTTGCGCAAACAGGAAACCGCGCCCGTCGCCGATCTCGGGATTATACACCTGGAACTGGTGCCCGTGATAGCGCAGCGCGAGCGGGGCTTTGAGATTGTCGGGCAAAGGCTCGAACCGCCCGAAATGCGTGATCCATTCTGCGTCAGAAAGATGATCGAGACCCACAGCTGCGTCCCACCGGCCATTGCGGAAGCGCAATTCGTCACGCGGAAAGTCCGCCGCTTCCACCGGATCGGCGATAAACCCTGCGATCTGCAAGATTTTCGGATCGGGGCGATAGGGCGAGTGTTGCGGTTCGGCGCGCATGGCGGCATTAGTGCCGCGCACAGGCCCGCTTGCCAAGCGCGGCATTCATTTCGCGGGGAACAAGCATTGGGCGACCAAGCCTATACCGACGGCTTTTGGCAAAGCAGCGACGAGCTGACGCTGCATTACCGCGATTATGCCGGGCGTGCGGATCGCCCACCGATCCTGTGCATTCCCGGCCTCACCCGCAATGCCCGCGATTTCGAGCCGGTGGCGGATGCTTTTGCGGGCGAATGGCGGGTGATCGTGGTCGAACTGCGCGGGCGCGGGGAAAGCGATTACGCAAAAGACCCTGCGACCTATGTGCCCTCCACCTATGTCGCCGATATCGTGGCGCTGCTGGACAAGCTGAAGCTCGACAAGGTCGTCGCCTTCGGCACTTCGCTGGGCGGAATCATCACCATGCTGATGGCCCGTTTGCATCCCGGCCGCTTTGCCGGCGCGATCCTCAACGATATCGGCCCGGTGGTCGAGGAAGAGGGGCTGGCGAAAATCCGCGACTATGTTGGCTTCGGTCGCAGCTTCCCGACATGGATGCACGCGGCGCGCGCGATGCAAGACATGAGCGCGGAGACCTATCCCGATTTCGGCATCCATGACTGGCTCACCTTCGCCAAGCGGTTGATGGTGGTGAGCAATAGCGGGCGCATCAGCCTCGATTACGATATGAAAATCGCCGAGCAGTTTGCGCCTGCGGACGAGGAACCTGCCGATATGTGGCCGCTGTTCAGGGCTTTGGCCGATGTTCCGGTGCTGGGGCTGCGCGGCGAATTGTCGGATATTCTCTCGGCAGAGACCTTTGCCAAGATGGCGCAGGAATTGCCGCAATTCGAAGCAGTCACCGTGCCGCGCGTGGGCCATGTGCCGACGCTGGAAGAACCTGTGGCGCAAGCGGCCATAGCCGGTTTGCTGGAGAAAATCGCATGAGCCGCAAGGCCGAACGTCCCCGCATCCTGCATCTGCATTCGACTTTCGATGCAGGCGGCAAGGAAGTGCGCAATGTCCGCCTGATCAATGCCTGGGGCAAGACGGCGGAGCATGCGATTGTGTCGGGCGATCTCGACAAGCGCGGCGCGGCACGGCTGATCGGGCGGAGCAATGCGGTGCGCTGGCCCAAATTCCCGCCGCTATCGGGCACGCCGACGCCGGGCCGCTTGGCCAAGCTCGCGCGGGCGATGGCGGGTTACGACCTTATCTGCACCTACAATTGGGGCGCGATCGACGCGGTGATGGCGCACACGATTTTTGCCGATAGCTTCAAGCTGCCGCCGCTGGTGCATCACGAGGACGGGTTCAACGAGGACGAAGCGCAGCGGCTGAAGAAGCGCCGCAACTGGTATCGCCGGATCGCGCTGGGACGCACGGCGGCGCTGGTGGTGCCGTCATCGACGCTGGAGGACATCGCGCTCGGCGTGTGGGATCAGCCGCGCACCCGTGTGCGGCGGATCGCCAACGGGATCGACACCCGCGCCTATGCCGCGCCGCCCAAGCGCGACATTCTGCCCAAGTTGCTGAAGCGCAAGGGTGAATTCTGGCTCGGCTCGCTTGCCGGTCTGCGCCCGGTCAAGCAGCTCGAATTGCTGGTGCGGGCGATGCCATATTTGCCGCCCGAATGGCAGCTGGTGATTGCGGGTGAGGGGCCGGAGCGCGACGCGTTGCTCGCCGAGGCCGAGCGGCTGGGCGTTGAAGATCGCGTGCATCTGCCCGGCTTTGTTGCCGAACCGCAAAAGCTGATCGGCCATTTCGACATCTTCGCGCTCTCCAGCCAGTCCGAACAGTTCCCCATTTCGGTGGTCGAAGCGATGGCAGCGGGACTGCCGGTGGTCGCCCCGCGCGTGGGCGATATCGGACGGATGGTCGCCAGCGAAAACGGGCCGCTGCTGGTCGATGCAGGCGACGGCGCGGCGCTGATCGCGGCGCTGGTCGATCTCGCGGGCAAGCCTGCCGAACGCAAACGCATCGGGCAGGCCAATAGGCAAAAGGCGCGCGCCGAATATGACGAAGGCAAAATGATCGAGCGCTACAAGTCGCTCTATTGGGGGTTGATGGAGAAATATCCCAAGCCCGATGCGGCCACCGCAAACGAATAGCCTTCATCGCGCATTCAGCGCCGGGTGGACAGGTGTGCCTCTTCGATTGAAATGCGCCCCGTTACCGCCTAACAGCGCAGCCCAATCGTCCACAAAACGCTAGAACCAGACCCTTGGCCAAAGAACCTACCCCCGCACCAACGCCTGCAACCCGCCCCGATACCGAGCAGGAAATGCTCATGCGCGAGGTGGATGAAGCTGTCCGTCAGGACCAGGCGACCGATTTCGCCAAAAAATACGGCTGGACAATTGGCGGTGTGCTGATCGCAGGCTTGCTCGCCTTCGGTGCCTATCTCGTCTGGCAATCGCGCAGCGAGGCGGCGCTGGAAGCCAAGTCGGAAGAACTGGTTCTGGCGATTGACGAACTGGAAGCGGGCAATTTCAATCAGGCCGACGCCGATCTCACCGCGCTGTCCGAAGGGACGGACGGCCATGCAGCAATGGCTGCGCTGACGCGCGCCGGAATCGCGATCCAGAACGGCAATACCGAATTGGCGGTAGAATTGTTTGACCGCGTGGCGAACAATACAGAACTGCCCGCCGAAGTGCGCGATATCGCGGCAATCCGCTCCGTCACGGCGAATTGGGACAATCTCGATCCGCAGCAGGTGATCGACCGGCTGGGTCCGATGGCACAGGCGAGCAATCCCTATTTCGGCAGTGCTGGCGAGCTGGTTGCGCACGCCTATCTGGCGCAGGACAAGCGCGATCAGGCGGGGCCGCTGCTCGTTGCTATCGCGCAGAACGAGGACGTTCCCGAATCGCTGCGCGCCCGCACCCGGCAGCTTGCAGGCCTGATCGGCTTTGATGCGATCGAGGATGTCGATGCGGCGCTCGATGAAATTACCGGCGGCGCAGAGCCGACAGGCGGCGAGCCCGCTGTCGAACTGGTCGAATAGAGACACGGAAACAGTATGACGAAATTGATCATTCCCGCCCCTTTCCGCTCCTGGCGCGCTGCGCTGGTGCTCGCGTCGAGCTGCGCGCTGGCGGCGTGCAGCACGCTGGGCCTTGACGGTGGCGGGAGTGACGATCCGGAAACCCCGACGCTGGGCAACCGCCAGCCGATTCTGTCGCGCATCGCGACCGAGATTGTTGCCGATCCACAGCTGGCGAATGTCGCCGTGGTGGTGCCGCCGGCGCAGAACAATCCCAATTGGGAACAGGCGGGCGGCAATGCGGCCAAGGTGTCGGGCCACCGCACGCTTTCGGCGGCCCCAGTTCGCGCGTGGACCGCTTCGATTGCAGGCACGACGAACACCCGTCGTCTCGCCGCCGCTCCGGTCGTGGCCGAGGGTCTCGTCTTTGCCGTTGACACCGGCGCGACCGTGCACGCGTTCGACGCGCAGACCGGCGCGGTGCGCTGGCGCCACCAGATCGAGGTTTCGGGCGACTTGCAGGACGCCACCTTTGGCGGCGGCGCGACCTATGCTGGCGGGCGGCTTTACGCAACCAATGGCGTAGGCGATGTCGTTGCGCTGAACGCTGCCACGGGAGAGCAAATCTGGCGTGTTAAGCCTGCAGGCCCGCTGCGCGGTGCGCCGACCGTGGCGTTCAACTCGGTCTTCGTGATGACCCAGAACAACCAGATCATCGCGCTCAACGCCGATGACGGGGCGGTGGTCTGGCAAAAGGCGGCTGCCATCGGCCAGCAAGGCGTGTTCGGCGTGGCTGCTCCGGCGGCTGGCCAAGGCACGCTGCTGGCAGGTTTCTCCAGCGGCGAGCTGGTCGCTTACCGTTACGAAAACGGCCGCGAGCTGTGGTCTGACGCGCTCTCGCGCACGTCGATCAGCACCTCGGTGGGCACGCTGACCGATGTCGATGCCGATCCGATCATCGATCAAGGCCGCGTCTACGCGCTGGGGCAGGGCGGGCGCATGGCTGCCTATGAATTGCTCACCGGACAGCGGATCTGGGAATTGACGCTGGCGGGGATTTCGACGCCCACCATTTCCGGCGAATGGGTGTTCACCCTCACCGACGACTCGCGCATTCTGGCCATCCAGCGCAATACCGGCCGCATCCGTTGGATGACTCAGCTTGACCAGTGGCGCGATCCCGAAGACCGTGAAGGGCCGATTTTCTGGACAGGTCCGGTGCTTGCCAGCAACCGCCTGTGGATCGCCAGCTCGCGCGGCGCGGTGCGTTCGGTCGATGTGATGACCGGCACGGCGGCGGACTTTACGCAGCTTGATGCCGGTGTGTCCCTGCCTCCCGTGGTGGCGGACAACACCTTGTATATCCTCGACGATAGCGGTCGCCTGACTGCCTGGCGGTAACGCTTGCGAAGGTAGCCGTC
Source organism: Aurantiacibacter sp. KMU-128 (assembly GCF_056933515.1). Lineage (NCBI taxonomy): Bacteria > Pseudomonadati > Pseudomonadota > Alphaproteobacteria > Sphingomonadales > Erythrobacteraceae > Aurantiacibacter > Aurantiacibacter sp. KMU-128. The sequence goes on from NZ_JBXORT010000001.1 coordinate 601,735, forward strand.
CCGCCACGGGACGCGGTGTTTTGCCGTTACGCAGGTTTTAACCGTTCCGCGCTATCAGCGGGCGGGTAATGAGCGCGCCTTCGCACACCCCGTCGCGGCCCCCTGCCAGCGATGTATCGCCCATGGTCGGGCTGGTCGGTCTTGCCGTCCTGCTCGCCTACATCCTGTTCGCCCGGTCTTTTCCCGAAATCACCGCGGCTCTGGGCTATCCGGTGGACCGCGGCCCGCTTTCCGGCCCCTATTCGGCGATGCTGTGCATGGTGCTGACCGGCGGGGCGATGGCGGCGTGGTCGGTCTTTGTCGACAAGGTGCATCGTAACCCAACGACCGGCATCGACTGGGGCAATCCGCGCAAGCTGGACGACGTGGTCGATGTCTCAATCACCAAGCTGGCGGGGCTGTGGGCGACATGGTTCATCATCGGCGGGCTGTACTGCCTCGGTCGCTGGTACTGGGAAGGCCAGTATCTCTTTGCGATGCAGGTGCTGGGTGCCGCCGTGGTGCCGCTGGTGATCCTGAGCGTCCCCTATGTGCTGTGGACAGACCGCGTGCTCAAGAACCCGCGCGATCACACATGGCATTTCGGCGCGATGCTGATCGGACGCGATGCCTATGATTTCGAGGAAGTGAAGCACCACTGGCGCAGCTGGATCATCAAGGGCTTTTTCACCGCCTTCATGATCTCGATCATCCCCATCGGCTTCGAGACGGTGGTGGAGACGCAGACGGCGGAGATCTGGAACAATCCGGTGCTGCTCGGGGTGTTTCTGTTCGAGATATTGTTCGTGATCGACGTGCAGATCGGCACGGTAGGGTACCTGCTGACCTTCCGCCCGCTCGATGCGCATATCCGCAGCGGCAATCCCTTCCTCGCAGGCTGGATCGCGGCACTCGCCTGCTATCCGCCGCTCGCCTGGGGCCTGCTCGGCAATATTATCAAATACGATGTGAACACGGCGGACTGGGCGTACTGGTTTGCCGATTATCCCGTGCTGCTGTGGATCTGGGCGGCGTGGCTGGTGTTCCTGACCGGCGTTTATGCGTGGGCGACCGTTGCCTTCGGCATCCGCTTTTCGAACCTCACCTATCGCGGGGTCATCACCAACGGGCCGTACCGCTTCACCCGGCACCCGGCCTATGTGTCGAAGAACCTGTTCTGGTGGTGCTCCACCATGCCGTTCCTCGTCACCAGCGACTCCTATGTCGATATGATCCGCAACACGGTGTTTATCGCTGCGGTGAGCGGCATCTATTACTGGCGCGCGCGCACCGAAGAGGCGCATCTGCTCGCCGAAGACCCGAAGTATCGCGAATACTACCACTGGATGCAGGAACACGGCGCGCTGACCGCCCGGCTGGCGAAGCTGCTACACTGGGCCAACCCGCGCAAAGGGCAGGGCAGGCTGGAACCGCAAGCGGCGGAGTGAAACTGACGGCGAAGGCAAAGTAAGTTTTCACACGAAGACACCAAGCCACCAAGAGGTCGCGCTGTGCCGCGCCGCAGGCGCATTCCAATAATGTTTCTTAAGCGGCTTCGCCGCTTGGAAAAGGCTCTTCGTGTCTTTGTGTCTTCGTGTGAAAACTGCCTTCCTTACGCCCCCGCATTCCCCACAACGAAGCACGCCGCCGCCATTAGCGCGCCTGCCCAGCGGTTCGAGCGGAAGCGGGCAAGGGGATTGTCCGGGTCTGCCGGATCGAGCGTCACCACCTGCCACGCCAGATGCAGCGCCACCGGCGCAAGCGCGAGCAGTGCAACCGGATCGCTCCGCAGCCACCAGAAGGCGAGCGCCCACAGGCCGATGGTCAGCGTGTAGAACAGCGCCACGCCGCTCTTCACTCGCCCGCCCAGCCGCAGGGCCGAGCTTTTAATGCCCACCAGCGCATCATCCTCGCGGTCTTGCAGCGCGTAGATCGTGTCATAGCCGATCGTCCAGAACACCGCGCCGCCATATAGCGCCAGCATCACTGCCAGATTGTCATCGCGCAAGGCCATCCAGCCGACCAGCGCGCCCCAGTTGAACACCAGCCCAAGCCACGCTTGTGGCCACCACGTAATGCGCTTCATAAACGGATAGGCGGCGACCATGGCGAGACTGCCGAGCGCCACCAATTGCGCTTCCATCCGCAATTGCAGCAACACGACGAGGCCGATCATGCACAGGCTCACCAGCCACACCCACGCCGCGCGCTTGCTCACCCGCCCGCTGGCAATCGGGCGCAGCGCGGTGCGCGCGACCTGCTTGTCGAGATCGGCATCGACGATATCGTTATAGACGCAGCCCGCCGCGCGCATGGCAATCGCGCCGAGCAGCAGCCATGCGACCAGCGCCCATTGCGCGCCCGCGCCGGTTAGCCACACGCCCCATGCACAGGGCCAGAACAGCAGCCACCAGCCGATAGGCCGGTCAAACCGCCCCAGCAGTGCATAGTCGCGCAAAGGCTGCGGCAGGCGCTCTGCCAAGCTGCGATGCTCGGTATCGGGAGTGATGGTTTCGCTTGTCACGGCTTGCCTGTTAGCGCCGCTTGCCCCAAGTGCATAGCCATGCCCGCTACGCCCGCCTGGCCCCCGCGATCCGCTCCGCGCCTGTTTGTCGAACAGCCGCTTGGCGAAGGTGTGCAGATCACTCTGGATGCTCCGAAAGCGCATTACCTCGCCCGCGTCATGCGCGTGGGGGAGGGGGATGCGGTTATCCTGTGCGACGACCAGACCGGCGAATGGGCAAGCGAAGTGATCGCCGCGGGCAAGCGCGAAGTGGCGCTGGCGGTCAAAGATCGCCTGCGCCCGCGCGAGGCAGTGCCCGATCTGGTGCTCTGCCCCGCATTGCTCAAGAAAGACCGCTTCGATCTGGTGCTGGAAAAGGCCACAGAGCTGGGCGTCGCCCGCATCCAGCCAGTGCTGACGCGGCGCTGTGTAGCGGACAAGCTCAACCCGGATCGCGCGCGAATGATCGTGACCGAGGCCGCCGAGCAATGCGCGCGCACCGCGCTGCCCGAACTGGGCGAGGTGACGAAGCTGGACGCGCTGTTGCGCGATTGGCCGGAAAGCCGTGCGCTGTTCTTCGCCGATGAATTGGGGGGAGAACCTGCGGGCCATGCATTTGCTGCATACGGCACCCCTGCTGCCATCCTGATCGGCCCCGAAGGCGGCTTTGACGATGCCGAGCGGGCGGCGATCCGTGCGCATCCGATGGCGAAACCCGTCAGCCTCGGCCCGCGAATACTGCGCGGGGAAACCGCCGCGATTGCCGCGCTTTCGCTGTGGATGGGGATTGCCGGCGATTGGCGGCAGTCACCATAAGCCGGTTGCACCCGGCGAAAAAGCAGGTGGCGATTTGCTACGTGTCGGCTACACACGCCGCGATTTTGAGGGAGCTTCTATGAGCACGCGCAAAGCCAGCGAAGGCGAGGAACCGCGGATCGAAAGCCGCGAGCAGTTGATCGCGCCGATGGTGAAGGGCGAGAAGCCCAAGGCGCAATGGCGTATCGGCACCGAGCATGAAAAGCTGGTCTACAAAACCTCCGATTACCACGCGCCCTCCTACAGCGAGCCGGGCGGCATCCACGACATCTTGATGGCCATGCGCGAATTCGGCTGGGAACCGGTGGAGGAAGCGGGGCCGGATGGCAGCGTCAACGCCATCGCCATGTCGGGCAGCGACGGGACGATCAGTCTGGAACCGGCAGGCCAGTTGGAGCTGTCGGGCGCGCCATTGGAGACGCTGCACCAGACCTGCGCCGAAACCGGCCGCCATCTGATGCAGGTGAAGCAGGTGGGCGAGGCGTGCGAAGTCGGCTTTCTCGGCCTCGGAATGTGGCCGGACAAGACGCGCGCAGAGCTGCCGGTCATGCCCAAGCAGCGTTATGCCATCATGATGCGCCATATGCCGCGTGTGGGCAATCTCGGGCTCGATATGATGCTGCGCACCTGTACCATTCAGGTTAATCTCGACTATTCGTCAGAAGCGGATATGGTGAAGAAGTTCCGCACCGGGCTGGCGCTGCAACCGCTCGCTACCGCGCTCTTCGCCAATTCGCCCTTTACCGAGGGCAAGCCCAACGGCTTCCTCTCCTATCGCAGTCATATCTGGTCGGACACCGATCCGCAGCGCACCGGGATGCTGCCCTTCGTGTTCGAGGACGGCTTCGGCTATGAACGCTATGTCGACTATATGCTCGATGTGCCGATGTACTTTGTCTATCGTGACGGCACTTACATCGATGCTGCCGGGCAGAGCTTCCGCGACTTTATGCGGGGCGAACTCCCCGCGCTGCCGGGCGAGTTGCCGACGGCAAGCGATTGGTGGGATCACCTTTCCACCGCCTTCCCCGAAGTGCGGCTGAAAAGCTTCCTTGAAATGCGCGGTGCCGATGGTGGCCCCTGGAACCGCATCTGCGCGCTGCCCGCCTTCTGGGTGGGCCTGCTCTACGATCAGGGTGCGCTCGATGCGGCGTGGTCGCTGGTCGAACATTGGTCGATGGAAGAGCGCGAGGCGCTGCGCAACGCCGTGCCCGCGAAAGGCCTCGCCGCCTCCATTCCGGGCGGGCGCACGTTGCGTGATCTGGCCCGCGAAGTGCTCGACATCGCGCACCAAGGCCTCGTCGCGCGCGCTGCGCTCAATTCGATGGGCGACAATGAAAGCGGCTTCCTCAACCCGTTGCGCGAGATTGTCGAGAGCGGCAAAGTGCCTGCGCAAGTGCTGCTCGACAAATATCACGGCGAATGGGGCGGGGACATTTCGCGGGTGTACGAAGAGAGCTTCTAGGCTCCTAATCCGTCCCGCAAATGTGGCAAATGTCGCGCCGCTGTAAGGCTTTGTCGCGCTTTGTATCGGGCAGCCTGTTTGGCGGCTGACTGACAGATTCCGTTCAGCTTTCTCGCGCTTGGGTGCTTTCGGGATGCGGAAGCAGGGAGAAGCGCATTGAACACCACTCGCCACACGTCATCATTAGCCGCCATAGCCTCTATCTTGCTGCTGGGTGCCTGCGGAGGGGACGATACCGCTCCGCCGACAACCACTACGGCGCTGGCTACGCCAACCCCTACGCCCACGCCCACGCCGCCAAGCACGGCTGACCTCAACGCGATCGTGCAGCAAGTGCTGACCATCGATCTGCAAAATCTCGACAACTACGCCAATCCGGCGTTGCCTGCCTATTACGACAATACCGTCACCGCGCTCGACAACACGCCGAATAATGATCCGGTCAATGATGCCATTGCCACAGTGGGTCGCGTGCTGTTCTACGATGTCGCGTTGAACGTGAACAACACCACCAGCTGCGCCACGTGCCACCAGCAGGGCTTCGGCTTCGACGATGACGAGGCGCTGAGCACCGGATTCGCCGGCGGGCGCACCGATGCCCACGCCATGCGCCTGGGCAATATCCGCTATTTCCAACCGGGCGAAATGTTCTGGAACCGGCGTGCTAGTAGTGTGGAGGATCAGGCGACGCAGCCGATCCTTAATCCGGTTGAGATGGGCTGGCAGGATAATGGCGGGCTCGCGGCGCTGATCGCGCGGATGGAGGGGCTCGACTACTATCCTGCGCTGTTCCGCTTCGCCTTTGGTGACGAGGCCATCACGCAGGCGCGGATGGAGCGCGCGCTGGCGCAATTCCAGCGCGCAATGATCTCATCCGACAGCCGCTGGGACCGCGCCTATGCGCAGGTCTTCGCGCCCGGTGCGCCCAATCGCGCGCTCGATCAGGCGCTGGCAGGCTTTTCTGCGAGCGAGAATCGCGGGCGGCAATTGTTTATGGACGCCCCCAATCTGGGCGGCGCGGGATGTGCCGCGTGCCACCGTCCGCCGACATTCGCACTCGCTGCGAACAGCCGCAGCAACGGTCTTGATGCGGGCGAGACGGAGATCTTCAAATCGCCTTCCTTGAAAAGCGTCGGCCTGTCGCGCTTCTTCATGCATGACGGACGCTTCACCAGCCTGGCGCAGGTGATCGACCATTATGATCGCGGTGTGCAGGCGGGGCCGGCGCTGGACAATCGCCTGACCGGCCCGAACGGCCAACCGCGCCGCCTCAACCTGTCAGCCGCTGACCGGCAGGCACTGGTCGACTTCCTGCTGACACTTGACGATACGACGCTCGCCGCAGACGCACGCTTCGCTAACCCGTTCCGGTGAGCGTTGACGCGAGGGGGCGGGGCCGAACATCGGCTCGCGCAGAATGATCTCATTCATAGCTGACGACCTCGAATTCGATCCCGTCCCAGTCGAAGAAGTAGAAGCTGCGCGGGCCGGGATTGTAGGTGCCGTGGCTGAAGGTTTCGAGGCCGTGGCGTTGCACGACAGCATCGGCAGCCTCCAGATCGCGCACTTGCAAGCCGACATGGTTCATCGGGCGGCCCTTGCTTTGCCCCGAATGGTCTTCGCCGTCCGACCACAGCGCAAGATAGCTCTGTTCGCTCCCGACATGGGCGAACTCGCCGCTTGTCCCGTGCGGCGCGCGAAGGCGCAATTGCCAACCCAGCAGATCTTCAAACAGTCGAATTGAGCGGTCGAGTTCGCTGACCGTGAGGTTCACGTGCTCGATGAAACCGGCGGGCGCGGGATGATTTTGCATGACAAGTCCTTTATCCAAAACATTGATATTATTCACTGGCAGCACGCTAAAGCGCGCCTTCGCGAATCGTGACTTGCACATTCATGCAACCTCAAGTTAAGGTGAGGTCAAGCTTTTGTTGAAGATTTTTCGATAGGGCAGGCGCGATGCAAACGAAGTTCATCACGATCGGCGATCTCGCCAAGCGCACAGGCGTCGCCGTTTCGGCGCTGCGCTTCTATGAAGACAAGGGCCTGCTCGACCCGATGCGCACCAGCGGCAACCAGCGGCGCTTTCTGCGCGGCGATATACGCCGGGTGAGCTTTATCCTGATCGCGCAGAAGCTGGGGCTGGGCCTCGCCGAGATTGAAGACCACCTCTCCCGCCTGCCGCAAGGCCGCAACCCGACGCTGGCCGACTGGCAAAAGATCAGCCGCGCGATGCGCAGCCAGATCGACGAGAAGATCACCCTGCTCAACCGCACGCGCAACCAGCTCGACCAGTGTATCGGCTGCGGCTGTCTCAGCCTTGAGAAATGCCGTCTGTATAACAAGGACGACAAGCTGGGGCTGAAGGGGCCGGGGCCGAGAGCGGTTTTGGATTAGTCTTAGTCGTCATGCTGAACTTGTTTCAGCATCCATCTGCGAATTAAGGACGACACGTGATGGGGCGGAAATGGATCCTGAAACGAGTTCAGGATGACGGAGGGGGAGGGGGGGAGCCTCACTCCGCCGCCATCGCCTCGGCCTCGCCCAGATCGACGCTTACCAGCCGCGACACACCTTTCTCTACCATCGTTACACCGAACAACCGGTGCATCCGGCTCATGGTGACGGCGTTGTGGGTGACGATCAGGTAGCGGGTGTTGGTCTCGCGCACCATGCTGTCGAGCAGGTCGCAGAAGCGTTCGATATTGGCATCGTCCAGCGGCGCGTCCACCTCGTCCAGCACGCAGATAGGTGCCGGATTGGTTAGAAATAGCGCGAATATTAGTGCGGCTGCGGTTAGCGCCTGCTCGCCGCCCGACAGCAGGCTCAAAGACTGCAAACGCTTGCCCGGCGGTTGTGCGTAAATCTCCAGCCCCGCTTCCAGCGGATCGTCCGAATCGACCAGCGCCAGATGCGCCTGCCCGCCATCGAACAGGCGGGTGAAGAGCTTGCGGAAGTGGCCGTCGACTTCCTCGAATGCGGCGCGCAGCCGTTCGCGGCCTTCGCGGTTCAGATTGCCGATGCTCGCGCGCAAACGGCGCACCGCTTCGGCAAGCTCTTCCTGTTCGGCGGCGCTGGAGCCGTGCTCTTCCTCGATCCGCGTCAGCTCGTCGGCTGCAACGAGGTTCACCGGGCCAATCCGCTCGCGGCTCGCCACCAGCCGGTCCATCTCCTCGCTTTCGAGGCCCCAATTGCGCACCGCGTCCTCGGCAAATTCAAAGCGACCCGGCAGCAGCGGCGGCGGGCACTGGAAGCGCTCGCCCGAAATGCGCGCCATTTCCTCGCGGCGGTTCTCTTCGTTCTCCGCCCGCGCGGCGAGCGTGGCGCGCGCTTCGCGGGCGGTGGAGAGCGCTTCGTTGAGGTCTGCCAGTGCGCCATCCGCCTCGCGCGCCAGCGCCTCGGCCTCGCGCACCTCCGTCTCGGCCTTCGCGAGTTCCTCTCCCAGCCGCGCGCGCACCGCTTCGCCGCTCTCGATCTCGCGCATCAACCCTTCGGGCTTGGCGGCGACGACCGCGCGTTCCTCGGCAATTTCGTCAAACCGCGCGGACATTCCCGCCAGCCGCGATGCCGCATCGCCCGCGCGTGCCTGCCAGCTCTTGCGGTCGGCGCGCTGGGTGGCGACCCGCTCGCGCAGCACGGCAAGCGACTGGTCATGCGCGGCGAGTGCGGCCTGCGCCGCTTGCGCGCTTTCGCGAGCCGCCTCGTTCTTCACCCGCGCCGCCTCCAGCACCGCGCGCCCCGCTTCGGGATCGGGCAGGTCGGCCAGCCGCGCCTGGGCCGCTGCCAGATCACGTTCCGCGCCCTCGCGCTGGTCTGCCAGTTCGCCGGATGAACGCGCGATCTGTTCAAGCCGCGCAGCCATTTGTCCGACCGCTGCCTCGGCCTGGTCGACACGGCGGAGCGCGGCACGCTCGCCTTCGATCGCGGCGGCAATCGCGCGGTCGCGCTCGATCAGCGCCTGCTGCATCTGCGCGTAGGCGTTTTGCGCGTGGGCCACTTCGGCCTCGGCCTCGGCAGCGCGGTCGCGCAGGCTAGGGACGTGTTCGGCGAGTTCGGCAAAGCGGTTCTCCGCTTCCAGCCGTGCGGCTTCCGCTCCGCCTTCGCCGCGTGCGACAAAGCCGTCCCACCGCCGCAGCGCGCCATCGCGGGTGACGAGCCAGTGGCCGGGGGCGAGCGCGCGCCCGTCATCGGTATCGGCGACGTGCACCAGAGCCAGTCGTGCGGCCAGCTCAGGCGGGCAATCAGCAACGTGATGCGCGAGTGAATCGCTCACCGGCGCGGGCGGCGTGGTGCCCGTCCAGAAGCGCCCTTCGCCATTGGCGGCGCCCAGTGGCGACTTCGCATCGCGCCCCAGAGCCGCTGCCAGCGCGCGTTCAAAACCGGGAGCAGCGCGCACCCGGTCAATCGCCACGGCGCGCCCCGACCGGTTCGCCTGCTGCTTCGCCCGCGCCGCGCGGTCACGTTCCAGCGCGGCAAATTCGCGCTCCACCCCCGCCAGTTCGGCCTTGGCGGCAGCGAAGGCTTCCTGCGCCGTGTCGCGCGCTGCGATGACAGCGTCCTTGCGTTCGCGGTCGGCATCGCTTTCGCTGCGGCGCAATTCCAGCAGCGCGGTTGCCTGCGTTGCCGCTTCCTGTGCTGCCGCCAGATCCTCCGCCGGATCGCGCGCGCCGGTGAGCTCCTCGCGCTGCGTGGCGAGCCGCCGCGCTTCGCCGTCCAGCCGCTCCAGCCGCGCCTGCGCCTGCGCGATTTCGGACTGCGCCACCCGCCATTCGGCTTCCACGCCCGCATGGTCCGCCGTCGCCTTGGCCAGCGCGAGCTCGGCCGCGCGGCTCGCGCGTTCGGCATCCTCCAACCGCCGTTCCAGAGCAGGGCGCGCTGCCTCGTCCTCCGCCAGCGCCTTTTCGCCTGCCGCCAGCGCCGCTTCGAGGTCCTTCAAAGCCTGCGCTGCATCCTGCGTCATGCGATCGGCTTCGAACTTGTCTTCCTCCAGCCGCGCCTGTTGCCGGTCGAGATCGCGCAGTCGCTGTTCGGCGGCTTCCAGCTGGCTGGAGAGGGCTGCCATACGGTGCCCGTGCGCGCTGGTATCGTCGCGCCGGTCGGCCAGTTCGTCGCGCAATTCGGCGAGCTTTGCGGCGAGCGCGTGTTGGGCCGACTGTGCTGCCTTGGCTGCCTCCTGCGCTTCGGCAACCTTGGCATCGGCGGTCTTCGCCTCCTCGCGCGCCGCCTCTGCCGCCGCTGCCGCATCGCGCCAGCGGGCGAAGAGCAGCCGCGCTTCGGCGACGCGAATCTGGTCGGACAAGGCGCGGTAGCGTTCGGCCTGCTTGGCCTGGCGCCGCAGCGACTGGATTTGCGAATCCAGCCCCGCCATCAGATCTTCGAGCCGTTCGAGGTTCTTCTCGGTCGAGCGCAATTTGCTCTCGGCATCGCGGCGGCGCACGTGCAGGCCCGCAATGCCCGCCGCTTCTTCGAGCATCATGCGCCGTTCTGTCGGTTTGGCAGCGATCACTTGCGCGATCTTGCCCTGGCTCACCAAAGCGGGCGAATGCGCGCCGGTGGCAGCATCGGCGAAGATGAGCGAGATGTCCTTGGCGCGCACATCGCGCCCGTTCAGGCGGTAGGCACTGCCCGCGCCGCGTTCGATCCGGCGGATAACGTCAAGGTCTTCGCCGTCATCGTCCTTGGCATAGAGCACCACTTCGGCGAAATCGCGCGGCGGACGGCCTGCGGTTCCGGCGAAGATTACGTCCTCCATCCCGCCCGAACGCATCGATTTGGGCGAGTTTTCGCCCATCACCCAGCGGATGGCTTCCAGCAGGTTCGATTTGCCGCAGCCATTGGGGCCGACAACGCCTGTCAGCCCCGGCTCGATGCGCAATTCGGAAGGTTCGACGAAGCTCTTGAAGCCCGAGAGGCGAAGTTTGCGGAACTCCATCCTTCGCCCCGTCAGCCCTTACTCGTCCCGTGCGCCAGCGCGCTGGAGAATAGGTTCGAGATCGGCCCAGCTGATTCCGTCCACTCGCGCGCCATTGACGAAGAAGGTGGGCGTGCCGGTCACGCCGAATTCCTCGGCCTGCTGCTGCGAGCGTTCACCCACCGCCAGCACTGCCGCGCCGTCAGAAAGGCATTCTGCTGCCTCGGCGCGGCCAAGCCCGCGTGCGGCGAAGAAGTCGAAGAAGCCGGCTGCATCGGCGATATTGATGTAAAGCTGGTTGTCCGGCACGTCGCCCTGCTCCTGCAACGCCACCGAAGCCTGCTGGATCTGCGGCTGCAACGCGCCGAGGTTCTGCCACACCTGATCGGCGCGCGGGTGGAAGGTTTCATCCGGCCCGCAGCGCGCAAGGCTCGCCAAAGTCAGGTCGAAAATGTTGAGCACCATGTTGCGCAGCTCGAAGGAGACGACGCCCGAATTGACATATTCGGTTTTCAGCGCCTCTGCCGCTTCATTATTGAAGGCGGCGCAGGCAGGGCAAGTGTGGGAGGCATATTCGACAATCTTGATCGGCGCATCGGGATTGCCCAGCACATAGCCGTCATATTCGCTGACATTCACCACATCGCGCCACTGCGCCACGCCTTCGGGCGGTGCAATATCGGCAATCGGTTCGCCCGCGGCGACTTCGCCAGCGGCATCATCGCCATTGCAGGCGGCAAGCGCCAGCGTGAGAGGAGCGGCAAAAAGGGCAAGGGTGGTGCGCTTCATGGTCAAATTACTTCCCGTCAAAAGATGGCGGACGCTTAGGTTAGCCAGATGTTCAGCCGAGGGGAAAGCGCCGCCGGTCCGCGTATCGGCGCTTTTGCACAGGCTTGTCCCCCTCTTTAATCCGTAAATTGCGAATGTTCGAGCTTATTGCGCCTCGCGCATAGCCGTCAGCACGCTGCCGAGCTGCGGCCAACTGTGCACGCCTTCGAGCAGCGACCCGTTGATGACGAAGCTGGGTGTGCCGGTCACACCGAACTCTTCCGCATTGGCGAAGGACGCTTCGACCAGCGCATCGGGGCGGCCGGGCGCATTCAGGCATTGGTCGATCTGAACTTGCGACAGGCCATTGCCTTCCATCAACTCGTAGAACTCCAGATCGCTCGCGATTGCACGCAGGCGGGAAGGCACGGTGCCGCTGTTCCACCTTTGCTGCTGTGCCGGGGTGAGCGTTTGCGCGCGGGCAAGCCAGGTTTCCTGATTGACGAGGAATGTGCGGTGGTTGGCGAAGAAATTCTCCTCCGGCCCGCATTCGGCAATCATCGCGGCGGCGACATCCACGATATTGCGGATAAGGTGGCGCACTTCAAAGCTGACATAGCCTTCGTGGACGTAGAAATATTTGAGCTCCGGCTCGCTCTCGCGGAAGAAGCTCGCGCAATGCGGGCAGGTGTAGCTGGAAAACTCGACCAGCTGGATCTCCGCATCGGGAAAGCCGATGCGGTGGCCTTGCGCGGTCGCTTCATAGGTCGCGTTCCAGTCCTGCGCGGCGGCGGGCGTCGCGCTGGCGGCAAGAGCGGTCAGGGCGGCGAATGCCCAGCGTTTCATGTGTCCTGTTCCTCCTTATGCGCGACGCTGCGCGCGAGTGATTCGAGCACGGCGCGCAGTTCCGGATCGCCGATATCGCGCAAGCCTTCGCCAAGGTCCATCGGAATGGGCTTCAATGAAGGCGGAGCCGCGCGCCTGCCTTCAGCAGATGGCGGCTGAACCGCGCCTTGCCGCATTTTGATTTTGGCGATGGCCTTGTAACCGAAAAAGCGGTTCACCCGCTCGATAATCTCCGGGATCACGTGCTGGATCAGCGGCGCGTGGGCGGGCAGCACGACGAGCTGGAGAATGCCGTCCGACTTCTCGCCGGGCGGGAAGCGGATCGCTTCGGGCGCGCAGACCTTGGCATGGGTCGGGCCGACGATTTCGGGCCAGCGGGTGACGACGCTCGACTGCACGAAGCCGAAGCGCCGGAAGGCCGCGCGGCCGATTTGCGGGACGAGATCGGACACCTGCTTCGCGGGGCCGCCGCGCGGGCGCTCGTAAGGTTTGACCTTGCTCTTGCGCGCCGAGCCGATCGGCCGGACATTGCCGGTCGCAGCAGCTTGGGGGGCAGGCTTCCCCGGTTTGGGTGGATCATCGCGTTCCATGGGCAGCGGCTCCATGCCATAGGAGCCGCGTGACCGCCACCATATCCGACACGCTTCTCGACTGGTACGATTCCCACGCCCGCGCTTTACCCTGGCGTTCGCCGCCCGGTGCGCCGCCGATGGAGCCGTATCGCGTCTGGCTGTCCGAAGTGATGCTGCAGCAAACCACCGTCGCGGCGGTGAAACCCTATTTCGCAAAGTTTGTGGCGACATGGCCCGATGTGGCGGCGCTGGCGGCGGCGCCGGACGAGGAGGTCATGGCGGCGTGGGCGGGGCTGGGATATTACTCGCGCGCGCGCAATCTGGTGAAATGCGCGCGGGCTGTGGCCGAGATGGGCGGCTTCCCGCGCAGCGAGGCGGAGCTGAAGAGGCTGCCCGGGCTGGGCGACTACACGGCGGCCGCCATCGCCGCGATTGCCTTTGGCGAGCGCGCCGTGGTGGTCGACGCCAATGTCGAGCGGGTGGTGGCACGGCTGTTTGCGATTGCCGACCCGCTGCCGGGGGCGCGCAAGGCTATCCGCGCACAGGCCGATGCAATCACGCCGGATGCTCGCGCCGGAGACTTCGCGCAGGCGATGATGGATTTGGGCGCAACGATCTGCGCCGCGCGCGATGCAAAATGCCTGCTGTGTCCGCTGAGCGCCGAATGCGAGGGCAGAGCCAGTGGCGATCCGCTGCGGCTGCCGGTTAAGGCTGCCAAGAAAGCCAAGCCTAAACGCACCGGCACCGCCTTCTGGATCGAGCGGGCTGGCAAGACGGGGCGCGAGGTCTGGCTCGTCAAACGCCCCGGCACCGGAATGCTCGGCGGAATGCGCAGCCTGCCCGATGACGGCTGGTCAGCGCGCGCCGATGGCGACGGGGAGCCTCTGCTGCAAGGCGCATGGAAAGCGGCAGGTGTGGTGCGCCACGTGTTCACCCATGCCGAGCTGGAATTGGCAGTCGCGGTCTACGCCGGGGACGCGCCAAACCCGGAGGGCGAAGGCGAGTGGTGGCCGGTCGAGACTATCGAAGATGCAGGCCTGCCGACGCTGTTTGCGAAGGCTGCGCGGATCGTCAGCGCCTAGAAAATCCCGCCGCCCAGCATCAGGCGGACGGCGGCGATCAGGCCGACGACGAGGCAGAAGTTGCGCCCGCTATTGCTGCTCGACAGCTGGCCGATCACGACGCCCACCACGATCAGCGGCAGGGCGACCCAGTTGAGCAGGCCGAGGAACGGGATTTGCCCCGGAATAACGATGACCAGCGAGAGCAGGCCGATGAGGAAGGCGAGAATGTTCAACATGTGTTTTACATAAATAACACAGTTGGCGTTTTCAAGCACCATTCAGCTGCAATCCGTTTTAGCGATATTGAAGCTGCGATAGCCCGTGCTATCCCGCCACAAACGATCTTCGGAGAGCTTTCCCCCATGTCCCATGCGTTTCTTGCAACCCCTTTTTCCCGCCGTTCGGCTTTGCGTGGCACCGCCATCTTTGGCGCGGGAGCTGCGGCCACGGGGCTACCCTTCGGTTTTGATGCCTTCGCACAGGAGGCGCGAAACTGGCCGGGGCTGGAGCGCTGGATCGAAGGTTATGTGCGCGGCGGGCAGGTCGCCAATATGATCGCGGCGATCGGCCGGCAGCAGGATGCACCCGATTACGTGGCGCGCGGGCCGCTTGCTTTCGGGCAATCGGGCACGGTCGACGAGGATTCGATTTACCGCATCTATTCGATGACCAAGCCGATCACCGGCATTGCCACAATGATGCTGGTGGAGGACGGGCTGATCACGCTCGACACGCCGCTCGCCGATATCATCCCCGCTTTCGCCAATATGCAGGTGCAGCGGCAATATGACGGGCCGATCACGCGCGACAATCTGGAACCGGCCGAGCGGCCCATCACCATCCGTCACCTGCTGACCCACACCGCCGGTTTGGGCTACAATGTTGTGCAGCAAGGGCCGATACAGCGCGAATATATGCGCCTTGGCCTCGCGCCGGGGCAGGTCAGCAATCTGGAAATTGCCCGCGCCTTCTTCGATGTCGATATGGCCCCCAGCCTTGCCGAATTTGCCGAGCGGCTTGCCACCCTGCCGTTGGTCCGCCAGCCGGGGCGGCGGTGGAGCTATTCGGTCAGCCTCGATCTGCTCGGCTATGTCATCGAACTGGTGAGCGGGCAGAGTTTTGCCAGCTTCCTGCAAGAGCGGATTCTCACGCCCTGCGGCATGACCGACACCGGCTTCCGCGTGCCGCGCA
Organism: Aurantiacibacter sp. KMU-128; assembly: GCF_056933515.1. Lineage (NCBI taxonomy): Bacteria > Pseudomonadati > Pseudomonadota > Alphaproteobacteria > Sphingomonadales > Erythrobacteraceae > Aurantiacibacter > Aurantiacibacter sp. KMU-128. The sequence goes on from NZ_JBXORT010000001.1 coordinate 616,850, forward strand.
GCGATGTCTCGCGCCTCACCACCAATTACTTCCTGATGGGCGGCCTGCCGCTGCCGCTCGATCCGGCGCGCCAGTCGGTCTATCTTGACGAGCCGGTGTTCCATTATGGCGGCGCAGGGCTGGCTTCGACCGCGCGCGATTATGACCGCTTTCTCAAGATGCTGGTCGGGCGCGGAGTGATCGAAGGCACGCGGGTAATGGAGGCAGAGACGGTGCGCGTCGCTACCAGCAACCTCTTCCCCGATACGTTGGTGAGCGGCGGCGAGTTCGTCACCGAAGGCAACCGCTACGGCTTTGGTGCGGGCGGTCTGGTCGGCACCGGCGAGAGCGCAGGGCTGTTCGGCTGGGCGGGCGCGGCGGGGACGGTGGGCATGGTGCACACCGGGCTCGAACTGCGGATGACGCTGATGACGCAATATATGCCTGCCGAGAGCCTCCAAGTGCAGGCGCAATTCCCGCGTATCGTGTTGCAGGACTGGATGGCGATGGCCGCATCCTGATGGCGCTGCGCACGCCTGCACTGACCGGCCACGGCATCGACCGTGACGATCACACCCGCGCCGATCCCTCGCGCCTTGCCTCAGCCGCAGCGCGCGCGGATGCGGTGTTGCTGGCGATGGATGGACTGATCCCGGTTATGGGCGATGCGGGGCTGACCTACACGCCCTTGGCCGATGCGGGCGAGGGCGAGCGCATCTATCTCGGCCTGAAGGACGGGGTGCCGCTATTCGTCCCCGTGCCCCAGGCAGGCGACACCCGCCCGGCCTACGAACAGGGCGCAAACCGCGCGCTGGTAATGGCTTTGCCGCCGCGCGATCTGGCGATCTATGCCGGGGCGCGGAGCCTTGCCGACTGGCACGCACGCCACCGATTTTGCGCCAATTGCGGCGCGCCGACCACGCTGGCCAAGGGCGGGTGGCAGCGCGGATGCACCAACTCAGACTGCAATGCGCAGCATTTCCCGCGCACCGATCCTGTCGCCATCATGCTGGTGGAGCATCGGGGCTCTGTCCTGATGGGGCGCGGCGCGCATTGGGCTCCGCGCGCCTATTCGGCGCTGGCGGGATTTGTCGAACCGGGCGAGAGTATCGAGGAAGCGGTGGCGCGCGAGACATGGGAAGAAGCGGGCGTGCGCGTGCGCGATGTGTCCTACGTCGCCAGCCAGCCCTGGCCGTTCCCCTCCAACCTGATGATCGGCTGCCACGCCTATGCCGACGATCCGGCTATCACCATCGATGAGGCCGAACTGGAAGACGTGCGCTGGTTCACCCGCGCCGAATGCGAAGAGGCCGTGGCCAAGGGCCGCGATTCTGCCAGCTTCCTCCCGCCCCCGCGCGAGGCGATTGCCCGCACATTGCTCGAATGGTGGCTCGAAGAAACGCGGTGAACCGAGCGGGTGATACACCTGCCATTCATTGACCATTCCCATGAGTCCTGTTTCCGAAATCGGGGAGCGAAAACCACATGAAATCAGCCGTTATTCTCGCAGCGGGTACCATCTTGCTTGCCATTCCCGCGCAGGCCCAGCGGGTCGATCTGGAGGATGTTGTGCTGGAGACGCGCGCCGGCGAGCCGGTGGACATCACCATCAACGATCAGCCGGTGCGGATGATGATCGCGCCCGATGCCGTGTCGGCGGTTACGGTCAACGGCGACACCGCCGCACGATTGGGGCTGGAGCCGAGTATGTTCGGCTTCGTATATGTGATCGGTTCCACCGAATTGCCTTTTAGCACCGATACAGTGCGGTACCATATGCAAGGCGGCACCTTCCGCCGCAGGACGGCCTACAGCGACATTCAGGTTGTTGAAGGCGCGGATGGCGTTGTCAGCCCCGGCCATTTCCCGCAGGAACGCGTCGTGTTGCGGCTGCGCGACGATGCGCCGGGTGACCGCGCACTCACCTATCCGCTGGTGCGGATGGGGCGCAGCCTGACGGGCACCGTGCTCGAAGCGGGCGGCGTGCCGATCCATGTCGCTTTCAGCTTCGACCGCCCCGAAACGCTGGTAAGCGCCACCGGCGGGCGCATCATTGCCGAGGATCGCGGCGGCTATTTCTCCAGCGAAGCGCGCGAGATTCCGGTGCTCTACCTTGTTGAAAGGCCGGTACGCACGCTCACGCTGAGCGAGCCATTATTCCTTGGCGAGCTGGAAATCCGCAATATCGCCGTGCGCGTGGCCGATCATGGCAATGCCGACAGCATTTCCGAAGAAGCGCCCGATCCCGACGAGATCGTCGTCACCGCCAATACCGGCGATATGCCGCGCCAACGCATGTATATCGGCATGGACACAATCGGCCACTGCGCCAGCATCACCTATGATTTCGACGCCGAAGTGCTGACGCTGATGTGTCCGGAGCAGCCCCCAGCGGGCGCCTGAAACCGCTCTAGCGGCTCTGGCGCTGCGCCATTTGCTCCGCAACTTCGGCCTGGACGCGCTGCTGCAAGGCCGGATCGTTGGGGATCGCCTCTACAATCTCGGTGAAACGCACAGGTGTGATGCCGGACGCGTTGATGATCGCGAGCATGGCTGCCTGCTTGTCCCCTTCCGCCATATCGGAATTGCTCCTTATGGCCTGCGTCCGGATGGCGACCGCCACGAACTCGGTCAGCTCGGTGTCCGAAACGGTGATTGTCGGCGCCGGAGCCTCCTGCGTTACCGGTGCGTCCTGCGCGGCGACAGCCGATGGGATGGCAAACGCGGCAGCAGCGGCGAGGGTGGCGACAAACTTCATAAATATCCTTTCACAACGCCGTCTTGCGGCGTTCGCTCGTGCGGTTAGCAGAGTGCACCTGTAGCCACGATTAAGCGGCGGCGGGCGGGCTGGCCTTGCGGACGCGATCCGTCCTGTCTGCTCTAAATCAGGCCCAATCGTTCCAGCTTTCCGGCGAGCTTGCCGGGGATGATGTCGCCGGTCTCCTCGCCATCATCCAGATCGCGCGGCGGCTCGCATTTCAGGTAGCGCCAGCCCTGATGCGCGCGCTTTGGGCGCGGCATGACCTTGATGAGGCGCGGCTCCAGCTCGATCCGCCAGCGGCCGGTATCGGTCTGGCTGAAACCGGTGATGACCGAGCGGGCGACGATATTGTGCTCGTGAATCCAGTAGAGCGAGCCGCCGATGCACTCCTCCCACCGCGTCGGGCGATAGCGGGTGGTCAGAAACGGGCTGCGGCGACCCGCGTACCAGCTTTCGATATCGGCAAAGGACTTCGCGCCGAAGGCGATCTTGGTGAGGTGGAGTGGCATAGTGAGTATGTGGGCCGCGGGCGCGCGCGTCTCAAGGTCGGCTTGGGGCGGTATCGTATCTCAATGCCAATTCTCGTCATGCTGAACTTGTTTCAGTATCCATTCTGCCGCTCATACTGCCGTGCAAGATGGAGAAATGGATCCTGAAACAAGTTCAGGATTACGAAGGATGGGAAGAGGGTGGAGGGTTTCCTACACGCCGCAGCGTGTGAAACCCAACTCTTATGCTCGACACTCCCAAAACCCTGGCAAAACCGCGCCTCCGGGCCGCGCTTTGCCCGGCCGAAAACTTTGCCCCAGGACTGTGTAACAGGTGTATCAGGTTGCGCGATGCGCAACAGTCACATCGTCACCAAACCGCTCGCTACCGCAAGGCCGAGGAAGGCGAAGAAGCCCATCGAATCGGTAATCATCGTCACGAACACGCTGCTGGCCACCGCCGGGTCCTGATCCATCCGATCGAACGCCACCGGCACCAGCACGCCCGCCATGCCGCTGACGATGATGTTGATGACCATGGCGGCGGCAATCACGCCGCCCAGCTGCGGGGTGAAAATCAGCGCGGTGGCCGCGCCGATCAGCACCGCGATGGTCGCCCCGTTCATCAGCGCGACCTTCAATTCGCGCAGCACGAGCCGCCCGGTGTTCGATTCGGTGAGCTGGTTCATGGCGATGGCGCGCACGGTCACCGCCATGGTCTGCGTGCCCGCATTGCCGCCAATGCTGGCGACAATCGGCATCAGCACGGCGAGCGCGACAAGCTGCTCGATCGCCGCGCCGAAAAAGGCGATAATCGCGGAAGCGACCACGGCGGTGCCGAGATTGGCGATCAGCCAGCGCACGCGGGCGGAATAGGCATCGCGCAGCGGCTCGTTAATGTCGCCATCACCCGCGCCCGAAAGCAGCATGACGTCCTCGTCCGCCTCTTCCTGGATGATGTGGACGATGTCATCGACCGTCAGCTGGCCGACCAGCCGACCGCTCTCGTCCACCACAGCGGCGGAAATGAGCGCGTATTTCTGGAAGCGCAGCGCGACTTCTTCCTGATCCATATCGACCGGGATCAGCGTCTGGTCACGCTGCATCACGTCGCTGAGGGCGACGCTGCGCGGTGTGCGCATGATCCACGAAAGCTGGCAGGTGCCGACGGGGTGGTAACGGTGATCGACGACGAAGACTTCCCAGAATTCGGTCGGCAGCGTGTCGTTCTGGCGCAGATAGTCGATGAGGTCGCCCACCGTCATGCTTTCGGGCACGGCGACCAGCTCGCGCTGCATCAGGCGACCGGCGGTTTCCTCGGGATAGGCGAGCGCGGTTTCGATGGCGGCGCGGTCTTCCGCCTCGATCTCGGCCAGAATGGCGCGCTGGTCGGCCTGGTCGAGGTCTTCGATCAGCTGGACGGCATCGTCGGTATCGAGCTGTTCGACAATCCCCGCAATGGCGGCGGCGGGCAGCGCCTCCACCATATCCTCGCGCACATAATCATTGAGCTCGGCGATCACCTCGCTCGACATCAGATCGGTGATGGCGGCGGCCAGCGGCCCGCGATACTCGCGCTCGATCAGCTCGAACAGGTCGGCAATGTCGGCAGGGTGCAGCGGTTCGACGAGGTCGTAAGTGCTGTCTTCATTGTCGTCATCAAGGCTGTCGATGACTTGCCGCACGAATTGCGGGCGCAACCGGTTCTCCTCGTCAAACTGCGCCCCTTCGCCCTGATTGGGCGTGTCAGCTTCCAGTTCGCGCAGATCGGTATCGGCCATGCGGAGCGGTCTATGCGGATGCGGCGCAAAAGCAAGGTGCTAACCGTCCTTGGCGGGGGTGACATTGGCCCGCAGTCCCCTATATCCTCGCGCAACACCCAAAGGAGAATGCCAAATGGCCGATGAAAAGCTGACCTTCACGCTCGATACCGGAGACGGGGAGGCCAAGGATGTGGTCATCAAGCTGCGGCCCGATGTCGCGCCCAACCACGTCGCCCGCATTACCGAACTGGCCAAGGAAGGCTTTTACGATGGCGTGGTGTTCCACCGCGTGATCCCCGGCTTCATGGCGCAGGGCGGCGATCCGACCGGCACCGGGATGAGCGGTTCGGACAAGCCCAATCTGGCGCAGGAATTCAACGACACCCCGCACGTGCGCGGCGTCTGCTCGATGGCCCGCACGCAAGACCCGAACAGCGCCAATTCGCAGTTCTTCATCTGCTTTGACGATGCCCGCTTCCTTGACCGGCAATACACCGTTTGGGGCGAGGTCGAGAGCGGCATGGAACATATCGACGCCCTGCCCAAGGGTGAGCCACCCGCCAGCCCGGGCAAGATCGTGAAAGCCAGCGTGGCTTGATCCGCGCGGGCGCTCTGGCGTCCGCAATCAGTGCAGCCGCTCTGACGGGCGGCTGCACCACTGTGACCCCTATCGACAGGGGCGGCAGCGATCCGGTCGCCGGATGGAATGCCGAAACCCGTGCTTTGGCACAGCGCAGCTGGCTCTACGCGCAGCTGTCGAGCAATGCCTATCTCGATTACGAAAGCTACACCTTGCCCGGCGACGTGGTGCAGCGCGAGCCGCTGCCTACCGATGCGGTGGGCTACGACTTCGTGGTGTTCGACCGCTATGACGGCGACAGGCTGGTCGAGACGATCATCGCCTATCGCGGGACGGAACCCAATGCGGCGGACTGGGTGCTGGGCAATGTTGTCGGCCTGCAGAATGATCGCGGGCTGACATCGGCGCGGCAGGTGTTCGAACAACAGCCCGAAGCCTATCTGGGCGGCGTGTTGCTCACCGTAACCGGCCATTCGCTTGGCGGCGGGATCGCGCATCATGTGACCGATAACACGCTGGGCGAGACGGGTATGACCGTCACCCGCTCGCTGGTGTTCAACAATGCCCCGCGCTTTACCGGTTTCCGCGACGATCACTTCGACCGCACCGCCGTAACCGAGCGGGGTGACTGGCTGGCATCGCTCCGCACGCTCGGCAATGCGCCGCCCGATGTGACCTACTCGCTCGATTGCCAGCCCGGCCTCAATCCGGCGCGCGACCACAAGATCCGCAATCTCGCCGACTGCCTGACATGGATTGCTGCTTTCGATGATCCGGAAGCGCGGCTTTCGCTCAGGGCCAATACCGGTATCGAGCGGCCATTGGCGCAAAGCGATGAACGCTCCCCTCGCGCGTTGGACGATGCGGTGGCGGGCGTGCCGGTCAATCCTTATGTCGAGGATGCCGGAATGGCGCGGGCGGTGGATACGGCCTTGCTCCAGTCGGACGTGCTCGAACCGCTATACGGCATTCGTGCAGGCTACCGCGTCGAAGTCTCGTCGGCCTTCGATGCCAAGGTCGAAGTCGTCTGGTGGCGCAATGGCGTGCGGCAGATGGTCGCGCTGGTCGATTGCCTTGGCGTCGGCGACGACGAGTGTGCGGAGCGGGTAGTCGCTCTAGGCGAGGCGCTGGTGCAGGCCCAGCTCGACGCGGCCTACCGCGATTAGAGTCCCGCCTTCACCAGCCAATCGTGGAAAATGCGCACCGGGCGCGCTTCCAGATCAGCAAGACGGCACATGAACCAGTAGGAATAGGGGCTCTCCACCCGCACATCATACAGCCGCGCCAATCGCGGATCGTTGTTCCGCTTCAAATGGTCGTCATGCATGATGGCAATGCCGATTTTCTGCGCGGCAGCCTCCAGAATAAGCTGGCCCGAATCGTAATGGTCGATCGCGGTCGGCTGCATTCCCGGGATGCCCAGCGCCGTCTTCCACGCCTCCAGACTGCGCGGCATATCGGTGTGGACGAGGAAAGTCTGCTTCGCCAGTTCGACCGCGTCGGGCGTATCGCCAAGCTCGGCTGCGATATCGGCATTGGCGATGGCGTGGAGCGTGTTCTGGTCCAGCTGCACGCCATAGAGATTGGGATCGGGCTCGGTGGTGAGTACAATCGCGGCATCGAGCGTATCGCCCACCCGGTCTACCAGATGCGGGCCGGTGTCGATATCGAGATGCAGGCGCGGATGGCTCGCGCGCAATTCGCCGAGACGCGGGAACAGGCGCTGCGTACCGAACAGCGGCATCACGCCGAGCCGCAGACGCATCAGTTGCAGGTTCTCGCTCTGCGATTCCACCGCCGCCGCCAGCGCCTCTATGCGCGGAGCGACCGCATCATAGAAAGCGCGCCCTTCATCGGTGAGCCGCATAGTCTGGCCGGAGCGTGAGAACAGCTTCTTCCCGGTAAAATCTTCCAGATTGGTGATTCGCCGCGAGAGCGCCGAAGGGCTGAGGCCCAGCTCGTTCGAGGCCGCTCTGGCAGAGCCGAGCCGCACCGTCCGGATAAAGGCCTCCAGGGCACGCAGGGGCGGAAGACGGCGCATGGGCACCTTGTTCCAATCAATCGCGCGGCTGTCGAGCGAAATTGTGCAGTGCGGGCAATATTCTGCTGCGTTGCACCATTTTGCGCCACCTATTCGTCTTCGTCGGAATCCTCGGGCACAGGGGCGTGCAGGCGCAGACGGGTAACGTGTGTTTCATCGCCCTCGGTCACTTCAAGCCGCCAGCCCGACGGGTGATCGAGCACGGTGCCCGGTTGCGGCACTTCCTCCGCCAGCACGAAAGCGAGGCCGCCCAGCGTATCGACCGCCTCCTCGATCTCGGCCAGTGCCGGATCGCCGACCTTTTCGGCGACATCGTCCAGCTCTGCGCGGGCATCTGCGTCCCAGATGCCGGGCGCGATTTCGACAATCTGCTCGGTCGGTGCCTCGTCATGCTCGTCTTCGATCTCGCCGACGATTTCCTCGACCAGATCCTCGATCGTGATGATCCCGTCGGTGCCCGAAAATTCGTCCACCACGATGGCGAGGTGGGTGCGGCGCAATCGCATATCGGCGAGCACGTCCAAGGCCCCGCGCGCCTGTGGCACATAGAGCGGTTGGCGCATCAGCGTTGTCCAATCGTCGGGCGGCGGCGTTTTGTTGGCCAGATAGACGAACACATCCTTGATGTGCATCATCCCGATCACATCGTCCAATTGCTCGCGATAGACGGGCATCCGGCTGATCCCGTGTTCGGCGAACAGCGCAACCATGTCGTCCCAACTCGCTGCCGCATCCACCGCGATAATCTCGCCGCGCGGGATCGCCACATCGTCCGCGTCGTGATCGCTGAAATGCAGCAGATTGCGCAGCATGGTGAGTTCGAACGCTGACAGATCGCCCGTGCCGGGCGCTTCCGGGCCGCCATTGCGCGCGGCTTCGTCCTCGTGCTCATCGATGGCTTCTTCCAGCTGCTCGCGCAGCGAGGGGCTGTCATCGCCTTTGATGAGGCTGCGGATCGCGCTCCACAATCCGCCACCAGAGCCGTTGTCGCTCCTACTCTCGGCTTCTCCCTGTTGGGAGCCGTCGCTTGATTCTGTGTCGGGCATCGCCCTGTCGCTTTTCCCTATGCAGCGTTGGATGCGCTATATGGGTCTGCGATACCCAAAAGCGCAAGTATCTTCACTTCGAGAGCTTCCATTTTCTCGGCATCGGCCTCGCTCGTCTCGTGGTCATAGCCCGCAAGATGGAGCAGGCCGTGAACGATCAGGTGGCTGGCGTGGTGGGTGAGGGGAACGCCCTTGTCGGCAGCTTCGCGGGCGCAGGTCTCGTAGGCGAGGGCGATATCGCCCAGCATTTCAGGCGGGCCATCATCGGGATCGAGATGCACCAGATCCTCGCGCTCCAGCATCGGAAAGCTGAGGACATTGGTCGGCTTGTCGCGATCCCGCCATTTGCGGTTGAGTGCGTGGACCTCGCTGTCGCTGGTGAAGAGCACGCTGGTAAGGAGGCGCGGGTTCGCCAGTTCCGGCGTAACCTGCGCAGCGGCGTGCGCGGCGGAAGCGGCGAGGGCTTCCCATTCGCCATCGGGCCAGTCTTCGATGTCGATTTCTAATTTCATCGATTATCCGTCACCCCCGCGAAAGCGGGGGCCCCGCTAACTCAGGCGTTGAGGGTTTCATATAAATCATTCCAATCGCGGTTCATTGTTTCGATCAATTCAATCTTCCAAGCGCGACGCCATTTCTTGATCGCTTTCTCGCGCGCAATCGCATCTTCGATCCGGTCATGCCATTCCATATAGACCAATCGGTTGAAGCCATACTTCGCAACAAACCTTGATCCCTTGCCCTCGCGGTGATCGGTCACGCGTTGCGGCAGATCTGCGGTAACGCCGGTGTAAATGCCGCCGCGATACCGGTCGCTCATCATGTAGACCCAACCGCCTTTCATGAAGAAAAGCGGGATCCCCGCTTTCGCGGGGACGACGAGGGTGGATCAAGGCGCGGCATCCTCGCCCTCATACGCCTCGACAATCCGCCCCACGATCGGGTGGCGCACCACATCGGCGACGGTGAAGCGGGTGATGCCGATCCCCTCGACCCCTTCTAGCCGTTCCACCGCATCGGCCAGCCCGCTCATGCGGTCGCCGCCGGGGATGTCGACCTGCCGCGGATCGCCACAGATCACCATGCGGCTGTTCTGGCCGAAGCGGGTGAGGAACATCTTCATCTGTTCTTTCGTGGTGTTCTGCGCTTCGTCGAGGATCACGAAGGCGTCCGCCAATGTCCGCCCGCGCATAAAGGCGATGGGCGCGATTTCGATCTCGCCGCTGGCAATCCTCCGGTCGACCTGTTCGGGCGGCATACAATCATACAGCGCGTCGTAGAGCGGGCGCAGATAGGGATCGACCTTTTCCTTCATGTCGCCGGGCAGGAAGCCCAGCTTCTCGCCCGCTTCCACCGCAGGGCGCGAGAGGATTAGGCGCTGCACGCTGCCGGTAATCAGCTGGCTGATCGCCTGCGCCACCGCGAGATAGGTCTTCCCCGTACCCGCCGGGCCAAGCGCGAAGATGATGTCGCGGCTCACCAGCTGGCGCATATAGTCGGCCTGCATCGCGCTGCGCGGCGTGATCGTCTTCTTGCGGGTGCGGATCATGATCGGCGGAGCCTTGGCATCGCCGGTGATGATCCCTTCGAGCGTAGGCTCGTCTGCCATGTTGATCAGCGCATCGATCGCGCCCGCATCAAGCTCTTCGCCCGTCACCAGCTTTTCGTGCATTTTTACCAGCACGTCGCGCGCCCGCGCCACATCATCGGCGACGCCTTCGATAGCAACCTTGTCTCCGCGCGCCGCGATATAGACGCCGAGCCGGTTTTCGATCTGCACGAGATTGGCATCGAACTGCCCGAACAGCGCGCCGAGCACGGCTTGCTCGTCAAACCCGACTTCGATGCGCGCGCGCCGCGAATGGTCATGCCGCGTTTCCGGGTGGGCGATGGTGGCGGCGTGGGTGCCGCTCCGTTGAGCTTTGCGAGCCATGTGGGTGGGAGCCGAGTCCTTTCGCTGGTTCTATACAGCAAATGTAAGCGCCACAGCGCGGCTGGCAAGCGGGCGGGCCACGCTTCACGGTGGAAAGTCATCCACCTGTCATTCAGCTTCGGCGCGTAAGCTGGCGTTCATGTTGAGCTTTCGCCTAGCTGTCGCCGCGCTCGCCTTGACCTTCGCCAGCGCAGCCGAGGCGCAGGACCAGGACGCGATCATCGTCAGCGGAGAGCTGCCCGAAGCCGGGCAGGTGCGCGCGGCAGTGCAAGCGGTGATGCAGGAGCGCGGCAACGATACGCCGCTGCAACGCTATCTCGATCCCATATGCCTGCACGTGACCGGGATGGCGGCGCAGGCGAACGCTTTCGTGCACGAACGGATGCTGGCCAATGCACGGCAAGCAGGCATTCCGGTTGCCGAGGAAGGCTGCACCGCCAATGCGCTGGTCTTTGTGGTGGCGGAACCGGAGGAATTGCTTGCACTTCTGCAGGATCGCCAGCCATGGGTGATCGAATCCGAGAACCGTCGCCGCGTGACATTTGAAGTGGGCGAGGGCGCACCGGTTATCGTCTGGCACAATGTGGAAGCCCGCTCGGCCGAAGGTGCGCGCCTGGCGCATAGCGCAACAGTCGCCGGGCTGAACGGGACGATCGCTCCACTTTACATGAATGCCCGCATCAACAATCAGGCCCGCACCCGCCGGACCGGCGCAACCTACAGCATGGCAGTCGTTAGCGGCGCGGTGGTACTCGATGCAGACTGGCTCATCGGCATGGATCTGGAACGGGTGAGCGATTACGCGACGATGCGCCTGCTTGCTCCGGGGCTGGAGCCGTATGATCACGAGTTTACCGTGCCGACATCGGTGACATCGCCCTTTATAAACGGGCAGGGCGAGCAGGTGTTGACCCGCTTCGACCGGGCCTATCTGCGGGCGCTCTACGAGCTCGATCCCGCTGCGGCCGCAAACCGCCTGCCGAATGCGGTAGCGCGGGAGTATGAAGAGGAGGGTTAGGGTGCGGTTGATCGCTCCGCTGGTCGTTTTGGCGTCCGCATCGTGCGCGCCCGCAACTCCGCCGGAAGAGCCGGAGAGTTCTGAGGCATCGGTGGAGGTATGGGAAGGCCCGGACTCCGACGGGACCGTGTTCGGTGCCCCGCAGGCCGAACTGGATCGGGCCGGGCGCTATGGAGAACCAGACCAACGTTTTGCACTTTCGGCGGAGCAGATTGCTGCAATTGCAGCGCTTGAAGTTGACGGGATCGATCAGCAGGTCAGCGAGAACTTACAGCGTCACTGGACTCCCGGTTTCCTTGGCGGGCAAATCGATCTCAACGATGATGGGCGAAACGAGATACTTGTTCTTTCGACGATGTTTTGCGGCTCAGGCGGATGCAGTTTTCGTGTCTATGGCCAAAACCAAAGCGGGTTCAGCAGAATCTCCGGCTCAACAATATCCCGACCGCCAATCACGGTACTGGATAGTACCACTAATGGCTGGCGCGATTTGACCATGTTCGTTTGCGGTGGCGGGCTCAATCCGTGCCACCACGTCATCATGCGGTTTGATGGCGAGAGATATCCGCTCAACCCGACTATGCAGCCCGAAATTGCAGCCGACCAATTGGGTGTCCCGATATTGACCGAGGCCAGCCCGATCCACCCGGTGACTATGCCGTAACCGTCTCCAGCAACCGGCCCTGCAACGAGCTTGGTCCGGCATAGACCAGTTCGGCGCGCACCATGTCCCCGATGGCCAGTTCGCTGTCGAAGAACACCGATTGCAGCCAGGGTGATTTGCCCAGCCATTGGCCAGGCTTGCGGCCCTTGCGCTCGATCAGCACATCGCAGGTCTTGCCGACGCTCGCTGCGTTGAAAGCGAGCTGGTCGCGGTTCAGCGCGGCTTGCAGGCGTTGCAGGCGTTCGTCCATCACTTCCGCCGGGATCTGGCCGTCCATGCTCGCGGCAGGGGTGCCGGGGCGCGGCGAGTATTTGAAGCTGAAGGCGGCGGCGTAGCGGACCGCATCCACGATCCGCAACGTGTCTTCGAACTCGGCCTCGGTCTCGCCGGGGAAGCCGACGATGAAATCGCCCGACAGTGCGATATCGGGGCGCACCGCGCGGAACCGGTCGAGCAGTTTGAGATAGCTTTCCGCCGTGTGGCTGCGGTTCATCGCCTTGAGCACACGGTCATTCCCGCTCTGCACAGGGAGGTGCAGATACGGCATCAGCTTCTCGACCTCGCCATGCGCGGCGATCAAGCCTTCGGTCATGTCGTTGGGGTGGCTGGTGGTGTAGCGGATGCGCGCCAGATCGGGGATGGCGGCGAGCGCGTGGATCAGCCCTTCAAGGCCGGTGCTGCGGCCCTTGCCGTCCTCGCCGCGCCACGCATTCACATTCTGGCCGAGCAGAGTGATTTCGCGTGCGCCGGCATCGACCAGCCGCTTCGCTTCCTCGACAAGTTCGGCAAAGGGGCGAGAGATTTCGGCGCCGCGCGTATAGGGCACCACGCAATAGGTGCAGAACTTGTCGCACCCTTCCTGCACGGTAAGGAACGCACTGGGCGAGACCCGCCGCCGCGCCGGAAGCGCGCCGAATTTGGCGTTGTTTTCGGGCATATCGGTGTCAGTCGAGCGTTCGCCCTTGACCGCCCGCTCCACCATGTCGCCGAGCCGGTGATAGGCCTGCGGGCCAACCACCATGCCTACGCCGGGAGAGCGTTTCATGATCTCCTCGCCCTCGGCCTGCGCGACGCAGCCTGCGACCGCGATCATCGGCTTCTTACCAGCCTCGCGCCCGGCCTTCTCGATCCGGCCGATGTCGGAATAGACCTTCTCGGTCGCCTTCTCGCGGATATGGCAGGTGTTGAGCACCACCAGATCGGCATCCTCGCCCTCTGCGGCGGGGGTTATGCCCTTGGCTTCAAGCAATTCGCCCATCCGCTCGCCATCATAGACGTTCATCTGGCAGCCGAAGCTTTTGACCCGGTAAGTGCGCGGGGCCCCTTGGGGAGTGTCGGTCGGTTTCATGATGCGGGCCTTTAGAGCGGTCTGAAGTCGGAGTCATCCTCCGAACCGCGCCACGAAAACGACCAGCCTGTGTGACCCTGTTCCTTGGCCTTGGCAGCCATTTTTTGGTACCACTTCACGCGCTCGTCGCGCCATGCGCGTTTCGCCTGTCGGGTTTTTACGTGCTCGCCAAGAGGAAGGTCGCTCCACTTCTTCCAACGACGTTTGCCGAGCAAGTCGTGCTCTAGTGCGTTTTCAATAAGATCGGTTTTCGTCTCATCCAGCGCTTCGCTCGCGGCCAATACAGCTTGTTGGCGCGCATTCCTGCGAACTTTGCGATGGGCCTCGGCTTTCCTTCGCGGGATTAGCTTGCGCGACGCCTTGTCATTCTCGCCATAGTCATTGCGCCGGTCCTTGGCATAGGACAGCGCCTTCTTTTCAGCGGGAGATCGTCTGCGTTTCAATGGCATGACGATTCACTTACGCGAATTGCTGCAATTAATCCATCGCCCCCGCAATCGCCCTTTGCGCCGCCGCCGTCATCGTCTTGCGGTTCGTCAGCGCCTCGCCCGAGAGCGGCTCCAGGAAATGCACATCCAGCCGCACGGGCCGCAGCCGGGCGAGGATGCGTTTGAAATTGTCGAGGCCGGGTTCTTCGCCGACCCAGCTGATATCGGGCACATCCTCGTAATCGAGATAGACCGGCTGCACCGTCGCGCCTTCGGGCAGCGGCTCCAGCGCGCCGAGGAGCGAAGACTTGAACGGCAGCAATTCGGTGCCATCCGCCGTTGTCCCCTCGGGAAACAGCGTCAGCGTGCCACCATGGTCCATCGCGGCCCGTACCGCCTCTTTCTGCGCGCCGACGCTGCTGCGATCATGTCGGGCGACAAAGACCGTCTCGTTCATGTCGCACAGCCAGCGCAGAAAGCCGATATGCGCCAAACCGTCATGCGCGACAAAGGCGCTGTTCGCAGCCTGTGCGAGCGCGGGGATGTCCATCCATGTCACATGATTGGCGAGCAGCAATGCGCCGGGCACCCTTTTGCCCCGCCGCCGCAAGTGGATTCCCGCCACCGCGCCGATACAGGTGAGGAACACGCGCGGCCACATCCGGTCAAAGCCAAGAATCCGCCAAAGATAATGCAAGGGTACGCAGACGATGAGCAGAAGCAGCATCAGGATCAGGCGGAACCCGATCAGCACATAGCCCAAGGGCGAAATCTTCGCTGTGGGGTAGGGGATCGAGGGCGCCATCGGGTGAACGCCTTAGCCCTTTTCTTCGCGGTCGAGCCGCACGGCATATAGCTCCATCCGGTGATCGACGAGGCGGTAGCCCAGCTTTTCGGCAATCTGCCGCTGGAGCGCTTCCAGCTCCGGATCGACAAACTCCACCACTCTGCCGGTTTCGACATCGATCAGATGATCGTGATGTGCTTCGGGGGCAGGCTCATACCGCGCGCGGCCATCGCCGAAATCGTGCCGGTCAAGAATGCCCGCTTCTTCGAACAGGCGCACGGTGCGGTATACGGTGGCAATCGAAATCTTCGGATCGACCGCGCTCGCCCGCTCGTGCAGTTTTTCGACGTCGGGGTGGTCGTCGCTTTCGGACAGCACCTTGGCGATCACCCGCCGTTGATCGGTGATACGCAGGCCGCGTTCGGCGCAGAGAGCTTCGAGATCGATCATTGTCCTGTATTTGCCTGCTTCTGGCGCGACTGCAAGGGCCGCTGGAAAGGAAAACGCCCCGCAGCCTTACTGGCGCAGGGCGTTTCACTCAAGCACGGCCCCGATGAACCTTCGGGACAGGCTTATCGACTGGCTCGATTATTTCGCCGCCTTCTTGCGACCGCGCTTCTGGCCGGGCTTGCGGCCAAGGCCGATCTTCTTGGCCAGTTCACGGCGCTTTTCGGCATAGGCGGGGGCGACCATCGGGTAGTCGGCGGGCAGGCCCCACCGCTCGCGATACTCGTCGGGCGTCATGCCGTAAGCGGTCATCAGGTGGCGCTTGAGCATCTTCATCTTCTTGCCGTCTTCCAGACAGACGATGTAATCGTTCTTTACCGAAGAACGGATCGGCACTGCGGGCGAGGGCTTTTCTTCAACGGTCTTGGTTGTGCCAAGACCGGCGAGCGCGCCGTAAACATTCTGGATCAGCGAGGGGAGCGTTTCCCCGTCGACATTGTTGTTCGCCACATGCGCCGTCACGATGTCGGCGGTCAGCGTGATGAGCATTTCATTGGTTTCGGTTTGTGTATTTTCCATTGTCACCTCTAGGACGTTGCGTACCCGTTATTTGCCCGTAGCTTATTCTTTGGCTGCGGTTGGCAGGCGCTTTGGCGGATTGCATAAGGCAAGACAAGGGGCTGCTGCGTATTTTCACGGAGCTTTTCGACGAACTGCTTTGGCGAAAAACAGTAAGTCACAAACCGTTTACTTTAATCAGAGAACGCGCCCGAAAGTAATCGCGTCGAGCGGGCCGCCGACTGCTCCGCGATAATATCCTTTGCGAACACCGATTTGTTCGAAGCCGCAGGCGCGATACAGGTGTTCGGCGGGATTACCTGCGCGCATTTCGAGAAACGCCTTCGCCGCGCCGCGTGCCCGAGCATCCTCCATAAAGCCCCGCATCATGGCCTTGCCGAGGCCTCGGCCACGAAATTCCGGCCGCACTGCAACGAGCAGCAATTCCACCTCGTCCGCCACATGGCGTGACATGGTGAAGCCGGTAGTTGTATCGGCGCGGATCGGCTCGCCTTCCTCCTGCCCGAACAGCAGGAAGTGCGTGTGCGGAGAGATAAGCGCATCGGCCACCTGCCGCCGCGTCCACGCTTCGCCATAGCGCGGATCGAAGGCGGTCTGCATCACCGCCATAATCGCATCGACCGGATCGTCGCTCATGGCTGCGCCACCTGCGGTTTTGCATCGGGCGCACGGCCATAGATCGGGCTGAGATTGGTGGTGAGGCGTGTTTCGTGCAGCAAATGCGCGTAATTGGCATCGGGCAGCAGATCGAGCGCGAGGCAGTCGCCACCGATTAACGCCACCAGTTCCTTGGCGCGATTACCGGCGATAACCTTGTGGCGTGCCGCTTTCGCCGCATCGGCGGGTTTCAGCGATTGCACCTCGCCTTCGGGCTGGGCCTCTGCATCGAAACTCTGCACGAAATACTCGCCATGCCCGCCATTCATGCACACGGTGACAGCGCGCGGTGTGGGCTGCCAGGTGCGCGCACGCACAAGCTCTAGTGTCGGGTAGCCGAGCACCTCCGCGCCCCAAGCAAGGCCCAGCGCGCGCGCTGCTGCAATGCCGATCCGCACGCCGGTAAAACTGCCGGGGCCGAGCGAGACGAGAATGCGGTCCGCGCGCCCCTTGTCGGGCAATTCCGCGATCATCGGCACAAGCCGCTCGGCATGGCCGCGCCCCAGCACCTCGCACCGGCCTTCGACCAGTGCGGTGCCATCAAACAGGGCCGCCGAACACGCCTCGGTCGCGCAATCTATCGCCAGTATCCGCATAGACTGAGCGCGTTAGACGGTCAGGCGAGTTTGTTAAAGGTGTCGAATTCCGGGCGCGGGCTGCGGTCGAAAATGCTCGTCCGGTCACCATAGCCGATCGAGCACAGCCAATCGGCGCGCACACGCGGCTGGTCGGCGAAGAAGGCTTTGGTGGTGGCGTCCTGGTCGAAGCCCGACATCGGCCCGCAATCGAGGCCCAAAGCGCGCGCGGCGATCATCAGATAGGCGCCTTGGAGCACGGAGTTGCGGAACGCGCTTTCTCGGCGCGCATCCTCGTCGCCTTCGAACCAGCTTTTCGCATCGGTGTGCGGGAACAGCCACGGGAGTTGCTCGTGGAAATCCAGATCATAGCCGATGATGACAGTTGCGGGAGCGCCGAGGATCTTGTCCTTGTTGCCGTCCGAAGCGCAATCGGCCAGCTGCCGCTTGGCCTCGTCCGAGCGCACCCAGACGAGCCGCGCGGGTTGCTGGTTGGCTGAGGTCGGCCCCATTTTCATCAGCTCGTAAATCTGGTGGATTTGCGCTTCGCTCACCGGCTTGTCGAGCCAGCCATTATAGCTGCGCGCCTCGCGGAAGATGAGATCGAGAGCGGCGTCGGAAAGGGTGTCGGTCATCGGGAAAAGCTCCGCTGGAAAAGGAATATGGGTCACCAACGCGCCAGCGGCGCGATGGTTCTTGTGAGCGCCAGCGGTCAGGCGGCGCGCACTTCCTTCACTTCGGGCACGTAATGCTTCAGCAGTCCCTCGATCCCGTGCTTGAGTGTCGCGGTCGAGCTGGGACAGCCCGAACACGCACCTTGCATTTGCAGGAACACCACACCGTCACGGAAGCCGCGATAGCGGATGTCGCCGCCATCGCTCGCCACCGCAGGGCGCACGCGGGTTTCGATCAGCTCGTTGATCTGCGCGACGATATCCTCGGTGCCCTCGTCATTGCCGATCTCGCCCGCTTCGTCTTCGGCCGGAACCGCAATCCCGCTGGCATCGCCGCCTGCGAAGAGGGGAGCTTCGGAGACAAAATGGTCAAGCAAAACAGCGACCACTTGCGGCTTCAGATCGCTCCACGACACGCCCGGCGCGGCGGTTACGCTGATGAAATTGTAGCCGAAGAATACGCCCGTAACCTCGCCGGTGTCGAACAGGGTCTGCGCCAGCGGGCTCGCCTCCGCCTCTTCCGGCGTGGCGAAATCGCGCGTGCCGCTGGCCATGACTTCGCGGCCCGGCAGGAATTTGAGCGTGGAGGGGTTGGGCGTGGTTTCGGTCTCGATAAACATGCGTCGTATTTAGGGGCGCGGTGGCCAAGCGGCAAGGAAGCAATATTTGCTTTGTCGGCAAGAATCATAGTTACCATTCACCAAGCCTTCATTCCTGCGCTATCAGGTGGAGACCATGCCCAAGATTCTGCGCGCTTTCCTCGCTTTCGCTCCCCTTGCTCTGCTTGCTCCGCTTCCAGCGGCGGCGCAAAACTACGATTGCTTTATCGATGCGAGAGCCGAGGACGCGCCGCGCTATATCCAGCCCGACAATCCGTGGCTGTATGAGAACGCCAGCATTCCGGTCGACGAGCAGTGGCTGTTCGGCCAGCTGCCCAATGGCCTGCGCTACGCTGTGCGGCAGAACGATGTGCCGCCGTGCCAGATGAGCTTGCGTGTGCGGATCGATGCGGGGTCTTTGCACGAAGAAGACAGCGAGCGCGGCTTTGCGCACCTGCTTGAGCATATGGTGTTCCGCGAAAGCGCCACGTTTGGCCCCGGCGAAGCGATCCCGCATTTCCAGCGGCTGGGCGCGAGTTTCGGTTTCGACACCAATGCCCGCACCAGCCCGACGGCAACCAGCTATAACCTCAACCTGCCCAACGCCAACCGCGCCACGCTGGATGACAGCGTGCGGCGCTTTGCCGGGATGGTGATTTCGCCCGTCCTCTCTCCCGCCAACCTCGCGCAGGACGTGCCCATCGTGCTGAGCGAGCGGCGCGAACAGGCAGGCGCATCGCGGCGCATTTCGGATGCGACATCGGCGGTGTTCTTTGCCGGGCAACGCTACGCCACCCGCAGCCCCATCGGCACGGTCGAGACCTTGCAGGGCGCGACGGCAGAGGCGGTGCAGGCCTTCCACACGCGCTGGTACCGCCCGGAAAACGCGCTTGTGGTGCTGGTGGGTGATGCCGATCCGCTGGTGCTGGCGAGCACGGTGGAACGGCATTTTTCCAGCTGGCAGGGAACCGGTCCGCTCACTCCCGCGCCTGATTTCGGCAGGCCGGTTGCGCCTGCCGATGCCGATCCGGTTAATCCGGTGGGCGAAGTGGCGGTGGTGGTCGAGCCCGGCCTGCCGCGCGCGATGACCTATGCCATTGTCCGCCCGTGGGAACCGGTGTTCGACAGCCCGGAATACAATCAGGGCAATATGCTCGGCACTATCGGCCTTCAGATCATCAATCTGCGGCTGGAGAATGCGGCGCGGGCGGGGGGCTCGTTCCTCTCGGCTGGCGCGGCGCGGCAAAAAATTGGCCGCTCGATTGATGCAACCTTCGTTACCGTCACGCCGCTGACCGATGACTGGGAAGCCGCACTGACCGATGTGCGCGCGGTGATCGCCGATGCGCTGGCAGAGCCGCCCTCGCAGGCGGAAATCGACCAGATTGCAGCGATGGTCGATGTCAGCTTTTCCGATATGGTCGGGCAGTCGGATATCCAGTCGGGTTCCGAACTGGCCGACTTGATCCTGCTGGCGGTTGATATCCGCGAGGCGGTGACCGCGCCGGAAAACGTCCTCGAAATGTACCGCGCGCTCCGCCCGCAGCTCAATCCGGCGGATGTGCTGGCGGCAACGCAAGAGTTGTTCGACGGCGAAGTCATCCGCGCCGTCGCGCTCGCGCCCGGGCCGCGCGATGTGAGCGAGGCCGATCTGCGCCGCGCACTGCAAGCGCCCGTGCTGGCCAATGCCGGTGCGCGCGATGATGGCGAGGCGATCAACTTTGCCGATCTGCCGCTCATTGGCACGCCCGCAGAGCCGGTGAGCGTGCGGCCGCTGGGCGTGCTCGGCGTGCAGGGCATCCAGTTTGCCAATGGCGTGCGCGCGCTGATTATGGACCGCGATAACGAGCCGGGGCGTGTGACCGTCCATGTGCGTTTCGGCGGCGGCTGGCAGGCGTTTGAGGAAGACGAGGCGATCTATGCCGAGCTGGCTCCCGCTGCGCTGATCAATAGCGGGATCGGCCCGCTCGACCAGAACGATCTTGACCGGCTGGCTGCCGATCTGAAAGTCGGGTTCGAGTTCTCGATCGAGGAGGGCACCTTCACCTTCCAGGGCCTGACGCGGCAGGAAGACCTTGAGGAACAGCTCTATCTCTTCGCCGCCAAGCTGGCGATGCCGAGTTGGGACCCTGCGCCTGTTGAGCGTGCAAGGGCATCGGCGCGGCTGGCCTATGACAGCTACAATCAAGATCCGAACGGCGTGCTCAACCGCGATCTCGACTGGCTGCTGCGCGGCGAAGACCCGCGCTACGCCACGCCCACACCCGCCGAGCTGGAGCGGGCGACGCCTGAAGGCTTCCGCGCCGTATGGGAGCGGTTATTGGCGCAAGGACAGATCGAAGTGCTGGTGTTCGGCGATATCGATCCCGACGCGACGATAGCGGCGCTGGGCCGCACATTCGGCGCGATGGAGCGGCGCGCGCCGGTTCCCGCCGAGATTGCCGCGCGCGGTGTCGGCTTTCCGCAACGTGGCGGCGCACCGCGCACTTTGACGCATACCGGCGATAGCGATCAGGCCGCCGCGCTGGTGGCGTGGCCCACCGGCGGCGGATCGGAAGGCATCGTACAGGCGCGCAAGCTCGACCTGCTGGCCCAGATCATCAACAACCGTCTGATCGACAATCTGCGCGAGCGGGCGGGCGCGTCCTATTCGCCGTTTGCCACGTCGAACTGGCCGCTCGATATCGATAATGGCGGGGTGATCCTCGCGCTGGTGCAGATCGAACCCGCTTTGGCACCCGTTTTCTTCGCCGAAGCACAGGCCATCGCCGCCGATCTAGCCGCAAACGGCCCGACGCAGGACGAGCTGGAGCGCGCAGTCGAGCCTGCCCGCCAGTTCCTCTCCCGCGCGCAAACGGGGCACACCTTCTGGCTGGGCGAGCTTGCGGGAGCCGCCTTCGATCCCAACCGCCTTGCCTATTTGCCGAGCATCTATTCCGACTATGACGAAGCGACGGTGGAAGAAATGCAGGCGCTGGCGCAGCGTTATCTGGCGCAGCCGGGCTGGCAGTTGCAGGTGCTGCCCGAAACCGGCGGCGGGGCCACAGCTGCGACCAATGTCGGGCGTTAGGCATCGTGTAATTTCGCAAGTAACCTTTGCTTGCGCGCAAAGGCGGGCGTAAGTGCGGGGCTTCTCCGGCACTTGTGACACCTTATTTCCGCCGGGGATGCTTGCTGACTAACGGAAATTATACGGAAAAACGACGTGGCACAGAATTGGACACCCGATAGCTGGAGACAGGAACGCTTCATTGCAAAGCACCTGCCCGCTTATGAGGACGAAGCGGCGCTCGCTGATGCGACGCGGACGCTGGCCGGGTTCCCGCCGCTGGTTTTTGCCGGTGAAGCGCGGATGCTCAAGGCCGAGCTGGGCAAGGTCGCACAGGGCGAGGCGTTCCTGCTGCAAGGCGGCGATTGTGCCGAGAGCTTTGCCGAATTCAGCCCGAACAATATCCGCGATACCTTCCGCGTGATCCTGCAAATGGCCGCCGTGCTGACCTTCGCCAGCAAGATGCCGGTCATCAAGCTGGGGCGGATGGCTGGCCAGTTCGCCAAGCCGCGCAGTTCCGATACGGAGACGCAGGGCGATGTGACGCTGCCGAGCTATTTCGGCGACAATGTGAACGGCATCGAATTCACCCCCGAATCGCGCCGCAACGATCCCGAACGGATGCTGCGCGCCTATTCGCAGGCGGCCTCCACGCTCAACCTGCTGCGCGCCTTTGCCGGGGGTGGCTATGCCAATCTGCGGCAGGTGCAACGCTGGACGCTCGATTTCATGGGCCGCAGCCCGTGGGCAGAGAAGTATCAGGACATCGCCAACCGCATCGGCGAAGCGCTCGATTTCATGGAAGCGTGCGGTGTCGATATCGAAGGCGATCCGCATCTGAAGGCGACCAGCTTCTACACCAGTCACGAGGCGCTGCTGCTGCCCTATGAAGAGGCGATGACGCGGCAGGATTCGCTGACCGGCGAATGGTATGACTGCTCCGCGCATTTCGTGTGGATCGGTGACAGAACGCGTTTCTTCGACAGCGCCCATGTCGAATTCTTGCGCGGTGTGAACAACCCGCTGGGCATGAAATGCGGGCCGAGCCTTGCGCCTGATGCTCTTTTGGAGATGCTCGACATCCTCAACCCCGCGCGCGAGCCGGGGCGCATCACGCTTATCAGCCGTTTCGGGCACGACAAGGTCGAAGCAGGCCTCGCGCCGCTGGTGCGCGCCGTGCAGCGCGAAGGCCATCCGGTGGTGTGGAGCTGCGATCCGATGCACGGCAATGTCATTAAGGCGGATAGCGGCTACAAGACGCGCCCGTTCGAGCGCATCCTTGCCGAAGTGCGCGGCTTCTTCGACGTGCACCGCGCCGAGGGCAGCCATGCGGGCGGCATCCATCTGGAAATGACCGGGCAGGACGTGACCGAATGCACCGGCGGCGCGGTGGCGATCACCGATGCCGGGCTCAACCACCGCTACCACACGCATTGCGACCCGCGTTTGAACGCCGCGCAATCGCTGGAGCTGGCCTTCCTGCTCGCCGAAATGCTTAACCGCGAATTGTCGGAGGGTAACCGGCAGGCGGCGTGAGCAACTGCCTGACGCTGGGGGGAAACCTTTCGCGGTCAGAGGGTTTCCATTATATGCCGTCTGGCGCATGATGTCGGGCACGTGTCCAATTGCATTGACAGGAGAAGGCGTTGCCAGAGCTTTCCCAAGCCACGACCAACGCCCCCGTTTCTGACGATTTGCGTGAGCAATACCGGCACACCCGCGCGCTCACCGAAAGTCTTCTCGCACTCCTGAGCGAGGCCGATGCAACGGTGCAATCGATGGACGACGCCTCGCCCGCCAAATGGCACGCGGCGCATACGACGTGGTTCTGGGAAACCTTCCTGCTGCGCGATCATGCCGAAGGCTACACGCTGTTCGACAGGCAATTCCCGTTCCTGTTCAACTCCTATTACGAGGCCGAGGGCGACCGCATTCTGCGCAAGAATCGCGGGCTGGTGACGCGGCCTACTCTGGCGCGTGTGCTCGACTGGCGGGCAGCGGTGGACGAGGCGATGGAGCCGTTGTTCGAACGGCCCGAATGCGGCGAGCTGATCGCGCTCGGCATTGCCCATGAGCAGCAGCATATCGAATTGCTGCTGACCGACATCAAGCACGCTTTCAGCAAGAATCCGACCGGCCCGGCGATGTTTGAACCCTCTCCCCTTGCGGGAGAGGGAGGAGCGCCGTCAGGCGCGGAGGGAGAGGGGTCGGCGCCGAATGTCGCCGCTGACGCGGCGAACGCCTCCCCCAACCCCCTCCCGCAAGGGGAGGGGGCTACCAGTTGGCTCTCGCACCCCGGCGGCGTGGCGAAGATAGGTCACCAGTCAGACGGCTTTGCTTTCGACAATGAAGGCCCGGCGCACCGCGTGTTGCTCGAACCCTTTGCGTTGTCGCGCAGGCTCGTCACCAACGGCGAATGGGACGCATTCATTGCCGATGGCGGCTATTCGGACCACCGCCTGTGGCTGTCCGATGCATGGGCGTGGGTTAACCGCTGCCACATCACCGCGCCGCTATACTGGCGCGAGGACCAGCATTTCACCCATTGCGGCTGGCAGCAGCGCGATCCGCAAGCGCCCGTTGCGCATATCTCCTTTTTCGAGGCGGATGCCTTTGCGACCTGGGCGGGAGCGCGCTTGCCGACCGAGTTCGAATGGGAAGCGGTAGCGCAGGACCACGATGCGGCTGCGGGTAACCAGCTCGACCGTGCTGCACCGCCTTCCCCGACCGGAACGGGGGAGCTGTTCGGCGATGTCTGGCAATTCACGCGCTCGGCCTATCTCCCTTATCCGCGCTTCCGGCCTGCCAAGGGTGCGGTTGGCGAATATAACGGCAAGTTCATGGCCGGGCAGTGGGTGCTCAAAGGCGCAAGCTGCGCGACCGTGCGCGGCCATTCGCGGGCCAGTTACCGCAACTTCTTTTACCCCCAGCAACGCTGGCAATTCACCGGCCTGCGGCTGGCAAGGGACCTGTAATGGCGCAGAATTCCGACATACGGCTGGTCGATCTCGACGATGACGGGGTCGACCGCGCCTTCCGCGCCGATGTCCTCGCGGGGTTTGCGCAAGCGCAAAAGGCCGTGCCGGCCCGCTGGTTCTATGACGAGCGCGGCTCCGCGCTGTTCGAAGAAATTACGCAGGTGCCGGAGTATTACCCGACCCGTGCCGAGACCGAGATCTTGCGGGAGCGCGGCGAGGAATTTGCGCGTTTGATCGGGCCGGGCAGGGCTATCGTCGAATTCGGCTCCGGTTCTTCGGTGAAAACGCCGCTCGTGCTGTCCGCGATCAATCCGGTGGCCTATGTCCCGCTGGACATTTCGGGCGAGTTCCTGCGCGCGGCGGCAGCGGACTTATCGGCCAAGTTCCCCGGCTTGCCGGTGCATCCGGTGGAGGCCGATTTCACCAAACGTGTGGAATTGCCCACAGAGGTGCATGACGCGCCCAAGCTCGGCTTTTTCCCGGGCTCCACCATCGGCAATATGGTGCCGCGCACTGCGGTCGATTTACTGCGCGAAATGCGCGCCACGCTGGGCGATGAAGCGCAGCTGCTGATCGGCATGGATCTGATCAAGCCGCGCAAGGTGCTTGAAGCCGCCTATGACGATGCGGCGGGCGTTACGGCGGCGTTCAATCTGAACCTCCTCATCCGGATTAACCGTGAACTGGATGGCGACATCCCCGTGGATGCCTTCCGCCACGAAGCGCGCTGGGTCGATACTTACGCCCGCATCGAAATGCATCTGGTGGCGCAGGAAGACGTCACATTCCGCGTTTCCGGCAACGCCTTCACCATGCAGAAGGGCGAGAGCATCCACACCGAAAATAGCCACAAATTCGGCAAGCGCAGCGCCAATATGTTGCTGCTGGCAGGCGGCTGGACGCCGCAGGCACGCTGGACCGATAGCGAGCGGCGCTTCTCGCTCATCCTCGCCAAGGCCGCCATCCCGCGCAGCGCGCCCTGACTTTTGTGGCAGGTTCATCGCCAAGCCGGAAATAGCTGTTATATAAGCCGCCATGGATTTCGCTCCCATCTTTGACCAGCTGGCGCATTCGATCCGCGCTTTGGACAAATCGCTGCTGCTGATTGCCGCGCTGGTGGCGATGTTTGCGGGGCTGGTCGGTTCGCTGGTGAACGGGCGTTTGCCGGTGCTCGGGCGGGTGCTCCGGCTGTCGAGCACGCTGTGCCTGATGGGCGTGCTGGTGCTCGTCGTGTTGCAGCTGTCGCGCATGGACCCGCGCTTTTCGCTGGCGGTGCCGGAACTGGGCTATCCCGAACAGATTGTCGAAGGGCAGGAAACCCGCATCGCGCAGCACGTGGACGGGCATTACTGGCTGGACGCCACTATAAACGGCCACCGCGCCAGCTTTCTGGTCGATACCGGCGCAACGCTAACCGCCGTGTCCGAAGAAACCGCAGCGGCGGCGGGGCTGGAGCCGCGTGAAGGCGGGCTCCCCATCCGGCTCAACACCGCGAACGGGGTGGCCGCCGCCTACACCACCAGCATTGGCGAGATGCGCTTCGGCAATGTCATCGCGCGCGATTTGGATGCGGTGATCGCGCCGGGGCTGGGGCAGACCAATGTGATCGGGATGAACCTGCTCTCGCGGCTCGCCTCGGTGCGGATCGAGGGCGGGGAGCTGATCTTGGTGCCCCACCACCCGCAACCCGCGCTTGATCTGTCGCAGGAGCCCGGCGGCTAGCGATCAGGACGCCGCGGCTGCCGGATCGGCTGCGCTTGCCGGCTCGCCAGCAGCGGGCGCTGCCGAACTGCTTTCCGAGCTTGATCCGTCAGTAGGCGGCGTTTGCGGCTGCGGCACCTCGATAGGCGTCATCGGCGCGGGCGCTTCGGGCGTTTGCAGCCGAGAATCGAGCTGGTCGCGCCGCGCGGTGCGGTCGGTCTGCCGCCGCTCGGCGCGGGCGGTGCGCGCGCTATCGATCCGCGCCGCTTCGGCTTCGGGATTGATCGCATTGACCCGTATCCGCTCGCGCGCTTCGCCGCCTGCCAGCCTGTCGAGCGGCACGTAATCGGTGCGGAAAATCAGCTCCACCCCGCTGTCGAGGTCGAGCTCGGTATTGATCTCCTCGCTATTCTGCGCGCGGTTGGTCGATACGAAACCGATTGTGTTCTGCACCTTGGCCGACGCGCCCCATGGCCCCACCGAAGCATTCGCGCCCGCTTCCACGGTGTTGCGCATATCGAACTGCGAGCCTCTGTCTTCGTTGGCCACGCTCGACGTATCGACGTGGAACCGCATAGAGGCATTGAGCCGCCCGCTCTCGATCACGATCCGCTGCAGGCCCATCTGCACCATGGTGGCGAGCATTTGCTGCTTGTTGCGGGCGAGGGCGGAGCGAGCGAGCGGCACAAGGCTTTCAGGGTCGCCGGTGGGGATGGACTGGCCTTCGGGCAGGCCCAAGGCGCTGCGCAAAGCGCCTTCGGAGGGAAAGGTGCCGCCCGAGACGAGCACAAGCTGCTGCTCGGCGGCATTTTCGGCTTCCCATTCGGCGCGCTCTTCGGGAGTCATATCCTGCGGGCGGTCAAATTCGGGATCGCTGCCGCCTTCGATGGCGAAAGAGCCGGGAAAGGTTTCCGCCAGCCACGTCCGCGCCCCGCCATTGCCGATATTGGCATCGGCAAACCCTTCGGTAGAGGCGGCGACGTTCTTGATCAGATCGACAAAGGCGGTGAGTTGCTGCTGGTTCGAATCGTTCATCGCCTTGAACACGCCGGTGATCAGCTCGCTGACGAAACGCGGGAAGGATACAGCGTTGAGCGTATCGCGCGTGGTCTGTGCCAGCCGGTCGGTCGCCGCGCCGAAGCCGGGTTGCGATTGTGCCATGGCGAGCGGCTGACGCGTTTTCTTGCGCTTGGCGGCGTGTTCTTCCTCCTCTGCCAGATCGAGCGCGGTCGAGCCGATCTTGACCAGCGAGCGGGCAATGTCCTTGCGGGTTTCGGGTTCCAGCGCGTTGAACGCCTGCGCCGATGTCAGGACTTCGCGCAGGCCCTCGCGCACGTCGCTGCGCGCGGTCTGGCCGGGAGGGGCCGCCGCCGCCACGTCTCAATATCCGATCTGCGCCCAGGGGGAGGAGCTGCCAGCGGGCGGCGTCGGGCCATCCTGCACTGCGCTCTCGCCAAGCTCCAGCACCGCTTCGATCCATTCGGTCGCCGCGCCGATCACCGGATCGCCTTGTCCGACCAGCGGGGAATTGCCCTCCAGCGTCTCGCTCGCTTCGGCGAGCCAGGCGAGGATAGTCATGCCCGATTTGCCGCGCCGGATATAGGCCGAGGGCGCGCGCGCCGGACGGCCCGACAGGCGGAAAATCGCCGCCACCACATCCCAGATATTGCGCGCGCCGAATTGTCCGCGCAGATGCGGGTGGCCGAGCATGGCGAAGGCGGATTTGAGCGTCGCGACAATCTCGCTCGCCAGAAACGCGGTGATCCCGCCACTCGCGCCGAGCACATTGGCGAGCAGTTTGCGCGCTGCCGAGCGAACGCGGGCCTGCCCCGTAAACCCGCCAAATTGTCCCCCTGCCTGCCCGTTGAGCGCGATCAGCGCCTCGCACAGCGTCAGCATCCGGTCTTCGAACAAGGCGTTTCGATCAACCCCTGCGGTGAGCGGACCGGAAGACGTGCCATAAAGCCGCGCGAAAAAGGCGTTGCGCTCGCCCTCGTCGGGGCGTTGGCGGCGCTTCTCCCAGAAATCGCCGACCAGTGGCCGCACCGGCCCAAGCGCGATGTTGAGTCTGCTGCCGGCAAGCCCCGCCAGTGCTTCGGCAGCCGGAATGACGCCAGCGGGCTCCAGCTCCGCAGCCAGATAGAGCGAGGCGAGCGCGCGCAACTGCGCCTTGTCGACTTGCAGCGCACTGTCGGGCGGCAACTCGATATGGCCGATCTCGTCGAAGGCGAAGGCCAAACCGGTCCCGGTGGCTTGTGCGACAAGATGCTCGCCCTTGCGCAGCGCGGCATCGATGGTGGCATCTTCAACGGGCGTGATCTGCATGGCCATTACGACGTCGCCTCTTCCTTCCGGTTGGGATCGAAGGGCAGCGAATTGCCCTGGATGACGGACATCATGCCCGGCGTCGCCATCTTCTCCATGGGGAGGAAATCGCTCTTGAAATTGACCCGCACATCGCCCGAAAGCCGCGCTTTGACCTCTGCCTTGGACTCGCTGTTCTCATCCACCGCAGAGCCGACCGTGGCGACGTGTTCCTGCTGCCCGGTGAAGGAGGCGCTGGCGGAATATGGCGTGTACCAGCTGCCATATTCGGCCTTCGCCGACTGGGTGTATTTCTGCGCCTCGCGGTCGTGCATACTGGCGCGCGAGGACCGCTGTGCCTTGTCCGAAGCGCGCATATCGAACACAACCTTGGCGTTGATCGAGCCATCGGTCACCACGATACGGTTGATGCCCAGCATCACCATCGACGACAGCAATTGCTGGCGGCTCTTGGCCATCTCCAGCCGCGCCGCTGTCACCAGCCGCAATTCGGCATTGGCATCGGACAGATCGGTAACGGGCGGATTGACGTTCATCTGCTTGCTGATTTCGGCAAGTCGCACCGCGGCATCCTCGCCGGTCGCTTCGAGCACCGGCTTGCTCGCTTCTTCGCTGGCCGGATCGCCATCGGCAAACCCGTCCGAAAAGCCGCCGCCGCCCGTATTGATGCCCATGACATCGGGGTATTTGTCGGCGAGATAATCGCGGCCCGAGGCTTCGGTGATGTTGTCCGCCATAAACTGGTCGACCGATTTGGAGACGTTGGCGATCAGTTCGCCATAGGCGCGCATCTGCTCGATCGAGCTTTCGACAATCGCCTGGAAGACGTTCTTGATGAGCCCGCCGACGAATTTGGGGAAGTCGACCTTCTGCACCATTTCGCCGAATTGCTCGACCCCCTGCCGCACCGCGCCCGCCTCGAAATCCTGCCCGGCAAAGCCCTGCTTGCCCGAAAGGCGGCGCTTGGTCGCCTCGGTCGCGCTTTCGCGCATGGCTTCGGCGACCGGCGCGGACTGGGCTTGCGCTTGGGGAGCGGCAGGCAGAGGCGGCGCGGCCATGGTCTGCCCCGTCTCGGACAGAATGCCGTCGGGATCGGTCATATAGCTGACGACCTTGACGGTGTTTGCCGCGATCTGCGCGCGTTCGGCATCCGATAGCGCGGAGAAGGCAGGCGCGGCGAGCAGCGCGTCGCGCACTTGCGGGCGCGTGGCGTCGATGGCCTCGGCGCTGGTTTTCGCGAGCGCCGCACTTTGCGGCTTTGCGTTGGCGGGAGGTGGGGCGGGCGGGGGAAGGGAAACGGACATCGCGCAGTGCTCCTTATGCGGCGGGAGCCGCTACCGGCGCGGGGGCTGTGGTTGCAGGCGCAGGCGTTGCCGCCGCGGGGGCGGGCGCGCCGCGCGGGCTGGGCACGACATTGGGATCGACCGGCCTTGCATTGCCCTGGATCGCCGCGATCATGCCCGGCGTCGCCATCTGGTCGAGCGGCAGATAGTCCGATTTGAAATTCACATCGACCGCGCCCTGCAGCTCGATCTTGGCCTGCATTGCCGCGTCCTGTGTTTCCGCTGCCATGGTGCTGGCGGTGATGATCGGGCGTTCTTCATATTTGTAATTGCCCGATGCGAACCAGTCGGCGCTATATTCCTCGGTGCCCGGCTTACCCGAGACCGAGGAATTGTTTTCGTATTCGCCTTCGCGGCTGCGATTCTTCTGGACATTGCCCCAGCGATCCCGCGCGTAATCCATCGCCGAGGCGCTGCGCCGTTTGGACAGGCGATCGGACGTGCGGACATCATATTTGATCTTGGCCGAGATGCGTCCGTCGGTGACGACAATCCGGTTGATCCCCATCAGCACGATGCTGGCCATGAGTTGCTGGCGCTGGCGGGCGAGCTGCATCCGGCTGTTTTCAACCAGCGCGCGCTCGACATTCTCGTCCGACAGGTCGAGGCTCTTGAGATTTCCGTCCTCGAATGTGAGTGTGTTGTTGAT
This sequence comes from Aurantiacibacter sp. KMU-128, assembly GCF_056933515.1. Taxonomy (NCBI): domain Bacteria; kingdom Pseudomonadati; phylum Pseudomonadota; class Alphaproteobacteria; order Sphingomonadales; family Erythrobacteraceae; genus Aurantiacibacter; species Aurantiacibacter sp. KMU-128. The sequence continues at coordinate 647,262 of NZ_JBXORT010000001.1, forward strand.
CTTTGCCAGCGCCGCGCTTTCGTCCACCCCGTCGCGCAGTTTGAGGCGCGGTTCCGCGCTCGCGCCGCTGTCACCGAACAAATCGTCGCCATCGGCAAGGCCGCCGCTGAAATCGCCGAAGCCGTCGCCGCCGCCGGTGCTACCGATTTCGAACAGGTCGGGGAACTGGTCGACCAGATTGTCCCGCCCCTGGTTCATGGTGACGTGATCGTCCATGTATTGCTTCAGCGATTTCGCCACATTGGCGATCATGTTCTGATAGGCTTCCATCTGCTCGATCGAGCTCTTGGTGATGGAAGAGAACACGCCCTCGATCAGGCCGGAGACGAAATCGGGGAATTTCACCTGGTTGAGCAATTCCCCCGCCACCGCCGCGCCTTCGCGGGCGGCATCGGCGCGGAACTTGCCTTCCCCGATGGCATCGACAGCCGCGCGCCGCTCGTCCCAGCTCGCTTCATCGGCTGATTTGTCATTGCCGAAGAACATTCCCTGCGCGGGCGCACCGGGATCGTTTGCGGCCATTCCCTGCGGCACGACGCCGCCCACCGCGCGCCCGTCCATCCCTTCGGGCTGTGCGAGATAGCCCGCCACTTGCGCGGTGGCCTTGGCGATGGCCTTCTGGTCTTGCGCGTTCATCGCCCGGAAGGCGGGTGATTTCTGCAGGACATCGGCCACCGCCGCGCGCACTTCGGGCGCGGGTTGCGGCTCTGCCATGGCGGCCGGGACGGGATGCGGGGACATACTGGTCATGACGGAACCTTTGCAAGAGAAGGGGACGCGCCTCAGGCTGCCGATGGCAGGGCCTCGGCGTGCAGTTCGAATTCCACCGGGCGCAGATACAGGCTGACGCGGGGCGGCGAGTGGCGATCGGTCTTCAGGCTGATGATCGAGAAGCGGCCGGGCCAGTGCTCGTCATCAGGCGTGAAGGCCCCCATCCACCGCTCCAGTGCGGCAAGGCTGCGCGGGCGTTCGGCCAGACCCATGGTGAGCAGGCTGAGGAAGCTGGGCGGCACATCGGGGATATGCGCGAGCAGCAGATACAGCTCGAAGTCTGGGCCATTGGGGCCTTCACCGAACGCCAGCAGCGCGGCATGGGCGGGCAAATCGAACCTGCCACCCAACACCAGACCGACCGTCTGCATTATACCCGGCAGGCGGTGGCCGAGGCCGAGCGCATCCAGCGCGGGTTGCAGATCGGCAAGCCGGAGCGGCTGCGTTGCGGCGAAAGTGAGGCGTTGCGAGCCCGACTGGCGCTCCGCAGCCAGCGTTGTGAACAGCGGCTTCAGCCCGGGGATCAGCTGCGTCACCACCTGTACCGTGCGGAACAGGCCCATGGGCAGTTGGTCGATCGACGCGCCTTCGCCATTGGTCTCGTAATAGACCTTGGACGAATAGAGCCCGTCGCGATCATAGGACGAACCGAAAAACGCACCGTAATCCAGCTTGCCGCCTGCGCTCATGCCGCGGAAGGGCTCGCTCGCCCGGTCAAACCAGTAGACGGCATCGCTGCCGATATTCTGGCCCAGCAGGCGGCGCATTTCGCGGGTCGACTCGTTGCGGCGGTCGATCCCCGAAGCCTCGGGCGGCAGCGGCTCGATGGTGAAGCGCAGGATGTTCGGTTGCAGCTCCGAGAAGCTTGGCTCGAACGGCGCGGCCATCGGCATCAGCGCGTTGCGGGCATAGCGCGGATCGCCTTCGGGATAGTGGAAGGTGCGGCGCAGCAGGTCGGCCACGGACGGCACCGGGTCCGTCGTCCCGATCCGCTGGGCGGCCCGGCGCAAGCGCCGTTCCACCTTGTGCATCAGCGGTTCGACCGCGGGAGCGAAATAGCTCATGACGGTATTCCTTTCCTGTTAGAGCGAGGGCGCGATCAGTGCCGCGTCCACCCCATTCCCCGGCCTCCACCATTGGCCATGCCGATGCCCATGCCATCGAGCATATCGCGCGCCATGGCGGGGATCGGGATCGGTTTGCTGGTGGTGGTGGGCGCTTCGCGCGGCTGCGACAGCTCTTCGATTTGGCTATCGCTGGTGGCGGTATCAGCCAGCCACAATTCGCAGGCATTCACCAGGTCATAGTCGCTGGGGTTGACCGTGGCCCGGTGATTGGGCTCGTCGACCGGATTGCGCACCTCGGCAAGGTTGATCAGCATTCCGGTAGGCTTGCTGATTTCCTTGGCCCGCTTCGCCAACCATTCGACGATGATCGTGCCGCAGGTTGCCAGCGTGCGATAGCGTGAACTCGTCTTGGCTCCGCCGAGATCGTAGGTCGCCACGTGGTCAATCACCTGCCACATATCCCGCGCGCCGTAAGCGCTGAGAATTTCCTTGTCTTGCAGCAACTTGATGACGAAGGACACCTGCGCCTGCATCTCGCGCGCGGCATAATGTGCCATGCCATAGCCATGCAGTGTCAGGTTCGCGGCGAGATCGCGCGCGGCCTTGCGCACCTGTTGCTGGCTGATCGATCCCGGAACGGACGACCGCAGCAAGGTATCGACATCGTTCTGCCGGACATAGGACGAGACCGACGAGACAAAGCGGATCCACAGATCGTTGAAATCACGATTGACCAGCGCGTTGGGATTGCCGCCCGGAACGCCGAGCGTGATCGTCTGGAAATCGCGCCGTTCCTGTTCCGACATCCGGTTGGGCGCCTCGCGCCAGTAATTGTAGAGCAGCCGCCCGGCAGTACCGGAACCGACCGGCAGCATACCGCGCTGGAACTGTTCGACGATCCGGTCGACCACCTGGAAAACCTTCAACTCCTCGAACATTGCCGAGACGATCATCGGGCCCATCACGCGGATGTTTTCCCGCACGATGTTCTGGTCGGCCAGGTTGTCGAGATCGGGCAGCTCGATCCCGGTCAGCGCAATGCTGTCGCGCGAACCGACATTCTGGATTTCGTCGAGCACTTCGTTCACGCGGCGGCGCAATTGCGGCACCGTGGTATGGATACCCCGGTCCTTGAGGCCGCGCAGAACCTTGGCGAACTCCTCGGCATCGACGATGGGTTCGTATGTATCGCCATCCGGCCCGTCGGGATCGCCTTCGAGCGAGAGGATCGAGAACACGTCTTCTGCCAATTGCCCATAGCTGGCCGCTTCGCCGACCGCTTCGAAGAATTCCTGCGTGAACTCGGCGTAGCGTTTGCTGGTTTCGTCGGGATAGAGCGTTTTGCCATGCGCTGCGCCGCTGGCCTTTACTCCGGTGGTGCCGGATTGCTGGCCGACCACGGTGACCGGCGGCGGCACCGCGCCTTCGGCCTGCAGCAGGCCGAAGGTCAGCGCCGTTTTGATCAGCGATTCCTTCTCTTCGTCGGTCGGATTGGCCGGATCGGAGGTTTTGGCTGTGTCGAAGCCCAGCACCCCGGCTTCCTGCGACCGCAGGGCAACGGGCAGCAGCTTGTTGGTGTTGAGCAGGGTGCGGGTTGCCACGAACAGCGGGTCGAGCACTTCGGTGTGCTTGTTGTTGTTCTTGGCACTCTTGGCGCGCTCGTCTTCGATCGCGTCCAGCTCTGCCAGCTTGGCTTCCTGCGCCGACGTCAGCTTCTTGTCATCGGCCAATCGGGACAGCTTCGCGCGCTCGTCAAGGAGCCGCGTCGAAGCCACATTTTCGCGCTTTGCCACGTCGAGGAAGCGGGTGTTGAGAAGGATACGGGCCATTGTCTTACTCCTTGATAAATTGCTTTGATCTTAGAAAATCGGTAAACATTTTAGGCGGTTAACGGGGTTTTCGGTCATCCGTCATCGGCGCCTCCGCTGTTGGTGGCGGGTTGCTCCCTGACGGGGCCCGGAGCGTCGTCCTCGGGACGTTCGTCGAGCACGCTGTCGATCTCCTGATCGAGCGCGAGCAAGGCCGCATGGGCATCGAGCACGCCGCTGCCGCAACCGGCAGGCGCTCCGCTCGCAAACGGACGGGCGCTGGCCATCAGGATACGCTTGGCGAGCGCGGCATTGACCGGAAACGCCCGCCTGTGAGCCCGCGCTACGAGGAGCGCCGCTGTTGCCGAGACAAAAGGGGCGGCGAAACTTGTCCCCGTGGCGTGCTGGTATCCGCTGATCGAGGTCGTAAGAACGCGGCTGCCCGGCGCGCACAGCGCCACGTGTGCGCCGCGGGTGGAAAAACCGGAAATGCCGCCATCGCTCTCGACCGAACCGACCGCGATGACATCAGGATAGGCGGCGGGCCAGTAGCGCGTCTCCTGCCCGTTATTGCCGCTCGCCGCGATCAGGATACAGCCGCGGGCGATGGCATAGTCGACAATCTCGCGATGCGGCTTCGGGCTGTTTGGCGACAGCGCCGCATCATCGGTGCCGAAGCTCATATTGATGACCTTCGCGCCCAGATCGACCGCCAGCTTCATCGCCATGTCGAGATCGCTCAGCGCGCCGATGCCCACGGCCTTGCCTTTGCCGGGCAGCTGCGCTGCGGCCAGCGCGCGCATCGGCAGGATGCGGCTCGCCCCGCCAAGGCCGCGCGGTATGTTGAGGCCGCGCGCGGCGATAATCCCAGCGCAGCCCATGCCGTGGCCGACATGATCGTCCGCCGGATTGCTGTCATTGTGGCGGTGGTCACCCAGCAGCGTAACGCCCGCGGCCACCGCGCCATCATCCAGCCGCACGGTATCGTATCCGGCCTGAAAAGCGTGGGCGAGCTCGGCATGGTCCTTGGCAATGCCGCTGTCGATCAGGCCGATATGCACCCCCGCATCGCCGGGTTCGTGCGCCAGCGCTTGCGATGCGTTGACCATGGCGTGCAGCCGGTGCACCTCGTCGTCGCCAAAGCCGCCCGCAGGGGCCTGGATGTCGAACGGGGTGGCGGTGAGATAGTTCGGGCTCGCGCTTTCGACCGTGGGAATTTGCCGGAGGATTTCGCACAGCGCGCCAATCGGCGTGCCTTTGGGCACCCGCAGCGCGAGCGTGCGGGCAACTCCGGTGACTTCCTCGATGGCGTCAAAGCCGTGATGCCGCTTGCCCGTTTCATGCGCGTGGCTCGCCGCCGCGTGCAGCCGCACGGCGCGGAAGCCGCCGGCGATTTCGCTGGTGATGCGGTCGATCGGGCCGCCGTCGATGGACGTGGCCGCAACCTGCGCCCGGCGCGTCACATCGCGCAAAACGGGAATGTCGCGTGGTGCTTCGCCGAGCGAGAGCTTCACCAGCAGCGTATCGGGCAGCGAATACTGCCGGTCGCCTTCGGCGCTCCACGGCTCGGCCAGCGAGAGGGCGCGGGTTATCATGGCAGCACCTGCGTGCTCTGCGTGGCAACCAGCGGCGCGCATTCGGACAGGTCGAACGCCATCGCGCTGGCGGCTTGCGGCGCGGGTTCGACCGAGAGCTCGCCTGCCCACTGGTCGTCAGCGGGGGCGAGCAGCAGCTCTCCGGGCGAGGATTTGAGGATCGAGACCGGCCGGTTGCCGATCTTCACCTGAGGGAAGTGCCCCTTGCGCAGCAGATTGCGCCCGGTCACCCGCAGCAGCGGCGGGCCTTCCGCTGTGTCGGGCGTGACCGGCTCGACCATTTGTACCTGCGGCGCGCTCGCACGCTCCAGCGCCTTGCGCAGCCGTTCGACCGGCAGGTTCGTCACCCGTCCGATGGTGCTCACCGCCCCTCTGTCCTGCGCTTCCTGGAATTGCCGCACGGTCTGGATGCCCGCCCATTCGAGACGGCGACGCTCCTCGACGGTCAGTTCTTCCTCCAGCTCGTCGAGCGACTGGTCATCGGGATCATCGGCAAAGGCGATGGCGTTTTCCTCGATGGCAGGCCGCGTGATGGCGGTAAAGACGAGGTGGAACACGCTCGCATCGGTTTCCCCCGCCGCTGCCGGGCGGATGCGGATTTCGCTGTTCGCAAACTCGATATGCGCGCGCAGATCGAGATTGATGTCCTTGATCGCGAAGGTCAGCGGCAGGTTCATATTGCGCGCCTTGATCGCCATCGCCGCCTGCGCCTTGTCGAGCTGCGACTGGACGGCCTGGATAAAATCCTCGAGCCGGAGGGAGGAACGCTCGCTCATGCGCCGTCTCCTGCCGGTTCGGCGGCCCAGCGCACGAACAGCCGCGAGGGCGGGGCGTCGAAAGCGGTGCGGGTGAGGAAAAGCGGGACATCGCCGAGCAATTCGGTTTCCGCGCCCGACCAGTCGAAACGCAGTTCGACGGGCAATTCCATCTCGATATCGCGGATCGCTACGGGCGCGCCGTGCGCGCCCTCGGCAGCGCCTTGGGCGACTTCGCTGAGCAGGGCGGAGAGGGGGCGGCGCAGCATCATGGCGTGCCCCCAGGGGCCGGAGCGGGCGCGACTTGCGGAGCCGGGTCTGGAGCCGGTGTTGGAAGCGGCGCAGGCGCGGGCGGCAGCGCCTGCACGGCGCGCGCGGCGGCGACGGTGGCATCCGCGCGGCGGCTATGGCGTTCGAGCAGGGCGCGCTGCGCCTCGTCCACAAAGCGTTCGAGGGGGACGTAATCGCTGGCGAAATTGATCCGCACCTTGCCCTGGATATCGGCCTGCAATTGCGTGTCGGACTGCGCGTTGACGTCTACCGTCGCGACTTTCACCGCCGCCTGCTGGGTGCCGCGCGCCCCCCACTGGTTCTGCGGCGTGGTGGCATCGCCGCCGGTGGCATAGGTCACCGCCGCCCGGTCTCTAGCCGCGGCGCGGAAACGCAGCGAGGTGTCGATCATGCCGTCCTTCACGACGACGCGCTGCATCCCCATCAACACCATGTTCGAAAGCGTCGACAGCCGCTGCTGCGCCATCCGGCGACGGGCCAGCGGGAGCAATGCGTTCTCCAGCGTCTCGGTATCGACCGGGGAGCCTTCAAGCCCGTAATCGCGCAGTGCAGTGGAACTCTCGGCCTCTTCGCGCCCAGGCGGGATATAGGGAGCCAGCTTCATGCTGCCGCTGCCATCATCGACCAGCGTCAGATCGTCGGGATATTGCTCGACCAGCCAGCCGCGCGTCTGCCCTTCGGTGACGTTGTCGCGGGTGAATTCATCCAGCGGCTTGGAGACGGCGGAGACCAGTTCGGCAAAGGATTCGGTCTGCCGGATCGAGCTGTCGACAATCGCATCGAAGGTGCCGTGCACCAGCGAGGCGACGAAGGCGGGGAAGTCGATTTCGTCCGAAAGCTGTCCGGCGCGGCGGCCTAGCGCATCGACCGCCTTTTCCTTCGGTTGCGGCGCGGTGCCGTCTGCCGGTTCGCCGAAGGCCGGTGGCAGGCCGGTGCCATATCCGCCGGAGCTGCCCCCAATGCCGCCGCCGATAGGGCGACCGAAGGCATCCCTGCCGGACATCGCTTCGGCCGGCGCATCCGCGAATGCGGCAACGGCGGTGCCGGGGGGTGGGGGAATATGCCTTGCCATGGCGCTGCAATCCCTCGCGCGATCAGGCCTGGGCCGGTTCTGGCGAGGCGGCGGGCTGGGCGTCGGCGCCACCGCGATTGTCGACATCGTGCCGGATCGTATGCTGGCCATCGCCGTTCAGCGTGACTTCGCTGACGGCCACCTGTTCTTCCTCGCCATCCTTGGTGAACAGCGTGACGATCTCGACCCGCAGTTGCGCTTTGCCGGGGCCATGCGTGCCGGGCAGCACATCGGCCAGCACTTGCACGTTCCAGCCATCGGGCGATGCACCGTCGAGCGGCGTGATGCCGACATTGCCGACCGCGCCGCCCTGATGCGACCAGTCGATGGCGATGCCCGCCTGCGTGCGGCCATTCGGTCCGTCGATATAGGGCCAGTCATTCAGCTGGATTGGCGTGGCGCGTTGCGGATCGACATTGGCCTGATAACCGGTTTGCGGCTGCACGAAGCCCTTCAGCTGGGCCAGTTCATAGCGGCGCTTGCCCTTGTCGAGCACCTGCCTTGTGACCGCCACACCGGGGCCGAACGCGTGCGGTTCGGTTGCTCCGCCATGGTCTGCCGGAGCGGGTGTTGCAGGGAGTTGTGTCTCGACCGGCGCAGGCGTCGGCGTTGGCGCAGCGGCATCCGCCATGGCATAGCCCGGCGGGGTCGACGTGCCGCGATTGGGCGTTTTGCCGTGCGTGCCGTTGGCATGGAGCACCTGCACCACCGCGTGCGGTGCGGCGGCTTCATAGGCGCGGATGAAGTCCATGAACGGCAGGATGTAACGGCTGCCCGTGGCGTGGGTGCGCGGCACATTGCCCGCCGGGCGGCCATCTTTGCCGACCACCATATCCCACGGATCGGTCACGCGGACGAACCAGTCGTCCCCGTCCTGATACATCCCGGTCACCACGACAACGTGTCCCGAATTGCCCGGAATCTCCGCGACGAAGAGCGGCCCCTTGCGTTCGAGCAGCGCGAACCATTCTTCCGGCGGCAGGCTTTGTGCCGGTTCGTAGGTGAGGCCGATTTCGGCGGCGAGATCGTCAAAATCCTCGCCCGCAATCGCGCGCTTGATGCTGCGCCGTGCAATGTCGGCAACAGATTGCGGGGTGACGCTCTGGTCGTCCCGCCAGCCGATCACCATTGCCGCCGAAGTGGCCCAGCAGCTGAGATCGGTCGGCTGCGCGATCTGCTGGACGGTATCCCAGTTGATCGTGCGCGACTGCCCGCCGGAAAATGCCCCGCCGAGGCCTTCGCCATAGCCGGTGTCGGCCATGCCATAGCTGTCATAGGACTGGCCGGTACTTGTGCGCGGGCGGATAACTGTCCAGCTTGTATCCACATCGCGGTCGCTCGGCGGGAATAGCGAATTGGGCGTGCCGCCATGGGCCACCGGATCGTAATGGTGGATGCGCTGGCCGTTGACGTAGATTTCGTGCGCGGGGAAACCGTCATGGTCGCCCATGGCCTTCACTTCCACCTGTCCGCTGGAATTGCGACGGAAATAGATCGTCACATCGGCGTCGATATTGGGCGATCCGGGAACCAGCACATTGTTGCCCGATGCCATCATCGTGACTGGCGAGGAATTGCTCGTCATCGAGAAGACGCTGCGGAAGGTGCCGGGCGCGCCGCGATAGACGCGCATATTGGAATCGCTGACGGTGAGGCCCTGGCTGCTCGTCGGGCGCACGCCGGAATGCTTCTTCTGCTTCCACCAGGAGGGCTTGCCGCTGACCGCTTCGGTCTCGTCACGGTCATAGGCGGTGGAAGGTTCCCAGTGTCGCCGGATGTTGCGCAGCGCGGCGATCCCGCCGCCCGGTGTCACCTCCACGATGGCAGACATTTCGCCCCGGCTGCTGCCCGCGCTGTAGCTGAAGCTGCGCCCGTCACCGCCGAAATCGCCGATCAGCGGGAGCCCCGCGATGATCGGCGAGGGGATGAACATCCGGTACTTGATCTCGAATTCTTCGTTCCCGCCGCTGAGCCCTGCGGCCATCGCATCCTGTTCGTTGCTGAAGGCCATCGCCATGCCAAGCTGGGTTGCCACCGAGCGTTGGACGCTGGTGAAAATCTCCAGCGGCGTCAGGCTCACACCCACGCCGACTTGCAGGCTAACGCCCATAAAGCTGCCCGCATCGTTGAAGATTGCAGCGGCCCCCGCCGTCACACCCTCACCGCCCGAAATGCCGACGGCGCGGGCGATCCCGCGGAAGGAGTCGATGCCGCCCTTGAGGACGGTCAGCTGGAAATTGGCCCCGATCCCGGCGATGAATCCGGCGTTGATTTCCGCTCCGCCATAGGCGCCCATGACATTGCCGGGAGCAAAGATCAGCCCCGCGCCAAGTCCAGCGCCGCCAAGCAATCCGGCGTTGACCTGCGGGCCGATGCCCACCGAAACGCCGCCGAGTTCGGCTGCGGCGCGCGCACCGACAACAAAAGCGAGAAGCGATGGATTGACCGCCAGCATCGCCTGAATGGCAATGCTGCGCATCTGCGAATAGGTCTCGGTGCTGGGCGGTGTGACGGCCTGCCCTTCGTTGGACAATTGCACCGCATCCAGATTGAGCGCCTGCACCGGCACCACGCCGAGGCTTTGCGCTGTCACCAGTGCAAATTCCTCCGCCACCATGGCCATGTAGCGATCCCAGTCCCATGCGCCGTTGGGGCACGAGGTGTGGGTGGTGCTGGTGTTGATTTCGCTATGCCCGACAATCGTCGTGCGGTTGGCGGGCAGGTTATACTTCTTGCACAAATGCGCGACGAGTTTGGCGCTGGCGCGATATTCGGCTTCGCTTGGCGGGGTGTGCGGATAGTGCGTGCGGCCATAGGTGGCACCGCCCTGCTTCACCGCGACGTGCTCGATCCCGATGCTGCGCCGGTTGGCGGTGCGGTTGCCCGCGTGCCAGGCGGTGTCCTGCTCGCGCACGAATTGCAGCACAGCGCCGTTCTGGTCGACCATGTAATGCGAGGAGGCATTGGCTTCCTCGCGCGTGAACCAGTCGCCGACATAGGGCGTTTGCCCGGCATCGGTGATGTGGATCACGATCCGGTCGATCGCTTGTCCGGCACGGCCGTTGGAATAGTTGGGCGACGGTTTGATGCGGGTGACACCGGCATATTCCGCCGCTGTCAGTGCGCGCGGGCGACCGGTAAAGGCGGAAGCCTGGGCGGCTGGCTGATCGTCCACCACCGGGCCTTCAACGCCCTGATCGTCCAGCCGGTCGCGCTCGGCTTCGTCCTCTGCCAGCCCTTGCGCTGACGGCGTATCGGCGGGCGGCGAGGACGGCGCTGCGGCTTCGGGAGCACTTTCCGGCAGCGGGCCGAAGCCATCGTCATACGGTACAGCGGCTGCGGGGGGCACCGAGCCATTCGGGGTCGAGCCATCAGGCGCGGCGGGCGCCGTGGCAGGCGTTTGCGGCTGGCCGCCCGTTTGCTGCATACCCGGCTGCGCGGCGTCGCCCGCCCAGACCAGGCGTGGTTCGTTGTGCCCGTCACCATAGGCAGAGCCGCCCGCGCGGTGCGGGAACATCCGTACGCGCCGCAGCGAGCTGTCGGTCAAGCCCGAAAGCGAGATATAGGGGCTGGAGGCGGTCGGCAGGACATCCACGCTCCAACCGGTGTCGCCCGATCCCGCAGGCGCGGTGGCAAGGCCGAACCACAAGCGGTTCGCGTCGGTAAAGCGCGCCAGCACTTCCGGCGGCAGCGTGTAGACCGCTTCGGCGCGGGGCAGCGAAAGGACGCCCTGCTCGCGCGTCGTGAAGAAGGTTGACCGGCTGCGGCCTTCCTTGCTGGTGAACAGATCGGGCGATGTCGCCACCACGATTTCCGCCTGGCGCGGTGTGCCATCGGTATGGATGGTGAAGCTCGCAAGCGGAAAACGGTCGCTGATATCGAGCCGGTTGGGACGGATCTGGGCTTTCATCGGATCACCTCTTTGCAGGATCGGAGTGTTGCGCGAGCGCACGCCGACGCGCATCGGCGGCGCGGCGCTCGAATTCTTCGGGACTGGTCAGGCCGAAATCGCCTGTGACATCAGGGGCGGCGAGATCGGGAATATCGCCGTGGTCGCGCTCGAACCGGTCGACGCTGTCACCCAGCATCCGCGACAACAGCTTGGCATGGGTGGGGCTGAGCGCGATCCGCTTGGACAAGCGGACATCGCCACTTTGCGGTTCGACCTGTCCGACATCGATCAGGAATTCCGCCGCATTGTGGCCGATCTCGAAATAGTTCGCATAGGCCGCCATCGGGGCCGCCCGTTCCCGCAAACCATTTCCGCCAGTGGCCATTGCACAATTCCCCTATCGGTTGTGCGGCAACACAGAGCAGGGGGCGTGCCAAAAGCGCGGGAATGGCGGTTTTGCAGGGATTTCGGACGAAACGGGCCGCGTTTTGCGCAGCGTTGAGTGTCACATGTTACAGTGCGGGCGTAACACCTGTTACTTGTGTTACAGGGCGCGCATCACGCTTCGGGCGCTTCGTCATCGATCGCGTATTTGTCGAGCTTGCGGTACAGCGTCATGCGTGACCAGTTGAGTCTTTTGGCCGCCTGAGCCTTGTTCCAATGGGTTTCCTGCAACGCTTCCATGATCTGCTCGCGTTCGGGCAGGCGGTTGACCTCATGCGTGGCGAACAGGCGGCGATAGCCATCGGGAAGGTCTTCCAGATAGACCGGGCGATTTTCGGGCGGATCGATAAACAGCGCCTCGGCAAAATTGCGCAGTTCGCGCACATTGCCCGGCCAGTCATAATCGTGCAGCGCATCGAGCAGCGCGGTGTCGGGTGCTTCGACATGACGGCCGTAGCGGCGGTTCAGCCCGTCGATAAAATGGCTGAGGATCGGCCCGATATCATCGGTGCGGCTGCGCAAGGGCGCGACCCAGAGCCGCGCGACATTGATGCGGTAGAACAGATCGGCACGGAAAGTGCCGCGCGCCACGCACTCGTCCAGATCTTCGTTGGTCGCTGCCACCACCCGCACATCGACCTTGTGCGTGCGGGTAGAGCCCAGCGGCGTCACCTCGCCCGTCTCCAGCGTGCGCAGCAGCTTGCTCTGCGTCGCCAGGCTCATCTCGCCGATTTCGTCGAGAAACAGCGTGCCGCCATCGGCTTGGAGAAACTTGCCCGGATGATCGGCCAGCGCGCCGGTAAACGCGCCCTTGGCGTGGCCAAAGAATTCGGATTCGACCAGATGTTCGGGCAGGGCGGCGCTGTTGACGGCGACGAACGGCTTGTCGCGGCGCGGCCCGAGTTCGTGGATCAGCGCGGCCACACGTTCCTTGCCGGTGCCCGTTTCGCCCTGGATCAGCACGGGCACCTGGGCGGCGGCGACTTTGGGAAGATAGCTGCGCAGATCGGCCATCTGGACGCTCGATCCGATGAGATCCTGCACAGACGTGTGGAGCACAGCGTTCACTTATGGCCCCCGCAGCCAAGTCGAACACGCGGCCCCGCCCACGCCTTATGATCTGATCCGGCACAACCGGAATTGCGCCGCCAGCAGAGCCTTGCGTCCCCTCCCTGAAGGGCGGGCTTCCTCACCCGCCAGCCAGTCTCGAAACGACCGTGGACAAGTGTATTCGCGCCCTTGCATTAACACTACAGCGTTGGTCGCAAATTAAGGGCAGATCATCGCCCGAAATTTACCATTTTCTGCGGATTTTGGGGCTTGACGGCATTTTTGGCGCATTTCTACTAATAAGCCAAAATCAGTACCTTAAGCCAATTTTGTGAGTCGATTTGTAAGGATGCGACAGGTGCCCCGCGAATCGCTTTTGCAGCGCGAGTCGCAGGTTTGAAATGGCATGGGCGTGCGGAAGGAAAACTGGCTGGGGTGGCAGGGTCCCCACCCAACTTTTTTACTTTAGCAAAATCAGAGACTTGTTTTACCTTCACCGACGTGTGTCACAGCCTTGTGCTACAAGCTTGTGAGACATCTCGCAATTCTTTCTCTCGTGCCGTCCACAGTTGCCGCCAGCTCATAGTCAATCTGAGAATTGACGTACTGGGCGCAATGAAAAACTATTGTTTGCTGAGATTCCGCCAGATTCATTTGACCTGCGCATTGTCGATATCGATCAGGACATTGAGCAACTGCGTGCGCAAACAAGACGGGCTGCCTGCCAATCCGAGGTCACGGCGGTCGGCAATCTCAAGCAGTCATGATGGGACTGGCCGCATTTCGCTTGCGACATGTTTGAGAATTGGAAGTCTTGGGTGTGTCGGGAAGGATGCCCGGCGCGTCCATTCTTTTGGGATATGCTGTCTGGGGATAACCTTGCAGGCGCTCATAACTTTGACAACCAATGTTTGCCGTCCTCACAGTAGGCCCGGGTGACACTAAAGTACTTCGATCAATCGCGAATATCTCCGTACCAAATGTCCGCAGTGTCTATGCAAGCTTTCGTCGGATGACGAAGCCCATTGCGCCCAAAGTTCAGGGTACGAAACTGCGCCAAAGTTTGGCGATCCGCTACCAATCCTCTCTGCAAACTGGCTGATCTCCTCGCGATGCGCGGCAAAGACCGGGAATGCATCGGCATTGGCGGGTTCCCACCAAACGTAGACGAGCGTCACGTCGCGCTCCTGCCGATAGCTCAGCCCCAGGGCGTGCTTGATGAGCTGTGCGACGTCGAGATGACGATAGGATGATCGCTCTTCCTCCATGAGGCGGATCATCTCGGCGAACCAGGGGCCATCCCGGCGTTCGTCCACGATCTCGTCGCGATACCTTGGCGAGAACTTGGCTTCCTTCGGGGAGAGATATTCAAGGCATTTGGATTCGACGGCTACAAGCCCGGAGGAGCCGTGCAGAACGACATCGAGGTTCGGCGGTTGGGCACGCGATAACCCTGTCGGATACTTCTGTTCGAAGCCGACAAGATCAAGCCCTTCATGCCCTGCCAGGCTGGCGAGACCCGGCTTTCCGGCAAACCATCCGAATGCATTGACGGCGAGGGCAGAGGAGGAGTGCGGTGCACGGAACTTCCCTTCAAGCTCATTGCCGGCACCGGCCATGAGGTCAGGCACGAAGGCATCGGGATGAACTCCCTCGATGAGAGCTTCCTCATAGTCCGAAAGATACCCGTCTGGACCCAGGACAGTGCCCGGATTGGCTTCCAGATACCCGTCAGCGAGTGCTTTCCTGCAGCGGGTCGGGACAGACTGACGGGAAAGCGATTTTATCATGGCTGGCTCTAGGCAGTCCCCGGCGGCGCATAGGTCACGGTGCATTGCCTGCGGTCATTGTAGAGAGCTTCGACCCCGCGCCCGATGGTCAGCTCGTGCCGCTTGATGGCGCCTCCGGCATGACGGACATTCACTTCGATGAAGCGATCGTGGAAATCATCGTCACGCGCCCTCTTGCTTCGCCGCACCAGGGCAAGCCGGGGAGCAGAACCGCCAAAGCTGGTGGCATAATCGGAGCCAAACTGGGTGCGGCTGCGGACGTCGTCGAGGTCCCCTTCGGCCTCGGGAGCATACTCGATTAGGATGCTCTCGAGCGCGCCAGCCGTGCTGCGCAACGATTGGAGGAACTTGATCTGCGAGCGCCGCGCGGAATAGGTTGCGAGGGCATAGGGGTCACGGATCGTGACCTTTGCGATGTGGAGGCCGTTGAAGAGTGCAAGGATCTCCTCGGTTGGGCGTTCCTCTCCCGGGCCCCTGCGCCAAAGCCTGATCTGCGCGTCTGCGATTGGTCGAGGCAGGGACAGGGTCCGACGCTCTGAAGCGCCCTGATCGTCTTCGATTGCGGCAGGTTGGTTTTCGTCGGGCGCGCTCTCGGGTTCCGTAGCCGCCTCGATCTCTGCCGGCACCTCCTCCTGTCCGTTGTCGGCTTCCTCGGTAGCGAGCGTTGTAACGGAATCTGAGCCGTCTGGTGTCGGCGCGCCAGACGAGTTTTCCTCGCTCGGCGCCTCTTCCGTCACTTCGCGTTCGAGCGAAACTTCGCGGAAGAGATCTCCCAACTCGCCATCGCTTGCATCGGGCGGGAAGAACAGATCGCGGGTCAGCTTGCGCTTGCGTTCGATGAGCGCGTTGAGTCGAAGATCAAAACTGGATGGCGCGAGATCGGGATCGGGATGAACCGCCAAGGGAAGATACACATGGACGTCGCGTGTCTGCCCGATGCGGAAGACGCGGTCGGTTGCCTGGTCCTCGACGGCAGGGTTCCACCAGCGCGAGAGGTGAATGACGTGATTTGCCGCAGTAAGTGTGAGTCCGACCCCACCGGCTCTCGGCGAAAGGATCATGACATCGAAGGTGCCCGGGTGAGCCTGAAAGGCTTCGACGAGCGCCTGACGTTTTGGCCCTGGGACGGTTCCGTTTATCCGCGTAGGACGACGTGCAAGGCCAAAACGGTCCGCAATGAGCCCGGCCAGCCGCTCCTGCATGGCGAGGTCCTCAAGAAAGATGAGCGCCTTTTCATTGGCGGCGGCAATCTTCTCGAGGATCGCGAGGGTCTGTGCGAGCCGGGCTGAATCCCGGGCATAGGCATCAAGATCTTCTGGTGCCTGGCGCGGATCGAGTGGATGAAGCGAGACGCCGCGCATGTTGGCAAGCGTGGTCAGCATTCCGCCCTTGCCGAGATTGCCAGCCGCACCCGCAGCCGCTGCGCGAATGACGAGATCGCGATAGGCGCTTGCCTGTGACGGAGGCATGTCCATCCTGATGGCGTGGACGGTCTTCGTTGGCATCCCGTCGAGCACTTCGCCCTTGAGCCGCCGAAGCATGTAGGGTGGCCGCCCTCTGATCGGATCGGTCAGCTGAGACTTGAGCCTTGCCAGTGCCTCGGGATTGTCGGTGGGGTGCCGCTTCTCGAAGTCTCGGCTGGCGCCAAGAAACCCCGGGGCGACGACATCCATGATGGACCAGAGGTCCTGGAGGCGGTTTTCGACCGGGGTGCCCGTCATCCCCAGCGTGAACTCTGCATTCAGTGCCTTGGCCGCGCGCGTCACCTGGCTGCCGGGATTCTTAAGTTTCTGGATCTCATCATAGATGATGAGGCCAAAGCGGGTGCGGGCGAAGCTGAAGTGATAATCGCGCAGCGTTTCGTAGGTTGTGAGAACCACCCCGGCGTCACGCCAGTTGGCTGCATCGAGTGAGGCCTTGCCTGTCTCGATATCCCTCGATCCGAAGCTGTCTTCGTCGCGCAGCAGTTTAAGATTGCTGCCGAACGCGGGGACAAGAAGGCCCAGTTGGGGATCGCGCAGATGCTTCTCGATTTCCGTGCGCCAGGTACCGAGAAGGCCGGTGGGCGCGACAATCAGGAAGGGTGCGCGCTGGCGTCTTGAGGCGCGAGCCTCCTCCTGTAGCCATGCCATGAAGGCTATCGCCTGGATGGTCTTCCCAAGCCCCATGTCGTCGGCGAGAAGGGCTCCCGGACGACCGGCAAGCGCGCTGTGTCCCAACCAGGTCAGACCCTCTTTCTGATGCGACTTCAGCGTAGACTGGAGCAGGTCAGGGGGATCGACAGGTGGTAGAGCCTCTTCTTCAACCGCTTCGGTTACGCCGAGAGGTGCGTACTCAACCTCTTCGAAATTGTCGTGCACGACCAGAAACAACTTGCCCTGGGTGGCGGCATCCCACGCATCTTCATCCCTGGGATGCTCGGTTTCTGTCGACTGGTCTCCCACTTGCGCGAACGGTGCGAAGCTCGCGAGCGCGGCACGGCTCTGATCGTTGACGGGAATTCGCGTGGGCGGCGCTGGACCGTCTTCTTCGGCCGGTTCAAGCAGTCCCTCGACGTCCGTATCCGGCTCACCGGCCTCAGCAGCATTCTCAACGCGTCTGGTGACTTCCTCGACGTTCTTCGCAGGAAGGGCGAAATAGTCTTCACCGATCCGCAGACCGAACTTCTCGGGGATCCACTTGTTCTTCTGCGAGGGAACGATCCAGGGGAGCACCGGTGCACGCCACACGTCGACGCCGGCAACCCGCTCGGAAAACTGCTCCGTGTCGATGAACAGGTTTTCGAGATCTATTGCTTCGGCCTGCTCATCTCCGAGCACCTCGCGCATGACCTTGCGCGGATTGAGGATGAATGATCGCCGCTGCTCTTCGGGGGCATCCTGAACCTTGCGCACGACATCAAGCGCCGGACGAAGGTCCGGATCGATGAAGAGGTACTCGCCGTTCTGAAGGACATAGACGGGGCGCGCCGCAGCTTCCCTCCGAAAACGGTCCTGGGCAAAGAGACGCTGCGCGGCAGGCGCGAGGATGCTGTCGGCCTCCTCGTCGAGCGCCTTGCCACTTTCGCCTGCCTCGGAAACCGACCGAGCGCTGAAGAGCACCGGATCGAATTCGGTTCGATCAGGTGTGAGTGTCTTCAGCTTGAGCGAAAGACTGGATGCGTAATGGACCCTGAGGTCTTTCAGATAGGCTTCGCTCTCGATCGGAAGCTGGGGATCTTCCGGCCAGTGTTCTCTCAATCGTGCGAGCGCCTCGAAGCGCTCGGATCGATCGAGTGCCCGGGTGAGCGGCTCGGCGGCCTCATGGAGAGACCAGAGGGGTTCTGGAATGCGGCGTGGTCCGCTCTCGGTCAGAAGCAGCGCACCTCGACGCTTGGCGCGAACAGGTTGTCCGCCGGGGCGGACCCATCGGACCGCCAGCCTGAAATCATCCTGGTCGATCCGGTTCTGCGCGCGCAAATCGAGTGCCAGCGGCGTTGGCGGCGGCAGGCCCAGAAGGGCTGCCGTGTTCGCATTGAGCGAGGCCACAGCGCGCGGGGAGAGCCTCAGGTCGGCATCCGTCAGCTGGGCTCCTGGTGCCGTCTGGTCCTCCTCAGCGAACTCCGACAGCAGCGATGCCACCGCTCCTGAAGTGTCCGGGCGAGTGGCGGACCAGTCTGCAGAGGGGATCTGTTTGTCACCTTGCTCGAGCGACACGACAAGATCGTGGCCGTCCTCGCGCCACACGAAACGAGCCTGCTCACTCCTGCGAAAGGGGTTCCTAAACACCGCGCGGTCTCCACGATGCCTTTGGCGAATAGAAATTGTGGCCCTCGATTATCCGGGCGAGCGACTTTTGCCAGCTGAAGGTCTTGGGAGAAACATGGCTCTCCTGGATCGGCGCGCTGTACAGTTCGCCGGATCGATACCGGTCCTTGAAGAGCTGGGGTGCGCCTTTGTCGCCTCGCTTCCAGACCTGGTATTTGGCCGAGTGACTCCAGTCGACGATCGTAAGGTCGCCCATCTGGAGGATGAGGGCAGCGTGCTGCGGGGACTTGTCGTTCTGCTTACCGAAGGCGTTGAAGGACTTGTCGCCGGTCTCGCGTGCTGTCTTTCTGGCCAGCCGTGCGCCTTCGTCGCCAAAGGCCACCCAGGCAGCATCGATACCGGGGGCCGAGCCATCGCTAAGCAGATAGGACATCCAGAATGCGCGGCGATAAGCCCACATGAGCCTTGAGGCGCGATCGGGCATGAGCCGATCAACGATGTCGAGAAACTGTAGGACCGAGGCGCGGGTTAGCCAGCGCATGAGAACGGCGTAGGCGCCGGGTGCCCGGTCCATGACAGTCCGCCAAAGTCCTGGGTTGGATCGAGGATCGCCGCCTCCGAAGCGCTCGAGCACATCGAGGAGGGCTGATTTGTGGGCTTCACTTGGCTCTTCGATTTCCCAGGGCGTGAGGCTGGCTTCGACAAAATCAGGCCAGGCTCGCTGATAGCCGAAATCGCCGGTCTCGTTTCGTGCCCATTCGATCAGCGTTCGCTGGCCTGAAACCGCCTCCTGCCCCGTCATCCGTATGACGAGATGACAGGCGAACCTGAAGGCTGCTTCGGCAAGACCGCCAAAACGGCGTCCTGCGGTGTCGAGACCGGATTCCTGCAAGACCCTGAAAGGATCTTCTCCGCTGGCGAGGACTCGGCGTGCAAGAACTTCAGGTGCTCGAGTGGGGTCGAGAAGAGAGAAGCTCGAGATCCTTTCAGGCCAGCTGTCGTTTTCGCGCCAAGGCCACCGCGAGGCGAGGGCCTCAAGCCGACTGGCAAGCGAGGCAAGACTCGGGCTCTCGTTGTCGAAGCCATCGAGATAGGCATCGATGACTGCGAAGAATGCCGCCCGTCGCCGGTTGCGCTCGACCTCGCTGAGCAATCGATCGATGACTGCCTCATCTTCCGCAGGAGGATATGGGGGATGCAGCACTGCCTGGCACCCGTTCCGGAGATCTCTTCGAGACAAGGTTGCCGAGGAGGAGTGTGTTGCCCATTGCGCGATACGTTGCTGCAGCTCCCCAACATCTTCGATTTCGCCTGCGCCGGTGCTGCCGTTCTGTTCGATGCGCGCCACAGTGCGACGCAGTTCTTCTGGCTCGGTAGTGCCTACGCGCATTCGGGCGACGAGGAGCTTGGGGTCAACAACAAGATTGGCGAGGTGGCTCATTCGTCGGTCAGCCTGTCCTCAAGGGTTTGCCTCGCTTCGCCTGAGTCAGGTGCCATCATTATGAGGCGAAGGTCGATCCGGCGGTTCTGTTGCTTGCTTGCCTCGTCGCTTCCCTGCGATCCTGGCACAGGACGCTGAGGTCCATATCCGCTCACGCTGAGAATGGGCTCGCAGCGCTCCTGCTTGGGAGCGCAAAGACTGACAAGATCGGGTTCGAATTCCGCCAACGCACGAAAAGTGTTTGTCGCCCGGACCACCGAAAGGTCCCAATTGTCGCGCAGCGCGCCTGATCCACCGTATCGATCGCTATCGGTATGTCCCTCAATGTACACAGATTCGATGAGATGCTGGCTGTCCGGGCAAGTTGCACTTCGCGGGATCCCCTGACTGTAACAGGGGAGCACGTCACGGAGCGCGTCGGCAAGATAGCCGACATTGGTCCTGCCTTCCGGCTTGAGCTGGCTCTGGCCGCTGTCGAAGAGAATGGAATCGGGCAGGCGCAGAATTCCGTTCTCGCGATCGATGACGACTTCGACGCCTCTTTCCTTGAGGGTTTCCTGGAGCTGTTCGAGAATCTCGGTGCGCGTCTGATTGGCGCCGGTGAGCTCCTCGGTGACTTCCTGAAACTGGAGCGCGAAGTACATCAGGAGAATGATGAACACGAACACCAGGCCGACCATGAGGTCGGTCATGGATACGAAGTAGTTTTCCTCTTCGACGGCTTGGTCTTGAGCTTCTTCGAAGATCATTCAGCGGCTTCCCGCATGGTCCGCGTTTCCTCGACGAAATCATCCAGGGACTCGGCATATTCCTCGATCTGCGTGAGCGTATTGCTCAGGCGGCTCACGGCGGCAGCCATTTCGCGATCGGTTTCCTGCGCGAACTTGCGGAACTGCGTCAGACTGTCGCCGAGTGTTTCTGCAAGCTTCTCGGTCGCCTTGGAAAGCGCCTGATCGACACCTTCGAAGCGGGCGCGATAATCGCTCCAGGCGGTTTCCGCTGATTGCTGGGTTGAGCGGATGGAGTCGGCAAGTGAGCGCATCTCGGTGAGCGCTGCCATTGCGGCCGCCCGGTCAGCTTCAACGGTATCGGCAACGCGGCCTGCTGCCTGGCTAACGGAACGCGCAGCTTCGGCAACCGGTCCTGCGGCACTGGCAAAGCCTTGCGCTGCATCGCTCATCGACGTCGCGACCGTTCTCGCGCTGTCAGTGACATTGCGCATGGCCTCGGCTGTCTGCGCGGCCTTCTCACCGGACTGGCTGAAACCGACACTGGCGCGTTCGACCTGTTGTGCTGCCTCTCCCACTGCATCGCTGAGCTTCTTCGTGGTATCCCGCAATTCGCCGCTCGAGGCTTCGATAGCCTTGCGGAAGGTTTCTCCGCTTGCCTCGACACCGCTCTTGAGCGTCTTCTCCACTTCCTGCTGGATTGATCCGGCTGCTTCACTTCCTGCCGTCTGAAGCGTCGTCAGCATCGTAGTCAGCATGGTATTGGAGCGAGCTTGTGAGTCCTCGATGCCTGCCAGGATGTCTGCAAGGGCCTTTTGTTGAGCGGCCTGCGCGGCATCACTCTGCTCGGTGATCCGAGTGCCCATGCCGTCAACCTGGCCTGCCAGCCGATCGAAGGCTTCACGGATATCGGAGGCTGCCTTGGAGAAGTCTTCGCCTGCCAGGCGGATTTGATTGGCAGCGTCGGCGCCACTGTTGCCAACCGTTTGTCCGATCGCATCGAGCTTGCCGCGAAGTTCTCCCAATGTCTCGCTTAGGCCGCGCAATTGTTCGCCGCTAACCTTTTCGATGGCCTCGCGGGCTCCTGCGCCAATGCCCTGCGTAACCGAGGTCATGTTGTCGTTGAGCTCGGTCAGCGAGGCGGCGACCGGAGCAATCGCCTGAGTGAACTGGGCGCCGATCCGTTCGGAGAGCTGCAGGGCGACGTCGGTGTTGAAGAACTTCAGCTGATCGCGCTGCTCGTTAAGGACGTCCAGCTGTTCGACGGCGAGCCTCTGCGGAGAGACATAAAGCAGGCCGCGCTCGAGCAACTCGCAGATCAGATCAGTATCGCGGCGGATCTTCTTGCTGAGATTGTATTCGGTGAAGCGCAGCCAGATCGAGGCGCCAAGACCTGCGACCGAGGTAAAGAACTTGGCGCCAGCGACGGTAAGCAGGTGTTCAAGGGACAGTTTCGCAGCGGTGATGTCTTCACCCATGTTCTGCGCTGCTGTGTTGAGTGCGACGATCAGCCCGAGGAAGGTCAGGATAAGACCGACGCCGACGAAGATATTCGAGGCGAAATGCAGGACGGTCAGCTTTGGCGCTGCGCGGTTGAAGAACGCGCTTGGACGATTGGTATTGCGCACGGGTGAGGCGCTCTCATCGACCATGGATTCCTGAAATTCACGCCAGGCCTGGACGAGGTTATGTGCGCCTTCCTGCTCGGTCCCCATCGCGCCCGAGACCTCGATGTAGTTCTCGGCAAAGGTGCGCCTTTCGGCATCGGGATATCGATCAGTCCCTAGAGCCGACTGCAGTGCGTCGATCCGTTCCCGTGCAGCAGCAAGGTAGGGGACCACCCTCTTCTTTGCTCGCTGCCTGACGATAAAGGCGGCGGCGAACATGATTGGCAGCAGGACGAATGGTGCGACCCAGCGTTCACCGTACACAAAGTCAAGCACGCCCAAAAAAAGATCGAGTATTTGCTCGAGAATCTCGTTCATTTGTCCCTCAAGTGAATAAAGGCTTCAAGACTGGCGCCCTGGAAGTCGAATCCTTACCCCGTTCAGCCAGGTAACTGGCTTCCATGCGCCTGAGAAATCAAGTCTGGAATTGCCCCTGCTTCAAATTGGATCTGAGGCCTGATGAGGTTTCCGGCCTGCAATGCGGCCGTCTTCAGATCAGACAAGTCCAGGGTCGCTGCAACGAGTGTATCCTCGCTACCCACAACAGAATGCTGACTCTGAAAGCCTGCGAGCGACTTCAGGTCATGGTGGTGGGGGTAGAGCAACATCAGATCGAGGCACTGGTAGATCCTGCCATAGGCCATCATCTGGTAGACGTCTGACTGGCTCACGCCTTGCTTGGGATCGTCAATCGATGGCGCGAGGCGCTTCCACTTGGTGTCGATGATCATCACCCGCTCGGGACCTCGACGGATGATGATGTCTGGCCTTGTCATGAAACGGCGTCGGCCTGTTGGTGCGTGGTCTTCGCCCAATTCTGCAAGGCAATGCAGCCTTCCGCCCTGGAGATCGACCTGAAGACCTGTGCCGATAAGAGCGCGCCTGAGCGTTCGCCCTACGAATTCCTCGAACAGGGTGTTCATTTCGAAGAGTAGCGAGAAGCCTTGTCCACGCCCGCTGGTGGTCGTCTGAAAGCGCTCGCCGAGGAGAAGCCGGGCGAGCTCGAGAAGGTCCTTCCAGCGGGCATTGGTGCGGTCGAGGATCACGCTGTTCCAGCGCAGCGACTGGACCGGCACGTCGCTCACTTCGGCAAAGGCGAACGACAGCTCGCGCAGCCTGCGCTGATTGTGTGTGGACCGCGACAGCTGCAGCAGGCGGACTACGGCGGCCTTCATGATCTGGTTGAGCGGAATGTCGCTCGACAATTCATCGAAGCGGCACGCCAGCCGGTCTGGGTTTGCAGCCAGCGTGGAGAACTGCCGAATGACGTCAAGCCGCCCGCGCAGCGTCGGAATGTCTTCTTCCATGGCGACGTAGCGCCGAGGCAGACCAAGATGCACGGCTTCGAAAAGCCTGTCGCAGAAGAGGCGGATCAGGACCTCGAGCAGGTTCTCATCCTGCCAGCCGAGCCGCGCCATCTGGCCTGCGGCGATATCGAGATCGAGCGCAACGGCGAGCATGTGCACGAGATTGCGCCGGATCTGCGCCTGGCTTGCCGCGCTGTCACCATCGCCAAGTCCGTCGATCTTGGGAAGGATTTCGAGGGTGCAATCCTGTGCAGCGATGACGCCGACAACTTGCTGTGCGCGCAGCGCATTCCGGCCATGCTGCAGGATGCGGGCGCCTTCCTCGCCGCCAAGCGGGTTGGCGCGCGCCACTGCGGCGATCCGGTCAGCGGCCCATTCGGGTATTTCATCTTGCCCGTCGCCATAGCGGATCTTGCGCCATTCAAGGACTGTGCGGTTGATCATGCAAAGGCGTCGTAGGCACTGTCGTCGAAGTGATCGCGAACCTGCCAGCGCCAGCGATCCTCGCTGAAGCCGTCTGACTGAATACCAGCCGGTGGAGCCAGCTGAGTACGTGTTAGGAAACGTCCTGCTCCTTCGGCATCGCCGAGAACGAGTGCGACCTTGTTCCAATCCTCGTAGAAATATTCGGCGAGGAGCGGGATGACGCGGTGCCGCATCGTCTCGTGGACGTCTTCGATCGTCCGGCATTTCATGAAGTAGGCGTGGCCGATCTGATGCTCGCGGTCGAAGAGATATTCGATCCGCTCGTTGAGTTGGCGCAGCAGTCCAACCAGGGGCACACCTGTCCGTTCGGCGGCCTCATCGAGCAGGTCAGGCTCGGGCATGAGCTCGCGAAAGGTGAACCGGCGGCGAAGCGCGGTATCGAGGAGCGCGATCGAGCGGTCGGCGGTGTTCATGGTACCGATAATGTGGAGGTTGTCGGGCACCCCGAAGACATCACCGGAATAGGGAAGCTTGACGGTCGTCTGGTTGGTCCCGCCGATCCGCTTGTCTTCCTCGATGAGCGTAATGAGCTCGCCGAAGACCTTGGAGATATTCGCACGGTTGATCTCGTCGATGATGAGGACGAACTGGTCGGGAGAAGCATCGGAAGCCGGAGCATTGCCCGGCAAAAGACGCGAGAGCGCCTCGAGCTTCATCCGGTTTCGCTTCAGCAGATAGCATGTGCGCATAGTAAACTTGCCATCATGGATGGTCTCGACGGGCAAGGATTCGTCGAGGACAAGAAGCCAGCGGACGGCCTTGCGATGGTTGTACTCGCGGACGTCTGTCGGCGCATATTCATATGGGCCGACAATCTCGCCGATGGCGCGGAAGCTTGAATTTCCATCCGGAACTATGACGATGTCGCCCTCCTTCATTGAGCTGCGAAATCGCCAGAGCTGCGAGATGTTGCCATCCAATCCATGAGTGCCCGGATGGAGCTCATTCCACTTGTCGAAGATGGCCTGGTATTCATCATACCGGGGGTCGGACCAGTCGACTTCGCCGCCCCAGCCGAGAACGATGTAATTCCCTTCGATCGCTGCATCATAGATGTGATCTTCGCTGCCCGCCCGGCCAAGAGACATTTTGAAGAACTCGCGACCGCTAAGGTCGAGCCCGGTTGGCCTGCCGGCATTGCGCCGGGATTGCTGAGCAAGCGCGGAAATTTCCCGAAAAATCCCTCGCTTGGGTTCCAAGCGAAAACCAGCCGCTGCGCCTTCATCATCGCCTTCACCGCTTCCTGTCTCTGGGCGCAGACCCTCGACGAAGTCCTCATAGGCGTATGACTGGTGGAAGGTGACAAAGCCGATCTGCCCAGCCTCGACGAGCGTATCATAGCGTGCCTTCAGTGCCGAGCGGTCATCGGGAGCCGAGCCATCGCAGAGCTCTACGGCCTCCTTTGCGGTCCGGTAGGTCTTTCCGGTCCCGGGAGGGCCGTAGAGAATGAGATTGGTGGGTCTGGACATGGGTCTGGTCTCATCGTGATCTGAATCGTTGTCGGGCTGGGCTGCGTCCTGGGTTTCCCTCACGACCCAGATGAATCCCTGGACATCCCAGAGATCGCGCGGCTGCCAGCCCCATTCCTCGAATTTCTCGAAGAGTGTCTCGGCAAGGTCGAGGACCGCTGCATATTCGTCCTGGTTGAGGGGATTGTTTCCGAAGGGAGACTTACCCGTCAGCGCCTTGCCTGCGCGCCAGAGGGGATCCGTGTTGATCCCCATCGCTTCTTTCGGATGCGCAAGAGCCAGCAGCATCGAGGGGATATTACGGCTCTCGCTGTAGGGCTGGCTCTTGTCCTGTCCCTCGCTGAGGATTGGCCAGGTGGCCTTGACGAAGCGATCGAGGGCTGCGGCTGGGTCGTCATCAAAAAGGATCAGGCTTCCGGCCTCGGCCTCAAGAACCCTTGGATGGCTGGAGCGAAGGCTCCTGATCCGGGCATCGGTGCGCCAGCCGAGCAGCCCCGATTGCGGACCGGTCAGAATATCAAGGAAGCGCCCGCCCAGATCTTCTTCGGACAAGGATTCATCATCCAGCGCTGCTTGGGCCTTCTCAAGCAGGGCTTCCTTATATCCTCGCTCCTCATCGAAATATCCGCCTTCGCTCGCCGCAAAGCCGGCCCGCTCAAAATCAGGAAACTTGCTGAGAAAGCGCTGCTTAAGGCGCTCGAGCTCGGCTGCATCTAGCCTTTCATCAAGGCTGTCGACGACGCTGAATTCCAGACGCGATATGAGCTCGCGAGAACGGGTGGCATCACGGATCTGGGTGTCGGCTCCTTCGACGGCGCGCAGCGCGACATTGGCGATGGCCTTGCAGGGGTAGAACTTGCCATCCTCGGCAATCCAGTAGGTTCTTGGCCGCCTGAAGCCATGCTTGTCGAGGAACGGGTCGGTCCCGAGCTCTTCGCATTCGCGGATTGCGGCGAGAACCGCGGCGCGAGTCAGCGTGCCAGCGGCTGATCCTTGAGCTTCGTACCAGTCGAGCACGCGGTTGAAGCTCGCCCGATCGGCAAAGGTGATCTTGATGACCTGGCGCGGTTGCGCGCCGCCGGGCGGCATGTGCTTGAGGCGGCTGGGGAGATTGGATTGTCGTCCCTGTTCGGGGGCGTAGTAATCCGGGGAACCTGCAGGCGGCGGGTTGTCCCTGCTGCCTTCGATCCAGATGCGGATAGACTGGCCTTCCTTTTCCAGCGCGACCTGCCGCTCATCGGGCAGAGCAAAGCTCGTGATATAGCGGTTGCCGGTCTCCCTGATGGTCGGGATATCTTCACCGTAGCGTCGCTTCAATTCGCGTTCGGCGGCGGCGATATCGAAAGCGCCTTCGGCATTGAGCCTGAAGGTAAAGCGGACAGTCGAGGAATTGGCGGGTCCGGCACGGTCGATCAACTCTCCATCGATCAGCTCGGCAAACTTGCGGCTGTCGAGCGCGCTGCAGACGGCTGGCATGGCATTGGCGAGCCCAAGGTCGCGGTGAATATCTCCCGAAACCACCGAGAACCGGTCTTCGCCCCTCCGGCGAGCGGGGTTCGCGTAATTGTCGGCCACATGCTGGCGAATCCGGTCGGCCTGGCTCATGGCTCCGGTGTGTGTCTCGCTATTCCTGAAGCGGACATAGGCGGTCAGTGAAGACTTGTAGCCTGACAGGCCATCATAGAGATTGCCTTCGATCTCTATCCCCGAAGGGTTGGGCTTGCCCGCCGCCTGGTCGGCTGCGGTATAGGTAAGCTTCTCGAAGATGCTGGCGCAGCCATCGTGATCGAAAGCTGCGTCGAGGTCGCCGAAGTGCTTCTCGACCCGCCGCAGATCGGAGATCCGCGTCGAGATCGAGCTGGCTACCAGCCCCTCGCTCGCCATCCATTGCTTGAACTTGTCTTCGGTCACCAGCGAAATACCCCCGCGCGCATCTTCCAAATTTCTCCGTTTCGATCCAGTCGCTTCTTCAATTACTTGCCTCATTATTGAGCCAGGCGAGCGTATTGACGAGCTTCAGGTGTTCGACCGTGGTCGCCTCGAGCTCGAGCAATTTCGGATTGGCGAGGATGATGGCGAGCGCCCGTGCGCGGCTGACCGCCACATTGAGCCTGTTCTTCGAATAGAAGAAGTCGACATGGCGCGGGAGGTCATCGGGCGATGAGGTCGTCATGCTGACGATGACAATCTCGGCCTCCTGCCCCTGGAACTTGTCGACCGTACCGACCCTGGCTCCCTCGGGAAGCGCGTCCTTGAGCGCATTCACCTGGATGTTGAAGGGTGCAACGACGAGGATGTTGTCGAGACCGATCGTCCCTTCCTCGCCATCGAAGTCGATGAAGCGGGTACCGAGCAGCGCATCGACCAGTTTTACTGTCTTGGCGACCTCCGCTTCACTGACCTGCCTGCAGCCGGTGTGGTCCATCGGGATCATGCGGATCCCGTGCGCAGGCAAGGTGGGGTCCGCTGCTTCACCACGGAGCAGGGTCTGTTGCTCGCATACGGGATGGGACTTGAGGCGGCCATCGTAGACGGCTCTTGAAATGAAGCTCCCGATCGAGGGGTTCATGCGCCAGCTCGTATCGAGAAGAATACCTCGGTCCGGGGCGATCGTCGCCGCGCCCTCGAGCAGATAGTCTAGCGCCGAGAGACCGCTTTCGCCCGGGTGCGCGCCCTGAATCGGCTGGCCTAGCTGCATCTGATCACCGACGAGAATGATGTTCTTCGCCGCCGAACCCATCGCGAGCAGGTGGCCGAGGGAGACCTGCCCTGCCTCGTCGATGACGAGATAGTCGAAATGCTGATCGAAGGCGGGGCGGGCAAAGAGCCAGGCAGTGCCGCCGATGAGGTCATAACCGCCCTCTTCGACATCACCATTGTCGGCGAGGTCATAGATCATTGTCCCGTTTAGGTAGCTGTCCGGATCGCCGGGCGAGACCTTCTTGGCGCCGAACACATGGACGCCTTCCTTCTCGGCAACCTCCTCGATTTTCCCGAGAAGATTGTTGATCGCCTTGTGGCTGTTCGAGGAAACCCCGACCTTCTTGCCAGCCGCGATCAGCGAGAGGATCATGTGCGCGCTGGTGTGGGTCTTGCCGGTCCCCGGAGGACCCTGGATAAAGAGCGCAGAATGATCGAGCGCCAGGGCGCGTCCGATCGCAGCCTCGACCAATGTCTCATCGTCCCTGACAAGCGTCCCGCCCTGCCAGTCGAGGAGCCGAGGACCGGTTCGCTCGACAATGTCGGACAGCGCCCGGTAGCGCGAATCACTGGGACCAGCCGGATTATACGCGGCCCAGGCTTCGGCGACACGCTCGACTGCGAGCTCAAGTGGCGTGGTGTCGAGCGGCCAGCCGGGAATCAGAGAGCCTGCGGTCGGGAAGTCGCTGCCTGCCTTCTTGCCGCGCTTGACCTCGACAATGCCCTGTTCGCGGTCGATGGCAAAGACGGTGCCGAGCCGCTCGCGGGTCGGTGCGTGAAGCGCCTCCTTCCCTTCGCGCAGCTTGGTATCCTGCGCCGGGAACCGATAGGACGCGACAATCGACTGCTTTTCAGGACGCAGCCAGTCCTCGCTCGCGGGCGAGATCGCCCCGATGCACTCACCGTCATCGACCAGCTCATCTTCCTCTCGCTCGCAGCGGTCGAAGATGGCCCATTGTTCGGGCTTCTTTGCGCGGGTGTGAAAGTCGATGAGGTGCGAGGTAAGCTCGCGGCCACGGTCGGAGGGCGGCGCAGAGCCAACCGTGATTGCCCGGCGCAGCGCATCAAGCCGTTCCTCCCGGCGCTGAGCCTCCTCACTCTTTTCAGGGGATGGCTCGGGACCGGTCTTGGCCCACCAGGGAAGGTCGGGCCGAAGCGTCAGCAGCCAGTCCCGCAGGCCTTCGGTGTTCTCGCAGTCGACCTTGTTGTAGGCAAGAATGCCGTCGAGCAGTGCCTCTTCGCCGGTCTCGCGCCAGCGATGATAGTGGACGATCGACTGATCGGCCTTCTGGACATCCTCGCCGCGCTTTTCGGCAAAGAAGATCTCGAGCGTCTTGAGGCTGAGATCTGGTTCGGAAGTCCGGATGGCGCCGCGAACGATCGAATAGAGATCGACCAGCTTCTCGCCTCGCAAGAGATTGTCGACCGCCGCCTCACGGCTGGCAAAGGCGGTTGAAAGGCGGCGCAGCACCGTCACTTCGTAGGGCGCGTAGTGGTAGATATGCGCCTCGGGGTGGCGCGCGCAGTGCTCGGTGAAGAAATCGACCATGCTCTCGAAGGCAGCCCGCTCGGCAGCACGGTCATGCCCCCAGGCATGGCGGAAGAGGGGTTCGCCCGAGGGATCACGATAGTGTACGCCCCAGAGATACTCGAGGCCATCGGGATGGAGTGGATCACCCTCGAGGTCGAAGAAGAGGTCGTGGGGGCTCGGCGCGGGCATGCGGGCAAAGCCGCGGCCCGGTTCGACTGGCAGTGGCTCGGTTCTCGGTTCGCCAGTCCGCCGTGCAACCTGCAGGGCTGCCTGCGCCCGCAGGCGCTCGAAGGTGCGCGGGGCGAGGCGGGGAATCTGCGTGCCTGCCGGGAGCGCGCCAAGGTCAGCAACGGTGTCGATGCCGGCCGCGCGCAGCTTGTCGATCTGCGTCGACTGAATCCCTGCCACCTGGTGGAGGTGATCCTCTTCCTCCCATTGGGCGGCACAGACGTCGCGCCAGCCGCAGAGCGAACAGGCCTTGCAGGGTTCAGGACGCGACCCTTCTGCGCCTTCATCAATGAAGGAAAGATAGCGATCGCTTGCCGCACCGACGAAATGCTCGAACTCGACGCGGCGGAAGCTCGCTTCCGTGCCGTCGCCAAGGACCAGATGCATCGCGTGCGGCGGCTTTCCCTGCGCCCGGGCAATCATCTTCGAATAGAGCGCCAGCTGGATCACATGCTTGGGGTCAGGGGAGCGGGCCAGCTTGGTGTCGATGACTTCGTAGCCCCATTTGCCGAGGTCGGTGTCGAGATCGACGCGGCGAAGGAAGTCGGCAAAGCCGTGCCAGGGCGGATCGAGAAAGGTTGCCTGATAGATGAAGAGCGCTCCTGCCCGCATGGCGGCAAGGGTTGCCTCTGCGCGCTCCTCGAGCGTTCCTTCGCTCGAGATCTCCGCGACATCACCCGACTGACGTAGCGACGCCAGATAGTCTGCCTCATGGGCGTGACCGGCGTCCTGGATGAGGACCATGGTTTCGTCGTCTTCGGCCCGCTCGGGCAGCGAGTCGGGTGCCTGCAGCTTTCTGAGATTGAGCGCCGCGGCGTGCGCGCAGCCAAGGAAGGCGTTGAGGTCCGAGGCCGAGTGAAGCAATCGGGAGTTGTGCTTGCGCATGTTCAGGATCGCTCCACTTTCCGGGTGAGGGGCGGACAGTACGGCGCCCACAAATTGCTGACAAGAATGCAGTTTTTGAAATGGGTCGGGTTGCGGGTCACTGCGTGCACCCTTCAGAACTTGAGCCGCTGCAAGCGATGCGCAGCCGTGATGACCGCGCCGTCGTCGCTCACGACGAGGTAGGAATCGAGAGCCTTCTCGATGCGATTGAAGCGCTGGGGTCCGAGGCCTGCCCTGGCCCGCGAACGCGCCTGCCGGTCGAGGTAGTAGACATCGGCGCCATGGTGCCTGCGGCTGTTGCCATAGGCGAGCAGCGCATCAACAGCTTCGGTCGGAATGCCGCGCTGCTGGAGGCGGGTCTGTGCGTGGTGGGTAAATGCCATGTCGGGTCCTTTCTTGTTCGTGCGAATCGGTTATGAAGGACGAGGGCGACAAAAACTGTCACCCCATGGAGGTGCGATGTCGTTTTCCAAGGCCGTGGACCTGCTCCGCCTCGCCATGATGGCGACGTCACGGCGCGGGGTTTGTCTCGCAGACGTGGAAGCCGAGTTCGATTGTGTGCGCCGAACAGCGCAGCGGATGATCGGCGCCCTTGAGGAGGCATTTCCTGCAACCGAGCACTGGATCGATGAAGGAGATCGGCGCCACTACTGGCGGGTTCCGGCTCGCGCGATCGCGCAGTTGCTGTCGCCGTCTGCCGATGAGCTGGCGGCCATGACCACCGCGGTCGGCGAGCTTCGCCGAACCGGTCTCGTTGCGGAAGCCGAGCGGCTGGCGAGGCTCGATCGCAAGGTCAGGGCGCTGATCCCGCCGGAGAGCGGCTGGCGCCTGGCGGTTGACGAGGAGGCCCTGCTCGAAGCCCTCGGCTATGCTGCGCGCCCTGGCCCCCAGCCTGCCGTGGCAGCGGAGGTCGATCGCGCGATCTCACAAGCCCTGAAGGGTCCGTTTCATCTCAGGCTTGCCTACCGCAGCCGCGGCGACGCCGAGGCAAGCTGGCGCACAATCGAGCCGCTGGGGCTCTTGCTGGGCGCTCGGCGCTATTTGGTTGGGCGGGATCTGGCAAAGAAGGATGGGCGCTTCCGCCATTACCGCGTCGAAGACATCAGCGAGGCCGAGGTTCTGGCGTCGAGCTTTACCTATCCGGCCGATTTCGATCTTCGCGCCCATGCCAGCCGCGCCTTCGGTTCATTTCACAATGATGCGGAGTTCGGCGAAGTGGTTTGGCGCTTCGCGCCCGAAGCGGCGGAGCGCGCCAGCCGCTTCCTGTTCCATCCGACCCAGACGTCGGAACAGTGCGAGGATGGTTCCCTTATCGTGCGCTTCATCGCCTCGGGCCATCTCGAGATGACCTGGCACCTCTATTCCTGGGGCTCGAGTGTCGAGGTGCTCGCTCCGCCTGCGCTAGCGGAGATGGTCAAGCCCTATCGGCGATCCGATTTCCTCTCACTTCCCTGATTGGTGTCTGAGATCCGGAAGCGACAGGGGGGGGCTCTGTCGCTCGGCCCACCGCGCATATGGCTCGGTTCGGCGCGCAAATTCGAAGGGCCGCCGCTGGTCGTCGTGTCTCTGGGCTATATATGTGGGCAGGGCGACAGAGTTCGCTCGAGCCGTCCTGCATTCTTGAAACTGGGTCCGCAGTTGCGAGCCCATACTGGAGAATGTACATGGCTAAATTGCCCCCGCCCAGTGATAATCAGGCTTTGCCGACCGTCGCTAAGATACCCACCAACTGCCCGGCCTCGCCGCCCATCGCCTACAACGGCCAGACTTTGGAAGGCATCCTGGACGCGAACCGTCTTCCTAACTCGCTTATCGAGCCGGAATTCCTCAGCTTTGCCTCGGTCCCGAAGGTCGGCTCCACTGCATTCAAGCAGTCAGAGCGGCTCATCAAGCAGTTCGAGGACTGGCAAGAGGAGATTGGCCTTTGCGACGAGCCGATGCTCGATCTGAAGCTCAAGCAATTGATTACGGCGTTGCACCAGCCGCCACGGCGCAACTTTGCCTTGCGCAAGAGTCTGCCCGGACACGTTGCTGAAGATCGCCGTGATCCGATCGCCCTCATCGTCACGGCAGTGCAGTTGCTCGAAGAGGCCATACCGGAACCCCGACGTCGTCGCCGGCACCTTGATGTCGAGCGCTTCGAGTACGTTTACGATCACCTGCGTGAAGCAGAGCTCGTGCAGGTCTCCCCGAAGGACATTCGCTTTGAAGCGCTTACGGCGCTCTCGGCGACTCTTTCGGTTGTCATCGCCAAGCATGATCGCGATTGCTGGGCGCGCGTGGAGACTTGGTGATGAGCCACGACAAGAAGAAGATGTCCGAACTGGACATGCAAGCGCGCTCGCAACGGCAGGGCGGCTTTCAAACCTTCAGTGACGTCCATCGTGGTGCGCGGACCGGATTTGACGGCGAGGTGATGCGCGCTGTCTACGGCGACGATCCGCTTGAATTCGAGAAGGCCATCGAATGGGACTTGGCAACGCAACAGCGTCATCGTCCTGGTCGCTTCGTCTACAAGATCGCGCCAGGGGTCCGGCCGAAGCGCAAGCGGAAACCGTGACTGACCTGAGCAAGACGGAAGTCCTGAATGCACTGGCGGCGGGGGAATTCTCCGCCGCCTTTGCTTTGTACCTCGACGTCTTGGTCACGCTGGACTTCGGGCGCATGGGCGTTACCTCGCCAGACGAAGCGCTGGACGAGCTGCGGCGTTTCCTGAAGGCGGCAAACTCGTGGCTGGCTGAACGCAAGCTGCCCGTCGCCTGGATAGCCTGTGTCGAGCGGGGGCGGGCAGGTTCATTGCATGCCCACATTGCCTTGCATGTACCGGGCATGCGCCGAGACAGCGATACTGTGCACGGCGTTCGCTACCGGACACACTTTCGGCGCTGGGCACGCGAAGCCATCGCACGTCGGGTCGGTGAAGTCGTGCCCCGTGCCGTCAATTTGCGCTGCTCGCTGGTGCCGTCCGTCATTTCTCACTGGATCAGCGTAACCTACCTGCTCAAGGGTTTCGATCGAGGAGCGGTACTTGTTGACGCCAGAAACAGTCCTGACGGGCAGGCGATCCATCTGGGCGACATTTTGCCCTTTGACTACCGTGATCCGGGCGATGTCGGGCTTGGCAATCGCTTGCTTGTCTCGGGCAATTTGGGGCAAGGGCGCCGGAAACGTGGCTATCCGCCATCAGCGCAATTCATGTTCCCGCCGTCACCTGATCTACACTCGTTGGAAGTCACGCGGAGCACCTGTCAGCAGCATCTCCTCGATCGCGGGGAACGGCATGAGACGCGACCATTCCGTTCGACAGTCGAAGACGGGGTCTTCGATGTGCGGAGGATATATGGCGCTGAATTTGCTGCCTTCGTGACCGGCATCAAGCCTTTTCAGCACATGGCATCGCCAACCGTACCCGCTGACCCGCCAGATTTGGTCACATTTCTGCGCAATCTGGAGATTTGAAAAAGCTCCAGATTGGGGTTTAGGAAATCCCCGACAAAGCTTTTAAAAACAAGTCGATATGGTAGTGGCGTAATGCATATGAGTCACAGAGTCCCGCAATCCTACTCGCTCGGGATTGTTTCACAGGGCCTGCGAATGTGTGATTGCCGCAAGATAGTCGGCGGCTTGCTGTGCCTTGCTCGCGGCAGAGAGGATTGGGCGGTGATCGCTGCGCAGGGCTTTCAGCCAGGAAGCGATGTAGGGTGCGTGATCGCGGCGCGCCTCGGTCGCAATCCCAAGCCGCGCACAGGTGAAAGCGGCGCCAAGTTCGGCGATCAATTCTTCCATCGCGTAGGCTTCCGATCCGAAGCGGGTTGAGAGCTGACGGTCCAGCCGGTGCTTGGCGCCGGTCCAGTGGGTCAATTCGTGGGCAAGCGTTGTGTAGTAGCTTTGCGCATTCCGAAACTGGGCGAACGCGGGAATTTCGATTACGTCGCGGATGGGGACGTAGCAGGCGCAATCGCCTCCTACCTCGATCTTAGCTCCCGTCGCGGTGACGAACGTTTCGGCGCGTTCGAGGCGTTCGTACTCACCTAGAGGTGTTGGTACTGCAGCTTGAAAGCCGGTCACCTGCGCCGCATTGAAAACGGTGAAGCTCTTGGCGACGAAGGTAGGCCGATTGTCACCGTCCGCCTCGCTGGCTTTCGCTTGAGCGGGTTGCCTGCGCTCCCAGAAGAAGATCGGCGTACCTTTCTCGCCCTTGCGCACCTGGGCATCCATCGCTGACCACTGGCGATAGGTCGCCCACTGGCCGCTTTCGTATTGGTTCGCCGTAGCGTTCATCCACAGGGTGAGAACATTTATACCGCGATAGGATCGCCCAATTGAGGCATTAATGGGTGTGGAAAGGTCGCAACCGATGCGATGCCAGGGCATTGCGAAATCCTCCGCACCCTCTGCAATGGCGTCACAGATCTGGTTGGTGATACGCTCGAAAATCGAGTTCTGCATCGGCTTGCCTCCCGCGTTCCTGGCGGAAGAAGCTTCATCCAAGACGGGAGATCTGAACTGAAAAAATGCAGCAAGCGCATTGATGCGAAAAATTCTATTGACTTCCGGCTGGCATTTCATATTTGTGCAGCATGAACGTTACTGCAAATCGAATCGTCACGCTAGGTGATTGTGCCCGGGTCAATGCCGGGTTCCCGTTTCGTGGGGCGGTCGACGCGTTGGACGACGGGCCAGTGGGCGTCATCCAGATGCGCAATGTCGAAGAGACAGGCGTGGACTGGTCGTCGATCGCCTATGTGACACTGCCGACGAAGCGTAAACCCGATCTGCTTGCCGAGGGGGACGTGATCTTTACCACGCGCGGCAAGCGCAATTTCGCGCTCGTGCTGGGTGACATTCCGGGGCAAGTCGTTTGTTCGACCCATTTCTTCATCTTGCAGCCGCTGGATCCCGGCGAATTGCTGCCCGCCTTTCTGGCGTGGCAGATCAACCAGAAGCCCGCGCAGGATCATTTCCAGCAGTCTGCCACTGGCAGCTACATTCTCAACATCACCAGGGCAGCCATCGAAAGCGTGCCCATCACCATTCCGCCGCTTGAAGTGCAGCGCGCCATCGTGGCGCTGGCAGAGGCCGCACAGCGCGAGGCGGAAATCATCAATGCATTGATGGCGAACCGGCAGCGTCAGCTGGAAGCGGTCGCCCTTCAGACTCTTACCCCCGAAAGGTTTCCCGCATGAGCGACAAGATCAAACAGGACGACGTGAACAAGGCGGTTTGGGCCGCTTGCGACACGTTCCGGGGCACGGTCGCTGCCGACATCTACAAGGACTACGTCCTCACGATGCTGTTCCTGAAATACATCAGCGATGTATGGCAGGACCACTACGATGCCTATGCTCGCGACTATGGTGATACGCCTGAACTCATCATCGAGATGATGAAGAACGAGCGGTTCGTTCTGCCCGAGGGGGCGAGCTTCACTGCGCTCTACAACCGCCGTCACGAGCCGGGGAATGGCGAGCGGATCGATCAGGCGCTGCATGCGATCGAGGATGCCAACACCGGCAAGCTGCGCGATGTGTTCCAGGACATCAGCTTCAATTCGAACCGACTGGGCGAAGAGGCGCAGAAGAACGATCTGCTGCGCCACCTGCTGGAGGATTTCGCCAAGCCCGCGCTCAACATGCGCCCCTCGCGCATCGGCAATCTCGATGTGATCGGCAACGCTTACGAATTCCTCATCAAGAATTTCGCGTCCGATGCAGGCCGTAAGGCGGGCGAATTCTACACGCCGCCCGAAGTCTCAGAATTGATGGCCGAGATCATGGACATGAACGAAGGCGAGGAGGCGTGCGATCCTGCCTGCGGTTCCGGTTCGCTGCTGATGAAGTGCGGGCGGCGCGTAGCTGCCAAGACCGGATCGAAGAAGTATGCGCTCTTTGGCCAGGAATCGATTGGCAGCACTTGGGCGCTCGCTAAGATGAACATGTTCCTCCACGGCGAGGATAATCACCGCATCGAATGGGGCGACACGCTGCGTAACCCCAAGCTGCTCGACGGCGAGGATCGATTGAAGCATTTCGACGTGGTGGTGGCCAATCCGCCGTTCAGCCTCGACAAATGGGGGCACGAGAACGCGGCGCAGGATCGCTTCGGTCGCTTCCGGCGCGGTCTGCCGCCGCGCACCAAGGGTGATTACGCTTTCATCCTCCATATGATCGAGACAATGAAGCCCAAGACGGGCCGCATGGCAGTGGTCGTGCCGCATGGCGTGCTGTTCCGTGGCAGCAGCGAGGGTG
This sequence comes from Aurantiacibacter sp. KMU-128, assembly GCF_056933515.1. Taxonomy (NCBI): domain Bacteria; kingdom Pseudomonadati; phylum Pseudomonadota; class Alphaproteobacteria; order Sphingomonadales; family Erythrobacteraceae; genus Aurantiacibacter; species Aurantiacibacter sp. KMU-128. The sequence continues at coordinate 684,233 of NZ_JBXORT010000001.1, forward strand.
CGATCCGGCAGAAGCTGATCGAGGAGAACCTGCTCGATGCGGTGATCGGCCTGCCGGAGAAGCTGTTTTACGGCACCGGCATTCCCGCCGCGATTCTGATCTTCCGCAAGAGCAAGACGGACCGCGACGTGCTGTTCATCGATGCCAGCCGCGAGTTCAAGGCGGGCAAGAACCAGAACCTGCTGATCGAGGAACACCTCGCCAAGATCCTCGACACCTATCGCGCCAGGAAGAGCGTGCCGAAATACGCCCATTTGGCAACGCAGGAGGAGATTGAAGGGAACGAATGGAACCTCAACATCCCGCGCTATGTCGATACGTTCGAGGAAGAGGAGGAGATCGATCTGGTCGCGGTCCGCGCCGAGCGGTTGAAGCTTAAGGAAGAGCTGGCCGCGCTTGAAGTGACGATGGACGGCTACCTCAAGGAGCTTGGCTTCTGATGGGCCTGCTGCTTGCCTCTGACTTGGAAACCGTGCGCCTCTGCGCGAGAGCTGAAATGGCTGTTTTCGGCCAAGGCGGTGCGACATGATCCCGCAGGGGTGGCGGTCGGTTCCGCTGGCGGAGATCGCGAAATCGAAGATCGTGTATGGTATCGTGCAAGCTGGGCCGCACGATCCCGCCGGTGTGCCGTATCTCAAAAGTTCCGACATCGGTGGCGAGATTGATAGTTCTTCACTCCAGCGCACTGCGCCGGAAATCCATCAGCGCTTCGGACGCTCAACCGTCGTTCCGGGCGACATCGTAATTTCTCTCCGTGGTAATATCGGGGAAGCAAGTATCGTTCCGGATGAACTCGCTGAGGCGAATCTTACGCAAGGGACGGCGCGCATTTCGGTCTCCGACGATTTCGACCGAGATTTCATTTACTTCCAGCTTGCGAGCTTCGATGTTCAGCGCCGTATCCACTCGGTCACCAAGGGCAGTACCTTTGTGGAGATCACCCTGGAAGATCTTCGCAAGATCGAAATTCCAGTCCCACAGTGCAGAAGGCAGCAACGCTACATTGCGGACCTCTTCCTTGATTGGAACCGCGCCATCGAGACTGTCGAGGCGCTGATCGCCAACGCCCGTGCGCAGAAGCAGGCGCTGATGCAGCAGCTGCTCCCGCAAGGTACGTCCCCGCCCAAGAAACGCCTTCCCGGCTTTTCGGGGGAATGGCGGGAAACATCGCTAGCCGAACTGCTTTCGGTGAAGCGAGCTAAGGGCAAGATCGTCCCAACGAACGAGGACGGCGACGGCGTTCCCTACATCGGGTCGACCTCATTCCTTGGTGAATTCTCCAACTACACCACGTCAAAAGACGCTTTGCTTTGCGTCGAAACGGATATTCTCGTCCTCTGGGACGGAGAATATGCAGGTAAGGTGGCGACCGGCCTAGCGGGCGCGGTCTCCTCAACCGTTGGCCGGTACAGACTAGCGAAAGCCAAAGCCGACCCGGTGTTTGTTGTATCGCTTATGCAGAAGGCATCCGAACGCATCCGGTCCATCCGCGAAGGCTCTGGCATTCCCCATATGCCGGGTGACTTCGAGCATTGGTTCAAATTCGCGCTCCCTCCGTTGGAAGAACAGCAGGCGATTGCGGAACTGTTCAAGGCCAATCGATTGATTGCCGACGAACTGCAATCGCAACTCGCCGCTTTCCGCCAGGAAAAGGCCGCGCTGATGCAGCAACTGCTCACCGGAAAGCGCCGCGTCAAACTCCGGGAAAGCGAGGTGGCGTGATGAAGTTCGAGGTCTATTGCGACGAGGCGCTGCCCGATCTCTTCACTTCGAAGAAGCCGCGGGCCAAATATCTGATGATCGGTGCGTTGTGGCTGCCCGCCGAATTGCGCGATGAAGCCAAGGCAAAGATCGCCGAAGCGCGCGAACGCCACAACGTCCACGGCGAAATGAAATGGCGCAAGATTTCACCCTCGCGCGTCGATTTCTACGCTGAGATGGTCGATCTCTTCTTCGGGTATGGCTCGGACATGCGCTTCCGCTGTATCGCTGTCGATCACGAGAAGACCAATCTGGACGATTTCCACGATGGTGACGGCGAGCTGGGCTTCTACAAGTTCTATTACCAGCTGCTGCACCACTGGATACTCGACTTCAACGAGTACACGGTCTTTTGCGACCTGAAGTCGAACCGCTCGCCCACCCGTCTGGCCGAACTCAAGCGGGTTCTTGGCAACGCCAATCTTTCCGCTGAAATTCTCGACGTCCAGCCACTCCCCTCGCGTCAGCTGGTGCTGATGCAAATGTGCGACGTATTGCTCGGCGCGGCGAGCAGCCGCCTGAATTTCGAGGCGCCGGCATCGCCCGCCAAGCTCGCCATCGTCGAACGGATCGAACGGGGTTTGGGGCGCAAGATTGGCCCCAGCTGGAAGAGCGAGGAAAAGTTCAACGTCTTCAAGATCAACCTCAAGGGTGGCTGGTAATGCCTCCGCCCTTGCTCAACCTTGCCGATCAGGCGGCCTACCACGCGCACTACATTGCGAGTTGTTGTGGCGGGGGCATCGTCACCCATGATGGCATTCCTGTCTATTTCGAACGCCGGACTTTCTATCACGCGTTTTTCGAGACGGTGATCCATCCGGACGACACCTTTTCAGTCGAGCGAGCGGAGCGCATGGACTGGATTAGGCTGACACTGGAAAATGCGGCAGCTGACCGCTTCCAAGGCTGGAACAATAAGAGGAAAGCCTACGAGCCGCACCGTCGGGTTGAGGTCGTGCATGAGAATTTCGTGGTCATCCTGCAAATGAGCAAAGGGAGAGATGGCCAACTGAAAGCCAAGTTTGTGACTTGCTTCCAAGCTGACAACAGCATCGGGCGGATTCGCCAGTCACCGCAATGGAACAGGCAGGACTGCGAAAATGCGCTATAAAAGGGAAGGTTGGACGTTGGTTTGCTACGCTGGCCCAGCGTCCAAGGCCTCGATAGGTTCAAAGCCGGTAGGCAGTGAACTCGTGTGCGATCTGGGGATATATCCCCAACAAGTCAACAAAAAGTTGAGTTTCAGAGGTCATGTGAGCCACCTCGAAATGGGTTCGAAATTCCGGAATTCAAGGCTTTTCAGCCGCTTGATTGGGGCTGCGGGATGACTGTCACCCCCAACACGGCAGAGCTATTCAGCGCCCATATTCCCGCGCTCGCGACGCTTGTAGCGCTCGAATGGGATTATCTTCCCCCTGCCGATTGTCTGGAGAAGCGAGGCGGTAACCAGTCGGTTCTGCTCACCCCGGTCCTCATTGACGAGCTGCGGCGGCGGACATTCTCCTATCGCGGCAAGGACTATCCCCTGTCGCCCAATGCCATCGATCAGATTGTGCGCGAGCTTTCCGCGCCCGCGCTCAACGAAGGCCTCATGACCGCCAACGAGCGGCTCTACAACATGATGGCCCTCGGTATCGCGGTAACCGAGTTCGTCGATGGCAAGAAGATCAGCATCACCGTACCGATCATCAACTGGACCCATCCGCTCGCCAACAGCTTCATCGTGACCGAAGAGTTCGAGGTGCTTGCCGCGGATGGCACGCATACCCGGCGGCCTGACATCGTCGGTTTCGTCAACGGCATCCCGCTCCTCGTGATCGAGGCGAAGCGTCCCGATAGCGGCAATCCCAACAAGTCGATGGTCGATGAAGGGATCAGTCAGACAATCCGCAACCAAAAGGTTGATGAGGTCCCTCAGCTGTTCGCCTATGCCCAGCTGCTCATGTCTATCGGCATGACCGATGGCAGGTATGGCACCACCAAGACGCAGCGCAAATTCTGGTCGCAATGGCGCGAGGAAGAGTTCGGCGAAGAGCGGTTCCAGGCGATCAAGAACAAGGCGTTGGGAAGCGACCCTCGTGCGGCGCTGATGCAGGACAGGGTGCGCGAGGTGCGCGATCATTTCACGCATCTGTGGAGCGCCGAACAGGCCGTGACGGGTCAGGACCGGCTCCTGATAAGCCTAGCCACTCCGGCGCGCCTTCTCGAACTCATCCGGTCCTTTGTCATCTTTGACCGAAAGGCGGGCAAGATCATCGCCCGGCATCAGCAATTCTTCGGCATCCGCTCGCTTTTGAAGCAAATCGCGATCGTTCGCCCTGATTGTGGCCGCGAGGGCGGAGTGATCTGGCATACGACCGGCTCTGGCAAGAGTTTCACGATGGTCATGCTGTGCAAGGCGTTGCTGCTCGATGAAGCCTTGCGTGAATGCAAGCTCGTTGTCGTCACCGACAGGCGCGATCTCGAAAAGCAGCTGGCCGGCAATTTCCTCTCAGGCGGCGCGTTCGGATCGGACATTGCCGACAAGGAAGGAGAACGGGCCAAGGTTCGCTCGGGCCGCGATCTTGCCCGCCGCATCGGCAAAGGCACGGAGCGGATCATTTTCACGATCATCAACAAGTTCGCGAGCGCGACCAAGCTTCCGGAATGCGCGAATGCCTCCGCCGATCTGATTGTGCTCGTCGATGAAGGGCATCGAAGCCAGGGCGGCGAAAACCATCAACGTATGCGCAAGGCGCTGCCGAATGCGTCCTATGTCGCATTTACCGGCACACCGCTGCTCAAGAACGACAAGACAGCCAACAAGTTTGGCCGGATTGTCCATGCATATACGATGAAGGATGCAGTGGCCGATGGGACTGTCACTCCGCTGATCTACGAAGAGCGCAAGCCCGTCCTCGACATCAATGAAGCCGCGATTGATAACTGGTTCGAGCGGATCACGGCTGGCCTGTCGGATAAGCAGCGAAGCGACCTCAAGGAGAAATACGGCAAGAAGGGGCCGGTTTATGGTTCGGCGAACCGGATCGATCTCATCGCCTGGGACATTGCCGTCCATTTCAGTGCGAACTTCAAAGAGCTCGATCTCGGGCTGAAAGGACAGCTGGCAACTGACAGCAAGCTCTCAGCTATCCGTTACAAGAAGGCGCTGGATGCAACCGGGCTGGTTACGAGTGCTGTCATCATTTCCTCGCCCGACACGCGGGAAGGGCACGAGGACGTCGATGAGGCGGAGCTGCCTGAAGTTCAGCAGTGGTGGAAGGACAACATCAAGGGCGATCCTGAAGAGTATGAGCGGCAGACCATCGAGGATTTCTCGACAGAGGGACGGCCAGATATCCTGATCGTCGTCGACAAGCTCCTGACGGGGTTTGATGAACCGCGAAATTCGGTGCTCTACATCGACAAGCCTTTGAAGGAGCACAATCTGATCCAGGCAATTGCGCGTGTGAACCGCCTGCACGAGCAGAAACCCTATGGGCTGTTGATCGATTATCGCGGAATACTGAGCGAACTCGACACTGCGCTTGCCGAGTATCAGGACCTTGCCGAGCGGACCCAGGGCGGGTTCGACATTGAGGACATCGACCAACTCTACATGAATGTGAGCACCGAGTATAAGCGGCTGCCAATGCTACACGACGCGCTCTGGGCAATCTTTTCGAGTGTGCGTAACCGCGCCGATATTGAGCAGTATCGTCAAATCTTGGTTCCTCAGGTCGAAGCCGGTGAGGATGGCACCCCGACGGATCGAAACCAGAAGATCAGGGAGGACTTCTATGAAGCGCTGACGGCGTTCGGCATGTGCCTGAAGGTCGCTCTCGCCTCGCGGTCGTTCTTCGAAGATGGCTCAATCGGGGAAGATCGCATCGCGACCTACAAGCGTGACCTGAAGTTCTTCACAAGCTTGCGCCAGATGGCCAAGCAGGATGCGCAGGAAACGGTCGATTTCAGCGCCTACGAGCAACAAATTCGCAAGCTGGTCGACCGCTATGTGCTGGCCGAGGATATTGCGGCCTCCGACGGCGTGGTGATCGTGAATGATCTAGGCCAAAATGCTGACCCGGAAACGTGGACTGAAGAGAAAACCCGCAACGAAACAGACATCATCAAGAGCCGTCTCAAAAAGACCATCGAACAGGAGCTCGTGGATGATCCCTACGCCGAGCAGTACTTTTCGGAGCTGCTGAAGCGGGCCATCGAAGAAGCACAGGCCATGTTCGATCATCCGGGGAAGCAATATACGCTCTTCAAGGAGCTTGAGGACCAGCTTGCGGATCGTGAGGTCGGTGGCACGCCCGAACGGCTCGCTGAGAACAGACATGCGGCAGCCTATTTCGGGCTCTTCAGATTGGCACTTGGCGACGATGCCGTGACGGGTGTCAATCGGGGACAATTCGAAGAGTTATCGCTCGCGATTGATGAAATTGTGCGCAATGCGATTGCCGAGAATTCGCTCAATCCCCACAACATAGAGGCCGCAATCCGCAAGGGTCTCCTGCCGCTCCTGTTTGGAGAGATTGGGCTAGATCTGGCGAAGTCCATGGCTGAAAAGGTCGTTGAGATCGTGCGGGTTGGATTGTCTCGCGGCACATTCGAATGAGCTTTGTTCTTCGTTATGGCGGCGAAGAAATCCGCTACTCTGTGAACGAGAACGCTCGCTTGCGCTCGCGTGTCCGGATTCATGTCGATCCTGCGGGCGGGATCGAGGTCGAACGACCGGAGCATGCTTCGGATGATGAAGTCCGTTCTGCGGTACAGAAGCGTGCCCGCTGGATCGCCAGGAATGTCAAAGCGGCAAGAGATGTGCGTCACCATGCACTGCCCCGCCGCTACGTTAGCGGCGAAGCGCATTTCTATCTGGGGCGACGATACAAGCTGATTGTGGTCGAGGCAGCAGGGGAAAAGTCGAGTGTAAGATTGTGGCGGGGACGGATCGAAGTTCGTTTGCCGGTTGCCGATCCAGCCGCAGTCCGAAGGAGACTGCACAGTTGGTATCGCGAACGGGCGACAGCCTATTTCGGTAACAAGATCGCAGAGATTGCCGCTCGATTTGCCGGGATCGACGAATCCCCGCCTTTCCAGCTTCTGGCAATGGAGAAGCAGTGGGGCAGCTGCTCGCCTGCCGGGCGACTGAGCCTGAACCCCGCGCTCATCAGGGCACCTGTCCATTGCATCGAATACGTGATCGTCCATGAGCTTTGCCACTTGATCGAGCACAATCACGGCAAGCGCTTTTACGCCTTGCTCGACCGCCGTTGCGCTGAATGGCGAAGTTGGAAGCAAGAACTGGATTTGATGGCCGAGCAGCTTTTGGTGGATTGAAGCCTAATTCTCGCAGTCGCTCACCGTGTAGCGCAAACGGATAGACGGATGATCGGGGCTTGATAGCAGAATGTCTGCTGCGCCCTCGGCGCGGTACTTGAACTCCCTGCCAGGCTGCGTCGTGCCAAGCAACGTGAAGTCGTCGCTTTCGTAGATACCCGCGACCAAGCGGACGGGGACGTCCGACGAGTTTGAGAACACGATTTCGTCACCCACGCAGAAACCTGCGATTTGCTCCGTCTCGATGCCGCCAGCGCCAAGGCCGGATACGGCTTCGCCGTTGGCGCCGGTCACATTGAAACCGTCGGTGATGGTGAAACGATGAAGTTGGGGCTCTCTGCTTGCCGGAGCATCAGACTCTCTCCTGCTGGCTAAGGGGGAGGCCTCCGCGATGCATGGCCCGATTACTGTGGTGAGCGGCGGACTGGACTGATCGACAACGAGAGTCGGCTCACCATTCATCAGCTGGAGCTGAACAGTAAGCCTGTCAGCGAAGGCCATTTCCTCCCTGAAAGCGGGCCATGGATCGTTCGATGCAAACTCGAAGGCGTTGGAATAGCGAGGATAGCGGTCTTGGAGATAGGTCGGTTCTTCATCGCCAAACCGAATTCTGGCTTCATGCAAGGGGACTGGTGTCCCATGGGTGATCTTCTCGGTGGCCTCGGCGGGATTTCCTGCGGCATCGAAGGTGGTGAAGCGATAGCTCAGCACTCCCGTTGCAGGACGACACGAGATCACAGCATCGATGAGGAAACCAGCCACCTCGATCTGGCGGCTGGCAGAAATAACTTCCTCGTCGGTCATCGGATCTGTCTCGGTCGCGAGCCTCCATTCGGACGGCGCGCCGAGGGTTTGATCGATCAATCCATTGCCGCCTGCGAGCGATGAGTCCCCGCCGAACCCAAAGCGATCCCACGCGAGCAGTAGGATGCCGCCACCAACAATCAGCGCAGCGATCCAGGCCCAACGGCCAACTTTGGACGAATAATCGGTCATGATCCCCCCAAAACTCCAAAGGCACTGCTTTTGTTGAGTATACTCCGTGGTTGAATACTCAACAATCCACTCAATTCTTGCCCATGAAGGCAAGAAAGCTTCTGGCGGCCAATCTGCGGCGATTACGGCGCGCCAAGGGTATTTCGCAGGAAGAGTTGGCTCATCAGGCCGATCTGGATCGTACCTACGTCAGTTCTCTCGAACGCTCGGTCTATGCCGCCAGCGTTGACGCGATCGAGAAACTTGCCGCAGCCCTTCAAGTCGAGCCTGCTGACCTGCTCAAGCCTTGATGTAGCCAACCGCTCGCGCTTCCTCGGTGTAGGCGCAGAGCGATTTGTCCGCCCTGAAGTATTCATCTCGCTCGACTGGCAGTCCGAGTCTTCCGCGCAGCGCATCGAGCTCGCTGAGGCGCACCCAGCCGAGTTCGGGGCAGTTCAGACCGAGATCGCAGAGCCCGAAGGCGAGGTCTTCGTCATCGGGGTCGATTTCGGTGAGGAGCCAAGTTGCGCCTGCGTCGGGGGTGAAGAGCTTGACCACTGGAAGGGGATCGATGTTCTCCCCGCCAGCGGTGCGGTGACCGTTGGCGAGGAGGGCGGCGTGATCCGCCTCGGTGATGAAGGCGGGACGCTCGGCGAGCCACATCTCAGGCAGCCTTGCTCTTGGGCAGGAGCGGGGTCTTGGAGGTCGCTTCGGCCTTCTTGTTCCAGCTTTCCGGCTCGACCTTGACCGCCTCGCGAATGACCTCGTCGATCAGCCACCAGTCGCAGTAGCGCTCCCAAAGTGCGGTAGCGAGGCTGTGTTCGCCCGCCCATCCATAGGCTTCGATGACCTGTTCGAGGTCGATGCTGACGAACGGGACCTGATGGTCGGTCGGCGGTGCGAGAAAGCTTTTGTAGAGCCGTGCCGCGTTCTGGACGAGGTGGTTGTGGTGCGGGGCGATCTGGACGAAGTACCCTTCGGCATAGTCCCCGCGCATGACAGCGGCCTGCGCCAGTAGATGTTCGCGAAAGAGCTGCTGGAACGGATTGACCCGCAGGGCCGCATGAGAAGGCTGTTTGAAGAGACCCGAGGCGGGCGCGAGTTCTTCGTAGCGAGGATTGAGTTCCGGAGGCGCGGATTCGTTGCAGCTCTCGGAATACTTCATCTCGACCGCTACGATTCCTGGTTTCCCGTCCGTGCGTTCGTAGACGAAGGCGACATCGAAGGCAGTCCGGTCGCCGGTCAGCGTCGGGTCCTGCCGCCCAGGCGAGTGCTCGAACCAGATATCGTGTACTGCCTTCAAATTGATGGCTGGGATGATTGCGCGCAGTATGCGGGCGGCAAGGGTGAGGTCGTTGCGGAGAGGCGCCATTAAATTGAAAGCGAGTGGCATCGACGAAAGCAAATTGCCGTAGAGGCGGGTCTGGTCGATGAGAGCCCCGTTCTCTTGGTATGCGATTTCAAGGCGGACGGTCTCGGCGATCTCGGGGCTGAGGAAATTGCGGCCTTCTTCGGCAGCCGTCTTGGAGATGAGCGAGCCGATGGCACGCTTGCGCCCGTCCTTTGTTATATAGGTGCCGATGGGCAGGTCTTGCTCTTCCCTCCACTTGGCTTGGAGCAACCGTGCGCAGGCGCGGAAGCGGTTGTCGAAGTCTTCGAAGACCTTGTACTTGGTGAGAACCGAACGGGGGATGATCGGCAACTGCGCGATCGGCTTGTTGTTGACGGGGATCATGGAAACTCCTTGCATTCCGCCTTGCATGTCGCGGCGGCGGCAAGGGGTTCACCAACAGTCTATGAATGTTTGCAGCAGGGTGAGGCGGCTGGGGGAGCTAGTTGCTGGAAGTAAGGCGGGGCTGCCGCCTTTCGATCCAGGCCTTGAGTACAGCAAGGCCACGAAGGGGGTGCCTTCTCCTGCCGTCAACGAGCAGGGACCCTTTGTCGGGATAATAGCTGGTGTAGGGATCGAGCTTGAGCTGGCAGGCTGCGGCCCTCTTCGCAACAAGTCCGGCATCGCCAAGCAGTGTGATCGCCTTCTTCATGGCCTCGGTATCGTCAGTTTCGATGACCGCATCTGGCATTTCGTCAAAGCGCATAGAAGCCCTTTCGGAATAATGGTTTTCCCCCGGACGCAGAGAAGAAGGGAGATATAGGGAAGGGCAAGGTGTTGGTGTTGAAGGTGAAGGCGAAGGTGAAGGTGAAGAGAAAGGAGAAGAAGGAGAGGAGGGGGGTGTCGCATATAGTCAGTCGCAACAGGACTGCGCTGGATCATTCCGCAGCTAGTCCCTGAGCGTTTTCTGCTCTTGGTTTGCCGATACACCGAAGCGAGTTAGAACAACGTCGAACATGAGTAAGTCGTCGTAAGAGGGCCAGGGAGCGTAGCAGCGTAAAGTATGACAAAGCTCCGCGTCGCGACATGGAACACTGAGTGGCGGGCCACGGCGTCGACTGATGCCTGTGTGATCCGCGAGCGATTGAACGCCTTCCAGCCGGATATCGTCTGCCTCACCGAAACCCATTTAGATTTCCTAGACGAATGGGCCGGACACGTGGTCTGTGGCGGCACCGATTGGGGAGGTCCTATTTTTGAAACTCGGCGCGAGGTGCTGCTTTGGTCACGTTGGCCTTGGATATCTGTCGATACCATCGGCGCGCCGGATTTGCCTCAGGGGCGTTTTGCTTCTGCAGTGCTGGATTCCCCTTTGGGCAATATCACTGTCGCCGGGATCGTGATCCCCTATCATATGGCGAATGTGCGCACAGGCGCCCGTGATCGCCGGCCTTGGGAACTCCACGAGCAATACCTCGATGCTCTTCCCCAGATCACGCATCGACTTCCGGCCAAGAGCCTCGTTCTAGGGGACTATAACCAGCGAATCCCCAGTAAATGGGTGCCAAGAGCGATGCGAGCGAAATTGCAGGATGCGTTTGCAGGACTGAAGATTGTCTCCACTGGATCGCTTGAGCCAATCGGGAAGCCTGCGATCGATCATATCGCGGTAGGCTCGGCGTGGGGCACGGCCCAGGTCGCGAGCATCTCGAACCTCACCAGCGAGGGCAAGCAGATCAGCGATCATTTCGGTGTATCGGCGATCATTGAATAGCTAGCTCGCACCATTCGCAAACCTTGTCTCTTCTGTTAGCAGATCGATCTTTGTGTTCAGTATTCCGATTGAGAAAGATACAAATGCGAAAGGTCGAGGCCGGTCTCGATCTGCTCCAACGCCTCCCGCAGCTGCCCGATCTGAAATGATGCCCCGTAGTTACCGGTCTCGCCGGTCTCGGTATGCCCGAGAATGCGAGCAATCACCGGCTTGGGTACGTCGGCCCAGCGCAACAAGGTCGTCGCCGTGTGCCTGAACGAGTGGAAGTCTAGCTTGGCTTCGTACACACCGATGGCCTTGCGGTAGTGGCCAAACCATTTGGTGAAATTCGTTCCATATTTTCCGCCCGCTGCGCGATCCAGCGACGGAAAGAGGCGGCTCTCTCCCTTCGCAAGAAGCTCGCTGTAATGCCGGATGAGGCCGATCTTGAGGATTTCCGAGTGGATCGGGACGGTCCGCACCGACGAGGGATTTTTGACATGCTTCCCATTCGTGCGGTTGATGTCGAAAACCCAATGGCCGTCCTCTTTCCTGACATCGGCAAGGTCAAGCTGGCAGATTTCCTCAAGGCGCATTCCAGAATGTACGGCGATGAGCGGGATCCAGAAGCGCTCGTCGCGGATAATCTCCGTACCCGCCTCGGCGCGTCGCTCACGCGACTTGCAACCCGTCCAGATGGGGCTGGCGAACAGCGCCTTCAGTTTGTCGTTTGTCCAGGCCTTGCGCGGCTCTGCGATTTGCCGTCGTCGCTTCTGCTTCCAGCCGCTGAAGATCGGTTCGACGGGTTCCTGGGCTTCGATAGCAACTGCCCAAAGCTGGGAAAGCGTGTTCAGGTGACGTGATACCGTCGTTGTTGAGAGGCGAGGAACCCTGAGCTTCTTCGTTCGACTGGCAATCTGAGAAATTTTCACCCCTGCGAACGCGGGGTCCTTGCTGTAGTTTGATGGAAGATCGGAGAGCAATTCCTTGAACTTTCGCGCATCCTCCCGGCTGTAGGCGCTCAGAGGCCGATCACCAGCCGCCTCGATGAAGAGACGGAACGAATTACGCGCCTGATTGCCGTAATGCTGAGACCAGTTGCCCCTTCGTACCTGATCTGCCCGAAAGGTGTCCGCCCTTTGCGAGAGCGGCTGATCGTTTGCCAACGGTTCGGCGTTGCCGCCGTCGTCGAACTGGAAATCGGGTGTTGGTGGTGAAACGGGAAGCGGAGCAGACTTCAGCAAGGCATCCTGCGGCTCATAGCTGAATTCGCCTCTGTAGCGCGCATCGAGCGCAGCGTAGAGATCGGGTGCAGCACGGAGCACTGCCTGCTGCAGCCGCCTGATGTCTGCCTCTGCAAGCTTGCCCGTAAGGTCGTGCTTTTCAATGATCTCGGCAACCTTGAACGCCGCGGAGTCTAGGTCGTTCGTGCCCAAGGCAATGCGCGCCTGTTCTGCGCCTTTGGCAAATTTCGCTCTTTGATCTTGGATGAGGTCTGGGTCGAAAGAGCGCCCTCTGGCAATCCGGGCTTCGTTGTCGGCATCAAGGTGCGACTGGTACATGTCCTTGATTAGTGCGGCGATCTGCTCGTCACTCAACCTCGGGTGTTGGTCGGAAATGGCAAACAACTCCTCGCATCGCAGGTAGAGTGCACGTGATACTCGCTGTGCTTCGTCAAATCTATGCGTTCTGAGGCTGATGCAGATGAAGTCTCGACCGAGACAAGCGCGGAGCCGCATGGGCACTCTACGGCGGAAGTAGTAAATCCCGTTTCTGCGGAACGTGTTCGGGATGGTACCCATGCGTAAATCGCCCATGTGTGTCACAGCCAAGTGTGACACAGCGCCTCACGCATCCCATCAACGGATCAAAATCCGAAGTACTTCAATTGCTTGGAAGAAAGTTGGCTGGGGTGGCAGGGATCGAACCTGCGAATGGCGGTACCAAAAACCGCTGCCTTACCGCTTGGCTACACCCCAGCAGAGGAACGCCCATATAGCGGCCATCTGCCGGGACGCAAGCCGTGGCTTTGCGGCAGGATTACACCTTCCCGACAAAATCCGCAGGCGAGTGCCGTTCGCGCAACTGTTCGTTCTCTTCGCCCCAGCTCTTGTTGACCATCCGCCCGCGTTGGAAGGCAGGGCGCGCGGCAATCTCTTTCGCCCAGCGCGCGACATTGGCGTATTCGTCGATGGCGAGGAATGTCTTCGCCTCGTTATAGATCGTGCCTTCGGTGAAGGGGATCATCCACGGTGCGGCGGCGATATCGGCGATGGTGTAGTCGTCCCCGCCGAGATAGCGGCTTTCCGCCAGCCGCTGGTCGGCGACATCGAACAACCGCTTGGTTTCCATCGCATAGCGATCAATCGGATAGCGGTATTTCTCCGGAGCGTAGGCATAGAAATGGCCGAACCCGCCGCCGATAAAGGGCGCGCTGCCGATCTGCCAGAACAGCCAGCTCAGCACCTCGGCGCGGGTGTGGTCGGTGGGCAGGAAGGCTCCGAACTTTTCCGCCAGATGCAGCAGGATCGCGCCGCTTTCAAAGACGCGAACGGGCGTGTCACCGCTACGGTCGAGCAGGGCTGGAATCTTGCCATTGGGATTGAGCGCGGTGAAGCCGCTCGAAAACTGGTCGCTATCGCTGATATTGATGAGCCATGCGTCGTATTCGGCCTCGGCAAAGCCCGCTTCGAGCAGCTCCTCAAACATCACGGTGGCCTTCACCCCGTTGGGCGTGGCGAGCGAATAAAGCTGGAAAGCGTGCTCGCCCTGCGGAAGCTCCCGCTCGAACCGCGCACCCGCAGTGGGGCGGTTGATATTGGCAAACTGTCCGCCGTTTTCGGACGGCTGCCAGACTTTGGGCGGAGTGTAAGTGGGGTCGGCCATGGGTGTTCCTTCGGGGAGGGGGTTGTGTTGCCGCCAGATGGGGCGTTTCCGCTGCCAGTGCAAACAAGGCAAATCTTGGGGCGCTTCAATCGCGGCTATTGGCCTTTGCAAAGCCGAGCGACGCTTTCCTACAAAGGGCCTGATATGCTGCTGGCGATGTCATGGACACAGCCTCGGCCATAACCGGCACTTGCACCGCTAAACTTGCTTGCGCGCAGGTGCCCGATCACGCCTTGGGTTTTTGTCCTCAGGACTGTGTAACAGGTGTAACAGGTTGCCCGCAGGCGGCTCGCCTCGCTAAAGGGCGGGGCATGTCTGACACCCCGCCCGCCACCAATGCGCCGATCCGCGTTGCCGCGCTCTACCAGTTCACGCGGTTTGACGATCCGGCTGCGCTCAAAGCGCCGCTGCTTGGCGTTTGCGAAGAGCAAGGCGTCAAGGGCACGCTGCTGCTGGCGCAGGAGGGGATCAACGGGACGATTGCAGGCTCACCCAAGAGCATCGACGCAGTGCTCGCGCACGTGCGCACACTGCCCGGTTGCGAGGCTATCGAGGTCAAATACTCCGCCGCTCTGGAGCCGCCCTTCCACCGCATGAAAGTGCGGCTGAAGCGCGAGATTGTGACGATGGGCGAACCCGATATCGACCCGCGTCGCCACGCGGGCACCTATGTCGCGCCCGAAGACTGGAACGCGCTGATCGCCGATCCCGACACCATCGTGATCGACACGCGCAACGATTACGAAGTCTCCATCGGCAGCTTCGCAGGCGCGATCGATCCCGAGACCCCGACCTTCCGCGACTTCCCCGCGTGGTTCCGCGAGCAGCGCGCAAAGTTGCTGGGCGAGGGCAAGACGCCCAAGGTCGCCATGTATTGCACCGGCGGGATACGCTGCGAGAAATCGACCGCTTTCCTCGCCAAGGAAGGGGTGGAGGAAGTCTATCACCTCAAAGGCGGCATCCTGAAGTATCTCGAAACGATCCCGCCCGAAAACAGCCTGTGGCGCGGCGAGTGCTTTGTGTTCGACGAGCGGGTGAGCGTCGGCCACGGTCTGGTGCAGGGCGAGCACGGCCTGTGCCGCGCCTGCCGCCGTCCGGTGAGCCGCGAGGATATGGAGTCGAAGCTGTTCGAGGAAGGGGTTAGCTGCCTCGCCTGCTTTAGCGAACGCAGCGAGGAACAGCGCGCCTCCTACCGCGAGCGCCAGCGTCAGGAGCGGCTGGCGGTCGAGCGTGGCGAGGCGCATGTGGGGCGGCACGAAGAGCCAAGCGAGGATGCCGATGGCTGATCCCGTCCTCTACAGCTTCCGCCGCTGCCCCTATGCAATGCGGGCGCGGATGGCGTTGGTTGTAAGCGGGACGGCCTGCGAATTGCGCGAAGTGAAGCTGGCGGACAAGCCGCAAGCGATGCTCGACGCCTCGCCCAAGGGCACGGTGCCGGTGCTGGTGCTGGACGACGGGACGGTGGTGGATGAGAGCGTCGATGTGATGCGCTGGGCTTTGGCGCAGAATGACCCCGAAAGCTGGCTCAACCGTGACGATGCGGAGCTGCGGATGGAGTGCGACGGGCCGTTCAAGCACGCGCTCGACCGCTACAAATACCCCAGTCGCTACAATGATTGCGACCCGCTGCCGCACCGCGCGCAGGGCGAGGAGTTTGTGCGCAAGCTCAACGCACGCCTGACCGAAAACGACCAGCTTGTCGGCGAGCATCGCGGCATGGCCGATATCGCTATCTTCCCCTTCATCCGCCAATTCGCCAATCACGACCGCGCATGGTTCGACGCGCTCGACCTGCCGCATTTGCAGAAATGGCTGGCGGGCCATCTGGCGAGCGGGCTGTTCGCCACGGCGATGCAACGCGAAAAGCCATGGCAAGAGGGCGATGCGCAGGTTGCCATGGCGCTCTGACCGCGCGGCCCCTCAGGCGGAAGTCTGCGCCGGCATAAAGCGCGGATTGCGCAGCAGCGCGGCGCTCACCAGTGGCACCACCAGCGCGACCGGCAGGATCTCGGTGAAAGTGATCGGCAAGCGGAAAAGCGGGTCAGCATAGTCGGGATAGCCCATCGCGATGGCAGCATCGACATAGGCGTAGTCGGTCGCAAACAGATAGGCTTCCCAGCCGATCACGTAGAAGAGCGAGGCGACCAGCGCCATGCCCGTGCCCAGCCCCAGCGCGGGCCAGAAGCGGATCACTCCGCCAAGTTCCACGTCGCGATAACGCTTCACGCCGACAAAGATGACGCTGAGCGCGATGAACATCGTGAGAAACCCGATGACCATCCCGACGGTGTTGGAGGTCTCCGCCAGATTGCCGAAATGCAGCGTGGTGAGGAACAACACCGCGAGGATCGTTCCGGCGATGCAGCCATAGGTGAGGATTGTGCGTGTCCGGGTCATGGTATGTCTCCCTGTTGGTGGCCCTGACCTGCCACCTGCGCCCCGGCCAATCTATCGCCCAAACGGGTGATTTGGCCATAATCGCCCGTTCTTACGGCAGCAATCGCAGCGCGCGCGCCCGGGCAATCGCCTCTGTCCGGTTCGATGCTTCGAGCTTTTCGAACAGGCGGGCAATATGCGTTTTGACGGTGTTGGGAGAAATGGCGAGTTCGCGCGCGATCACCTTGTTCGCCGATCCCTTGGCCAGCAGGTCGAGCACTTCGGTCTCGCGCGGGGAAATGCCGAGGCTTTGCAAAGCACGTTCGTTACGGACGAAAGTGGCGGGCGGGCTTCGCGGGGTCAGCCTATTGCCCAGCCAGATGCCCAAAGCGGCGAAGACGATGGCGATGGCGAGGATGTAAAGCTCCGTCGACCACATCCGGCTGAGGTGTCGCCAGTCGAGCCATGCGAGCAGAAGCGAGAGGAGCGCAACCACGGCGCCATAGGCAAAAATCGCCCGCCACATGGCGCGCTTGCCGCTCACCCCAGTTTCATCACCCAGCCATGGGTGTCTTCCACCGTCCCGCGCTGGATGCCGACCAGCTTTTCGCGGATGGTGCCGGTCAACTGCCCCGGCCCGCCCGAGCCGATGGTGAATTCGCCCTCATGGCTCGCCACCTTGCCCACGGCTGTCACCACCGCGGCGGTGCCGCAGGCCATGGTTTCGAGCAGCTTCCCGCTCTCGGCATCGGCGCGCCACTGGTCGATCGAATACATCTCCTCGCGCACATCCAGCCCCTGTTCGCGGGCGAGGGTGAGGATGCTATCGCGGGTGATGCCGGGCAGGATCGTGCCGCGCAAAGGCGGGGTAATCATGCGGCCATCGTCGAACACGAAGAACAGGTTCATGCCGCCCAGCTCCTCGATCCATTTGCGCTCTGCCGCGTCGAGGAAGACGACCTGGTCGTGCCCCTTGGCAAAGGCTTCACCCGTGGGGACAAGGCTGGCCGCGTAGTTCCCGCCGCATTTCGCCTCGCCCGTGCCGCCGGGGGCCGCGCGGGTGTAATCGCTCACCCACACGCTGACCGCAGGCGCGCCTGACTTGAAGTAGTTTCCGGCGGGCGAGAGGATGACGAGGAACTTGTACTTCTTCGCCGGACGCACGCCGAGGAACGCCTCGGTCGCGAACATGAAGGGGCGGATGTACAGCGCGCCGCCATCGACGCTGGGGAACCAGTCCCTGTCCTTGAGGACGACTTGGCGAACCGCCTCGATAAACAGCTCTTCGGGCATTTCCGGCATGGCGAGCCGCGCAGCGCTCTTGTTGAAGCGGGCGGCGTTGGCCTCGGGGCGGAACAGCGCCATGGTGCCATCGGCCAGACGATAGGCCTTCATCCCCTCGAAAATTTCCTGCGCATAATGCAGCACGCTCGCCGCCGGATCGAGCGCAATAGGGCCGCGCGGGCCGAGCGTTGCCGAGTGCCAACCCTGTCCTTCATCATAGTCGATGCTGACCATGTGATCGGTGAACAGCGTGCCAAAACCAGGATCGGCGATGGCTTGCTCACGGGTGGCCGAGGGCACGGGTGCGGGGTGGGGGAGATGCGCGAAATTCATTGGGCAGCGATTAGTGCGGGGCGCGGAGAGAGGCAAGGGTGCTTCGGATCACCAGACCTTTGCACCGCATTTCATGCAGTTTCTGGGCACCCAGGGCAACATAAACATTCCTCTCATTGTCACGAGACCATGTCCGCAGGATCGCCGTTGAAAGCTGATTCGAAGCACCAAGAAAGTAACGCCGATAAAGGGGACTAGAGCCATGATCTTGGCTGGCCACTCTACGCCCATGACCAAAGCCCAAGTGACAAGCCACAGGAGGCATATTGTGAACAAAAAAGGATAAAGGCGCTCGATCCTCATCCATGTTCCCTTAGCACAAAATGAGAAGGCCAGCTCTACCTCGGTAGAACTGGCCTCCGCATGGTCAGCGGTCAGTTAGACCGCCCACGAAGCCTTACTCGGCGAACAGAAAATTACCGAATATGCTCCGCATGGGTCATCACCGACCTCCCTGCTGAACCATGAGACATCGGATCACCTCCTTTCGCGCTATGAGAGCCAGGCCACCTCGTATCACCGGGGGCCAAGACCTGCGGGCCTCGCGGGTCTTGGGCACAGTAATGAGTCAGCACATCGCACAAAACAAGCCTTGAATTATTCTTTTTCACAGTCAGAATAGAGCGCCTGTTTAGGTTGCCGATCCGCTCCTGTTTCCTACCCCCTGCAGTCTTCCACCACGCGGGTAATCTCCGGCCAAGCGGGCACGTAAAGCGACGTCACTCCGGGGACTTCCACCGCGAACCGTCCGCGCGAAAAAGCCATCGCGTCGAGCAGCGCGTCGCTCGCGCTCAATTCGGCAGCGACCAGCGGAGCGGGGCCGTCTGCCGCGCCAGCGGTTAACACGCGTTGCTGCGTTTCGGTGCGCACCAACATCTGCACCTGACCGCTCACGCTGCCCGCCCGGGCGATGCCGACACGCCGCGTTGCCAGATCGCAGCGGATGATCAGCGCTACGCCAGTTGCCGTCCGGTCGGTGCCGAACACCGCAAGCGTCTCGCCGGTCTGGCGCACATAGCTCCAGTCACCGCGCGATGCCGGGGCATCCATCCAGTTCTCCAGGACCGGAGCGACCGGCGTCGGGGCGGGAGCGGGTGCCGCTGTCGCTGCAGGAGACGGAGCGGGTACGGGAGCAGGCGTCGGCTCGGGCGATGGCGGAATGCAGGCAGCGAGCGCCAGCGTGCCAGCGATGCAGCCAGCAGTGTGCAGGAATTTCGAACGGGTTATGGCAAACCTCCTATTGCGTCACAAAGCGGCAGGCGTCGATCACGCGGCGAATGCCCGGATTGGTGGGAAATTGCAGCCGCTGGCCATCGGGCGCTGTAAGCGTGAAGGACTGCCCGTCGGCTCCCAAGGCGTTGATAATGCCGAGCCCTTGATCGACCGCAGCAGAAAGGCCCTGTGCAGGCTGCGTCGTCGGGGCGAGATCGATCCGCGCGGCCTCTCCGCCCGCGTCAAGCCGCCATGACTGGGGTTCGGTGGCACCGTTGGCGATGAACATCGTCACCGCAAAGGCACCGCGCGGACAATCGAGCTGCAGCGATGGCGAAAGGCCTTCCTCGGCATAGAAGGCACGCGCGCCTTCGCCATCTTCGCTGACTGTCCACGCCCCGGCAACCAGCGCGGTGCCGTCCGGCGCGGCGGTGGGCGTCGGCGCGGTGGTGAGCACGGGAACAGGCGCTGCTGCCTCGGCCTGTTGCGGCGCGGCGGCGGCTTCGTCCGCGCTCTGGTTGCAGGCCATCAGCAGCATCGTCGCAGCGAGCAACGGGGAGGTTCTGGTGGGGATGTGTCGCAGCACGGTCTTCACCTTGAATCTTGTGACGAGAGAGCAACGCCCCTATCGCCACCCGCATGGCCGAGCGCAAGCCTCCTCGCACACGGATCGACCAATTGCTTGTCCAGCGCGGCGAGGCGGAGAGCCGTACGCGGGCGCAGGCGCTGGTGATGGCGGGGCTGGTGTTTGCAGGCGCGCCGGGCAAGCTGCAACGCATCGGCAAATCGGGCCAGCAAATCCCCGAGGACTGGGCAGTCGAAGTGCGCGGGCGCGATCATCCCTGGGTCGGGCGCGGGGGGATGAAGCTCGACCATGCGATCCAGCATTTCGGGCTGGATGCGACAGGCGCGGTGGCGATGGACATCGGCTCCTCCACCGGCGGCTTTACGCAGGTGCTGCTGCATCACGGGGCGGAGCACGTGTTCGCGGTGGATGTCGGCACCAACCAGCTCGACTGGAAACTGCGGCAGGATGACCGGATCACCGTGCTCGAACAGACCAATGCCCGCGCGCTGACCCCGCAGATAATCGACCGGCCCTGCGACTGGGTGGTGTGCGATGCGAGCTTTATCGGGCTCGCCAAAGTGCTCGAAGTCCCGCTCGCACTGGCGGCGCAGGACGCGCGGGTGGTCGCGCTCATCAAACCGCAGTTTGAAGTCGCCAAGCACGAAGTGGGCAAGGGCGGGATTGTCCGCGATCCCGCCCTGCACCAGCGTGTGTGCGACGAAGTGACCGCATGGCTGGAAGAAAGCGGCTGGCGCATTGCGGGCCTGACCGAAAGCCCTATCACCGGCACCGAGGGGAATGTCGAGTTCCTCGTCCACGCGGTTCGCGGGAAGCCCGACTAGCAGCGTTTTGGCGCAAGGCGCGTCCAGCTTGCGGACAGTGTGGGCAAGCGCGCTTGCCCTTGCCGCCGCGTCTCGCCACAAGGCGCAGCAGACGAATCGAACAGATTGTGGGAACCGAATGAACCGCCTTGCTTCGCCCGCACAATTGCGCGCCAGCCTGATCCGCTGGGCGCTGTTCCTTGTGCCGCTAATCATGCTTTTGGGCTTTGTAGCGGGCCGCTTGGGCGGTGATGCCGACAGCGCGTGGTTCCAGGCGCTCGACAAGCCCGCGATCTTCCCGCCGCCTGCGACCTTCGGCATCGTGTGGGGCATCCTCTACGCGATGATCGGGCTGGCCTTTGCCTTCGTATGTTCGGCCTGGGGATCGCGGATGCGCGCGCTGGCAATTCTGGCTTTCCTAGCGCAACTCGCGGCCAATCTGGCGTGGTCGCCGATGTTTTTCGGCCAGCAGCAGATCGGTTATGCCTTCTACGTGATCCTTGCGGTGGACGTGCTGGCGGTGATCGCCACCGTGCTGTTCTTCAAAGTGCGCAAATGGGCGGGGCTTTTGATGCTGCCCTATCTCGCATGGATTTTCTTCGCGACCGTGCTCAACTGGCAATTCTGGGTGCTGAACCCGGATGCGTCTGGCTTGGACAATACCGGCGCGGTCCAGACGTTTGAGTTGTAATTACGGCGCGGAGGCACCAAATTCCCACCATGCAAAGCGAAAACAAGATCATCGCCGATTTCGTCAAAGTCGCCAATTCCGCTGCGGGAACGCTGGCGGGGATGGGCCGTGAAGCGCGCGAGCAGGCGCGGGAGCGGATGCGGGAGGCGATGGGTGGCATGGACTTCGTCAGCCGTGAGGAATTTGACGCGGTGAAAGACATGGCCGCCGCCGCGCGGGAGAAAGTCGAAGACCTCGAAGCGCGCCTTGCTGCGTTGGAAGCCAAGGGCAAGTAAGCACCCGCTTCCAGCCTCTGCGAAAATATGCTGTTGTTGCGTCCTGACCTGACAGGGAACACCAGCCATGCGCCTTTTCGCCACACTGCTCGCCGCTACCGCACTCGCCAGCACGCCTGCAATGGCGCAGGAGTTTGGCGGCCAAACCGGCCCCGACCTTTCCATCGAAGCGATCGAGCCGGACAATGCAGACATTGATATCGGTCTTGCGGGGGAAGAGCCTGCGGACATCGCCCGCTATCTGCTCGCCAGCGGTGCCGGGCAAGCGGCGCTTTCGCCTGACGGGCAGACCATCGCCTTTTCGTGGGGTATCACCGGCCAGCCCGAATTGTGGACGATCCCTGCAACCGGCGGCCAGCCGCAGCAGTTGACCTTCCGCACCGGCCCCGGTTTCTTTCGCTGGATGCCCGACGGCAGCGGCATCCTCTATTCCGCCGACCGTGACGGCAACGAGCAGCCCGGCTATTTCTGGATCAGCGCCGATGGCAGCGAGGAACGCGCGATCCTGCCCGCCACCGCAGGCGATTTCCGCGTGTTCGGCGATTTCGTGGGGGAGGATGAATTCATCTACTCCTCGACCCTGCGCAACGGGAACGATTTCGACATCTACCGCGCCGATCTGGACGGCAATGCGGAGCTGATTTTCGAGGGCGGGCTGGGGATGTATGCGGGCGCGGTTTCGCCCGATGGCCGCTATGCCGTGGTGACCCAAAGCGTGGGCGAGGATGCGGACAATCTCTATCTGCTCGACCTCGAAAGCCGCGAATTGCGCACCGTGAGCGCGCCGCCGGTGGAGGATCGGGCGAGCCATTCGCTGGGCGGGTTTGAGTGGGTTGACGACCAGCTCCTATTCTCCAGCAATGTCGGCCAGGAATTCGCTCGCATCTATGCATTCCCTGTGGAGGGACATCAGTTGCGAGGCCTGACCGCCTTGCCCGGCGATATTGAGTCGCTTGAAGTCTGTTCCGGCGAAACCCCGGGCCTCGCCTTCACGGTTAATCGGGACGGATTTGACAATTTGTTCTTCAACGATGGCGACTCAACCATTGGCAATGGTATCGGGATTGGGCTTCCCGAAGGCCAGTACTCCATCGATTGCGGAACGGGATCGGACGATTTGCTCGTCCGCGTCTCCGGTTGGAACACGCCGGGCGATCTCTACACGGTCAACGTCACCACTGGCGAGGCGACCCGCGTTTTCGCTTCCAACATGGCAGGCCTCGATCCCGCAACGCTGATCCGCCCGCAGGTCGTGCGCTATCCGGCGCGCGACGGGGTGGAGTTGCAGGGGCTGCTCTACCTGCCCGAAGGCGCGGGCACGGGCGAGGACGCGCCGCCGGTCGTGTTCGACGTGCATGGCGGGCCGAGCGCGCAATCGGTCGCGGGGTGGGAGCCTGTGGTGCAATACCACGTCAATCGCGGCGTCGCGGTGTTCCAGCCCAATGTGCGCGGCTCGACCGGACTTGGCCGCACATACTCGACGCTCGATGACCGCGAGAACCGCTTGGATAGCGTGCGCGATCTGGTTGATCTGCTCGCCGCGCTTGATGCCGACGGGCTGGTCGATGGCGAGCGCGCGGCGGTGATGGGCGGTTCCTATGGCGGCTATATGGTCAATGCCGTGCTCGCCGATTATCCCGACGCCTTCGCCGCTGGGGTTTCTTTGTTCGGCGTGGGCAACTGGATCACCGCGCTGGAAGTCGCCTCGCCCAGCCTCAAGGCCGCCGATCTCATCGAATATGGCGATATTAGCGAGGAACGCTGGCGCGAGTTCTATGGGGAAATCAGCCCCGTCTTCCGCGCCGACCAGATCCGCGTCCCCGTCCTCTATTCGCACGGCGCGATGGACCCGCGTATCGACATTTCGGAAACCGAGATCATGGTGACGGCCTTGCGCGAAAACGGCGTGCGCGCTGATTTCATCCGCATTCCCGACGAAGGGCATGGCTGGCGTAAGCTCGCCAACCGGTTGTTCTACTACCGCCAGCAGGCCGAATTCCTCGAAGAGGTGCTTGGCGCAGGTAGTGAATGAGTGACCCACCCCCAACCCCTCCGGCAAGCGGGAGGGGAGCGAGACTTGCCAGCTTGCTGGCTTAGTCGCAGCGGGGTGGGCTTGCAGAGGCCGCTGGTTCGCTCCACAGCCGGAATATGCACATCCGCGCCCCCGCCATTCTTGTCGCCGCCCGCCAGCATGGCGAAACGGCGGTGATCGGGCGCTTTCTGACGGCGGAATACGGGCTGGTTGCGGGCTATGTTGCCGGAGGGCGCGGGCGGAATTTGCGACCGGTGGTGATTCCCGGCAATGCGGTCGATCTGCAGCTTTCCGCCAAGTCCGACAGTCAATTGCCCTTCGCCAAGGTGGAGCTGGTGACATCGCGCGGCCCCTGGCTCGCCGAGCCTTTACCCGCCGCTGCCATCGGCTGGGTGACCGCGCTCACTGCCACCGCGCTCCCCGAACGCCAGCCCTATCCGACGCTGTACGAGGCATTGGGCGGCGTGCTCGATGCGATTTGCCATGCACCCTCGGCACGCGGCTGGGCCTCGGCGCTGGTCGGTTATGAAGCACTGCTGTTGCGCGAGCTTGGCTATGGCGGTGCGGGTGGTCGGCCCGAGGGCGATTTGGCGCAGATTATCGAAGCGATGGACGCGATTAGCGAGCCGCTCGACCACTACCTGCTTGCCGACCGGCGCGGAGACGTTATGGCGGCGCGCCAACGCCTGAGACATTTGCTGCAACGGATCGCCTGACATGAAAATCGCGCTATTTCCCGGAGACGGTATCGGCCCAGAAATCATGGAGCAGGCGCGGCGTGTGCTGGCGAAGCTCGATCTGCCGGGGCTCGAAGTGCTGGAAGGCGACGTTGGCGGCATCGCCTATAAGCGCCACGGCCACCCGCTGCCGCCGGAAACGCTCGACATGGGGAAGGCCGCCGATGGCGTGCTGTTTGGCGCGGTGGGCGATCCTAAGTGCGACAATCTGGAGCGGCATTTGCGTCCCGAACAGGCGATCCTCGGCCTGCGCAGCCATCTCGGCCTGTTCGCCAATCTGCGCCCCGCGACCATGTTTGCCGGACTGGAAGATATGTCCGCGCTCAAGCCCGAAATCGCCCGCGAAATCGACGTGCTGATCGTGCGCGAGTTGAATGGCGATGTGTATTTCGGCGAAAAGGGGATGCGCGAAACGGCCAGCGGAGAGCGCGAAGGCTATGATGTCATGTCCTACGCCGAAAGCGAAGTGCGCCGCATCGCGCACACCGCCTTCCGCGCCGCGCAAGGTCGCAAGGGGCGGCTGTGCAGCGTCGACAAGGCCAATGTGCTCGAGACGAGCCAGCTCTGGCGCGATGTGATTGTCGAGGTTTCGGCGAATTACCCCGACGTCGCGCTCAGCCATATGTATGTCGACAATGCCGCGATGCAGCTGGTGCGCAATCCCGGCCAGTTCGATGTGATCGTCACCGGTAATCTGTTCGGCGATATCCTGTCCGACCAGGCGAGTATGTGCGTCGGCTCGATCGGCCTTCTCGCCAGCGCGGCTTTGGGCGAGCGGCAGACGGAGTTCGGCACCTTTGGAATGTATGAACCCATCCACGGCAGCGCGCCCGATATCGCCGGTCAGGGCAAGGCTAACCCGATGGCGATGATCCTCTCGCTCGCCATGCTCCTGCGCCACTCGCTGGGGCGTGAAACGGATGCGGTGCGCGTCGAGGCAGCGGTGGCGAAAGCACTGGAGGACGGCGTCCTGGGCGCCGACCTTGGCGGCACCGCAGGCACGGCAGAAATTGGCGATGCGGTGCTTGCGCGGCTCTAAATTTCCAATTCGGTAACCTTATGGTTAACAATTCGCTCTAACGCCTGAACGCATGGATATGAGTTTGAACGAACTGCACCGCCACGTTGAAGCTGCCACTGCACTGGCGAAAGCGCGCGACAATGCTCCGCTTGAGCTCGCCATCGTGCTGCCCACGCTCAACGAGAAGGACAATATCGCCCCGATGGTCGAGCGGCTGGAAGAGGCGCTTGGCCCTTCGGGCTGGGAAGCGGTGTTCGTTGACGACAATTCGAAGGATGGCACGGCCGAGGAAGCGCGCCGTATCGGCCGCACCGACAGCCGCATCCGCGTGATCCAGCGCATCGGCCGCCGCGGCCTCGCCAGCGCCGCGATCGAGGGAATGTGCGCCACCGCTGCGCCCTTCGTCGCGGTGATGGACGCCGACCACCAGCATGATCCGAAACTGCTCCTGCAGATGCTCGAGGCGGTGAAATCGGGCGAATATGACCTTGCCTATGCCAGCCGGTTTGCCGTTGGCGGCAATGCCGATGGCCTGTCCTCCAAGGGGCGCGAAAGCGGCTCCAAAATAGCCAACGCTCTGGCGCGCAAGCTGACCGGCACCGAACTGACGGACGCGATGAGCGGTTTCTTCCTGCTGCGCACCGCACAGCTGCGTAAACAGGCTGAAAACCTTTCGGGCATAGGGTTCAAGATCATGCTCGACATTCTCGCGACTGCCGAGCCGCGCCTTAGAGTAAAGGAATTCCCGTTGAAATTCGCAGAACGCCTCGCTGGCGAAAGCAAATTGGATCACGGCGTCGTGCTCGATTTCGTGGGCGGGCTGGTCGAGCGCTATTTCGGCCGCTGGGTGCCCACGCGCTTTGTGCTGTTCGGCATGGTCGGCGGGCTGGGCGTGTTCGTGCACATGGCGGTGCTAGCGGCGATTTACTGGCCGGACAGCGTGGGCTTCGGCCTCGCGCAAGCCATTGCCACGATGGTGGCGATGACGTTCAACTTCTGGCTCAACAACCTACTCACCTATCGCGACAAAAAGATCGAAGGCGCGGACGGCTTCTTCTGGGGCTGGCTGAAATTCTGCGGCGCGTGCTCGGTCGGCGCGTTTGCGAATGTCGCGGTGGCGATGGTGCTGGAAGACCAGGGCGTGCTCTGGTGGGTGGCTGCGCTGGTCGGCGTGGTGATCGCGAGCGTGTGGAATTACGCGCTGTCGAGCAAGTTCGTGTGGGGGCGGTTTAGGTAGGGGGCGACCCGTGACTTTCGTCATCCCAGCGAAAGCTGGGATCGCTCTCAACCATTGATACGCTCAAAAAGATCATCCCAATTCGGATTAGCCTTTTCGATTAGTTCAACCTTCCAAGCGCGTTTCCACGCCTTCATCGCCTTCTCACGCGCAATCGCGTTTTCGATACTGTCGAAATGCTCGACATAAACCAGACGCTTGATGCCATAGCGACGGCAGAAGGCCGATCCTCGACCGGCGCGGTGCTGCATCATGCGTGCGGCGATGTCTGATGTAACGCCAATATAGAGCACGCCGCTAGGCTTGTTGCACAGGATGTACACAAAGCCGCCTTTGGACATCGCCTAAACGAATCGCAAAACTGCTAGCGATCCCAGCTTTCGCTGGGATGACGATTGATAAGGCTCCATCACCGCCAACCCTCCGTCCAAGCCCACCACAGGAACGCCTGGTTGTTTTCCAGCGCTGCTGCGGTCAGGATCGGGAACCAGTAGACGAAAAACCCTGCTGCACCGAGGATCAGCGCCCACGGCACCAGCCGCTCGCCTCGCTGCCACAGCCATTCCACCGCCAGCGCCAGCGCGGCGGAAACGAACATTCCCGGCAGGAAATAGTGGAAGTAGAATTGCGACGCCTTGGGCGCGACCAGCCACAGGGCGAGGCTCACCGCATACATCAGCACCAGCGCGATCGCATCGCGGCGGCGGTGTTTCCAGCCCGCCCACACGCACCAGCCCATCGCCAGCACGCCAAACCACATCGTTACCGGATTGCCGATCAACATCACGCCGCGCCACGCGCCGTCGATCTCTTCGTAGAGATACCAGACGACCCGCGCATTCGCGACCCATTGCCACCACACGCTCTCATAGGGATGCGGCTCCAGCACCTGCTTTTGCAGCCCCAGCATGGACTGGTGGAGGTCGATCAGCCCGGTCGGATTACCCGAATGGACGTTCCAGAACAGGAACGGCCAAAACGTGGCCGCATAAACCGCAAGCGGCAGCATGCCGAGCCAGATGCCCGCTTCCCACAGCGATATCCCCGCCACCGGCCAACCGCGCCGCGAGGTGAGGAAGCGACGCCTTCCGGCCGCCAGCCGCGCGGCGAAGAAGGCGAGGCCGGGCAACACCGCGAGCGGGATCGCGTTCCACTTGCTCGCCATCGCGCAGCCCAGCGCCACGCCGCACACGATCAGCCGCCAGCGTCCCGTCTCGTTCTCGCGCACGGCTCCGGCGAACATCCAGAACGCGACCATCACGAAAGCGACCATAAACACATCGAGCATCGCGATGCGGGCGTGGACGAACAGCAGGAAATTGGTCGCGGCGAAAAAGCCGGTCAGCAGGCTCGCCATCCGCGTCTGGCTGGCGAACCACATCGCGCGCATGAAGGCGAACAGCGCCAGCGTGCCGAACACCGCGCTCAGAATGCGCCAGCCCAGCGGTTCGTCCCCGAGCAGCACAAGGCCCAGTGCCATGATCTGCTTGGCGAGCGGCGGGTGCTCGACATTGGTCGCCAATTGCAGATCGAGCACGGCGCGCGCGGCGGGCAGATAATGCACCTCGTCAAAATAGGGCGATGCGGGGACCGTCAGCCGCACCAGACAAATCGCGAAGAACGCCAGCGCGATGGCGACGTTGAGAGCAAAGGGATCGCGGGGATGATCGGGAATGTCGGTCATGCGGGGCAGAGCGTTAGTGCCGTGCTGCGCCCGCCGCAAGTGCGCGGTTTCGCTATGACGCGGTGTGCGCCCGATGCTCCAGCCAGAACAGTCGCGCAGCCATTCCCAGAAGGCCGATGCTCGCCGTTGCGATGGTCAACAAGGCCCAAAGCGGCACCTTCATACCGGCAGCCCGCGCGCGCGGTGCCATGAAGAAAAAAGCGAGGGTAACCGCGAACAGAAGGTCCCACCAGACCTGCACGCCAGTCAGGTTGGCGGTGTGGTTTATCCAGAATTGCATTAGCCCCTCGGCCCAGAGGGTGACGCCGGTAAAGCTGAGGAAGCCGCCACAAAGCATAGCTGCCATGATTGTATTGCCGGATGTCTGCGGGCGAAACACTATGGCAATGAAGGCGATGGCTGCGCAGGCAAACCCGATGATGGCATAGAGTTCGAGTGGTGACATGTTGGAACCTCGATTCGTTGTAGCGGACGCTACACTTGTAACGGCACGTAGCACTTGCTACAAGCACAGTTGTGCGTCGTCCGACTTTATCCCGCGCAGTGCTTCTGCCAAAAATTGCCAGCCATGTGCTGCAAAATGGTCTTGGCGCGGCTAGTTTGCGCCCTCTGGCCAAGGCTGCCCAAACGAGCGACCGGATGCTGCTATACCATTTTGGCAGCAAGGAATCGTTGGTGACGCAGTTGCTGGCTTATCTCGCGCAAGAGTATGCGGGGTTGCTCGATGCCGCATTTGGTGATGCCGCCGCGCCATCCCGCACCGCCTGTCTTGAACGGGTGCTTGGGTTTTCCAAACTTCCCGAGGCCTTGCCTTATCTTGCCCTATGGTGGGAAATCGTGGCGGGGGCCGCACGCGATCTGCCGGGATATCGCACCGCGGCGCATCATGTCATGCAGAGTATGCTCGATTGGCTGGAGGCACACATGCCGCCCGGCGATCCCGATCCGGCGGGCGGGGCGCGGCATCTTTTGACGCTGATTGAAGGCGCGCTAATGCTGAACGCAATCGGGCGGAGTGATATTGCAGATGCGGGGATTGCTGCGCATCCGGCTTCGCCCTAACACTCGCCGCGATATGAAAAAGACCACCGGAACCGATCCCGCCGCTATCGCCCGCTGGCGTCCCGCCACGCAGGCCGTGCGCGCGGGCACTTGGCGCAGCGCGCATGGGGAGACGAGCGAGGCGCTCTATCTCACCAGCGGCTTTACCTACGATTCGGCAGAGGAAGTCGCCGCGCGCTTTGCGGGCGAGGCCGAGGGGATGCAGTATTCGCGCTTCAAGAACCCGACGGTCGAGATGGCGCAGCACCGCATCGCCGCTATGGAAGGCGCAGAGGCGTGCCTGATGCAGGCGAGCGGGATGGCGGCGATGACGTCCTCGCTGCTGTGCATGCTGAGCGCGGGCGATCATGTGGTAGCGGGCCGTGCAGCGTTCGGTTCGTGCCGGTGGATCTTGAGTAATGTCCTCAATCGCTTCGGCATCACCCACACGGTGGTGGACGGGACGGACAATGCCGCGTGGGAAGCCGCCGTGCAGCCGAACACCAAGGCGTTCTTCTTCGAAACCCCGGCCAACCCGACGATGGATCTGGTCGATCTTGAATTCGTCTGCGGCTTGGCGCGTGCGAAGGGCGTCACCACGGTGGTGGACAACGCTTTTGCCACCGCCGTGCTGCAAAAGCCGATGGAATTCGGCGCGGATGTGGTTGCCTATTCCGCCACCAAGCTGATGGACGGGCAGGGCCGCGTGATGGCGGGCGCGGTATGCGCGAGCCGCGAGTGGATCGACGAATATCTCAGCCCCTTCCAGCGCAATACCGGCCCGATTGTCGCCCCGTTCAATGCCTGGGTGGTGATGAAGGGGCTGGAGACGCTGCCGCTGCGCGCTCCGGCACAGAGCCGCAACGCGCTGCAAGTCGCGCAATTTCTTGAGGACAAGGGCCTGCGCGTGCTCCATCCCGACCTGCCGAGCCATCCGCAGCATGATCTTGCGCAGAAGCAGATGGTGGCGGCGGGGCCGATCTTCGCTTTCTTCGCTCCCGATGGGCAGGAACAGGCGATGGCGCTGTGCAACGCACTGGAGCTGATCGATATTTCCAACAATATCGGCGATTCCAAAACGCTGATGTGCCATCCGGCCAGCACCACGCACTACAACATGGGCGCAGAAGGCCGCGCAGAGGCGGGGATTGCCGACGGAATGCTGCGGATCAATGTCGGGCTGGAAGACCCGCTCGACCTGATCGAGGATCTGGATCGGGCTTTGGGTAAAGTGGGGCTGTAACCTACCCTCTTGCATAAGGCGCTGAAATTCATATCATTCCCCCGTCGCAAGAAGGGGGGATGTAATGAAGTTCGCGTATTTTCTGGCCGCTGCTGTGGTGGCAGGGATTGTGGCAGATGCGCAGCCTGCTGCTGCGCAGGAGAACCTCGCGGCTGCGCAGCTGGAAGAGATTGTCCCCCCGGAAATTCCGACTTCGGCCTTTGCTGGCCGTTCGGCGCTCAGCGGGGCGCAGCTGTCGCCCGATGGCAGCAAGTTCGCCTTCACCGTCTTGCGCGACGACCGGCTTTACCTCAGCATTTTTGACTCCAGCACACGCGAGCTTGTGGGTGGCCTGATGCTGGGTGAACCCGACGATTTCCGGTGGTTCCGCTGGGTAACCGATGACCGGATGCTGTTTTCCGTGCTCGGCACCGATTCGCGATATGGGCTGAATTACAGTCGTCTCATCTCCTACGATATCACCGCGAACCGCTTTCGGCCGTTGACGCTGGCGCGGATGAGTTTCGACGGCGACAATATCATCCACACCGCGCGCGATGGCTCTTTCGTGCTGGTCTCCATGTCCGAAGGCTGGGGGCAGGATCCCAATGTCTGGCGCTTTGATCTCGACGCAGAGGAGAGCGAGGACGAGATTCGCGGGCGAAGCTGGCAAACGCGAACCGGCATGGTCAGCGCGTGGATCACCGATGAAACGGGCACCGTGCGCATCGGCCTTGGCCCGCGGGGGAACCGTTCGATCGGAATGCGCTACCGCAGCAGCGCGGAAGATGCGTGGGACACCGTTGCCCGCACCCGGTTCGACGATGCCGAAACGCTGGATACGTGGGACTTTTACGGCCTGCGGTCGGGCAGCGATATGGGCTACACCATCGCTCTGCCGCCCGGCAGCGACCGGCGGGCGCTGATGCGCTTCAACTTCGCCACGGCGGAGCTTGGCGAAGTGGTCTACCAGTCGGAGACAGAGGATGTGACCTCGGTCGTCATGAACGATGCGGGCGAGCCGATTGCGGTGGCCTATGCCGGGGACAATTTTCGCCGCGAGTGGATCGATCCGGAGATCCGCCGCTGGCGTGAACGGCTTGGGCGTGCGCTGCCGGGCAGCGCGGTAACGATCCTGGATATCACCGAAGACCGCAGCCGGATGCTGGTGCTGCAATCGGGGCCGGCTGATCCGGGCGCGCTTTATGTTTTTTCTCCGGACGGGCCGAGCCTTGATCTGTTTGCGGAGTTTCGCCCGGAAGTGCCTGCCGCCGCGCTGAGCGCGCCGCAGCCGATCCGGTATGACGCGCGCGATGGCACCTCGATCCACGGCTACCTGACGCTGCCGCGCGGTCGCGGGCGAACGGGCTTGCCGCTTATCGTGCTGCCTCATGGCGGGCCCTTCGGCATTCGCGACTGGGACAATTATGACGACGAGGTGCAGTTGCTCGCCAATCGCGGCTATGCGGTGATCCAGCCCAATTTTCGCGGTTCGGGCGGTTATGGCGAGGCGTTCGAACTGCTCGGTAACGGGCAGATCGGGCGGGCGATGCAGGACGATCTCGACGATGCGGTGGCGCATCTGGTGGCCGAGGGGATCGTCGATCCCGAGCGCGTTTGCATCGTCGGCGCGAGCTATGGCGGATATGCTGCTGCGTGGGGCGCGATCCGCAATCCGGAGATTTACCGCTGCGCTGTCAGCTTCGCCGGCGTCATGCATTTCGAGCGGCAATTGGCGCATGACAGCAACTATCTGTGGGGGCGCCATCGCGGTGCGCATTGGGACAGGGTCGATGGCGACCAGACCAATTTCGATCTCGACGATGTCTCTCCCGCAGTGCAGGTGAGCAATCTCACCCGTCCTTTGCTGCTGGTGCATGGCGAGCAGGATACGCGGGTGCCGTTCGCCCAGTTCGAACTGATGGTGAGCCGCGCCAACCGCGCCAATATCCCGATTGAGACGCTGGCGCTGGAAGAGTCGGGCCACGGCTTCTGGAATCCGGAAGACGAACAGGCCTATTACGATGCGCTGCTGGATTTTCTCGCGCGCCACAATCCCGCCGACTGATTTCAGCGGTGACCGGATTGGCAAGCCTGCAACAGCTCGTCGATTAGCGACCAAAGCCCCCTTGTGAGCGGGCGGAATCGCGTTACTTTGGCGGGCATGGCGATCAACGCGATCCAGTCCCTGTTCCAGCACGTCGCTATCACCCGCGGGGTGACGGTGCGTGTTGCGGTCAGCTTCATGCCCGAGCAATCGCGCGTGGGGGCGGGGCGGTGGTTCTGGGTCTACCATATCCGCATCGAGAACGGGCGGGACGATGCCGTGCAGCTGAAAACGCGGCACTGGCGGATCACCGATTCGAACGGGATGGTGAACATTGTCGATGGCGAAGGCGTGGTGGGCGAAACCCCGCGGCTGGAGCCGGGGCAGGCGCATGATTACGTCTCGGGCTGCGAACTGACGACCAACGCAGGCGCGATGGAGGGGTTCTATACCTTCACCGATGCTGCGGGTGATATGTTCGAGGTGGCGATCCCGTATTTTCCGCTGGCTGCGCCTGCCGATTCTTCTGTTTAGCCTCAAGCGCCGGCGGGGCCATCCGGCCCCTTAGGCTTCCGCCCTACCGTGCGGCGCGCGGTCGCGCGCTGTCGTTGCCTGGGCGGCAACGAGACCATTCCAGGCCAATCACGAGCGGGGGAGGTAATGCGAAAGCATCGACGGCGACTAGCCGACGACCGAGCGCACAGCGCGACCCGCAGGTGCCGCGCAGCCGGAACGTAGTCCCGGCGGAGCGAACAGCACCGAGGACGCTCGCCCGGATGGGTGAGCGAAAGGCAGAAAATAAGCGGTCGCGCTAGCGAACGCGCGCTGGCGCCACCATCACCGCGTTCGCCAGCAGCAGGTCGAGCCCGTCTAAGTAACCGCGCACGGCGGGGTCATGGGCGAAGCCGATCGCCAGCCCGCGCCCGGTGCTTTGCGCGATCATATAGGGTTTGTAGGCCATTTGCTGGCGGTTCTCCTCCCACACATAGCCTGCCGCGACCAGATTGGCCGCGTCGGTATAGCGCACCACATTCACCCCGTCGGACAGGCTGAGCGGGGTGAGGATCAGCGAGCCATCGGCAAAAACCGTCGGCGGCGATCCGTCATATCCGGCGGCGAGGAAGCTCTCGCCATCGACCACCGTGTTGAGCAGCGCGCCGGGCAGCGTGTCGGGACGGCGGGTGGGATCGACGATCCGCTCGCGATATTCGGCATCGTTGGCAATTGCTGTGCCCGGCGCGGGGCCGGTCTTGTCCTCGCCTTCGGGCGATCCACCCAGCACCGTCTCGCTTTGCGTAGCGAACAACCCGTTCTCTCCGCCAGCGAAGGATGCCAACGAATCGCCATAGGCCACCAGCACGCCGCCGCCCTGCACATAGCGGGTGAGCGCCGCGCGTTCGCTGCTGCCAATCCCGAAGCTGTCAGGCACGATCATCACGTCGAAACCGGACAGGTCGGCGCGCGCGAGATTGTCGGAACGGACGGCCGCGGTGGGCAGGCCCAGCCGCTGTTCGATCACATAGCGCGTCGCGCCTGCCGACAGCGGCGAGATATTGCCGTCCCACACCACGCCGATAGTGGGCGCTTCGAGCAGCACAAAGCTGTTCGAGCCGAAGTTCGGCCCGTCATCGACCCAGCCCGATGCCAACGGCCGGGTTTCCGCGCCGATCTCGCGCGCCAGTTCGACAAGCGTATCAAGCGAGCCGTCATTCTCCGCCAGCGTGAACACCACGGTCCCGCGCGGGAATGTCTCGCCATCGACGGTGAAGGCGGTGTCGGTCGAACGGCCCTTCAGCCCGGCGCGCAAGGCTTCGGCGACGAGCCGCACCTGCCCGCTGTCGGTCCACGGCACCGCAATCCCGAACGCGCCCGAGGGCGACACTTCGCCCGCAATCGGCGCATCGGCGCTGACCGGCGTACCCGCGCTGGCCGAAGCACATTCGGTGATGCCAAGCCCGCTCATCTGGCCCACAGACCATGCGGTGGTGTCGTAAATCTCGTGCGGCAGATCGCTCGCGCGGCGGGCTTCCTGCGCGGCGATGAAATCGGCGGGCAGTTCCACATCGCGGTCAAGCAGGCTGCGGATCAGGCGCGCAGTCGGCTGGCGCATCGAGATGCTGAGATAGCCCTGCGGATAGGAACGTCCGCAAGCGGTGGCGCTGCCATCCACGCGGCCCACGGCAATGCCCTGATGCACCAGACGGCGGCCCAGGGCCTCGGCGTTCCAGCGGCGGTTCGCCAGATCGATCACGAAATAACCGCTGCCCACCGCGCCATTGGCGGCGCTGCGGCGATAGGTGGCGTAATCATTGAGGAACATATCGGCGTTACGCGCTACGGTCTCTGCGGTCGCCAGCGACGTCGCGAAATGGTTTCTGACCCCCTCGCCATAGGTGAGGATTTCGCCGTTGCTGCGTTCCCACAAAAGACCACGGGCAGAAGATTGCTCGAAAGTCATGGCAATCGCGCCGTTCAGCGTTGGCCAGGTGTCGCCATAGCCGGGATAGAACGCGTCGAAGATTTCGCGGGTGTAATAGGGCTCACCCAGCGAATCGAGCATCGCGCCCATATTCCGGCCCAGCAGGTTCTGCCGCTGCCGCTGCGTTGCGGTGATATAGGGATTGAACGGATCGGCGCTGGGCGGGAAGAAATAGGTCTGGTCGCCGCCCATTTCGTGGACATCGGCGAGGACGACTGGGTTCCACGCCGCCACCGCCGTCACCTTGCCGCGCGTTTCTGGCTGCGTGAGCGCGAACCAGTCGCGGTTCAGATCGAACAGATAGTGGTTGTAACGGCCACCCGGCCACGGCTGGTCGGGGCCTGCCGTCGCGCGGTCTCCCGATGGTGCAAGGCCAAGCTGGGCGTAATAGGAATGGGTGAAGCGTGCACGGCCATCGGGGTTTTGCGAGGGATCGATGATGACCACGCTGTTCTGCATAATCGTGTCGACCCGATCATCCCCGCGCGCGGCGAGCAGGTGATAGGCCATCACCAGCGCGGCATCCGATCCGCTGATTTCGTCGCCATGCACGCTGTAGGCGA
Organism: Aurantiacibacter sp. KMU-128; assembly: GCF_056933515.1. Taxonomy (NCBI): domain Bacteria; kingdom Pseudomonadati; phylum Pseudomonadota; class Alphaproteobacteria; order Sphingomonadales; family Erythrobacteraceae; genus Aurantiacibacter; species Aurantiacibacter sp. KMU-128. The sequence goes on from NZ_JBXORT010000001.1 coordinate 719,886, forward strand.
GCCACGTCACGGGCACGCTGTCCGGCCCCGGCGCACCGCCATTGGCGATGCGCTGCATATCGGCCTGGATGGCATCAATGCGCGCCATGTTCTCAGCGCTGGTGATGACCACATAGATCAGCGGACGGCCTTCCCAACTGCGCGCATATTCGACGATCCGCACGCGGTCGGGCGCAGCCTCTTGCAGCGCTTCCATGTAATCGATCAGCACTTCGGGGCGCGTGATCTGCTCTCCGCTGCGATGGCCGGCAACCTGCTCAAGCGTGGGGATCGCGGGATCGAAATCGCCGTCGAAAAAGCTCTGTGCCGAGGCGGGCGCGGCGAGCATCACTGTTGCACAAAAGACAAGAAAAGCGCGGATCATGCAGGACTCCGAGTTGGCAAACGCGGTTTGTGTGGCCATGTGCGCAAACCGTCAAGCCAAAGTCTGCGCGAGAATGTCAGCCGAACCCGTTCCTCCCAAACACACCCGCCTGCTGACATTCTTCTCGATCGGATTGTCGCTGGTGATGGCGGTGGTGGTGGGGGTGACCCTGCTGGAGCTCGATTGGCACGAGATCGGCGCGCTGGTTCCGTCCTCACCGCTGTTCTGGTTGGTGTTCGCAGCCTTCTATATGGGCGCGCCTTTGGGCGACTGGTTCGCCTTCCGCCAGATCTGGCCTGTGGGGAAAGGCGCGCTGGCGGCGACTTCGCGCAAGCAGGTCTTCAACGAAATCGTGGTCGGCTACCTCGGCGAGGCGTATTTCTACACTTGGGCCAAGCGGCGCATTCCCGAATATCACGGCACCACGCCGTTTGCGGCGGTGAAGGATGTGGCGATTCTGTCGGCGTTTGCGGGTAATGCGACGATGGTGGCGCTGCTGGTGATGTTGTGGCCGCAAATGGGCGACGAATTGCTGGCGAGCGGTCGCGGGGAGATTTTCTGGAGCCTCGCGCTGGTTCTCGGCATCAGCCTGTTGATCCTGCTCGCCCGCAAACAGGTGTTCTCGATCAACAGGGGCAAGGCGCTGGCGATTTTTGCGATCCATTTGGCGCGCAATGTCGCCAAGGTGCTGCTGGCGGGGCTGATGTGGAGCCTGATCGTGCCCGAAGTGCCGCTCGTCTGGTGGCTTTATCTGGCCACCCTGCGCCAGTTGGTGACCCGCCTGCCGTTGGTGTCGAGCAAAGATCTGATTTTCGCCGGTCTCGCCGTGCTGCTGCTGCCCGACCAGCCGCTGATCGCCGCGACTATGGCGCTCACCGCCGCGCTGCTGGTGGCGGCGCACGTGGTGGTAGGGATTGTATTGTTGCGCGGGGATATCCGCGATTTGCTGCGGCTCGGCCGTTCGCGCGAAGCGTAACAGAAAAGCCCTTCCCTTGGGGGGAGTCGCAGACGGCGCGTAGCGCCTACGGTTGGGATGGGGGTACGACGCTTGTGAGGTTGAACCCCCACCCCCGGCCCCTCCCCAAGGGTAGGGGAGATTCTTAGGACGGACTAAAGGTGCCCGCGCCCTTGCGATCGCCGAAGGGGCGGGTGACGTGATGTGTCCAGTAATCGCGCCGCGCCAGCCGCCGCCGTTCGCGCATCTTTTCCTGCGCGGCGGGATACACGTCCTGGAACAGCTCGGTAAAGGTCTTGTCCCAGCTATAGCGCCGCTCGACCAGCGCGCGGGCGGCTGCGCCCATCGCCTTGTGATCGCCGTTCCACACATCGAGCACGTTGCGCGCCATGGCTTCATCGTCCTCCACCGGGCCGAGCAGGCCGGTGCCAGGTTCGACGCGCTCGGGCATCGCGCCGCTTGCCACGCCGACGACGGGCAGGCCGCTCGCCTGCGCTTCCAGCACCGACATCCCGAAAGTCTCGTCCGCCATGCCGGAGACGTAGATATCCGCCGAAGCGAGTGCGCGCGCCATCAGGTCGCGGTCGTCGATATAGCCGGGCATGGTGATGCGCTTGCCCTGCGCCATCTCGCGAATGCGCGCCTCGCCGCGTCCTTCGCCGAGCAGCACCAAGGTCGCGCCCAGATCATCGGGCAGATGATCCATCATGCGTACCAGCGTTTCGGGGCGCTTTTCCGCGTCGAGCCTGCCGGCATAGAGCAGCAACGGCCCGTCGCCCGTGTGCCCCATTTCCGCGCGCGCAGCAGGGTCGCGGTGGCGCGGGTGAAAGCGCTGGGAATCGATGCCGAGATCGAGCAGCTTCACATCCTTGATCTTCCGGCTTTGCAGCACGCTCCTGCCGCTTTCGCCGATGGCATAGACCTGGTCGAACTCGCGATACATCACCTCGGCATAGCCAAGGATCAGCCATTTGGCGAAACCGGCGACCTTGGGGCCGTAAAGGTCGTGCGCCACGCGGTAGACCTGTGCATTGGGAAAATCGGTGCGGTATCCCGCCACCAGAGTGGTTTCGGGAAAGGCGCGGCGATACCGGATCGCGGTCCACGGCAGCAACCACGGGCACAGGCTTTCGATGATATCGGGGCGCTGCTCTTCGAGCACCTGCCGCACCGCGCCGGTGCGCAGGATGAAGCGGTAATTGGGGCTGCCTTTGACCAGATCAGCCGCAACTTCGATCCGCTTGTAGCGTTCTTCCTCGAAAATCGCGTCTTTCGGCCCCGGCACGATCTGGATCAGCGTGTGCGGCGTATGTTCCAGCACATACTGCTTCTTGCGCCGCAGATAAGTCGTAATGCCGCCTGCACCGGTGGGCGAGTAGCTCTGCGTAAGGTCGCAAACGACAAGCGGCGCAAGGGGTTCGATCATAGGGGAGGCTGCCTGTCCGGTGTAACCTTACCGGAAGATGAAGATGGTGCGTAGCGGCGGCATATAGGAAGGGCCGCGCCCTTGTCCAGTATCACTATGTCGGAGCGAAGAAGCGAACTTGCCGCCCGCGCCGCCGCATCCTAGATGGCTGCTTCGACCATGAAACGCACCCATCTCCCCCTGAACGCCCTGCGCGTGTTTGATGCCGCCGCGCGTCACCTGAGCTTTACCCGCGCGGCGGACGAGCTGGCGGTGACGCCTGCCGCCGTCGGCCAGCAGATCAGGGCGCTGGAGGATGTGCTCGGCGTGGTGCTGTTCCGCCGCACGTCCAAGGGGCTGGAACTGACCGACGAGGCGGGCGCGGGGCTTGATGCCTTGCGCGAAGGCTTCCTGCGGTTCGAGGAGAGCGTGCAGGCGATGCAAGCGGGGCAAGCGAGCAGCAATTACGCGATCGCCGCACCGCGCGAATTCTACGCCCAATGGCTTGCGCCGAAACTGGCCGCCTTCCGCGCCGCCAATCCCGACATCCGCTTCCAGCTCGCCGCCGATGAAATGGCCGATTTCACCGAGACCAATCTTGATATCGCGGTGCGGCTGGTCGACGGGCCGGGCGATATGGAAGGCGTGCAATTGACCGCCGGATGCAAGGTCGGCGTCGCCGCGCCGGGCGCGCCCGATAGCTGGATCGACTGGCCGACTTACGAGCCGCCCGAAGGCGCTGTAATCGGGCTGCAAGTGGGCAATTCAGGGCAAGCGCTCGCCTCTGCGCTGGCCGGCCTTGGCCGAGCCTATCTGCCGATGCCGCTGGTGGAAGAGGCGCTCGCGGACGGACGGCTGGAAAAGCTGGAAGAGGAACAGGACTGCCGCCGCGCCTACTGGCTCCTCGCCCCGCGCCCGCAATGGCGGCAGAAAAAGGTAAAGGCGCTGGTGGAGTTTCTGGCGGGGTGAGCGATCCGGTCGAGCGCGCCCTTGAACACCTGCGCTCGGTATGTCCGGCTGGCCCGGCTGATGACAGCTTCGCCCTCACCTTGAACTTCCATCCCGACCTTGTTGTGGCAGGCTCAACGGTCATTGATCGCTTGGCCCAAGAGGGGGTTTACCGCTCGCAATTCGAAACCGGCACCAGCAGCGGCGGGCTCACCGCGTTCAAGGATGGCGACCGCTGGCGCTGGGAAAGCCGGATCTTCGGCGGCGCTTACGATGATGCCGACCCGTCGCTGCGGCCGAAATACGGTTCGCTCAATTATCGCAACGACCCGGCAGGCGGATCGCGCCGCTTTGGTTCTGCGCATTTCCGCTTGCACCCGGAGCTGCGCGCGAGAACCTCGTTCTGCTATCCCGATAGCTATCTCAACCCGGAGAACATCGCCGTCGGCGATGTCCGGCACCTGATCGCACTGGCAGACGCAAACACACAGCTTGATGCGTGGCTCGACAATTATATCGAGGCGCATATCCACGGCCCGATCATCATCGCACGCGATGTCGAGGCGCTGGTTCTCGACCCGTCTTTCAAGGACAGTCCGATAGAGGAGTCGGCGCATTCGCTCGGTTGCACGATCGAATGGCACGAAGGGTTCCGTCTGTCGGTTCACCAAGCGCCCGAATGCGAGAAGTACCGTGGCCAATCGGTTGCCGATGCGATCCTGCAAATCGCTGACAATGGTTACGTGACGCCCGCTCTATTGTCGCAGGCCCGTGAGACGATCCTCGATTACCAGACCGCGAAATGGCTTTGGCATTGCACGGCACGCTTTGGATATGGGCCATCCTTCCCGACCGCAACCACTCCATAAGCATCCGCTTACGGCCGCCATATCAGCGCGACTCCAATCGACCGCGTTTGTGATAAGCTGCATTGTCCGTTGACTGTTCCAACCGGAGAAACGCCATGGACAACACTGTTAAGCCCGCGCGCAAATGGGACCCGATTGTCAAGCTGACGCATTGGGGCGTCGCGCTCGTGATCGTGTGCAACGCGCTGATCGTGGGCGAGGGATCGATCGCGCATATCTATGCCGGATATCTGCTCGCATCGCTGATCGCACTGCGCCTGCTATGGGGACTGATCGGCTCTACCAATGCGCGCTTCAGCGCCTTTCCGCCCAATCCGGTCGCCGCGCTGGGCCATGCCCGCGATATTGTTGCCGGACGCAAGGAAACACACGCCTCGCACAATCCATTGGGCGCGCTGATGGCCTATGCGCTGTGGGCGTGTCTGCTGGTGATTATCGGCAGCGGCATCGCCATGGCTGGCGCGCCGCCTGCGATCCCCACGCCCGTCAGCGTCTCGCAACTGGTGAGCGAAGGCGAGCACGAGGAAGGTGAGGGCGAACATGGCGAGTATGGCGAGCACGGCGAGGGCGGTGAAGAGGATGAAGGCGAGGAAATCTTCGAAGAAGTGCACGAGATCGCGGTAAACCTTCTCTACATCCTCGTTTTCCTGCATATTGGCGGGGTCGCGCTGGAAACCGCCCGCAGCGGTCGCCGGACGGTCACCGCCATGCTGCCGGGAGGACGATGAGCACACCGCCGAAACCACGCCAGCGGGCAGAGCAAGGTCGCGCGGATGACCGCCGGCTAACGCTGGTCGCAGGCGTGGTGGTGGTGCAGGCGGTCGCCGCCATTTTCTTCCTCGCCGATGCCGTGGTCGATATCGCCGAGGACGGTCTGGGATTGCACGTTATCAGCGAGGCGGTGATCGCCTTCGCCCTGCTCGCGGGCGTGGTGGCAGGTGCCTATCACACGCGGCAAATGGTCGAGCGCGCCCGCCGCGATGCCGAAGCGCTGACGATTGCCCGCGGCGCGCTGGCGGAACAATTGCAGGCGCGTTTCGAGGAATGGAAGCTGACAGCAGCCGAAGCGGACGTCGCGCTGCTGTCGCTCAAGGGGTTCGAGACCGCAGAGATTTCCCGCTTGCGCAATGTGGCAGAAGGCACGGTGCGCGCGCAGCTGACATCGATCTACGCCAAATCCGGCGTCTCCTCGCGCCACGGCCTGCTCAGCCAGTTTTTTGACGATCTTATCGAGCTGGGCGACGTTTGAAATTCGGGACTTGGTGACCGCCACGTGTCGGCGGGGCGCGGGACGTATTGGGGCGAGCCCAAGGCTAGCACCTCCCACGCGCTTGTTCTGACCGCCTCCCACTCTTACCTCATCGGTTGGCTGCAACGGCAATAGGCCCCGATGAACTACCTTCCCCTTATCCTCCTCGCGCTTGTTATCTTCGGGCTGATGTACCGCAGCTTCGCCCGTCGGCGGAAGCGGGAGCGGCTGCTCGCTACACCGCTAACACCGCAGCAACGCGCGATTGTGGAGCGGCTGGTGCCGCTCCTGCGCCGCTTGCCCGAGGAGTTGCGGCCCAAGCTCGAGGGCAAGATCAACCGCTTCCTCGATCAGGTTACCTTCCACGGCTATAACGGCATCGAGGTCAACGATGCGATGCGGCTATCTATTGCGGCGCAGGCGTGCCTGCTGGTCGTCAACAGCCCGGTCTGGTTCGATAGCTTGCGCACCATATTGATCTACCCTGCGGCCTTCAGCACCGGGCGCGGCAGGCATGACGGGTTTGTGGTGCACGAGACCAGTCACGCGACCTTGGGCGAGAGCTGGACTTATGGCCCGGTCGTTTTGTCCTGGGATGACGCGCTGCACGGCGGGCTCGACCCCGAAGACGGGCACAATGTCGTCATTCACGAATTCGCCCACCAGCTCGATGCGCTCACCGGCCACACCAATGGCATTCCGATCCTGCGCAAGGGGCAGGACTATGCCGGTTGGGAGAAGGCGATGCTCGATGCCTATCACGGCCATCTCGAACGGCTGGAGCGTGGTCACCCGACGCTAATCGACCCCTATGGCGCGACCAATCACCAGGAGTTTTTCGCCGAGGCCACAGTGACCTTCTTTGAAAAGCCTAAGGCGATGCGGCAGGAGGAATCTGCGCTCTATGCGCAGCTGGCGGAACTGTATGCGCTTGATCCGGCGGGGTGGTGAGCGGCTCCGATCTAAATTCCGCTCATCCTGAGCTTGTCGAAGGATCGCTTTTCCTCTTGGCGAAGTTCTCGAAGTGAATAACGACCCTTCGACAAGCTCAGGGTGAGCGGGTTAAGGGGAGGCATGACTAGCCCAACCCTCACCACACCGCGCTTCACCTGCCGCGCGCCCGTTGAAGCCGATGTCGATGCCTTCTGGCCTGCATTCTCCAGCGAGGCGCATATGCGCTATTGGTCGTGCGCGGCGTTTACCGAGAAGGACGTGCTCAGGGACTATCTGCTCGACACCAAGGCGGGGCGCAGCTGGGTCGCGGTGCCGCATGATGGCGGCGCGCCAGTGTTCCGGATGTTTGTCGGCGAGCGCGGGGAGCAGGTGGCCGAGATCGGCTATATCATGGTGCCGGGCAATGAAGGGCAGGGGATTGCGCGCGAATGCCTCTCCGCGCTTATCACCTATCTCTTCCGCACCGAGAATTACGAGCGCATCTGGGGCGATGTCGATCCGCGCAACACGCCTTCCAGCCGCTTGCTCCTCAGCCTCGGCTTCACGCGCGAGGCGCATCTCCGCAAGGCGATGAAAACGCATATCGGCTGGTGCGACACATGGCTGTGGGGCCTTCTGGCAGATGAATGGCCGGACTAGGATTGATTCATATTGGCGGTGCTAGCCAGAGCCTGTTACCAGAGGTAACAACAGGGCAATCTCAAATTCTAAGGGGGAGTAACATCATGCGATTCGGATTCCACAAAGCGGCACTGCTGATCGGCGCGGCTGCCATCATGATGCCTGCCGCCGCATCGGCGCAGGAAGTGCAAACGGTGCAGGGCGAAATCAACAGCGCGGCGCGCACCTACAACGCTTCGGTTCCCGCCAATTCGGTGATGGTGATCGACGTCATCTCGACGTCCGATCTCGATCCGGTGGTCGCAGTCACCAATGCCGCCACGGGAGAGCTGATTGCCGAGAACGATGATGGCGGCGACGACCTCAATTCGCGCGTACGCATTTCGGGCGGCGAGAGCGGCATCAATATCGTGATCGAGGTCAACAGCTTCGACGCGGCTTTCGCCATGGAAGGCGAGCAGTTTGGCGGCACCTTCGATCTGGTGATGACCACCAGCGCCTATTCCGCGCCCGGCCCGATCACCTATGGCTCGACCGTGATGGGCTATGTCCCTTCGGGCGAGGCGGTGGAATACAGCTTCACCGCGCGCTCGGGCGACATGATCGAAGTGGCGCTGCTGTCTGAAGGCGAGCTCGATCCCTATCTCGAACTGCGCGATCCGAGCGGCGAGGCGATCATGTATGACGATGATGGCGGCGAAGGCCTGAACTCGCTGCTGCGCTACACCTTCGGGGAAGCGGGCACCTACACCGTCGCCGCGATGGGCTTCATGACCAGCTCGGGCGATTACACGCTGCGGGTGCGCGAGCGTCGCGAGGCGCCCGAACCGCAGCTGCCGTTGCAGGTGATCGGCCTCAACGATACCGCTACCGGCGAACTGGGCGTGGTTTGGGAGGAAAACCCGATGCTGCCTGCCACCATCGACTATATGCTGAGCGAAGAGGCCAAGCGCGCGATCCGTCGCGGCAACGGCCAGATCACCATCCGCATGAACGCGGTCGAGGGCGCGGAATATGATCCCGCATTCGGTGGTGGGGCGATCGATCCGTTTATCGAAGTCGGCTTCGAAACCCCGCTCGGCTGGGCCTCGGTCCTGTCCGATGATGACGGTTCGGGCACGCTCGATTCGCTGCTGCCGATTGATCTCAGCGTGCTCGACGATCACCCCGGTATGCTCGATATGCTGCGCATCCGCGTGCAGGGCTTTGGCGGGTCGAGCGGGGCGTACACGCTGACCATCACCGAAGGGCTGGCCGAACGCTTCACCTGGGATGCGGAAGATGCCATGATGGAAGCGGCCGAGGGCTGGTAACGCGCCACCCGCAACCCATCACAGCAATACCGAAGGGCGGGGGCAACCTCGCCCTTCCTGTATCGGCAGGAGCCCTGATGCGATGCTGCGCCTGATCGCCAAATCCCTCGCCGCGCTGGCGGTGAGCGTGGGGCTGTTCCTCGCCATCGCCTACGCCTTTGACCCAAGCGCCATGCGCCAGCGGCTCGGGCTGACGCCGCCTTTGGACGTGCCCTATGTCGCCACCCGCACCAGCATGGTCGAGGCGATGCTGGAGATGGCGGCGGTGGAGGAGGGCGATTACGTTATCGATCTCGGCACGGGCGACGGGCGCATCCTGATCGCGGCGGCGCAGAACCACGGCGCGCGCGGGCTGGGCGTCGATCTCGACCCGGCGCTGGTGGCGGAGGCAACGCGCACGGCGGAGCGGCTGGGGCTCGCGGACCGCCTGACCTTTGCCGAGCAGGACCTGTTCGACACCCCGCTGGCCGAGGCGGATGTCGTCACCATGTTCCTGCTGCCCGAAGTGAACCTGCGCCTGCGCCCGCGCCTGCTCGCCGAGCTGCGGCCCGGCGCGCGGGTGGTCTCCAACCGGTTCGATATGGGCGACTGGCGCCCCGATGCGACGCGCCGCGTGGCCGGGTACGAGGCCTATGCGTGGATCATCCCTGCCAAAGTGGCGGGCGATTGGGAGCTGACAGAGGGCGGTGCAAACATCACCCTGACGCTCGACCAGAACTTCCAGGATGTGCGCGGCACCGCAAAGCTGGCGGACGGCGCGAGCGTCCCCGTCACCGGCGTGCTCGAAGGCGAGACCATGCGGCTGACCGTATTGTTCGAGGATGGCGCGCGAAGCTTTGCCGGACGGGTGGGAAACGACCGCTGGGCGCCGGAGGACGGTGACGGTTGGAGCGCACAGCGCAACAGCGCGCGCTAACCCCCGCCATCCCCCAGCAACCGCGCGGCGGCTTCCTTGCGTTCGCGCATCTTGTCGATCTTTGCGTTGAGGCGGGCGAGCACCACCGCCTTGTTCGCCCGCCGCTCGGCCTGCATCTCGGCGCGCACTTCCTCGCGGATGCGCTCGTAGAGCGGATGGCCCGGGACCACGCCCGCCAGCGAAGCGGAATTGCCGTAGCGGTCTGCCCGGCGCTGGCGCAGGAAGAACATCACCAGCGCCTCGTTATGCCGCCGCTCGGTGCCGAGCAGTTGGCCGGAGGAGACGACGATCCGCTCCTCCCCCTCAATCGCGCGGGCGAGCGCGCAATCCTCCAAACGAGAAACCCCGCGATCCACCGCCGCCTCCCAGGCGTGCGCAAACCCCTCCGCCCCCGGCTTGGCGCGCAGCTTGTACAGCGCCTCCATACTCGCCCCGATATGCCGCGCGGCCTGCGTGACAATGCCGGTGGCGGCGAGATGGGCGATGAATTTGCGCTGGCGATCGGGCGTAATGGAATTCTTGCGCGGCGCGGCGCGGTGTGCGGGGCGGGTGTGAAGTCAAGGAGCGGATCGCTCTCCGCAAGCGGCGGCGCAGGCGGCGCGGCCATATAGGACGTGGCCTGACGCGGCGTGGCGCGAGGCTTGCGGGACGAGCGGGCGGGGAGGTTTTTGTGAGTCATGCCCGTGGGGGGAGCATGGAGGAGGGGGTGTAGGAACGTGGGGAAACATCCATTTTGGAAGTAAAGTTGCGACCTCTAGGTGAAATGACCTATCGTAGACGCTTGGCGCTTTGTGAGCGCATCGGAACGCGCGTTCGCTCAGGAGACATTTCAGCCTTTTAATCCAATGTTGTAAAATCCATAGTGTGCGACCACCAGCGTTGGTTTACGACATGCGGAAAAGCCAGAACAAGCGGGGCAAATGCAAAACAATCGCGAAGCAGCAAGGGCACTCAGTGAGCTGACATCCAAGCAGCGTGCGGTGCTTGATTTGCTTGTCGCGCACAAAACCTCAAAGGAAATTGCCCGCCTGTTGGGGATTTCACCGCACACAGTTGATCAACGCATTGCAGCCGCCCGACGTAAATTTGGCGTCGACACACGCAACGAATTGGCTGGGGTTTATGCTGAAATTTCCGGGAGGATTTCCCAGTCACCAGTATACGAGAAACCCGTATATCAATTTCCGCAGCTATCAAATGCGGCAGGATCGAAGCAGTCGTTTGGCGGGACTGACGAAAAGGACGTTCTGGTCGGAAACCATCCGGATACGAGGCATCTTGAATCCGATGAAGGCGAACAGATACCGTATCGCGTCGTCCCGGAGATTTTCGAGGGGCCGCAAGGCTATTTTTGGCGGTTCGCCGCGATAATCGCCCTTGCTCTTTTGATGTCGACGACAGTTCTGATCGGTTTTGCCATTTTTGATCAATTGTCTCGATTGTTGAATTAGCGGGTCCCTTGATTCTCCTTCGAAACAATCCCGACGGGATGACTGGAGATAAATAGATGACTATGACCCCCGAAATCGCCCAACTTCGTATCGTCCGAGAACTGCGCGAAGCAGAGGCCGCACTGGACAATGCGCTCTTGAAGCAAAGCAATTTGCTGTCGACAATGGTGGAAGCGCGCCAGGCGACGCAATCCGGCCCGTTTGTTGGCCAGGAAGCCCTGATCCGTCTTAGCAAGTCGCAGCACACTTTGGTGACTGCTGCGAATGATATGGCAAGAGTTCACGCAAACCTTCTGCAGGTGCAACATGAGGTGCTCGGTTGGGAAGATTGCCCCGACGAAGCTCGCCCCATGGGTGTCTCATCTTCGGAGGACGCAGGCCTGCGCGAAAGTGCATAACGGGTGTCGGCGCAAACTCTTTCTGTAATCTTGGCCTCCGCTTTCGTCGTCGCTTTTGCGGCGCGAAAGGGGGGGCTGCCAGAACAATGGATCGGCGGCGTAATTGCCGCCGGTATCATCGTCGATCAAATCTTGGTGTGGACGATCGGGAATCGAACTTTTGAAAATTTCAGTGCATCTCGATTCTTGATTGACGCAGTCCAACTCGTCTTGCTTGTCGCGATAGCCATGCGCGCCAATCGCGTCTATCCGTTGATCGTCGCAGCTAGCCAATTGATGGCCGTGGTGGGGAATCTTGCGGCTCTAATTGTGCCGAATGGATTAAACCTTGCCTATTGGGCAATGACTCAATTGCCACTTTTGCTCCATATTGTCGTACTTTATTTCGGGATCAGGCTTCATGCGGAGCGAGTAATCCGCATTGGTAGATATAATTGCTGGTCGCCACGACACACGCCCGGGCGTGTCGTATGAGCGAGAGCATGCTGACCGAGCAGGCGGTTCTTAACGAAATAGCAGATAACTGGTCTCCCCGTAGAATGCGCGACCTTGCAGCAAGTCTGCTACGTTTGGCAGATGCCATCGATCAAGATTGGCCGCATGGCGCAGAACGCTCGATTTTTCGGTGGCCGAATAAGCAAGCGAGAATTGAAAGAAATGCGGTCAACTTGGCGGCAAAAGCGCGATTGATATACGCGCAAAGGTTGAGGCGGAGGGCGCACTTGTCGGAACGCCTCTTGTCTGAGCCTGCTTGGGACATGTTGTTGGAACTCTTCGTGCAATTTGCCGGAGGAGCAAAAGTCTCTACGACAAGCCTTTGTTATGCTGCCCATGTGCCGATGAGCACGGCTTTGAGGTATGTGGTGCTGCTTGAAGAATTGGGTATGGTGCAAAGGCAAGTTTCGGAATTCGACAAACGGATTGTGTTCGTGTCGCTGACAAATACGGGCATAGTGGCAATGGGTGAGTATTTGGAAACTTACTAGGTGGCTCTCTTCGATCCCCTTGACCCCCCACCCAAATCCAACTAAGGGCGCTCGCATCCGGGATGTGGCTTACGCCCGCCTCGGGTAGATAGAGCTGAACATTGCCGGTTATGTCCCGGGGCTCCTCGCGTCTGCGTGGGGCTCTTTTCTATTGCGGCTCTCTTGTTTGCTGGTTTCCGGCCTTCGCCGGAATGACGAACGGGAGAGGCGAGGGCAGCCGTCAAAGTAACCCGGTGCTTTTGGTATCCGGGTGGAGTGTTTCAGGCTTGTGCAGCAAGTCGCCCCCAGGAAATCTGGCGGCGGCGCTTTTGCTCGCTGGCTCCCGGATCAGGTCCGGGATGACGAAGCGGGCGGCACGATCCCGATACAGTCCATCCGGTGCCCATGGTGCCATTCACGGGTGAAGGGTCTCTCCCGACCCGCTCATCCTGAGCTTGTCGAAGGATCGTTTTTCCTTCTGGCTGCTCGCCCGAAAAAGAAGGGCGATGCTTCGACAAGCTCAGCATGAGCGGTTCAGGCAATACCCGCCCACCCACACAAACGGTGAAGAGTAATTTATGCCGACTATTAACCAGCTAGTGCGGAAACCCCGCCAGCCCATCGTCAAGAAGAGCAAGTCTGCGGCGATGGAATCCGCTCCGCAGAAGCGCGGCGTTTGCACCCGCGTCTACACGACGACCCCGAAGAAGCCGAACTCGGCACTGCGCAAGGTGGCGAAGATCCGTCTGACCAACAGCCGTGAAATCATCGCCTATATTCCGGGCGAGGGTCACAATTTGCAGGAACACTCCGTGGTGCTGATCCGCGGCGGCCGTGTGCGCGACCTTCCCGGCGTGCGCTACCACGTGCTGCGCGGCGTGCTCGACACGCAGGGTGTGAAGGACCGCAAGCAGAGCCGTTCGAAGTACGGCGCCAAGCGGCCAAAGTGACCATGTCGGGGGCATGGTCATCCTGAATAGCTCGCCATAAGCGAGCGTAGTTCAGGATCCATGGTTCCGCCTGGCTCTGAGTTCGCAAGTTATTTGAAAGGTCCGCCCCAAGCCGCGAAATGGACCCTGAAACACGTTCAGGGTGACGGTGATTTGAGGGGTTGGGCTGACAGGAGACAAGAAAATGTCACGTCGTCGTCGTCCCGAGAAGCGGGAAATCCTGCCTGATCCCAAGTTCGGTGATCAGGTTCTGTCGAAGTTCATGAACAACCTTATGCTCGACGGTAAGAAGGCCGTTGCCGAAGGTATCGTCTACACCGCGCTCGATACGGTGGAAGCCAAGGCGAAGACCAACCCGGTCGAGCTGTTCCACACCGCGCTGGACAATGTGAAGCCGCAGGTCGAAGTGCGCAGCCGCCGTGTCGGTGGTGCGACGTACCAGGTGCCTGTCGAAGTGCGTCCCGAACGCGCGCAGGCGCTGGCGATCCGCTGGCTCATCACTGCCGCGCGCGGCCGTGCCGAAACCACGATGTCGGCGCGTCTCTCGGGCGAGCTGATGGATGCGGCCAACAACCGTGGCAACGCCGTCAAGAAGCGTGAAGACACGCACCGCATGGCGGACGCGAACCGCGCCTTCTCGCACTACCGTTGGTAACACGCCGGTAACATCGGGGCCGCACTGGCGGCTCTAACCCTGACTGATTTGGAGTAACAGATATGGCCCGCGAATATCCGCTGGAGCGCTATCGCAATATCGGCATCATGGCGCACATCGATGCCGGCAAGACCACCACGACCGAGCGTATTCTCTACTACACCGGCAAATCCTACAAGATCGGCGAAGTGCACGATGGCGCGGCGACGATGGACTGGATGGAGCAGGAGCAGGAGCGCGGGATCACGATCACGTCTGCCGCCACGACGACGTTCTGGACCGCCGAAGACCAGACGATGGACCCGATGTCCTCGCCCGACGATCTGCGTGCGAACCAGCCGAAGCACCGCATCAACATCATCGACACGCCCGGCCACGTGGACTTCACCATCGAAGTCGAACGCTCGCTGCGCGTGCTCGACGGCGCGGTTGCCGTGTTTGACGGCGTCGCCGGCGTGGAGCCGCAGTCCGAAACCGTGTGGCGCCAGGCCGACAAGTACGGCGTTCCCCGGATGTGCTTCATCAACAAATTGGACCGCACCGGCGCCGACTTCTACTATTGCGTGCAGTCGATCATCGACCGCCTCGGCGCAACGCCGCTGGTGCTGTATCTGCCGATCGGTGCCGAAAGCAATCTGCAGGGCGTCGTCGACCTCGTCGGCAACCGTGCGATCATCTGGGAATCGGAAGGTCTGGGCGCGAGCTACAACCACGTCGCGATTCCTGACGACATGGCCGACAAGGCTGCCGAGTATCGCGAAAAGCTGATCGAAACTGCCGTCGAGCAGGACGACGACGTGATGGAAGCCTATCTCGAGGGCAACGAGCCCGACGTGGCCACGCTGAAGCGGCTTATCCGCAAGGGCACCATGGACCGCGCGTTCGTGCCTGTGCTGTGCGGTTCGGCGTTCAAGAACAAGGGCGTGCAGCCTTTGCTCGATGCCGTTGTCGATTATATGCCGTCGCCGCTGGACGTGCCCGCGATCAAGGGCGTGCTGCCCGATAGCGATGTCGAGGACGAGCGTCCGTCGAGCGACGATGCACCGTTTGCGGCACTTGCCTTCAAGATCATGAACGACCCGTTCGTCGGCTCGCTCACCTTCACCCGCATTTATTCGGGGAAGCTGTCCAAGGGCACCGTGCTCAACAGCGTGAAGGACAAGAAGGAAAAGATCGGCCGTATGCTGCTGATGCACTCCAACAACCGCGAGGACATCGAAGAGGCATTTGCGGGCGACATCGTTGCGCTGGCGGGCATGAAGGATACCACCACCGGTGACACGCTGTGCGATCCGGCCAAGCCGATCATTCTCGAGCGGATGGAATTCCCCGAGCCGGTGATCGAGCTGTCGGTGGAGCCCAAGACCAAGGCTGACCAGGAAAAGATGGGCGTCGCGCTCAACCGCCTGGCTGCCGAGGACCCCTCGTTCCGCGTCAGCACGGATCATGAATCGGGCCAGACGATCATCAAGGGCATGGGCGAGCTTCACCTCGACATTCTCGTCGATCGCATGAAGCGCGAGTTCAAGGTGGAAGCCAATGTCGGCGCGCCGCAGGTGGCCTACCGTGAATCGCTCGCCCGCAAGGTCGATGTCGATTACACCCACAAGAAGCAGTCGGGCGGTTCCGGCCAGTTCGGCCGCGCGAAGGTGACGGTGGAGCCGGGCGAACGCGGCCAAGGCATCGTCTTCTCCGACGAGGTGAAGGGCGGCAACATTCCGAAGGAATACATCCCCGCCATCGAAAAGGGTATGCGTGAACAGGCCGAAAGCGGCCACCTGATCGGCTTCCCCATCATCGACTTCACGATCACCTTGACCGACGGCGCGTACCACGACGTCGATTCGAGCGCGATCGCCTTCGAAATCTGCGGACGCGGTGCGATGCGCGAAGTGGCCGAAAAGGCCGGCATCAAGCTGCTCGAGCCGATCATGAAGGTGGAAGTCGTGACCCCGGAAGACTATCTGGGCGATGTGATCGGCGATCTCAACAGCCGTCGTGGCCAGATCCAGGGCACCGACACGCGCGGCAACGCGCAGGCTGTGGAAGCACACGTTCCGTTGGCCAATATGTTTGGCTACGTGAACGAACTGCGTTCGTTTACCCAGGGCCGCGCCCAGTACACGATGCAGTTTAGCCACTATGACGAGGTTCCGTCGAACGTGGCGCAAGAGATCAAGGAGAAGCTTGCTTAACTTGGCAAGCAAGGCTAGGGGCGGCGCCTGTTTCAGCGGGTGCCGACTCTCTCCCCGCAGAAATTTCATTTTAGACAGAGGTTAAAAGAGAAAATGGCAAAGGCAAAATTCGAGCGGAACAAGCCGCACTGCAATATCGGCACCATCGGTCACGTCGACCACGGCAAGACCACGCTGACCGCTGCAATCACCAAGGTGATGGCCGAAGTAAACGGCGGTGAAGCCGTTGATTTCGCCAACATCGACAAGGCTCCCGAGGAGCGCGAGCGCGGCATCACCATCTCGACTGCACACGTCGAGTATGAAACCGCTGCCCGTCACTATGCACACGTCGACTGCCCGGGCCACGCTGACTACGTGAAGAACATGATCACCGGTGCCGCTCAGATGGACGGCGCGATCCTGGTTGTGAACGCTGCTGACGGCCCGATGCCGCAGACCCGCGAGCACATCCTGCTTGCACGTCAGGTCGGCGTGCCGGCGCTGGTCGTGTACATGAACAAGGTTGACCAGGTTGACGACGAGGAAATCCTCGAGCTCGTCGAACTGGAAGTTCGCGAACTGCTCTCGAGCTACGATTTCGACGGCGACAACATCGCCATCGTCAAGGGATCGGCTCTGGCCGCTCTCGAAGGCCGTGACGACAACATCGGCAAGGAATCGATCATTGCTCTGATGGAAGCCGTTGACGAGCACATCCCGCAGCCCGACCGTCCGGTCGACAAGCCGTTCCTGATGCCGATCGAAGACGTGTTCTCGATCTCGGGCCGTGGTACGGTTGTGACCGGCCGCGTGGAAACCGGCATCGTGAACGTTGGCGACGAAGTTGAAATCGTCGGCATCAAGGATACCGCCAAGACCACCGTGACCGGCGTCGAAATGTTCCGTAAGCTGCTCGATTCGGGCCAGGCTGGCGACAACATCGGTGCCCTGATCCGCGGCGTTGCGCGTGACGAAGTCGAGCGTGGCCAGGTTCTGGCTAAGCCCGGTTCGGTTACCCCGCACACCGAATTCAGCGCTGAAGTCTACGTCCTGTCGAAGGATGAAGGTGGCCGTCACACGCCGTTCTTCGCCAACTACCGTCCGCAGTTCTACTTCCGTACGACCGACGTGACCGGCGAAGTGATCCTTCCCGAAGGCACCGAAATGGTGATGCCGGGCGACAACGTGACGATCAACGTCAAGCTGATCGCTCCGATCGCTATGGACGAAGGCCTGCGCTTCGCTATCCGCGAAGGTGGTCGTACCGTCGGCTCGGGCGTGGTCTCGAAGATCACCAACTAATTCACTGCCCCTTGGGGTATTGAAACGAGACCCGTCCTTCCCACTGGAAGGGCGGGTCTTCGCGTTTTTTGGAAGCGCAATTTCCGCCTTGCGCCATTGCTGAGCGGGCTGGTGAGGAATCCTTCAATTGAGGGGTTGCCAGATGGGGGTCTGCTCCGTATACGCGCCTCCGAACCGGACGAGATTCGTCTCGCCCGAAACGAAATTTACTGGGAAGGCCGCCCGCTGACGGGAAACCGGGCAGAGCGGGGCGGGCCTTTTTTGTTTTGGGGTCTTGGCTTTCGGGCCGAAATTCCTTGGCTCTTTCGCATTGGTAGTTGGAACATGGACGCACAGAATATCCGTATCCGCCTGAAGGCTTTCGATCACCGCGTACTCGACCAGGCAACTGGAGAGATCGCTGACACTGCAAAGCGGACTGGCGCGCTTATTCGTGGTCCTATTCCGCTGCCGACGCGTATCGAGAAGTTCACCGTGAACCGCGGCCCGCACGTCGACAAGAAGTCGCGCGAGCAGTTCGAGGTGCGTACCTACAAGCGGCTGCTCGATATCGTGCAGCCCAACGCCCAGACGGTCGATGCGCTGATGAAGCTCGACCTTGCTGCCGGTGTGAATGTGGAAATCAAGCTCGCGTAAGCGGGTGCGGCTCCTGCCAAGGCGGGGGTTACAACGTCGAGGTCGAACGTATCGGCCTGCGATCCCTGCTTCGGTCGGGATGGCGACACAAAGAGATACCGCCGGATTTATCCGGGCTGCGTCTCCCGTCTCGCTCGGATGGCCCGGTGGCCGGATGAGCATTTCAGCCCGGACGGGCGATGTATCGAACATTTCGGGCTGTCATGCACCTGGGGGATGGGCCTTCAGGTGCCTCTGTAAGGAGTTTGCGTGATGCGCACTGGCGTGATCGCTAAGAAAGTCGGGATGACCCGCCTGTTTCAGGAGGATGGACGTCACGTTCCCGTGACCGTCCTTTCGCTGGAAGGGTGCCAGGTCACAGGCAATCGTACCGATGAGCGTGACGGATATTGGTCCGTCCAGCTCGGCGCGGGCGAAGCCAAGCACAAGAATGTCAACAAGCCGCAGCGTGAAGCTTTCGCCAAGGCCGAAGTCGGCCTGAAGCAAAAGGTCGCCGAATTCCGCGTCGAGAATGCAGAAGGCCTGCTTCCTGTCGGTGCGACGATTGCGGCTGACCACTTCGTTGCCGGCCAGATGGTCGACGTGACCGGCCACACCGTCGGTAAGGGTTTTGCCGGCGCCATGAAGCGTTGGGGCTTCGGTGGTCTGCGCGCATCGCACGGCGTGTCCGTCTCGCACCGTTCGCACGGTTCGACCGGTAACCGTCAGGATCCCGGCAAGGTCTTCAAAAACAAGAAGATGGCCGGCCACATGGGTGACCGCCAGCGCACGCAGCAGAACCTCGAAGTGGTTCGTACCGATGCAGAGCGCGGTCTGATTTTCGTCAAGGGTTCCGTTCCCGGCGCGAAGAATGGCTGGCTGCTGGTGAAGGACGCGGTGAAGGTTGCCCTTCCCGAGGGCGTTCCTTTCCCCGGTGCGCTGCTCGATACCTCGGCTCCCGCTCCCGAAGCGGCTGCTCCGGTTGAACAGACCAACGTTTCCGAAGCCGTTCCGGCCTCGGACGAAAACAAGGAGGGCTGATCCGTGAAGGTGAAGGTCCAGAAAATCGACGGCAAAGCCGCCGGCGACGTTGAACTCAACGATGCCGTGTTCGGTGTGGAGCCGCGCGCAGACATCCTGCACCGCGTGGTAACGTGGCAGCTGGAAAACCGCCGTGGCACCGCGCGTCCGACGCGCGAGCGTTCCGACGTTGCCCGCACCGGCAAAAAGTTTGGCCGCCAAAAGGGTTCGGGTGGCGCTCGCCACGGCGACCGTGCGGCGCCGATCTTTATCGGTGGCGGCAAGGCGCATGGCGCGCGCAAGCGTGACTTCAACCCGTCGCTGAACAAGAAGATCCGTGCACTCGGCCTGAAGATGGCGCTGAGCAGCAAGGCGAAAGACGGTCTGGTGATCGTTGACAGCCTTGAGCTGAAAGACGCCAAGACCAAGGCGCTGGCTGCAGCTTTCGACAAGAATGGCTGGAATGGCAAGGTGCTGGTGATCGATGGCGAAGCGGTGGCGGACAGCTTCCGCAAGGCTTCGGGCAATCTGGTGGGGGTCAACGTTCTCCCGGCTGCCGGTGCCAATGTCTACGACATCCTCAACCACGACACGCTCGTCCTGACCAAGGACGCTGTCGCCAAGCTGGAGGCGCGTTTCAATGGCTAAGGCAAAAGCAATCGATGCGCGTCACTATGACGTGGTGCTGGCTCCGCACATCACCGAAAAGGCCGCCCTGCTGAGTGAAAACAACGCAGTGGTCTTCAAGGTGGCGGGCGATGCGACCAAGCCGCAGATCAAGGAAGCCGTCGAGGCTATCTTTGATGTGAGCGTCACCGGCGTGAACACCATCAACGTGAAGGGCAAGACCAAGCGCTGGAAGGGCAAGCCCTACAAGCGCAATGACCTGAAGAAGGCCATTGTCACCCTGAAGGACGGCGATTCCATCGACGTCACCAGCGGTATCTGAGGGGCTAGAAAGAAATGGCACTCAAGAACTACAAACCAACCAGCCCCGCGCGTCGCGCGCTGGTTCTCGTCGACAAGACCGGCCTGCACAAGGGTGCGCCGGTCAAGTCGCTGACCAAGGGCATGACCAAGACCGGTGGCCGTAACAACAAGGGCCATGTTACCTCGCGCGGCAAGGGCGGCGGTAACAAGCAGAAGTACCGGTTCATCGATTTCAAGCGTCGCAAGTGGGACGTTGAAGGCACCGTGGAGCGGCTCGAATACGATCCCAACCGCACGGCCTTCATCGCGCTCGTCAAGTATGATGATGGCGAGCTCGCCTACATCATTGCGCCGAACCGTCTGGCTCCCGGTGACAAGATCGTCGCTGGCGAAAAGACCGACACGAAGCCGGGTAACGCGATGCTGCTTGGCCAGATGCCGGTCGGCACGATCTGCCACAATGTGGAGATGAAGCCGGGTAAAGGCGGGCAGATCGCCCGTTCGGCAGGCACCTATGTGCAGCTCGTCGGTCGTGACCGCGGGATGGTGATCGTCCGCCTCAACAGCGGCGAGCAGCGTTACCTGCGCGCCGATTGCATGGGCACGGTTGGCTCGGTTTCGAACCCCGACAACCAGAATCAGAACCTGGGCAAGGCCGGTCGTCGCCGTCACATGGGCATCAAGCCTTTGACGCGCGGTGTCGCCAAGAACCCGGTCGACCACCCGCACGGTGGTGGTGAAGGCCGCACCAGCGGTGGCCGTCACCCGGTGACACCGTGGGGCAAGCCGACCAAGGGCGCCCGTACCCGCAAGAACAAGTCGACGGACAAGATGATTATCCGTTCGCGTCACGCGAAGAAGAAGAGGTAAGGACTAATGGCACGTTCCGTCTGGAAAGGTCCGTTCGTCGATCTTCACCTGCTGAAGAAGGCGCAGGAAGCACAGGAAGCTGGCAACAGCAAGCCGATCAAGACCTGGTCGCGCCGTTCGACTGTGCTGCCTGATTTCGTTGGCCTGACGTTCAACGTCTACAATGGCCACAAATTCATCCCCGTCTCGGTGAGCGAAGAGATGGTCGGCCACAAGCTCGGTGAATTTGCGCCCACGCGCACCTTCCCCGGCCACGCTGCTGACAAGAAGGGCAAGCGATAATGGGCAAGGCGAAATCACCCCGCCGCGTCGCGGATAATGAAGCAATGGCTGTGGGAACCACGATCCGTGGTTCGGCGCAGAAGCTGAACCTTGTTGCCGCGCTGATCCGCGGCAAGAAGGCGGAAGAGGCGATGAACATCCTCGCTTTCTCCAAGCGCGCCATGGCGCGTGACGCCAGCAAGGTTCTGGCTTCGGCCATCGCCAATGCGGAAAACAATCACGATCTCGACGTCGACGCGCTTGTCGTCGCCGAGGCGAGCGTCGGCAAGTCGGTAACGATGAAGCGGTTCGCCACGCGCGGCCGCGGCAAATCGACGCGTATCCTCAAGCCGTTCAGCCGGCTGCGGATCGTCGTGCGCGAGCAGGAGGAAGCGTAATGGGTCACAAGAGCAATCCGATCGGCCTGCGCCTGCAGATCAACCGTACTTGGGACAGCCGCTGGTACGCCGAAGGTGGCGAATATGCGAAGCTGCTCAAGGAAGACATCGAGATCCGCAAGTTCATCACGGCAACCGTGCCGCAGGCGGCGATCTCCAAGATCGTGATCGAGCGTCCGGCCAAGCTGTGCCGCGTGTCGATCTACGCTGCGCGTCCCGGTGTCATCATCGGCAAGAAGGGCGCGGACATCGAAAAGCTGCGTGGCCAGCTTTCGAAGATGACCGACAGCGAAGTGAAGCTGAACATCGTGGAAATCCGCAAGCCGGAAGTAGATGCCAAGCTCGTCGCACAGGGCATCGCCGATCAGCTGATCCGCCGCGTGGCGTTCCGCCGCGCGATGAAGCGCGCGATGCAGTCGGCCATGCGTCTGGGTGCTGAAGGCATCAAGATCATGTGCGGCGGCCGTCTCGGCGGTGCAGAAATCGCCCGTGTCGAACAGTACCGCGAAGGCCGCGTGCCGCTGCACACGCTGCGCGCCAACATCGATTATGCCGAAGCCGAGGCGCTGACCGCCTATGGCATCATCGGCATCAAGGTGTGGGTCTTCAAGGGCGAGATTCTGGGCCACGATCCGACGGCGCAGGACCGCCTGATGATGGAATCGCAGACGTCCGGCGTCCGTCCGGCACGTTGAGGTGAGTAGATAACATGCTGCAACCGAAGAAAACCAAGTATCGCAAGGCCTTCAAGGGCAAGATCCATGGCAACGCCAAGGGCGGTACCGATCTGAACTTTGGCTCTTACGGCCTCAAGGCTCTCGAGCCCGAGAGGATCACCGCGCGCCAGATCGAAGCTGCACGTCGTGCGATCACGCGCCACATTCGCCGTCAGGGCCGTTTGTGGATCCGCGTGTTCCCAGATCTGCCGGTGTCGAAAAAGCCTGCGGAAGTGCGTCAGGGTAAGGGCAAGGGCTCGGTCGAATACTGGGCTGCCCGCGTAAAGCCGGGCCGCGTGCTGTTCGAACTCGACGGCGTCCCCGGCCCGCTGGCCGCTGAAGCCTTCAGCCGTGCAGCGATGAAGCTGCCGATCAAGACCAAGGTCATTGCCCGTCTGGGCGATACCTCGCATTTGGGCGGAGACAAGTAATGGCTTCCATGGAAGACCTTCGCACGAAGACCGACGACCAGCTCGCCGAGCAGCTCGTCGCGCTCAAGAAAGAGCAGTTCAACCTGCGCTTCCAGGCTGCGACCAACCAGCTCGAAGGGTCCGCCCGCGTCAAGCAGGTGCGCCGCGAGATCGCGCAGATCAAGACTCTTCAGGGCGAACGCGCCGCTGAAGCAGCCAAGGCTTAAGGAGCAAACGATGCCGAAGCGTATTCTCACCGGTATTGTCACCTCCGACAAGACCGACAAGACTGTGACCGTGAATGTCGAGCGCCGGGTGAAGCACCCGCTGTATGGCAAGATCATCAAGCGGTCGAAGAAGTATCACGCGCACGACGAGAAGAACGAATACGTCGTGGGTGACAAGGTTCGCATCGAGGAGACCCGACCGATCTCCAAGACCAAGACCTGGACGGTGATTGACCGTCTCGTCGCCAGCAAGGGGCAGGCTGTGGAAGCCAACCTCGATGTCGCAGAAGCCACTCCGGGTAACGCCGAGTAATTTGACGTTAGGAACTGCCGGGCCCCAGTCGATTTTGGGTGTCTCGGCAAGCCAATGAGAAGGAACCGGATCAATGATCCAGATGCAATCCAATCTCGACGTCGCGGACAATAGCGGCGCCAAGCGCGTCCAGTGCATCAAGGTGCTGGGCGGCTCGAAGCGCCGGTTCGCGAGTGTCGGAGACGTGATCGTGGTTTCCGTAAAGGAAGCCCAGCCGCGTGCCCGCGTGAAGAAGGGTGACGTTCACCGCGCGGTGATCGTGCGTACCCGCAAGGATGTCCGCCGCCCCGATGGCAGCGTGATCCGTTTCGACAGCAATGCCGCGGTTCTCGTCAACAAGAACGAAGAGCCGATCGGCACGCGTATCTTCGGGCCGGTTGTGCGCGAACTGCGCGGCAAGGGCTTCATGAAGATCATCTCGCTCGCTCCGGAGGTGCTGTGATGGGCGCTGCAAAGATCAAGAAGGGTGACACCGTCGTTGTCCTGTCCGGCAAGGACAAGGGCCAGACCGGCACTGTCCAGCAGGTTATGCCGAAGGATGGCAAGGTGCTGGTGGAAGGCGTCAATGTGATGACCCGCCACCGCAAGCCGAGCCAGGCGAACCCGCAGGGCGGCATTGACCGTGTTCCCGCACCGCTGGCGATCTCGAAGGTCGCTATCGCCGATCCCAAGGATGGCAAGCCCACCCGCGTCCGTTTCGAAACGAAGGACGGCAAGAAGGTGCGCGTTGCTGTCAAGTCCGGGGAGACCATCGATGGCTGATTATACCCCCCGCCTGAAGCATAAGTATCAGGCCGAGATCGTGAAGGCGATGACCGAGAAGTTCGGCTACGCCAACCCGATGCAGGTTCCGAAGCTGGAAAAGATCACGCTCAACATGGGTGTGGGCGAAGCCAGCCAGGACAAGAAGAAGGTCCAGACGGCCGCTGAGGAAATGCAGCTGATTGCCGGCCAGAAGCCGGTGATTACCAAGGCCAAGAAGTCGATCGCCCAGTTCAAGCTGCGCGACGGTATGCCGATCGGCTGCAAGGTCAATCTGCGTCGTGACCGGATGTACGAATTCCTCGATCGTCTGGTGACGATCGCGATGCCGCGCATCCGCGACTTCCGCGGCCTCAATCCGAATTCGTTCGATGGCAATGGCAACTACGCCATGGGCATCAAGGAGCAGATCATCTTCCCCGAGATCAGCTACGACAGGATCGAAAAGGTGCGTGGCATGGACATCATCGTCACCACCACCGCAAAGACCGATGAAGAAGCGCGCGAATTGCTGCGTCTCTTCGGGTTCCCGTTCCCGGCCGAGCAGGCCGAAGACAAGGAAGCGGCGTGAAGCCGCTTAGGAGAGCTTAAGTCCAATGGCGAAACTGAGTTCCATTAACAAGAACGAGAAGCGCAAGGTTCTCGTCAAGAAGTATGCCGCGAAATACGCGAAGCTGAAGGCAATTGCCGACGATGAGTCGCTCGATGATACCGAGCGTCTGATGGCACGCCTGAAAATGGCCGAGCTTCCTCGCAATGCGAACCCCACGCGTGTTCGCAACCGCTGCAACACCACCGGCCGCCCGCGCGGCTATTACCGCAAGTTCGGCCTTTGCCGTATCGAACTCCGTGATCTCGCCAACAAGGGCATGATCCCGGGCGTGACCAAGTCGAGCTGGTGAGGAATTAGACTATGCCTATGACCGATCCCCTGGGTGATATGCTCACCCGTATCCGCAACGGCCAGCAGGCGAAGAAGGATTCCGTCCTCTCGCCCGCGTCGAAGCTGCGTGCGAACGTGCTCGAAGTGCTCCAGCGCGAAGGCTACATCCGTGGCTACAGCGAAGACACCACGGGCAAGCACCCCGCGCTGCGGATTGAACTGAAGTATTTCGAGGGCGAGCCTGCGATCAAGCACATCGCCCGCGTGTCCAAGCCGGGTCGCCGCGTCTATTCGGGTTCGAAGGAACTGCCGATGGTGCGCAACGGCCTTGGTATCACCATCGTCTCGACGCCCAAGGGCGTGCTCTCGGATAACGAAGCGCGCAACGACAATGTCGGCGGTGAAGTGCTGGCGGAGGTGTTCTGATGAGCCGCATCGGTAAAAGGCCGGTTGCGATTCCGGCAGGTGTCACCGCCAAGATCGACAACGGCGTGCTGAGCGTAAAGGGCCCCAAGGGCGAGCTCTCCATGTCCATGTTCGAGCTGATCGAATACAAGATCGAAGGCGAGGAAATCCAGGTCAACCCGATCAACAAGACCAAGCAGGCCCGTCAGTTCTGGGGCATGCAGCGCACGCTGGTGCAGAACCTGGTCGACGGGGTGAGCGAAGGTTTCGTCAAGGTGCTGGAAATCACCGGCGTCGGTTACCGTGCGCAGGCGCAGGGCAAGAAGCTGAAGCTTCAGCTCGGTTTCTCGCACGACATCGATCTCGATGTTCCCGAAGGCCTGACGGTCAACACGCCCGACCAGACCACGGTCGAAATTTCGGGCATCGACAAGCAGAAGGTCGGTCAGTTCGCTGCCGAGATCCGCGAATGGCGCAAGCCCGAGCCGTACAAGGGCAAGGGCGTGAAGTATCGCGGCGAGTACATCTTCCGCAAGGAAGGAAAGAAGAAGTAAGATGGCAAAGCTTTCTCTCTTTGAACGTCGTCGTCGCCGCGTGCGTACCGCGCTGCGCAAGCGTGCCGGTGGCAAGCCCCGCCTGTCGGTGCATCGCACCGGTCAGCACATTTACGCGCAGATCATCGACGATGCTGATGGCCGCACCGTGGCCGCCGCCAATACGCTGGGTGGCAAGGGCGCCAATGTCGAAGCCGCTGCCAAGGTGGGCAAGGATATTGCCGCCGCTGCCAAAAAGGCCGGTGTGACCTCTGTCGTGTTCGATCGCGGCGGGTTCCTGTTCCATGGTCGCGTCAAGGCGCTGGCCGATGCCGCTCGCGAAGGCGGGCTGGAGTTCTGATGATGGCTGACGAAACCAACAACACCGAAGAGACCACCCCCGAAGCCGTGGTGGACAATGCGGGCGAAACGCCCACACCGACCACTACCGAGAGCGAGGCTCACGCCAACCAGGATGCGGCGCAGGGCGACGAAGGTCGTCCCCGTCAGCGCGGCGGTCGCGGTGGCCGTGACGACAATCGTGGCGGTGGTCGCGATGGCGGACGTGGCCGTGGCCGTGGACGCGATGATCGCCGTGGCCGCGATGGCGATGACGATGGTGGCGAGGAGCTGATCGAAAAGCTCGTGCACATCAATCGCGTTGCGAAGGTGGTGAAGGGCGGTAAGCGCTTCGGCTTCGCTGCGCTGGTCGTGGTGGGTGACGGCAAGGGCCGCGTTGGCTTTGGCCATGGCAAGGCCCGCGAAGTGCCTGAAGCCATCAACAAGGCAACTGCTGCCGCCAAGAAAAAGATGATCCGCGTTCCGCTTAAGGAAGGCCGCACGCTGCACCATGACGGAACCGGCCACTTTGGCGCTGGCCGCGTGGTGGTCCGCTCGGCACCTCCCGGCACCGGCATCATCGCCGGTGGCCCGATGCGCGCCGTGTTCGAAGCGCTGGGCGTGGCTGACGTGGTGACCAAGTCGGTCGGCACTTCCAACCCCTACAACATGATCCGCGCCACTTTCGACGGCCTGGGCAACCAGTCTTCGCCGAAGTCGGTTGCACAGCGTCGCGGCAAGAAGATTGCCGATCTGCTGGGCCGTGGCGGCGCGAGCGAAGCCGAGGCGAAGGCCGAAGCTGAAGCGATTGCGGAGTAATCGACATGGCAACTATCAAGATCAAGCAGATCGGTTCGCCGATCCGCCGTCCAGAAAGCCAGCGCAAGATCCTGATCGGTCTTGGGCTGAACAAGATGCACAAGGTTGTCGAACGGCAGGATACCCCTGAAGTTCGCGGCGCGGTCGCCAAGATCCCGCACCTTGTGGAGATCGTGGACTGATTTGACAGTGACGGAAGGGAAATCGTCCCTTCCCGTCATTCCGGCGAAGGCCGGAATCCGGAATGCTCCGCGCGCGCATTCCTGGGCTTAGCAACTGGGCCCCGGCCTTTGCCGGGGTAAACTACAGCGAGTGCAAGATTATGAAACTGAATGACATCCGTGACAATGAAGGCTCCCGCAAGGGCCGCATTCGCGTCGGCCGTGGTATCGGCTCGGGCAAGGGCAAGACCGCCGGTCGCGGCCAAAAGGGCCAGAAGAGCCGTTCGGGCGTCGCCATCAAGGGCTTCGAAGGCGGCCAGATGCCGCTGCATATGCGCCTGCCGAAGCGCGGCTTCAACAACCCGTTCGGCAAGGATTATGCCGAAGTCAATCTCGGCCAGATCCAGAAGCTCGTCGACAATGGCAAGCTGGACGCCAAGGCAACTGTCGATCACGCCGCGCTGAAGGCTGCCGGTGTGGCGCGCGGTGGCAAGGACGGCGTGCGTCTTCTCGGCAAGGGCGAACTCACCGCCAAGCTGACTTTCCTCGTTGCCGGTGCCTCGAAGGGCGCTGTTGCCGCGGTCGAGAAGGCGGGCGGCAAGGTCGATGTCATCGATCTGGGCAAGCCAGAGCACGAGAAGAAGGCCGAACGCGCTGCGGCCAACAAGGCCAAGAAGGCCGGATAAAACCAAAAAACAGGGAGCGCGGGTTCGACATCGCGCCCGCGCCTCCCTATCTACCTCTCCTGAGCCGGGAGGGACCGGCGTCAACACCAGGATTACCAACGTATCATGGCTTCACGCGCCGATAATATCGCAAGCACGCTGAGCTTCGCCAACTTTTCCAAGGCGACCGAACTCAAGCAGCGTATCTGGTTCACCATCGGGGCACTGATCGTGTTCCGCTTCCTCAGCTTCGTGCCGCTGCCGGGTGTGAACCCCGCCGTGCTGGAAACGCTGTATGACCAGACGCGCGGCGGCATCCTCGACATGTTCAACATGTTCTCCGGCGGCTCGCTCGAACGGATGAGCCTGATCGCGCTCGGCGTAATGCCTTACATCACCGCGTCGATCGTGGTGCAGATGGCAGCGGCCCTGCATCCCTCGCTTATCGCCATCAAGAAAGAGGGCGAAGCGGGGCGCAAGAAGCTCAACCAGTATACCCGCTATGGCACGGTGTTCCTGTGCGCCATCCAGGGCTGGTTCCTGGCCAGCGGGCTTGAGGCGTACGGGGCGCAGAGCGGTTTGCAGGCGGTGGTGAACCCCGGCCTGGTCTTCAAGATCGTGGCGGTTATCAACCTTGTCGGCGGCACCATGTTCCTCCTCTGGCTGGGTGAGCAGGTAACGAGCCGCGGCATCGGCAATGGCGTATCGCTCATCATTATGGCCGGTATTGTCGCGCAATTCCCGACTTTCACCGCCAACCTGTTCGAGGGCGGTCGTTCGGGCTCGATCAGCGGCGTGGTTATCGGCGGTCTCGTGGTGATGATTGTGATCCTGATCCTCGTGATCTGCTTCTTCGAGCGCGCACAGCGGCGGCTGCTGATCCAGTATCCCAAGCGCGCGACGCAGCGCGGCGGGATGCAGGCAGACCGATCGCACCTGCCGCTGAAGCTCAATACCGCCGGTGTGATCCCGCCGATCTTCGCCAGCTCGCTGCTGCTGTTGCCGCTCACGATCACCCAGTTTGCGGGCAATTCGATCGACCAGAGCACGACCACGGGCCAGATTCTGCAATCCACGCTGCAATATCTGCAGCACGGGCAGCCGCTTTATATGCTGCTCTACGCGATCGGCATCATGTTCTTCGCCTTCTTCTACACCGCCGTGGTGTTCAATCCGGAAGATACGGCGGATAATCTCAAGAAGAATGGCGGCTTCATTCCGGGCATCCGTCCGGGCAAGCGCACGGCGGAATATCTCGATTATGTGCTTACCCGCATCACCGTGGTCGGAGCGCTGTATCTGACCGCGGTCTGTGTGATCCCCGAATATGGCATCGCGCAAACGGGCATCCCGCTGTTCCTTGGCGGCACCAGCCTGTTGATTGTCGTGAACGTCACGGTGGACACGATCAGCCAGATCCAGTCGCACCTGCTCGCCCACCAGTATGGCGATCTCATCAAAAAGGCTAAGTTGAAGGGCCGGATGCGCTAGGCTAGCATGGCTGGCTTAAGGTGGACGGGGAGTCAGGTCACATCATGAACATCATTCTTCTCGGGCCTCCGGGCGCTGGTAAGGGTACGCAGGCGAACCTGCTGGTGGAGCATCACGGGATGATGCAGCTCTCGACCGGCGATATGCTGCGCGAAACGCGCAAGGCGGATACCGAGCTGGGCCGACGCGTGGCAGCGGTGATGGATGCGGGCGAGCTGGTCTCGGACGAGATCGTCTCGGCGATGATTGATGCCAAGCTGGGCGAGATGGGCGACGATGTCGGCGCGATTTTTGACGGCTACCCGCGCACCGCGGCGCAGGCCCATTCGCTCGACGAGATTCTCGAAAAGCATGGCCGCAAGCTGGCGGTGGTGATCGAGCTGGCGGTGGACGAGGACGCGCTGGTTGATCGCATCACCGGCCGCTTTACCTGCGCCAATTGCGGCGAAGGCTATCACGAACGCCACAAACAGCCCGCGACCGAAGGCGTGTGCGACAAATGCGGCGGAACCGAGTTCAAGCGCCGCCCCGATGATACCGAGGAAACCGTGCGCACACGTATGGCCGAATACCGCGCCAAGACCGCACCGATCCTGCCGATCTACGAAGAACGCGGCATTGTGCAGCGGGTGGACGGTATGGCCGCCATCGGCGACGTGACCAAAGCGATTGAGAAGGCGCTCGCTTCCGCCTAAGAGGCTGTCGCGCTGCGCACCGGGCTCTCGAGGGGAGCTTTGATTCAATCACGGGGGATTCATGTTCGGACTCTGGCGATTGATTCTGGCGTTCGAGGTGGTGATCAACCACCTGTTCCTGATCCCGATCCTTGGCCCCTTCGCGGTCGTTTCGTTCTTCACCCTGTCCGGTTTTCTCATGACGATGATCATGCAGAAGACTTATGGTTACAGCGCCAAGGGCTTCGGCGCCTTCGCGCTTAACCGGGTTCTACGGCTCCATCCCAATTTCTGGTACGCAGGCCTCGTTTCGGTGATCTGTATTCTGGTGTTCGGCGAAGCGACAATGTCGACGCTCAACCGCGCCTTCACCCTGCCTGCCAACGGGTGGGAGTGGTTCCAGAACGTCAGCATGATCTATGCAGACCCCAATCCCATATCGGTGATACCGCGTCTGTCCCCGCCGACATGGGCGCTGACGGTGGAATTGCTGTTCTACGCACTGATCGGGCTGGGGCTGTCACGCGACAAGCGGCTCACCTGGGTGTGGTTCCTCGGCAGTTTTGCTTATAATTGCACCGCCTATCTGCTCAACTGGGGTATGCTGAGCGTCTACGGTTCGCTGATCGGGGGTAGCCTGCCTTTTGCGGTTGGCGCGATGACTTATCACTACAAGGACTATCTCACCGCGCAGCTTACCCGCTGGAAGTGGTCCTTGCCGTCCTTGGTGTTGCTGCGCTGGGCGATCATGTTCGCGGTGCTCGTGTTCACGATCCTCTATGGCCGCGACTGGTGGCGCGTGCGCGAGGTGTTCAACGGTTTGAACGCCTTCATGTCGGCCGGGATCATCATCTGCCTGCTCAATCTGAAGCTCGCACCCAAATGGAAGAAGCTCGACACCCGCTTGGGTGACTTCTGTTATCCCGTTTATCTGCTCCACTGGCAGGCCGCGGCGATTGCCTCGATCGTGCTCTTCGGGCGCGGAGTGAAGGGGCCGCATCTTGAAGGGCTGATGAATTTCGGGCCAGCGATGGTCGTGCTTTTCCTGCTGTGTTGCGTTTCGGTCTACGGTATCGATCCGGCGGTAAGCAAAATCCGCGACAGGGTGCGGGCAAGGGCGAATGCAAAGGGTGCTGCCGATATTGTCCGGCAAGCTGGAGCGCCCTAGAGAAGGGCGGGGCTAGTTGGAGGGAAAGCGGTGAGGATTATAGTGACGGCAGGGGCGCTGGCTTTGGCTTGCGCTTTTCCGGCCCCCGCCGCAGCGCTAACCCTACCGGGCGATGCTGACGGGTTCGCCTCGTCCAACAGCGCCGTCGTCGCTGCGCCGCGTGCCGAGGTTTGGCGCGAACTGGTGCATCCGGAAAACTGGTGGACGCACACATGGTCTGACAATCCGGCAAATCTGCGCCTCGAGGCCATAGCGGGCGGCTGCTTTTGCGAGACGATCCCCGCCACCGATGGTTGGCCCGCAGGCTCGGTCGAACATATGCGTGTGGTGATGGTGATGCCGGGCAGTGTATTGCGGATGTCTGGCTCGCTCGGCCCGCTGCAATCCGAAGGGCTGGCGGGAACGCTTACCGTCACGCTAAGCGATGAAGGCCAGGGCACCCGCATCCAATGGGACTATGTCACCGGCGGCCATTCGCGCATCGATCTGGAAATGCTCGCGCCGATTGTGGACAATGTGCAGCGCGAATTTCTCGGCGGACTGGTAGCCCGGCTCGGCGGCGAAGTGGAGGAGGGTTAACGCCCGTTTTGACTAGCGTGCAAGGCCGCGCTATAAGCCTGCCGACAACGAGGTCGCACACCAGCGGGCAGTGGTTCTCCACCTGCTCGCTTTCGCCTGTTGACGTAGGCGGTGAATCACCCTATCTGCGCCCTTCATTCGTAGCATTGCGAGCAGATTCTTTATTGGCGGCAGCCTCTTGCGCGCCAGTCGAAGGGCTTGATTGCAGACTGCGGTTGGTATCAGCGATGAGATAGGGGCGGCCCTTCCGATGCTTCGGAAACACGCTAAACCCCTGTGGAGCATGGAGATTTAAGTGGCTCGTATTGCCGGGGTAAACATCCCCACAAACAAGCGCGTGATTATCGCGCTCACCTATATTCACGGTATCGGTCCGACTACGGCGCGCAAGATCGTCGACAAGCTGGGCATTGATCACGCGACTCGCGTGCAGGATCTGTCGGACGGCGAAGTCCTGCAGATTCGCGAAACCATTGACGCAGACTACACCGTGGAAGGCGACCTTCGTCGTGACACCGCGATGAATATCAAGCGCCTGATGGACCTCGCCTGCTATCGCGGCCTGCGTCACCGTAAGGGCCTTCCGGTCCGCGGTCAGCGCACCCACACCAACGCCCGCACCCGCAAGGGCAAGGCCAAGCCGATCGCCGGCAAGAAGAAGTAAGCCGGGGAACATTTCCCGCGCTTTTCCCTTCTCTTCGAGACACGAGGAACACGAACAATGGCACGCGAACCAGGCCGTATCCGGCGCCGCGACAAAAAGAACATCTCCAGCGGCGTCGCGCACGTCAATGCGAGCTTCAACAACACCATGGTGACGATCACCGATGCGCAGGGCAATGCCATCAGCTGGTCGAGCGCCGGCATGATGGGCTTCAAGGGCAGCCGCAAGTCGACTCCCTATGCCGCACAGGTCGCCGCAGACGATGCCGGCAAGAAAGCCGCCGAACACGGTGTCCGCACGCTGGAAGTCGAAATCAAGGGCCCGGGTTCGGGCCGCGAAAGCGCTCTGCGCGCGCTGCAGGCGGTGGGTTTCACCATCACCAGCATCCGCGATGTGACGCCGATCCCGCACAACGGCGTTCGCCCGTCCAAGCGTCGTCGCGTCTGATCGAAGCCTGCCGCGTCGGGCATCCGGCCTGACGCACTCACAGTCATCGCATCGGCCGCGGCGGTTTTCGCACCCCGCGGCTTTTGCGCCACAAAACACCTTTAGGGGAAGTCCATGTCCGTCAATACCAAGAACTGGCAGGAACTGAAGAAGCCCAACTCTCTCGAAATCAAGGAAGGCACGGACAAGAAGCGCAAAGCGACTTTCGTTGCCGAACCGCTCGAGCGTGGCTACGGCCTGACGCTCGGTAACGCACTGCGCCGCGTGCTGCTCGCCAGCCTGCAGGGCGCCGCGATCACTTCGATCAAGATCGAAAACGTGCTGCACGAATTCAGCAGCCTCGCCGGTGTACGCGAAGACGTCACCGACATCGTGCTGAATGTGAAGCAGATCGCGCTCAAGATGGAAGGCGAAGGCCCCAAGCGCCTGCAGCTGTCCGCCACCGGCCCCGGCGAAGTCAAGGCTGGCGACATTGCCGTGTCGGGCGATATCGAAATCCTCAACAAGGATCTCGTGATCTGCCATCTGGACGAAGGCGCAACGCTCAATATGGAGCTGACCGCCGACACCGGTAAGGGTTATGCCCCCGCCGTTGCCAACCGTCCGGTTGACGCACCGATCGGCCTGATCCCGGTCGACAGCCTGTATTCGCCGATCAAGCAGGTCAGCTACAAGGTCGAGAACGCCCGTGTGGGTCAGGAACTCGACTTCGACAAGCTGAGCCTGACGGTGGAAACCGACGGCACGGTCACGCCGGAAGACGCGGTGGCCTATGCCGCGCGCATCCTGCAAGACCAGCTGACGCTGTTCGTCCACTTCGAAGACGGCATCCCGCAGCCGCAGGGAACGATGATCGGTGTGGCTGCAGAGCCGCAGGAATCGGACACCAACCAGCTCAACCGTTATCTTCTCAAGAAGGTGGACGAGCTGGAACTGTCGGTCCGTTCGGCCAACTGCCTCAAGAACGACAACATCATCTATATCGGCGATCTGGTGCAGAAGACCGAAGCCGAGATGCTGCGCACCCCGAATTTTGGCCGCAAGTCCTTGAACGAAATTAAGGAAGTGCTCTCCAGCATGGGCCTGCGCCTCGGCATGGACATCCCCGGATGGCCGCCCGAGAACATCGAAGAAATGGCCAAAAAGCTCGAACAAGAGCTGCTCGGCTAATCAGGGTAACGGCGGCGCACCCTAAGCGCCGCCAGCACTGGGCTGCCGTAAGACGGGCCCTTTTCGAACTGGAGTAAAGAATATGCGTCACGGTATTTCCGGCCGTAAGCTCAGCCGCAAGAGTCAGCACCGCACCGCCATGTTCCGCAACATGGCAGCTGCGCTGATCAAGCACGAGCAGATCACCACCACCACTGCCAAGGCGAAGGAACTGCGTCCCTACGTCGAGAAGCTGGTCACGCTTGCAAAGCGCGGCGGCCTGTCGAACCGTCGTCTGGCGCAAAGCCGCCTGATGGACGACACGCAGCTGAAGAAGCTGTTCGACGTTCTGGCCGAGCGTTATGCCGACCGTGAAGGCGGCTACACCCGCATCATCAAGGCCGGCTACCGCGCCTCGGACGCTGCCCCCATCGCGATCATCGAATTTGTTGACCGCGACGAAGACGCCAAGGGCCAGGACAGCGGCCCCGATATGAGCGAGATGGACGAATACGAAGACGCCTAAGTTTTCGGGAGAGGACGAAAAGGGCCGTCGGACACGATCCGGCGGCCCTTTTCTTTTGCGCGAATGCTGGCAGAGTGCGCGCCATGATCCGCACGACATTGCTCGCAGCCGCCACGCTGCTCTTCGCCACTCCCGCCACTGCACAGAGCATCTCGCAAAGGGATCTCCAGAGCCGCTATGACCGCGCGCTGGCGGCGGGATACAAGGCGATGTTCCTGTGCAGTGCGATTGCGAATGCGGAGCGCAATGGGACAACGCGTACGCCGGAAAGCGTGATGGAGTGGGAGCTGACAGGTATCCAGTCGCCATTGAACGAGATTGTTGGAGAGCTTTCGTTTGCGATAGCGCGGACACCGGATGGTTTGATCGATAATGTTGCCGTGCAGTGGGACGCAACCATGCCCCCCCGTTACGCAGTTCACACCCCACATGCAGGATGCACGATTGCACCAATAGGGATTGCCGTTCACGCGCGCGAAGATGGTTTGCGGTCCCCGCCACCGTTTCGACCCAGGGCTCAGTTGCAGGGCACCGATACGATAACGTTGCCTTTCACCGAGGCATTTGATGGCACATTTGGCGCGGATAGCCGGACCACTGCGGTCGTCGTGCTAAGCGACAGGTTACCGCGCGGTCGGGCGGAAATCTACGCGGAAGGTATCAATGCTTCGACGCCGCAGCGCACATGGTCCGTCGCCAAGAGCATTGCGGCGACCCTTGTCGGTGCCGCCGTGCAGCGCGGTGAAACCAGCGTGGAATTCTCTGCGGGCCTCGGTGAAGGCGACGACGATCCACGTCGTGCAATTACCATTGATGACGCCTTGCGCATGGCGACAGGGCGCTATTCCGATACGCCAGGCAATCGCACCGATGCGCTCTATTTTGGCGGGGCGACGGTGGACGAAGTGGCTGTGGACTGGCCGCTGATCGTTGCGCCGGGCAGCACCTTTCGTTATGCCAACAACGATACTCTTGCTGCGATACAGGCAATTGAGCCAACTCTAACCGAGCACTCTCCGGCTGATCTGTTCGCGACATTGCGGATGCAGCATACCGTTGCCGAAACCGACTGGCAGGGTAATTACATCCTCTCCAGCCAGGTCTGGTCGAACGCCCGCGATCTCGCACAGTTCGGCGAGCTCTACCTTAATGACGGCGTCCTGCCCGACGGCACACGCATCCTCCCCGAAGGTTGGGTCGAGTACGTCTCCACGCCCTCCGGCCCGCAGCCGAACGGGGCGAATGGCTGGGGCTATGGCGCGGGGTGGTGGTTGCTCAACAATCACGAGGGCATCCCGGCGGACACGATCCTTGCTGCGGGCAATCGCGGGCAGTTTATCGTTGTTGTGCCAAGCCGCGATGTCGTGATCGTGCGACGAGGAGAAGACCCGGCGGGGGGCTCGGGGTTTGATATCGAGGCCTTCACCCGCGATGTGCTGGCGGCGTTGGAGGAATAGTTACATCTTGCCTAACCCGCTCATGCTGAGCCTGTCGAAGCATTGTTTTTCCTGTCCGCGCTCGATCAGAAAGTGAAGGACAACCCTTCGACAAGCTCAGGGTGAGCGGGAAGTAAGGGATGTGCGTTGGACGAGCTTGCATCGCACCCGTTTCATCGCCAACTATACCGCGCAACAACGGACCACACCCTTACCCCATGAGGCCCAATGAACCGTCACCTTCTTGCCGCTGCTGCGGCTGTCGCCATCATCGCT
Source organism: Aurantiacibacter sp. KMU-128 (assembly GCF_056933515.1). Lineage (NCBI taxonomy): Bacteria > Pseudomonadati > Pseudomonadota > Alphaproteobacteria > Sphingomonadales > Erythrobacteraceae > Aurantiacibacter > Aurantiacibacter sp. KMU-128. Next base: position 756,115 of record NZ_JBXORT010000001.1, read on the forward strand.
CCGGCTGCTAGTGCGCAGGATATGAGCGCGCCCGCCTATCCCGAAACCCGCACCGGCGATGTCGTGGAAACGATCTTTGGCGAAGAGGTCGCCGATCCCTATCGCTGGCTCGAAGATGATGTGCGCAACAACCCCGAAGTCGCCGCGTGGGTAGAGGCGCAAAATGCGGTCACCGATGCCTATCTCGAAAACCTGCCGATGCAGGAATATTTCAACACCCGCATTGCCGAGCTGACCGATTACGAGCGCATGGGCATACCGGTTGCGCGCGGCAACCGCTATTTCTTTACCCGCAATACCGGCCTGCAAAACCAGTCGCCGCTCTATTATCAGGACGGGCTTGATGGTGAACCGCAGTTGCTGATCGACCCGAACGCATGGGCCGATGATGGCGCAACCGCGCTCGGCGGATGGGTGCCGTCGCCCGATGGCACGAAGCTGCTCTACAGCGTGCAGGACGGCGGCACCGACTGGCGTATCGTGCGCGTGCTCGATGTCGCGACCGGCGAACATATCGGTGAGGATATCCGCTGGGTGAAGTTCTCCGGTCTCAGCTGGGTGGGCAATGATGGCTTCACCTATTCGCGCTTCCCCGAGCCGGAGGAGGGCGAGGATTTTCAGGCGCTCAATTACAACCAGGCGGTGTATTACCACGCGCTTGGCACTGACCAATCCGCCGACCAGCTGGTTTTCTCTACCCCCGACCACCCCGAACGCGGCCACGGCGCGGGTGTGACCGATGATGATCGGTGGATGGTGATCGTTTCCTCCACGGGCACCGATTCGCGCTACGAAATCCATATGATCGATCTCGATGCGCGCGAGACCAATGGCTGGGAAGCGAACCCGCTCGTCACCGGCTTCGAGCATAGCTGGAACCTGATCGAGAGCGTCGGCTCGACGCTCTATTTCACCACCAATATGGACGCGCCGCTTTACCGCATCGTGTCGATCGACATGGACAATATCGACGCGGGCTGGACGGAAATCGTCCCCGAACGCGAGCAACCCATCAACGGCGCGTCGATGGTCGGCGGGCATCTGATCGTCGAATATCTCGAAGACGCCTCTTCCAGCGCCTATGTGATGACGCTCGAGGGCGAGCTGGTGCGCGAGATCGAATTTGCCGGCCTCGGCAGCGCGGGCGGCTTCGGCGGATCGCCGACCGAGAGCGAGACCTTCTACAGCTTCTCCAGCTTCAACCGTCCGGGTACGATCTACCGCTACGATGTGGTGAGCGGGGAGACTTCCACCTTCGCCGCGCCAGAAGTGACCTTCAACCCCGACAATTTCGTGGTCGAACAGCAATTCTACGAAAGCCTTGACGGCACCCGGGTGCCGATGTTCATCGTCCGGCGCGCCGATCTCGCCGCCAGCGGGGAGGCCATGCCAACGCTGCTCTACGGCTATGGCGGGTTTGACATCTCGCTCACTCCCGGCTTCTCGCCCAGCCGCTTGGCATGGGTGGAAGCGGGCGGGGCCTTCGTGATGGCGAATATCCGCGGCGGCGGCGAATATGGCCGCGCGTGGCACGATGGCGGTCGCCGCGCGAACAAGCAGAACGTGTTCGACGATTTCATCGCTGCGGGTGAGTATCTGATCGCCGAAGGCATCACGCCGGAGGACGGGCTCGCGATCCAGGGCGGCTCCAATGGCGGCCTGCTCGTCGGCGCAGTGGTCAACCAGCGTCCAGATCTCTTCGCGGCAGGCAATGCTGCGGTGGGCGTGATGGATATGTTGCGTTTCGACCAGTTTACCGCTGGCCGCTATTGGGTGGACGATTACGGCTATCCCGACCGCGAGGAAGACTGGCGCATCCTGCGCGCCTATTCGCCCTATCACAATATCACGCCCGACACCGACTATCCGGCGCTGCTGGTGACGACGGCGGACACCGATGACCGCGTGGTGCCGGGGCACAGCTTCAAATACACCGCCGCGCTGCAGGCCGCGAACCTTGGCGAGCGGCCGCAACTGATCCGCATCGAGACCCGCGCGGGCCACGGATCGGGCAAGCCGACCGACAAGGCGATCGAGGAAGCGGCAGATATTTTGAGCTTCCTTGGCTATTGGACCGGGCTGCAAGCGCCCGAATAAGGCTGGTTCTGGCATTCAGGAATTAGGCCTGTTTCCTGAATGTCAGCCAACCGGCGGGTTCAGGATCGGCTCAACGGCGATTCGGTAGAACCCTTCATATCGATGGCAAAGGTGCCGTCGGTCACTGAAGGAGAAGCCTTATGAAAACCATGTCCAAAGCCTTGGCCAAGGGTGCGTTCGCCACTGTTGCGGCCGGCGCCATGGCCGCGGCAGCTCCCGCCGCAGCGCAGGATCGCCATCATGATCGTGATGACGGACTGTCCGCAGGCGAAGTGATCGCCGGTGCGGTCATTCTCGGCGGTCTTGCCGCTGTGATCCTGTCCGGTGATGATGACCGCGATGACTACCGCTATCGCGATGATTATCGCTACCGCGACGGCGACTACCGCTCGCGTGACCGCGACTATCGCTACGATGACCGGGACTATCGCGGAGACCGGCGCTACAGTCGTGGGCTGAATGCACGAAGCGCAGTCGAACGTTGTGTCGAGGCCGCCGAACGCCGCGCGCAGCGTTACTCGGGTGCTCGCGCCGAAGTCTATGAAATCTACGATGTCGACCGCGAGCGCGGCGGCTTCGAGGTCAAGGGCCGGATCGCGGTGCGTGAAGGGCGCGGCTATGGCTACCGCCGCGGCTATCGCAATGATGGCTGGGAAGAAGGACGCTTCGAATGCGATGTGCGCCGTGACGGACGGATCACCGATCTCGATTTCAGCGGCATTCGCGGCCTCTAAGCAGGCATTGTAAAAGACCGGGCGGTTCAGGCTGGTGTCAGCCTGGGCCGCCTAGTCGTGGACGCGATATATCGCAAACAGGGGTAAGGTCGCATGGCCCTCGTCAATTTTCGCGCCGCAAGTGTTGCCGCTCTCGCAGGCACTTTCGTTTTCAGCGCGGTTCCGGTGCAAGCCGCCGATGCCAGTGCTGTCTCTGGCGTAACCGCACGGACCGCTACGCTGGCGGATAGCGGAGTGACCGGCTCCGAATGGAACGCCTATGCCGATCCGTGGACGCGCCGCTATCGCCGTCGCCACTACCGGCGCGGGGTCGATGTCGGCGATGTGGTGACGGGCGTGCTCATTTTGGGGGCGCTCGCGACGATCATTGATGCGGCGGACGGCGATGATCGCCGGCGGGACCACCGCGACAGCGATTACGATTACGAGCGCAATGCCGACCGCCGCAACCGTGATTACGACCGCGACTACGAAAGCAATGGCATCGCCAATGCCGCTGATATGTGCGTCGACCAGGTTGAGCGCGGCGATGCGCGGGTCGATTATGTCACCAGCGCGCGGCGCACCGCCGATGGCTGGCGGGTCGAAGGCACTTTGACCAGCGGCGAGGGCTGGAATTGCTGGATCGACAATGACGGACGCATCCGCAGCGTCGATTTCGGTGGTGAGGACTATTCGGCGGTGCAGGCATCGGCCCCGGCTGGCACACAGTGGAGCGACGTTGACTATGCCCGCGCGCGTGCCGCCACGCGCACGCCGGTGGACAGCGAATACACCTATCGCCGCAGCGATGCGCCCTTGGTGCCCGAAGAGGCGGTTGGCCCGAGACCTGCTTATCCCGGCGGCCCGCTACCCGGTGATGAGGGTTACGAAGAAGGCTACGAAACGGCGCGCGCCGATCTCGACTGAACGCTACGCTCAGGCTTCGCGCGAATAGGCGGGCAGGCCCAGCTTGAAGCGGATGGCGGCGGCGCGCAGCGCAAAACCTGCAAGACCTGCGGTAATCCACACCGGCTCCCGCGGCAGCCCCAGCGTTTCGCCCAGCACGCAGAGCAGCGCGGAGAGTGCGGCGGCGGTCACGTACAGCTCCGGCCCCATGATGATCGACGGCCTGCCTGCCACCACGTCGCGGATGATGCCGCCGACGCAGCCGGTCACCACACCCATCATCACCGCGGGCACGGGCGGCACGCCATAGCTGAGCGCCTTCGCCGCGCCGAGTACGGCATAGGCGGTAAGTCCCAGACCGTCGGCATATTCGAGCAGCTTTCCGTCCCACCACCGCGTCGGCGTGAACCACGCGAGCAGCGCGGTGGAAAAGCACACCAGCGCAATCCACGGGTCGCGGATCCAGAACACCGGCGCATCGATCAGCAGATCACGCACCGTCCCGCCGCCCACGCCGGTGAACAGCGCGAAGAACACCATCGTCACGAAAGTCTGCCGTTCCTTGGCGGCGAGCAAGGCGCCGGACAGGGCGAAAATCGCCACCCCGACAATGTCGAGCACGTCGAGCAGCGGGGTGAGGATTTGCGGGTTCATCCGGCGGGGACTCTCACCCGCGCCTTGCGCCGCCGGAACATCAGCACGCAGCCGAGCAGCGATCCGATCACGCCCAGCGCGGCAAACAGCACCAGCACGACGTGGTTGAACGTGTTCTGCTGATCGAGCTCACGCGTTTCCAGGTCCATGATGTGCAGCCCCCACATGAAATCGAAAACCCGCCACCAATCGGTGCGGATGGCGGCGATTTCGCCTGTGGTCCGATCAACATAGATATGTGTCCCGTCCTCTAAAGTGGCCCGCCATGTTGGAACGGGGCGGCGGAAATCGAAAGGCGGATTGTCCGCGCCGAAGGCTTCGAAAGCGACCGGATTGTCGCCGCCAATGATGCGCTCGGCCACCAACGCGCGGGCATAGGCTTCGTCCGCCTCCGCTATCGGGGCACCGGTGCCGTCGGCGGCGTAGCGGGTGGTATTGCCGTCTGCATCGGTGACAAACCACACGGGCCTGTTACCCTGCATCACGGCGCGCATTTCCATCGCTCCCGCATCGGGGATGTCCGGCAGAACAAGTTCGGCGGGGAGGGGAGCCTGCTCGATCTCGACGCGCAAATGGTTGCCGCGCACTTCCTCGATTGGGGTGATGACCATGACCAGCCCGGTCACCGTCCACATAAGCACCGGAACCCCGACCAGCCAGCCGAGCCAGATATGCCATTTGGCGAACAGACGCATGATTTTGGAACTTGTCATGCTCGCGCGTTAATCCGCCAAGCCGCGCAGCGCTAGTCTTTCGCGAAGAGCTGTGACCGGTCGGCAAAGGCCTTCATCTCGATGGCATTGCCTGCCGGATCGCGGAAGAACATCGTCGCCTGCTCGCCGACCTGGCCTTTGAAGCGCACCGTGGGCTCCATCACGAAACGGGTTCCGGCGGCGGTGAGGCGTTCGGCGAGTTCCTGCCACTGCGCCATATCGAGCACCACGCCGAAATGCGGCACCGGCACATCGTGCCCATCCACCGCATTGCTCGCGCGGTCGCCCGCCGCCTCGGAGAGATGCGCTACGATCTGGTGACCGTAGAAATCGAAATCGATCCAGTGGTCGGAGCTCCGCCCTTCCGCACAGCCCATCACGCCGCCCCAAAACGCGCGCGCTGCGTCGAGATCATCGACCGGAAAGGCGAGGTGGAAGGGGGGCATTGTGCTCATCGTTGCGGAACCTTCTTCAAACCCAGGGCGAGGCCGAAACCGATAATCGGCGCGGCACCATAGCCGATCAGCGGGGTCGGGTAAGCGCTCATCATTGCCATGATCGCAAAGCCGAACAATGCGCCCGCCAACGCAAAGCGCTTCTCGCGGCTGAGATGGCTGGCGAACAGGATCAGCGCGAAACTGGCTGACAGCGCGGCGGCCAGCAGCAAAGCGAGCGCGACGTTCTGCTCTGCCGCCTGCACCAGCACCCGCTCGACAAAGGGCTGCGGTGGAACTTCACCGCGCACCGCCATCACCAGCGAGGCGAAGAAGCCGATCACCACTACGCCGCCCATGCGCCAATCCTTGGTCACATGGTGGATGCCGATGGCGGCAAAAGTGATGGCAAAGCCGGTTGCGGCATCGGGCTGGAAATACGCGGCGAGGAGCGCAGCGAGGAGGATCAGTGCGCCCAGCCTGCGGTTGCGCGCTGCCAGCACGGCGAGCGGCGGCACAGCGATCATCCCGGTGTGGAGGCCCAGCGGCCCGATTTGCACCCAGCGCTTCACCGCCTGCCCGGTGACAGAATTGACCGCCTCTCCCGCCGTCAGCGGCAGCAGCATGACGAGCAGCAGCACAATAGTGAGGATATGGCGGCTCGCCGCCGTATGCGGCCCGCGTCCCACGGCCACCCACAGCGCCATCACCGCGAGTACGGCCAGATTGGCGAGCGCGTAATGCGACGGCGCGCCGCCCACGCTCATCCATACCGCGCCTGCGCCAACGGGAACCGCCAGCGCCGCAATGGCGGGGAGGCGGTTCCGTAATAGCTGCATTAGATATGGATCGGCTTGCCCTGCACACCCATCGCCGCCTCTTTAAGGGCTTCGGCATGGGTCGGGTGGGCGTGGCAGGTGTAAGCGATGTCTTCGGAGGTCGCACCGAATTCCATCGCGAGCGCGGCTTCGGCGATCATCGTTCCGGCAACGCTGGCAATCGCCCAGACGCCCAGCACGCGGTCGCTTTCGGCTTCAGCGATGACTTTCACGAAGCCGTCCGGCTCGTGATTGGTCTTCGCGCGGCTGTTGGCCGCCATCGGGAACTTGCTGGTCTTCACCTTCGCCTTGTCGCCGCCCATCTTCTCGATGGCTTGTTCCTCGGTCAGGCCGACACCGGCGATTTCGGGGAGGGTGTAGACGACGCTGGGGATCACATCGTGGTTCACAATGCCCGTCTCGCCCGCGATCCATTCGGCAACCGCAATGCCTTCATCCTCGGCCTTGTGCGCCAGCATGGGGCCGGGGACGCAATCGCCGATAGCGCGCACGCCAGCGACAGCGGTGCGGAATTCGTGATCGACCTCGATCTGGCCGCGACCATTGGTCTCCAGCCCGATATTCTCAAGGCCCAGCCCATCGGTATTGGGCTTGCGACCGATCGACACGAGCACACAATCGGCTTCCATCGTTTCAGCGTCACCGCCCGCAGCAGGTTCGAGCGTCAGCGTCGCGGTCTTACCCTTGACGGACACGCCGGTGACTTTGGTCGAAAGCTTGAACTCAATGCCCTGCTTCTTGAAAATCCTGTTCGATTCCTTGCGGACGTCGGCATCCATGCCGGGCAGGATCTGGTCGAGATACTCGACACAGGTGACCTTCGCGCCAAGGCGACGCCATACGCTGCCAAGCTCCAGCCCGATCACACCGCCGCCGATCACCACCATGTGGCCGGGGACTTTCTCAAGTTCGAGCGCGCCGGTGGAATCGACAACGACGCCTTTGGCATTGTCGACTGCGACACCGGGCAGCGGAGTGACCGAAGAACCCGTCGCAATCACGATTTCCTTCGCGGTGACTTTCTCGCCGCCCACATCCACCGTGTGCGCGTCAACGAACGTTGCGTGGCCCTTCTTCCAGTCGACCTTGTTCTTCTTGAACAGGAATTCGATGCCCTTGGTGAGCCCGTTCACCGCATCGAGACGCTGGCCGTGGAGCTTTTCCATGTTGAGCTTCGGCTTCACCTCGATACCCATTTCGGCCATCGTGCCATTGGCGGCAGCATCGAAAAATTCGGACGCGTGGAGCATCGCCTTGGACGGGATGCAGCCGACATTGAGACAGGTGCCACCGAGTGTCTCGCGGCTTTCGGCGCAGGCGGTTTTCAGCCCGAGCTGCGCAGCACGGATGGCGGCAACATAGCCGCCGGGGCCAGCACCGATAACCAGGACGTCGTAATCGTATTCAGCCATAATTCTCTCTTCCGTCATTCCGGCGGAGGCCGGAATCCAGCGTTGGCGCTGGACTGGATCCCGGCCTTCACCGGGATGACAATTACCATCACAAATCAATCAGCATCCGCATCGGATCCTCGATCGCTTCCTTCATGATCTTGAGCGCGGTTACTGCCTCGCGGCCGTCGATGATGCGGTGATCGTAGCTGAGTGCCAGATACATCATCGGGCGCACCACGACTTCGCCATTGCGCACGACGGGGCGATCTTCGATGCGGTGCAGGCCGAGCACGGCGCTTTGCGGCGGGTTGATGATCGGGGTCGACATCAGCGATCCGAACACGCCGCCATTGGAAATGGTGAAAGTGCCGCCGGTCATGTCTTCCATCGTCAGCGTGCCTTCCTTGGCGCGCTTGCCGAAATCGGCGATGGCCAGCTCGATCTCGGCAAAGCTCATCGCGTCGATGCTGCGCACGACCGGAACCACCAGACCATTGGGCGCGCTGACGGCCACCGACAGGTCGACATAGTCGTGATAGACGATCTCGTCCCCGTCAATATAGGCGTTGACTGCCGGAACGTCTTTCAACGCCAGCGCGGCGGCCTTGGCGAAGAAGGACATGAAGCCGAGCTTGATGCCATGCTTCTTCGCGAACACATCCTTATAGGCTTCGCGCGCCGCAATCACGGCGCTCATGTCGCAATCGTTGAACGTGGTGAGCAGCGCGGCATTGTCCTGCGCGCTCTTCAACCGCTTGGCGATGGTCTGTCGCATCCGCGTCATCTTGACGCGTTCTTCACGGCGTTCGCCCTTGGCAGCAGCGGCGGGTGTGGCGGCAGCAGGTGCAGCGGCAGCATCACTGCCCGTGTTCTTTGCCTGCGCAGCGGCCAGCACGTCTTCCTTGGTCAGGCGGCCATCCTTGCCGGTGCCCTTGATCGTCGTCGGGTCAACCCCGTGTTCGATCACCGCGCGGCGCACGGCGGGAGACATGGTGAGCGAGGAGTCACCCGAAGAAGCGTCGCCACCAGCGGTCTTTTCCGCGTTTCCCGTGTCAGCCGCTTTCGCAGCTGCAGGCTTGGCAGGCGCGCCGCCTTCCTCGACAATCGCGATGATCGCGCCGACTTCGACCGTGTCGCCCACGCCGACCTTGTGTTCGCCGAGCACGCCGGCGACGGGTGAGGGCACTTCCACCGCGACCTTGTCGGTTTCGAGGCTGGCAATGGGTTCATCTGCGGCGACTGCATCGCCGGGCTGTTTCAGCCATTCGCCAACGGTGGCCTCGGTAACGCTTTCGCCGAGAGTGGGAACTTTAACTTCGGTTGCCATGTGACTGTTTTCCTTGGCGTCCTGTGATTACTTCTTGGCGCGCTTGGCTTTGCCGGAGGCGCGCTCCGACAGGCCCAGCGCATTGGCGATGAGCGCGTCCTGCTGTTCGGCATGGCGCTTCGCCAGACCGGTGGCGGGGGATGCGGCCTCGTCGCGTCCGGCATAGATCGGGCGCATACCCTTGTGCCCGGCAGCGGTCAGCGCATCCTCGATGCGGTTCTGTACGAAGAACCACGCGCCATTATTGTGCGGTTCTTCCTGACACCAGACGACCTCTTCGAGGTTGCCCATCCGCTTCATGCGAACGGCTAGCGGTTCGCCAGGGAAGGGATAAAGCTGTTCGATCCGCACGATCGAGACATCGTCGATCCCTTCGGCATCGCGCTTGTCCATCAGATCGTAAGCGACCTTACCGCTGCACAGGACGAGGCGCTTTACCTTGCTGTCGTCAATCGCCTTACGGTCCGAAAGGATGCGCTTGAAGTGGCTTTCACCCATGAATTCCTTGGCTTCCGACTTGGCGTCGGGATGGCGCAGCAGGCTCTTGGGCGTCATGATGACGAGCGGCTTGCGGAACGGGCGCATCATCTGGCGGCGCAGCACGTGGAAGTAATTCGCCGGGCTGGTGATGTTGCAGACCTGGATATTGTCGTTCGCGCACAGTTGCAGGAAGCGCTCGAGACGGGCGGAGGAGTGCTCCGGCCCCTGGCCTTCATAGCCGTGCGGCAAGAGCATCACGAGGCCGTTGGCGCGCTGCCATTTGACTTCGCCCGCGGCGATGAACTGGTCGATCATGATCTGCGCGCCATTGGCGAAATCGCCGAACTGCGCTTCCCACATCACCAGCGTTTTCGGATCAGCCATGGCAAAGCCGTATTCGAATCCGAGCACGCCGAATTCGCTCAGCGTGGAATCATACACCTCGAACTTGCCATGCGGCAGGGTGGTGAGCGGGATGTATTTCGCTTCGGTGTTCTGGTCGACCCAGATCGCGTGGCGCTGGCTGAACGTGCCGCGCCCGGAATCCTGCCCCGAAAGCCGCACACCGAAGCCTTCGCTCACAAGGCTGCCAAAAGCGAGCGCTTCGGCGGTTGCCCAGTCAAACCCGCCGCCGCTGGCGAACATTTCGCGCTTGGCATCGAGCACGCGGCCGAGCGTTTTGTGGATCGTGTGATCCTCCGGCACCGTGGTGAGCGTGCGCCCAAGGCTGTCGAACAGCTTCTTGTCGATCGCGGTCGCCACATTGCGCCGCCCGCTTTCGGGGTCAGCGGGCTTGTGCAAGCCGCTCCAGCGTCCGGCGAACCAGTCGACTTCGTTGGGCTTGTAGCTCTTGCCCGCTTCGAATTCCTCGTCCAGCTCGGCAATGAAGGCCTCGCGCATTTCGGGCGCGGTGCCCGGTTCGATCACGCCTTCGGCCAGCAGCCGTTCCGAATAGACTTCGGATACGCGCGGATGGTTGCGGATTTCCTTGTACATCAGCGGCTGGGTGAAGCTCGGCTCATCGCCTTCATTGTGGCCGAAGCGGCGATAGCACCACATATCGATCACGATATCGCGCTTGAACTTCTGGCGGTATTCGATGGCGAGCTTGCAGGCGAAGGTCACAGCTTCGGGATTGTCGCCGTTCACGTGCAGGATCGGCGCCTGTACGCCCTTCGCCACGTCTGACGGGTAGGGCGAGGACCGCGCGAATTTGGGCGAAGTCGTAAAGCCGATCTGGTTGTTGATGATGAAGTGGATGCAGCCGCCCGTGGAATAGCCGCGCACGCCCGACAAGCCAAAACATTCCCACACCACGCCTTGCCCGGCAAAGGCCGCATCGCCGTGGATGAGCACGGGAAGCACTTGCTGGTGCGCGTCCAGATCGTCGCGAAAGGCCTGCTGCGCGCGCGTCTTGCCGAGCACGACGGGGTTCACCGCTTCGAGGTGCGAGGGGTTGGGAACAAGGCTCATATGCACCTTGATCCCGTCAAATTCGCGGTCGGTGCTGGTTCCCAGGTGGTATTTCACATCGCCCGATCCGCCAACATCATCGGGATTGGCCGAGCCACCCGAAAACTCGTGGAAGATCACGCGGTAGGGCTTGGCCATCACATTGGCGAGCACGTTCAACCGGCCCCGGTGCGCCATGCCGTAAATGATCTCGCGCACGCCCGAGCTGCCGCCATATTTGATGACCGCTTCCAGCGCCGGGATCATCGCTTCGCCGCCGTCGAGCCCGAAACGCTTGGTGCCGACATATTTCTTGGCGAGATATTTCTCGTATTCCTCGCCGCGGATCACCGCCTGCAGAATCGCCTTCTTGCCTTCAGGAGTGAAGCTGATCGTATCTTCGGGCTTTTCGAACTTGTCCTGCAGGAAGCGCCGTTCCTCGGTGTCAGCAATATGCATGTATTCGAGGCCGACATCGCCGCAATAGGTGGCGCGCAGGATATCGAACAGGGTGCCAACCTTGACCCATTCGAAGCCGAACGCGCCGCCGACATAGACTTCCTTCGCCTCCTGCCCCGCAAAGCCGTGCCATTCCAGCGTCAGCTCGGCAGGGACTTCGGGATGCGAAAGGCCCAGCGGATCGAGATTGGCCGCCAGATGCCCGCGCACGCGGTAGAGCCGGATGAGCAGCATGGCCTGCACCGAATGGCGGCACGCTTCCTCGATGCTCGCCTTGTCGGTCGGCTTGCCCGCCGCCGCTGCGGCCTGTTGCACCGCCATGAACATATCGGTCGGGTCCATCGCCGCATCGCGGTCTGCCGCGTCGTCGGTCAGCGGCCAACGCGGATTGCTCCAGCTCGGCCCTGCCTGCGGCCCGTCCTGTCCGGGCAGTTCGGGGAGGAAGTTTTTCGGTTCGTTACCCATGGCGGTTCTCGCTAGCTCTTACGCCAGCTCCTTCAGCAGCGCGTCCAGTGTGGTGCCCAGTTCGCTGGGCGAGGGGGAGACGCGGATGCCGGCGTCTTCCATCGCTGCGATCTTGTCGTCCGCGCCGCCTTTGCCGCCCGAAACGATCGCCCCGGCATGGCCCATGCGGCGGCCCGGAGGCGCGGTGCGACCGGCGATGAAGCCGACAACCGGCTTGGAACGGCCTTTTGCGGCTTCTTGCTTAAGGAATTCGGCAGCTTCCTCCTCCGCAGAACCCCCGATCTCGCCGATCATGATGATCGACTTGGTTTCGGGATCGTCGAGGAAGAGGTCGAGCACATCGATAAAGTTGGTGCCGTTCACAGGGTCGCCACCAATGCCCACAGCGGTCGTCTGGCCGAGGCCCACGGCGGTGGTCTGGTGTACGGCTTCATAGGTGAGCGTGCCCGAACGCGAGACGACGCCGACGCTGCCCTTCTGGAAGATCTTGCCCGGCATGATGCCGATCTTGCACTCGCCCGGCGTCAGCACGCCGGGGCAGTTGGGGCCGATCAGCCGCGACTTGGAGCCGGTCAGCGCGCGCTTCACGGTCACCATATCCATCACCGGAACGCCTTCGGTAATGGTGATGATCAGCTCGACCTCGGCCTCGATCGCTTCGAGGATCGCGTCAGCTGCGAAGGGCGGCGGCACATAGATGCAGCTCGCGGTCGCACCGGTGGCTTCCACCGCCTCGCGCACCGTGTTGAATTGCGGCAGGCCCAAATGTTCGGATCCGCCTTTGCCCGGCGTCACACCCGCCACCATCTGCGTCCCGTAATCGAGCGCCTGCTGCGTGTGGAAGGTGCCGGTATTGCCGGTCATCCCCTGGGTGATGACCTTGGTGTCTTTGTTTACGAGGATGCTCAACTCATCTCTCCATTAACGTCAAAAAAAGGAAGCAATCCACCCAACTGCGGACATGATTGCAAATGATCCGATCATATAAAGGGGCAATCCGACAGCATTGATCCGGCCAGTCTGATCAGGCAGCGCGCGGTGCGCCCCGAAGAACATGAGCCCCCCGAACAGGATGGACCACCACCCTGACCAGCCAAACCACCCGCCAACGAGCGTCAAGATCAGTCCAAAGAAACTCACGCCAGCGAGCTATCCAGCCCCTTGCAAGCCTCCAGCAGCTCCTCGACCGCGTCGGTCGAAACCTTGAGGTTGCTCTTCTCTTCGTCGGACAGTTCGATTTCGATCACTTCCTCGGTGCCGCCTGCGCCGATCACGGTCGGGACGCCGACATAGAGGCCGTCGAGGCCGTACTTGCCTTCGACATAGCTGGCGCAGGGCAGGATGCGCTTCTGGTCGCCGAGATAGGCTTCGGCCATCGCAATCGCGCTGGTGGCGGGGGCGTAATAGGCCGAGCCATTGCCGAGCAGGCCAACGATCTCGCCGCCGCCCTTGCGGGTGCGGTCGACGATCGCGTCGATCCGGTCAGCCGAAACGCCCTTGATCTTGGCGTAGTCGTTCACCGGAATGCCGTTGATCGTCGTGTAGCTGGTGACGGGCACCATGGTGTCGCCGTGGCCGCCGAGCACGAATGCGTTCACGTCCTTCACGCTGCAACCGAATTCCCAGGCGAGGAAGGTTGCGAAGCGCGCCGAGTCGAGCACGCCCGCCATGCCGACCACCTTGTTATGCGGCAGGCCGGAAAACTCGCGCAGCGCCCACACCATCGCATCGAGCGGGTTGGTGATGCAGATCACGAATGCATCGGGCGCGTTGTTCTTGATGCCTTCGCCCACGGCCTTCATCACCTTTAGGTTGATGCCGAGCAGGTCGTCGCGGCTCATGCCCGGCTTGCGTGGCACGCCGGCGGTGACTATCACCACATCCGCGCCCGCGATATCGGCATAGTCGTTCGAGCCGGTGATCTTGGCGTCGAAGCCTTCGATCGGGCCGCACTGGCTGATGTCGAGCGCCTTGCCCTGCGGCATGCCTTCCGCAATGTCGAACAGGACGATGTCGCCCATTTCCTTTTTCGCGGCGAGGTGGGCGAGGGTGCCGCCGATCATGCCGGAGCCGATCAGCGCGATTTTCTTGCGTGCCATGGGTAAGCCTGTAGTCCTTAAGCTGCCTGCGGGCGCATCCACTCGTTCAAACTGCATGGCACCATGCGCCCCGCGCGGCGATGCAGCGTGTTTCGGCCAGCCCTAGAAGGGTAAATACGCCATTGCAACCACCAAAAAGTCTTATACGTTGCAAATAGTTCGCAATAGCATTTGGTGTAAAATGGCGCGACCTTTGCGCAAGACAATAGGCCGCCCGAATGACGGCGGAGTGACTGCAATAATGGGTGCTTGCGCGTAGCGCGGACGGGCGGGCCGTCAGCGGTTGCCGGTACCGTCTACCGGTTCAAGCTGGCGCGCCATGCGCCTGTCCAGCGCGCGGCAGATCTCCAGCCAATAGCCAAAAAGCTCGCGGTCGCCGGACTTGCCGGCAAGGATCGCCTGTTCGCGGGCGTTCTGCGCGGCGGCAATGCCGTGCTCGGCAAAGTGCCGCAGGGCCGCGTCCATGACATTGCGCCGCAGGGCATTGCCGTTGTCGTTTGACGGCACGAGCGCCAGCATCCGCACCAGTTCGCGGTGCATCCGTACCGAGCGTTTGGTGCGGGAAGCGGCGAAGCGGATGGACATGGGTTCTAGCAATCCAGACGTGTAAACAGTAACGGGCGGGCGCACCGGGCGACCGTCAGCACTTGTAAAATACACCTGCTAAGCAAGCGTGTGACACAATGGTTTCCGCAATCTTTAGAACTGGCTGCGGGCTTTCCCGCTGCCCCGTGCGCTATCGCTAGTCGCGCTCGATCCAGCGGCCGCTATTGGCATATTCCTCGCGCACATTGCCGCTTTGCGGGAGGATATCGCTGCGCTGCTCCTCGGCGGGGGCAGACTGTGCTTGCGGCTGCGCGCCCGGTGCCTGCGGACGCGGCGCGGTGGCGGCGGGCGCGGCGGGCGGGGCATATTGCGACATATCGATCGGCACATCGAGCGCGGGTGCCTCTTGCGTCGCGGCGCGGGCGCGCTGCGGTGCGGGCTCTCCGCCGCCATAGCGCGAATGGAAGGCCGATGGCCGCCCGGCATTGCCCGGCATCCGGTAGAAGATGTGGAAGCCGATCACCGTGACCGTTTCCAGCGTCGGCGCCCAATAGGGATTGACCGCCAGCGTGTGGTAATGCGTCGCCGTGCCGACAGGAGCATAGACGACGCCCGCCAAGGCCTCGCGCGCATGGCGACCAGCGCGCGCCCAACCGGCGGCAGAGGGGCGGCGGTTCAAAGCGCCATCACAGGTGAAGCTGAACTGGCATCCCGTGCGCCGTTCGCTGCCCTGGAACACCACGCCGCACACCGTGTTCGGATAGGCCGGATGCGCCACGCGGTTAAGCACGACCTGCGCCACTGCGCGTTGGCCCGCATCGCTTTCGCTCGCGGCCTCGTAGTAGATCGCTTGCGTCATGCATTGCTGCGCGCGGGCTTGGTCCTGATCGCTGCCACGAATGCGCAGCGGGCTGGCGGCGAGGGGCAGATTGGCGAGCGCGCTGGCGGCGTCTTCGCTGTCATCGGTCAAATTGCCCGCGCCGCCGATCACCTGGATGGGCCTGTCCCACGCATCGTTTTCAACCAGCTGCGGGGTTTCTTCGAGGTAGTAGAAGGCCGAGCCGGGAAAGCTTTCGCCCGGTTTTTCGAACGGCATCCGGTAATCCTGCTCGGCTTCGTCTGCGGCGGAAAAAAAGCCCGGTGCGCCATTGGCGGCAATCGCCGGAACCGCAATCGCCAGGGCGAGCACGCCTGCCTTCTTGGCAAAGCCCTGCATCCGCTCGCGCGGGGATGCGCGGCGGGTGCGAAAATCCCGGCGGGGAGATTCGGGAATGGTGATCGGAACGTGTTCCACTCTTGCCCCATACAGGCATAGTCCTTGCCAAACACTTGCGCATCGCCGCGCGTGTCATGGCGGGACATTGGTTAATGTGCGGCAAGGCTTGCAGCGCGCATGATACCAACTTAAGGGCAGGCATCGTCACGGGTTGTTCGAGAGATCGGACCTAAGAGGGAAGCGGGTTCAAATCCCGCGCTGCCCCCGCAACTGTGACCGGGGAGCTTTCGCCCGATATGCCACTGCTTGTTAGAGCGGGAAGGCGGGCGGCGAGCGATGATCCGGGAGCCAGGAGACCTGCCGGGTGACGGTCGCTTTTGCAGCCGGGCGGGGTGTACCGGAGGCATTCGGACGAAGCGCAATTCCGCGCCGGCTTCCGTCATAGGCGACGTTCGCTTGTGATAGGAGGTTTTGTGGTTAAATATCTGTTTATCGGTATTTCTTTGGTGGCAATGTCCTCGCCTGCGATGGCGCAGGAGGAGGAAGACGTTGGCTTGCCGGTGTCGACGGCTGCGTGGCCAGCGCAGGAAGACACCATCACCGTCACCGCCACCGGCACCCGCACAGAAATCGAGGACTCCGGCCAAGCCATCACCGTGCTCGGCGAAGAGGAAATCGCTGCGCTCCAAGGCCCCGACCTGCCGCGCGTGCTCGAACGTGTCCCCGGTCTCACCTACAGCCGCACCGGCGGCCTCGGCGCGCAGACGGGTGTGCGGTTGCGCGGCGCGGAGGCGGAGCAGGTGCTCGTCATTCTCGACGGCGTGCGCGTGGCCGATCCGGCATCGCCTTCGGGAGGCTTCGATTTCGGCAATCTGCTCTCCACCAACCTTGCCAAGGTCGAAGTTCTGCGCGGCTCCAACTCCACCATCTGGGGATCGGATGCGCTGGGCGGCGTGATTGTCGCCTCGACCCGCGCCGATACGGGCCTTGCAGGCGTGCTCGAATATGGCAGCGATGACAGCCTCACTGCCGCCGCATCTGGCGGGGTGGGTGACCAGGATGTGGGCTTCCTCGGCGCATCCGCCAGCTTCGCAAGCACCAACGGCTTCTCCGCCGCCGCTGCTGGCACCGAGCCCGACGGGTTCGAGCAATGGGCGCTGGAAGGCCATGGCCGCTACTACGCCAGCTACGAGCTCGAATTCTTCGCCCGCCTGCGCCATGCCGAGGGTGAATTGGACATCGACGGCTTCCCCGCCCCCGCGTTCACGCTCGCCGATACGGGAGAGACGCAGGACACGGCGCAGACCTTCGGCTCGGCTGGCGCGGTGTATGACAGTGGTCCGCTTTTCCTTTCGGCCAATTACAGTTTCGCCGACACGTCGCGCGACAATCTGGACGATACGGGCGCAGAGACGTTCACCAGCGATGGCCGTTCCGACCGCGTTTCACTGCGCGGCGAGTGGCGGCCGATCGGCCCGCTGATCGTTAATTTCGGCGCGGAGAACGAGTGGACGAGCTACCAGACGCTCTTCGATACGGGCAATAACACACGGATTTTCGGCGCTTATGCGCAGGCAGGCATCGAGTGGCGCGGGATCTCCGGCCATATCGGCGTACGGTTGGACGACCATGCCGATTTCGGCAGCGAAGTCAGCTTCGGCGGCGACATCAGCTACGAAGTGGCGCCCGATTGGCGGCTGCGCGCCAGCGTGGGCGAGGGATTCAAGGCTCCCAGCCTGTTCCAGCTGTTCAGCGATTTCGGCAATGTGACACTCCAGCCCGAACGGGCGACGAGCTTCGATCTCGGCCTTGCCTATGGCGGACGCGCGACCAGCAGCGTTTACGGCGCGGTGACGCTGTTCCGCCGCGACACCGAAGACCAGATCGCTTTTGTCGGCTGCTTCGGCTCGACCGATCCGATCTGCGACAACCGCCCCTTCGGCACCTATGACAACATCACGAGCGCCCGGGCGCAGGGCGTCGAAGCAGAGTTTCGCGCGCGTCCGGTGAGCGGAGTGGTGCTCGGCGCGGCCTATGCCTTCACCGATGCCGAGAACCGCGACACCGGCAACCAGCTCGCCCGCCGCCCGCGCCATGCGCTGACGCTGAGCGCGGATGTGTCGCCCTTGGATGCGCTGACCGTGGGTGCGGATCTGCGGATCGTGTCGGACAGTTTCGACGATGCGGGCAATTTCGTGCCGCTCGACGGCTACGAAGTGCTGACTTTCCGCGTGGCCTATGATGTGACCGACGAAGTCCAGCTCTATAGCCGCGTCGAGAATGTGTGGGACGCGGATTACCAGACCGCTGCCGGTTACGCGACACGCGGGAGGGCGGCGTTTATCGGGGCGAGGTTGGCGCTTTGATGCCGAACCGTCCCTCGTCATCCCGGCGCAGGCCGGGATCCAGCCTTGCGCTGCGCCTGCTCTGGATTCCGGCCTTCGCCGGAATGACGGGATGCGGAGGGGCGACGGAAACCGAGCGCGCCTCCACCCACCCCACAATCGTCAGCCTCAACCCCTGCGCTGATGCGATCCTGCACGAGGTCGCTGCTCCGGGGCAGTTGCTCGCGGTCTCGCATTACAGCCATGATCCCAGCGCTACATCGATGGTGCTGGCAGACGCGCTGGAATACCCCGCAACCGGCGGGACGGTGGAGGAAGTGCTGGCGCTCGCGCCCGATATCGTGGTGGCGGACACCTTCCTTGCGCCCGCCACGCGGGCGGCGCTGGAAGCGTCCGGCGTGGAGATCGTGACCGTGGGCATGGTCTCCTCGCTGGAGGACAGCCTCGGACAGATCGCGCTGCTGGGCGAGACTGTTGGCGCGCCAGAGCGGGCCGCGGCGTTGGCGGGCACCGTGCAATCGGCGTGGGACAATGCTGCCACTGAGGCCGCGCCGATTGCCACGCTGTTGTGGCAGGAAGGCGGTATCGTCGCGGGCGAGGGTTCGCTCGCTTTCGCGCTGCTGGAGCATAGCGGCTTCACCAGCCACTCCGCCGCGCGCGGGATGGGGCAGGGCGCTTACCTGCCGCTCGAGCAAGTGCTGGCCGATCCGCCGCAACTGATCCTCGCCTCGGGCGGCGAGCGGATGCTGACCCATCCGGTACTCGGCGCGCTCGAAGGCGTGCAATATGCGACATTCGACAGCTCGCTGCTCTATTGCGGCGGGCCGACCATTCCGCGCGCGCTGGAGCGGTTGGCGGAGATTAGGGCGCAAGCAGGATGAACCGCGCCACCCTCCTATTCGGCGGCCTGCTCGCGCTCGCCATTCCGCTTTCCTTGCTCGCCGGGCGCGTGTGGCTTGACCCGGCGAGCACGCCGAACGCCGCGCTGATCCTAGCCGAATTGCGCCTGCCGCGCGCTGTCCTCGCCATCGTTATCGGCGGTGGGCTGGGCGCAGCGGGCGCGGCCATGCAGGGATACTTGCGCAACCCGCTCGCCGATCCCGGCCTGTTCGGCATCGCGCCGGGCGCGGCGCTGGGCGCGGTGATGGCGTTGACCTTTGGCGTGTCGTGGAACCTGCTGCTCACCGGTTCGGCGCTGGCGGGCGCTGCCGGAGCGATGGCGCTGCTCGCGCTGATCGCGGGCCGCACCGCAAGTCCCTCCAACGGCATCGCGCTGTTCACGCTGGCGGGCATGATGATCGCGAGCCTTGCGGGCGCTTTGACCAGCCTTGCCATCAGCCTTGCGCCCAATGCCTTTGCAATGAGCAGCATCGTCACCTGGCTGATGGGCGCGCTGACCGACCGGAGCTGGGCCGATGTGCAACTCGCCGCGCCCCTCACGCTGGCGGGCGTGCTGGTGCTGTGGCGCGTGGGCCGCGCGCTCGATGCGATGACTTTGGGCGAGGCGGCGGCACGCTCTTTGGGGGTCGATCCCAAGCGGCTGATGTGGGCGATGGTGCTGGGCACTGGCCTCACCGTGGGCAGCGGTGTCGCGGTGGCGGGGATTATCGGCTTTGTCGGACTGATCGTGCCGCATCTGGTGCGCCCGCTGACCGACAAGCGCCCCTCCAGCTTGATCGTGCCGAGCGCATTGGCGGGCGCCTTGCTGGTGCTGGTGGCGGATGTCGTGTGCCGCATCCTGCCGCTGGTGACCGAGCTGCGGCTGGGGATTGCGCTCAGCCTGATCGGCGCGCCGTTCTTCCTGCTGCTGTTGCTGCGCATGAGGAGGGGGCTCGCATGATCCTCGCCTGCGAAAGCCTTTCAGTCGAGCGAAACGGCGCAGCAATTCTCGACGCGGTAAGCGCAAAGCTGATCCCCGGCGATATCACCGCGATTTGCGGCCCCAATGGCGCGGGCAAATCGACGTTGCTTTCGGCGCTGGCCCATCTGGTGGAGCCCGCTGCGGGCAGCGTCACCCTGAGCGACAAGCCGGTAGGCGCGATGCACCCTCTCACACGGGCGCGCAATATCGGATATTTGCCGCAATCGGCAGAGGTCGCGTGGGACGTTTCGGTGCGCCATCTGGTCGCGCTCGGCCGCCTGCCGCATCGCGATGCGGGCGAGGCGGAAGTGCGGCAAGCGCTGGGCATTTGCGATCTGGATGACCTCGCGGATCGTCCCGTCTCGACGCTGTCGGGCGGGGAGAAGGCACGGGCGCTGCTGGCGCGCGTGCTGGCGGGGCAGCCGCAATGGATCCTCGCCGACGAACCGCTCGCCGCGCTTGATCTCGCACACCAGTTGGCGATGCTGCGCGTGCTGCGGAGCGAGGCCGAGGCGGGCTGCGGCGTGGTGCTGGTGCTGCACGATCTGGCGCTGGCGATGAACCACGCCGACCGCGTGCTGGTGCTCGACAAGGGGCGGCTGGTGGCGGACGGCGCGCCGGACGAGGCGCTGTCTGGCGGCACGATCCGCGACGTGTGGGGCGTCGATGCGAAATGGATTGGCGACGAAGGCTCGCGCGCGCTGGTGTATTAGGGTTCGCACGAAGACCACAAAGCCACGAAGATGTGGCACATACCCGCGCCGTAGGCGCATTATGTTTCGCGCAGAGTCCGCAGGGAACGCGGAGGGTCCTGGCCAAAAAACTCTGCGCTCTCTGCGACCTCTGCGCGAAATTATCTATTGCCTGCGGCGCAAAGAAAGAGGGCGATGCCAAGCACCGCCCTCTTTGTGTCTTCGTGGTCTTCGTACGAACCGGAAAACCTACTCCGCCAGCAAACCACGCGCCCGCAGCAAAGGCTCGACCTGCGGATCGCGCCCGGTGAAGTCGCGGAACATCTGTTCGTAGCTCTTCGAATGGCCCTGGCCGAGGAAGGTCGCCACGATGTGGTCGCCCATTTCGCGGGTCATGCCGCCATTCGCCTCGACATAGCTGTAGGCATCATGGTGCAGCATTTCGGTCCAGGTGTAGGCGTAATAGCCGGAGTCATATCCGTGCTCGAAAATATGCCGGAAATAGGGCGTGCGGTAACGCGGTGGGACGAGATCGCTGCGCAGGCCAATCCGCTCCAGCGCGGCGGCTTCGAAGGCCATCACATCGGTCGGCGCGGGCTCATTCGGGTCGAGCGAGTGCCATTCCATATCGAGCAGGCTGGCGGCGATGACTTCGCCAAAGCCGTGGCCCTGGTTGAAGCGGCTGGCGCGGCCGATGGCTTCGACCAGTTCGGCCGGGATCGGCTCACCCGTCTCATGGTGGCGGGCATAACGCTGGAGCACTTCGGGCAGCGCCGCGAAATTCTCGTGGAACTGGCTGGGGAATTCCACCCAGTCGCGCGCGGTGTTGGTGCCCGAAATCGACGGATAGGGCTGATCGGCGAAAATGCCGTGCAGCGCGTGGCCGAATTCGTGGAACATCGTTTCGACATCGTCCCATGTCGCCAGACGCGGCTCACCCGGCGCGGGCGGGGCGATATTCTGCGTGTTGGTGACCACCGGGCGCAGGCCGAGCAGGTGGCTCTGCTCGACGAAATTGCTCATCCACGCCCCGCCACGCTTGGAATCGCGCTGCATCGGGTCGAAGTAGAACAGCGCAATCGGCTCGCCATCGTGGAACACAGTGTAGACCGACACATCGGGGTGATAGGTCGGAATATCGTCGCGTTTTTCGAAGGTCAGGCCGTAAAGCTCTCCGGCCATATAAAACACGCCATCTTCCAGCACGCGGTCGACTTCGAAATACTGGCGGATTTCCTCGTTATTGAGCGCGTAGCGTTCCTGCCGGACGATTTCGGCGTAATAGGGCCAATCCCATGCGGCGAGCTCGAACGTATGACCGTCCTGCTCCAGCCGTTCCTGCAACACCGCGGCTTCGCGTTCCTGCGTGGCGCGCAAAGCGGGCACCATGTCAGCCATGAAGCCGATCGCCTGCTGCGGATCGCTGACCATGCGGTCATACATCTGCCAGTCGGCGTGCGTCGGCTCGCCGAACAGCTGCGCGCGGCGGTTGCGCAAAGCGATGGTCTCGCGGATCATCGGCAGTGTTGACGTTTCGCCCGACTGGTTGCGGTCAACGCTGGCGCGATGCAGCCGCTCGCGCACGCTGCGGTTGTGCAGCTGCGACAGCATCGGCACGCCGGTGGTGTTGCTGACGGTGAGCATATACTTGCCGTCATGCCCGCGCTCGGTTGCGAGGGCCGCTGCCGCCGCGATCTGCCCGTCGGACAGACCCGCCAGCTCCTCGCGCGTGTCCACCACGATGGCGGCCGCGTTCTGCCCCTGCGTGATGAGCTGCGAAATTTGCGAGGAAAGCGTCGACAAACGCTCGTTAATCGCGCGCAGTTCGGTCTGGGCTTCGGGGCCGAGCAAGGCGCCGCGATGGACGAACTCGTTGTAATAGATTTCCAACAGCATCGCGTCTTCGGGCGTCATCGCCATGGCTGCGCGGTTGTCGTAAATCGTGCGCACGCGTTCGAAAAGCTGCGGATTCAGATAGATGCTGTCGCTCATCGCCGCGATTTGCGGGGCGAGCGCGGCGTCGGCATCGGCGATCGTATCGTTGATATTCGCGCCGACAATCTGGCTGAAGGCGGAATAGCTGCGCGAGAAGACCTGGCCCGAACGCTCCATCGCCACCAGAGTGTTGTCGAAAGTGGGCGCGTTGGGATTGTTCGCAATCGCTTCGACTTCGGCGAGGCGGATGGCAATCGCTTCCTCGATAATGCCCTGCCATTCGCTGTCCGCGACCTCGTCGAATTGCGGCGCGTGCATATAAAGCGGGGAAGGCTCGGCAAAAATGCTCGTCGCTGCCGGAATTTCGGGATCATAGGCGATCTCGGCCATCGGCGGGGTCACATTCATGTCACTCTCCGGCACAGTGGCGCAGGCGGTCAGGGCGAAAGCCAGCGTGGTGCTGGCGAGCAGGCGCGATTTCATGGGTGCGGCCTCGTCTTTCTTTTCTCTCTCGTGTTGCGGCGTTCCAAATGCGACCGGACGCCGTTCTGCGACGCTTCCTAGAACGCGATGGGCGGGCTGCCAAGCACTAGCGCGGCGCAAACCGGGCAATCTCGAAATAGATCGGGCCCTGCGGTGTCAGGTCGCTCTCGAACAGCGCGAAACTCTCTGCAATCCAAGGGCCAAGGGCGAGGCGCCCATGCGTTGCCAGCCAGTCGCCAATCGCTGCGCTGCCCGCATTGAGCCGGGCGAGTGTGACGTGCGGGATGTATTTGCGCGTCTCCGCCTCCGCCCCCGCACGGCGACACGCCATTTCCACGCTTTGCTGCAATTCGGAGAGCGCGGGCGAGGGCGCGACCTTGGCCCAGATCGCCTTGGCGCGCTTTGGCCCGTCAAAATGGCCGACGCCTTCGATAGCGACGGGAAAGGGGCGGAAGAACACGCTTTCCAGCGCGCTCATCACATCGTCGGCCTGATGCCGGTCAACCTCGCCGATAAAGCGCAGGGTAATGTGCAGATTGTCCGCATCCTGCCAACGCGCGCCCGCGACGCCCTCCATCGTATCGAGCAGCGCATCGCAAGCGCTTTCCGGCAGGCGCAGGGCGACAAACAGGCGGCGCTGGGACATTCGCCGCCTTTGGCACAGATTGCGCAGTCGATGCTAGAGCACTTTCCGACCAATCTGGGTCACCCTGACGGAGCCGATTTTGGCTCAGCGCGCGGAAAGAGGAGGGAGCCATGCCAAAGCATAGTGACCGACGATTGACGCGATCAGGGCGATCCAGATTGGTCGGAAAGTGCGTTAGAGGATGAAGTCGGCCTCGGTCAGCGTTTGCAGGCCGTTCACGCGGATGGCGAAATCGGCACCGCCATCGCCATCGGTGTCCATCAGCAGCATCGTGTGGCCGCGATCGACTTCCCAGCGCAGCTCGCCCGCCGTCCCGCTGAACTCGGCCGCCCCGATAAAGGTGAAGGCATCATCGCCGCCGCCAAGGATCGCATCGACTGCCGAAAGGTCGATCTTGTCGCCGTCCGCCGAACGATAGCCTGCGATGCGGTCTGCGGTCAGCACGGTGAGCCCGGCAAAATCGCCATCGGCAAAGGCGAAGGTGTCGGCACCCAGCCCGCCGCGCAGATTGTCGAAGCCCGCACCGCCGGACAGCCAGTCATCGCCATTGCGCCCGATCAGCGTATCATCGCCATCGCCGCCATACAGGCTTCCGCCGCCATCGCTGACGCGCAGATAGTCGTTTCCGCCCATGCCACGCAGCGTCGAACCGACCGCCACGCTGACGATCACATTGTCGAGCGCATTGCCCACGCCTTCCGCCGCATCGCCGCGCAGGCGCAGGTTCTCGACATGGTCGCCCAGCGTGTAGCTCAGCGAAGAAGTGACGGTGTCATTGCCCTCATCCGCAAGCTCGATCACCACATCGCCTGCATTGGTGACGAAATAGAGATCGTCACCCGCGCCGCCCGCCATGATATCGTCGCCGTCGCGGCCGTTGAGGCGGTCATTGCCGTCTCCGCCATTAAGCCGGTCATTGCCGCGCGCACCCAACAGGTTGTCGTCACCCAAAGTGCCCTCGGTCTGGTTGGAAGTGCGGCCATAGATAACATAGACCGCCCCTGCATCACCGAGCGAGGCACCGAAATCGACCCCAAATGCGCCGATGAGGATATCTTCGTACCCGTCAGCATTGAGATCACCGGCTGCGGAAACCCAGCCACCTGCATTGTCACCGTTGTTGATGCCGCCAATGCGGAAGCCGTTGGTGCCGTCGATTGACGCGAGAGTCATGCTCGCGGCAAATCCGGATGCCTTGCCGAACACAACGTAGCTGTTGCCCTTGGCGTTGTTTTCCCCCGAGGCGCCGATCAGAATGTCGTCAAATCCATCGCCGTTAACATCGCCCGCCGAGGAGGCCGATCTGCCACTTCGGCCAACTTCAAAGCCGCCATCAACCCGGAAGCCGTTGGTGCCATCGAGCGTCGTCAGATCAAAGCTTGCCGAAAAGCCAGTTGATCGGCCGAAAATCACATAGGTCGAACCGGCTGAGCCGATGCCGCCAGGGTCCGCTCCCTCTACACCCAGAAGAATATCGTCGATCCCGTCTCCGTTGACGTCGCCTGCGGACGCGACTGACCGTCCGAGTTGATCGCTGGTGTTGACGCCGTCGATCCGGAATCCGTTCGTGCCGTTGAGTGAAGCGAGGTCGAAATTCGCGCCAAAGCCGGCCCCTGTTCCGAACACGACATATGCCTCACCCGCGCTGCCCCTTCCGCCAGGATCTCCGCCGAAGGCCCCGATGATAATGTCGGCAATCCCGTCACCATTAACATCACCGGCGGACGCCACCGACCATCCGCTTGAATCGCTCGCGTCGATGCCTTCCAGCCTGAAACCGTTTGTTCCATCAAGACTGGCAAGATCGATGCTGGCAGCAAACGCGGTGGTTTTGCCGAAAACTACGTAGGATTCTCCGGCACTTGCTCTGCTGACGAAATCAGCCCCGTAGGCTCCGATCAGGATATCGTCCACGCCATCATTATTGACATCGCCTGCCGCAGCGACCGAGTAACCGCTAAAGTCCGATGGGTCGATGCCATCCAACCGGAAACCGTTTGTGCCGTCGAGCGCGGCAAGGCTCAGGCTGGCAGAAAAACCCGTCGTTCTGCCGAAAATGACGTAGCTTTCCCCCGCGCTTACGTCGCCTCCGGCGGCGGCCAAAAAGGCGGAGACAAGGATATCGTCGATACCATCGCCATTCACATCACCCGCCGAGGAAACCGACCAGCCACTTTGGTCATTGGCGTCGATGCCATCGAGCCGGAAACCATTGTTGCCATCGAGCGTGGCGAGATCGAATATCGTGCCGAAACCGGCAGAGGTTCCGAAGATTATATAGGACGATCCGGCGCGCGTGAGGCTGTTCGGGCTTTCGCGACCGGCACCCAAGACGATGTCCGCGATCCCGTCGCCATTAACATCGCCAACATAGGCCACCGACAGGCCAAGATTGCCACCGGCAACGGTGCCTCTGATGGTAAACCCGTTTTGCCCGTCGAGCGTGGAAAGGTCGATACTTGCTGGAAACCCCATGATGACACCCCCGGAAATGCGAGACTCGCGAGCAGGGGTGTAATCCGCCGTCCGAATCGCTCTAGACTAGGGATATCTCATCTTCATTCGCACCAAAGTCCAGCGGCAAAAAACGCCACGATCCGCGCCGTCCCGTCACAGCACGAAGTCGGCCTCGGTCAGCGTTTGCAGGCCGTTGACGCGGATGGCGAAATCGGCGCCGCCATCGCCATCGGTGTCCATCAGCAGCATTGTCTGGTTGCGATCGACTTCCCAGCGCAGCTCGCCCGCAGTGCCGCTGAACTCGGCCGCCCCGATAAAGGTGAAGGCATCATCGCCGCCGCCAAGGATCGCATCGACCGCCGAAAGATCGATCTTGTCGCCGTCCGCCGAACGATAGCCTGCGATGCGGTCTGCGGTCAGGACGGTGAGCCCGGCAAAATCGCCATCGGCAAAGGCGAAGGTGTCGGCACCCAGCCCGCCGCGCAGATTGTCGAAGCCCGCACCGCCGGACAGCCAGTCATCGCCATTGCGCCCGATCAGCGTATCATCGCCGTCGCCGCCATACAGGCTTCCGCCGCCATCGCTGACGCGCAGATAGTCGTTCCCGCCCATGCCGCGCAACGTCGAGCCGACCGCCACGCTGACGATCACATTGTCGAGCGCATTGCCCACGCCTTCCGCCGCATCGCCGCGCAGGCGCAGGTTTTCGACGTGTTCGCCGAGCGTGTAGCTGAGCGAGGAGGTGACGGTATCATTGCCTTCATCCGCCAGCTCGATCACCACATCGCCTGCATTGGTGACGAAATAGAAATCATCGCCCGCACCGCCCGCCATGATGTCGTCGCCGTCACGGCCGTTCAGACGGTCGTTCCCGGCATAGCCGTTGAGCCGGTCGTTGCCGCGCCCGCCGAGCAGGTTGTCGTCTGTCGCGGGCGTGCCCTCGGTCTGGTTAGAGGTGCGACCGTAAACAACAAAGGCTGCCCCGGCAGCGGGCAGCGTGACGCCATAGCTCGTTTGGAATGCCCCGATCAGCATATCGTCATAGCCGTCGGCATTAAGGTCACCGGCGCTCGAAACGGACCAGCCGGTCCAGTCTGAATTGTCGATGCCGTTTATGCGGAAACCGCTTGTTCCGTCGATGGACGAGAGGTTGAGCAAGGGGGAAAATCCGCTCGCTTTGCCGAAAACCAGATAGGCGGCACCGGTGGCAGAGTTGGTGCCGGGCGCACCGATCAGGATGTCGTCAAACCCGTCGCCATTGACGTCGCCAGCCGATGAAGCAGATTTTCCCGCCCTACCGAGAGCAATGCTGCCATCGATGCGGAACCCGTTGGTGCCGTCGAGCGCCGCCAGATCGAAGCTCGCGGAAAAGCCGGTCGATTTTCCGAAGATGACATAAGTTGATCCGGCAGCATCCAACGCGCCGGGATCAGCAGCCTCGACACCGAGCAGGATGTCATCGATGCCATCGCCGTTGACATCCCCCGCAGAGGAAACATGGCGACCGAGCTGAGCACCTATATCGATACCATCGATGCGGAAGCCGTTAACGCCGTTGAGGGAGCCAAGATCGAAATTTGCGGCAAACCCCATTGTACTACCGAAGACGATGTAAGCTTCCCCCCTTGCACCTGCCGTAGCTGTTAGCGCGTTGAAGGCACCGATCAGAATATCATCAATACCATCCCCGTTAACATCGCCAACCGAGGACACCGAATAGCCGCTCGTGTCTCCGGCATCGGCGCCATCGATGCGAAAGCCGGTTGTTCCATCCAGTGTCGCAAGATCAATGCTGGCGGCAAAGCCGGTTGTCTTGCCGTAGACGACATAGGTCTCCCCCGCACTCGATCTGCCCGGGAGGTCACCCCCGTAAGCCCCGATCAGGATATCGTCGACCCCGTCGCCGTTAACGTCGCCGGCCGCCGCGACCGAGTGGCCGCTCAGGTCCTGTATATCGATTCCGTCCATCCGGAAGCCGTTCGTACCGTCCAGCGAAGCGAGGCTCAGGCTGGCGGAAAAGCCTGATGTCTTGCCGAAAATGACGTAAGTTTCCCCCGCATTGCTGTCGCCGCCAGCGTCGGCAATATAGGCAGCGACAAGGATATCGTCGATCCCGTCGCCATTCACATCACCCGCCGGGGAAACCGACCAGCCGCTCTGGTCCTCCGCATCAACGCCATCGATGCGGAAACCGTTGCTGCCATCGAGGCTGGCGAGATCGAAGAGCGGCGCGAAACCGGCAGCGGTGCCGAAGATTACATAGGTCGATCCGGCGCGCACCGTGCCATCCGGATTGGCGCGAGGGGCGCCAAGCACGATGTCGGCAATCCCGTCGCCATTGATGTCGCCGACATACGCAACCGATGTGCCAAGAAAGGCATTGGCAACGATGCCCCTGATCGCAAAACCGTTTTGTCCGTCGAGTGTCGACAGGTCGATGGTTGCAGGAAAGCTCATGCTGGAATCCCCCGAAAATGCACGATCGCGACGGCGCCCGGTAATTGGAATGCGCCCGCCGCATCAGTGGGAGATTTCTATGTTTTCAATCGCGCGAAAGTCCAGTGACAAAACCTGTCACAATCCGCGCCGTCCCGTCACAGCACGAAATCGGCCTCTGTCAGGGTGACGAGGCCGGTCAGCGCGATGGCGTAGTCGGCGGTCATATCGCCGTTGGTGTCCATAAACACCATGGTCACGCCGCCTGATTGTTCGAAGCGCAGCTGGCCTGCCACGCCGCTGAAAGCCGCCGCGCCGATGAAGGTGAAGGCATTGTCGCCGCCGCCGGTGATCGCATCGACGAGCGAGAGATCGATCCGGTCGCCTTCGAGCTGGTCGAAATCGGTGATCCGGTCGGCGGTGGTGTCGGTCAGCCCGGCAAAGTGTCCGTCATCGAACGCGAAGACATCCGCGCCAATGTCGCCGCGCATCGTGTCCTTGCCGATGCCGCCAATGATCGTGTCATTGTCACGCCCGCCGAAGATTGTGTCGTCACCCGAGCCGCCATCGATAGTGTCGTTGCCGTGGCTGCCGTTCAGTTCGTCATTGCCCGATCCGCCGAAAATCTGGTCGTTCCCGCCAAGCCCGTTGATCGTGTCATTGTTCGCCCCGCCATCGAGCGTGTCATCGCCCTGGCTGCCGCGCAGGAAATCGTTCCCGCCAAAGCCGCGCAGCACGGCGCCCGGGCTCTTGGCGTAAATGGCATTGGCAAGGCCATTGCCATCGCCCTGTGTCGCGCCGCCGACCAGGATCAGGTTTTCGATATTGTCGCCGAGCGTGAAGTTGACGAAGGCGCGCACGGTGTCGGTGCCTTCGCCCGCGTTCTCGGTGACGGTGTCGCCAAGATTGTCCACGATGTAATTGTCGTTATCCGCTCCGCCGCGCATATCGTCCGCGCCGGCCTGGCCGTCGAGCAGATCGCGGCCCCCGCCGCCAACGAGCGTGTCATTGCCCAAGCCGCCATACAGTCTGTCCGCGCCGATGCTGCCCACCAGCGTGTCTGCCCCGCCATAGCCGAACAGCTTGCTGCCGAGCGCAGGGTTGGCGAGGATCTCCTCGCCATTATTGGTGCCATGGAAGGCCGTGGCGCTCCCGATCAGCGCGAAGCTTTCGACATGGGCATAACGGTTGCCGAAGGGGTTGAGGTTGATGCTGGAATAGATCCGGTCGGTGCCTTCGCCCGCCAGCTCGCGCACCACATCGAACACGCTGTCGATATAATACACATCATCACCCGCGCCGCCGGTCATGTCGTCAATCCCCAGACCGCCATCGAGCACGTCGTTGCCGCCGAGGCCGAACAGGAAATCATCGCCGGCAAGGCCGTTGAGGATGTCGACGCCGCTGCCGCCATTCAATGTATCGACGCCGGGCGTCCCGTTCTGCACATTGCTGGTGTCCACCGCATCCGCGGCTTCGACGTCGAGCTTGACGTTCGCCGTGCCCAAAGTCGCCGACGTTGTAATCGTGCCGACCAGCCCGCCGCCGGAGAACACGATGTCATAGGTGCCCGCAGGGACCGCGATCTGCCAGCCGCCTGCGTCCCATGTCATGGTGGAGAAGGTGCCGCTGGTTCCCGTCAGCGTTACTGTGACGCCGCCCATGCCTTCACCGATATCGTAGAAATCGTCATTATCGGTATCGTTGATGACAACGCCGACAAATTGCGCCTGATAGCCAAAGCGCGTGCCCAGATCCTGCGTCACCACCAGCGGGCCGACCCCGGTGGCGGGGTTGGTTTCCGCGGTCACGGCGATGCCGATCTCGGTGAAAGCGGCATTCATCAGGCTGAGCAAATGGCCCGCCGGATCCTGGATCCCGTCCCCGCGCGTCTGCCAGTCGGAATAGCGCACATTGTTGCCGTCGAAATCCTCGTCATCGAAGCCCCAGTCGATCACGAACCCGGCATGGCCGTACACCACGCTATCCGAATAGGCGTAGATATTCTCGCCCAGCCGCGACCAGTTGGTGTAGCCCGCAGCGGTGATCCGCGCGCCGAGGCCGAGCTCGCCGGGCAATTGGTGGCTTTGCGTGTCCGCCGCGATCATTTCGTCATTGTGACGCTGCGCGGCGAGGGCGAGGGCGCTGTTCCACGCCAGCGGATTGACCGGCGAAAAGGCGAGCATGGCCGACTGGAACGAATTCATATCGACGCCGAAGAAATCGAGCGCGCCCTGGATTTCCGCCAGTACCTCTGCCGTGGTCAGCCGGGCATATTCGCCATGCGGATCCATCCGCAGCCGGTTGATTAATTCGAGAAAGAGCTGTTCCTGCGGAGTCGGGTTCATCGGGAATGCCTTTATGCTTGACGCGCGTTTACAATGCCGCAGCAGCCCTGCCGCGACAAGATGAACACCGGCTTAGTGTCCAGGGTTAAGGCGATGGTAGGACGTGCGCTCGCGCCACCTTACAGGATAAAATCCGCCTCGGTCAGATTGATAAGCCCGGTCAGCGCGATCGCCAGATTGGCATTGCCATTGCCGTTGGTGTCCATGAAGATCATGGTCACACCGCCCGACTGTTCGAACCGCACTTCGCCCGCTGTGCCGCTGAACGCTCCGCTGCCGATAAAGGTGAAGGCGTCATCGCCGCCGCCCAGAATTGCATCGACCAGCGAGAGGTCGATCTTGTCGTTCTCGGCCTGGTCGAAATCGGTGATCCGGTCGGCGGTACTTGCGGTCAGGCCGGAGAAGTGGCCGTCATCGAAGACAAAGATATCCGCGCCGATATCGCCGCGCATCGTATCGAAGCCCGCGCCGCCGGTAATCGTGTCGTTATCCCTGCCGCCGAAGATCGTATCATTGCCGGTGCCGCCATCGATGATGTCATCGCCATTGCTGCCCTTGATCTCGTCATCGCCCGCGCCGCCTTCGATTGTGTCGATACCGCTGAGACCGTTGATGACATCGTTCCCGCGTCCGCCTTGGATGAGATCATTGAATTGGCTGCCACGGATATTGTCATTCCCGTCAAACCCGCGCAGCGTTGCCGCGCCGCCAGCCGTCACGATGGTGTTGTCGAGATCGTTGCCATTGCCGACCGTGGCGTTGAGCGCGATGCGCAACAGCTCGATATTGTCGCCCAGCGTGAAGTCGACAAACGAACGCACGAAGTCTGTGCCCTCATTGGCAGCCTCGATCACCACATCGCCCAGATTGTCGACGAAGTAGTTGTCGTTCCCGGCCCCGCCCATCATCGTGTCGGCACCGGCATTGCCGTCGATAACATCATTACCGCCGCCGCCGAAGATGGTGTCGTTGCCGCTGCCGGCGAAGATCCGGTCATTGCCGACGCTGCCATTGATTGTATCATCCCCGCCATAGGCGAAGATGCGGCTTCCCAGCGTCGGGTTAGCGAAGATCGTTTCGCCATTATCGGTCGTGTGAATGGCAATCGCGGCGCCGATCAGGGCGAACTCCTCGATATTGGCGTAGCGGGTGCCGAAGGGATTGAGATTGATCGCGGTGTTGAGCCGGTCGGTGCCTTGGCCGGGCAGTTCGGTCACAATGTCAGCGATGCTGTCGATGAAGTAGGTGTCATTGCCCAGCCCGCCAATCATCTCGTCAGTGCCAGTGCCGCCGTCGAGCGTGTCATTGCCATTATTGCCGATGAGGACGTCACTTCCGTCCAGCCCGTAAAGGATATCATCCAAGCCAGAGCCGTTGAGAGTGTTGTCGGTCGTCAGCCGGTCAGTGATCTGGCCATCGCCGGGATTGGCGGTGATCGGGGTGTCGAACGGGCGCGGATCGAGGATTTCGGTGTAGATCTCGCCGTTTTCCCAGCTCACCAGAATACGCCCGTCGGTGGTGAGGCTGGCCGAGAAATCGCCGACATCGCCACCCACCCCGTCGGCATCATTGCTGATGACAATGGTGACGCCCTGTTGGCTGCCGTTAAACCCGCGCACCCCGAGCAGGCGGCCAACCGTATCATCACGGAACACCGTGTAATACCCGCCATCCTCCAGCGCGACCAGATCGATAGTGCTGAAATTGAGCGTGGTGTTGTTGGTGATAACGAACTCGGGCACCGAAGAGGTGCCGTTCTCGTTGAAAATACGACCGCGAATGTCACCGCTTTCCACCCAGGCGACCAGCAGGCGGTTATCCGCCAGTTGCACGATCCGCGGGCCGCTGTCGTCGTCGCCGTCATCGGGCAAAGAGACGTTGTTCACCAGTGTGCCATTGCTGCCATCGGCGTTGCTCAAACGCAATTCGACGGTGCGCCGGTTGAACCCGCCGAACGTATCGTTCTCGGTATAGACCGTGGCAAAGCCGCCATTGGCGAGCGCGATGGTATCCGGCTCGGCAATGTTCTCGCTATCGGCAAAGCCCGAGAAGCCGTCTTCCCGCATCACCACTTCGCTGTCCACCTGCGTGCCGAAGGAGGTGAACTTGCGCCCCACGAGATCCTGGTTGGTGCCGTCATCACGGATGAAGGTGACGAAGAAGCTGCCATCCGATTGCACCGCGACGCTGGGGTTGGAGTAGGTCAACCCGTTGCCTGCGGAGTCGTTCACGGCGAAGTTCTGCAGCGTCGACGTGCCTGTCGCGTCGTAGATGCCGAAGATCAGATCGGTGTCGTCTGCATTCGGGAAGGTGTAGACCATCACGAAACCGCCATCGGGTGTCGCCGCGACCGAGTTGAGCACTTCCTGCCGCGAGAAGCCGAAGCCGTTGTTGAGGAACAGTGATCCGGTGACCGGCTGCCCAAGCGCGTTGAAAATCACCCCGACAATGTCAGTGCCGGTGCCATTGGCGACCGTATCGTTATCATCTTCCCACACGACCAGAAAATTGCCGTTGGCCAGCGCGACCACGCGCGGATTGGCCTGCGCATTGGTGGTGACGAGATTGGTGATGAATTCCTGCAACCAGGTTGTTGGCGTAATCGACATGATATTTCCCCCACATGGCGGCCGCACTAGAGCAAGCCGGTAAACCGCGTGCGCGGAGTGGCCGGAAGGCAAATCGCGCGGGCGGACAATGGCGCAAACCTATCATCGACCGGGCATAGGCAAAAGCCACAATCGCCAGGCCGGTGCGGGCGTCCATATCCGGGACGCGGGCGAGGGGCTTGGCGAAATGCGACAGGGGGGGCTTTACCTGATCGCCTGTGCTTTCGTCATGATGAAACGCCCCAAGCACAGCACATCCAGCCTGTGGATTGTATCCAGCAGCGTGCGCGCCATCGCCTTTTCCTGCGCCAGCGCGCGTTCCAGATCGACGCCCACCGACGCCAGTTCCTTGAACACGTCGTCCATGGCCGTGTCTTTGACGGCAGTGCTCTCGTGCGGTGCTGCTGTGGCCATGGGTCCGGTCTTCCGTGTTGCGATACGAAGGAAACATAGCGCGTTGCCGATTACCATTCAATGTATGCGCGCGCCGCGCACTTTCCCCGCTCTGCCCCATCCGAACATTTGCAGAACATCGCGTCTTTCGCTAAGCCATCTCGAACACCCCCATCAGCCCCTCTGGACTCTGCTCCAGCCAAGCCCCAAGTGACCCGCCATGGCTCTTACCCACATCACCGTCAAAGGTGCCCGCGAGCATAATCTCAAGGGTGTCGATATCGAATTGCCGCGCGATGCGCTGATCGTCATCACCGGGCTTTCGGGCTCGGGCAAGTCGAGCCTTGCTTTCGATACGATCTATGCCGAGGGGCAGCGGCGGTATGTCGAGAGCCTTTCCGCCTATGCGCGGCAATTCCTCGAAATGATGCAGAAGCCCGATGTCGAGCATATTGACGGGCTTTCGCCCGCGATCTCCATCGAGCAGAAGACGACGATCCGCAACCCGCGCTCGACCGTGGCGACGGTGACCGAGATTTACGACTATATGCGCTTGCTCTGGGCGCGGGTAGGGTTGCCCTACAGCCCTGCCACCGGCTTGCCGATTGAAGCACAAACCGTCTCCAATATGGTCGACCGGGTGATGGCGCTGCCCGAAGGCACGCGGCTCTACCTGCTCGCGCCCGTGGTGCGTGGTCGCAAGGGGGAATATCGCAAGGAGCTGGCCGAGTGGCAGAAGGCGGGCTTCACCCGCGTGCGCATCGACGGTGAGATGTATGCGATCGAAGAGGCGCCCGCGCTCGACAAGAAGTTCAAGCACGACATCGAAGTGGTGGTTGACCGGCTGGCGGTGAAAGAAGGGCTGGAGACGCGGCTGGCGGACTCGTTCGAAACCGCGCTGAAGCTGGCCGAGGGGCTGGCCTATGTGGATCTGGCCGACGGTGTAGTGCCGGGCCGCGAGGATGAGGACGCATCTGGCGGCGCTATGAAAGGCGCAGGCCTGCCGCCCAACCGTATAGTCTTTTCCGAGAAGTTCGCCTGCCCTGTTTCCGGCTTCACCATTGAAGAGATCGAACCGCGATTGTTCTCCTTCAACTCCCCGCAAGGCGCGTGCCCGACCTGCGACGGGATTGGCGAAAAGCAGCTGTTCGACGAGCAGCTGGTGGTGCCCAACGAAGAACTGAGCCTAAAGAAGGGCGCGGTGGTGCCGTGGGCCAAATCCAACCCGCCGTCGCCCTACTATATGCAGGTGCTGGGCAGTCTGGCGGCGGAGTTCGGGTTCAGCCTCGAAACGCCGTGGAGCCAGCTCTCCGAAGAGCACCGCGACATTATCCTCTACGGCACGAAGGGCAAGCGCGTCCCGCTCACCTTCAAGGACGGGCGCAAGGAATACACCGTCCACAAGCCTTTCGAGGGCGTGATCGGCAATTTGAACCGCCGCATGGCGCAGACCGAGAGCGCGTGGATGCAGGAGGAGCTTTCGAAGTTCCAGACCGCGCAGCCGTGCGAGACGTGCCACGGTGCGCGCCTCAATCCCAAAGCGCTCGCGGTGAAGATCGCGGGCAGCGACATCGCCGCGCCCGTGCGCCTCAGCGTGTCCGATGCACTCGCCTTCTTCGAGGCGCTGCCCGAAAAGCTCAACGACACGCAGAACCAGATCGCCAAGGCCATCCTCAAGGAGATTGTCGAGCGGCTAGGCTTCCTCAACAATGTCGGGCTCGATTACCTCAATCTCGACCGCACCAGCGGCACGCTCAGCGGCGGGGAGAGCCAGCGCATCCGCCTCGCCTCGCAGATCGGCAGCGGCCTGTCGGGCGTGCTCTACGTGCTCGACGAGCCCTCCATCGGCCTCCACCAGCGCGACAATGACCGGCTCTTGGAAACGCTCAAACGCCTGCGCGATCTCGGCAATACGGTGATCGTGGTCGAGCATGACGAGGACGCGATCCGGCAGGCCGACCATGTCGTCGATCTCGGCCCCGGTGCGGGGGTGCGCGGCGGCGAAGTGGTGGCGCAGGGCACGCTCAAGCAGATCATGAAGAGCAAACGCTCGCTCACCGCCGATTACCTGACCGGACGGCGCGAGATCGCGGTTCCGAAGACGCGGCGCAAGGGCAATGGCCACAAGCTGACCGTCCACGGCGCGCGGGCGAACAACTTGAACAACGTCACCGCCAGCCTGCCATTGGGCACCTTCACCTGCATCACCGGCGTTTCCGGCAGCGGCAAATCCTCCTTCACCATCGACACGCTCTACGCCGCCGCCGCGCGCACGCTGAACGGGGCGCGGGTGATCGCGGGGGCGCACGACAAGGTCACCGGCCTCGAATATTGCGACAAGGTGATCGAGATCGACCAGTCGCCCATCGGCCGCACCCCGCGCTCCAACCCCGCGACCTACACCGGCGCCTTCACCCAGATCCGCGACTGGTTTGCGGGCCTCCCCGAAAGCCTGGCGCGCGGATACAAGCCCGGCCGCTTCAGCTTCAACGTGAAGGGCGGCCGGTGCGAGGCGTGCTCGGGCGACGGCCTCATCAAGATCGAAATGCACTTCCTGCCCGATGTCTATGTAACGTGCGAGGAATGCGGCGGCAAACGCTACAACCGTGAAACGCTGGAAGTGAAGTTCAAAGGCCACTCCATCGCCGACGTGCTCGACATGACGATCGAGGACGCGGAGGACTTCTTCAAGGCCGTCCCCCCCATCCGCGACAAAATGCATATGCTGAACGAGGTGGGGCTGGGCTATGTGAAAGTCGGCCAGCAGGCGACGACGCTGTCAGGCGGAGAGGCACAGCGGGTGAAACTGGCAAAGGAGCTGTCCAAACGCTCGACCGGCCAGACGCTGTATATCCTCGACGAGCCGACCACCGGCCTGCATTTCGAGGATGTGCGGAAGCTGCTGGAAGTGCTGCACCGGCTGGTGGACCAGGGGAACTCGGTCGTGGTGATCGAGCATAATCTGGATGTGATTAAGACTGCGGATTACTTGCTCGATCTGGGGCCGGATGGCGGCGTGCGTGGGGGTGAGGTTGTGGCGTCTGGCACTCCGGAGGAGGTTGCTGCGACG
This sequence comes from Aurantiacibacter sp. KMU-128, assembly GCF_056933515.1. Lineage (NCBI taxonomy): Bacteria > Pseudomonadati > Pseudomonadota > Alphaproteobacteria > Sphingomonadales > Erythrobacteraceae > Aurantiacibacter > Aurantiacibacter sp. KMU-128. Next base: position 793,187 of record NZ_JBXORT010000001.1, read on the forward strand.
GCGGGGAGTTATACGGGGCAGTATTTGCAGCCGATGTTGGGGAAGGGGAAACCTTCGCCGGAGACGGCGGAGTGACGGAGAGAATTAGTTCCCTAAGTCTTTGAGCAGTACATCGAAGAATGGAGCATTTCGCTTCCGCGCATCTTCCAGTAACTTGTTGTACCCAAATATCTCCGTGTAGATTTTATATCCCTTGTGATAGTGAAAGAGTGACTTCTCGTCCCACGAGGTTTGAAAATCGTGATACTTGGCTACCTCTCGCAGAGAAGGTTCCAGATCAGCGATAATATACGCCGTAATTTGTGTTGTTGAGGGTATCTCGATTGTTGCGCCCTCCTTACTGACAAAGGAGCCCCTAGACCTAATTTGCTCGATCGTTTCGCGGATCTGTTTGATTGGATCGCGACCCTCTACGCTCGATTTATAGTCATCTCGTCCAGGGCGCTTAAACTCAACGGCCATGACAGCTGAGGTTCCATCACCTCCAGCGACATAAACCTCATCATAGAAACCGATGTCGATAACACGGTCTCCGGCTTTCCTTCTGCCGCCGTGAAGGGTTCTGTCGCTGGACGCGTATGAAACAAATGAGAGTCTCTCATCGAGTAGCCAAAGATTGTGTCTATAATACTTGGTCTCAGTCGTATCAGAGTATCGAGGAAATATTAGGTCGTGCACTGCATCCTCCGGATGCATCTTTGAAGCGTCATCAAATTTCCGGAGCGCATCCGCAACCTCAAGGACCGCGCGGCGATGGACCACATACTCGCTCAACGCATCGCGATATGTATCAGTCACTTGCGCAAGGATTTCATCCTTGCGCGCCTTAAACTTCTCTTCGTCAGCAAACGTGTCTTTGAGATACCTTGACCACCGACGCTCTGCTCGCAGTCGCTGCAGTGAGAGATCGGCTACGAAGTTTTCCGTTTTCCAGTTTGCGGGCTTGCGCTCGATATACTGTTGAACAGTTTTGCCGTCCAATCCAAAGCGTAACAACGGGTGCGTTTGTAACAGTCCAACCACGCTTTCTTCTTGATCGTCTCGAATCTTGCGGCGCTGATCAGTCTCGGTAATCCCGATTAACTCGCAGCACTTGTCGACGATTTCTACGATTTGAGATTCTGGGACCTCCAGAAATGTTCGATCAGGGTTTGCATTCTCATCTAGGAATGGGCCGCTCACTGCGGCAATAACGACATATCGAGTGCCGTCGTCTTTCTCGAAGTACGACCGGCCCAATTTGTTCTGAATCGCTCGACCGCGCCCCAAGACTCGATTGTCTGCAAAGAAAAGTAGTGTGTGTTCCGAGTAAGGCTTCCCGTACTCAGATCGGGAAACATCAAGTGAGAATTGATAGTCGACACCGTCAAATTCTAGAGTAAAGTCGTGTTGCTCTTCATGACTGAACTTCGTGACGAAGTGATCTCGCAAATTAGTTTTCTTGCCATTGTAGATAACTTCAGTGTCAGGAAGAGTGCCCGCTGCCAGATAAGTAAGGAAGTTTTGTGTGACGCGGTCTAAGAACTGTTCCTCATTAAGTTCCCGCCATCGAGGGAGATACTCATCGCGGACCTTGGAATAGCGCACTTGGCATCCATGTTCGAAAGGTAACGAATCCGCAGCGTCGAGAGGAATTATCTCCTCATCACTATAAATGTCGAAAAGAAAGGATTCCGTGTCTTCGGAGCCATCAGTTCGGTAAGTATAAGTGATTTCTTCAAAAACTTTAAACCCAATAAATCGCCCAAACCCCTGACCATTCTTCCGCAATTTTCGTCCGGTAAATGGCGTAACAAACGCGCGCATATTGTCTTCATCAAGACCATCACCATTGTCGCTAACAGTCACGGAGAAAGTGTTATCCGTTGCGCCGTCTGTAACCGAAACGACGATCCTTCCTAACGTTCGCGATTCAGTCTGACCGAAGCGCTCGACAACCGAATGGATTGAGTTCGACATGGCTTCGAATATGGGCAGAAGAAAGCCGCCTGTGTGTTTGGCGAGATTTGTTCGTGCGAGTACTGCTCGCATGTCAGGTTTTTGTAATTCAGGCATACTTCCTCCGACGCAATGGCTTGCACTTGAGGACTTTGAAAGCAAGTGAAGACGAAAAAATCGGTCACAATTTTGGAGTTCCGGGGACATAGAGTCCCGTGATTAGATGCATGCTTGGTGTCGTGTCTGGTTGGGCAATTCTATCTAACTCGTCACCTTCGCCAGCAGCCGGCGGAGAGAAAGGCTGAGTTCCATGCATCATAAAAGAGGCCGTGCGCGCAGCCGTCGCGCCGAGGTGACGTGTGGGTGGGGTAGGAACAACTTCACCCTCGTCATTCCCGCGAAGGCGGGGAAGCGAAGCTGTGCATGGCACAATCCAGCTTGTTTGTGCGCTCACTTCCGCAAGGAAGCTGGACCCCCGCCTTCGCGGGGGTGACGGGAAGGGGGGGTGACGTGGTGTGGTTGGCTATAGTTTCTCCGCCAGAAGAAAAAGCAATCGTAGGCCTATGGCCAGCTTCGCGTCCGACAAGCTCAGGATGAGCGGGGAAGGGGGGAGGCCAATCCCCTTTCCTACACCCCCACACATATGCCTCCCTGCGCGGTTCTCCCAGAACCACGCAAGGACACTCACGCATATGAACGCCCTAATCACCATCGACCAGCCGCAGCCGCAAGGCGAGCCCGCTCGCCCCGGCCCTGCGCCGATCCTCACGCCCGCGCTGCAAGGCGCTTTCCTTGCCAGTCTCCAGCTGGTCGGCAATGTCTCCATCGCCTGCGCGCACGCGAAGATTGCGCGGATGACGGCCTATCGCGCGCGGCGGCGCTCGCCTGCCTTTGCGCGGGCCTGGGATGCGGCGCTGCTCGCGGCGCGGGTCCATGCGGAGGCGGAGCTGGCGGACCGGGCGATCAACGGGGTGGAGGAGGCGGTGTTTTATCACGGGGAGGAGGTGGCGCGGCGGCGGCGCTATGATTCCCGCCTGCTGCTCGCCCATCTCGCGCGGCTCGACAAAATGGCCGAGCGCGCCGATCTGCAGGCGGATCAGGCGCGGCTCGACGATTGGGTCGATGCGCTTGAACGCGGCGAGGATCTGGCGGCGGTGATCGCGGCGGAGGATGCGGACGCGGTTTCCCCTCAGGACGCGGTTTCCTCTCAGGACAGTGTAACAGGTGTAACAGGTTCGGCCTCTGGAGGGGGTGCTGCCGCGCGCAACACGCCGCCGCCATGCCCCGTTTGCGGGGGCAAGTGCTTCGGGTTGGAGGAGAACCCGCCGGTGCAGCTCGGCCCCGATGACTGCCAGTGGTTCGGCAACCGGCTCGAACGGATGATGGCGGCGCGGCCTGCCGAGGTGCTGGTCGATCCCGACCTCGATGCGGAAGCGCTGCAATCGGGCGAGCTCGATGCCATCCACATCGATGCCTTCGAAGCGGGTCTGCCCGAATGGTGGCGCATCGGATCGTGGGAGGAGCTCTACGCGCGCATGGCGGAGCAAGACGCGGCAGAGGCGGCGTTGGCGGAGGCGTTTGCGGCCGGGGAGTGCGGGTGAGGGCTAGAAGGCGGCCGGTAGCGTGCGCGGGCGCGCCTAGTCGCGCAGCAGTTCGAGCTGCACCGTGCCGTGGCCGCGCTGGATCAGGCCGATCTCGGTCGCGGCGGCCTGGCTCAGGTCAATCGTGCGCCCACGGGTGAACGGCCCGCGATCGTTGATGCGCACGATCACGCTGCGGCCATTGCCGGTATTGGTCACCCGCACGCGGCTGCCGAAGGGCAGGGTGCGGTGCGCGGCGGTGAGCGCGTTCATGTCGAACGTCTCGCCATTGGCGGTGCGGCGGCCGTGGAACTGGCGGCCGTAATAGGAGGCGACCCCGCTGCCGAGCGCCTCTGCGGCGGGCGGTGCGGCGGGCTCGATCGTGGCGATGTCGACCGCGTGCGCGGGGATCGCCACCGCGCCCGGATCGGCATAGCGGGCGAAGGTCTCTTCGAACGCGGCTTCGGGGCTGGGGGTGAAGACCGGCGCGCCCGCAGGCACGGAGTGGGTGCCGGCGAGCGGCGCGCGCTGCGGTGCCTGTTGCGCTTGGCCGACGCCTGCCGCGCCCAGCAGCGCCAGCGCCGCAAGGGCGAGCGAGGCCCGGCCCTTGGCGCGCATCCGCTTGGTGCGCGGCGTGCGAATAGGTTCCATCCCGTTCATGGGAGGCGCCAATACAGGCGAATGGTAAACGACCCCAAATGTAACACGCGGCCCGTCGCCGCTGCGGCTCGTTTCATCGGAAAACGGGGCCGGAAACGCGGCGGAATGCGGTTTCCTACACAGGCTGACAGTGCTTGGAGACGGCATTTCCGCGCTTGGACTCGGCCAAAGCGGGGTTCCGGGAAGTTGCGCAATGCGCAGGGCGGGGCGAAAAGGGGGGCGGAAAAGAGAAATGGGGCCGGCATTGCTGCCGACCCCACTCTCACTGGCGGTGGACTCCCGAAGGAATGCTTATCGCCTGGCGTTTCTTCGTCCGGTCGTTGCCCGAAGGCCCGGTTCCTTGCCGAATATGTCGCCCGGCGCTCGCGCCGGTGCCGGAGCTGGTTTTCCGTGCTGCGAGTTCCCGAAGGACCTCAGCTGCGCTTCCTTCCAGTCCGAGACTGGATGCTTTCGCTGGCGTCTCAAGCGGCTCCTTCCGCACCTCGGTGCTTCCGATTCCTCGACGCCGGTTTCCACATCCGGCCTATCCGTTGATCGCTGCTCTTTGTCTCAACAGTCCGGTTTCTGTCCGCTCTCCCGAAGGAAACCTTCCGTCCGCCATTCCTCCACAAGGAACGATGCCATCATCGCGTCGTCGACTTGCCACTTTCCCCTGTGTCCGAACCGGCAGGCGGTTCTTCGTAGCGGTCTGTTTCCGTCTTCGATGTTTGGAGAATGCGCCTGCGGACCGAGTCGGGCAAGGGCGCCAGCGTCGACTTATCCACTTTTGGCCGGAATGCCAGTGGACAAGGGTGGATAAGTCAACGCTTCGGCGTTTCGCGTGAAACTATCCACCATTTTGAGGCGATTTCGGGTGCGAAGTGACTCAAATGACTCACATTTGGCGCAATCAAGCGACTCCCCGGGTCACCGGTCGCGCTTGGCGAGCAGCTTCAAACGCAGCGCGTTGAGCTTGATAAAGCCCGCCGCATCGGCCTGATCATAAGCGCCCGCATCGTCCTCGAACGTTACATGCGCTTCGGAATAGAGCGAATTGGGCGACTTGCGGCCCACAACCGAGGCCTGCCCCTTGTAGAGCTTGAGCCGCACAGTGCCGCTCACCTTCTCCTGAGAAAGGTCAATCGCGGCCTGCAGCATCTCGCGTTCAGGGGCGAACCAGAAACCGTTGTAAATGAGCTCGGCATATTTGGGCATCAGCTCGTCCTTCAAATGCGCCGCGCCGCGGTCGAGCGTGATCTGCTCGATCCCGCGATGCGCGCGGGCGTAGATCTCGCCGCCGGGCGTTTCATACATCCCGCGCGACTTCATGCCGACAAAGCGGTTCTCGACCAGATCGAGCCGCCCGATGCCGTGCTTGCGGCCCAGATCATTGAGTGCGGTGAGCAGCGTGGCGGGGCTCATCGCCTCGCCATTCAGCGCGACGCCGTCGCCGCGTTCGAAGTCGATGGTGATGTATTCGGGCGCATCGGGCGCGCTTTCCGGGTGCTCGGTGCGCGAATAGACATAGTCGGGCGTCTCTTCCCACGGGTCTTCGAGCACTTTGCCTTCGGACGAGGTGTGGAGGAGGTTTGCATCGGTGGAGAAGGGGCTTTCGCCACGCTTGTCCTTCGGCACCTGGATCTGGTGCTTTTCCGCCCAGTCGATAAGCGCGGTGCGGCTCGTCAGATCCCATTCGCGCCATGGAGCGATCACGCGGATATCGGGATTGAGCGCATAGGCCGACAGCTCGAAACGCACCTGATCGTTGCCCTTGCCGGTCGCACCGTGGGCGATGGCATCAGCGCCGGTCTCGTGCGCGATCTCGACCAGACGCTTGGAGATAAGCGGGCGGGCAATCGATGTGCCGAGCAGATAATCGCCTTCATACCGCGCATTGGCACGCATCATCGGGAAGACGAAATCGCGCACGAATTCCTCGCGCAGGTCTTCGATGAAAATGTGCTCGTCGGGAATGCCCATCAGCCGCGCCTTGTCACGCGCCGGCTCGATTTCTTCGCCCTGGCCGAGATCAGCAGTGAACGTCACCACTTCCAACCCGCGCTCGGTCATCAGCCATTTGGCGATGACGGATGTATCCAGACCACCCGAATAGGCAAGGACGACACGTTTGATATCGGACATGAGGCAAGGGCTTCCTGTTGCAATTGCTGCGCCCGCTAACAGGACAGGCCTTATCGGGCAATCGCTTGCATCATGAAAAGCGCGTTCGCATATTGAGCGGGACACGGACCACAGGGTTGAGGACGTATGGCAGGAACATCGGCTGCGAAGCCCAAGCGCAGCGTTTGGGGCAAGGCGAGGGAGCTTGCCGAGTCCACTCCGCCCGACCGCAACCGCTGGGTCGATTTCCTGCGCGCTCTGTCGATCCTTGCCGTTGTGTTTGGCCACTGGCTGGTCGCGGCGCCTTATATCGACCCACTAGGCGAAGTGCAGGGCGGCCATCTGCTTGGGCTGGTGCCGTGGACGCAATGGCTGACTTGGGGCTTTCAGGTGATGCCGGTGTTCTTCCTGGTCGGCGGCTACGCCAACAGCGTGAGCTGGCAGGCCCGGTTGCGCAAGGTTCAGCCGGGTGAAACGGGCGTCTATCGCAACTGGTTTGCGAGCCGCATCCAGCGCCTGATCGCACCGGTCTTTCCGGTGCTGCTTGTTTGGGCCGCATTGGCCTTTGCGATGACTCTTGCGGGGATGGACCGCGATGCGGTGCGCATGGCGACGCAGCTGGCACTGGTGCCTGTATGGTTCCTCGCGGTCTATCTGCTGGTGACTGCGCTAACGCCACTCACGCTCAAGGCTTGGCAGCGGTTTGGCCCGCTGAGCTTTGCTGCACTTGTTTTGGAAGTGGCGGTGGTCGACTGGCTCCGGCTAGGCATGGACGTACCATACATCGCCTTTGCCAATTTCCTCTTTGTGTGGGTGGCCGTTCATCAATTGGGGTATGGCTGGCAGACTGGCTGGTTGGGACAAACAAGGGGCGCGGCCCTCTTCCTCGTCGGCGCGGCGGCGCTCTTCGCGCTTTCGGTTACCGGCCCCTATCCCATTGCGATGATCGGCGTGCCGGGTGCAGAGCTCTCCAATTCGATGCCGCCGACAAGCGCGCTGCTGGCGCTCGGTATGGCGCAGGCCGGAATTGTGCTGGTGATAGAGCCTTGGGGACGCAGGCTGCTCGACAATGTGCGCCTGTGGACCGCGACGATCCTGCTCAGCGGTATGATCATGACGGTTTATCTTTGGCACCTAACCGCCTTCGTTCTGGTGGTCGTGCTGGCTTGGCTGGCAGGCGGAATCGGTCTGTCGACCTATCCCGGAACAGCGGAGTGGTGGCTCGCGCGGCCTGTCTGGATCGCAGTCTATCTCGCCGCGCTGCTGCCGATGATCGCCCTGTTTGCCCGCTTCGAGAATGGTAGGCCAATGGAGAAAAGGCAGATACCGCATTGGAAGCTGGTCATGGGTTTGCTCTTGATCTCGCTCGGCCTCGCGCTGACGGCGGCGATCAGCATTGCCAGTCCCGAGGGGATGACCGGCGTGCGGCTGTGGGTGGTGGCACTGCCATTCGTGGGAGCGGCGCTGCTGGGCTTCGGTCCTGTGGCGAAGTGGCTGCGTAGCTAGCCGCGCATTTCCTTGAGCAGTCCTGGCCAATAGACCGACGGCCAGCGCTGCGCCAAAGACGAAGCGTGTTTTGAGCAAGTTCGCATCCGGCGGCCCGTACCTCGCGCTCACGAACCGGCCACAAAATGCTTTATTGTTTCACTTAGCCGGCAAACAATTCCTGTGCCCGGTCATGCACAACGGCGGCGACGCGGCGGCCCATCAGCAGGCCTTCGCGGTTGTCTGCCTCGATGTGATAGCCGCCATAGATGCGCGAAATGCCCGCCATATCGGCGGTGGCGGTGAAGGTCGGCAGCACCATGCGCACTTCCTCGCCCAGCGCCTCGGGCTCGGTAATGTCGCCGGGAATGCGGGTGAGCTCCGCGCCGAATTCATCGTCGCCGGTTACCAGACGTAGCACTTCGGCGCAGCAGGCGCTCACCGCGCTATGGCCGGAGACGTAGCCAGGGAAGGGCGGGCTGACGAATTCGTACGGGCTATACGGATACCACTCGCTGCCCGGCAGTTCGACCGTGCCGCGACCCGGGCCGCCCCAGCCGCGAATGGTCTGATCCGCGAAGTAATGGCGCACCAGCGTCCACGGGCGGGCGCTGTCGTAATGCCGCTTGGTATCCCATGCGGCGATGAAGGCATCGTGTGCCGCCATCCCTACGGTGAAGAACAGTTTCACGTCATCGTCCAGACCGTTGCGATCGCGGCGCGAGACGTCCTGCGCGAAACGCAGCCAGTGCCCCGACTGGCCGGTCGAGCCGGGGCCGTCGCGCATGAATTCGACAATTGCCTTCTGCTCATTGGTCAATCCGGCGTTGAAATCGAGCACCTGCTGCACTTCGGCGAGCAATTCGTCCGAGCCCACCAGCGGCGGCGGCGGTGCCCGAAACTGGTTAGACGACGTCAGCGCAAAAGTGTTCACACGGTACCAGTGGGGCGTCAGGAAGCCTGGCGCAGCGGTCGAGCCGTCGGGGTAGCGGAAGGTGATCGGCTGCCAGCGATCGGGGTGGAGGATGCGGTCGGGCGGGTTGACGGGATTATACTGCGTGTAGTCGGAATAGGCATCGCCGCTCGAACCCGGCTCGTCTCCCAGCTGGTTGGCCCCGTCGCGGTGGCATTCGCCGGTGATCGTCTCGCCGATAAGCGTGCCGATACCCGCCGGAGTGACGGCGTTGGGAATGGCGCCATCCGGATCGTAGCCGAAGTAGAGCAGCGCCGCGCTGATGGCCGAGCCGCTTTCGGGATAGACATCGCGCAGCGCGTGAGCGACCGCATAGCTGATCGCCTCTTCCTGATTGGCAAGGGTACGCTCGCTCGCCGGACGTTTCAGCCGTGTGCCGAACCATGCGCCGTGCGCGGTGTCGTCATAGGCAGCCCACGCTTCATACATGGCGGAGACGACAATCCCCATCGCCCGCGCCAGCACTGTGGGCCGCGCGCCATATTGCCGGACATCGACTGCGGCGGTGTCGAGCAGCACATTCGTCCAGCGATAGGCGAGCGAGGCATCGGGCACGGCAAGCGACGTGCCGCTATGGCGTACCCGCACTGCCGGATCGCGCGCGGCTGCGGGCGCAAATGGAAGTGTCGCTGCCAGTCCGAGAGCACCGCCTTTCAGCAGAGCACGTCGTTTAATGAGCATCGTTTCCCCCTTTGTTGCTCGATTGACTGGCTATTGGAAAGGTAAGCGCAGCAGCCACGAAAGCGCTACGATAACTCCGGCCACGAACAGATGCGCCGCAAAGAGCACTCCGAACCAACCCGCTGTCTCGGGGCTTGCTACAGAACGTCCCGGAACCGCCTTGAGATAAGGCCCGGTCATGAGGTGGAGCAGTGCGCCGCACAAGGCCACCAGCAGCAGCCAAACCAGCGGCAAACCAGCGGAACTAATGGCGATGGCTCCAAGGCCCGTGACCACCGCCACCAAATCGCGAGTCGTAACGCGCTTCACGTCTCTACTCCGCCGCTTCCTTCAGCGCCGGATCGAGGTGCCATTGTGGGGGTTCTTCCATGCCCTGCAGGCGGCGTTCTTCTTCGTACATGAAGTCGCGGGTCATCGGCAGGGCGGTGCGGTCTTTCACATAGACGATCTGGTGGTTCACCAGCCCGCCATTGCGGAAGGCCTGCTCGGCTCCGGCGAGGTAGAACAGCCACATACGGTAGAACTGTTCGTCATACATTTCGACCAGCTCGTCCTTGTGCATCACGGTGCGGTTGTACCATTCTTCCAGCGTGTAGCAGTAGTGGAAGCGCATCGCTTCTACATCCATCACCTGCCAGCCGAATTGCTCGGACTGGGTGATCAGCTCCGACAAAGCGGGGATGTAGCCGCCCGGAAAGATGTATTTGCGGGTGAAGGCATCGGTAAAGCCCGGAGGGCCCGCGCGGCCGCAAGCATGGCTCAGCATCACGCCCTTGGGCTTCAGCAGCTTGGCGGTGTGCTCGTAGAATTGCGGGTAGTGCGGGGTGCCGACGTGTTCGAGCAGGCCGATCGAGCTGATCCGGTCGAATTCCCCGCGAACCTCGCGGTAATCCATCAGCGCGAACTTCACCTTGTCGGACACGCCCGCCTCGGCAGCGCGTTCCTTGCAGAAGGCGATCTGGTCGGGCGCGAGCGCCACGCCCAGCACTTCACAGCCATACATCCGGTTGAGATAGAGCGCAAAGCCGCCCCAGCCGCAGCCGATATCGAGCACGCGCATATTGGGCCCGTTCTCGGCAGTGATGTTCAGCTTCGCAGCGAGATGCGCCTTCTTGTCGAGCTGCGCCTGTTCGAGCGAGACATCGGGCGTGCGGTGATAGCCCATCGTGTATTGCCGGTCCTCGTCGAGGAACAGCTCATAAAGGCGGCGGGTGAGGTTGTAGGTGTGCTCCGCATTCTTGCGCGCCTTGCCCGGCAGATTGATGCTGTCGGCCTTGGCAATGGCTTTCTGCGCCAGCCACTTGGCCTTGCTCTGCGGCTGGATCGCGGCATCGCCGATGGCCTTGGATTGGGCGGTGAAGAACAGGATCAGATCGCGCAGATCATGCGGTTCGACAATGTCCATCCAGCCCCACATGAAGGCCTCTGCGGTGCCCAGCTGCGGGTAGCGGGCGATATGCATCGCGGCCTTGGGATTGGTGAGGCGGACGTGCATCGGCTCCGAGTAACCGCCCTCGACTTCGCCACCTGCACCATATTCGTAGACCTTGCCGTCATGATCGGTGACGATCAGCTTGCCATTCTTGATGACCCGCTTGAGCAATTTGTCGAGCAACCACATAAATTCTGCATCCCCTGAATATCTTATCGGACCTGACGGGCGGGTTTGCGGATGCTTTGCGGGGAAGTCAATTGCGCGCTACACTCTTCCCCATGAGCGAGAACAAAACCCAGCCCACCTCCGTTGCGGTCGAGGCGTTTATCGAGGGCGTCGAGCACGCCGGAAAGCGCGAGGATGCGAAGGTGCTCGACGCGCTGTTCCGCCGCGTGACGGGGGAGGAACCGCAAATGTGGGGGCCGACCATGGTTGGCTACGGCACCTATCATTACAAATACGAAACCGGACGCGAGGGGGACTTTCTGCGCATTGGCTTTAGCCCGCGTAAGGCGAAGCATTCGCTCTACCTGATGGGCGGCTATTGCGAGGAACTCACTGCGAAGCGCAACGAGGAATTGCTGGCGAAGCTGGGCAAACATTCGCGCGGCAAGAGCTGCCTCTATATCAACAAGCTGACCGATGTGGACATGGACGTGCTGGAGGAGCTGGTGCGGGTTAACTGGGAAGCCATGGAGCGGGTGTATCCGCCCCTGTAGCGAACCCTAAATCCCCGCATACCATTGGTATCCGGCAACATCCTCCCAATAGCCGCCCTGTCCGCCATTGATGCCATCAAGGCTTGCGACCAGCTCGATCCCGGTCAGGTATTTCGGCTGCTTGTATCCCAGCTGCCGCTCCAGCCGCATCCGCAAAGGCGCGCCGTTGCGTTCGGGAAGCACCTCGCCATTGAGCATATGCGCAACAATGGTTTGCGGGTGCATCGCATCATCCATGTCGCAGCTTTCGTAATAATCCACGCGGCGGCGGTTATCGGCAGGGCCGCGCATTGTGAAATCGGCGCAGCGGAAGATGGCGAACTGCGCGCCCTCCTGCACGCCTGCCATCTCCAGAATGTGCGAGAGCTGCGGCCCCGTCCATTCGCCAATCGCGCTCCAGCCCTCGACGCAATCATGGCGTGTGACCTGCGTGCGTTGGGGCAGGGCGCGGATATCGTCGAGCGAGAGGCTGAGCGGTGTGTCCACCAATCCGCTGACCGTCAGACGCCAATCGGTAAAGCCCGCAGCCAGCGAGTCGCGATAGGCATCGCTGTCGACCGTCAAATTGCCATTGCCGCGGAAATAGGGCGAGATTGCGCTGCGATCATATTCGGGTGCCATCGGGATGCGCCCGCCGCCCAGCGCGCGGTGCAGGCCGCGATGCCAGTTCTGTGCGCCTTGGGCGATCTTGCCGAACCAGTCGGTCTTGCCGATTTCGGTGCATCCCGCGAGGAAAGCGGCACCTGCCGCGACGAGAAAATTGCGCCGTTGCATCATTCTTTCCCCCCGAAAATCATATCCCTGATCTGGTGAACCGGCCCGGCGAGCAGCACGAGCGCAAGGTGCAGTGCAAGAAATCCGCACAGCAGCCATGCGGCGATAAAGTGCAGGCTGCGCGCGCTCTGGCGACCGCCGAACAGGTCAGTCATCCACGGCCACGCGGCCTCCATGCCCGGGCTCATCACCATGCCGGTGACAATCATCAGCGGGATGAGGATCAGGATCACGCCCGCATAGGCGATCTTTTGGAGGATGTTGTACTTGCCTTCGCCGTGCTCGAAATTGAGCTTCAGATGCTCGCGGATATCGGTCCAAATATTGGCCGGGCTCCACTCCTTCGCGCGGGCGAAAATGTCGCGCTTCATATGCCCGTTGACCAGCGAGGCGATCATAAAGGCGAGCAACCCGAAGGCGAAGACGAGCGCGAACACGATATGCCAGTCGCGCGCCGCGGCGAGGTTGTAATGATCGGGGATCGTCGCCCAGCCGGGGAAACGCGGCACGTCCAGCCAGGCTTCCTCCGGTCTGAACCCGTCATTGCCCCAGTACAGGCGGCGGTGCGCGTTGGAGATATTGAGGCCGCTCATAAAGAGAATGATGATGCTGGCGGCATTGGCCCAATGCCATAGCCGCGTGGTGAGCGCGTGGCGTTTGCGCGGCTTGGCGGGCTTGGTCTGCGCCTCACCCGCGTGTTCCATTGTCAAAGTGTCACTCATTCCCCCATCCCCTCCCGTTCGAGATAGATCACGTCGCGCGGCTGGCGCAACAGATGTTGTCCGGAATCAACAGTAATGTTTTGCCCCGAAGCAAGCGGCCCCTCAGCCAGAAACAGTGCCGCATCGGCAATTTCATCCGCACCTGTTTGCCGCACCAGCAGGTTGAGCAAATGGCTGCGCCGCGCCTCTTCGGGCGTCTGGTCATGGCTCGGCAGGATGGCCCCGGGCGCGAGCGTGTAGACGCGATCATTGCCGTGGAACGCCATCGCCATCATTCGTGCGGCGATATCGGCGGCGGCCTTGCTCATCGTGTAGCTGAAAAAGTCGGGGTTGAGATTGGCAAGCTTCTGGTCGGTCACCTGCACCAGGCGCCGCCCCGCATTGCTGCATCCGTGCGCGAAATAGGCCTGCGCCATAGCAACAGGAACGGTGGCATTGATCCCCATAGCGGCTGCATTCGTTGCCTCGTCCAGTCCGGTTACAGCGTCCGGTTCAAAAATTGATGCGCAGTTGACGAGGCAGCGCCAGTCGTGGAGTTGTCCGGCCAGTTCACGCACCATGGCGCGTCCCGCCGCGACGCTCGACAGATCGGCACCGATCGTTTGTGCAGAGGGCAGACTGGCGGCCAGTGCCTCTGCCGCAGCGCCCGAGCGGTTGTAATGGATAACAACGTGCCAACCCGCCTCGGCAAACCGTTCGACGATAGCGCGGCCTACACGCTTTGCGCCGCCGGTGACGAGGACTGCTTTGCCTGACATTGCGCTACCCTACAGCGCGCTGCCGCCGGAGCAAGCCGGACTTGCGACCAGAGCGCGTCGGCAGGTTGACGAGCAAGTGCAGCAGTGCCTGAACGGGCAGGCTTCCTCGCCACGCCCGGTCACACAATAGCGGACAAGCAGCCTAAGCACATCTTAGCGCGTGTAGTTGAACCAACTCCCTTTGTAGTCGCGTTCGAAGGTCTCTCTACTGTCGCATCTGTCCCAGATCGGCGTTTGCGCAAAATAGCCGTAGCGGTCGTGCGGTTGAAGAAGCGTCCAATAGCTGTCGCGGCAGGTTTCGTAAGCGCCATTGCCGAGCGCCGCTTCGGCCTGCGCATCGGTCTCGAACATGAATGTCACACCCGCACCAAGGCGAAAAATCTTCCAGATGCCGAGTGGTGCGAGTTGCGCTTGGAGCTCGTCGATTTCGCGTTGAGGAATGGAAGAATTCGCTTCTTGGCGCGCGACGTGATCAAATGCGCTGAAGATGACGAACAGGCCATATTCAGTCATTTGCGCGGCACTCGGAACCTTGCCGGACCGGAAGGGGAGGAGCTTGCCAAGCGCACCTGTATGCGCGGAGCGGTGCCGTTCGACCGCGTCGGCGAAAAACGCGGCGATGCGCGCCTGTTTCTCTTCGTCAAACGCATGGAATTCGGGCTCGTGAAATGTGTTTTTGACCTCCTCGTGTTCGAAAACGATATCGAGCCGGTATTTCTTGCTGCGAAAACGGAAATCTGGCGGAATGGGCTTGCCCGGGCGATCAAGCCGCACTTGCAGCGGGCGTTCGACGCTGAACTCCTGTGCTATCCAGTCCGCAACCTCCGCGAAAGGCGAAACCATCTGGCGGCGGCCTTCCTTGTATTCGCGGGCTTCTTCGTATTCGGGATCGCGCGGCGTGATCATTCGCGTTCGGGCACATTCGCCCGCAATTCCTCCAGCCACACATCAGCCACCGCGTCGCTCGGCGCGCGCCAGTCTCCGCGCGGGGAGAGCGCGCCGCCCGCGCTGACTTTGGGGCCGTTGGGCAGGGCGCTGCGCTTGAACTGGCTGAAGGCGAAGAAACGCTGCACGAATTTCTCCAGCCAGCTGCGGATCGTCGCCAGATCATACTGGTTCTTGCCCGCATCGGGGAAGGCGTGCGGCCACAGGCCGGCCTCTGCATCCTTCCACGCGTGCCAGCACAGGAAAGCGATATGGCTCGGCTTTTGCCCCCAGCGGATCGTGTGGTGGAGGAAAAAGTCGTTGAGCTCATACGGCCCGATAATGCTCTCGGTGCTCTGGATCGCGCCATCGGCACCCGCGGGCACCAATTCGGGGCTGATCTCGGTGGCGAGCACGTCTTCGAGCGCAGCATCGCAGGTCGCGTCGAACTGGTTGGTGCGGGTGCACCAGCGGATGAGATACTGGATAAGCGTTTTGGGCACGCCCGAATTGACCGCATAATGGCTCATCTGGTCGCCCACGCCATAGGTGCACCAGCCGAGCGCCAGCTCTGACAGATCGCCGGTGCCGATCACAAAGCCCTTGTGATGGTTGGCGAGGCGAAAGAGGTAATCGGTGCGCAGTCCCGCCTGCACATTCTCGAAGGTCACATCATGCACCGGCTCGCCATCGGCGAAGGGGTGCTCCATGTCCTTGAGCATCTGCGTCGCAGCGGGGCGGATGTCGATTTCCTCGGCAGTGACGCCGAAGGCATCCATCAGCTTCCACGCATTGGCTTTGGTGCCATCTGACGTCGCAAAGCCGGGCATGGTGTAGGCGCGGATGGTGGTACGCGGCAGGCCGAGCATATCGCACGCCTTTGCTGCCACGATCAGCGCGTGCGTGCTGTCGAGCCCGCCAGAAATCCCGATCACCAGAGCCTTTGTGCCGGTCGCCTGCATCCGCCGCATCAGCGCATCGACCTGGATGTTGAATGCCTCGTAGCAATCCTCGTCCAGCTTTTCCTGCCGGTTGGGAACGAAGGGAAAGCGGCGGATCGCGCGCTGGAGGCCGATGTCACCTTGCGTGTAGCTATGCTCGAACCCGACAACGCGGTAGCTGTCTTCGGGACGGCCGGCATCCTCTGCCGCATCATTGAAAGTGCCCATCCGCATCCGCTCGTTACGGATACGCTGCGTGTCGATATCGGTGACGCACAGCTCCGGCTCCAGCTCGAACCGCACGCTTTCGACCATCAGATCGCCCAGCTCGTAGACCATGCCCTGGCCATCCCAGCTCAGGTCAGTCGTGCTCTCGCCGAACCCGCTGGCGGAATAGGCATAGGCGCAGACATTGCGGCTGGAGGAGGCGCGGCAGAGCATATGCCGTTCGTCCGATTTGCCGATGGTAATGTTGCTGGCCGAAAGGTTGAGCAGGATATTCGCGCCCGCCAGCGCCGCCATGGTGCCGGGCGGGGTGGGGCTCCAGAAATCCTCGCAAATCTCGATGCCGAAGGTGAATCCGGGCAGGTTCTCCGCCGCGAAGATCAGATCGACGCCGAACGGCACTTCCTCGCCAGCGACACTCAGCCACAAATTTCGGCAGGCATTGCCGCGCGCGAAATAGCGTTTCTCGTAATATTCGCGGTAATTAGGGAGGTAGCTTTTGGGCACCGCGCCGAGCACTTCGCCCTGCGCAATCACCAGTGCGCAATTATAGACCCGCCCGTTCCGCCGCAGCGGCGCGCCGACCACCAGCACGGGGGTGAGCTTTTCGCTGGCCTTGCGCAAATTCTCGATCCCCGCCTCGACCGCGTCGAGCAATGCTGCCTGCATATGCAGATCGTCGATCGCGTAGGAGGAGATGCAGAGTTCGGGAAACAGCAGCAGGTCGACGTGTCGGCTGTGCGCTGCCTCAGCCTGCTCGATAATGCCTTGCACATTATAGCTTACATCAGCGGTGCGGCTGCGCGGCGTGGCGGTGGCGACACGCACGAAACCATGCGTGTGCATATCGAAGAACGGGTGCGGTTTTGCGCTCATGCTGGCGCTCATAGCGCAGAATTCTGCGCTTTGGGTAAAATCGTGCGCGCACACACAAAAACGCCGCCGCTCCGAAGGGAAGAGAGCGACGGCGTTGTGTGGGCCGGCTAGCGGCTCAGAATGTTAGCGGCAGCGGGCATTGCCACGGTCGATTTCGCGGCCGAGCAGTCCGCCCAGCGCCGCGCCGAGGATCGTGCCGACGGTGCGGTCACGCCCGCCATCGATCTCGCGCCCGATAATCGCGCCACCGGCGGCACCGATGATGAGGCCGGTCGTGCCGTTCTCGCGTTCGCAGTAATAGCGCCCGTCGCGGCCTTCCCAGACGCGGTCGCCGCGGCGCACGCGGCGCGGTTCGTAGTAGCGGCCATGATCGTCATAAACGCGGTCGCGGCGCGCATCGCGGCGGCAGGCGCGGCGGTCGCGGCGGCGCTCGTAGCGGTCGCACGGGTCGTAGCGGTCATAGCGACGGTCGTAACCGCGATCGCCATTGCTGTGATAGCCATGCGCCGGAGCCCAGGAAGGCGGTCCGCCCTGCGCCATGGCGGGCGCAGCAGGGATCGCGAGCGTCGTAGCCGCAGCGAGTGCAAGGACAGTCTTTTTCACGGGAACAATCTCCTTTCGCTTCGATCAGCCTTTGCTGATGTAAAACGATGTATTGTTCATCTTTTTACAACCGTAGATGAATGGTTCGTTGGAAAACCGGTTCAGGGACGAGGCGTTGCGCCCGCGCGATCAGCCGAGCTTTTGCACGGTCACGGCGATCCAGTCGCGCACGGTACCGTCGGCGCCTTCGCCTTCCCAGATCTGCTCATCGACCGGCACAAATCCCGCCCCTGCATAGTATTCGCGCACCCAGTCGGCGCTGGGGAAATTGTGCAACCGCCCGAGCAAGTCGCGGCCTTCGCCCGTTCCCAGCTTGAAGCTGGCGTAATGCAGTCCGGCGGGTTTGAGCGCGCGGTAAATGCGGGCGAGGACATCGGGCAGATCGGCGCGCGGAACATGGAGCAGGCAGGCATGGGCCCACACTGCGTCATAAGCGTTGTCGGCATCGAGTTGGTCGAACCGCATATGCCTCGCGCCAAGGCTGAAGCGTTCATTGGCCTTGCGCACCATCGCCGCCACGCCGTCGGTCGCGTCCACCACAAAGCCACGCTCGATCATCCGCGCCGCATCCCGCCCGCCGCCGCAGCCGAGCTCAAGAATCTGCGCGCCGGGCGCAAGGCGGTCGAGAAACAGATCGAGATCGCGGGAAGGCGCTTGCCCGAAGCTGAGCGTGTAATGCGGCGCGGATTTCTCGTAGAAGGCGATTGTCGCGAGGTCGCTCATTCCGTTTCCGCGGCTTTCCGGAAGGCATCGCGGAAAACCGCATAGGTTGGCTGCCAATTGCCCAGCATCGCCTCAGCCGCAGCCAGCTCGTAAGCTTGACCCGGTCGCGGCCGCACCGGCAGAAATTCGCGCAGTCCATAGCGTAGGCCGATGAATTGCGCGATCATCCGCGCCGTCCGCCCATTGCCGTTAACGAATGGATGAATGCGGACCCATTCGGCGTGGAGATAGGCCGCAAGGCGCAAGACGTTTTCAAAGTCGGCATCGCTTTGCGGGCCATCTGCGCCAAACCGTCGATCCAGTTCGGCCATATACTCGGCAGCGCTTTCGAAGAATTCCGCCAGTTGCGCGGGGACATCTTCGAAATGGACTCCCGGCAAGTGGCCAACGCCCACATTCACGCACAAATCGCCATTCTGCCCGCGAAATCGTCCGCGCCAAACGATGCCCTCGAGGAAGGCACGGTCTTCCGGGCGGTCGGCTTCGAGGCCATTCATCAGGAGGCTGTGCCATTCACACAGCTGTTCGGCTGTCAGCGCGGCCTTGCTTCGTGCTGCGGCCGCCATTGCCTCACCGGCTGCCGCGATATTGGCGTCGAGCGTCGGGTTCTTGCGATCCCAGCTATCGGTCACGATCAGCCGCCGACAAACAGATCATCGGCCGTGATGCGCGGCGGTTTTGCAGGACGCTCTTTACTGTTGTGCAGCATCCGGCCATCTGCCGGATCGGTCTCGATGGCCTGTTCATTGGCGATGAAGGCGGCGATGGCCTTTGTCCCTTCGGGATCATTGTCCCGCGCCGCCCGGGCCAGATCGGCGAGCCCTTCGGCTTCGCGCTCCACTTCGGCCAATGCGGTGGCGAGATAGCGGTCGAGCGCTTCGGCCATCAGCTTGCTGATCGGGCGCTTAAGGATTTTACTGAGCAGCCTCAGACGCTGATCGACTTCTGGAGCGACCCGCATGGTGCGCGCGACATTTTCGTCGGTAGTTGACAAGTGCTGCTCCTTTCGTCCTGGTAAAACTTGATACCAAAATATCCTTATAGTGTCAAATTTGAGAAAAAGAGCTCAACTCTATCGCTTGCCCGCCACTTCTTCCAACCGATATCTCGGCGCATTCTCTCGCAACAGCTCTCCCCGCGCATATTTGAACACCAGCAGGATCAGCGCCATCCCGAGCACAAAATCGGCGAATGTGGTGTAGAACAGCCAAAAATCGGTCGACGTGAAGAGGGCGACGATAAGGTTTGTCGCTGCCATAAATACGCCCATTACGCCCATGCCGATCCCCAGCCTTGCCGCGTCGATATCGGTGTAGGGCAGGTAGCGCATCAGCCGCTTGGCGAGGCGTTTGCCGCCCATCAAGCCGTCGCCGAAAAACAGCGCCGCGGTCAGCAGGCCGAGTGCGGTGGTGCGGTATTTCACCGCCTCGTCGCTTTGGAACAGCAGCGCCAGCCCTGCCGAAATCAGCATCATCACAATCCCGAACATCGCAAGGCCGCCAAGCAGGTCGACTTTGGTCAGGCGCTGCGCGACCAGCAGGACAATTCCGACGCCCGCACCGACCAGCGCCGCCGTGGTCAGATCGGTCAGCTTGGCGATGGCGAAGAACAGCAGCCCGGTTCCGATATCGACGCCGAGCGGGATTTTGTTGCGCTGCCACACATCCGGATCGTAATTGAGTGGCTGCCCGTCTTTTCCCACGCCCTCGCGCATCCCTTCCTTCATCACCGACCCGATCGACTGCCCTTTCATGGCAACCGTCGCTTCACGATATTTCTCCGGGTAAGCGATTTGCCGGCCGGGGTGGCTCTCATGGACAAGCTCGCCCTTGTGGCGCACCGCAATACCGACATTGTAGAGGCTGATATAGCCCGCCTCTATTTCCAGTCGCGTGCCGTCTGGCAGCGTGTGAACCAGCCTGTGATTGCGGACCGCATCGGCGCCCGAAACAGGCGTTTCGTCGCTTGCCACGATTTCGCCATCGACCAGAAGTTGCGATGCAAGGCCAGTGGTGCGCGAACGGATAAGCACGCGGCCTTTGTGTGCGCCGACAGCAAATTTGCGCCTGTATCGCCAGAGTGTCGTGCCGCTGCTCATCGCCAGCGCTTTCAGCCAGCAGCCTCTGCCGCTTCCCGATCCCTCTCCGCACGACTCTTCTTCTCGGCAGCCGTCTTCAGCTGCCCGCACGCCGCATCAATGTCGCGCCCGCGCGGAGTGCGCACTGGTGCGCTGATGCCGCCTTCAAACACGATGTTGGAGAAGGCCTTGATCCGTTCGGGCGTCGAGCATTCATAGGCTGCGCCCGGCCACGGGTTGAAGGGGATCAGATTGACCTTGGCCGGCAGTTTGTAGGTCTTCAGCAGCCGGACGAGCTCGTGCGCATGCTCGTCGCTGTCATTCTTGTCCTTCAGCATGACATATTCGAAGGTGATGCGGCGGGCGTTGGAGGCACCCGGGTAATCCGCGCAGGCCTGCAGCAGCTCTTCAATTCCGTATTTCCGGTTGAGCGGGACGATCTCGTCGCGAATATCCTTGGTCACCGCGTGCAGGCTGACCGCGAGGTTCACTCCGATTTCCTCGCCGCAGCGATCCATCATCGGCACCACGCCGCTGGTCGAAAGCGTGATACGGCGCTTGGAGAGGGCGAGCCCGTCGCCATCCATCACCAGTTGCAGCGCGCCTTTGACATTGTCGAAATTATACAGCGGCTCACCCATGCCCATCATCACGATATTGGTGAGCAGGCGACCATCCGAGGTGTAGTGGCCTTCATCCTCCGCGTCGTCGAGCCCTGCCATGCTGCCCTTGGGCCATTCGCCCAGCGCATCGCGGGCGAGCATAACCTGGCCGACAATCTCGCCGGGCGTCAGATTGCGCACCAGCCGCATCGTGCCGGTGTGGCAGAAGGTGCAATTGAGCGTGCAACCCACTTGGGAAGACACACACAGCGTCCCGCGATCCGCATCGGGGATGAACACCATCTCGAAATCATGGCCGTCGGCGGTGCGGAGCAGCCATTTGCGCGTGCCATCGGTCGAATGCTGCGCCTCGACCACTTCGGGTCGCCCGATGACGAAGCGTTCGGCGAGCCATGGGCGCATGGTCTTGGCGATATCGGTCATCGCTGCGAAATCGGTGACACCGCGATGGTAGAGCCAGTGGAACACCTGTTTCGAGCGCAGCTTGGCCTGCCGCGCGTCGAGCCCCGCTTCCTCGAAAAGCTCCGCAATCCGTGCCTTGGGCAGACCGATCAGATCGACACGGCCATCGGCGCGCGGCGTGATGTCACGCGCGACAGGAACCGGGTCAATTTGCCCGGGAATGCTCATCAATGTCGTATTGGTCATGGGAGCCGGGCCTATAAAGCGAAAACTTGGCTTTGCCTAGCGCGTGCGACCGGACAAGAACCAATCGGTTCGTCGCATTTCTGAACCAGACCGGGGCAACTCGTCGCGCAAGAAAGTCATCTCATCGTGTAATATTGTTGTTTTCAGGCAACAGGCGCCTCGTAGTGTTCTGTTCATGAAACCAAACGTGGACGTGAACCATTAGTGAGGTCCTACGCACACAAATGTGCACCAAACAAATGGAATACATTATGAAAAAGACAATGACCCTTCTCCTCCTATCGGCCGCTGGCGTTGCCGTGGCGAGTCCGGCCATCGCGCAGGAAAACCTGTTTACAGGTCCGCGCGTCGAAGTGATCACCGGCTACAGCATCACCGAAGCTGGCAGCTCGATCGACAACGAGCGCAATGAAGATCTCGACCAGTCGATCGAAGGCTTCATGTATGGCCTAGGCGTAGGCTATGATGTCGCTGTCGGTGACAGCATTGTGTTGGGTCTTGAAGCCGAACTGACCGATTCTACCGCAAGCAGTGAAAGCGCCGATGCGCCGGTCGGCTTCAACCTCGCCTTCGAAGACGGTCGTGACATCTATGCTGGTGGCCGCATCGGTTTCCGTGCCGGTGACAACGCGCTGATTTATGCGCGTGGCGGCTATACCAATGCGCGCTACGATCTCTCGGCAACCGACGGTGTCATCACCGAAGAAACCGCGATCGACTTCGACGGCTGGCGCGCCGGTGCAGGCGTGGAATATGCGCTTTCGAACAACATGTTCATCAAAGGCGAGTACCGCTATTCGAATTACACCGACGGCGAGTTCGACTTTGAAGACGACGCCTTCCTCGATGCAGAAACCGGCGAAAGCCCGCGTTTCGAGACCGACCTTGATCGTCACCAGGTTGTGATCGGTCTTGGCATCCGCTTCTAAGCCGCAAACATATTGAGCAAACGGGCCCGGGGGAGCGATCCTCCGGCCCTTTTTGTATCAGCGATTGGCGCAGCCTACGGTCGCCGCGTCGATGGCGGTTGCTGCGCCGTCGAGGCTGTAGCGGTCGGTGAAGCGGCGTCCGCGCGTGTCGGTGGCGCTAACGCTCAGGCTGCCGGCAGAGCGCATGGCGGCGACAACGCGCGCATCGGCGGCGGCATTTTCGGCCCAGCCATTATTTGCGCTGCCGGTCAGCGCAAACCGCTGCCCGCTGATCGCAAGCTGCATCCGCGGATCGCTGGCGAGCTGGCGGCTCAGGCGGAAATGCACTTGCTGGCGGACATTCTGACGCGGCCATGTGCCGATGGTGGCGAAGGCACCGCCGCCGCCTTCTGCCTCGGCGATGGCGTAGCAGCGCGGCACGTCGCTGTCGCGGAACGCACCCCAATCGCCGAAAACGCCCAGACTCTCGCGGTCTACGCCATGCGCCAGCAAGGGAGCAGCAAGGCTCAGGGCGAGTGTGCAAGCGAGGGCAAGGGCAATCCGGCGAAGCATACCTTCTATATAGGCGCATGATCGCGCAGCTGGGAATCCCCAAAATCGGACAGGATTCGCCACCCCAACGTCCGGTTTTTCTGGAAAAATTCCGACCCTTTCCCTATATTATCCGGAACGGAGGGGGTTCTCCTAGAAAACCCGCAAAATGAAAGGCGCCCTTGGCCCCAATCCCAAGCGGCGAATGGAGAGATGAGCCTGTTTGCCGCTTACAACTTGCCCTTTGCCATTGCGCTGGGGGCTATGCTTTTGCTCGCCCTGTTGCAGGTGATCGGCCTTGGCGATCTCGATATTGGCGGCGATGTCGATCTGGATGCGGACGGCGCGATTGCCGATCCTACGAGCGCGAGCCTTGGCGGCGCGCTGACCACGCTGCTCGGGCTTGGCAAAGTGCCTCTGTTCGTTTGGGTAATGGTGCTGCTTGCCAGCTTTGGCATGATCGGGCTGGGGGTGCAGGCCTTTGCCGCTGATCTCACCGGATCGCCGCTATACAGCTGGCTGGCCGCGCTGATTGCGGGCGGGGCCGCCGTACCTGCGACTTCGGTGATCGTGCGGCCGCTCGGGCGGATTATGCCGCAGGATGAAACCACCGCAGTGGGGCTGGACAGCCTCGTGGGCAAGCGTGGCGTGATTACCGATGGAAGCGCGGCCAAGGGCTCGCCAGCGCGGGCGAAAGTGCGCGACCGGTTCGGCCATGCGCATTATGTCATGGTGGAGCCGCATGAGGATGGCAGTGTCATCCCCGCAGGCGACCAGGTGCTGCTCGTTCGCCGCGAGGGGCAGGTGTTTTTCGGGGTGCCGCTGGCTGATCGCAAGCTGGCCCCGATCGAATAGGCGCGCGTGTAGCGCGAATACGGATGTGAATAAGGAGACGACATGGAATATCTGCTAGACTTTGGCCTTATCGGGATGGCGGTCGTCGCGATCCTGGTCATCGCCTTCCTCACCTTCCTCGTTAAGCTTTACCGCCGCGCTTCGAAGGAAATTGCCTTTGTTCGTACCGGTATGGGCGGGGAAAAGGTCGTGATGAACGGCGGCGCTCTGGTGCTGCCCGTCCTCCACGAAACCATGCCCGTCAACATGAACACGCTGGTGCTGCCGGTGGTGCGCCGCGATGCGGAAGCGCTGATCACGCTCGACCGGTTGCGGATTGACGTGAAGGCGGAATTCTATGTCCGGGTGAAGCCCGATGCCGAAGCTATTGCAATGGCGGCACAAACCCTGGGCCAGCGCACCATGCAGCCCGAGGCTTTGAAGGATCTGGTTGAAGGCAAATTCGTCGATGCGCTGCGCTCGGTCGCGGCGGGCATGACCATGAACGAGCTGCACGAACAGCGGGCTGACTTTGTGCAGAAGGTGCAACAGGTCTCCTCCAACGATCTCGCGATGAACGGGCTGGAACTCGAATCGGTCTCGCTCACCGGGCTCGACCAGACGAGCATCGAGCACTTCAATGCCAACAACGCCTTCGACGCCGAGGGTCTCACCAAGTTGACCGAGCAGATCGAAGCGCGCAAAAAGCTGCGCAACGATATCGAGCAGGATACGCGCGTGCAGATGGAAACGAAGAATCTGGAGGCCGATCAGGCGAGCTTCCAGATCAAGCGCGATCAGGAATATGCGCGGCTGGAGCAGGAGCGCGAGGTGGAAATCCGCCGCGCCGCGCAAATGGCCGAGATCGCGAGCCAGCAGGCCGAGCGTCAGCGCGAAGCAGATGCTGCGCGGATCGAAGCCAAGAAGCTGGTCGATGCGCAACAGATCGAGGCCGACCGGCTGGTGGAAGAAGCGCGCATTGATCAGGTGCGCGCGCTTGAAATCGCGCGGCAGGAACAGCAGATCGCGGTGCAGAACAAGAGCCGCGAGGAAAGTCAGGCCAAGGCGATCGCCGACGAGGCGCGTGCCAAGGCGGTCGAAGCCGAGGAACGGGTCGCAACCGCGCGCGAAAGCGAGATTGCCGAGCGGCAAAAGAAGATCGAACTGATCGAGGCCGCCAAGATCGCCGAGCGCGATGCGATCAAGATCAAGGTCGAGGCCGAAGCCGAGAAGGATGCGGCGACCAACCGCGCCGCCGCGGTGAAGTTCGAAGCACAGGGTGAAGCCGATGCCGAGAAGTTGCGTGCCGAAGCCGCGCGCGTCCGCTTCGAAGTCGAAGCTGCCGGTCAGCGTGCGGTGAACGAGGCGGCGAATATCCTTTCGATGGAGCAGATCAGCCTGCAAACCAAGCTGGCGCTCTTGAAAGTGCTGCCCGAAGTTATCCGCGAGAGCGCGAAGCCGATGGAAGCGATTGATTCCATCAAGATCGTGCAGGTCGATGGACTCACCCAGCGTACCGGCGCGGCCGGAAGCTCGGGTGGCGCGGGCGGCGGCTCGGGAAACCTCGCCAATGACGCGGTAGCAGCCGCGCTCGCCTACCGCGCGCAGGCTCCGGTGCTCGACGGGCTGATGAAAGAGCTTGGCCTCACCGGCGCGTCGCTCGGCGAGCTGGTCGAAGGCGCCGCAAAGGTGAACGAGGATGCCGGTTTCGACCTCGCGCGCGAGATCAGCGATGCCGAAGAAACGCCTGGCCTCCTGACGCCGGACAGCGACAAGAAAAAGCCCAAGGCGAAAGGTGCCGAATAACACCTAACCCCTTCGCCACACGAAAACCCCCGGTTTGCGCCGGGGGTTTTTGTATCAGCGGAAGGCGGGAAGGTTGGGCAATCCGGTAATGGCGGGTTGTGTCGCGGGATCGGGCAGGTCGCCGGGGCAGGGCACGTCGATCGGGTCGCCATACTCCCGCCCGAAGGCAATAGTGCCACGCGCCGCGCAAATCGCCTGCAATTCCGCGTAATCCTCAGCCGTTATCGCCGTCACGGGAGAGCCTCCCAGCGTCGCGATGACCGGATTGCCCGCGAGCAGTCCGCACCCTTCTGGTGTGTCGAGCCGGTAAGTGGTGCTGCCCGAATAGAAGCCGTAGCCTTCGCCCGGCCCCAACCCTGTGCATTGGCTACGAATAAGGAACATCAACGCAGTGCGCGCGCGCAGCGGCGGGCTGCTCGCCTCCGACACCTCCACGCCCAAACGCGCGAGTTCGGCATCGACGACCGCCCACCGCTCAGGCCCGCTGGTGGCAAGGATCGCGGCGAGGGCAGGTTGATCGAGCAGACCGGCATTGCCGGACGTCGCTACCCAATCCGCCAGCGTATATTCGCCGGTATTATCGTTTACCGCATTGCTTACGGTCTCCCGCCACATCTCCACGACGTTGGGGCCGGGTTCTCCTTCACCCTGGTACAGTTCGACGAGCAAATGCAGCAGCGGACCGCAGCTGTAGCGAAGATTGGAGGGGATGAAGGACAGATCGTTGAGCGCAACCTCGTTATCCGATCCGAGCGCTGTGCGACAGCGATCCAGCCAGCTTCCGAACGTGCTTTGAAGCTGCGCGCGATCGCTCCACCCCAGCCGCCATGATGCCAGCGTGGCAATATACTCGGCCCCGCCTTCGTGCAGCCACATCGGGGTGCCTTGCGCGAAGCGTGCGACGCCGCCGTTCCAGAAATGCACCCCTTCGTGGAGGATAAGGGAGCGGGTTGTGGCGAGTGCGCGCCGCGATGTCGGATCGGGTGCCGTGCCCATAAAGCGCAAGCCGATCATCGCATCGCTAGTCACGTCCCCGGTGGAAAAGCTGCGATCCGAGGCGATAATGCTGGTGGCGACAAAGGGCGGGTGGTCGGGCGGCATTCCAAATGTATCGGTGAGCACGCCGATGGAATGTTCGACCATTTCGCGGATTTCCGCCTCGAACGCTTCATCGCCATTGCCGTCGAACACGAAGCGGACACCGCCCTGTTCCACCACCATGCTTTCAGGGCCGAGGAAGAGATAGCCTTGCGGAAGCGGCGCATCGGGCCAGCGCGTCCATCCGTCAGGCATTCCTGCCAGCATTAGCGACACGTCCCAAGCGGCGAGGTCGGGATAGACGGTTTGCGCGTAGAGCAGCCGCCCTTCGCCGATGCGGTAGAAGGGGGGATATTTGGCGTCGCGCTCGGTCAAATCCTCAATCAGACGGAACTCCACGCGGTCGAACGGGGCTTCGCCTGTAATGGCGTTCTCGGCATAGGCAAGGCCGGGCGTTTCGAGCCGCAAGGCATCATCGCGCAGCACATCGGCGGGGTCGAAGTCGAGACGCTCCACCGCGTGTTCCAGCGTGATGGTCACGTGCAAATCCTCACCCGCGGGCGTGATGGTCACTTGCGCGGAGGGCAAGTCGGCAAATTGTGCGAAGGCGGAAGCGGGGAGGAGCAGCGCCAGCAGGGCGAG
This sequence comes from Aurantiacibacter sp. KMU-128, assembly GCF_056933515.1. NCBI lineage: Bacteria > Pseudomonadati > Pseudomonadota > Alphaproteobacteria > Sphingomonadales > Erythrobacteraceae > Aurantiacibacter > Aurantiacibacter sp. KMU-128. The sequence continues at coordinate 820,432 of NZ_JBXORT010000001.1, forward strand.
AAGGAGTAAGCGCATCAATCCTCCGGATAGGTTATCGCCATCACTTCCCATTCTTTTGAGCCACTTGGAAGCCTTACCTTACGCACATCCCCGGTTTCCGCGCCGCGCAGGGCCTTCGCCATCGGGCTCGACCAGCCGATGAGGCCGCGCCCCGCATCCTGTTCGTGATCGCCCACCAGCGTCACCTGACGCTCCTCGTCATCCTCGTCCGCAATGGTGACGGTCGCGCCGAAGAAGACGCGGGACTTGTCCGGCTGCTGCGCCGGATCGACGACCTTGGCGTGCTTCATCACCTTGGCGAGGAAGGACAGCTCGCGGTCAATCTCCCGCATCCGCTTGCGGCCATAAAGGTAATCGCCGTTCTCCGACCGGTCGCCATTCCCCGCCGCCCAGCTGACGATCTCGACGATCTCGGGCCGTTCGGTGCCGAGCAAATGGTCATAGCGCGCCTTCAATGCGGCGAGGCCAGCGGGGGTGATGGGGTTGGTTTTGTCGGACATCATCGCTCTAGGCTCGCTTTGACGCGAACCTCACCGCAAAAAGTCGCTCACCAATCGGCTCCGCCCCATGCTCGCATTTTCCGGATAGAGCTGTTCGTAGACCACGGCGTTCTCCACCACGCGGTGGACGTAGTTCTTCGTTTCGAAGAAACCGATTTCCTCGATCCAGCGCAGCCAGTCGCCGGTCACGCGCGGGTCGCCGTTTTCGCGCAGCCAGCGGTTTACGTTCCCCGGCCCGGCATTATAGGCGGCGATGGCGAGCGGGTAGCTGCCGTCATATTGCGCGATCAGCCGCTCGATATGGTTGCTGCCCAGCCGCATTGAGTACTCAGGATCATTGAGCAGGCGGCTTGGCGAATAGGACATATTCGCGCGGCGCGATTCCTCCTGCGCGGTGGCGGGCATGAACTGCATCAGCCCGCGCGCGCCAGCATGGCTGATGGCGTTTTCGGCAAACTGGCTTTCCTGCCGCGCGATGGCGTGGATCATCGTCCAGTTGGTGCCGGGAGGCGTCTGCAAGGTGGGGAAACCGATGCGGGTAAACCCGGCATGGCCGTCCGCTGCCGCCGCATCGGCGAGGTTCACCGCCAGATCGCGCCGCCCGATATCGCGGGCGAGTTCGGCCACGAGCAGATGCTCGCCCACCGTTTCCGCCTGATCGGATATCGCGCGGTAGAAGCGGATGCCGGTCGCCCATTCGGTATCGCGCGCCACTTCGGCGGTCGCCTGCGTAATCGGGGCGGATTGGAAAGCGCGGCGTTCCTCCTCGGTCGGTGCGCCCGCAGGGGCAGCGACATAGGGCTGGATCGGGCGGCCCAGCCGCTCCAGCGCCATCAGCCCATAGAAACGATCGGTATATTGCGCGGCCATTTCGTAATGGCGGTTCGCCTCGGCAGTCATGCCCGCCTGCCGGTAAGCCTCACCGGCCCAAAAGAAGCCTTTGCTCCGCGTCTGGCTCGTGCGCGCCGCTGCCCCGTACTGGTAGAACAGCGGAGCCGCCGCCGCACCGTCGCCCAGATGCCAGAGCGCATTGGTGCCGCCCAGCCACATCAGCGAGGTGTAATCGTCGCGCAGCTGGAAGCTCATGCCGGAAATGTCTTCGCCCGGAGCAAACGCTTGCGGTGCGCGCTGCGCCACGCGCACGCTGTCCTGCCGGTTGGCGACGCGGGCGACGCTGAGCAATTCCTCGATCCAAAGCTCGCGGTCAAAGGGGAGGGCGGCGAGTTCGGGTGCGGTGATGTGCATCCGCACCGCGCTGCCGGGAGAACCTTCCAGCCGGAATTCGCGGCTGCGATTGTAGAGATAGCCCGGATCGCTCATCGCGCCCGGTGCTGCGGTCGCTCCGTCACCGCCCTGCAGAATGGCGAGACGCGCTTCGAAGACGGGCACCCGATCGGGCGATACGCGCGCCATCTGCCGTGCCGCGCCATCGGGCTCGCGCTGCCACAGGAGCGCGTCCATCCGCGCGTCATTGTCCGCCTGCGTAAAGCTGCTGCCGAAATTGGCGAAGATCGAGGCTTCGGCGGTCGGGCTCATTTCGCCGCCGCGCCATGCCTCCAGCGCCCAGCGCCGCGCCTGTTCGCGGTCGGTGCCCATCAGTGCGAGCGCATAATGCGCCTTGGCGTAGTTGGTCACCGGATCGACTTCGGCAAAGAACGCCATCAGCAAGCCGGGATCGACAAATTCCTCGCGCAGCCGCCGCTCGGCACGCGCGCGCAGCGTGGTTTCGTCAGGAAAACCGGGGTTTTCGATAATAAAGTTCGCATAAGACGTGAACGGCAATTGCGCCTGCCGGTCTTCCCACAGACGTTCCCACCGCGCGATCTGCGGCGCCATCGGTCCCGGCCCCTCAGCGCGCAGGCTGGCGCGGTTTTCGTCCCATACGCGGGCATCTTGCGCTTGCGCGGTGAAAGGGGTGGCGAGGGCGGCCAAAGCGGCGGCGGAAAGCAGAGATTTACGAACCATGCTGGACATTGTGTGCGGGCGCTCCTTATCAGGCGCTGAATGGATTATGTTGCCGGTGTAACGGCGGCAATCGTGAAAGGCTCCACGAATGTTTTCAGGATCGATACCGGCGCTCGCCACCCCCTTCAGGGTTGGACAGGTGGATGAAGACGCCTATCGCAAATTTATCGACTGGCAGATCGAAAACGGCTCCTCCGCGCTGGTGCCCTGCGGGACAACGGGCGAAAGCGCGACGCTGGATAATGACGAGCATCACAAGACCATAGCCATCTGCGCCGAACAGGCCGCGGGCCGCGTCAAAGTGATCGCGGGGGCTGGCTCCAACGACACGCAGACCGCGCTGTGGCATATGAAGGAAGCGCACATTGCCGGGGCCGACGCGCTGCTGCTGGTCGCGCCCTATTACAACCGCCCGAGCCAGGCGGGGCTGCTCGCGCATTTCAGCTATCTGGCGGAGCGCACCGACCTGCCGATTGTGCTGTATAATGTGCCGGGTCGCACGGTGACCGATATCCTGCCCGAAACGGTGGTGGAGCTGCACCGGCGCTTTCCCGACAAGATTATCGCGCTGAAGGATGCGAGCGGTGACCTCTCTCGCGTGGTGACGCAGCGCATGGGGGCGGGGCCGGAGTTCTGCCAATTGTCGGGCGATGATCCGCTGGTTCTGGCGGGATACGCGTTGGGACAGGTCGGCTGCATCTCGGTGACCGCCAATGTCGCGCCAAAGCTGTGCGCGGACTTCCACGCGGCGGCGGCGAGCGGTGACTACGCGACCGCGCGAGAGCTGAACGAGCGGCTCTACCCGCTGCACAAGGCGATGTTCGCCGATGCCTCGCCTGCACCTGCAAAATATGCGCTGAGCAAGCTGTTCGACTGGTTCGCACCCGATGTCCGCCTGCCGATTGTCGGATGTTCGGACGCGGCAAAGGCAGCGGTGGATGCGGCGATGGAGAGCGCGGGGATTGGGTGATGCAATCAAAGCGCGAAACTGGACTGCATTCCCTCATGGACGTTCTCGCCAAGACGTTCGTATTGCGAGGGCGGTCGAGGCGTACGGGCGGTGCAATTTATATGATAATTATGGTGCCAATTCTTGCTCAAGTGCTGGAGCTGGTTCCATTTATCGGCGAAGTTGAGTTTACGAACATTGGCAACGGCAACCCCGCCGCTTTGATCGTAAGCATTCCCGCGTTTGCCTGGCTGGTTCGAAGGCTCCACGATTTCAACGCGAGTGGGCTTTGGGTGCTGGCCCCATTGCCGCCCTTCCTCATACCCAAAGGGTCTTTCCCGGAACCTGCCGAGATCACTATCGCACTACTGGTGATTGTTGCACTGTATGCGATCACAATAACGCCGCCAACGGACGGGCCCAATCGCTTTGGCCCAAATCCACGCCCGGAAAGCAGGCAAGGCATCACAACGTGAACCCCGTTATTGCGAGCCCTTCGACTGCCTGCTTGCAGCAGTCGCTCACGATAAACTACATGAAGCAATCCAGTCCCGTGCTATCTGGATTGCCGCGTCGCCTGCGGCTCCTCGCAATGACGTGTCAAAAGAGGTCGCCATGAGAAAACTCCCCATCCTCGCCGCCACGCTCGCGCTGACGGCGTGCGCCATTCCGCAAATTATCACCCCGCGCATCGCGCCTGCATCGACCAATTTCGCCGAGGCACAGCGGGTCGAGGTGCGGCTCGACAATTTCGATTTCGAGCCGCGCACGCTTACCCTCGCGGCGGGCAGGCCGGTGGTGCTGGTGTTCAACAATGTCTCCGATGGCGGGCACAATTTCTCCGCGCCGGGCTTCTTCGCCGCCGCGCAGATGGATGCCGCCAGCGCCGATCTGGTGCGCGACGGGCTGATCGAGGTGGCGGGCGGGGACGTGGTCGAGCTGCGGCTGATCCCGGCGGCGGGCGGATACGATGTCGATTGCACGCATACCGGGCATTCGATCCTCGGCATGAACGGCTCGGTCGTGGTGCGGTAAGAGTTGCGCCTTGGCATAGCGGCTTCGCGCGCCTACATGCCGCCACCTTATGGCTCGCCCCAAACCCGCAACTTTCGACAAGCAAAAGGTCGTCGCCGAAAACCGCAAGGCGCGGTTCAATTACCATATCGAGGATACGTTCGAGGCGGGTCTGGCGCTGCAGGGCACCGAGGTGAAGAGCCTGCGCGGCGGTGAAGGTTCTATTGCGGAAAGCTATGCCGAGGTGAAGGATGGCGGCGTGTGGCTGGTCAACGCCACAATTCCTGAATTCAGCCACGGCAACCGCAACAATCACGAACCCAAGCGCCCGCGCAAATTGCTGCTCCACACCCGCGAGATCGACAAGCTGCTCGGCGCGGTGGAGCGCAAGGGGATGACGCTGGTACCGCTCAGCATCTATTTTAACGGGCGGGGCCGGGCGAAAGTGGAGCTGGCGCTGGCCAAAGGCAAGCAGACGCATGACAAGCGCGCGACGATCAAGGATCGCGACTGGCAACGCGACAAGGCGCGGTTGATGCGCGACAAGGGCTGAAGGGACGCGCTGCCGACCGGGTATTTCGACATAGGTCGAACTTTTTCCCGCTCCGTTAAGCTCGCATTGTTATCCGCTCGTCTATTCCCATCTATCGGATAGGCACCAAAGGTGTAAGAGCCGCGCGCATTATATGATCAACAGGGCGAAAAACTGGCTTTCGGCGCGCTTGCCGAAAATGCCCGAGCGGGACGAGATGGCCCGCAACAAATATCTTGCGCCTATTGCCCACCGTTTTGGCCGCAGCGAATTGTGGCGGTTCAACCGCCGTTCGGTGCCGCGCGGCGTCGCGCTGGGGCTGTTCGCCGGGTTCATCATTCCGCTGGGGCAGATTTTCCTTGCGGCGTTTCTCGCGCTGCCCGCGCGCGCGAATGTGCCGACCGCAGCGCTGATCACTTTCGTCACCAACCCCTTCACCTTGCCCTTCTGGCTGGTGGTGGCGAACAAGGTTGGCCAGTTCACCCTCAAGATTGATCCTGCCACGATGGGCAGCGCCAAGGCGGCGCTGGAGCAGGGCTGGTGGGCCGAGTTCGGCTGGTGGTTGCAAACCGCCGGTGTCACCGCGTTCGGCTTTGTCGTGTTGTCGGTGGTCACCGCGGCTATCGGCTATCTGCTCACAAGTTTCCTGTGGAGGTTTGTCGTCGCCCGCCGCTGGAGCAGGCGACCCGCTGCCAGGAAGCTGTTACACCCCGCCGAATGAATCTGGCCAATTTGCAAGAATCGCGGCGACTGGTTGACGGGTTGGCCGTTGCCGCGGCTGTGCTCGCCAGCGTTGCGCTTATCCACTACGCGGCAGAAAGCGCGACGGTGACGCTCGCTTTTACCGGCGGGCTGGTGGTGCTGGGGCTGGTCGCTTTCGTTGCCGGACGAATGCCTGCACAGGCGCAGGGGGAAACATTTAGCGACCTGCCCGACTGGTCGGTAACGGTCGCCGCGATCGAGCGGCCCGATCTTGCCATTGCGATTACTGACCGCGCCAATCGCCTCGTCTGCGCCAATGCCGCGTTCGAATTGTGGTTCGGGTCGCGCAACGGCCCGCCCAGCCTGCCGGTGGACGGAACAAGCGCCGAAAAACTGACGCGGTTGGCGCGGGCGGCGTGGCGCGATGGCAAGGGCGAAGCGGTCACCATTGCTGACGAGGACACGAGCTGGACAGCGGAGGCCACGCGCGCCGGACGGGCGGAGGATTACCTGATCTGGCGTATTGCGCCTGTTGTGCGGGAGGATCCCTTTGCCGCCATCAGCACGCAGATCGGCGGGCTTTTGGGTCGGATGCTGGGTGCTGCGGGTATCGCAGCCGCGGTGGTCGCGCCCGATGGCGTTATCAAGGCAGGCAATCCCGCGCTCGCCCGCCGCGCTTTCGGAGACGAGACGGCGCGGATGTCGGGCCAGGAATTCGTGCAATTGCTGCGCTCGGACGAACGCGAGCGGATCTATTTCACCCGCGAAGGCAAGAAGGGCTCGCCGCAAACGCTGGTGCAGGTGCCGCTGGCCGATCCGGAAAAGGCCGCGCGCGAGCGGGTGCCGGGCAAGGCCGCTGCCGAAGCGCCTTCGCTGATGCTGCTGATCGATGCCGGTATCGGCCTTGGCGGCTGGGGCGGCAATGAGCCGCAGGGGCAAGCAGGACAATTGCAGGCGCTGCTCGAACAGCTCCCGCTGGGCCTCGCCGCAACCGACCGCGACGGGCATTTCCTCTTCGCCAATCCGGCATTCCGCCGTGCGGCGGGGCTGGATGGCGACGAATTGCCGCCTTACCCCAGCGATCTGGTGGTGGCGCGCGACAAGACCGCCATGTCCGACGCGGTGCGCCGCTTTGGCAAGGGGCCAGCCAGTTCGGGCGATATCGCTGTGCGGCTGCGGCACGAGCCGGACGATCCGGTTAGCCTCGGCCTTGCCGGCGTGCGCGGGCTGGGCGAAGCGGCGGTGCTGCTCAGCCTTGCTGACACCTCCGAGGAAGCGCGGCTCAAGCGGCAGGTGGCGCAGGCGACCAAGATGCAGGCTGTCGGCCAGTTGGCAGGCGGTGTGGCGCATGATTTCAACAACGTGCTCACCGCCATCATCGGCTATTGCGACCTGATGCTGCTGCGCCACACGCCCGGCGATAGCGATTATGACGATATCCAGCAGATCAAGGCCAATTCGAACCGCGCCGCCAGCCTGACACGGCAATTGCTCGCCTTCAGTCGGCAGCAGACCTTGCAGCCCGAAATCATCCAGCTGCCCGATATATTGTCCGAAGTCAGCCAGCTGTTGAAGCGGTTGCTGGGTGCCAAAATCACGCTCACCGTCCGGCATGATCGCAATCTCGGCCATGTCCGCGCCGATCCGCGCCAGTTGGAGCAGGTCATCATCAATCTCGCGGTCAATGCGCGCGATGCCATCCAGTCGAGCGGCGGCGGTGAAAGCGCGGCAGGCACGCTGACCTTTGCGACCCGCCGGGTCGAGGCGAAGGATATCCGCCGCATGGGCAGCGAGATTATCCCAGCGGGCGATTACACTGTGCTGATTGCCGAAGATACGGGCGGCGGCATTCCGCAGGCGATTATCGGCAAGCTGTTCGAACCCTTCTTCACGACGAAAGAGCAGGGCAAGGGCACCGGTCTGGGCCTCTCTACCGTCTACGGCATCGTCAAGCAGTCGGGTGGCTTCATCTTCGCCAGCAATGCCAAGGGGCAGGATGGCAAGGTGAAGGGGGCGCGTTTCACCATCTATCTGCCGGTGCATGAACTGACCGAGGATGACCTGAAGAAGGTCGACGAAGAGGAAACTGTGCGCGAATGGTCGGGCGGCGGGACGATCCTGCTGGTCGAGGATGAGGATATGGTGCGCGCGGTTGCCGAACGGGCGCTGGCGCGGCAGGGCTACACCATCGTCACGGCCAGCGACGGGGATGAGGGACTCGAAGCCTTCGCTGCCGATCCCGACCGTTTCGATCTGATCGTCAGCGATGTGGTGATGCCCAGCATGGATGGCCCGGCGATGGCGCGCGAAGTGCGCAAACTGCGCCCGCGACTGCCGATTGTCTTCATGTCCGGCTATGCCGAGGAGCAGCTGCGCAGCCAGATCGATATCGACAATATGTACTTCATTCCCAAACCCTTCAGCGTGCAGCAGATCGGCGAGAAGGTTGGCGACGTGCTGCAAAAGGGCGGCAACAGCTAGCTCGCGCGGGAGCGGCTGCAGCGCCGCGATGCCGGGAAAAATTGGGAAAGCGTTCGCAATTTCGTTTCGTGTTTGCTAGAGCTGCAACTTGGCTAAGCGCCTGCGGGGGTATGCAGCGCGCCAGAATAATGTGGGAGGGGGCCATGGGGTCATTCCGTGAATCTTTGAAATTCGCCTTGCCGGCGTCTGTCATGGCGTTGGGCCTGGCGGCGGCGCCGGTACAGGCGCAAGAGCGATATGTCGGCGAGATCATGCAGACGGGCTACACGTTCTGCCCACAGGAAACCGCCTCGCTCGACGGGCAATTGATGGCGATCAGTTCCAATACCGCGCTGTTCTCGCTGATCGGCACGACCTATGGCGGCGACGGGCGCACGACCTTCGGCCTGCCCGATATGCGAAGCCGCGTGCCCATGCATCAAGGCCAGGGGCCAGGCCTCACGAACCGCGTTATAGGACAGCGCTTCGGATCGGAGCAGTATGCGCTGACCATCAACAATATGCCCGCGCACAGCCACAATCCGCGGATGCGGGTGAGCCGGGTGAATGCCTCGACGCGCAACCCGATCAACGCTTATATGTCGCGCGCCACAGACAATGTGTTCGAAGAGACGACCGAGCCGACCGGCGATCTGATGTCGCCCAATGCGATTGTGTCGAACCCTGTAGGGTCGAACATTCCGGTCGCCAACAGCCAGCCGGTGCAGGTCAATCGTTACTGCATTGTGCTGTACGGCATTTTTCCGTCGCGCAGCTGATTGGGGGGAAGACTATGAAAATGAAAGCTCTATTCGCTGCAACCGCAATTGCCGCTTCGTCCTTTGCTGTCAGTGCTCCGGCACAGGCGCAGGAAAAATATATCGGCGAGATTTTTCCGGTAGCGTTCGACTGGTGCCCGCGTTTTTCCGCGCGGCTCGACGGGCAGATCCTGGCGATCAGCTCCAACTCGGCACTGTTCTCCTTGCTCGGCACCACCTTCGGAGGTGATGGACGCACGACCTTTGCGCTGCCCGATCTGCGCAGCCGCTCGCCAATGGGAGAGGGGCAGGGTGCTGGTTTGTCTTTCCGCAGTCTTGGCCAAAGTCTCGGCGCTGAAACGACGACGTTCACCGTCGCCAATATGCCCGCGCACAGTCATAATCCCCGCGTGGCGGTGAGCCGGGTCAACGCGAATTCGCGCAATCCGATCAACGGTTTCTTCGCGCGTTCGGCCAACAATGTCTTTGAAGAGACGACCGAGCCGACCGGTGATCTCATGGCCGCCGATGCTATCCAGTCGAACATTGTCGGGGGCGGGCAGCCCGTCACCAATATGATGCCGACGCTGGTGATCAATTATTGCATCGTCACGCAGGGCATATTCCCGTCGCGCAGCTGATGCGCCGCGAGAGATGATTTTGGGGGATTTTCAATGAGCAAACTGACAGCACTTCTCGCCGCAAGCGCTATGGCAGCAAGCGCGCTGAGCGTTTCCGCACCGGTGCAGGCACAGGATCGCTATATCGGGGAGATTTTCCCCGCCGGATATAATTTCTGCCCGCGCAGCACGACTTCGGCTGATGGCCAGCTTCTGGCTATCTCCACTTATACTGCGCTGTTCTCGCTGTACGGCACGGCGTATGGCGGGGATGGACGGACGACATTCGGCCTGCCTGATATGCGCGGCCGCCTGCCGATGCATACCGGTTTTGGTCCGGGTCTAACGCCCGTGCAATTGGGCGAACGGTTTGGCACCGAACAGACTTTCCTGAGCACGGCCAATCTGCCTTCGCATATCCACTCGCCACAAATGCGGGTGAGCCGGATTGACGCCAGCAGCCGCAACCCGATCAATTCCTACGTTGCACGCTCGGCGAGCAATGTGTTCGAGGAAGGGACAAACCCGACCGGCGACACGATGGCAGCCGATGCTATCCAGTCGGACACGGTTGGTGGCGGACAGGGCGCAAACAATATCCAGCCGAGCCTTGTGCTGACCTATTGCGTGGTTCTGAGCGGGATATACCCCTCGCGCCCCTGATCGGCGTTCAGGCCAAACGAAAGAGGGCGTTCCGATGCGGAGCGCCCTTTTTCGTTGAGCTCCAGCGAATTGGGCGCTTGATCCGCGCAAAAGCCTGCTATCAGGCGCATATTCAGGCAGCATACAGCGCGCAAAGCCGAACTCTGTGCCAGCCGATATTCGGGGAGGGACTTTCATGACCATTCGTTTTGCTGCCACTCTGCTCGCCGCCAGCGCGCTCGCTCTCGCCGTGCCAGCCGCTGCCCAGTCTGCACCAGACCCGGCCGATAGCGCGCAGGGCGATGTCGCGGTCACGATTTACCAGAACGGGCAGGCGCTGGTGCAGGATGTGCGGATGCTCAATATCCCGCGCGGCACCTCGCGCATCGAGTTTCCCGATGTCTCCGCGCAAATCCGCCCGCAGACCCTCAGCTTCAACGCGGAAGGCACTGCGATTGTCGAACAGAATTTCGATTTCGACCTGCTCACCCCGCAAAAGCTGATGGAGAAGGCGGTGGGCGAAACGGTTACGCTGATCCGCACCAACCCCGCCACCGGCGTCGAAACCACCGAGCGCGCGGAAATCCTCTCGGTCGCAGGCGGCGTGGTCATCCGCATTGGCGACCGGATCGAAGTGCTGCGCGACGATGGCCTGCCCGTGCGCGTGGTGTTTGACGAAGTGCCGCCTAACCTGCGCGCGCGGCCTACGCTCTCGGTCACGCTCAACAGCAGCCAGTCGGGCACGCGCGAGGCTTCGATCCGCTACCTCACCCCCGGCCTCGGCTGGACGAGCGATTATGTCGCGCTGTACGATGAAGCCAACGGCACGGCCGATATGCAAGGCTGGGTAACGCTCACCAACAATACCGGCACGACCTTCCACAATGCCGAAACGCTGCTGGTTGCGGGCAGCGCCGGAAGCGGTGGTTACCAGGGCGGCGGACGTCCGCGCGGCGATATGGTGCGCCCCGGCACGCAGACTGCCGACCGCGAGCGGCTGGGCGATTTCTACCTCTACCCGATCGAGGGCCGTACCACGATCGCCAATGCGCAGACCAAGCAGGTGAGCTTCCTCGATGTGCAGGGCGTGCCCGCCGCCCGCGTTTATTCGATCGGATCGGGCTGGCTGCAGAACGATTCCGATTTCCGCCCTGCCGCGAGCGCCATCAGCTTCAGTTCGAGCAGCGAAGGCGGGCTGGGCGATGCTCTGCCCGCCGGCACGGTGCGCTTCTACCAGAACGATTCGCAGGGCAGCCCGCAATTCATCGGCGAAAACTACATCGGCCACACTCCGATGGGCAGCACGCTCAGCCTGGTGACCGGCGATGCCTTCGATGTGTTCATGCAGGCCGAAGTGGAAAGCCGCCAGCGCATCACTGGCGAGGAGTATGAACGCAGCGCGCGCTACCGCGTGATCGAGGACGGCGAAGTCGTGCGCGAAATCACCGAAGAGCGCGCGCTCACCTATTACCGCACGACGATGCGTTACACCTTCACCAATGCGAAGCCGGAGCCGGTGACGGTGGAACTGACGCAAAGCGGGCTGGCGCAATATTGGTGGGGCCGCGATTTCCGCGTGACCAGCGAGGATCTCCCCGGCGAACAGGTCAATTTCGATACCCGCCGCTATCAGGTAACGATCCCCGCCAACAGCGAACGCGTGGTGCGCGTGACATACGAGACGCGGTTCTAAGGGGGCAGCGCGGTGCGCCTTTTCCTCCGACCCCGTCATTGCGAGCGGAGCGAAGCAATCCAGTTCCGGCGCCTGTGCAAAGGCGCGAGCGTTCGGACTGGATTGCCACGTCGCCTTCGGCTCCTCGCAATGACGATGATTGCAACGTTGGTGTCTACCCCCGCCACCGCGCAAGACCGCCAGACCGTCACCGCCTCCGCGCCCGAAGCGCTTGCGGTCACCGTCTATCGCGACCCCAACCGCGCGGAGTGGGAAGAGCTCAACCGCAATTGGCCGCAAGGCATTGCGATGATTAGCGAGACGCGCACCGTCACGCTGCCACCGGGCCGTTCGACCATCCGGTTTGACGGCGTGTCCGAAGGCATGATCGCGGTCTCTGCCATCGTCACCGGCCTGCCCGGCGGCACGATCGAGAAGAATCGCAATGCCGATCTGCTCAGCCCTGCCGCATTGGTGGACGGAACGCTGGGCAACCGCGTCACCATCACCCGCACCAATCTGGCGACCGGCGCGGAGGAAAGCGAGCAGGCGATTGTCCGCACCAGAGCCGATGGCGGCCTCGTGCTGCAAACCGGCGACGGTTACGAAGCCGTGCGCTGCTCCGGCCTGCCCGAGCGGCTGAGCTTTGACGGCATCCCCGCTGGCCTTTCCGCACAGCCCGTCTTCACCATCGACACGGCGAGCGATGCGGGTGGCACCTACACCGTGACGCTCACCTATCTCTCATGGGGTTTCGACTGGCAGGCCGACTATGTCGCCACCGTGCATGAAGGGCGCGAGGCGGACAATATCCGCTTCGATCTGGTGAGCTGGCTCACCATTCTCAACGATAATGGCCAGAGCTTCGAAAATGCCGAGCTGATGGCGGTGGCAGGTACGCTGAATATCGTGAGCAATTTTGCCGGGCTGGCCGATCCGCCCGATGCCGAACCGTTGCGGTTGCAATGCTGGCCGCAGGGCAGCACGGCGGCGGGCTCCCCGGTGCCGGTGTATGATGACTATTTCGAAGAGAGCTATGCCGAGGCGGACATGATCACGGTGACGGGCGCCCGCATGGCGGCAATACCGCCGCCTCCGCCGCCTCCACCCGCGCCCGGAGCACCCGCGCCGGTGCTGGCGGCAGAGGAGAATCTGGGCGATCTCAAGCTTTACCGCGTGCCCGTGCCGATGGACGTCAATGCACAAAGCCTGAAGCAGGTCGCGTTCCTGCGCGAGGACGATATCGAGGGCGAGATCGTCTACGAAATGCAATGCGCGCCCTATTACGCTTACGAAAACGCGCCCGTCGGCATGATCCTCGAAACAGTGAACGAGGAAGACGCCGGACTGGGCGTGGCGATGCCATCGGGCACCATCGCTGTGTTCGAGCAGACGGCATTGGGCGATTTTCTCGTCGCGCAGGACCGGTTGCGCGATTACGCGCGCGGGCAGGATGTCGAGATCGCGCTGGGCACCAGCAGCCAGGTGTTCGGGACCTGTGCGCCGCAACAACGCGCAGACGGCAGTTTCGCGATGCTAATGACGCTTAGCAACGCCAATCCCGATCCGGTTGATGTCCGCGTCGAGATGGGCACGAGCACCCAGTGGCGCATTGCCGGCACCCGTACGCGCCTGCGCAACGGCCAGCGAATTACCACGCTGCGCGTTCCGGCGAACGGCGAGCGAACGCTCGAATGGACCGTGACAAGCGCCACGCAATAGGCGCAGATGCGCGGATTTCCGCCAATCCAACAAAATTTCTGTTCCACACTTGTTCTCATGGAACAAACGCGGTACAAGCGTCAGTGTTGAAAGCGGGGGATGGGCCCTAGCGAACTGTCGGAGGCCGTGTCATGGCGAGTGCAAACCTGAAGCTGGTTGAAAAGGAATCCAACGTGGACCGTCAAAAGGCGCTCGAAGCCGCACTCGCGCAAATCGACCGCGCATTCGGCAAGGGCTCGGCAATGAAGCTGGGCAGCAAGGAAGCGATGAATGTGGAGGCAATCTCCACCGGCTCGCTGGGGCTGGACATCGCGCTCGGAATCGGCGGCCTGCCCAAAGGCCGCGTGATCGAAGTGTACGGGCCGGAAAGCTCGGGCAAGACGACTTTGGCGCTGCACGTGATTGCCGAAGCGCAGAAGGCGGGCGGCACCGCAGCCTTTGTCGATGCCGAACACGCGCTCGATCCGGTCTACGCCAAGAAGCTGGGCGTGGATATTGACGAGCTGATCGTCTCGCAGCCCGACACCGGAGAGCAGGCATTGGAAATCACCGACACGCTGGTGCGTTCGAACGCGGTGGATGTGCTGGTGGTCGATTCGGTCGCCGCACTGGTGCCGCGCGCCGAAATCGAAGGCGAAATGGGGGACAGCCATGTGGGCCTGCAGGCGCGCCTGATGTCGCAATCGCTGCGCAAGCTCACCGGCTCGATCAACCGTTCGAAGTGCATGGTGATCTTCATCAACCAGCTGCGCATGAAGATCGGCGTGATGTACGGCAATCCCGAAACCACGACCGGCGGCAATGCGCTGAAATTCTACGCCTCGGTTCGACTCGATATCCGTCGCACTGGCCAGATCAAGGACCGGGACGATATTATCGGCAACACCACCCGCGTGAAGGTGGTCAAGAACAAGGTCGCCCCGCCGTTCAAGCAGGTCGAGTTTGACATCATGTATGGCGAAGGCATTTCGAAGATCGGCGAGATTCTCGATCTCGGGGTGAAGGCCGGCCTCGTTGAAAAGTCGGGCTCGTGGTTCAGTTATGATAGCATCCGCATCGGCCAGGGCCGCGAGAATGCGAAGACTTTCCTCAAGGAAAATCCTGAAGTTTGCGCCAAGTTGGAAACCGCGATCCGCGGTAAAACCGACGAGGTCGCCGGGGAGATGATGGCGGGGCCGGACGCGGACTCCGAAGACTGATCCTCAAGAAGGCGGGCGGGAAGGTTCTTCCCCCTGGACACTGTAACAGGTGTAACAGGTTAGACCCGGCCTTGCGAAACCGGAGCCGGCAAAGGTGGCGTATCGTCCACCGGAGCCGGCTTCTTCGCGTTGGTGCTTCCCAGCGGGAGCGAAGCGCTCTAACGCCCTGCCGGAGGAGTGAGGGACGCACATGACCGATGCAAGCGAGTGGCAGGGCCGCACAGGCGAAAGCTGGGCGGCGGAATGGCGGCGCACCGACCGCAGCTTCTCGCTGCTGACCGAACACCTTCTCGCCGCGACCCGCCAGTTCCGTTTCAAGCAGGTGCTCGATATCGGATGCGGAGCGGGCGAGCTTTCATTGGCGATTGCCCGCGGCCGGCCTGAGGTGTCGGTCACCGGCATCGACATCTCTGCCCAGCTGATTGACGTCGCTAACAGCCGCGCCAACCATCTGACCAATATCGGCTTCGAAACGGGTGATGCCGCGCAGTGGACCGCTCCGGCAGACAAGCGCCCCGATCTCCTCATCTCGCGCCATGGCGTGATGTTCTTCGATGATCCGGTGGCCGCTTTCGCGCATCTCGCCACGCAGGCCGAAGAGGGTGCAGGTCTGCTCTTCTCCTGCTTCCGCGACCGCGTACTCAATCCCTTCTTCACCGAAGTCACCCGCCTTCTGCCACAAGCGCCCGATCCCGGCCCGCCTAATGCGCCCGGCCCATTCGCCTTTGCCGATGTCGAGCGGGTGCAGCGCATCCTCACCCAAGCGGGCTGGGCCGACATCGCCGCCAAGCCGCTCGACCTCCCGATGATCGCCGGTGCTGGAGAAGACCCTGTTGAGGATGCCATCGGCTACTTCCTGCGCATCGGCCCCGCAGCCCGCGCCGCATCCGAACTCGATCCCGAAGCGCGCGACCGCTTCGTTACGCGGCTGCGAGACATGCTCTCGCGCCACAGCTTTGGCGGCATCGTTTCGCTTCCCGCTGCCATGTGGATCGTAACCGCCCGCAAAGGATAGGTCGTCAATCGCACAATCCGCATACAGTAATGCGCGCATTCGGCTTGTCGCCACGCGCTCTTGCGCCTAACTCGGCTCGCATGAATTCGACTAATGATATCCGCCGCGTGTTTCTCGACTATTTCGCGTCCGCCGATCACCTTGCCGTGCCGTCCGCACCGCTTGTGCCGTATAATGATCCGAGCCTCATGTTCGTCAATGCGGGCATGGTGCCGTTCAAGAACGTGTTCACCGGTGTCGAAACGCCGCCTGCGCCGCGCGCGACCAGCAGCCAGAAATGCGTGCGCGCCGGTGGCAAGCACAATGATCTCGACAATGTCGGCTACACCGCGCGCCACCTCACCTTCTTCGAAATGCTCGGCAATTTCAGCTTTGGCGACTATTTCAAGGAACGTGCGATCGATCTCGCCTGGGGCATGGTCACCAAGGAACTGGGCCTCGCCAAAGATCGGCTGAGCGTCACCGTCTATCACACCGATGACGAGGCGTTTGACCTGTGGCGGAAGATCGCCGGACTCCCGGAAGACCGCATTATCCGCATTCCCACCAAAGACAATTTCTGGGCGATGGGATCGGATGGCCCCTGCGGCCCGTGCTCCGAGATCTTCTGGGATCACGGCCCCGATATCGCCGGCGGCCCTCCTGGTTCGCCCGACGAAGATGGCGACCGCTTTGTCGAAATCTGGAATCTCGTCTTCATGCAGCACGTGCAGGAAGCCGACGAGATTGTCGGCAATCTCCCGCGCCCCAGCATTGATACCGGCATGGGCCTCGAACGTATGGCGACGGTCATGCAAGGCGTGCACAATGTGTTCGAGACCGACACTTTCGCCACAATCATCGATTCGAGTCAGGATCTGCTCAAGGCCAAGGCGAGCGAAGACACGATCGCGAGCCATCGCGTGATCGCTGACCATCTGCGCTCGACCAGCTTCCTAATCGCCGATGGCGTGCTGCCTTCGAACGAAGGGCGCGGCTATGTGCTGCGGCGGATCATGCGCCGCGCCATGCGTCACGCGCATCTGCTGGGCGCGGAAAAGCCGCTGATGCACCGCCTTGTGCCCACTTTGGTGGGCGAGATGGGCCAGGCTTATCCTGACCTCGGGCGCGCGCAGCCGTTGATTACCGAAGTGCTCGAACGCGAGGAAACGCGCTTCCGCCAGACGCTCGAAAAGGGCCTGCGCCTGCTCGACGAGGAAAGCGCCGGGCTGGGCGAGGGCGACCAGCTCCCCGGCGAAACCGCATTCAAACTCTATGACACCTATGGCTTCCCTTACGATCTGACCGAGGACGCCCTGCGCGCCCGCAATATCGGGGTGGACAAGGACGGCTTCGACGCGGCCATGGCGCAGCAGAAGGCGGCTGCGCGCGCGGCATGGAAAGGCTCCGGCGCGGCAGCCGATGGCGAATTGTGGTTCGACATAGCCGAACGCGAAGGCGCGACCGAGTTCACTGGCTACAGCGCCAGCGAAGGCGAGGGCCGCGTTGTCGCATTGGTGGTGGACGGCAAGGAAGTACAATCCGCCGATAGCGGGCAAGAAGTGACTGTGCTCACCAACCAGACGCCCTTCTACGGCGAAAGCGGCGGGCAGATGGGCGATAGCGGCACGATTTCGGGCGATCACCGGCTCGAGATTGCGGTCTCGGATACGTCCAAGCCACTGGGCCGCCTCCACGCGCATCACGGCACGATCACCAGCGGCAAGATCGCGGTGGGCGATACCGTCCATCTGGCGATCGACGCCGTGCGCCGTGATGAAATCCGCGCCAACCACTCCGCCACCCATCTGGTGCACGCAGCGCTGCGCAATCAGCTGGGCGACCATGTGACGCAGAAGGGTTCGCTCGTCGCGCGCGAGCGGCTGCGCTTCGATTTCTCGCATCCCAAGCCGCTAAGCGCAGAAGACATCGCGGCGATCGAAGCCGAGGTGAACGCTGAGATCCGCAGCAATGAGGAAGTCATCACCCGGCTGATGAGTCCCGACGATGCTGTCGAAGCCGGCGCGCTGGCGCTGTTCGGCGAGAAATATGGCGAGGAAGTGCGCGTGCTCTCGATGGGCCGTCGCGGTGACGGAGGGCGCAATTACTCGGTCGAGCTGTGCGGCGGCACCCATGTCCGCGCCACGGGTGATATCGCGCTGTTCCGTATCGTTTCCGAAAGCGCCGTCTCCTCCGGCGTGCGCCGTATCGAGGCGCTGACTGGAGAAGCCGCGCGCAAATGGGTGGTGGGCCGCGAGGAATCGCTCAAATCGGTCGCCGCGACGCTCAAGACCTCGCCCGACGAGGTCGAGGAACGGGTCGCGGCGCTGGTGGACGAGCGCAAGCGGCTCGAACGCGAGCTGGCCGAGGCGAAGAAGGCGCTGGCATTGGGCGGCGGCGGCGCAGCAGCGGCGGCGGACGAGGATGTTGGCGGTATCGCGTTCAGCGGGCAGGTGCTCGACGGGATGGACCCCAAGGAACTGCGCGGCCTGCTCGACGAGGCGAAGAAGCGCATGGGATCGGGCGTTGCCGCGATCATCGCGGTGAATGACGGCAAGGCGACGGTCGGCGTTGGCGTGTCCGACGATTTGACCGGCAGCATCAGCGCGGTTGATCTGGTGCGCGCGGGCGTGGCGGCCGTGGGCGGCAAGGGCGGCGGCGGACGGCCCGACATGGCGCAAGGCGGCGGCCCCGATGGCGAGCAGGCCGATCAGGCCATCGCGGCGATCCGCGAGACTTTGGTTAGCGTTTCGGCTTAACCCAGTTCGCCTAGCCCTGGTCGCTATGCCGCACTGATGCATTGCGGCGGCGGTCGCCTTCGCTGCCACGCGGCACGTCTTTCATATTGCGCGTTTCACGGCCATGATCTTCATCAACCGCGACGTTCTTCGGCTTGAACCTCTCTTTGTTGGAAGTCGGCTTGGCAGGGTCTTTTTCGTCACTCATTTAGGGTCTCCTTCACCCGTATCAACGGGCCAGACCCTGCAAGTATCCGAGATTTCTCAACCCTCTGCCGTGCTCGTGCGCAGCTTCGGCTTGTGCTCCAGCGCGCCCTCTTTCTGGATGCGCGCGCGGAATTCGTCCCGCTTTTCGTGGATGCTGGCGATCACCGGCCCCATCGGCACGCCGATATCGACCAGCGCCGCTTCGGACAGTTGCAGCGAACTTTCGAGCGTTTCGGGCACCGCTGTGCTCGCACCGCTGCGATACAGCTCGGCCGCGTGGAAGCTGTCGCGCGCGCGGGCGATGATCGGCAATGCGGGATGCGCGGCGCGCAGTTTGCGCACCATGCGCTGGGCGAGGATGTGTTCGTCCATCGTCAGGATTACCGCCGGAGCCCTCGCGATACCCAGCTTGTCGAGCGCATCTTCGCGCAGCGCATTGCCGAAGATCACGTAATAGCCATCGCGCCGCGCCTGCTCGACGAGATCGGGATCGGAATCGATGGCGACATAGGCTTGCTCGTGCCGCTGCAGCATTTGCGCCACCAGCCGCCCGACACGTCCAAGCCCGACGATCACCACGCGCGGCGTTTCGGCATCATCGTCCAACTGTTCGAGCGAGGGCGCGGGATCGACCGAGCGCGCCACCCGCTTGCCGAGCATGGCGAGCAGCGGAGTGACGGTCAGCCCGATGGCGATCACGATCTGCCAGAAGGCAGCGGTGCCAGGCTGGATGAGCAGCGCGGAGGAGGCGGCAGAAAGCACGATCAGCGAGGTTTCCGAAGGGCTCGCCATCAGAATGCCCGTCTCGGTCGCGGTGGCGCTTCGTGCGCCCATCAGGCGCAAGAGCACGCCGGTGACAACGGCCTTCAGCACCAGCACGCCGACCACGGCGGCGGCAATCGCGCCGAGATTGTCCCAGATCGTGGTGAGGTCGATGCCCATGCCCACGGTGATGAGGAAGACACCCAGCGCGAGGCCCTTGAACGGCTCCATGATCCCTTCGACTTCGGTGTGATACTCGGTCTCGGCAATCAGCAATCCGGCGATCAGCGCGCCGACAATGGGCGAGAGGCCGACCAATGCGGTGGCAAGGCTCGCGCCGATCACCACCAGCAGGCTGGCGGCAAGGAACAGTTCGGGCGATTTGGTGCGCGCGGCCTGTGCGAAGAGTCTTGGCAAGAGGAAGCGGCCCGCGATCATCATCACCGCGATCACCAGCGCGCCTTTCCACAGCACGTCGACAAGTCCGGCCCAGCCGCCATCGCCTGCCGTGGGAGCCAAAGCGCCGAGGAGGAAGATGATCGGGACGATCATGATGTCCTCGAACAGCAGCATGGAGAGCGAGGCGCGGCCCACCGGCGAATTGGTGCCCGCAATCGGCAACACCAATGCGGTCGAACTGAAGGCGAGGGCGAGGCCGAGCGCCAGCGCGCCCGTCCAATACTGCCCCATCATGGAAAGCGCGGCGGCGAGCAGCAGGCCGATCACGATCAGCTCCAGCGCGCCCAGCCCGAACACCAGTCGCCGCAATTGCCACAGACGGTTGAAGCTCAGCTCCAGCCCGATGGCGAACAGCAGCAGGATGATGCCGAATTCGGCGAAGGGTGCGAGGCGTTCGGGATCGGTGATGGTGACGTAGGAGAGCCATTCATACTCGAACGTCATCCGCCCGAGGCCGAAGGGGCCGACCAGCACGCCGATCAGGATGAAGCCGATGATGGGGGTGACGCGGAAACGCGCGAAGAGCGGGATGACGATCCCCGCCGCGCCAAGGATCACCAGCGCATCGGACATCAGGGGGGAGATTTCGGCGTGGTGCATGGTTCACCCTATCACACAGCGAGCGCCCTTGCTGCAACTGCGAAAGCGTGGGGCGCTGCCGAACCTGTTACACCTGTTACACAGTCCAGGGGACAAAAAGGGCTCTGTCTGCAAAGGCTTTTTTCCATGGCCATGCTCCACCATGTTGGATTGGCTGTAGGAAAGGATTTTTCGCGCGAGGCGGCGCGGCTTTGCGTAAGTTTCCGCACCGTCTCTGCCGCGCAATCCCCTTGCAAAAACCCTCCGCCCCCTAGCCAGCACCGCGCGCATCGTTATGCTTGGGGCTATGCAGACACCCACGATCATCGCGCTCGCCCTCTATTTCGTCCTGATGCTCGCCATCGGCCTGTTTGCGTGGAAACGCTCGACCGACAATAGCGAGGGCTATCTGCTCGGCGGGCGCAATCTGCATCCGGCGGTGGCTGCTTTGTCAGCGGGCGCGAGCGATATGTCGGGCTGGCTGCTGCTCGGCCTTCCGGGCGCGCTCTATGCCAGCGGGCTGGTGGAGGCGTGGATCGGCATCGGCCTGTTTGCCGGTGCGCTGGTGAACTGGTGGGTGGTCGCCCCGCGTCTGCGCCAACAGACGGTAGAGTACGGCAACGCGCTGACTATTCCGCAATTCCTCGCCAACCGCTTTCCCGACAAGGCGACGATGCTGCGCGTCGTCTCCGCGATCATTATCGTGGTGTTCTTCGCGGTCTATTCCGCCGCCAGCCTGGTGGCGGGCGGCAAGCTGTTCGAAAGCACCTTTATCGACGGCACGATCATGGGGATGAGCCCCTATATGGCAGGCGTGCTGCTCACCGCATTGGTGGTGCTCGCCTATACCGCCGTGGGCGGCTTTCTGGCGGTGAGCCTCACCGATTTCGTGCAAGGCATCATCATGGTGACCGCGCTGGTGGTGATGCCGCTGGTCATCCTTTACGGCGATGGCGGCGGCGGCGTGTCGCAGATGCGCGAGACCTTGGCGGGCGTTGACCCTGAATTCCTCGGCCTGTTCGGCGGGCTGACCTTTATCGGCTTCCTTTCGGCAGTGACATGGGGGCTCGGCTATTTCGGCCAGCCGCATATCATCGTGCGCTTTATGGCGGTGCGCGAGGGCGGCGTGCCGATGGCGCGCAATATCGCGATGACATGGATGGGCGTGGCGCTGGTGGGGGCCATCGGCATCGGCCTTGCGGGCCGCGCCTATGTCGAGCGCAATCCGTCGGTCATGCTGGAAGACCCGGAGACGATCTTCATCCTTCTCGCCAATACGCTGTTCCACCCGCTGGTGACGGGCTTCCTGCTTGCCGCTTTGCTGGCGGCGATCATGAGCACGATTTCCTCGCAATTGCTGGTCGCCTCCAGCTCGCTGACCGAGGATTTCTACCGCCTGTTCCTGAAGAAGGACGCGAGCGAGCGCGAGGCGGTGAATGTCGGGCGCATCAGCACCGTGCTGGTGGCGATCGCCGCCATCGTAATTGCCAGCGATTCCGACAGCGGCGTGCTGGCGCTGGTTTCGAACGCCTGGG
Source organism: Aurantiacibacter sp. KMU-128 (assembly GCF_056933515.1). Lineage (NCBI taxonomy): Bacteria > Pseudomonadati > Pseudomonadota > Alphaproteobacteria > Sphingomonadales > Erythrobacteraceae > Aurantiacibacter > Aurantiacibacter sp. KMU-128. Next base: position 842,441 of record NZ_JBXORT010000001.1, read on the forward strand.
CAGGCTTCGGCGCGGCGTTCGGGCCGCTGATTATCCTGTCGCTGACATGGAAGCGGATGACCGGCGCGGGCGCGGTTGCCGGACTGGTGACCGGCGCTGCGGTGGTGATGGTGTGGATCGCCAGCGGGCTGGGCGAAGCGACGGGGGTGTACGAGATCATCCCGGGCTTCGCGGCGGCGTGGCTGGCGATCTGGGGGGTGAGTTTGGCGACTGTGAGCAAAGGGCGACGTCGTGGTAGCTGATCGCACATAAAACGGACCGAGGAACTGCTCATGCGGGACAAAAACCAACCCCAAACCATCTATATGTTCGCCGGAACAGGCGGAGCTATGGCATATTCCGATGACGAGCGCGGCGCCAATTTGCCCGCCCAATTTGGCCCATGGAGATTTCGGAGAGCTGTTTCGACAAACGGCCCAACGTTTCTTGCCGGAGCAGACAAGGCTGCGCTTGAAGAAGTCATGTGCAAGGGTTTCTCAGTGGCGGTCTTTAACGCGACGTTCGATGGTGATGCTTAAGTAGTGCCATCGCCAGAAAGTATCGGGGCCCCGGATCAGGTCCGGGGCGACGAGTGCGAAGATAATCTGCGCCTAACTCCCAGCCGACTTGTGCTGGAGCAGCGGGGCAGACCCGCTTGAACAATGAATCCTCGCTATTTCGCGCAAGTGCCCCTATATAGCCTCTGCTGACGTCGGAATTTGCGACGGACTTCGAAATTTGCCGACCGCCGCTTGCTGTAATAGCCCCGGCGTAAACCAGACGACGACTTCCTTTCTTCGAACGATTTGACGCGACGACCCCCACGCAATCTTGCGTGCGGGCAACCTACGTTCTCGAAAGGAACTCTCTATGTCTAAGACAGGCACCGTAAAATTCTTCAACGCCGACAAGGGCTATGGTTTCATCCAGCCCGATGACGGTTCCAATGACAGCTTCGTGCATATCTCGGCCGTGCAGGCCGCCGGTATGCAGACGCTGGATAAGGAACAGCGGCTCAACTACGAAGTCGAGCAGGGACGTAACGGCAAGGAAAGCGCCGTGAACCTTTCGGCTGCTGACTGATTTTATCTGCGGGCGCGGGACTTCGGTTTCGCGCCCGCTTTCCCTTTTTCCGGTTGGAGAGATTGATGGCCGACACATATGAAGCCTGTTGCGAACGGGCCGAGCAGGCCGCCAAAGCTGCCGCCAACGCCACGCTGGACAATGTGCGCGACCGCGAATTGCGCGCCGAAAAGACCTGGCGCGGGCTTGCCGAAAAGGCGCGTTCGGTCGCCGAACAGCGCGACAAGATGGAACGCGAAAAGCGCGAGCAGCGCGAAGCCGATGCCGAAATGGCTGCGCAGGAAATGGGTTTCAGCGCCTAACCGCCACCCGGCCCGTGCTGGTGCATCGGCGGCGGGCCGCTCGGTTCAGCAGCGGTTGCGCCTTCGCGGTGCTCCCACTCGATGCGGTAGAGATCGAAACGACGGTCCGCGAGGTTGCGCACCGTCCCCTCGGCGCGTGCCCAGGCGAGGTCTGCCAGATTGACATCGCTGATCGTCAGAGTCTCGACATTCTCGGTCGCTTCCGCCGCGATACCGTCGCGGGCGAAGGGGAAATCGCACGGCGTCAGGATGCAGCTCTGCGCGTATTGGATGTCCATGTTCGCGACATTGGGCAGGTTCCCCACATTGCCGCTCAGCACCACATAACACTGGTTCTCGATCGCCCGCGCGGCCGAGCAATAGCGCACGCGCATATAGCCCTGGCGACTGTCGGTGCAGAAGGGCACGAAGATGATCCGCGCGCCCTCATCCGCCAAACGCCGGGCGAGTTCGGGGAATTCGCTGTCATAGCAGATGAGCACACCGATGGGGCCGCAATCGGTCTGGATCACGTCCACCGCATCGCCGCCCTTGATGTTCCACCAATAGGCCTCGTTGGGCGTGGGGTGGATTTTCTCCTGCTCGTGGATCGATCCATCGCGCAGGCACACCATCGCGACATTGTGGATGTCGCCATCCTCCATCCGCGTCGGGTGGCTGCCGCCGATAATGTTGATGTTGAATTTGAGCGCCATCTCGGACAGCGCCTCGCGGATGCGCGGGGTGTATTCGGACAGGCGCTCTATGCTTTCGAGCGGTGAAAGCTCTTCCTCTTCCGCGCTCAGCAGCATGAGCGTGAAGAGTTCGGGAAACAGGATGAAGTCTGCTTCGTAATCGCTTGCAACATCGACGAAATAGCGGATCTGCGCCATGAATTCGTCGAAGTCCTTCACCGCGCGCGCCTGCAATTGGCAACTGGCAACGCGCACATTCTCGACCCCGCGTGGTACGCGCGCCTGCGGGCTCGCGTCCTGATCGACAAAGGGGTTGCGCCAGACCATGTGCACGGCATTGCCGCGGCTGCGCCTGTCTTCGGGCAAGTAGGCCTTCAGCACGCCCAGCGGCTCGAACCCGTTGGCCAGCTGGAAGCGCAGCACGGGATCGTGGATTTTGCCTGCCAAGACCTGTTCGAGATAGTCTTCGGGCGACTTCACGCGGCGGCGCGAACGCAGGAAATTGGGCATCCGTCCGCCAAAGACGATGCCTTTCAGCTCCTCCTGCTCGGCGAGGAAGCGCCGTTCCTCATACAACCGCCGCCCGATCCGCGTGCCGCGCACTTTCGGATCGACGACCATTTCATAGCCGTAGAGCCAGTCGCCCTTGGGATCGTGGCGGGAGCCGTAACCATTGCCGGTAATCTCGTCCCACGTATGCGGGCGCAGCGCCTTGTCCCCGCCAATGCGCATGGTCGCGCAATAGCCGACGAGCCTGTCGTCCAGAATGGCGACAAAGCAGCCATCGGGATAGTTGTTGATCTGCCCGCGGATCTCGCCCTGCGTGTAGGGCGCAAAGTCATCATACACCCGCTTGGCGAGGGCAGCGATCCGGCGCACATCCCCGGGTTCGGCCTGCCGGACTTCGAGGCGGGCTTTGGTCAATCGGATTCTTCCAGAAACAGCGCGTCGACATCGCCGCCATTCGCTTCAAGGGTGGCGGCAACGCGCTGGCGCCCTTCAATATAGACCAATGCGGGGTGATCCTCGCCGCGCGCGCGCAAGGCTTCGGCTTGTTGGGCGGTGAGGGTGCTTTCCTGGGATACATAGTCTGCGTAGCCCTCGACCTTCCATTGCGGCTGCATGAGCATCCGAAGGCCGAACCGCTGCCGCAGCATACCGTGGGTAAACTCGTGCGCCAACACGGCCGACAGCGTGCGCTGCGTAATGCCATTGGTCACCGCGTTCCCGGCGATATCGCTTTCGTTTATAATGACCGCATCGCTTATGGGACGGGTGAGGCCGAAACCACCACGCGAGGTATTGGCGAGCCATATCCAGCGCCAGCCGCCATCGGTAAGAAAGACAGGACGACGTTCATCTTCTGAAGCGATCGGTGAAGTGGCAAGCAGAGCTTCGGTTTGCTGCGACACAGTCGCAAGATCGGCGTCGCTAATTGGCCTTTCGGACCAGACCGTGCCGATCTCGCTCTCGGCCTTGTAAGGGAAGGCCAGCAATTGCGGGGCGAATAGCGGGGAGGCGAATATCAAGGCCGCTGTTCCCAGCGCGATATTCGCCTTCCGGCTTGTGGTCCTGAAGCGGCTCAACCCAGCCCCTGCTCTTTCATCTTCGCTTCAAGCCCTTCGACAATCGCTTCGAAGAACTGTTCGGTTGTCATCCACGCCTGGCTCGGGCCGATCAGCAGCGCCAAATCCTTGGTCATCTTGCCCTGTTCGACGCATTCGATGCACACGCGTTCCAGCGTTTCGGCGAAGGCCACCACGTCGGGCGTGTTGTCGAAGCGGCCGCGATACATCAGGCCGCGCGTCCAGGCGAAGATGCTGGCGATGGGGTTGGTGCTGGTCGCCTTGCCCTGCTGGTGCTGGCGGTAGTGGCGGGTGACGGTGCCGTGGGCGGCTTCGGCCTCAACGGTCTTGCCATCGGGCGTCATCAGCACCGAAGTCATCAGGCCCAGCGAGCCGAAGCCCTGCGCCACCACGTCCGACTGCACGTCGCCGTCGTAATTCTTGCACGCCCACACGAACTTGCCGTTCCACTTCAAGGCGGAGGCGACCATGTCGTCGATCAGGCGGTGTTCGTAATGGATGCCAGCCTCTTCGAACTTGGCCGCAAAGCCTTCGGTGTCGTAGACTTCCTGGAACAGGTCTTTGAAACGGCCATCATATTTCTTGAGAATGGTGTTCTTGGTCGAGAGATAGACCGGCCACCCACGGTCGAGACCGTAATTGAAGCTGGCGCGCGCGAAATCGCGGATGCTTTCGTCGTGGTTGTACATCGTCATGGCGACGCCGGGCTGATCGAAAGTGTGCACTTCCAGATCGATTTCCTTGCCGTCCTCTCCGGTGAACACCATGCGCAGCTTGCCCGCACCGGGGATCAGCGTGTCGGTGGCGCGGTACTGGTCACCGAAAGCGTGGCGGCCCACCACGATGGGATCGGTCCAGCCGGGCACGAGGCGCGGAACGTTGTCGATGACGATAGGCTCGCGGAAAATCGTGCCGCCAAGGATGTTGCGGATGGTGCCGTTGGGCGAACGCCACATCTGCTTGAGGTTAAACTCCTCCACGCGGGCTTCATCGGGGGTGATGGTGGCGCATTTCACGCCCACGCCATACTGCTTGATCGCATTGGCGGAATCGATCGTCACCTGGTCGTTGGTGGCGTCGCGGTGTTCCACCGACAGGTCGTAATATTTCAGGTCGATATCGAGATAGGGCAGGATCAGCCTTTCGCGGATCCACTGCCAGATGATCTTCGTCATTTCGTCGCCGTCGAGTTCGACAACCGGGTTCTTGACCTGAATTTTCGCCATGGGGCTTCCCTGCCTTGTAATTGGATTGGACCTGTTGCGGGGCGTGTTAGCAGAGCTTTACGTCTGCGCAAGGGAGGGGGCAGGCGGAATCCGCGCGCCTTCGGCGAAAGTCGTAACCAGCGCGGGCGCGATGCGGGCGAGGGCGAGCCCGGCGCGGGCGCCCAGCGGCGTTTCCGCCATGTGCCACAGTGCGGAGGCGAGCCGCACGGGGCGGCGGGCGCGGGTGGCAAAGGCGCGCTGGTATTCTGGCGCGGTTTGGCCTGTGCAGAAGGCAGTGGCAGCGGCGACTCCGCTGGCGATGGCGATGGAATTGCCTTCGCCCGCCAGCGAGGGGATCACCGCCGCCTGATCGCCCAGGCGGAAGAGGCCGGGTGCGGTCTCGCGGCAGATCCAGCCATAGGGAACCGCGCCGATTGTGTCGGTGCGCGCGTCTTCCCAGCCTTCGCGAAGTCTATCCGCCAACGCCCTGTTATCCTGCGCAAGTTTGGTAAACAGCGTAACGGGGGAGCCACCTGCACCAGCAAGGGCGGACTTGCGCACGGCGAGGCAGATATTGGCGCTGCCGCCTTCCTGCAGCACGATGCCGACATAACCGCCGGGGAACAGGTGCAGCTCTATCGCTCCGCCCAGCAGCTGGTTGCGCGCAGGCGAGGCGGGCAGACGGAGGCGGATGCCCACGGTCGTATCCTTGGCGGTTCGCAGTCGGCTGTGCCCGCGCACATCATGCTTGCCGGTGGCAAGGAAGATCGCGGAGGATTGGTATTCGCCCAGCGCGCCCATGGCCTTGCCTTTTTCGAGCCCCCTGACGGTGTCCTCGATGAAATGCGCGCCATTAGCCAAAGCGATGCGGCGCATTTCGCTGTCGAGCGCATGGCGGCTGAGGCCGAAGGCTTGATGGGGCAGGGCAGTTTCGCTCGAGCGTTCTCCGGCAAAGAGACGCAATGTGCTGACCGGATGCGCGCCAAGGCGGCGAACATCTACACCGAGCGCCTCCAACTGCTCCGCTGTGCGCCAGCTGAGGAAGCCGCCGCACAAGGGATCGCCGACTTCCGCGCTTCGGTCAATCAGCGTGCAATCGACACCGCGCGCCCGCAGCGCAATCGCGGCCGCGCAACCTGCGGGGCCAGCTCCAAGGATTAACGGATGCGCGATACGCATAGGCGGAACGGGAAAAATCGTTGGACCTGTGCTTCGCTCACGCCTGCTTCGGCCAGCAAGCTATCCCACTCGGCGGGGCGATAGGAGCGGGCGATGGAGGTGCGGCCATCCTGTCGCACAATCGGATGCCAGCGGGCGAGCGTGGCGAGGACGGGATAACCGGCATAGCTCAGCGCATGGCGGTGCAGATCGTTGACGAACCACCCCGCGCGCGCCTCAGCCTCCATAAAGCGCAGGAACAGCACCAGTTCCTCGCGGCTCATATGATGCGCGACGAGGCTGGAGATGACGCAGTCCCACCCGCCGCCAATAAGATCGGCGTAGTCACCGGTGCGATAGGTGATCGGCATGGCGCGCGGTGTGGCAGCACGGGCGGTCGCTTCGCTGCGGGGATTGAGGTCGATCCCGACCAGCTCCGCCTGAATCCCGCGCTTCTCTGCCCATTTTGCCACTACGCGCAGCATATCGCCCTGGCCGTAGCCGACATCGAGCAGCTTGAACCGATTCCGACCCCGCAGCGCGCGTTCTAGAAAAGCGATTGTAGGGCGATAGGCCATGGTGACGCGGTTGACCTTGGCAAGGTCTGCCAACACCGCGTGATAGGTCTCTTCCGGCAAATCCGGATCGTCCATCAGCTCCTCGGCTTGCAGGCGCTCCTCAAGCATCGCACCAGCCATAGCGCACGCCTTCCATCGCCAGCCCCGGCCCGAAGGCAAGCGCGACGCCGCTTGCGGGCCGCTCGCGCATCAGCCGTTCGAGCACAAAGATCACGGTGGCAGACGACATATTGCCGAAATCGCTCAGCACCCCGCGAGAGGCGTTGAGGGCATCTGCGGGGAGCTTTAGCCCCCGCTCGACCGCGTCGAGAATCGACTTGCCGCCAGGATGGATCGCCCAGCTTTGCGGAGTTTCTTCGCCGGTAATTGCAGCGCGCAATTCGTCGCTATCCATCGCTTCGGCGAGCCTTCCCGGCACCGCGCCCGACAGGTGCATCGCAAAGCCCGTATCGCCCACGCTCCACGTGATCAGATCGTCGCTTTCCTCCAGCGTTGCCGAAATGCCGTCGCCCAGCGTCAACCCTGCGCCGCTGCCGCTCACCAGCGCGGCCGCTGCACCATCGGCGAATTGCGTCATGGCGAGCAGGCGTTCCAGATCGTCGGTTTCCTGCAAATGCAACGTGCACAGCTCCACCGCGATGGCGAGCACTTTCGCCTGCGGTTGCGAGCGCACGATATGCCCGGCGGTGCGCAGCAGTGTCACGCCGGCATAGCACCCCATGAAGCCGATACTCACCCGCTCGACATTGGCGGCAAGCCCGAGCCTGCGGGCGATCACCTGATCGAGGCCGGGCGCCATAAAACCGGTGCAACTGGCGATCACGAGATGCGTCACCCCGTCGAGCGAGGGGAGCTTTGCCACCGCCTTTATCGCCAGATCGGGCGCGTGGGCGGCGTAGTGTGCCATGCGGCTGGCCGTGCCGGGCGCGTCGCCATTGCGGTAAAAGCTGCCCGGTTCCATCCGCGCATCGGCGACATCCAGCACGGAATAGCGATGCGCGATCCCGCTGCGCGCTTCCATCCGCGCATACAAAGCCGCCTCGCGCTTTCCGGCGAGCAGGCCCTGCACCCAGTCGGTATAGGCGGAATGCACATCGCAATCAGGCACGGCGGTGCCGATGGCGGTGATGCGGGGCACGGGGGAAGCGCGGTGGTCAGTCATTTGACCGGCCACCGCGTTTGCACAAGGCGGGAATTATCCGCAGATTCTGGCTTTGGCAGCGTCATACTCGGCGATAAGTTGTTCACATATCACCTTCGCTGGCAACACCTCTTTAGTGGCACCCACGCCGTGACCGGCTGACCAGATGGTCTTCCACGCCTTCGCCTCTTCGTTGAGCGACATTTCGCCCGGCGCGTGCTCGATGCTCGCGGCGTTGAGGCTGGGGGTGAGGAAATTGGCGCCGACACCCGTCACCTTGTCGGTGTAGGTGATGTCCTTCGCCTCGCATTCGATCATCATCGCCTTCTGGCCGTCGACCGCCATGCTTTCCTTGGCCGCGATGAAGTGGCTGCCGATATAGCCGAAATCCGCGCCCATCGCCTCTGCCGCGAGGACGTGGCCGCCCTGCGTCATGCAGCCCGAAAGAATGATCGCGCCGTCAAAGACTTCGCGGATTTCGCTCACCAGAGCAAAGGGGCTGAGCGTGCCCGCATGGCCACCGGCACCGGCAGCAACGGCAATAATGCCGTCAACGCCCGCCTCGGCCGCCTTTTCTGCGTGGCGACGCTTGATCACGTCATGGAAGACGAGACCGCCATAGGAATGCACCGCCTGCACCAGATCGGGCACCGCGCCAAGCGAAGTGATGATCAGCGGCACCTTGTGCTTCACGCACAATTCCAAATCGGCCATCACCCGCGGGTTCGACTGGTGGACGATCAGGTTAACGCCATAGGGCGCATCATCGGGGCCGAGCCGGTCGGTGATGTCCTTCAGCCAGTCTTCAAACCCTTCGCTGGTGCGCTGGTTCAATGCGGGGAAGGTTCCGGCGATCCCGGCCTTGCACTGTTCAACGACGAGGTCGGGGCCGGAACACAGGAACATCGGTGCCGCAATTGCGGGGATGCGGCACCGTGCCTTGAAGTCCTGCCAATTGCCGGTGGCCATCAGAAGGCGTCCGCCGGCATATCCATCATGCTCGCCTTGCCGCTCTTGATCGCCATGAACTGCGCCGTTGCGGGCGGCAGCAGACGGTCGAAGAAGAACTGCGCGGTGATGAGCTTGGACTTGTAGAACTGCTCGTCCTCGACGCCTTCCGCCAGCTTTGCGTGGGCCAGCTTGGCCGCCTTGGCGAAGCAGTAACCCATCGCCACAAAGCCCAGCAGACGCAGGTAATCGGTGGCTGCAGCCGCCGCTTCCTCGGGATCGGAAAGGCCCTTTTGCGCGATATGCGCGGTAGAAAGCTGCAGCGCGCCAAAGCTCTGCTGCAAACCGGCCACGATCTTGCCGATATGCTCGTCACCGGCATGGTCTTCGATGAACTGGCTGACCGGGTGGAAGAAGGCGCGCAGATTGCGGCCCATGCGGTCGGGCAGCTTGCGGCCGACAAGGTCGAGCGCCTGAATGCCGTTCGCGCCTTCGTAAATTTGCGCAATACGGGCATCGCGGGCAAACTGCTCGATCCCGGTTTCCTGGATATAGCCGTGTCCGCCATGCAGCTGGATCGCCATATGCGTGGATTCGTGGCCGAGATCGGTGAAGAGCGCCTTCACCACCGGCGTCATCAACGCGATGAAATCCTTGGCGCGTTCGCGCGCTTCCGGCTCGGGCGAGGCGTGCTCGGCGTCCAAGGCGCGGCTGACCCAAGCGGAGAGCGCACGGCAGCCTTCGTTGTAGGCACGCATGGTCATCAGCATACGCCGCACATCGGGGTGCACGATCAGCGGATCGGCGGGGCCATCGGGGTTCTTCACGCCCGAGAGTGAACGGCCCTGCAGGCGATCCTTGGCGTAATAGACACTCGACTGGTAGGCGATTTCGCCCATGCCGAGGCCCTGGATACCGACGGCAACGCGCTCGGTATTCATCATCGCGAACATGGCTTCGAGGCCGCGGTTCGGCGGGCCGACCAGCCAGCCCTTCGCCCCGTCAAAGCTCATCTGGCAGGTGGCCGAGGCTTTCAGGCCCATCTTGTGCTCGATCGCGGTGGCGTAGGCCGGATTGCGATCGCCCAGCGAATAATCTTCCTTGGGCATATATTTGGGCACGAGGAACATCGAAATGCCCTTCACGCCCGCAGGCGCATCGGGAAGGCGTGCCAGCACGAGGTGGATGATGTTGTCAGCCAGATCGTGGTCACCGGCGGAGATGAAGATCTTGTTGCCGGTGATGAGATAGCTGCCGTCTTCCTGGGGTTCTGCCTTGGTGCGGAGCATCCCCAGATCGGTGCCGCAATGCGGTTCGGTAAGGCACATGGTGCCCGTCCATTCGCCATTGGCCATCTTGGGCAGGTAGAAGTTCTTCTGGTCTTCGCTGCCATAGGCTTCGAGGCTCACCATCGCGCCGCCAGTCAGGCCCGGATAGAGGCCAAAGCTGAGGTTCGTCGAACAGCTCATTTCCTCGACGCATTTGGCGAGGCTGTGCGGTGCGCCCTGGCCGCCCCATTTGGGGCTGACCGCGAGACCGGCCCAACCGCCTTCGCAGAACTGCTTGTAGGCTTCGGGGAAACCGTCTGGCGTGCGCACGACACCGTTTTCGATGCGGCAACCCTGCTGGTCACCCGGCCAGTTGAGCGGCAAGAGGACATCGCGGCACAGCTTGTTCGCTTCTTCAAGGATAGCGGCGCGCATATCGGCATCGAAATCCTCGAACCCTTCGAGATTGCCGAAGCCGTCGTCTTCGTGCAGCTCTTCCAGGTTGAAGCGCATATCGCGGATGGGTGCTTCATAGACTTGCATTGGACAAATCCTCTCTGTTCTTAGTTGCGCAGCGGCTTGCCGGTTTCGAGCATATGCTCGATCCGGGCCACAGTGTGCGGATGGCGGGCCAGCTTCATGAAGGCTTCCTGTTCCAGCTTCAGCATCTTGTCCTCGGTAACAGTTTCCACCGGGTCGGTATTCCCGCCCGTAAGGACGTATGCCAGCTGCTCGGCGACCACCTCGTCATGCGGGGTGGCGATGCCGCGTTGGCGGAAGCTGTCCACGGCCAGCTTGAGCGCCGCTGCACCGGCGGGGCCGGGCAAACGGAATTCGGGCTTTTCGGGCGGTGTGTAGCCGTCCACCATCGCCAGAGCGCGCTGCTTGGCGTCATACAGCAAACGGTCGCGGTTCATGGTCACCTGATCGGTGTGGCGCAGGAAACCGTGCTCCTTCGCCTCGGCAGCCGATTTGGCGACCGTCGCGGTGGAGATCAGCTCGAACGCTTTCGACACCGCAGGCATCGGGCCCTTCGGGTGACGCGGGTTCTTCTGCCAGCGGTCGATCATCTCGCTGCATCCGCCCCAGCCAGGGATGATGCCAACGCCGGTTTCGACAAGGCCGATATAGGTTTCGGCGTGCGCCTGCACGGCATCGGAATTGAGGCACACCTCGCATCCGCCGCCCAGCGCCAAACCGAAGGGCGCGGCCACCACGGGGAAGGGCGCGTATTTCAGCGCCTTGTAAGCAGCCTGACCGCCCGTAACCGACTTTTCGACTTCGCTCCACGCCGCGATGTTCAGCGCGAAGAGGGCGAGGCCGAGATTGGCGCCAGCGGAGAAGTTGGAGCCTTCATTATAAACGACCAGCGCCTTGTAATCGGACTTCACCAGCGGGATTGCCTGCTGGATCAGCTTCATCACCTGCTCGTCGAGCGCGTTCATCTTGCCGGTGAATTCGAGCGCGACAACGCCGTCACCCACATCCCACAGCGCAGCCGAGCCGTTCTTCAGCAGCGGCTCGCTCGCCAGCTTGATGTCTTCGAGCAGCAGCACGCCTTCGGGGCGCACGACATCGTGATATTCGCCGTCGGTGCCGAAATACTGCCGCTTGCCGTTTTCGATTCGGTAGAAGCTCTTGTCGCCCACCTGTTCAAGGATCGGCGGCACCGGATAATCGCTCGCCTTGAGCTTCTCGACGAGCTTGGCAGCGCCAATCACGTCGATCATCTCGAACGGGCCCATCTTCCAGTTGTAGCCGAGCTTCATCGCATCATCGACGCCGACCACGGTCTTGGTCGCTTCGGGCACGATGCTGGCGGCGTAGGACAGCGTCGGGCCGAGCACGGCCCAAGCGTAAGCGCCGACCTTGCCCTTCGTTTCGATCAGCTTGCCCAGATCGCCGCGCGCGGCGGAACCGTGGACGAGGCCGGGACGCGCCGCCGGACGGTATTCGCCCGACTTCAGATCCTTCGCCATCTTGGTGCGCGATCCGTCCGCGCCCTTTTCCATCGTGTAGAAGCCACCCTTGCCCTTGCGGCCGGTGTAGCCTGTGGCAATCATGTCTTCGATCAGCTTCTCGCTGCGGGCGATCTTCTGGTACCAGTCATCCGCCGGAAGCGTGCTGGTGAGCGACTTCATCAGATGCGGCATCAGGTCGATACCGATGAGGTCGATGAGGCCGAACAGGCCGGTTTTGGGCACACCCATCGGGCGGCCGCCGATCTCGTCCGCTTCTTCCACGGTGACGCCCAGATCGAAGGCGGAATTGACCGCCTGCTGGATCCAGAAAGTGCCTACGCGGTTGGCGATGAAGCCGGGCGAATCCTCGGCATCGACCACGCTTTTGCCGAGCTGGCGATCGACGAAATCGCGCACCATGGCGACGGTTCCCGCATCACTCTGCGGGCCAGCCACGATCTCGATCAGCCGCATATAGCGCGGCGGATTGAAGAAGTGGGTGATGAGGAAGTCCTGCTTGAACGCATCCGAGCGGCCATCGGTCAGCTGGGCGAGCGGGATGGTCGAAGTGTTCGACGACACCGCCGTGCCGGGCGTGCGCACCGCTTCCAGCTTTTCATACAGGCTCTGCTTGATGTCGAGGCGCTCGATAATCGCTTCGACCACCCAATCGCATTCGGCGACCTTTTCGAGATGGTCTTCGATATTGCCCGTTTCGACCAGCTTGGCCGCGCGCTTGCTCATGAAGGGCGCAGGCTCGGTCTTGAGCATCTTGGCGACGGCGCCTTCGGCCACCGCATTGCGATTGTCGCCTTCCTTGGGAAGGATATCGAGCAGCAGCACGGGCACGCCGGCATTGGCGACCTGTGCGGCAATCCCGGCACCCATCGTGCCGGCGCCGATGACGCAGACTTTCTTGATGGATTTGTCAGCCATTATGCCTTCTCCAGGATCGTAGCGATGCCCTGACCGCCGCCGATGCACTGCGTGCTCAGCGAGTATTTGCCGCCTTCGCGCTGGAGCAGCGCCGCTGCTTTGCCGACGATACGCGCGCCGGTTGCACCCAGCGGGTGGCCGATGGCGATGGCGCCGCCATCCAGATTGATCTTGCTTTCGTCAGCGCCCAGATCGCGGATTGTGGCGATCGACTGGCTGGAGAACGCCTCGTTCAGTTCGATCACATCCATGTCGTCAATCGTCAGGCCAGCGCGCTCAAGCGCCTTCTGGCTCGCGCCGACGGGGCCGATGCCCATGATTTCGGGCGCACAGCCGGAAATCGCCATGCTCTTGATTTTGGCCATCACGGTGAGGCCGTTCTTCGCGGCGTAGTCAGCCGAGCAGACCAGCACAGCGACCGCGCCATCGGTGAGCGGGCTGGACGTGCCAGCGGTAACGGTGCCGTTCTGGTCGAAGGCGAGCTTCAGGCCAGCAAGGTCTTCCGCCGTGGTGCCGGGGCGCGGGGTGCCGTCAGTGTCCACCACCGTGCCATCGGGCAGGGTGAAGGGGATGATTTCATCCTTGAACGCATCCTTTGCCAGAGCAGCCGCAGCCTTTTCCTGGCTCCGCACGGCGAAGGCTTCCTGCTCTTCGCGGCTGATGCCGTATTTCTTGGCGACGTTTTCCGCCGTGTCGCCCATGCCGAGATAGGCAGCGCTCTTCTTGGCGAGTTCGGGGTTCGGCATCGGGTTGAAACCGGTCATCGGCACGCGGCTCATACCTTCGACGCCGGCGGCGACGAACACTTCGCCCGCACCCATGGCGATCTGGCCAGCGGCGTAGTGGATGCTGCTCATCGAAGAGCCGCAGAAGCGGTTCATGGTGATGCCGCCAACGCTCAGCGGCAGGTCAGCCAGCAGGCCGACGAGGCGGGCGATGTTGAAGCCCTGCTCGCCTTCGGGGAAGGCACAGCCCATCACGATGTCTTCAATGTCTTCGGCCTTCACGCCGGTCTTTTCGATCAGCCCGCGAATCGTGTTCGCCGCCAGGTCATCGGGCCGCGTCTTCGCCAGAGCGCCTTTGTAGGCGAGGGTGAAGGGGGAGCGGACATAGCCCGCAATAACGACATCGGTCATGGTTCTGAGTGCCTTTCCTCTGCAATTCGCAAGGTCGATTGACCTTTTGCGCTGGATGGTTACGATAAAGTCTGTTACTTGACGTATACGTTAAGGGCGAGGGAATCAAGCCGTCTCGAACAGGGCCTGCAACTTTTGTTTGGCGATTTCGGGGCAGGGCAAAGGGAAAGGAAATTTCATGGTCGAGGTGCCCGAAGGGTTCCGCCTGATGGACACGAGCCGCTTCATGAATGCGGATGGCACTATCCGCCCGCGGCTGCTGACCGAATTGCTTGACCATGCGGTCGCCACTTGGCCGAACCGCGTTTGCGTGGACTTTCTTGGTCGCGAATGGACTTATGCCGAGATCGGCAATCTGGTTGACCGCGTCGCCACCGGCTTGCAGGCTGAGGGGCTGGAGCCGGGCGACCGTTTCGGCCTTTGCCTGCCCAATACGCCCTATTCGGTCATCATGTTCTACGCCGTGCTGCGCGCAGGCGGAATGGTGGTGAATATCAACCCGCTTTATTCCGACAGCGAAGTCGAATTCCTCATCACCAATGCGGGCGCGAAAATGGTGGCGGTTCCCGATCTGGAGCTGCTGCACGCCAAAGTCGCCAAAGCCTGGGGCAAGGCCGACGAGGAGGGCCATGTGCCGCTACAAAGAGTGGTGCTGTGTCCGATGGCCGATGTGCTGTCCTTCTGGAAATCGGTCGGCCTGCGCACAGTCAAACGTTCCTCGCTGGCGCAGCGGCAGGACGGGATCACCTATATCGACTATCGCAGACTCGCAGCGCATCCGGCCAGCCCCGCGCCGGTCAAGCAAGACCCGGAAGACGTGGCGGTGCTGCAATATACCGGTGGTACCACAGGGCGGCCCAAGGGCGCGATGCTGACGCACCGCAGCCTTGCCGCCAATTCGGCGCAGATGATGCTTCATGTCGGTGTCGAGCGTGACCAGCAGGAGCGCACGCTGGGTGTGTTACCGCTGTTCCACGTGTTCGCGCTCACCTGCGTGCTCAATTTCGGCGTCGATACGGGATCGGAGCTGGTGCTGCTGCCGCGCTTCGAAATGGACGAGGTCTTGAAGACCGTGAAGCGCAAGCCGCCGACGCAGATGTTCGGCGTGCCGACGATTTACAACGCGCTGGGCAGTTTGCCCGACGACAAGCTGCCCGACCTGTCTTCCGTGCTGACCAGCTGTTCGGGCGGCGCGCCGCTGCCGCTGGAAGTGCGCGAGAAGTTCGAGAAGCGCACCGGTTCGATCGTGTCCGAAGGCTATGGCCTCACCGAAGCCTCGCCAATCATCACCAGCAACCCGTTGCTGGGTCGCCAGCCGGTGAAGGAAAACTCCGCAGGGCCGGCTTTCCCGCAGACGATTATCGAATTGCGCGACGAGAAGGGCGAACTGGTCGAAGGCATTGGCCCCGATCATCGCGGCGAGATTTGCGCGCGGGGGCCGCAGATCATGAAGGGATACTGGAACCGCCCCGATGCGACGAAGGACACCTTCTTCGGCGAATCGCTGCGCACCGGCGATATCGGCTATCTCGACAAGGACGGCTATCTGTTCATCGTCGACCGCATCAAGGATTTGATCCTGTGCAGCGGATACAATGTCTATCCGCGCATGATTGAGGATGCAGCGTACGAGCATCCCGCGGTCAAAGAAGCTGTCGCCATCGGCGTGCCCGACGATTATCGCGGCGAAGCGCCCAAGCTGTTCATCGCGCTGCACGAGGGCGAGGATCTGGACGCGGCGACCTTGCACGCATTTCTCAAGATGCGGCTCAATCCCATTGAAATGCCGGATTCTTACGAATTCCGCGACGAGCTTCCCAAAACGCTGGTCGGCAAGCTCGAGAAGAAGGCGCTCGTGGCCGAGGAGAAGGCGAAGCGCGAGGCGGCAGCCGCCGCTGTAACCGACGGAGGCGCAAATGCCTGATAGCGTAGCCACCATGTACGAGGCGCAGGGGAGCGAGCCCCTGAAGTCGATTGCCGAGGCCGCCGACGCGCTCGGCGTAACCCAGCGCACTCTGCGCTTTTACGAGGACAAGGGCCTGATCGCGCCGCAGCGCGTGGGCACGATGCGCGCCTATTCGAAGCGTGAAATGGGCCGGATGCAGCTGATCCTGCGCGGCAAACGGTTAGGCTTCTCGATCCGCGAGATCGGCGAGTTTCTTTCGCTCTATGACGAGGACGAGGGCGCGAAGGTGGAGCAAATGCGGCACCTGCAATCGCGCATCCACCAGCGGCTCGCCGAACTGGTGGAGCAGCAGACCGCGATCGAACAGACGATTGCCGAACTGCGCCAGATGGATGCCGAAGCGCAGGACAAGATCGACCGGCTGAGCCTGCGCCGCCAGTAAGCTGCCTGGGGCGGTGTGATCGGGACTGCGGGGGTTTTCCGAATGGTGGGCGTAGCAAGGATTGAACTTGCGACCCCTACGATGTCAACATAGTGCTCTACCACTGAGCTATACGCCCGCACCATTCGTTTTGCCGCGCCGTGTTTCGCGCGGCAGGCGGGCCATCTAGCGCCGCCTCTATCAACTGGCAAGTCCCTATCGGGGAAGAATCAGAGCGAGGCTGCCGCCGCGTCTTCGAACAGGCGTTCGACTTCCAGCACCAGATCTTTGAGGTGGAACGGCTTGGACAGCATCTTCGCGTGGGGTGCCTCACGCGTGGCGCGCAGCGAGACGGCGGCGAAGCCGGTGATGAACATCACCTTGGTCGTCGGGCTGATATCGTTGCAGCGTTGCGCCAGCTCGATCCCGTCCATTTCCGGCATCACGATGTCCGACAGCAGCAGATCGTAAATCTCGGTTTCGATCAGCGGCAAGGCGTCCACGCCCGAACTGACTGCCATCACCGAATAGCCGGCCTGCTCCAACGCACGCTTGAGATAGGTGCGCATCGCAGTGTCGTCTTCGGCCAGCAGGATACGGATCATCGCGGGAGTGCCTCTCTCGTCTCGTCGGTTATGGCGATGGCGGGCTACTACCCACAAAGATGTAACAAAGTCTTGCTCCGATTTGCAGGTGGCCAGCTTTGGAACACCGCGCTTTGACTTCGTGGATAAAGCCCGCCAGCACAAGGGCATGGCTCTATCCGATCAGCCTTTGGGTGATTCGCCCGCACAGAGCGGCGGGCGCGTGCCCGGCGCCCCCGGCGTGCCCGCGTTCACCCTGCGCAAGCCGCGCGCCAATCCGGTGCCTGTATTGATCGCGGTGCCCCATGCCGGTCGCCATTATCCGCCCGCACTGAGCGCTGCCATGCGCCACCCGCACGAGGCGAGCCTGCGGTTGGAAGACCGCTACATCGATCTGGTTGCGGAGCGTGTGTCGCGGGCCTCGGGGGCTGGTCTGCTGCTCGCCCAGGCGCCGCGTGCGATGATCGATCTTAACCGGGCACCCGACGATGTCGATTGGGAAATGGTGACGGGGCCGGGCAGTGCGGTGAGGGCGCGGCTGACTGCGGGGAGAAGGGCGCGCAGCGGGCTTGGCCTGGTGCCGCGGCGCCTGCCGGGGCTGGGTGAATTGTGGCGCGCACCGATGAGCCGTGCCGATCTGGACGAGCGTATCGCGGATGTACACCAGCCCTATCACGCCACGCTGTCGCGAACGCTCGAAGCGATGCGTGACCGGTGGGGCGCGGCGCTGCTGATCGATCTGCATTCGATGCCCCCGCTCGGCCCCAAGAGCGGGCCGGAAGCGGCGGTGGATTATGTCATCGGCGACCGCTTCGGGGCCTCCTGTGAGAGCCGGCTGGTCAGCGCCGCACTCGATCATTTCGAGTCGCGTGGCGCGCTTGCGGCGCACAACCGGCCCTATGCCGGGGGTTACGTTCTAGACCGGCACGGCGCGCCCGCGCGCAAGATCAGCGCGATGCAGCTGGAAGTGTGCCGCAGCGCCTATCTCGATGCCGCCATGCGCGAACCCGCCGATGGGGTGGACGCCGTCAGCGAGATGATTGCGGGCCTTGTCCGCCTGCTGGCTGACGAGGTGGTGGCAGACGGTTACGGCTTCGCCCAAGCGGCAGAATAGGCCACATCAGCCCACAACGAAAAAACCGCCCCGTGCATAAAGCACGAGGCGGCCAAGGTTCAGGGAGGAGGTGCACGGGGACGTGCACCAATCCGGCAAGGCCATGAGGGGAGCGCCTGCCGGACGATTGCAATTTAGGTTGTCTGCGGCGTACTTCAAGAGCCAGCAAAAAGGCGGCGCTCCGTTGCCGGAACACCGCCTTTATTGCGTTTACAATGCTTTGAAGCGGTTTAGGCCTGCGGCATCGCCGCGCCATTTGCACTGGCCATCGGGCCCTTGCCCTGCTCAACCTGCTTGGCAAAAATATTGCGCATCAGATCAAGCGAGAACAGGTGCGCGAAGATCAGCGGCAGCAGTCCGTTCTCGTTCCACTTGCGCAGCTGGTCACCGCGAAGTTCGCGCAGCTTTTCCTGGTTCACCATACGGAAGCCGCGATAGGTGAAGGGCTGTTCCGGATTGTCGCGGCGCTGGATCGAAATCTCGCCGTCCATCAGCAGATCGGCCTTGGCCAGTTCTTCCATGAAGAGCTGGGTCTTGCCACCGGCTTCCTCGAACTTCTCGCAGAAGTTGAGCAGCTGTTGGCAGTGATCCGACGGCGTCTTGTCGTCGTTGAACAGACGCTCGCCCTCTTCGAAATCGCCCACCAGACCGCTCGTCGGGTCGAAGCACAGCGACAGCGCATCTGTATCGGGCTGCAGCTTGGCGAGGAGGAACGGATAGCGGCGGACATAGGCGGGGACGTAAGGCGTGCCGTGCGGCTTGCCTTCATCGTCGAAGAACACGTTCACACCTTCGTTAAGGCCCATCAGCGCCAGCGGCACCGGACGTTCGCCCGACGAAAAGACGATCGGGTAATCGCGCTGCGCGACCGGGAATTCTTCCACAGTCAGCGGAATGGCGTGCTGCTTGGCAATCCACGGCGCCTTGTCGGTCGTGCGGCCTTTCCAGCCCAGATGATCGTTGCTGTTGAGCGGAACGAGTTGCGAGTAGAGGATAGGCAGTTGCGGGTTCGGCGCGCTGGCCATGGTAGTCTCTCCGGTCAGGGATGGTCAGGTGGTGCAACAGGAAGAGCAAGGCTCCACGCCGGGGCACCGTAATGTCAGGGGGCGGGCCTTAGAGCGTGTCAGAGGGAAGGGCAAGCGTCTGCATTGACTCGGCTACGCCTCCGGATCGACCAGCTTGCCCGGATTGAGCAGCCCCCGCGGATCGAGCGCGCGCTTCACCGCGCGCAACATCGCCAGATGCACCGGATCGCCGACCCGCGCCAGTTCCGCCCGCTTCATCTGCCCGATGCCGTGTTCGGCGCTGATCGAGCCGCCCCAGGCGGTGACCTCATCGTGCATGAAACGGCTGATGACCTTGCCTTCGCGCTCTTCCCATTCGCCGCGCACGGCTCCGGCGGGAGCCATTGCGTGGAAATGCACATTGCCGTCGCCCAGATGGCCGAAAGCGATAGCCCTCGTGCCGGGAAAGCGGTCTTCCAGCTTGGGCACAGTCGCAGCGATAAAGTCCGCCATCCGCTCGACCGGAACGGAGATGTCGTGCTGCATTGCAGGGCCAAGCGCACGCTCTGCGCCCGAGATCGAATCGCGCAGCAGCCAGAATTGCTCTGCCTGCGTCTCGTTGGAGGAGATGGTGGCGTCCTCGATCAGCCCCTTTTCGAAGGCGCTGGCGAGCAGGGTTTCGGCAAGCGCGGGCAGGGCGTCGGCGTTTGCAGCATCGCCCGCCAGTTCGATGAGCGCGTTCCACTCGTGCTCGCCCTCAAGCGGCAAGCGGGATCCGGGCACATGGTCGAGAACGGCTGCGAGTGAAGAGCGCGGGATCACTTCGAACCCTTCGAGCGCGTCGGCGGCCACCTTCTGTGCGTGCAGCAACAGCTTGCGCGCATCGGTGATCGACGCAAGTCCTGCCCACAGCACGCTGCGCCCGGCCAGCGCGGGCTGCAATTGCAGCGTCGCGCCGGTGACAATCCCCAGCGTCCCTTCCGAACCGATCAGCAGCTGTTTGAGGTCAAACCCGCGATTGTCCTTCTTCAACGGCGTCAGCGCGTCAAACACGCTGCCATCGGCCAGCACCGCTTCGATCCCCAGCACCTGCGCGCGCATCACCCCGTGGCGCAGCACCTGTGTTCCGCCGGCATTGGTGGAGATCAGCCCGCCAATGGTCGCCGAACCCTTGCCGCCCAGAGTGAGCGGGAAGCGCAGGCCTTCGGCTTCCACTGTGTCATGCAGCGTTTGCAGCACCACGCCCGCGTCGCAGGTAATTTCGCGCGCCGCCGCGTCAAACCGCCGGATCGCCGCCATCCGCCGCAGCGAAAGCAGGACGGCAGTGCCGCTCGCATCGGGGGTTGCACCGCCGCACATCCCGCTATTCCCGCCTTGCGGCACGATCGGCACGCCGTGTTCGGCGCATAGCCTTACCAGAGCGGCGACCTCCGCAGTCGAGGCGGGCGAGGCGAGGCCGATGGCGCGCCCGGTATAGCGCCCGCGCCAATCGGTCAGCCACGGATCGACCAGCTCGCTATCCTGCGTCCATCCGCGCGGGCCGAGCAGGCTGGCCGCGGCAAGTGCAAATTCGCTCATGGCTTGCCAATGCCATTTTGGAGGCGGGCTTGCCAAGCAGTTAAGCCAACATTCAATCCCGCGCGCTAGTAGAGGGGCCGAGTGATGGCGCGTTTGGCATTGCCTTGCTTGCCCGAGGCCCTCCAATTGGGCCGCTGTGACAGGACTGATGAAGCACAAAATCCCCCTTCTCTTGCTCGCGCTTCTGCTTGCTCCGCTGCTCGCGGTGTGGCTGGCGGTGAAGGTCGAGGCGCAGGATGCAGCGCCGTCGCGGCCTGGGCAGGTTAGCGGGCCGCAATCGGTGCCGCTGACGGGCAGCAATCCCGGGCAGGTGTCGCCGTTCAATGTTCTTGAAGAGGCGCGGCAGCCGGTGTTGCAGCATCAGGTGCGCATCCGTGGCCGCGTGGTTGTGCGCGTCACTCCCGGCCCGCGCGATGCGCGCAGCGAAATGCTGGCGGAATTGCCGCGTCGCCCGCTCAGCACCAGCTACGCCGAGGCGGAATTCGGCGAGTGCGTGACGGCGAACAATGTCATCGGCGTGCAGCCGAGCAATGACGGGCGGCTGCTTTTCTTCACCAACCAGAACCAGATTCTGGCAGCGCGGCTGGTCGAAGGCTGCAACGCGCGCGCCTTCTACGCGGGCTTCTACACCGAACGCAGCAGCGACGGGCGGCTGTGCGTCAATCGCGACAGTTTGCAATCGCGTGCCGGGGCCAGTTGCCAGATTGACCAGTTCACCCGGCTGGTGGCGGTTGCCAACTGATCTGCCAGCGCGGCGCATCCCAAGCGAATCTTGACTTTTTGTGCAGGTGCGTCATAGGGCGCGGCACTGCTTGCAGCGCTTTGCCGCTCCTGCCCTTTATCTTCGGAAACACCGCGCTTTGACAACTTTTGCCGATCTCGGCCTCTCGCCCGAATTGCTCGATGCCGTTACGGAGGCAGGGTATACCGAGCCGACCGCTATCCAGGCGGAAGCGATCCCTTCGGTGCTGATGATGCGCGACATGATCGGGATTGCGCAAACGGGCACGGGCAAAACCGCAAGCTTCGTGCTGCCGATGATCGATGTGCTGGCCAATGGCCGCCGCCGCGCGCTGATGCCGCGTTCGCTGATCTTGGAGCCGACCCGCGAACTTGCGGCGCAGGTGGCGGAGAATTTCGAGAAATACGGCAAGAACCATGATCTCAAAATGGCGCTGCTGATCGGCGGCGTACAGATGGGTGAGCAGGTGAAGGCGCTGTCGGACGGTGTGGATGTGCTGATCGCGACGCCCGGCAGGATGATGGATTTGTTCGAACGCGGCAAGATCCTCCTTTCGGGCTGCGAATTGCTGGTGATCGACGAAGCGGACCGGATGCTCGATATGGGCTTCATCCCCGATATCGAATTTATCTGCTCCAAACTGCCCGAACAACGCCAGACGCTGCTGTTCAGCGCCACCATGCCGCCGCCGATCACCAAGCTGGCGAAGACCTTCCTCAACAACCCCAAGCGCATCGAAGTGAGCCGGGCGGCATCCACCAATGCCGACATCACCGCCTTCAAGATTCCGGTCGCCACGCGCGAAAAGCGCGAAACCCTGCGCTGGCTGCTGCGCAATGATCTGGTGGAAACCGCGATCATCTTCGCCAACCGCAAGACGACGGTGCGCGAGCTCAACAAGAGCCTGCAACAGCACGGTTTCAAATCGGGCGAAATCCACGGCGATATCGACCAGAACCAGCGCAATGCGGAATTGCAGCGGTTCAAATCGGGCGAGATCAATATTCTGGTCGCCTCCGATGTTGCCGCGCGCGGGCTAGATATCAAGGGCGTCTCGCACGTCTTCAATTTCGATACGCCCTGGCACCCCGACGATTACGTCCACCGTATCGGACGCACCGGCCGCGCTGGCGCCAAGGGGCGGGCGTTCACCTTCGTCGCGCCCGAGGATGCCGAGGCGATCGCCAATGTCGAGAAGCTGACCGGCGCGACAGTGCCCGTGTTCGGCAAGAAGGACGTGCGCGTCGAATTGCCCAAGGCTCCGGCACCCAAGGCCCGGGACACATCGGGTGATGATGATGAGGCGGAGGAAAAGCCCAAGCGCCAGCGGTCGTTCAGCCGTGACGATGCTGATGCCGAAGCTGCTCCGCGCGAACGCCAGCGCAAGCCGCGTGAAGAGAGCCGCCGGGACGAGCGTAAGCCGGACCGCAAGCCTGAGCCTCGGCGGGACGACCGCAAGTCCGAATCCCGCGGCGGCGAACCGCGCGGTCGCAGTCGCTATCCGCAGGATGACCCGCCGGTGCCCGCAGGCGAATGGAACGGGCCGAAGCCCGCCTTCCTCGACATCTCGACCAGCTGATTTCTTAAGCGGAAATTAGGGCTTTTGCGGGCATGACGCCCGCATGGACGCTGTGCTTTCCACGATCTGGAGCCCGCTGCGCGATACCGCGCCGATGGCGCTGTTTTTCATCCTGCTGGCCGTGATCGTAAAACGCGCCGCCATCCTGGATGCGATGCGCCGCGTGCGACGCGAAGCGACCACCAATGTGCTGCTTTTCGCGATCAACAGCATGATTGTCGCCCCGCTGGTGGCGATCCCGTTTATCACCATCACTGGCATCGTTGACGGCGAGCGCTGGTTCGCCGGTTTCTGGGCGGGCGTGCCGGCTGTAATCGTCCTGCTCGTCACCATCCTGCTGATCGATCTGGTCGCCTATTGGCGGCACCGGCTGGAACATCATCCCGCGCTCTGGCGCTATCACGCAACCCACCATGCCGACACCGCGATCCACTGGCTGAGCGTCCACCGCAAGCATCCGGTGGGTAAGGTGTTGTCGACGCTGGTAGATCTGCTGCTGGTGCTAGCGCTGGGACTGCCGGTGTGGGCGATAGTGCTGGCGGGCGTGATTCGCACATGGTGGGGCACTTTTATCCATGCCGATGTACCGTGGACACTGGGCCCGCTCGGCAAAGTGCTGATTTCGCCCGCCGCGCACCGGTTGCACCATATCCGCGATGAAGCGCTGATGGGCACCAATTACGGCAACACCGTCACCCTGTGGGACAGGCTGTTCGGCACTTATGTCGATCCAACACCCTATCTCGATTGCGAAACCGGCATCGAAGAGGGCACGCGCGGTTTCCTTGGCGAACTCGCGCGGCCGTGGGAGAAGCGGTATCGCGCGGACGCCAAAGTAGCGGGCGAAGCCGGAGCGGCCTGATCGCTGCAAAGTTGGCGGAACTGTTAACGAGGGTCGGATTTGGTATGGTAGCTACCAGCCAGACCGCACCGAGGAACCCGCCATGCCCGATCTCACCCGCCGAAGCCTGCTCGCCGGAACCGCCGCTTTGGGCGCGGTCGCTGCTACTGGCGTGCGGGCGCAGGAAGCCTATGCGCCGCGCGATCTCACTGGCACTTCTGTGCTGATTACTGGCTGTTCCTCGGGTTTCGGGCGGCTGGGGGCGGAGCATTATGCGCGGGCTGGTGCGCGGGTCTTCGCCACCATGCGCAATCTGCCGCGACCGGAGGCTGACGAATTGGCGGCGCTCGCCGCGGCTGACGGGCTCGACATCCACATCCTCGAAATCGATGTGCTGTCCGACGAGAGCGTTGCAGCGGGCATTGCCGAGGCGGAACGCATCAATGGCGGGCCGCTCGATGTGCTCGTGAACAATGCCGGCATAGGGATTACCGGCCCTGCCGAAGTGCAGGACATGGAAGCGACGCAGCTGATCTTCGACACCAATGTCTTCGGCTGCCACCGCATGGTGCGCGCGGTGCTGCCGGGAATGCGCGCGGCGGGGAGGGGGCTGATTGTCCCGATCAGCAGCCAGCTGGGCCGCGTGATCGTGCCCTATTCGGGCCATTACTCGCCCACCAAATTCGCGCTGGAGGCGATGGGCGAGCAGCTCGCTTACGAACTCGTGCCGCACGGCATCGATGTGGCGATTGTCGAGCCCGGCGGCTACCCGACCGAGGTTTGGGTGAACCGCAATATCTACACCAGCGCCCTGCGTGAACGGGCCGAGGAACGCCACACTGCGGGCTATCCGGCAGTGGTGAGCCGCATGGGCGAGGAAGACGGCTCAGGCCGCAGCGCCGACCCGATGGACGTCCCCCGCGCCATCGAACAGCTGATCGCGATGGCCCCGGGCACAAGGCCGCTGCGAATGCCGGTAAGCGGCGGTTTCGTGCCGCAGACGGAGATCAACCGGGTGACGGCGGAGACGCAAGTGGCGTGGCTCGGCGGGAGCGGGTACGGGGACGTGATACGGGCGGTTTATGATTGAGGGGAGGTCATCGTGTTCGGAAGGTATTTGACTGTTGCAGTAATCGCCGCATCCGCAGGCATCGGTGTCGGAAAGGCTGACCTGTTCGAAGACGGCATGGGCTATCCTCCGCATCGGGCGGAAACGACTGTATCTGCCGATTGCGGTTTCGCGTCGTCGGCCGTTACCTACTCCCAGCCGAGAGACGATGAAGGTCGCAGGGGCTTCGTGATCAACCGGCTCGAGCGTTTCGACTGGGATGGTGAAGAGCGTGCTGCGCTCTTAGTGCCTGAATTGCCGGAAGCCATTACGGCAATGGAAACGCCGGTTGTCCGGTTGGTCGCGCCATCTTGTCTCGACGAAGCTGGCGAGAGACTTCAGATCACCAGCTTCTACATGACAGACGGTTACGACAACGCGTGGCCGGATATGTCGAGTATGGAGGACGTTTCTCTTCTGTCCGTAAACATCCGCGATGATGGGTCGGTGCGGATGTCTGTCCAAGACTTACGCTGACGGTATGACGACAGCTTCGTAAATGGCGAAGCTATGAGGGGAAAGAGTTGCAGCAGTCTGGCAGACCTCGAACCTCCTTGGCTTTACCATCGGGCTTTAGTTGGGAGGATGCGGTGGCTCGGATCGGCGAGGAAGACGGCTAAGGCCGCAGAGACGCAATTGGGTTGGCTCGGACAGAGCGGGCTCGGGGATGCGATACGGGCGGTTTATGACTAGAGCCTGGGCCGTACCAGCAGTCCCTTAAAGAAGGTCGCGCTCGGACGGATCGTGATAACGAGCACACCTGCCACCGCCAAAGCTCCGCCCACCAGCATCAGCCCGCTCACCTCGTCACCGGTGATACTTGCGCCCATCAGGATAGTGAAAATCGGCGTCAGAAGCGTGATCGGTGCGACGACGCCCGCCTCGTTGCGTTGCAGGACGTGGAAATAGGCGGTGTGCGCGAATACCGAGACGACGATTCCCGAAAAGGCGAGTGATGCGCCAAAGGGCAGCGGCCGCGCGGTGATGGCGGCGACCTGACCGCTCTCCAGCAAAAGGCTCAGCGGAAACAGCAATAGCGTCGAGAAGAACCCCGCCCATGCCATCAACCGCAACGGTGAAAGGTCGATCCGTTTGAGATAGACCGATCCGAGGGCACCCACGAAAGCGCCCGCAAAGATGAACAGGAGCCCTGTGCTATTCGCCCACCCGGCAGGGGAGGCGACCGCGATCAGCACGCCCGTCAGCGCAAGCGCTATGCCGATGGCGCGCCTCCAGCGGACTTTCTCGCCGAGGATAAGGATCGCCAGCAGCACTGTCATCGGCGCGCCTGACAATTGCACGATAGCGGCGGAGGAAGGCGTTGCGTCCTGCAAGCCGATGAACATCAAAGCAAAGCCGAGCCCGCTGACCGACGTGGTAACCAAAGCGACCCGCCACCAGTCCTTCCCCGGCCATTGCAGCCACGGAATAAGCGCCGCGACGACGACCAGCGAACGTAGCGCAGCAAAGAACAGCGGCGGAACGGCGAGGTCCGTGACGACAATCCGGCTGACAATAACGTTCGCCGCCCAGATGACGCAGAGCAAGACGAGGAGGGCGATATCGCGGAAAGACATGGCGTGCGGTTAATAGAGGTCGGTTATGCAGCCCGGGTTTCTCTCACGATAGCCGAGGCAAAACCTTTTACAGGACGGCGATGGCATTTACTTCTGTTCTCCAATCTGGAGGGCGCACCTTTGCGCGCAAGTGGTCGAAATGGTGCAATGACAGGCTAGTTCACCTGCAACTCACCCCAACGTCACAAAACTATCAATCACCCGCTTCTCGCCCGCGTGGTCGAAGGCGATCACCAGCTTGTTGCCTTCCTGCCCCATCACTTCGCCATAGCCGAATTTCTCGTGGAAGACTCGGTCTCCCACGGCGATGTCGGTGCGGGGTTTGGCGGCGAAGCTGGCGGCGCTGCGGGTTGTTTCACGGACGCGTTGCTGCTTGGTGTCGTAGCCGGTGGCGAGCGCGCGTTGCCAGCCGGGGCCTCTGGCTGACGAGCGTTCGGGGCGGTTTTGCGAGACATGGGCGAAGGGGTCTTCGCTCTCGCTCCAATTGGCCTGCCACAAAGATTTGCCGCCCGTCATCGTGGTTTCCACCTCGATATGCTCTTCTGGCAATTCCTCGACAAAGCGGCTGGGGATGGAGCTGTTCCACTGGCCGAAAATGCGCCGGTTCGCCGCGTGCAGGATCGTGCATTTGCGCCGCGCGCGGGTGATCGCGACATAGGCGAGGCGGCGTTCCTCCTCCAGGCTGGCGAGCCCGCCTTCGTCGAGCGAGCGCTGGCTGGGGAACACGCCTTCTTCCCAGCCGGGCAGGAAGACATGGTCGAATTCCAGCCCCTTCGCCGCGTGCATGGTCATGATGGTGACCTTCTCGCCATCGTCGCGCGCGTCATTGTCCATCACCAGCGCGACGTGTTCGAGGAATTGTTCGAGCGTTTCGTATTCCTCCATCGCGCGGGCGAGTTCGATAAGGTTTTCGGCGCGGCCAGCGGCTTCGGGCGAGCGGTCTGCTTTCAGCATTGCGTCATAGCCCGATTCCTCCAGCACGGCGCGGATCAGATCGGCGGGCGTGACAGCCTCGGCCATTTCGCGCCATTGCACGAACAGCCGCATCAGCTGCGCGATAGTGCCGCGCGCACGTGCGGGGAGCTCGTCGCTATCGGCCAGTTCCAGCGCCGCGGCGGCGAGCGGCTGGCGGGTAGCGCGGGCGTGCTGGTACATTTTCTCCAGCGTCTTGTCGCCAAGCCCGCGCTTGGGCTGGTTGTAGATCCGTTCAAACGCCAGATCGTCCGCCGGTTGCGCGATCACCCGCAGATAGGCCAGCGCATCGCGGATTTCGGCGCGCTCGTAAAAGCGGAAGCCGCCGACGATGCGGTAATTGAGGCCGATCTGGATGAAACGGTCTTCGAATTCGCGGGTCTGGTATTGCGCGCGCACGAGGATGGCGATCTGGTCGAGCCCCAGCCCCTCGCGCTCCAGCCGCTCGATCTCCTCGCCGACGCGTCGCGCTTCCTCGGGTGCGTCCCACACGCCGATGACGCGCACTTTCGGCCCGGCGGGAAGCTGCGTCCACAGTGTCTTGCCGAGACGCTGGCTGTTTGCCGCGATCAGGCCGCTGGCGGCGGCAAGGATTTGCGGGGTGGAGCGATAATTCTGCTCCAGCTTCACAACCTTCGCGCCGGGGAAATCCTTGTCAAACCGCAGGATATTGGCGACTTCCGCCCCGCGCCACGAATAGATTGACTGGTCGTCATCCCCCACCACGCAGATATTCTTGCGGCTCTGCGCGATCAGGCGGAGCCACAGATACTGGACGGCGTTTGTATCCTGATACTCGTCCACCAGCACATATTTGAACCGCTGGCGGTATTGCTCCAGCACATCGGTATGCTGGCGGAAAATGGTGAGGACGTGCAGCAGCAGGTCGCCGAAATCGCAGGCATTCAGGCTGATCAGCCGCGCCTGATAGAGGCGGTATATCTCCTGCCCCCGGCCATTGGCGTAGCTCTCATTGTCGACCGGCGTGAGGTCTGACGGGTTGAGCCCCTTGTTCTTCCACGCGTCGATTAGCCCCGCGAGCTGCCGCGGCGGCCAGCGCTTCTCATCGATGTCATTCTCGCGGATCAGGGTCTTGAGCAAGCGCAGCTGATCATCGGTGTCGATGATCGTGTAATTGCTCTTCAGATCGACCAGTTCGGCATGGCGGCGCAGCATTTTCGCGCCGACCGAGTGGAAGGTGCCGAGCCACGGCATCCCTTCGAGCGCGCCGCCGGTCAGCTTGCCCACCCGCTCGCGCATTTCGCGCGCGGCCTTGTTGGTGAACGTAACGCAGAGGATTTCGCTCGGCCACGCCAGCCGCTCGCGCACGATATGGGCAAGGCGATGGGTAAGCGCGGCGGTTTTGCCCGTGCCCGCGCCGGCCAGCATCAGCACGGGGCCTTCGGTCGTCAGCACAGCCTCGCGCTGCGGATCGTTCAGGTGCGCCAGCCATTCGGGCGTGGGGGAAAGGGCAGGGGGAGTCGTCACCGGTGAACAAGTAGAGAACGCTTGCGGCAGCCGCAAGGGCGGCAATGGCCTTATCCGGGCATCCGGAGGAACACCAGCTTGGCCGCGCCCACCTTGCGTTCAGCTTCGACCGCCATGCTGCGCACCTGTGCATCCTCTTTCGCGCCGATTTCCAGCGTGACCCATGTCGCAGGGCCAATCCAACCGAGCCGAACCAGCTTGTCGATTGCGACCGCGCCCGCGCCGGATTTGTAGGGTGGATCAAGCATGATGAGATCGAGCGGTTCCTTCGCAGGACCCAGGCTGAGGACCGATGCCGCCATCACATCGCATTGGGCCTGCGCGCGCAAAGCGGCGATGTTTTTGCGCAGCGCGCGGATGGCGGCGGCGTCCTGCTCGACAAACAGGCAATGCGCCGCGCCGCGACTCAGCGCCTCCAGCCCCAGCGCGCCCGATCCGGCGAACAGATCAGCGACACGCAGTTCGGCAAAGCTGCCAAGACGGCTGGTGAGCATCGAGAACAGCGTTTCGCGCGTCCGGTCCGCCGTGGGCCGCGTGGCGTCACCCGGCGGCGCGGTGAGTGGACGCCGTTTCCATTCTCCGGCGATAATTCTCATGATTTAAGGCTCGCGCGGAACCGCTCGACATCTTCCTTGCCGATTTCCACCGCCGCGCCGCGTGGCAAGTCGGCGAGGCCGAAGGGGCCGTAAGCGGTGCGGATCAGCCGGTTCACTTGCAGCCCGAAATGTTCGAGCACGCGGCGCACTTCGCGGTTCTTGCCCTCCGTGAGCGTCAGCTCGATCCACTGGTTCTGCCCGGTGCGGCGTTCCAGATTGGCGTCGATCCGGTCATACCGCATCCCGTCAACCTCGACGCCCTCAATCAGCGTTTCGAGCTGTTCCTGCGAGATATCGCCAAAGGTACGCGCGCGGTAAGTGCGCGGGATTTCGCTGCTCGGCAATTCCATCTGCCGCTTCAGGCCGCCATCATTGGTGAGCAGCAGCAGTCCCTCGGTATTCATATCGAGCCGCCCCACAGGCATGAGCCGCGGCGTTCCTTGGGGAAGGGCATTGCGCAGAGCCGTGTAGATCGTCGGGCGACCGGAGAAATCGCGTTCTGCCGTCAGCAGGCCGGTAGGCTTGTGAAAGGCGAACAGCCGCGTGCGCTCCGGCTTGGCGACCGGTTTGCCGTCCACTGTCACCCCGCGCAGGCTGGTGAGGAAAGTAGCGGGCGAAGTGACAAACTCATCGCCGATCTTGATGCGCCGATCATCGATCATGCGCTCGATTTCACGGCGGCTGGCAACACCCGCACGGGCGAGCAATTTGGCGATGCGGTCACCCTCAGGGCGTTCATTCTCGGACATAGCATGGCCCTTATCCGCAGAGAGCCTGTTCATCCAGCCTTCCATTGCGATGGTTTAGCAGTATTGCGAACAAGGACATGATTTCGGGGAGTGTCAAAAATGGCTGAGTCCGCCGTGGAGCCAAAGAAGAAGCCGGGCTGGGGAACCCTGTTCAGGAGCCTGCGCAATCCCAAGAGCGGCTATATGGCGCTGTTCGGTTTTGCCAGCGGGCTGCCATTCGCGCTGTTCCTCGGTACGCTCTACGCCTGGCTGAGCGAGGCGGAGGTCGAGCTGGAGACGATGGGCGTCTTCTCGCTGATCGGGCTGGCTTACGCCTTCCAGTTCCTCTGGTCGCCGCTGATCGACAAGGTTTCAATCCCCGGCTTTTCCAAGCTGGGGCGGCGCAAGCAGTGGATCGTACCGTCGCAAATTCTGCTGGGCGTGATCCTGATTGCGCTCAGCCTTTCCAACCCGACCAACGAGGCTATTGGTTGGTTCAGCCTGCTTGCAGGCATCGGTGCGCTGGCGAGTGCCACTCAGGATATCGCCATCAACGCATGGCGCATCGATGTGGCGGACGAGGAAGCGACGCTCGATATTCTCTCCACGGTTTACCAGATGGGCTACCGGCTCGCGGCGCTGGTTGGCGGGGCACTGGGCCTGATTATCGCGGCGCGCATAGGCTGGCCGCAGACCTATCTGATGATGGGTGCCATCCTGCTGGTGATCGGCATTGCCGGACTTTGGGCCCCCGATGCCAAGGTCAATGATGGCGGCGTAGACGATGTCGAGGACGAACTGCTGCTCAGCCTGCGCAAGGCGGGCGAATTGCAGCCTGCCGTGCGGGCGAAAGCGCTGGCGGCGGTGGGCCTGCTTTGGGCAGGTGCCATCGGGACGGTGCTCACCTTCATGTATATGTCGCTGGCCTACGCGCCTGAGGACCGGCCCAATCCCACCGACTTTACGCTGAATTATGGCCCGTGGATCATCGTGGCGACGGTTGTTGTTCCCGCCCTGATTGCCGGATGGATCGCCTCGCAAAAGACCAAGGGCGAGAATGTGCTCGTCGAGGATTTGCCTGAGCGGCAAGGTTCCTCCGCCGTCGACCACTTGTATCGCGCGCTGGTGATGCCGCTGGTGGAATTTGTCGGCCGCATGGGCTGGTCGCTGGTCCTGATCCTGTCGCTGGTGCTGACTTACCGGATTTGCGATGCGATCTGGGGAACGTTCGCCTATCCGTTCTATCTGGGCGAGCTGGAATACACCAATGACGAGGTGGCCTTCGCCTCGAAGTTCTTCGGCGTGGGCGCGATTATCGCCGGGCTGGCGCTTGGTGGCTATATGCTCACCGTAATCGGCCGCATGGCAACGCTGACCTTTGGCGCACTGATCGCTGCTTTGACGAACCTGCTCTATGCCGACATGGCGCTGGGCGGGGCAAATATGCAGGCGGCGAGCGATGCCATCGGCTTTACCGCGCTGATTAATTTCATGGCTCCCTTCGGCTCCGAGGGACTGGCGCGGCTGACCTTCACGATCATGTGGGAGAACCTCGCCATCGGCATTGCCGGTGCGGCCTATGTCGCGTGGCTCAGCTCCATCGTGTCGAAGAAATATTCCGCTGTGCAATATGCGCTGCTGTCCTCGCTCACGCTGCTGGTGGGCACACTTGGGCGCGTCGCGCTGGGTGAGATGATCGAGGATCGCGGCTATCACGCCGTGTTTATTTTCACGACACTGATCGGCTTTGTCGCGGTTGTGTTGTGCGCGCTTGAATGGGTGCGGCAGACCAAGGCAGGCAAGAATAGCGGCGTGGTGCAGCCAGATGCAAAGGCGTTGGCGGCGGAGTAGACTAGTCTGGCCACTCGCGGTTTAACCGCAGTACTTCGCCTGCAAGGTAGAGCGAACCGGCAATCAGCAGCGGGCCGCTCCGGCCTACCTGCGCTTCGATGGCGGCGGTTAGGCCCGGCGCAGCCTCTGCCGTGAGCCCCAGCTCGCGCGCCATTGCGGCCATCTCCTCCGGCTCCACGCCGTCATGCCCGTCCACCGGCACGGCGGTGAGCGAGCGGATATGCGGGGCGATCACGCGGAGGAAGGCGTGTGCGTCCTTCGTCTTGATCATGCCGATAATCGCATCCACCGGCCCGCCCAGCGTCGCCAGATAGCGCGCCAGGGCTTCTGCCGCGTCTTCATTGTGTCCGCCATCGAGCAGCACGGGCCGCTCGCCAGCGAGTTCGGTCAGCGGCCCGGGCCGTAGGGTTTGCAGCCGCGCGGGCCATGTGGCGGCGCGAATGCCTGCGCCCAAAGCCTCCTCCGACACCTGCACCGCATCCTGATGCCGGATCATCGCCACGGCGAGCGCGGCATTGTCCGCTTGATGCGCGCCGGGCAGGGAGGGGAGCGGCAGGACGAGCTCGTCGAGCGCGTCGCGATAGGCGATACCGTCTGGCGACGCCTCGGCAAACCAGTCGCGTCCGCGCATTTTGAGCACAGCTCCGGCAGCAGCGGCACTCTCGGCAATGCGATGTTCGACTTCGGAGGGATAGCTCTGCGTCACCAGTGGCGAACCTGCGCGTGCAATGCCCGCCTTCTCGAAACCAATGCGCACCAGTGGCGGATTTGGTGGCGGAGCGGTCGGGTCTGCCTTCAGCAGCCAGTCGGCATGATCGACTCCCAGCGCTGCAATCCCGCAGGCAGCGGGGCTTTCCAGCACATTGGTCGCATCAAACCGCCCGCCGAGGCCTACTTCGATCACGCAGGCATCGGCCGGTTCGCGATGGAAGGCGAGGAACATCGCCGCCGTAGTGATTTCGAAGAAGCTGGCGGGGAGATCGCCCGCCACATCGAAAACCTCCTCCAGCAGGCTGGCGAGCATTGCGTCGCTGACCAGCTCTCCGCCGATACGGATACGCTCATTATAGCGCACCAGATGCGGCTTGGTGTGGACGTGGACGCGCTTGCCGTCCGCCTCAAGCATTGCGCGCAGGAAGGCGCAGGTCGAGCCTTTGCCGTTGGTGCCCGCGACGTGGAACACCGGCGGCAAGGCGCGCTGTGGATTGCCGAGGCGTTCCAGCAGCGTTTCAATGGTTTCGAGGCCGATCTTGTCGGTAGGCAGCGGAAGTTCGCCGAGCCTGTCCAACTGCCGCTGGACAGCGGGATCGTCCGAAATCGCGAAGTCTTTCATCGCAAAGCCCCCGCCTCTTCAGAGGAGGGGGTTGGGGGTGGTGGCGAGCGAAGCGAGCATCTGGTCTTGCCGAAAAGCACCACCCCGCTGCGACTAGGCATTGCTCCGCAACGCCAAGTCTCACTGCCCCTCCTCTGAAGAGGAGGGGAGGGACTCCCATCCATCAAGCAGCCTTCGCCGGGCTGAGATACATCAGCACGTCGGCCAGAGTGGCCTTCAGCTCCACGCGCGGCACGACCATATCGACCATGCCGTGTTTGTGCAGATATTCGGCGCGCTGGAAGCCTTCGGGCAGCTGCTCGCGGATCGTTTCCTGTATCACCCGCTGGCCGGCGAACCCGATTAGCGCGCCCGGTTCAGCAATATGGATATCGCCCAGCATCGCATAGCTTGCGGTGACGCCGCCCGTGGTCGGGTCTGCCAGCACGACGATGTAGGGCAGGCCAGCCTCTTTCAGCCGCCGCGTCATCACCGTGGCGCGAGGCATCTGCATCAGGCTGAGAATGCCCTCCTGCATCCGCGCGCCGCCCGCAGCGGTCACGCAGACAAAGCCGCAGCGTTCGTCCAGCGCCTTTTGCGCCGCGGCGATAAAGGCGTCGCCCACCGCCATGCCCATGCTGCCGCCCATAAAGGTGAAGTCCTGCACGCCGACCACGGCGGGAACGCCCTCGATCGTGCCATGCGCCGCGGTGAAGGCATCGGGGCGCGGATTGCTGGCGCGTGCGGCCTTGATGCGATCCTTGTAACGCTTGGTGTCGCGGAAATTCAGCGGGTCTTCCGCCACTTGGGGCGCGGGGAGGACGGTAAAGCCTTCATCCAGCAGCTGCATCAGCCGCGCATCGGCTCCGATGCGGCCATGATGCTCGCATTTCGGGCAGACATTGAGGTTCGCCTCATATTCCTTCTGGAACACCATCTCCTGACAGCGCGGGCATTTGACCCACAAATTGTCGGGGGTTTCGCGCTTGCTCATAAACGGCAGGCGCTCGCGGACTCGGGTTAGCCATGACATGGCTCAGGCCTTTCGCGCAGAATGCACCGCATTGGCAAGCCTTGCAGTGAGTTCGCGCAGATGTTCGGGCGCATCCTTGCCGTGCTTAGCGACCAGATCGACAAACGCGCTGCCGACGACGACACCATCGGCGACGCGGGCAATTTCTGCCGCCTGTTCGGGTGTGCGCACGCCGAAGCCGACCGCGACGGGCAAGTCGCTATGCGATTTGATGCGCGCCACATTGGCTTCGATCGATTCGATGGCGGCGGCCTGCTTACCGGTAATCCCCGCGACCGAGACGTAATACAGAAACCCGCTCGAACCATCGAGCACACGCGGTAGCCGCGCATCGTCGGTGGTGGGCGTGGCGAGGCGGATGGGCGAAATGCCGCGTTCGCGCAGGGCAGGGCCAAGATCGCCATCCTCTTCGGGCGCGAGATCGACGCAGATCACACCATCGACGCCTGCCGCTTCGCACGCTTGCGCAAACCATTCCGGCCCGCGCCGGATCATCGGATTGGCATAGCCCATCAGCACCAGCGGCACATCGGGGTGACGCTGGCGGAAGGCGCTGGCGAGTGCGAAAACATCGGCGGTTGTGATGCCATTGCCGAGCGCACGGATGTTCGCCGCCTGAATGGCGGGGCCGTCCGCCATGGGATCGGTGAACGGCATTCCCAACTCGATAACATCCGCGCCGCCCGCAACGAGCGCATCAAGATTGGCCGCCGTGTCGCCATCGCCAGCGGTGATGAAGGCGACGAGAGCGGGGTGGGAGGCGGAAAAGGTGGTGGTGAGGCGGGTCATTTGGGTTTTCTATATGCCGTATGCTGGAGACTGAAAACGACTGCCAACATGAAGATCAAGACCAAGTAGTAGGTCAGGGATTTGTCACTCGGACCAAAGATCAGCCTTGCCAGACCAAACACTCCCGCGCCAACGACCAAGAAAATCGGAACCTTCGTTAGCGCGGCCAGAGGTCTCAGTTTGAGATCGCCCCTCTTTAGTCGGATAGTGACATCTATCAGCAGCAAGCCCGTTCCAACCAGCATCGATAAGCCGAAGCTCGTGAGCCAAAGTGTTTCTCGAAGATCAAAGACATTGATCGTCACAGCTTGCAGCATTCCAAGCACTATGAAGATGAAGCCAGCCGTCTTCAATTGCCCGTCTCCGAGCCACTAATAGAATCGTCATTCCGGCGAAGGCCGGAATCCATCGCGCCATCCGCGCTGTCGGTGAAATGGATCCCGGCCTTCGCCGGGATGACGGTTTGGGCGTTATCACCGATTTCGTCATTGCGAGCGGAGCGAAGCAATCCAGTCCCTGCGCTACTGGATTGCCGCGTCGCCTGCGGCTCCTCGCAATGACGGAGAAGGGCGGGCCTCAAATCTCCACTCCCAGCGCCTCGGCGACGGTGAAAATGTCCTTGTCCCCGCGTCCGCACAGATTCATCAGGATCGCCTGATCCTTGTCCATTAGCGGGGCGCGTTTGGCGACGGCGGCGATGGCGTGGCTCGGCTCCAGCGCAGGGATGATGCCTTCGGTGCGGCAGAGCAGCTGGAACGCCTCCAGCGCCTCGTCATCGGTCGAGGAGGTGTATTCGACGCGGCCTGTCTCTTTCAGCCAGGCGTGTTCCGGCCCGATGCCCGGATAATCGAGCCCCGCGCTGATCGAGTGGCCTTCGGTGATCTGGCCGTCTTCGTCCTGCAGCAGGTAGGTCTTGTTGCCGTGGAGCACGCCGGGGAAACCGCCCGCAAGGCTGGCTGCGTGTTCGTCTCCATCCAGACCCTTGCCCGCTGCCTCGACGCCGAGCAATTTCACTTCCGGATCGTCGAGGAAGGGGTGGAACAGGCCGATTGCGTTCGATCCGCCGCCGATGCAGGCCACCGCAAGATCGGGCAGCTTGCCGGTGCGATCGAGCATTTGCTGGCGCGCCTCGCGCCCGATCACGCTCTGGAAATCGCGCACAAGCTCAGGGTAGGGATGCGGGCCAGCCGCTGTGCCGATGATGTAGAACGTGTCATGCACATTGGCGACCCAGTCGCGCAGCGCCTCGTTCATGGCATCCTTCAGCGTCCCGCGCCCCGCCGTTACCGGCACGATCTCCGCGCCCAATAGCTTCATGCGGAAGACGTTGGGCGATTGCCGCCGCACGTCTTCTGCGCCCATATAGACCACGCAGGGGAGGCCGAAACGCGCGCAAACGGTCGCGGTGGCGACGCCGTGCTGGCCCGCTCCCGTCTCGGCAATAATGCGCTTCTTGCCCATCCGCATGGCGAGCAGGATTTGCCCGATGCAATTGTTGATCTTGTGCGCGCCCGTATGGTTCAGCTCGTCCCGCTTGAACCAGATTTGCGCGCCGCCCAGTTCCTCGGTCAGGCGCGGTGCGAAATAGAGCGGGCTTGGGCGGCCCACATAGTGTTCGAGCAAGTCGTCAAACTGCGCCTTGAACGCCGGATCGCCCTGCGCCTTGCGATATTCGCGCTCCAGATCGAGGATCAGCGGCATCAGCGTTTCGGCAACATAGCGCCCGCCAAATTGCCCGAAATGCCCGCGATCATCGGGCTGGGTGCGGAAGCTGTTTGGTTTCTGTTCGGTCATATCGCTTCCCTAGCCGCAAGTGCCGCCTTGCAGAAAGCGGCAATTTTGGCCGTATCCTTCACGCCCTTTTCGCTTTCGAGGCCGCTCGACGCATCGACCAGCTCCGCGCCGGTAAAGCGAATCGCATCGCCGACATTTTCAGGAGTGAGGCCTCCGGCAAGTCCCCAAGGCAGCACGTGCTCGTGCCCGATCAGCAGCCGCCAATCGAGGGCGAGGCCATTCCCGCCCGGCAGCGCGCCCGCCGCCGCGTCATACAGCAGGCGGTGTGCCGCATCCTTGAAGCGCGCGGCCTTTTCCAGCGTGGCGGCGTCCTTGATGCCGAGCGCCTTCCAGATCTCGATTTTGGTCTTGGCCTTCAGAATGGCGAGCCATTCGGGCGTTTCCGCGCCGTGCAATTGCAGCACGTCGGGCTGCAATTCCTGCAGAGCGAGCGCGGTTTCGGTGGGGTCGAGGCTGACGGTCAGCAGCACCACCTTGACACTTTCGGGCACCCGCATCCGCAGCTTCGCGGCATCTTCGAGGCTGACATGCCGCGGGCTCGGCTCATAATGGACAAGCCCGATATGCGTAGCCCCCGCATCAATGGCGGCGTCGACAGTGTCGGGCGTGGTGAGCCCGCAGATCTTGATCAGCTGTTGCGGCATGGGGAGGGGGCTTAGGTGAATTGCGTTGGCGGGGAAAGTGGGCAAAAAGAGAGAAATGCAGCGCCAGCAGGTGCCGGGCGGGAAGAAGGGGCTTGGTGGACATGAAACGGTATTTCGCAACGCTTGCAGCTATTTCGCTCGCGGCCTGCAATCCGGTGGCGCAAATGGACCAGAGCGAGGCGCGGATCGATGCGTTTCACCAACAGTTCGCGGCTGGCGACGGTGATGCCATCTGGAACGGGCTGCACGAAGAAGCGCGCGCCTCGGCCACGCGCGAGCAGTTCGAAGAGCTGATGACGATGGTGCGCGGCGCGCTGGGCGAATTGCAGGCGAGCGAGCGTACGGGCTTTAACGTCAGCACCAATAACGGCGTCACCTCGACCACGATCACCATGGCCTCGACCTATGAACAGGGCGAGGCAGTCGAAACCTTCACCTTTGTCGGACAGGGTGAGGATATGCGGCTGCTCGCATGGAACATCGATTCCGCCGCGCTGCTGGCTCCGGCGATCGAAGCGGCAAACAATCCCGACAGCACGCTGGATGCCGAAGTCGATGCGAGTGTGGAAGTGACCGAAATTCCGGCGGAAGCAAACTAGTCGTTCTGGATAAGCCGCAGCAGCGTCCCGTCGGGGTCAACGAGGTAGGCGATAGTCAGGCCGCTCGCCTCTCGCTGTGGCGGGTGATAGCGGGGAATGCCGGTTTTGGCTTGCGGCACATTTGACGCGGCTAGCCGCGCCACCAGTCCGCCCAAGTCATCGAGCCGGATGCAACAGCCAAAGCTGCTGGCGTAGGGATCGAGATCGGGGAAAGGGAAGAACTCCAACTGCACGCCGCCGCGTTGGAGGATCATCCAACCCTCGCTGCGATAACTGCACTCGAAGCCAAGCGCCGAGTAGAACGCCTCGGTCGCGGTGAAATCGCGCGAGGGCAGGTTGGGTGTGGCGTGGTCGGTCATTTTCTACAACGTCCCCTCAATCGCTCGCGCCGCTGCCAACGGATCGTCCGCACGGCTTATCGGGCGGCCTATTACCAGCACGCTTGCGCCGTCATCGCGGGCCTGACGCGGGGTGACGACGCGCTTCTGGTCGCCGGTTGCCTTGCCGCCGGGGCGCAGGCCGGGGACGACGAAGAAGCCCTTCTTCCATTGCTGGTGAACCGCTTTCACCTCGTGACCGGAGCAGACAATTCCGTCGAGCCCGCTTGCCTCTGCCAGTTCGGCCAGACGCATCACCTGATCGTGCGCCGTGCCGCCGACACCGGTGCGGTTGAGCGCGGTGTCATCAAGGCTGGTAAGCACAGTCACCGCGACGACCTTGCAGTCCTCCCCTGCCGCTGCCTTCGCATCCTCCATCATCGCGCGCCCGCCACTCGCATGGACGGTGACGATCGCAGGTTGCAACACATGGATCGACTGCATCGCACCCGCCACGGTGTTGGGGATGTCATGCAGTTTGAGGTCGAGGAAAACGGGCAGGCCGAGATGGGCGATTTCGTGCACACCGTGATGGCCATGCGCGCAGAAGAATTCGAGGCCCAGCTTCACGCCGCCAATGTGGCCTTTGACCTTCTCGCACAAAGCCTTGGCCGCATCGAGTTGCGGCACGTCGAGCGCGAGATAGACGGGATTGCTCATGCTTTGGGCGCTTCGTCGGTGGGAGACAGCGGGCTGTCACTATCAGCGATATCCGCGCCGGGGGTCGGCTCGTAAGTGGTGGCGGGCGCTGCCTCGGGCTCGGGTGTCGCGGTTTCGCCCTCCACCGGCTCCGGCGCGGCGACAGGGGTTGCGGCCGCAGTGCGGACGGCATTTTCCAGACTGGTCACCTTGCGCCGCCACTGCCACTTGGCCGCGCGGTAATACAGCCACATGGGCACAAATCCGATCACGAAGCTGACGATGACGATTGCGGGCAGTTTGGTATCGACCACAATGCCGTCCCAGATGCGCACCGTCACGGTCGGATCCCAATTGGCGATGGAGAACAACAACAGCGCCACCAGCAGCAAGACCCAGATCGCTGTGCGGATGATTTGCATTGTGGTGTGTCCTCCCGGCAGTTGCAGCTAGCCCGATGCTAGGCGAGGGCGCGCGCGATGGGAAGGCCCCGCTTAACTTCCAAACACCCGAGCGAAGATAGTGTCGACATGCTTGAAGTGGTAATCGAGGTTGAACTTGTCCTCCAGCTCCGCCTCGCTCATCGCGGCGGCGACTTCCTCGTCGGCTTTAAGCAGTTCGAGCAGCGAGAGCTGGCCGTCCGATTCCCACACCTTCATCGCATTGCGCTGGACAAGGCGATAGGCGTTGTCGCGGGTGATGCCCGCCTGGGTGAGCGCCAGCAGCACGCGCTGCGAATGGACGAGGCCGCCCATCCGGTCGAGATTCTTCTGCATCCGGTCTGGATAGACGAGCAGTTTGTCGACCACGCCTGTGAGGCGGGCGAGGGCGAAATCGAGCGTGATGGTCGCGTCCGGCCCGATGAAACGCTCGACCGACGAGTGCGAGATATCCCGCTCGTGCCACAGCGCCACGTTTTCGAGCGCGGGCATGGCATAGGAGCGAATCATGCGCGCTTGGCCGGTAAGGTTTTCGGTCAGGATCGGGTTGCGCTTGTGCGGCATGGCCGACGAACCCTTCTGGCCGGGTGAGAAATACTCCTCCGCCTCCAGCACTTCGGTGCGCTGCAAATGGCGGATTTCGACCGCTAGGCGTTCGATGGACGACGCGATCACCGCGAGGGTGGCGAAATAGGCCGCGTGCCGGTCGCGCGGGATCACCTGCGTGCTGACGGGTTCGACCGTCAGACCAAGCTGCTCGGCAACATATTCCTCAACCGAAGGATCGATATTGGCGAAAGTGCCGACTGCGCCGCTGATCGCGCAGGTGGCGATTTCGGCGCGGGCGGCGACCAAACGATCACGGCATCGGTCGAATTCGGCATAGGCCTGCGCCAGCTTCAGCCCGAAAGTCGTCGGCTCGGCATGGATGCCGTGGCTGCGGCCGATGGTGGCGGTGTATTTGTGCTCTTCCGCACGGCGTTTGATCGCCGCTAGCAGCGCGTCCATGTCATCCAGCAGCAAATCGGTTGCGCGCGCCAGCTGCACCGCCAGCGTGGTATCGAGCACATCTGAAGAAGTCATGCCCTGGTGCATGAAACGCGCTTCCGGCCCGACCTGTTCGGCCACCCAATCGAGGAAGGCGATCACATCATGCTTCAGCACCGCTTCCTTCGCGTCAATCGCCGCCACATCGATGCCGGGGTTCGTCTCCCACCAGTCCCACAGCGCCTTTGCTCCACTTTCGGGCACGACGCCCAGTTCGGCGAGCTTCTGCGTCGCATGCGCTTCGATCAGGAACCAGATCTCGTATTTCGTTTCCGGCTCCCAGATAGCGGTCATGGCGGGGCGGGCGTAACGGGGGACCATGGAAGACTCCGGTGCGAATGGTAAGAAGTTGCGGCGCGGCTATTAGCTACGGCGCGCTATGGCAAGCGGTCGAACGCGCCTTTGCCCTATATTACGCCTTTAGCGCGCAAACTGATATGGCCCTCGCGCCCGACGATCACGTGATCGTGCACGGTGATGCCCACGTGCCGACCTGCCTCCGCAATGGCCTTGGTGATCGCAATATCGGCGCGGCTGGGTTCGGGATTGCCGCTGGGGTGGTTGTGCACGAGGATCAGCGCACTCGCGCCGCAATCGAGCCCGCGGCGGATGACTTCGCGCGGATGGATCGCGGCCTCGTCCACGGTGCCATCGCCCACGTGATGATCGAGCAAAAGGCGGTTCTTCGCATTGAGATAGAGCACGCGCACGCGCTCCACTGTCAAATGCGCCATATCGATCGCCAGATAATCGAGCAGCGCTTGCCAGCTGCCGAGCACCGGCTTGTCCGCCACTTCGCTGCGCGCCATGCGACGGGCGACGAGCGCGGCGATCTTGATCTGGCCGACGCTCGCATCCGAAACGCCCTTGACCTGTTTCAACGCGCCGGGATCGGCGTTCAGCACGGCTGATAGAGAGCCGAACCTTGCAAGAAGCGCCTTGGCCTGCGGCTTGGTGTCCCCCCGCGCCAAAGCGCCGAACAGCAGATATTCGAGCACTTCGTAATCTGCTAGAGCCTCCGCCCCGCCGGTGAGCAGCCGTTCGCGCAGCCGCGCGCGGTGGCCGGCGGCGCCCGATGGTTTGGGTGCGCCCCCCGCATCAGGGAAAAGAGATTCGGACTCTGCCATTCCTACCTCTCATATCGATTGCCCTGAGCTTGTCGAAGGGCTGCACTTCTTTTTCAGGTTGCACAAGCACCAGAAGAAAAAGCAATCCTTCGACAAGCTCAGGATAAGTGGGGGTTAGGGGATAAGCCAAAGGTCTAGGTCATGCCCATTTCCGGCCCTACACGTGTTGACTCGCCTACACCCCCCTTCTAAGGGGGCGGCGCCCTTGGCGGGCACCTCTTTGCCCGTGCCATATTTCTGTCTTACAGGAGCAGGCATGAGTGACGAGAAACCCGCACGGGAACCCATCGGTGAGGATGCGCGGATCGACGCGCTCGAAGCGCGGCTAAAAGCCGCACGCGAGCGGGAAGAGGAGCGCAACCGGACAACGGTCAAAGCCACCTCTGCCAGCGAGAAAGCGGGCAACAGGGCGCTGGCAGACCTGCTTGGTGGTGTTCTTGGTGGAGCGATTGTCGGATACACCGTCGGGTGGTTTTTCGACATCAACCCGTGGGCGCTGTTGGTGGGGTTGTTCCTCGGAATAATCGTCGCCTTCAGGAATATTATTCGCAGTTCCAGCAGTGGGCCTTCCGGGCCGACTGACAGCTAGAAGCGCAAGGGAAGCAATCACGTGGCAGGCGAAGCCGAAGCTGGCAAAGTCGACCCCATGCACCAGTTCACTGTCGAGCCGCTGCTCGGACAGGACTGGAATATTGCCGGGTTCAACATTGCTTACACCAATTCCGCGATGTGGATGACGATCACCGCTGTGGTGCTGTTCGTCTTCATGCTCGGCGGAATGAAGCGCGAGCTGGTGCCCGGCCGCTGGCAGATGATGGTGGAAACCTTCACCGGCTTCATCGACGATATGCTGGAAGCGAATATCGGCAAGGAAGGGCGCAAATATGTGCCCTATATCTTCAGCCTGTTCATGTTCATTCTCTTCGCCAACCTGCTCGGCCTGCTGCCGCTGGGCATTGTCGGCGTACACCCGTTCACTTTCACCAGCCACTTTACCGTTACCGGCGTGCTGGCGATTATGAGCTTTGCCATTGTGCTGATCGTCGGCTTCTGGAAGCACGGCCTGCACTTTTTCAGCCTGTTCGTGCCGTCGGGCACGCCGCTGCCGATGGTTTTTGTGATCGCGCCGATCGAGTTCGTCTCGTTCCTGTTCCGCCCCTTCAGCCTCGCGCTGCGACTGTTCGTGGCGATGATGGCGGGTCACATCCTGCTGAAAGTGCTGTCGGGCTTCGTCATCAATGGCGCCAATGCCGGGATCGGTATCGGCGCGCTGGTGAGCGTACCCAGCTTCGTGCTGATGATCGGCATTTCCGCGCTGGAAATTCTGGTGGCAGGCATTCAGGCCTACGTTTTCGCGTTGCTGACGTCGCTGTATATCAACGACGCCGAGCATCTGCACTAATTTCGTTATTTCAATCAATTACTCGTTTTACCTCTGA
Organism: Aurantiacibacter sp. KMU-128; assembly: GCF_056933515.1. Lineage (NCBI taxonomy): Bacteria > Pseudomonadati > Pseudomonadota > Alphaproteobacteria > Sphingomonadales > Erythrobacteraceae > Aurantiacibacter > Aurantiacibacter sp. KMU-128. Next base: position 885,725 of record NZ_JBXORT010000001.1, read on the forward strand.
AAGGATAATCAAATGGATCTCGAAGCTGCCAAGATGGTTGGTGCCGGTCTCGCTGCTATCGGTGCGGGCATGGCTGCACTGGGCGTGGGTAACGTGTTCGGCTCGTTCCTCGAAAGCGCGCTGCGCAATCCGGGTGCTGCAGACGGCCAGCAGGGCCGCCTGTTCATCGGCTTCGCCGCAGCCGAACTTCTCGGCCTGCTGGCCTTTGTTGTGGCGATGATCATCCTCTTCGTCTGATACGATTTTCGCCGGTCGGGCGGTTCGCGTCCGGCCGGTTTTTGAACTTGCACTCGCGTTTACAGGCGGAATCCGTCCATGCCCCAGATAGATCAAATGTTCGAGATCTGGTCCAGCCAGCTCTTCTGGCTGCTGATCACTTTCGGCTTCGTGTTCTTTGTTATCGGCAAGGGCATGGTGCCCAAGGTGATGGACACGGTTGGAATGCGTGACCAGCAGATTGCCGACGATCTGGCTGCGGCGCAGGCGTCGCGTGACGCCGCCGACGCGGCGGAAGAAGCCTGGCGCCAGCGCGAGAATGCTAACCGTGAAGCGGCGCAGGCGCTGGTGATCGAAGCCAAGGCGAAGGCGCAGGCCTCGACCGAAGCCAAGCTCGCCAAGGTGCAGGCGGGGATCGACGCTCAGCTTGAAGAAGCCGAGCAGCGCATTGCTGCCAGCCGCGCCGAAGCTGCTGCCGAGATCGAAGGCGTTGCAGCCGAAGCTGCGCAGGACATTGCGGCACGTCTGGCCGGGGTGAAGGTCACCAAGACCGCCGCCAAGTCCGCCGTGAAGGAGGCGATGCGCCATGCTTAATCTGCTCACCGCAGCGGCTGAAACCGCCAGCGCGCATTCGGAACCGACCTTTGCCGGTCTGGAGCCCTATCAGTGGGTTTCGGTAGCGATGGCCGTATTGCTGCTGTTCGTCTTCTTCGGCGCGAAGGTTCACCAGACCATCGCAGGTGGCCTCGACGCCAAGATCAAGGCGATCCGCGACAACCTTGAAGAAGCCAAGCAGCTCCGCGCCGAGGCCGAGGCACTGCGGCAGGAATATGCCGACAAGATCGCTGGTGCCGAGAAAGACGCCGAGGCGATGCTCGAAAACGCACGCCGCGAAGCCGAAGGCATTGTCGCCAAGGCCGAAGAAGACACCGCCGCGATGATCGCCCGCCGCGAACGTATGGCGCAGGACAAGATCGCCGCGGCAGAGCGTCAGGCTGTGGCCGAATTGCGCGCCAAGGCCGCTGATGCCTCCACCGCCGCGGCCGCCAAGCTGATTGCCGGCAATCACGATGCCGCCGCCGACAAGGCGCTGGCCGACGAGATGATCGGCAACCTCTAGGCTGCCTGCGACATTCTGCGACAATAAAAGCGCGCCTGATCTGCGGATTTGGCGCGCTTTTTTGTTGGCATTAATGCCGATGCTGCTAATGCGAGCGAATTGCAATAAGGGTCTCACGTAATGAATCGCGCTTTCCTCACCAAGCTCCACCTTGTCGCTGCGGCATTTATGTTTCCGGCGGTGCTGATGTTCCTCGTCACCGGTGCGCTCTACACCTGGGGCAATAAGGGCGAGTGGATCGAGAGCACGCAGTCCGTCACCCTCTCGCAGCCCTATTCCGAGCTGGACGAGGCGGGGCTGCGCGCTGCGGCTATCGACGCGCTTGAAGCCTCCGGCCTGCCTGCGCCGAGCGGTGAAGCTAGCGTCTCGGGCGAGGGTGCAGAGCAGAGCCTGACCTGGACCGGCGCCCGCAGCGAGGCGAGCGTTGCCGCCAGCGTCGATCCGATGGTCGCCGAAGTGGCGGTCAAAGAGGCGAGCGTCCACCGCTGGCTGGTGCAACTCCACAAGGCCAAGGGCAGCGTTTGGTTCAAACTTTACGCGACTGCGCTGGCGCTGGTGCTGTTCCTGCTTGTGCTGAGCGGGGTCATCATGGGCCTGCAGGTCAGGGCCCTGCGTCGCTTGACGATCACCGCGAGCAGCGTGGGCGCGGTGGCCTTCGTGGGGTTTGTCCTGTTGGGCTAAGGCCTGCCGGGGCCAGTCAGGGCCTCCTCCAGCAGGCGAACAATGCAGGCGGACTTTGCCGTCTGGTAGTCCGCCTTGATCGCGCCCGTATCCTCCAAGGCAGCGCGTTTCGCGGCGGCATACTGCGCCCGCGCGGTGTCGTGCGTGCGCAGGTAATCCCTGAACGCCAGATGCCGGGCTATTTCAGGGGCACCGATGGCGAAGGCGTGGAGGTGGTGGCTGCGCTGCCCCTCCCGATCGCTCTTCACGAAATAGCGGCGGCCCGCGATCCCGTATTCACCGCGCGCTGTATAACCCAAGGCGGCGAGGGCGGGCGTAGCCGCGTCCAGTGCTGCCAGAGTTTCCGCCTCCACCAGAATGTCGATCACCGGCTTGGCTATCAACCCGGGAACGGCAGTGCTGCCGATGTGGTGGATTTGCCCGCACGCTGGCCCAATCGCCGCTCTGATAGCCGTCGCCTCGTTTGCGAACCCGACAGGCCAGGCAGAGTTATAGGGGACAAGGCTGACCGGTCCGCTCAGAAGGCATCCTTCGCGGCCCGCAGCGCGGCGAACGTCTCGTGCGGAGCGGTGCCGCCCCAGCGGGCCATCATCTCCGGATCATCGGCGCGCAGGAAGGGGTTGGTCTCCAGCTCGCGTTCGAGCAGGAAGGGCACCGTTGCCTCGCCCTTCTGGCGCATGTCGCGCACCCATTTGGCGTATTCGTGAAGCGCATCATTGCCGGGGTCGGCATGCAAAGCGAAGGCGGCGTTCGCTTCTGTGTATTCATGCGCGCAATGTATGAGAGTGTCGGCAGGAAGCGCCTTCAACCGCTCCAGGCTTGTCCAGAACTGCTCAGGAGTGCCTTCAAACATGCGCCCGCAGCCAAGCGCAAACAGGCTGTCCCCGACAAAGGCAGTGCGCTTTTCGGGCAGATTGTAGGCGATATGGCCATTGGTGTGGCCGCCGACGTCAATCACGTCTGCGCGGATTGCGCCAAGCATCACGACGTCGCCGTGGCTGACCGCGCGATCAATCGTGGAAATCCGCTCCACTTCGGCAGGGGCGATGATTGTGCAGCCCGTCGCCGCCTTGATCGATGCATTTCCGCCCGCATGGTCGGGATGCCAATGGGTGTTCCAGATCTGCGTGATGCGCAGGCCCAAGGCTTCGGATACCCGCAGGATTTCGTCCGCATCGGGCGTGTCGATGCACACTGTCTCGCCGCTATCTGTGTCGTGGAGCAGAAAGCCGTAATTGTCGGAAAGGCAGGGGAACTGGTGGATGGCGAGGGTCATGCCGCCAGCTTACACATCCCCCAGATGTAGGAAAGGCCCGCCTGCGTTTCTCGCAGACGGGCCTTTCCTGATCGCTGCAATCATCGGTCGCTGAAAGCTACCGACAGAGGCCGACTGGCCGACCGCAGGTGCCGCGCAGCCGGACGAAGCCCGGCGGAGCGAATAGCACCGAGGACGCTCGCCCGGATGGGCGAGCGCCAACGGAAAGCTTACTCGCCCTTCTTCAGCGCAGCACCGAGGATGTCGCCCAGCGATGCACCCGAATCGGCGGAGCCGAACTGTGCAACCGCTTCCTTCTCTTCGGCGATCTGGTGCGCCTTGATCGAGAAGTTGGGCTTCTTCGAACGGTCGAAACCGGTGACCATGGCATCGACCTTCTGGCCGGTCTGGAACCGGTCAGGGCGCTGCTCGTCACGGTCACGGCCGAGGTCGCTGCGCTTGATGAAGCCGGTCGCGCCATCCTCGCCCACCTGCACTTCGAGGCCGCCATCGCGGACTTCGAGCACGGTGACGGTGACGACCTGGCCACGGCGCAGGCTGTCCGAAGCGCCGCCTTCTGCCGGAGCACCCTTCTCAAGCTGCTTCATGCCGAGGCTGATGCGTTCCTTCTCGATATCGACATCGAGAACAACGGCCTGCACTTCTTCACCCTTGCGGTGGAGAGCGAGGGCATCCTCACCCGAAATGCCCCATGCGATGTCCGACATATGCACCATGCCGTCGACGTCGCCCGGAAGGCCGATGAACAGACCGAATTCGGTCGCGTTCTTGACTTCGCCGGTAACGGTTGCACCCACCGGATTGGCTTCGGCGAACTCTTCCCACGGATTGCGCTGTGCCTGCTTGAGGCCAAGGCTGATGCGACGCTTGTCGGCATCGACTTCCAGCACCAGCACTTCGACTTCCTGGCTTGTCGAGACGATCTTGCCGGGGTGGACGTTCTTCTTCGTCCAGCTCATTTCCGAAACGTGGACGAGGCCTTCGATGCCGGCTTCCAGTTCCACGAAGGCACCGTATTCGGTGATATTGGTAACCTGGCCGGAGACCTTCGCACCCACCGGATACTTGGCGCCGACGCCTTCCCACGGATCGCTTTCCAGCTGCTTCATGCCGAGGCTGATGCGCTGCGTATCCGAGTTGATGCGGATGATCTGCACGGTCACGGTCTGGCCGATTTCGATCACTTCGCTGGGGTGGTTGACGCGCTTGTAGCTCATGTCGGTGACGTGCAGCAGGCCGTCAATGCCGCCGAGGTCAACGAAGGCACCGTAATCGGTGATGTTCTTCACGACGCCATCGGTGATCTGGCCTTCGGCCAGCTTGTCGATCAGCTCGCTGCGCTGTTCGGCGCGGGTTTCTTCCAGCACGGCACGACGCGAGACGACGATGTTGCCACGGCGACGGTCCATCTTCAGGATCTGGAACGGCTGCGGCATATCCATCAGCGGGCCGACATCGCGAACGGGGCGGATATCGACCTGGCTGCCGGGAAGGAAGGCCACGGCGCCGTCGAGATCGACGGTGAAGCCACCCTTGACGCGGCCGAAGATGCGGCCTTCGACGCGCTTGCCTTCGCCGAATTCGCTTTCCAGCTTGTCCCACGCGGCTTCGCGGCGGGCGCGGTCGCGGCTGAGCATGGCTTCGCCATCGGCGTTTTCGACCCGGTCAACGAAGACTTCGACTTCGCTACCGACGGTCAGGCCGTGATCGTCATCGCCACGGCTGAATTCCTTGAGGGAGATGCGACCTTCGCTCTTAAGGCCGACATCGATGATCGCCATGCCGTTTTCGATGGCGGTGACGGTGCCCTTGACGACACGGCCTTCGAAGCCGCCATCGGCGCCGCCGAGCTGTTCGTCGAGCATGGCCGCGAAATCATCGCGGGTGGGGTTGGCAGAAGTTGCCATAGGTGTGAGTTTCCTCGTTCATGTTTGCTACCGGCCACCGGTTTTACCGGGGTCTTTTCCCGCCTGCTGCGCACTATTGCGAGCCGTCCGGGGCAAGAGGCCGACATCCGTGCGGGGCCGAATGCCGCCGCCCGGGTTCTTTCCATCGGGAGATGCAAGGAACGGGGGCGCGCCTAGGCGAAAGGGCGGCGAAAGGCAAGCGGTTTGGGGCGGGCTGTGCAGGAGGCGGGCGGGCGCAAATCCAACGAACCTGTTACACCTGTTACACTGTCCTGAGGAGAAAACGGTGGGGCGCTTTCCGGCTGCGGATGAGCGGGGGGCAAGGCATGGCTGACGGATCATATGGCAAGCCTTGCACTGCGCGATATTCTGTAGGAAAGTCCGCGCATAAGGAGAGAGGCATGACCCTGGCCGAAACGCTCGCCAGCTACGGCGAATATCACCGCGACCACCGCAACGTGCTGACCCATGCGGTGGGCGTGCCGATGATCGTGCTGGCGCTCGACGTGCTGCTCGCCCGGCCTGCTCTGGGCCTTCCGCTGCCGGGCATGGCGCTGACGCCCGCGCTGGTGGTGAATGTGCTGGCAGCGGTGTGGTATCTCCGGCTCGATACGAAGACAGGCCTGCTGATGACGGCGCTGCTGGCTCTGTTCTATGCTGTGGGCGCGCAGATCGCCGCGATCTCCACGACGGCATGGATTGGCGGCGGGATCGGCCTGTTTGTCGTGGGCTGGGCGTTCCAGTTCGTCGGCCACTATTACGAAGGCCGCAAGCCCGCCTTCATGGACGACCTGCGCGGCTTGCTGCACGGCCCGCTGTTTATGACGGTGGAGGCGCTTTGGGCGTTGGGGTTGGCCAAGGGGCTAAAGGGCGACGTCGACGCATTGATGGCTCCCCGCGCGGCGAGCTGAGCGTTTCACGCTAACTTTACCATAAGTCGCTAGCCCGTTTCCCATGACGGGAAGACTGCACGGGCTGGAACTGGTGCGCGGCATTGCGGCGCTGTTGGTCGCGTGGTTTCATGCGGACTTTATTGCAGACTTCCCTTCGGCGGCGTCGGGGCTGTTCCACAAGGCCTATCTCGCGGTCGATCTGTTCTTCCTGCTCTCGGGCTATGTGCTGGCGCGCACCTATGAAGGGCGGATGCCGCGCACGCTCGATTTCACCCGCCAACGCTATCTTCGCCTGTGGGCACCTGTCGCTTGCGGGGTGGCGTTGGGGGCGATTTACTTTGCAATCGACGGCATGGCCCCGGGCGAACTCGCGCTCAATCTCGCTGCCGGGCTGGCGATCCTGCCGCTGGTGGGGCTGGTGATCCTGTTCAATCCACCCGCTTGGACGATCTTTTTCGAGATCGTCGCCAACATGATCCACGCGGCGTGGCTGCACCGCATTTCTGTCACCAAGCTGCTGGCCGTGGTGGCGGTGAGCGCGCTGGTGCTGCTGCCGCTGATGGAAGTGCGCGGGCTCGATGTCGGCACGCTGCTCGGCCTGCCGCGTGTGCTGCTGTCCTATTGCCTTGGCGTGGCGCTGTGGCGCTGGAACCGTGACCGTGTGTGGCTGCCTGCGGGCGCCGCTTGGCCGGCGGTGCTGTTCTACGTATTGGCGCTCGCGCTGTGGCCGGAATGGTTGAGCGGGGCGGGGGAGATTGCCTTTGTGCTGATCGTTCACCCGTTGCTGGTGCTTGCCGTGCTGGCGATGGGCGAGAGCGGCACCGCGCGGCTGCTGGGCGGGCTCTCCTTCCCGCTCTACGCGCTGCATTATCCGCTGCTGCTCCTGCTGGTGGGGGCGGGGCTGGGCTGGAGCGGCGCGCTGGCGGCGGCGATTGGCGCTGCGGCTTTGCTGGGAATGGCGGTTGACCCGCGCTTCCGCGCGCTAGTGCTGCGCCAGTTCCCGGCGAGGACGAAAAGCGCCGTTGTTTAGTCGCGCTAGTCGCGCGCGAGTTCCACCGCTGCAATCGCTGCGGCAATCGCTTCCTCTTTGCCGAGGGCGGTGGTGTCGATCACCCGCGCATCGGGCGCAATCCGCAAGGGCGCATCCTTGCGACCCGTATCGCGGGCATCGCGCAGGGCGATATCGTGCTCGATCTCGTCGAGCGTGATTTCCATCTCGCGCCCCTGCATTTCGAGCCAGCGCCGCTTGGCCCGCGCCTGCACACTGGCGGTGATGAAGAGCTTTACGTCCGCATCGGGCGCAATCACCGTGCCGATGTCGCGCCCGTCCAGCACCGCGCCACCTTCCTGCTGCGCAAAGGCGCGTTGGCGTTCGAGCAGCGCCGCGCGCACTTCGGGATGCACCGAGACGCGGCTGGCCAACCCGCCGGTCGCTTCGCTGCGCAGTTCAGGGTTTGCGAGCAGGCTGTCGGGAAAGTCGCAGCCCGCCAGCGCGTCCGCTGCGTTATCGGCATCACCGCCCGCTTGCTCAACCTGATAACCCACCGCGCGGTAAAGCAGGCCGGTGTCGAGGCACGGCAGGCCGAAATGCGCCGCGAGCGCCTTGGCGATAGTGCCTTTGCCAGAAGCGGTGGGGCCATCGACGGCAATCAGCACCGCTCAATCCTTCCGCGCCAGCCACGCGCGCAGGATCGCTTCGGTTTCAACCGGGCGCTCCATCGGGAAGGAGTGGCTTCCGCCCGGCACCACGGCAAATTCCGCACCCGGCGTCAGCGTCAGGAAATCCTGCACCGTATCGATCCGCGCTTCGTCATACTGGCCGATCATGAACAGGATGCGGCTGCCATCGACCTGCGAGAGCAGCGGCGTCCCGTCATAGCCAACCAGCGTGCCGCGCGCGGAAAACTCGCTCGGCCCCCACATCGTGTTGTAAATCTGCCCGTTGAACCCGCGCCCGTTATACTGCCCGAAATAGCGGCGCGCGGCGGGCGAGAGCGGCGGGCTGTCGGCGCGGCCGTTATAGGCGCGGTAGAATGCGGCGGTGGCCGCATCGCAGTTCATCCCCGGCTGCGCGCGCCCCGCTTCGCACGCAATCAGCGTATCGCGCACATTGTCGGGCAGGTCACGGATCAGCAGATTGGTGCCGAGGATCCAGTGCGGGGTGGAGATATAGGTGCCGCCGAGCACGGCGGAGGCGGTGTGCTGCGGATAGGCGGCGGCATATTCCAGCGCCAGCGCCGCGCCCCAGCTATGCCCGACGACGTGCCAGCGTTCCACGCCGAGCGCCTGCCGGATCGCTTCCAGCTCGTCGACAAACCGCTCCACGCCCCAGGTGGCAGGATCGCCGCCGCGGTCGGACATTCCGCTGCCGAGCTGGTCGTAAAGGATCACCGCGCGCTCGTCCGCCATGCTGAGGAGGCCGCCGAACACGGTGTGCGTGCCGCCCGGGCCGCCGTGGATGAAGATCGCGGGCGCGGCCTCGGCTTCCAGATCGCCATTGACCCGCACCCACACCTCGCCGCCATCAACCGCGACGCGCAATTCCTGATCGGGCGCGGACCAGTCGAGCGGATCATCCGCTTGGGCGACTGCCGGGGTGGCGAAGGCCAGTGCCGCAAAGGCCGCGATCCATTTCATGCCGAATCTCCCTTATTCTGCTGCTTGGAGCGATGCGCAGACCATGCCTTCCACAGCCCCCACAAGGCAATAGCCGCCCAGAACCCTTCAAGCACAAGGCTCGGCCAATTGGTGTGGACGAGCAGGCTGATGGTCAGCAGCGCCGCACCGGTGAGATTGGTGCCGTGGAGCACCCACGGATTCGGCTTCTCCACCGCCGTGAGATAGAAATAGGCCCCGATAATGCAGGCAGTGCCGAAAAATCCGATGATCGAGTAGATGTCGAGCGGGGTGGTCATGTGAAGTGGTAGCCGTCAAAGCGGGCTTCGCGCAGCATCCCGTCTTCGTCAAACCAGATGCGTATCCATCCGGGCCCAAGCGTAGCCTCGCAGTAGTTAGAGGAGTAGAAGACAAGTTCGGTATCGCCGAGAAATTCCTCGACGTTTGCGATTACCTCGTCCTGCGACCGAGCCATACCAATTCCGAGCGCCGATATGGGGCGATTGTCGAAATCTTCGGCGTGAACGCTTTTAACGACGAGCAGAGACCCTCGTTGGCTGGAGCCGAAAAAGTAGTGCCGTACGCCGGCGTCATCTCCCCATTGGCATTCCTCGAATTCGGCGCAATTATCTCGCAAGATTTGGGTTAGCCTGCTCTGCACTTCCTCCTGAGGCGTTTCGATTGGAATGTTCGAAAAGCTTTGATCAACACGGGCCTGGACCGGCAACGGCGTGTAGACGCCATCAGGCCAGAATTCCTCTTCAACGGTCAGAGTCTGGCTCGGCGTCGTCTCAGCCGCCGGTTCGGGAACGGATATGCTTGAGCAGCTAGCCAAAGTGCACGCGATTGCCAAATATCCAACTCTCATCGGCCAATCCCCCTGTCGTCACCCTGAACTTGTTTCAGGGTCCATTTCTGCCATGCAAGCAGTGCCAAGCGATCTGGCATGGATGCTGAAACAAGTTCAGCATGACGGCAAACAAAAATTACCCAGCCGCCGCCTCCGCCAGAAGCGCCTCGAACGTCGGGAAACTCGTCGCGATGGGGGAGGTGTCGTCCACTTCCACCCCGTTGCGGCTGGCGAGGCCTGCCACCGCCATGCTCATCGCGATACGGTGGTCGAGATGCGTCACTACGCTTGCGCCTTCCGGCGTGCCGGGGAGGGGATCGCCGCCGGTGCCTTCGATCACCAGGCCATCCTCGCGCTCTTCGACACGCGCGCCCGCCAAGGTCAGCGCGTTTGCCATCGCGGTGATGCGGTCGCTTTCCTTCACCCGCAGTTCTTCGAGGCCGCTGGTGGTGGTGGTGCCTTGCGCCAAAGCCGCAGCAACGAACACGACGGGAAATTCATCGACCATCGCGGGCACAACTGCCGGATCGACCTCGACACCGGTCAGCGCCGAGTGCCGCACGCGCAAATCCGCCACCGGCTCCCCGCCGACTTCGCGGCGATCCAGTTCTTCGATGCTCCCGCCCATATCGCGCAGCACGTCGAACAGCGCGGCCCGGGTAGGATTGAGGCCGACATTTGTAATCACAAGGTCGCTCCCCGGCACCAGCAGTGCGGCGACGGTGAAGAAGGCAGCGGAAGAGGGATCGCCCGGCACGGTGATGGTCTGTGGCTGGAGATCAGCCTCGCCGTGAATGGCGATTACGCGCTCCCCATTCTCCTCGCCTACTTCCAATTTCGCACCAAAGCCGCGCAGCATCCGTTCGGAATGGTCGCGGGTCGGCACCGGCTCGATCACGCGGGTGATGCCCGCCGTGTTGAGGCCTGCGAGCAGCACTGCGCTTTTTACCTGCGCGCTGGCGACGGGCAGGCGGTAGGTAATCGGCACGGCGGGCGAAATCCCGCGCAGCATCAGGGGGAGGGTGCCACCGGGCGAGGCTTCAAACGATGCACCCATCTGGCTCAACGGCGTAATCACGCGGCCCATCGGTCGTTTGGATAGGCTCGCATCGCCGGTGAACACGGCGCGGATCGGTTGGCTCGCGACGAGGCCCATCAGCAGCCGCGTGCTCGTCCCGCTATTGCCCATGTTGAGCGCGCTTTCGGGTTGGAGCAGTCCGCCAACGCCGACGCCGTGAATGCTCCACGTCCCGTCCGCCTCGTGCGCAATCGTCGCTCCCATCGCGCGCATCGCGGCGGCGGTCGCCAGCACATCCTCGCCTTCGAGCAGGCCCGTCACCCGCGTTTCGCCCACCGCCAAAGCGCCCAGCATCAATGAGCGGTGACTGATCGATTTGTCGCCCGGAACGGCAATCCTCCCGGTCAGCGCGCCTTGCGCGGCAAAGCGTTTGGGCGAAGGGGTATTGGAATGGCTCACATCTTTACCTAGCTATCGAAACCGCACGCGGCTTTGACAGTGCCATAGGGCTATGGCAAGGCGCGCCACCTCGCGAATCCGCCTATTGGCAAATCGCATACGAATTTCCCGGATTATCGGTCCGGACGAACCAAGGACACGAGTAACATGGTCAAGCCAGAATGGGGCGCAAAGCGCAACTGCCCCAAATGCGGTGAACGCTTCTACGATCTGGGCAAGGATGACCCGGTCACCTGCATCGAATGCGGCAATGAATGGACGCCCGAGCCCGTGCTCAAGTCCAAGCAGCCGATTCCGTTCGAGGAAGAGAAGAAGAAAGACGCAGAAGCCGATTCGGATCTGGCCGATGACGATCTGGAAGATATCGACGATGACGGCGATTCGCCCGACAATGACGTCGATCTCGGCGGCGATGATGATCTTGGTGTCGACACCGGCGACGCCGAAGGTGACGAGGAAATCTGATTTTGCACTTGCGCTGGGGGCGGCGCGCTCATAAAGGGCTGCCTCCGCGCCCCATTGGGGTGCATACAGAATTGGCATGGGGCCTTAGCTCAGCTGGGAGAGCGCAACACTGGCAGTGTTGAGGTCAGCGGTTCGATCCCGCTAGGCTCCACCATTTCATCGCCTTGTGGCCCTGAGCTTGCTGCAAATGGCGGTTTCGTGCGCTTCCGGTGCTCACGGCCTGAATGGCCGCTGCGCGCCGGTTCTCCGAACCCACCATTTTCGCTGGCGCTCAGAACCACAAATTGACGAAATGGATTTCAGACATATTCCTCGTCATTGCGAGGAGCGAAGCGACGCGGCAATCCAGTCCGGCGCTTTGGTTAGGGCAAGACGGTTCCTCTTTCGGAATCGCACGCTGGCCGACGAGTTTTCGTCCGCCGGCGTTTTTGGCATTTGGCTTCCTTCTCCCCATATGGGTCGGGTGGGACGTCAAATTGAGGAGTAGCGACGCGGATGTTTGATACGCTGTCTGATCGTTTGTCCAACGTCTTCGACCGCCTGCGCGGCCGCGGGGCGTTGAGCGAACAGGACGTGCGCGACGCCATGCGCGAAGTGCGCGTCGCCTTGCTCGAAGCCGATGTCGCATTGCCCGTCGCCCGTGACTTTATCAACCGCGTTACCGAGCGCGCCGTCGGGCAGGAAGTGCTCAAATCGGTCACGCCGGGCCAGCAGGTCATCAAGATCGTCAATGACGAACTGATCGCCATGCTCGGCGGCGATGAAGACAGCGCGGGCGAGGCGCAGCCGCTCAATCTCAACGTCACCCCGCCGGCCGTCATCATGATGGTTGGCTTGCAGGGTTCGGGCAAAACCACCAGCACCGCCAAGATCGCCAAGCTGCTGAAGGACAAAGAGGGCAAGAAGGCCATGATGGCCTCGCTCGATGTCAACCGTCCGGCAGCGCAGGAACAGCTTGCCGTGCTGGGCGAGCAAGCGGGTGTGGCGACGCTCCCGATTGTTCCCGGCCAACAGCCGGTCGATATCGCCAAGCGCGCGCTGAACGCCGCCAAGCTGCAGAATATCGACGTGCTGCTGCTCGACACCGCAGGCCGCCTGCACGTTGACGAAGCGCTGATGGCCGAGATGAAGGCTGTCGCAGGCGAGGCCGATCCGGCCGAAGTGCTGCTCGTCGTCGACAGTCTGACCGGTCAGGACGCGGTCAATGTCGCGCAAAGCTTTACCGATGAAGTTCCGCTGACCGGCGTCGTCCTCACCCGTATGGACGGCGATGCACGCGGCGGCGCGGCGCTGTCGATGCGCGCCGTCACCGGCAAGCCGATCAAGTTCGCCGGCACGGGCGAGAAGCTCGATGCGATCGAGCGGTTCCATCCGGGCCGCGTGGCTGACCGCATCCTCGGCATGGGCGATGTCGTCAGCCTCGTCGAACGCGCTGCCGAAACGATCAAGGCGGAAGACGCCGAAGAGCTCGCGCAGAAGATGATGGCGGGCAAGTTCGACCTCAACGATCTGCGCAAGCAGCTGCAACAGATGCAGAGCATGGGCGGGCTGGGGATGCTTGCAGGCATGATGCCGGGCATGAAAAAGGCCAAGGCAGCGATGCAGGCCAGCGGCATGGACGACAAAGCGCTTGTCCACATGGACGCGATCATCGGCTCCATGACCAAGAAGGAACGCGCCAATCCTGCACTCCTCAATGCCAAGCGCAAGAAGCGCGTTGCGGCGGGCAGCGGGCGCAGCGTGCAAGAGGTGAACAAGATCCTCAAAATGCACCAGGAAATGGGCCGCGCGATGAAGCAGATCCGCAAGATGGGCGGCATGAAGGGCCTTGCCGCCATGTTCGGCGCGGGCGGCGGCGGTGGTGGCGGAATGCCGCAACTGCCCGGAATGGGCGGTGGCATGGGCGGCCTTCCGCCCGACATCCAGAATTTATTGGGCAAGAAGTAATTTTCATCAATTCATACGTTTAAACTCGAAAGGTAATCTACAATGGCAATCGCAATCCGCCTCGCTCGTGGCGGCGCAAAGAAGCGTCCTTATTACCGCATCGTGGCTGCTGACAGCCGCCGTGCGCGTGACGGCAAGTATCTGGAGCAGCTGGGCACCTACAACCCGATGCTCGCCAAGGATGATGCCAACCGCGTCAGCCTGAACGAAGAGCGCATCAAGTACTGGCTTGGCGTCGGCGCACAGCCGAGCGACCGCGTGCACCGTTTCCTCGATGCCGCCGGCATTCTGGAGCGCGCGCCGAAGAACAACCCCAAGAAGGGTGAACCGGGCGAAGCTGCCAAGGAACGCGCAGAGGAAAAGGCCGCCAAGGCCGCTGAAGCCGAAGAAGCCGCCAAGGCTGCCGAGGAAGAAGCCAAGGCCGCTGCCGAAGCTCCGGCTGAAGAAGCACCTGCTGAAGAAGCTGCGGCCGAAGAGGCCCCTGCTGCCGAGGAAGCTCCTGCTGAGGAAGCTGCTGAAGAGAAGTCGGAAGACTGATCTCAAACTTCCGCTCATCCTGAGCTTGTCGAAGGATCGCTTTTTCTTTCTGACGATGTGCCATGCATCAAGGAAAGGACAGCCCTTCGACAGGCTCAGGGCGAACGGGTTTTGGGTCCAAAAGCCTTGGCTGAAAGCACAGACAAACCCATTACTCTGGCCGCCATCACCGGCGCACACGGGTTAACGGGTGAAGTCCGCCTCAAACTGTTCGGCGAGGGGCTGGAGGCGTTCAAGGCGCATACCAGCTTCGCGCTCAGCAAAGGCGGCGGCACGCTCACGCTCAAAAAGGTGCGCGACGACAGCAAAGGCGGCGCGATTGCGCGCTTTGCCGAGGTTGAAAATCGCACGGCTGCGGAGAAATTGCGCGGCACCACCCTATCCGTCCCGCGCGACGCGCTCCCCCCGTTGGGCGAGGGGGAGTATTACCATACCGACCTGATCGGCCTCGCCGCCGTCGCCGACACCGGAGAGCCGCTGGGCGAGGTGGTGGATGTGCGCAATTTTGGCGCGGGCGATATCATCGAGATCAAGCGCGGGGACGGCAAGACCTTCATGGTGCCGATGCGCGTGGAGGCGGTGCCCGAATGGGATGCGCAGCGGCTTGTGGTGAGCAGCGATTTCGCCGATATCTAGCCGCGTGACGGCTTTCGATGCACAGCTTTGGGCGCGGCTTGAGGGCTATCGCATCGGCCCCGGCGACGCGGCGCTTTCCTTTGCCGACCGCTTGGCGCGCGAGAACCGCTGGCCTGCCGCCTTCGCCCATCGGGTCATCCGCGAATATTACCGCTTCTGCTATCTCGCCCTGACCGCCGGGCACGAGGTGACGCCCTCCGATCAGGTCGACCAGGCGTGGCATCTGCACCTGACCTACAGCCGCGATTACTGGCAGCGCTTCTGCCCCGAAGTGCTCGGCGCAGAGCTGCACCACGGCCCCACGGCGGGCGGGCAGGTGGAGCGCAGCCGCTATTACGAACAATATGCGCAGACGCTGGCATCCTATGAGGCAGCCTTTGGCGAGCCACCGCCGCCCGATATCTGGCCGCCCGCCGCGCGCCGCTTTGGCAGCGATCCGCTGTCTTACCGCGTTAACCCGGCGGATGTAGTGACGTTTCCGAAGCACCGCCTCTGGCTGGTCTTGGCGGCGTTGGGCCTGGTGGTTATCGTGGCATTTCTTGCGGGAAGGAGCCTGTGATGGAAATCGGATTTTCGGCCTATTCGGGCGCGGATTTTCTCGCCTTTTACATCGGCCTGATTGTCGCGGCGGTGATCGCCGGATGGTGGATCCCTGCCTTTATGCGGCCCGACGGCAGCGGCGGCGTGCCCAAGCGGGCGGAGACACTGGCCTATCTCGCGGGCGGCAAGGCGCGCTTTTCCGAAAGCGTGGTCGCGGCGCTGTTCGGGCGCGGCGATTTGCTGGCGCTGGAAAAGGACATCGTAAAGGCTCCGCGCGCGGAGGGCGAGAGCGAGGCCGAGCGCAGTATGCTGGCGCAGATCGGCAGCGGCACCTGGCGCGAGGCAAAGCCCTCGCTGGCTGATCACGCCGACCGGCTCGACCGCGAACTGAGTGCGCGCGGTCTGCTGATTGCGCCGGAACACCGCCTGCAATTCCGCGCGCTGCCCGTGCTGCCCTATGCCTTCCTCGTGGCGCTTGGCCTCTACCGCATCCAGGCGGGCGCGGCAGAGGGGGAGGCGGTGGGCTTCCTCGTCATGCTGACCGCGCTGGTGACGGTGCTCGGCATCATCCGTTTCCTCAAATTCAACCCGCGCACGCGGGCGGGAGAGCAGGCGCTGGCCGAGGCGCAGGAGCGCGCCAGCCGCCTGAAAAGCGCACCGCGCGGCGCAGAGGTCGGCTTTGCCGTCGCGCTGTTCGGCACCGCCGTGCTGGTGGGCACGCCGTTCGAACCGCTCCACGCGATGCGGCAGGCGCAGCAGGGCGCCGATAGCGGCAGCGGCGGTTGCGGCAGTGATGGCGGCGGCGATGGCGGTGGCGGCTGCGGCGGCGGAGGATGCGGTGGTTGCGGGGGCTGACCGCTCGGCCTAAGCACGCGCTATGACCAAGCTAAACGTCGCCATCTGTCAGGCCGCACCGGTGCCGCTCGCCATTTCGGACGGGATCGACAAGGCTGTGCGGATCGCGCGCGAAGCCGTGGAGGGCGGGGCGCAGCTGGTGGCGTTTGGCGAGACTTTTCTCGGCGGCTATCCGCTGTGGCTGGACGAGGCTCCCGGTGCGGCCTTGTGGGATCATCCGGGCAGCAAGGCGCTGCACCGGATCCTGCTCGAACAGGCGGTGGTGCCGGGGGACGAGCGGCTGCTGCCCTTGCAGGAGCTGTGCGATGCCAGCGGCGCGGTGATTTCCATCGGCGCGCATGAGCGGGTGCGATCGAGCCTCTACAACAACCAGATGACCTTCCGCCCCGGACTGCCGGTGCTAGACCACCGCAAGCTGGTGCCCACCCATGGCGAACGGTTGGTGTGGATGCGCGGGGATGGCTCCACGCTAGGCGTGCATCAGGCCGAATGGGGCAATGTCGGCTCGCTCATCTGCTGGGAGCACTGGATGCCCTTGGCGCGCGCGGCGATGCACAATCTGGGCGAAAGCGTCCACGTCGCCGCATGGCCGACCGTGCGCGAAAGCTACGCCATCGCCAGCCGCCACTACGCCATGGAAGGCCGCTGCTTCGTGCTGGCGGCGGGGCTGGTGCAGACGAGGGACGATGTGTTTGACGGGCTGGAGCGGGCAGGTGGCTCTGTCGAGGGTCGCGAGCTGATTGAGAGCATCGAGGCGGACGTGATCAACCGCGGCGGCTCGTTGATCGCCGCACCCGATGCAAGCGTTGTCGCCCAAGCGGGCGAGGGCGAGGAGACGCTGTTCGCCGAGCTCGACCTTTCAATGCGCGACGAGGGCCTGGCAAGCCTCGACACCGACGGCCACTACTCGCGGCCCGATGTGTTTGAGCTTAGTGTCGATACGCGGGCTAAGGATGGGGTGACTTGGGATGGCCACTGATCTGACCGAAGCGCCAGCATCCGAGTTTGGCTGCATAGACTGCGGATTTGTTTCCCACACTCCGTGGTTTCTGGACGCGCTCGTCATGCTCTTGCTCTTGGTGCCGCTTGGAGCTTTCGCGATCTGGACAGGTGTACGCTTGCTCAAACTCGGACGTGAGCGACTGCGGAGCGAGCGGGACGAAGCTCAATGACCTTCGCCGCCACCATCCTTACGCTCTATCAGGAAAGGTTCCTCGGCCGCTATTCGCGGCTCGATGTGTTCGAGTTGAGCGTCGATACGCGGTCGAAGGATGAGGTGAGATGGATATAATCATCATCTTGCTGTTAGGCTCTGCACCGCTGTCAGTTGCCATACTGACACTTTTGAAAAAGTCTGAGCGGTTCGGCCAACTCGCTTTGCTTTGGGCTTTGCTTTTCAACGCGCTTGTCATTCCGCTTTCGGCATTCGCCTTTCTCCTAGTACGACCGATTGACGGGCCGGGCGAAGGTTTGGAGAGTCTCTTTGGAATGCTTCTCACCTTACCGATGATGTTTATTGGCGCGATTGCTACGCTCGTTGCAGATTACTTCCAGCGCAAAGACGCGGGTGAAGATCAGCTATGACCTTCTCCGCCACCATCCTCACGCTCTATCCGGAGATGTTTCCCGGGCCGCTGGGTGTCTCGCTTGCAGGGCGCGCGCTCGAGCGGGGGGACTGGTCGTGCGAGACCGTCCAGATCCGCGATTTCGCCATCGACAAGCATCGCACGGTGGATGATACGCCTGCCGGGGGCGGGGCAGGGATGGTGCTGAAGGCGGATGTGTTGGCGCGGGCTTTGGATAGCGTGGCCGGAAAGCCCCTTCCTTTGGGGGAAGGGGTTGGGGATGGGGGTTCTGCGCCAGAAATCTCGTACACCCACCCCTCAATCCCCTCCCCCAAGGGAGGGGAGGCAACAAGACCCATCCTCGCCATGACGCCGCGCGGGAAACCCATCGCGCAGGCACGCATCCGGGAGATTGCGCAAGGCCCCGGCGTCATCATGCTCTGTGGCCGGTTCGAGGGATTCGACGAGCGCCTTTTCGATGCCCGCCCCGATATCGAGCAGGTCAGCCTTGCCGATATTGTCCTCTCGGGCGGAGAGCCTGCCGCGCTTGCCATACTCGACGCTTGCATTCGCCTGCTTCCCGGAGTAATGGGCGCGGCCTTGTCGGGGCATGAGGAGTCGTTTGAAGACGGCCTTCTCGAATACCCGCAATATACCCGACCTCAGGAATGGGAAGGGCGCACGATCCCTGAAGTGCTGCGATCGGGGGATCATGCGAAGATTGCCGCGTGGAGGAAAGCCCGCGCGGAGGAAGATACTCGGTTACGCAGGCCCGATCTATGGGAGCGCCACGGTGGCACTCCGGGTCAGCCTGCCTCTGGCGTGCAGCGAGATACATAGGACAAACAGGCCATGAACCTGATCCAGACTATCGAAGCGGAAGAAATTGCCAAGGCTGGCAAGGACATTCCCGATTTCCGCGCTGGCGATACGCTGCGCGTTGGCGTGAAGGTTATCGAAGGTAACCGTGAACGTGTGCAGAATTTCGAAGGCGTATGCATTGCGCGCTCCAACCGGAGCATCAACAGCAATTTCACCGTGCGCAAGATGAGCTTCGGCGAAGGCGTGGAACGTGTGTTCCCGCTCTACTCGCCGATCGTCGACAGCATCACCGTGGTTCGCCGCGGCGTCGTGCGTCGTGCGAAGCTCTACTATCTGCGCGGCCGCACCGGTAAGCGCGCTCGCATCGCCGAGCGCCGGGAGAACGTGGCCAAGTAAGGCTGCGGGCTTCAAGCCAGTTTCAAAAGGGCGGTTCTCCGATGCGGAGAGCCGCCCTTTTTCGTGCGCCTTTTCATTGTCAGTGCAGGTTCGGGACATTAGGCTCATCCGAAACTATCGGAGAGGTCTTTTCCTGCAATGCGTACATTTCTCGCCGCGCTCGCCGCGACAACCATGGCAACCCCTGTGATGGCGCAGGATATGCAAGAACCTGCGCCCGAACTCACTTTCGAACGCGTCTTTGCCAGCCCTTCATTGAACGGCGCGACACCGCGGCAGGCGAAGCTTTCGCCCGATGGCCGCTATCTCACCGTACTGCGCAACCGCGAGGACGAGCGCGAGCGGTATGATCTGTGGGCCTATGACCGCGAGACCTCCGAATGGTCGATGCTGGTCGATAGCGAGGCCTTGGGCAGCGGGCGCGCGCTGAGCGAGGACGAGCGGATGCAGCGCGAGCGGGCGCGGGTGGGCGATCTGCGCGGGATCATCTCTTACCAGTGGAATGCCGACGGAAGTAGTATCCTCGTGCCTCTCGACGGGGATCTTTATCAAGTACAAATCGGTGTCCGCCACGTTATGCCAGTCGTTGGCGCACCACCTGCTGTCAGTGCAGCTGAAAATCGCGTAACGCGCTTGACCGATACCGAAGAAAGCGAACTCAATCCCTCTCTCAGTCCTCAATCCGGCTATGTCTCTTTCGTGCGCGACCGGCGACTTTGGGTCGGCAGGGTGGGCGACGAAACCGGCCCGATCACGCCCGCCGAGGAAGACACGATCCGCTGGGGCGAGGCAGAATTTGTTGCGCAGGAGGAAATGAGCCGCCTGACAGGGTACTGGTGGGCCCCGGATGACAGCCGCATCGTCGTCCAGCGCACCGATGAAAGCCCCGTCGGCATCGTCACCCGCGCGGCCATCGGCGCTACTGGCACGCAGGTCTATGACCAGCGCTATCCGGTGGCGGGCAGCGCCAATGCGATTGTCCAGCTGTTCGTGATGGACCCCGATGGCGGAAACGCGGTCGAAGTCGATCTGGGCGCGGAGACTGACATCTATCTCGCCCGCGTCGATTGGGCACCCGATGGCAGCGCGATCTATGTTCAGCGCCAGAACCGCGAGCAGACCGTGCTCGATATGCTGCGCGTCGATCCGGCAACGGGCGCGAGCGAGGTGTTCTTCACCGAGAATGCGGCGATGGAGGATTACTGGATCAACCTGTCGGACAATTACCGTTTCCTCGATGATGGCCGCCTGATCTGGTGGTCGGAGCGGGACGGGTTTGGGCATCTCTATCTGCTCGGGCCTGACGGCTGGCAGCAACTGACGCAGGGCGAATGGGTGGTCACCAGCCTGGTCGGCGTCGATCAGGATGCGGGCCGCGTGTTCTTCCAGGGCACGCGCGACGATGTGCTGGAACAGCACGTTTACAGCCTCGATCTCGCCAATCCGGCGACTATCACCCGCCTGACCGAAGCGGGCTTCACCCATTCGGCGAGCATGGACGGGGCGGGGCAGACGATGCTCGTCAGCCGCTCCAACGACAATACGCCGCCGCAAATCTACATTGCCGACCAATCGGGCGCGCGCGTGGCGTGGGTGGAGGAGAATGCGCTCAACGCCGATCACCCCTACGCGCCCTTCGTCGCCAGCCACCGCCCGACGCAATATGGCACGATAGCAGCCGAGGACGGCACGCCGCTCTATTGGGAAATGGTGACGCCGGAGATGGAGCCGGGGCTGCGTTATCCGGTGTATTTCTACCATTATGGCGGGCCGGGGCCGCAGATCGTCAATCGCGGCTGGGATGGCGCCTTGCGGCAGGCCATCGTTGATCGCGGCTATATCTGGTTCGCGCTCGACAATCGCGGGTCGAACAATCGCGGCGTCGCGTTCGAGCAGCCGCTTTACCGCGCGATGGGCGGGGTCGAAGTGCGCGACCAAGCGGCGGGCACGGCCTTCCTGCAAACGCTCGATTTCGTCGATCCCGACAAGATCGCCATCGATGGCTGGTCATATGGCGGCTATCTGACGCTGAAGCGGTTGCAGGCGGAGCCGGGCGTCTATGCCGCAGGCATCAGCGGCGCGCCGGTGACGCGGTGGGAGCTTTACGACACCCACTATACCGAACGCTATATGGGCACGCCGCAAGCCGACGGTGAGGCCTATACCACGGCGAGCGCGATCCCGAATGCGACCGGCATCACCGATCCGGTGCTCATCATCCACGGCATGGCGGACGACAATGTGGTGTTCGAAAACGCGACCGAGATCATCTCGGTCTGGCAGGAGAACAATGTCCCCTTCGAAATGATGCTCTATCCCGGATACACGCACCGCGTTTCGGGCGAGCAGATTTCGCCGCATCGCTACAACACCGTGTTCAACTTCCTCGAACGCCACGGGGTGACCCCGCCGGAGCCTTCGGCGGAGGACTGATCGGGCGCGATGGGCCTGTCCGGTATCTGCTGAAACCGCAATTCCTGTTGCACCTGCGAACAGGCACGCTAGTCAGGCGCTCCCTTTCAATGGAGCGAGCGAGTCATGGGTTACAGGGTTGCGGTTGTCGGAGCGACAGGGAATGTCGGGCGGGAAATGCTCGCCATTCTGGCGGAGCGCGAGTTTCCGATGGACGAGGTGGCGGCGGTCGCCAGCTCGCGGTCAACCGGCATGGAAATCGAAGTCGGCGATTCAGGCCGCATGGTGAAGTGCAAGAATATCGAGCATTTCGATTTCACCGGCTGGGATATCGCGCTGTTCGCCTGCGGCAGCGAGGCGACCAAGACCTACGCGCCGAAGGCCGCGGCAGCGGGCTGCGTGGTGATCGACAATTCCTCGCTCTACCGCATGGACCCCGATGTGCCGCTGATCGTGCCAGAGGTGAACCCCGATGCGATCGACGGCTACACGCGTAAGAACATCATCGCCAATCCCAACTGCTCGACCGCGCAGCTGGTGGTGGCGCTGAAGCCGCTCCACGATGCCGCCACGATCAAGCGAGTGGTGGTCAGCACCTACCAGTCGGTCTCCGGTGCGGGCAAAGCGGGGATGGACGAACTGTTCGAACAGAGCCGCGCAATCTTCGTCGGCGATAAGCCTGAACCCGAGACCTTCACCAAGCAGATCGCCTTCAACGTCATCCCGCATATTGATGTGTTCATGGATGACGGCTCCACCAAGGAAGAGTGGAAGATGGTCGTGGAAACCAAGAAGATCCTCGATCCCAAAATCAAACTCAACGCCACCTGCGTGCGCGTGCCGGTGTTTGTCGGCCATTCCGAAGCGGTCAATATCGAGTTCGAGAACGAGCTTTCCGCCGAGCAGGCGCAAGATATTCTGCGCGAAGCCCCCGGCATCATGCTGGTCGATAAGCGCGAGGATGGCGGATACGTCACTCCTATTGAAAGCGCGGGCGACGGCGCGACCTATATCAGCCGCGTGCGCGATGATCCCACGGTCGATAACGGCATCACGCTGTGGTGTGTCAGCGACAATTTGCGTAAGGGTGCAGCATTGAACGCGGTGCAGATCGCCGAACTGCTCGGCCGCCGCCATTTGCAAAAGGGATGAGCGTGAAACACCTCGCTTTCGCACTAATTCTTTCAAGTGCGTTGGCGGCTCCGGCGTGCTCGCAATCCGCACCGTCAGCCAATGGGCCAAGCGGCGGAAACGCGATTACGATCGAAGGTATTTTGCTCGACGGGTCAGGTGTGACGCTTAATCACAGTGCAGGCGGTGACACTCTGGCGTTCGGCACGCCGCGTGCGCAATTTATCGAAATGGCACAGGCAGCTTTCGGCGCTATCGAAAGCACAAGCGCGTGTAGCGACGGCTCCGGTCAGTCGGTTAAATATCCGGATGGATTTTCAGTCACTTTTGCCGAAGATCGCTTTGTCGGTTGGCGGAGCGTGCAGACCAGCGACGATTTTCTCTCCATGCGCCGTTCTTGGTTCCAGAACGAGCCGAACTTCACAGTCGGTGAAATGGGGGTAGAGGGACTTCCTTTTTCGTACGGGCCGAACGGTGCCGAAGTGCGCGGATATTTCGCCAGTGACGCGCCGGATGCGCTGCTGTTGAGCCATGAAGCAGGTGACAATTGCAGCTAGACCGTTCATTAGTTGCGCAATTGCCGGATCGGTTCGCTCGCGCCAATCCTGACACGAACAAATAACCCGTCACGGAGCCTTTATCATGCGCGCCACTCTCTTTTTTCTCTTCCCGCTTTTCGCACTCGCCGCCTGCACGCCGGGCGAGGAGGCTCCGGCAGAGGATGCAGCGACAGAGGCGGCAAGCGAAGCGCCGGAGGATGCGACGATCGATCTGGGCGCGGGCGGCATTACCATCCCGGCACAAAACGGGTTCGAACAGCTCGCCGCGCCCTTCGGCTCGGCCCGCGCGGCCACCGAAGCGACGCTGGCCAATGTGGTGGGCGCTTCGACAGGCGGACATGACGGCACCGGCGATTGCTGGCTCAAGACGACTGAATATGCCGGACTGACCCTGTCGTTTAACGCCGAGGACGAATTCGTCGGCTATTACGCGACCGCACCATGGTCGGGCACCGGGCAGCGCGCCGATATGCTCGCCAATCCCGAAATCACCATGGTGGAAGACAGCACGCTGGGTGAGGAATTCACTATCGGCGAAGGCGAGGCGATCATCTCCGGCCTGTTCACCGGCACAGCGGACGATGCGACCGTCGAAGCGCTGTGGGCAGGCGAGAACTGCATTTTCCGGTGATGGCTGAGCTCACGACGCAACACATCCCCAGCTTCGACGGCACCCGCCTCGCCATCCACCGGCTGGGCGAGGGTCGGCCGGTGTTGTTGCTGCACGGGCTGTTCTCCAGCGCGCAGGTCAACTGGATCAAATACGGTCACGCTGCTGCGCTGGCGGAGGCGGGGTTTGAATGCATCATGCCCGATTGGCGGGTACATGGGGGCAGCGATGCTCCGAACGATCCCGATTCCATCATGCCCGGTGTGTTAGTGCGCGACAGTTTCGCCATGGTGGAGGCTTTGGGCCTCACCGATTACGATATGGTCGGCTTTTCGCTCGGGGCGCGCACGGCGGTGAGCAATGTCATTGCGGGGCTGACGCCGCGCCGTCTGGTGCTTTCGGGCATGGGCCTGGAAGGCCTCACCAATTGGGAGAAGCGCGTCGCCTTTTTCATCGATATGATCGACCGTTATGACGAGATCGAGCGCGGTGATCCGGCATTTATCGCCAAGGCTTTTATGACCGCGCAGGGCATCGACAAGGATGCGGCGCGCCTACTGCTGACCAAGGGCGTCGACGAAATCGACGTCTCGAAGCTCGCCACCATCGCCATGCGCACCATGGTGCTGATCGGCGATGAAGACCGCGACAACGGCTCCCCCCAACGTCTTGCCGATGCGCTGCCCGATGCCTTTGTCGAGGTGATTCCGGGCAACCATATGAGCTGCGTGATGAAAGCGGAGCTGGGCGCGGCGATTGTGCGATTTCTTTCTGCGGAGTGACTTGCTGCAAAATATCAAGGTTCGGCGTGAACCATTTATGCAGTCTTCGATGAAATAGCTGTTCGCATGAAGCGCCTCGCCATTCTCGCCGCCGCCCTCGCTCTGGCTTCCTGCGCGCAGGAACCCGCGCTGCATTTCGATCCGCCCGAAGGCACTCTCTTTGTCGCCAACAAATATGACGGCAGCCTTTCGCGCATCGATCTGCTGACGGGCGAAGAGACGCACCGCGCTGACACGTGCCCGGACAATCACGAGCTTACCATCTCGCCCGACGAGCAATATGTCGCGGTAATGTGCTATACGGGCCGGACCATCGAAATCTATGCGACCAGCGATCTCGCCCCCGTGCGCATAGTGGAATTGCCCGAAGGCGCGCTTCCCCACGCGGCGCATTGGCTGCGCAATGATCGCCTGATCGTGAGCGCAGAGGGGCGCGGGTCGATGATCTTTGTCGATTTCGCGAGCGGGCTGGAAGGCGAAGCGACGCTCACCGAGTTCGGCGGAACCGAGGGCCCGCCATGGCCCACCGGCGCACATCTGTTCGCGGTCTCGCCCGATGTGCGATTCGCCTTTGGCACGATCATCCCGCGCGGCGATGTAGTGCGCTACGATCTGACCACCGCTACCGATGCCGCGAGCCGCCGGATTGGCGAGACGATCGGCTCGCCCGCTTTGTCACCCGATGGGGAAAGCCTGTGGGTCGGCTCGCATACCGATAATCTGGCGATCCGCCTCGATCCCCTGACGCTGGAAGTGCAGGCCGAGGTCGAGACCGGCGCGCTGCCGATCCGGCTGGCGTTCCACCCCTCGGGCGATTTCCTCGTCAGCTCGAATTTCGCAGGCGGCGATCTGACCGTGATCGACGTGGCGACGAACGAAGTGGTGCGGACGATAGAGGTGTCGGGTGACGCGGAGGCGGAGCAGGTGAATCTGATCTTCAGCGCCGATGGCAGCCGCCTCTATGCTTCCGAAACCGCCAGCGGCACGATCGCCGAGATCGACTGGGCGAGCGGCCAGTTGCGGCGTCGGTTGGAGGCAGGCGCGGGCGGGGACGGGATTGCGTTGATCGAATAGCCGCGGCTTTCCTTTGCGAAGCCGATGCGGCAAACGTGCTCGCATCGGCTTTTGCACCGGAGGAAACCATGCGCCTGCTCTCGCTCACCGTTCTCGGCCTCGCGCTCGCCGCTTGTGCGCCGGCTAAGGTCGAAGCACAGTCTGTGTCTTCGGCGCAAGGCACCGGCACGCTGTTCGTCGCCAACAAACGCGGCGCGAGCCTCAGCCGGATCGATCTCGCCACCGGAGAGGAAACCCACCGCGCGGAGACGTGTGAAAATCCGCACGAGCTGACGGTTTCGCCAGATAATATGCTTGTGTTGGTGGCCTGCTATTCAGGAAGCAATGTACTTATCTTTCATACGAGAGATCTGAGCCCGGTAGATGACATAGTCCTTGGTGAAAGCGCGAGGGTACATAGTGCGCTCTGGCTGGACAGTTACATGGTGGTAGCGGGTGCCGAGGGGCGCGGAACGCTCTTCACGATCGACGGCCTCAGTGCGAATGATGCGATGCTATCCGAGATGGGCGCTGGCGGCCTAGGTCCGCATCTGGTTGCGGTTGACGAGGATCGCAATATGGCCTGGGGCACGATCATCCCGACCGGCGAGGTGGTGCGCTATGATCTTGGTGCATTGGACGAAGTGGCCCGTACTCGTATCGGCAACCAGATCGAGGCGCTCGCGCTGTCACCCAACGGGGAAAGCCTGTGGGTCGCCTCGAATGTGGACAGCATCGCTTACCGCCTCGATCCTATGACGCTGGAGGTGCTCGCCGAAGTGCCGACTGGTGAAGTTCCGATCCGCCTCGCCATGCATCCGTCCGGCGATTACGTGGTCAGCAGCAATTTCGGCAGCGGCGATTTGACTGTGATCGACACGCGCAGCAATACCGCTGTGCGCACTATTCCTGTTTCGGGCAGCCGCGACGCGGTGCAAGTAACGCTGGTGTTCAGCGAGGATGGCTCGCGCCTCTACGCCGCCGAAACCGCGACCGACACAATTGCCGAGATCGACTTTGCGAGCGGCGAAGTCCTTCGCCGCATCGCCACGGGGCCAGGCGGCGACGGCTTGGCGGTGATCGATTGAGCGACACTTCGCCCAAGCGCGTCTGCCTGTTCGGAGCCAGCGGCACGATTGGCGGCGCGGTTGCGCGCCAGTTGGTGGCGGAGGGTTATGCGACGGTTTGCGTCACGCGCTCGGCATTCGCTATCGATGGAGCGAGGACTGTTCAGGCCGATATCACGGAACGTGCGAGCATTGCGCAAGTGCTGGCCGAGACCCGCTTCGATGCCGTCATCTCCTGCATCGCCTCGCGCAGCGGGGTGCCGGATGATGCCTGGGCCATCGATTACGCCGCCAATTCCGCGATCCTGAAGGAGGCACAAGCGGCGGGGGTGGGGCAATTCATCCTGCTCTCCGCCATTTGCGTGCAGAAGCCGCAGCTGACCTTCCAGCAAGCCAAGCTGGCGTTCGAGGCGGAGTTGCAGGCATCCGGCCTCACCTGGTCGATCATCCGCCCCACGGCCTTCTTCAAGTCGCTGAGCGGGCAGGTGGCGCGCGTGGCGAAGGGCAAGCCCTTCCTGCTGTTCGGCAATGGCGAATTGACGCGCTGCAAGCCGATTTCCGATGCCGATCTGGCGCGCTTCATCGTGTCGGCGCTAAATGATCCCGCCAAGCACAATCGCATCCTCCCCATCGGCGGTCCCGGCCCGGCGATCTCACCAAAAGAGCAAGGAGAGATGCTATTCGCGCTATTGGGTAAGGAGCCGCGCTACCGCCGCATCCCGCCGCGCGTGATGGATGCGATCATCGCGGGTTTGTCACTCGCCGGAAGGTTTTCCAAACGCGCAGCCGCCAAGGCCGAATATGCGCGTATCGGGCGATATTATGCGACCGAGTCCATGCTCGTCTGGGATGCGCAGCGGCAGGCCTATGATGCTGATGCTACGCCTGAATTTGGTGAGCAGACGCTGCGGGAGCGCTATGCGTCTCTAATGAAAGTGGGAGGCCAAGAATGAGGACCTCGCTGAGATCAGCCGCCGTCGGTTTCGTTGTCACGGCAGGGGTTTATGGAATCGTCTTTCTCGTCGCATATCTGCTCGCCCCGATGTTTTCCGACAACGTCATCGGGAGCCGCGAATACGGAACGCCTCAAGCATTGGAGGAGGATCGCCGATGGGTAGTTTTTGGTATGCAGTCACTATTGCGCGCGGCCATTGTGCTGCTTTGGCCGGTTTTTGGTGTCTACTGGATGTTGGCGGGCCTATTGGGCAAAGGTCGCGTCGCTCGCGCAAAAGTTGCAAATTGGGTGTTTATTGCAGGATGCGCCGCGATGTCGCTGGTTATTGCCAATAGCTATTTTTTCTGGGCGGAAACTTACTGCGACCAGTTGCCATACCCGCATGAGGGGTTTCAATTGATGCGTATCCATGAGTGCCCAAGTAGCGGGATGTTTTTCAGTGGTCTTTCGCTGACAAGCTTTGTGTTGCTCCTTGTCAGTCTTGTCGTACGCATCGCAGAATCGCGAAAGTCGCCTGATTAGTCCAAGCCATTACGCGATAACACAAATGCCCCCGCCGTGGTTGGTACGGCGGGGGCATCCTTTTGTCCGGAGCCGATGGTGGAGAGTCAGCACCGGACAGGGGTGTGATCGTCCCGTTTACTCAGCCGAGAAGGGGAGCGAGCTGTGGTGGAGGACGATCACGAGATCGCCGGCATCGTTGCGCTCGTAACCGAAGGTGTATTCCACCTTGGTGTCGTTGCCGTCGGTGTCGGTGAAGTAGTAATTGCCCATCGCCATCGCGGTGTTGGCATCTTCATCGATGATGGTGCCTTCGTTTTCCCAGCGTACGGCCGTCCACGGCTTGATCGCAAAGCCGCCATCCTCGGTGCCTTCGGCGCCGATGAAATAGGTCAGCGCTTCATCGAACGTGCCGCGGAACTGGTCGACGGCCGCCAACGTCGGCTTGAAGAGCACGGTCATGCCGTCTTCGTAGCCGTAAAAGGTGTTGATGTGGTTGGTGGCCGCCTCGGCCACGTCGCCACCTTCGGTGCTCACCGCGCCGATCGCGACAATGCCCTCGCCCCAAGCGGTTTGCGCCGCAGCAACGTCTTCGGCAGTGATCGGAGCGCCGGCTTCAGTGGCCTCGGTACCTTCGCCGCCCTCGGTCGCGGCGGTTTCACCACAAGCAGCCAGAGCAAGCGCGGCGGCGCCGGCCAGCGAAACAGAAACAATCTTCTTCATCAGTTACTTCCCTTCTTCGCTCCGCACCCAAGGGCACGGAGTCACGATTGCATTCGGTCAGGGGCACTAGCGATGTTGGGAGATGTTCCCGGCCCCTGCTATTCGTTGCAGTCCGACATCACGCGGCATTGCTGCACGCGCCAGAGGGGCCCGGTCCTGCTACGCGTAACAATGCAACATCCCGCAGGGGGTTCCCGGTATCTGAAAATTTTTTTCGCAGATACGAAAAAGGGCGCCGCCATTGCTGGCAGCGCCCTGATTTTCTTGCATAAACTGTGACGAAAAAATCAGCCTTCGGCGGCTTCTTCACCGTCGGCAGTATCGTCAACTTCCGGAGCGGGCAGATCGCCAAGCTCGTGATCGGGGTCGAGCTCGTGCTGGAAGCCGGCTTCGGCATCGGCAGCGGCTTCTTCAGCGGCGGCCTGCGCGAGGATGTTGACACCCTGGCGCTGCAATTCGGCTTCGTCGTCCGAACGGGCGACGTTGGCTTTCACCAGCACTTCGACTTCGGGGTGCAGACGGATCGTCACGTCGAACATACCGATCGTCTTGATCGGTGCGCCCATGATGACCTGACGCTTGTCGATGGCGTGGCCCTGTTCGGTCAGACCAACAGCAACGTCGCGCACATTGACCGAGCCGTAAAGCTGGCCGGCATTCGATGCGGCACGGATCAGGACGATCTCTGCACCGGCAACCTTTTCGCCCTGCTTTTCGGCTTCGACACGCTTTTCGGCGTTCTCGGCTTCCAGCTTGTCGCGGTTGGCTTCGAAGACTTTCTTATTGGCTTCGTTGGCGCGGAGGGCCTTCTTCTGCGGCAGCAGGAAGTTACGGGCGTAGCCGTCCTTCACGGTGACAACATCACCGATCTGGCCGAGGCCGCCAACGCGTTCGAGGAGGATGATATCCATGGTTCCGGTCTCCCCTTACTTCACGACGTAGGGCAGCAGGCCCAGGTGACGGGCGCGCTTGATCGCCTTGGCCAGATCACGCTGCTTCTTGGCAGAAACGGCGGTGATACGGCTCGGCACGATCTTGCCACGTTCGGACATAAAGCCCTGCAGCAGGCGCGTGTCTTTGTAATCGATTTGCGGAGCGTCCTTGGCCGCGAACGGGCAGGACTTACGGCGGCGGTAAAACGGACGAGCCATCAGTCACGATCCTCCCGGTCTGCGCGCTTCTTCTTATCGCGATCGTTCTTGCGCATCATTACGGACGGGCCGTCTTCATGCTGTTCGACAGCGATGGTGAGCCAGCGAATGATATCTTCGTTGATGCGGTTCTGACGCTCCAGTTCAGCCACCAGGCTGCCAGGGCCGTCAATATTGAGCATCACGAAATGCGCTTTGCGGTTGCGGTCAATCTTATAGGCGAGGGACTTGAGGCCCCAGGTCTCGGTCTTCACGACCTTGCCGCCATTGCTTTCCACGATTTCCGTGGCGCCGGCAGCAAGCGCGTCAACCTGAGCCTGGCTCAGATCCTGACGCGCGAGGAACACGTGCTCGTAAAGAGCCATGTGCGCTTCCTTTCACTTCCATGCCGATCGCTGACATTGGCACGGCGAATTCCGCACACGTCCCTCCGGCTTTCTTCGATTTTCCGCGGCGGGGCTGCGTGCCCATACGCTACGGAAGGCGCGCACATAGCGTGTTGCTCGCCAAACGCAAGCGATTTGCGGGCTTGCAGCAGGGCAAGCGGGAGGGCAGGAGATTGCCCGAGCACGAAAAAGGGAGTTTCCACCATGCCATCAGGCCTCGCTGCCCTTCTTGACGACATTTCCATTATCGCCCGCGCGGCATCGGCTTCGGTCGATGATATTGCCGCTGCGGCGGGCAGGGCGGGCTCCAAGACGGCGGGTGTGGTGATCGACGATGCGGCGGTGACGCCAAGCTATGTCACCGGGCTGGAGCCGGCGCGCGAACTGCCGATCATCTGGAAAATCGCCAAAGGCAGCTTTTTCAACAAGCTCATCATCCTGCTTCCCGCAGCGCTGCTGCTGAGCGAATTCCTGCCATGGGCGATCATGCCGCTGCTGATGCTGGGCGGGGCGTTCCTGTGTTATGAAGGTGCGGAAAAGGTGATCGAGAAGCTCGGCGGGGCGAAGCACGGCAAGAACCTCGACAGTCCGATCGAGAACCCCGAAGAATTTGAAAAGGAGCGCGTGGCAGGGGCGATCCGCACCGATATGATCCTATCGGCCGAAATCATGGCCATCACGCTGAGCGAGGTCGCAACCGAGACGCTGCTCACCCGCGCGGGCGTGCTGGCAGTGGTGGGGATAATCATCACCGTTGCGGTCTATGGCGCTGTCGCGCTGATCGTGAAGATGGATGATGCCGGACTGCACTTGTCGCGTGAAGGCCGCACCGAGGCGGGGCGCAATTTCGGGCGCGGGCTGGTGAATGCAATGCCGCATTTGCTGACCCTCCTGTCCGTTGTCGGCACGGTGGCGATGCTGTGGGTCGGCGGCGGGATCATCATCCACGGCCTGCACGAGCTGGGCGTGCTGTTCCCCGAAGAGGCGATCCATTCGGCGCAGCACTGGGTGGAGCACGTGGCAGGCGGAATTAACGGCGGATTGGGCGGCGTGCTGGGCTGGCTGACCTTTGCCGGCGCTTCGGCGCTGGTCGGGCTCGCGTTGGGGGCGCTGATCGTGTTCGTCCTGCACAAGGTGCTGGGTTGGGGCCACACGGAGGCGGCGGCGCACTAAGCCGCCGCGCGCCGCGCCTTGCGCTGATCCTCTATCCACGCATCCTTGCCCGCCCAGCTGCGCCCGTCGCTCGCCTCGACGCGGCCATCGGGGTGGAGCACGAACCACGGCTCGTCATCCACGGCGCGCGGATCGAGCACCATTGGGGTAAGGCTGCGATCCTGGTTCACCTGCCAGCCGAGCACATTGCACGAGACCAGATCGACCAGATTATCGTCGAAATAGGCGGAAACGAGATAGGTGCCGGGCGCGGCATCGAACAGGCCGGTACCTGACGGGCGATAGTTCTTCTGCATCGGATAAGGCGCGCTCCGGTTGGTTTACACCACCTTACCGGCGCAAAGGTTTCGAAAGGCTTAGTCGGAGGCGTTGGTCGTCAAATCGGCGCCGCAAAAACCGCATTCACGATTGCGTTTGCGCGGTCGCGCGACGAAAGCGAGAATCCCACCACCAGATCCCTGCTCCGGGATATGTGTTGGTTCTCTGCAAGAAGGGCATAGCGGCCAGCGAAACGCAAAAAATGCAACGATGAGGTACGGCACAAAGGCAGCGAACACCATGATGCCACTTTGCTCATTCGATCCGCCGACAAGTTCTCCCCAGCGCGGATGGGTCGTCGCCAGAACCGTCAGAAGAAAGCCGAAGCAGATTGCCAGCAGCCAGTTGATCACATTTGCTTGGGTATACGGCGTCACAGCCGCGCCAACAAGTCTTCCGCAAACTCGGTCAGCGTATCGTCGCGTGCGCCCATCACGACGACGCGGTCGCCCGGCTTCGCGTTCTGGACGATGAAATCGCCGCAGCCTTCGCGGGTGTTGATGTGGAGCGCCTTTCCGCCTGCTGCGTGGATCATGTCGATAATCCGCTCGCTGCCGACCGAGCGGTCGACCGTGCCGCCGAAATAGACGGGGTCACACAGGATGGTGAGGTCAGTTTCATCCAATTCCTGCGCGAACGTCTCCGCGAGTTCGTGGCCCATCTGGCGCAAGGGGCCATAGCCATGCGGCTGGAAGAAGGCGATTACGCGGCCTCCGTGCATCTTAAGCGTCTTGAGTGTTGCGCGCGCTTTTTCCGGATTGTGCCCGAAATCGTCGATCACCGTCACCCCGTTTGCGCTCGTGCCAATGATGTCGAAGCGGCGGGCGAGGCCTTTGAAGTCCGCCAGTGCCGCCACTGCGTCGGCCACCGGCACGCCTGCCGCATTTGCCGCTGCAATCGCGGCAAGCGCGTTAGAGAGATTGTGCCGCCCCGGCATCGCAAGCCGCAAGGCGTGCTCGCTGCCATCGCGCCGATCCACCACCAGGGCCGCCTGCTGCGTCGGCCCGTCGGCAATGCTGCCCTCGACAATCCCTAGCGCAGCGCAGCTATTGGTGATGCCGAAAGTCAGCGGTTCCTTCGCCTGCGCGACCAGCCGGAATGCCTCGACATCGTCGGCATTGACCACGCCGCGATCCGCTGTGCTGAGAAAATTGCCAAACAATTCGCGCAGTTCGTCCATGCTCTTGTGATCGAGGCTGACATTGAGCAGCAGCGCGACCGAGGGGCGGTAAAGCGCGATCGAGCCATCGCTTTCGTCGACTTCGCTGACAAAGCTCTCACCGTTGCCAACGACCGCGCTGGCATAGGGACGCTCCATGGAGACGAAGTTCTTCATCACCGCGCCGTTCATGATCGTCGGCTTGCGCCCGGTCGCTTCCATGATCCAGCCGAGCATCGCGGTGGTGGTCGATTTCCCGCTCGTCCCGCCAACCGCGAGCGAGAGCCGCGCGTCGTTGAACAGCCGCGCGAGCAATTCGGCGCGCGTCAGCCGTTCGCAGCCCAGTTCCTTGGCGCGGGCGATTTCGGGGACGGCATCCTCGATAGCGGCGGAGGCGATCAGGATTTGATCAGCCGAGGTCAGCCCGCTGCCGTCTTGCGGGAACAGCGTGTAGCCCTGAGCCTGCAAGGCAGCGAATTTCTCCGGCGTGCGGCCCTGGTCGTAGGAACGGTCAGACCCTGCAACCTCGCCGCCCAGACCCTTCACGATCTGCGCCAGCGGGAGCATTCCCGATCCGCCGATGCCGCAGAAGAAATAGGGTTGGGAAAGGTTTGCCGATGTCATGCCCGAGGCACTACCGCGCCTCCTGCACTTCGTCACCCCCGCGCAGGCGGGGGTCCAGCTTTTTTCGTTCACAAGCTGGATTGTCCCGTGGACAGTTACACTTCCCCGCCTTCGCGGGAATGACGAATGCTCATATACCGCACCGATGACACGCATTACCTGCCTCTGCCCCGGCAAGCCCATCCTGCGCGACCGTGCCGAAGCGGTGCTGGCGCTGGCCAAGGCGGAATTTCCCGACGTCGCGCTGTCGTTTCACCCGCAATGCTTCATCGAGCACGGCCATTTCGCTGGCGACGATGCGACGCGCCTCAACGCCTTTGTCGAGGCGGCCAATGATCCCGACATCGACGCGATCTGGTTCGGCATGGGCGGCTATGGCTCGAACCGGATCGCCGCCGATGCGCTGCCGCTATTGGACGACGCGGCGCGGGAGAAGACCTATCTCGGCTATTCGGACACCGGCTATCTGCTCGCCATGCTCTACAAGCACGGTCTCGGAAAGCCCGTCCATGGCCCGCTTGCAGGCGATATAAAGCGCGAAGGCGGCGCGGATGCGGTGCGGCGGGCGCTGTTGTATCTATCGGGTGCGGAGGTCCCACTGGAAGCCGGTCTGGATGGCACGCCCACTGTCGCCTTCAACCTGATAACGCTTGCCACGCTGGTGGGCAGCGATCTGATGCCAGACCTTTCCGGCCATGTCGTGCTGCTGGAGGAAGTGGCCGAGCATCTCTATGCCGTTGACCGGCTGATGTTCCACGTCACCGCCAATCTGCGTGACATTGCCGGACTGCGCCTTGGCCGCATCTCCGCCGTGCCCGAGAACGACCGGCCCTTTGGCATGAGCGACGAGGAGATTGCGCGCTTCTGGTGCGCCAAGCACGGCATCCCGTATTTGGGTCGCGCCGATATCGGACACGATGCGCAAAACGCCATTGTGCCGTTCGGCGCTTGATTCGATCGCGCTCCAGCCTCTATCCGCCCGCGCAAAGGAGACACACATGATTGCTTTCGTATTTCCGGGTCAGGGCAGCCAGACGGTCGGCATGGGCGCAGAGCTTGCCGAAGCCAGCAGCGCCGCGCGCGAGGTGTTTGCCGAGGTAGACGATGCGCTGAACCAGAAGCTGTTCGATCTGATGCGCGAAGGGCCGGAAAGCGAATTGACGCTCACCGCCAATGCGCAGCCCGCGATCATGGCGAATGCCCTTGCAGTGGCGCGCGTGCTGGAGGCGGGCGGCGTGTCGCTTTCCGAAAAAGGCGAGGCGGTCGCGGGGCACTCGCTAGGCGAGTATTCGGCTTTGGCTTCGGTCGGCGCGTTTGCTCTGGCCGACACCGCAAAGCTGCTGCGCATTCGCGGCAACGCCATGCAGGAAGCCGTGCCGATTGGCGTCGGCGGAATGTGTGCGCTGCTGGGAGCGGACCTCGACAAGGCGCAGGCGCTCGCCGATGCGGCGGCACAGGGCGATGTGTGCGAAGTCGCCAATGACAATGATCCGGGGCAGGTCGTGCTTTCGGGCCATCTTGCCGCCATTGATCGTGCGGTGGAACTGGCAAAGGCGCATGATATCAAGCGTGCGATCAAGCTGCCCGTCTCCGCGCCGTTCCATTGTTCGCTGATGGAGCCCGCCGCGCAGCGCATGGATGCGGCACTCGCCGAAACGCCGCCGCAGGCCTTTCGCTTGCCGGTCTATGCCAATGTCACCGCCGCACCGGTAACGGATGCCGCAGAGCAGCGTTCATTGCTGGTGCAGCAGGTAACCGGCAGGGTGCGCTGGCGCGAAAGCGTCCTTGCCATGCACGCGGCGGGCATTCATCATTTCGTCGAATTGGGCGGCAAAGTGCTCGCCCCGATGATTCGCAAGATTGCTCCCGATGCGGTGACGACCAGTCTGGTCAGCATGGATGATATCGAGGCTTTCGCCAAGGAACTGTAGGGCCGATTGGCCAGAAGGAAGGATTTTTCATGGGTCGCATTTCAACATTCACCGCGTTCGCGACGCTCGCCGCCGCTATGGTGAGCGCGCCCGCGATGGCGCAGGATACGGGGATTAACTGTATCCAGAATTCGTATACCGCAGAGCAGATCAGCGCGATCGGCGATGCGTCGCAGAACCTCGCCAATGGCACCCAGCTGAACCAGGCGGCGCTCAACCAGATCGTGATGATCGCCGCACCGGCAATCCAGGCCTGTGCCACGCAATCGGGCTGGGACCAACAGCAGACGATGTATGCGACCTTCTACGAGATGGGCCGCGTGAGCGAGCGGGGCTTCCGCTCGTCCGGCCTGCTCACACCCAACGAACTGGCTCGCCTTGATGCCGGGCTCGCCGACCCGCAAAGCGCTGACGTGTGGGCAGCGGTCGAGAACACGGTGATGGCCAGCCTCGGCGGAACTGTCCAAGTGTCCAACGCAGATGCCTTGACCATGGGTGCTTTTATTACCGGCATCGGTCTTGATGTTGGTTCGGCAGGGACGGACACGCCCGAACTGGTGGGCATGCTGCTTGGCTTTATGGGCCTGCAGCGCATCGGCTTGCGTGAATTTGCCAATTAATCGCAACCCAAAGTTTTCAAAGCGAGGAAACCACATGAAACGCTTTTCGACCGTTACCGCCATCGCCATCGCAACGTCCGCGCTGGCATTGAGCGCACCTGCCGCCGCGCAGGACCAAGGGCTCGCCTGTATCGAGAGCCAATACACGCAGGAGCAGCGCGACCAGTTAACCGCGCTCGGAGCCGAGATGGACGGCGGCATGGGCTTCTTCCAGCAGGTGATCGGCCAGCTGGCAGGGGCGATCACGCCTGCGATTGGCGCCTGTGTGCAAAGCGAAGGCTGGACGCAGGAGCAGACCCAGTTTGCGACGCTTGCCGAAATGGGCCGCCAGGGTGCAGCATCGCTGCGCGCGCATGGCACGTTGACCGACGAGGAACTCGCCCGGTTTGATGCGGCGCTGGCTGATCCGGAAAATGCCGATGTTATGCCCGCCGTGATGCGGCTGGTCGGCGCAGGCATGGGTGGCGGGGGCGAAGCGCCTTTGCCCGATGATGGCGACAAGCTGGGCGAGTTTATCGCCAATGCGCAGCTCGAAATCGGCTATGCGGGCACCAATACCGGCGAGCTGTCGATCATGCTGCTGATCTTCACTGCTATACAGAATATGGGCGAAATGCAGTTTGCTTCCACGGCGGCAACTGCAGAAGCCGCGGAATAAGGCGTCAGCGGGAGGCATACAGCACCCGTTCAGCGTGTCTCCCGCTCAATGTAATTGTATTACATTTGGGAGGGGCGTGAGATGAAGACTGGTATCCGCTATGCAATGGCGGCGGTGGTGAGCACCGCCGCCATTTCTTTTGCGCTGGTGCAGGGGCCGCAGGCGTCGGCGCAGCGGGCGCAGGACGATCCCGAGGGCCTGTATTCCTTTGAGAGCGAAGAGGCGTTCGAAGCCTTCGCCGAGCGGATGCGCGCGCTTGGTGGTGGAGGCCTTGGTAGTGAGTTCGGCTACTTGGAAGCTGAAGAGACCAGCGATATCGTGGTGACAGGCCAAGCCGCACCGTCGGCTCCTCCACCACCTCCTCCACCTCCTGCTGTGGCAATGGAGGCGCCGGCCACTGAATTTGGTTTCTACGAGGCAATGGAAGGCGGGCCGGGTTCCGGCGAGCAAATCACCAACACGCAGGAAGCGGGGGTCGATGAAGGCGCCATCGTCAAGGATGCGGGCG
This sequence comes from Aurantiacibacter sp. KMU-128, assembly GCF_056933515.1. NCBI lineage: Bacteria > Pseudomonadati > Pseudomonadota > Alphaproteobacteria > Sphingomonadales > Erythrobacteraceae > Aurantiacibacter > Aurantiacibacter sp. KMU-128. The sequence goes on from NZ_JBXORT010000001.1 coordinate 922,846, forward strand.
ATTTCCTCGTCATCCTGCGGCGCGGGCGGATCTTTACAGTGCGCCATGGCGGCGATGCGCTGGAGCCGGTCGATGCGATCAACGCCTTCCCGCCCGACGCGCGCAATCCCGGCGATACCTGGTATGACGAAATGCTGGTGCGCGGTGATCAGGTGATTGTGGTCGGCTATTCCTACGGCGATTTCGGCACCGAGATCAGCCGCTTCCGCCTCGGCCACGACGGCAGCCTGACCTATCGCGACACGCATTATCTGCGCAGTGGCGATTATTACTCGTCGAGCAATTATGCGAGCCGGATGATCGGTGACGAGCTGATCTTCTACGCGCCCGTCTATATGGACTGGAGCAATTGGCGTTCCACCATGCCTGCCTTGCGGCGCGGGGGTGTGAATGGCGAGGTCGTTGATCTCGTCGATCCAGAGGACATCTACGTCACCGCCCCCGCGCGGCGCGGGAAGTTCGCGCTGCCCATCGCACACGCCGTCACCCGCTGCGACCTTTCGGCGGCCGAGCTCGATTGCGACGCGACCGCCGTACTCGGCAGCTGGAGCCGCACATTCTATGTCAGCCGCAATGCGATGTATCTGTGGACCAGCCAAACCTTCTCCGAAGATGGCAATGCAGAAGGTCAGCTATTCCGCCTGCCGCTCGATGGCTCGCGCCCCGGTGCGGTGCCGGTGGAAGGTGGGCCGATTGACCAGTTCTCCTTTGCCGAAGATGCCGCCGACAACGTGCTGCGCGTCGTGTTGCGCGGCGAAGGGCAGGGCGATGCCATGTGGGGAGCCGAGTTCAGCGAGGGCGATCTTGGCCTGCTGACCGTGCCGCTGGGCGCTTTTACCGATGGCTCGGAACGCATTCCGCAGCAGGCGATGCGCGAATTGCCGGGCGTGGAAGGCTGGATGTTCCAGAACCGCTTCGCGGGCGACTATCTGCTGTATTCTGCATCAAGCTACGGCAACTCCGCCGAGGCACCGTTTTTCTACGCCGCGCCGGTTGACGGCAGGTCGGCGCAGCGGATCGATTTACGTCACGGCATCACCCGCTTCGATCTGATGGGCAGCGATGCGGTTGCAATCGGGCCGGCGGCTGATGGTTCATTGGGCTTCTCCGCATTGTCGCTGGGGCGGCAAGTGGTGTTGGAGGACGTCTATATGCTCCCCGCGGCGAGCGAAGGCGAAGTGCGTAGCCAGGCCTTCTTCTATCGTGCCGACAGGGATTCGGCGGATGGCCTCTCTGGAATGCTCGGCCTGCCGGTGACGCGCGAGCGCCACAGCCGGGGCGGAGAGTTCCTTGGCAATGCGTCGGCCATCTTCTTCCTGCGCCGCGACAACCGCGCTTTTTCGACCGGCGGTCAGCTGAACAGCCGCGCGAAAGGCGGGGTGGATGATGGCTGCATCGCCTCCTGCGTCGACTGGTACGGCAATGCCCGCCCGATCTTCCTGGGCGACCGCATCTTTGCGCTGATGGGCTACGAAATCGTCGAAGGGACGTGGGACGGCGAACGCATAACCGAACGCCGCCGGACAAACTTCACCCCTCAGGGAGGGGGGGATTGAGCGCGGTAGATGCTGCCAAGAACTTGATTTTCGCGCAGAGAACGCAGAGTGCGCAGAGTCGATGAAGCCAATCGATTCCGTCACTTCAGAAGTCATTGGCGAAGCCATCGAGATCCATAAGGATCTGGGACCGGGTCTGCTAGAGTCGGTTTATGAGATGGTTTTGGCAGAGGCGCTCACCAGACGCGGCCTTGAAGTGCGGCGCCAGGTTCCGGTGCCTATTTCCTATAAAGACCTCACTTTCGAGGTCGCATTCCGGATTGATTTGTTGGTTGAGGATCGATTGATCCTCGAAATCAAATCCGTGGAGGCACTCAAACCCGTTCATGCAAAGCAAGTGCTCACCTATTTGAGGTTGACCAAGCAGCCCGTCGGGCTGCTTATGAATTTTTCTGCATCGACAATGAAGGAAGGCATCAAGCGGTTGGTAAATGACCATCGTCCCGATACTTGACCTCTGCGTCCTCCGCGATCTCTGCGCGAAATTTGGAGTTTTCAAATGTTCTCACTCAACGGAATGAATGCCCTTGTTACCGGTGCCAGTGGCGGGATTGGCTCTGCCATCAGCCGGGCTCTCGCCGCGCAGGGGGCGCGGATTGCACTTTCGGGTTCGAATGGCGACAAGCTGCGTGCTTTCAGGGAAGAGCTCAACAGTGAATTCGCGCATCACGACCATGATGGCCATGTCGAGATTACCTGCGACCTTTCCAACGCCACGCAGGTGGACGAGCTGGTGCCCGCCGCGGTCGATACGCTCGGCGGGATCGATATCCTCGTGAACAATGCGGGCATCACCAAGGACAACCTCGCCATGCGGATGAAGGACGAGGAATGGGATCAAGTGATCCGCATCAATCTGGAAGCCGCCTTCCGCCTGATGCGCGCCAGCGTGCGTCCGATGATGAAGGCGCGTTTCGGCCGGATCGTGAACATCACCAGCGTTGTCGGCACCACCGGCAATCCGGGGCAAATGAACTACACGGCAGCGAAAGCGGGCCTTGTCGGAGCATCGAAAAGCCTTGCGCAGGAAGTCGCCAGCCGCGGGATCACCGTCAACTGCGTTGCCCCCGGCTTCATCCGCTCGGCGATGACCGAGGTGCTGGACGGCAAGCAGAAGGACGCGATTAACGCCCGCATTCCCATGGCGCGCATGGGCGAGGGTGAGGATATCGGCGCGGCGGTCGCTTATCTCGCCAGCCGCGAGGCGGGATATGTGACCGGACAGACGCTGCACGTGAATGGCGGCATGGCGATGCTTTCGTGAGGTGCTTCTTGAGACGACTGACGCTTGGTCTTTTGGCTCCCATTGCCGCCATAGTGGCGGCGCCCGCTCATGCGCAAAGTGCTGAAGACCTTAATTGCGTGGTTGACCGCTCACCCGAATGGATGGCCGAAGCGCTAATGGCGGACTATCTCTTCATCGCTGGCGGAATCGGCGAGGGAACAACGCGGCCGTTCCGCGAAACGATCATGTCGCTAGCGTTAGAGTGCGCCCGAGAACTCGGTCTTCCGCAAGAGAGCGTGGATGATTATGCGCAGTATTCCGTGACCGTTTTCATGGAACCAATGGCCGCAGAACTGCTTGCCGGTGAGGGTATAGATTTGGCGGAAGTAGACCAGTCAGTCGCCTACCACCTCCGGGGAGAGCCGCCGGAAATGTCCACGTTTATCGACCTTCTCACATTCGACATTGTCCGCGAACTCCAGGGCGAGGCCAATTACGAGTATGTTGGCAGGCTGATGGCGATTTATGCGCTGTCTGTTTTTGCGCAACGCGATTTTCTGGCGACTTACGCACAGTAGCGCCAGTTTTCCCCAAGGAATCCCGCCTCCTGCACAGCGTCCCTTGCCCGCATTGTCACCTGCGCTAAGGATGGTGGGGCATTTTACCGGCGCTGTGGAGCGATTCCGGGGCTATCGGGCCACCGCAGCGCGCCGAAAGGGAATTGATCGCGATGAAAGTCACCATCGAACGCGCCGAGCTGCTCCGCAGTCTCTCCCACGTCCAGTCCGTGGTAGAGCGGCGCAACACCATCCCCATTCTCTCCAACGTTTTGATCGAGGCAGAGGATGGCGGGCACGTGCGGATCATGGCAACCGACCTTGATCTGCAAGTGGTGGACAATCTGCGCGCCAATGCGGTGGACAGTGCAGGCGCCATCACCGTCTCCGCGCACCTGCTGTTCGATATTGCCCGCAAACTGCCCGATGGCAGCGAAGTCAGCCTGGAAACGGGCGACAACCGCATGGTCATCAAGGCGGGCCGCAGCCGCTTCACGCTGCCGACCTTGCCGCGCGATGACTTCCCCGTGATAGTCGAGGGCGATCTGCCCACCAGTTTCGAGCTGGCGGCAAAGACACTCGCCGAGCTGATTGATCGCACCCGCTTTGCCATCAGCACCGAGGAAACGCGGTATTATCTGAACGGCATCTTCTTTCACGTGGCAGACGAGGATGGCGGCGTGTTGAAGGCTGCTGCGACCGATGGCCACCGCCTTGCCCGCTTCACGCTGGCCCGTCCTGCGGGTGCCGAGGGTATGCCCGACGTTATCGTCCCGCGCAAAGCCGTGGCAGAGCTGCGCAAGCTGCTGGAAGAGGCGATGGAGGGCAATGTCCAGATCGACCTCAGCCCTTCGAAAATCCGTTTCGCGCTGGGCGGCGAGGGCGGCGTGGTGCTGACCAGCAAACTGATCGACGGCACCTTCCCCGATTACAGCCGCGTCATCCCCACGGGCAACGACAAGCTGCTGAAAGTTGATCCCAAATCGCTCTTCGCTGGTGTCGACCGCGTGGCGACCATCGCCACCGAGAAGACCCGCGCGGTCAAAATGGGGCTCGATGCGGACAAGGTGACGCTGACCGTCACATCGCCCGACAACGGCAATGCGGTGGAAGAAGTCAGCTCGCAATATGGCTCGGAAGCGATGGAAATCGGTTTCAACGCCGGTTACTTGAAAGACATCCTCCAGCAGCTGAACAAGGATACGGTGGAACTGCACTTCGCCGATGCCGGTGCGCCGACGCTGATCCGCGAGGATGAAAGCAGCCCCGCGCTGTATGTGCTGATGCCGATGCGGGTGTGATGGCTGAGGCTCTCGGGCTTTCTAGCCCAGAGCCTTCATCATCGCCGCAATATCGACGAACTTCTCGCGCGGCGCGCCCTCGCGGGCGGCAGCGGCTTCGGCTTCGTCGATCTTTTTCCAGTCCTGGAATGTGACCACATCCAGCGCGCGCTCCTGCGCCAGCGCATCGAAACCCGCGCGGCCCGCTTTGCCACGTGCTCCAAGCGTTCCGCTGGACATATCGGCGGCGATTTTCTCCACCACATCAAAGCCATCGGGCCGGTTGGTACCGATTGTGCCCGAGGGGCCGCGCCGCGCCCAGCCGACGCAATAGAGCCCTGCAAGAATGCGCCCCTCGTCATTGGCGAAGCGGCCCGCGCGCTCGTCAAACGGCACGCCGGGCAAGGGTGACGAACGATAGCCGATGCAGCTGATGACGAGATCGGCGGGGATCCGGCGTATTTCTCCCGTGCCCACTGCTCTGCCGCGTTCGAGGACGGTTTTCTCCACCTCGATAGCTTCCACAACCCCGTCACCGATCAGCGCGCGCGGCTGGTTGAGGAAGGCGAATTCCAGAGCGATCGGTTGTTCGGCACGGATATGTTCGGGGATCGCGGCAAATTCGCGCAGCACTCCGACCGATTTGCGCAGGCCCGGCTCCAGCATCGCATCATCGCCCGGATCGGGCAGATCGCGCGGATCGACATGGGGCGCAGCGCGGGTGAGATGGCCCAGTTCGCCCAGCTCGCGCGGGGTCATCATGATCTGGTGCGGCCCGCGCCGCCCAAGGACGACAATCCGCTCCAACGCGCTGTTTTTCAACGCATCATAGGCATGGCCAACAATGTCGCTGTCGCCCAGCTCGTCCGGTGTCTTGGCAAGAATACGCGCGACATCGAGCGCGACATTGCCCATGCCCACCACCACCGCGGTGCAGCCCGAAAGGTCAGGCGAAAGCCCTGCAAATTCGGGGTGGCCGTTATACCAGCCGACAAAGGCCGCGCTGCCGAACACATTGCCCAGCTGCTCACCCGGCACACCCAGCGCGCGATCATGTGGCGCACCGGTTGCCAGCACCACCGCGTCATACAGGCGCTGCAGTTCTGCGATCTGCACATCGCGGCCGATGGTGACATTTCCCACGAAGCGGACATTTTCGGAAAGCGCCGTCTTCTCGTAGCGCCGGGTGACGCCCTTGATCGATTGGTGATCTGGGGCAACGCCGGTCCGGATCAGGCCGTAGGGAACGGGCAACCGGTCGAACACATCGACCCGCACATCGTCGCCAAAGGTCTTTTGCGCCGCCTCGGCGGTGTAATATCCGGCCGGTCCCGACCCGATGATGGCAATGTGGCGCATGGAATCTCCGAATGCAGCTCCAGCACAAAAGCGCCTGCTTTGTTAACCGTTTGCCGCACGGCTGCAATCCGCAGCATCGGCCTATGCACGGGTGATTGCTCAAGCCACAAAAAACACGCCGAATTAACCCTTCTTCAAAGCGGATTTGCGAAGGCGGCACCATGAACGGTGCGACCCGAATGCCCAAGGCATCCCATGACTCGCAACCTGCGCCTGCGCGCGGGGGCGAGGTCGCGCCTGCACTCCAACCGAATCCCCCGACTCAAGAGCCTCCCGCGCAACAGGGCGAAGCTGACCGGCGAAAGGGCCCGCGCCGGACACCGGCGGTTGACCGTGCTGTGAATGCGCCCAAGTTCGACAATCCGGCAAACCAGCTGTTTCCGCGTAGCTGGACCTATCTCATTGTCAGCCTGATTGCGGGGATTTGCGTCTGCATCGCCGCCTCTGATGTGCTGCCAGGCACAGCGACCATGGGGCTGCTGGCTGCTTCGCTTGTGCTGGCTTCGCTTCCGCTTCGCTACATTTACGACTTCGTGCAGCACCGTTCATTGGCTGCGAAGGTGGTGGGTCTGGTGTTGGCGGTGGTGGTGCCGCTGCTCATGTACGGGCTCGGCATAACCATGTGGGCAATGGAAGGCGGCATTGAATGGGACGTCGCCCTTGCCGGCCTCTTGTGCGTTTCCGCGATTGCCACCGCCTATTTGCGACGGCAGCCTTCGGCGATCTTTGCGGCACAGTTCGCGATCTGGACCGCCGCCGTGCTGGTCAACGCATCACTTGTGGGGATTCTCGGCCTGATCGTCGGCGGCGTGGTTGCCGTGCTGGTGACGCGCGAACAGCTTTATGAGCAGCGCGACGAGCAAGAGCGCAAGGCAGCGCAGGAGCGGGTACAGACCCGCGCGAGAGACATTCTGGCCGATTATGAGGAGACGGGGCAGGGCTGGTTCTGGGAAACCGACCGCCGCTCCCTGCTCACTTATGTTTCGCCGCCCGTGGCCAAGGCGCTAAAGCGCAATCCTGACCGCCTGATCGGCCAGCCTTTCACACGCCTTTTCGATCTGGAAGACACCGGCGATGAGGGCGAGCGCACGCTGATGTTCCACTTGTCGGCACGCTCTTCGTTCAGCGAGCTGCCCGTTCGCGCGGCCATCAGCAATGAAGAGCGCTGGTGGTCGGTCTCGGGCCGCCCGATCTTCGACCAGTTTGACAATTTCGTCGGCTTTCGCGGGTCGGGTACCGACCTTACCGAGCGTAAGCGCAGTCAGGAGCAGGCGACGCGGCTGGCCCGCTACGACGCGCTGACCGGCCTCGCCAACCGGTTCCAGATGTCGCAGGCGCTGGAGAAAATCCTGACCGCGAAGGCGGAGGCCAACCGGCATTGCGCGATCATGCTGCTCGATCTGGACCGCTTCAAGCAAGTTAACGATACGATGGGCCACCCCGCCGGTGACGCATTGCTCAAGCAGGTGTCGCAGCGGCTGGAGCGCGCCGTGGGCAAGCTCGGTCAGGTCGGGCGGCTCGGCGGCGACGAGTTCAAAGTCATCATTCCCAACCGCGTGGCCAATTCGGCGCTGGCGAATCTGGGCAAGGAAATCATCCATTCGCTGTCGCAACCCTACTCGATCGACGGACAGCGCGTGGTGATTGGCGCGTCTGTCGGCATCGCGGTCGCGCCCGAGCACGGGAAGAACAGCGAAGACCTGATCCGCAATGCCGACCTTGCGCTCTACGCTGCCAAGGATGGCGGGCGCGGGCGTTACCATTTCTACGCCGAAGATTTGCACGCCGAAGCCGAGGCGCGCGCCAAGCTGGAAGAAGATCTGCGCGATGCCGTGACCAATGGCGAGTTGCAACTGCATTACCAGCCGATCATCAAGCTTTCGGAAAACCGGATTGCCGGGTTCGAAGCGCTGCTGCGCTGGCAACACCCTGTTAAAGGCTGGATCTCTCCCGAGCGCTTTATCGGCATTGCCGAGGATGGCGGTCTGATCCAGCAGATCGGCGAGTGGGCCTTGCGCCAGGCCTGTGACGATCTCGCGCAATGGCCGGAAGATGTGTTTGTCGCGGTGAACGTGTCGCCGGTGCAGTTTTCCAATATCAACCTGCCGGCGATTGTCGCCAATGCGATAGCCAGTTCCGGGGTCCGCGCGAACCGGCTGGAGCTGGAAATAACCGAAAGCGTGTTTCTGGGTGATGATAGCGGCACCGATGCCATGTTTGCCTCGCTCAAACGGCTCGGCGTGCGCTTGGCGCTTGATGATTTCGGCACCGGCTATTCCTCCTTGGGCTATCTCAAGAAGGCGCCCTTCGACAAGATCAAGATCGACAAGAGCTTCGTGCGCGGCGCCACCGAGAAGGGCAGCCGCAACGGCGCAATTATCCGCTCGATCACCAGCTTGGCGCAGTCTCTGGGTATGGACACCACCGCAGAAGGCGTGGAGACCCATGACGAACTGGACCTCGTGCGCGAGCACGGTTGCAGCCATGTACAAGGCTTCATCTATCATCGCGCGCTGTCATTCGAACAAGCGTGCGAGAGGATTTCGCAAGGGCTCGAAGCCGTTGCCCATGGGCCGCGTGCCGCACGGGCGCCGCGCCAGAAGATGTTGCGCAAGGTCGTGCTCGATCACAACGGGCATCTGTACAACGGCACAATCCGCAATATCTCGGTGACCGGCGCGATGATCGAAGGCCTTTGGAACGTGCCGGTTGGAACGGTTTTCTCGCTCCAGATCGCCGAGCGCCACCGGGTTACGTGCACAACGCGCTGGAGCGCGGAAGACCGCATGGGGGTGGAATTCGCCAATCCCTTGCAGCGCGACGGGCAAGGCCAGATCACCGCCATTCAGGAGCCGCCCCCGCGCCAGTTGGAAGAGCAGGAATTGCGCAAGGCAGGCTAGATCGCACCATATCGAAATGGAGCCTCGAATCTCCGGGCGGCCTTAGCCGTTTGGTAAGCCAAACCGGATAGAGCTGTTTGCCATCATACTGGGCGGAGTCTGGGCGACGCCGTGCCTCTAACAGGAGAAGCGTCAGGTGGGTGTACGCGGCATTTTCAAAGGACTGGGCGCGCAGCCCGGTGCCGCCGTGCGCGTGCCCGATGCGGAGCATGCGGTAACCGCGGCCATCGGCCTTGATGATGCACAGCGCCTCTCCCTGCTCGATTCCTTCGAAAGTTCCGGTCTTGTCTGGTTTTGGGCGACCGACGACAAAGGCGCGCTGACTTACCTCTCGCCCAATGCCGTCGCACAGTTTCCGGCGGAAACGCATGTGTTGGGGGCACACTTGGGCACGTTGGTCGAAACCGCCGATACCGGGCAAAGCGAGCAGCGCGACCGGCCCTTGTCGTTCCTTCTGAGTGCACGGACAACGTTCAGCGAACAGCCGGTGCGGCTCATCAAAAAGCACGACGAGGCCACCGGCGAGAAGGCCGAGATCTGGTGGTCGCTCACCGGCAAGCCGTTTTATGATGCGGAGCAGAACTTCCTTGGCTATCGCGGCAGCGCCAAAAACATCACCGACAGCTTCCAGTCGCAGCGTGAAAAATCCCGCGCTGCCGAATATGACTCGCTAACGGGCCTTGCGAACCGCCACCGTATGACCAAGCGGCTGGACACCATCCTCACCGCCTACAAGGTCGAAAAGCGATCCTGCGCGCTGATGATGCTAGATCTGGATCGCTTCAAGGCTGTCAACGACACGCTGGGGCATCCTGCCGGGGACGAGTTGCTGCGCCAGGTATCGCAACGCCTGCAACGCATCCTCCCCGCCGAAGCCGAGATTGGCCGCCTTGGCGGGGACGAGTTTCAGGTCATTTTGCCCGACATGGACGATCGCGGGCAACTGGGTGACCTCGGCAGTCGCATCATCCAGATGATTTCGCAGCCCTATTCGATCGAAGGCAGTCGGGCAATCATCGGCACCTCTATCGGGATGGCGATTGCACCCTATGACGGTATCGCCTCGGCGGAACTGGTGAAGGCAACCGACCTTGCGCTGTATGCGGCGAAGGGGGGCGGGCGCGGGCAATTCCGCTTCTATTCCAACGATCTGAAAGACGAAGCCGACGAACGGCGTGAGATCGAAGAAGACTTGCGCGACGCGATGCATCGCGGTGAGCTGGAGATGCACTATCAGCCGACCGTCTGCGCACAGACGCATATGGTGCATAGCTTTGAAGCGCTCATGCGCTGGAACCATCCGGAGCATGGCCAGATCAGCCCGACCGTCTTCATCCCGATTGCCGAAGACAGCAATCTGATCGACGAGCTGGGCGAATGGGCGCTGCGGCAGGCGTGCAAGGATGCGGCCGAATGGCCGAACGAAATCGGCGTTTCGGTCAATGTCTCGGCTCAGCAATTTGCCGGCGACCGTCTGTCAGATATCGTCGCCAGCGCGCTCACTGCGGCGCAACTCGACCCCAAGCGGCTCGAGCTCGAGATCACCGAGAGCGTGTTCATGGGCGATGTCTCCGCTACCGACACCAAGTTCAAGGAGCTGCGCGCTCTGGGTGTCAAACTGGCGCTCGACGATTTCGGTACCGGCTATTCGTCGCTGTCCTATCTGCGCCGTGCGCCGTTCGACAAGATCAAGATCGATCGAAGTTTTGTGCGCGGCTGCGCAGCCAAGGACAATTCGAACGCGGCGATCATTACCGCAATTGTCAGCCTGGCCTCGGCAATGAATATGACTACCACCGCCGAAGGGGTGGAAGCCATGGACGAGCTGGACTGTATCGCCGGGCTCAACGCCGATTTCGTGCAAGGCTTTATCTTCTCCCGCGCCGTCCCGCAGGAAGAGGTGCTCGACAAGCTCGAATGCGGCGAGCTGAAATACGAGCCTGCCGGCCCCGCCAAACACCGCGCCGAGCGGCGGACGCTGTTCCGCCGGGTTGGAGTCATCCACGAAGACCATCATTACGTCGCCATGCTGCGCGACCTCTCGCGCACCGGAGCGCGGATCGAAGGCTTGCTGAACGTGCCGGTGGGCACCCAGCTGGTGCTCGATCTGGGCGAGGGGCAGCTGGTGGTTGGCACCGTGCGGCGCTCGCAGGATGCGACGCAGGGCCTTGCTTTCGAAACGCCGCTGGTGAGCGACGGCGCGGGCGGGTTATGCACGCGGCACCGCGTCTCCCCCTATATGCTCGCCGCCGCCGGTCTCCCGTTGCAGGCGCTTCCCGCCGGGGTGTCTGCGCCGCCGCAATTGCACGATGCCCCCTCCAGCAAGCCACGCTTTATGCAGGTGGACGTGACTTCGGGATCGCTCCGCGCGCGCTGATTCCACCCCGCCAATAAGACCTGCTGACAAGCGCCTGCAGCACAGCTAATGGCGGGCTGGATGACTGACCTTTCCAAGATCCGCAATTTTTCGATTATCGCCCATATCGACCACGGCAAGTCGACGCTGGCTGACCGGCTGATCCAGTATACGGGCGGCCTCACCGAGCGTGAGATGTCGAGCCAAGTCCTTGATAACATGGACATTGAGAAGGAGCGCGGCATCACCATCAAGGCGCAAACCGTGCGCCTCAACTACACCGCGCGCAATGGCGAGACCTATGAGCTCAACCTCATGGACACGCCCGGCCATGTCGACTTCGCCTACGAGGTCTCCCGCAGCCTTGCCGCGTGCGAGGGCGCGTTGCTGGTGGTGGACGCGGCGCAGGGTGTCGAAGCGCAGACGCTCGCCAATGTCTACCAGTCGATTGAGCACGACCACGAAATCGTCCCCGTTATCAACAAGATAGACCTTCCCGCCGCCGAGCCCGAAAAGGTCCGCGCGGAAATCGAGGACATTATCGGCCTCGACGCGTCCGAAGCCGTCCTCTCCAGCGCCAAATCGGGCATCGGGATCGAGGAAGTGCTCGAAGCCATCGTCGCCAAAATCCCGCCGCCCAAGGGGGACCGCGACGCGCCGCTCAAGGCCATGCTCGTCGATTCGTGGTACGATCCCTATCTCGGCGTCGTCATCCTTGTCCGCGTGATCGACGGGGTGATCAGGAAAGGCCTCGAGGTCAAATTCATGCAGGGCGGCACGCAGCACCTGATCGACCGCGTCGGCGCGTTCACCCCCAAGCGCATCGACCTGCCCGAGATCGGCCCCGGCGAAATCGGCTTTATCACGGCGCAGATCAAGGAAGTCGAACAGGCCCGCGTGGGCGACACCATCACCACGGTGAAGAACGGCGCGACCGAGGCGCTCAAGGGCTACAAGGAAGTGCAGCCGGTGGTGTTCTGCGGGCTCTTCCCCGTCGATGCGGCGGATTTTGAAAAGCTGCGCGAGAGCATCGGCAAGCTGCGGCTGAACGATGCCAGCTTCAGCTACGAAATGGAAAGCAGCGCCGCTTTGGGCTTCGGCTTCCGCGCGGGTTTCCTCGGCCTGCTGCATCTGGAGATCATCCAGGAACGCCTCAGCCGCGAGTATGATCTCGACCTGATTACCACCGCGCCTTCAGTGGTTTACCGCATACACCTCTCACACACCAAGCACGAGAGCGCGGAAGTGCGCGACATCCACAATCCCGCCGACTGGCCGGACGTGAACCGCATCGACATGATCGAGGAGCCGTGGATCAAGGCGACGATTTACACGCCCGACGAATATCTCGGCGCGATCCTCAAACTGTGTCAGGACCGGCGCGGCATCCAGACGAACCTGACCTATGTCGGCGGCCGCGCGCAGGTGACGTACGAGCTGCCGCTCAACGAGGTGGTGTTCGATTTCTACGACCGCCTGAAATCGATCAGCCGCGGCTATGCCTCTTTCGATTACGAGCAGATTGGCGTGCGCGAAGGCGACCTTGTGAAGATGAACATTCTGGTGAACGCCGAACCGGTCGACGCGCTATCGCTGATCGTCCACCGCAGCGTGGCCGAAGAACGCGGCCGCGGAATGTGCGAACGCCTGAAAGACCTGATCCCCCGCCACCTCTTCAAAATCCCGATCCAGGCCGCCATCGGCGGCAAGATCATCGCCCGCGAGACGATTGCCGCCCTGCGCAAGGACGTGACCGCGAAATGCTATGGCGGCGATATTACGCGGAAGAAGAAGTTGCTGGAAAAGCAGAAGAAGGGGAAGGCAAGGATGCGCGAATATGGGAATGTGAGCATTCCGCAGGAGGCGTTTATTGCGGCGCTGCGGATGGGGGAGGAGTGAAGGGCTAATAGATCAAACTCTACTGTTGCTCATTAGCGCGCGGGTTCGATTGATATCTCAAGGGCGGACGCAAAATGGCTGTAGGCGAAGCAGATATAAAATTGCTTTGGGGGCGTGCTGCTGGCATGTGCTCACGTCCAGGGTGCAAGATCGATCTTACGAGTATTCCTGAAGGAAAAAGCGCATATACGGTTGGTGAGATGGCGCATGTTATCGCCCGCGCCCCGAAAGGACCGAGGGGGGACGGAAAAGGCGGTGACGATAGCTATGAAAATTTGATTCTATTGTGCCCCACATGTCATCGGCACGTTGATAAAGCTCCAGATGGCGAATTTTCGGCTGATATGCTTCGAGAATGGAAGTCGACTCACGAGGATCACGTTCGAACCCTTGGCTCGACACAGCGCTTCTCTACGAATGAACAATTGACTCGGGCCGTCAGGATTAAGCTTGCAGCCAATCATGCGATCTGGCGAGATTTTGGCCCACTGTCTGAAGCTGCAGAGCATGATCCTAGCTCGAATGCGTATAACATCTGGGAAATTCGTCGGAGCGACACGATTGTTCCAAACAATCGCGAAATTGTGAACATGATCAAGGCGAACGCCGCATTGCTCAATGATGCTCAAATCAATGCATTTGGCGATTTTCGCTCGCATGCAGAAGCGTATGAGGCGCATGTTCATGACGCCATTGACCATTACCCATTGTTCCCAAAGAAGTTCGGAGAGGCATTCTCAGGTGAATAGAAACGGCGACAACGCTTATGGCGTGACATTTGGTAGGATAATGTTTCTACAAAGGATCATTGACGGGCATAGCAATGTGCAATCGTTCGGTCGCCATAGTGATGTAGCTTTCGATGTCACTCGCGTAAAGCAAGCCGATACGATCCAAGTAATATGTGTTGACGAGTACGTTTTGTCAGAATCTATGGCGCGACAGATTTGGAGCGAATTCCCATCTGTAAACATGATATTTGTTGGCGGAAAATGGAACAGGACGTCCACGCCAGCGGGGACGTTTTGCAAGAGTAAGCAAATCGCTGTCTGTAATGCAGGAACGATAAATGCCGCACTTCTCAAAACAAGATATTGGACTTAGGCTTAGACGAGTACAGATTCGGGTGCGCAAGGTCGGTACTTGCAATCGATCGATAATTTCCATCTGGGGGTTTGGGTCTTATTTTCGCTCACCCACTTTTAGAGATATAGACCTTCTAATTTGTATTAGGGAACCGAAAGCGGACATCGTTGCGACAAGCTTGGCGATCAAGAAGTCTGTCAAAGATGTTTTTGATGGATTTGGTTTTCCGATCGATGTCTTGGTCTTGACGCCGGCTGAGGTCTTCGAAAAGCCTTTGCGAGATATGCATACGTTAAGAATGCTCTTTAAGAGGAATTGCGTTGATACCGCTGCATTCGTGCGGAATGGTCTGTGACCTTCGGCGTTTTCATGCACAAGGATGGGTCGATCTACGACGACATTCCCGAGGTGCATTACCAGTTTCCGAAAAGCTATCTCAGCCGCGCCGAGCAGATGGTTAGCGACTGGATCGTCTATCGCGAGCCGGTCAAAATCCCGAAGTCCAAAGGCTTCTTCGCCGTGGCGAAGGTCGAGCGGATCATTCCTGACCCGACTGAGCCGGACCGCTATCGCGCGATCATCGAAGCGGGCAGCTATTTGCCGTTCGAGCCTACCGTCCCGCATATCGTCGATGGCGAGCAAGTGGAGCGCGGAATCCTCAACGAAGCGGGCAATATCTCTGGCCGCGCCCAAGCCGCCGTCCGCCCGCTTTCCAACTCCGACTTCGCCCGCATCATCGCACTGGGCTTGCCCGAAGACGATACGCTGCCGCGCGTTGGCGAGAAAGTGCCGGATGAGCGCGTCCGTGACGAACATATCCCATACGAAATCGAGCGGCCTATCGTCGAAACGCTTATCTCTCGCCCCTTCCGCGACAAGGCGTTCCGTCGCGCGGTTCTGAACGCCTATGACGGGCGCTGCGCTGTCACCGGCTGGAAGCTGGTCAACGGGGGAGGGCGGCTGGAAGCCGAGGCGGCGCATATCAGGCCGGTCGAGTATGGCGGGCCGGATTCGATCCGCAACGGCTTGGCCTTATCGGGCACCGCACACTGGATGTTCGACCGTGGGCTGATCGGCCTCTCCGATGATCTGGAGATTATGGTGTCGCGGCAGGTCAACGATCCGTCCAGCGTCGAAGCGATGATAAACCGCACAGGCCGCGCGATTGCTCCTCTGCGCGAGAGCGAAAGGCCGCACCCGCAATTCCTCCGCTGGCACCGTGAGAATTGCTTCAAGCACTAGTGCGCTTTAATCCCAACCCTCATCCTTCAAGCTCCGCACCCTCGGCCCGGTGTTCTCGACCTGCGGTTCCGCTTTGCGAGCGCCGGGGAGGTAGCGTTTCATTTCCTCGCTCGGGCCGGTCACGGCGTCGGTGGCGGCGGGCAGGGCGGGCGGGCGTCGTTTATCGCGTTCGAAGCTTTCTTCGTAGGCGGCTTTGAGGCGGCGGGTTTCCTCGCTCATCGCCGCTTCCTCCATTTTTTTGAAAGCCTCTTGGCGTTCGCGCATCAGATCGATCTTGGCGTTGAGGCTGGCCACAACTTCCTTCTTGCTGCGGCGTTTGCGTTCGACCACTTCGCGTTCCCATTCCGCGCGCCATTCCTTCTTCATCCGCGCGAGGCGGTGCTTGTCGAGCCCGCTCAGGCCCTTGGCGCCGTCCGCCGCGAACCGCCCCGGCGCGCGGTTGCGCAGCATGAACATCAGCAGCCGGTCATTATAGACGGTGCGGGAGCCGACCAGCTTGCCATAGGAATAGACGGGCACCTCGACGCCATTGAGCGCGCGATCCATCGCGGCGTCCTCGATCCGCGTGACGCCGTGATCGAGCGCGGCCTCCCACGCCTTGCGGAATTCGTCCGCGCCTTGCTGGCGGCGCAGGTAATAGGCGCTTTCGGGCGTCATCCCCACGCTGTTTGCCGCCGCGCGGACCGATCCGTAATCGGCGAGCGCTTCGATAAAGCCGTGCTGGCGTTCGGGCGTCCAGCCGTCATGGCGCTGGCACTTGCGCGGGACTGGGGTGAAAGCGGGGAGGGTGGTGGCGGGCGGTCTGGCAGGCATGAGGCGGGGCTCCTGAAGGGAAGAAATCCCTCGCGGTGCCCTGCGTCCCAGACTGTAGGAAAGGGGTTACGCGCCGCTATTGGCTGCGGTGTTGGCGGCGGTGTATTCGCTCGAGACGGTGTTGTACTGCGTCTCGACCTCGTCGCCGAGCGAGAGCATCACGCCCGCCAGCGCCACGCCGATCAGCATGGCGAGCAGGCCGTATTCGATGGCGGTCGCGCCCGTCTCGTCGGGCAGCAGCGCTTTGTAACAGGTATCAGGCACGAAAGAGCCCCCCACAATTCTTGGTCAACGGGACTTAGCGGGGAATGGTTAATCCGGCGTAACCATGCCGCTGCGGCAAGCGGCAAAGCAGCATTTTGATACCGCCAAAGGTCTATGCTGCCGCAAAAACGTCACTCGGGTGTCATAATTGTTTCAAAAATGTCACACGAAATCGTCTCGTGCGAAACCTCTCCACACTGCGATTGTATGCGGCGAGCGGGCGTGCTTTTGCGCTACGTCAGGAAGGAGGAGTTGGTTGCCACGTACATCCGGCGGGCGAAAGCCTGCGTGTCTGGTGCCTCTTTCCCTGTAAATTCTCCCACTTACCAGGAGTACATGAATGTCTAATCGCAACACCAAGGCAGCTCTGCTTGCAAGCTCGGTGATCTTCGGATCGCTGCTTGCCGCGCCTGCCCTCGCCCAGGAAACCGATCCGGGCGCAAACGAAGGCGAGCGTATCGTCGTTACCGGTTCGCGTATCGCGACCCAGAACGTCGACACCGCCGCGCCGATCGCTGTCGTGGACAGCGAAGAGTTTTCGCTTTCGGGTACGGTCAACGTTGAAAACGTGATCAACACCCTGCCGCAGGTCGTTCCGGGCTTCACTTCGAACTCGAACAACCCCGGCACCGGTACCGCGACGCTGAACCTGCGCGGCCTCGGCTCGGCGCGCACCATGGTGCTCGTCAACGGCCGTCGCTGGATGTTCTACGATACCGGCCAGATCGTCGACCTCAACACCATTCCGCAGTTCCTGCTGCAGAATGTTGACGTGGTGACCGGCGGTGCTTCGGCTGTGTACGGTTCGGACGCGCTGGCTGGCGTCGTCAACTTCAACCTGCGTCACGTTGATGGCGTGGAAGTGGGCGGCCAGTACTCGATCACCGATCGCGGTGATGGCGAGCGTTACCAGCTGCATGGTGCAATCGGCACCGAATTCGGTGACGGCCGCGGCCGCGCTACCGTGTTCGGCGAATATTACAACCGCAGCTCGATCTTCCAGGGCGACCGCGGCTTCTCCGAATTTGCCCTCGGCGGTGAAACCCCCGGCAACGGCAGCAGCCCGCAGATCCAGTTCGGTTCGTCGACCCTTCCTTCGGGCGTGATCCGTTACCTCGCGCCGAACAACGGCAACCGCGCCGGCACCGACTTCGCGGCCAACCGCGCTGTCGTGTTCGACACCGCTGGCGAGTTCCGCACCCGCACCGGCGACACCTACAACTATGCTCCGGTCAACTACCTGCAGATCCCGCAGGAACGTTACCTGCTGGGCGGTTATGCCGAATACGAAATTTCGGAAGGCATCGAAGCCTACACCGAAGTGACCTTCGTCAACAACCGCGTGGCAACCGAGCTGGCCGCAACCCCGGTCACCGGCACGTTCAACGTAAATCTGGCCACCATCCAGCCGTTCCTGTCGGCAGGCGATTTCGCCCAGCTGCAGCAGCTGGACGCAACCGAAACCGGCACCGGTGCCGCAGCGGGCAACAACGGCCAGCTGTCGCTGTTCCTGCAGCGTCGTATCACCGAAACCGGTCCGCGTAACAGCCTTGACGAGCGCAACGCATTCCGCGTCCTCGCCGGTCTGCGTGGCGACCTCACCGACTTCCTGAGCTACGATGCGTACTACATGTATGCCCGTACCCGGAATGCGAACGTGCAGGCAGGTAACATCTCGCGCTCGGCCTTCCAGGCTGGCCTCGATGGCACTGGCACCGCGATCAACATCTTCGGCCCCGACACGCTGACCCCGGAAATGGTCGATGCGATCAGCATCCAGGCGCAGAACGGCGATATCTCCACGCTCGAAGTGGCGACCGCTTACCTGTCGGGTACCTTTGGTGATTTCGCCATCGGCAATGCCGCACCGATCGGTTTCGCCCTGGGTGGCGAATATCGTAGTGTTGCTTCGCGCTTCATTCCTGACACCGCACTGTCCTCGGGCGACGTGATCGGCTTCAACGCCGGTGATGCGACCGAAGGTTCGTACGATGTGAAGGAAGTGTTCGCCGAGTTGAACATTCCGGTGCTCGATACCGATTCGGGCCTGCGGCTCGAACTGAACGGCGCTGCCCGCTACTCCGACTACTCGGTTCCGACCGTTGGCGGTGTGTGGGCCTATGCCGGCGGCATCCAGTTCGCTCCGGTCGAAGGCATCACGCTGCGCGGCCAGTACCAGCGTGCGGTGCGTGCACCGAACGTTGCCGAACTGTTCGGCGGTACCTCGATCGGCTTCCCCGGCGCGACCGACCCCTGCTCCACGGCAGCGGCGGGCACCCCGGGCACTCTGCGTGACCTCTGCATCCAGAGCGGCGTTCCGGCGGGTATCGTCGGCACCGGCGCTGTGCAGATCAACGCGCAGATCCCGGCGCTGTTCGGTGGTAACCCGAACCTGCAGGAAGAAACGTCGGACAGCTGGACCTATGGTATCGTGCTGCAGCCGAGCTTCATCCCGGGCCTGACGATCACCGCTGACTACTTCGATATCACCATCGAAGACGCGATCAGCACGATCTCGCTGGCGACCTCGTTCGACCTGTGCTTCAACCAGGTTCAGGACGCGAACTCCGGCATCTGCGCCCCGTTCTTTGCCAACCCCAACGGTTCGATCCGTACGGGCGGCATCATCGACGTCGGCAACCCGCCGATCCTCGGTGGCCAGAACGTTGCCACGCTGGCGGTGTCGGGTATCGACTTCCAGCTCAACTACGGCCTGGAACTGCCGTTCTCGGTGTTCAGCAGCGGCGGCTCGTCGGACTTCGACATTGGCCTGCTCGCCACCTGGACCGAGCGTAACGACTTCGAAGCCTTCCCGGGTGCCGATGTCGTGAGCTGCGCCGGCGAATTCGGTGCCGAGTGCGGCGATCCGACCGCTTCGTTCAAGTGGACGGCGCGCTTCAGCTGGGTTGACGGTCCGTTCACCCTGTCGTCGCGCTGGCGTCACCTGAGCGCTGTCGAAGACGATGATGACGGCGTGAACTACACCCAGTTCAACGGTGTGGAGCGTATCCCGGCATACGACCTGATCGATCTGACCATGTCGTATGACTTCAACGATACGATGACGTTCTCGGTCGGTGTGAACAACCTGTTCGACACCCTGCCGCAGACCCCGACGTTTGACGGAATTCTGGTGAGCTCGACCAACAACGGCACGTTGCTGGGCGACAACCAGGAGCAGGCGAACACCTATCCGTCGACCTACGACGTGCTGGGCCGCGACTTCTTCGCATCGGTTCTGGTTCGCTTCTAAGCTGACCTGCACCGGGCGATTAGCTCGAACAAAAGGGGCGGGAGACTTTCGGGTCTCCCGCCCTTTTTTGTTGGGCCTATTGAGATGCGGCAGGCGGCCGCGCACCGGGTCGCCGGTCTGCCAATTTCTGTCAGTGGAGTGCTGTCAGGCGGGCTTCTGGAAGGTGAGGAAGCTGGCAAAGGGCGCGCCTGCGCCGGTGGGCCCGTGATCGTGCAGCATTTCGCTGGCGATGGGCCGCAAGCCCGCCGCTGCCAGCACCGCCACCACCTTCTCACCAGTGCCTGCAGCCTGAGCCGCCGCTTCGAGCGAGGCAATCCGGCCAAGCTCGTTCTGCGCCTGTGCCACGATCCGGTCGATCACGGCGGCGGTCTGTATGGGCGGTTCATTCCTGCCGTGGACGAGCGTCTGCCGGATCGCCTCGGCAATCTCCCACGCCGCCGATTGCGGCCCGAATTCGCGCGCGCCGCGTTCGGGTGCGGTCGCCAGCTCCTCGGGCAACGATCCCACGCCGATTGCGCGCAAACGAAGACTGTTCTTGGCCTTGCCGGGCAAATCCTGCGCCACAATCGCCCAATCGATCTGTTCGCGCCGCCGCAGGTTATGGCTGAGGATCGGCCCGTCGATCCGGTGGGTGATCAGGCCGAGCCAGCCACCGGGGCGCAGCACGCGGGCGATTTCCGCCGCCGTTGCTTGCATATCGCCATATTCGAAGCCGAACTGGCTTGTGACCGCCGCGAAGCTGCCCTCGGGAAAGGGCAAATCGTGCATCAGCACGCCGCCGCGCAGCTTGGTGCCGCGCGGGGCGGGGGGAAGGGCGGTCGCCTGATCGATGCCAACCGGTTTCAGATCGCGCCGTGCCTCCAGCAGGCGCTGCATTACGCGGCCATCGCCGGTCGCCAGATCGAGCACGCGCGCCGCGCGCGGCAGTTTCGCGGCGAAACCGGCCCAGGCCTTGGCCTGAACCCGGTCAATCCCCTGCCACGCGGCAGGCAAGCACCCGCCGCCTGCACCGGACGGGGTCGCCGCGTTCTGCGCCCAGAAGGCATTCCATGCCGCGCGGCTGCTGGACTGGTCGTGCTGCGTGATGGTTATGTCCCCTCGCTTGATATGACTTCGGGCGTGACATCAAAGGCCACGGTCATCCGGCGCCCCTGCGTAAAGGGCCGCGTGCCGTGGTAGAGCGTGCTGGGAAACAGCGCCAGATGCGCTTCGCGCGGGGCGATGACGCGATGTGGCCCGAGATCGCTCTGCATTTCGGGAGCGGGGCGGCCCAGTTCCAGCCAACCGGCCTGCGGATCGGTCTCTCCGCCGGTATCGGGCAGGAGGCAATAGAGCGCGGAGGAGAGGATACCCTGCGGATGGATATGCGCCGCGTGATAATCGCCGCCGCCTGCCAGCCGCACCGACCACGACCCGCTGATGCGCCAGGGTGCATCGCGGAACCGCAGCAGCGGGTGGGCAGGATCGGCAGGGGGCAGATTGGCGCGGTAGTCCTCCAACGTGGCGCGGATGGCATCGTGCAGCGCGGCCAGTTGTGCCTCGGTCCGGTCAAAGATCCGCCCGCGCGTTTGCGTGCCGCCGCGCAAGCTCTGGCCAAGCGGCATCGCGCTGCCATCGTGCAGCCGGTGGAGCACTTCGAGCACGGGCGGCAGAACGCTGTCCGCATCGCGCAGCGGCAGCAGTTGGACAAGCCCCTCCTGTCCGTGCAGCCACTCGGCGCGCGGATCGCCGGTCAGCCGCCAGAGGATGCCGCGAAAGGCCCAGACGCTGATGCCGAACGGCGCGTGCACCATCGCCCGGTCGAGCGCTTGTCCCGCGCGGTCATAATCGCCGGTCCGGATGGCGTGGCGGGCCTCGTTGAGCCAGCGTTCCTCGGTATCGATGGCGATTTGCGCGAACAGCTTTTCGGCCAGAGCGTGATCGCCTGCATCGCCCGCATAAATGGCTTCGAGCAGGACAAACCGTTCGTTGTCGGGAAAGTCGCGGCGCGCCTGCGCGATGACGGCGGCGGCCTGTTCGCGGTGATCGAGGCCATGCAATTGTGCCGCCCATTCGGTGCGGATCAGCGGGTCATCCGGCACGCGTCGCGCGGCTTCGGCATAATGCGCGGTGAAGTCTGCCTCGCCCGCCGCCAGCCGCAATTGGGCGAGGAATTTGAGCGCATCGTGCCACTGCGGGAACTGCGCCACTAGCGCTTCGGCAATTGCCCGCGCCTCGGCGGTGCGCCCTTCGACTTCGAGCGCCTGCGCCTTGCCATACCACTGGAACGGATCGGTGTTGTCGCGCAGCAGCGTGGCATCGAAGCGCGCCACCGCGTCCGCCTCGCCGCGTTCGAGCGCGACCGTGGCGCGGCCCTGCAGCGCGCGCGGGCGACCCGGTTCAATCTTCAGCGCGCGGTCATACCAATGCGCCGCCGCCGCCAGATTGCCCGCGCCACGCTCGGCAAAGGCGCGGGTGGAGCAATAGGCGGCGTTTTCCTTGGCGGCACTTTCCACCGCGCGCAGCGATTTGAGTGCTGCGCCAAACCTGCCCGCTGAACTGAGAGCAATAGCACGGTCGATAGTGAACGCGGTGTTCTCCGGTGCCAGCGCCACCGCTTTGGCGAACCAATCCGCTGCGATCGCCGCGTCGCCGCCGTCGAGGTGCCACTTGCCCATCGCATGGTTGAGCCCGGCCTCTTCCGGATGCTCGGCAAGCCCCTGTTGCAAGAGCTCCCGCGCACGCTCGCGATTGCCCGTGCGCAAGGCTCCCTGCGCGCGGATAAACCAGTCACGCGCGGCAGCCGTCATCGGTCGCGCAGCCAGCCGTTGATCGCATAGCGGCCCTTGGGCGCGAAAGGCGGGACGTAACTCACCGCGTGATCCTGTGGCACGAGGAACATATTCAGCGTGTTGAAGCGCGGGCGGAAGCCGGTCTCCACATTGCCGTCCTTGTCGTAGAACAGCAGATAGCCGCCCCAGTCGGGATGCCAGTCGTCGATGGTGAGGTTGAGCACATAGGCGATGCGCCAGCCCTCGGCGACGTGGCTGTCATTGTGCCGCCCGAGGAAATGCTGCGCGGCATAACAAGCGAAATGCGCATCGGCGCGCAGCAGTTCAGGTAGGCCGGTGATCTCGCGCATAAAGCCGAGGAACGGTTCGGCATTGAGATGTTCGAGCAGGATTTCGAACGTGCCGGTCGTGTCCCAGCCCTTCTGGATCGCTTCCACCAGCGAATAGCGCAGCGAGCGATAGGCATAGTCCCCGCGCGCCGCCGCCGCGTCGGTGGCCTTGGCGAGCTGCATCGCTTCCTGCGCCAGCACCGGGTCGCGCAAGTCTGCCGCGCTGAACCCGCGCCCCTTGGCACTCGCGCCCGCCTGCATCCCCATGCCCCACGGCACCTGCGTGTGCATGATTTCCCGGAGCTCGCGCGCGGTTTCATCGGTCAGCACGTCGCGGATTTGCAGCCGCTTGCGGACGGCAAATTCTGCCGCGAGTGCCGCGCGATCCAGCTGCGGGTTCAGTTCAAAAAGCGCCTTCGCCATGCGGTGAGGCTATAGGAAAGCCGCGGGCGCTGCGCCAGCCCTTCAAGGGTTCCGCCAGGCCGTTTTGGCAAAAAGGGGGATACCGGCGGCGCTTACCTCGCCGCCGGTATCCCGGCGGGGCCGGGTCGGTGTCCGGCCCGATCGCTGATTGATCGGCGCCCGATCGGCGTCAGTCGCGGCGCGCCAGTCGGGCCGAGCGCGCGGCCACTTCGCGGTCTATCCACGCGCGCTGTTCGGCATAGCAGAGCTGCGCGTGGTTGCTGGGAAAGCGCCTGCCGGCAGAGCGGACATCCATGCCGCAGACATACCGCGCCGCATCGCGCAAACGGCTGCGCAGCACGCGCTGGCCTTGGGCGGTCGCGAGGTCGAGATCGGAGTAGTAGACCACTTCCATCGCCACTTCGCGGGCGCGCGGATCGGCGCTGGCGCCCGCATTCTGGGCGCTGGCAGGGGTCGCCAGCATCGCTGTGGCAAGGGTTGCTGTGGCAAGGGCTGCTGCGGCAAGGCCGCTGTTCAAGAGCTTGTGCATCGCTTCCATCCTCCTTCAGGGCACCGGCGGCGGAAAACTGGGGGGCCGGCGGTGATGTGTGTTGGATAGATAATACAGCTGGCGCGCGCAGCCCCGGCTCGATTGCCCGCTGCGCCGGCTCGACCAAATCCCATCCGGCCAGACCGCCTGCTGACCGGAGCCGACCGGGGTCGAGATGATTGCGGGCGTTACTATCGCGGCAGGAAGGCGCAGGATTTGCGCCGCGCAATGTCGCACTTCACTTGGCGTTCAGCAGATCGCTGGCTATAGGCGAGGGCATGACGCTCAACACTTCCCTTCGCGGCGCGCTCGCTGCTGCCACTTGCGCTCTCGCTCTGACCGGTTGCGGCGGCGGCCAATCGACCGAGAATGCCGACCTTGCCTATGTCGCGCGCGATGTCGAATCGCTCTATATGGCGGCGCGCGAGCGGCTCGATGCCGGCAATCTGACGCTGGCGGCCGCGCTGTTTGACGAGGTGGAGCGCCAGCACCCCTATTCGCCCTGGGCCCGCCGCGCGCAGTTGATGAGCGCGTTCTCCTATTACGCCGCGCGCGATTACAACGCTTCGATCAGCTCGGCGACGCGCTTCCTCTCGATCCACCCCGGCAATGCCGACGCGCCGTATGCCTATTATCTGATCGCGCTCTGCTATTACGAGCAGATCAGCGATGTGGAGCGCGATCAGGCGATCACGCGGCAGGCGCTGGCC
The DNA here is from genome assembly GCF_056933515.1 of Aurantiacibacter sp. KMU-128. Classification (NCBI taxonomy): domain Bacteria; kingdom Pseudomonadati; phylum Pseudomonadota; class Alphaproteobacteria; order Sphingomonadales; family Erythrobacteraceae; genus Aurantiacibacter; species Aurantiacibacter sp. KMU-128. Next base: position 947,398 of record NZ_JBXORT010000001.1, read on the forward strand.
GCATTGAACGAAGTTGTCCGCCGCTATCCCGATAGCCCCTATGCCGCCGATGCGCGGGTGAAGATCGATCTCGTCAACGATCACCTTGCGGGCAAGGAGATGGAGATCGGCCGCTTTTACGAGCGCACCGGACAATGGCTCGCCGCGCAATTGCGCTTCCAGAACGTGATCGACGATTATCCCACCACCAGCCACGCGCCCGAAGCGTTGTTCCGTCTGGTGGAAACCAGCCTCGCTATCGGCATTCCCGAAGAAGCGCAGCGTTACGCCGCCGTGCTTGGCGCCAACTATCCGGGCAATGAATGGTACGAGCGCGCTTACGCGCTGATGGAAGAACACCAGCCCGAACGGCTAAGGTAAAAACCCGCTGCGATTTAGGCGAAGGCCGCCTGCGTGCGGTTCGCGTCGAGCAACTCTGCCAGTTCGGGCAGATGCAGCGCTTCGGCAAAGCGGATATTGGCGCGGCCGCCAAAGGTTGAATGCACCAACGCTTCCAGCTTGCGCCCGCACGGCGTTTTCACCGTGATCGAGTCGCCCGGTGCATAGGTGCCCGGTTGCAACTGGCTGATGCGCGCGGTTTCCTGCGTCAGTTCGATCAGCAGCCCGGCAGTTTTGCCTTGAATTTCATGCTGAAGTTCGACCGGAGCGCTCATCGCATAGCGACGCAAGGCTCCTGCGAGCGGTGTAGGCATTTGCGACCTCTTTTTTTCCCCTTCCCGCGGCTTCCTCACCGTGGTTATCCACAGGTTAACCTATAAGGCGATCAGAGTCGAATCGGGATTGCGAACGCTCGCGCGTTGCGCGGAGTGTGGCAGCGTCGTAATGATCGTCCTCCCGCCATGCTGACCTCTCTCGCCATACGCAATATCGTGCTGATCGAAGCGCTCGACCTGTCTTTCGGGCAGGGGCTGGGCGTGCTGACGGGGGAGACGGGCGCCGGCAAGTCGATCCTGCTCGATGCGCTGGGGCTCGTGCTGGGCGCGCGCGCCGACAGCGGGCTGGTGCGCGCGGGAGAAGAGCAGGCGAGCGTTGCCGCGACGTTTGAATTTGCCGCCATGCCGCAAGCGATTGCCGAGGCTTTGGCGGAGGCCGAGGTCGATCTGGAGCTGGGCGAACCGCTGATCATCCGCCGCCGCGTAAAGGCCGATGGCGGATCGAAGGCCTTTGTCAACGACCAGCCCGTTGGCGTCGCCCTGCTGCGGCAATTGGCGGGCGCGCTGGTGGAACTGCACGGGCAGCATGATGATCGCGGGCTGGTGAACCCGAAGGGGCACCGCGATCTGCTGGACCGCTATGCAGCGTCGGATGTGGCGGTGGTGTCCTCCGCGTGGCAGGCGTGGCACGGCGCGCGGCGCAGGCTGGACGAGGCGCGGGCGGAGATTGCGCAAGCCAAGGCCGATCAGGATCTGCTGCTTGCGCATCTGGCCGAACTCTCCGCTATCGAACCGCAAGCGGGCGAGGAAGCGACGCTCGCCGGAGCGCGCAGCGATATGCAGAAGGGCGAGAAGCTGGCGGGCGATCTGGAAGAGCTGCGGCTCGTCTGGGATGGCTCTGACGCGCCTTTGGCACGCCTGCGTTCGGCGGCGCGCAAGCTCGACCGGATTGCGCCCGAACATCCGTTGCTGGCCGAGGCGCTTGCCGCGCTCGACCGCGCGGTGATCGAGGCGGGCGAGGCGGAGGAGAAGCTGGAAGCCGCGGCAGAGGCGCTGACGCATGACCCGCTCGAACTCGACCGGATCGAGACGCGCCTGTTCGAATTGCGGGCCTTGGCGCGGAAGCATGGCTGCCAGGTCGACGAACTGCCCGAAGTGATGCGCGGCCTTCGCGCCAAACTCGACGCCATCGAGCAGGGCGATGCCGATCTGGCGGATCTGGAAAAGGCGGAACAAGCCGCAGGCGCGGACTATCGCAAAGCGGCAGAGGCCTTGCACGCTGCGCGGGTGAAAGCGGGCGCGCAGCTCGACAAGGCGGTGGCGGCGGAACTCGCGCCGTTGAAGCTGGACGCGGCGCGGTTCCAGACATCGGTGAGTGTTCTGGACGAAGACCGCTGGGGGCCAAGCGGGATGGACGCGGTGGAATTCCTCATCGCCACCAATCCCGGTGCAGATTTCGCACCGCTCAACAAGATTGCCTCGGGCGGCGAACTCTCGCGCTTCATCCTCGCACTGAAAGTGGCGCTGGCGGAGCAGGGCGGGGCGGCAACGGTGATCTTCGACGAAATCGACCGCGGCGTGGGCGGCGCGGTGGCGAGCGCGATTGGTGAGCGGCTGGCACGGCTGGCAGATGGCGGTCAATTGCTGGCGGTTACGCACTCGCCGCAAGTGGCCGCAAGGGGCTCGACCCATTACCTCATCGCCAAGGCATCGAGCGGGACGGTGACGAAGACATCGGTGGCGCGGCTGGATGCCGAAGGACGGCAGGAAGAGATCGCGCGGATGCTCAGCGGGGCGGAGGTGACGCCGGAGGCGAGGGCGCAGGCGGACCGGTTGCTGGAGGGGGTTTGATGGATGCTTCCCAAAAAGCCCCCTCCTCTTCAGAGGAGGGGGTTGGGGGTGGTGGCGTAACGCGCCAAACGCTCCTGAAGCGCGCAGCCGAGATGCGCAAAAACCCGACTGAGCCGGAGCATCGTCTTTGGCTGCAATTGAAGGGCAAGCGCTTCGCTGGCCATAAATTCCGTCGCCAGTCGGTGATCGGAAGCCGGATTGTCGATTTGTTCTGCCCTGCAAAGGGTGTTGTGATCGAGATTGATGGCGACACTCATGATCGAGAAGCCGATGAGGTGCGGGATCGGCGGTTGGAAAGATCAAAGGGCTTCTCCACCCTTCGCTTTACCAATCACGAGGTGATGACCAATATGGAGGGCGTGTTGCTAACGCTTGAAGGTGCGCTCTCCGAGCGCAGCGACCGCTGGTGCGGTCGCAACCACCCCCCGACCCCCTCCTTTGAAAAGGAGGGGGGGAATGGATGAAGCCGAAGCCGCCAACGAGCTGATGCGGCTCGCCAAGGCGATCGCGCATCACAACCGGCTCTATCACGCGAAGGATGATCCGGAGATTTCGGACGCCGAGTTTGACGCGCTTGTCCGACGCAATGCCGAGCTGGAGGCGCAGTATCCGCATCTGGTGCGCGAGGATTCGCCGTCCAAGCAGGTCGGGCATGAAATCGCCGCATCGCCGCTGTCCAAGGTGACGCATGAGGTGCGGATGCTCAGCCTCGACAATGCGTTTTCGGACGAGGAGGTTGCGGAATTTGTCGCGCGGGTGAAGCGCTATCTCAACTTGCCCGAGGATGCCGAGCTGGCCTTCACCGCGGAGGACAAGATTGACGGCCTCTCCTGCTCGCTGCGTTACGAGAAGGGCGAACTGGTGCTCGCCGCGACGCGCGGGGACGGGCAGGTGGGCGAAAACGTCACCGCCAATGTCGCGCACGTGGAGGGAATTCCGCAGCAATTGCGCGGGGCAAATGTGCCCGATCTCTTCGAGATACGCGGCGAAGTTTATATGGCGAAACAGGACTTTACCGCACTCAATGCTGCGCAGCATGAGGTTGGCGGAAAGCTGTTCGCCAATCCGCGCAATGCGGCTGCCGGATCGCTTCGGCAAAAGGATGCGAGCGTCACAGCGAAGCGGCCGCTCAAATTCTGGGCGCATGGCTGGGGCGCGGCGTCGGATGTGCCGGGGGCGACGCAGAGCGAGGTCGTGCGTATGATCGAAAGCTGGGGCGTGCCCGTCAGCCCGCTGTTCAAATGCTGCGAAAGCCTTGAGGGCCTGCTCGCGCATTACCGCACTATCGGCGCGGAGCGGCCCGATCTGCCCTATGAGATCGACGGCGTGGTCTACAAGGTCGACCGGCTCGATTACCAGCAGCGGCTGGGCTTCGTCGCTAAAGCCCCGCGCTGGGCTATCGCCCGCAAATTCCCTGCCGAACGCGCCGAGACGACGCTGGAGAGCATCGACATACAGGTCGGGCGCACGGGCAAGCTGACGCCGGTCGGCCGCCTCGCTCCGGTGCTGGTAGGCGGGGTGACGGTCACCAATGTGACGCTGCACAATCGGGACGAGATCGCGCGGCTCGGCGTGCGTCCGGGAGACCGCGTGGTGATCCAGCGTGCAGGCGATGTAATCCCGCAAGTGGTCGAGAATTTGACTCGCGACGAAGAACGCCCCGCTTTCGTCTTTCCCGCCGAATGCCCAGAATGCGGCAGCGAGGCGGTGGCTGAGGAGGGCGAGGTCGATGTCCGCTGCACCGGCGGCCTGATCTGCCCCGCGCAGCGCACCGAACGACTCAAGCACTTCGTCAGCCGCGCCGCGCTCGATATCGAGGGGCTGGGCGAGAAGACCATCGACCAGTTCTTCGCGCTCGGCTGGCTGGAGAGCCCCGCCGATATCTTCCGCCTGAAAGACCGCGAGGCCGAGATCCTGGCGCTTGAGGGGTGGAAAGAAAAGTCGGTGCAGAACCTGCTCGACAGTATCGAAGCCAAACGCTCCCCCGATGCCGCGCGGCTGCTGTTCGGCCTAGGCATTCGCCATGTCGGCGCGGTGACGGCGCGGGATTTGATGAAGCACTTTCATGAATTGCCCGCCTTGCGCGAAACCGCACAGAAGGCTCGCGATGGTGACGAGGATGCGGCAGGCGAACTCACCGCCATCGACGGCATCGGCTCCGCCGTGGTCACGGCGCTGGGCGATTTCTTCCACGAAGAACACAACCGCGCCGTGTGGGACGATCTCCTCTCCGAAGTCTCCCCGCCACGTTACGAGGTCGAAACGCTCGACAGCCCGGTGGCGGGTAAAACCGTCGTCTTCACCGGCAAGCTCGAGACGATGAGCCGCGACGAGGCCAAGGCGCAGGCCGAACGGCTGGGCGCGAAGGCCTCCGGCTCGGTTAGCGCCAAAACCGACCTGCTGGTCGCCGGGCCGGGTGCTGGCAGCAAGCTCAAAAAGGCGGCAGAACTCGGTATCGAGGTGATCGACGAAGCGGGCTGGGCCGAAATTGTGGCGGCGGCGGGATAGTTTTTTCGCGGGCGCTGTCGAATTGGCACTTCCAGCAGCGTCTCTCCTGTGAAACCACGCCAGAGCGGTGCGGTGGAAGACGGAGAAACGTGATGCAATATATGTTGATGATCCACGAGGACGAAAGCGCCTATGCCGGTGCCGGTGGCGAGGCGCTGATGGCCGAAACGCTCGGCAAGCATATGGCGTTTGCAGAGAATCTCGCCAAAGCCGGGATTGCCATGTCGGGCAACCGGCTGCATCCGGCGACGACAGCCACGACGATCCGCTGGAACCACGGCGAACACGCGCTGCACGATGGCCCCTTTGCCGAAACCGTGGAGGAACTGGGCGGCTATTACATCATCGACGTCGCCGATCTGGATGCCGCGATCGAATGGGCGAAGCAAATCCCGGTGCCCGGCAAGGGCGCGGTCGAAGTGCGTCCCGTCTGGGCCATGGAATGAGCGAGGCGCGGTCCCGCCTCGCGGACCGCATTGCCAGCGCGCGGCCGCGTGTCGTTGCAGCACTTGCCGCGCGCTGGCGCGATCTTGATCTGGCGGAGGATGCGTTTTCCGCTGCGTGCGAGGCGTTGCTCTCCCAAGAAATCGAGGATGTGCGCGATCCCGCCGGCTGGCTGTATCGCGCCGCCCTGCGCAAGGCGATCGATGCCAAGCGCAAGGCGGGGCGCGATGCGCGCATTGGTGAGGCAGCGATGACGATAGGCGAGACCCACACGGTGCTGGCCATGCCCGAACCGATCCCGGACGAGCGGCTACGGCTTTTGTTTGTCTGCTGTCACCCGGCGCTGGCTGCTGATGCCCGCGTGGCGCTGGCGCTGAAGGTCGTGTGCGGTCTGCCGGTAGAGGACATCGCGCGTGCCTTCGCCGTGTCGGTGCCAACGATGTACCAGCGCATCACGCGGGCAAAGGCGAAGATCAGCGCCGCGAAGATTCCTTTCGAATTGCCGCACCGTCGCGAATGGCCGGGGCGGATTGCATCGGTGCTGGGCGCGCTCGAAGTCGGGTATCTTGTCGCCTATGCCGATGCGGGCGGCGTGCAGCATCCTGAATTTTCTGACGAGACCATGCGGCTGGCGGATATGCTCGTCAATCTGATGCCGGACGATCCCGAAGTGAAAGGCTTTGCGGCCCTTCTCGCGCTGGCAGCTTCGCGGCGCGAGGCGCGGGTCGACAAAGACGGCGCGATGGTGCCCTTGTCGCAACAGGATACCACGCTGTGGGACCGGACGCTCATCGAGAAGGGCAGGGTGCTGCTCGATGAGTCCGCGCAAGCCGCATTGCCGGGGCCGTATCAGGCCATGGCGGCGATCCATCTCACTCATGCAAGGCGGGCGTTTGAGGGCGCGGTAGATTGGCGGGCGGTGCTGGCTCTATACGAAGCGCTATCGGTTATGCGACCAAGCCCCATAGTGGCGGTGAACCGCGCGCTTGCCGTGGCCGAGGTCGATGGCCCGGATGCAGCGCTGGCGGCGCTTGACGTGGTGGCTGCTGCGGGGTTGCGCGATCACCGGCCGTTGCTTGTTGCAAAGGCGCGCCTGTTGGAGCGTGTCGGGCGTAGCGGCGAGGCTGGGGATTGTATCAAACGTGCTTTGGATACGGAGCCGGGAGAGGCGGAGCGGCGTTTTCTTGCGAGGTGGAGGGCAAAACTCTCCCATCCCAACTACCGTTTGCCCTGAGCTTGTCGAAGGGCTGCCCTTCCTTTTGATCTTTGCGAAAGAAAAAGGAAAAGCAGTGCTTCGACAGGCTCAGCACGAACGGGTTCTGAGTTGGGTAGCCAACCCCTCAATCATTCGGCATGATATGAATCTCGCGCACCGCCGCTGTTTCCGGTTGGCCGAGCGCGAAGACCACGGCGTTTGCCACATCTTCAGGTTGGATCTTGCTTGGCTTGGGCTCGTCGAAAAACGGCGTATCGACCATGCCCGGCGAAATCACCGTGCAGCGGCCCTGCCATTCGCGCATTTCTTCGGCCAGATTGCCCGCGAAGCCGTGCACGAACCACTTGGTTGCCGAATAGATCGAGCCTTTGAAGTGCTCGCGCCCTGCTTTGGAGCCGGTGACGATGAAATGGCCCTTCGTCTTCTTAAGTTCGGGCAGCGTCGCGTGGGCAGTGTAGAGCACGGCGAGGATGTTGATGTGGATCATGTCGTGCCATTCTTCGGGATCGCCATTTTCGACGCCGGGGCTCTTCACGCCGGTTCCGGCATTGGCGAACACACCGTCGAGCGCGCCGAATTTCTCAACCGTCGCTTCCACCGCCTGGGTCAATTGATCGCGCTTGGTGACATCGCAGGGGAGGGCGAGCGCCTGTTCGCCGATCTCGCTCGCCAGCGCGTCCAGCTTGTCTGCCGAGCGGGCAAGGAGTGCGACGTTCCATCCGGCTTCAGCCGCGGCTTTGGCAGTGGCGGCGCCGATGCCTGTCGATGCACCGGTGATGAGAAGTGTTTTGGCCATGGGAGGTCTCTCTTGGAAAGTGTTGCTTTGCCAAGAGAATGGGTGGTTCCGGATTCGGGTTCCGAAATTGTGCGGAAAAGCCCGTCAGTTCTCGCCTGTTTCGGGTATCCATTTCATCACGCCGCCCGCCAGCGGTGTCCATAGCCCCATCGGCAGGCCTGCCTCGGTCAGCCGCTCGCCGATCCATTCATTGCAAGTATTGCCCAGCGTGTAGCGGCCATGGGCGGTATAGTAGGTATCGTCGGCATAACTGCCTCTCAGCACCTCGCGCTCGCCAGCGGGCACGGCGGGAAGCTGCGCCTCGATCGCGTTGATCAGCCGCACATATTCCGCCTCGCTCACCCGCAGAGGACGGTGATGCTCGCCCGCCATCGGGCGGACATAGCGGCTCACGCGCAGTACCGTTTCCCCGCCCATCGTCGCGATACGCAGGGCGGTGGCGGGCTTGAGGTCATTCCATGTCGGCACGCTGAGGAACACTTCACGCTCTCCCATGCCGATGGCGATATGCGTCGGCATCCGGCCATCGGGCAGCGGATCGGCGGCGGAGGGGAAGGTCGTCGTCCAGTCTTTCTGTGCGCTGTAGATCGGCACGACGATGCCGGTGTGGACACCGTTGGTTTCGATCAGCAGATCGACGCCGTCTTGCGGAGCAATGCGGTCGCCATTCTGCGGGATCGCGCTGCCGATGAAAGCGAGCAGGAAATAGCCTGCGATGACCATAAACAGCATGGTCAGCAGCGCGAGCGATACGTCCCTGATGCGCTTTCCCGTTGTGATCATCCGGTGAACCTGTGCCTAAGCCAGAGAATGCTCCAGTCTCCACGGGAGAGGCGCTGTTGCAAGCGGAACCCGGCGCGGCGATAGGCGGCGCGCACTGCGGGCTCCTGCGTGGTGAGCAGGCCGGAGAGGAGGATATTGCCACGCGGCGCGACCGCATCGGCAAAATCCTGCGCCATGTCGATCAGCGGTCCGGCAAGGATATTGGCGATCAGCAAGTCGAAGGGCGCGGCGGCTTGGAGATGCGGATCGTCCATCCCGTCGGCAATCACCATGCTGCACTGGCCGGGGCCGTTGCCGATGCCGACGCCGTTTCGTTCCGCGTTCTCGATCACCGCAGGTTCGCACACCGGATCGATATCGCTCGCAGTGACGACACTGCGCGGCCACAGGTCGAGCGCGGCAAAGGCGAGCAGGCCGGTGCCGGTGCCGATATCGGCGATATGGCGCGGGGCGAGGCCCTGCATCCGCATCGCATCGAGCAGCAGCAGGCAGCCTGCGGTCGTCTCGTGATGGCCGGTGCCGAAGGCCTGCGCAGCGGGGATGCAAAAATTGGTGGTGCCGGCATCAGGTGAGGGCGCGTGGTCGGGCGTGTGGACGTAGAAGCGCCCGGCGCGGATCGGTTCGACCCCGCGCTGGCTTTCGGTCACCCAGTCGGTTTTGGGCAATGCCTCGGCTGTCAGCTTGGGCGGATCATCGCCGAACAATGCCGCCACCGCCTTGCGCTGCTTCGCCGTCGGCTTGGCAGCGAGATAGGCGTCAAGCTGCCACACATCGGGCGCGTCGGGCGCGGTCTCGAATGCGGCGAGGGTGATGCTTTCGTCCCAGTCGAACAATTCAGCCTGCGCATCGAGCGCGGCTTCGATGCGGGCCTTGGAAGCGATGGCGGAGAGTTTGTGGTTCATTCGCCCGCTCCCTCGGTCAACTCCCGCGCCAGCCGTTCCTCCAGCCGCGCGAGCCGGTCGGCGGCGTAGGCGGCGCAGTCCATGCCGCTGGTGAGGTCGCCCGCCAGCAGCCTGTCGCGCATCCCGCTGGCCGATGGGTGCGGGGTGAGGAGAATGTCGCAATCCAGCTCCGCCAAACGCGCAATACCGGTGCGGAATTCGGCGACATATTCGGGGTGGTCGGAGAAACGGTAATCGTCCGATGACACGGCGGAGAGGCTGTCGGCATAGGCGATGGTGATACATTCACCGGATTGGTCGCAGCTTTCCCATTGCCAGCTGAGCGCGCCAAGTGTGTGGCCTGGAGTTTCGATTGCTGCCAGGCCGAACAGATCGAGGAGAAAGCGATATTCGCCGCGCCCGAGCATCTCCGTCCGGTCTGCCGGAACAGGCTCCATTCGCTCGAGAATCGCGAATTGCGGATCGTCCTCTCGCGCCATCCCGTTCAGCATAGTATCCATACCAACCGCGCTTGAGAGCAGACGAGCGGATGGCGCCATACGTAGCATAGCAGCCATTCCACCCACGTGATCGTGATGTTCATGACTGTTCGTGATCAGCCATATATCATCGAGATTATAGCCCAGAGCGCGGATATTGGCCGCGATAACTTCGGCGCCGGCTTCTGTGCCGGTATCGATCAACGCGAGTTGGTCTCCATTGTCGATAAGGATCGCCCCGATACCGCAAGTGCCGACATAATAGGTGTTCCCATGCACCCGGAACGGCGGCCCCGGCTTGTCCCACTCGTCCCAGTCTTCGCAGGCCTCTGTCCACGCCGCGAGGGGATCGGGTTCCGGCTGCGGCGCAGGGGTTTGCGCGGCGACGCAGGACGAGATGAAGAGCGGCGCGAGGGCTGCCGACAAGTACTTAACGGACAAAGCTCGCTCCATTCGCATCGATCACGGCGCCCGTCATGCTCGCCGGGGCATCGAGCGCGCAGAAACTGGCGATTTGCGCAATTTCCTCCGGCTCGGCCACGCGGCCCAGCGGGATGTCAGCGAGCAGCCCTTCGCCGCCCCGGCTCGCCAGATAGTCGCCGGCCATGCTCGTATCGGTAAAGCCCGGCGTGATCGCAAAGCTGAGAATGCCTTCGGCCGCATAGGCGCGCGCTATGGTCTTGTGCATCGCCACCATGCCGCTTTTCGCCGCCGCGTAATGCCAATGCGCAGGCGAATCCCCGCGATAGGCGGCGCGGCTGGCGATGTGGACGATGCGGCCTTCGCATTTGCGCTCCTGCCAGTGACGCACCGCGAAACGGCTCAATTGGGCGGCGCTGGTGAGGTTGATGCGCATCGTATCCTCCCACCGGTCGAGCCATTCGATGTCGCTCGCATGCATCGGGCTCTGTTCGAACAGCCCGGCATTGTTGACGAGCACGTCAATCCGCCCGTCCAGCCGCTCCAGCGCCTCCTGCCACAACAATTGCGGCGCGGAAGGCTCGGCGAAATCGGCGGCAATCGTGTCGGCATTCACGGCCCGCGTGGCGTGGCCGATCACCCGCGCATTGCGCTCGCGCAAAGTGCGGGCGATGGCGAGGCCGATCCCGCGCGAGGTTCCTGTGACAAGGACATTGGTCATGCAAAAAGCCCATAGCGTGCAGGGGGCTAGCGGGGAAGGCCAAGCTGCAATTCGGGCATTCATGCCCACTTAGACCAAAGGTGGCGCTTGTCTCATGCCAGTGATGCGCTAAGTGGGCTCGAACTGGAGACTCAACGGGACGGACAATGGCAAACAGGCCGCTTTCACCGCATCTTTCGATCTGGAAATGGGGTCCGCATATGGCGACCTCGATCCTCCATCGCATCACCGGCGACGGAATGGCCATTGTCGGCCTGTTCGTCCTGCTGTGGTGGCTGGGCGCTTTGGCGAGCGGGCCGGACTATTACGAGTGGTTCGCAGGCCATGCGGGCAGCTGGTACGGCACCGTGGTGCTGGTCGGCCTGACCTGGGCCTTCTTCAACCACGCATCGAGCGGCATCCGCCACTTCGTGCTCGACACCGGCGCGGGTTACGAGCTGGGCACCAACCGCGCATGGTCTTGGGTGACGATGCTTTTGCCGATCGTGCTGACGGGTGCCCTTTGGGCCTTCATCCTGCTTCGCTGAGGATTTGTAATGGGTAACGGAACTTCCATCGGCCGCGTGCGCGGTCTCGGCTCGGCCCATGAAGGGCCGCATCACTGGCTGGTGCAGCGCTTCACCGCGGTCGGAAACCTAGTCACCGTGCTGTTTCTCGGCATTTCGCTGGTGATGCTGCCCGATCTCGATCACGCCACCGTCACCGGCTGGATCAGCGAGCCGATCCCCGCCTTTATGATGGCGCTGCTGGTCATCACCACGTTCTGGCACGCGCGGCTTGGCCTGCAGGTGCTGATCGAGGATTATGTCCACGAAGCGGGCAGCAAGTTTGCCGCCCTGCTCGTTCTCAACCTTCTTACCTTCGCAGGGGCCGGGTTTGGCCTGTTCTGCATTGCGCGCCTGTCGCTGGGCGCAGGAGCTGCCTGATGGCCCGCAACGCCACTTACGAAATCAACGGACGCGCTTACCCGATTACCGACCACACCTATGATGTGGTGGTGGTGGGCGCGGGCGGCTCCGGCCTGCGCGCGACGATGGGCGCGGCGGAAGCCGGATTGCGCACCGCCAACATCTCCAAGGTCTTTCCCACCCGCTCGCACACCGTGGCCGCACAGGGCGGCATCGCGGCGAGCCTTGGCAACAACACGCCCGACCACTGGTCGTGGCATATGTATGACACCGTGAAGGGTGCCGACTGGCTGGGTGACCAGGACGCGATCGAATATCTGGCGCGCGAGGCTCCGCAGGCCGTGTACGAGCTGGAGCACGCGGGTGTTCCGTTCTCTCGCAACGAAGACGGCACGATCTACCAGCGCCCCTTCGGCGGCCATATGCAGAATATGGGCGAAGGCCCGCCGGTGCAGCGCACCTGCGCGGCGGCAGACCGCACGGGGCACGCCATGCTCCACGCGCTGTATCAGCAGAGCCTCAAATACTCGGCCGATTTCTACATCGAATATTTCGCCATCGACCTGATTATGACGGGCGAAGGCGCGAACCGCCGCTGTGTCGGCGTGATCGCCATGTGTCTGGATGACGGGACGATCCACCGCTTCCGTTCGCATGGCGTTGTGCTGGCAACGGGCGGCTATGGCCGCTGCTACTACACCGCAACCTCGGCGCACACTTGCACCGGCGATGGCGGCGGCATGGTGCTGCGCGCGGGCCTGCCGCTGCAGGATATGGAATTCGTGCAGTTCCACCCCACCGGCATCTACGGCGCGGGCGTGCTTATCACTGAAGGCGCGCGCGGCGAGGGCGGGTATCTGACGAACTCCGAAGGCGAGCGGTTCATGGAACGCTATGCCCCCTCGGCCAAGGATCTGGCGAGCCGCGACGTCGTCTCCCGCTCGATGGCGCTGGAAATGCGCGAAGGGCGCGGCGTTGGCGCGAATGGCGACCACATCTACCTGCACCTCGACCATATCGACCCGAAGGTTCTGGCCGAGCGGCTGCCCGGCATTACCGAGAGCGGTAAGATCTTCGCTGGTGTCGACCTGACGCGCGAACCGCTGCCGGTGACCCCGACGGTGCATTACAATATGGGCGGCATCCCCTGTAACTATCACGGCGAAGTCGTGACCCTGGGGCCGGACGGCAATCCCGACCATGTGGTGCCCGGCCTGTTCGCGGTGGGCGAGGCGGCTTGCGTTTCGGTGCACGGCGCGAACCGCCTCGGCTCGAACTCGCTGATCGATCTCGTGGTGTTTGGCCGCGCGACGGGCTTCCGCCTTAAAGAGCTGATCAAACCCGGCGCGGCGCATGACGAATTGCCTGCCGACAGCGCCGACATGGCGCTGACCCGCCTCGACCATTTCCGCCACGCCGATGGCGGCTCGCCGACAGCAGAAGTGCGCAAGGAAATGCAGCAGACGATGCAGAAGCACGCCGCCGTGTTCCGCGACAGCGCGCTGATGGCCGAAGGCGTCGCCAAGCTCGCCGAGACGAACAAGCGGATGGAGGACGTCAAAGTCCACGACCGCTCGCTCATCTGGAACAGCGATTTGATCGAGACGCTGGAGCTCGACAATCTGATGGCGCAGGCGGTGGTCACCATGTCGTCCGCCGAAAACCGCAAGGAAAGCCGCGGCGCGCACGCGCACGAAGACTTCCCCGAGCGCGACGATGCCGGATGGATGAAGCACACCGTGGCCTGGTTCAACGGCTGGGGCGGATCAGGCGGCGATGTGAAGATCGACTACCGCCCGGTGCACGAATACACGCTGACCGACGACGCGGAGTATATCAAGCCGAAGAAGCGGGTGTATTGATGGATGAAGAAGAGCGCCTTGTACGGTTGCTGGCTTCGACATCAACAGCTTTATCGATGACAGTGATGCTTTGCGTGAAGAAGGGCGTTTTCGGCGGCCTCAAGCCAACAGATGAACAAGTTGGCTGGGCCGCAGGTTTTTGTGATGCAGCAAGCCGTCCATTGGAGCTTTCTGATCCAGAAGCCTTCGCCTTTATGGACGTAGCTTTTGAGCAAGCCTTCGGAAAGTCTGGCAAGAAGATAGCACGCGATTTTCTTCGAGACCAAGACCGGTATTATGAGCATATGTTCGCTGGCGGCCAAGCATACGTAGATTGGGTGAACAAAGGCAATACGCCCAGGATGCCGTTCGCATCATAAAGTTCAAACCCACCGCTCAAAGTCACTCGCCACGTGTCGTACCCGGACAATTTCGATGCGGTCTTCAAAGACCATGTGGAAAATCGCGTGCCGCCCACTGTCGATGCGGCGTAGCCCTGCGCGGGGCAATTCGGCGTCGTGACCCAGCATCGGATTTTCCGCGAGTTTCTGGATTTTGGCTTCGATAGCGTCGAGATATTGCCGCGTGCGCTTACGGCCCCAGCGCGCTTCGGATTCCTCACCCAGCTGCGACACGTCCCGCATCGCGGCAGTGCGGAAAACGATGCGCTTGGTCATTTCTCAGGGAAAGTTTCGTCGATCCATTTGCGCATGGAGAAGGTCTCGTCGACCGGACTGGCAAGCCCCTCGTCAATCGCCTCCAACAGCTTGGCCTGATAGATTGACCGCTCTTCATGCAGCCGCAAGGCTTCGCGCACGACTTCGCTTGTTGAGCCGTATTCACCGGATTCGACCTTCTTGCGGGTGTAATCCAGAAAGTGGTCACTGAGCGATATCGAGGTGTTTTTTCCCATGGCTCGGATAAATACCAAGAATTGGTAATTGCGGCAAGCGGGCAAGAGCATTCTACTCCGTTAGTGTTGAGCGTAGTAGAGACACGCGAGTGCCGAGGTGTCTCGACTACGCTCGACACGAACGGGATGGGGAGGTCCTGGGGAGGATGGTGAAATACCTCTCCCCACCTTGGCGAATGCGGCTTCCTCGCTTACCCACAGCGCCATGACCCGGACACTGCCCCTTTGCCGCTAGCCCTCTCCTTCGCGCTCACCGCCTTGTTGATCGAGCTGACGCCCGGGCCGAACATGGTTTGGCTCGCGCTGCTCAGCGCGCGGCGGGGGTTGCGGGCGGGGTTGGCGGCGGTTTTGGGCATTCTGTGCGGGCTGGCGCTGCTGATGCTCGCGGTGGTGTTCGGATTTGCGGGCCTGGTGGCGGAATATCCGGCGCTCGCCCGGCTGATGGCATTTGCCGGAGTGGCCTTCATGGTCTGGCTCGCCTGGGATGCGTGGCGGGAAAGCAGCACCGGCAATTGGGAGGCGGCAGGCGATCAGGAGGGGGTGCGCAAGGCCTTCCGGCGGGGCTTCGTCATCAACCTGCTCAACGCCAAGGCGGCGCTGTTTTTCCTTACCGTGTTTCCGAACTTTATCGACGGAGCGCGCGCCTCCGCACCGCAATTTGTGCTGCTGGGCCTGATCTATCTCGGCATTGCCACCGCCATCCATATCGCTTTGGCCTTTGGCGGCGAGAAGCTGGGCGTGTTCGTCCGGCAAAAGGCCAATAGCGTCGCGGTGCGCGCCGGATCGGCGCTGGCCCTGCTTGGGGTGGCCGCGTGGATGGGCAGCAAGGCGCTTTAGAGCGTGGTGAGGCCAGCCATCGACGGTTCATTGCCGGCGCGCTAGCGGTGCTCCCGATTATGCTGCCCACGACGATCCGCCTCGCATGGTTCGCCTGCCTTTGCGCCATCCTCTATTTCGCGCTCGCGCCTGCCAGCGCCGGAGGGCTTGGCGGAGCGGCCTATCACGGGGTGGCGTTTTTCATCCTTGGACTGCTGACACCGGCGGCCTTTCCCAAGGGCAATCTCGTGCTGATCTGGCTCGTGCTGCTCGCGCTCGGCGCGTTTATCGAAGCGGCGCAGGGCGCGACGGCGTGGAACCGCATTCCCTCGTGGGATGATTTCATCACCGATGCCATCGCTGCCAGCGTGGGCGTGCTCTATTACAAGCTGTGGACGGTGCTGCGCCGCCCTGCCGTTTCCGATGACAGACCCTCCGCCGATGATGCACCGGTCAACCCGTAACACTGCGCAACATTCGCGGCTTTGCGGTTGCGAAAGCGCGGCAATGGCCGTAGTCGAACCGGCATGGGCACGCGCGCCAGACATACGAGGATTTTGCTTTGACCCGTTTCCGCATGATGTTCGCTGCCGCCATGGCGCTTGCACTCGCCGCCTGTGCCAGCACCCCGCCACCGATTGGCGGCGCGCCGGGCGTCGAAGTTTCCGATACGGCAACATTGCCAACGCCCACTTTCGACGATTTCGGGCCCGAGCTGGACGAAGGCCTGATCCGGCCGCTGGATGTGATCCAGGTTGACGTTTTCGGGATCGAAGAGCTGTCGCGGGTGGTGCGGGTCGGCACCAATGGCACCTTCGATTATCCGCTGATCGGCAGTGTGGAGGCATCGGGGCTGACCACGGACGAGCTGTCCTACCAGCTCGAGAACCGGTTCCGCAATACCTATGTCCGCAACCCCGATGTGACCTCGCAAATCACCGCGCGCAACGAACAGTTCTTCACCATCGGCGGCGAGGTTGACCGGCCGGGGCGCTTCCCTATCACATCAACGGTTACGCTGATGGAAGCGGTCGCGATTGGCGGCGGGTTTGAGGAATATGCCAACCGTTCCGAAGTGCTGGTGTTCCGCGAGGTGGACGGGCAGCGCTATATCGGCGTGTATAATCTGCAAGGTATCCAGCGCGGCAATTATCCCGATCCGGTGATCTATCCGCGCGATATCGTGATGGTCGGCGATTCGCCGAGCCGCCGCCGTCTGGATACGATCCTGGCTCTGGTGCCAACGATCATCCAGCCGCTGATCCTGCTGGAGCGCGTCGCCAACTGATCGACGCCCACCGGCCCGCAACCGGAAGTCTGTCAAAGCCGTAATCCGGCCCCCATACTTATGGGAGTGTGCCGCCGTACCTTGCGCGCTAGGCAGCGTCTGGCGACATCATCCATTCATTCGCAATTCAGTTCGTCGCTCACAATGCACGGTTCATCGTGCAACAGGAGGAGTTACGACAATGGCGAAATCACGAAGTCCGGGGGTGAAATTGCTGCTCACCGCGCTGGTCGCGGGGGTGTTGATCGTGCCTCTGATGATGGTCTATGCGCTGGTGTGGGACAGGCAGAGCCAGTCCGAAACCGCGCAGGCGCAGATCACGGCGGGCTGGGGCGGCCCGCAAACGGTGACCGGGCCGGTGCTCGTTATCCCCTATATGGCGAGCGAGAGCAGCAGCGAGACGGTGGATGGCGAAACGGTCACCCGCCAGCGGCAGGTGCGGCGCGAATTGTTCGTCTCGCCGCAATCGCAGGCGGTGGAAACCGCGATCGATCCCGACCGCAAGAGCTATGCGATTTACGAGAGCATTGTTTACGAAGCGGCGGTGAGTGGCACCGCGCAATTCGTGCTGACCGATGATCTGCAGCGGCTCGGCATTGCGCGCGAAGCCTTGCTGCTCGATGCGGCGGAATTGCGTTTCGGCGTGTCCGACCCGCGCGGGCTGACCGATGGGGCGCGGGTGACGGCGGGTGGCGAGGCGCTGGCGCTCAACCCCGGGGGCGGGCCGCTGGCGACGGGCGGTTCGGGCTTGTCGACACCCGTCAGTTGGGCAGGCGAGGCACCGCTGAGTGTGCGCTGGGAATACGGCCTGCGTGGCAGCAGCTCGCTCGGCATGGTGCCGCGCGGCGGCGAGACGTCGTGGAACATCACATCGGCCTGGCCGCACCCCAGCTTCACCGGCAATTTCCTGCCCAATGACCGCGAGGTGTCGGGCGAGGGGTTCACCGCATCCTATAGCGGCATCACCAATCTGGCGCTGGGCGAGCGGTTGCTGTCGGTTACCGACCACGCGCCGCCCGCCGATGAGCGGATGCCGGGCTACGACGTTGGCTCGGGCGTCGATCCGGTGCTGGAAGCGGCATCAAGCGCGGTGACGCGGATCGCGCTGGTCGATCCGGTCGATCTCTACAGCCAGGTTGATCGCGCGGTGAAATACGGTTTCCTGTTCATCGGCTTCACCTTCGCCGCCTTCCTGATGTTCGACATCGTTGGCGGCGCGAAAGTCGCGAGCGCGGAATATCTGCTCACCGGCGTGGGGCTGATCCTGTTCTTCGTGCTGCTGCTCGCCTTTGCCGAGATCGTCGGCTTTGCGCTGGCTTACGTGATTGCAGCGGCGGCGGTGATCGGGCTGCTGACGGCGTATAGCGCTGCGGTCCTCGGCACTTGGAAGCGCGCGGGCTTTATCGGGGGGATGCTGGCGGGGCTTTATGCGCTGCTCTTCGTGCTGCTGAGCATGGAGACATTCTCGCTGGTGATCGGCGCAGTGCTGCTCTTCGTGGCGCTGGCGGGCGTGATGTATGCCACGCGCAATGTCGAATGGTCGGCGATCCGGCAGGACGAGAGCGACATTCCGGCCTACGCCTGAACCGCGAAGCCGCAAACAGGGGGAAGGGGGCTGGCCATTGCGGCCGGCCCCCTCTTGTAATGTCCTACCAGCGCAACAGACGCGGGCCCGTCAGCCAGCCGATGGCGCCCATGGCGAGGATCGGTGCGACATAGAAGGCGGCCATATAGCCCATGCCGAGTTCGGGGCAGAAGGGCGAATAGGCGGTCATCGCCACCGCGCCGCCGAAAAGGCCTGCGGCAAGCCCGGCGCGGCGCAGCTCCACTGGCGCGAGCGAGCGGGTGGCGAGAATAGCGGCGCCAAAGGCAATCGGACTGATGATCGTCATGGCGGCAAGGCAGCTGCGCCATGTTGCGCCCTCGGCAACAAAGCCGATCATCGAAATTTCGAAAGCGAGCAGCGCCACCACCGGCACGAAAGGTATCGCGAGCGCGATCATCGCCAAGCGGTTCGGCCTGCCGGGCCGCCCGAGCACATACAGCGCCGCGCCTGCCAGCAGCAGCAGCGCGACCGAGAAGCCCCATTTCATCGCCATCGGGCCGACGCCGTAAAGCTCCAGGCTGAGAAATGCGCCATCGAGCAGCAACGACAACGCCACACCAGCGAGCAATAGCACGCCCAGCAGCGGGCCGTAAAAGCGCGCCAGATGGCTCTCACTGGTGCCCGCGCCTTCGGTGGCGAGCTGGTCGAGGATGGAGTCGGTATCGGTCATTGCTTGTGTTCTTCTACAATCTCTTTGAGCCGCAGCATCCCGCGATGCACCCGCAGCTTCATGGCAGAGACGCCTATCCCCGTTTTTTCGGCAGCCTCCTTGTTCGTCAGTCCTTCTATATGCGTCATCCGGATCGCCTCTGCCTGCGCATCGGGCAATTCGTCCAGCAGGGCAGCGATGTCGACACCGGCGAATGTTTCTGGTGCGACCCCCATGTCTGCCTCGTCATCCAGCACCAGTCTGCTGCGCCCGCGTCTCCGCCAGAAATCGATCAGCTTGTAATTGGCGATCGCATACATCCACGGCCCCACCGGACGCCCGGGATCGAGCGTGTGGCGCTTTTCATGCAAGGCGATCAGGCATTCCTGCAACACATCTTCCACTTCACTGTCGGCACCGGTCTTGCGCAGAAGCATGGCACGGATCCGCCCTGATGCCTCGGCCAGAAACTGCCGATACGCCTTGCGATCACCGTCTCGCGCCGCCGCCATCAAGTGGTCGAGCACATCGCCGGATGCCAAATCCTGAGTGTCAATTCGCGCCATCTGTCCCCACGGTTACATCCTTCGCCGGAAACGTGCATCGGGTTACACGCCATGTTTCCCTCGAATTGTTCAAGCATCTGCCTGCTCGACCATTTGCATTCAACCGGCATTCAGATTACAAACGTAATCGTAAGCGCAACAGCTGACCAAGGGAGCATACCATGGCTGCGAATGTGGGAACCGGAAAAGACGCAGAAGGGGTCGAGCGGATTAGCGACGCCGAACACGCCGTAATGGAGGCCCTGTGGGCCAAGTCCCCGCAATCCGCCGCCGAAGTGTGCGAGGACGTGTGCGGCAAGCGCGGCTGGTCGATGCCCACGGTCAAAACGCTGCTGTCCCGCCTTGTACAGAAAGGCGCCTTGGCGACACAGCCCGATGGCCGCCGTTTCCTCTACACCCCGCTGATCGAACGCTCCGCCTATGTCGGCACCGAGAGCAAGCGGCTGGTCGAACGGCTGTTCGGTGGCCGCGCCGCGCCGCTTTTCGCGCACCTGGCAGAGAGCGAGGCGCTGACATCGGATGATATCGCCGAAATCGAGCGGCTGCTGGCGGAGTTGAAGAAATGATCGGGCTGGGGGGAGCTGGCTTCGCCGACTGGATGGTCGATACATTCATCTACACCGCGCTGCTGATCGCACTGGTGCTGCTGGTGCGCCGCAAGGTGGCGGAGCTGTTCGGGCCGCAAATCGCCTATGCATTGTGGGCGCTGCCGCTGTTGCGCTTTATCATGCCGCCGCTTGTGCTGCCTGCATGGATGCAGCCTAGTGTGGCCGTGCCGGAAGCTGCGCCAATTGCTTCGTCAGCGAACGGGGCCGCGCCGATCCTTGTTTACCTGACCGAGGCTCCTGTGGCGACCGAGGCCGTTCGCGAGCAAGCACCCGCCGCCGCGCCTTGGTTCGACTTGACCGTAACCGACCTTCTCTTGCCGCTCTGGCTGGGCGGCGCGGCGATCTTCCTCGCCATGCGGGTGCGCGATTATATGCGGATGCGCCGCGACCTGCTGGCGTTTGCACGTCCGGTGGGCGAGGCGGGCAATGTGCGGCTGGTGGAAACCCCCGCTGTCAGCGCGCCCGTGGCTTTTGGCATACGCGACAAGGTGGTTGCGCTGCCGCCCGAATTTATGGACCGCATCGATGTGCGTGCGCGCGACATGGCTATCGCGCATGAGCTGGAACATCACCGCGGGCACGATCTTCTCGCCAATATTGCGGCGCAGCCGCTGTTGGCATTGCACTGGTTCAATCCGCTCGCCTGGTGGGGCTGGCGAGCAATGCGCAGGGATCAGGAGGCAGCGTGCGATGCGCGCGTTGTCGCTGGCCGTGCGCGGTCGGAAAGAGCTGCCTATGCCGAGGTGATTGCCGGTTTTGCCGCCGGCCAGCACCTTGCTTTGGCGGCTCCGATGGCCTGTCCGGTGCTCGGCGAGAAGTCGATCATCCACCGTTTGAGGAGCCTCACCATGACAGATATTTCCGCCCGTCGCCGCCGCATCGGCATTGCCGCGCTCGCCACCACCGCGCTGGCGCTGCCGCTGACCGCGTCGATCAGTTATGCGCAGGCAGAGCCGGACCGTTTTCCCGAAGCGCCCGCCGCACCCGAGGCGCCTGTCGCACCCGGCTATCCCGCAACAACCGTGGCTCCCGATGTTCCCGCTTCTGTGACCGGCGACCCCGAGGTCGAAGTCGTCGTGATCGATGGCGAGCAGATCATCACCATCAGTCAGGATACCACGAGCGATGATGGCGAGCGCCATGTGACGCGCCGGGTGATCCGCCGTCCGGTCGAACCCGGCAGCGACGGCACGCTGAGCGAAGGCGAACTCGCGGAATTGCTCGCCGATATGGAACTCGATCTCGATCTCGACGATCTCGATGTCGAGATCGAACGCACTGTAGAGCGCGCCCTTGCAGGCACCGCCGACGCCCGGGTGCAAAGCCGCCGTGTCGTGATGACGCGTGAAAACGGGCGCGAGGCGCGGTCTATCGATTCCGAATGTTCGGGCGGGCAGACGGTCGAACGGATCGATCTCGGCAATGGCGAGCAGGCGATGGTTATCTGCACCGGCAATATCGAAGCGCAAGCTCAAGCGCAGGCCGCCGGCGGGCTGCGCGCTGCCATTGCCTCGATCGAAAACAATCCCGAAATCCCTGCCGAAACGCGCCGCGAAATCGTGCGCGAGCTTGAAGCGGCGATCAGCGAAATGGAAGAAGGCAGCGCGCGCACGGGACGGGTGTCCTCCCGCGCGGCACCCAAATATCCCGAAGCCGCGCGTCCGCCCCAACCGCCAGTGCCGCCGCGCGTTACCTACGGCTTTACCACGACACCGCGTCCGACTTCCGCTGCGGTTCTCGTATCGCCGATGGCGCACCCTCTGACGGGCCGCGTTGTGAGCGAGACGACCGAGGATTGCCCAGACAGCAGACCGCCGGTCCGCGCCACTGCCTAGGCAACCGGCGACTTGCTTGCTGAGGGCGGCGCTTGCCTAGCGGAAAGCGCCGCCTTCTGCGCTGCAACTAACGCGCGTTGAGGATTTCGCTATCGCAGCGGTCGCTGCTGCCGCTCTCTAGGCCGAGCCGCAGCGCGGCCATGCGCTGCTGGCTGCTGCCATGGGTGAAGCTTTCCTGGCTCAAGCGACCGCCGCTCAAACGGTCGTCACCGATGGCGGAGGCGGCGTTCATGCCTTCCTGCAAATCGCCCGGTTCGATCAGATTGCGGTTGAGGCCTGCCCAGACGCCGGCATAGCAGTCCGCGTGCAGCTCCATCATCACCTGCAACTGGTTAGAGCGGCGCGGGTTCTGCGCCTGCGCGCTGCGGATCTGGTCGGAAACGCCGGTGATCGTCTGCACATGGTGCGCATATTCGTGCGCGACGACATAGACGCGTGCAAAGTCTCCGCGCTCGCCCGACATTTGCGCGAGCTGGTCGTAAAAGCCGACATCGATATACATCGTCTCGTCCGCGGGGCAGTAGAACGGCCCCATGCCCACATTGCCTTCGCCGCATCCGGTGCTGAACCGCTGTGCGGTGGCGAATTCAAGGCGCGGCTGGCGGAAGCGTTCGCCAATCCCTTCCTGCCGGAAGCGTGCAGCCCATGTCTCGTTGAGCGAAGTCAGCGCGGCGCAGCTTTCGCTGGCATAAGCGTTGGAGGAACAGATCGCCTGCTCGTCCTCGCTCGCGGTCACCTGCTGGCCCTGTCCGCCTTGCACCCCTTCCATCGCGCCGATCATCTGGCCGGGATCAACCCCGAAGACGAGCGCGCCGATCAGCACCACGACAATCCCGCCGCACCCGATGCTGCCGCCGCGCCGCATCCCGCCGCCGCGTCCGCCCGTGGTGCCGACATTGATCTTGCTGGTATCGAATGGATTGAGCCTCATGCTTCCCTCGCGTCCCTTTTCCCGTCCCGGACCAAATTCCACTGGACCTGACCTATGGCAGCATTAGGACCGGGCGGGAAAGCAAATCAAGGAGACTCGTCCATGTTCCTCAACGGCAAGCGCGCCCTTATCACCGGTTCAACCTCCGGAATCGGCCTCGCCATCGCCCGCGCAATGGCGGCGGAAGGCGCCAAAATTGTGCTCAACGGGTTCGGCGATGCGGACGAAATCGCCAAGCTGTGTGACGAGCTGGGCGCGACGCATTCGGGCGCGAACCTGATGAAGGTCGACGAGATCGAGGCGATGATGGCAGAGGCCGGGCCGGTCGATATCCTCGTCAACAATGCCGGAATGCAGCATGTCGCGCCGGTGGACGAATTCCCGCTCGATCGCTGGGACATGATTATCGCGCTCAATCTTACTGCCGTGTTCCACACGACGCGGCTCGCCGTGCCGGGTATGAAAGAGAAGGGCTGGGGCCGCATCATCAACACTGCCAGCGCACATTCAAAGACCGCGAGCCCGTTCAAAAGCGCTTACAATGCCAGCAAGCACGGGGTCGACGGCTTCACCAAGACGGTGGCGCTTGAACTGGCGCAAACCGGCATCACCGCCAATTGCATCAGCCCCGGCTATGTCTGGACGCCGCTGATCGAAGGGCAGATCCCCGACACGATGAAAGCGCGCGGCCTGACCGAAGAGCAGGTGATCAACGACGTGCTGCTCGCCAAACAACCGACCAAACGCTTCGTGCAGGTGGAAGAAGTGGGCGCACTCGCCACCTTCCTGTGCCGCGAGGAAGCGGGCAATGTGACCGGCGCGAACTGGAGCATCGACGGCGGCTGGACGGCGGAGTGAGCAAACTTCAAGTCTACAAATTCGACCGGTGGTTACGGTTTGGATGCATTTTTCTGCTGGCCGCCATTGTGCCAGCCATGAGTGTTCACGAGTTTGCGACTACGGGAATGATTGATTTCGATAGGGTGAGCGAAGGACGGTGGCCGTTGCCCGCTTGGCTCACATACAGTGTTGGGTGGTTTTGCTTTCTTCTCCAAGCAGTTATTGTTTTTATTCCGGCAGCTCGTTCGATTCTGCGTGGCTATGAATTCGTCATCAAAGGCAATGAACTGGTGGTGGAGGGGAAGCGCCTCATGAGGGAAGAGATTGGTACGCGAAGACGAACGCATTTTGGTTTGGTCTTGGAGACAAACGACACGACAGTTCGATTTCATCCATGGCTCAATTCTTCCGGCATAAAAGCGATCGAGGACTTTCTTCGCGGCTGATAGGCGGGTGGCTTCACTGAAGCGCGTTGCCGACTTCACCTCATAGGCCAACCGCTTCGTGTTGATTTAGCGAGGATGCAGCTCTTGCTGATAGCAGATTAGCTGGGGAATCGTCATATTTTGCGCGCGGCACGTTGTACAAGTCTCAGGGATACTGCTGGCGGGAGTGAATTACCCCCACAATCTCGATGCAGTCTGTGCTCACGCGGTAAATCATTATGTAGTTCGGATGCAGCACCGCTTCGCGGGTGTTGGGCAAGCGACCGCGTCTGAACATATAAGGGAATTGCGCAATCCGCTCGGCAAAGTCGAAGGCACGGTCGCGTAGACGGTGAGCCGCCGTTTCATCGTAGTCCGAGATGTAATCGATGATCGTCCTAAGATCGTCGCGAGCTTTCGGACGCCAGATGACCTTCAATTGTTTTCCGCCGCGCGCTTTGCCTTTTTGGCCTCGAGCATGGCATCAATCTCGGCCATCACTTCGTCATGCGGAATGGAGGGGCGGGAGTCAGCCAGCGATTCCTCGACTTTCTTCTTCAGCCAAGCCTCATAAGCGGCCTCTTCTTCCGCTGAGGCAAACTCGGAAATAAGTGGCGAATACTTGTTCATAGATGTGTCCATACACCCGATCGCGCGTCCAGCAAAGAGCGACCACCTCCAAAACGGATGCAACACTCCGCCAACAAAAAAAGGGCGACCCGTTAAGGCCGCCCTTTCGCTTACTCGCTTGCCAGCGAATTACATTCCCGAAACCGCCTTGCTCACAAGGATGTTGACCGAGACGCGGCGGTTTTGTGCGCGGCCTGCTTCGGTCGAATTGTCGGCGGCCGGATCGGATTCGGCCATGCCGGTCGGAGTGAGCATACGCCACGGCTGCCAGCCGCACTGCTGCTGCAGATGATTGACCACGCGGCCCGCGCGGCGCTCGCTCAGTGTCTGGTTGAATTCGTAATCGCCAACATTGTCGGTGTAGCCGACCACCAGCAATAGCGCGTTGTCCGTGTTCTCGGCTTGCTGTGCGATGCGGCACAGTTCGGCCTGGCCCGCGGGCGAGATATTCCAGCGACCGGTGTCGAAATAGACATTGGCGGTGCCCATAATGTCATACTGGTCGATATTCGCGACACGGCCGCGCAGCGCTTCGGTAGCGGCTGCGTTTTCTTCGATCGCAGCGCCCTGCACAGCGAATTGTTGCTCGGTGCCGCTGCGGATCATGGTGGCGGTCTCGAGGTCTTCGCTGGAGAACCGCACTTCGGTAGCGATCAGGCCGCCTTCCCATTGCACCGTCTGCACGGTGACCGGCAGACCGTTCATCAGCGCGTTGGCGTCGAGGCGTGTACGGCCCAGACCCAGAAAGCCGCCACGCGCGCGGATATCAGTCGCGGGGGAGACGTTGAACTGCTCGTTCACACCCATCGGGCTGGTAACCTGCACG
Source organism: Aurantiacibacter sp. KMU-128 (assembly GCF_056933515.1). Classification (NCBI taxonomy): domain Bacteria; kingdom Pseudomonadati; phylum Pseudomonadota; class Alphaproteobacteria; order Sphingomonadales; family Erythrobacteraceae; genus Aurantiacibacter; species Aurantiacibacter sp. KMU-128. The sequence goes on from NZ_JBXORT010000001.1 coordinate 972,853, forward strand.
CGGCTGCCATTGCGCGCCGAGATAAAGCCTTCCAGCTCCGGCCCGGCGGGCAGGCCTTCCAGATCGGCAGGGATGGAGCCGGTGACGGTAATCCGCTGGGCGGTGGGATCGTAATTTGCCGGCTGCAATTCCTGCGCGTGAATGGGTGCGCCGATGGCAATTGCTGCCAGGCTGGCTGCGGAAACGAGTGTGCGCATGATGGGTACTCCTTCACAAATCTGTAGCGCGCTACTGTTGCGGCCCATGCGTGACCGGCGACGCTGCTGCGCGCATAGCGACAAGGTCTTAACGCCTTTGCCCCCTGCGGATGTCCCTGCGAACCTGTCGCGTGGATGAACCTGTACGCATTTAACCGTGATTCCGGGGGCGGGGCGGGGCAATGCCGGGACGACCTGTTTACAAATCCCATACAGATTGGGGCTGGTTTTGCTGAACAGCTTGCCTGCGACTCGTCTTGACACGGGCTGCAGGAGCACCTGTTTACCTTTCCCCATCCCCCCTAGCGCCTGTCACACAGTGCGTTTACATGGGCCGCCACGAATCAAAACGCTGACAAGAAAAGTGGCATCCATGGACATCCCGACCGGTCTGACTTTCGACGACGTGCTTCTCCGTCCCGCCGAAAGCGACATCCTCCCCTCGCAAGCGTCGACCAAGACGCAGCTGACGCGCGGTATTGCGCTCAATATCCCCGTGCTTTCCGCGGCGATGGACACGGTGACCGAGGCCGAGATGGCGATTGTGATGGCGCAGATGGGCGGGATCGGCGTGCTCCACCGCAATCTGACCATCGAAGAGCAATGCGATGCGGTGCGCCGCGTGAAGCGCTTTGAAAGCGGCATGGTGGTGAACCCGATCACGATCACGCCCGATGCGACGCTGGGCGATGCCAATGCGCTGATGCAGCAGCACAATATCAGCGGCATTCCGGTTGTTGCGCCCGACGGCAAGCTGGTGGGCATTCTCACCAACCGCGATGTGCGCTTTGCCGACAATCCCGCGCAGCCGGTGAAGGAACTGATGACGAGCGAGAACCTCGCCACCGTTTCCGAAGGGGTGAGCAGTCAAGAAGCGCAGCGCATCCTGCACCAGCGCCGGATCGAGAAGCTGCTGGTGGTTGACGCCGATTACCACTGCGTCGGCCTTATCACCGTCAAGGATATCGAGAAGGCGGTGCTCAACCCCGATGCCACCAAGGACAATGGCGGCCGCCTGCGCGTGGCCGCCGCCACAACGGTGGGCGAAAAGGGTTTCGAGCGCACCGAGGCGCTGGTCGATGCCGAATGCGATGTCATCATCATCGATACCGCCCATGGCCATAACAAGGCGGTCGCCGAAGCGGTGACGCGGGCGAAGAAGCTTTCCAACCATGTGCAGATCGTCGCGGGCAATGTCGCCACGGCAGAAGCGACCAAGGCGCTGGTTGATGCAGGCGCAGACGCAGTGAAAGTCGGCATCGGGCCGGGTTCGATCTGCACCACGCGCATCGTCGCCGGTGTCGGCGTGCCGCAACTCACCGCGATTATGGACAGCGCGCGGGCCGCAGGTGACGTGCCGATTATCGCCGATGGCGGGCTGCGCACGTCGGGCGATGCAGCCAAGGCTCTGGCGGCAGGCGCATCGACCGTGATGATCGGCAGCCTGCTGGCGGGTACCGAAGAGGCTCCGGGTGAAACCTTCCTCTATCAGGGCCGCGCCTACAAATCCTATCGCGGCATGGGCAGCGTCGGCGCAATGGCGCGGGGCAGTGCGGACCGCTATTTCCAGGCCGACATCAAAGACCAGATGAAGCTGGTTCCCGAAGGGATCGAAGGGCAGGTGCCCTATAAGGGGCCGGCGCGCGATGTGGTGCACCAGTTGGTCGGCGGCGTGAAGGCCGCAATGGGCTATACCGGCAGCGCGACAATTGCCGACCTGAAAGAACGCGGCCAGTTCATCCGCATCACCAATGCGGGGCTTTCCGAGAGTCACGTTCACGATGTGAGCATTACCCGCGAAGCGCCGAATTATCCGACGCGGTAAGGAACAAGCCAGTATGGAAGCGATGATTCTCTATCTGCTGGTTCATGTTAATTGGGACACGCAGGATCCCGATGCTTCGATGGAAATGTCGGTGCGAATGTTCTCGAGCGAAGAGGCCTGTCAGGCTGCCGGAAATGCGTTGGACCAAGAGCGAGCCATTGATGACCGGCGGTTGATTGACGAATTGCCAGAAGGGCGACGGATGGTTTCGCAATATCGTTCAGCATGGCGCTGTGTAGAGCAGCCACTTGTCCTTGATCCTTCCGACCCTTTGGTTGACCGCTGGTGACCCCCGCCGCTCGCGTTCAGGCGGCGATTGAAGTGCTCGATGGTGTGATCGCGGCGGCACGGCATCAGGGGCCACCCGCAGACCGGCTGATTGCGCAATGGTTCAAGGATCACCGCTTCGCCGGTTCAAAGGACAAACGCGCCATTCGCGAACTCGTTTATGACGCCATCCGCGCTTGCGGGCCGGTGCCGTCCAGCGGGCGCGCGGCTTTGCTGGGGCTGGCGGAGGAGCAGGACGGGCTCAAAGCGCTGTTCGACGGCTCGCAATATGGCCCTGCCGCAATCACGCCTGACGAGCCGATTGCCGATGGCGGCATCGCGCCCGAATGGCTCGAAGACCGGCTGATTGCTTCAGGCGTGTCGCAGGAAGAGGCGCAAAGCCTGCTTTCCCGCGCGCCGCTCGATACGCGGATCAACAGGCTCAAGGCAGGTGCAGATTTTCGGGACTTCCTGGAGGCTGGTGAGCCGCTGGAAGGCCTCGACGGATGGCGCTTTCCTGCGGGTACGCGGGTGGAGGATTGGCCTTCCTACGCGGACGGCCTGATCGAGATACAGGACGCAGGCAGCCAGATTGCGTGCCTCGCCGTGGGAGCAGCTGCGGGCGATACCGTGATTGATCTGTGCGCCGGAGCGGGCGGCAAGACGCTCGCGCTGGCGGCGGCGATGGGCAATGTGGGCACGCTGATCGCGGCGGATACCGACCGGCGGCGGCTCGGCCAGCTTGAACCGCGTGCCGAGCGGGCTGGCGCAGTGATTGCGCAAACGATCCTGCTCAATCCCGGCCAGGAGGCCGAAGCGCTGGCCGAATGGGCGGGCAAGGCCGATCACGTGCTGATCGACGCGCCCTGTTCGGGCACCGGCACATGGCGGCGCAATCCCGAAGCGCGCTGGCGGCTCACCCCGCGCGAGCTGGAGCGGCTGACCGCAATCCAGTCGCGGCTCCTCGATCTGGGCGCTTCGCTGGTGAAGCCCGGCGGGCATCTGACTTATGTCACCTGTTCGCTGCTTGACGAGGAAGGGAAGGGGCAGTTCGCCGCCTTCCTTGATCGCAGCGCCGGTTGGAGCGCCGCCATGCCCGATCTGCCGCGTGGCACACTGCACGGGCACGGCATCCGCCTCACACCGCACAAGGACGGTACGGACGGATTTTTCATCGCCCGTGCAGAAAAAGCGTGATAGCTCTTTGCCCATGGACGCCGCACCTGCCAACCCATCGTCCCGGCTGAAGGAATTGATTATGCGTTTCGCCCCCGCTGCTGCCGCTCTCTCGCTGCTGTTCGCCGCCACGGCGAGCGTGAGCCATGCGAGCTGGTACGATCCCGATCCGGTGGCGCAGGCGCTGGTGGCCGAAGGGCAGGCTCTGCTTGCTGCGGGCGATACGCAAGGTGCGATTGACCTGTTCGAGACCGCATTGGCGGTCGATCCCGGCTATACCGACATCTATCTGCGCCTCGCCGAAGCGGCGCGGGCCGAGGGGCTGCAAGGCAAGGCCATCGGCTATTACCGCGAAGCGCGCGCGCGCGATCCCGAAAACCTCGCCGCGATTGCGGGCGAGGGCGAAGCGATGGTCGAGAAAGGCGCGCTGCAGGCCGCACAGGGCAATCTCGCCGTGCTGCAATCCATGTGCGGCGAAAGCTGCCCCGAGACCGCGCGCCTCGCCGCCTTTATCGCCGCGGGCCCGCCGGTGCTGCGCGCCGAAGTCGTCGATCCGAGCGAGGGTGTGACGGCGAACTGAGCCGCGTCATTTTCGCGCAAGCGTGGATGACGGTTTGCTCACAAATATTCCGCAAACCCCGCTACAACCCGTTCATATACGTCGCGTTTGAACGGAACGATCAGCTGGGGCAAAAGGGCGGGCGCGACCCATTTCCATTCGCAGAATTCGGGATGCTTGTGCGCCTCCAGATCAATATCGCTATCCGCGCCGGTGAAGCGGGTGAGATACCATGTCTGGCGCTGGCCGACATATTTCCCGCCCCATAGTTTGCCATGCAATTCGGCCGGCAGATCGTAGAACAGCTCGTCCGGCATCCGGTGGACGATTTCGAGATGCGAGCGCGCGACGCCCGTCTCTTCGCCCAGCTCGCGGAACATCGCTTCGTCCAAATCCTCGCCATCATCGACGCCGCCCTGCGGCATCTGCCACCAATCGCCTTCCTTGTTGTCGATCCGCTTGCCGACGAACACTTCGGACTGCGCGTTGATCATCATGGTGCCCACGCAGGGGCGGTAAAGCGAAGGATTGATCGATGTCATGGCGGCGCACCTAATCGGGACTAAGTCCAAAAGCCAGTCACTACGCGGCTGACAGAAAAACTTGATTGTGCCATGGGGCAACAAAACCTAGGTCGCACACGCGATTTTTTGACGAGAGCGCACCGCAGCAGCGGGCGCGGCAGGACACAGAGTATATGGCAACGCAGACGACCGCTCCCCGGTCCGATCTTTCCAAACAGGATGCAATCGTCGTCCGTTTTGCAGGTGACAGCGGCGACGGGATGCAGCTGACCGGCGGGCAGTTCACGCTCTCCACCGCGCTGGCAGGCAATGATCTGGCCACCTTCCCCGATTTCCCCGCCGAAATCCGCGCGCCGCAGGGCACGCTTTTCGGTGTGTCGGCGTTCCAGATCAATTTCGGCAGCCGCGAAGTGAACACGGCGGGCGATGCGCCCGATGTGCTGGTGGCGATGAACCCCGCCGCGCTGAAAGTGAACCTTTCCGCGTTGAAGCCGGGCGGGCTGGTGATCGTCGATACGGGCGAGTTCACCAAGCGCAATCTCGACAAGGCGAAATATGATGTCAGCCCGCTGGAGGATGACACGCTCGCGCCGTTCGACACGCTCAAGCTGGACATCAGCGCGCTGACGATCGAGGCGGTGAAGCCCTTCGGCCTTGGCAACAAGGATGCGCTGCGCTGCAAGAACATGTGGACGCTGGGCCTCGCGCTGTGGATGTTCGACCGCTCGCGTCAGCCGCTGAAGGACTGGCTCAACGCCAAATTTGCGAAGAAGCCCGATATTGCGGCAGCGAATATCGCCGCACTCGATGCGGGGCACGCGTATGGCGAGACGGCGGAGCTCGCTGGCCCGCTACGGCAGGTGCATCTCGATCCTGTGCTCAGCGAGCCGGGTCTCTATCGCACGATTACCGGTGCGGAAGCGGTGTCGCTCGGACTGGTCGCGGGCGCGCGCCTGCTCCGCCTGCCGATGTTCTTCGGCGGCTATCCGATCACGCCTGCCTCGGCGATCCTGCACCATCTGGCGCGTTTGAAAGAGTTCAACGTCACCACCTTCCAGGCCGAGGACGAAATCGCCGCGATCTGCGCCGCCATCGGGGCGAGCTATGCCGGGTCGCTCGGTGTTACCTCCTCCTCGGGCCCCGGCATCGCGCTGAAGGGCGAGGCGATGGGCCTTGCCATTATGACCGAGCTCCCGCTCGTCATCGTCAACAGCCAGCGCGGTGGCCCCTCCACTGGCCTGCCAACCAAGACCGAGCAGAGCGACCTTTACCAGGCCGTCTACGGCCGCAATGGCGACGCACCGATGCCGGTGATCGCTGCCTGCTCGCCTTCGGATGCGTTCGAATGCGCGATTGAAGCGTGCAAGATCGCGGTCGATTACATGACGCCGGTGATGCTGCTGACCGATGGCTATATCGCCAATGCGAGCGAGCCGTGGAAAGTGCCCGATCCCGACGCGTTCGAGCGCGCTCCGGCGCAGTTCCTCGACGCGAAGAATGGCCCCGACGATACGCTGCTGCCTTTCAAGCGCGATGCCAAGGGCGCGCGGCCGTGGATCAAGCCGGGTACGCCGGGGCTGATGCACCGCATCGGCGGGATCGAAAAGCAGGTGGACACCGGCCATATCGACTACGCGCCCGACAACCATCAGGCGATGACCGATGCGCGCAAGAACAAGATCGGCAATATCGCCGTGCCCGACCAGGAGGTCTGCCTTGGCGAGACCTCGGGCAAGCTGGCGGTGGTCGGCTGGGGTTCGACCTATGGCCCGATCCATCAGGCCGTTTCGCGCGCGCGGGCGAAGGGGCTGAGCGTAAGCCATATCCATGTCCGCCATATTTGGCCGCTGCCCGCCAATCTCGGCGAATTGCTCGGCCAGTTCGACCATGTGCTGATGCCCGAAATGAACACCGGCCAGTTCAAGACCGTGATCCGCGACCAGTTCCTGATCGACGCGACCCCGCTCACCAAAACGAGCGGCCAGCCGTTCAGCATCGCCGAAATGGAAGCGGCGATTGCGAGATATTTCGATGGCGTGGCGGGTAATGAAGGCGGTCAGGTGCCGGTGAATGACGACCAGCTGCCAAGTCCGGTGGGTGAGTGACATGAATGAAATGACCAAAATCGAAACCACCCTCAAGGACTGGGAAACCGACCAAGAGGTGCGCTGGTGCCCGGGTTGCGGGGACTATGCGATCCTGAAGGCGGTGCAGCGCACGCTGCCGCAGCTGGGCGCTGATCCGTCCAACACCTGCTTTATCAGCGGTATCGGCTGCTCCAGCCGCTTCCCTTATTACATCGAGAGCTATGGCTTCCACACCATCCACGGCCGCGCACCGGCGGTGGCGACGGGGGTGAAGCTGGCCAATCCCGATCTCGATGTGTGGCTGGTGACCGGCGACGGGGACGGGCTCTCCATCGGCGGCAACCACATGATGCACGTGCTGCGCCGCAATGTGAATATGCAGATCATGCTGTTCAATAACGAGATTTACGGGCTGACGAAGGGCCAGTACTCGCCCACCAGCCGCATCGGGACGAGCAGCCCGTCAACGCCCGCAGGCTCGGTTGATACGCCGGCCAATCCGTGCGCCTTCGCGCTCGGTTCGGGTGCCCGCTTTGTCGCGCGCGGTTTCGATGTCTCGAAAAACCTGCCCGACGTGCTGAAAGCCGCGCACGCGCATCAGGGCGCGGCCTTTATCGAGATTTTCCAGAACTGCATCGTCTACAACAAAGACGTCTTCAACGATTTCGCCGCGCCCAAGGGAGCGGATGATCGCCAGCTCTGGCTCGAAAACGGCGAACCGATGCTGTTTGCAGGCGGTGCCAAGGGTCTTGCGCTCGATATGGAGACGCTCGATCTGAAGGTCGTCGATGTGGTCGATGGCGATTGGGAGGCCGCAGGCGTGCTGCGCCACAACGTCACCAACCGCACCATCGCGCATATGCTGGTCGAGCTGACTTTCGGCCCGTTCCCCATGCCGCTGGGCGTGATCTACGACGATCCCGCTCCGGTGTTCGAACAGGCGGTGACAGCCGAGAATAAGCGTTTGAGCGAGGGCAAGGAGCCCAATCTCGCCGCATTGCTCGCCAAGGGCCAGACCTGGACGGTGGAAGCCTAATCAGCCTCAGCCGAGGCTAGGCATCGACAGACTGTTACAACTTGGCACGTCCCCGCCCTTGCGAATTTCGCAAGCGAGGCGTATTACGCATTTGTTCGCATCTGCACAATTCGCGTCATATTCGCGGTTTAGAGGCATTTTCGAACGCGGGGGAAATAGCAAACGTGGAATACGCAGCCCAATGCTGATGGCAGCACCAAATGAGCTGATCCAGGACGACCGGAGCCTTTATCGCTCCTTCGCTCTGCAAGCGCTCGCGTGCCTCGCGCTGGGCACGATTCTGCCTCCTGTCCTCTATTTTGGCGCCGATCTGGCGCTGTTTACGCCCGGGGCGGTGCAGAATTCGGTGTTTGGCACGGGTATCGCCGCGACGCTCGGCATCATGTTGGCGCGGCGGGTGAATATCTATCCCGGCGTGAAACAGTTCGGTTCGGTCATTCCGGCCTTCATCACCAGCTTCGGCCTTGTCGCCATGGGCATTCTGATGCTGCGGATCGCCTATTCGATCCCCGTTTTCGGCGTGAATTTTGCGATTTCACTCTCGTCCTACTTGGTGATCATGATTCTGGCGACGAAGTCCGACCAGAACATATTCTACACCGTGCCGGGCGGGCGTATCACGCGGCTGAAAAGCGTCGGCCTGCAAACGCGGCGGCTGGCAGAGCCCATTCTGCCCAAGCATCGCGGCGCTATTCTGGTGGCCGACCTGCACTGCAATCATAAGCCCGAATGGGAACGGCTGCTCGCCAACGCGGCGTTGCAGGGCGTGCCGGTGTTCCATTTCAAGCAGGTCTACGAAGCCGCGACGGGCAAGGTGCAGGTCGAGCACCTGTCCGAAAACAGCTTTGGCTCGCTGCTGCCGAGTATGTCCTTCATGCGCTTGAAGCGGATGGCGGATATCGCGCTCACGTTGCTGCTGCTGCCTATCGTGATCTTGCCACTGTGCTTTGTGGCGATACTGATTACGCTCGACTCGCGCGGCGGCGTCTTCTTTCGCCAGCAGCGCATCGGCTATCGCGGGGAGCCGTTCTACGTTCTCAAATTCCGCACGATGCGGCGTGAGGAAGATCTGGGCGATGCGGAAGCGCGGCGGCTAAAGGCGATGACCGGCGAGAACGATCCGCGCATCACCAAGCTCGGCCGTTTTCTGCGCAAGACGCGGATCGATGAATTGCCGCAAATGTGGAACATTCTGCTTGGCCAGATGAGCTGGATCGGCCCGCGTCCCGAAGCGCTGGAACTGTCACGCTGGTACCAGCAGGAAATCCCGTTCTACGATTACCGCCACATCGTGCGTCCCGGCATCACCGGCTGGGCGCAGGTCAACCAGGGCCATGTGACCGGGCTGTCCGATGTCGATAACAAGCTGCAATACGACTTCTATTACATCAAGAATTTCTCGTACTGGCTCGATTTCCTGATCCTGTTCCGCACTGCGATGGTGGTGCTCACAGGCTTCGGCGCCAAGTAGAAACACGCACCGATCAGCGCGCGAACTGCGCGGCGAAGGCATCCCATTTTGCGAACACAGCGCGGCGGTTGAAGCCGCATTCCACCAGCGCGCGGGCGTTGCCGCCATCGCTGAGGCGGCGCGCAGGATCGTCGGCATAGGCGAAGAGCAGCTGCGCCAAAGTTTCGGATTCGCCCACGCCCACCACCGCGCCGCTTTGTGATTGCGGCACAATGTCACCCAGCTCGCCTGCCGTATCGCCGATAAAGATCACTGGCCGCCCGCTCGCCGCCGCACCGTAGAACTTGCTCGGCACGATCAGCCCTTCGAGCGAGGGGAGCAGGCTCACCCAATGCACATCGGGCACGGTCAGCGACAATGGCAACTTGTCGCGCGGCTGATAGGGCTTGAGCGTGAAGTTGTTGAGGTGCCGCACCGCAATCTCGCGCTCCAGCCGCTCGTGCAGAAAGCCGCCGCCGATGACGAGGAACTTGATATCGCTGCGCCGCTCTTCCTGCGCCAGCTCCGCCGCGCCGAGGATCGTCTCGATCTCGTGCGCACGGCCAAGATTGCCCGAATAGCCGACCACCAGATCATCGGGCGCAAAGCCCCAATCCTTGCGCAGCGGATTGTCCGCCGCCGCGATGGGGCGGATGCTCTCATCGTCGGTCATGTTGGGGATGACAGTGATGCGATTCTCCGTAACGCCCGCCTTGCGCAGCAGATCGGCCATGCGCTCGCCAATGGCCACGTTCATGTCCGCCTTGCGCAGCGAACGGTCGCGCAGGGTGCGGGTGATGCGGGTGACAAGGCTGTCGCTCTGCACCACGCCGAACGCCTCGGCGACTTCGGGGTATAGGTCTTGCAGCCAGTTGGCGCGCTTGGCACGCTTCATCCGTGCGGCGATGCCGATGGGCCAGGAGAGCACCGGCGGATCGGTCTTCGCCACCACCACGCTGCCGCTCCTCGCTACCGCCAAGGTCTTGAAAAAAGCGCTGACATAGAAGCCGAGATAGTCGGCAATCCGCCCCGCAATCGATCCGCGCCCGAAGCTGGGCGTCGCCACGCGGTGCAGCGTCACGCCGCGATGCGTCTCGCGGGCAGGGTAGGGGCCTTCGTCGCTTTCATAGGACAGGCGGCTGGCGATTACCTGCACATCATGCCCCTGCTCGGCGAGGTGGAAAGCGACGTCGGACAATATCTGCGAGGTCGCGCTGCGATCCGGCCAGACATAGCGGTTGACGAAAATGATGGAGGCTTTGCCTGCTTTATCCGGCACGCTTGTCTCCGCCTGGGAGGGCAGGTTTCGGCGCGACCACGATACCGGTCACCTGCTCGATAGCGCTTTCCAGCGAAAGCCCGTGCTTTGCCTGCGCCTCGCGGATTTCGGCGACGCGGATGTCGGTATAGAGCCGGTACCAGAAGCCTTGCAGCACGTGGAACTGGAAGCCGCGCAGCCCGTCGAGGAAGCCCAGCGCGAAGACATAGCGCAGGATGAAGAACATCAGCGCCCGCAGGCCGATGGGCAGTTTGGCGTAGAGATTGTCCTTGATCCAGCGTTTGGCTTTGGCCTGTCCGGTCATCGAGCCGTGCTGGCTGGTGGCTTGCTGTTCGCGCGCGCTCATCAGCAGGTCCACCGCCTCGCGGTCGGCATAGCCGAGGTGTTTTTCGGTCCACCAGCGCAGATCATTAAGGTTGTCGTCGACCATATTGACCGCAAGCTGCTCGACCGGCCCGTCGACGACGATATGCTCGTCCATCCAGCGCGCCTCGCAGGTGCCGCGACCGGCGCGGAAGAGGCGCAGCTGCCAGGTTTGGGCAAGGCCAAAGCGGATGCGCTTGCCGCGGAAGGTCATCGTGCGGCGCAGGGCAATGCCGGTCGTCTCCGGCTTTGCCGCCACCAGCGCGGCAAAGCGCGCATACCAGTCGGGATCGAGGATTTCGTCCGCGTCGAGCCGGAGAATCCAGTCCGAATTCTCGCCAGCAAGTGCCAGCCCGTGATTGAACTGCGTGGCGTAATTCTTCCACGGATTGAATTCGAAACGCGCGCCGAATTCCCGTGCAATCGCCTTGGTCGCATCGGTCGAGCCGCTGTCGACGATCACGATTTCGTGGCAATGCGGCTCGATACATTCGAGCGCACGGCGAAGGTGCTGCTCCTCATTCTTGGTGAGGATGACGGCGGTGACGGTGGGTTTGCTCATGCGTCGGCCTGCCGGATCACTTTCCCGTCGCTCGCACCCAGCTCGCTTTCGCCCACTTCGCGCGCCGGATTGCCGACCACGACCTTGCCCGCCGCCACATCCTTCATCGCCACCGCGCCCGCGCCGACCACCGCGCCGCGACCCACGGTTACGCCGGGGCCGACCATCGCCTTGGCCGCGACCCAGGCACAGTCTTCGAGCACAATCGGCGCGCCGATCAGCGTGAAGGCATCGTCGATCTCGTGGCTCGGCGTGCAGAGATAGGCGTGCTGGCTCACAATCGCGCGCCTGCCGAGCGTGACGTGGCAGGCATTGTAGCATTCACTGTGCGGGCCAAGGCAGCTTTTCTCTGCCATGGTTAGGTTCCACGGTGCCCAGATGCGCGCCGACGGGTAGGGATGCGCGCCGCTCGCAATCTTCGCACCGAATGCGCGCAGCAAGAAGCGCCGCCAGCCATGCAGCGGCGTCGGGCTGGGGCGGTAGAGCACCAGCCAGACCGCCTGCCAGACAAGCCGCTTCAGCTTGTGCGCCAAGGATGGCGGAGGAACGGGAACGGGCTTCATACGGAAATTCTGGTGACCCCCACACTGCGGGGCCGAGCCTTATGCTGCATCGCACACGAAATCAACGCGGGGCTTGGGCAGCGTGCTTGCAATTGGCGGCAAAACGCGGTGAGACGAGGGCGAAAGGCAGGCAGGGCTTGGACAATCTTACACATTCGCTGGTTGGCGCACTGATCGGGCAGACGGGCCTCAAGAAGAAGACCGGGCTCGCCATGCCCGCGCTGATTATCGGCGCGAACCTGCCCGATGTCGATGCGGCGTGCTTCTTCTGGTTGGAGGGGACGGAGCATCTGGGTTTCCGCCGCGGCATCACTCACGGCCCGCCCGCTCTGGTGCTGTTGCCGCTGATACTGGCGGGGCTGTTATGGGGCTGGGACCGCTGGCAGGCCTCTCGTGGCAAACGGCCCGAGGGGCGGGTGCCGGTGCATTTCGGCTGGCTTTACGGCTTGGCGCTACTCGGCTGCCTGACCCACCCCGCGCTCGACTGGATGAATGTCTACGGCATCCGCCTGCTGGAGCCGTTTTCCTCGCAATGGTTCTACGGCGACGTGCTGTTCATTATTGACGTGTGGCTCTGGGCGCTGATGGGGCTGGGCCTGTTGTGGTCGCTGCGGCAGGAGAAGCGCGGGGGTGATTGGCGGAAGTCGGCGCGGGTCGTGCTCGCCGGGGTGCTGGCTTATATCGGGGTGCAGAGTTACATCACATGGTCAGAGGAGAATTGGGAACCTTATGACATGATCGAGGCTGACGTCATAATTGCGAGTCCACCTCCGATTGCCTCACCACTTAGAGATATTGTCCAATGGAATGAGGATGGCTGGGCAGCTATAGGTTCTGATGTGATAGGGGACATGCTTCTTTCGGAATGCGACCTTGACGCGGCACGTGCCGCCAGCAGCCAGATTGATGCATTTCTCTTCTGGAGCCGAACGCCGGTGTTGGATCGGCAGGAGGACGGAACGATAATTCTCGGCGATGCGCGATTCTACGATCCGCGTGCACGCGGCAACTTCAGCATCGAAATTCCTGCGGATTTTTGTGTGGAACCCTAAGGCTAGGCACCACGTTAAGCCCCAAAACCCGATTGCCCTGAGCTTGTCGAAGGGCTGCCCTTTACTTTTCGCGTTTGTCCAGAAGGAAAAGCAGTCCTTCGACAGGCTCAGGACAGTCGGAGAGAGAATTGTCCGCACCACAAATAGTCTGGCTCAGGCGTGACCTGCGCCTCACCGACCAACCGGCCTTTACCGCCGCCGCGCAGGCTGGGCCGGTTATTCCGGTCTATATTCTCGATGACGCAACACCCGGCGATCACGCGATGGGCGGGGCGAGCCGGTGGTGGTTGCACCACGCGCTGGAGGCGCTCCAGAACGATCTTGCGCGGCATCACTCAAAGCTGATCCTGCGGCGCGGCAAGGTCACCGATGTGCTGCCCCAACTGGTCGAGGAAACCGGCGCGGAATGCGTTCACGCCATCCGCCATTACGAGCCGTGGTGGCGCAAGGCGCAAGGGGCGCTGAAGGACGCCATCCCGCTCGAACTGCATGACGGCAATTACCTGCTCCCGCCGGGCGCGGTGACAACCGGATCGGGCGATCCCTACAAGATCTACACCCCGTTCAGGAAAGCGACCTTCGCCGCCATCGACGGTTTCGATATCCTGCCTGAACCGAGCCTCTCCTCGCCCGAAAGCTGGCCCGCCAGCGACAGTCTGGAAGACCTCGACCTGCTCCCCGCCAAGCCCGATTGGGCGGGCGGAATGCGCACCTTCTGGGGTGAGCAGCACGGCACCGCCGCCGCGATGGCGGCGTTCGAGGCCTATCTCGACAAAGTCAGCGACTATGACGACAAGCGCAATCTGCCCAGCATCCACGGCACCAGCCGGATGTCCCCGCACCTGCATTTCGGCGAAGTGTCCCCGCGAATGCTGTGGGAAGCGATGAGTCGCTACACATCCGAAGGCGCGAACACCTTCCGCTCCGAACTGGTGTGGCGCGACTATGCGCAGAACGTCATTTGCCAATTCCCCGACTACGGCTTGGAACCCTACCGCGAAGGCTATGGCGAGGATTTCTGGCGCAACCCCAAGCGCTCCGAAGATATTCAGGCCGATCTGGAGAAATGGCAGCGCGGGCAGACAGGCTACCCCATTGTGGATGCCGGAATGCGCGAGCTTTGGGCGACCGGCTGGATGCACAACCGCGTGCGGATGATTGCCGCGAGCTTCCTCATCAAGCATCTGCTCATCAACTGGACGCATGGCGAGCGGTGGTTCTGGGATACGCTGTGCGATGCCGATTACGCCTCCAACGCGACCAATTGGCAATGGGTGAGCGGCACGGGGGTGGACAGCAATATGTTCGTGCGCATCATGGCTCCGCTCAGCCAGAGCGAGAAATTCGATGCGGGGAATTACATCCGCCAATGGGTGCCCGAGCTGGCCGATCTCGACGATCCCTATGTCCATGATCCCGACGAATTCGGGCGGCGGCCACACAATTATCCGCGCAAGATGATCGGCCACAAGGCGGCGCGCGAACGGGCGCTGGCGGCCTATCATGCGATGAAGGACAAAGGCTGAGCCCGCCTTGCAGGCATGACGTCACGGCGGCATAAGGCGCGCCATGGATGCGGGGCATATGAGAGGTGGCAAACTGCTCGATAGCGGGCAGCGTTACGGCGGCACGCCGGGTCTGCTGGCGCGCCTGTTTGCGCCCGCTGTCGGCAAGCTGCTCGACCGGATGGATGCAGGCCTTGCGCGGGGCACGCTGCACGGCACCTTGCCCGATGGCTCGCGCCGCAAGCTTGGCGGACGCGCCAAGGGTTTTGAAGTTGCGGTTACGTTGCACGACTGGCGCGGATTGCTCCGCGTCGCGACGGGAGGCTCGGTCGGGCTATATCAGGCATGGGAAGCGGGCGAGTGGTCGAGCGATGATCCAGTGAGCCTGTTCGCGCTGTTTGTCGATAATGCGGACAGCCTGGGCGATCTGGCGCGCGCCAAGGGGCCGTGGCGCTGGGCGGCAAAGGCGCTGCACAAACTCAACCGCAATACGAAGGCGCAGGCCGAAAAGAACATCCACGCGCATTACGATCTCGGCAATGATTTCTACGCCGCGTGGCTCGATCCGACGATGAGCTATTCGAGCGGTTATCATGTGGGCGAGGGCGCGCTGGAGACCTCGCAGCATCGCAAATGGGAACGGTTGGCGCAGCGTGTGGGCGAACCCGCCAGCGTGCTCGAAATCGGCTGCGGCTGGGGCGCGCTGTCCTCCTATTTCGCCAGCAAGGGTGCGCGGGTGGATGCGATCAGCCTCTCGGACGAGCAGCTGGCCTGGGCGCGAGAGCATCACCCCGGCGTGCAATTCCTCAAACAGGATTACCGCGATACGTCAGGCCAGTTCGATGCCATTGTCAGCGTCGAAATGGTCGAGGCTTTGGGCCGCGAATATTGGCCGACTTTCATGGATTGCGTCGCGCGAAATCTGAAGCCCGGTGGACGCGCGGCGATCCAGTTCATCGCCATGCGCGACGAGCTGTTCGACGCCTACGTCAAATCCGCCGATTTCATCCAAGCCTACATTTTCCCGGGCGGCCTCCTCATCAGAACCAGCGAGTTCCGCGCGCTGGCGGAGCAACGCGGGCTCGCTTGGCGCGATCAGGAAGATTTTGGCCTCGATTATGCCGAAACACTGCTCGCCTGGCGCAAGGCCTTCGACGCGGCGGAAGGCGAGGGCAGGCTGCCCGAAGGCTTCGACACACGCTTCTGCGATCTCTGGCGCTTTTACCTGATGTATTGCGAAGGCGGCTTTCGCGGCGGCGCGATTACGGTTAGCCAGGTGACGCTTGTTAAAGCGGACTGAGCACAGGAGATCAGCAACATGAAGAGAATAGGTTTACCCTTCGCCGTGAGCCTGCTCACGCTGACTGCCTGTGCTCACCAAAGCGGCGAAGACTTGGTTGCGGACACGGCATCGGTGCCAGCGCCCACTTCACAGATGGCATTGCCGGAAGACAATAATGTGCTCTTCTGGTCGCAAGAAACGCGGGCCACGGCTTTCCGCGCGTTAGACCAAATTCCGCAGCTTGCGCAGGCACGCCTTATCGAGGCTCGCGGCGAGACGCGGGAACTTCCCCAAGGCGAACCACTCGATCTTGGCGGTTTCGACCTTGATGCGTTCATGCAGTCACAAAACAGCGCGGCAATCGTCGTGCTTCATGACGGCGAGATTGTGCTCGAACGGTATGGCCTCGGCTTTTCGGCCGAGGGCCGCTGGACGAGTTTTTCCGTGGCGAAGAGCCTCGCGTCAACATTGGTCGGCGCGGCGATCGAAGACGGCTATATCGGCAGTCTTGATGATCCGGTGACGCAATATATCGAGGACCTGCAAGGTTCGGCCTATGACGGGGTCACCATTCGTCAATTGCTTACGATGAGCAGCGGTGTGCGTTGGGACGAGAACTATTCCGATCCCAATTCTGACGTGGCGCGCTTCAACAACCATGTCGCGGAAGATGGGCTGGACACCACTGTCAGCTATCTGCGCCATCTGCCGCGCGCCAACGAACCGGGGACAAATTGGCGTTACAGCACCGGTGAGACCAACCTGGTGGGTGTGCTGGTAACCGAGGCGACGGGCATTCCATTGGCCGAATATCTCTCGCAGAAAATCTGGACGCCCTTCGGCATGGAAAGCGATGCCACCTGGCTCCTTGGTGCGACCGGGCAGGAAATCGCAGGCTGCTGTATTCAGGCGACGACGCGTGACATGGCGCGGTTTGGTCTCTTCACGCTGACCGACGGCACCATCGATGGCGAGCGGATCGTGCCAAACGGCTGGTTCGCCGAGGCGACGCAGCCTACATTTCGTCTGGGTGATTTTGGCAACGGCTATGGTTATCAATGGTGGACCGAACCTCAGGGCGCTTATCAGGCATCGGGAATTTTCGGGCAGGGGATTTTCATCGATCCTGCGCGTAACCTTGTGATTGCGACGAATGCAAACTGGGCCGATGCGGTAGGTAGCGGCGGTGAAGGCGGAGAACGTTACCGTTTCTATCAGGCGGTACAGGCTGCTATCGACGCCCAAGGTGAATAAGGGAGAGCGCGGGTGAAAAAGTGGCTAATCGGCGTCGGAGCGATTGTGCTGGCGGGCTGCGGCGCGGCCTATGTCTCGATGAGCGACGAACAGCGCGCCGTGCTCGCCAATATGCCGACCGACCGCAACGTGCTGTTCTGGGATGTCGAGACGCGCGATGCGGCTTTCCGCGCATTGGACGCCTTTCCCGCGCTTGCGGAAGCGCGGGTGATCGAGGCGGGCGAGGCGACTTACCCGCTGCCCGATGGCGAGCCGCTTGATCTGGGCGATTTTGACCTTGATGCCTTTATGGAAAGCCAGAATGCTTCCGCCATCGTGGTGGTGCATGATGGTGAAGTCGTGCTCGAACGCTACGGCCTCGGTTTCAGCGCCGATGGCAGATGGACGAGCTTTTCGGTCGCCAAGAGCCTAACTTCCACGCTGGTCGGTGCGGCGATTCAGGACGGCTATATCGACAGTCTGGACGATCCCGTCACCCGCTACATCCCCGATCTCGCCGGCTCGGCCTATGACGGGGTGAGCATCAGGCAGCTGCTCACCATGAGCAGCGGCGTGCGCTGGAACGAGGATTACAGCGATCCCGAAAGCGATATCGCCCGCTTCAACGAACACATCTCTGCCGACCCCGAAGTAGATTCGCTCGTCGACTATATGCGCCAGCTTCCGCGCGAGGCCGAGCCCGGCACGCGCTGGCAGTATAATACGGGCGAAACCAATATGATCGGCGTGCTGGTGCGCAATGCGACGGGCAAGGATCTGGCCGATTATCTCTCAGAGAAGGTCTGGGCGCCCTTCGGTATGGAGCAGGAAGCGACATGGCTTCTCTCCAACACCGGCTCCGAAATTTCCGGCTGCTGCATCCAAGCGAGCACGCGCGACATGGCGCGCTTCGGCCTGTTCGCGATGGGCGGCGGCATGGCGGGCGGAGAGCGTATGGTGCCCGAAGGCTGGTTCGAAGAGGCGGTTGCGCCTGCCTTCCCGACCGGCCGCTTCGGGCGCGGCTATGCCTACCAATGGTGGACCTATCCGGGCGGTGTCTACGCCGCGAGCGGGCTGTTCGGGCAGGGCATCCTGATCGATCCGGAGCGCAATCTGGTGATCGCCACCAATTCCAACTGGCGCAACAGCACCGGTGGCAATGGCGAGGGGATAGAGCGCAACGGCTTCTACACCGCCGTGCAAAACGCCATTGATGCGCGGCGCGGAGTGCAAGGCGTAACCATCGGCGAGGAACCCACCGAGCCCATGCTGCGCTGAGCGATTTAAGTGAACGCGCCGGAAACGATATTTTTACGGCGGCGGGCTAAGGCAACCGCGTGGTTGAACTCAGTCCAAACTCTCTCGCCGGCGCGCATTCTGTGACGCCCGTTCTGCTCGTCATCGGCACGCGGCCCGAGGCGATCAAGATGCTGCCCGTGGTGCGCGCTTTGCGGCAGGTGCCCGAAGTCGATCTCAAGGTCGTTTCGACGGGCCAGCACCGCCAGATGCTCGATCAGGTGTTTGCCGCCTTTGGCGAGAGCGTCGATATCGATCTCGACCTGATGACGCCGGGGCAGACGCTCTCCGACATCACCGCCCGCGTAATGCGCGAAATGGATGCGCTGATTGCTGAGCATAAGCCCGGGCTCGTGATGGTGCATGGCGACACGACCAGCGCGATGGCGGCGGGGCTATCGGCTTTCTACAACCGTGTGCCCGTGGGCCATGTCGAAGCGGGCCTGCGCAGCCACGATATCCAGCGGCCTTGGCCCGAAGAATATAACCGCATCAGCATCGACGCGGTGGCAGACTTGCTCTGGGCACCGACCGAAGCCTCAGCCGAGAACCTGCGCCGCGAACGTCCCGAAGGTGAGGGCAATCACCGCCATATCGAAATCACCGGCAATTCGGGCATCGACGCGCTGCTGCATATTGCCGGAGAGCTGAAGGGCGGCGAGCTCGATTCGCTCCCCGTCCCGCTCGATACCGCGAAAAAGCTGGTGCTCGTCACCGGCCACCGGCGCGAGAGCTTTGGCGACGGGTTCGCGCGCATTTGCGATGCGCTTGCCGCCATTGCCGCACGCGGCGATGCGCAGATTGTCTACCCCGTCCACCTCAATCCGCAGGTGAAGGATGTGGTCGAAGCACGGCTGGGCGACACCTCCGCCATCCACCTTATCCCGCCCGTTGATTACGTGCAGATGGTCGCGTTGATGAAAGCCGCGCATTTCGTGCTCACCGACAGCGGCGGCATTCAGGAAGAAGCGCCCGCGCTCGGCAAGCCGGTGCTGGTGATGCGCGACGTGACCGAGCGGCCCGAAGCGGTCGCCACCGGCGTTGCGCGGCTGGTCGGAACCGATGTCGATACGATCGTGGCGGAGGCGACCCGCCTGCTCGCCGACGAAACCCATTACGCCAGCTGCGCGCGCGCCGTGTTCCCCTATGGCGACGGCACTGCCTCGGCCAAAATTGCTGCCTCGGTCGCAGCCTTTGTGAAAGCAAACGTCCAATGAAAGTCTGCACCGTAGGGCTCGGCTATATCGGCCTGCCGACCGCCGCCATGCTGGCGAGCCGGGGGCACGAGGTGATCGGCCTCGATGTGAACCAGAGCGTTGTCGATGCGGTCAATGCAGGGCAGGCGCATTTCCAGGAGCCGGACTTGCAGATGCTGCTGTCCGCCGCTGTCGATACCAAGCGCCTGCGCGCCACCACCACGCCCGAACCTGCCGAATTCTTCCTGATCGCCGTGCCCACGCCGATGGTGAATGAAGGGCCGGACATGACCTATGTCGAGGCTGCGGCGCGCACCATCGCGCCGGTGCTGGAGAAGGGGAATGTGGTGATCCTCGAATCGACCTCGCCCGTCGGTTCGACCGAACGGCTGGGCGAGATCCTTGCCGAGGAGCGCCCTGATCTCACATTCCCGCGCTACCGCGACGAGGACAGCGTGGCCGATGTGGCGCTGTGCCATTGCCCCGAACGTATCCTTCCCGGCCAGATGCTGCGCGAGCTTGTCAGCAACGACCGCATCATCGGCGGGCTGACGCAGGACTGCGCGAACAAGGCGGCGCGGCTTTACCAGAGCTTCGTGATGGGCACCTGCTACATCACCGACAGCCGCGTGGCCGAGCTCTGCAAGCTTTCCGAAAACGCCTATCGCGACGTCAATATCGCTTTCGCCAACGAGCTGTCGATCATTTGCGACAAGCTGGGCACCGATATCTGGCAAGTGCGCGAGCTGGCGAACCAGCACCCGCGCGTGAACATCCTCATGCCCGGGGCCGGGGTGGGCGGCCACTGCATCGCGGTTGACCCGTGGTTCATCGTCTCCAGCGCGCCCGAAGAGGCCCGCCTCATCCGCACCGCGCGCGTGGTGAATGACGACAAACCGCACCGCGTGGTCGCACAAATCCGCGCGCTGGCGGACAAGTTCAAGGTGCCCACGGTCGCCTGCTACGGCATCACCTACAAGCCCGATGTCGACGATGTGCGCGAAAGCCCCGCGCTCGAAATCGTCGAGGAAGTCGCGGGCATCGAAGGCGCACAAGTGCTGGTGGTGGAGCCGAACCTGTCCGAGCTGCCCGCATCGCTGGCAGGCCGCGAAAATGTGCGGCTGGTCGCATCAGACGAAGCCCGCGAGGCGGCGGATATCGTGACGTTCCTCGTCGGCCACCGCCAGTTCAAGCGGCTGGAAGGCGACAGCTATCTGTCGAAAGCCGTGGTCGATACGACAGGAATGTTCTCGACGCGAAAAGCGAAAGCGATGGAGCGGGATTAGGCGCTATTCGCCTTCCTATCCAGAAAAGCTTGCCAGGGTCAGAATTCGTTCCAGATGCAGGATTATGAATAACAGGATCGCCAGATTGGCGAATGGGATGAAGGCAAGCGACCACAGCAAAGTCTGTAATGCTGAGCCGGTAACGAGGTAGACAAGGCCAATTGACAGAAAGACCGAGATGTACAGGTCTATCCCGATCTGGCGGCCCCAGTAGAGCCCTTTCATCGTACCGATTGTGCGGAACAGATTTTCCCGCCGACTGCACTCGATCGAATAGGCGATAAAACCGATCCATACGGCGCCCAGTGCAAGTCTGATACCTCCAACTACACCGGATGGCTCGAACAAACGGACGTCGTTATGGGTTGCAATGGCAATCGCCACAAAGGCGAGGAATGCGCCCCAAAGAACCATTGATGATGTCTTCAACTCGCCCTCCTTCAGCCCTCGTTCCCGGCGACGGGTCTGGGTCCCGCTTGCCTCTATTGGCATCTCGTTGCGCACTTGTGCGGGAATGACAAGGAGTGGGCGGATTTAGTCCTCGGCGACACGCCCGTTGCCGACGAAGCCGAAATGGGGCAAATCTCTAAGCAAGCTGGCATAATGGATTAGCGTCAGAATTCTTGCAGAACGCTCATAATCTTCTGTCGCGTCTTGCCCTGCTGAAACTTCTGGCGGCTGGAAAGTGACGGTCTCTCCATCTGCGCTGAGCCACTCGCCCTCGGCAAGTCCCGCGTGTCTTTCCAGCGCGCGAAGATAGTCCGCAAAGGTTGTGAAGAGATCCCGCCGTGGAAATCCTTCAAGCAGTCCAATTTCTGCGAGCCTGCGACCACTTTCGGCAAGGCGGCGTGGCCGCTCCTGCGCCGCCACGAACTCCCAATAGGCCGTGCCTAATCCCTCGGCCTCGAAGTCCAGCGTTAAATAATGCTGGAGCGACTCCCAAATGCACCCGAAATTTTCAGCACTCGCGCCCGCGTTTCCGCCGATGGTTACGACGGTTTCCTGAAGCAAATCGTCATAAGTCACCGTCAAACCGGCGCGCTGCAGCCCGCACTCGACCAGTCGCTCGATAACAGGATCAGGATCGAACGCGGGAGGATCGGGCGGCAAATCGAACATTCATCCGATAAATCAGCAATATCGCACTTCGTCATCCCCGCGCAGGCGGGATCCAGCTTGTTTGCCGGCTACTTTGGATTCCCGCCTGCGCTGGAAATGACGAATCGGAGAATCTACTCCCTCACACCTTCAAACTCTGCCAGTCGTTCCGGAGTCGAGTACTCGAAGCGGATGCGGCCTATTTGCCAGCGGTCGGTGCAGCAGCCGTTTAGAGTGGCCATCAGGTGATAGTCGGGGTTGGCGAATTGCCAGGTGCATTCGGTTTCGCGCTCGCCGATCTCGCAGCTATAGCCAGTCGGCCTGCCGAGCGTGGCGTAGATGTGTTCGATCTGCGCTCGCAGCGCTTCGGAATCCGTGCCGCTCATCTCGACGAAGGTCTCGTCGAATTCGGGCGGGCGGAAGCCGTATTGGGCGGTCGAATACTCGTTGAAGCTCGCCGCCAGCGTATCGATATCGCCGTCGATCAGCAGCTGCGCGAACCGTTCGCCTTTGCGCAGCGAGAGCAGATCGAGTTCGCGTGCATATTCGGAAGCCCGGCGTTCGCCTTCCGCCTGCCCTTCGGCAGTGGAGGCGCGCAGACGGATCATAGGCGGCGGTGCCATCGTAATCAGCCGGCGGAGCATCACCGGAGCCTCCCGGCCCTCCTCGATATGCACAAGCCGCACGCTGCGCCGGTTGTCGTTCGCGGCGATGCCGCCCGAATAGGAGCGCCTGCCGCAATCCCATTCATACAGGAACATATAGCGCCCATCCATTTGCGCGCCTTCCAGTTCTTCTGCCTCGCAGCCTGATAGCGCCGAAATTGCCTCGGCCGGCGTCCAGAATAGCTGCTCGCCGCCGCCAAGACCCTCGACAGCGGTGATCATGCGGCTGGCCGACGCTGTATCTTCGTCTGCGAGCGCACGGATAACGGCCTCTACCAGAGCGGTTTCCTCGGCCTCCTGCGCATGGGCCGGGAGGCTCAAACCGGCGAGCGCGAGGAGGGCAGTGGTGGCGAAAAATGTCTTCACGGAGAGGCGACCCGGTCTGTTGCGCTCTCTGCGATATCGCACAGTGCGGCGGGCAAAGCCACATACGAAAAGGGCCCCGCAACGGAGCCCTTTTCTTCGCTTTCTGGTGATAGCCTTGGCTTAGCTACGGAAGCTGCCATCCCCGCGATAGCGTGCCAGAATATTGTCGTGCACAATCGGCGAGAGCAGGTTCGTGAAGGCGCAGCCTGCCACGCCGTTTTCCCACCACACGACTTCGGCTTGCAGGCTTTCAAGCCCCGGCAGGGTCAGCCAGCAGATCGACCCTGCGTGCATCCGGTTCAATGCGGTCGCGGAAAAGCCGCTCAGCGACAGGTCGTTCACCACCGTCTGGAAGGCGCGGTTGCCGGAGGCGCGGAGCTGCGCCGGGATCATGATCCGCGTACGCGGCGCGCTGCGGTCTTCCTGGGCGGCGAGTTCGTAACGCTTGCGGGAAGAATTGCGCAGGGTGGTGTGCATGGTCATGGTGCCAGCTCCAGACGGGTTGGTAAGGACGGCCTTGCGGCCTTTGCTTTGCACAAAATGAGCGCAAGTGCTTACCGCGAACTTACCCGATATGGTTAAGCTGAGGTTTCCACTCTTTCCCGATGTAAATTGGGGAAATCTTTCTCCAGCAGCGCGGCGAGATAGTCGGCGACCGCTTCGGGCGGCTTCACCGTTTGCGGGTCTTCGCCAGGGTAGGCGCGTTCGCGCATGGCGGTGCGAGTCGCGCCGGGATCGATCACTGCGACGCGGATTTCGGAGATGCGCTCGACTTCCTTGCCGTGGCTGACGAGCAGGTTTTCGAACGCCGCCTTGCTCGCGCCGTAAGCTCCCCAGAACGGGCGCGGTTCGCTGCCCACCGAGCTGGTGAGGCCGACAATGCGGCCCGCCCCGGAGCGTTTGAGCAGCGGATCAAAGCCCGCGAGCAGTGCCTGCGTAGCGAGCACGTTGAGTGTCAAAGCCTCGTTGAACTGTTTTGCGTCGATCTGCGTAACCGGCGACAACACCGGCATTTGCGCGGCGTTGATGATGAGGAAGTCGAGCTTCGCCCACCGTTCGGCAATCGCTTGGGCGAGCCGTCCGATACTTGTCCCATCGGTCAGATCCATCGGCGCTATGGTGGCGGTGCCACCCGCTTCGTGAATGGCGTCTTCCACCGCTTCGAGGTTCTTCACCTTACGGCCCGTGATGACGACGTGCGCGCCCTTGGCGGCGAGCGCCTTGGCGGTGGCGGCACCGATCCCGCGGCTGGAACCGGTGACAAGCGCGATCTTTCCGGCGAGCGGTTGTGCGGCTTGATTGTCTGACATTTACGCGTCCTCGCTGACGGGGAGGGTGAGCTGCGCCTCGCCTTCGTGGCGGGCTTTCAGATCGGTGAGCGGGGTCGGATATTCCCCCGTAAAGCAGGCATCGCAATATTGCGGGCTGGCAGCGTCACGGCCCTTAAGGCCCACCGCACGGTAAAGCCCGTCGATGGAGACGAAGGCCAGGCTTTCCGCCCCGATAAATTCGCGCATGGCGGCGAGGTCCATACGGCCAGCAAGGAGCTTGGAGCGTTCGGGCGTGTCGACGCCGTAATAGCAGCCATGGCCGGTGGGCGGGCTGGCGACGCGGAAATGCACTTCCTTCGCGCCTGCATCGCGCATGATCTGCACGATCTTCATCGAGGTGGTGCCGCGCACAATCGAATCGTCGATCAGCACGATGCGCTTGCCTTCCACGATGGCGCGATTGGCGTTGTGCTTGCGCTTTACGCCCGCATGGCGCGCACCGTCGCTCGGCTGGATGAAGGTGCGCCCGACATAGTGCGAGCGGATGATGCCAAGTTCGAACGGAATGCCGCTTTGCTGGGCGTAGCCGATGGCGGCGGGCACGCCGCTATCGGGCACGGGAACGACCAGATCGGCCTCGCACGGGGCCTCTTTCGCCAGCTCCATGCCGATATTCTTGCGGCTTTCGTACACCGAACGCTGATTGAAGATCGAATCCGGGCGGCTGAAATAGACATGTTCGAAAATGCACGGGCGCGGGCGCGGATTGCCGAAGGGCCGGTGGCTGCGGATGCTGCCGTCGAAATCGACTTCGATCAGTTCGCCCGGCTCGACCTGCCGTTCAAATGTAGCGCCGACCACATCGAGCGCCACGGTCTCGCTGGCGAACACTACCGCGTCGCCGAGCTTGCCCATCACCAGCGGGCGGATACCCAGCGGATCGCGGCAGGCGGCCATGCCGCGCGGAGTCATCACGATCAGCGCATAGGCACCTTCGACCATGCGCAGCGCGTCGATCAGTTTTTCCAGCATTGTCGGGAAGCGGCTGGTGGCGACGAGGTGGATGATGACTTCGGTGTCCGAAGTCGACTGGAAGATCGCCCCGCGATTGACGAGGTCTTTGCGTAAGGCCGCCGCGTTCGAAATATTGCCGTTATGCGCGACTGCAAAGCCGCCGCTGGCAAGGTCTGCATAAAGCGGCTGGATATTGCGCAGGCCCGATCCGCCGGTGGTGGAATAGCGCACATGTCCGGCCGCCATATGGCCGGGCAGTTCGGCAAGCGATTCTTCGGTCGCAAAATTCTCCGCCACATGGCCCAGCGCGCGGCGGGTGAAGAACTCCGTCCCGTCCCAGCTGGAAATGCCGACCGCTTCCTGCCCGCGATGCTGCAGGGCGTGGAGCCCCAGCGCGGTAGCAGACGAGGCACGTTCCCCGTTGATGACGCCAAAAATGCCGCATTCCTCATGCAGCTTGTCGTCACCGTCTTCATCGAGGAAGGGATGGGTGAAATTCATGTGAGCCTGTAGCTGTGTTTGCCGCGCGGGGCCGCAATGGCGATGTTACGGCTGGATTACAAGCGCCATTGCAAGCGGACGCACCGCGCGGGTGGGTGATGCGCGTATGCTAGGTTGCGGCCAGAGCAGTGCGGTTGCCCTGTGTAAACTGGTGTTTTCAAAAGCCCTTCAACGCTTGCCAGCCTTTGGTTTCGCGGGTAACTGCCCCGCTCTTTCCTGCTTGGACTTACCTTGCAGGGACGGTCGCAATGTGAAGGATTTGAACCATTCCGCGTTCTAATACGCCTTGGTATGTTTTGACTGCGGAGCGCGCCTTCTGGTTGTTCGTGGTGTTCGCTGCACTGGTTTTCCTGATGGGCGGCGGCTCGCGGTTCGACATTGAAAGCACCGGTCCTTTGCGTGCCCTGGCCGCGCTCTTTCTGGCAGTAGGTCTTTGGGCGCAAAGCGGCGAACAGTTGCGCAGCATCGCGGTGCCGCTGGGGCTGCTTGTGGCGCTGGCGCTGTGGATGGCACTGCAACTCGTTCCTCTGCCACCCGAACTGTGGCGTTCGCTGGCCGGACGCGAAGACATTGTCGCGGCCGAACAATTGCTCGGTATGGACGGTAACAGCCGCCCGCTGACCTTCTCGCCGCTGCGTACAATGAACTCGCTCGCCGCGCTGGTTGTGCCGCTGGCGGCGTTGGTCTTGTTGTCGCTGCTCGACCAATCGGGACTGCGGCGCTTGCGGACCGCTGTGGTTGTTGCCGGCGTGACAAGCGCACTGCTGGGCGCGGCGCAGATCGTGCTGCCGGGGTCGCAAGGGCTCTATTTCTACGATATCACCAACGGTGACAGCGCGGTGGGGCTGTTTTCGAACCGCAACCACAATGCGCTTTTTCTCGGTATCGCGCTGGTTTTCAGCCTGTTCCAGTCGGGCAGCACGAGCCGCAGCGGCTGGGACGAGAAGGCTATCTGGATGGCGGCCGCGCGCCTGTTGCTGGTAGTGGGCATACTCATCACGTCCTCGCGCTTCGGGCTGGCCATCCTCGGTTTGATCGGGCTGGCTTATGGCGCGCGCATGATTTTTGTCTACAGTCGGTCCGATCGTGCGGTGCCCCTTTGGCAGAAGCTGGCAGGGGGCGCAGCGGCCCTCGCAGCGGTCGGCATGATCGGGCTGTTTGCTTTCCTCGGACGGATTCCTGCGCTTGAACGGCTGAACGGCTTTTATGAGGGCG
This sequence comes from Aurantiacibacter sp. KMU-128, assembly GCF_056933515.1. Lineage (NCBI taxonomy): Bacteria > Pseudomonadati > Pseudomonadota > Alphaproteobacteria > Sphingomonadales > Erythrobacteraceae > Aurantiacibacter > Aurantiacibacter sp. KMU-128. The sequence continues at coordinate 999,721 of NZ_JBXORT010000001.1, forward strand.
GGCTGGATGAAGGACAGCGCAGCCAGACCCTGCCCTATGTGCTGCAACTTGCATCCGACCATTTCCCCTATGGCGTTGGCTTCGGCGCGTTCGAGCAGGCGTTTCGCACCATCGAGCCCGATGCCTTGCTGCGCCCCCGTTATCTCAACCATGCGCATAACGACTGGGTGCAACTGGTGATCGAAGGCGGTTTGCCCGGAGTCCTCGTCTTCCTCGCGGGAGCGATTTGGCTGCTGTTTGCGGCATGGCGTGCGATCCGCGCACGGCGGGCGGTCGGGGACAGCCTGTCCGCGCCGCTGCTCGGCGTGTTCACTCTCGGGCTGATCGTCCTCCACAGCAGTGTTGACTATCCGCTGCGCACGCCTTCGATCATGCTGGTTGCGGTGTTTGCCGTTGTTCTGGTTTTGCGGTCGGCGCAGTCGCGGCAGAGCTAAGGCTTGCTGCATATGCGAGATGGGGTAAAGAAGCACGGTGTCCGGACACCCGGTTTTTGGCTTTTGCCATGCCCGTGGCATTCTGGCAGAAGCATTGTCATAGCGTCTTCGTGGCGTAGCGCGTGTTCGTTAGACGTGCCCTACGCACGGGAATACAAGGTATTATGAATGATTGATTCTGCGAGCAGTGCATCGGCTCCAGCATTTCGTGGACAACGCGGCGGCCAGGCTATGCCGGAGGAACGCGACGGTTTCTTCGACGTCATCCCGTTCGAGCGGTATCTTGAGCTGATCCGCACCAACAAGCTGCTGATTGCGGGCGTTATTGCGCTCGCGCTGGCAATCGGCGCGATTGCTGCGCTGCTGGCCGAACCGCAATACCGCTCCACCGCCCGGATCGAGATCGGGATGACCGATCTCAACGTTACCAATGTGGAAGGGCTGGAAGAGGAAAGCGTCAACGCGGCGCGTGTGTACCTGCCGACGCAATACGAATTGCTCGAATCGAATTCGCTGGCGCTGCGCGTGGCGCGTGAACTGGATTTGCGGAACAATGATCTGTTTCTGGAAACCTATAAGCTTTCTGGCGACGGGCAGGGCAATATCGACCAGACGATCGCCGGGATCCTGCGCGGAGGGATCACCATTTCGCCGGTTCTCAACAGCTCGTTGGTGGACATCTCGTTCAGCAGTCCATCGCCCGAACTGGCAGCACTGATCGCCAATGGCTGGGCCGAAGCCTTCATTGCCGAAGACATCAGCCGCCGTTTCGGCGCTTCGATCGAGGCACGTGACTTTCTGGAAGAACGGATCGCAGAAACCCGCGAACGGCTGGAAACGGCGGAGGCCGATCTGATCACCTATGCAGCGGATCAGGACATTCTTACCATCGGCACCGGTACCGGCGACGGCGACAGTGCGGACACGGCGTCGCAATCGCTGCTGGCCACCGAATTGGCGGCGTTCAGCGCCTCGCTCCAACAGGCAACCGCGGACCGCATTGCCGCACAAGCGGCGCTGCAATCGCGTTCGGGATCGAACGCGGAAACGGCGGACAATTATGCCTCCGGCCCGACAGCCAGCCTGCGTACCCGGCGTGCCGAAGTGCAGTTGCAGCTGGCCGAATTGACCTCGCGTTTCACCGATGACTATCCGCCAGTGCAGGCGCTGCGTGCGCAGCTCGCGGAACTTGATCGCGCGATTGCTTCCGAGCAATCGGGTTCGGTCGACCGGTTGCAGGCCGCCTATCGTGAAGCGCAGGCGCGCGAAGACAGCCTGCGGGCCCAGGTAAACCGGCTGCGCGGCCAGTTGGTCGACCAGCGGCAGGACAGCGTGCAGTACAACATCCTGCAGCGCGAAGTGGATACGCAGCGCGAGCTCTATGCCGGCCTGCTCCAGCGTTTCCGTGAAATCGGCGTGGTTGGTGTGGGCGAAAGCAATGTGCTTGTTGTTGACGAAGCGCGCGTGCCGCGCGCCTATTACAGTCCGAGCCTGCGGCAGAACCTGATTATTTCGCTGTTCATCGGGCTGCTGGTAGTGGCGATTGGCGTCTACCTTTACGACCTGCTCAACCAGAGCCTGCGCAACCCGCAACAGGTCAAGGAGCGGTTGGGGATGGAGCTGCTGGCCAGCATCCCGGCGGTGGAGGAAGACGAAATCGTCGAGGATCTCTCGCAATCCTACACCAGCCTTTATGAAGCCTATTTCAGCTTCACGGCCAACGTGGCCAATGCGGCAGGCGGAACCTTGCCGCGTTCGGTCATGCTCACCTCTTCGCGGCCGGGTGAAGGCAAGAGCCTCAGCTCGGTGGCGATGGCCTATCTGCTGGGCCGTCAGGGCAAGAAGGTGCTGCTGCTCGATTCCGATCTGCGCAAATCGGGCATGTCGAGCTATCTCGGCGCGGTCGGCAATTCCGGAACCACGCAATATCTGATGGGCGACGACAACTGGCGCGCCATGCTGTCGCGTTCGCAGAATCTCGAAGGTTTCGACATTCTGCCTGCCGGTCGCAAGTCTTTGCAAGTGGCGGAACTGCTGTCCAACGGACGGTTCCAGAAGCTGCTCGACGAAGTGGAAAATGAATATGATGTGGTGGTCGTCGACGGGCCACCGGTGCTTGGCCTGGTCGACGCTCCGCTGATCGCCGCCTGCCTTGGCGGGGTGGTGATGGTGATCGAGGCCAATGACGGCAAATGGCGCTACATCGAGAGCGCGATCCAGCGTCTGCGCCAGTCCAACGCCGAACTGCTCGGCGCGATTGTTACCAAGCTGGATGAACGCAACGCCGCCTATGGTTACGGTTATGGCTACGGCTACGGCTATGGCTATGGCGAGCGGAACAAGGAAGGCGAACCGCAGGGCGCGCCAGCCTGATGACCCGTGTACTGCGTATTCTCGGCGGCCTGCTGGCTGTCCTCGCGGCGCCGCTCTTGCTTGTGCAGGGCTTGGCGAATGCCCGGGTGGACGCGCGACTGGCCGATCTCAACGGCTTCTGGCAGGCCGATCTTGCCAGCGCGCTCGTGCAGGTCGAGCAGAGCGACAGCGCCTTGCAACTGGATGTCAACGCGGCAGGCGTAGGTCTTGCGCGCGATGCCTTCGCGCGCGAGCCCTTGGCCAGCGATGCGCTGTTCCCGATTGCTGTCGCCTGGGCGGCAGAAGGGCGGGCTGCGGATGCCGAGGCGCTGGTCAATGCCGGACTGCGGCTTGACAAGCGCAACCGCTCGCTTGGCGTGCTCGAACTGCAGCGCGTCGCCGCAGCGCAAGATTTGCCGGGCCTGTTCGCGCAGATTAACCGCCTATCGGTGCTCTATCCGCCGCTCATCAATGATTTCGTCCAGCCGCTCACCGCCGCGCTCGAAGATGATGCTTCGGTGATTGCCATCCGCGATGCTCTGGCCGCAGAGCCGGTGTGGGCGGGAGCGTTCTGGAACAGCATTCCGCGCTCGCCGCGCGGGCTTGCCAATATGTACGCATTGCGGCAGGCGGTTGATGCCGGTGTGACCGAAGAAAGCGATGCACGGCTGCTTGAAGGGCTCGGCAATGGAGGCCTGTTCGCGCAGGCCTTCGCCCATTGGGAGGCGCGCCTCGCCGGACCAGACGCCTCGCCGACGGGGTTCACCCTCGATGAAGCCTACGCGCCGATGGGCTGGCGCAGCACGCGCAGCGGAGATCTCTCCTTCGCCGCCCGAGGCGATGGCGGTTATGATATCTATGTCGAACGGCGTACGGCAGGCGAGCTTGCGCGGCAACTCGTCCGGCTATCGCCCGGAACCTATCGCTTTGCTGCGACCACCAGTCCGGCAAGCGATGCGGAGCACTTGCGCGTCTCGCTGTTCTGCGCCGGCTCGCCGGAAGCTGCGGGAAGCGGGCAGTCGCAAACGCTTGACCGGGCAGCGACCTTTACGGCTTCTGCCGCTTGCGAAATATACTGGCTGGTGTTGACCGGCGAAGCGTATGAAACCCGCGGAGCGCTCGATGCGCGGCTGACAGGGATGCAATTCGAAGCGGTGCGCTAAGCGCGTTCTTTGGCCGGAGAGAAGCTGGAACCATGGCGAACCCCGCTCCATCAGGCGCGAGTGGCAAATCCTTGCTGCGGTATTTTGTCGGCGGTTCGGCGGGGCTGTTCGTGCTGCGGATCATCTCCGTTGTTCTGGGGCTGGGGGTCTCCACGATCCTCGCGCGCGAATTGGGAGCTGCCGAATTTGGCGTGTTCTCCTTCGCCATCGGCGTTGCCACACTGCTTTCGCTGCCCTTTTGCGGCGGCCTGCCTACGCTGCTGATCGGTGAGATCGCAAACGCCCGCGAAACCGGCGACGCGAGCAAGCTGCGCGGCGTTATCCGCTGGGGCTATCTAACCCAGTTGATCCTCCTTCTGGTTTTTGGCGGGCTGGCAATCGGCACCTATCTGGTCGCGATCGGCCTTGGCGTGTGGTGGTGGAACGAGCGCGAAACGCAGATCGCGCTCTTGGTGCTGCTGATCGTGCCGGCAATGGGCTTCATCCATTTGCAACGCGGCATTCTGGTCGGGTTTGAGCGACCGGTGCTTTCGGGCATCGGGGAACAGCTGATCAGACCTGGCGCAATGCTCGGCCTGCTGCTGTTGTTCCTTGCCATGCTGGACACCGGCAGCGTGGGTGCCTTGTGGCTGCAACTTGGTGCGACGCTGATTGCCGGGGCGGTGATTGTGGCGCTCATTCGTTGGGTGCTGCCCCCAGCAGGCGATGCGACGCCCGAAATCCGGTGGAAAGAATGGACGCTGGCGATGCTCCCGCTCACGGCGACCACCGCCACCACGATTGTCAGCAATAACACGGATATCCTGATGCTCGGCATTCTGCAGCCGCCCGAAGAAGCGGGCGTGTACCGCATTGCCGCGCAGATTGCGGTGATCGCGGCAATCCTCTCGCAAATCTTGCGGTCTATCGCGGCGCCGCAAATCGCCGCCGCGCATGCGCGCGGCGATCTGGGAATGATGCGTCGGCTGATGGTGCACACGGGCTGGGCGGCCACTGCTGCCGCGCTCGGCTTCGTTGCTGCGTTTGCGATTTTCGGCGAGTGGGCGTTGGTCTTGGTTTTCGGGCCGGAATACGCGGCTTCCTACTGGCCGTGCCTTGTGCTGGCGATCGGCACAGCCTTAAGCGCAAGTTGCGGGTTGGTGAGCATTGCACTGCAGATGACCCGCAATGGCGGTGTGGTGGCGAAGGCAGCGATTTTGGCGGCGATTGCCAATGTGATTCTCAATCTGGCGTTGGTGCCGCAATATGGTGCTTTGGGCGCGGCCATCGGAACTTCGGTTTCGCTTTTTGTAATGCAAATCCAATTGGCGTTGAAAGCGCGCAAGCAGCTGGGTATCCGCACGGACATCTTCCAGATACCGAGGTCGTGATGACGCGTTTCCCTGATTTCTTTATTGTCGGTGCGCCCAAATGCGGCACGTCCAGTATGTTTTCGTGGCTGCAGCAGCATGAGGATACCTATCTGCTGTGGAAAGAGCCGAACTTCCTTTCTTCGGATGTCTTGGATGTGAGTGCGGAACCCGAAGCGGCCAAGAGCGAACAGGAATGGCTCGACAGGCTTTGTCCTCCGGAATCTGCCGGTAAGCTCACCGGTGAGTCCACGCCCAAATATCTGTACTCGGAGCTCGCGCGGGAGCGCCTTGCAAAAGAGGCAGATCGAATCAAGCTGATCGTCATGCTGCGTAACCCCGTCGAGCTCGCGATTGCCATGCACGCGCAGAATTGTCGCGAGGGGCGCGAGCGGGAAACAGATTTCGCCACTGCATGGGCTCGCGGCCCCGTCAGGCCCGGAGACCGGATGGGCGATTACCGTTTCTGGGGCAGGCCGGGAGTCCAGCTGGCGCGGTATCTGGAGAGATTTCCGGCACACCGCGTAAAAGTCATGCTTCTCGAAGAGGAAATGCGTCAGAATGCGCAGGCCGCACACGCCTCGGTAATCGAATTCCTCGGTCTTTCTCCGCACAAGCTGGACGACTATTCGGCAAGGAACGAGCGTCGCGGCTTTGCATCGACCCGTTTGCAAGGAGCCCTTGGCATGCTGCGAAGGGCTACCTACCGGCAGCTCGACAGATTAAATGTCAACATTCCAACGGGAACCGGTCTGTTGAAGATTGTTGATCGGCTCAATAGCCGCCGGCCTTCAAAAGCCTACGTGCCCGAAGCTTTGAGGCAAGAGATGATCCAAGAACTGCAGGAAGATGCACGGCTGACAGCGCGGCTTTTGAACCGGAAGAGTTTGCCTTGGCACGGGTTTGACTGGAATGACGGCTAGCGGGCGAGGCCGCCTATTGGGCTTGCTTTAGCTGCCCGCGGCTGTCTATGCGCTGAAGGCGCGCAGAAAGGACAGGGAAGACTGTGACACAAAACTGGGAGCAGATCCGACCTGTGATTCTGGCATGGATGGTCGCAATGTCCATCATCGCGGCATTTTTCGGGTTCTCCAATCTGGCTTGCGATGGTTTCGGATGCGCGCCGCGCACTTCAATCGGCCTTAACCTGATTGGACTATCGGCAATCCTGCTCTCCTCCTTATCGGCTGCAGTGGTGCTTTTGAAGGCCAATGCGCAATTGGTCTTTACGCCCCTGGTGGCCTACGCTGGCTCATGTGCGCTGTTTTTCGGTTTCGGGCCGATGCAGAATTTTCTCGCCAGCCAGCGAACCCTCGCGTTTCAGGCGCAGACGATTTATGCCATCGGGCCGGACGAGAATTTGCGAACCAATCTACTGACCAGCGTGGGAATTGCCTTCTCGCTAGCAGCGATTTATTGGGCGCTCCCCAAAAAGAACCGTGTTTTGCTCAGGATACCGAAAATCTCCCTAGGGTCAGTGGCGATATTGTTCGTGGTCAGCGGATTGGCGCTCAAGCACCTGATTATCATGCCCAGCGTCTATGGCACGGTGCCTTGGCAGGTGCCCGGAGTGCTCGAAAACCTGCGCTATCTCCCCGATCTCGGCTACGCTTTGATGGCAATGCTGGGCGCTTCGGGAAAGAAGAATTGGGCCATCGCCTTCTGGCTTTTGTGGCCGCCCCATTTCCTTCTCGCTTTTCCCGAATTTGCCAAGAAATCGGTGATGTTGACGATCCTGTTGCCCGCTATTGGTGCCTATGTAGGCCACCGTTCGCTGAAGCGGTTTGCCCTGTGGATCATTCCGGCAATGCTGATCTTTGCTTTTCTGCAGAACACCAACTCGATTGCCCGACAGGCAGAAGTGCTGGCGAGTGAAGAAGGGGCTGCAATCGGCGTATCGCAGAGGTTTGCTATTCTTGCAGAGGCCGCTTTCGGCGAGGAGGATCCCGAAGCCTTGCTGCCATACGAGCAGCAAGGTGCCGCGATCTGGTGGCTGCGCCTCAACTATTCGGGCCCCCAAAACGCCGCCATGGAGCTTTATGATAGCGGTGTAAGCAGCGACTTTACGCAGAATATCCTGATCTATGCCGTGCCGCGCTTCCTTTGGCCCGACAAGCCTGTGCTCGCGAGCCCGGGGCAGGAATTCCACCAGATTGTGACACAGAGGGCAGATGCCGAAACCAAGGTTGCCATAACAGTTTTCGCCGACGGGTATTGGAAAATGGGTTGGTTCGGGGTCGCCCTGTTTTCTGCCATCGCCGGCCTGATTATGGCAGTTATGGCGAGGTTGACGATGAACCAGTTGAGCCAGGGGCTGTATCTCTATCTTCCGGCTGCTGCGCTTGGTATCCAGATCGGAGCGCAGGCGAGCACAGCTTTTCTGCAAAACGCCTTCCTATCCGGCCTGCCGATCTATTTTGGTTATTGCCTGGTCGTTGCCCTCGTTTACGGGCAGATAGGTCAGCTGCGCCTGGTTTCCCGCAACGCAGCGGCCACCGGCCCGAAATATGGTGGATCAACGGGATCTTTATCAGCATCCTAGTTTCGGAAGATTTGTCATGATCGCTTCGGCCCCTTCAGCCCCGAAAGGGTGCATACTCTACATTGGCAACCTGCGCGCAGGCTCCAATGGCGTGGATCGTATAAAGGTACTCGAAGAGTTTGGCTGGAAGGTCGAGGGATTCGACACTCTGCCATTTCGCGCGGGAGGCAACCGGATTGTCCGTTCGCTGACAGCGCGCTGGCAGATCGGCCCGCAGGTCGCCAAGCTCAACGCCATGCTGCAAGCGCGTGCGGCGCGGGCGGATTACGATGTGGTGTTTGTCGACAAGGGCACCGTGCTGCGGCGGGCAAGCGTGCAGGCGCTCAAGGCCAATGCCCGCGCCAGGATCGCCATCCACTACACGCCCGATGCGGCCTTTTACGACAACCGCTCACGCGAGTTTTTCCGCGCCATTCCCGATTACGATCTGCTGGTGACGACCAAGCCCTTCGAGACGGAGCATTACCGCAAGGCGGGCGCGCGTGACCTGCTGTTGATCGAACAGGGTTTTGGCCCGCGTATCGATCCGGCTCTGGCAGACGATGTGCCCGAACATTTGCGCAGCGAGGTCGCCTTTGTCGGCCATTGCCAGCCGCATTACGCCAAAACTCTGGAAGTGGCAGCGCAAGCCGCGCCGCTCACGATCTGGGGGCCGGGCTGGCCCGAATATGCCGGGAACAATGCTTGGGCTAGGGACGTCGTGCGCGGCGCCGGCCTCTATGGTGGGGACTACGCCAAAGCGCTGGCAGGCGCGAAAATCGCTATCGGCCTGCTCTCCAAGCGAGTGCCCGAAACAACCACCACGCGCAGCTTCGAAATCCCCGCAATGGGCACCATGCTGCTTGCCGAGCGGACGGATGATCACCAGCGGCTGTTCACCGAAGGCGTCGAGGCCGAGTTTTTCGCCTCACCGGAAGAATTGTCACAAAAGCTTGCGTTCTATGTTGCAGATGCGAAGAAGCGCGAAGCGATTGCGCAAGCGGGCATGGCGAAGTGCCAGAGCGCGGGCTATTCGACCGCCGCGCAATTCGCACGGATTTCACATTGGCTGGACGCTGCCTTGGCGTCCGGCAAAGAGGGGACATCGCAGTAATGGGATCACTTTCGGCCAGGCTGCGGCGGGCGCAATGGAAGCTGGGTCGGCGGCTGTATATGACCGCGCGCGGAGAGCCGCGCTCGAACCTGCCCGACAGCAGCGATGAACGTTATATGCAGGCCGCGACGCTGGCGGCTTTGGGCGAGGGGCCGGCGACCATTCTCGATGTCGGCGCGAACAAGGGCCAGTGGTCGAGCCAGCTTCTGGGCCTTGCGCCCGCTACGATGCGTTCGCCCGACAGGCTGCGCCTGCACGCGTTCGAGCCGGTTCCGGCGACGCGCGAAGTCTACAAGGCCAAGCTGGCGGTGACCCCCGGCGGCGACTGCGCGACACTGCACCCGCTGGCGCTTTCCAACGAAGCGGGAACAGCGGAAATCGCCATCTGGGGCGAGACCGCGGGCACAAACACGCTTTCCTTCGACGATAGCAGCGTGGGCCGCGCGCAGACCGTTCTGACCATCGAAACGACCACGCTGGACAGCTTTCTGGCCGAACACGGCATTGATCATGTCGCGCTGCTCAAAATCGATGCCGAGGGGCATGATTTCCTTGTCCTGCAAGGCGGCAAGGAAAGCCTTGCGGCGGGCAAGGTCGATGTCGTGCAGTTCGAATACAGCCACCGCTGGATCTATGCGCGGCAATTCCTGCGCGATGTCTTCCGCCTAATCGAGGATCTGCCCTATTCGCTGTGCCGCATCCGGCATGACGGGCTGGAGCATATCGCCGAATGGCACCCCGAGCTGGAACGCTATTTCGATGCCAATTTCGCGCTCGTCCACGAACGGGCGGAAGGGCGTTACGCCATCCTTCGCGGTGCGTTTGACGGCGGGAACACCTATGCCTGATGCGCGGCAGCTTCCCACATTCCTGATTATCGGCGCGGGCAAATCGGGCACCACGTCGCTGTGGAACTATCTCGACCAGCATCCGCAGGCGGGAATGTCGCGGATCAAGGAGCCGAGCTATTTCTCGATGGACGATGTCCATGCGCGCGGGCTCGACTGGTATACGACGCTCTATGCCGGGAAAGAGAATGCGCTGGTGCGCGGGGAGGCGTCCAATTCCTATTCGGCGCTGGAGACATTCCCGCACACGCTTAATCGGATTGCCGAAGTGATGGAGGTGCCCAAATTCCTCTACATCGTGCGCCATCCGCGCGCGCGCAGCGAAAGCGACTGGATGCAGCGCAGCAAGATATCGGATGTGAGCTTTACCGACTTTCTGCACAATGATCCGGTCTATGCCGACAAGAACCGCTATCTGCGCACGCTGGAGGCCTATGAAGCGCGCTTTGGTGCGGGCTGCATCAAAGTGCTGTTCCACGATGATCTGCGCAAAGATGCTGCTGGCTTGCTGCGCGGGATCTGCGAGTTTCTCGGCATCGACCCTGACTTCGCTTTCGACTTCGAAACGCGGCACGGCCAGTCGAAAGAGGCGCGCAAATTTGTCGGCGGGCTGGGCAAGCTGCGCAACACCAAGCTCTATGCCGATCTCAGCATGGCGCTGCCATCGGGCGTAAAGGAGAAATTGCGCGGTGCGCTCTCCACCACCCATGCCATCGAGCGGCCGGAGTGGAGCGCGGCAGATATCGCGTGGTTCCGCGAACGGTTCGAAGCGCCTTCGCGTGCTTTTCTCGAACGGGTTGGGCGCGGCGCGGATTCCTGGGACTGGGACGAAGGCTGGAGCGGGTGATGGCCAACACCATCCGCCCGCTTGAACACGCTGCGGAACGCCTTGGCTGATGCCGCTCAAAGTCACTCTGCTGATGCGTCCGGTGGCGGAGCGTGCTTTCAGTATCGAAGCGGTGTTCGATACGGTGGCGCGTCATGTGCCTGCCGATATCACGCTGACCACGATAACCTCGCCGTATCCCAGCAGAGGGCTCCTCCCGCGACTGCTCGGCATCTGGCACGCGCGGCAGGCCTGCCGCGCTGCCGATGTCGTGCATATGACGGGTGACGCGCATTATCTCGTCTATTTGCTGCCCAAGCGCAAAACCGTGCTGACGGTGCATGATTGCGAGTTTCTGGAGCGCAGCAGCGGCTTCAAGCGGTGGCTGTTGTGGTTTTTCTGGCTGCGATTGCCCGCGTGGAGAGTATCGCGCATTACGTGCGTGTCCGACGGCGCGCGGGCGCAATTGCTGCGCTGGCTTGCGGTCGATCCTGACACAGTCTCGGTCATCGAAAACCCGCTTTCGAAGCCGCTCGAACGCGTTGAGCGGCCCTTTAACAATGCCAAGCCGCGCCTGCTGATGATCGGGGCGGGGCCGCATAAGAATGTCGAGCGGGTGGCGGAGGCGCTGGCCGGTTTGCCGGTAACGCTGGAGATTATCGCGCGGGTTGATGATGCACGGCTCGCGCGGTTGCGCGCCGGAGGTTTGGCGGTCGAGGCCCGGCACGATCTTTCCGATGCCGAACTGGCGGAGGCCTACGCGCGGGCCGACATCCTGATGTTCCCCTCGCTCGCCGAGGGATTCGGGCTGCCGATCCTTGAGGCGCAGGCGGTCGGGCGACCTGTTGTTACTTCCAACCGGGCACCGATGAAGGATGTGGCGGGCGAGGGCGCGCTGCTGGTTGATCCCGAAGACGCTAATGCAATCCGCAACGCGGTTGAACGCCTGATGGCCGAGCCCGAACTGCGCGCGCAGCTCGTCGCCAAAGGCGCGGCAAATGTGCAGCGTTTCGCGCCTGAACGCGCGGCAAAGGCATATGCGGCGCTGTGGCGCGATGTGGCGGAGGCGGGCTGATGCGCATAGCATTCCTCGCCGGACACCTCTCGCGCCGCGCCTCAGGCGTGCGGCAAATGATCGAAGGCCTGTCGGGCGCGCTCGCAGCAAGAGGCGCGGAAATCCGCGTGTTCGGCATTGCGGACGCAGCTTGGGCCAATGGCGATGCGGAGACGTGGCAGGGCGCTCCGGCGGAAGTTTTCCAGCGCTATGGCCCCGCCAATCTCGGTTTCATGCCAAAATTCGGCGCGGCGCTGGTCGCCTACAAGCCCGACATCGTGCATCTCCACGGCATCTGGATGTATTCCTCTGCGGTTGCCGCTTCGTGGGCAGGGAAGGGTGAGGGCAAGCTGGTGATCTCACCGCACGGAATGCTCGCGCCCGCCGCGCTGACCTATTCGCCGACCGCAAAGCGCATCATCCGCGCCGCGTGGCAGAACCGCGCTTTCGCCCGCGCCGCCGCCTATCACGCCACCGCCGAACAGGAGGCGAGCGACACGCGTGCTTTTCTCGGCGATGTCGATGTGGAGATCGTTCCCAACGGGGTTTCCGATACTGCCGTCACCCGCCCGGAGTGGAGCGCACGGCAAAAGCGCGTTGTTGCAGTCGGGCGGCTGCATCCGGTCAAAGGTTATGACCGCCTGATCGAGGCGTGGGAGCGGGTGCGGGCGGTGCATTCCGATTGGCGGCTCGAAATCGCGGGCCCTGATCCCGATGGCTATGCGGCCCATCTGCGCACACTCGCCGAGCAATATGGCGGCGGAACCGTCACCATTTCGCCGCCGCAATTCGGCGCGGCGCGCGATGAATTGATCGCCAACTCCCGCCTCTTCGCGCTGCCATCGCTGACCGAGAATTTCGCGCTCACCGTGCCCGAGGCGCTGGTCTGTGCCACTCCCGTGCTCGCCAGCACGGGCGCACCGTGGCAGGGATTGGTGGAGCAGCAATGCGGCTGGTGGGTCGAGCCCGAACCGGCACGCCTTGCCGATGCACTGCTGCAAGCCATCGCGGCGGATGGGGCGGGAATGCTCGAAAGCATGGGCGCAAAGGGGCGCGACTGGGCTCTTTCCGAATTCGGCTGGGATGGTATCGCGGCGCGCATGGAAGGCTTTTACGAACGGGTGATGCACGGGGGAGGCGGCGCATGAGCGACAGACCCTGCATCTTCGTCACCGGCATATGGAAATCGGGCAACCACCTTGCCTATTCGGCGTTGAACGCGATGGGCATTGAGGGCCCGTTCAACGGCATCGCTGCGCATCTAGTGTTCGGAAAACACCGTTGGGCCAAACGCCTGATCCGCTCGCCGCGAGGGCCGGGTGATGCGATACAGGTAGGGCTGGAAACCGGTGCCCAAGTCAGCCGCCGCTACATCGCCAAGCAGGCGCAACGGCTCTCGGGCAAGATCATGGGCGGCCACGCGGCCCATTCGCCCGAGCTGGCGCAGACTTTGCGCGAAGAAGGCGCACGGATGATCTGCATCCGCCGCGATCCGCGCGATATTCTGGTGAGCTTTGCCGACTGGATCGGCGGGCGCGCCGATTTCTACCTCCACCCCGATTTCCAGCCGCTGTCGCGCGAAGACCGCGTGCGCGTGTTGCTCGACGGCGGGCCGACGCGGATCGCGCCGATCTTTCCGTTTCTCGACATCCTCGAACGCGGGATCGGCTGGACGCGCGAAGCGGGTGTGCTGCAAGTCAGGTTCGAAGACCTGCTCGGCCCCGCAGGCGGGCAGAGCGCAGAGGCGCAGCGCGCCGCCGTTGCAGCGATCCACGCGCATATCCAGCCGGAAACGCCGCTCGACGCTGTCGATATCGGCTCGATCTATGGCGGCTCGCTCACCTTCAACAAAGGCCGCAGCCAGCGGTGGCGGGAACTGGACGATGCCGCTTTGGTGGCGAGTATCGAACGCGAGTTGGAACCGGTGTTGCCGCAATGGGGATACGAAAGCGCCTGACTTGTGTTACGCGCACCGTCCTGTAGAGGCTAGGCGCAATTGTGCAGTGCAACACGCTGCAATCCGGGGAAGACCAGATGAACGAAATGACTTCCGGCGACCACATTGGTGGCTACGAATATGACGACGCCGAACTCAACCATTCGCACGAATATCTGCTGCCGAGCCTGAAGGCTGAACTTGCGAAGCTCAACTGCGAGAAGCGCGTGTTCGAGCTGGGTTGCGGCAATGGCAGCATCGGAGCGGCGATGTCGGCGGCTGGCTGGGACGTGACCGGCGTCGATGTGTCGGAAGACGGGATCAAGCAGGCACGGGAGCGGCACCCTGAACTGAAGCTGCATTTCGGATCGGCCTATGACGATCTCTCGGCGCAATATGGCACCTTCCCGGTGGTGACGAGCCTTGAAGTGGTGGAGCACGTGTTCCACCCGCGCATCTATGCAAAGACGCTGTTTTCGCTGCTGGAGCCGGGCGGAACGGCGATCATTTCAACGCCCTATCACGGCTATTGGAAGAACCTCGTCATGTCCGCGACGGGTAAGATGGACGCCCACTTCACCGCGCTTTGGGACTATGGCCATATCAAGTTCTTCTCGATCAAGACGCTGACCGAATTGCTTGAGGAGACCGGCTTCGAAGTCGAACGCTTCCTGCGCGTCGGCCGCATTCCGCCGCTGGCGAAGTCGATGATCGCGGTGGCGAAGAAGCCTAAGGGCTAATTGAAGGGCCGAGCGTGCCCTTCGGTTGCGCACGGAAGTTTCGACGGAAAATCATCCCCCGGATGATTTTCTCTTGTCGAAACTGGTCGGGGAGAGAGGATTCGAACCTCCGGCCCCTGCCTCCCGAAGACAGTGCTCTACCAGGCTGAGCTACTCCCCGACCGGTGCTTGCGGAAGCGAAGCTCCCGCGAGGCAGAGGCGGGCCTATAGGGTCAGTCCGGGGCGCTGGCAAGCCAAAGTCGAAGCCCGCCACATTTTCACTCCATCCTAACGATAAAGTGCCATTGCGGGAGCGTGCGTGCGGCCCCATGTCGAGGGTCACGACAGGAGGCAATTGCACAATGCGGGTAGTGGTAACAGGCGTTGCAGGCTTTATCGGCGCGGCACTGGCGGAAACGCTGCTTGCGCGCGGTGACAGCGTGATCGGCATCGACAATTGCAACGATTATTACGATCCGCAGCTGAAATTCGACCGCATCAACCGTGTCGAGCGCGGGGGCGGGGATTTCGTTTTCCACCAGCTTGATTTCGCAGACATGGCTGCACTCACCGACGCACTGGAGGGCGAGGCGTTTGACGCCATCGTGCATCTGGGTGCGCAGGCAGGTGTGCGATACTCGCTCGAAAATCCGGCGGCCTATGTGCAGAGCAATCTGGTGGGCCATGCCAATATGCTCGAACTGGCGCGGCATCGCGAAGTCGCGCATCTGGTCTATGCCAGCTCGTCGAGCGTCTATGGCGGCAATGACAAGCTGCCCTTCAGCGTGGACGATCGCGCCGATCATCCGGTCAGCCTCTATGCCGCGACCAAACGCGCTGATGAAATGCTGAGCGAAAGCTACGCGCATCTCTACCGCATCCCACAGACCGGGCTGCGCTTCTTCACCGTCTACGGCCCCTGGGGTCGGCCGGATATGGCGATGTGGATTTTTACGAAGAAGATCCTCGCCGGAGAGCCGATTCCGGTGTTCAACAAGGGCGAGATGTGGCGCGATTTCACCTATATCGATGACATTATCGCGGGCGTTGTCGCCGCGCTCGACAATCCGCCCAAGGATGACGGCACGCACAAGGCGGGCGGAAGCGCCAAGCCGCACGCCATCTACAATATCGGCAACCACCGCTCCGAAAAGCTGACGCGGCTTATCGAGCTGATCGGCGAAGCGTGCGGGCGCGAGGTGGCGATCGACTGGCAGCCGATGCAAAAGGGCGATGTCACCCGCACCTATGCCGATATCGACGCGATCCAGCGCGATCTGGGCTATGCGCCGACGACCAGCATTGATGTGGGCGTGCCGCGTTTTGTGGAGTGGTATCGCGGGTATCACGGGGTCTGACAGTGGCGCGCGTGCGCGGGTGATGCTAGCCCATCCGCATGAGCGAATCCCCCAGACATCCCGAATGGCAATATCTCGACCTGATGCGCCACATCTGGGAGCATGGGGACGAGCGGATGGACCGCACGGGCGTTGGCACGCGTTCGGTTTTCGGGACGATGCTGCGCTTCGATCTGGGCGACAACCGCATTCCCTTGCTCACGACCAAACGGGTGTTCTGGAAGGCGGCAGTGCGCGAGATGCTGTGGTTCCTTACCGGCGACACCAATATCCAGCCGCTGCTCAAGCAGGGCGTGAAGATCTGGAGCGACTGGCCGCTCGCCAAATACCGGCAGAAGACGGGTGAGGATGTTTCACAGGACGATTTCGAGGCGCGGATTGTCGAGGATGATGCTTTCGCGAAGAACTGGGGTGATCTCGGCCCGGTCTATGGCAAGCAATGGGTTGACTGGCCGACTTACCAATACGGGCCCGACGGCAAGTATACGAAGGGGCCGGGCATCAACCAGGTCGCCGAGGTCGTCGAAAGCCTGAAGACCAATCCCGGCAGCCGCCGCCACATCATCGAAGGCTGGAACGTCGCGGAGCTTGACCGCATGGCGCTGCCGCCCTGCCACAAGACCTACCAGTTTCATGTTTCTGACTCTGGGCGAGGCGAGGGCGATGCGGCACGTCTCAATTGCCTGCTCTATCAGCGCAGCTGCGATGTCGCGCTTGGCCTGCCGTTCAACCTTGTCGGCGCGGCGGTGCTGACCCGGATGATGGCGGCGCAGACGGGTTTGCAGCCCGGAGAGCTGGTGTGGAGCGGGGGCGATACGCACCTTTATCTCAACCACACCGATCTGGTCGAAGAGCAGCTGACGCGGGAACCGGCGGGCGAACCGCGGCTTTCCCTGCTAAGGGTGCCGGAGACTATTTTCGATTACCGCTTCGAGGATTTCGAAGTGAGCGATTACACGCCGCAGGGCATTCTGCGCGCGCCGGTGGCGGTGTAACACGCACCGGATTGACGGTTTCAGGCGTAACTAATATAAATGCGCCAACATAAAACAATCTAACGCGGGCGGAGTCCCTCTCCGCCGCCTTTTGGGAGAGCAGCATGGCCAAGGCCGGCAAGGATCAGGGCAGCAACCGCCCCGCGCTTGCGCTCCATGTGCCCGAGCCGAAATACCGGCCCGGCGACACGGTCGATTTCAGCGATTTGCACATCAGCCAGCCAGGTGCGCAACCGCGCCCGGACGAGGCGTGTGCGGCGCGCGAAACCTACCCGCTTTGCGATGATCTTATCCGCGTGCTGGGTGATGACAACAAGGCGCACGGGCCCTGGGACCCGCGCCTCGATGCCGATACGCTCCGCCGGATGCTGCGCGAAATGGCGCTGGTGCGCGCTTTTGACGGGCGGATGTACCGCGCGCAGCGGCAGGGCAAGACCAGCTTCTACATGAAGTGTACCGGTGAAGAGGCGACCAGCGTCTGCGCCACCCACGCGCTGGCCGGGGACGATATGATCTTCCCCAGTTACCGCCAGCAGGGCTGCCTGATCGCGCGCGGCTACTCGCCGGTCGAGATGATCAACCAGATCTATTCGAACAAGGGAGACAAGCTAAAGGGCCGCCAGCTGCCGATCATGTATTGCTCGAAGCGTTTGAGCTTCTTCACCATCAGCGGCAATCTGGCGACCCAGCTGCCGCAGGCGGTGGGCTTTGCCATGGCCAGCGCCAGCAAGGGCGATTCGCGCATCGCGGCAACCTGGGTGGGCGAGGGAAGCACGGCGGAAGGTGACTTTCACTCCGCCATGACCTTCGCCACTGTCTACAACGCGCCGGTGATTTTCAACGTCATCAACAACCAGTGGGCGATTTCGAGCTTCTCCGGTTTTGCCGGGGCCGAGCGCGCGACCTTTGCTGCGCGCGCCATCGGCTATGGCATGGCGGGCCTACGGGTGGACGGCAATGATCCGCTCGCGGTCTATGCCGCCGAACGCTGGGCCGCGGACCGCGCGCGCAGCAATGGTGGGCCGACGCTGATCGAACATTTCACCTACCGCGCCGAGGGCCACTCGACCTCGGATGACCCCTCCGCCTACCGCTCCGCCGAGGAGCGCGACGAATGGCCGCTGGGCGATCCCGTCATGCGGCTCAAAAACCACCTCATTGCGCTGGGCGAATGGTCGGAAGAACAGCAGGAGGCGCAGGATGCCGAGCTCGACCAGCTGGTGAAAGACGCGCAGAAAGAGGCGGAGAAGAACGGCATTCTCGGCCACGGTCTGCACCATCCCTTCGCCACCATGTTCGAAGATGTGTTCGAGGAACTGCCCTGGCATCTCAAGGAACAGAGCGAGCAGGCAATCCGCGAACGCGCGATCAAATGGCCGGAGGGCCCCGCAGAATGAGCCAGACCGACACCACGCTGTCAGCCGCCGCCGAAGCGGGCGAGGCCAAGCACATGAACATGATCGAGGCGATCAATTCCGCGCTCGACGTCATGCTCGCCCGCGATCCCGATGTGATCCTGTTGGGCGAGGATATCGGCTATTTCGGCGGCGTTTTCCGCTGCACCGCCGGTTTGCAGGAAAAGCACGGCAAGACCCGCGTGTTCGATACGCCGATTTCCGAATGCGGCATTATCGGCGTCGCGGTGGGGATGGGCGCTTACGGCCTGCGCCCCGTGCCCGAAATCCAATTCGCCGATTACATCTATCCCGGTCTCGACCAGCTTATTTCCGAAGCGGCGCGCCTGCGTTACCGCTCGGCAGGCGAGTTCATCGCGCCGATGACGGTGCGCAGCCCGTTTGGCGGCGGCATTTTCGGCGGGCAGACGCACTCGCAAAGCCCGGAAGCGATCTTCACCCATGTCTCGGGCCTGAAAACGGTGATTCCGGCGACGCCCTATGATGCCAAGGGTCTGCTGATCAGCTGCATCGAAGACAACGATCCGGTCATCTTCTTCGAACCCAAGCGCATCTATAACGGCCCGTTTGACGGCTATTACGACAAGCCCGCTAAAAGCTGGAAAGGCCGCGATGATGCGCAGGTACCGGAGGGGTATTACAAGGTGCCGCTCGGCAAGGCGCGCAAAGTCACCGAAGGCGACCAGCTCACGATCCTCGCCTATGGCACCATGGTGCACGTCTCCGAAGCGGTGTGCCGCGAGAAGGGCGTGGAGGCCGAAATCCTTGACCTGCGCACGCTCGTCCCGCTCGATATCGAAGCGATCGAAGCCTCGGTCGAGCGCACCGGCCGCTGCCTGATCGTGCACGAAGCGACCCGCACCAGCGGCTTCGGCGCGGAACTTTCGGCGCTCGTGACCGAACGCTGTTTCTACCACCTCGAAGCGCCGGTCGAGCGCGTCACCGGCTTCGACACACCCTATCCGCACAGCCTCGAATGGGCCTATTTCCCCGGCCCCGTCCGCATTGGCGAGGCTATCGACAAGATTCTGGCAGAGTAAGCGACATGGCAAAATACACGCACCCCATGCCCGATATCGGCGAAGGCATCACCGAAGCGGAAATTGTGACCTGGCAGAAGAAGGTCGGCGATATGGTCCATGAAGACGAGGAAGTCGTCGACATGATGACCGACAAGGCGACCGTGCCGCTGGAAAGCCCGGTGACCGGCCGTCTGGTCGAAATTGCGGGCGAGGCGGGCGATATGGTCGCCATTGGTAGCCCGATCTTCGTCATCGAAGTCCAAGGCGATGTGCCCGAGGATGTGGTTGAGGAAGCGGCTGAGGCTCCGGCTCCTGTTCCCGCGCCTGCTCCTGCGCCTGAACCTGTGGAGGAAAAGCCCCTTCCCCGTGGGGAAGGGGTTGGGGATGGGGGGTCTGCGTCAGAATCCTCGGAAACCCACCCCCCGGCCCCCTCCCGTGCGGGAGGGGGAGAGAAAGTCCTCGCCACCCCAGCCGTCCGCGCGCGCGCCAAGGATCTCGGCATTGACCTCGCACAGGTCAAACCCGCCGAGGATGGCCGCATCCGCCACGCCGATCTCGATGCCTTTATCAGCTACACCGGCGGCTTCTCCGGTGCCGGCAAAGCCCGCGCTGACGAGACGATCAAAGTCATCGGCCTGCGCAAACGCATCGCCGAGAATATGCAGGCGGCCAAGCGCAACATCCCGCATTTCACCTATGTCGAGGAATGCGATGTCACCGAGCTGGAGCGCACCCGCGCGCAGCTCAATGAAAATCGAGGCGCCAAAGGGCAGGAACGCCCCAAGCTGACCATGCTTCCACTGCTCATCACGGCGATCTGCAAGGTGCTGCCCGATTTCCCGATGATCAACGCCCGTTTCGATGACGAGGCCAAGGTCGTCACCCGCCATGGCAGCGTGCATCTGGGCATGGCGACCATGACCGATAACGGCTTGATGGTGCCGGTGATCCGCGATGCGCAGGGCAAGAACCTGTTCCAGCTTGCCAGCGAAATCACCCGCCTTGCCAATGCTGCGCGCGATGGCAGCGCGAAGTCGGAAGAATTGTCCGGCTCGACGCTGACCATCACCTCGCTCGGCCCGCTGGGCGGTGTGGCGACGACGCCGGTCATCAACCGTCCCGAAGTCGCGATCATAGGCCCGAATCGCATTGTCGAGCGGCCCATGTTCGTCACCGGCGCGGACGGGGTCGAGCGGATCGAGAAGCGCAAGCTGATGAACATCTCGATCAGCTGCGATCACCGCGTGGTCGACGGCTATGACGCGGCGGCTTTCGTGCAGGCGCTGAAGAAACTGATCGAGGCTCCGGCAACGATTCTGGCGGGGTAGAAAAAGAGTTCAAAAAGCCGCGCGCAATGTGTTGACACCCTATCGGGGCTCCACTAAACGCGCGGCTCCCAAGAGGCGCTATCGTCGCTTAAATGCGCGGGTGTAGCTCAGTTGGTTAGAGTATCGGCCTGTCACGCCGAGGGTCGCGGGTTCAAGTCCCGTCACTCGCGCCACTTGGGACATTTCTCCTTCTTGCCACCAATCGCGTGAACCGCCATTGCTGCGGGCATGAGCGATTTCACCTTCAATTACGGCCCCCGCGTCGTCTCCGGCATCGGGGCGAGCGCAGAGCTTGCTCCGCTTCTGCCCGAGGGGCCGGTGCTGTTCGTCACCGACGCGAATTTGCGCGCGATCGGGCTGTGTGATGCGGCGCTGGCGGGGCTTGCCGGGCGCGAGGTTGCTGTCTTTGACGATGTGCAGGAAGACCCCGCCGAAGCGAGCGTGCTGGCGGCGGTGGAGCAGGGGCGCGCGATGGGCGCGGCGTCGGTGGTCGGCTTTGGCGGCGGCTCGCCAATGGATGTCGCCAAGGCGGCGGCCTATCTGCTCGGCAGCGGGGACGATATTGCGGAGATTTACGGCGTCGGCCTCGCCAAGGGGCAGGGTCTGCCATTGGTGCTCGTCCCCACCACGGCAGGCACGGGCAGCGAGGCGACGACGATCAGTATTCTCACCGTCGGCGAGACAGCGAAGAAAGGCATCGTTTCGCCTGCGCTCTACGCCGATGTCGCGGTGCTCGATGCGAGCCTTACCACCGGCCTCCCGCGCCATGTGACGGCGGCCACCGGCATCGACGCGATGGTGCACGCGATCGAGGCCTACACCACCAAACATCTGAAAAACCCTATTTCGGATGCGCTGGCGAAAGAGGCGCTGGGGCTGCTCTATCGCAACCTGCTGGTCGCCTGTGACGAGCCGGACAATCTCGACGCGCGCGATGCAATGCTGCGCGGCAGCTATCTCGCGGGTGTTGCCTTCGCCAATGCACCATGCGCCGGAGTCCACGCGCTGGCCTATCCGCTCGGCGGGCATTTTCACGTGCCGCACGGCCATTCCAACGCGCTGATGATGGAGCAGGTGCTCAAGCACAATCTCCCCGCCGCGCGCGAAATGTATGCCGAGCTGGCGCCCGTGATCTCGCCTGATCTGGCGGGGAAGAAAACACGCATCGGCACCGGCTTCCTCGCGGATACCTTCGTCAGCGATATGCGCGATATGGCGCGGGCGAGCGGGCTGCAACTGCGTTTGCGCGATGTCGGCATAGGAGCCGGGCATCTCGATCTGCTGGCGGACGAGGCAATGAAGCAGGAGCGGCTGCTGGTGAACAATCCGGTCGAAATCACCCGCGACGATGCGCGGCGGATGTATGAGGCGGCACTTTGACAGACCGGCCCGCACCCAAGACACGCAGCGCCTACAAGGCCTTCCGCGCCATTCCCACGCGCTGGGCGGATAATGACGTCTACGGCCACGTGAACAATGTCGTCTATTATTCGTGGTTCGACACGGCGGTGAACGCCGAACTGGTCGAGCGCGGCGTGCTCGATATCGAAGGCGGTGCCGTGATCGGCCTCGTGGTCGAAACGCAATGCCGCTATTTCGCGCCGCTCGCTTTTCCGCAGACTGTTGAAGCGGGCGTGCGTGTGGCGAAGCTCGGCACCTCGAGCGTGCGCTACGAGGTCGGGATATTCGCGCAAGGCAGCGAGGAACCGGCGGCGGAGGGGCATTTCATTCACGTCTATGTGGATCGCGACACGCGCAGGCCGGTGCCCTTGCCGGAGGATTGGCGGGCGGTTTTGGAAAGCCTCGCCTAGCTCTTGTCTTTCGGCACACCCCAATTGCCCGTTTCCATCCAGATCAGGAAATTGCGCAAGGGAAGCAGCCATACGACACCAAGCACGGTATAGACCAGCGCCTGCACGATCCCCGGCCAGTCCCCGATCAGCTCGGGCGCGTAGCGGGCGATGATGATGGCGTAGACCATTAGCACGGTCAGAAGGCCGAGAATGCCGACGGGGATGCGCCAGGTGGGTTCTGTCCGCATCAGAACGGGCCGTAGACGCGGGTTGTGGTGACAATGGCGGTCAATGGCATATCGTGATCCTCCAGCGGCAATTCGTCCACTTTCTGCACATCCCAAGCGAGCCCGATGGCAATCGTTCCCGGATGCGCGGCGAGCCAGCGGTCGTAATAACCGCCACCCTGGCCCAGCCTGTGCCCGCTATCGGTAAAGCCGACAAGCGGGACGAAAAGCACCTGCGGGGCGACTTGCGGCGCATCGCTGGCGGGTTGCATGATACCGTGCAGGCCTTCCTCCAGATCAGCTTCGCCAAACGGATCGGTGTGCGCGTGAAAGGCCATCGCGCCATCGCCGTCGACGCGGGGGAGGGCGATGGCGTGGCCTTGCTCCATAAAGAACCGCGCATAGGCGGAGGCGGGGGCTTCGCCATCGATGGCGCGGTAGAGGCCTAGGGTTGCGCGTTCGGGGATGAGTTCCATCACCGGCGCGGGTGGGCGGCGGAAGACCAGCGCGCTCACCGCATCGGGCAGCGCAGCAACGTGCTCGCGGCGGGCCTTGCGGAGATTGGTGCGCAATTGCGCCTTGTCTTGCACGTGTTCAGTCACACCCACTCCACTCATGTCGAGCCTGTCGAAGGATTGTTCGTAGTTTCCAAGGTTCCGCTAGAAGAAAAAGCAATGCTTCGACAAGGTTCTCCTGAGCTTGTCGAAGGGCTCAGCATGAGCGGCTTTCTGGGTTTCTGCCCTCGAGTAGCGGAGCGATAGGGCACAAACCCGCCCTCAAGTAGCGGAGCGATAGGGCAAAAACCCGCCCTCAAGTAGCGGGGCGATAGGGCAAAAACCCGCCCTCAAGTAGCGGAGCGATAGGGCAAAAAGTTATGTAGCGGATCCACCATGGGTCGTTTTCCTGGAAATCCTCTGACGCCTCAACGTCAGGTGGGCGCCATATGCACCGACACCACAGCCGAACTGGTGCGCCGGACAGGGACAGCTCCCATGGATTTTGCTTATAGCCTCAGGGATTTTCACTCCGGATCGTGCCGGGCAGAACCGCCGCTTTCCTATGTAGGGAGCAGCGCAGCACTTCTCAAGCAGGATCGCCGTCGACGCTGTCGGCCAGCTCTTCCATCCGGCCTGCCAGCGCCTCCAACTGTACCGCAAACGCCTCGCCCGGGGCGGCGGGGGCGCCGTTGGTTGCCTCGTGCAATTCGTCGGCCAGCAGCAGCGCGGCATAGAGCAGGATGCGTTCGGGCGACTGTCCGCCCAGCGTATCGAGCTTGGCCAGCTTATCGTTGATCGACGCGCCGAGCATTTCGATATGCGCTTCCTCGCCCGCAGCGCAGGCGATGGTGTACTTGCGCCCGGCAATGTCCAGCGTGACATTGCTCATGTCGCGGCATCCTTTTCGAGCGTGCCCAACACCGCCTCAATCTGCGCCAGCGCAGCACCGGCCTCGGCCTGGAGGGCATCGTATTTCGCCTGCAATTCCGGATCGCCACCGCCGCCATTTCCGAACGGCAGGCCGGGCGCAATCCGTGCCGCCTCGATACGGCGCAAAGCGGCCTCGATCCGGGCGAGGGCGCGCTGCATCCTTTCGGCAGGTGAATTGTCGCTCATAGCAGGGAGAGAATTAACCCGATTGGCAACAAGAGCAAAGCCTTGGGCATCAAAGCTGTGAATATCCCTCATGCGCGCGGCATGGCGAAACGTCGCAAGCGGCGCCGTCTTGCTTGACCTGACACGCTGCCCCCACCACACAGCCCCTAACCGAATCGCCTCCCCCAGAGAGGCGAGCGCAGGAGTATAGAATGAGCGACGCCGACACCCGTTTCAGCAATATGGCCAACGCCATCCGCGCGCTTTCGATGGATGCGGTGCAGGCGGCCAATTCGGGGCACCCGGGTATGCCGATGGGCATGGCCGATGTGGCGACGGTGTTGTGGCAGGACTATCTGAAATTCGATCCCAAGGCTCCTGACTGGGCCGATCGCGACCGCTTCGTTTTGAGCGCAGGCCACGGATCAATGCTGATCTACTCGCTGCTCTGGCTCTCGGGCTACGAAAGCCCCACGCTGGAGGACATCAAGAATTTCCGCCAGCTCGGCAGTCCATGCGCGGGGCATCCCGAAAACTTCCTCATCCCCGGTGTCGAAGCGACCACCGGCCCGCTGGGGCAGGGTCTGGCGATGAGCGTCGGCATGGCGATGGCGGAGCGGCATCTGAATGCCGTTTTCGGAGACGAGCAGGTCGACCACCGCACCTGGGTGATCGCGGGTGACGGGTGCCTGATGGAAGGCATCAACCACGAAGCGATTGGCCTTGCCGGACACCTGAAACTCGGCCGCCTGATCGTGCTGTGGGATGACAACAATATCACGATTGACGGCGCGGTGAGCCTGTCCTCTTCGGAAGACATCCCCGCGCGCTACGCAGCGACCGGTTGGCACGTGACGAGCTGCGACGGGCACGATCCCGCCAGCATCCGCAAGGCGATTGACGAAGCGGTCGCCGAAACCGGCAAGCCCTCGCTGGTGCGCTGCACCACGGTGATCGGCAAGGGCTCGCCAAACAAAGGCGGGACGAGCGGCGTCCACGGCTCGCCTTTGGGCGAGGCCGAGGTCGCTGCCGCGCGCAAGGAGCTGGGTTGGGAACACGATCCCTTCGTGATCCCCGACGAAATCCTCGCCGATTGGCGCGCCACCGGCGCGCGCGGCGGGGAAGCGCATTGCGAATGGCAGGGCCGCCTCAATGCCAGCGAGCACAAGCCCGAGTTCGAGCGCCGCATGGCGGGCGAATTGCCGCCGCGCTTCTCGCTCGCCAGTTACACCCAAGGCCTGATGAAGAACCCGCAAAAGGTCGCCACCCGCAAGGCGAGCGAAATGGCGCTCGAACAGATCAACGGCAAACTGCCCGAGACCATTGGCGGCAGTGCTGACCTCACCGGTTCGAACAACACCAAGGCGGGCGGCATCGGGCCTCTGACCGCAGAGGATTATTCGGGCCGCTATGTCTATTACGGCATCCGCGAATTCGGCATGGCAGCGGCGATGAACGGCATGGCGCTACATGGCGGCGTGACCGCTTATGGCGGCACCTTCCTGATCTTTACCGACTATGCCCGCGGCGCGATCCGCCTCTCGGCGCTGCAACAGGTGCCGGTTGTCTATGTCATGACGCATGACAGCATCGGGCTGGGCGAGGACGGGCCGACGCATCAGCCGATCGAGCATTTGCAGAGCCTCCGGGCGATGCCGAACATTCTCGTGATGCGCCCCGCCGATGCGGTGGAGACAGCCGAGTGCTGGGAAATCGCGCTGCGCCAGACCGACCGGCCTTCGGTAATCGCGCTCAGCCGCCAGAACCTGCCGCAAGTGCGCAACGCGCCCGACGAGGTCGACCAGTGCGGCCTTGGCGCCTACCGCCTCAAGCGCGCGGGCAACAAGCGCGGCGTGGTGCTGATGGCGACCGGTTCGGAAGTCTCGCTCGCGCTCGAATGCGCAGACCGGCTGGAGAAGGAAGGCATCGGCGCCGATGTCGTCTCGATGGTCTGCACCGAGCTGTTTGACGAGCAGGACGCCGCTTACAAAGCCGATATGCTGCCCGCAGACGTATGCAAGGTTTCGATTGAAGCCGGGACGACCTATGGGTGGGAACGGTATACGGGATTGGACGGCATGAATTTCGGCATCGACCGCTTTGGCGCATCGGCACCGGCGGAACAGCTTTACGCCAAATTCGGCCTGACGGCGGACGCAATCGTTCCGCAAATTATCAGCAAGATCAACGGATAAGCAGGAGTTCTGACTATGGCGACCAAAGTTTCGATCAACGGTTTCGGGCGTATCGGACGCCTCGTGGCGCGCGCCATTCTGGAGCGGGACGATCACGATCTGGAGCTGGTGGCGATCAACGATCTGGCCGACACCAACGCCAACGCCCTGCTGTTCGGTTTCGATTCCACCCATGGCCGCTTCCCCGGCACGGTAGAAGTCGATGGCAATACGCTGGTGGTGAACGGCAAGCGCATTGCCGTGACCAGCGAGCGCAATCCGGGCGACCTGCCGCATGGCGAAATGGGCGTCGACATCGTGCTCGAATGCACCGGCTTCTTCCAGAGCGACGAGGCCTGCCGCCCGCATCTGGAAGCGGGTGCCAAGCGCGTGCTGATCTCGGCGCCTGCCAAGGGCGTTTCCGCCACCATCGTTTACGGCGTGAACCACGATGTGCTGACCGCAGACGATGTGATCGTCTCCAACGCCAGCTGCACCACCAACTGCCTCTCGCCGGTGGCCAAGGTGCTGCACGATACGGTGGGAATCGAGCGCGGTTTCATGACCACGATCCACTCCTACACCAATGACCAGCGTATGCTTGACCAGATGCACAGCGATATGCGTCGCGCGCGCGGCGGGGCGCAGAACATGATCCCGACCACCACCGGCGCTGCCCGTGCGGTCGGCCTGGTACTGCCCGAACTCGCCGGCAAGCTGGACGGGTCTTCGGTGCGTGTGCCGACCCCCAACGTGTCGCTGATTGATCTCGTTTTCACCCCCAGCCGCGAAACCACGGCAGAGGAAATGAACGCCGCGCTGAAGGCCGCTGCCGAAGGCGCGATGAAGGGCGTTCTCGACTACACCGATAAACCGCTCGTTTCGAGCGACTTCAACCACCACCCGGCGTCTTCGACCGTGGACTCGCTGGAGACCGCCGTGCTCGAAGGCAAGCTGTGCCGCGTGGTGAGCTGGTACGACAATGAATGGGGCTTCTCCAACCGCATGATCGACACGGCGGGCAAGATGGCTTCGTTTTTGTAAGGTCATTCCTCCCCGGAACGGGGAGGGGGACCATCCGCAGGATGGTGGAGGGGCGCCCGCCTCCGTTCGGAGCTTGATCAGGTGCCCCTCCACCCCGCTTCGCGCGGTCCCCCTCCCCCGGTGGGGGAGGATTTGGGAGTGACCAATGCCCTCGTTCAAAACCCTCGATGATCTGCCCCAAGACCTGAGCGGCCAGCGTGCGCTGGTGCGGGTGGATCTCAATCTGCCGATGAAGGACGGGCAGGCGACCGATCTGACCCGCGTTACCGCCGTCGCGCCGACCATACTCGAACTCGCCGATCGCGGCGCGAAAGTGCTGCTGCTCGCGCATTACGGGCGGCCCAAGGGCGATCGGCATTCGACCATGAGCCTCAGCATGGTGCAGGGCGATCTTGAGCGGGTGCTGGACCGCGAAGTGATGTTCATTCCCGAAGTCGCCGGACCGGTGGCGGCACAGGCGATCGATATCCTGCGGCCCGGCGATATCGGTCTGCTGGAAAACACCCGTTTCTGGCCGGGCGAGGAAGCCAATGACGCCGATTTCGCCAAGAGCATCGCTGCCAATGGCGATATCTATGTCAATGACGCTTTCAGCGCCGCGCACCGCGCCCATGCCAGCACCGAAGGCATCGCGCATCTGCTGCCCGCCTATGCCGGGCGAGCGATGGAGAAGGAACTGAAGGCTTTGGACGCTGCACTCGGCACGCCGCAGCCGCCGGTCGCCGCCGTTGTCGGCGGAGCGAAAGTCAGCACCAAGCTGGCCGTGCTCGAAAACCTCTCCCGCAAGGTGCAGCATCTCATCATCGGCGGCGGGATGGCGAACACCTTCCTTGCAGCGAACGGGGTGAATGTCGGCAAGAGCCTGTGCGAGCATGATCTCACCGACACTGCCCGCGCCATTATGGATGCCGCCGACGAGGCAGGCTGCACGATCCACTTGCCCTATGATGTGGTGGTTTCCAAGGAATTCGCCGCCAATCCGCCGTCCCTGCGCATCTGCAACGTCCACGAAGTCGCCGAAGACGAGATGATCCTCGATGTCGGCCCGCTCGCGGTCGAGGCTTTGGGCGATGTGCTCAAGACCTGCGCCACTCTGGTGTGGAACGGCCCGCTGGGCGCGTTCGAGACCCCGCCCTTCGACGAGGCGACCGTGGCACTCGCCAAGACCGCTGCGGCGCTGACGCAGGCGGGCGCGCTGGTGTCGGTCGCGGGCGGCGGCGACACCGTGGCCGCGCTCGCCCATGCAGGCGTGACCGAGGATGTGACCTATATCTCGACCGCAGGCGGTGCGTTCCTCGAATGGATGGAAGGCAAGGAACTGCCGGGCGTGGCGGCGCTCAGCGCCTGACGCCATGCCGCAGACCAACCAGCTCTTTCCCACGCCCTTCATCATTGACCGGCTGAACAGCGAGCAGGGCCTTGCCATGCTGCGCGATGCCATTTTCGCCGCGATGGACCGCGACAAGACGGGTTTGGCGATCAGCAATATTGGCGGCTGGCATTCGGGCACGGATATGCTCGAATGGGGCGGCGAAGCGGCACGGGCGCTGGTGTTCAAGGCGATGACCATGGCGGACGACGCCTGCATCGATATCAAGTCGCCGGAGGAGAGCCGCTTTGGCTGGCTCCCGCAAATGTGGGCCAATGTCAGTACGAAAGGCAATGCCAACCAGTATCATGCCCACCCGGGCAGCTATTGGTCAGCCGTCGCTTATGTCGATGACGGCTATGAAGGCGATAGTGATCCCGCGCTCGGCGGAGAGCTGCAACTGCTCGATCCGCGCAGTCCGATGGTGCAGATGGCTGCGCCCGATCTGCGCCTCAAGGCGGAAGGTGGCGGGGCGCAATTGCACGAGATTTCGGTGCGTCCGCAAACGGGCATGATCGTGCTGTTTCCCAGCTGGCTGCAACACGCGGTGCGGCCGTTCTATGGCGAGGGCACGCGCATTTCCGTGGCGATCAACCTCACTGCCGGACTGAAGAAGCCGCACTAGAGATTAGGCGGCCTTCGTAGGACAGGCGATACTCTTCCGCACGAACGGGCTCGCCACCGGCCATTTGTCCAGGCTCTCCCGCAACGAGGCTGATCGACCATCCCCGCACGCTTTGCGGATCGCCCAAGGTCAGGGGCACTGTCTCGCGCCAGCCCGCACCATCCACGCGGGTTTCGATCACCAGCCGCCCCGGCCACACACAGCGCGCATTGATGGGACAGCGCGAATCCTCGACAACGCGCATCGGCGTGACAACCACATCGCCCACCGCAACCGGCTGGCCGAGCGCCACGGCGCTGCCCGCAGGCATGGGCTGGCCCCCGGCAACGATCGGCGCATCGGGCACCGTGGCGCAGGCGGACAGGGAAAAAGCAAGGGCAAGAAGTGCGGCAGTTTGTTTCATCGGTCGTATATGGCACTCTGCTCGCTTTCATCGTGCTGAACGCTTCGGCAAGACGAGGCAGAGGCCGCAAAATCGCTTTCCTACACAGCGCAATCGGTGCTCGCAGCAGGCCCGCCTTACGATACTGCACACGGGCAAACTTCGTAAACTTGCACTCGTGCGAATCGCAGCATAGGAGCCGGTTTCGAATTCGTATTCGCGAGAGGGAGCTTGCCACATGAACACCGCCGAAATGACCGCCAAGATCGCCGCCGGGCAGGGCTTTATCGCCGCGCTTGACCAGTCGGGCGGATCCACCCCCAAGGCGCTGCGCGGCTATGGCGTGTCGGACGACGAATGGTCGGGCGAGGAGGAGATGTTCGGCAAGATCCACGAGATGCGCAGCCGTGTCATCACCGCACCCAGTTTTGCCAATGGCAAGGTGATCGGCGCGATCCTGTTCGAACGGACGATGGATGGCGATGTGGGCGGCCAGCCGACCGCCGATGCACTGAAAGCGCGCGGCGTGGTGCCTTTCATCAAGGTCGATCAGGGGCTGGAGGACGAGGCCGACGGTGTGCAGCTGATGAAGCCGCTCGACAAGCTGCCCGCGCTGCTCGAGAAATCGGTCGCCAAGGGGATGTTCGGCACCAAGATGCGCTCGGTGATCAAATCGGCCAATCCGGCAGGGATCGCCAAGATTGTCGCGCAGCAATTCGAAGTCGGTCAGCAAATCATCGCGGCCGGGCTGATGCCGATGCTGGAGCCGGAATACGACATTACTGCAGATGACCGCGCGGAAGGCGAGGAAATCCTCAAGGCGGAGATTCTGAAGAACCTTGATGCTCTGCCCGAAGGCCAGCAGATCATGCTCAAGCTCTCGATCCCCAAGACGCCGGGGCTATACACCGATCTGCTCGATCACCCCAAAGTGCTACAGGTGGTGGCGCTGTCGGGTGGCTATTCGACCGACGAGGCGTGTGCGGAACTGGCCAAGAACCCGAAGATGATTGCCAGCTTCAGCCGGGGCCTGTTGCAGGATTTGCGCGCCGGGCAGAGCGATGCCGAATTCGACGCCGCCTTGGGCAAGGCGATTGACCAGATCTGCGCCGCTTCGATCTGTTGATACGCCCATGTCCGATTGCCAGCTCTATCTGATCTCGCCGCAAGACGTCGGCGGCGACTTTCCCGACCGGCTCGACCGCGCATTGGCGGCCGGGGAGGGGCTGGCAACCGCGTTCCAGTTCCGCGTGAAGGACGTTGACCAGCACGAGGCGGCGCGGCTCGCAGCGCCCTTGCTGGAAATCTGCCGCGCCCGCGATGTTGCGTTTATCGTTAACGATTCGGTTTCGCTCGCCAAAAGGCTGAAGGCGGACGGAGTGCATCTCGGCCAAGGCGACGGCGATGTGCGCGAGGCGCGCGAAGAGCTCGGCCGTGAAATGCAGATCGGCGTCACCTGCCACGCCAGCCGCCATCTGGCGATGGAAGCGGGCGAGGCGGGAGCGGACTATGTCGCTTTCGGCGCTTTCTTTCCCAGCGAAACCAAGGCGAGCGAACACCGGCCGGACGAAGAACTGCTCCGCTTCTGGAGCGGGTTGTTCGAAATCCCCTGTGTCGCGATTGGTGGCATCACGCCCGACAATTGCGCGCCCTTGGTGGAGGCCGGCGCGGATTTCCTCGCAGTAAGCCATGCAGTCTGGGGCGGGGATGAAGTCGCGGCGATCGAGGCTTTTGCCGCCAAGCTGAAATGAAGCGGTTGCGGCTGATAATACCGCTAGTCGTTCTCGGCTGGCTGGGCGCGATTGCAGTGTGGATTGCAAGCGGGCCGGAGGAAATGCCCGAAGCGCGAGCCGACGCCGCCATCGTGCTTGGCGCTGCGGTTGAGGGTGACACACCGACGCCCGTCTTCCAGGCACGGATCGACCATGCGGTCACCCTCTATCGCGAAGGGCGCGTGCAGGCGCTGATTTTCACCGGAGCCCGATCCAAAGAGGATGCGCTCGCCGAAAGTGAAGCGGCACGCAATGCAGCGTTGGCGGCGGGTGTGCCGGAAGCGGCGATCCTAATCGAGACGGAATCGCTCACAACCATGCACAATCTCGTCGAAGCGCAGCTGGTGATGCGCGATGCGGGTCTTGAGAGCGCGATTATCGTTTCTGATCCGATTCACTTGCGCAGGGCGATGGCGATGGCGGATGCACTGGGTATCGAAGCCACGCCCAGTGCAACATCACTGACCCGCTACCGCTCATGGCGCACCAAAGCACCATTCCTTCTACGCGAAGTCTACTTCATGCACCATTTCTGGATATTCGGGGAGTAATGCCTTTACGCTCCGGCGCGGCGCACACAACGCAGGCGACCCGGCGCGCCGTTTTCGATCTTGCGCAGGAAGCCCTGGCCTTCGATCGCATAGCGCGTGCCGTTGCGCGGTCCGCTAGTCATTGTGAGGATATCGCCGCGTCGCAGATAGGTTCCTTCGCCCTGCGGCGAGGAATAGCGCGAGGCGCTGGTGATGGTGAAGCTTTCCTGTGGCTGCGCTACACCAACAGCGCCCGCAGCGTCTCCGGGAAGCTCGCAGCTATAGGTGCCGCGCTCGATCGTGCCGATCTGTTCCTGCGCCATCGCAGGGACGGCGAAGACAGCCGCCGAGGCGGCAAGGAGAGTGAATGCGATCCGTTTCATGCTGCCCGCTATAGCAGACGCGGCTGAGCATGCCATGAACCGATTGCGCGCTGTCGCACTGGCGCGATAGCACCGCATCCCGCTTGCCGCGACGAGCACCAGCGGCTAGGGCGCGGCCATTCTTTGAAAATCTGACCATAGAGAAGCACAAGCCATGAAGATCAGCGGCGTGGACATCCGTCCCGGCAATATCATCGAATATGAAGGCGGAATCTGGAAAGTCGCCAAGATACAGCACACCCAGCCGGGCAAGGGTGGTGCTTATATGCAGGTGGAAATGAAGAACCTGCAGGACGGACGCAAAACCAATGTCCGCTTCCGCAGCGCCGACACGGTCGAAAAGGTGCGGCTCGATACCAAGGACTATCAATTCCTTTACGAAGATGGGGAGATGCTCATTTTCATGGACACCGACACCTACGAACAGATTACCCTTCCGAGCGACCTGTTGGGCGATGCCCGCCCGTTCTTGCAGGACGGGATGCAGGTAAGCCTCGAACTATGGGAGGAAAAGCCCATCAGCGTGCAGCTTCCTTCCCAGATCGAAGCCATGATTGTCGAGGCTGATGCCGTGGTGAAGGGCCAGACCGCCTCGTCCAGTTACAAGCCCGCAGTGCTTGATAACGGCGTGCGCATTCTGGTGCCGCCGCATATCGAAAGTGGCACGCGCATTGTGGTGGATGTTTACGAACAGACCTATGTCGGCAAAGCGGGCTAAGCCTGGGGCCTAACGGAGCTAACTATGAGCGGTACGCCGCATCCCAAGCTGAGCCACATCGACCTCGCATCGAGCTATATTCTCGGTGTAATCTATGATGATTCCTCGCTGACGCTGGAAATGGAATTCCACGTTCTGGAAGGCCATCCGCGCTACGCGCCACAGGATGACGGCGAATGCTATCTGAAAGGATGCATCCGGTTTGCCGATATCGATGATCTGCGGATGAAGAACGAAAAGCATGAGGATGGCGAGGACGTCAATCTCAGCATCATCAAATCCGCTATGATCGAGGACGATTATTGCTTCATTCACAGCAATATGGGCGAGATTGAGCTGACCGCGCAATCGATCCAGATCATTCTCGACTGAATTTGGAAGGCACAGTTTCATGCCAGCAGTTTCCGGTCTGATCCGGGTTATGGAAAAGGCCGCCCGCAAGGCGGGGGGCCGATTGCGCCGCGATTTCGGCGAAGTCGAGCACTTGCAGGTCAGCCGCAAGGGCCCGAGCGATTTCGTGTCCAAGGCCGACCAAGCGGCAGAGCGCATCCTGTGGGATGAACTCAAGGCTGCGCGCCCCGGCTGGGGCTTCCTGCTGGAAGAAGCGGGCGAGTTGGAAGGCGACGCAGACAAGCCGCGCTTCATCATTGATCCGCTCGATGGCACCAGCAATTTTCTCCACGGCATCCCGCATTTCGCGGTGAGCATCGCCGTGCAGGAGCGCAAGCTCGGTTCGGACGAGTGGGGCGATGTGACCGCGGCAGTGGTCTACCAGCCGATCACCGACCAGACGTTTTGGGCTGAGAAATCGGGCGGGGCGTGGTTGCATGATGCACGTCTGCGGGTGTCGGGGAGGCGGCATCTGGATGAAGCGCTGATTGCCACAGGAACGCCGTTCCAGGGGCATGGCAATTTTGCCGAATGGAACCGGATTTACAACGCGATCGGCCCAAGTGTCGCAGGTATCCGCCGCTTCGGCGCCGCCTCGCTTGATCTGGCGTGGGTGGCGGCTGGCCGTTTCGACGGCTTCTGGGAAAGCGATCTCAGCCCGTGGGACACCGCCGCAGGCTGCCTGCTGGTGCGCGAGGCGGGCGGCTTCGTGACCGATTACCGCGGACGCTCGCAGCAAATCTGTGATGCCCAAGTGATCGCCGGCAACGACCCGCTGCATTCACGCCTGCACAAGACCATTGCGGAAGCGCTGAAGGCGAGCTAACCGCGTTTTCCCGCGTTCAGGTGCCTCTGTGGCGGAATTGGTAGACGCGCTCGACTCAAAATCGAGTTTCTTACGAAGTGCCGGTTCGAGTCCGGCCAGAGGTACCAGCGGGGACAGAAATCGCGCTTAACGGCAGAATGCGCAATTGGCTTGCTTTCTGCCGCCCGCTTTGGGAACGGTGCGGGTGACGTGATAGACGCCCCATCCCCCCACGCGATTGCCGCGATGGCGCTCACCGTTGTCGTGTTCGCCCTGTTCGTGCGCAACCGCATCTCGATCGAGATCGTGTCGCTGCTCGCCATCGCCATCATCGCGGTGGGGCTGTATTTCTATCCGTTGCCGCATACCCAGCAAACCGACGGGCTCGCGCTCGCCTTTGGTGGCTTCGGCCATCCTGCATTGATTACCATCTGTGCGCTTATGATCCTGGGCCGGGGTCTGGTCGTAACCGGAGCACTGGAACCGGCGGCGCTGGTTCTGGAAAGGATCTGGAAGTTCAACCTGCAATTGGGAATGCTCGTTTCGCTGATGCTGGCGATGAGCCTTTCGATGGTGGTAAACGACACGCCTGTGCTGGTCCTGCTGATGCCGATTTTTGTGGCGCTGGCGCAGCGCGGCGCGATGCCGGCTTCCAAAACGCTGATGCCCCTCAATTCCGCCGTGTTGATCGGGGGAATGGCGACCACAATCGGCACATCGACCAATCTGCTGGTCGTCGGGATCGCGCAGGATCTTGGTATGCCGCAAATGTCGGTATTCCACTTTACCTCCATCGTGCTGATGGCAGCGCTGGTGGCCTTGCCGTATCTCTGGTTGGTGATGCCGCGCCTATTGCCGGACAACTCGCCCGAACAGAAGCATGACATAAGGCGTTTCTATAGCCATTTGCGGGTTACTCCCGACAGCCAGCTCGCCGGTCGCCATTTTGACGAGATTACCGATATGCTCCCCGATGCGTTCCGTTTCGAGGAGCGGCCGGCGGGCAAATTCCAGGCCGGGCAGCGGATGCTGATCTCCGGCACGCATGAAGGGCTGGAAAGCGCGATTAGAGTTCTGCGCGGTCAGGTTGCTCCTGCGTGGGTGATCGACCAGATCACCGAACAGGCGCGGAATGCGCGCGAGGATATCCAGGTCGTTGAAATGGTGGTGACCGCCGATAGCCGGATTGTCGGGCGGACACTGGCAAGCTCGGGGATTGCCGACCACTACGGCGTTGCGGTGCTGGGTGTGCACAAGCCGAAGCGGCCGTTCGCCGATGATGTCGCAGATCTTGGCCGCGATATCCGGATTGCCGAGGGTGACGTGCTGCTGGTGATGGGCCTCTCCGCAGGTCTGGAGGCATTTGTCGCCGGAGACAGCCTGTTGCAACTGGAGGGCGTTCGCGAGATGCCGCGCCGGTCGAAGGCGGTGCTGGCAGGAGCAATCATGTTCGGCGCAGTTGCCCTCGCTTCGGTCGGCCTGCCGTGGATTGGGGCGCAAGGGGTCTATCTGGTCAAGGTGCCCATCGCGATTTCCGCGCTGGCGGGGGCGATCCTGATGTTTGTGACCGGCTGCGTGAAGTTTGACCGGGTCGGACGGGCGCTGTCGGGCAAGGTCATTGTGCTTGTGGCCGCCAGCATCGCCATCGGGCGCATTGTTCTCGAAAGTGGTGCGGCGGGTTGGCTGGGAGAGCTGCTTGCGCTGGGTCTCGTCCATCTGAGGCCAGCCTTTGTCCTGATGGCGGTGATGCTGTTCGTGACCGTGCTGACCAATTTCGCATCGAACGCGACGGCGGCGACCGTCGGCACACCAATCGCCTTCGCCATCGCGACCGAGCTGGGATTGCCGCACGAGCCGCTGATCCTGGCGGTGCTGTTCGGCTGCAATCTGTGTTACGCAACGCCGGTGGCGTACCAGACCAATATGCTCATTATGGCAGAGGGCAATTACCGCTTTGGCGATTATGTGCGCACCGGCGTTCCGCTTGTGCTCATTATGGTTGTCACCCTCAGCTTCCTGCTGGTTACGACCTACAATATGTAGCGTCAGGATCGCGGCGGAGCGTCTGCGCTGCGCCCGGAACGGCCTGACCGGCGCGCGGATTCGGCTTCGATGGAAGACTGCTGCTGCGCCCGTTGCTCTGCCGTGCGCGAGCCATTGAGCGCCTCTTCGCTGATCGATTGGAGGAAAATGCGGTAATCCTCCTCGCTCAGGGCGTCGATCCAAGACTGGTCATAGCCCGGGACCGAGCGGCGGCTACCGCGGGCTTCGGGTTGGCGACGCGGATCGGGTCCGTTCCCGCTGCCAGTGCCTACTGGATGGACCGTTGGTGATCCGAAGTTATCGCCGCCCTCGGTGCCGAATGCGCCGACGGGTTCGGCCAGATCATTGCGCACCAGGCCTTGGGAATCTGTGATCGCGGCGCTGGCGCGGCGGAGTTCTTCCTGCTCCTGCCGCTCTTCAACGTGTTCCACAACCGCCCGACGGTTCTCGTCATCGGCAAACATCGCAATCGCCCCGGTCAGACTGATCGTGGCGACGGCAAAATGCTTGTACATTTTGGCAGGGATAGGAGGCTTGGTGAGCTTTGCCATGAGCCGCCTTTAGCGCGCACCGGTTAAGACCTGCTCGGTCGATACGGTTAATTTGTGCTTACCAAAGGCGTGAACCGCATGGCGCACTGTCACCGATGGCGAGGCGGTGTAAAATTTACCGACATTTCATAGGTGGCGACTAATCGGGTGGCTGAAGCGGGATGGGCCCGCAACAGATTGGCCGGTCGAAGCGATGATTCGTCTCTTCAAACATTATATTCCCCATGCCGTTCTGCTGCTGGGCGTGATCGACTTCGCGCTCCTGTTGGTTGCAGCGGACGCGGCCTGGAACGTCCGCACGATGCAGATCGGGATCGCCGCGGGACCGCTGGTCGAGCGGGTGTGGATTCTCGTGGGCTTCGCCATCACCACCCAAACCGCGATGATTGCGGTGGGCGTATATGGCCCGGAAGCGCTGCTCTCGATGCGCTTTGCCGCGGCGCGACTCCTTGTCGGCGTGAGCCTCGCCATACTGGCGCTCGCGGTTATCGATTTCCTGTTGCCAGGCCAGACGTTCTGGCGCTCGATCCTGCTCTACGCAATGGTGATTGCCACGTTGCTGCTGGCGCTTAACCGGCTGGTGGTGGGTAATCTGCTTGGCACATCGGCCTTCCGTCGGCGCATTTTGGTGCTGGGGGCAGGGCACCGTGCAGAGCGGCTCAAGAAACTCGCGGAAAAGCCCGAAAGTGGCTTCGTCATCTCCGGCTTCGTCAATATGAGCGGGGTTCCCTCGGTGCTGCCCGAAGCGGTGGACCGCGCGACCATTTCCGATTTGAGTGCCCATGTCGCTAATCTTGGCGCCACCGAGGTCGTGCTGGCACTGGAAGAGCGGCGCAATGCGTTGCCGCTTAAAGACCTTGTGCGGGTGAAGACCGCCGGGGTCCACGTCAACGAATTCTCCAGCTTCCTCGAACGCGAAACGGGGCGAGTCGATCTCGACACACTCAATCCCAGCTGGCTGATTTTTTCGGACGGCTTTTCTTCGGGCCGCGCGATTTCCAGCGTTGCCAAGCGCGCTTTCGATATTGTCGCCAGCCTGCTGCTGTTGCTCCTTACCTTTCCCGTCATCGCGCTGTTCGCGATCATCGTAAAGCTGGACAGCAAGGGGCCTGCCTTTTTCCGCCAGAAGCGCGTCGGCCTTTATGGCCAGACTTTCGAGCTCGTCAAACTGCGCTCGATGTGCACCGATGCCGAGAAGGACGGTGCGAAATGGGCCGAAAAGAACGACGTCCGCATCACCCGCGTCGGTGCGTTCATCCGCAAGGTGCGGATCGACGAATTGCCGCAGGTGTGGACGGTGCTTGCCGGACATATGAGCTTTGTCGGCCCGCGCCCCGAAGTGCCCGCCTTTGTCGAGGATTTGGAAGACAAGCTGCCCTATTATGCCGAACGGCATATGGTGAAGCCCGGCATTACCGGTTGGGCGCAGATCAACTATCCCTATGGTGCCAGCATCGAGGACTCGCGGCACAAGCTGGAATATGATCTCTATTACGCCAAGAATTACACGCCTTTCCTCGATCTGCTGATCATGCTGCAAACGCTGCGCGTGGTGCTGTGGCCGGAGGGCGCGCGGTAGTGGGCAGCGGCTGGGCCCTGATTGTCTATGTGACGCATCTGGCGGCAGCCGCCGGAGCGAGCGCGCTGGCGCTCTGGCTCGCCGCGGCGCATCGCAGCGGCAAAAACGTCGCTGCGGTCAATGCTGTGGCAGTGGGCCTCATCGCATTGTGGAGCTTCAGCGCGGCGGGTTTCGGGCGTGGCAGCATCATTACCGAGATCGCGCTGATCTGCAGCAATCTGGCGTGGCTGTGGATGCTGTACCGCCTGTTCGGTCATGACGAGCGCGACACCAAGATCGGCCCGATCCGCCCCGTGATCGTGGCGCTCGGCTTTATCGAGCTGATGCAATTCGGGCTGGTGCTGGCCTATTTCCAGTTCATCGCGGAGCCTGAAGCGCAGGCGCTGATCTGGCAGATTTCCTTCACCATGCACCTGCTTTTCGCTGTCGGCGCGCTGGTGCTGGTGCACAATCTGTTTGCCGGAGCTTCGCAGCAATCGCGCCTCAGCCTGCGCTGGCCTGCTTCGGCCTTGGGCCTGCTGTTCCTCTTCGATCTCAACTTCTACGCCATCGCCTGGCTGAGCGACGGGCGGCCGCAACTGCTGCAGGATCTGCGCGCTTTCACCGTGCTGGTGGTTGTGGCGATCCTTGCTTTGGGAGCGACGCGCAAGGAAACCGAGCTGCGCTTCCGCCCCTCGCGCAGCTTTGCATTCCAGTCGATCTCGCTGCTGGTGATTGCGGCTTATCTGATCGTGATGGTCGTAGTCGCACAGGCGCTGGCCTATATCGGCAGCGATTATGGCCGCGTGTTGCAGACGGGCTTTGTGCTGCTGGCGAGCGTTGCGGCGTTGATGCTGTTGCCGTCCAAGCGGCTGCGCGGCTGGCTGCGGGTGAGCCTGTCGAAGAATCTCTTCCAGCATCGCTATGACTATCGCAGCGAATGGCTGCGCTTTACCGACACGATCGGTCGCGCCGGGCCGCAGGCTGCGCCTTTGCCCGAGCGTGCGATCCGTGCGGTGGCCGATATCACCGACAGCCCCTCCGGCCTGCTCCTCACCGCACGCGAGGATGGCGGACTGGCGTTGGCGGCGCGCTGGCAGTGGAGCGATCTGGACGTGCCCGGGGAGGCCTTGTCCGCCGCCGGTGTGCGCTTCTTTGAAGAAAGCCAGTTCATTGTCGACATCGACGATCTGCGGCGCGGCACCGAAACGGGGATTCCCGCCGCTGCCTGTCCCGAATGGCTGCTGTCGAGCGAGGCGAGCTGGGCCATGGTGCCGCTGCTGCATTACGAGCGTCTGGTCGGCGTAGTCGTGCTTGCCCGTCCGTCCGTCGCGCGCCGGCTCGACTGGGAGGACTTCGATCTGTTGCGCGTGATCGGCCGCCAGCTCGCCAGCTATCTCGCAGAGCAGTCCAGCCAGGATGCGCTGGGCGAAGCGCAGCGTTTCGATGAGTTCAACCGCCGCATCGCGTTCGTCATGCACGATATCAAGAATCTGGCGAGCCAGCTGTCGCTGCTGGCGAGGAATGCCGAAAAGCATGCCGACAAGCCGGAATTCCGCGCGGATATGATCCTCACTTTGCGCAACTCGACAGACAAGCTGCAAGCGCTGCTCGCGCGATTGGGTCGCTATGGGAGCCTCGGCGGCAAGGAGCGCCAGCAGATCGCGCTTGCGGCATTGCTGGAGCGGGTGTCGGCACAATATGCGGCACGCCACCGCGTCGAAGTGCTTGCTAACGGTGACTGCAAGGTCACAGCCGATAGTGACGCTTTGGAACAGGCGCTGGTGCATCTCGTACAGAATGCGGTTGATGCGACGGCGGATGACGCGCCCGTCTATCTCGACCTGCGCGAAGAGGCGAACCACGCGGTGATCGAAATCCGCGATTCGGGGGAGGGAATGTCGCCCGAATTTATCCGCACGCAGCTGTTCAAGCCGTTCCATTCCTCCAAGCCCGGAGGGTTCGGGATCGGTGCCTATGAAGCGCGCGAACTGGTGCGAACTATGGGCGGGCGGCTTGATGTGGATTCGCGCGAAGGGATGGGCACACGCTTTGTCCTGCGCCTGCCGCTGAGCGCGCAAAGCGAGATCATGCGTTCGATGCGCGAACAGGCTGACGCCAGAAAAGAGGTTGCATAAATGGCTGAGCACAAACCCAAGCTGCTGATCGTCGAGGACGATGAGGGCCTGCAGGCGCAGCTCAAATGGGCTTACGAGGACTTCGAAGTCGTCATTGCGGGCGATTACGATTCCGCGATCGCCGCGTTGCGTGCCGAGGAACCGGCGGTGGTGACGCTCGATCTGGGACTGCCGCCCGATCCCGATGGAACGACCGAAGGCTTTCGCGTGCTCGACACGATTATGGCGATCAAGCCTGATACCAAGGTGATCGTCGCGTCGGGCCATGGCGCGCGCGAGAGCGCTTTGGGCGCCATCGAGCGCGGCGCGTATGACTTCTACCAGAAGCCGGTCGATATCGAACAGCTCGGCCTGATCGTACGCCGCGCGTTCAACCTGCACGCTATCGAGGAAGAGAACCGCCTGCTCGCGGCGCGCGCGGGGGAAGGCAATACGGTGCTCGGCGGGCTCATCACCTCGGCCCCCGAAATGGTCAAAGTCGCGCGCACGATCGAGCGGGTGGCGAACACCAATGTCTCGGTGATGCTGCTGGGCGCGAGCGGGACGGGCAAGGAATTGCTCGCCAAGGGACTGCACGATGCGAGCAACCGGAAGAGCGGCAATTTCGTTGCGATCAACTGCGCAGCCATCCCCGAGAACCTGCTCGAAAGCGAGCTGTTCGGGCATGAGAAGGGCGCGTTTACGGGTGCAGTCAAAACCACCGAGGGCAAGATCGAGCTGGCGGATGGCGGGACTCTCTTCCTGGACGAGGTAGGCGACATCCCGCTGCCTTTGCAGGTGAAGCTCCTCCGCTTCCTGCAGGAACGCACCATCGAGCGGATCGGCGGGCGCAAGTCGATTGCGGTCGATACGCGCATCGTGTGCGCAACGCATCAGGACTTGGAAGCGATGGTCGCCGATGGCCGGTTCCGCGAAGACCTGTTTTACCGCCTCGCCGAAATTGTCGTCAAAATTCCCGCTTTGTCCGAGCGACCGGGCGATGCGACTTTGCTCGCCAAGGCGTTCCTCAAACGGTTTTCCAACGAGATGAACCCGGCGGTCACCGGTTTCGCGCCCGACGCGCTTGCCGCCATTGATGGCTGGAGCTGGCCGGGCAATGTGCGCGAGCTGGAAAACCGGGTGAAGCGCGCGGTCATCATGTGCGACGGCAAGCTGGTGGGCGCGGAAGACCTCGACCTTGGCGACGACGCGGAAGAGGATGCCGATGTGCTCAACCTGAAAGCCGCGCGCGAGAAAGCGGACCGCAAGGTGATCCGCCACGCGCTGGCGCGGAGCGAGGGCAATATCTCCAGCACCGCCAAGCTGCTGGGGATCAGCCGCCCGACGCTGTATGACCTGCTGAAGACCTACGACTTGCAACACTAGCGCGCGCTGGGCAGAGGGCGCCGGTAATGCTTGCGCGCCTGTCCTCCCTCTTCGATCCGCTGGTGCGGTTGTTGCTGCTGGCGATCCTGCTCGCCAGCATAGCGCCGGTATCGGGCGCGGCGGTGCCGGTGGCGCGATTGGCGCTCGATGTGGCGATCTTCCTGCTGTTCCTCCTCAATGGCCTGCGCCTGCCGTGCGGAGACGTGCTGCGCGGAATGCGCGATGCGCGGTTTTTGCTGCCGCTGGTTGCGTTCGTATTCGGCATGATGGGGCTTGCGGGATGGCTCGCAGCGGGCGCGGCGCAGAGTGTGCTTCCGGCCAGCATTGCGCTGGGCTTCATCTTTCTCGGCGTGCTGCCATCGACGGTGCAATCGGCCACCGCCTACACTTCGATTGCGGGCGGCAATGTGGCGCATTCGGTGGTGGCCGCCGCAGTGCTCAATATGCTCGGCGTGTTCCTGACCGCGCCGCTGATCGCGCTGCTGGCGCGCAGCGATATGCCGGGGATTGACCTTGGCGGGCTGGAGCGGATCGGGATGATCCTTATCCTGCCTTTCGTCCTTGGCCAGCTACTGCAAGGCAAGTTCGGCGGCTTCGTGCGGCAGCGGCGCAGGCTGGTCAGCTGGATGGACCGCATCGCGATTGCCACCGCAGTCTACATCGCATTCTCCAGCGCGGTGCGGCAGGGCATCTGGTCGATGCTCGATCCCGCTGCGTGGGTATGGCTGCTGGCTTTGGTGGCGGTGATGCTGCTGGTTGGCTTCGGCGGAGCCTGGCTACTCGGCAGAATACTCCGCCTAGCGCGCGGTGACCACATCGCGTTCCAGTTCGCCGGCGCGCAAAAGAGCATCGCCATGGGCGCGCCGCTGGCTGCGGTGTTGTTCACGCCTGATGTCGCGGGGCTCGTGCTGTTACCGGTGCTGATCTACCATCTGGTGCAGATGGTCGTCTCTGCGCCGTTGGCCGCGCGTTTCAGTCGGCAGTTGCCTTAGCCACTTCGCCCGCTGCCTCGGCGCGGTTGTGCCGCACCGACCACCAGAAGCTCAGCCCGATCAGCACGACGCCGATCAGCCCGGTAATCGCTTCGGGAATGTGGACGATGGCGGAGGTCAGCATGATCGCGCCCAGCACGATAATCGCCCAGAACGCACCGTTTTCGAGATAGCGGTATTCTGCCAGCGTTCCCTTGCGTACCAGATGGATCGTCATCGAACGCACGAACATCGCCCCGATGGACAGGCCCAGTGCGATCACGATCATGTTGTTCGACAAGGCAAAAGCGCCGATCACCCCGTCAAAGCTGAAACTCGCATCGAGCACTTCGAGATAGAGGAAACCGCCAAGGCCCGAGCGCACGACCACGCCGCTCGCCTTCTTCGCTTCCTCGCGCATATTGAGATATTCGCCCAGAGCGTCGACCGCGATATAGGTGACAAGGCCCATCAGACCGGCGGTCATAAAGGTCAGCGCGTCGGCGTCCGACAGCTGCATTGAGATCACCCAGATCACCAGCAGCAGCAGCGCGATTTCGATGGCGGGCAGCGCGGCGACCTTTGTCAGTTGCCGCTCCAGCGCGCCGATCCAGTGCACTTCCTTGTCCGCATCGAAGAAGAATTTGAGGCCCACCATCGCAAGGAACGCGCCGCCAAACCCGGCAATCCCGATATGCGCGCCGGAGACGATCTCCTCATAGCGTACGGGATCGTTGAGCGAGAGGTTCACCGCCTCGATCGGCCCGATGCCTGCCGCCACCGCGACAATCGCCAGCGGGAAGACGATACGCGTACCGAACACAGCAATGGCAATCCCCCAGACGAGGAAGCGTTGCTGCCACACCGGGTCCATCTCGCGCAGCACCGTGGCATTGACCACCGCATTGTCGAAGCTCAGCGAGACTTCGAGGATCGAGAGGATCGTGATGATCCACATGATCTGCAGTACCGCGCCCAGCGTATCGGTGCTGGCAATCGCGTACCACAGGCCGAGCCCGAAGCAGATCGCGGTGAAGACAAGCGAGAAGGTGTAATAGCGCAGCAGCGTGGCCATTCTGGGTGTTCCTGATTGTGGTTTCGCGAAGAAAAGCGGTCAGTCCTTGGGCTGATACAGCTGTTCCGGCCCGGGAAAACTGCGCGCGCGCACTTCGTCCGCATATTTCGCCGCCGTTTCGCCGATTGTGGTGGCGATGTCGCCATATTTCTTCACGAAACGCGGCACCCGCTCGAACATTCCGAGCATATCTTCGGTAACCAGCACTTGCCCGTCGCATTGGGCGGAGGCTCCGATGCCGATAGTCGGGCAGGAGATCGCTTTGGTGACTTCGATGGCAATCGGCTCCAGCACGCCTTCGACCACCACGGCGAATGCGCCTGCTTCGTCAAGCGCCTTGGCATCGCCGA
The DNA here is from genome assembly GCF_056933515.1 of Aurantiacibacter sp. KMU-128. Lineage (NCBI taxonomy): Bacteria > Pseudomonadati > Pseudomonadota > Alphaproteobacteria > Sphingomonadales > Erythrobacteraceae > Aurantiacibacter > Aurantiacibacter sp. KMU-128. The sequence continues at coordinate 1,044,010 of NZ_JBXORT010000001.1, forward strand.
CGATTTTCGCCGCCTCGGCATCGCTGCGCCCCCGCGCGGCATAGCCGCCGAGCACGTTCACCGCCTGCGGGGTCAGTCCGACATGGCCCATCACCGGAATGCCGCGCTGTGTAAGGAAAGCGACCGTCTCCGCCATCGCTTCGCCGCCTTCCAGCTTCACCGCCGCCGCGCCGCTTTCCTTCAGCAGCCGCGCGGCTGCGTCAAAGGCGGTTTCGGGCGAGGCTTCGTAAGCACCGAAGGGCATATCGACGACGACGACTGCGTGATAGCTGCCGCGCACCACGGCGGCGGCATGATTGGCCATCATCTCCATTGTCACCGGCACGGTGGAGGGCAGGCCGTAGATCACCTGACCGAGCGAATCCCCCACCAGTAGCAAATCGCAATGCGGATCGAGCAATTGTGCCTGCCGCGCCGTGTAGGCAGTGAGCATTACGATCGGCTCTGCAGTTACCCCGTCAACCTTGCGCGCGCGGATCTTGGGCACGGTCAATCGCCGCATCGGCGCAGGCGTCGGATTGGCACGGCTGGTGGATGTATCGAGTGTGTAGGTCGTGGACATACTTCTCCCTAAACGTAAGACCCCCTCGACGCGACCCCCATTTCTATGCACAAGGGTTCGCATACCTTCGGGGACAAGAGGATAATACATAATGGCACTTACCCAAGCGGGTTCGGGACGCGACGGATGGTCGTCGCGTACGGCATTCATTCTTGCAGCTATCGGCTCGGCGGTGGGCCTCGGCAACCTAGTGCGCTTTCCGGCAGAGGCCGGGGCGAATGGTGGCGGCGCATTCGTGCTGTTCTACATTCTGTGCATCGTGTTGATCGGCCTGCCGGTTCTGCTGTCGGAAACGCTGATCGGCCGCCACGGACAGGCGGCTGCGCCTGAGAGCTTCCGCAAGGTGGCGGAGCAATCGGGCAAGTCGACCGCGTGGGAACACGTGGCGAGCCTTGGCGTGCTGTCGGCGTTCCTTGTGCTCAGCTTCTACTGCGTGCTGGGCGGCTGGGTGCTGTATTACATCGGCATTTTTGCAGGCGATCTGGTATCGACCGGCCTTACCGGCCCCGCTTTCCAGGGTGTGCCGTTTGCGGAAGTCGAAGCGCTGTTCCCGGCGATGATCGCCAATGGTCCGGTGACGGTTGCTCTCAATCTGGCGTTCCTAATTATTACGCTGGTGTTCGTCGCGCGCGGCGTTTCGGGCGGGATTGAGAAGGTGGCGGTCTATCTGATGCCGACCTTCTTCGTGCTGCTGCTCGCCATCACGATTTACGGCTTTTTCGGCGGTGCGGTGGCGGAAACCTTCGCCTATCTCTTTACGTTCGAGCCGGAGAAGTTGACCGGCGAAGTTATGCTGGCAGCGGTCGGGCAGGCATTCTTCTCGCTGTCTTTGGGTGTCGCGGGCATGGTGACCTATGGCGCCTATGTCGGCCGCAATGTGAACCTTGCGGGTACCTCTGCGATCATTGCCGGGGCGGATACCGCAGTGGCGCTGATTGCCGGCTTGTGCATCTTCCCCATCGTCTTTGCCGCCGGGCTGGAGCCCAATGGCGGGCTGGGGCTGATGTTCCAGACGCTGCCGCACGCGTTCCAGGAAATTCCCTTCGGATCGCTGATCGGCCTCGCTTTCTTCATCATGGTGGGCTTTGCCGCGCTGACCAGCTCGGTGGCGTTGATGGAAGTGCCTTCGGCCTGGGTGATCGACCGCTTCAAGCTGCACCGTCCATTGGCTGTGGGCATCGTGACCGTGGGTGCTGCTATCCTTGGCGCGCTGTCGGCGCTGTCGACCGGAATGCTGTCGGGCTTCCACCCGCTCGGCTTCCTGCCGCTGTTTGAAGGGATGGGCGTGCTCGACGCGCTTGATACCTTTACCAGCAAGATCACCATGCCGATCGGTGCGCTGCTGACCTCGATCTTTGTCGGCTGGGTGGCGAACAAGCGGCTGGTGGATAGCGAGAACGGCCTGTCGGGCGGCTTGCATGTCTTCTGGCGTTTCCTCGTCTGCTGGCTGTGCCCGCTGGCGCTGACCGCGATCCTGATCGTCGGCATTTTCCCGGGCGTGCTCGGCGGCGAGTAAGCTGTAGGAAAGCGAAAAGGGCCGCCGTTCCCGATGGGAGCGGCGGCCCTTTCTCATGCGGTTTGCCTGGCGATTAAAGCGTCGTTTCCGCGTGTTCCTTGCGCGCTTCTTCGCGGACATCAAAGCCGAGCAGCATCTTGGCATTGTCAATGAAACCAAGGTCGCTGTTCCAGATTTCGGCGCGGCCCAGATCCATGCGCAGCATCAGCAGGTTGGGATCATCCTTGCCGCCGGGAAACCATGCGTCGACCACTTGGCTCCACTGCTTGTCGAGCCGTTCGCGGCTCGTTTCTTCAACCAGCGTGCCGGTGAAACGGGCGAACATCTCATGACCCTTGCCGGCCAGCATCGCGGTGGCGGGGCCACCTGTGGCCAGCGTACTGTCGCGGCTGGTGAAGAACCAGATGGCGCTGTCGGCATCCTTGTCGAGCTGCGCGGTCATGGGCACCGCGGATTGAGGATCGCTGTCGAGTTGCAGGAACAGGAACGGGCTATCCGAAAGCGCCTTCCAGAAGTCTTGCTTGAGCTGTTTCGTATCAGTCATAATTTCTCCTTCGCCAAATCAACGGCTTGGCAGGGCCATGTATCCGGCCTGCAGGGCGAGGCGGGACTGGGGTGCGGTGAGTGGTTGCGCGCGCTCGCGATATGGAACATAAGTGGAACAAAGGAGTCGAATCGCCATGGATATGGCTGCCACATTGCGCGCATTGCCGCGTGCGGTGGAGCTGGCGTCTCCCGGTGTCCGCAACACGCGCTGGCAGCCGGGGCGCGCGGCTCCGCTGCATAGCGAGATCTTCGCCCCTGCTGCCGAGGGAAGCGGCGCGGGCGGGGCGCTGGCGCTCGCGCTCGACGGGCTGCGTGCAAGGGCAGCGGCCAATGATGCGGGCGATGCCTCTGCGGTAGAGGAGAAGGCGATCCTCTGGGTGCAGGAGGCACGCGCGATCAAGCTCGGCGGGCGGCCATACCGGGCAGGCCTGCCCGAAGACTGGCGCCACCGCCTGATCCATGTCGCCGCCAAAACGCCTGAAGATGCGCTCTTCGCGTTGGAAGAGGGGGTGCGCTGCCGTGATTTCGCCTGCGTCATCGGCGAAGTGGCGGGCAATCCCAAGGCGCTCGATTTCACCGCCTCGCGCCGCCTCAGCCTTGCTGCCGAGAAGCACGGCGTGCCGCTGTTCCTCGTGCGGCTCGACGCGTCGCCCGATCTCAGCTCGGCGCGGATGCGCTGGCGGCTGCGTTCTGCGCCTTCCGCTCCGCCCTTGTGGAACGCACAAGCGCCCGGCAAACCCGCCTGGCACGCCGAACTGTTCCGCGCCCGCAAGCATCCGCCGGGCGAGTGGGTGCTGCGCGAGCAGGACGGGCGGCTGGTGCAGCTTGCTCTCTCCGGGCAGGCAGAAGCGAAGGAGCGCGCTGCGCCTGCGACTGCCGCACTTCCCGCTCCGGCCTCCGCCATCCTCTCCCCCGCAGGGGAGAGGGCGCATGGGTAAAGGCTGTGCCAGCACCCCGCCGCATCATGGCCATCTGGGCGCGCGAGCTGGCGTTCGACCGCTGGCGGCAGGCGCAGGGCTGTAAGCCGGGGGAGGGGGCGGATGCCGCGCCCACCGTCCTCATCACCGAAACCGCGCACGGCCCGCGCATAGACGCCGCCAATGCCGCCGGACGCGCGGCGGGCGCGGCGCGGGGCATGATGCTCGCCGATGCGCGCACGCTCTGCCCGCAGATCGTGGTTTACCCAAGCGATCCGGCGGGCGACCTCGCTTTCCTCGAACGGCTCGCCATTTGGGCGCAGCGCTGGGGGCCATGGAGCGCGATGGACACGCCCGACGGCCTGCTGGTGGATGTGAGCGCGGTGGCGCATCTGTTCGGCGGAGAGCGCCGCCTGCTCGCCGATGTCGCTGCCCGCACCGCCGCGCGCGGGTTGGCCACCAGCGCCGCTATCGCTCCCACGGCAGGCGCGGCGTGGGCGCTGGCGCATTACGCTGCATCCGGTGCAGTGATCGGCGGGGAGGAGGACATTGCCGCGCGCCTTGCCGATCTGCCCGTTGCCGCGCTGCGGCTCGATCATGATGTGCTGCTGGTGCTGCGCCGCCTCGGCCTCAAGCGGCTGGGCGATCTCACCGGCATTGGCACCGGGCCGACCGGCCGCGACGCGCTGCACCGCCGCTTCCGCAACCGCAAGTCGCCCGCCGCCAACCCGCTGATCCGCATGGACCAGCTGACCGGCCTCGTGCCCGAACCGCTGCTGCCGGTCATCCCTGTCACCCAGCCACTCGTCCAGCGCCGCCTGATGGAGCCGCTGCGCCACCGCGACCTGCTCGACACCGTGCTTGCCGATCTGGCGGAGGACATGGTGCGCGAGCTTGAGGCGCGGGGGCAGGGTGCGCGCCGCCTCCAGCTCGGCCTGTGGCGGGTGGATGGCGAGGTGCTGCTGCGCGAGCTCGAACTCGCCGCCGCCACCCGCGATGCCGCGCATATGTGCCGCCTCTTCGCCGCCAAGCTCGACGATGTGGATGCAGGTTTCGGGATCGAGATGCTGCGCCTGCGCGCCAGTTGGGCGGAGCCGCTGGCGCTGGGGCAGGCCGATCTGGAAGCGGCGGCAGAGGCGCATGGCACTTCGCTCTCCGCCTGTATCGACCGGCTGACGGCGCGGCTCGGGACAGAGGCGGTGCAGCGGCCCGTGCCCCATGCCAGCCACCTGCCCGAACGCGCGCAACGCTGGCAGGTGCCGCTCGCGCCTGAACCGGCGATCCAAGGCGAACTCGCTTTCCACACGCGCCCCATCAAGCTGCTCGACCGGGCGGAGCGGATCGCGGTGCTGGCCGTGTGCGAGGCGGGCTACCCCCGCCGCTTCCGCTGGCGCAGTGAGGCGTATGACGTCACCCGCGTGGAGGGCCCCGAACGCATCGCGCCCGAATGGTGGCGCGAACGCGGTGCGACGCGCCTGCGCGACTACTACCGCGTCGAAACCGCCAGCGGCGCGCGCTACTGGCTCTACCGCCTCGGCCTGCCCGGAGACGGTCGCGGCGGCGAGCCGGAGTGGTTCCTGCAGGGCCTGTTTGCGTGAGTCGCTGCCGAGGTGACGGCCTTCGCCTATGTTGCAAACCGCGCAACCTGATACACCTGTTACACAGTCCTGAAGGACAAATTTTCCCCGCGCACAAAGCCCCGCAAGCCCGCGGAAAATTGCAGGAAAGCGGCTGCGAAGGGGGGCCATCACCATGCAGGCCGGCCAAGCGCAATCATGGCGTGTAGGAAAGTCCCGGCCGGTGGTCACACAGCATAGAGGAGCGTTGATGGGGCAGGGCCAAAGACCATGCTTGGCGAATCTCTTATAAGAACATAAGTAGAACATATGCGTATGATCGATCCGTTTTGGCGGCCTGCCGCATTGGCGGGTGCGCGGTTGGGGGAGGGGGGCTGTGCCTGACGCCCATCCTACGCCCGAAAAGCGGCGGATCGCGCTCGATCCCGATGGCATTGCGGCGCCTGCCCGCGCGCCCTTTGTCGAGCTGGGGCTGGTGTCCTGCTTCACTTTCCTGCGCGGGGCGAGCGATGCGGTCGATCTGGTGATGACCGCGCGCCAGCTCGGCTATGACGCGCTGGGGATTGCCGATGCCAATTCGATGGCGGGCGTGGTGCGCGTGCATAGCGAGGCGAAAACGCTCAAACTGCGCCCGGTCATCGGCACGCGGATCGAGACGGTGGAGGGGCTAACCTTCCTCGCTTACCCGAAGAACCGCGCCGCCTATGGCTGCCTCTGCCGCCTTATCAGTGCGGGCCGGATGGCCAAGCTGGACGGCGAATGGCAGGATAAGGGCGCGTGCGAGATATCGCTGGCGATGCTGGCCGAACATAGCGCGGATGTGCAGCTGATCCTCCTGCCGCCGCCCGATCTGGCGCGGGTTTTCACCGTGACGCTGCCGAGCAATGTGGTGCCGTTTCCTGGTTCTGGTTCACGCGGAGACGCGGAGACGCGGAGGTGTAATTCGCTCACAGAGGCACAGAGGCACAGAGATGGCTCTTCGCCGCGAAGCGGCAACTCCCAATCAGCGACGTTCCTTGCCAAGAGCGTGAAAACCGAAGAGCGGCTTCGCCGCAAGAACAAGGCCTCTGTGCCTCTGTGCCTCTGTGAGCGCAAAGAAGGTCTCTGCAGTTGCAAAGTCTCCGCGCCTCCACGTCTCCGCGTGAATCCGTCCCATTTCCGCCCTCGCGAAATCATCAAGCCCTTTCCCGAACTCCTGCGCCACCTACGCGATGCGCTGCCCGGCCTGAACCACATCGCCGCCAGCTATCTCTATCGGGGGGACGATATCGCGCGGATCGAGCGGCTTGATATGTTGGCGCGGGCGAACGGGATGGCGCTGCTCGCCACCAATGATGTGCATTACCACGCGCCCGAGCGGCGGCCCTTGCAGGACGTGATGACCGCGATCCGCCACAAGACGACGGTGGCGCGCGCAGGCCATCTGCTCCACGCCAATGCCGAGCGGCATCTGAAAAGCCCCGAAGAGATGGTCGCGCTGTTCGCCCGCTGGCCGCACGCCATTGCCGCTGCCCGCGCGGTGGCGGATGCGTGCGCCTTCAGCCTTGATGAACTGCGCTACGAATATCCGGAGGAGATTTACTCTGCCGGCATGGGGCCGCAGGAATATCTTGAGTGCGCCACCTGGTGGGGCGCTGAGGAACGCTATCCTGCAGGCATTCCTGATAGTGTTTTCAACACGTTGGAATCGGAACTTGCGCTCATCTCCAAGATGAATCTGGCGCGCTATTTCCTCACCATCAAGGACATTGTCGATTACGCGCGCACCGGGGTGGAGCCGCCGATCCTGTGCCAAGGGCGCGGCAGCGCGGCCAATTCGGCGGTGTGCTTCTGCCTTGGCATCACCAATGTCGACCCCGCGCACCACCAGCTGCTGTTCGATCGCTTTATCTCCGAAGACCGCAAGGAACCGCCCGATATCGATGTCGATTTCGAGCATGAGCGGCGCGAGGAGGTGATCCAGTATCTCTACCGCAAATATGGCCGCCACCGCGCCGGATTATGCGCCACGGTGATCCATTACCGCCCGCGCATGGCGATCCGCGAAGTCGGCAAGGCGATGGGCCTGTCCGAAGATGTGACGAGTGCTCTGGCGCGCACCGTGTGGGGTGGGTGGGGCCGCGAGATCGGGGAGGATCACGCGGCGGAAACCGGCATGGATTTGACCGATCCGCATCTCCGCCGGGTTCTTGCTTTGACGCGCCAAATGGTGGGAATGCCGCGCCATCTCAGCCAGCACGTGGGCGGCTTCATCCTCACCGAAGGCGCGCTGACCGATACGGTGCCGATCGGCAATGGCGCCATGCCCGACCGGAGCTTTATCGAATGGGACAAGGACGATATCGAGGCCTTGGGCATCCTGAAGGTCGATGTGCTGGCGCTGGGAATGCTCACCTGCATCCGCAAATGCCTCGATCTGCTGGAAGACCATCACGACCGCGCGCTGACACTGGCGAGCGTGCCGCGCGAGGATCCCGAAACCTACGCCATGCTGCGCAAGGGCGATTCATTGGGGGTGTTCCAGGTGGAGAGCCGCGCGCAAATGAATATGCTGCCGCGCCTGCGTCCGCGCGAGTTTTACGATCTGGTGATCCAGGTCGCCATCGTGCGGCCCGGGCCGATCCAGGGCGATATGGTGCATCCCTATCTCAAGCGCCGCCGCGGGGCGGAGCCGGTGATCATCCCTGCGCCTTCGCCCGAACACGGCCCGCCCGACGAGCTGTCGAGCATTTTGCAGCGGACTTTGGGCGTGCCGATCTTTCAGGAGCAGGCGATGAAAATCGCGCTCGATGCGGCGAAATTCTCCTCCAAGGAAGCCAACCGCTTGCGCAAGGCGATGGCGACCTTCCGCAGTCGCGGCATGGTGCACGAATTGGAGGACATGATGGTCGGGCGGATGGTGGCGCGCGGCTATGATCCCGATTTTGCCGAACGCTGCTTCAACCAGATCAAGGGCTTTGGCGAATACGGCTTCCCCGAAAGCCACGCGGCCAGCTTTGCGCATCTGGTCTATGTGTCGAGCTGGCTCAAATGCCACTTCCCCGGCGCCTTCGCCTGCGCGCTGCTCAATTCGCAACCGATGGGCTTTTACGCGCCCGCGCAAATCGTCCGCGATGCGCGCGAGCACGGGGTGACGGTGCTGCCGCCCGATGTGAATTGTTCGGAATGGGATTGTACGCTGGAGCTTTTGACGAGTGATGGATCGGGGCGCTCACAGAGGCACAGGGGCACAGAAGAGGAAGTACAATCCGCCGAAGGCTATAAAAATAGTATCGCGCAGAGATCGCAGAGTGCGCGGAGAGAAGGCAGTGGTACCACTATCTCCGCGATCTCTGCGGCCTCTGCGCGAAATAATGACTGCGCCTGCGGCGCGAGCACGAATTCCTCTGTGCCTCTGTGCCTCTGTGAGCGTCCAGAATCCCTCCGCGTCTCCGCGTCTCCGCGTGAATCAACTTCCGACACCGGCCGCCAGGACAAACACCTCGCCCTGCGCCTCGGCCTCAGGCAGATCGACGGGCTGCCCGAGCACGTCGCTGCGCAATTGCTCGCCGCGCGGGCGGAAGACGGGGCGTTTGCCGATGTCACCGAGCTGCGCGACCGGGCGCGCATACCCGTCGCGCATATCGAGCGGCTCGCCAGCGCCGATGCCTTCGGCTCGATGGATATGAGCAGGCGGCAGGCGCTGTGGGATGCGCGCAGTCTGGTGAGCGGCGCTGACCTGCCGCTGTTCGCCCATGCCGATGAGCGGGACGAGGGAGCCGAGCGTCGCCGCGCGATCCTGCCTGCCATGCCGCTGTCCGAGGAAGTGGTCGCCGATTACCAGACCACGCGCCTCAGCCTGAAAGCGCATCCGATGTCATTTCTGCGCCCTTCCTTGGCCGAGCGCGGCTTTGTGCGCGCCTGCGATCTCAGGAACCGCAAGTTCCGTTCCATGGTTCACGTCGCGGGCGTGGTGCTGATCCGCCAGCGGCCCGGCAGCGCAAAAGGCGTGTGTTTTATTACACTTGAGGACGAAACGGGCGTGATCAATCTGGTGGTGTGGCCTGATCTCAAGGAGAAGCAGCGGCGCGTTGTCATGGGTTCGCGGCTGATGGAAGTGCGCGGGCGGGTGGAGTATGATGACGAGGTGATCCACGTTATCGCCCAGCATATGACCGACGCGACGCACCAGTTGCACGCGCTTTCCGACGATCTGCTCAACGCCCCGCTGGCGCGCGCCGACCATGTGACGAGCCCGCTGCCGCAAGGGCGCAACCTCACCAGCCTCACCAGCGAGGAACGGCGCGACAGGAAGGCCATCCGCCCGCGCGATCTGGTGGATGACCTCGGGCACACGGCGCGCCACCCGCGCGATGTGCGGATCATTCCCAAATCGCGAGACTTCCACTGATGGCGCGGCGCAAACGGGCGAACCCTCTCGCATGGCTGACGACGGGGCGAGTGGTCGCGCTGTTGGTGCTTGCGGCATTGGCAATCGCTGCGCGGGCATGGTTGGCAGAGAATCCGCAGCACAATCCATGGGCACCGCTCGATCTGCGCGATCCGCCGGGCTGGGCGACCGGCACCAAGCTGGCGGCGCTACGCGGGGATTTGCCCGCTTGCCATGCTGTGCTGGAGCGGAGCGACATCGCATTCACGCCATTGCCGGCAACGGGTGAGGCCGCCTGTGCGCGCTCCGACCGGATGACGAGCGCCGCGCTGCCGCTTGCCCCCGCTACACCGGAAATGACCTGTCCGGTGGCTGCTGGCCTTGTCGTGTGGCTTGAGCACGGGGTGCAGCCGCTGGCCTTGGAAACCTTCGATTCGCGAATCGCCCGAATCGAACATCTCGGCACCTATAACTGCCGCCGGATGTACAATGCGGAAGACGCGCCATGGAGCGAACACGCGACCGGCAATGCCATCGATATCGCGGCCTTCGTGCTGGAGGACGGGCGGCGGATCAGCGTGCTTGAGGATTGGCCGGGCGAGGGCGAGGAGGCGCAATTCCTGCGCGGCGCGCGCGATGCGGCCTGTGCCGCGTTCGGCGCGGTGCTATCCCCTGACTATAACGCCGCGCATGCCGATCACCTGCATCTCGACCAGGGCAGAAGCCCTGCCATCGGTACCTGCCGTTAACCGTAAATCCCTGTTCGACAAGGATAAGCCGGACAAACAAAAACCCCCGCCGAAGCGGGGGCTTTCAAATTCTGATGTCGCTCAGCTTACGGGCTGGTCGGCAGATCGGTTTCGTCTTCGCTCTCTTCGATCAGGAAGACCGCACCGGCAATGGCAGCAGCCACAACCAGCACGATAAGCAGCGTACCGCCGCTCACGTCACCGCCGTGATCATCGTCATCGGCCAGTTGGGTCATGGTGTTGATCGTCGCGATCGGCGCGGCGGCCGAAGCGGTGGAGCCGAGCAGGAGACCTGCTGCGACAGCGCTGGAAATAATCTTTTTCATCGTGCCCTCATTCTATTGGAGGTGTCTGGAATGACCAGCCTATAACGCAGTTGCGAGAAGCTGTGAACCCCGTAGCTGTAAAATATGTCCTCAATTGAGCCAAACTCGGGACGAGTTGTTGTTCCCATGCCACAAATTTATTGTGACAAATCGTAACATTATGCGTTCGCAGCATGAGATGTTGCACCTGCGTCGAGCGATGCGGCTACCTCACACCGGTTCCAGCGCGTAGCCAGCGGAACGCACCGTGCGGATCGGGTCGCGGACATTGTCCAGCGCGATGGCCTTGCGCAGGCGGCGGATATGCACGTCAACCGTGCGTTCCTCGATTTCGCTGCCCGTGCCCCAGACAGCATCGAGCAATTGCCCGCGCGAGAACACGCGGCGGGGGTGCTCCATGAAAAACTTGATCAGCCGGTATTCGGTCGGGCCAACCGCCATTTCGCGCCCGCGCCGCTCCAACCTGTGCGCGACCGGATCGAGCCGCATATCGCCGACTTCGATGGTTTCCCCGGCAAGGGCCGGGCGCACGCGGCGCAGCACCGCGGCCACGCGTGCGAGCAGTTCGCGCGGGCTGAACGGCTTGGTTACGTAATCATCGGCGCCGGTTTCCAGTCCGCGCACCCGGTCATCTTCCGATTCGCGGGCGGTAAGCATAATAATGGGCACGTGCGCGGTGGCCTTTTCGCGGCGCAGGCGGCGGCACACTTCGATGCCGCTGACGCCTTCCACCATCCAGTCGAGAATAACCAGATCGGGCGCGTCTTCGGCCGCCATCACCAGCGCCTCTTCGCCATCGGCGGTGACGCGGACCGAATAGCCTTCGTTCTCGAACCGGTATTCGAGCAGTTCGGCCAGCGCGAGATCGTCTTCGACCAGAAGGAGTTTTGGAGCCGACATTCTATGTCCCCGTCATCGCCGACCAGAAAGCGGCACAGCGATGCGATATGACATTTTCATGGCAGTTTTGTTGCAACCGCCGCCCAAAACCGTCCCTCAGCGCTCGATATCGGCGGGATAGGAACCCGTGGCGGAATAGTGCACCATCTCGGCAACATTGGTCGCATGATCGCCGATCCGTTCGATATTGCGCGCGACGAACAGCAATTGCGCCGCGCTGCTGATCGTTGCCGGATTTTCGACCATGTGGCTGACGACATTGCGGAAAATGCTGTCGTAAAAAGCATCGACCTTGTCATCGCGCTCGATCACTTCGCGCGCCATCACCGGATCGCGGCTGGCGAAGGCGGTCAGCACATCATGCACCATTTCGGCAGCGAGCTCGCCCATGGCGGGCAGCAGCGTAAGCGGCTCGAATGTCGCACGCCCTTCGATCCGGCCAATGCGCTTGGCGATGTTCTTGGCGTAGTCGCCAATCCGCTCCACCACGCCGCTGATCTTCAGCGCCGCGACGATTTCGCGCAGATCGTCCGCCATCGGCGCGCGCAATGCGAGCACGCGCACCGCCATCGCATCGACCTGCGTTTCGAGCGCATCAAGCTTCTTGTCACGCGCGATAACCCGCTGGGCGAGTTCTTCATCGCCGGTCACAAGCGCGGTCATCGCTTCGCTTATGGCAAGTTCGGCAAGGCCGCCCATCTCCGCGATCAGCCCGCGGATCTGGGTGATGTCTTCGTCAAATGCCTTGACTGTGTGTTCCATAATTAACCGTACCTGCCGGTGATGTAATCCTGCGTGCGTTGCTGCTTGGGATTAGTGAATATGTCCGATGTGTGTCCATACTCAACCAGATGGCCGAGGTGGAAAAAGGCCGTACGCTGCGACACACGCGCGGCCTGCTGCATCGAGTGGGTGACGATGACTATAGCATAGTTTCCGCGCAAATCGTCGATCAGTTCTTCGATTTTGGCGGTGGCGATGGGATCGAGCGCGGAGCACGGCTCGTCCATCAGGATGACTTCTGGGTCGACGGCAATGGCGCGGGCGATGCACAGCCGCTGCTGCTGCCCGCCGGAAAGCGCGGTGCCCGAATCCTGCAGGCGGTCTTTCACCTCTTCCCACAGACCGGCGCGGCGCAGGCTCTTCTCGACAATCGCGTCGAGCTCGCCCTTGCCCTCGGCAAGGCCGTGGATGCGCGGGCCGTAGGCGATGTTTTCGTAGATCGACTTGGGGAAGGGGTTGGGCTTCTGGAAGACCATGCCCACACGGGCGCGAAGCTGCACCACGTCCATTCCGCTGGCGTAGATATCCTCGCCATCCAGCTCGATCGTGCCGGTGACCTTGGCCGAGGGAATCGTGTCGTTCATGCGGTTCAAAGCGCGCAGGAAAGTCGATTTGCCGCAGCCCGACGGGCCGATGAAGGCAGTGACGAATTCCTGATAAACGTCGATGTCGACGTTATCGATCGCCTTCTTGTCCCCGTAAAAGACCGAGACGCCGCGCGCGGACATCTTCACCTCTTTGGGTTCGACATTCTCGGCCACCTTTTCGGCGGGCGCCTCTGCGGCAATGGGGGATTCGGCGGTTTCTTGCATCACCATTTCTTCTCGAAGCGGTTGCGCAGATAGATGGCGAGGCCATTCATCAGCAGGAGGAATATCAATAGCACAATAATCGCCGCACTGGTGCGTTCCACGAACCCGCGGTCGATTTCGTCGGACCACAGGAAGATCTGCATCGGCAGCACAGTGGCGTTGTCGGTGAAGCCCGAAGGCGGCGTGGCCACAAAGGCGCGCATACCGATCAGCAGCAGCGGTGCGGTTTCGCCCAGAGCGCGGGCCATGCCGATGATCGTGCCGGTGAGGATGCCGGGCAGGGCGAGCGGCAGGACATGGTGGAACACAACCTGCACCGGTGATGCGCCCACTGCCAGTGCGCCGTCACGGATGCTCGGCGGCACCGCCTTGATGGCGTTGCGACCCGAAATGACGATCACCGGCATGGTCATCAGCGCCAGCGTCATCCCGCCGATCAAAGGTGCGGAGCGGTAACTGGGGAAGATGGTCAGGAAAACGGCCATGCCAAGCAGGCCGAAAATGATCGAAGGCACCGCAGCGAGATTGTTGATCGAAACCTCGATCACATCGGTCCAGCGGTTCTTGGGTGCATATTCTTCCAGATAGAGCGCCGCCATCACGCCGATGGGGAACGCGAGCAACAGCGTGACGATCATCGTCAGCATTGAGCCCTTGAGCGCGCCCCAGATACCCACCAATTGCGGGTCGGTCGCATCGGCGCGGGTGAGGAAGCCGGCGTCGAAATTGTCTTCCAATACGCCCTGCTCGGCCAGTTGCTGCGCCAAGGGTTGCAGATCGACCTGACCGTCTCCGGCATAGGCGCTTGCCAGATCCTCGCTGGTGGGCAGCCAGAAAGTCGCTTGGCTGCTGAGCAGCGTCGGATCGGCGTGAATTTCCTCGGCGACCAGGCGCCACGCTTCGCCATTGATATGCTGCGCGCCTTCTTCGCCGAGAGTTTGTTCGGCGCTGAATTGCACCACTTCGCGCAAGCCCTGACCGCTCAGCCGCTGCGTCGCTTCGATAGCGGTCAACTCCTGCGGCGGCAGCGAAAGGCCCATTTGGGGGAAGTCGATATCGACTTTGACTTCGGTCCGCTGGAAGCCGCCGAGGCCATTGATCGTCATCGTGGTCAACAGGAATAGCAGCACGATCACCGAGAAGACGATGGCCGACAGGCCGAGCGCCTTGAACCGGCGCTCTGCCGCGTAACGCTTCTTCAGCCGCGCTTCGAAGGCGGGGGTGCGGGTGGGGGTAACGCGATCACTCATATGCTTCACGGAACCTCTTCACAACGCGCAGGGCGATGAAATTGAGCGCCAGCGTCACCATGAACAGCACGAAACCGAGCGCAAATGCGGCCAGGGTGGCGGGATGGTCGAAGCTGCCTTCTCCCGTCAGCAAGGCGACGATCTGCACCGTCACGGTGGTCATCGATTCGAGCGGGTTGGCCGACAGGTTGGCGGCCGTGGAAGCGGCCATCACTACGATCATCGTTTCACCGATGGCGCGGCTGATCGCCAGCATCACGCCGCCGACAATGCCCGGCAGCGCGGCGGGCACCAGCACGCGGCGGATTGTTTCGTTGGTGGTCGCGCCCATGGCGAGCGAGCCGTCGCGCATCGCCTGCGGTACGGCGGCAATGCTGTCATCCGCCATGGAGGAGACGAAGGGAATAATCATCACGCCCATCACCAGACCGGCAGCAAGCGCACTCTCGCTCGACGGGTTCGAATAGCCGAGCGCCACGGCGAAATCGCGGATTGCAGGGGCAATCGTCAGCGCGGCGAAATAACCGTAAACCACGGTGGGAACCCCGGCGAGAATTTCCAGCGCGGGCTTCACCCAGGCGCGCAGCTTGGGGTGGGCGTATTGGGTGAGATAGATGGCGCTCATCATACCCAGTGGGATGGCCACGATCATGGCAATGATGGCACCGATAAACAGCGTTCCCCAGAACAGCGGGATCGCGCCGTAACGGTCGCCTTCCACCGCTCCAGTGCTCATCGGATCGGGGTTCCACTGGATGCCGAACAGGAAGTCCAGCGGACTTACCATCCCGAAGAAGCGCACCGTTTCGAACACCAGCGTCACCACGATGCCGAAAGTGGTCAGAATGGCAACGAGCGAGGCGATGAGCAGCGCCACCAATACCAGCCGTTCGACCTTGGTGCGCGCGGCAAAATCCGGTTTCAGCCGCAAGAAAGCCCATGCCGCCCCGGCACCGGCAACAATCGCGCTCACCAGCAAACCGATGAGGCTGTAGCGCGATTGCGCCTCGCGGAACCGCTCGGCCAGCGCGTAGGCGTCTTCGTTCAGCACCTGCGCGGTGCTGCCATTGGCGATATTGCGCGCCTCGATCAGGATGGCATCGCGGCGCAAGCCGAAATCGGGCAAACCTTGCGCTTCGGGGCTCGCAAGCACGTGGCTGAGCACGAGATTGCCGGAAATGCCGTTCCACAGCAGCAGCCACAGCACCACCGGCACCACGATCCACAGCGCGGCATACCAGGCGTGGTAAGTGGGAAGCGAAGCGATCCGCCCGTCAGGGGCGGATCGCTTGAAGGTCCAAGCCCGCGCACGGGCAACCAGCCAACCGGCGAGACCCAGCCCGATGGCGAGGAGAAGCGGCAAGACTGGAGACATTACGCGGGCTCACACCTCTATTGCAGGTCTTCGGCGGTCAGCGTCGGTAACTCGGTCGTGGCTGCCGTCATGGCCGCCATGACGTCGCCGCGATTCGGAACCAGACCGATTTCTGCCAGTGGCCCGTCTTCACCCCAATTGGCAACCCAAGTGGCAAGAAATTCCTCAAGACCGGGGATCACGCCGATGTGGTCCGCCTTCAGATAAATGTACAGCGGACGCGCGCCGGGGTAGGAAAAGTTGGAAATATTCTCGTAAGTCGGCGCGACGCCGTTCATCGACAGGCCTTGCACACGGTCGGCATTGGCATCGAGATAGGAGAAGCCGAAAATGCCGATGGCATTCGGGTTAGTTTCGATCTTCTGCACGATCAAATTGTCCTGTTCCCCCTGATCGACATAGGCGCCGTCCGAACGCACTTCGGTGCAGATGCGGTCATGCGCGTCTTCGTCGCTTTCCTTGAGCGCTTCCATCGCCGGATTGGCGTCGCAGCCGACTTCAAGGATCAACTCTGCCAGCGCGTCGCGCGTGCCCGAGGTGCTAGGCGGGCCGTAAACGAGGATCGGCAGATCGGGCAGCGAGGGGTCGATATCCGACCAGTTTTCAGCCGTCTGCTCTTCGCCATAGGGGTTGGCGGCGATGGCGCGGTAAACGATCTCCGGCGTCAGATCCATGGTGATGCCGCCCTGCGCGCTGGCTAGCGCGATGCCGTCCATGCCGACCTGGATTTCGACGATGTTCTCGACACCATTGGCCTGGCAGGTCGCAAACTCGTCCGGCTTCATGCGGCGCGATGCCTGCGCGATGTCGGGAGTGGTGAAGCCGACGCCCGAGCAGAACTGCGCGATGCCGCCGCCAGTGCCGATCGATTCGATGTTGGCGGCGGGGAATTGCGGGTGCTCGCGGCTGAAGATTTCCGAAATGCGCGTGGCAAACGGGAACACTGTGGACGATCCGACAGCGTGGATCGCTCCACGGCTATTTCCGCTGGCGCTGTCCTGACCGCCGCAAGCGGTAAGGGCGGTTGCGGCGAGAGCGGCAACGGCAAGGGAGAACTTCTTCATGGTCTGTGACCTCACTTCTGGTTGTGAACTAGCGGCCCTCTATTGCGATCATGCGACAGATTTGCGTCACATCGCGGTCTTATTTGCAATCGGGGGCGGTGAATACGGGTAATCCTAAAAATCGAACTCGGCGCGCATACCGATCACGTCGGCAGTATAGTCCTGCTCCCCGCCCGGCAGGGCGAGCGGGGCATCGTCATATTCCAAACGGCCGTAATTGAACTGGAAGCGCGTGTAATCGGTGGTCGTCCAGATCAGGCTGCCGAAGATGCCGTTCTGGCTGCCGCCGGTGATCCCGGCGTCGGCATCGTTCAGCTCAAGGTAGTCGTAGCGCAGATTGAGCTGCACCGAACCGATGCCGCCTTCACCCATGGGGCTGCTGGGACGGGTGCGGTTGAAGCGCCCGCCGCGATAGCCGCGCGAATCGCCGGGGGTCAGGAAAATGCCCGCCTCGACAAACGCGCCGTGGAAAACGGCATCGTCCATCATCGGAATGCCGCCGACTTCCTGCCGGTATGCTTCGGCATGGACGTGCAGCGGGCCACGGATTGCGGCAAATTCGGCGCCAAGGCCGAATTCGCTCTCCGCATCGAAGCTGCCCGTGTTGACGAGGCGGTTCGAGGTGAAGTGCACCAGCGGACGCTGGCGGTAGCGCACCGTCTCGCCTTCGCCGATCTCGGCATAGTGGATCGAGCCACCAAAGTGCAGTTGTGTCTCCCCGACTTCGGGCAAGAAGGCCGCACGGCCATCGACGCTCCAGCGGTCGCTGCCGGGCAGATCGCCCAGATTGTCCGAGAACACGCCGGCCTGCACCAGCACGGGGCCGGAACCGTATTCGGCTGCCACGCCGAGCCGGCGGCTGAAACCGAAGGCGTCGGTGAATGCGGCGCGTTCGAGGAATGACAGGAAACGGCTGCTGGTCAGCTCTTCCATCGACTGGAAATTGTTAAACTGGCCTGCCGACAAGGTAATGTCGCCCGCGCCATACTCGATCAGCGCATCGGTAATTTCGACTTCGCCGCCAGCGAATTCCAGCTCCATCTTGTAGGCGAAGCCACCGGGGATATTGCCCTCTACACCCAGCCGTGCGCGGCGGGCTTCGGCGTCGAAACCGTCGGTGAGGCCAAGGCCATCGGGCAGGACGGTCCAGCCCGCATCGAGCATCAGGCGGCCGAAGGGCTTGAAGGAGAAACCGTCCTCGCTCTCAATCTCCGCTGCCGCGCCCATGCTCACCTGTGTCGGGACATCGGCGGTGACCGAAGGTGCAGGCGCGGCCTGTTGCGCTGCAACGGCGTTTGCTGCTGCGGTGTTTTCCGACTCGATTGCGTCAAGCCGCGCATTCACCGCAGTGAGCTGGGCAGTCAGGCTGGCGACTTGCGCGCGCAGTTCCTCGACTTCACTTTGGTTCGCGTTTGCGGCGTCCTGCGCGGCGACAGGCGTCGCGACGAAAGCCAAGGCGGCCAGCGGCAAGGCATAGATTGATTTCATCGCGCGTGTCTCATTTCGGTCATATGTCTAAAATGTGACCGCGCCCCTAGGCGTGTCACATGACACTTATGTGACAGCGGAAAATTGCCTGTGGATAGCTCTCTGGCAGCGCAGAGTGCGAAGGGTGTGGCTCAGGTTAGGCCGGCGACTGGAAGGCGGACGGTGACATTGGTTCCTTCTCCCAGCGTGCTCTGGATATCGAGTCGTCCGCGATGCCGTTCGACAATGTGCTTGACGATGGCGAGGCCCAGCCCGGTGCCACCGGCAGCACGGCTGCGGCCCGGATCGGTGCGGTAAAAGCGACGGGTCAGATGCGGAATGTGCTCGCGCCCGATGCCTTCGCCGCGATCAATAATCTGCACCACCGCCATGCCGCGCTCTCCCAATGCAAGCGAAACCGTTACCGGCGTGCCCGGCGCGCTGTATTTCAGCGCATTGTCGACCAGATTGCGGATCAGCTGTTCCAGCTGGCTCTGCGCACCGCGAACGTGGAGCGCCTGCTCTTCCAGCACGAATTCAAGGCGCTCGGCGCGATCGGGTCCGGCGCCATCGCGCGCTGCCTGCTGGATCAATGGGACAAGATTGATAACATCACGCGGTTGATCGTGCTTTTCGGCTTCCAGCTTGCTGAGGCTCATCAGATCGTCGATCAGCGATTGCAGCCGCCGCGCTTCTTTCAGAACGGTCTGGTAGAATTTGCCGGCCTTTTCGGGAGGCAAATCGGGGCCGGTCTCGTCCAGCGTTTCCATATAGCCGATGATCGAGGCGAGCGGCGTGCGCAGTTCGTGGCTGGCATTGGCCACAAAATCGGAATGGGCGCGGCTGACATCGGCTTCGGCGGTGCGGTTGATCAGTTCGACCAAGCTATAGCGCGCGTCAATGCGCTGGCAGGTCATCTGCCAGTTGCTCTTGGGGCCGGTCAGCCCCTGCACGGTGACCGAGCCGCCACCCTCTCGCGAAAGCAGATCAATCGCTGCCGGATGCCGCAAGGCGACTCGCGCATCCTGCCCCAGCACATGGCGGCCGATTTCCTCGCGCGCCTGCGCATTGGCGACGATGATGCGGTTCTGGTCGAGCAGCAGCACGGGCAGACCCGAATGCTCCACCAGATCGCGCATTCCCGATGTCGTGAGCGTCAGCCCCTCGGGCTCTGGCGGGCGTACTGGCGGCGGGGGCGGCGCGGAAATCCAGAAGGAGGCGATCCACAGGACAACAACGATGACGGCAAACAGCCAATCCGCGCCCGAATAGACCAGCGCGCCGCCGGTCAATATGGCGATGATTATTCCGGCAATCGGAAAGAATCGTTCCGTCATGCGCGGTGCTTTGGCGCAGAAGCAAGGCTTTGGCCAGCGCCTGCACAATCGTGTCACATTGTCGGGAAGTGCGGACTGCTGCCGCCTGCCATCGGTGGTGACCCCTACGGGAATCGAACCCGTGTTTCAGCCGTGAAAGGGCCGCGTCCTAACCGCTAGACGAAGGGGCCACACGCGATGGAGCGGCGCAATTAGGCGGGTGTTGCGATGCGGTCAAGCCCAATTGCGGCGATTATTTCGCCTTTATTGCACTTTGCCTGTTCAATCGGCCCAGGCCGCGTCTTCTAGGTGCAGTTCGGCAGCGGGGCGGCTGCCCCAATCATCGATCTTGGCACGCCCCGCCAGCCAGACGCGCCGACCGCTCGAACCGTGGAGCAGCGCCTGACCCATCGGCGATTCGGCAGCACGGAAGGCGATGCCCTTGAAGCGCCCGCCATCCTGACCTGCAGCGATCACCCGCAAATGATCATTGCCCACGATATCGGCCTTCACCAGCGTAACCGGCCCGACCGCGATGCGCGGCCCCGGCCAGCCGACACCATAAGGGCCTGCGCTTTCCAGCGTGTCCACAAGCTCTGGCGTCAGTCCGGCGGGGGCAACGGCGAGGTCGAGGGTCATTGTCTGCTCGGCAGAGGCACGGGCGACCGGGCCTTCCAGCCGTTCGGCCAACCAGTCGCGGAAGGCGTCCATCTTGTCTGCTGTGATTGTCAGTCCCGCCGCCATCGCATGCCCGCCGCCCTTGACCAGCAGGCCTTTGTCGCAAGCGCCGATGATGGCCGCACCCAAGTCGACGCCCGCAATCGAGCGGCCCGAACCCTTGCCTTCTGGCCCTTCATCATCGAGCGCGATGACAATACTCGGTTTCCCCGACTTCTCCTTGATGCGTCCGGCGACAATGCCAATCACGCCCGGATGCCAGCCGCGACCGGCGCAGATCACCACGGGACTGTTATGCTGTGCATCGAGTTGCGCTTCGGCGGCCTCCTGCACCGCTGCCTCGATCGCGCGGCGCTCATCATTGAGGCGGGAGAGCTGCTCGGCAATCGCGCGCGCTTCGTCCGCGTCTTCGGTGGTGAGCAGCCGCACACCCAGTGTCGCTTCACCCACGCGGCCACCAGCATTGATGCGCGGGCCGAGCGCAAAGCCGCAATCGCTGGCCGAGGGCGCGGCTTTCAACCGGCTCGCATCGATCAGCGCCGCCATGCCGGTATTGGCGCGCTTGGCCATCACTTTGAGCCCTTGCGCGACGAAGGCGCGGTTGAGCCCGCGTATCGCCGCAACATCGGCAACGGTGCCAAGCGCCACCAGATCGAGCAGTGCCATCAGATCTGGCTCACGCCGGTGCTGGAAATAGTCGCGCTGGCGAAGTGTCCGTACGATCGCAATGGCGAGCACGAAGGCGACGCCCACTGCCGCCATATGCCCGTGCTCCGCCCCCGCATCGCTTTCGTCGAGCCGGTTAGGATTGACCAGGGCATAGCTGCGCGGCAATTCAGGCGAGCATTTGTGATGGTCGACCACGATCACGTCGATTCCGGCATCATGCGCCATGCCTAGCGCCTCATGCGCCATCGCGCCGCAATCGACGGTGACGATCAGGCTCGATCCCGCTTTGCCGATTTTCAGCAGCGCTTCGCCGCTGGGGCCATAACCTTCGAGCAGCCGGTCTGGAATGTAATGCTGCGCTTCATGTCCCAGCATTCGCAGCAGGCGGATTAGCAGCGCGGAACTGGTCGCGCCATCGACGTCGTAATCGCCATAGACCGTCATCGGCTCGCGGGAAATCACCGCTTCGGCAATGCGTTCTGCGGCGCGGTCCATGTCGGCAAAAACGGACGGATCGGGCAGGAAGTCACGCAAGGCCGGACGGCGATGGATCTCGATGGCCTCCCGTGCGACGCCGCGAGACAAGAGCAGCTGTGTCTGGATATTGTTGCCAAGGTCCGCGACGCCGTATGAGGACGCGGCATCGACCTGCATATTGCCTCCGCGCCAACTCCAGCGTTTGCCCGAAAGCGAGTGTTCGACACCCAGAACCGAAAGATGTGCATCCATGGCCAAAGCATAGCCATCGGCGCCTGCGCAGGGAAGTGTCTCGGTTTTCGAGCTTTTGCCCAGGGCAGGCTTTACCGCAAGGCAATCAAATCAGTAGTATTGCGGCACTGCTTGCGTTCGAATCGACGCGATGGACAGAAACCGGCATGGCGCTGTCCGGTGCAGGGAAGGGTGGAACCGATAGCTAGCGCGCAGAGCTTGGAGATGCCGAACGCTGTTTGTGGCAGCTCGCTGCTGTTCGCCCCCGGAGAGCGACCGGCAGCAAAGGCGATTCATGCGGCGGCTCATGCAAGCGACGGGTTCACCGTCAGTTTTGACCCTGCGGGCGAGGGTGCCGGTGCTGAGGGCTGGGTGGAGCTGATGGCCAATGGCCTTACGTTCGATCTTACCGGCCTTGCCCCCGGTGTGCCCGATCTGAGACCGCATTGCGAATATGTGTTTGGCATTAGCCCGGTGGACATGCCCCGCGATTGCGAGGCGATTACACTGGTGCCGGGCCCGCATCTCACCAGCGGGATGATGGTGTTTCCAGTGGTCCGTTTGCTCGCATCGCTGACGGCCCAACTGGCCGCCGCACTCAATGCCCGAGGCGTCGCCTGGCACGCAGCCCGCACGTGCTGCGAGGCGGGATATTTTGCCGACGGTGTCACCCACTGGATTGAAGGCGGGGTGTTCCCTGGCCTTGGGCTGACTGCGCTCAATACGCAGGGGGAAGATGGTCTGGTGAGCGAAGGACTGGCACTGTTCACCGGCCAGGAATTGCACATCCCTCGCGAATCCTACGGTGATCCGGTGCAGGCGGTGAAAGTGGCGCTGCGCATTGTGAACTGGCTCGTCGAGCATGGGCGTATTGACTCGGTTGAAAGTTTCACCGGCCCTGATGGCGCACCGCTATGGCTTGAACCTGTGGACAACTCTGCCATTCTGCGGCTGTGGAGGGGACCACCAGCCTAGCCGGGGCACAAGCCGTTGGCGCCGTAAGGTCGCTGCAAAATCGCAAACCCGTGCCCTTTCGTGCCATCAACCGGCACGGCTCGCCCGGCTGGCAAGCGGATATGCAGCGCCATTATATCTTGCCTTTACAATTGTTGCGTCTCCCACCGCTCGCCGCGATGTTCGCGAGCATCGGCAGTCCGCGCATGCAGTTCGACGATTTTCGCAGCAATGGCTTGCTGCTTCCAGCTACCGATGCCGCTGCACGCCGCACCGGGATGCCGCTGCATAGGGGGCCGCACCGTCACTATAACGAGCTGACCGCAGAGCGGGTCGGGCAGATAGAGGCGGGATGGCATCGCGCCCGTTTGCGGACCCCCGAAATCGCGCGGCAAGAGGCGTTGATGCGGCTCGAACTTTTGCGGCGGGCACTGCGACGGCGGTTGCTGCAACAAGGTGCGCGGCGCTTCGTGCTCAATCGCAAGGACCCGTTTCGCGCGGGCGTCGACTTCTCGATGCTCGATGCGATGGTTGATCAGCTGTGGCAGGCGAGCGGGAACGAGGCGATTTCAGGCAGCAGCCTCGAAATGCGGCAATTCCCTCCGCAGGGCGTGCAGCCGGTCTTCGACGCTTGGTAAGCTCGCCAGCCTGTGCTCCAACCGCCGCGAAGCTTCCCCCAGCTCCGGCTCGCCGAAAGTGGCGGCAACGCCTGCAAGCCGATGCAATTGCTGCGCCAGATCGGCCCAGTCGGCCTGCCCCGGCGCGCGCTCCAATGTCTGCCGCAGAGTATTGAGAAGATGCAGCTTGCGCGAGCGGTATCGGTCTTCCAGCCGACCGTCCGGTTTGCTCGGCGCGGGCGGATCCACCAGTCGTCCCGGCCCGAGCCAGCGCGCCAGTTCGCGGGCCAGCGCGACCGTGCTCACCGGCTTGCCGAGATGCGACTGCATTCCTGCTCGGGCACAGGCGGCAACATCCTCGGCGTAGCAATTGGCGGTGAGTGCGATCACCGGCAGTTGTTGTGCGTCAAAACCCAGTGCCCGCAGGCGGCGCGTCGCCTCCAGCCCGTCGAGGCGCGGCATCATCACATCCATCAGCGCGGCGGCAAAAGGCCTGCCAGCGTCGGCGGCGGCAACCACAGCGGCAACCGCATCCTCACCATTGTCGACCAGATGTGCTTCCAGCCCCAGCGTTTCTGCCATGGCCAGTATCAGCTCCTGATTGATCCCGTGATCCTCCGCGATCAGCACGCGCGCCCCGCGCAGGGCATGCGCGCTTTGCCCACGCCTTGCCTCAGGGCGCGGCGGCGAGACGGGCGCGGGCGGGGCGGCGACGTCATGCAACGGCAGACGGATAGTGAATTGCGTTCCCACGCCCTCGCGCGATTGCACGCTGATATCGCCGCCCATCATGCCGATGAGCTGGCTGGAAATCGCCAGCCCAAGCCCGGTGCCGCCATAGCCCCGCGCAATCGTACCTTCGCCTTGCCGGAACGGCGTGAAAATGTCCGCGAGCTTGTCCCCGGCAATGCCTACGCCTGTATCGATGACAGAGAGCAGCAACTGGCGGCCATTGCTGCTGTTTTCGATCCGCGCTTCCATGTCGATGCCGCCGCATTCGGTAAATTTGATCGCATTTCCGAGCAGGTTGAGCAGCACTTGCCGAATACGCAGCGGATCAAGCTCCATCGCCTGCGGGACAGCTTCGTCCACCCACATCCCGATCGAGAGGCCTTTGGAGCGCGCCATCGGCTCCATCAGCTTGATGCAATGTTCCAGCTGCGGGCGCAGCTCGGTGGGTTCGGGGGCTATGCGCATTTCGCCCGATTCGATCTTTGCGTGATCGAGAATGTCGTTGAGCAATTGCATCATCGCGCGGCCCGAATCGGCGATCAGCTGCACATGGCTACGCTGCGCCTCGTCGAGGTCGCTTTCGAGCAGCAATTCTGTGAAACCGACCACGCCGTTCATCGGAGTGCGGATTTCGTGGCTCATATTGGCGAGGAAGGCGGACTTGGCCTGCGCTTCGTCGCGCGCAAATTGGCGGGCGGCGGCTAGTTCGGTCTGCATTTCCTTTGCGCGGACATTTTCGGTTTCGGAGTGGGATTGTGCTTCGGCCAAGCGCATTGCCCGCTCGCGCCAAAACAGCCCGGCAAACAGCACGGCGAGCACGGCCAGCGCAAGGGACGCCATCAGCGCGAGATTCTCCAGCATCGGGCACACCATCCATTGCGACGGGCAATGCGATAGCGGTGGTGCCGTTAGCGGCTGGCAAGCGGGGGGCTACGGAAGTGTCCTTATGGCTCAATAGGGCGGCGTGCCGGGCCCTTGCGAGGCGGCATTCGCGGCGCTGAGCAGAGCGCGCACGCCCGCGCTCGCCACATCCTCGTCCATCCCGACGCCCCAGCCGCTGCGGCCATCGGGTGCAGCCCACTCGATATAGGCCGCCGCATTGGCATCGACGCCCGAACCCAGCGCGTGCTCGGAATAATCGGTGACTTCAAAGTCGAGCCCGAAACTGTCGCGCAGGGTCGCCAGCACCGAAGAGATCAGCCCCTTGCCGCGTCCCGAAACGCGCTGTTCTACGCCATCGACTTCGACCGTGCCGGTGAAGATGCGCGTGCCGTCCGAGCCGCGGCTTTCCTCGTAATCGACCAGCTTGAAGCGCCGCTTGTCGACTTGCAGGTAATAGGTCGTGCGGAAGCAGTCCCAGATATCCGCCGCGTTGAGCTCGCGTCCCAGATCGTCGGCCAGATGTTGCACATGGCGCGAAAAGTCGGCTTGCAGCCGCTTGGGCAGTTTCAGCCCTTGGTCCTGCTGCAGCACCCAGGCGAAACCGCCTTTGCCGCTCTGCGAATTGACGCGGATCACTGCTTCGTAGGAGCGGCCCAGATCGGCCGGATCGATCGGGAGATAGGGCACACGCCAGCCTTCGTCATTCTGCCCCTCGCGCGCCTCGAAGCCCTTCTTGATCGCATCCTGATGGCTGCCGGAGAAGGCGGTGAACACCAGTTCGCCGCCATAGGGGTGGCGCGGGTGGACGGGCAGGGCGTTGCAATACTCCACCGTCTCGATCACGCGGTCGATGTCGCTGAAATCGAGGCCGGGATCGATGCCCTGCGTGTACATATTGAGCGCCACGGTGACGAGGCAGCAATTGCCCGTCCGCTCGCCATTGCCGAACATACAGCCTTCGATCCGGTCAGCGCCCGCCATCAGGCCCAGCTCCGCAGCGGCAACGCCCGTGCCGCGGTCGTTATGTGTGTGCAGGCTGATGACCGCCGCATCGCGGTTCGGCAGATTGCGGCAGAAATATTCGATCTGGTCGGCATAGACATTGGGCGTTGCCGCTTCGACTGTGGCGGGCAGGTTGAGGATGACGGGCCGATCTGCCGTCGCGCCCACCGTCGCCATCACCGCCTCGCAAACCTCCAGGCTGAAATCGAGTTCGGCGGTGGAAAAGGTCTCTGGCGAATACTGGAAATGCCAGTCAGTGCCGGGCCGCTTCGCCGCCTCGTCCACCAGCAATTGCGCGCCTTTGATCGCAATCGCTTTCACTTCTTCGCGGCTCATCTTGAACACGATCTCGCGCCATGCGGGGCTGACCGCATTGTAGAGATGGACGATGGCCGAATGCGCGCCTTCAAGGCTTTCGAAGCTGCGCTTGATCAGATCCTCGCGCGACTGGGTGAGGACTTGGACCACGACATCGTCGGGCACCTTGTCGGCATTCACCAGCCAGTTGATGAAGCTGAATTCGGTCTCGCCTGCCGCCGGAAAGCCGACCTCGATTTCCTTCACGCCCAGCTCCACCAGCAGATCGAAGAAGCGGGTCTTCTTCGCGCGGTCCATCGGGTCGATAATCGACTGGTTGCCATCGCGCAGATCGGTGCTGAGCCAGCGCGGCGGCGCGGTGATGGTGCGGCTGGGCCATTGCCGGTCGGGCAGATCAACCTGCGGGAAAGGACGGTATTTGGCGCTCGGATCGCGGAGCATGGGCATGGAAAGCTAAGCCTTGTTCGACTGGGTTCGGTGCGATGGAGAAGCCCTTAGGCGGTGTGCCTGCAATGCGCAGGCAGAACGGCACGCCTAAGGGCGTGTAAGTCGAAGCAGAAGCAGGCTGTAGGCCGAGTGCATAGCAGTAGGCTTAGCGGGGAAGCGGCAGAGCGTCCAGACACGAAAATGGGCGCTGCACACTTTTTGTGCGCAGCGCCCGTGTTTCATGCAGCAAAAGGTGCCTTATTGCTTTTCGAACGCGACAGTAATGTCGAGCACCACTTCATCGCCGATGGCGGGCACGGCGTAGTCCATGCCGAACTCGCTGCGCATGATCGTCGTGGTGGCGTGGAAGCCGACCGTGGTGCGCTGGTTGAATGGATTGTCGCCGCTGCCCGAAAACTCGGCGTCGAGCATCACCTGGTTGGTCTGCCCGTTAATGGTCAGATCCCCGATGATGTGCGCGGTCGTCTCGCTGGTCTGGTGGATCGCGGTGGAGACGAAGCGGGCATCATCCGCATCGGGGCCGAAGAAATCGGGCGCGCCGCCATCGGCACCGGGGCGCAGCATATGTTCGCGCAGGCCACTGCTCACCACAGCGAGCGAGTTGATCGGGATGCGCACATCAACCGACGTGTTCGCCATGTTCTCGGTATCAAGCTCCAGCGTCCCCTCGGCATCGCCGAACAGGCCGAAATAGTCGTTGAAGCCGAAATGGCTCACCCGCCATTCGACCAGCGTGTGCGAAGGATCGGTGGCGTAGGTGCCGGACTCGACGCTCGCGGGATCGAGCGACTGGAAGACCGGCGGATTGTCATTGGTAACGGCGAGCGAGGCGGTCGCGCCGAACGCGGCAACCGCGCCAGAAGCGGTAAGGGCGAGAATGGTCTTGCGCATGGGGAACTCCTTGAAACCTGCGTCCCGCGAAGGTGGGGATCACACGCTCAATGTCCAAGGAGGAAAACTTGTTCCGGCCAAGGCGCAGCTTTCGCCCGCCCTAGCACGCACCCCAAGCGCTTTCGGCGCGTTCGCGCAGCGCCTCGAGCGTGTATTGCTCCGCTAACGGCGGGCCGCTGCATTCGCGGTAGTCGGGATCGCTGGGCAGGCAATCCTCGCCGCACACCTGCCGCGCGACGCCGGTTGCGCCATCAATATGCCAGAAGCGCCCGCCGGGCGTGGCGACAAAGCCGTCCATTCCGCTTGCCATGTCCCCTTCGACATCGATCAGCGAGGGGACTTCGCTGTCATAATCGGGATTGAAGCCCGCATGGGTGTGATAGGTGGCCAGCGGATAGAGCGTGCGCACGTCGAAAAAGGTGATGTCGCAGCTTTCGTGATCGCCCACCAGCACGGTGCGCGAAACTATTTCGCCATCGGCATTCTCGGCCAGCAGGCCGCAAAACTCCTTGTCCTCGGCGAAGGAATCGCGCTGCACCTGCGCCAGTTGCGCGCGCGCCGCTTCTTCGATCGCGGCATCGCTGACGGTGCGCTCGTAAATCTCGTTTCCGAGGTTCTCGCTCGACTGGAACAGCACGACGCCCGCCCACAGCGCCCCGCAGACGAGCAGGGCGATGAGGGTGAAGCGGTTGTCGTTCATTACACCGCCGGACTAGCGGCTAGTTGCGGGTCTTATCAACCAGCTTGTTGGCGGTGATCCACGGCATCATCGCACGCAATTGCGCGCCGGTCTGTTCGATCGGATGTTCGGCCTGACGCTTGCGCGCGGCCTTCATTTCCGGATTGCCGACGGCGTTATCGAGCATGAAGCGCTGCACGAATTTGCCGCGCTGGATATCGTCGAGCACGCGCTTCATCTCGGCCTTTGTTTCATCGGTGATGATGCGCGGGCCGGTGTGATAGTCGCCATATTCGGCAGTGTTGCTGATCGAATAGCGCATATTGGCGATCCCGCCTTCATACAGCAGATCGACGATCAGTTTGGTTTCGTGCAGGCACTCGAAATAGGCCATTTCGGGGGCGTAGCCCGCTTCCACCAGCGTTTCGAAACCGGCCATAATCAGATGGCTGATGCCGCCGCACAGCACGGCCTGCTCGCCGAACAGGTCGGTTTCGCATTCTTCCTTGAAATTGGTTTCGATAATGCCGCTGCGCCCGCCGCCAACACCGCTGGCATAGGCCAGCGCGATATCATGGGCGTTGCCGCTGGTGTCCTGATGGATGGCGATGAGGCAGGGCACGCCGCCGCCGCGCTGGTATTCGCTGCGCACGGTATGGCCGGGGCCCTTGGGTGCGATCATGATGACGTCGATATCGTCGGTCGGGTCGATCAGACCGAAATGCACGTTGAGACCGTGGGCAAAGGCGAGCGCCGCACCCGGCTTCATCTTGCCTTTCAGATCATTCGCCCAGATCGCCGCCTGATGCTCGTCCGGAGCGAGGATCATCAGAATGTCGGCGATTTCCGCGGCTTTTGCGTTGCTGACGACTTCGAACCCGGCCGCCTCTGCCTTCTTCGCGGTGGCGGAGCCTTCGCGCAGGGCAATGCGCACATCCTTCACCCCGCTATCGCGCAAGTTCTGCGCATGGGCGTGGCCCTGCGAGCCATAGCCGAGCACGACGATGGTCTTGTCGGTGATGAGGTTGAGATCGCAATCGGCGTCGTAAAAGGCTTTCATCGGGTAATCCTACGGGTTCTGTGTGATGTAATGGGCGGAGAGCGTGAGCACTCCGATGATGGTGATGAGCGGCCAGCCGATATGCTGCCCGCGCGAAAGAATGGCGTCGCCAATCCCGGCGACGAGATGCACCGCGCCAATGGCAAGGAGGAGGTTCGGCACCGCGATATCGCCATAGGCCGAGAGCGCCAGCACCGCCGCCACGCAGAACCACAGCAGCGTCGTCCAGTGCCACGCAAAGCGCGTAACCGCGCGGGCGAGCGGGCTTTCCATTAACGGCATACCGCTGGCGAGGATCGGCTGGATCAGCCGTTGTTCGCCAAGCACGGAATGCACCAGTGCGGTAATCGCGCACAAGGCAGCTGCCATCAGCAGCAGAAAAGCTGGATTTACGTATTCCATAGTGTTCAGGCCCCTTCGGCTCCGCGCATCATGCCGACTATGCCCGAGCGCCCGACTTCCACCAAGCCCAGCCCGCGCATCAGGGCGACAAAGCTGTCGACCTTGGTGGAGGAGCCGGTAAGTTCGAAAATGAAGCTTTCGGGCGTGGTATCGACCACGCTGGCGCGAAAAACTTCGGCGGTGCGCAGCGCCTCAACGCGGGTTTCGCCCGTGCCCTTGACCTTCACCAGCGCCAGTTCGCGCTCGACATGCGGGCCTTCTTCGGTGAGGTCGATCACGCGGTGGACGGGTACCAGCCGCTCAAGCTGCGCCTGGATCTGGTCGATCACCTGCGGCGGGCCGCCGGTGACGATGGTGATGCGGCTGATCGCGTGATCCTCGCTGATATCGGCCACGGTCAGGCTGTCGATATTGTAACCGCGCGCGGTGAACAGGCCGGTGATCTTGGCGAGAATGCCCGGCTCGTTATCGACAACAACGGTGAGGACGTGGCGCTCTGAAGCGCGGTGCTGGATTTTCATGTTACACCAAGGCCTTCGCTTCGTCTTCCATCGTGCCGCCGACCAGATCACCGTAAAGCAGCATATCGGTATGCGCCGCGCCCGAGGGAATCATCGGGAAGCAATTCGCGTCCTTGGCCACCTGGCAATCGACGATCACCGGCCCGTCATGGTCGAGCATCGCCTGAATGCCTGCATCGAGGCCCGCCTCGTCAGTAATGCGGATGCCTTTCCAGCCATAGCTTTCGCCCAGCTTCACGAAATCGGGCAGGCTGTCCGAATAGCTGTTCGAATAGCGGCTTTCATAGGTCAGCTCCTGCCACTGGCGGACCATGCCCATATATTCATTGTTGAGAATGAAGATCTTCACCGGCAGGCGGAACTGGCTGGCGGTGCCGAGCTCCTGGATATTCATCTGGATGCTGGCTTCACCGGCAATATCGATCACGAGGCTGTCCGGATTGCCCAATTGCGCGCCGATGGCTGCAGGCAGGCCGTAACCCATCGTGCCAAGGCCGCCGCTGGTGAGCCATTTGTTCGGGCCCATAAAGCCGAAATATTGCGCCGCCCACATCTGGTGCTGGCCGACTTCGGTGGTGATGATCGGATCGCGGTGTTTGGTGAGGGCGAAAAGACGCTCCACCGCCAATTGCGGCATGATCGCGTCCTTGCTCGGCGGATAGGCGAGGCTGTCACGCGCACGCCATCCGGCGATGCGCGCCTTCCATTCGCCGAGGTCCTTGCTCTTCCTGTCGCCCCAGCACGAAATCATCTGTTCGAGCACCGCCGCGCAGTCGCCGACAATGCCGAGATCGACCGGCACGATCTTGTTGATGCTGGAGCGGTCGATATCGATATGGATTTTCTTCGATCCCGGCGAGAAAGCATCGAGCCTGCCCGTCACACGGTCATCAAATCGCGCGCCGATGCACACCATCACGTCGCACTGGTTCATCGCCATATTGGCTTCGAACGTGCCGTGCATTCCCAGCATTCCCAGCCAGTCGGGATGGTCAGCGGGGAAGGCACCGAGACCCATCAACGTGGAGGTGGTGGGTGCGCCGGTGATCGATTGGAGTTGCCGCAGCAGTTCGGTCGCTTTGGGGCCGGAATTGATAACGCCGCCGCCGGTGTAGAAGACGGGACGCTCGGCATTGGCGATCAGTTCGACCGCTTCGGCGATTTCGTCTGCCGAGCCGACCATACGCGGGTGATAGCGTTTCTTGCGCGGGGCAGGGCCTTCGCCTTGTTGCGCGGTGGCGATCTGCACGTTCTTGGGAATATCGATCACGACCGGGCCGGGGCGACCGGTTGTCGCAATTTCGAAGGCTTCTTCGATGGTTGCGGCAAGGTCTTCAGGGTCTTTCACAAGATAATTGTGTTTGGTGCAATGCCGCGTCAGGCCAACCGTGTCGGCTTCCTGAAAGGCGTCTGTCCCGATCAGGGGCGTGGGCACCTGTCCGGTGATGACCACCATCGGGATCGAGTCCATATAGGCATCGGCAATGCCGGTAATCGCGTTGGTCGCGCCGGGGCCGCTCGTCACCAGCACCACGCCCGGCTTGCCGGTAGAGCGGGCATAGCCTTCCGCCGCGTGCGCTGCGCCAGCCTCGTGCCGGACAAGGATGTGGCGGATGCGCGTGTCGGAAAACAGCTCGTCATAGATCGGCAAGACAGCGCCGCCGGGATAACCGAAGACGAATTCCACGCCCTGCCGCGCAAGGCATTCAACCAATATCGCAGCTCCGCTGCGTTCTTCCGACACGATAGCACTCCTCGGCTCTCAACGGACAAAAATGAACCCGGCAAGATCGCTCCTGCCGGGCCATAGTTCCGTTCTCTCGATCCGCGAAGTAGCTTTTCGAAAATGTCTTGTCAACAGCTAATCGTGAAATAATATGTCGAATTGTGCGCGAATATCGACGTTTCTTGGCTCTACGCGCGGCCATTCGGGCGGAGGCTGGTTGCGGAACCACGTATATTGCCGCTTGGCGAAATTGCGGGTGGATTGCTGGCCTGTCGCGATTGCCTCCTCTAGCGCGCATTCGCCGCGCACAAATCCGGCAAACTCGCGCACGCCGATGGCGCGCATGACAGGCAGATCGGGGTCGAGCTGGCGGGCGAGCAGGGCTTCGACTTCCTGCACCGCGCCATTGGCCGCCATGATCTCCAGCCGCCGGTCACAGCGTTCGTAGAGCCATCCGCGTTCGGGTAGCAGGATCAACGGGTGCAGCTCGATTGCGTCCCCAATCCCGCCGGTTTTGCGCTTCTGCCATTCGCCCAGCGTCACGCCGGTCGAACGGACGACTTCCAGCGCGCGGGCAATCCTTTGCGAGTCCAGCGGGGCGAGCATTGCGGCACGTTCGGGGTCTTCCGCACTCAGAGCGGAATAGGCATCGCCCACATCCAGAGCCCGGATTTCGGCGCGGATGTGAGGATCGATAGGCGGGATGGGAGCAATCCCGTCGAGCAACACTTGCAGATACATACCTGTGCCGCCGACCAGTATCGGTAGGTCGCCCGCAGAATGCGCGCTTGCAATCTCGGCCTTAGCCTTCTCCGCCCAATCCACTGCCGAACACGCCTGCGCGCCGTCCCATGTGCCGAACAGGCGATGCGGCACGCCTTGCATCTCTTCTTCGTCGGGGCGGGCGGACAGCACGCGCAAATCGGCATAGACCTGCGCGCTGTCGGCATTGATCACGACCGCGCCCGCATCGCGCCCGCTTTCCCACGCCTTTGCCAGTTGCACCGCCAGATCGGACTTGCCGCTCGCGGTTGGCCCTGCAATGAGCGCGACCTTGTTTTGCGCAGGAGTTGCCGAAGTGCTCATCGCCCGTCTGATAGCAGACCCCGCCACACTGGAAACCCGCCTCGAAGCGATGACGGCGGCGTTGGCCGGCGGCGAGGCGCCGGTGGCGCACGCGGCGATGCTCGATTTCTGCGGCGACGTGCTGCAGATCGAAAGCCCGGGCAGCAATAAGGCTGCGTTCCGCGCCGCGCTGGACGCGCATTTCCCCGAAAGCGACGCGATTGTGGCGACCGCGCCCTTCGCCCTCCCGCGGATCTTTGTCTCCGACATGGATTCGACCATGATCGGGCAGGAATGCATCGACGAACTCGCCGATTTCGCCGGATTGAAGGACAAGGTGGCCGACATCACCGAGCGGGCGATGCAGGGCGAGCTCGATTTTGAAAGCGCTCTGCGCGAGCGGGTTGGCCTGCTGGCGGGGCTGGATGAAAGCGCGATCGACCAGTGCCTTGCCGAACGCATCCGCCCGACGCCGGGGGCGCGGGTTCTGGTCGAGACGCTGAAGAGCCAAGGCTGCCGCACCGTGCTGGTGACCGGTGGCTTCCATCACTTTGCTGACCGTGTGGCCGAGCGACTGGGCTTTGAGCGGGTGGTCGGCAACCGGCTGGAGGTTGCAGGCGGCAAGCTCACCGGCGGACTGGTGGGCGTGATTGTCGATAGCTCGACCAAGGAAGCGGTACTGTGCGAGGAAACTGCCGCCTTGGGCGCTGATATTGTCAGCATGGCGGCGGGTGACGGGGCAAACGACATCCCGATGCTGCTAGCCTCAACCTACGGCATCGCCTACCGCGCCAAGCCCAAAGCCCGCGCGGCGGCGAATGGCTGGGTTGATCGCGGCGATCTGACCAGCCTGCTCAAGCTGCTGGAAATTCCGGAGAAGGATTGGGTGGGTTAGGCATCCAACGCGACTAACCACCACCGCTCATCCTGAGCTTGTCGAAGGATCGCTTTTCCTTTTGGCGAAGTCCCCCAAGTGAAGGACGATGCTTCGACAGGCTCAGCATGAGCGGGTTTTTGGGTTAGCGCGAACTCACAACCAGCTGGCAATCTGTTCGAGCGGCTTCTTGCGGATCGCGTGTTCCGGCACGGTCGCATTCTCGCCCGGCAGGCCCGCGACGATAATCATCAGCGGTTTTTCGTTCTTTGGGCGTCCGCACAGATCGCGCAGGAAACCCATGGGGGAGGGGGTGTGCGTCAGTGTCGCCAGCCCCGCCTCGTGCAGCGCGGTAATCAGCATTCCGCAGGCGATGCCGACGCTTTCATTGACGTAGTAGTTTTGCGTCTCGCCATCTTCATCGATCCCGCCGGTACGCTGCGCGAAGCAGGCGATCAGCCACGGCGCGGTTTCGAGATAGGGCTTGGACGCATCGGTGCCGATGGGGGCGAGCGCGTCGAGCCATTCCTCGCTCGCCTTGGGCTTGTCGCCATCCTCGCCATAGAAACGCCGTTCCTCGGCTTCGGCAGCTTCGCGAATGGCGCGCTTTTTCTCGGGCGAGTGGATCACCGCGAAATGCCACGGCTGATGGTTCGCGCCATTGGGCGCGGTGCCCGCCGTGCGGATCGCGTATTCGATGACTTCGCGCGGCACCGGCGCATCGGAGAAGTCGCGGCACGAATGGCGCGTCTTGAGCTGCTCGTAAGCGGCCTTGGCGCGGGCGATGCGTTCTTCATCCGAATAATCGGGCAACGGCGGAAAGGGGTGGTGGGTTTCGGTCATATCGTCATCCCGGCGAAGGCCGGGATCCAGTGCCGACCTGGTGATCTGGACCCCGGCCTTCGCCGGGGTGACGGTTACTGGCTTACCCCATCCACTCTGCAAAGAAGCTACGATGTGCCTTGCGCATCTCGTCAATGCTCACGCCCAGCAGGCTGTCTCCGCCAGTCGTGCCGATGCGGGTGAAACCCACCGCAGCCGTCTCGTCATTCTCGGTGCCCTTGGCGAGTGCTTCGTTGAAGGCCTGCGTATCGGGCACGGTGATGATGTAGCGGCCCTGATCCTCGCCGAACCACCATTGTGCAGCGGTGTATTTGTCGTCCGCCTGCACATCGGCGCCGATCCCGCTCGCCATCGCCATTTCGGCAAGCGCGACGGCAAGGCCGCCGTCGGAGATATCGTGCACCGCGCTCACCAGCCCGTCCGCGATCAATTCGCGCACGATGCGGCCCGCCGCCTTTTCCAGCGTCAGATCGACCGGCGGCGCGCGGCCTTCGTCGCGGCCAGGCACGGTGCTCAGCCAGAGCGATTTACCGAGATGCGAGCGGGAGGGATCGGGTGTCGCCCATGCCTCGGGTGCGATCAGGTAAATCGTTTCGCCCGCCGCCTTGAACGGCATCGTCATCATCTGCGCATAGTCGTCGATCAGGCCGACACCGCCGATGGCAGGGGTGGGCAGAATGGCCGAGCCACCGCCCGTCGCCTTGCTCTCGTTATAAAGGCTGACATTGCCCGAAACGATGGGGAAATCGAGATATTTGCACGCCTTGCCCATGCCTTCCAGCGCGTGGACAAGCTGCGCCATGATCTCGGGCCGCTGCGGGTTGGCGAAGTTGAGGCAGTTGGTCACTGCCAGCGGACGCGCACCCACCGCGCAGAGGTTGCGATAGGCCTCGGCAATCGCCTGCTTGCCGCCTTCATAGGGGTCAGCATGGACATAGCGCGGGGTGCAATCGGTGCTGATGGCGAGCGCCTTCTTCGTGCCATGCACGCGCACCACCCCCGCATCGCCGCCGGTCTGCAGCGTATCCGCGCCGACCTGGCTGTCATATTGCTCGCTGATCCAGCTTTTCGAAGCAAGGTTGGGGCTGGCGAGCAGCGTCAGCAAATCCGCCCCCGGATCGGCGCTGTCGGGCCTTTCGGTGATCGGCGCAATGCCGGCCCACGCGGCGTATTCCTCGCGGCTGATATAGGGCCGGTCATAAAGCGGCGCGTCGGCGGCGAGGGGGCCAAGCGGAATGTCGCACACGACTTCGCCGCCCCATTCGAGCACCATGTGCTGCGTGTCGGTGACTTCGCCGATGACTGCGAAATCGAGTTCCCACTTGCGGAAGATCGCTTCCGCCATGGCTTCCTTGCCCGGCTTCAGCACCATGAGCATCCGCTCCTGGCTCTCCGACAGCATCATCTCGTACGGCGTCATGCCCTCTTCGCGGCACGGCACCTTGTCCATGTCGAGCCGGATACCGGCCTTGCCGTTGGTCGCCATTTCGACTGACGAGGAGGTGAGGCCGGCTGCACCCATATCCTGAATCGCGACGATAGCATCGGTCGCCATCAGTTCGAGGCAGGCTTCGATCAGCAGCTTTTCAGTGAAGGGGTCGCCCACCTGCACCGTCGGGCGCTTGGCGTCGGCATCTTCCTCGAAATCGGCGCTGGCCATGGTCGCGCCGTGAATACCGTCGCGGCCGGTTTTGGAGCCGACATAGACGATCGGATTGCCCACGCCCGTCGCGGCAGAGTAGAAAATCTTGTCCGCATCGGCGACGCCCACGGTCATCGCGTTGACGAGGATATTGCCATCATAGGCGGGATGGAAATTGGTCTCGCCGCACACGGTCGGCACGCCGACGCAATTGCCGTAGCCGCCGATGCCTGCGACCACGCCTTGCACAAGATGCTTCATCTTCGGGTGATCGGGACGGCCAAAGCGCAGCGCATTGGCGTTAGCCACCGGACGCGCACCCATGGTGAAAACGTCGCGCAAGATACCGCCAACGCCCGTCGCCGCGCCCTGATAGGGCTCGATGTAAGAGGGGTGGTTGTGGCTCTCCATCTTGAAGATCGCCGCCTGACCATCGCCGATGTCGATCACACCCGCATTCTCGCCCGGGCCGCAGATCACCCACGGCGCTTCGGTAGGCAGCTTCTTGAGGTGCAGGCGCGAGGATTTGTAGGAGCAGTGCTCGCTCCACATGACCGAGAAAATGCCCAGCTCGACAAGGTTGGGCTCGCGCCCGAGGGCATGGAGCACGCGGTCATATTCTTCGGGGCTGAGGCCGTGCTGTTCGACCACTTCGGGGGTGATTTCGCTCATGGGACGCGCCTTAGCTCCGCATCACCCTGTTCGCTAGCCCTGTGGCACCCAGTTTCCCTCAAAAAAGCCTGTTCATGGGAAGAAGCGCAAAACCACCCAGCAACTCACCGCGCTCGCCACCCCCGTGGCAAATGTGCCCCAAGCGATGTCGGCAATAGAAATATGCGTCGCCCAAACCTTCATCACTGCCTGGCTGGTAAGGTCAAAGGTTGCATAGCAGACCAGACCCAGCAGCGCGCCGTTAAGCAGCGCCTGCAACACATTGCCGCTTTCGATCCCCGGCTTGATGCCGAACCACACCATGCCCGCGATGTAGATTGCGTAAAACGCCAGCGCCGGTCCCATACGGAAGCTGTCAGCCAATATCTCGCCGATGACAGGCCGGTAAAGGTTCGGCGCGGCCCAACGCAGCCAGAAGCTGTCGAGCACCCCGAACGCAATCGCGGCGGCGATATAGGCAATAATCCACTTCATATCCGGCTCCCCTTGGCTTGGCCTGCTTGACCCCGATGCACGTGCGGGCCAAAGGTTCCCGCATGGGAGATAGTCCGAACATTGCCGAAATGAGTTTCGAGGACGCGCTGCGTGCGCTCGAAGATGTTGTGCGCAAGCTGGAAAGCGGCGAGGCAAAGCTCGACGAGAGCATTGATCTCTACGAACAGGGCGAGAAGCTGCGCCAGCATTGTCAGGCGCGGCTCGATGCGGCGCAGGCGCGGATCGAGAAGATTGTCGCCGGGCCGGACGGCAAGGCGCAGGGCACGCAGCCCTTCGATACGGACTGATGGAACTCGTCGTGGCGAATGATATTCTGGGCAGCGGGCTGAAACGC
The DNA here is from genome assembly GCF_056933515.1 of Aurantiacibacter sp. KMU-128. NCBI lineage: Bacteria > Pseudomonadati > Pseudomonadota > Alphaproteobacteria > Sphingomonadales > Erythrobacteraceae > Aurantiacibacter > Aurantiacibacter sp. KMU-128. Next base: position 1,081,750 of record NZ_JBXORT010000001.1, read on the forward strand.
ATCCAGCAGGAAATCGACAACGCGTTCGACGCGCTCCTGCCGGTGCCGGAGGACAACTCCGCGCGGCTGGTGGAGGCGATGCGCTATGCTGCCATCGGCGGCGGCAAACGGGTGCGCCCGCTGCTGCTGGCGACGGTAGCCGAGATGTATGGCGCAAGCCGTGCCGCGGCGGTCTATGCCGGAGCCGCGATAGAGGCGATCCATGTGTACTCGCTGATCCACGATGATCTGCCGTGCATGGACGATGACGATATGCGCCACGGCAAGCCGACACTGCACAAGGCGTTTGACGAGGCGATTGCGGTGCTGGCGGGAGATTCGCTCCATGCGCTGGCGTTCGAGATTCTCGGCGGGCGGCAGGTGAGCAACGATCCGTGGATCCGCGCCGAGCTTGTCCATGCACTGGCAAGCGCGAGCGGCCACAAGGGCATGGCGGGCGGGCAGGTGATGGACATCGCGGCCGAGGAAGTCGGCGGCGATCTTGATCTGCACACGATTACCCGTCTGCAACAGCTTAAAACCGGCGCGCTGCTGTGCGCGGCGGTGGAAATGGGCGCGATCCTTGGCAAGGTTCCGGAAGAGGGGCGCTCGCACCTGCGCAACTACGCCCGCGATAGCGGCCTCGCTTTCCAGATCGCTGACGATCTACTCGATGAAGAGGGCGACGAGGCCAAGGCGGGCAAGGCGCTGCGCAAAGATGCCGATGCGGGCAAAGCGACGTTCGTCAGCCTTATGGGCGTCGATGGCGCACGCGCACAGGCGCACGCGCTGGCGGATCAGGCGATTGGCCACCTCGCCAGCCACGGCAGCGAAGCCGACCTGCTGCGCGCGCTGGCGAGGTTTATCGTGGAGCGGGACAGGTGAGCAGCGAACGCATCGGCCTCTATCCCGGCACTTTCGATCCCTGCACGCTTGGCCATGCGGATATTATCCGGCGCGGTGCCAAGCTGGTGGACCGGCTGATTATTGGCGTCACCACCAATCCCAGCAAAACCGCGATGTTCACCACCGATGAGCGGATGGAGATGATGGCGGCGGAAGTCGAACGGCTTGGCCTTACCAATGTCGAGATTCGCGGTTTCGATGCGCTGCTGATGAAATATGCCCGCCATGTTGGCGCGGGCGTGATCATTCGCGGCCTGCGCGCGGTCGCCGATTTCGAATACGAATACCAGATGGCCGGGATGAACCAGCAGATCGATGCCAGCATCGAGACCGTTTTCCTGATGGCCGACATCTCGCTGCAACCCATCGCCAGCAAGCTGGTAAAGGAAATCGCGCTCTATGGCGGCGACATCGCGCCATTTGTCGCGCCGCAGGTGAAGGTCGCTGTCGAGGCCCGTGTTGCCGAAATCGGGCGGCGGGGCGAGATATGAGAGGGTTTTCCCCTCCCGCTTGCGGGAGGGGTCAGGGGAGGGCCTGTCATTGTATCACCGCAATTTACATTCCCTCCCCCAGCCCCTCCCGCAAGCGGGAGGGGAGATGTTCATTGAACTGTCAGCCCGCCGCCACTAACACCGCGGGCATACTTAGGATTACAACCCGGATGGGATTTATGCTTCGCACTTTCGCGCTTTCGGCGCTTGCCGCTCTTACGATGGTTTCCACCGCCGCCAACGCGCAGGAAACCAACCTTCAGCCTGCTGTGGAGCAGGTGCAATCGGCCATTCCGCAATTCGGCGATATGCCGCTGCGCGTCAATTTCGACATGAATGAAGACCGCGAAAACATCCTCCTGCTTGACCTGTCGACCGGCGAGCGTGTGGCGATCCGCCTCGTCCCCGAATGGGCGCCCAATCATGTCGAGCGGATCAAGACGCTGACCCGCGACGGGTTCTACAACGGCGTGCCGTTCCACCGCGTGATCGATGGCTTTATGGCCCAGACCGGCGATCCGACGGGCACCGGGCAGGGTGGCTCGACGTTGCCCGATCTGGAAGCCGAGTTCAACTTCCTCCCCCATGTGCGCGGCACCGTGTCGATGGCGCGCGAGGGTGGCAATGAAGACAGCGCGAACAGCCAGTTCTTTATCGTCTTCTACCCGACCTTTGCGCTCGACCGGAACTACACCAATTTCGGCCGCGTCATCCACAATATGGCCGCCGTCGACGCGATTTCGCGCGGTGAGCCTCCGGCAAACCCCACGCGGGTGTTGCAGGCCTCCATCGCGGCGGACAACATCCCGCAAATGATGCCGCGGCCCGATGCTCCGGCGGAGGATGAAGTCATCACCCTGGATATGCTCAACGCGCCAGCAGGCAATTAAGCCTTTCCCGACTGGTGGGGCACGCGTTCGGTGAAGGTTGACCTGTTCGATTTCGATCTGCCGCAAGAGCTGATCGCGCTGCGCCCTGCTGTGCCGCGCGATGCGGCGCGAATGCTGCTGGTGCGCGGGGACGAGCCGCTGGCTGACAAGGGCGTGCGCGACCTGCCCGACCTGCTCGAACCCGGCGATGTGCTGGTGTTTAACGACACCCGGGTAATTCCGGCACAATTGGAGGGCAGGCGTGGTGAGGCGAAGATCGGCGTCACGCTGCACAAGCGCGAGGATTTGCGCCGTTGGCAGGCCTTTATCCGCAATGCCAAAAGGGTGAAGGAAGGCGACGAGCTGGTGTTCGGCGGCGGCGTCACTGCGACAGCCGAGGCCCGCCATGCCGATGGCTCCTTCACGCTCTCCTTCGCGGGCGAGGAGCCGGTCGAAGTGCTGCTCGAGCGGGCAGGCACCATGCCACTGCCACCCTATATCGCAGGCAAGCGCGCCACCGATGAACGAGACCGCGAAGATTACCAGACGATGTTTGCGCGCGAGGACGGGGCGGTGGCCGCGCCCACGGCGGCGTTGCATTTCACCCCCGAACTGATCGCGGCGCTGGATGCGCGCGGGGTGAAGCGCGAGACGATCACGCTCCATGTTGGCGCGGGTACATTCCTGCCGGTAAAGGCCGAGGATACGGACGATCACGCGATGCATTCCGAATGGGGCCGTATCACTGCCGATGTCGCTGAAAGGCTGAACGCTGCGCGCGCGGCGGGTGGACGGATCATCGCGGTGGGCACCACCAGCCTGCGCACGCTGGAAAGCGCGGCGGCGGAAGACGGCACCATCCAGCCCTTTGCCGCCGATACCGACATTTTCATCACGCCCGGCTATCGCTTCAAAGCTGTAGACGGGCTGATGACCAATTTCCATTTGCCGAAATCAACGCTGATGATGCTGGTGAGCGCACTGATGGGCCGCGAACGGATGCTGGCGGCCTACGCGCACGCCATTGAGCACAAGTACCGCTTCTACAGCTATGGGGATTCGAGCCTGTTGCTGCCGCGCTGACGGGCAACACTTGTAATCCGAAGGCCATCCGCCGATGTGTGCTGCGATGAGCGAAACCATTCTCGATATTCGCGGGCTGGAGAAGACCTATTCCGGCGGGGTGCAGGCGCTCAAGGGCGTTGATCTGGCGATCCGCCGTGGCGAGATTTTCGCGTTGCTCGGCCCCAATGGCGCGGGAAAGACGACGCTGATCGGCGCGGTGTGCGGGCTGGTGCGGCCGACGGGCGGTGCGATGCACGCATTCGGGCTCGATATCGCCAAGCACTGGAAGACCGCGCGCCGCCGTATCGGGTTGGTACCGCAGGAACTCAGCTTCGATATGTTCGATACGGTGATCCGGCAGGTGCGCTATTCGCGCGGTATGTTCGGCTGCCCGCCCGACGAGGCGAAGGTAGAGGATATCCTCAAGAGCCTCAGCCTGTGGGACAAGCGCGACGCGCAAATCCGCCAGCTTTCGGGCGGGATGAAGCGGCGCGTGATGATCGCCAAGGCGCTAAGCCACGATCCCGAGCTGCTGTTCCTAGATGAACCGACAGCGGGCGTTGATGTCGAATTGCGCCGCGATATGTGGCGGCAGATTGACGCGCTGCGCACGCGCGGCGTGACGATCATTCTCACCACCCACTATATCGAAGAGGCCGAGGAAATGGCCGACCGCGTGGGCGTCATCAATGCAGGCGAGATCCTGCTGGTGGATGACAAGGACGCGATGATGGCGCAGCTCGGCCGCACCGAAGCGCATTTCGAGCTGGCGCAGGCGATGGTAGCGGTTCCAACGAGCCTCTCCGCCTATCCGCTGCACCTGGAGAAGGACGGACGAAGCCTCGTCTATCGCGGCGGTGATGGCACAGGGAAGGGCAAGCGCGAGGTCGCCGAGCTGGCGCAGGAACTCACCCGTCAGGGCATCGCCTTCACCGGTCTCGACACCCGCGAGAGCACGCTGGAAGACATCTTCGTCGACCTTGTCCACCAGCGCAAAGAGGAGGCGGCGTGATGCATCTCAATCTGCGCGGCGCCTATGCCATCTTCAAGAACGAGCTGATGCGGATGTTCCGCACCGCCTTCGGCTCGATCCTTTCGCCCGTCATCACCACTTCGCTCTATCTCGTCGTCTTTGGCGCGGCGATGGGGCGGCAGGTCGAAACGACCGCGGGCGTGCCCTATGGCGCGTTTATCGTTCCCGGCCTGCTGATGCTCACATTGCTCAGTGAAAGCACCAGCAATGCGAGCTTCGGGATCTATATGCCCAAATTCACCGGCGCGATTTACGAGCTGCTGTCGGCCCCGGTAGGCGTGATCGAGACGCTGATCGGCTTTGTCGGCGCGGCGGCGGTGAAGTCCTTGATCCTTGCGGCAATCATCCTCGGCACGGCGGCGCTGATTATCGACTACCAGATCGCCTATCCGGTGCTCGCCTTCTTCTACATTCTGCTGGTGGCGGCGACCTTCTCGCTGCTCGGCTTCATCATCGGTCTGTGGGCGAACAGTTTCGAAAAGCTGCAAATCGTGCCGCTGCTGGTGCTCACCCCGCTTACCTTCCTTGGCGGTACCTTCTACACGCTTGATATGCTGCCCGAGCCTTGGCGTTCGATCTCGCTGGTGAACCCGGTGGTCTATCTGGTGAACGGTCTGCGCTGGACGTTTATCGGCGAGTCCGACCTGCCGATTGGCGTTTCGCTCGGCGCAACGCTGGCTTTCCTCACAGTGTGTGTCGGCATTATCGCGTGGATATTCAAGACAGGCTGGCGTCTGCGCGAATGACGCGTTAGCAGGCGCAGCATGACCAGACTGCTTTTCCTTTCTGCTCCGCTCCTTGTACTCGCCACCCCTGTTTTCGCGCAGGAGGAGGCGCCACCGCTACCCGAAGCGGCCTCCGCGATGATCGAGGCAGCGATTGCCAGTGGCGATGCTGATGACGTGCAGGCAGTGTTCAATGCCGCACGCGCTGCTTTCCCGCAAAGTGCTGCGCAGATCGATGCGCGCTTCCAGGCCTATCGTGCGGAGCGGGCGCAGGCCGCCGCTGCTGCGGCTGCAGCCGAGCAGGAGGCGATCCGGCAGGCGGGCTTCTTCGACAATTGGGGCGGGGAAGGGCAGATCGGCGGTTTCCAGTCCTCCGGCAATACCGACGAGATAGGCGTGTCCGCCGCGCTGGCGCTCAACCGCAACGGGATCGACTGGCAGCACCGGCTGCGCTTCGCCGCCGATTACCGCCGCCAGGATGGCAGGACCACGCGTGAGCAATTGCTCGCGCAATATGAGCCGCGCTACCAGATCGATGAGGGCCTGTTTGCCTTCGGCCTTGCGCAGTTCGAGCGGGATAACCGCCAAGGCTATGCCGAACGCTATGTCGTTTCCGGCGGTCTCGGCTACCATGTCATCGACACCGACCGGCTCGACCTGTCGATCAAGGCAGGCCCGGCCTACCGCGTCACCGATTTCACCGATGGGCGCCGCAACCAGAATCTCGCCGCGCTCTTCGGCGTCGATTTCGACTGGCAGATCACCGATTCGATCAAGCTAACGCAGGACGCCAATTCCACAGTCGAAACCGGCGGTGAGGCGCTGGTGGTGATCGACAGCGCGAACACCAGCATCACCGCGACGACCGGGCTTGAAGCCTCGATCATCGGCAATCTGCGCGCGCGCGCGTCTTGGGCGATCGAGTATGACAGCAATCCCGGCGTTGGCGCTGAAACGACCGATACGCTCACCCGCTTCACGCTGATCTATGGCTTCTGAGAAACCGAGATTCCGGTTCACGCTTAACGCGACCGATGGCCGTGCGCGCACCGGGCAGATCGAAATGCGGCGCGGGACGATCCGCACGCCCGCCTTTATGCCGGTGGGCACTGCCGCAACGGTAAAGGCGATGAAGGTGGAGGATGTGCGCGCAAGCGGTGCGGACATTATCCTCGGCAATACCTATCACCTGATGCTGCGCCCGGGTGCAGAGCGCGTTGCCAAGCTGGGCGGCCTTCACCAGTTCATGCGCTGGAAGCGCCCGATCCTCACCGATAGCGGCGGCTATCAGGTGATGAGCCTGTCCGATCTGCGCAAGCTGACCGAGAAGGGCGTGGAATTCCGCAGCCATATCGATGGCTCCAAACATATGCTCACACCCGAACGCAGCATGGAAATCCAGCGCTTGCTCGGCTCCGACATCGTGATGGCGTTCGACGAATGCCCGCGCGCCGACCGGCCGATGAAGGAGATCGAGGCGAGCATGGAGCTTTCCATGCGCTGGGCGCAGCGCAGCCGCGACGGTTTCGACAGCGGGCTGGAACATGCATCACGCTCGGCGCTGTTCGGCATCATGCAAGGCGCGTTGGACGAGAGGCTGCGCGGCCGCTCGGCAGAGGCGCTGCGGGCGATTGGTTTTGATGGTTACGCGATCGGCGGGCTTGCTGTGGGTGAGGGGCAGGAGGCGATGTTCGGCGTGCTCGACTATGCGCCCGCAATGCTGCCCGAAGACGCGCCGCGTTATCTGATGGGCGTTGGCAAGCCCGACGATCTGGTCGGCGCGGTCGAGCGCGGGGTCGATATGTTCGATTGCGTGCTGCCCACGCGATCTGGCCGCAACGGGCAGGGTTTTACGTGGGACGGTCCGGTCAATCTGCGCAATGCCCGCCATGCGGAGGATACCGGACCGCTCGATCCGCGCTGCCCGTGCCCGACCTGCACCAATTACAGCCGCGCCTATCTGCACCATCTGCACAAGAGCGGCGAGATTTTGGGCGCGATGCTGCTCACCGAACACAATCTCAGCTTCTATCAGCAGTTGATGCAGGCGATGCGCGATGCCATTAGCGCGGGCACATTCGATGATTTCGCCCGAAACTTTCGCCGCGACTACCTGAAAGCCTGACGCATAATGCCCAAACTGCCCGATGACTGTTCCACCATGCCCGAAGTGCGCGAAGGCGTGGATGCGACCGACCGCGAGTTGGTCGCGCTGCTGGCGCGGCGCTTTGGCTATATGCGCGCGGCGGCACGGATCAAGCCGAGCCGCGATGTGGTTCGTGACGAGGATCGCAAGGCGGCGGTTATCGACGCTGCGAAGGCCGAGGCGCGCGCGGCGGGCCTGCCTGAGACGGTGATCGGCGATATTTGGGAGATTCTAGTCGAAGGCTCCATCGCCTACGAATTTGACGAGTGGGATCGCACGCGGGCCTAACCGCACGAGCACATGACAAACAAAAAGGGCGGCCCCGCAGGACCGCCCTTTTTGTTTTGCTGTCCCGCAGGATTAGCGCGAGTAGAACTCGACGACCAGGTTCGGTTCCATCGTCACCGGATAGGGCACTTCGTCCAGCGTGGGCACGCGGATGAAGCTCACCTTGTCGTTGCCGTCCACAGCAACATAATCGGGGATGTCACGCTCGGGCAGGCTCTGCGCCTCGATGACCAGCGCCATTTCCTTGGCCTTGTCACCCAGCGAAATCACATCGTTCACGTCGCAGCGGCGCGAGGCGATGTTGCACTTCACACCGTTCACCTTGATGTGACCGTGGCTGACGAGCTGGCGCGCGGCGAAGATCGTCGGCGCGAACTTGGCGCGGTATACGATCATGTCGAGGCGACGCTCGAGCAGGCCGATGAGGTTCTGGCTGGTGTCGCCCTTCATGCGGCTTGCTGCCTTGTAGGTCGCCTTGAACTGCTTTTCGGTGACGTCGCCGTAGTAACCCTTCAGCTTCTGCTTGGCGCGCAGCTGCAGGCCGAAGTCGGACATCTTCCCCTTGCGGCGCTGGCCGTGCTGGCCGGGGCCGTACGAACGCTTGTTGACCGGGGAATTCGGGCGACCCCAGATGTTTTCGCCCATCCGGCGGTCGAGTTTGTGCTTGGCGCTGGTGCGCTTCGTCATGAGACGTATCCTTTAATCTGCTGGGCTACCCCAATGGCAGCCATTCAACCCGGCATCGCACCGCCTGACCTGCTGCCAGACGCGGCCACCGCTTCACCGGGGTGCGGAGCCAATTTGTCGCGAAGGCGCGCACATAGCTGCACGCACGCGGAAGTCAAGCGCGGAGCAGGAGACGGTTGCCCTATTTGCGCTGCGAGGGGGAAGGCACGCTGTGGGTTGCGTTCCGGGGGAGCACAAAATGGTGTTCTGCCAGCGGCTGCTCTGCGCGTTGGAACGCGAGATCGGTCAGGAACAGCGCAAAGCTGCGATCAGCTGCGGGCGTACCACTGGCTGAGCCAGATAGCGCGCATCCGGTTGTCTGCCGCTTCATCGGCTTCGATGCGGTCGAAGACGGCCTGCCATTCCGCGGTGGCCATGCATACGGTGCGATGGCTGGCGGAGCCTTCGGGCAAGGTCATGCAGTGCGCCTGCCCACCCGAATCTCCGGCGATAGCCGCAGCCAGAACGGGCGAGACGTAGGTATCTCCGGCGCGAAGCAGCGGGTCGTCCAGCGCCACGGGAAACAGTAGAGCGGCAGCGGCAATAAGCGACATGACATTTTCTCCCTTAATTTCAGACGAGTAGACGCCTGGCCGCATGAACCCTTTATGAATGCGCCGCCAATCTCAGATCGGAGGTACGATCGGGAAACCGTTGGCGTCGACCTCGACCGGTCCCGGGCCATCATAACGGTGATCGTTGACGACTTCCTGGTTGTTCTGCCGTTGCTCTTCCATCTCGTTGCGGGTCATACAGACACGCTCGCGGAAGCGGGTGCCGGTTACGCGGATAATGCGGCAACGCTCGATCTCGCCTTGGTCGATTTCGCCGGTAACGACGATCTCGTCTTCGGTCGTCTCTTCCTCGGCAACTTCGGTGGCAGGCTCTGTAGCATCTTGCGCATGGGCTGCAGAAAAACTCCCGCCAGCACACAAGGCGGCGATCACGGTGAAACTGGCGATGCTCTTGCGCATGGTCTTTCTCCGGGCTGGTTTGAAACCGGCAGGCTGCCCCAATCCATTCGCGGTGTCAAATGCTTGGAGACAATCACTTATTTCCGCGGCTTCTCCAGGGCGGAGAGGACGCCGCGCAAGGTGCGCACTTCAAGGTGATTCCAGCCGGGCTTGGTCAGCACCCCACGAAGTGTACGCCGCGTGGCCTCGGCGCGGGCTTCGGGGAAGAAATAGTCGCGCGGCTCGAGCATCCGCTCCAGATGCGCGATCAGGCCCTCTAGCTCTTCCTGCGGGGCGGGGGGCAGCAGATCTTCCTGCGTCGGGATCGCCAGATCGGCATTCTTGGACAGCTCATACGCCACCAGAATCACCGCTTGCGCCAGATTGAGCGAACCGAATTCGGGATTGATCGGCGCGGTCACGATCGTGCGCGCCAGTGACACGTCTTCGGTTTCCAGTCCCGACCTCTCCGGCCCGAACAGAAAGGCGCTGCGCCCGGCCTGCTGCGGCACTTCGCGCGCGGCCTGTTCGGGTGTGAGCACCGGCTTGGTCACGCCGCGCTTACGCACCGTGGTGGCATAGACGTGCGCGCAATCGGCCACCGCCGCTGCCGTGGTGTCGAAGACCTGCGCCTGCTCCAGCACGATATCCGCGCCCGAGGCTGCGGGCCCTGCGGAAGGATTGGGCCAGCCATCGCGCGGGGCGACGATGCGCATTTCGGTCAGCCCGAAATTGAGCATGGCGCGCGCGGCCTTGCCGATATTCTCGCCCAGTTGCGGGCGGACAAGCACGATGACGGGTGGCTCAGCTTCCAGCGGCATCGCGTCCACCGGCTTCTTCCACGGCGCTGGCAAAGTCCTGGAAATCCTTCGCCTCGCTGAAATCGCGATAGACGCTGGCGAAGCGGATATAGGCGACGCTGTCCAGTTGCCGCAGCCCGTCCATCACCATCTGGCCGATGCGTTCGGAGGCGATTTCGCTTTCACCGGCGGTTTCCACTTGCCGCTGGATGCCGGAGACAAGCTGGTCGATCCGTTCCTGCTCGATCCCGCGCTTGCGCACGGCGAGCGCGACCGACTGTTCGATCTTGGAGCGGTCAAACGCCTCGCGCCGCACCTCGCCACCATCGCTGCCCGATTTGACGACCGTTACCTCGCGCAATTGCACCCGTTCGAACGTGGTGAAACGCGCACCGCACCCCTCGCACTGGCGACGGCGGCGGATCGAGGTGTTGTCTTCGGTCGGGCGCGAATCTTTGACCTGACTGTTGTCATGCGCGCAGAAGGGGCACCGCATGAAGGTTTACGGTCTGACCCGCTTGTACAGCATGAAGCCCGCACCCACGACCAGTCCGATGGGCCACGTGACAATCGGCAGAATGCCCGCCGCAACAGCGCCGACAGCAGCGCCCACGGCCACCGGCTTCACCGATGGGTGCGAGAGACCCTCGCGACCCATGGCTTTGGCTTCCTCTACCGCATCCTTCAGGATGTAGCGGTCGATATCGTTATCGTCTCTGCGACGCGGATCGTTCGTCATGTCTCTTACATTCCCGGATAGACGGGGAAATTCGCGCACAATTCGCCGACTTCGCGGCGAATGCGCTCTTCCACCTGTGCATCACCATCTTCGCCGTTGCGACTCATCCCTTCGACGACCTGGCAAATCATAGCACCGATCTTGCGGAACTCGGCAGGGCCAAATCCGCGCGTCGTGCCTGCGGGCGTGCCGAGGCGGATGCCGCTGGTCACAAACGGGCTGCGCGTGTCGAACGGAATGCCGTTCTTGTTGCAAGTGAGATAGGCGCGGTCGAGGCCCTTCTCCGCCGCCTTGCCGGTCACATCCATCGCGGTGAGATCGACCAGCATGGAGTGGTTGTCCGTGCCGCCCGAAACAATGCGCAGACCGTTTTCCTCAATACTCGCCGCCAGCGCGCGGGCGTTCTCGACCACCGCGTGCGCGTAGACCTTGAAGTCAGGCCGCAATGCCTCGGCAAAGGCGACAGCCTTCGCGGCGACAATATGCATCAACGGGCCGCCCTGCATTCCGGGGAAGACCGCCATGTTGAACGGCTTGGTGAACTTGTCGTCATTCCACAGGATGATGCCCGAACGCGGACCGCGCAGGCTCTTATGCGTGGTTGACGTCACGACGTCGGCATGGGGGAAGGGCGAGGGGTGTACGCCGCCCGCCACCAGACCCGAAATGTGGCTCATATCGACCATCAGGATCGCGCCGACCTCGTCCGCCACCTTGCGAAACGCTGCCCAGTCCCAGATGCGGCTATAGGCGGTGCCACCGGCGATGATGAGCTTGGGCTTGTGCTCCTTCGCGGTCGCCATCACCGCGTCCATGTCGATGGTCTCGCTGTCCTTGTCGACACCATAGGCGACCGGATTGAACCACTTGCCACTCATATTGACCGGCGAGCCGTGGGTGAGGTGACCGCCCGAATTGAGATCGAGCCCCATGAAGGTGTCGCCCGGCTGCAGCAACGCGAGGAACACCGCCTGGTTCATCTGGCTGCCGGAGTTGGGCTGCACATTGGCGAAATTGCAGCCGAACAGCTTGCAAGCGCGCTCGATAGCGAGCGTTTCCACCACATCGGCATAATCGCAGCCGCCGTAATAACGCTTGCCCGGATAGCCCTCGGCATATTTGTTGGTGAACACGCTGCCCGCCGCTTCGAGCACGGCTTTGGAAGCGATGTTCTCGGACGCGATCAGTTCGATCTTGTCGCGCTGGCGGGCGAGTTCCTTGTCGATTGCCGCCGCGATATCGGGATCGGCCTCGGCAAGGCTATCGCTCCAGAAGCGAGACATATCGGGCGTGCTGATTTCTTGGGTAGCCATAGGGGGTTCCGATTCAGGAAAGCTTGTCAACGCGGCGCTGGTGGCGGCCGCCGGCAAAGTCGGTTTCGAGGAAAGCGGCGAGGCAGGCCTTCGCCATTTCACCGCCGGTCAGGCGCGCGCCCATGGCGATGACATTCGCGTCATTGTGCTCGCGCGAGAGGGCGGCGGAAAAGGGTTCGGATACCAGCGCGCAGCGGATCGCGGGGTTGCGGTTACAGGCCATGGAAATGCCAATCCCGCTGCCGCACAAAGCCACTCCGCGCTCCGCCGTGCCTTCGGCAACGACTTCGGCGAGTTTGCGGCCATAGTCGGGATAATCGACGCTTTCTCCCGGCTCGGGGCCAAGATCGGCCACTTCGTGACCCTGTTCGATAAGCCAGTCGCGCAATTCGGCCTTCAGGTCGGTCGCGGCATGGTCGGAGGCTATGGCAATACGCATGGCAGGCGACATAGGCGAGGGGGAAGCGATTCTCCACCCTGCAGTCGTCCTTTTTCTTCAGCTCATGGAGCTAGCCGAGGCCTGGCCCTTTAGCCCCAACTGCTTCGCCGTCCATTTCCACAGTGCGGCGACTTCCTGAGCGGCTTTGCCATTGGCGTCAATCTCGGCGGCGACTTCGCCTTTGGCAGAGGAGCGGTGGAAGTCTGCGCGCTCGCCGAAAGTGACAGGGCAGGTTTCGAGGCCGAGCGCCTTGGCGGCTTCGGTTGCCTCGGCGATTTGCTTGGTGGCGCGGGCGGGCACGGCGTTGAGAACCACGAAAGCCTTCTTGTCGGCGAAGCGCACCATCTCCGCAATCGCTTCCAAAGCGTGCAGGTCAAAGGCGCGGGGGCGGGTGGGCATCAGTACAAGATCAGCGCATTTGATCGCCTCTCGCATGGCCGCTTCGGCGTGGGGCGGGGTGTCGATCACCGACAGGGCGAGGCCTTGTTTGGCGGCGTTCTCGATGGTGCGGGCGAGGCGGGCGGGGGGAGCAGTCACCACCGTTGGCAGGAAATCCCCGCGCCAGTCGCCCCATGCCGCAGCGGTGGCTTGCGGGTCGGTGTCGATGACGCAGGCCTGATACTTCGCCTCCACCGCGCGCGTGGCAAGGTGCAAAGCGAGCGTTGTTTTGCCCGATCCGCCCTTCTGGCTGACGATTGCGATGGTTTTTGAGGCTGGAGTGGGCACGCGGGACGATCCTTGATGTGATATTCGGGTCTGTCCTCTCCGCGTCCGCAGATGCCACAGCACGGCGCGGGAGTCTATTAAGACCTACGCCTCACGCCATTCGCCGGGTTGGAGATCGCCGAGTTCCCAATCGCCGATGCAGATGCGCACGAGGCGCAGGGTCGGGTGGCCAACCGCCGCCGTCATCCGCCGCAACTGCCGGTTTTTGCCTTCGCGGATGGTGAGCCTGAGCCAGCTATCGGGAACGGTTTTGCGGAACCGCACCGGAGGATCGCGTGGCCAGAGGTGCGGATCGTCGATATGCTCGGCCTCGGCGGGGCGCGTGCGGCCATCATTGAGATCGACGCCTTGCGCGAGCTGGCGGATGGCATCGGGCGCAGGCTCCCCCTCGACCTGCACGAGGTAGGTCTTTGCGAGTTTGAATTTCGGATCGGCAATCCGCGCCTGCAAGCGCCCGTCATCGGTGAGCAGCAGCAGCCCCTCGCTATCGCGGTCGAGCCTGCCTGCGGGATAAACGCCGGGAATGTCGATGAAATCGGAAAGCGTCGCCCGCTGCGTAGGACTGCCGCGATCGGTGAACTGCGACAGGACATTCATCGGCTTGTTGAAGAGGATTAGGGGCATCCGCGCATTTGGTCTTCTTACTGACCCTTGGCGCTACCCGGTGACTCCAGCGCCGCAGTGAGATCCCTCATAAACTCCCGCTGCAATTGCGGCATGTAGGACATGTATTCGTCCATATAGGCCTGCGTTGCCGAGGCATAGGCAGGGTGGGCATTGATGTCGGTAACACGGGTCAGAAATCCGCGCCCCGCAGGCGAGGCCACGAAGTCGCGGATGCCCAGCAATTCTTCATAAGTGAAGGTATCCGCATAGGCGATTGCCATGCCTTCCATCATGTCATCGATATGCCGGCCAAGGACTGTGCGCGTAGTATCCAACACCCGCTGGACAAAGCGATCCATGACCGCATCCACTTGCGGGTTCGACGGACCGTTCCCATTGGTTGCGCGCAATTGTTCGATCAACTGGTCGGCAACGCCCACCATCGAATCCATGCGGGTTTCTTCGGGGAAACCCAGCGAGATCACCTCGCGCGCCAGCGAAAGCCGGGCATCGGCAGGCGCCTCGACTATTACTGGCGCCTCTTGTGCGCACGCAGCAAAAGGCATAGCGAGCACGATGGCGCCGGCGGTAAAAACAAGTCGAATTGTCATAGGCTTGCGACCCCGTGCTTGTGTTACTGATCCAGGAAACTCCGCATCTTCCGGCTCCGGCTCGGATGCTTCAGCTTCCGCAGTGCCTTCGCTTCGATCTGGCGGATACGTTCGCGCGTCACGCTGAACTGCTGGCCGACTTCTTCCAGCGTGTGATCGGTGTTCATGCCGATGCCGAAGCGCATACGCAGCACGCGCTCTTCGCGCGGGGTGAGCGAGGCGAGCACGCGGGTGACGGTTTCCTTGAGGTTCGCCTGGATCGCGGCATCCACCGGGATGATGGCGTTCTTGTCCTCGATGAAATCGCCGAGATGCGAATCTTCCTCGTCGCCAATCGGCGTTTCGAGCGAAATCGGCTCCTTGGCGATCTTCATCACCTTGCGCACCTTCTCCAAAGGCATGGAGAGGCGCTCGGCCATTTCTTCGGGAGTCGGCTCGCGACCCTGTTCGTGCAGGAACTGGCGGCTCGTGCGCACCAGCTTGTTGATCGTTTCAATCATATGCACCGGAATACGGATGGTGCGCGCCTGATCGGCAATCGAGCGGGTGATCGCCTGCCGGATCCACCACGTGGCGTAAGTGCTGAACTTGTAGCCGCGGCGATACTCGAACTTGTCGACCGCCTTCATCAGGCCGATATTGCCTTCCTGAATAAGATCAAGGAATTGCAGGCCACGGTTCGTATATTTCTTGGCGATGGAGATCACCAGACGCAGGTTCGCCTCGACCATCTCCTTCTTGGCGATGCGCGCCTCGCGCTCGCCCTTCTGCACCATATTCACGATGCGGCGGAATTCGGTAAGGCTCATGCCCGTCTGGCTGGCGATGTCGGCGATTTCGACGCGAATGCGTTCCACCGCGTCGGCCTCTTTCTCGGCGAAAGCGGCCCATTTCTTATCCTTCTTGGCCTTGTCGGCGAGCCAGTTTTCATCAAGCTCGTTACCGACATAGGAATTGAGGAAGTCGATGCGCTTCACCTTGTGGCGCTCTGCCAGACGCAGCATCTGGCCACCCAGCGCGGTGAGGCGGCGGTTGAAGGCGTAGAGATTGTCGACCAGATATTCGATCTTGGTCGCGTGGAACTGCACGGATTCGACCTCCGCCGTCAGCTCTTCGCGCAGGCTCTCATACTTGTTCTCTTTCGCCTTGGGGAAGGCTTCCCCGGCGGCGAGGGTTTCCACCCTTTCGGCCTGTAGCTTTTCGAACTTCTTGAACAGATCGGTGATGCGCGCAAAGCGTTCGAGCGCCTCGGGCTTCAGCGCGGCTTCCATCTGCGCGAGCGACATGGTGTTGTCCTCGTCATCATCATCGTCGCGCTGCTTGGGCGAGCCTTCGCCGTCCTCGTCGTCGCCGCCTTCCTCTTCCTCGTCCATGTCGTCGTCATCGTCGCGGATGGAGGGACCGGCGGTTTCTTCGGAAATCTCGCCGTCATCATCGTCCTCGCCTTCCTCCATCTTGTCGACCGGAGGCTCCTTGGAAAGCATGGCGTCGAGATCGAGAATCTCGCGCAGCTGCATTTCCTCGTTATTGAGCGCTTCGGACCACATGATGATGGCGTGGAAAGTGATCGGGCTTTCGCACAGGCCGATGATCATCGTGTCGCGGCCGGCCTCGATCCGCTTGGCGATGGCGATTTCGCCTTCGCGGCTGAGCAGTTCCACCGCGCCCATTTCGCGCAGATACATCCGCACGGGATCATCAGTGCGGCCTTCGCTGGCGACAGATTTCTTCTTTTCGGGAACGTTCTGCTTCGGGCCGTCCGACACGTCGGAACCGGCGGGCGCGATTTCCTCGGGGCCGTCATCCTCGTCTTCGGCGTCTTCGGCGCTTTCGACGATCTGCACGCCCATATCGGAAAGCGCGGTCTGGATATCTTCGATCTGGTCGGCGCTCATCTGGTCGCTGGGCAGCGCTTCGTTGAGCTCATCATAGGTGATGTAGCCCTTGCGCTTCGCCTTCGCGATCATCTTCTTGATGTCTGCGCCGTTGATATCGATGAGCGGAGCATCTTCTGCTCCTTTGGATTTCTTAGCCTTGATCGCCATTTTCTAGGTCGTCAGTCCGTTTTATGTTCGTCCCGGCCCTGCTGTGCAGGATCGGAAGAAAGATCGAGATCAGCTGTCAGCGCAGCCCGTTTTCTTGCCATTTGGCCGAGTCGCGCGTCAATTTCCAGCTTTCGTTTGCGCAAGCGTTGCTGCTCGGCAAAGGCGCCTTCGGGATCGGTAGCGAAACGACGCGTGGCATCCGCAATTGCCGCTTCCAATGCGGGCCTTTCGACCAGCATGGCAATGGCTTCGGCCAGTTCCTCCCTCGCGGCGCCCGGATCGTGTCCTTCGCCAAGGAAGGTAAATCGGGTGTTATCCGGCGGCGGCGGCAGGATGTCTGCTGGGGATATGGGCGGAATATCGCCCGCTTCAAGCGTCGCGGCGTTTTCTAGGAGATAATCCACAGCCTTTGCGGTTTTTGCGTCGCTGCGTGCCAGCGCGAGCAGGCTGTCCGCATGGCGGTGGATTTCGCCGGGAAAGCGGGCGAAGCCGTGGAGGATGGCGGGGGTGAGCGTGTCGCGTGAGGCGCTGCTATTTCTACGTCGCAATTGTTCGGTAACGTGCGGCGGAGTGCGCTCTGCCTGCTGCTTGCCGAAGGGCTGGCGGGCAAACCCGCTGCGCTGCGGCGTGAATTCACGCTTGGGGAAAGCGAAATTGCTGTAACGTTCAAGCAGTTCGCGGCGGTAGAGCGATTTGATATCGGGGTCCTGGATGGTCTCGACGTGATCCAGCAGTCGCGCTTTCAGCCCGGCCTTGTCTTCCGGCGAATTCAGCGGCTGCGCCTCGCGCTCATGCTCCCAGATCAGGTCGAGCAGCGACTTGGGCTGGGTGAGCAGCGTCTCCATCGCCGACGCGCCGCGTTCCTTGATCAGATCGTCGGGATCGACACCGGTGGGCAGCTGGACGATTTGCAGGCTGTGGCCGGGGCGGAGCAGGGGCAGGGTGCGTTCGGCGGCGCGCATGGCGGCGCGTTTGCCTGCGGCATCGCCATCGAAACACAGCACCGGCTTGTCTGCCATGCGCCAGAGCAACTCGACCTGGGCTTCGGTGAGCGCGGTGCCCATCGGCGCAACCGCATCCTCGAACCCCGCCTGCGCCAGCGCGATCACGTCCATATAGCCTTCGACTGCGATCACCCGCTCGGTCTTGCGCGATGCGGCACCGGCGCGGTGTAGATTGTAGAGCGTGCGCCCCTTGTCGAAGAGCGGCGTGTCGGGCGAGTTCAGGTATTTCGCCACGCCATCACGGTTCTCCAGAATACGTCCGCCAAACGCAATCACCCGTCCGCGCTGGTCCTGGATCGGCAGCATCAGCCGCCCGCGAAAGCGCGCATAGGGGAGCTTGTCCTCGACTTCGATCAGCAGCCCCGCCTCGACCAGCATTCGCTCGTCGAACTGGCTTAGCGCCTGCTTGATCGCCAGTTTGTCATCGGGCGCATAGCCAAAGCCGAATTGCTCGATCACCCGCCGCGAAAACCCGCGCTTCTCCAGATAGCGCCGCGCGCCAATCCCTTCGTCCGATGCGAGCCGCGCCACGAACCAATCCTGCGCTGCCTGCATGACGTCATGAAGCGACGCGCGCTTCTCCGCCCGCTCGGCCGCGCGCGGATCGGGGGCCGGGACGTCCATCCCGGCCTCTGCCGCAAGCTCCTTCACCGCGTCCATGAATTGCAGCCCGCGCTGCTCGATCATCCAGTCAATCGCGCTGCCATGCGCCTGACAGCCGAAGCAGTGGTAGAAACCCTTCTGGTCGTTGACGTAGAAGCTCGGCGTCGCCTCGTTATGGAACGGACAACACGCCTTCCACTCGCGCCCGGCACGCTGGAGCTTGGTCGTACGATTGATCAGCGCGGAAAGCGTGATCCGCGACTTCAATTCGTCCAGCCATTGGGGGGAAAGCGCCATAACCGCACTATGCGACAGGCGGACGCGCTGAGTCGACTACGAAAGAGATTCTTTCACCCAGCCGCTCGCCTTGGACATATCGAGTACCGTCGCGTGGCGCGCCTTAAGCTCGCCCATCACGCGGCCCATGTCTTTCATGCCTTCCGCGCCGAGTTCAGCCTTGATTGCTTCGATCACCGCCTTCGTCTCGTCCTCGCCCATTTGCTGGGGGAGGAATTCCTCGATCACGGCCAGCTCGGCCTTTTCCTGCTCGGCGAGTTCGGTGCGGCCGCCATCTTCGTACATCTGGATCGATTCGCGGCGCTGCTTCGCCATCTTCTGCAGCACATCGACCACCAGCGCATTGTCATCGTCGACCGGGCCCTTCGTGCGCAGTTCGATATCCTTGTCCTTGATCTTCGCGCCGATCAGGCGGAGCGCGGCTGTGCGCGGTTTGTCGCCGGCCTTCATCGCGGTGACGGTTTCGGACTTGATCGTGTCCCTCAGCATGGGTTTTCCCGTTTCGAATCTGTGGATGGTTGGCCCTTCATGTAGAGGCCTGCGAAATAAAGCCAAGGGCGGTGCTTGACGCGGGGGCGGCGCACGCTTAGCCGCTGGGACTTAGCACACATCGCCGGTCAACTGATTCACGGGAGCCACCATGGCCTTTTCCGCCTCTTCGCACGCGCAACCCAAAGGGGCCACTGGCGTATTGGTTCTTGCTGACGGCACGGTCGTGTGGGGCAAGGGCTTTGGCGCGACCGGCAATGCGGTGGGCGAAGTCTGCTTCAACACCGCCATGACGGGCTATCAGGAAGTGATGACCGATCCCTCCTACGCCGCGCAGATCGTCACCTTCACGTTCCCGCATATTGGCAATGTCGGCACCAATGCCGAGGATGTGGAGAGCGCGGTTGAAAGCGCCGTGGGATGCGTGGTGCGCGAGGAAGTGACGCGGCAATCCAATTTCCGCTCCGAAGTCGAATTCACCGAATGGATGGCGAAACACGGCAAGATCGGCCTGTCGGGCGTGGACACCCGCGCGCTGACCCGCCGCATCCGCCAGTCGGGCGCGCCCAATGCGGTGATCGCACACTCGCCAGAGGGTGAGTTCGACATCGACGCGCTGCTGCAACGCGCGCAGGAATGGCCGGGGCTTGAGGGGATGGATCTGGCGGTTCGCGTGACGCGCGAATGCCAAGAGAATTGGGCGGGCGGTTACTGGCGGCTGGGCCATGGTTACGGGCGAGCGGCGTGGGACGGCAAACCGCACGTGGTCGCCATCGATTACGGCGCAAAGGACAATATCTTCCGCAACCTCGTAAAAGCGGGCGCGAAGGTGACGGTGGTTCCGGCGAAGACCTCGCTTGACGCCATCATGGCACTCAATCCCGATGGCGTGTTCCTGTCGAACGGACCGGGCGATCCGGCGGCGACGGGGGAATATGCGGTGCCGGTAATCAAGGCGCTGCTGGAGGCAGACGTGCCGCTCTTCGGCATCTGCCTCGGCCACCAGATGTTGGCGCTGGCAGCGGGCGCGAAGACGGTGAAGATGCACCAGGGCCACCGCGGCGCGAACCATCCGGTGCAGCGCGTCGGGGAAGGGTGGGGAGAGACCACCGGCCTCGTCGAGATCACCAGCATGAACCACGGCTTCGCGGTCGATGCGGACACTTTGCCCGAGGGCGTGGAGCAGACCCACGTCTCGCTGTTCGACGGCTCCAACTGCGGGATCGCGATTACGGGTAAGAAGGCGTTTGGGGTGCAGTATCACCCGGAAGCGAGCCCCGGCCCGCAGGACAGCTTCTACCTGTTCGAGAAGTTTGTGGGGATGTTGGGGTGAAGAGCCCGATAGAGCAGGTAATGGCCGCAGCAATACTAGAGGCAGCGAAATCGCCAGACGGTTATTCCTATCGCGGAAGTGTTGACGGTCTCTTTGAAGACATCAATGCGCTTTTTCCTGTACTAGACCAATATCGCCGTAGTTTCGAAAACGCGCTCGATTTCCTTATCAGAAAGGGAATTGCGATTCCTCACCGCCACAGTGGGGTGAGAGACTACGTCGTTATCGAGCCGCACGGATCTTTAGACATATATTTTCTCGAACCTGAGGAGACTTCAGGAGACCTCACGAAGGTCTTTGAGAGTTTCTTCGGCCCAAAAAACTGGAAATATCACATCGTCGGGTCTTATCTCGAGCTTGGTGACGAGTGGCTCTACGACTACATTGAGGCCAAGCTTGACGAGGACGAGGCAGAGACTTCCAACGATACTGTGCCCGCATCTGACAGGCTGGTGTCCATTGACCACAACAGACCTGAATACGCCGAGATTGACGAAGCGCTTGCCGTCGCAATTGAAGTTGCAAACAAAACGCGACCGAATGGCGTCACGGGCGACCGTCATGCATCACTTGTTCGCAGCCTCGAAGCGGCGCGCTCTTTATGGAGTGCCTACGAGCTAACTGCAATCCAGATCAAAATCGGCATATTGCTCGCTATTGAGAGAGCCGAAATTGAATTGAAAGCTTCATTCAAATTGGTGAAAGGACCGCTGCTCGTCGAGGCAATAAAGGCGTTCTTCCGCTCTGCAAAAGATGGTGATCTTTTCTAATGCCCAAACGTACAGACATCTCCTCCATCCTCGTTATCGGCGCTGGCCCGATCATTATCGGCCAGGCGTGCGAGTTCGATTATTCGGGCACGCAGGCGATCAAGGCGTTGAAGGAGGACGGGTATCGGGTGATCCTCGTCAATTCCAATCCCGCCACGATCATGACCGACCAGGACATGGCGGACGCCACCTATATCGAGCCGATCACGCCCGATATCGTCGCCAAGATCATCGCCAAGGAGCGGCCCGATGCGCTGCTGCCCACGATGGGTGGGCAGACTGCGCTCAACTGCGCGCTGGCGCTGGATGCCGACGGCACGCTGGAGAAATACGGGGTCGAGATGATCGGCGCGAAGGCCGATGTGATCGACAAGGCCGAAAACCGGATGCGCTTCCGCGATGCGATGGATTCCATCGGCCTCGAAAGCGCCCGCAGCGGCACCGCGCACACGCTGGAAGAAGCGCAGGAAGTGCTCGAACGCACCGGGCTTCCCGCGATCATCCGCCCCAGTTTCACCATGGGCGGCACGGGCGGCGGCATCGCCTACAACCGGCAGGAATTCGAGCGGATCGTGCGCAGCGGGCTCGATGCGAGCCCCACCACCGAAGTGCTGATCGAGGAATCGCTGCTCGGCTGGAAAGAATACGAGATGGAAGTCGTTCGCGACAAGAACGACAATTGCATCATCATCTGCTCCATCGAGAATGTCGATCCGATGGGCGTCCACACGGGCGATTCCATCACCGTCGCGCCGGCGCTGACGCTGACCGACAAGGAATACCAGATCATGCGCACCGCCAGCATCAATGTGCTGCGCGAAATCGGCGTGGAAACAGGCGGTTCGAACGTGCAGTTCGCAGTCAATCCGAAGGATGGCCGCCTGATCGTGATCGAGATGAACCCGCGCGTCTCGCGTTCATCGGCGCTCGCCTCCAAGGCCACCGGCTTCCCCATCGCGCGCGTCGCGGCGAAGCTGGCGGTGGGTTACACGCTGGACGAGATCACCAACGAAATCACCGGCGCGACGCCTGCTTCGTTCGAGCCGACCATCGACTATGTCGTGACCAAAATCCCGCGCTTCGCCTTCGAAAAATTCAAGGGCGCGGAGCCGCTGCTTTCCACCGCGATGAAATCGGTCGGTGAAGTCATGGCGATTGGCCGCAACATCAAGGAATCGATGCAGAAGGCATTGCGCGGTTTGGAAACCGATCTGGACGGCTTCAACCGCGTGCCCGCGCTGGAAGGCGCGAGCCGCGAAGCCATCACCGCTGCGCTTTCGCAGGCGACGCCCGACCGCATTCTCAACATCGCGCAGGCCTTCCGCGAAGGCTTTACCGTCGAGGAAGTCAACGCGATCACGCATTACGATCCGTGGTTCCTGCGGCATATCGAAGAGATCATCGCCGAGGAGAAGCGCATCGGGGCGGAAGGGCTTCCCAACACGGCTGCCGAATTGCGTCGCCTCAAAGCGATGGGCTTTTCCGACAAGCGGCTGGCGACTTTGGCGGTGCGCTCGGTCGGCGTGGCGGGCGGTCTGGGTGAGACGCAGGCGAAGCGCTCTGGCCTGCTCCACGATGCCCTGCGCGCCATGGCGGGGGCCACCAGCGAGGCCGAAGTGCGCGAATTGCGCCAGAAGCTCGGCGTGCTCCCCGTCTTCAAGCGCATCGACAGCTGCGCGGCGGAATTCGAGGCGATCACGCCCTATATGTACTCCACCTACGAAGCCCCCAGCTTCGGCGAACCGGAGAACGAGGCCGACCCGTCCGAGCGCGAGAAGATCGTCATCCTCGGCGGCGGGCCGAACCGGATCGGGCAGGGGATCGAGTTCGACTATTGCTGCGTCCACGCCTGCTTCGCGCTGTCGGACGCGGGCTATGAAACGATCATGGTGAACTGCAATCCGGAGACGGTTTCGACCGATTATGACACCTCCGACCGCCTCTATTTCGAGCCACTAACTGCCGAAGACGTTCTCGAAATCCTGCGGGTCGAGCAATCGAAGGGCACGCTCAAAGGCGTGATCGTGCAATTTGGCGGGCAGACGCCACTCAAACTGGCGGGCGCGCTGGAGGAGGCGGGCATTCCGATCCTCGGCACATCACCCGACGCGATTGACCTTGCCGAAGACCGTGAGCGGTTTGCCAAGCTGGTGAGCCAGTTGCGTTTGAAGCAGCCCGAAAACGGCATCGCCTACAGCCATAACGAGGCGCTCGCGGTGGCGCATCGCATCGGATATCCGGTGCTGCTGCGCCCCAGCTACGTGCTCGGCGGGCGGGCGATGGAGATTGTCGACAGCGACGCGCAGCTCGAAAACTATATCAACACCGCGGTGCAAGTGTCAGGCGATTCGCCGGTGCTGGTCGACCAGTATCTGCGCGATGCCATCGAATGCGATGTCGATGTGCTATGCGACGGGGACGATGTCGTGGTCGCAGGCGTGATGCAGCATATCGAGGAAGCGGGTGTCCACTCGGGCGATTCCGCCTGCACGCTGCCGCCCTACAGCCTTTCCGACGACATTATTGCCGAGCTGGAACGGCAGGGCGAGGCTTTGGCGCGCGCGCTCAAAGTGCGCGGCCTGATGAATGTGCAATTCGCGATCAAGGATGGCGAGGTTTACCTGATCGAGGTGAACCCCCGCGCCAGCCGCACCGTGCCTTTCGTCGCGAAGGCCACCGGCTCGCAGATCGCCAAGATTGCCGCCCGCGTAATGGCGGGGGAGAAGCTGGCCGATCTGCCCAAGGTGAAGCGCGATCTCGACTATATCGCGGTGAAAGAGGCGGTGTTCCCCTTCGCCCGCTTCCCCGGCTCCGATCCCGTGTTAACACCGGAAATGAAGTCTACCGGCGAAGTCATGGGGATCGACAAGGATTTTCCGACCGCCTTCACCAAATCGCAAATCGCCGAGGGCACGCGGCTGCCCGAGAAGGGCTGCCTCTTCGTCTCAGTCAAGGATGGCGACAAGGCGCATATTGTCGAGCCGGTGCGCAAGCTGATCGAATATGGCTTCACCGCCATCGCGACGGGGGGCACCCAGTCCTACCTGCGCGAGCAGGGACTGCCGGTGGAGCGGGTGAACAAGGTTGCCGAGGGCCGTCCGCACATCGTCGACAAGATCATCGATGGCGAGATTGCACTGGTGTTCAACACCACCGAAGGCTGGCAGAGCCATAAGGACAGCCAATCGATCCGCGCCTCGGCCCTGGAAGCGAAGGTTCCGTATTACACCACCGCTGCTGCCTGCCATGCTGTAGCGACCGCGATTGTCTCGGTTTCTGCGGCTGATCTTGCAGTCAAGAGCCTGCAGGACTATTATAGCGGGAAATAGACACCGTTTCTCCCTCCATTCCGACTACCGCCAGCCGCCTATTGAAGGGCGGGGCAGGGTCGTTTTGACGGGTGATCTGACACAAGACAGGAAGTGCCAATGCAGAAAGTGCCGATGCTTGCGGAAGGCTACGAAAAGCTGACTGCCGATTTGAAAGCATTGCGGGCCGAACGCCCCAAGATCGTCGAAGCTATCGAGGAAGCGCGCGCGCATGGCGACCTTTCGGAAAACGCCGAATATCACGCCGCGAAGGAGCGTCAGGGCCAGGTCGAAGCGCAGATCGCCGAGCTGGAGGACAAGACCAGCCGCGCGCAGATCATTGATCCTGCGACGCTTTCGGGCGACCGTGTTGTTTTCGGTGCGACGGTCACGGTGCTGGATGAGGACGACAAGCCCTACAAGTACCAGATCGTCGGCCAGGCAGAGAGCGACGCTAAGGTCGGCCGAATCTCCTACGAAAGCCCGTTGGCGCGCGCGCTGATCGGCAAGAGTGTGGGCGAAGAGGTGGAAGTCACCGTGCCCAATGGCGAGCGGTTTTATCTCATTGACAAGATTGAATTTATTTGATTTTGTGAGGCAGTAGGCAGCAGGAACTGCGCCTTACCACAGCCTACTGCCTACTCGCTCCTGTCAAAATCACCCCAAATCCGGCTCCAGCAAGCGGTGCAGATGCACGATGACATATTTCATCTCCGCATCATCCACCGTGCGCTGCGCCCAGCCGCGCCAGGCGTGTTCGGCTTCGGCAAAGCTGGGATAAAATCCCACCACGTGAATGTCCTTCAAATCCTGGAATTCCACGGTCCGCGGATCTTTCACCCGGCCGCCGATCACCATGTGGAGCAGTTGGCTGTCATGCGTGTCGGACATCGATTTTTCCTCAAAGGCTGAATGCAATTGCGCGCCCTATCGGCAATGCCAGCAGGACGCGCAAGGGTGTTGTTGAGGAAAAATTGAAGCTTAGCGACGGCCCAGCGCGCGGGCGAGAGCCTTGCCGGTTTCACGGCGGGCAATGCGCGCGGCATCGGCGACATCGCCTGCCTTGTGCGCCGCGCTGCGCTTCAGCGAGCGGGCACGATCGCCTGCCACATCGGTCAGATCTTCCGCCCGGCGTGCACCTTCGCGGCCCAGCTCGCTGGCATCGTCCATCAGTTGCGACGCAAAGCCGCTAGCGATTTCCGCGCCGATCGTCGCAAGGCTCGCCGCCTTTGCGCCACCACGGATCGCCGCCTGGCGCGGCCCCTTGAAGGCGCTTGCAATGAGAATGCCCAGTAAGACACCGCCCGCTGCCGAGGCAATCGGGTGCTTTTTGACGAAAGTTGTGAAGGCCTCGCCCGCATCCGCGGCGCTATCGGCGGCGCGGGTGGCAAGGCTCTGCTCGCTCAGCCGCGCCTCGCGCGCTTCGGCAGCGGCGATGCGGGCTTTGATCTCTTCGCGCTTTTCCTGAATTGTGGGAGCGTTCATGGGAGTTCTCCAAATCTCAATTGGTTGAATTATCGCCGCTTTCGTCGCGCTCTTCCAGAGCTTCGCGGTCAGTCGCCCCGTCGGCAAGCCCGCTTGCCTGCCACAGCGAGCCAAGCCAGTCCGACAGCTGCGTGCGGAACGCCACCAGCAGCACCAGACCGACGCCAAGCGCCGCCACGCTGCCCACCCGCGCAGGGTTGTCGCGCACAAAGGCAGAGGCATCGCCCGCAGCGCCTTCCGCGCCTTCACGCAAGCGAATGGCGGCGCGCTTGCCGATGTTTTGCGCACTCACATCGCCGCGCAAATGCGCGATGTCGCGGTCAAGTAGACCCTTCGCCGCATCGCGAAGCGCGCGGTCCTCTTCGAGCTGGCGCAGATCAGCCATCGCTTTCCTCTCCGGCAGGCGGCTGCATAGCGGCGGACATCTCACGGAAAGCGATCATCGCGCGTCGCACCAAAAGCGCAGCGCCTAACAACAGCGTGCCGACCACAATCGCCGTTGCGCCCCACGCCGTGACATGGGGGGTGAGCGCGATTATCAAGCCAACCGTCAGCCCGATCAGTGCGAAGATCACGATCACCAACGCGGCCAGCGCAGAAACAATGCCGTTCTTTAGCCGGTTGGCGACAAATCCCGCGCGGTTCTTCTGATAGCTGAGTTCCGCGTCGAAATAGGTCCGCGCATCCTCGATCAGGGCTTCGACATCGTCGTAGAGCGAGCGCAGCGGTGTCCCGGCGGCATCATCTTGCGCCGGGGCGTCGCTTGTATCACCGCTGTCGGGAGGGACGGGGGAGCCGTCCTCGGCAAGCGACACTGCGGATTAGCGGAACAGGCGGGCCGCCAGGAAGCCGATCAGCGCGGCCAAGCCGACTGCGGCGACCGGGCTTTTGCGGATCGCTTCGCGCGAATCATTGGCCAGCTCGTCGAGGCTCTTTTCCTCCAGCAGGCGGGCATTTTCTTCTAGCGTGCGCGAGGCAGAGCGGGCGTAGTCACCATATTTTGCGCCCAGCTTTTCATCCAGCGCTGGGGCATTTTCGTCGATAACCCGGCTGAGGCTGGAAAGACCTTCGCTCACCTTGTGCTTGCCTTCGACGGCCAGTTCACCGGCGCGGGTCTTGGCTTCGGCAGACCAGTCTTCGCCGCGTGCCTTGGCCTGTTCCTTGGCTTCGGCAGCGCGTGCCTTGGCTTCGTCGGTCAGGGCAGCAGCACCGGCCTTGGCTTCGTCCAGCGCGGCGGAAAAGCGCGAGCGGGCTTCGGATGTGCCTTGCGCCGCAGTTTCGGTTGCGGCTTCGGTCGTTTCGATTTCGACGTTGGCGGACGTCTTGGGCTTTTTGGCAGCCATGATGATATCCCTTTCCATTGCGACGGGCAGCGCCCGTCAATTTCCCACGATTGTATTATGGTTATAACACAGTCGGGCTTCAAGATACCAACGTATGTTGCAGTGCAAGGTTCCGCCCTATAGAGGGCGACAAAACGCACAACAGGAGCCTTCTTCATGACCGCCATCATCGACGTCCACGGCCGCGAGATCCTCGATTCGCGGGGCAACCCGACGGTAGAAGTCGATATCCTTCTGGAAGATGGCAGCATGGGCCGCGCTGCGGTGCCCTCGGGCGCATCGACCGGCGCGCATGAGGCAGTGGAGCTGCGCGATGGCGACACAAGCCGCTATCTCGGCAAGGGCGTGACCAAGGCAGTGGAGGCCGTGAACGGGCCGATTGCCGATCTGCTGCTGGAAATGGACGCCGAAGACCAGCGCGATATCGACATGGCGATGATCGCGGCGGACGGCACCGAGAACAAGAGCCGGTTCGGCGCGAATGCCATTCTCGGCGCGAGCCTTGCGGTGGCAAAGGCTGCTGCGGCAGCGCGCGGCCTGCCGCTCTATTCCTATGTCGGCGGAGTGTCCGCCCATGTGTTGCCGGTGCCGATGATGAACATCGTCAATGGCGGCGAACACGCGGACAATCCCATCGACGTGCAGGAATTCATGGTGATGCCGGTGGGCGCGCCGACTTTGGCCGAAGCAGTGCGCTGGGGCAGCGAGATTTTCCACACGCTGAAGAAGGGCCTTGCTGAAAAGGGCCTGGCAACCTCGGTTGGCGACGAGGGCGGTTTCGCTCCGAACCTTGCGAGCACGCGCGACGCGCTCGATTTCATCATGGCTTCGGTCGAGAAAGCAGGTTTTACGCCGGGCGACGATGTGGTGCTGGCGCTCGACTGCGCCGCAACCGAGTTTTTCCGCGACGGCAAATACGAGATTTCGGGCGAGGGGCTTTCGCTGACACCGCATGAAATGGCCGAGTATCTCGCCAAGCTCTGTGACGAATATCCGATCCGCTCGATCGAAGACGGGATGAGCGAAGACGATTTCGAAGGCTGGAAGGCCATCACCGACATGGTTGGCGACCGGGTGCAGCTGGTGGGGGACGATCTGTTTGTGACCAATCCGAAGCGCCTCGCCATGGGCATCGAAAAAGGCCTCGCCAATTCGCTGCTGGTGAAAGTCAACCAGATTGGGACGCTGAGCGAGACTTTGCGCGCGGTCGATGTCGCGCACCGCGCTGGCTACACCTCGGTGATGAGCCACCGCTCGGGCGAAACCGAGGATGCGACCATCGCCGATCTCGCTGTGGCGACCAATTGCGGACAGATCAAAACCGGCTCGCTCGCCCGTTCCGACCGTCTCGCCAAATACAACCAGCTCATCCGCATCGAGGAAGAGCTGGGATCGAGCGCATTCTACGCCGGAAAGGGCTGCTTCGGCTGAGCCCGCGATGTGATGGCTGTTGGATTGGGAACGCTCGCAATCCAACATTTGGCCGATGAATGTGCACATTAAAATGTGATGCCAGAAACGGTGTCTTGGCGCGCTGCGCCTGGCCCGGATCTCGCCGGTTGAACCAATTGCACGGCCGCTATGCAGGCCCGAGACTCAGCCGAATTCGCTTGCCAGTTCGAGTAGCCGCATCGCCGCTTGCGCCGCTTCGCCGCCCTTGTTCTTCTGCACCGGATCGGCGCGGACAATCGCCTGTTCTTCGTTCTCGACGGTCAGGATGCCGTTGCCGATGGCGATGCCGTCCATCGTCAGCGCCATGATCGCGCGCGCGCTTTCTCCGGCAACGATTTCAAAATGATAAGTCTCACCGCGGATCACCACGCCGATGGCGACAAAGCCGTCATAGCGTTCGCTTTCCGCTGCCAACGCAATTGCACCCGGCACTTCGAGCGCGCCGGGAACGGTGATGACATCCACCGAATGCCCTGCCAGCTCCAGCGCCGCCTTGGCACCGGAGATCAGCATATCATTGAGATGGCTGTAAAAACGTGCCTCTACGATCAGGAAATTCGCCATTATTATTCGCCTTCAGGAATGGGATGGTGGCCGACGATATTGAGGCCATAACCTTCGATAGCAACCACGTTGGGCTGCGAATTGGTGAGCAGGATCATGTCATGCACGCCCAGATCGGCGAGGATTTGCGAGCCGATGCCGACATTGCGGACTTCCTCCTCGGTCGTCCAGTTGCCGCTTTTGCCCACCCGCCCGGTGAGAATGACGATCACCCCCGAACCATGCTCGCCCACCGCCTCCATTGCGCGCTGCAGTGTACGCTTGCGCGGCCCGGGTTCGCCCAGCACATCGTCGAAAACCGAGATCGGGTGGACGCGGGCGAGGGTGGGCTTGTCGGGAACAATATGCCCTTTTTGAAGCACATAGGCTTCATTGTTCGAAACGGTATTGCGATAGGTGATAAGCCGCCACTGCCCGCCATAGTCCGAGGTGAACTGGCGCTCGTCACCGCGCTCCACCAGATGGTCGTGACGCATCCGGTAGGCGATAAGATCGCGGATCGTGCCGATTTTCAGGTCATGCTTGCGGGCAAAACGCATCAGATCATCCATCCGCGCCATGCTGCCGTCT
Organism: Aurantiacibacter sp. KMU-128; assembly: GCF_056933515.1. NCBI lineage: Bacteria > Pseudomonadati > Pseudomonadota > Alphaproteobacteria > Sphingomonadales > Erythrobacteraceae > Aurantiacibacter > Aurantiacibacter sp. KMU-128. The sequence continues at coordinate 1,111,428 of NZ_JBXORT010000001.1, forward strand.
TCATTCATTATCTCGCAAATCACGCCCGAGGGATTGAGGCCTGCCAGCCGCGAGATATCGACCGCTGCCTCGGTATGCCCTGCGCGCACCAGCACGCCGCCATCGCGTGCGGTCAGCGGGAAGACATGGCCAGGCGTGACGATATCCTCTGGCCCCTTCGTGGCGTCGATCGCGACCGAGACAGTGCGCGCGCGGTCTGCGGCGGAAATGCCTGTAGTTACACCGGTTTTTGCCTCGATGGAGATGGTGAAGGCGGTCTGCATTGATTCGCGGTTGTTGCGGCTCATCGGTTCGAGCCCGAGCGCTTCCACCCGCCCCTTGTCGAGCGCGAGGCAGATGAGGCCGCGCCCGTGCATCGCCATGAAGTTGACCGCAGCGGGTGTCGCCATTTGTGCAGGGATGATAAGATCACCCTCGTTCTCGCGGTCTTCATCGTCGACCAGGATATACATCCGGCCATTGCGCGCCTCGTCGATGATCTCCTCGATCCCGACCAGCACAGGCGTATCGTCATTCTCGGTCAGGAACCGCTCCAGCTTGCCGAGTGTCTCGGTGGTGGGGTTCCAGCTCTCCTCGGTGCAATCGCGCAACGTATTGGCGTGCAACCCCGCCGCCCGCGACAGTCCGGCGCGGGTCATTAGGCCTTCGGAGATCAGTTTTTTTACTTTTTCTGCAGTTTCGCTCATAGAAAAGCCAGTATCACATTAAAATGTGATTGCAAGTTGCCTGAATCACATTTTCTTGGGCCTTGCGCACAGGCATTTGCGCCACCAATGAGCAACCATGCCTGCTGTAGGACAGACCCCCTCCGAAATCACCGCCGCCTTCCGTGAGGCTATGCGCCATGTCGCGGCGACCGTATATGCGGTGACCACGCGGCACGAGGGCCATGACTGGGGCATTCTGGCAACCGCTGTCAGTTCGCTGAGCTTTGATCCGCCATCACTGCTCGTGTGCATCAACCGCGATGCGTCCCTGCACGAACCGCTTCAAAAGGCGGAGCGATTCTGCGTCAACGTGCTCGGCCTCGGCAATCGCGATGTGGCGGAGCATTTCATGCAGCCCCGGCCCGACCGTTTCTCGGTGGGCGAATGGGAAGACCATCACGGCGTTCCCGTCCTCGCCACCGCGCAATCCAGCCTGATCTGCACCGTGGCCGACCGGCACACCTTCGGCACGCATTCGATCTTTATCGGCACGCTGGTGGAAGCCAACCACCGGCAGGATGCCACGCCGCTCACCTATTTCGACCGCCATTACATCGATATCAGCGCAGCGCCGGAGCGCCCGCGCCGACCGAAGATTTAGTCGCTGCCAAAGCCCCGTTCGCGCAGTTCGAGCAAATGCCCCGGCCAGCTCGGCCCCCGCCGTTGCGGCAGATAGAGCGCAATTTCCTCGTCCACCAACACCGCGCGCGCTTCGTTCGACGGATAGACAAAGCTGTTGAAGATCCCGCCGCCAAGCCGCTGGCCAATCTCCGAGCGCCAAAATGCAGGCACCGAGAGCGGATCGAACCCTGCATTGGCGAGCAGGTGTACGGACAACCTGTCCGCCTCCACCTCGGCCTCGCGATTGGCACGCTGGTTGCGCCCTACTTCGGCGAGAGCGCCATTATTGATGCCGGCCTCCTCCTTGCGCCGACGATGCTCCAGCACGGTGTGGGCAAGTTCATGGGCCAGCACCACAGCCAGCTGTTCGTCGGACAGCTCGCGCGCGAAATCGAACTGGATCTGGATCACTCGCCCGTCAGACCGCGCGCGCGGTCCGTCGCTTACCAGAATTTCCACTAGCGAGCGGCACCCCGCAGGGGCGGGTAGCATAACCGTCCGCTCGACCCCGTCGGCGCGCAGCCGCAAGGCAACAGGCGCGTCGGTCGGTTGCGCGGCGAGGATATCGAACGCGGCTTCGCGCAGGTTTCCGTTCTCGGGCGCGGGCAAGCCAGCGAGCGAAACCTCGCCAATCGCCACCACGGCCTCGTCACGGCGCAGTCCGGCGCGCTCTGCGGGCGAATGCGGGACGATGGCGGCAATCGCTATCTCTCCGTCGCGAAAGCGCGTGCCCGCCGCGCCATCGCGATACTGGTCGGCGCTATGCAGGATCAGTCCGGTGAGCGGCATCAGCGCGGTGCACAGCGCCGCATTGCCCCCAAGCAATTGCTCGGCGATGCGCGCAAGGCGGACATCCTGCTGTTCAACCGCCGATTGACGCGCGCTTTCTTGCGCAAGTCCGGCGGTGCTGCCAGCGGCAAGATGCAAGAGAACCAGCAGAATAAGGAGTGCGCGATGCATCCCCCTTCTTGCCTCGCCGCTCTTGCGGAAACAAGCTGCTGCCCGGCATTTGCTTTGCCTAGCCCATGCCGGAAAGTGCACAATCGCCGCTTTCGGTTTGCAATGGAGGCCGATAGGCTGGGGCCAAGGGCAGAACGGGAGGCAGGACGGGCCGGACAGCGATGAGCGACACACAATCAACCTATGAAATCGCAGCGCCATCTATCCGGCCCTATGTGCAGGAAATGTGGCAGGGCGCGCTGGCAACGGCTTTCAATGGTCATGACGAGGACGGTCGCAAGATCGGGCTCGCCGACGATCACATTTCGGGGAAGCATCTGTTGCTTGTACTCGTCGGTGATCCCGACGCTGAATACACCGGAGAACTGCTCCGGTCCTTGGCTGCGTTGGAATCGAGGCTCGATGCGGATAATGCGACGGTTATTGCGGTAAGCGCGTCGAGCGACGCCACGGCGAACAAGGCTCGCAAGCGTGCGGCCGGTTTCTTCTGGCCGGTGCTGGGTGATCCATCGGGTGCGATTTTCGCTTCATACGGATTGCACAAGGGCAGCGATAAAGTTGTGCGACTGGTTCTGCTTACCCCCTATCGGCAGATCCGCGCGTGGTTCGATCTGGACGGTGATGTTGGCGATACGCTGGAGACCATTATGACAATTCTCGACAATGCACAGGCCGCCACTGAAACCCGCTGGAGCCCGCCGCACGCGCCGGTACTGGTTGTGCCGAATGTGCTCTCGCCTGAAGAATGCGCCAATCTCATCGAATCGGTCGAAAAGGACACACCGTTCCTCGTGCGCCGCGCGCGGCCGGGCGAGTTCGAGGGCAATTTCCGCATTCCGGTTTACGAACACGAGCGGCAGGACCGCGTGGATCTGATTATCCGCGACCGCAACACGCAGGCGATACTCGATGAACGTCTGTTCGGGCGGGTGACACCGATGATCAACAAGGCTTTCGCGTTCAACGTCACGCGCCGCGAAGACCTGCATATTGCGCGCTATGTCGGCAAGCGCGAGGGGATTGCGATGGGCCACCGCGACAACACCAGCCCGGTCGGCGCGCACCGCCGTTTCGCGCTCTCGATCAGCCTGAACGATGATTACGAAGGCGGCGGAATCGTATTTGGCGAGTTCAGCCCCAAAGGCTACCGCGTGCCCGCAGGCTCGGCGATGGTGTTTTCCTCGTCGCTGCTGCACGAGGTGCAGGAAACGACCTCAGGCGTACGCTACAACCTGATATCGCATCTGTTCAATGACGGGTGAGGGAGGGGGATGGTGGACGCACTAGGGCTCGAACCTAGGACCCGCTGATTAAGAGTCAGCTGCTCTACCAACTGAGCTATGCGTCCATTCCCGGTTGCGACTTGCTGGGCAAGACGCGCGGCGTCGCCGGCTGGCGATTCGTCAGGGAGGCGCTCATTTAGCGGGTTCGGCTTGCGGTGCAAGTGCTGAATACGCTTCGGCGCGAAATTTCGCAGTGCCTCAGAACCCGTGCTTCAGAAATTCCGCCTGCGCTGCGCGCGGGTCGAGCGTTCCACCAGCATGATGCCGCCCACGCACAGCATATTGGTCAGCATGGACGATCCGCCATGGCTCATCCACGGCAAGGGGATACCCACCACCGGCGCAAAGCCCATCACCATCATCAGATTGACGCCCACATAGAAAAAGATCGTCGCGGTAAGTCCGCCTGCAAGCAAACTACCGAACCGGTCCGGCGCTTCGCGCGCGACGGTGAGGCCCCAACGCAGGACGATGCCGAAAATCAGCAACACGAAGAGCCCGCCGATCATGCCCCATTCCTCCGCCATGGTGGCAAACACGAAATCGGTGTGCGGTTCGGGCAGATAGTTGAGCTGGCTTTGCGAGCCTTCGCCAAAGCCCTTGCCGGTGATGCCGCCCGATCCGATGGCAATTTTCGACTGGATGATGTGATACCCCGTCCCTTGCGGATCACTCTCAGGATTGAGGAAAGTGAGCACCCGCTGTTGCTGGTAAGGCTGCAGGCCGAAGAGGTAGGCCAGCGGCGCAATCACCACCATCGCTGCGCCGCCGCCGATAAACCACTTTTGCGGTATCCCTGCGAGAAACATGACCACCACGCCGCCAAAGGCAATGGCGAGCGACGTGCCCAGATCGGGTTGCAACAGCACCAAGGCCATCGGCAAGGCGATAATGCCACCCGGTATGAGCAGGGCCTTCCAACTGCCGATCATTCCGGGCGGGAGATTGGCGAAATAGGCCGCAAGGATGAGTACAACACCGGGCTTCATCAGCTCTGACGGCTGCAATTGCATGAAGCCGAGATTGAGCCAGCGCTGGCTACCGCCGCCCACTTGTCCGATGATCTCCACGGCAATCAGCAGCAGGAGGATAGCAATGTAGCCGGGAATGGCCGCCCACTTGGCAAGGTCGATGGGAAAGTAGGAGATCGTCAGGGCAATCACCAAAGCAACGGCGTAGCGCAGCAGATGCGAACTGGCATAGGGGCTCATCGAGCCGCCTGCGGCGGAATACAGGACGGCCGCGCCGAAGAGGACAAGCAGCGTCAGCGGCACCACCACACGCCACGGAAATTCGGCGATGGGCGCGGGGAGAGTGATCTTCCCTCTCATGTCGTCGCCTCGTCCGAACGTGCGGTCGGGTCTTCGCGCGGAGTGAACGCGTCGGTGTTGGCCTCTTCCGGCTCGTTTGCCGCTGCCCGCGCCTCTGCGTCGACTTGCCGGGCAAGCGTGATGGGTGGTGGGGCAGGGGGAAGGTCGACGCCTGCAGCGGACGCGTAGGCGGCATATTGGCGGTCGAGCCGTTCTTGCGCGGTGCCGCCCCAACCGGCCTCCAGCGCGTGAAGTGCGTCCAGACCTTTTTGCGGGTCGAACATGAAAGTCATCACATCGCGTGCCACCGGATAGGCTGCGCCCGAACCGCCGCCATGCTCGATCACCACTGCGCCCGCATAGCGCGGATTGTCGAACGGTGCGAAGAAGATGAACAAGCCGTGGTCGCGGAAGCGCCATGGGCCAGATTTGCCGTCTGAAATGTTCAGCCCCACCACCTGTGCGGTGCCGGTTTTGCCCGCCATCAGCACGTCATCGATGGGCAGCCGCGCGCGCCCGGCGGTACCGGGGCCGTTGACGACGTCGCTCATGGCTTGCCGGACATAGGTCTTGTATTCCGCGCTGACGCCCATGCTGCGGAATTGCGGCTGCTCGTTGGAGAACAGCAGGCGCGGCTGGACGACATTCGATGTTGCGAGGCGCGCGGCCATTACCGCAAGCTGGAGCGGATTGGCGAGCATATAGCCTTGGCCGATGGTCGCGTTGACCGTGTCGAACGCTGCCCATTCTTGCCCGTATTTCCGCATTTTCCATTCAGGATCGGGCACGGTGCCGTAGAACTGGTTGGCTACTTCCAGGTCGAACTGTTCCTGCATCCCGTACAGCCGGCAAGCATCTGCAATCGGCTGAATGCCGGTGCGCTGCGCCATGGCATAGAAATACACGTCGCAGCTTTGGTAAATGCCTTTGGCGAGATTGACCGCGCCGTGACCGCGGCGGTTCCAGCAGCCAAAGCGGCGGCTGCCGACTTGCAGGCCGCCGCCGCAGAAAACGGTCTCTTCGGGATCGACACCGGCGCCCAGCAGCGCCATGCCGACGGTGGGCTTTACCGTGGAGCCCGGCGGATAAAGGCCCTGCAACACCTTGTTGCGCAGCGGCACGCGATCATTCTCGCTCAGCATCGAATACTCGACGCGGCCGATGCCGTCGGAGAAGCTGTTGGGATCAAAACTGGGCATCGAGGCCATGCACAGCAGATCGCCGGTCAGGCAGTCCATCACCACGACCGAGCCGGATTCAAGGCCGAGGCGGCGCGCGGCGTAATCTTGCAGCGGGCCGTCAATGGTCAGCTTGATCGGCTGGCCCTGCACGTCGTCGCGGGTCTCAAGATCGCGCACAATCCGGCCCGAAGCGGTGACCTCGACCCGCCTAGCGCCGGGTTCGCCGCGCAGCACCTCGTCGAATTGCTTTTCCAGGCCGTCCTTGCCCATCTTGAAGCCGGGTGTCAGCAACAGCGGTTGTGGCTCCGCTTCATATTCTTCGCGGCTTGGCGCGCCGACATAGCCGATCAGATGGCCTACCGACGGGCCGGTGGGATAGAAGCGAGAAAAGCCGCGCTGGGGGATGACTCCGGGCAGCTCGGGGAGGCGCACGCTGACGGCGGCGAACCTGTCGAAATCAAGGCCATTGGCAACCGGCACGGCGGCAAAGCCCTGTGCACCCTCAAGCCGTTCGCGCAGATCAATCTTCTCGACCTGGCTGAAACCCAGCAAATCGCCAACCAGTTCTACCGTGCCGTCGATATCATTGACCCGTTCAGGGATGATATCGACGCGGAAATCGGCGCGGTTGGAGGCGAGGGGGGAGCCGTTGCGATCGAGGATCCAACCACGCCGCGGCGGGATCAGCGAGAGGTTCACGCGGTTGCTCTCCGCCTCCAGCGTATACTTCTCGTTCTCCGCCACGGCGATATAGCCCATCCGCGCCGCCAGCAGCAGCCCGATGCCGCCTTGCACCGCACCCACGACAAAGCTGCGCCTGTCGAAGGTCTGCTTGAGCGCGTTGGATGTTACCTTGCGTTCCATCGTTTCAGCCGAGTCTGCGGATACGGGACAAGCGCAGGCGGTCGAGCAAGGCGACCAGCTGCGCCACCAGTGGGAAAAGTAGAACGCTCAGCCCTAACTGGGGCAAAATGAGGGTAAGCTGAATCAGCGTTATATTCGCGCCCGAAAACAGCGCGGTAAAGCCGATATAGATCGTCAGGAACAGTGCAGCGATGCCCCAATCCTGCCAGAAGCCCCGCCACGGAAAGCGCAGCTCGATCAGGTCGAGCGCGATCATGGTAAGCGAGAAAAGCAGGATCGCCGAACCCAGCGGCTGGCCCGAATAGAGATCGTCAAACAGGCCGAGCGGCAGTCCCGCCCACATCGGTAGCAGGCCGGGGCGGTAAATCCGCCAGGCGAGCAGGAAAAGATAGCCCAGTGGCGGCAGAATTGGCCCCGCCGCAATGATCGGCAGCATGGGCGCAAGCGAGCCCAGCAGTATGGTGAACCACGGCACGCCGTAAGCGAGCACGGGCGAATGATCGCGGTTGATCTTATCGCCGAATTTATCGCGCCGCGCCTTTGGATCGAGCTTTTCCATCAGCCCTCTTCCTCCGCCGCCGCGCCCTCCTCATCCGTTTCGATTTCGGACTGGAGAGGAGCTTGCGAGGCCTCGATCAATGCGGGAGTAAAGACCGGTTCGACCATGACAAAGTCGGTGGCAGCAGGATTGCTCAGCAGGCGGCCGATGGCGCCGTCATCGGTCAGTTCGCTTACGACAGCCACTGCAACGCCCGGCCGGAACAAGCCGCCCGCACCGGAGGTGACAAAGATGTCGCCTTCTTCGAGCGGGTTCACGCCAAGATTGATCAAGCGGATGCGCAGCGAACCATCGGCGCGGCCCTCGGCAAAAGCCACCACGTCGTCGGTCGCGCGGCGAACAGGAACGATGCTTTCCGGATCGGTCAGGAGCAAGACGCGCGAGGTCGAGCGGCCCGTCTCCAGCACCCGTCCCACAAGGCCCATAGGTGAAGTGACGGGCATTCCTACCTGCACACCGTCATTGCGACCCACGCCCAGATAACCGAAACGCCGCGTGCTGGCGGAAGTGGAACCGATCAGCCTGCCGGTCGCAACAGGCGCGATGTCGCCATCGGTCAGGCCGAGCAGCGCCTTCAGCCGTGCATTTTCTTGTTCAAGCGCCTGCGCTTCAGCCAGCCGCACACGGGCGACCGCAATTTCTTCCTCTAGCTCGGCATTCTTCGACCCGGCATCGTAATAACCGGCGATAGCTTCGAAAAAGCCCCGCGTGGTTGTGCGGCCCAACGCGCTTGCCTCGCCCGCGGGCGCCGCTGCATCGGTGGCCATGCTGCGCAGCCCGTTGAAAGCCTCTGGCCGCCAAAGCGAGATGATAAGCAGCAGCGCGCCGAGAAGCGCACCCGCTCCGGCAAACACATAGCCCGCGAACAGGCCCAACTGTGCCTTCTTGTTCGCGCCTGCTCTTTGTGCCTGTGGCGGTGCCATTGCGGCCCGCTCCCTTTTGTTCTGGTGTTAAACCCTTATGCCGTCATCAGGACGCCGCGATAGATCGGGTCCTCCATCGCCCTGCCGGTGCCCACGGCAACGCAGGTTAGCGGATCTTCGGCGATGCTGACCGGCAGGCCGGTCTCTTCCTTGATGTGGTCGTCCAGACCCTGGATCAGCGCGCCGCCACCGGTCAGGACAATGCCCTGATCGACGATATCTGCGGCCAGTTCGGGCGCGGTGTTTTCCAGCGCAATGCGCACGCCTTCCACGATCGCGCCGATCGGTTCGGACAGGGCCTCTGCGATATGCGCCTGGTTGATATTGATTTCTTTGGGCACGCCGTTGACGAGGTCGCGGCCCTTGATGACGATGGTTTCGCCCACGCCGTCATCGGGAACCATGGCGCAGCCATATTCCTTCTTGATCCGCTCTGCCGTGGCGTCGCCGATCAGCAGATTGTGGTGGCGGCGGACATAGGAGACGATGGCTTCGTCCATCTTGTCCCCGCCGGTGCGGACGGAGGTGGTGTAGGCGAGGCCGCGCAGCGACAGCACCGCGACTTCGGTCGTGCCGCCGCCGATATCGACGACCATCGAACCAACTGGCTCGGTCACGGGCATATCGGCACCAATGGCCGCAGCCATCGGCTCAAGGATGAGGAACACTTCCGAAGCGCCCGCATTGCTTGCCGCATCGCGGATCGCACGCTTTTCGACCGAGGTCGAACCCGAGGGAACGCAGATCACGATTTCGGGGTAACGCAGCAGCGTGCGCTTGCCGTGCACCTTCTGGATGAAGTGCTTGATCATCGCTTCGGCGATTTCGATATCGGCGATCACACCATCGCGCAGTGGGCGGATTGCCTGGATGTTGTCCGGCGTCTTGCCCATCATCAGCTTCGCATCGTCGCCCACAGCCTTGACGCGCTGCACGCCATTGGTGGTCTCGATTGCGACAACCGAAGGCTCGTTCAGCACGATACCGCGATCCTGCACATAGACCAGCGTGTTGGCCGTGCCGAGGTCGATAGCCATGTTTTGCGAACCGAATTTGAAGAGATTTGCGAAGAAAGAACTCATTGGTGGACCTGTATTCTGAATTGCCGCCGAGGCGCCGCGAATCCGCGGTGAGAGGGCTCTGCGTTGCGGAGAGAAGCGCCCCTTAACGCGGATGCAGAGGAAACGCCAAAATATTTGTCGACAAAGCGGCAATTTTGCGCAGCTTTGGCTCGAAAACGCGGCCAGCGGCCTGTAACCTGCGCCGAATGCCCCAAATCCGCCGCCTTCCCGAAACGCTCGTCAACCGCATTGCCGCTGGCGAAGTGGTCGAACGCCCGGCGTCAGCGCTCAAGGAACTGGTGGAGAACGCTATCGATGCGGGTGCTGCCCGGATCACGGTTAGTATCACAGACGGCGGGCTGGGCAGTATTGAAGTCACCGATGATGGCTGCGGAATGTCGCCCGACCAGATGGCTCTGGCGCTGGAGCGGCACGCGACGTCGAAACTGCCCGACGAAGCGATCGAGCAAGTCGCCACCCTCGGCTTTCGCGGGGAAGCGCTGCCTTCGATTGCCAGCGTTGCCCGGCTAACGATTGAAAGCCGTCCACACGATGCCAGGGATGGCTGGCGGCGCGTGGTCGATCATGGCGCGCTGGTGGACGAGGGGCCGGCGGCACTGCCGCCCGGCACGCGGGTGCGGATGGAGCAACTCTTCGCCAAAATCCCTGCCCGGCGCAAATTCCTTCGCACGTCGCGCAGCGAGTACGCTGCCTGCCATGATGTCGTCCGGCGGCTGGCGATGGCGCGGCCCGATATCGCCTTCACTTTCCAGCATGGAGATCGCCGCATCTTCGCGGTGCAGGGCGGGCAGAGCGCGCCCGAACGGGTCGCGCAGATTGTCGCGCGCGAGCTTGCCGAGAATGGCGTCACGATCGATCTGGAGCGGCCGGGCGGCGAAGGTGTGATGCGGCTGACCGGCGTCGCGGGCCTGCCGACATACAATCGCGGTGTTGCCGATCACCAATATCTCTTCGTCAACGGTCGCCCGGTAAAGGATCGCCTGCTGACCGGCGCAGTGCGCGGGGCCTATGCCGAAATGCTGGCGCGCGACCGTCATGCAGTGCTCGCGCTGTTTCTCGACATTCCCTTCGCCGATGTCGATGTGAATGTGCATCCGGCGAAAACCGAAGTGCGCTTCCGTGATGCCGCGGCGGTGCGCGGTTTCATCGTCAGCGGATTGCGGCAGGCGCTCTCGACCGGCGACCGGCGCAGTGCGCAGGCGCCCGATAGCGGCGCGATGGCGCGTTGGCAGAGCGAGCCGGTGGAGCCATCGCCTGCCTTGCGTTCGATCTTTGGCGGGCGCGACTGGTCTCCGCCAGCGGGCACAAGGGTGGCGGAAACGCCGCTGCCGTGGGGTGGGACGTCGGCGGAAGCTTTCCCACAGGGCAGGGCGGAAGTGGCGGAGGATCTGCCCGAAGAGGCAACAGATTTTCCGCTGGGCATTGCGCGCGGGCAGGTGGCGAACACCTACATCGTTGCCGAAGCAGCGGACGGGCTGGTGCTCGTCGACCAGCACGCCGCGCATGAGCGGATCGTGCTGGAACGGCTGCGCGCGGCGGGTGCGGGAGACACGGTTGCCGCCAGCCAGGCCTTGCTGATGCCCGAAGTGGTCGAACTCGACGAAGCCGATTGCGACAGGCTGGAAGCACAGATCGAACCCTTCGCGCAGCTCGGGCTGATGATCGAACGCTTCGGCCCCGATGCAATGCTGGTGCGCGCAATCCCCGGCGTGCTCAAAAAGGCCGACCCGCACAAACTCCTGCGCGATCTGGCGGACGATATCGCCACGCATGGCGAATCGTTGCTGCTGACCGAGAAGATCGAATATGTTCTCGCGACGATGGCCTGCCATGGCTCGGTGCGGGCGGGGCGGGTGCTCAGCGTTGCCGAAATGAACGCGCTGCTGCGCGAAATGGAAGCCACCCCGCGCTCAGGCCAGTGCAATCATGGCCGGCCCACTTGGGTGAAGCTGTCGATGGATGATGTCGAGAAGTTGTTCGGGAGGCATTGATGCGGTTTGCAGCATACTTCGTGATTATCGCGTCGCTTACCGCTTGCGGAGAAGCGCCTGCCGAGGTCGAGCAACGCGCTGGCGGCACGTCGGCGGCAGAGGCAGTCCGGGCGGTCAATCGGGCAGCTCCTCCACTAGTAGAAATAATCCCCGAACCTATCGAAGCGGACGAGATCGAGGCGAACGATCTGGCAATTGACGCCTGCGCCTTCGCGCCCGGCACAAATGGCGCCGTGCGGCTGGTTGCAAGAGAGAGCGATGCGGTGATCAAGCTTGAGGATGAACTCATCCGCTTCGCCGCTGATCCCGGCTCGCGGCCCTTGCTCACCAGAATGCGCACAGTTTACAACGGCGCGGAATTCGCGCTGCGCCTCTCCGTGGAGGAGGACGCGAGCGACGACGCGTCAGGCACGACGGCAGTTGACGGCACGCTGTGGGTGTATGACCGCTGGGATCGCGTCGTTTATAATGGAACCGGAACGGTGACCTGCACCGGCTAGGCGCTGTCAGCGCAGCCGTTTAACGTAGGGCTGGCGGTTTTCGCCGCGCCGCACCACCTGGAACTGGTCGATCGCCTCGAACAGGTCGCTCAGCCGCTTGTAGCCGTAATTGCGCGCGTCGAAGCTGGAGCGGTTGCCCGCGATATTGCCGACTTCGCCGAGCAGGGCATAGCCCTCGTCATCGCGCTTGGCTGCCTTCCATGCGGTGCCGAGCAGCTCGATCAGTTCGTCATCGATGGTGCCCTTGCTGTCGGCTCCGGGGGTATCCTTGGCCTTTTCCGTGGCGCCGTTTTCCTCTGCCGCGCCCTTTATCAGCGCGTCGATATCGATGAAGCGGGTGCAGGCGCTTTTGAAAGCGGTGGGCGTTTTGCTGGTGCTGCCGAACCCGTAGACAATCAGCCCGTCCTGCCGCAGCCGGGTGACCAACGGGGTGAAATCACTGTCGCTGCTCATGATCCCGAAGCCGTCGACTTTGCCCGCATGGAGCAAGTCCATCGCATCAATCGTCATGGCGATATCGGTGGCGTTCTTGCCCTTGGTGAGATCGAATTGCTGCATCGGTTGCAGCCCGAAGCGGTGCGTGATCGTGCTCCAATTGCCCAGCGCAGGCTTCGCCCAATTGCCGTAGGCGCGGCGGATATTCACCTGCCCCAGCTCTGCAAGCACGGTCAGTACCGGATCAATCCCCGCATGGCTGGCATTGTCGGCGTCGATGAGCAGGGCGATGTTTTTGAGAGTGGCTTCGGGCATGGCCGACACATGGCCGCGCGACATGGGCCGTGCAAGCCCCTTGGCTATTCAACGGGTTCGAAGACCGCGGTTTCCTCGTTGCGGTGGTAGAGCACACCTTCGGAGATGGCGAAGAAGGTGCCGCGCAGTTTCAGGTCGCCGCGCGCCTCTGCTGCGCGCACAAAAGGGAACGTGCGAAGATTGTCGAGGCTCACCCCGACCGCTGCCATTTCCATCGCCCGTTCTGCTGTGCGACCGGTGGTGCCATGCTCGGCTGCAACCGGTTGGCGCGCTTCGTCGAGCAAATGCACCCAATTGGCGACAAAGCCGCCTTCGCCGGGTTCATTGCCGTGCAGATCCTGTGTCAGAGCCGCCTTGCACCCGCCGCACATCCCGTGGCCCATCACCACGATCTGGCGCACTTTGAGCACCTGCACGGCAAATTCGATCGCGGCGGAAACGCCATGCTGGCCAGGCGTTTTCTCGAACGGCGGCACCAGCGCGGCGACATTGCGCACGACGAAAATCTCGCCCGGATCGACGTCGAAAATCTGTGCGGGATCAACGCGGCTGTCGGAGCAGCCGATAATCATCAGCTTCGGACTTTGCCCCTTGGCCACCAGCTCGTCATAACGGGCGCGCTGGCGGGGATAGCCTTCGCTGCGGAAGCGGCGGTAGCCGTTCAGCAATTCGTGGAATTCGGGCATTCAGAAACGCTCGCCGCGAATGACCTCCACGTCCCACATCGTCAGCAACAGCCCGTGAGAGGTGAGGATGGGTGCGAGGCTTTCAGCCAGTGCCATAGCGTTTTCCTGCGAGGCGATGGTGAGGATGAAAACCTTGTCGGTTCCCATCACCCGTTCCTCGCGCCAATGCCCTTCGCGGCCCTTTCCGGAGGTAACGGGCGTTATCGTCCATCCGGTAATCCCCGCCTCGTCAATCGCCTTGGTGACGCGCCGTGCCTGCGCCTGATCGGCGAGGATTTCGATGCGCTTGCGGATGACAGTCTCGATCATGGCAAGGGTGCTCCATTGCCGGTCAGCATCGCCGCCAGCGTGCCGATCAGGCCGATATTGATAAGGACGTTGAAGGGGAAGGTGATCGAGAGTGACATGGTGAGATAAATTCCCGGGTCAGCCTCCGGCAGGGCAAGCCGCATCGCGGCGGGCACCGCGATATAGCTGGCGCTGGCGCAAAGCACGCCGAGCGCGGCGGCCGAACCGGTGTCCAGCCCGACCATTACACCAAGCACTGTCCCGATAGCGCCGTTGACCAGCGGCAGCCCGATGGCAATCGCCACCAAGCGCCACGTCAGTGCGCGCGAATCCATCATACGGCGCGCGGCGATCAGGCCCATGTCGAGCAGGAACAGGCACAGCACGCCCTTGAACATCGCGCCAAAAAAGGGCTCGACATCGGCAAAGCCTTCCGGCCCGGAAATCCAGCCAATGGCGAAGGCACCGAGCAGCAGCACGACCGAGGCGTTGAACAGCACTTCGTGCAGCAATTCCTTCGTGCTTTGCCCGCTATCCGATCCGCCGCCGCGTGCCAGCAGCAAGCCTGCGAGAATGGCAGGGCTTTCCATCGTCGCCATCACGGCCACCATGTAGCCTTGCGGCGGATTGCCCTGCAGTTCGAATATCTCGACGGCGGTGACGAAGGTCACCACGCTGATCGAACCGTAATGCGCCGCCACCGCGCCCGCATTGATGCGATCGAGCTTGCCGAAGCCGCGCAGCAGCCAAAAGGCGTAGAGCGGCATGACAAAACCTGCTCCGATACCAACCGCCAGCGCGGCAAGAACGGTCCCGTCCAGCCCGCTTTCTGCGACCTCGATCCCGCCTTTGAGGCCGATGGCGGCCATCAGGTATAGCGACATCCCCTTGGCGATGGCTTCGGGAATCGCCAGATCGGATCGGGCGACCGCGGCAAGGATGCCGAGCACGAAAAACAACACGACCGGAGAGGTCAGCGCCTGAAGTCCAACTGTATCCATACGAATGCGCTTAAGACACCGCCTAAAGTAGGGCAAGCGCCACCATTGCGGTTATCCGCCCGCTTGACTAGATGGCCTGTGTCATGACCGATCTGTCGAACCCTCCGAAGCCCGAAGATGTCCGTCCACCGCGCCAGCGCAAGCCGGACTGGATTCGCGTGAAAGCGCCCGTTTCGAAGGGGTATCACGAAACGCGCAAGCTAATGCGCGATCTCAAACTCAACACGGTTTGCGAGGAAGCGGCGTGCCCCAATATCGGCGAATGCTGGGACAAGAAGCACGCGACAGTCATGATCCTCGGCGATGTGTGCACGCGCGCCTGCGCCTTCTGCAATGTGAAGACCGGAATGCCGCGCATCGTCGATCCGATGGAGCCTGAGAATGTTGCCGTTGCGGCGGGCGAGATGGGCTTGCACCACATCGTCGTCACCAGCGTTGACCGCGATGATCTGCCCGATGGCGGCGCAGGGCAGTTCGTGAAGGTGATCAAGGCGCTGCGCCGCGAGACTCCCGACACCACCATCGAAATCCTTACCCCCGACTTCCGTGGCAAAATGCGCGCGGCGGTGGAGGCGATTTGCGAGGCGGGGCCGGATGTCTACAACCACAATCTGGAAACCGTGCCGCGCCTTTATCCGACTATCCGCCCAGGCGCGCGCTACTACGCCTCGCTGCGTCTGCTTGAAGAGGTGAAGAGCCACGATCCGCTGATCTTTACCAAGTCCGGCATCATGCTCGGCCTCGGCGAACAGCGGCTGGAAGTGCACCAAGTGATGGACGATATGCGCAGCGCCGATGTCGATTTCATCACTATGGGCCAATATCTCCAGCCGACGCCCAAGCACGCCTCTGTCGAGGAATTCGTGACGCCCAAGGCCTTCGCCGCCTATGGCGCGATTGCGCGGGCGAAGGGATTCCTGCAAGTCGCCAGCTCGCCGCTGACCCGATCCAGCTATCACGCCGGCGACGATTTCGCGGTGATGAAAGCGGCGCGCGAGGAAAAGCTGGCAAAGGCTGCTGCAAAGAGCGCCTGATGCCGTCGATCCGCGATACCAAACGCCTGCCTTACACCGCCGAGCAGATGTTCGATCTGGTGGCGGATGTGGATTCCTATCCGCAGTTCCTGCCCTGGGTTGTCGCTACGCGGGTGCGCAAGGATAGCGACACCGAAATGACTGCCGATATGCTGGTCGGCTTCAAGGCCTTGCGCGAGAAGTTTACGAGCAAGGTGGTGAAGGACCGTCCGCACACCATCCACGTCCACTATATCGACGGGCCGCTGCGCGATCTGGACAATAACTGGACGTTCCGCGATGTTGGCGATGGCGCGTGCGAGATCGATTTTGCGGTCGATTTCGCGTTCAAGAACATCATGTTCGAAACGCTCGCCGGGCAATATGTCGACCGCGCATTCCGCAAAATGGTCGCCGCATTTGAAGCGCGGGCGGCAGAGCTTTACGGCAGCAACAGCTCCAGTGCGCAAAGCGTCGCCTGACGCCTGACACCGGCACGGTCCTCGCCTTCGAACAGGCGTTCATCGGCCATCGGTTCGGCTCCCCCGCGGACCGCCCGTGCGAACACGACGGTGCCGACGGGTTTCAGGTCTGTGCCGCCGCCTGGCCCTGCAATCCCGCTGATCGCCACCGCCACATCGGCATCGCTGTTTTCCAGCGCGCCTTGCGCCATGGCGAAAGCGCAGGCGATGGATACCGCGCCGAAGGCTTCGATGATGTCGCTAGGCACGCCCAGTTCGGCCTGTTTGGCGGCATTGGAATAGGTGACAAAACCGCGATCGAGCACGGCAGAGGAGCCGGGAATCTCGGTCAGCGCCGCAGCCACCAGACCGCCGGTGCAGCTTTCCGCCAGCACCACGCTCCGCTTGGCAGCTGCGTTCTCTTCGACCACGCGCTGCGCCAACGCGACGATATCATCGGGGAGGATCGACGGGGGGAGGGCGTTGCTCTTGTTCACCGGCGCCCCGTGCTAAACTCGGTCTCATGGAGCAGATAGCCGAGCAGGCTGGCGAAGTTTTCCGCCGGAAGCGGAGCAAGCTCCTGCATCAGGCGATTGGCAATCGCGCAAGACTCCGCGTTCATCGCGTTGGCGACCTCAATGTCGATAAGCTCCTCGAGGAGAGTGCGCATCATCGGTTCGGTCATGCTGCTAAGCTCGGTGCGCTGCTCTTTCCCGCCCATCGTGCCGCCGCCCAGCACGAAGAGCGCAAGGCGGGCCTCTTCGAACGAGCCTTCGGCCGCTGTCGCAAATTCACTGCGCAACCGATCCCGGTTGGTCATAAGATAGGCGTCACTGGCAAGCTGTCCCGCGCAGGCGTTCAGCATGCCATCAAGCGCCACCGGCAGCATGAAGCGCGCCGCCGCCGTAACTTGCGCTTCATTCGGCAGTTGCTGCGCCTGTGCCTTTGCAGGGACTGCGACCGAAAGCGCCAGCGCGGCGGAAATGGCAAACGTCCGAAGCATGATGCGATCTAACCCTTTCTGACAAGCGTAGCGGCCGCTTGCGCTGCAATTCCCTCGCCCCGGCCGGCAAAGCCGAGACGCTCGGTTGTGGTGGCCTTTACACTGACGTGATCCAGTTCGACACCCAGCAATTCGGCCAGCCTGACGCGCATCGCCTCGCGGTGCGGCTTGATCTTGGGTGCCTCGCAGATCAGCGTGAGGTCAACATTGCCGATAGCATAGCCCGCTTCCGCTGCCAGCTTCACTGCGTGTTCGACAAAGGCGGAAGAAGCCGCGCCTTTCCATTGCGGATCGGTTGGCGGGAAGTGGTCGCCGATATCGCCCTTGGCACAGGCGCCGAGAATGGCGTCGACCACGGCGTGCAGTCCGACATCGGCGTCCGAATGACCCGCCAGTCCTTGCGTGTGCTCGATCTTCACCCCGCAAAGCCACAACTCCTCGCCATCGGCCAGACGGTGGACGTCAAAGCCGGTGCCAACGCGGATGGCGAGGGGGGAGGGGGTATCAGCCATGAAATCCTCTGCAAATGTCAGCTTCTTGAGCCGCTCGTCACCATCGACCAGCGCCACGTCCAAACCCGCGGCGCGCAGCACTTGCGCATCGTCTCCGGCATCGGGCGCGCCTTGCCAGCTGCGGTGCGCCGCAAGTATGTCGGCAAAGCGAAAGGCCTGCGGAGTTTGCACCCGACGCAATTCCTCGCGTCGCGCATTGCCCGCCATAAGACCATCCTCGGCGCGGATCATGCTGTCGACGACCGGCAGTACCGGGATCGCGCCGGGATGGGTGCTGAGAGCTGCCAGCAAGCGTGCTATGACATCGGGGGGCAGGTCAGGCCGCGCAGCATCATGGATCAGCACGAGCGGTTGCGGGTCACTTTCCAACGCATCCAGCGCCAACCGTACGCTCTCTTGTCGCGTCGCGCCGCCGGTTACCAGAGTAAGGCCGTCAATGCCTGTGAGCGCCGCTTGCGCCGCCGCGTCGGCACCCTCGGGAATGGCAACGACAATCCGCGCCGCGCCCGCCTCCGCCAGCGCCTCTGCCGAGTGTCGCAACACCGGCTTCCCGCGCCACACAGCGAATTGCTTGGGCAAGGGCTGGCCCGCGCGCAATCCTTTGCCCGCCGCGACAATCACGGCGCAGAACGGGGGAAGGGCGGCAGCTTCATTCATGCCCGAGCGCGCTAACGCCTTGAGCCGCGCCTCGCAATCCACTATGCGCCTGCCCAATATTTAGGCACAGCATGGAAAACCCGCTCATCCCTCCGCCGCCGGCCGTGACGCCGATCGAGGTCGGTCCGATCCGGATCGACTGCCCCGTCGTGCTCGCGCCGATGACGGGGGTGACCGATATGCCGTTTCGCCAGCTGGTGCGCCGCTATGGCAGCGGGCTCAACGTGACCGAAATGATTGCGAGCGAAGCCGCGATCCGCGAAACGCGCCAGTCGATCCAGAAAGCGCGCTGGCACGAAAGCGAAGACCCTGTCTCGATGCAGCTCGTCGGCTGCGATCCGTCCAGCATGGCCGAAGCTGCAAAGCTGAGCGAAGACCAGGGTGCGGCGATTATCGACATCAATTTTGGCTGTCCGGTACGCAAGGTAGTCGGCCAGTTCGCCGGCAGCGCGCTGATGCGCGAAGTGCCGCTCGCCACCAAGCTGATGGAAGCGACCGTGAAAGCGGTCGACGTGCCGGTAACGGTCAAGATGCGCATGGGCTGGGACCATGAAAGCCTCAACGCCCCCGAACTCGCGCATATTGCCGAAGATCTGGGGGTGAAGCTGGTGACTGTACACGGCCGCACGCGCAACCAGATGTACAAGGGCAGCGCCGACTGGTCGTTCATCCGCAAGGTAAAGGACGCCGTGAATATCCCCGTCATCGTCAATGGCGATATTTGCACGATCGCCGATGCCGCCAAGGCGCTGGAGCAATCGGGCGCGGACGGGCTGATGATCGGGCGCGGGGCCTATGGCAAGCCGTGGCTGCTGGGGCAAGTGATGCATTGGTGGCAGACCGGCGAATTTCTCGAA
The DNA here is from genome assembly GCF_056933515.1 of Aurantiacibacter sp. KMU-128. Lineage (NCBI taxonomy): Bacteria > Pseudomonadati > Pseudomonadota > Alphaproteobacteria > Sphingomonadales > Erythrobacteraceae > Aurantiacibacter > Aurantiacibacter sp. KMU-128. Next base: position 1,130,637 of record NZ_JBXORT010000001.1, read on the forward strand.
AGCCCCAGTTTCTCAGAGCAATACGAAACGCTGGTCGAGCATTATCACGCCATGCTGGAGCATTACGGTGTGGAGACCGGCGTCAAGATCGCGCGCAAGCATCTGGGCTGGTACACCAAGGGAATGCATGGCAGCGCGGACTTCCGCCACAAGGCCAATTTCATCGACGATGCGGCACAGGTACTGGGCGAAGTCGAGCGTTTCTACGAACCCTTCCTGAGGCGCCAGGCTGCGTGAGCGATAGCGGCGAGAGCAAGGCGACGGACATTCCCGGCCCGGCAGAGCAGCTGTCCGGCCTCAGCTTTGCGATGATACTGCTCGATCCCGAGCAGCGCGTTGCCGGTTTGAATCCAGAAGGTGAGGCGCTTCTGGGCGCCAGCGCCTCGCGGCTTGTCGGGCGGAGCATCCTCGACATCGTGCATTTCGCGCAGGAGCGTCTGATCGAAGGGCTTGGTGACCCCGATGCGCAATTCGTCGCGCGTAGCGTTGATGTCGGCATCGGGGAGCGCAACTGGCGCGCCAATCTGACCGTTTCGACCATTCCCACCCATCCGGGCTGGCGCACGCTGACGATCTCGGATTCGAGCCAGGGCGAGCGGTTTGGCGAGAACGACGCGACGCCGACTCTGCGCGGCCCTGCTGTTCTGGCGCACGAAATCAAAAACCCGCTCGCCGCGATTCGTGGTGCCTCGCAATTGCTGGCGCGCAAATCTGATCCGGCGAATGCCAAGCTGACCAGCCTGATCACCGATGAAGTCGACCGGATTGCCGCGCTGATCGACCGGATGCAGCGGCTGGGGCGCGAGGACACCGAGCCGGTCTCGGCGGTCAATCTGCATCAGGCGATCCACCGCGCGATGGAGACCGTGCAGCTCAACTGCTCCGATGCATTGGCGTGGCGCGAGGAGTTCGATCCCTCGATACCCGACGTTCTAGCCAATGAAGGCGCGCTGGTGCAGGTGCTGGTCAATCTGATGGCGAATGCGCGCGATGCCGCGATGGAAAGCGTTGCGCCCGAAGTGATGATCCGCACGCGCTTTGTTAGCGGGTTGGCGATGACGGTGAAACGGCTCGGCGTGCCGGTAAAGCTGCCCATCGAAGTGCGTGTGAGCGATAATGGCGGGGGGATAGACCCCGCTTTGCGCGACCACATTTTCGAACCCTTCGTTTCCAGCAAACCGCAGGGGCAGGGGCTGGGCCTCTCGCTGGTGCAGAAGCTGGTGCGCGACATGGATGGCCGCGTCAGCCACGAACGCGACGACAAGACCGGATGGACGCATTTCCGCGTGCATCTGCCGATGGTGAAACTGATCAGGACACAGATGCCATGAGCCGCACAGCCCTGCTGGTAGAAGACGACAGCGCGATTGCGACGGTGATTGTCGCCGGCTTGGAGGATGAAGGGTTCTCGGTCGAAATCTGCGACAGCGTTGCGGGGCGCGATGCTGCTTTGGCGGCAGGACGGTTTGACGTCATGTTGACCGATGTCATGCTGAGCGATGGCGACGGGATCGAAAGCCTGGGCGAGGTCCGCGCGGCCTATCCCGCCATGCCGGTCATCATCATTTCGGCGCAGAACACGCTCGATACTGCCGTCCGGGCGAGCGCCAATCAGGCTTTCGAATATTTTCCCAAACCGTTCGATCTTGATGAGCTGGTGCGCGCGGCGCGCCAGGCGGCAGATAGTGCGGCGGGCAGCAAAGGCGCGGGCGAGGCCATGCCCGAAGGCCTGCCGTTGATCGGGCGCAGCGCGGCGATGCAGGATGTGTATCGCATGATCACCCGGGTGCTCGACAATGATCTGACCGTGCTGGTGCTGGGCGAGAGCGGCACGGGCAAGGAGCTGGTGGCAGAAGCGATCCATCAGCTGGGTGCGCGCAAATCTGGCCCCTTCGTCGCGGTCAACGCCGCCGCGATCCCGCGCGAGCTTATCGAAAGCGAATTGTTCGGCCACGAAAAGGGCGCCTTTACCGGTGCCACCGCGCGCAATATCGGCAAGTTCGAACAGGCCGATGGTGGCACGCTGTTCCTCGACGAAATCGGCGATATGCCCGCCGAGGCACAAACGCGGTTACTGCGGGCGCTGCAAACGGGGCGCATCCGCCGGGTGGGCGGCGATCAGGAAATCGCGGTGAATGTCCGCATCGTCGCCGCGACCAATCGCGATCTGCTGCCGATGATTGCCGCAGGCACTTTCCGCGAGGATCTGTTCTACCGCCTCAACGTCGTCCCCATCAAACTGCCGCCCTTGCGCGAGCGGCAGGGTGATATCGAACCGCTGGCGCGGCATTTCCTCGCCAAGGCGGTGAAGCAGGGCCTGCCATCGCGCGTGCTGGGGGACGATGCGGCGCGCGTGCTGGAGGCACAAAGCTGGCGCGGCAATGTGCGCGAATTGCAGAACCTGATGTTCCGAGCGGCCTTGTTCGCGCGTGAAGAGCGGATAGGGGCAGAAACGGTCGCCGCGTGTCTCGATGCCAGCCATTCCGCAGTCGCGTCCGATGGTGCGGATGGCGGTGATATCGGTGAGGCGGTGGCCCGCTGGCTCGGCACGAGCCGCTTTGCCGAAGGCGCGCTGTATCATGATGCACTCGCCGTGCTGGAAGCGCCTGTGTTCCGCCATGCCTTGCGGCAGACCGGCGGCAACCAGCTGAAAGCCGCGCAAATGCTCGGGATCAACCGCAACACCCTGCGCAAGCGGTTGCAGGAACTGGGTATCGATCCGGAGGAGTTTTCCACCGCTTAGCCGCAAGGCGGCAAAAAGCCCTTGCAAAGAGGCAACAGTATTGTTGTAAGTCTGCAACGTGGCATCCACCTCTCTTTCCGGAGCGGACACGTCCGCAGGCAAACGCTCACGCTGGTGGCGGCGTGCGCAGGTGCTTGCGCGCCGGATGAACCTGTTCCTGTGGCTGGAGATCCTTGCCGGTGTCACGCTGATCGGAATGCTGGTCACCGCATGGGTCGCTGTCGCAGCGCGTGCGAACAGCAATGATCTGATGCCATCCGAGCAAGCGGCGGCGCTGCTCTTGGGAACGCTGATTCCGGCGCTTGGTATCGTCGTACTGTGGGGCAGACGCATTGCCATCCGCAGGGCAGGGGGAACGACCGCGCGTCTTCACGTAAATCTGGTGTTCTTCTTCTCGCTGATCGCAGCCATTCCGACACTGTTTGTCGCGGCATTCGCATCCGTGCTGTTCCAGTCGGGCGTGGAGTTCTGGTTCTCCGACGATTCCCGCGGAATCATGGAAAACGCCAATGAGCTGGCCGAGGGCTATTACGATGAGAACCAGCGCGCGGTGGGCCTCGAAGCGGTCGCCATGGCGAGCGATATGCGCTTCGTGCTCGAGCGATTACCCGTCTCCAGCCCGGAGTTTAACGACCAGTTCCTGCAACAACTTCTCGTTCGTAAGCTCAGCGAGGGCGGCATTTACCGCCGTTCTGATGAAGGCGATGCGCGGCTCGTCTATTTGCAAGATCCGCTGGCTGATCGGCAGCGATTGAGAATATCGGTCGAAGATATGGCGCAACTCGACGCAGGGGGCGAATTTGTCGCCCGCAGCTCCGAGGAGCGGGTGGAAGGGATTGCGCTGCTAGATCGTGAATCCGATGCCTATTTTTACGTGGCCCGAGATGCGCAGCCGGAGGCAGCTCAGCTCTATCGACAAGCGCAAAATGTGGTCAGTTCCTATGGAGAATTGAACCAGCGCGCCCGCGTTTTGCAGTTACAATTCAACGTAGCGCTGTTCCTTGTTTCGCTGGCTTTGGTCGGAATCTCAGTTTTCGCCGCGTTGCGATTTGCTGACCGCCAAGTGAAGCCTTTGGCCGAATTGGCCGATGCCGCAGGCGAGATCGGGGCGGGCAATTACGCCATGCGCGTTTCGGGTCGCACCGGCCCTGACGAGATCGGGCTGCTCAACCGCGCGTTCAACCGCATGACCTCGCAGATCGAGCGGCAGACCGATGCCCTGCTCGGTGCGAACCACCAATTGGCAGAGCGCCGGGCCTTTATGGAAACGGTGATGGAATCGATCACCGCGGGCATCATCTCGCTCGATGCCGAGGGAAACATTCTGCTGATGAACAGCTCCGCCCGGCGGTTGTTGCTGGACAATGCCGAGGGCGATGTGGTCGGGCAAAAGCTTAGTGAAATCGTCCCGCAATTCGACGCCATGGTGCGCGAAGGCTCGGCGAGCGAGATTGTGCAGTTCCAGCGAGGCGGGGAGCCGTTCACTTTCGCCGTCCAGCTTTCCCCCGCCAGCGAAGGCATGGTGCTGACCTTTGAAGACATCACCCGCCAACTGGTCGACCAGCGGCAGGCTGCGTGGTCGGACGTGGCACGGCGGATCGCGCATGAAATCAAGAACCCGCTTACGCCGATCCAGCTGGCAACGGAGCGCCTCAAGCGCCGCTATGGCCGCCAGATCGAGAGTGACAGCGAACTGTTTGACGAACTGACCGGAACGATCATCCGGCAAGTCGGCGATTTGCGCAAAATGGTCGATGAATTCTCCAACTTCGCGCGCTTGCCCAAGCCGATTTTCCGGCAGGAGGATGCGGTCGATCTCGTGCGGCAGGCACTGTTCCTGCAGGAAGTCGCCAATCCGCAAATCGCCTATGGCTTCGCCGCGGAGGATGACATTCCGCTGATCGCGTGTGACCGGCACCAGTTGGGGCAGGCGATGACCAATGTGCTCAAAAACGCTGCCGAAGCGGTTGATACCAAAGCGCGCGAGGAAGCAGCTGATCTCGATTGGCGCGGGCGTATCGTGGTGGAAATGGGCAGTACCGATGAGGCGGTGATCGTAATGATTACCGATAACGGCATCGGCCTGCCGCAGGGCGGGGTGAACGTCCTCGAACCCTATGTCACGACGCGCGAGAAGGGCACCGGCCTCGGCCTCGCCATTGTGAAGAAGATTGTCGAGGAACATGGCGGCGAAATCAGTTTCGCCCCCGCCACCGGAGGCGGCACACAGGCAACCCTGCGGTTCGCCATCGATCCGTCGGCACATACCGAACCTGCCGAGGGGCAAGCATGATGCGTAAAAGGACTAATTGAATGGCTCTCGACATCCTGGTGGTTGATGACGAACGCGACATCCGCGATCTGGTGGCCGGCGTGCTGAGCGATGAGGGCTATGAATGCCGCACCGCTGGCGACAGCGAGCGGGCAATTGCGATGGTGGACGAACGCCGGCCCAGCCTCGTGCTGCTCGACGTGTGGCTCCATGGCAGCCCGCGTGACGGGCTCGAAGTGCTCGACGCGATCAAGGCGCGCGAGCCCGGCCTGCCGGTCATCATTTTCTCTGGCCATGGCAATATCGACACCGCCGTGTCGGCGGTCAGCCGCGGGGCGATGGATTTCATCGAAAAGCCTTTCGAGGCGAGCAGGCTGTTGCATCTGGTCGAACGCGCGACCGAGACCGAACGGCTGCGGCGGGAAAATGCGCGGCTGCGTGAAGGCATGTCGGCATCCGACGAATTCACAGGCAATTCCTCGGTCATCAATCAGGTGCGCGCTACTCTAAAGCGGGTGGCCAATACCGGCAGCCGTGTGTTTGTCAGCGGGCCGGCGGGGGCGGGCAAGGAAGTAGCTGCGCGCCTTCTCCACACCTGGAGCCCGCGTGCCGACAAGGCGTTTGTCACGGTAAATTCCGCGCGCATTACCCCGGAACGGTTCGAACACGAACTGTTCGGCGAGGAAGCGGACGGTAAGCTGGTGCGGCCGGGCCTGCTCGAAATGGCCGATGGCGGCACGCTCTATCTCGATGAAGTCGCCGATATGCCGGAAAGCTCGCAGGCGCGTATTCTGCGTGTGCTGACCGAACAAAGCTTCATGCGTGTTGGCGGCACGCGGCAAGTGGGCGTGGATGTCCGCGTCGTCAGTTCCACCGCCAAGGACTTGCTGGCCGAAATCGCCGAAGGGCGGTTCCGTGAAGACCTGTTTTACCGGCTCAACGTCGTGCCGATCGAAATCCCTCCGCTGGCAGACCGGCGTGACGATATTCCTGCATTGGCCGAACACTTCTTCACCCGCTATGCCCGCGAACAGGGCCTGAAACCGCCCCGCATAACGCCGGAGGCGATGGCGGCCCTGCAGGCGTATGATTGGCCCGGGAATGTGCGCCAGTTCCGTAATGTGATCGAGCGGACCGTGATCCTCGCCCCGCGCGAGGAATTCGAAGAGATCGCGCCCGATATGTTGCCAGAGGAACTGATTGGCGGTTCGTCAGACACCGGTGCGGGTATGTCCAATCTTATGGGCGTTCCGCTGCGCGAAGCGCGCGAGAGCTTTGAGCGTGAATATCTGCGTATCCAGATCCGCCGCTTCTCGGGCAACATCTCCAAGACCGCCGGCTTTATCGGCATGGAGCGGTCGGCTTTGCACCGGAAACTGAAGCTGCTGGGGATGAACGAACGCAATGATGAGGGCGAGCGCGACTAGAATCGCAAAAGTCGATTGTTTCGCCAAGATTTCATAAGACGTTGCTAACTTTACAATTGACGTAACGCCGGGTCTGCCTATCTCATCGGTAATTGCCGGTCGCTTTGCGGCCAGACTGTGATGCGAAAGCGTCGCCAAGAACGATGGAGCTAACCATGGCTAAGGGCACATTGTCGGCCCGTCCGCGACCGCAGGCCGAAAAGGACGAAGACATTTCGGGTGATACAAATACCGGCGGAGCACCGGCAGCCAAGGGCGGAAACTTGCAGGACTTGTTCCTCAACCACCTGCGCCGCGAGAAAATTCCGGTGACCATGTTTCTGGTCAAAGGCGTGAAGCTGCAAGGCATTGTGACGTGGTTCGACAATTTTTCGATCCTGCTGCGCCGGGATGGGCAGTCGCAACTGGTCTACAAGCACGCCATTTCTACCATTATGCCGGGCAATCCGGTCGATGCGGACAGCTTTGATACGGTTACAGAAAGCCAGCGCAAGCAGCGGCTTTTGCAGGATATTTTTCTAAGCCGCGTGCGTGATTCGGCGGTGCAGGTGACGATGTTCCTCGTTAATGGCGTTATGCTGCAAGGGCGCATCGCGGCTTATGACCTGTTCTGCATGCTGCTGGAGCGCGAAGGCTATGTCCAACTCGCCTACAAGCATGCCGTGTCCACCATCCAGCCCGCGAGCCATGTCGATCTCTCCGGCGATGGCATCGATGACGGCGATGGCGAGAGCTGAGGCGCCACATTCTGATAGTTGATGACGACTTTGATGGCGAAGTAACCCGCGGCGCGCGGGCGCTGATCGTGTGTCCGGAAATGCGCGGCTACAGGGTCGGCGAGGATCCTGCTGCGCGGCTGGAGGAAGCCAAGGGGCTGGCGCTTGCTATCGGCATTGTGGTGGCTGAAGCCTATGCAATCACCGTGCGCGATATGCGCCCCAATACGCTGTTCGGGGAAGGGCAGGTGCAGCGCATTGCCGCCGATTGCGAGTTGCATGAAGCGGAGCTGGTCATTGTTGACGGCGCGTTGACGCCAATCCAGCAGCGCAATCTGGAAGACAAGATCAAGCGCAAGGTGATCGACCGGACCGGACTGATCCTGGAGATTTTCGGCGAGCGCGCCGCCACGGCGGAAGGGCGACTGCAGGTCGAACTCGCGCATCTCGATTACCAGGCGAGCCGTCTGGTGCGCAGCTGGACGCACCTTGAACGCCAGCGCGGCGGCTTCGGCTTCCTCGGCGGCCCGGGCGAGACACAGATCGAAGCCGACCGGCGATTGATCCGCGACCGGATGGCGAAATTGCGCCGCGAACTGGAGCAGGTGCGCAAGACCCGTGCGCTGCATCGCAAGCGGCGGGGTAGGGCACCGTGGCCGGTCATCGCGCTGGTCGGCTATACAAATGCCGGAAAGTCGACACTTTTCAATCGCATGACCGGGGCTGACGTCATGGCGGAAGACTTGCTTTTTGCGACACTCGACCCAACTATGCGGGCGATCAGCCTGCCGGGTGTTGAAAAGGCGATCCTGTCCGATACGGTGGGCTTTATCAGCGATTTGCCGACGCAGCTCGTCGCTGCCTTCCGTGCGACGCTGGAGGAAGTCACTGCCGCCGATATCGTGCTGCACGTTCGCGATATCGCCAATCCCGATACCGCGCAGCAGAAGCGCGAAGTGCTCTCCGTCCTCGCCGATCTCGGCGTGGTCGATGAGGCGGGGGAGGGCATCGACGCGCCGGTGATCGAGGTGTGGAACAAGTGGGACTTGCTTGATGCCGAAGCGCGCGAGGAGTTGGGCGGACGGGCCGCGACAGATGATGCCGTTGTCCCGATTTCCGCTGCTTCAGGCGAAGGCGTTGGCGCGCTCGCCGAATATCTGGGCGCGGTGCTGACCAAAGGCGCGCAAACCTATACGTTGACACTTCCAGCCAGCGATGGCGCACGGCTTGCCTGGCTCCACGCGCATGGCGAAGTGCTTGCTGATGACGATGCGGGCGAGGGCCAGGGCGGGCCGCAGCGACGCCTAGTGGTGCGCCTGACCGATAAGGAATTCGGGCGATTTGAGTCGCTTGGCGACTAGTCTTCCGACGCTTTGACGCGCTGCCAAAGCGCTTCCTGCGCGTCGAGATCGATATCAGCGAATTTGCCGTCCGCCAAATGCTCCATCGCGCGGAAGCGGCGCTCGAACTTGCTGTTGGCGGCGCGCAAGGCGTCTTCGGGCGCAATGCCATAGGCGCGCACCAGATTGACCGCAGCAAACAGCAGGTCGCCCGCTTCCTCGAACCGCTTCTCCGGCGCGGCTTCGCGGAGCTCTTGGACTTCTTCGGCGACTTTGGCCGCAGGGCCTTCGGTGTCAGGCCAGTCGAAGCCGACACGCGCAGCGCGCTTTTGCAGCTTCTGCGCGCGCATCAGCGCCGGTAACGCGCGGGCGACGCCGTCCATTGCGCTGTCAGCTCCGCCTGACACGCGTTCGGCCGCCTTGATGTCTTCCCATCGCGCACTGTCCATCATACCGCTTTCGTCGCCGAAGATATGTGGATGGCGTGCCTCCATCTTGTCCGAAATGGCGCGCGCAACGTCTTCAAACGAGAAGTGACCGGCTTCCTTGGCCATTTGCGCGTGAAAGACGACTTGCAGCAGCAAATCACCAAGCTCGCCGCGCAGATCGTCCATATCGCCGCGCTCGATGGCGTCGGCAACTTCGTAGGCTTCCTCGATCGTATATGGAGCGATGGTCGCAAAATCCTGCGCGACATCCCATTCGCATCCGCGCTCGGGATCGCGCAGGCGCGCCATGATGGATAGCAGACGGTTGAGCTGGTCAGACATGATAGGGGAGCGGTTGAGATTGGTTCATCTAAGTGCGTATATTGGAATGATAATATATATTATGTAAAGAATGGGGCATGGCGGTGAACAGGCCCCCTCTCAGGCTATCACGCTGAAAACGAACGCCACGCCCACAAATATCGCTGCCCAGATCAGCGCCATGCGGATCGTTTGGCTGGTGTCGATCTGGTAAGAACGATACGCGCCCGCCGCGAGCACCAGCCAGCCGACCAGCGCGACGATCGATACCCAATGCGCTCCATTCATGCGGTGAGCTCCATTCCGTCATAGCCGACCAGAACATTGCCTGGCACTTCGGCCTGCAAAGTCGCATAATCCATGCTCTTGTCCAGATGTGACAGCACAGTCTTTCCGGCTTTGCATTTCTTGGCAAATTCCAGCGCCATTTCGAGATTGGCGTGCGTCGGATGCTTTTCGCGTCGCAGGCAGTCGGTCACAAGGATGTCGACGCGCTCGAAAAAGGCGATCATTTCCTTCGTCAAATGACTGAAGTCTGTTGCATATCCAATTGATTTACCGTCACATTCAAAACGATAGGCAGTCGTGGTGATCGGCCCGTGCGGCATTTCCATATGCTCGACACCGAAGCCTGCGAAAATCCGTATATTTTCCAGCGTGTTAAGCTCGACGATGGACGGGTAGCCGTTCTGTCCCTCAAACACATAGTCGAACCGTCGCCGGAGCCGACCTGCGGTAAATTCGGAGGCAAAACCGGGCACGCCCGAGGTTCTGCCGAAGCGGAAAGGCCGCAAATCGTCAATGCCGTGGCAATGGTCGGCATGGTCATGCGTCCAGAACACTGCGTCGATCTTGGCAATCGCATTGCTGAGCAACTGGTTGCGCAGATCGGGCGATGTATCGACCAGCAACCGCGCACCGGCTTTGTTCTCGACGATGATCGAGACACGGCTGCGGCGGTTCTTCGGTTCCTTCGGGTCACATTCGCCCCAATCATTGCCGATGCGGGGAACTCCGGTCGAGGTTCCGCAGCCGAGTACGATTAGCTTCACGAAGCAGTCTTCCGCTGGGCCTTGGTGAACAGCGCGAAAAAATTGGCGGTGGTGGTCTCGGCCAGCTCTTCGACACGTACACCGCGCAACTCGGCGACGAATTCGGCGGTGTTGCGGACAAAGGCCGGCTCGCATTTCTTGCCGCGATGCGGCACGGGCGCCAGGAACGGGCTGTCGGTTTCTACCAGCAGGCGCTCAGCGGGAATTTCTTTCGCAAATTCCTGCAGTTCGGCGGCGTTCTTGAAAGTGACAATACCCGATAAAGAGATGGTGAGGCCCATCTCCAGTACGCGGTGGCCAAATTCGGGGGAGGCGGTGAAGCAGTGGATGAGGGCAGGGAAGGTCCCCCTCCCCATCTCGTCTGCGAGGATATCCGCCGTGTCCTCATCCGCATCGCGCGTGTGGATCACCAGCGGCAAGCCGGTTTCGCGCGCCACGCCGATATGCATCCGGAAGAGATCGCGCTGAACCTGACGGTCGGACTTGTCATAGTAGTAATCGAGCCCGCTTTCGCCGAGGCCGATCACCCGCGGATGTGTGCTCGCCGCAAGCAGCTTCTCGCGGCCCAGATCGGCGTGCTGGTCGGCCTCGTGCGGGTGGATGCCCACGGTCGCCCATACATCGGGTTCGCGCTCGGCAACCGCGACCACATCGTCCCATTCGCGTTCGCGAGTCGAGATGTTGAGGAAGCCGTCGACGCCTGCCGCACGGGCATTGGCGAGCACTTCGGCCTGCCGTTCGACAAGGCCTTCGTAGACAAGATGGCAGTGGCTATCGATCAGCACTACGCGCCCTCGCCTTCGGGTTCGGGCATTTCGAGACGGGGGAATAGGCCTTGCGGCTGTTCGAGGCGGAAACCGCCTTCCGCGAGCGGCGAATACCAGTGCGACCGGATCGCCTCGGGGCTGCGCAGATCCTCGCCAATCCCCATCGCGCCGAGCAGTTTGGCCATCGAACCGGGCATGACCGGCACGACCGCCACCGCAAGCTGGGCGATGCAGATGTAAAGCGTTGCCAGCACAGTCTGCATACGCTCCGGATCGGTTTTCTTGAGCGCCCAGGGCGCGGCTGTGTCGATATAGGCGTTGCAGGCAAACACTGCGCCCATCCACGCTTCCAGCGCCTGCGCAAAGGCCAGATCGGCATAGGCAACAGGCATTTCCTGATGGATCACGCGGTCGACATGGGCGAAGAGCGCATTGTCTTCGTCGGTATGCCCATGGACTTCAGGCAGGGCCGCCTCGCAATTCTTGAAAATCAGCGAAAGCGTGCGCTGCGCCAGATTACCGAAGCTGTTGGCCAGCTCCGAATTTGACCGGTTTACAATCGCTTCTGCTGAATAGCTGCCATCCTGCCCGAAGCTGAATTCGCGCAGCAGGAAGTAGCGCAGCACATCGACGCCATATCTCTCCGCCAGCTCGCCCGGATCAGTGACATTGCCCAGCGATTTGCTCTCTTTCTGCCCGCGATTGAGCAGGAAGCCATGCGCGAACACCTGTTTGGGCAGCGGTATATCCGCGCTCATCAGGAAGGCGGGCCAATAGACGGTGTGGAAGCGGGTGATGTCCTTCCCGATCAGGTGCAGATCGGCGGGCCAGAACTTCGCCATATCGGGCGTTTCATCGGGATAGCCCAAGCCGGTGAGGTAGTTGGTGAGCGCGTCCACCCACACATACATCACATGGTTTTCCGCGCCCGGAACCTTCACGCCCCAGTCAAAGCTGGTGCGGCTGACCGAGAGATCGCGCAATCCGCCTTCAACAAAACGCATCACTTCGTTGCGGCGGCTTGCCGGGCGGATGAAGTCAGGATTGTCGTTGTAGAGCGCGAGCAGCCTGTCCTGATAGTTCGACAGCCGGAAGAACCACGTTTCTTCCTCGGTCCACTCGACAGGTGTGCCTTGCGGGGAGAGCTTCTCGCCCCCCTCGCCCTCTACAAGCTCGCACTCGTCGTAATAGGCTTCGTCGCGCACCGAGTACCAGCCTTCATAGCGGTCGAGATAGAGGTCGCCCTTCGCCTCCATCGCCTGCCAGATCGCCTGGCTGGCGCGGTGGTGTACGTCCTCGCTGGTGCGGATGAAGCGGTCGTAGGAAATGTCGAGCTGGTCGAACAGACTGCGGAAATGGCCGGACATCTCGTCTGCCAATTCGCGCGGCGTGATACCCAGATCGCGCGCCTTCTGCGCCATTTTCAGCCCGTGCTCGTCGGTGCCCGTCTGGAACCGCACGTCGCGGCCCATCTGGCGGTGGAAGCGCGCCAGCACGTCAGCGGCAATCGTCTCATAGGCATGGCCGATATGCGGCTTGCCATTGGGATAGTGAATCGCGGTAGTGAGATAGAAGGGATCGGCCATCGCCGAACCCCTAGGCCGCCGCTTTCCCGCCTGCAAGACCGGCGAGCAGCGTTCCGACCTCCATGATGAGCAGGCCGGCATCGAAATTGGCGGTCGGCGCTTGCCCTGCCAGCTTCACCAGTGCGCTGTGGGTGTCGACGAGCGCGGGGATCGCGTGCTTGGGTGTGCGCGCCATCCGCTCGGCGACCACCGCACGGGCGAGTTCTATGGCAGCGAATTGCTTTTCGCGCGTGGGCCGCGCGCCCATTGCAGCAGCGAGTTGGCCGCGCAGAGAAAAATCCGGGTCTCCGCGCTCGACCAAAACCTGCATCAGCTGGTGGATTTTGCCGAGATCGAGCTCGACGAAATCAATCGCCGCACCTGGGGAGCCGCTGGCGGCAGCAATCGCTGCAGCGCGCACTTCGCCGTTTGCTTGCGGCGCTTCGCGGGCGAGGACGGCGTCCATATCGGCATCGGAAACGCGCGGGAAATCGAGCACGCGGCAGCGCGAGCGGATCGTGGGGAGCAAGCGCCCGATCCGGTGGGCGATGAGCAGAAAGAAGGTTCCGCCGGGTGGCTCCTCCAGGCTTTTGAGGAGCGCGTTGGCGGTTGGCGGCTCCATATCGTCCGCCGGATCGATAATCACGGCGCGCCGCGAAGCCAACGTTGGGCGCGTGGTGAGGCGGTTCTGCAGCGCCCTGATCTGGTCGATCTTGATGTTGCGGGCGAGTTCAAAAGGCTTGCCGTCGGCAGCCTTCTTCGCCTCGGTATCGTTCTTGGGCGGGTGCGAGATGTAGAGGATATCGGGATGATCACCTTGCGGTTGCGGCACACCTGCTTCGGCCACCAGCTCGCGCGCGGCGGCGAGTGCGAAGGCCGATTTGCCCACGCCCTTCTGTCCCGACAAGATCCAGCCATGGTGCATCCGCGCGCCGCCCAGCGCGCGCCGCCATTCGGCCCAGGCCCTTTCGTGGCCGATATAGTCGTTTACGGACTGGCTCACCCGCCCTCGCCCAACATCGGTGCCATTGCGCGCAGAATCCGGTCATGCACTTCGCCCGGAGCGCCGCTGGCGTCGATCAGCACGAAGCGTTCGGGATCCATCGCTGCAAGATCGCGGAAGCGTTGCGCGACCTTTGCGTGATATTCGGCCGACTTACCGCCGATCCTGTCGCGCGTATCGCCATCGCGTGCGGCAAGCCTTCGCGCCACATCCTCGCCCCCGGCATACAGCAGAAAAGTGACATCGGGCATCAGTGCGTAAGAGCCGATGGTGTGGAGCGAAAGGATCGCATCGTCGGACAGATCGTCCCCACCGGCCTGATAGGCGCGCGAGGAATCGATGAAGCGGTCGCACACCACCCATTTGCCGGCATCAAGCGCGGGGCCGATGGCGTGGGCGACGTGGTCCGAACGGGCAGCGGCGAACAGCAACGCCTCGGCGCTTGCATCCCAGTCATATTGCGTGTCGAGCAGCAGGGCGCGGATCGCCTCGGCGCCTTTGGTGCCGCCCGGCTCGCGTGTCAGCAGCACGTCGATCCCGCGTCCCTCCAGCACATCGGCGAGCATTCGCGCCTGTGTCGATTTGCCGACGCCTTCGCCGCCTTCGAAGGTGATGAAGCGCCCGCCGCTCATCCGAGCCACCCGGCAAAGGCATTTGCAATCCGGTCGAGCGGCCCGGCCTGACTGACACTTTCCGCAGCCTCCAACGGCGCTTCGAGCACGGTTTCGCCGTCGATAATCAGTCGCAAGCGCGCCACGATGTCTCCCTCGGCGAAGGGTGCCATAATCGGCCCGCGATAGGCGATGTCGATCGTGTAGTCCCCCTCTTCGACGCCTTCGGGCAAGGATATGGCGAAATCATCGGGCAGCCGAAGTCCGACTTCGCGCCGCTCCCCGTCTTGCACCTGCGCCAGTCCGACCCGCGCACCGCTGGCGAATAGCTGCCGCTGGCGGAAATTGGCAAAGCCCCATTCTAGGAGCGCGCGCGCGGTTTCATCGCGCACTTGCTCGGTGGGTGCACCCGCCAGCACCATCATCAGCCGCCGACCGTCGCGTTTGGCCGAACCAAGGAAGTTGAACCCGGCTTCGTTGGTATAACCCGTTTTCAGCCCGTCTGCCCCGGCAACGCGGCCGGTGACCGGATCGTGATTGTCCTGCGCGATGCCACCCCACTGCAGCCCGCGATGGCCGTAAAACCGGCGGTAAAGACCTTCATGGTCAATCGCGCTCGCGCGGCCTAACAACACCAGATCACGCGCGGTTGTGTAGGTCTGTCCACCGTCGGGAAAGCCGTTGGCCGAGCCGAAATGCGTGTTGCGCATCCCCAGCGCGCGCGCATTGGCGTTCATCAGCGCCAGCCATTGATCAAGCGAGCCCGTGGCCGCAATGGCCAGCGCCACGCTGGCATCGTTTCCCGAAACGGTTGTGACGCCAAGCAACAGTTGCGCGACGGTCGGCCGTTCACCGGCGCGAAGGAACATATTGCTCCCTTCGTTATACCACTCGTCTTGCAGTTCCTGGCTGTAGAGAAAGGGCATATCGAGCCGCAGCTCGCCCGCTTCGATAAGCTCGAACGCCGTGTAGGCGGTCATCACCTTGGTGACGGAGGCAGGGACAAAGCGGCGGTCCGCTTCACGCGCATAGAGGGTCTGTCCGTTGGACAGGTCAACCAGCAGCGCAATCGGAATGTCATCCGGTACCGGCGCTTCGTTGGCGATCGCAGGCGTGGTGAGCCATAGCGCCCACGCTGCCCACATCGCCGCCCAGATCCGTTTCACGCCCGCTCCGCTTGCATGGCACAGGCAGCGCGGGGAATGCGGTGCCTTAGTCGCCGGTGAAGATTCGCGCGTCGGTATAGCCTGCACGTTGGACATTGGCGAGCGAGGCCTCGGCTTCTCCACGGGTGGCGAAGGGGCCGGTACGCACGCGGTAGAAACGTCCGGCCTGCGTGACCTGTCCGCCGATCACGCGGGCGACGCGGTCGGCACGACTGCGGTCAGAAAAGGCTGCCGCTTGCACGACGAATCCGCCGTTGGCTGCGGTAGTAGGGGCAGGAGCGGGTGCGGCCGCAGGCGTCAGTGCGGCAGTGGCCGTCGGAGCTGGAGTCGGAGCTGGCACGCTAGCGCCGAGCGGCGGGAGCGCGGGCACATCCTGAACACGGGGTGCTGGAACGGGTATTGCTGTCGGTGTGGGCGCCGGAGCCGGTGCCGGAGTCTGTTGCGCGGTCGAGGGCGCAATCGCCACCGTTGGCAGCGCTTGCGGAACACGCGGGGTCGCAGCGGGGCTGGCAGCATTTTCCGCGCGCAGCGAAGCTCCGCCATCTTCGGGCAAGCGGCGGCGCAGCACGGTGAGAAGCGATGGCGGCGTGTCCATCCGCAAAGGTGCGGCCTGCCCTGCCCGCAGCAGGAAGCGCTGGTCTTCGGGCGGCACTGCGCGGCGCACGCGCACCGGCGTCTCGCTGCTCGCGCCCAGCTGCGCCATGGCGGCGGGGGACAAGGCGACCAGATGGTTAGAGGTCATCGGCCCGCGCCGCTCCACGCGGACAAGGATGGTGCGCCCGGTATCAAGCGCGGTCACCTCGACATAGCTGGGCAGCGGCAACGTGTGGTGCGCGCCCGTATAACCCAGCGCGCCCGCGTCAATCGTCGCATAGCCGACGTGATCGTAATTCAGCACATCGGCGGGTTCGTATTCGGTGCTGCCGACGAAATAGGGCGCACCAACGACCACCGGAAAGTCCGCGCTTGGCCCGTTTGCACGGGTGGGCGCGATGATATCTCCCGCGCTGGCGAGATCAGCCTGCCCTGCCCCGCCACCGCAGGCTGCCAGCGCAAGCCCAAGCGAAAGGGTTAACGGAGCCCGCGCAATCCTTGGCGCAAGACGGGCGAAACGGAATTCATCGGGCGATCTCATCTGCAAGCAACCCCACACTCATGGCGTAGTAATTCGAGCAGTTATATTCGAGGATAACCCTATAATTCTGCGTTAACAGGTAACCGGGCGCTGCCGGGCCGTCGGGTTCGAACAGCGCGGCGAGCACATCGTCACCAATGGGCGCGCGCGGTTCGATGCCCCTTACCCGCCATTCGCGCACGGTCAGCCAGCGGCTGTGGCGTTCGTGCACGCGCGGGCAAACCGGCGAGGTTACACGGCTTTCGATCCCGCTGCGATCAGCCGAATTGGGCACGAAAGCGCGCACCGCCCACGGCTCACCCGGGCGCCATCCGGCATCGCGGAAATAGTTGGCGATGGAAGCGAGCGTATCGGCATCGCTGTTCCACACGTCGCGCTGCCCGTCCCCGTCGGCATCGACGGCGAGGCGCAGATAGACGCTGGGCAGAAACTGGCCATTGCCGAAAGCACCCGCATGGCTGCCGACCAACCGGCTGCGCGGTACGCCCTGATCGACCATTTTGAGCACCGCGATCAATTCGGGTTCGAACAGATCACGGCGGCGACCCTCCCATGCCAGCGTCGCAAGGCTGCGCGGCAAATCGAAGCTGCCCATCACCGCGCCATAAGACGTCTCGTGCCCCCAGATGGCGATGACGATTTCGGCCGGTACGCCGTATTCCGCTTCGATCTGCGAAGCGATCGGCCGTACCCGCGCCAAGGTGCGCACCCCGCCATTGATGCGCGACTGCGTGTTGTGGCGACCAAGGTAATTGGCCATCGACGGGAAGCCCGTGGCCGTGCGCGGGCTGCCTGCGGAAACCAGCTGGTCGCGGTCGAGTTCGATCACGCGGTTGTTTGGCGTCAGGCCGGCAAACACGCTGTCAATCGTGCTCTGGCTCACCCCTTCGGCACGAGCCTGCGCGGCAACGGTTTCCAGATAGGCGTCAAACGACTGGGTCTGCGCGCTGGCGGAACCCGCTGCGAGACATGTTGCAGCGACAAACAGGCCAAATTGGCGAAAGAGTTTTGATTTCATATCGACACCCTATGCTGTTCCGCCGTTTTGGGGAATCCCCAGATTATCGCTTCGCGTTGAAACGAGTCTGGTTTGCGTCGAGACGCGGGCAAGATGCAAGCGTGACAAGCGGCGACTTTATCGCTAGCTGCCTCTTCGCTCGCTTCGGATGGGTGGCAGAGCGGTTGAATGCACCGGTCTTGAAAACCGGCAAGGGTGCAAGCCCTTCGTGGGTTCGAATCCCACCCCATCCGCCAGAGATACAAGCGGCTTGCGGAAAAAGGGGGGGCAAATGGCGATCACATTCCTTCTTGCCTTGCTCCTTGTCGGCCTGACAATTGCCATCCATTACGAGGTGCTGCGCCTCACCTCCTCCCGCCTGTCACATATGCGGATTGCGCCACGGATGCGCATTATCGTCATTCTGGTGGCAGCGTTGACCTCCCACATGATCCATATCCTGCTGTATGCAGCAGTCTTTTACGGGCTGGAGTACCATACAAGCCTGGGGTCTATTGACGGTCCCTCAGGGCATGGTTTCGGCGATGCGGTGTATTTTTCGATCACCAGTTACACCACTCTCGGGATCGGTGATCTTGTGCCCACGGGGGCGGTCCGGTTGATAAGCGGGATCGAAGCCCTGAACGGCCTTGTCATGGTCGGGTGGACCGCATCGCTGACCTATCTTTACATGGAACGCTTCTGGCATCTTCATTCGCGCAAGTAATGCCGCGTAATTTGCTTGCCGGGGACGCGGCAAAGTGCAACCTTTGACAAATGGCAAAGGGGGATCCAGCACAGCCCGCATCGGCAGATGTGTTCGTCAGCTATTCCCGCGTGGACGAGCACCATGCGCGCCGGTTGATCGAATTTCTTGAACAGCAAGGATTTTCCGTCTGGTGGGACGGAATGCTGGAAGCGGGAACGCCTTTCACCACCTCGACCGAGACCGCGCTGGAGCAGGCAAAGGCCGTGCTTGTGCTGTGGAGCAAGACGTCGTCGGATTCGCACTGGGTCCGCGACGAGGCGCAATCGGGGCGGGACCGTCAGTGCCTTGTGCCCGTCAGTATCGACGGCGCGCTGCCGCCTTTGGGTTTCCGGCAATTCCAATCGGTTGACCTTACCGACTGGAATGGCCGTCCTGATGCCCCCGAAGTGCGCAATATCAGCGATACGATCGGGCGATTGGTGGGCAAGGCGGCTGGGCAGACAACACCTGCCGCCAGTGTCGCAACGGCTTATCGCTCGACCCCTCACAGCGCGCCCGCAAACCGTTCCAAACTGTGGATTGCGGGGCTTGCTGTCATTGTCGCGGGACTCGCTTTTCTCGGCTTCTCGCAGTTTTCCGATGAGCAACCGGTACAGAGCAACAGTCTGGCCATTCTGCAATTTGCCAATCTGAGCGATGACCCCGACCAGGACTATTTCTCCACCGGCCTTTCGGAAGAGCTTCGGCAGGTCTTGAGCCAGAACGGTGGTCTGCAGGTCATGGGTCAGGCCTCAACCGCCGAAGCGACGCAGGGAGACAATAATCCGGAAGACATCGGGGCACTTCTGGGTGTGCAATATCTGCTCGACGGAAGTGTCCGCCGCGCGGGTGATACCGTGCGGGTTTCGGTCCAGTTGATTGATGCGTCGACCGGTTTCGATATTTGGTCGGAAACCTACGAGCGCGGTCTGGACGATATCTTCGACGTGCAGAGCGAGATCGCCGGACAGGTTGCCTCGGCGCTGCAACTGCAGATGACCGCTGCCAATGGCGAATTCGGCGATCGCCTTGGCGGAACCGACAATACGCAGGCCTATGACGCCTATCTTGAAGGGCGCGCGCTTTACGATCTGGCGCTGGATGAGGAAACCGACCGGGCCGCCTTGCGCCTCTTCCAGACGGCTGTTGAACTCGATCCGGACTATGGCGCTGCATGGGCTGCGCTCTCGCGGGTGCAGACGGTAATCGCGAACAATTATGCCGGAGACAGGCCGTTGGACGAGGCCTATGCCGAGGCCATTGCTTCGGCCCGAAGAGCGGTCGAAGTGGCACCCAATCTGGCCGCCTCCCATGCTGCCCTCGGATTTGTGTACTTCAACGGACGGCTGGACGTTGGCGGGGCCGAGGGGCCGATGCGGCAGGCCTATGCGCTGGGCGCGGGTGATGCCGATATTCTCCAGCTGTTCGCGACATTCGCCGCCCGCATCGGCGATTTCGATCAGGCCCGCGAGGCCATCGCAAGGGCCATTGCGCTGGACCCGCTCAATGCCGTTGCGCTGCGCAGCGAAGCGGCGATCCATTATGCGGAAGGCAATTATGCCGAGGCTCGCAGAGCGATTGCGGCAGCGCAGGAGATCAATCCCGATATGCGCGTGCTCAACCGTATGCTGGGTGATATCTCCTATCTTGAGGGTGATTTTGCGGCAGCGAGGGACTTTTATCAGGCAGAGCCGAGTTCACTCGGCCAGCTGACCGGGCTGGCGATGACGCTGCCTCGCGTCGGTGATGCCGCAGGCGGCGCTGCGGCGCTGGCGCAGTTGCGTGAAGAGTTTGGCGAGAACAGCCTTTACCAGCAAGCGCAGATCCTGGCGCAGGCAGGCGATATCGATGCATCGCTCGATGCGTTGGACGCTGCGCGTGCCGCCAATGATTCGGGGCTTGCCTGGTTGCGCAATGATCCCATGCTCGAACCGCTTTACGATGAAAGCAGATATCAGGCGCTTTTGACCCGGATCGGCTTCAGTACAGAGCGATAGCCGTGCCCGGCCAGATCATGGCGTCGGATAGTCGATAACCAGTCGGCTCGTTTCGCCATCGGGCAAGCATTTGTTGCCGACGATCATCGGGAACACCGCACCGGCCGGCACTTCCCAATTCGCGATGATATGCGCAGCCGCATCGGCGACAGTCTCCCGCGCCGCAGCAAGATCGCCAGTCTCCGGATCGATCATCAGCAAAACCTGGATCGGCTGGAACGCGCCATCGGCATTGGCTGCGGGATAGGGTGCCGGAAGCGAGGCGGGAAGTTCCCCCTCTCCGTCCACGATGACCGCTTCGAAGTCGCTTCGTCCGTAGCAGTTCCAGTCGACGAACACTTCAACGCGGCGATTGGCCGGCTCTGCCACACCGTCCTCGGTAGGCTCGGCATTTTGCTCCTCGCCGTAATAGGTTGCCCAGCTTACCGATGTGAAGTTGTCCTGCCTGCCCCTCAGCGCGTCCGCGACGTAAAGCGCGCGTTCCTCGGATAGCGCGCTATTTGCGGCAGCGTCGCCGGTGCGGTCGGCAAAGCCGGTCGCCACCAGAATTGTATCGGGGCAAGCGAGCAGCGACGGCAGAACGCCGAGTTTGGCGGCTTCGATTCCCTGTGCCTCGCTCGCTCCGAGATCGAAATAGATTGTCTGCGCCAGCCCGGCACAAATGGCGACTGGCCTGCGGAAGGATTCGTCCGAAGCCGGAACCAGCGGTTCCTCGCTGTTAAACAGAAGGTGCGAGCCGGCAGGCTCCGGATAGCTGAACTCTCCCCCTCCAAGCTCGGTCACTGGCGGCGGAGCGCCAAATTCCTGAAATGTGAAATCCTCCAATACCTCGATCCCGGCCACCGGTACCAGCGGAGGCAGGTTCTCGGCATTGCCCTCGGGGAAAGGCGGCGGCGGCGGCGGAGGTGGAGGCGGAACCAGCGGATCGGGTGCCGGGATTGCCGCGTCCACGCGCCGTACTCTCACAGGAGCGGACTGCTGGCGCGCCTGCCTCACCGGTTGCCCGGTTTGGGTCCCGCCCTGACCTTGCGTTACGATCCTCGTCGGCTGCGCATCAGGCCGTGTCGGCTGTGCATCAGGCGTTGTTGGCTGCGCATCGGGCGTATCCTGCTCGCCGGTTGAACCGGTTTCCTCCGGCGTTGGCGTGACCGGCCCGTCAGTTGGCTCCCCGTTACCGTTCTGTCCGGCGTTCGGATCTTGCTGGCCGACAATTTCAACCTCGTCCTGTCCCCACGGAATGAAATTGTATGCGCCGACCAAAGCACCGGCAACCACCGTAAGCGATGTGGCGATGCGCGCCAATTGCGCGGTTTTCTCGTCCATAATGCCGAGGAAACCGCCCTTTTTCTCTTCGTCCGGCTTCTCATCCGCACTCTTGGTTTCCAGATCGGCGGGCGGCACCGGCGCAGCTGCCGTCGGCGCAAACAGGATCCGGTCGGTTTCGCCGGATGTGTACAGCACCGGGGTAATCAGCTCCAACTGCGTCAGCGGGTGGGCATCGTTGGCGATTGCGCAGCGCCCGAGCGTGACGGCACTCGCGATGCTTTCGCCATTGGTGAGCGCGGTGTAGAAATCCTGGCTGAAATTGATCGCCGCATCGTCCGAAACGGGTTGCTGCATAGCGACCACAAAGGGCACATTCAGGCGCTGCAGGAGGTTCTGTGCAACACCCGCCATGGGCGCGTCGCGCGACGTTTGCCCGCTCTGGCAGGAATTGAGCACCACCAGCCACGGGCGATTGTTGAGTAGCATATTGCGCAGGGTTTCCGCGCTGACCTTGTCCGATTCGCCCTCTTTCGCGCTCTCGAAATAGAGATAGCCGTTCCCGTCCTTGAACGCGCTGTGGCCGATGTAATGAATAATATGCGGCTTCCAGCCCAAAACCTTGCGCCGGAATTCCTCGCGCGTTGCGGCAGGCAGCGACTGGACTTCAAACGTGTCGGAGCCTTCGGACACCAGTTCCTTGATCCGACGCTCGATATTGCCGACTTCAACATCGGTATCCAGATCATCGCGCGGGTTGGCCGCTGCCACAAGAATGCGGATCGGACGCTCGATGGGAGCGGGCAAATCGCTTTGGGCGTCGAGCTTGCGGATGAGGTTTGATGTGGTGCCGATCGCTAGAAAGCGGTCATGCGATGGCAGGTAGGCCGCTTCCCACGGGATAGCCGACAGTTCGGCTGTCTCGGAAAGATCGAACTCGATCATCACGCCTTCATTGTCGGCGATCCGGTCTTCCAGAGCGCCAAGTATTTTCGGGCCCTCGGCGCCATTCCGGGTGTCGAAAAGTGTTTCGAGAACTCGCTCTCCGATCACTTTCAAGGTCGGCAGATCAGCCGCTTGGAAGAACCGCTGTTCGGGCGAGAGCGCTTGCGGTTCGGCGCTGCGGAAACTGCGCTGTGTGCCGCCATCCTCGGCCGCGGGAGTTTGCCAAAGATCCGAAATATCCGGCGGGAGTTTGGTCCTGAAGCGATGAACAGCGCCCGATCGCCGAACGGTGACCTGGTATTCTCCATCTCCCGCCGGGGAGAAGGCAATTGTCCAACGCTTCTGGCTCAATCGAGCACCCCCTTCGGCTATTGCCTACCGGTCGCCCTCATTTCCCCTGAACCGGCGGTCACCCTCATTGCCGCGCATCCGGCGATCGCCTTCGTTGCCGCGCATGCGCCGGTCTCCCTCGTTCCCACGCATGGGACGATCGTCATCGGTATCTTCGCTGGGCTGTTCGTTTTCGCCGGGCTGTTCGTTTTCAGCGGGAAGGTCTTCGTCGCCCTCCGGATCGTGATCTTCCGGATCGTGTTCACCGCCGCGTGTCCGGCGATCACCCTCGTTGCCCCGGAAACGACGATCACCCTCGTTCCCGCGTGCTGGGCCGCCTTGTCCCTTGCCAATACTGCTGCTCATATTGCTTCCCCCACAAAGCGCAGACGCTATAGGAGTTTCCTGAACGCGGCAAGTGTGCTTCTAGTGACGCCAGTCTTTTGCGATTTTGGAAACAACGATCACCCGAACCGTAGCCCCTCCCCTTCCGCAGATGCGATTTGCCGTCGGCGTAACCGGCCATCGCGCGGCACACGCGTCCTATCCGGCAGATGACACTATCCTCCGGCAAACCGTGCGTGATATCTTCGCCAAGCTGCATGCCTTGGCAGAAGCAGAAGGCGCGTCCGGTGGTTGCCGTCTCACAACGATGCTTGCCAGCGGTGCAGACCAGATGGCGGGCAAGGCTGGGCTGGAGCTGGCTTGGGAGCTGGCGGTTCCCATGCCCTTCGGATCGGCCGTGCATCGTGCGCTGATGGCAATGCCGCTTGAGGAGGAGGAAGCGCTGGCGGTGCTGGCGGGGTCTCCGGGGACTAGCGAAAGCACGCAAGCCGCCTTGGCGCCGATTTTTGCGCTGGAGAAGCAGGCCACGGTTTTTCAGCTCGCAGAAGCGGACAAGGCCATGTCCGATCTCTTGCTCCAACACATTCGCAAGCCCCACGATGTCGCCCTTGCCAACACCTTTCTCTTCGAAACAGCGCAGCGTTATGCCGTCGCGTCACGGATCATTGTCGAGCAGAGCGATCTGCTGGTGGCGATCTGGGATGGACAAGCGCACGCCAATATCGGGGGCACCGGTCACACTGTGCGCACGGCTTTGCACGAAGCGGTTCCGGTGTTGCGGATCGATCCGTCCGATCCGGAAAATTGGTGCCTGCTAACCAGTACGGAGATGCTGGGGAACATCGATTGCGAACAGGCGCGTGCGGGTCGGGAAGAGCGCCTGCGCGGCATTGTCCGGCGCTCGCTTTCCGGCGGGTTGTCCAGCCCGTTCGCAGCTCTAGCTGGCGAGCAATGGCATGACCGAAGCGCGTTGCCACAGCACGCCTACCGACGGATCGAAACACTGTTTGGAACAACCGGGCTACGCAACCGGCTGAAGTCGATACGCCAGACCTATGAGACACCGTCGGCGATTGTCGATGGGTCTGCTCGTCCGGTCGTGCATTGCCTGACCGACCTTGCGAAGGCGGATCCGCATTTTGTTACCCGGACTAGCGCTTCCATACTCCACCGCTTCGCCTGGACGGACGGGATATCGGCGCGGCTATCCGATTTGCACCGGTCGGGAATGATCCTGAACTTTTTGCTCGGCAGCGTCGCGATTATTGTCGGCCTGCTTTACCTGCCTCTGGTCTCGCCCGAACACAAATGGCCGTTCGCAGCGGCGGAGTTGCTGGTACTGCTGCTGATCGTTTTCAACACAGCAAATGCACGCAAGCGCAATCTCCACAGTCGCTGGTTTGCCACCCGAAGGGCGGCAGAATATCTTCGCCATCGCCCGCTTATGCTGCTTGCCGGTGTCGCGCGGCCGGCAGGGCAATGGCCGCATGATGCAGAGGAGGATTGGCCGGAACGGTATGTCCGCCATGCCACGCGTGAGGCAGGCCTGCCGGGTATCATTATCGACCATTCATGGCTGTCGCGCGCGCTTGGTGCGCTGCGGGATATCCACGTGGTGCCGCAACGCGATTACCACAAGGACAAGGCAGCGCGCTTGAAGCGGACGCACCATGCGCTTGACCTTGCCTCGGAATATCTGTTCTTCGCCGCCATCATTGCTGTCACTGCCTATCTCGTTCTGGCTGGCGGTCAGGCTTTGGGCCTTATGATGTCGCTGGATGTGCCCAAGATCGGAAAGTGGCTGACCGTAACCGGCGTTGCCTTTCCGACCATCGGTGGCGCGATTGCCGGGATCCGCTATTTCGGCGACTTCGAGCGTTTTGCAGATATCTCGGAAGTGACGGCAAGACGCCTCGACGAGGTCGCCGCGAGGATTGATCTGCTCAATGACGCGCTGAAGGAGAAGCTTAGCTATGCCGACGTTGCCGAATTGCTGCGGACAACGGACGAGATCGTGATGTCCGAACTGCAGAGCTGGCAAGCGGTTTTCAGTGGCAAGCGCATCTCTGTTCCCGTCTGACCTCTGAGCCTGCTCAGCTGCCGATGCTGTGTTTGGCGAGCGCCTCGTAATCCGCCCGGCATTGCTCGGCGACGCGGGCATATTCGCCGTCCAACGGGGGCAATTCGGCAGGAGCGGGGCCGAAGCCTGTCGAGGCATTGACCTTGTCGTACCAGTGCGTGCCCCATATGCCGTCTTCTGGATGCGGGCCCTTTTCCCAGCTTAGCATCGCAGCGTCCGAAGGGATGCCGAGCGCATCGCACAGCGCCTCCAGCACGCCCGCCGGGTTGCGCAGGATCGCATCGCTATCGACGACAGGTGGCACCTGGCCGATGCGCTCGCATTCGGCCTCGAAGTATCGCCGCATTTGCGCAAAGCCGAGCATTTCGGCGCGGCGCAGTTCGTTCTTCTTGCGGTAACTCGCCACCACGCGCTCCGGCGCGCGGATGAGGAAGGCGTGGCGGTGACCCGGCATATCGGCGATTGAGACCGGTCCGACCATGTGGTGCGGCATATGCTTCTGGTACCAAATCGGTGCAACGCCGGGAGCGTCGCCCGATTGCGTCGCCAGCACCGAGTGCCAATCGCAATCCATCGCGGCGATCGTTTCCGCGCCCAGCGGATGGTCCTCGCCGCTGTCCTTCAGGAAGGCCCCGTAAAAGGGTTCGTCGGATACCGCACAGTCCGCCCGCGCGCCGAAGCTGCGCATCATCGCGGTCGAGATATTGCGCGGCCCGCTCCACATGGCGATGCGGATGGTCACGGTCTTGTGCGGCCTTCCACATCCTTCGCGAGCCGCGCGAGGTAGAGCTGCTGCAGCCGCTCCACCATTGGTCCGCGCTGCGTGCCCAGCACCCTCCCGTCGACCGTCCCGACCGGAGCCACGCCGGCGAAGGTTCCGGTCGTGAACGCTTCGTCCGCCCCATAGACATGGGTGAGCGAGAAGTTGCGTTCACGCACCGTTATCCCCGCCTCGCGCGCCACGCTGATCACCGTCCCGCGCGTAATCCCGTCGAGGCAGTAGTCGCCGCTCGACGTCCAGATTTCGCCATCCTTGACGATGAAGAAATGCGTCGAGTTGCAGGTCGCCACAAAGCCGTGCGGATCGAGCATCAGCGCCTCGTCCGCGCCTGCCTGCGCCGCCTGGATGCAGGCGGTGATGCAGTTCAGCTTCGAATGCGAGTTAAGCATCGGATCCTGCACATCGGGATAGCCGCGCCGGACATGGACGGTGAACAGGTCGAGCATCCGCGTCGCGGTTTCGGGCGACGGCTCTTTCCATTCAGGGATGATGACGATGGTGGCGGGCGAGATGACGACACGCGGGTCCTGATACGGCGTCGAGCGGATGCCGCGCGTGCACATCAGGCGGATATGCACGCCGTCGCCGGTCATGCCATTGGCGTCGAGCACCGCATAGAGCCGCGCTTCCAGCTCCTCGCGCGTTACGCCCAGCTCCAAATGGATCGCCTTCGCCCCGCGCCACAGCCGGTCGAAGTGCTGGTCGAGAAAGGCGAGCCGCCCGCGATGGAGCCGCAGCCCCTCCCACACGCCATCGCCCAGCATAAAGCCGGAATCGAAGACGCTAACCTTCGCCTCATCCCGCGCGAAATGCTCGCCATTGACGCAGATCAGGATGTCCGCATTGCGCGGATCGGGGAGGTAGGAGTGTGTGCCCTTGCCTTCCATCACAAACGTCCTAAAATTCCAATTCTACGCGAATGATACTTCACACAATTGCAGAGACATGAAAACCAAAGAATGCAGTGTCCGAGATGCAGGAAAGAAGACGCGCTCGAGTTTGCCAGCGGCTTGCAGGCAGGAGGGCGCGCTCTTGTTTCGTTTTTTGTGAACCCAGTCAGGACTGGAGGAGTGCTTTTTGGCACTTCGCCAGAAGGCGATCTCTATCAATGCAAATACTGCAACGAAGTGGTCGGCATTTGCCCGCAATGTCACACGCCCAACATGGGAACATTGTTGTTTTTTGATTGCCGGGAATGCAACTTGAAGTTTGTGGCGATGGACTAGCGCGCAGCGCAGGCCCATCGCCTGTGGAAATCCATCAAATATGCAGCGCCCGGCCGTACGCGCCTAGCACCGCTTCGTGCATGGACTCGCTGATTGTCGGGTGCGGGAAGACGGTGTTCATCAGTTCCGCCTCGGTCGTCTCCAGCGTCATGCCGATGGTGTAGCCCTGGATCATTTCGGTCACTTCAGCGCCAACCATGTGCGCGCCCAACAGCTCGCCGGTCTTCGCGTCGAATACGGTTTTGGTGAAGCCCTCGGCCTCGCCCAGAGCGATCGCCTTGCCGTTGCCGATGAAGGGGAACACGCCGACCTTTACCTCGCGGCCCGCTTCCTTCGCCTTCGCCTCGGTCATGCCGACGCTGGCGATTTGCGGGTGGCAGTAGGTGCAGCCCGGAATGGCATCGCGATTGAGCGGGTGCGGGTGGACGTCCTTATTGCCCAGTTCCTGCGCGATGGCCTCGGCAGTGGTGACGCCTTCATGCGACGCCTTGTGCGCCAGCCACGGCCCCGGCGTGCAATCGCCGATGGCCCACAGGCCCTTCGACTTGGTGCGCCCGTAATCGTCGATCTGGATGAAGCCGCGATCCATCTCCACCAGCGTGTCGAGCCCGATATTCTCGGTGTTGGGCATGATGCCGATGGCGGTGATGCAATGCGTGTATTCGTTGGTGTGGACCTTGCCCGCCTTGTCCTTGATCTTGGCGGTGACGCCCTTGCCGGTCACCTCAATGCCTTCCACACCCGCGCCGGTCATGATCGTCATGCCCTGCTTGGTGAGGCTCTTTTCGAGGAAGGCGGAGACTTCGTGATCTTCCACCGGCACGATCCGATCGAGCATTTCGACCACGGTCACATCCGCGCCCATATCGTTGTAGAAGCTGGCAAATTCGATGCCGATGGCGCCCGACCCGATCACCAGCAGCTTCTTCGGCATTTCGGGCGGAACCATCGCGTGGCGATAGGTCCAGATGCGCTTTCCGTCGGCCTGCGCGAAGGGCAGGTTGCGCGCGCGTGCACCGGTGGCGACGATCACGTGTTTGGCGGTGAGCTTCTCCTCGCCCTTCTCGCCTTTCACCATAAGGCTGGTGGGGCCCGTCAGCGTCCCCTCGCCCATATGCACGGTGATCTTGTTCTTCTTCATCAGATGCGCGATGCCGCCGGAAAGCTGCTTGGCGACGCCGCGGCTGCGCTTTACCACCGCTTCCAGATCGGCCTCGATCGCGCCCGCGATCTTCAGCCCGTAATCCTTGGCGTGCTGAGCATAGTGCAGGATCTCTGCCGAGCGCAGCAGCGCCTTGGTGGGGATGCAGCCCCAGTTGAGGCAGATGCCGCCCAGGTTCTCGCGTTCCACGATGGCGGTCTTCAAGCCAAGCTGTGCGCAGCGGATTGCCGCGACATAGCCGCCGGGGCCGGAACCGAGTACGATGACGTCGTAATTGCTCATGATTTGCGCTCCAAATTCTCCCTCTCCCCTTGCGGGAGAGGGTCGGGGAGTGGGGTTTCGAGCGCAGCGAGAACCGTCTGCGCTACCCCATCAGGGTTGTTGAGAATTTCGTTGTTCCAGAACCGCAAGACCCGAAAGCCCTGCGATTCGAGCCAATGATCGCGTTCTGCGTCGGCATTATCTGCGTGCTGCGAACCGTCGGCTTCGATGATCACGCGCGAACCAAAGCATACGAAGTCGACGATGTAGTCGCCAATCTGCTCCTGCGGTTTGAACTTGTGTCCGCCCAATCGCTTGGCGCGCAGCATGGACCACATCTTGCGTTCTGCATCAGTTGGATCGCGGCGCATACGCTTTGCGAGGGGCAGCAGGTCGTGCCTGCCCCCTCTCCTTCCCACCGCTGCGCGGCGGGCCCCTTCCTCTCCCGCAAGGGGAGAGGAGTTGGTTGGTAACATCCTCATGCGCCAGTCACCGCACGCGGCTTGCCCGCGTCGTCTATCGCCACAAAGGTGAATTTGGCCGAGGTCACCAGTTCCTCTTCCTCCGAATGCCGTTCGCGGCGGAAGGCGTCGGTGGCGATCACCATGCTGGTGCGCCCGACCTTGGTGATCTCGGCATAGACCGAGACTTCGTCGCCCACTTTCACCGGCTTGTGAAACTCGACCGCATCCATCGCGACCGTCACCGCCCTGCCCTTCGCATGGCGCGCCGCGACAAGGCCCGCCCCGGAGTCCATCAGGCTGATGAGCCAACCGCCGAAAATATCGCCATAGGCATTGGCATCGGCGGGCATGGCGACTGTGCGCATGGCGGGGTTGCGGTTCATCGTATTGCACCGGACAATCGACGGAGGTCATGCCTTACGACCAATACCCACGTAACCGCGAATGTGATGGCAACAATTGGCCCTGAGTAGCGGTCTGAGACACCAACGCGGAAGTCTAACACATTCGCTAATGTTCCTAGAAATCCTCCCACAATCACGGCGATTGCAATTGCGAACAGAGGATCCGACAGTGCTAGCTTACGGAGAGGCCAACTTGCCAAAGCCGCGAGCGGAAAAACGAACATTGTTAACAGCGCTACCATCGTCAGAATGGTGAGAAACAACGGAATGCTAGTCAGCGCGACTATAGTCCCCGCATCTCCCGGAGCGATCAAGGCAATCGAGATGTGGAGAGCAATGGAACTGCAGAGCGCGCCAAAGCCAAAGCCTTTCAGCAAAGTTCTGGGGAGACTTGGCTGCTGTGGACCTGACATTGGATCAAGCCACCAGCCCCAGCGGCGCCTCGATCATTTCCTTGAAAGCTTTCATCAGTTGCGCACCGTCGGCACCGTCGATTGCGCGGTGGTCGAAGCTGCCGGTGGCGCTCATCACGCTGGCGATCTGCAGGCTGTCATCGACCACATAGGGGCGCTTCTCGCCCGCGCCGATGGCCATGATCATGCCTTGCGGCGGGTTGATGACGGCTTCGAACTGCTTGATGCCGAACATTCCCATATTGGAGAGGCTGGCGGTGCCGCCCTGATATTCCTCGGGCATCAGCTTGCCATCCTTCGCGCGGGTGGCGAGGTCTTTCATCTCGGTGCTGATCTTGCTCACCGCCTTGCTGCCCGCATCGGTGACGATGGGGGTTATAAGGCCGTTCGGAATGCTCACCGCCACCGCAATATCGGCGCGGCTGAATTTGAGCATGGAATCGCCCGCGAACTGCACGTTGCAGGCCGGTACGGCTTCCAATGACTTGCCCAGCGCCTTGATCAGCAGATCGTTGACCGAGAGCTTCACGCCCTGCGGTTCGAGCGCGGCATTGAGCTCGCCGCGCAGCTTGAGCAGCGCATCGAGGCGGATATCGACCGTCAGGTAGATATGCGGCACCTGCTGCTTGGATTCGGTCAGGCGGCGCGAAATCGTCTTGCGCATATTGGAGAGCTTTTCGATTTCGTGCGGAATGCCGAAATCCTGAGCGGCCACCGAAGCCGGAGCAGGTGTCGGGGCTGGAGCGCTCGCAGCGGCTGGAGCAGCAGCCGCGCCGGGCTGCGCGCCCTCCACATCCGCTTTCACAATGCGGCCATTGGGGCCGGAGCCGGTGATGGTCGAGAGGTCGATGCCCTTTTGCTCTGCAATGCGCTTGGCGAGCGGCGATGCGATGACTCGGTCGCCGGATGCTGCGGGAGCTGGTGCAGGTGCTGGAGCAGCGGCAGGCGCTGGGCTCGGAGCAGGTGCAGCTGCTTCCTCTGCTGCGGGTGCCGTAGCAGGCTCAGCCGAACCACCAGCAGGCGCAACGCTCCCAACATCTTCGCCCTCTTCCGCCAGAGTCGCGATCACCGTGCCGACCGCAACGCCTTCGGTGCCTTCTTCCACCTGGATATGCGCGATCACGCCTTCATCCACCGCCTCGAATTCCATCGTCGCCTTGTCGGTTTCGATCTCGGCCATGATGTCGCCGGCGGATACGCTGTCACCCACTTTCACCAACCATTTGGCGAGAGTCCCCTCCTCCATCGTCGGAGAAAGTGCGGGCATCTTGATGGCAATGGGCATGGGCGGTGCAGGCTCCCTGATACTGCGTTGGACCGTGTGCGCATTCATTGGCCAATTTGCCCTTCCGGAGCAAGGCCTACAGTGCTGGGTCTTGCGTATGGCGGCGTTTGGCGGGATACCCAAGGCTTGGGACAGGGAAATACGAATGCGCGTCTATCTGGTGATTATCGACGAAACCGAGGAAGCCCGCGTGGCCTTGCGTTTCGCCTCCCGCCGCGCGGCGAAAACCGGCGGCGTGGTGCATTTGCTGGCCATGGTGCCGAAGCAGAATTTCAGCGCCTTTGGCGGCGTGCAGGCGACCATTGAAGAAGAGGCGCGCGACCGGGCGGAGGTGCTCGCCAACTCGGCGGCAGGCGAGCTCGCCTATGAAAGCGGCAAGATGCCGCAAATCGCGGTGCGGGTGGGCGACGGGAAGACGGTGGTGGCCAACTATCTGAAGGAGCACCCCGAAGTCGCCGCGCTGGTGCTGGGCGCAGCTGCCGAAGGCGCGCCGGGGCCGCTGGTGACCTATTTCTCGACGCATATGAGCGCGCTGACTTGCCCGCTGTTTATTATTCCGGGGTCGTTGTCGGCGGAAGAGATTGACCGGTTGAGTTAGTTTGTGAGGCAGTAGTGAGTAGGCAGTAGGCAGTAGTTGGGCGCCCCTACTGCCTACTGCCTACTGCCTACTGGCCACTCACTTCTTCCGCCCCTGATGGCGGATATTGCCCGGCCGCCCGCGTTTGCCGATCTGGTGCTTGCCCTTGCGGTCGCGTTTGGGTTTGGGGCTTTGCCGCCCCCCGCGCGGTTCGACGCGCTGTTCGCCGCCGCCTTCGGGCAGTTCGAATTTGAGCGCGCCGGTCAACGGGTTCGCTTCGCCCAGCCGCAATTCGAGGATATCGCCCACCGTGTAGCGCGTGCCCGATTGTTCCCCGACCAGCGATTGCGCGCCTTCCTCGTGGCGGAAATATTCGCGGCCCAGCGTGCTGATCGGGATTAGACCGTCGCCGCCCAGCCCGACAATCGTGGCGAAGAAGCCGAAGCTCTGCACGCCGGTGATGCGGGTTTTGAAAACCTCGCCCACGCGGCCAGACAGCCATGCGGCGACATAGCGGTCTATCGTATCGCGTTCGGCCTCCATCGCGCGGCGTTCGGTAATGCTAATCGCATCGGTGATCTTGCCGAGATCGGCGCGGTCGCGTTCATCGAGCCCGCTGGTGCCAGGGATTTTGCCTTTGGGCGCAGGCTGCTCCAGCCCGAACCCGTCCACCAGCGCGCGGTGCACCAGCAAGTCCGAATAGCGGCGGATGGGCGAGGTGAAATGCGCATAGCTGCCCAGCGCCAGTCCGAAATGGCCTGCATTTTTCGGCCCGTAGTAAGCCTGCGTCTGGCTGCGCAGCACCGCCTCCATCACCAGCGCCTTTTCCGCCGGGTCGGCGATATCCTTCATCATGCGGTTGAACAGACCGGGCGTGATGACTTGCCCCAAAGCCAGCTTCTTGCCTATGCTTTCGAAATATTCGCGCAGCGCGATCAGCTTCTCGCGCGTCGGCGGTTCGTGGATGCGGTAGACAATCGGCTGCACCTTGCTTTCGAGCGCCTTGGCCGCCGCGACATTGGCCGCGATCATGAAATCCTCGACCACGCGGTGCGCATCGAGCCGTTCGCGGATGGCGATTTCTTTGATCTTGCCTTGCTCGTCCAGAACAACTCGGCGTTCCGGCAGGTCGAGATCGAGCGGGTCGCGATCGTTGCGGGCGGAGGCGAGCGCCTTCCATGCGGCCCAGAGGCTTTTCAGTGCTTCGCCGGTTACCCCCCCTCCCTTGAGGGAGGGGGCCGGGGGGTGGGTGTTCGACGCCGGGAGGGCAGAGCCTCCATCGCCCTTTGTCCCCCCATCCCCAACCCCTTCCCCCAAGGGAAGGGGCTTAAAGCCAGCGTCAGCGACGGCCTGCGCATCTTCATACGCTATCACCTCGTGAATCCGCACCAAGGCGCGGCTGAAGCGCCAGTCGCTGATCTGGCCATCGGCGCTGATGTTGAACCGGCACGCCATTGCGGCGCGGTCTTCACCCTCTTTCAGCGAGCAGACATCGGCCGAGAGGACTTCGGGCAGCATGGGAACCACCCGGTCGGGGAAGTATACCGAATTGCCCCTGCGTCTCGCTTCGCGGTCTAGCTTGCTGCCGGGGCGGACGTAGAAGCTGACATCGGCGATGGCGACCACGGCGCGGAAGCCGCCCTCCCCGTCCGGTTCGGCCCAGATCGCATCGTCATGGTCGCGCGCATCGGCGGGGTCGATAGCGACGATGGGCAGGTCGCGCAGGTCTTCGCGGTGATCCTCGGAAAGCGGGATTTTGGCGGCGAGTTGCGCCTCGTCGAGCACTTCCTGCGGGAATGTGTGCGGGATGCCGTATTTGTGAATGGCGATGAGCGAGTAGCTTTTGGGTGCCAGAGGGTCGCCCAGCACTTCGGTGACTTTCACGCTGGCATTGCGCCCGCGCCCGGCCGGTTCGGCGAGAACGAGCTGGCCATTCTCCGCCCCGCCCGTATCGCTGACCTTGGCCGAGTTGCGGATCTTCTTGTCGACCGGCGCGAGCCAGGCCTGCCCGCTCTTGTCGATCTCGATCACGCCGAGCATCGCGCCTTCTTGCGAAGGCAGCTTCTTCATCGGGTGGGCGATCATGCCCCGCCCCGCTTCCTCGGTGCGCGCAAGGATGCGGTCACCGACGCGCAGCGCGCTTTGCTTCTTGCGCTCGATCACCCGCAGGCGCGGCGGCGGCGTGGCGTCATCGGGCTGCCAGCTTTCAGGGATGGCGTAAGGCTCGCCCTCGTCGATCTCGACCACGCGCAGCACGGTGACCTTGGGGACGCCGCCCATACGGGTGTAAGCGCTCTTGCGCCCGTCGATCAGGCCTTCTTCGGCCATGTCTTTGAGCAGCGCTATGAGTGCGATCTTTTCCTGCCCGCTTAGGCGGAAGTGGCGGGAGATTTCGCGCTTGCCGGCGGGGCCATCAGCGGTTTTGATGAATTCGAGGATTTGGTCTTTCGAGGGAAGACCTTGGAATTTGCGGTTGTTCTGTTTTCGTTGCATGGCCCGTTATATGGGATGTGCGCTTCCCAAGTCGAGCAATGCTTTTAACCTGTCATTGCGAGGAGCCGCAGGCGAGGAAGCAATCCAGTCCCGTCGTTGCTGGATTGCCGCGTCGCTGCGCTCTTCGCAATTACGGCCTATTGCGAGTCATTGCTCTGCGGCAGAGGATAGAATGCGCCGCCGGGGACTGCTGTAGACACGGGTGAACACGCATCGCCATCGCAGGCCGCAACGCCGAACAGCCAGTCGTCACCGCGAAGCGGGATCGCCCTTTCGGTGCTTTCGGCACCAGCTGTCGGCTCGAAAGCATGGTCTATCTCCTCACCAGCGTTGCCGGCCGGAAGTTCCTCGCGCCAATGCGGTTCATCAGTCATGCGGACATAGAGACGGTAGGAATCGGCTCCTGCCACATTCTCTGTTCGAACAAGTGTATCCACCCGCACCGCCGCATCCGCAGAAACACGCGGCGGCATCGGCGCATTCGCCAGCCGGTCCAGCGCCCGCACGTTCAGCACGCTGCTGCGTGTCAGATAGTCGAAATCGATCTCGTCAATTGTATCGCCATAGGTGATGCCATCCTCGACGCGCAGGTCTTGGTGCTGGTGCTCGTAATCCTCGACCGACACGGTCACGCGCACCGCCGGATAGCCGCGATCAAGGAAGGGGATCTGGTCTCCGCCCCGCCCCATGCGGTCTGTGCGCCAGATTTGCCGCACCTGCATCCCGTCGGGATAGTCGGCCGCGACATCCGCAAGCCAGCGCGAGAGGTTGCGACCGGGAGAATCGTTCTCCCCGCCAAACCGGCGCTGCTGGGCGCGCAGTTGCGGGGTGGAATCGGCGCGCAAGCCTTCGGAAAACACCCGGACGTGATCGGGGTCGCAGAAGCCGTCTGATCCGCAGGAATTGCCGATCATGTCGTTGTTGAGCACGGCCTTTACCGTCATGCCCCGCTCTCCGACCCAATCGGCGAGGATGCCCGCACCGCAGAGCCCCTGCTCCTCGCCGCTCAACAGAGCGTAGATGATGGTCGAGGGATATTCGCGCTGCGACAGGATGCGCGCGGCCTCGAGCACCATGACGCTGCCCGAGCCGTCATCATTCGCGCCCGGCGCATCGTCCACGCCGTTCAGCGCATCGGTGACGCGGCTGTCATAATGCGCCTGCACGATAATGACTTCATTAGGTCGCTCACTGCCCCATTGGATCGCGACCGCATTGCGGATCAGCGTGTCGGTAGGGATACGCCGTCCGTCCGCCTCGACCACGCGGCCAACGGGCAGGACTTCAAGGCAACCTCCACAGGTATTGCCGATGTGGCCAAACTCGGCCAGTGCCCAGTCGACCGCGGCGCCGATGCCGCGATCGGGATCGGTTTGTGAGGAAAGCGTGTGGCGGGTGCCAAAGCCGACAATGGTTTCGAGATCGGCGCGCAGCCGCTCTTCCGAGACCTCAAGGCCGGGGTCTTCCTGCGCATTGGCAGGGCTTACAGGGGCGGCGAGAGGCGCGGCGATGAGTGCCGCTGCTAGGATCGGGTAACGCATGGCGGCATGGTTCGCGCAAAAGCGCGCACCTTGCAAGTGGGCCTTGGGCTTAGCGCCATATTTGCGCTCAGCTCTCCTCAGCCCTTCCCCTCGGGGAAGGGTTGGGATGGGGGTTCGGCATCACTGGCGTGGAGCCCCCACCCCCGGCCCCTCCCCCAAGGGAGGGGAGATTGATGTCAATACGCCCGCGCCACGTAAATCCGTTCGTCCGCCATCTCGCCGGTGAAAATGCAGAGCCCGTCCGCAGGCGGCGTGTTCATCGGCACATTGCGGAAGGTGAGCTTGAGCGCCTTTAGCTGCTCGACCACCTTGTCCAGCGCCTCGCCTGTCTGCTTCTTCCACTGCACCTGTACCCAGCCGGGATACTTCGCGCCGTCACCGAAATGCTCCGCGAGCGCGTCCATATCGGTAATATCGTCGCGGATATTGGCATCGCGGCGGGCCTGCGCTTCGAGGAAGAGCGCCGACTGGATGTCTTCAAGCAGCGCCGGGATCGCGTCCGCTGCTTCTTCACGCGAAGGCGACTGGAACGCTGTCTTGCCCGTTTCCATGTCCCACAATGCATCGCGGCGCAGCAGCGTGACGACGCCGTTCTCCATATCGCGCCCGCCGACTTCGACGATCACCGGAGCACCCTTGCGCACATAGTCCCAACGCTTCGCCGCCGCCTTGCCAGGGCGGGTGTCGAGCAGCACGCGCAGCGGTTCCTTCAGCGCGGTCTTCTCCGCCAGCGCCGCGCGCAATTCCTCGCAATAGGCGATCAGCGCGGCGTCTTCATCCTTGCCGCGCAGCATGGGGAGGATCACCACCTGGAACGGCGCGAGCGCGGGCGGCACGCGCAGCCCGTCATCATCGCCATGCGTCATGATGAGCCCGCCGACCATGCGGGTGGACATTCCCCAGCTCACCGTGTGGCACAGCGATTCCGAGCCTTCGGCATTCTGGTAACGGATGTTGGCAGCTTCGGCGAAAGTGGTGCCGAGATAGTGGCTGGTGCCCGCTTGCAGCGCCTTGCCGTCCTGCATCATGGCCTCGATCGACCACGTTTCCTTCGCGCCGGGGAACCGCTCGTTCTCCGGCTTTTCGCCCGCGATCACGGGGATGGCGGCATCTTCCTCGGCAAAGGCGCGGTACATTTCCAGCGCCATCATGGTTTCGGCCTTTGCCTCATCCGCATCGGCGTGGGCAGAGTGGCCTTCCTGCCAGAGGAACTCGCTGGTGCGCAGGAACATCCGCGTGCGCATTTCCCAGCGCACCACGTTCGCCCACTGGTTGAGGCGCAGCGGCAAATCGCGCCAGCTTTGCACCCAGCGGCTCATCGCATCGCCGATGATCGTTTCGGAGGTCGGACGGACGACCAGCGGCTCTTCCAGCTTGGCTTCGGGATCGGGGATCAGTCCACCCTTCCCGTCCGCAATCAGCCGGTGGTGGGTGACGACCGCCATTTCCTTGGCAAAGCCGTCGACATGCTCCGCCTCGCGGGTGAAATTGGCGAGCGGGATGAAGAGGGGGAAATAGGCGTTTTGCACCCCTGCCCGTTTGATCCGGTCATCCAGCAGGCGCTGCATCCGTTCCCAGATGCCATAGCCCCACGGCTTGATGACCATGCAGCCGCGCACCCCCGATTCCTCGGCCATGTCGGCGGCGGAGATGACTTCCTGATACCATGCGGCGAAATCGTCCTCGCGCTTGGTGTTGAGGGCATGGCGGATGGCAGACATGGCTAATGGGTCCCGTCCCGAGATAAAGCTGTGGAGAATTGTATTGGCGCTACACGCGGCGCGTGTCGAGAGGAGGCTGTTACTCGCCGAGCTGGTCGAGCTTGCGCTGCATTTCGGCCATCTGCGCGCGGAGCGTCGTGATGTCCTCGCGCGCGGTCGGCTCCTCGGCTGGCGCCGCTGGCTTTGGCGCGGCCGTGGCTGTGGGCATGAATGCACTCGCTGCGGCGGTGAACATGGCCAGGTTCTGTTCGGCCATGCGCGCGAAAGCCTGCGGGTCCATGCTGGCCTTGAACGCATCCTGCAAAGACGATTGGTTGCTCTGGAAATTGGCCATCGCCGCTTCGAGATAGGGCGGCATCATTGCCTGCATCGAATTGCCGTACATTCCGATCAACTGGCGAAGGAAGCTGACGGGCAGCATATGCTCGCCATTGGCTTCTTCTTCCATGATGATCTGCGTCAGGATCGAATGGGTGATGTCATTGCCCGTCTTGGCATCGAGCACCTGAAAATCCACGCCCTCGCGCACCATGCGCGCAAGATCTTCCAGCGTAATGTAGCTGGACGACTGGGTGTTGTAGAGCCGCCGGTTGGCGTATTTCTTGATGACGACCGTATCCGGGCTTGCTTCCGCCTTGTCGGGCATGAAGAATCCTTTTCTCTCTTCTCCAACCCACCTTAGCACCTGCAACACGAATTTTGCAATTGCGGTAGAGAAGTTGTTCTAGATTCTCGCAAAGCGCTGGCCGAGGACGGTAAGAATTTCATACTGGGATAGTCCCGAACGGCGCGAGACTTCGGGCAATTTGCAAGGGATTTCAAGGAAATCCCCTTCCTTGGCTCCGCTCTCGCTGGCGTCGACGACAACCATGTCCATCGATACGCGGCCAAGCAGTGGCAGCGCCTTGCCTTCGTGCTGCAATGCACAGCCCGGCCCCATCTGGCGAAGGAATCCGTCGGCGTAACCGATGGAGACGGTCGCCACGCGGGTCGGTTTGGTCGCCGTCCACGTAGCGTTGTAGCCTACGCTTTCGCCCGCTTCGAGATTGCGCACTTGCAGGATTGCCGCTGCAGGAAAGGCGACTTGTCTGATGCGGCCTTCAAGCGCGGGATGCGGGACGCCGCCATAGAGCGCGAGGCCGGGGCGCGTGAGGTCACAAGCGAAGTCCGCCCCCCGCGCAATGCCCGCCGAATTGGCAAGACTGAGGTGCTTAGCCGAAACAGACGCAGCAGCTTCGCGAAAGCGTTGCAGTTGCAGCGCGTTGAGCGGGCTGTCCTCGTCTGCTGACGCCAGATGCGACATCAGCGTGTCGATGTTGAGCGCCTGAATGGCCGGATCGCCCACTTCGGAAGGCGCGATGCCGAGGCGGTTGATGCCGGTATCGACCATCAGGTGGCACGGGCCTCCACCGCTTGCCGACCAGACCTGCGCCTGCTGCAACGAGTTGATAACGGGAATGGCACCCGTAGCCCGCGCATAGGCGGCCTCCTGATCGTTCCGCACGCCATGCAGCACGCTAACGCTTGCCTGCGCCGCCAATGCGCGGACGGCGCCAACCTCGCTCCAATGCGCGACGAAGAAACTGCGCGCACCCGCTTCCAGTAAAGCGGGCACTGCTGCCTCCACGCCCACGCCATAGGCATTGGCCTTTACCGCCGCGCCCGTCTCCGCTTCGCCGGAAAGCGCATCGAGCACCCGCCAGTTATCCGCGATCGCCGCGCGGTCGATGCGCAGGCGCAGGCTGCGCTGGGGTTCGTCAGGAATGGTCATCGGCAAAGTCTGTCGGCGGTCCGTCCTTCAGGCCCCACCATGCCACCGCGACCCCGAAGGCGACCACAACCCATGTATACCAAAGGCCGGAATAGATATCGCCCGTGCGCGCCACGATGATACTGGAAATCAGCGGCAGAAACCCGCCGAGATAGCCCGCGCCGATGTGATAGGGGATCGACATCGAGGAATAGCGGATCTGTGCCGGGAACATTTCGGTCAGCAGCGCGGCGACCGAACCGTAGGTGAGCGCGGACAACACGCCCAGCACCAGCAACAGGCCGATAATGCCCAGAACGCTGGCAAAGGGCGGCGACTGGCGTTCGAAATCGAAGCCATAGGGCGTGAGCGCTGCGATAAGGCCCTCGCTGCGCGCGGTGCCGCTGTCCAGCCAGTCCGCCCCGATGCTGAGTGGCTCGCCGTTTACCGCAAGGCCAAGCGTATCGGCCTCGGCAATCGTGTAGCTCACCCCGCTTGCTGTGAGTGTATCGAGAATCTTGCCGCAATCGCTCTGCTCCGCGCCCGCCAGTTCGGCAAAGGGATCGGTCGTGCATTGCTGTCCGCTCACTACCACCGGGTTGTCAGTAGAGGCTTGCGCCAGGCCCGGATTGGCGAGCGAACCCATCGCCCAGAACACCGGGAACAGCAGCGCCAATGCGCCAAGCGCACCGATGATGATCGGCTTCTTGCGCCCCACACTGTCCGACCATTTGCCGACGATGACGTAGAACGCCATCGACAACCCGCCCGCGATCAACAGGATCCATTCGACCAGCCCCTGCTCCATCCGCATCGGCCCGCGCAGGAAGGACAGGCTGGAGAAGAACGCGGTGTACCAGATCGTCGTCAGCACGCCGGTAATGCCGAACAGCGCGATGAAAATGCGCTTCTTGTTGCCGGGATAGGTGAAACTTTCGACAAAAGGATTGCCCGCCATCTTGCCCGCCGCCTTCATCGCCTTGAACACGGGGCTTTCGGACAGTTTCAGTCGCATCCATAGCGAAATGCCGAGCAGGATGATCGAGAGCAGGAACGGAATGCGCCAGCCCCACTCCTCAAAATCCTCCTCCGGAATCAGCGCACGGCAGGCGAGCACCACGAGGATCGAGAGCACGAAGCCGCCGACCACGCTCGCCTGGATAAAGCTGGTGTAGAAACCGCGCTTTTCCGGCGGCGCGTGTTCGGCCACGTAGATCGCCGCTCCGCCATATTCGCCGCCCAGCGCGAGGCCCTGGATAATGCGCAGGCAGATGACGATGATCGGCGCGGCTATCCCGGCTGTCTCGACCGTGGGGATCAGGCCGACGCCCGCCGTGGCTATCCCCATCAGCGTGACCGTGACGAGGAAGGTGTATTTGCG
This sequence comes from Aurantiacibacter sp. KMU-128, assembly GCF_056933515.1. Classification (NCBI taxonomy): domain Bacteria; kingdom Pseudomonadati; phylum Pseudomonadota; class Alphaproteobacteria; order Sphingomonadales; family Erythrobacteraceae; genus Aurantiacibacter; species Aurantiacibacter sp. KMU-128. Next base: position 1,171,347 of record NZ_JBXORT010000001.1, read on the forward strand.
CCCCAACTTGTCTCCCAGATAGCCGAAGAGGATCGCGCCAATCGGCCGGAAAGCAAAGCCCACCGCAAAGGTCGACCACACCAGCAACAGGCCCAGTGTCTCGTTGTCGACATCGTAGAATGCGTCTTTGAGAATGTAGGCGAGCGTGCCGTATATGAAGAAATCATACCATTCGAACACCGTGCCCGCACTGCTCGCCCCGATGACGAGGCGGATTTCCTTGGCGCTTGGCTGATGTTCGGCGATGGCTGCTGTGTCCGCCATTGGCTCTCCCCTTAAACTCTTTTGCGGCGGGTTAGCGCGAAGCGGGGACGCTGGAAAGTGCCTCGCGCGCGGCCTTCCACGGCAACAGCATGGCACTATGGCGCGCAGGGTAGTCGAGCGCGGCGGCAACCAGATCGAGACCGGGCCAATCAGGCTGCTCGCCCTCGCCCGTCAGCCAGTTCTCTAGGCTTGCCAGAGCGGCTGCAATATCGCTCTCGCTCTTGCCGTTCGCGTGACGCGCGAAGACCGCAGCGGCAGCTTGGCCCACCGCGCAGGCGCGTGCTTGCAATCCGATAGCTTCGATAGCCCCCTCACCCGATAGCACAAACTGCACGCTCACTTCAGAGCCGCAAGTGCTAGAGCGTGCCCGGCCCTGTGCATCGGGCGTCGGTAGCGGTGGATAATCCGCCAGCTCGACCGCTGCGGCAAGCATGGCGGGCGTGTAGAGCGTGCTCACTCGGGCCCGACTTCGGCTTCTGGCTCGCTTTGCAGCCGCTCGCGCCGCTCGTCGATCAGCTGCACCATTGCCCGCGATCCCGCATCGACCAGCTGGTAAGTGCGCGCTTCGGTAATCCATTGTGGACGGCCCTGCGCGCCCCAGACCGTGTCATAGCCCAGCACCAGCAGCGAAAAGGCGATGACCGTGATGATGATCCCCTTCATCGCGCCGAAGCCAAAGCCGAGCACGCGGTCGATCGGGCCGAGCACCGAATTGCGCGATTTGCGCCCGGCGATGCTCGCGATAAGCTTCATCCCGGCATAGGGCACCAGCAGCAGGAGTGCGAAGGCCAGAATGCTCGCCGTGACGGGCGAGCCCATGTAACCGAAAATCGCCGCGGTCAGATCGGTGTGGAGAAATCGGATCGCGAAAACGGCGAGCAGCCACGCGGCAAGCGAGAGCACTTCCTGCACGAAACCGCGCATGAAACCTGCGATGGCGCCCACTCCCACGAGCAGGAGCACGATGATGTCGAAACCCGTCATAGCTCCTGTGATTTAGGAGCCTGCCATCACCCGGTCAACGAGCGCGGACACTCCGGCGATGTCTTTATACCCGAGCGATGCCACATCTTTCGCGCCGTCCACGGGGCCGCAGGCGCTGGTAAAGCCCAGCTTGGCCGCCTCGCGCAGCCGCAGGGATGTGTGCGCGACTGGTCGCACTTCGCCCGAAAGCGAGACTTCGCCCAGCCAGATCGCGCTGGCCGGAAGCGGTTTGTCAGCCAGCGCGGAGATCAATGCTGCGGCCACTGCGAGATCGGCAGCGGGATCTGACAGGCGGTAACCGCCTGCGACGTTGAGATAGACTTCGGCCGTCGAGAAGCTGAGCCCGCAGCGCGATTCGAGCACGGCGAGGAGCATGGCGAGCCTGCCGCTATCCCAGCCGACCACCGCACGGCGCGGGGTCGCGCCTGATTGTAGGCGGACGATCAGCGCCTGTATCTCCACCAGCACGGGCCGCGTTCCCTCGATGGCCGGAAACACCGCGCTTCCCGCGATGGGCTCTTCGCGGCCGGAGAGGAAGAGCGAGGACGGGTTGGAAACTTCTTCCAGCCCCTTCCCTTCCATGGCGAACACACCGATTTCATCGACCGCGCCGAAGCGGTTCTTCAAGGAGCGCAGGATGCGGTACTGGTGGCTGCGCTCGCCTTCGAAGCTCATGACCGTATCGACCATGTGCTCAAGCACACGCGGGCCTGCGATATTGCCGTCTTTGGTCACATGGCCGACCAGCACAAGGCAGGTGCCGGTCTGCTTGGCGTAGCGGATCAGTTCAAAAGCGCTGGCGCGCACCTGGCTGACCGTGCCCGGCGCGCCTTCGATCATGTCCGAATGCATCGTCTGGATCGAATCGACCACCAGCAGATCGGGCGCGCCATGGGTGCCGAGCGTGGTCAGAATATCGCGGACCGAAGTCGCCGCCGCCAGCCGGAGCGGCGCATCGGCAAGGCCCAGCCGCTTGGCGCGCATCCGCACCTGTCCGGTTGCTTCCTCGCCGCTGACATACACAACATCGCCGCCGCTCTTGGCGATCTTCGCGGCCGCTTGCAGCAAGAGCGTGGATTTGCCGATTCCCGGCTCCCCGCCCATCAGGATCGCGCATCCGGGGACGAGACCGCCGCCCAGCGCGCGGTCAAATTCCGCCAAGCCCGTTGTGCGGCGATCCAGCGGCTTGGTCGGCGCATCGAGCGCTTCGAACACTATGGAGCGCCCGCCGCTCGACAGATCATGCTTCGCCGCGAATTTGGTTTCGGGCGCATCCTCGACCAGCGTGTTCCATTCCTGGCAGTCAGCGCACTGGCCCTGCCAGCGGGTAGCGACGCTGCCGCATTCAGTGCACACATAGCGTTTCTTGGGTTTGGCCATGCGGCTGACCTAACCGGAACATAAATGGAACGCAAGGCGCGATGAAAGCGGCGGATAGGGTTTTGCGCACCCTTTGCCTGCTCGCTGCAATCTGGCACCTAGGTTCCCATGCGGCAGAAAGAGTTACGCATTGCCTTGGTGTGTTACGGCGGGGTCAGCCTCGCGGTCTATATGCACGGGGTTACCAAGGAAATCTGGAAGCTTGCCCGCGCCAGCCGTGATTACCATAGTGACGATGCCCCGGCTCAAGCCGGTGTCGAAGGCGTGTATCAGGCACTGCTCCGTCGTATCGAGAGCAGCTACGGTCTGCGCCTGCGGATGCTGCCTGATATCATCACCGGCGCGAGCGCGGGCGGGATCAATGCTGTCTTCCTCGCGCAGGCGATCCATTCGGGACAGAGCCTGGAGCCGCTCACCGATCTCTGGCTCGACAATGCCGATGTAGAAAAGCTGATCGACGAAGAGGCACGGCCTTGGTCGGATATCGCTTCCAAGCCCTATATGCGGCCCTTGGTGTGGTATCTCACCAACCGGCCGGGCAATGTGGTGAGCGAGAATGTCGCCAAGGAAACACGCGCCGAAGTGCGGCGGAAGATTTCCAATCTGGTGCGAGGGCGCTGGTTCGAACCGCCCTTTTCCGGCCCCGGCTTCACCCGTCTGTTGTATAACGCCTTGCAAGCGATGGCGGAGCAGCCGCATGACGCGCCGCTTTTGCCGCCCGGCCATCCGGTCGATTTGCTGGTCACCACTACGGATTATCGCGGGCACAAGGAGCTGCTCCGCCTGAATAGTCCGCCATTGGTCGAGGAAACTGAGCACCGGATGCCGGTGTGCTTCCGTTCCCCCACCCCCGTTTCCGGCGGGAATGATCTGGCGCACCGCTGTGAATTGACCTTTGCCGCGCGCGCCACTGCGAGCTTTCCCGGAGCCTTTCCGCCGCTAGGCCTTGCCGAGGTGGACGCGCTCGACCCTCACGGGTGGAGCAACCGGACGCATTTTTTGCGGCGCATAATGCCAGCCCATGTCGAGCGCGGGACAGTCGATTATGTGGCGCTTATCGATGGTTCGGTGCTCAACAATGCGCCGTTTGAAGGCGCCATGGCCGGATTGAGCGCGCGACCCGCCCAGCGCGAGGTTGACCGGCGCTTTGTCTATATCGATCCTTCTCCGCGCAAGAAGGCAATGCAGCGCGGCGAGGCTGTGAAGCCGGTCGGTTTCTTCGGCGCGATCATCGGTTCGATCTCCACCATCCCGCGCGAACAGCCGATCCGCGACAATCTGGAGGTGCTGGAGAAGCAGACGCGCGAGGCACACAAACTACGCGATATGGTCGCCGCGCTGCGCCCCGAAGTCGAAGGCGCGGTGGAGAAGCTGTTCGGGCGCACACTGTTCCTCGACAAGCCAACGCCCAAACGCCTCGCCATCTGGCGTGGCCGCGCCCAGGCGGCAGTCGTCGAACAGGCGGGCTTTGCCTTCCAGTCCTACGCGCAGGCGAAACTGGCGGGCATTATCGAACGGCTTGCCGAACTGGCAGTCGGCTCCGCGCCGGCCGACGAGGCGATCAGCGCCCAGACGGTTGAATTGCAATTGCGCCGCTCGATTGATGCGCGAGACCTCGGCAAGATTGCCAACGGCAAAGGCGGCGCGAACGAGGCGGCGATTGCGTTCCTGCGCGATCACGATCTCGCCTACCGCGTGCGCCGCCTGCGCCTGTTGGCGCGGCGCCTTTCGCGCGAGTGGGACGCTGACCCCGATATGCCCGATGCAGATCTGGAAGCGGCGCGCGAGCAGGTTTATCGCGCGCTGGCGCTCTATTTCGAGAAGGAGGCAGCGGACAATCTGGGTGATGGCTTTGCCGAGATTGCTGCACGGGCAAGCACGGAGCCGGAGGCCTATCTCGCCGAACTCGCCCGCCGCCGGGCCTTGCGCGAGGCAGATACGGCGGCGGAGCAAATTCTTGCCGAAGCGTTGCAGGCCATGCCTAAAGATCTGCGCCGCCGGGTGTTGCTGACCTATCTCGGCTTCCCATTCTACGATGTCGCAACCCTGCCCTTGTTGCGCAATGAGGGTCTCACGGAATTCGATCCGGTCAAGGTCGACCGCATCAGCCCGGACGATGCTACTACCTTGCGCGAAGGCGGTACCGAGGCGACGTTGCGCGGCACCGAATTCTTCAATTTCGGCGCCTTTTTCAGCCGTTTCTACCGCGAGAACGATTACCTGTGGGGCCGCCTCCACGGTGCGGAGCGGATGATTGACCTTGTCTGTTCCACCGTACCCGGCGGTTTCGCCGATGCCGAAAAGCTGGCATTCAAGCGCGATGCTTTTCTGGCGATTTGCGACGAGGAAGCGGCGCGCGGATCATGCAGGCGCGGCCTGATCGACGGATTGCGTGCGGAGATTGTGGCCAAGCTAGGCTAGGCGTTAACCGCCGAACGCCTCTTTCAGTTTGTCGAAGAAGCCGCGGCTTTGCGGGCATTCTTCACCCGTTTCGGTTTCACGGAATTCGCAGAGGATTTCCTTCTGGCGGCTCGTCAGCTTTGTCGGTGTTTCGACCTGCACCTCCACCACCAGATCGCCTCGCCCGCGCCCTTGCAGCACGGGCATACCCGCGCCGCGTTTGCGCAATTGCTTGCCCGACTGGATACCGGCGGGAATCTCGATTTCGTGCGTTTCGCCGTCAAGTCCGGGAATGTCGATTGTGTCGCCCAGCGCAGCAGTCGTGAAGCTGATCGGCACGCGGGTGAACAATGCGGTGCCTTCGCGTTCGAAAACGGCGTGCGGCTTCACATGGACAAAGATGTAGAGATCGCCTGCCGGTGCACCGCGCGGCCCTGCCTCGCCTCTGCCGGAGAGGCGGATGCGGGTTCCGGTATCAACGCCTGCGGGAATATCGACCTGCAGCTTCTGCATCGTGTCGCTGCGCCCTTCCCCGCGGCAGGAACGGCACGGTGCCTCGAGCACTTCGCCCGAACCGCTGCAATTGGGACAGGGGCGCTCGATAACGAAAAAACCCTGCTTGGCGCGCACTTTGCCCGCGCCGTGGCACAGCTCGCAGCGGCGGCTTGACGTGCCCGGTTCTGCACCGGAGCCCGCGCAGGTCTTGCACGCGGTGGAGACTTCGACCTCGATTTCGCTGCTTTTGCCGTGGAAGGCATCTTCGAGCGAAATCTGCATATCATAACGCAAGTCGGCCCCGCGCCGTGGGCGTGCGCGGCCTCCCCCGGCGGCGCCGCCAAAGGCGCTGCCGAAAATCGTTTCGAAGATATCGCCCAGATCGCCAAAGTCCTGCCCGCCCATACCGCCGGGCCCGCCGCCGCCATTCTGGAACGCTGCGTTGCCATAGCGGTCGTAAGCGGCGCGCTTCTGCTCATCCTTCAGGATGTCATAGGCGGCGCTGATCGCCTTGAACCGCGCCTCTGCCTCGGCATCGCCCGGATTGCGGTCCGGGTGATACTGCATGGCGAGCTTGCGATAGGCGGATTTGATCGTCGCGGCATCAGCATTGCGGCTGACACCGAGCAGCTCGTAAAAGTCGATTTCTGCGCTCATGAGATAGGTTTTGTCAGGCGCTCTATCATGCCATCTATGCGGCGAGCGCGCGTCTCCGGCTTTTTCGCTTCTTCAATCCAGCGCAGATATTCGCGCTGGTGGGAGGGGGGAAGCGCATCCATGGCTGCAAGAGCCTGCGGATGTGCAGCAAGTGCGTCCGCGATATCCTTGTCCATTATGCGCCTCCCCCGAGAGCGTGATCAGCCCTTGTTCTCGTCGTCGACTTCGGTGAATTCGGCCTCGACAACCTCCTCATCCGCAGCCGCCGCGTCCGCCGACGCTGCTGCATCGGCTGCTGCATCGGCACCTTCGGCCTGCGATTTTTCGTAGATCGCCTGACCCATTTTCATCGCCGCTTCGGTGAGCTTCTGGCTCTTGTCCTTCATCACCTCGACATCGTCGCCTTCCAGCGCGGTCTTGGCTTCGGCCAGAGCGGTTTCGATTTCACCCTTGATCGATGCGTCAACCTTGTCGCCGTTTTCGGACAGCTGCTTCTCGGTTGCGTGGACCATGGAATCGAGATTGTTGCGGACTTCGGCTGACTCGCGGCGCTTCTTGTCTTCATCGGCGAACTTTTCGGCATCCTGCACCATCTGTTCGATATCGGCGTCGGAAAGACCGCCCGATGCCTGGATGCGGATCTGCTGTTCCTTGCCCGTGCCCTTGTCCTTGGCGGACACGTTCACGATGCCGTTCGCGTCGATGTCGAAGGTCACTTCGATCTGCGGCACGCCGCGCGGAGCAGGCGGAATGCCGACAAGGTCGAACTGGCCGAGCAGCTTGTTGTCCGCCGCCATTTCACGCTCGCCCTGCGAGACGCGGATTGTCACGGCGTTCTGGTTGTCCTCCGCCGTCGAATAGACCTGCGTCTTCTTGGTCGGGATCGTCGTGTTCCGATCGATCATGCGGGTGAACACGCCGCCCAGAGTCTCGATACCCAGCGACAGCGGGGTGACATCGAGTAGCAGCACGTCCTTCACATCGCCCTGCAACACGCCGGCCTGGATGGCCGCGCCCATGGCGACGACTTCATCGGGATTGACGCCGGTATGCGGCTTCGAGCCGAAGAATTCTTCCACGACTTCGCGCACCTTCGGCATACGGGTCATGCCGCCGACAAGGATCACCTCGTCGATGCCATCCTTGGAGACGCCGGCATCTTCCAGCGCTTTCTTGCACGGCTCGAGCGTGCGCTTGATAAGGTCGCCCACCAGTTGTTCGAGCTTGGAACGGGTGATCGTCTCAACGAGGTGCAACGGAGTGGAGGAACCATCTTCCATGCGCGCCGTGATGAACGGCAGGTTCACTTCGGTCTGCTGGCTGCTCGACAGTTCGATCTTCGCCTTTTCGGCAGCTTCTTTCAGACGCTGTAGCGCAAGCTTGTCCTTGCGCAGGTCCATGTTTTCCTTCGATTTGAACTGGTCAGCCAGATATTCGACAATCGCATTGTCGAAATCTTCGCCGCCGAGGAAGGTATCGCCATTGGTCGACTTCACTTCGAACACGCCGTCGCCGATTTCGAGGACCGAGATATCGAAGGTGCCGCCGCCAAGGTCATACACGGCGATGGTCTTGCCGTCGTTCTTGTCCATGCCATAGGCAAGCGCGGCCGCAGTCGGTTCGTTGATGATACGCTCGACTTCAAGTCCGGCGATCTGGCCTGCGTCCTTGGTTGCCTGACGCTGCGCATCGTTGAAGTAGGCAGGCACGGTGATGACGGCCTTGGTCACCGTTTCACCGAGATAGCTTTCGGCGGTTTCCTTCATCTTTTGCAGGATGAAGGCGGAAATCTGGCTGGGGGAATAATCTTCACCGCCCGCATTGACCCAAGCATCGCCATTCTTGCCCTTCACGATGTTGTAAGGGACAATATCCATGTCTTTCTTGGTGGTAGGATCATCGAACCGGCGGCCGATCAGGCGCTTGATCGCGAACAGCGTGTTGTCCGGATTGGTGACCGCCTGCCGCTTTGCCGGCTGGCCGATCAGACGTTCGCCATCCTTGGTGAAGGCGACGATCGAAGGCGTGGTGCGTGCGCCTTCGGAATTTTCGATAACCTTGGGCTTGCCGCCTTCCATCACGGACACGCAGCTGTTGGTGGTGCCAAGGTCGATACCGATAATCTTGCTCATAATTCCCCATCTCTTTCATATTGGACGCTGCGCTTTCGGCCTCCCGCCAGTCCGGCAAAGCCACTCGGCAGCTCATAAAAGCTGTGTAACGAGGGCGGATATAGGCGCGCTTTTGCTTGGCACAAGGGACACTTGCCCCTAGAAAATCGGCATTGTCTTACGGGGAAACACAATGATGACGAAGCTTGGTTTGAACGGAATCGCGGTGCTGGCCGCTACGCTTGCGCTGGCTGCCTGCGGTGGCGAAGCGGAAGCGCCGGCAGAGGTTGCGGGTGACTGCCCGCCGGGTGTCGCGGTAACCGATGGCTGGCTGTCGCTGCCTGCGGTGGAGGCCAATCCGGGAGCGATTTATTTCACCATCGGCAACACGGGTGAGCGCACCTACATGATCCGCGCGGCCGAAGTGCTGGGCGCCGAAAGCGCTATGATGCATGACACCAGCACCTGGGCGATGGAAGTCGTGATGAACGAACTGCCGCAAGTCGGCCTCGCGCCTGGCGACAGTGTGGTGTTCGAGCCGGGCGGCAAGCACATTATGGCCATGGGTATCGGCGAAGGCGTTGTTGCCGGCGGCGAAACCGAAGTCACGCTGACCTTTGCCGGCGGAGACAAGTGCAGCTTTACCGTTGAGGCCTATCCGGCGGGTGAAACGCCCGAAGGCTTTACCCCCAGCGGCGAAGGCGACGAGGCGGCGTGAGCGATAACGGGGCGCTTGCCTGCCCCGTGGGGGGCGAGCGCCCGCTGACACCGGGCGAGATTGCCCTCGCCCGAAGCATTTTCGGACGCGCGATCGACTACGCCAAAGTCACGATAAGGCGGCGTAAATGGGCGTTTTTCCAGCCCAAGCGGGTGACCATGGCGCCGCGCGGCCACATCCATTTCCACCCGCTGGGCGAAGTCTATTGCGACGATTTCGCCAGCGCCCCGCTGCACCGGCAGGCGCTGTTCATCCACGAAATGGTGCATGTCTGGCAGACCCAGACCCGCGGAGACTGGTATCTGGTCACCCGACGGATGCCGTGGGCGCGCTATGACTACGCGCTGAAACCCGGCTGGAAGCTGGAGGAGTACGGGATCGAGCAGCAAGCGCGGATCGTCGAACACGCCTTTTTGCTGCGCAACGGGATCAAGCTGCGCGGGGTCGCCGATGCCGCGGCGTATGAGCGGCTGGTCGATTTTCCCGGAGCCACCGGATGAGCGATTTCGAATTCATTTTCGTGATCTACGCGCTCATCCTCGGCCTTTCGCTAGTCGAGCTGTTGGGCGGGTTCGGGCGCGCGCTGGAACTGTCTTTCGCGCGCGATGCCGAACAGCGCGATGATACGTTCAAGATCGGCTGGCTGACGCCGCTAATGGCGGTATTTGTGATGATCGACCTCATGTCGTTCTGGCTTTTTGCCTGGACCATCCGCCCCCTGATAACCGTTTCGGCCCCGATGCTGCTAGGAGTCGTGGCTTTTTCCAGCGCCTATTATCTGGCCGCACGGCTGGTTTTCCCGACCGATCCCAACCGCTTCCGCGATCTCGACACGCATTACTTCCGCGTGGCCCGCACGATTTTCGGCATCTTGATTGCACTGGTGCTGGTGCAATGGGCCTATCTGCTGTCGCTGGAAAATGTCCGCGAACAGATCATAACACCGCTTTCCATCGGTCTGACAGTGTTTTTCATATTCCTGATGGGCACAGCAATGCTATGGCGGAACCGTCACGTGCAGGCTGTCCTGCTGGTTGCGTTGAGCGTGCGCTACCTGGTCTTGTATCTGGTGGTTTGACGCGGTTGCCAGCTTAACGGGAGATTGAACGGGCAATACACAATCGGTTAACGTGGTCGCTTCCACACAAGGGACAGGTCGCAGCCAACAAGAGACGAAGACCATAAGGGGGTAATATAAAATGAGGACTGTATTTACCGTTTCCGCTGTGCTCGCCGCAGCCATCGCCGGGCCAGTTGCTGCACAAGACATTAGCGGCAATGCGACCTATGAAACCGTTTCGCTGACGGGCGGGTTTGCCAACGATCCCTATATTGTGCCGGTCACATCGGGTGGCCTGACCGATATCAGCTATATCGACGGGTGCCGCGGCTACATCGCCACCAATCCCGATGTGCGGCTGTATTTTGAAGCCGGTTCGCTCCCGCTGATCCTGTCGGCAACGTCGGATGCGGACACCACCATCGTCATCAACGGGCCGGACGGCAACTGGTATTGCGACGATGATTCGGGCGGCAATCTCAATCCGATGGTGCAGTTCTCGCCCGCGATGTCAGGCCGCTATGAAATCTGGGTCGGCACCTATGGCAGCACGGACAATTATCCTGCCACGGTCAACATTTCCGAGCTGTATGGCCCGTCAGGCGACATGATCGGCCTCGACACCTATCTGCAAGATTATGTGCCGAGCGGCGGGCCCGACGTAAACGGAACGCCGATTTTCGAGACGGTTACCTTGCGTGCGGGCTACACACCCGATCCCTACATTGTCTCGCTTGCTTCGGGCGGCACCAACGATGCGTCCCAAGTCGCTAGCGGCTGCCGTGGTTACATCGCGACCTCGCCCGATGTCCGCCTCAATTACTCTGCCGGTTCGCTTCCGCTGATCCTGTCGGTCAATTCCAACGCGGACACCACGCTGGTGGTCAACGGACCGGACGGCAATTGGTATTGCGATGATGACGGCGGCAACGGCCTCAACCCGTCGCTGCGCTTCGGCAGCCCGATGTCGGGCCGTTACGAGATCTGGGTTGGCACCTATGGCAGCACCGATAACGCCGCTGCAGACCTGCACATTTCGGAGCTTTACAGCCAGTAAAGCCCACTTTTCGGAGAACCAACTGTGAAACTTGCTTTTTCTGTTGCGGCAATGGTTGCCGCCTGCATCTCTGCGCCTGCAATGGCGCAGGACGTCAATGCCGATCCCATCTTCGCGACGGTCAACCTGACGGTCGGATTTACGCCCGATCCCTATGTGGTGAACCTTGCGTCGGGTGGCACCAATGATGCGAGCAATCTGGGCAATGGTTGCCGCGGATTTATCGCGACCTCGCCCGACGTGCGGCTGAACTACAGCGCCGGTTCGCTGCCGCTGATCCTGTCGGTCAACTCGTCGGCAGATACGACGATTGTCGTCAACGCTCCCGACGGGCGTTGGTATTGCGACGATGACGGCGGCAACGGCCTCAATCCGTCGCTGCGCTTCGGCAGCCCGATGTCGGGCCGCTATGAAATCTGGGTCGGCACCTATGGCAGCACCGGCAATGCCAGCGCGCAGCTGCACATTTCGGAACTTTACAGTCAGTAAAGTTCTATTTTCTGGAGAACCTATTGTGAAATTTGCTTTTTCTGTTGCGGCAATGGTTGCCGTCTGCGTTTCTGCGCCCGCAATTGCGCAGGACGTTAATGCCGATCCGATTTACGGTACCGTCACCCTGTCGGCCGGATTTACCCCCGATCCTTTCGTGGTCGACCTCCGTTCGGGTGGAACCAATGACGCGAGCAATCTCGGCGCTGGTTGCCGCGGTTTCATCGCTACCTCCCCCGACGTGCGGCTGAACTACAGCGCCGGTTCGCTCCCGCTGATCCTTTCGGTCAATGCGACGCCGGACACCACCATTGTCGTCAATGCACCTGATGGCCGCTGGTATTGCGACGATGACGGCGGCAACGGCTTCAACCCGTCGTTGCGTTTCGGCGCCCCGATGTCGGGCCGTTACGAAATCTGGGTCGGCACCTATGGCAGCACCGACACAGCACGTGCGCAGCTGCATATTTCGGAGCTGTACAGCCAGTAAACATCCCGTTTGCTTTGGGGGGCTATGCGCTCCGGGGAGCGCAAGAGAAAGGCGGGGCCGCAAGGCTCCGCCTTTTGACATTCTTGGGGCTGCGCATTAGCCCAGCGGTTGGTCGCGCGAATCTGGGGGGCGAAGTGATGCGGGTCTTATCTTTTTTGGCGTTCTTTTTGGGTGCCTGCGGATTGCTTCCGGTCGGCGTTCAGGCACAAGACTACACGCTCGACCCGAATTATGGGACCATTCCGCTTAATTCATACATTTATCCGGATCCTTATACTATCAACGTACAGTCCGGTGGAAGTGTGGACGCCTCGACGCTCGGAAGCCCCTGCGTAGGATTTATCTCCGATGCGCCGGATCTCAGGGCCAATTACCAGGCAGGCAGTGCCCCCCTAATAATCGGTGTCCAATCGGATGCAGATACGACGCTTATTATAAACATGCCTGACGGTTCGTGGGTGTGCGACGATGACAGTGGGTTTTTGCTAAATCCGCTCGTCAGTCTCGATGTTCCAGCAAGCGGTCAGTATGATATTTGGGTCGGCTCCTATGGCGAACAGACATATCACGATGCCGTGCTTAGTTTCACATCCAATTCTTACGCGCCCCAAAATTTGCCTGAAATCTACACCGATCCTAATGCTCGGCCTCTGTTTGGCGGGACGTCGTTGTATTCAGGTTTCACCCCCGATCCCAGCAGATATCGTGTTCGTGCTGGTGGGCCAAGCCAGGCGCGGCTGCTCGGAAGCGCCTGCGCCGGTTACCTTAGCGTAGAACCGACCATGCGTCTGTATTTCAGTGCAGGAAAGTTTCCGCTCTATTTCATGGCTGAATCCTCACAAGACACCACTCTTGTCGTGCGCACGCCAGACCAGCTGTGGTATTGCGATGATGATAGCGGCGGGAACCTGAATCCGGCGCTCGTGTTCAACCAGCCGCGTTCCGGTGAATATCTGGTCTGGCTCGGAAGCTATGTCGCGGACGAGGAACCCTATGCCGAGTTGCTTTTCAGCGAGCTCGGCCCCGGCAGATAACCCGCATTTCGATCAGTCCGGCTTCTTCGCCACCGCCACCATTGCGGGCCGCAGCAGGCGGTCGCGGATCATGTAGCCTGCCTGCATTTCCTGCACGATAGTGCCGGGTTCGGCATCATCGCTGGGGATTTCCATCATAGCCTGATGCTGGTTCGGGTCGAGCGGCAGGCCCATGGCGGCGATGCGGGTGATGCCGTGCTGGGCAAAGGCTTTTTCCAGCTCGCGCTGCGTCGCCTCAATCCCTATCACCAGACCCTTGAACTTCGCATCCTCGCGCAATTCGGCAGGAACCGCCTCGATCGCGCGGGCGAGATTGTCGGCGATGCCCAGAATATCGCGGGCAAAGCCGGTGGCGGCATAGGCGCGCGCGTCCGCCACGTCCTTTTCCATCCGGCGGCGTACATTCTGCGTTTCCGCCTTGGCGTAGAGCACTTCTTGCTGCGCGGTCTCCAGATCAGCTTTCAGCGCCGCAATCGCTTCGCCAGCGTCCCCACCTTCATCATCATCCGCAAGGAATTCTTCGGGAACCCCAGCCAATTCCTTTTCAACCGCTTCATCGCGGTCGTGTTCTTTATCGATCATTGTGTCCTGCTAACCTATCCGTTTACCCAGCGATTGGGCCGTAAAATCAACCATGGGAATAATCCGCGCGTAATTCAACCGCGTGGGGCCAATCACGCCGAGCACGCCGACAACCTTGCCCGTGCGATCCCGATAGGGCGCCGCGATGACCGAAGAACCGCTCAAAGAAAAGAGGCGATTTTCCGCACCGATGAAAATACGCGTCGCATCAGCCTTGCGCGCGCGTTCGAGCAGGCTGGCGACAGACTGTTTGTTTTCCAGATCATCCAGCAAGGAACGCACCCGCTCAATATCCGAAAGCGCCGCGTCATCGAGCAAATTGGCCTGCCCCCGGACAATCAGCACCGGTCGGTTCGCCCCGTCCTCGCTCCAGACCGCGATCCCGGCTTCGACCAGCTCTGCCGAGGCGGCATCGAGCGCCGATTTTCCGGAGGCTATTTCTGCCTGCACCGCCTGTGCGGCCTCCGCAAGCGTGCGTCCCGCCAGTTGCGCGGTGATATAGTTTCCCGCCTGCTCAAGCGCGGCAGGCGATACCGCCGCGCCCCAATCGACCACGCGGTTTTCGACATTGCCGTCTTCTCCCACCAGCACTGCGAGTGCCCGCGTCCCGTCGAGCGCAACGAAGCGCATTTGTGCCAGCTTGGGTTCGCGTCGTGGAACCATCACCATGCCCGCTGCACCCGAAATGTCCGACAGGATCGCGCTGGTTTTTTCTAGCGCCGCTTCGATTGGCCCCGGCTCGGCCAGCTGCTTTTCGATCGCAGCGCGCTCCTCCGCAGTGGGTTCCGCCACCTGCATAATTCCATCGACAAACAGGCGCAGGCCGCTTTCAGTGGGCATCCGTCCCGCACTGGTATGCGGCGCGGCGAGCAGGCCAACCTGCTCCAGATCGCTCAGCACACTGCGGATGGATGCAGGAGAGAGGTTCAGTCCGCCGCTTTGGGCGATGGCCTTGGAGCCAACCGGCTGCCCGCTCGCCAAATAGTCCTCGACCACCAAACGGAAAATATCGCGCGCGCGGTCTGTCAGTTCATGGATGGGCGGTGATGGCATGACAGCGCCTTATCTAGTCGCTAGTGCCGCCTACGCAAACTTTTGGAGATTCCCATGCGACCTTCCGGCCGTGCGCCCGACGAAATGCGCGCCATCACGATCGAAACCGGCTTTACCAAGCATGCCGAAGGATCGTGCCTTATCAGCTTTGGCGATACGCGGGTGCTGTGCACCGCGAGTATCGAGCGCGGCGTCCCGCCATGGATGCGCGGCAAGGGTTCGGGCTGGGTCACGGGCGAGTATTCGATGCTTCCCCGCGCCACGCACACCCGCGGCGCGCGCGAGGCAGCGCGCGGCAAGCAGAGCGGGCGGACGCAGGAAATCCAGCGCCTGATCGGGCGCTCCTTGCGCGCAGTGGTCGATCTGGAAAAGCTGGGTGAACGGCAGATCACGCTCGATTGCGACGTGTTGCAGGCCGATGGCGGAACGCGCACCGCGTCGATTTCCGGCGCATGGGTTGCGCTGCGACTTGCCGTGAACACCCTGCTGGCGAGCGGCGAATTGAAGGCTGATCCCATTACCGCCAAGGTCGCAGCGGTGTCTTGCGGAATAGTCGACGGCACACCTGTGCTGGATCTCGACTACCCCGAAGATTCTGCCGCCGATGCCGATGCCAATTTTGTGCTGATCGAAGGCGGCCAGATCGCCGAAGTGCAAGCGACCGCAGAAGGCGCGACCTATGACGAGGAAGCATTGCTGCGCCTTCTTCGTCTCGCGCAAATGGGTTGCGGTGAGATTTTCCGTGCGCAAGCTGCGGCAACGCAATGACGCGCAGGCTCGGCAGCGGAAAGCTCGTTATCGCCACGCATAATGCGGGCAAGTTGAAGGAGATTTCCGCTCTCCTCGCGCCGTTTGGTTTGGAGTGTATCTCTGCCGGATCGCTGGGTCTGCCCGAGCCCGCCGAAACCGGCACCACCTTTGTCGCCAATGCGCTGATCAAAGCGCGCGCAGCGGCGGAGGCGTCGGGCCTCCCAGCTCTCGCCGATGATAGCGGGCTATCGGTGGCGGCATTGGGTGAGCGACCGGGGGTCTACACCGCCGACTGGGCCGAGCGGCAGTGGTTCGAAGGCGAACCGGGCCGCGACTGGTATATGGCGATGGGCAAGGTTGAGGGAATGTTGCAAGCAAAGGGCGCAGATACGCCGCGCAATGCGTGGTTCTCCTGCGTTCTGGCGGTCGCTTGGCCCGATGGTGAGCACGCCGTCTATGAAGGCCGCGTCGATGGTTCGCTGACATGGCCTCCGCGCGGCGAGATGGGGTTTGGCTATGATCCGGTGTTTGTCCCGACTGGCCGCGAGCACACCTTCGCCGAGCTACAGCCGGAAGAAAAGCACGCGATGAGCCACCGCGCCGATGCTTTTGCGAAATTGAAAGCCGAGCAGTTCGGGGTTTAACAGCGCATTATGGCGCGCGCGCTCTATATCCACTGGCCCTTTTGCCTCGCCAAATGCCCCTATTGCGATTTCAATTCGCACGTGCGCGAGAGCGTGGATGCGGTGCTTTGGCAGGAGAGCCTTCTCGCTGACTTGCGATATGAGGCGACGCTAGCGGGTGGCGAGGCGTTGGACTCGATCTTCTTTGGCGGCGGCACGCCTTCGCTCATGCCCCCTGCCCTGGTTGCCGCGCTGCTGGCGGAGGCGGAAAGGCTTTGGGGCTTCGCGCCGGGGATCGAGATCACGCTTGAAGCCAACCCCTCCTCGGTCGAAGCGTCCAAATTCGCCGACTTGGCGGTAGCGGGGGTCAACCGCGTGTCGCTGGGCTTGCAATCCTTGGACGATGACGCCTTGCGCTTTCTGGGCCGGTTGCACGGGGTTGAAGAGGGGCTGAAAGCCCTCGAAACCGCGCAAAAGGCGTTTGAGCGGGTGAGTTTCGACCTGATCTATGCCCTGCCCGACCAGAGCCTCGAGCAGTGGCGCAAGCAGCTGGCGCGCGCGCTGGATTTCGGCACCGGACACCTCTCGCTTTACCAGCTCACGATCGAACCCGGCACGCGGTTCGAGACGATGGTGCGCCGCGAGGATTTTACCCCGCTCGATGATGACTCGGCGGCAGATCTGTTCGCCCTCACCCGCGAAATGACCGCAGCGGCAGGCCTTCCCGCTTACGAAATCAGCAACCATGCCCGCCCCGGCGAGGAAAGCCGGCACAATCTCGCCTATTGGCGCTATCAGGACTACGCCGGCATCGGCCCGGGGGCGCATGGGCGGCGCGGCGGTTTTGCGACGGTGCGACACAAGAAGCCGGAGAATTGGCTGACGGCGGTGGAGCGCAACGGCTCGGGCTTGCAGGAGGAACGCAAGCTCGGCGTTGCGGAGCAGGCTTCCGAGGCGCTGCTCATGGGACTGCGGCTGACGGAGGGCGTTGATCTGGCCGACTTGGCCGCGCGCTTCGCGTTGACTGAGGCTACGCTGGTCGATCCGTCAGAAGTCGAGCGACATTCCGCGATTGCTCTCGTCCGGCGTGAAGGCTCGCGGTTGCTTGTGACCGACGCAGGGATGCCATTGCTGGATGCATTGCTCGCAAGGCTGGTGGCTGACGAGTTGGTGCGGGCATGAGCAGCGGCAACAGCATCCTCTCCCAATGGCGCGAGCATCTGGAAACCGCGCGCCGCCGCTCGCCGCATACGGTGCGGGCCTATGTCGCCACTGCGCAGCGTTTGGCCGAACGGCTTGCGCTCACGGACTGGCCGGAGATTGCTGCACTCACAACCCGCGATCTGCGCGGACAAATGGCGCATCGGCGGGCCGAGGGTCTCAGCAATGTCTCCGCCGCACGCGAATTGTCCGCGCTCAAAGCCTTCGTCGCCTATGGCCGCGATCAGGTAGGGGCTGATCCCGGAACTGCACCTCGCCTTCGCGGGCCGCGCATAAAGAAGGGTATCCCCCGCCCCGTCACGCCCGATGAAGCAAGCAATCTGGTCGAAACCATTGCCGAGAGCGGCGATGCCGCATGGATCGGCCTACGCGATGCGGCTGTCCTGCTGCTGATGTACGGCGCGGGGATGCGGATTGCCGAGGCGCTCTCGCTAAAAGCCAGCGACCTGCCGTTGGGTGAAACGCTGGTCGTCACCGGCAAGGGACGCAAGCAGCGCGTCGTGCCACTGCTCCCCATCGTGCGCGAGGCGGTGGCGCGCTATGCCGAGGCGTGCCCTCACATGCTTACCGGCGACACGGCGCTGTTTCGCGGTGTCAAAGGCGGCGCGCTTAGTCAGGGGATGGTGCAGAAGGCAATGGCGCGGGCGCGCAAGGTGCTCGGTCTGCCCGAAACCGCGACACCGCACGCCCTGCGGCACAGCTTCGCTACGCATCTGCTCGGATCGGGTGCCGATTTGCGCAGTCTGCAGGAACTTCTCGGCCATGCGAGCCTTGGTTCGACGCAGATTTACACGCAGGTCGATGAGGCGAAAATGCTCGAAGCCTATCGCTCGGCGCATCCACGCGAGAAGGACTAATCCTTGTCCCGCTCGGCGCGCGGCACCCATGTAAACACGCGGTAGAGATAGCCCGCCACCGCCGCCACGCAGAAGCCGATGATAATCCAGCCGAGTACGTCCTGCGATTCCTTGAGATAGGTGCTCAGCCATACCCCGCCGATGATAAGCGCAGCGTTCCAGATCAGCGATCCGGCAAAGGTGAACGCCAGAAACTTCCATTTGGGCATGTGCACCAGGCCTGCGGGCAGCGAGATGATCGTGCGCAAGAACGGGCTGAAGCGAAGGAAAAAGATAACCCAGTGGCCGTGCTTGGCGAAGAAGACTTGCGCGCGCGCGATGTCACTCCAGTCAACGGTTAGCCAGCGGCCCCAACGGTCGACCAGCGGTTCCAGCCGTTCGTATCCGTAGACATCGCCCAGCCAATACCAGAAGTAATTGCCGATTACCGTGCCGCTCGTGCCGATAAGCAACAGCGGCCAGAATGCCATCTCGCCTCGCTCCACCAGCACGCCGCCAATCCCCATGATGACTTCGCTGGGAACCGGCGGAACGACGTTCTCCAGCACCATCAAGAGGAAGATGCCGAAATATCCGCCGCGCGCGATAGCCTCGATAATCAGCTCATCCACGGCGCACGCAATCACAAATAAGGCGTTGGCTAACTTGCAAAATCTGTAAACCTAAAGTTTGGTTAACATTTGGTAAATCGCTTTACCTTTGCAGAAACCATTGCCGCGTGCCGACGTTCCAGAGCATCCCAGATCATCCCCGGCGTGTCGGTGCCGTTGAAACGGTCAATGCCGACAATTCCGGTAGGCGATGTCACGTTAATTTCGGTCAGCCATTCGCCGCCGATCACGTCGATGCCGACAAATGTGAGCCCGCGCCGCTTCAGGTCTGGCCCCATCGCGGCGCAAATCTCTTGCTCGCGCGCGGTCAGCTCGGTCGCCTCCGCGCTGCCACCTTGCGCAAGGTTGGAGCGGAACTCGCCCGCTCCCGGTCGCCGGTTAATCGCGCCCGCAATCTCGCCATCGACCAGCACGATACGTTTGTCGCCCTCGGCCACGCTGGGGAGGAAAGGCTGCACCATATGCGGTTCGGGCCAGGTCTGGTTGAAGACCTCGAACAGCGCCGACAGATTGGTGCCCTCCGCATCCACTTTGAAAATCGCTTTGCCGCCATTGCCGTGAAGCGGCTTCACCACCACCGCACCGTGCTGCCTCTGGAAATCGCGCACATCGTCGAGCACGCGGGTGATGAGCGTCGGCGGCATGAAATGCGCGTAATCGAGCACATACATCTTTTCGGGCGCATTGATGACTTCGCGCGGATCGTTGCTGACCAGCGTCTTGCCCTTGAGCCGGTCGAGCAGCAACGCGGCGCTGATATAGCCGAGGTGGAACGGCGGGTCCTGCCGCATCAGGATAACGTCAATATCGTCTGCCAGATCGATTTTCTGCAAATCGCCTGCGGTGAAGTGGTTGCCTTCGACGCGCTGGACATTGGTAACAGGCCGCGCCCAGGCGCACACGCTGCCGTCCTGCCAGCTCAGCGTCGTGACGTCATAGTGCCAGATTGTATGCCCCCTCGCCTGCGCTGCGAGCATCAGCGCGAAGCTGGAATCGCCCGCGATTTTAATGCTTTCCAGCGGGTCCATCTGGACGGCTACGCGAAGTGTCATAAATATTCCTCGTCATTGCGAGCGGAGCGAAGCAATCCAGTCCTGCCCTTGCTGGATTGCCGCTTCGCCTGCGGCTCCTCGCAATGACGGGACAGAAACTCACGGCATCCAAGCATTGGTGATGTGGCGAGGCTGCTCGCCGGGTGCAAGGAGTATGACGTCGACGCGCAAATCCTCGCCGTTTCCGGCATATTCATGCGCTACGGCTTCTGCGGCTGCGGCAACCCGGGCGAGGCGGTACTCGTCGATCGCAAGGTCGAGATCGGCCGCTTTGCGCCGCCATTTGACTTCGACAAAGGCGATCAGGCCGTCCTGCCGAGCCACCAGGTCAATTTCGCCAACCTTGGTTTTGCGGCGTTTGGCGAGGATTTCCCAGCCCTGTGCCTCCAGCCATGCGGCGGCCTCGTCCTCGGCCTTGCGCCCCCTCGCCTCCGCTACTTGGCGCTTCATTCGCCTTTGAGCTCCATCGCTCTGGCATAGAGCAGCTTGCGGTCGAGCCCGGTAGCCTTGCCAACTTGCGCTGCGGCCTTGGAGGCCTTCTCGGTCTTGAGAAGGTCGAGCAACATCGCATCGGCATCGGCGGGATCGGCCTCGGCTTCGACCGGTGGGCCGACCAGCAGCACGATTTCACCCTTGGGCGGATGCGCGGTGTAATGTGCCAGCAGATCGGTTGCCGTCCCGGTGCGGCATTCCTCGTAAAATTTGGTCAATTCGCGCGCTACAGCCACCCGCCGCGAGGGCATAATCGATTCAATCGCCGCAAGGCTTTTGGTGAGGCGCGGCGCGGTTTCGAAAAAGATCAGGGTCGAGCGGATCGGGGCCAATTCTTCCAACATATCGCGCCGCGCCTTGTCCTTGTTGGGGAGGAAACCGGCGAACAGGAAACGGTCATTGGGCAGGCCTGACAACGCCAAGGCCGTAAGCGGAGCGTTGGCTCCGGGAAGCGCCGTCACGGGAATGCCCGCTTCTTTCGCGTCGATGACCAGGCGATAGCCCGGATCGGAAACAAGCGGCATTCCCGCATCGCTCACCAGAGCCACCGCCTTGACCCGCATCGATTCGACCAGCCGCGCGCGGTCATTGGGAGCGGAGTGGTCATCATAGCGCCACAGGGGTTTGGAAATCCCCAGATGCTTCAGCAACTTGCCCGTCACCCGCGTATCCTCGCAGGCGATAGTATCGCAGCGCGCCAGCGTCTCCACCGCACGTATGGTGATGTCGCCGAGATTGCCAATCGGCGTGGCAACGATATAGAGGCCGGGAGCAAGGGGAGCGCCGTCTTGGGTCACGCGCACCCCCATGAACGAATTTATGCGAGGACGGCAAGCATGATCGGGTATTTGAAGCGCGCGGCGCTTGTGGGAATGGCAACTCTAATGCTCGGTGCTTGCGCCGTGGTGCCGGATACGACCGGCGGGTTGGCAGGGACAGGTCCGGTGGCGGATGCGCCGGTCATCGATACGACGCCTGCCGCCGATGTCTTGCCGACCGACACAGATCGCCACCGCGTTGCTTTGCTGGTGCCGTTGTCGGGCGCGAATGCCAATGTCGGGCAGTCGATTGCGAACGCCACCACTATGGCGCTGCTCGATACCGGTGCGGATAATCTGCGCATCACCACCTATGATACGGCAGGTGGTGCTTCCGAAGCTGCCCGCCGGGCGATTGCGGATGGCAACCAGCTGATCCTCGGCCCGCTCCAGCGTGCCGATGTCGGCGATGTGCTGGCGCAGGCGCGCCCCGCCGATGTGCCGATGATTACCTTTTCCAACGACACCACGGTCGCGCGGAATGACGTGTTCGTGATGGGCCAAATCCCCGAGCAGGCGGTTGCCCGTGCGGTCAATTTCGCGATCGACCAGGGCGCGCGCAACTTTGCGGCGCTTGCACCACGCGGCGATTACGGTGACCGCTCGCTCAACGCCCTCGATCAGGCGCTGGCAGCGCGTGGTGCGCGGCTGGTGACAGTCGAGCGGTATGACCGCACCAACACCTCGATCATCAGCGCGGCAGACCGGCTGCGGGCGGCGGGCGGATATGATACCGTGCTGATTGCCGACAACGCGCAATTGGCCGCGACCGCTGCGCCACGCCTGAAGAATGCCGGCGATGCGCTGCCCTCCATTCTCGGCACCGAATTGTGGAGCCGCGAGGATTCGCTCACCCAGGTGCCCGAGTTGCGCGGCGCATGGTTCGCCACTGTCTCGGATGACCGCTACCGCCAGTTCGCCGACAGCTATGATGCGCGCTTCGGATCAGAGCCATTCCGCGTTGCCTCGCTGGGCTATGACGCCGTGCTGCTGACCCTGCGGATCACGCGCGATTGGGTTCCGGGGCGTGACTTGCCCGATGGCCTGCTGACTGCTGACGGCGGCTTCCTTGGCCTCGACGGTGCCTTCCGCTTCCGCACCAACGGCGTGGGAGAGCGGGCCTTCGAAGTGCGCCAGATCGGTAATGGCGCTTTCACTATCGTTGATCCTGCGCCTACCGGGTTCTGAGGGCGGATAACCCCGCGAACTCGCTTGTCGGCGGAGTCCCGCTGGGCCTATATCCGTACGCATGAGTGATGATCTTTTTGACGGGCCCGCTGCTTCCGGCGGCGATTATGATTCCTCCTCCATCGAGGTGCTGGAAGGTCTCGAACCCGTCCGCCGTCGGCCCGGCATGTATATCGGCGGCACTGATGATCGCGCGTTGCACCACCTCGCCGCCGAAGTGCTCGACAATGCGATGGACGAGGCGGTGGCGGGCCATGCCAACCGCATCGAAATGGTGCTGGAGGAAGGCAACCGCCTGACCATCACCGACAATGGTCGCGGCATTCCGGTGGACGAGCACCCGAAGTTTCCCGGCAAGTCCTCGCTCGAAGTCATTCTGTCAACGCTGCATTCGGGCGGCAAGTTTTCGGGCAAAGCCTATGCCACCAGCGGCGGCTTGCACGGCGTCGGGGTGAGCGTGGTCAACGCGCTCTCCAGCCTCACGCGGGTGGAGGTTGCTCGCGCCAAACAGGTTTATGCGCAGGAATTCTCGCGCGGCGTTCCGCAGGGCAAAATTGCCAAGATCGGCGACACGCCCAATCGGCGCGGGACAAGCGTGACCTTCATTCCTGACACGGAAATTTTCGGCGACCGGCAGTTCAATCCCAAGCGGCTGTTCAAACTCGCGCGCTCCAAGGCATACCTCTTCGCGGGCGTCGAAATCCGCTGGAAATGCGCGCCCGCGCTCGCTTCTGACGATGTGCCTGCCGAGGCAACATTCCAGTTCCCCGGCGGCCTTGCCGACCACCTGAAGGAACAGGTCGGCAATCGCGAATGCGTTACCGCCGATTTCTTCACCGGCAATCAGGATTTCCCCGAGAATGATGACGGGGTGCAGCAGGGCCGCGTCGAATGGGCGGTTGCCTGGCCGCTATGGTCGGACGGATCGACCAGCTGGTATTGCAACACCGTGCCCACCCCCGATGGCGGCACCCACGAAGCAGGCCTGCGCGCCGCGCTCACCAAGGGCCTGCGCGCGTTCGGCGAGCTCACCGGAGTGAAGAAGGCCAAAGACCTCACCGCTGATGACGTTATGACCGGCGCCGAGATCATGCTCAGCGTTTTCATCCGCGACCCGCAATTCCAGTCGCAGACCAAAGATCGCCTGACATCGCCTGAAGCGGCGCGCTTGGTGGAAAACGGCGTGCGCGACCGTTTCGACCAGTTCCTCACCGACAATATGGAGCGCGGCAAGGCGCTGCTCGGCTCGGTGATGGAGCGCATGGAGGAACGCCTCAAGCGCAAGCAGGAACGCGAGATCAAGCGCAAGACTGCGACTAACGCCAAAAAGCTGCGCCTGCCCGGAAAGCTCACCGATTGCAGCGGCGATGGCGAAGGCGAGACCGAGCTGTTTATCGTCGAGGGGGATTCGGCAGGCGGGTCCGCCAAGCAGGCGCGCAACCGCAAGACGCAGGCAATCCTGCCCATTCGCGGCAAGATCCTCAACGTCGCTAGCGCCACTGCCGACAAAATCCGCGCCAATTCCGAGATCGCCGATCTCGCGCTCGCGCTGGGCTGCGGGATGCGCAAGGATTGCGACGCCGAGAACCTGCGCTACGACCGCGTCGTCATCATGACCGACGCGGATGTCGACGGCGCGCATATCGCGACGCTGCTTATGACGTTCTTCTTCCAGGAAATGCCCGAACTGGTGCGCGGCGGGCACCTCTATCTGGCGCAGCCGCCGCTCTATCGCCTGACCGCCGGCAAAGAGAGCCTCTACGCCCGCGATGACGAGCACCGGGCGGAGATCGAGAGCACCGTGTTCAAAGGCAAAAAGGTCGAAGTCAGCCGCTTCAAAGGCCTCGGCGAAATGAACCCCGGCCAGCTGCGCGAAACGACCATGGACCCCGCCACCCGCAGCCTCATCCGCATAACCCTGCCCGAACAGCACGAACAACGTTTCGCAGTGAAAGAACTGGTCGACCAGTTGATGGGCCGCAACCCCGAACACCGCTTCAACTTCATCCAGAACCGCGCGGGCGAGATCGATCGCGAGATGATTGATGCGTGATGGCTGAGGACGCGGGGCGCTCGCAAACCCGCTTCGCCGCGATCCGCGCGCGGCTTGAGGCGTTTGCGCCGCCCCCCGGCCCAACCGCTTGGACGTACGAATTCCTTCTGTTCGGTTTAAAGCAGGCTTGGGCGTGCCTGTTCGGCGGGTTGATGCTCGCGCTGCTGCTGGTGACGCATTTGTTCTATCCCGACGATGCCGCTCTGCACCGCTATGATTTCCTGACGCTCGCGGCGCTCGGCATCCAAATTGCGATGCTCGCCTTCAAGCTGGAGACGTGGGACGAGGCGAAGGTGATCCTTGCTTTTCACGTTGTCGGCACGGTGATGGAGATATTCAAGACCGCCGTGGGATCATGGGTCTATCCCGAAGAGGCGATGCTGCGCATTGGCGGTGTCCCGCTGTTTTCGGGCTTCATGTATGCGGCCGTTGGCAGCTATATCGCCCGCGTCTGGCGGATCTTCGATTTTCGGTTCGAGCCCTATCCGAAACTCTGGCTCACATGGATCACCGCCATCGCGATTTACGCGAACTTCTTCGCGCATCATTATCTGCCCGATATCCGCTATCTGCTCTTCGGCGCGGTTGCCTTGCTCTTCTGGCGCACGCGCATCTATTTCACCATGTGGCAGCGCCCGCGCTGGATGCCGCTGATTGTCGGGTGGCTGCTCGTCGCACTGTTTATCTGGTTTGCGGAGAATATCGCGACTTTCGCCAATGCTTGGGCCTATCCCGATCAGGAGGCGGGTTGGCAGATGGTGTCGCTCGCCAAGCTGGGATCGTGGTATTTGTTGATGTATATCAGCTTTGTGCTGGTCGCGGTGGTGGCCACGCCTCGCCCTTTGCCGAGTAATCGCACCACCTGAGCCGGTGCTGCGTTGACCTTGCCGCAACCTCTCCCCAAATTGGTTCGCGAACCAGAGGGGACTGACCGATGAAATCGCTATTCGCCGCCGTTGCCGCTTTTGCCCTTGTGCCCACTTTCACGCCCGCGCCGGCTTTTGCGCAAGATGTCGAGGCGCGCGCTGCCGTCTCCGCCTCGCTGCAACAGCGCGCCAGCGATGTGGTGGAGGCGATACGTGGCGAAATGCCCTATGCCGATGTGTTCAACGCCGCCTTTCGCGCGCAGGTGCCCGAAGCGCAGTTCCTTACCATCGCCACACAACTGGAAGGCCAGTTCGGCACGCTAATCGGGCTTGATGGTGTCGAGGCGGAGTCTTCCACCGCCGGTGAAATCCGCATCCGTTTTGAACGGGGCATGGCGACGGCCAATCTCTCTATCGAAGGCCAGGCCCCGCATCTGGTGAACGGCCTGCTGCTGACCGGTGTCGAGCCGATCAATGACAGCGTTGACGCGCTGGTTGCGGACGTCGCGGCGCTTCCGGGGCAGAGCAATCTGCTCGTGATGCAACTGGGCGCAGACACGCCGATAGCGGCGCACAATGCGGAAATGCCGCTGGCTCTGGGCTCGGCCTTCAAGCTCTATGTTCTGTCCGCGCTGGCGCACGCGGTGGAAGCGGGCGACCTGGAGTGGGAGGACACTGTCGCGCTCTCGACCCGCAGCTATCCCAGCGGCGTGATGCAGGATTGGCCCGAAGGAGCGCCGGTGACTTTGCACACGCTGGCCACCTTAATGATCTCGATCAGCGACAACACCGCGACCGACCAGTTGATTGCCGTGCTTGGGCGTGAGGCGGTGGAGGCCGAAGTCGCTGCCACCGGCCATGCCGACCCGGCGCTGATGCGCCCGCTCCTCACCACGCGCGAGCTGTTTATGCTCAAGTCCGAGCCCGGTTTTGACGGCGCGGCCTATCTCGCGCTCGGCGAGGACGAGCGGCGCGCGCGACTGGCGTCGCTTGCCGGTGCGGAGCGCGCCGACAACGACATCCTTTCCGCTTTCAGCAACGGGCCGAACAATATCGATGTCGAATGGTTTGCATCGCCGATTGATATGGCGGCGCTGTTCCAGCGGATCACTGCGCGCGCGGACGAGACGGCGCTTGGCGTGATGGGCGTGAATCCGGCCGCCAGCGACAATATCGCCGAAAACTGGGACTATATCGGCTTCAAGGGCGGATCGGAGCCGGGCGTGCTCAATCTCACCTGGCTGCTGCGCAATGCCGAAGGCGAGTATTTCATCGTCTCGCTGGGCTGGAACAATCCCGATGCCGAGGTGGAGCTGGCGACACTCAATCTGCTCGGAATGCGGGCGATCGCTTTGGCTGATTAGAAGCGGCACTGGCCACTGGCACTTCACGCCACCTTGGCTTAGGCTGGCTGCGAGAGTGGTCGTTTGAGAGGAACAATGCTGAAGCACCAGGGCTCCGGTCGGCGCGAGACAGCAATCCGGGGTAGCGCACAGGATACCTCCGTCCGGACATCGGCGGATCGGCGACGCAAGCGCGTCCTGATAGGGCTCGGTCTGTTGGCGGCAGCGGGATTGGCGGTGGCAGGCGGAATGGCGCTGGGCGAATATGCCAGCGTTCCGGGCAGCAGAAGTGACGAAGCCTCGACACCGCTTCCGCGCACAACGCGCCCTGCCGAAAGTCCCGCGCCCCCCGCTGTTCCCGCGGTAGATCGTCCCCGTGAAATCCTGCCGCAAGTGGCGGTGGCAACCCGTGTCGCGCCTGAATCCGGCCGGATAGCGATCAATCCCGATAGCTGGGTCCGCCAACAGCATTTGCCGCGCCAGATGTATGGCAATCAGGACGTCAGTGGCACGGTTGTGGCTTATCTGACCGTTGCTGGGGATGGCGATGTGACGGGCTGCACAATCGGGGGCAACAGCCGCGTGACACCCGCGCAAATGCTTAATGCTTCGGCAACTGGAGTCTGCCGCGCCTTGCTGGCCAATGCCCGTTTCGAGCCGCTAACCGAAACACCAATGGCCCCCAAGGAGTCAGGGGTGGACGAAGCGCAAGGGCAGGATGACATCCGCCAGCCTGTACCAGACACGGATCAGCCGGACGCTCCTGAGACGCATACACCGCGCAACTCGCAGGTGATGGTGCAAGTAGCGTTCCGCACCGGGCGGTCACAAGCGCGCACCGCCTCACCGGAGTAAGGGTTCACCCGCTTGCGCGGCGATGGTATGCTCCGGGTCATGAAAGGAGTTTGCATGATGTCTCGCCGCCGCTTTCCCGCCGCCTGCCTGTTGATCGCTCCGTTCCTTATCGGCAATGCCGATCCCGAAGCGGAACAGCCGGGCTTGGTTCTTCCCGAAACGCTCAACGCGCCAAACTTCCAGAGCGTTACACCGCTGGAACCACGCAATTGCACGGACACGTGGGAAACCGTGATGGAGGAGCGCGGGCAGGCCCGATTCCGCCGTGAACCGGCTTCGCCCGACAGTCCCCAAATGGTGCGCGCGGTCGATTATGACATCGACGGGTGCGATTTTCTGGTGACCGGCGCGGGCATCCAGCCGCTGCCGCCGCGTCCGCAGGCCAATGCGCCGCTGTTGCACCGCGCTCAGTAAAGTAGCAGCTCCGCCACCTCTTCGCGCCACTTTGCTTCATCGGGCGCGGCCAGCGCGTCGAGATCGGCAGGCATTGACGCAGCGTCATCCACCCATTTACGCAATCCCGGCCCGCCATTGATCACATCGATGGCGAGGACATTGTCGGTATATTCGTATTTGAAATCGGTGCCGCGCCATAGCGGGTAATCGGGGTAGAGGCTGCGGATCGCTTTGAAGGCGAGCGCCTGCAAACGCCAAGGAAGGAATGCCTCGTGATCGTAGAACGAGCCTTCGGCATGGATCATCAGCGCGTTGCACAGCTTGCCTGCGTGCTTGTGAAAGGTCGGTTCGAACCAGCATTCTCGCAGGGCGCAGCCCGCGAGCCAGTCCGGAGCGAGCCGACGCATTTCGGCCAACACCGCCTTCGCATCCACATCGGGCGCGCCGAACAGCACTTCGAGCGGGCGCGTGGTGCCCCTCCCTTCGCTCAGGGTTGCGCCTTCGAGCATCACCGTGCCCGCATAGGCGCGCGCCATATTGAGATTGGCGGCATTCGGGCTGGGATTGATCCAGATGCGGCTTTCCGGCCAGCCGTGTCCGGGGCCTTCAGGCAGCCAGTGATGCATGGTGATAACGCGATAGTCGACGTCGAGACCGAAATGGCGAATGAACCAGTGCCCCATCTCGCCCATCGTTAGCCCGTGTCGCATCGGCATGGGCGCAGCACCGACAAAGCTTTCGTGCCCCGGCACCAGCAGCGTGCCTTCTACCGGTCTACCCGCCGGATTGGGCCGGTCGAGCACCCACACCGTCTTCCCGTGCTTCGCTGCTTCTTCGAGCAGGTAAAGCAGCGTTGTGACAAAGGTGTAGATGCGGCAACCCAGATCCTGCAGGTCGAACAGAAAGACATCCGCGCTCGACATCATCTGCCCCGTCGGGCGGCGCACCTCGCCATAGAGCGAGAAGATGGGGATGCCGTAATGCGGATCGGTCTCGTCCGCTGTCTCCACCATATTGTCCTGTTTGTCACCCTTCAGCCCGTGCTGCGGGCCGAAGGCGCTGGTGACGTTCACACCCGCTGCCATCAGTGCATCAAGGCTGTGGGTCAGATTGGCTGTGACCGAGGCGGGGTGTGCCACGAGCGCAACGCGCCTTCCCTTGAGCGCGTCCAGCAGGTCTGGCTCCGTGATGAGCCTGTCGATTCCGAATTTCATGCTGCGCGGGTTCGCGCAAGACTTGCCGTGAAGCAAGAGGGATCGTGAAAATCCGGTGCGACGCCGCGATGGGCCAGCGCCCAATAGCTCTTCACGCCGCCCTCCTCCTCGATCACGGCTGACAGGCCAAGGCGGCAGGGCGGATCGGGCAATTGCGCGCGCGGAAGGCTCGCATCGAAGATCGCCATCGATTGCCCTAGCCGCATTGCGCAGTCAGGTTCGCGCGCAAAGGGACGTTCGGCCATGCCTTCGCGGTAGCCGCTAAAGTCGTAGGCTGCCCAGCGTTCTGAAGGGGAAAGGTTGAATTCGGCATAGGCTGCGTCTTCGCCCTTGGGCTGCATGAACAGCTCGAAACAGGTGGTCTGCCACAGATTGTCCGCGCGGCCCTTGCCCGCAAATGCCGGCACCACAAGCTTCGCCGCGCCGTCAATCCGCCAGCGGACGCGCAGCCAGCTATCGGTGACAGACAGCACGCGGGCTTCCACACGTTGCACGGCGAGCGGAGGATGGGCCGGGTGCGGGGCCAGTTCATACGTTTGCAAGCAGTGTTCCTCGTGCTAGGCGCCGCCACCTGGTTAAGAGGCCCCGGTACACCGAGATGACGACTTACACTTCCGATCTGCTGCAATTGCTTGAAGAGCGCGGCTATGTCCATCAGATGACGGATGCGGCGGGACTGGATGCCCTTGCTGCGCGGCAGATTGTGCCCGGCTATATCGGTTTCGACGCGACCGCGCCTTCTTTGCACGTTGGTTCGCTCGTGCAGATCATGATGCTGCGCCGGCTGCAGCAGACCGGGCATAAGCCGATTGTGGTGATGGGCGGCGGAACCACGAAGATCGGCGACCCTTCGGGCAAGGATGAAAGCCGCAAGATGCTGACCGCGGCGGATATCGAAGACAATATCGCCGGCATTCGCACCGTGTTCGAACGGCTGCTGACCTTCGGCGACGGCCCGACCGATGCGGTGATGGTCAATAATGACGATTGGCTGGGAGAGCTGGGCTATATCGAGCTGCTGCGCGATGTCGGTCCGCATTTCACTGTCAACCGGATGCTGACCTTCGATTCGGTCAAGCTGCGGCTCGAGCGCGAACAGCCGCTGACCTTCCTCGAATTCAATTACATGATCCTGCAGGCTTACGACTTCCTCGAACTCGCGCGGCGGCATGAGTGCCGCTTGCAGATGGGCGGGAG
This sequence comes from Aurantiacibacter sp. KMU-128, assembly GCF_056933515.1. Taxonomy (NCBI): domain Bacteria; kingdom Pseudomonadati; phylum Pseudomonadota; class Alphaproteobacteria; order Sphingomonadales; family Erythrobacteraceae; genus Aurantiacibacter; species Aurantiacibacter sp. KMU-128. The sequence continues at coordinate 1,201,657 of NZ_JBXORT010000001.1, forward strand.
CGACCAGTGGGGCAATATCGTCAACGGCATGGAACTGGGCCGCCGGATGGAAGGCCGCGAGCTGTTTGGTCTGACCACACCGTTGCTGACCACTGCCGACGGTTCAAAGATGGGCAAGACGGCGGCGGGCGCAGTGTGGCTCAACGAGGCGCAACTGCCCGCCTATGACTTCTGGCAATATTGGCGCAATGCGGATGACCGAGATGTCGGGCGTTTCCTCAAACTCTTCACCGATCTACCGCTGGACGAAATCGCCCGCCTCGAAGCGCTCGAAGGCAGCAAGATCAACGCGGCCAAGATTGTGCTGGCGGACGAAGTCACCAAACTCGTGCGCGGCGAGCAGGCAGCATCTTCGGCCAAAGCAACGGCTGAGCAGACGTTCGCGGGTGGTGGCATGGGAGAAGACCTTCCCGCGCTGGCCATTCCGGCTGAAGGCATCCGTATCGGCGCGGCGCTGACCGAGCTCGGCTTTACCGCGTCCAATGGCGAGGCGAAGCGCAAGCTGGTCGAGGGTGCGGTCAAACTCGATGGCGAGACGATTACCGATCCCGGTCACCTGATCGCTTGCCCTGCGGCGGGCGCAGAGCTGCGCCTTAGCTTGGGCAAGAAACGGCACGCGATTCTGCGCCACGGCTGATTTTACACAATCTCCACCTTTTGCTGCGAAAAGACCCTCTGCAATTATACGGAGGGCCGCACCACATGGCTGGAGGCGCACAATTGTCAGTCACCGATCTGCGACGCGCGTCGCGGCATCCGGTGGATTTTTCGGTCATCGCAGAGCATCTGCTGCACGGTGATTTGAAGATGCACATTTCCAATGTGTCGGCACATGGCTTCATGACCGATGGCGCCGTGGAAGTTGCGCGCGGCGACCGCCTGATCGTCCGCCTGCCCGCAGTTGGCCGCATCGAAGCCTATTGCATCTGGGTGACCGACGATCGCGCCGGTTTCCAGTTCGAGCGGATCGTCCGGCTCGACGATTTCCAACGGATGATCTCCGAAATGCAGCCCAATCCGGCGTTGCGCCGCAGAGGCTGAGCGCGCGGCTAAGCGCGCGGCTGCGCTTTATACCGCACAATCTTTGCTAGCTTGGCAAGCGCCCTGCGCGCTGCCATGGCGCGCGGGTGAGTGCAACGCCCCACCCCTTTCGTATTGCCAATTACCGTGCGTACTGGCTGTCCCGCCTGAGCATGACTCTGGCGCTGGATGCCATGCTGCTGGTGATCCAGTGGCAGGCGTACAATCTCGCGCGCGATGGCGGGATGAGCGTGGCCGAGGGCGCAGGTCAGCTGGCCATTATCGGCCTGCTGCAATTCGTTCCGCTTTTCATCCTCACACCTTTTTCCGGGCTGGCGGCAGACAAGTTCGACCGGCGATCGCTGGCGCGGTTGACTGTGTTGCTCCAGCTGGTGTGCGCGGGCGTGTTGTTCTGGTTCACCTGGCAGGGCACGACGACTTTGCCGCTGCTTTTCGGCGTAGCGATCCTTCTGGGCATCGCCCGCTGCTTTGCCGGTCCGTCCTTGTCAGCCCTCGCCCCCAACCTTGTGCCCAAGAGCGTTCTGCCGACCGCTATCGCATTGTCCTCGATCTCCTGGCAGGTCGGACGGCTCGTTGGCCCGGCGATTGGTGCGGTGCTTTATGCGATCCAGCCCGAACTTCCCTATGCCGTGGCACTGGCCCTTTTCTCCATGTCGCTCGGAGCACTGTCGACTATCGGGAAGGTTCCGCAGCCCGCGATGCGCAAGGATCAGCGGCCCATCGGTGCCATTGTCGACGGGCTGCAATATGTCGGGCGCAACAAGATGGTGCTCGGCGCGATCACGCTCGATCTCTTCGCGGTGTTCCTCGCCGGTGCGAACGCACTGATTCCGGTCTTCGCGCGCGATATCCTGCACACCGACGAAACGGGCCTCGCGTTGCTGGCTTCGGCCACCCCTGCGGGCGCGATTATCACCGGACTGTTCTTCTCGATTAGGCCGTTGCACAGCAATGTCGGCCCCAAAATGTTGTGGGCGGTCGCGGTGTTCGGACTGGCGACCATCGGTTTCGCGCTGTCCACAAATCTGGTGCTGAGCCTCGTCATGCTGTTTATCATCGGCGCATCCGATATGTTCAGCGTCTATGTCCGCCAGTCGCTGATCCAGCTGCACACGCCCGATGACAAGCGTGGGCGGGTCTCGTCGGTCAGCATGATGACGATCAGCGCGTCCAACGAAGGCGGCGACGCGTTTTCGGGCGCGATGGCCTACGCTCTGGGGCCGGTCGCCGCGATTGTCGCTGGTGGCGCAGGCGCGCTCGCCATTGTCGCGCTGTGGAGCCGGATTTTCCCCGTTCTGCGCACCACCAGGACATTCGACCCGCCCGAAGAGTTGCACATCGCCCACGAAACCCAATCTAGCGAACAGCCCGCGAAACAAGGGAGCTGAGACATGAAGTTCGACAATATCCTGCAATCCATCGGCAACACGCCGCATATCCGCCTCTCCAAGCTGTTCCCTGACCACGAAGTATGGATCAAGAGCGAGCGGGCCAATCCCGGCGGATCGATCAAGGACCGCATCGCGCTCGCCATGGTCGAGGCGGCGGAGGCTGCAGGCGACCTGAAGCCGGGCGGCACCATTGTCGAGCCGACCAGCGGCAATACCGGCATCGGCCTTGCAATGGTCGCAGCGGTGAAAGGCTACAAGCTTGTGCTCGTCATGCCGGAAAGCATGAGCCTTGAACGCCGCCGCCTGATGCTCGCCTATGGTGCCAGCTTCGATCTGACGCCGAAGGAAAAAGGCATGAAGGGCGCGCTCGAACGCGCTGCCGAGCTGGTCGAGCAGACCGAAGGCGCGTGGATGCCGCAGCAGTTCGAGAACGCGGCGAACCCCGCCGTCCACGCGCGCACGACCGCGCAGGAAATCCTCGCCGACTTCGCCGACACACCTATCGATGCGATGATTACCGGTGTCGGCACGGGCGGCCACCTGACTGGTTGCGCAGAAGAACTGAAGAAGACTTGGCCCGCGATGAAAGCATGGGCGGTCGAGCCAGAGCTTTCCCCCGTCATTTCGGGCGGCCAACCCGGTCCGCACCCGATCCAGGGCATTGGCGCGGGCTTTATTCCCGGCAACCTCCACACCCAGTCGATCGACGGCGCGATTCCGGTTGATGCCGACGCGGCCAAAGCGATGGCACGGCGCGCGGCGGCGGAAGAAGGAATGCTGGTCGGCATAAGCTCCGGCGCGACGCTGGCCGCGATTGCAAAAAAGCTCCCCGATCTCGCCCCCGGCACCCGCGTGCTCGGCTTCAACTACGATACTGGCGAGCGTTACCTTTCGGTACCGGACTTCCTGCCCACGGAGTAGCTTCGGCAATCGATTGTGCGGCTCCTTAACCTGTCGGTGCTAAAGGCCGCACGATGACCAACGCCCTCGCCCATATGCTTGCCAAGGCAAGCCGCACCGCGCCGTTTGAGCGGGGCCGGTGGCGCATTGGCAGTATGGCTTTTGAGCGTCTCAACCCGGTGAGCGAGACCGGACGCCATGTAGTCAAAACGCGCCACGGCTTTACGCTATCGCTGGATCTGCGCCAGTTTATCGACCGCACGATCTATTGCGCGGGAGAGTGGGAGCCGCATGAAACCGAGCTGGTGAAAAGCGTATTGCGACCTGGTGACACCTTCGTCGATGTAGGCGCGAATATCGGATACTTCTCGCTGTTGGCGAGCACGCTTGTCGGCCCGACCGGCGCGGTGCACGCCATCGAGGCAAACCGGAACACTTTCGCGCTGCTCGGCGAGAACATTACCCGCAATGGTCGCTCGAATATCCGGGCGCATCTGCTGGCGGCGGGAGACCGCGCTGGCGAGGCGATCCTGCACTCGCGCGAGGCGGGGAATGCCGGGGCGGATTTTGCAGTGGCGGCTATCGGGGAGGGCAATGCCGGTGACGAGAAGCTCCCGCTGATACGGCTGGACGCGCTGCTCGCAGGCCAGCCTATCCGGCTGATCAAAATGGATATCGAGGGCGGAGAAGCCGCCGCACTGCGAGGCGCGGAGGGACTTCTGCGCGGGCCAAACGCACCTGATATCCTGTTCGAGCTGACGCCGCAGCTCTTGCAGCAAAACGGCGAAGACGCCGCCACGCTGACGGCATGGCTAAGCGGTTTCGGCTATACGCTGAAGGAAGTGTCATCGCACCACAATGCGACGCGGCCCGACTACGAACAGCGCAATATCCACGCGTTCAAATTGTAAAACCCTCCCCTTGCAAGACCTCGCTTCCCCCGTTTAAGCTGGCAGGTGGGATGCAAGATTATTGATGGGTGGGCCAATGGCTTCGGGTGAAGACGCACCTGACCGCTCGCTGTTTTTCCGGTGGGTGCAGGAAAATCGTCACAAGCTGAATGACTTTGCGGCGAAATATTCGAAGATCCCCAATGATCCGGTTCTCGATCCGGCGCAGTTCGACTGGGCGGGACAGATCGCCGCGCATTGGGAAGAGATTCGCGACGAAGCGAAGGCGATCTATGCGCATATCGACGCGATCCCTCCGTTGCGTGAAATTTCAGCCGACCATCGCGGGATTATCAAGGACGATAGCTGGCGCAGCTTCTTCCTGATCGGATACAAGAACGAAGTTGCCGAGAATATCGCGCGCGCACCGCGCACGGCACAGCTGGTGCGAAAGATCCCCGCGCTCAATTCGGCCTTTTTCTCCATCCTTGCGCCCGGTGCCCGGATCTCCCGCCATCGCGGCCCGTCCAAGGCCTATTTCACCGCGCATCTGGGGCTGCAGATTCCCAAGGACGGTGCAAACTGCATCATGCAGGTGGTCGACGAAAACCTGCAATGGCGCGAGGGTGAATGGACGATCTTCGACGATACGTATGAGCACGAAGTGTGGAACGATACTAACGAACCTCGCATCATTCTGCTGTGCCAGGTCGGGCGTCCTTTCGATCCACCGGGCAAATGGCTCGCCGATTTTTTCGACTGGTATGTCCGGCGCAGTCCTTTTGTAACCGAGGCGAAGCGCGAATTGTCGAGTTGGGAAGAGGCCTACCAGCAGGCCGAGGCGGACGAGGAGGTCGTCAAATAGGCGACAGCTTGCCGTCTTCCAGCTTGCGGTAGAAGCAGCTGTGCGCGCCGGTGTGGCAAGTCGGGCCTGCGGGCTCGACCTTGAGAACGATCGCGTCCTGATCGCAGTCGACCAACATTTCATGCACGGAAAGCGTGTTGCCGGAGGTCTCGCCCTTCATCCACTGCGCCTTGCGGCTGCGCGAATAGAAATGCGCTTTGCCCGTCGCCTGCGTCGCCGCCAAGGCATCGGCATTCATGAACGCGACCATCAGCACTTCGCCGCTCTCGTGATGCTGCACAACGGCGGTGAGCAATCCGTTGGCGTCGAACTTGGGCAACAGCTGCGTGCCCTGCTCGCGGTTTATGTTGGCGTCGGTCACTTGTGGGTGGGCCTCATCTTGTTGCGCGACCCGCTCGCGTTGAGCGGATTTGTTGCATCTTGAACACAATTCCGTTTCAAATTCTGTCACTAGGATGAATGGCGTTTGCCCCGCAAGCCCGCGCGTGGAATGAAGCCTCCAGCAGCTTGACGGGCTGCGGTTCATTTCAAGGTTTCGGCCAAGGAATGGGAGGAGCGGGAGGCCCAACAGGGCGCCTGTTTCACATGAGGGTTTGGGACTGCCGCGCTTTCTGGGGGGTTAGTGCGAGGTTCCAGCGTTATCGTCACGTGAACGCCCGGAGGGAGACCTCCGGGCGTTTTTCGTTGGCGGCTACATGGCCTCCTCCAGCACGCGGGAGAAACAGGCGATTTTCACTTTGGCTGCCCCCGCTTCCTTGAGCGCATCGACGCAGGCACTGGTGGTCGCGCCGCTCGTGAGCACGTCATCGACCAACAGGATTTGCGCGCCCGCAATGCGCGCAGCGTTCTTCGGAGTGACGCGAATCGCTCCCTTCAACGTTTGCGCGCGTTGCTGCCGGTTCTGCCCGCCAAGACTCGGCGTGGCGCGCACGCGTTGCAGGGCGTCCACACACAGGCTTATCCCGTCGCGCTTCGCCAGTTGTCTTGCGAGCAGGGCCGACTGGTTGAACCCGCGCTTCCACAGCCGCCAGCGATGCAGCGGCACCGGCACGGCGAGCCATTCGCCTTCAAGCTCCGGCAGGCGCGCCGCCATTTGCCGCGCGAGCATCGGCGCCAGGGCAATCTTTCGCCCGTGTTTGAAGTTCAGCACCAGTTGGCGGGCATTGTCGTTGTAGAGCGTGGCGGCGTAGATCCCGTCATGGCGCGGCGGGCGCTGCTGGCAGGGCGCGCAGGTGAGGCCGCTCGCGCTATCGGGCGAAAACGGGCGCTGGCACGTGTTGCAGGCAGGCTCCCCCGGCACCACCAGTTCGCTCCAGCACGCGGTGCACAGGCCGGTCTGCGCTGCCAGCCCCTCGCCGCAAAGCGGGCAGCGCGGCGGATAGACGAGGTCTATTACCGGCGCGAATGTCTCTGACAGGGTTCGGGAAAGTGACATTGGCGCTATGCTGACGCGGTGCGCGATTGTAGGCAAGCGGCGATGTCATTGCCGCCCAAAGCTCCTCCGCAGATATTCTCGCAAACCCGCAAGCTCGCCCGCAAGCAGCGGGCTTCGGCATTGGCGGATCGCGGCGATACCTCGTGGTTCCTGATCGAGGCGATGGCGGATGACCTGTTCGACCGGCTCGGCTTCCTGCGTCACCAACCGGAACGCATCTTGGCTGAAGGCTTCGGAGCTTCGGTCTTTTGCGAATCGCCTTGGGAGCAAGACGCCAGCTTTGACGGCGGGTGGGAGCGCGATTTTGACGCGCCGCTGCCCTACACTTCCGCCACTTATGACCTCGTCGCCAGCATCAACTCGCTCGACACGGTGAACGATCTGGTCGGCGCGCTGATCCAGATGCGCGAGCTGCTCGTGCCCGGCGGGCTCGCCATGGCGAGCTTTGTCGGCGGGCAGAGCCTCGGCAAGCTCCGCCGCGCGATTTTCGAAGCGGAGCCCGATCGCGCCGCTCCGCGGATGCACCCGATGATCGATCCTCGCTCGTGCCCCGAACTCCTCGGCCGCGCCGGATGGGTCGATCCGGTGGTCGATAGCTACACACTCACGGCCCGCTATTCCTCGCTCGACCGCCTCATTCAAGACTTGCGCGAGCAGGCGCTGGGCAACGTCCTCGCCTCTCCCGCCCCGCCGCTCAGCCGCTCCGGTCTGGAGCGCGCCCGGGCGGCGTTTCTGGCCCAGGCGGACGCAGACGGCAAAGTCAGCGAAACGTTCGAAATCATCACCCTGACAGGGCGGCGTCCCAGGCTAAGCCTTTAGCGCCGCCTGCGCTGCCGCAAGCCGCGCAATCGGAACGCGGTAGGGTGAGGCGCTCACGTAATCGAGGCCCACCTTCTCGCAGAAGGCAATGCTTTCCGGATCGCCGCCATGCTCTCCGCATATGCCGAGCTTGATATCGGGCCGCGTCGCCCTGCCCCGTTCCACCGCGATTTCGACCAGCTGGCCGACGCCATCGATATCGAGGCTGACGAACGGGTCGCGCTCGTAAATGCCCTTGTCGACATAGGGGCCGAGGAACCGCCCGGCATCGTCGCGCGAGACGCCCAGCGCCGTCTGTGTCAGATCATTCGTGCCGAAGCTGAAGAAGCGCGCTTCCTCCGCAATCTCGCCCGCCATTAGCGCGGCGCGCGGCAGTTCGATCATCGTGCCGGTGAGGTAGTCGACCTTCGCGCCCTTCTCCTCGAACACAGTGTTCGCCACCCGCACCACGAGCGCACGCAGGATTTCGAGTTCCTTTTTCGTCGCCACGAGCGGGATCATCACCTCGGGCACGACCGGCTCGCCACCCTCGCCCGTAACGGCAACTGCCGCTTCGAAGATCGCGCGCGCCTGCATTTCGTAGATTTCGGGGAAGGTGATGCCGAGGCGGCACCCGCGATGGCCGAGCATCGGGTTGAATTCGTGCAGTTCCGCCGCGCGGCGCTGCAAATGATCGACTTCCACGCCCAAATCCGCAGCCAGCTCGGCAAACTCCGCATCGCGGGTCGGCATGAATTCGTGCAGCGGCGGATCAAGCAGGCGGATCGTGCAGGGCAGCCCCGCCATCGTGCGGAATATCTCGGCAAAATCGCCGCGCTGTTCGGGCAGCAGCCGCTCCAGCGCCGCACGCCGCCCAGCCTCGTCATCGGCGAGGATCATCGCGCGCACCGCGCTGATGCGGCCTGCATCGAAGAACATATGCTCGGTGCGGCACAGGCCGATGCCTTCCGCACCGAATTGGCGCGCGGTGCGGCAATCCTCGGGCGTTTCCGCATTGGTGCGCACGCCCATGCGGCGGTATTTGTCCGCCCAGCCGATCAGCGTGCCGAAATCGCCCGCGAGCTCCGGCTCGATGGTCGGCACGCGACCCGCCATCACCTTGCCGGTGCTGCCGTCGAGCGTGATGACATCGCCCTCGCGCAATTCGCGCTGGCCGATGCGCAGCGTGCGTTCGGCAAGGTTGATCGAGACCGCCGACGCGCCGGAGACGCAGGGCCGCCCCATGCCGCGCGCCACCACGGCAGCGTGTGACGTCATGCCGCCGCGCGCGGTGAGGATGCCCTTCGCCGCGTGCATTCCGTGAATGTCTTCGGGCGAGGTCTCCACGCGGACGAGGATCACGTCTTCCTCGCGATTGGCCCACAGCTCGGCCGTATCGGCATCCAGCACGATCTTGCCCGATGCTGCGCCCGGAGACGCAGGCAGCCCCTCGCCCAACACATCGCGCGGCGCATCGGGGTCGAGCGTAGGGTGCAGCAACTGGTCAAGCGCCATCGGATCGACGCGCAGGATCGCTTCTTCCTCGGAAATCAGCCCCTCGCCCGCCATGTCCACCGCCATCTTGAGCGCGGCCTTGGCAGTGCGCTTGCCCGAGCGGGTTTGCAGCATCCACAGCTTGCCCTGCTGCACGGTGAATTCGATATCCTGCATATCGCGGTAATGCGTTTCGAGGAGGTCGAACACGCGCGCCAGCTCGGTATAGGCGTCGGGCATGGCTTCTTCCATGCTCGGCAATTCCGCGCCCGCAGCCTCTCGGCGGGCCTTGGTGAGATATTGCGGCGTCCGGATGCCCGCCACCACATCCTCGCCTTGCGCGTTCACCAGCCATTCGCCGTAATAGCTGCGCTCGCCGGTCGAGGGATCGCGGGTGAAGGCGACGCCGGTGGCCGATGTGTTGCCCATATTGCCGAACACCATCGCCTGCACATTGACCGCGGTGCCCCAATCGCCGGGGATGCTGTTCAAGCGGCGGTAGACCTTGGCGCGTTCGCTATCCCAGCTGTCGAACACGGCGGCGATGGCACCCCACAATTGCTCGGTCACATCCTGCGGGAAGCTGCGGCCCAGTTCGCCTTCGACGATGGACTTGTATTCGCCCACCAGCGCTTCGAGGTCTTCGGCCTCCAGCTCGGTATCGGTGAAGTAGCCCTTGTCTTCCTTGGCGATTTCCAGCGCTTCCTCGAACAGCCCGTGATCGAGGCCGAGGACAACGTCCGAATACATCTGGATGAAGCGGCGGTAGCTGTCCCAGGCGAAGCGGTCATCGCCGCTGGTGGCAGCGAGGCCCTGCACCGTTGCGTCATTGAGGCCGAGATTGAGGACGGTGTCCATCATTCCCGGCATCGATACCCGCGCGCCGGAGCGGACCGAGACGAGCAGCGGATCAGCCGCATCGCCGAAGCGTTTGCCGACGGCCTGCTCGATATGCGTCAGTGCGTTGGCGACATCGGCGCGCAGCTGGCCGCTGAAATCCGCGCCCTCTTGCAGGTAACGCACGCATTCTTCGGTCGTGATCGTAAAGCCGGGAGGCACCGGCAGGCCGATGCCCGCCATCTCCGCAAGGTTCGCGCCCTTGCCGCCGCACACGGTCTTGTCCTTCTGCCGGGGATCGTCATGCGGAGCGTTTCCGCCGAAAGTGTAGACCGTCTTCATAAACTGGCTTTCTTTCCTGAACGCCCCGGGTGACAAAGTTGACACCGTGTCACTTTCGGGGATATCGTTCAAACCTCTGTTATTGCCTGCCTAAAGTCCCGAAATGCGAAGGGTGACATTTGGGGGATGGCGCCCTCCTCATCCCTCGATCTTCGAGAAGTCGGCCACATTGTGCACTGCAGCACGGAAGCGCGCAAGCAGAGCGAGACGCGACTTTCGTTTAGCTTGATCGGCATCATTGACCGTGACCTCCTCGAAAAACGCATCAATCGGCGCACGCAGGCTGGCGAGCGCGGACATGGCGGCGGCGAAGTCTTCCTTCGCGATGGCCTCGGCCGCCAGCGGTTCCGCCGCATCGAGCGCGTCGATCAGCGCCTTTTCAGCCGGTTCGGGCGTGTAGGAAAGCGCGCCGCCCGATTGCGCGATCTGCTCGGCGTAGATTTCGCGCATTTCGGGATCGTCGACATTTTCGAGCGGGTCTTCGTCGCCGGTGCTCATCATGTCGTCAGCCGAAGCCCCTTCCCCTTGGGGAAGGGGTTGGGGATGGGGGTTCGACGATTGATCGGAGGGCGCACCCCCCACCCCCGGCCCCTCCCCCGTGGGGAGGGGAGTTTTCTTGAGGATATTCGCCGCCCGCTTGTATCCGGCGAGGAGATTGGTGCCGTCCCCGGTTTCGACAAAGGCCTGCAACGCATGGACGCGGGCGAGCAGCCGGACAAGATCATCCTCTCCGCCAAGCGCAAACACCGCGTCGATCAGGTCGTGGCGGACACCCGCTTCGCGTTGTTGGACTTTGAGGCGGTCGGCGAGGAAATCTGCTACATCGTTTCCAACGCGATCAGCATGACCAAGATCATCGAAGCTTAGATTAGCTGCCTTTACGGCGTCCAAAGCGCCTTGCGCGTAGTCTCGTGCACGTGTGTCCCACTCACCGTCGACTATATTTAGTCTGTATGTGAAAAGGTCAGGGCAACATTCTTCGAAATCAACAAACACATCCGCCCGTTCAAGCGCAGCGTCAAACTTCTTCCGCACTTGCTCGGCCGAGTAAATCGCTACGTTACGAGCAAAATCTTCAAGTGAGACCCGAAGTCCATTCGAAGAAAGAATCGAAAGCACGCCCAACGCCGCACGCCTAAGTGCAAACGGGTCTTTTGATCCGGTCGGCTTCTCGTTAATCGTAAAGAAGGCTACAATCGTTTCGAGCTTATCCGCCAGCGACACCGCCACCGTCACCGGAGCAGTCGGCACATCATCGCCCTGCCCTACGGGTTTGTAGTGATCGCGGATCGCGTCGGCGACTGCGTCGGGCAAGCCCTCGGCGCGAGCGTAGTAGCCGCCCATCAGACCCTGCAATTCGGGGAACTCGCCGACCATTTCGGTGACGAGATCGGCCTTGCACAGCCGCGCGGCCTGTTCGGCCATCGCCGCCAGCTCATCCTGAGTCCCCGCGAAGGCGGGGATCTCTATCGGGGAAGCACCAGAATGCGTGAGGTCCCCGCCTTCGCGGGGACTCATGTTGGGGGTCACAATCCCCTCTTCCACCAGCCACCGCGCCAGCTTTGCGACCCGCTCCACCTTGTCCGCGACGGTGCCGAGCTTCTCGTGGAAGGTAATCCGCTCCAGCTTCTCCGCGTGTTCTGCCAGCGGAGTCTTCTTGTCTTGCTCCCAGAAGAACCGCGCATCGGACAGCCGCGCGGCGAGCACCTTGCGGTTGCCGTCTACCACCACGGCGGGATCAACCGCGTCGATATTGGCGGTGCAGATGAAAGCGTTGGCCAAGTCCCCCTCCCGCTTGCGGGAGGGGTTAGGGGAGGGAATGTCACTTGCGCCGGGTTGGGTTACAGGCCCTCCCCCGGCCCCTCCCGCAGGCGGGAGGGGAGTTTCACACACGAAATACTTCTGGTTCACCCGCGCGGTGAGTTGGATCACTTCGGGCGGAACATCGAGAAACGCTTCGTCAAACCGTCCGAGCAGCGGCGCGGGCCATTCGGTGAGGCCCGCGTTTTCGATGACAAGGCCCTCGTCCTCGACCAGCGTGAGACCGGCAGATTTTGCAGCGAGCGCGGCTTCCGAACGGATAATGTCTTCACGAGCCTTATGGTTTACGATCACATGAGCGTGTGCGAGTTTGCGCTCGTAATCGTCTGCATTCCCAATCTCGATCATGCCGGTCTCATTGAGCTGCGTGGAGTTCGGGTCTTTGAATATCTCGATAGGCAAGCCAAAATTATGCGGTTTCGCATCGAACTTGCGAATACCGTGGAAGCGGTGGCCCTTTGTTTCACGTCCACTGCTGATCCCATGCACCTCGCAATCGACCACATCATCGCCGAGTAGCGCTACGATGCCCGACAGCGGGCGCACCCAGCGCAAGGACTCGGTGCTGAGTGACGCCGCGCCCCAGCGCATCGATTTGGGCCAAGCGAAATCGCGGATGATCGCGGGGATCGCCTCGGCGAGCACATCGCGCATCGGCCTGCCCGGCGTGTCGATAACGGCGAAGTATGTCTCCCGCCCCTTCACGTCGCGAGTTTCGAGCGCGTCGCGGGTGATGCCCAGCTTGCGGCAGAACCCGTCCACCGCCTGATCGGGCGCGCCGACCGGCGGGCCCTTGGCTTCTTCGGAGACGGCCTGCGTCGCATCCGGCAGATCGCGGGAAACCAGCGCAAGGCGGCGCGGCGTCGACCAGACGGTGAGATCGCCGACAGCGACACCGGCGGCATCCATCTCGCGGCGGAACAGCTTTTCAAGCTCCGCCCGCGCGCCAGCCTGCATCCGCGCGGGGATCTCTTCGCAGCGGAGTTCGAGGAGGAAATCGCTCACAGCACCCACTCCGGATATTTGGCCTGCCACCCTGGGGTCATCACCTCGGCATATTTTTCGCAGGAACCGCGCGCCAGATCGCGGACGCGGGCCATGTAGCTGGCGCGTTCCTGCACGCTGATCACGCCGCGCGCTTGCAGCAGGTTGAAGATGTGGCTGGCCTCCACCGCCTGTTCGTAGGCGGCGATGGGCACATCATTGTCGAGCGAGCGGCGGCACTCCGCCTCCGCCTTGCCGAACAGGTCGAACAGCGCATCGGTATCGGCGACTTCGAAGTTCCACTTCGACATCTGCTTCTCGTTTTCGAGGAAGACCTCGCCGTAGCTCACGCCGCGTCCGTTGAAATCGAGATCATAGACGTTGTCGACGCCCTGGATATACATGGCGAGGCGTTCCAGCCCGTAGGTCAACTCGCCCGCCACCGGCTTGCAGTCGAAGCCGCCCATTTGCTGGAAATAGGTGAACTGGGTGACTTCCATCCCGTCGCACCACACTTCCCAGCCCAGCCCCCACGCGCCGAGCGTGGGCGATTCCCAGTCATCTTCGACAAAGCGGATATCGTGCTTGAGCGGATCAATGCCGATCACTTCGAGGCTCTTCAGGTAAAGCTCCTGAATATCCGGCGGCGACGGCTTCAGGATCACCTGATATTGGTAGTAATGCTGCAGCCGGTTGGGGTTTTCGCCATAGCGGCCATCGGTCGGGCGGCGGCACGGCTGGACGAAGGCGGCGTTCCACGGCTCCGGCCCCAGCGCGCGCAGAGTAGTCGCGGTGTGAAACGTGCCAGCGCCCATGCGCATATCGTAGGGTTGCAGGATCAGACAGCCCTGCGCGCTCCAGAAATCGTGCAGCGCAAGGATCATGTCCTGGAAGGATTTTTGCGGGTTGCGTTCCATAGGACGGGCGCAATGGCGCAAGGCTTGAAACCCGTCAATGCCGCAGCCGCGAAGGCGCTTGACAGAGGACGGTTTTACAGACTGTTATGCAACCCATGTTGCGCACACTCCTCGCTCCCGCCACCGCTGCCTTTCTGCTGCTGTCACAGCCCGCTTTCGCCCAGACGACGGGCGGGGAGCGTTACGGCTTTACGCAGAATTACGAACCGAACCCGGCGATGTGGGTGCTCGCGGACGAGGACACGACGATTTATATGCTCGGCACATTCCACGCGCTGCCGCGCGGGTTCGAATGGCGCAGCGAGCGGTTGAACAGCATTATCGAAGAGGCGGAAGCGCTCTATCTCGAAACCACCGATTTCGACCTGTCGCTGGAAGAGGTGGATGTCGATACCAAGCTGTACGAGCGGTTGTCGCGCCGGACGCTGACGTCGGAGCGCTTGTCCGAAGAAGGCGCCACGCGCTGGCGGCAATTGGTGCGGCTATCGGGGCAGGATTTCGCCTCGGTCGACGAAATGCCGCTGCTGCTCGCCTTGCTCACTATGGGCACGGTGACGGGCGAGGCGGCGTTTGCGTCGTCCTACATCTACGGCGTGGAAACCGTGCTGGAGCGGGAATTTCGCGCAAGCAACCGCCCGATCTTCGCGATCGAGGATTCGGGTGCTGTCATGTACAGCCTCATACGCATGGACGGCGACGATCTGCTGACCGAAATGGATGCCAGATTGCAGGCATGGGACGGCAAACAGATCGCATCCTTCTATGACGCCGATTATGTCGAGGAGACCGGCGACGCCTTCTGGGAGGCCGAACACAATTGGGCGCGCGGCATAGTGGCCGAAGATTTCGACCTCGGCTTCGGCGATGGCGCGATCAACGACGCGTTTTCGGTCAACCTACTCGACCGCCGCAACGCGCAATGGGCCGAATGGGTCGAAGCCAAGCTGGAAGAGCCGGGTACGATCCTGCTCGCAGTCGGCGCGGGCCATTTCGAGGGCGACGCCTCGCTGCTCGAAATGCTCGAAGCGCGCGGGCTGGTGGCGCAGCGAATCGAGTAGCAAGCGAGGCCGATGATTCGGCCCGAGGCCGTTGCCGCACGGCCAATTGCTCGGCATTTTCCGGCGATCCTGTTTTCTCAGTAATTCAAAGGCTTGGCTTGGCCAAAGTCATGCTCTTGCGTCTTTTTGTCAGGGAGACTTGACTGACGCAACTTGATGCGACATAAAGTCAGGGCAACCTGACAAAAAGGACGGTTGCTTTGACTAACTGGTGAAGTGGAGCGTCCGTCAGGATGAACAACAAGCTCAAAGTGCTGCGCGCCATGCGGGATTGGAGCCAGGCGGAACTCGCCGGGCACCTCGATGTCTCGCGGCAGGCGGTGAATGCTATCGAGACCGGCAAGCACGACCCCTCGCTCCCCCTCGCCTTCCGCATCGCGCGGCTGTTCGAAATGTCAATCGAGGAGATTTTCGATGACGGACAAGATTGACACCGCGCTGCGCGGCGAGGCGCGCGAGCGGCAGCGCAGGCGCAATTTCTGGCGCTATTTCGGCATCGCAATGCTCGCCTCGTTGGTCGCCGGACTGGTGAGCGGCTTTGCCTCCGGTGCCTTCCTCGATGGCGAACTCCCGCTCTGGGTGCCGCTGCTCGCAGGGGCCATCGTGCTCCTCGGCTTCGTCTGGTTTTCCTTCGACTATTACCGCCGGATTGATGAGCTTGATCTGATGGACAATCTTTGGGCCAATCTGATCGGAATTCACATTGGCGTTCCGGCCATCGGAGGCTGGTGGTTCCTGTCGGAAATCGACCTCACCAGAGCACCTACCGGTATCGAAGCCCTGTTCGTTTTTTTGGCGTCGGTCGGCCTCGCTTATGGCCTGCGCAAACTCAATATCCGTTGATCTTTACCGCTACCCATCCCCCCAAAGGAGCTTACCCATGTTGAAGAAACTCATCATTTCCGCTTCCGCCCTTGCCCTGTCGGCCTGCGCGTTTCCGACGATCACGCTGGCGCAGGATGATCCCTCCGGACCCGCGCTTTGGGTAGTGCAGGATGAAGACACCACGATCTATCTGTTCGGCACGATCCACGTGCTGCCCGAAGGGCTCGACTGGCTGCAGCCGACCGTGGCGGAAGCGCTGGCGAGTTCCGACCAGTTCGTGTCGGAAGTCGATACCAGCCAGATCCCCGAATACGACCCAGCATCGGGCAATCCGCCCCCGCCGGAGCTGCTGGCGATTGCGCAGATGCAGGCCGAGATGGGCACGCTGACGACTGGCGGCACGCTGCGCGATCTGATGACCGCCGAGCAACGCTCGGCGTATGAAGAGGCGCTCGGCCAGCTGGGCATTCCGCCTGCTGCTTTCGACGGGTTCGAGCCGTGGTTCGTCGCATTGACGATGTCGCAGCTGATGATGATGCAGGCGGGTCTCGATCCGGCGAACGGCGTCGAGCGGCAACTTGATCACCTGATCGAAGGCAAAGACCGCGCCGCATTCGAAACGGTCGAGCAACAGTTCACCTTCTTCGACACCATGCCGATTTCGTCGCAGCTTTCCTTCCTTACCGAGGGCACCGGCAATATGGAGAACATGGATGAAGTGTTCGGCAGCATGGTGGATGCGTGGATCTCAGGCGATCCCGAAGGTCTCGCCGAAGTCATGAATGAAGGTCTGGCGGACCCCCATGTCCGCTACAATATCCTCACCTTGCGGAACTATAACTGGGCCGGATGGATTGATGACCGGATGGATCAGCCCGGCACCGTGTTCATCGCGGTAGGCGCAGGCCATCTTGCCGGCGAATACACCGTGCAGGACTTCCTTGCGGAGCGCGGCATTATGACGGAGCGTGTAGAATACTGATCCGCATTCTCTTTGCGACACTGGGGGCGCTGTGGCTGGCAAGCTGCGGCGCCTCTGGCGTTGAGGGCGAGGCTCCGGCGCGCGACTGGCCAGAGCCTTCGCCAGCCTTGTGGGAAGCCACCGGCCCCGATGGCGAGCGCGCCTTTCTGTTCGGCACGATCCATTCGCTGCCCGATGGAGCGGACTGGCGCACACCCGCACTCATGCAGGCCATCGATGCGAGCGAGATAATGCTCGTTGAGATCGCCAATCTGTCAGACAGCAAGAACGCCGAGCGCGAGTTTCTTTCCCGCGCCTATAGTCTGGAGCTGGCGCCGCTGCTTGATCGCGTGCCGGCCGCCGACCGCGCCGCGCTGGCCGCCGCGCTCGATCTGGCGGGGATCGATCCCGATAGCATGATCCACACCGAAAACTGGGCCGCCGCCTTGCAGCTCGGCAATGCCATGCGTTGCAGCAGCTCGCAAAATGGCGTCGACCGCGCGCTGCTCGATGCCGTCCCCGATGTGCGTTCGCTGGAAAGTTTCGCCGAGCAATTTGCCATTTTCGATGCCCTGCCCGATACGGCGCAGACCGATCTGCTGATCTCGGTGGCGAATGAAAGCGGCTGCGACGCGGGAGAGGAGCGGGTTGTGGCCTGGCTGACCGGCGATCTGGCGGTTCTGGAGGCATCCATCACGCAAGGCTTTCGCGGCAATGCCGATTTGCAAAGCCGCCTGCTCGACCGGCGCAATGCAGGCTATGTTGCCGATATTGTCGCCTTGCACGCAGCACAGCCCGATACCGATCTGATGGTTGCCGTGGGGACGGGGCATATGTTGGGCGATACCGGCGTGCCCGCTTTACTCGCCGCGCAAGGCTATAGCGTGCGCCGCATCCAGTAGTTGCATTTGCCACCATTGCTGCTAAAGGCGCGCCTCCCCTGTCATGGTCATCCCTGGAGGCGTGGCGGGCGGAGCTGTATCAAGCATTCGAAAGGCAAGATTTATGAGCGACGCTCTGAACCTGTCGGCCGAGCTGCGTGAACGGGCTGGCAAGGGAGCCTCCCGTGCGCTGCGTCGTGAAGGCCGCGTCCCCGCCGTTATCTATGGCGGCAATGAAGAACCCACCACAATCCACGTCGAAGAAAAGGCGCTGATGAAGCAGCTGATGACGGGGCACTTCATGAACTCGATCGTGATGATCGACGTTGATGGGGCCACTGTCCGCACGCTTCCCAAGGATGTGGCGTTCGACCCGGTGAAGGATCGCCCGATCCACGCCGACTTCCTGCGTCTCTCGAAGGACTCCAAGATCGATGTCGCCGTTCCGGTGGTCTTCATCAATGAAGAAGCCAGCCCGGGCCTGAAGAAGGGCGGCGTGCTCAACATCGTGCGGCACGAGCTGGAACTGGTCTGCGATGCGGACAAGATTCCGGGCGAAATCGAAATCGATGTCACTGGCCTCGAAGTCGGCGATTCGATCCACATCAGCGCGGTGACCCTGCCCGAAGGTTCGGCCAGCGCGATTACCGATCGCGACTTCACCATCGCAACCGTTGTCGCCCCGTCCGCGCTCAAGCGTGCGGAAGGTGAAGCCGCCAGCGCCGGTGAAGCAGACGAGGAAGCAGAGGGCGAATAAGCCTCCCTCTCCCGCCAGGCGGATACCATGCAGCGTCGGCTCCGATGGGGCCGGCGTTTGCATTTGTGCTCCGGCCAATTAGAGGAACGCCATGCAGATCTGGGCAGGCCTTGGAAATCCCGGTCCCAAATATGCCATGCACCGGCACAATGTCGGTTTCATGGTGTGCGATGTGCTGGCCGAAATGCACGATTTCGGACCGGTGCAGAAAAAGTTTGCCAGCTGGGTTCAGGAGGGCCGCATCGGCGGCGCCAAGGTGCTGCTGCTGAAGCCAGGCACCTTCATGAACGAAAGCGGCCGCGCGGTGGGAGAGGCCTTGCGCTTCTACAAGCTGGAGACACACGCGCTCACGGTGTTCCATGACGAGCTCGATCTGGAACCGTTCCGGATCAAGGTGAAGCATAGCGGCGGCCATGCCGGACACAATGGTCTGCGGTCGATAGACCAGCATTGCGGTGCGGAGTTCCGCCGCGTGCGCATCGGCATCGGCCATCCCGGCCATAAAGACCGCGTTCACGGCCATGTGCTGGGCAATTACGCCAAGTCCGAAATGGACGATCTGGTCGCCATGTTAGGAGCCATTGGTGCGGAGGCCGAATGGCTCGCCAAGGGTGACGATGCGCGGTTTATGAGCGATTACGCGCGGCGGATGCAGGACTAACCCCGCGCAGCACGCGCCGCCAGTTCGCGGTCAACCGGTTCGGCATTGCTGCGCGCGGCGAAGGGCTGGATCACCCGCTGCGCCCGTGCGGCATCGCCTGCTGCAAGGTAAATCTCGGTAAGGATACGCGCATAGGCGGCATTATCGGGGTAGCGGCTGACCAGCGGTTCAACCTGTGCCCGCGCCAGTTCCACCTGCCCCAGATTGAGCAGCGCCTGCCCGTACAGGCCGCGCGCATTGTCATGATCGGCCACCGCCGCTTCGTTCTGCTGCAACAGGTCGCGGGCGCCTTGCCAATTGCCGTCGAAGGCAAGCACGCTGGCATCGAGGTAGATGAATTCGATGTCGGTCGGATAGGCCGCCCTACCCCGTGCCACCAGCGGGCGGACAAGGTCGAGCCTGCCCAGCCGGTCAAGCTGCGAAATCGCACCGAGGAGTGCGGGGCGGTCGTTCTCCGACAGCTCCAGAATGCCCATGTAGGCCCGCGCGGACAGCTCTGCCTGACCGTCCATTTGCGCCAGCCGCGCGGTGACGAACAGCGTCTCGATACTTTGCGGGGCCAGTTCCTGCGCGCGGGCAACAGCAAAGCGCGCCGCATCGGCATTGCCGCGATCGAGATGGAAGGTTGCAGCGGCGGTGTAGAGCTTGGTCTGGTCGCCCGGCGCATCGCGCCCTGCCATGAAGGCCTCTGCCGCGCCTTGCGGATCATTCGCCATGATCGCGGCGAGCGCCCGCAAACGCCAGCTTTCAGCGCTTTCCTCGCCTTCGAGCAGTTCCAGCGCCGCTTCGCGTTCACCCGATTGGAGCAAAGCCTCGGCCCGCAGCACCGCGCCGTCTGCCGGCATCCCGTTGGCGGCGGCGAGCCGGTCGAGCGTCGCCAGCGCTTCCGCGCCCAGCCCCATGGCCAGCTGGATGCGCGCCAGCAGTTCGAGCGCGGCGACATTGCCGCCATCGGCCTCCAGCGCGGCCTGCACATGATTGCGCGCGGCGAAATAGTCCTGCGCGGCAAAGGCTTCCTGCGCCTGCTCTACCGGATCGGAGAACAGAGAGCAGGCGGCAAGCGAAGCGGTTGCAGCAGCGGCCAGCGCCAGCCGCAAGAAGGGTGCGTGTGTCATAGGCGCGGGATTTAGCGCCAAACTGGAAAAAAACGGTGAAACCCCAAGTGCGACGTTGCGCGCCGTGCTGGCAAAAGCGGAAGCCTGCGGCTAAGGCGCGGCGCAACACATAATCTAACAAAGGTAAAACTGATGGGATTCCGCTGCGGGATCGTTGGCCTGCCCAATGTCGGCAAGTCCACCCTGTTCAATGCGCTCACCGAAACGCAGGCTGCCGAGGCGGCGAATTATCCGTTCTGCACGATCGAGCCCAATGTCGGCCAGGTCTCGGTGCCCGACGAGCGGCTCGACAAGATTGCGGCCATCGCCAAAAGCGCGAAGATCATCCCGACCCAGCTCGGCTTTGTCGATATTGCGGGGCTGGTGAAGGGCGCAAGTTCGGGTGAGGGTCTGGGTAACCAGTTCCTCGGTAATATCCGCGAGGTGGACGCCATCGTCCATGTGCTGCGCTGCTTCGAGGATGACGATATCCAGCACGTTGCCAACAAGGTCGATCCGATTGCCGATGCCGAAGTGGTCGAGACCGAACTGATGCTCGCCGATCTCGAAAGCCTGGAAAAGCGCGTCGACAACGCCGCCAAGCGCGCCACCGCTGGTGACAAGGAAGCCAAGGTCACTGCCAGCGTGCTGGGGCAGGCGCTGCAATTGCTGCGCGATGGCAAGCCCGCGCGGCTTGTCGAGCCGCAGGATGACGAGGAAGCGCGCGTCTTCCGCCAGTCGCAGCTGCTCACCGCCAAGCCCGTGCTGTATGTCTGCAATGTCGCCGAGCACGAAGCGGCAGAAGGCAATGCGCTGTCGCAGCTAGTGTTTGAAAAGGCCGAGGCCGAAGGTGCGCAGGCGGTTGTCGTCTCGGCCGCCATCGAAGCCGAGCTGGTGCAGATGGAACCCGCAGATCGCGGCGAATTCCTCGCCGATATGGGCCTCACCGAAAGCGGCCTCGCCCGCGTGATCCGCGCGGGTTACCAGCTGCTTGGCCTCAAGACCTTCTTCACTGCGGGCCCCAAGGAAGCGCGTGCGTGGACTTTCCCCGATGGCGCAAAGGCTCCGCAGGCGGCGGGCGAAATCCATTCCGATTTTGAACGCGGCTTCATCCGCGCCGAAACCATCGCCTATGACGACTATGTGACGTTGGGCGGGGAAGGTCCGGCGAAGGAAGCGGGCAAGTTGCGGCAGGAAGGCAAGGAATACGTCGTGCAGGATGGCGACGTGATGCTGTTCAAGTTCAACGTGTAGCGGGTTCGCCCCCGCCCTTCTTGCCGAAGAGCTTGCGCACCGGCGTTACCAGTGCGGCGGCGAGAACCAAGAGGGCAATACCCAGCGGCTGCAACAGCTTGGCGAGCAGCGCCCACACGCCGACATTCTTGGCAATCGCTACGCCCGCGCCGGTCGCCACAAGTCCGGCGATGCCATAGCCTGCCACCTCGTCGCGTTCGGCATCGAAATCGGCATAGCGCGCCCCCGGATCGAACCGCGCCCGGCGGCCGAGATCCTGCGCGGCGGCGCGGATTTCTGGGAGATGCTCGATTGAGCCGACGACGTTCAGGCTCAGCACGCCGTTGCGGCCGAGAACGCGCAGGTCGTAATGCAGCGTATTGGGCTCGCCATCGAAGAAAGTGAACTCCTTCCCCCACGTGACGATATTGGCGACGCTGTCATGCTCGGGCCGCTGCGCCCAGCCGAGCAATTGCACATTGTCATAGCCATCGGCCCGCCGCCCGGCATTGCCGCTGCGCACCGCCGCCTGCATCTGGCCGAGCAGTTCGTCATAATCGGCATCGCGCGCTGTTTCGGAGGAAACATAGCCGATGTCCTCCCACGTCACGATGGCACCCCAGCCGCGCTGCTGCGGGGAACTGCCGCGCGGCATGATGAGCCCGAGCACGCCTTCGGCTTCGCTCGCGGGGTTCTCCCACATTTCGACCAGGATGCGGCGCGTATCGGCGGGGCCGTAGAAATCGTAGGCCAGTCCGAGATCAATGCTCGCTTGTGCTTCGGGCAGCGCGATGACTCCACTGCGCGGCGAAAGCGGCGCACCCCCCATGCTCTGTGCATAAAGGGGTGGAGCGAGCAGGCTCAAGAGTATCGCCCAAAGGAAAAGCCAGCGTGTCATCCGCACCCGCTTAACAGGCAAGGCTTACCACAGAGTGCACGAGGCCTTGCGAAAAAGAAAAGGGCGGGAAACGCCATCGCGATTCCCGCCCCATCTTCTTGGAACCAAAGGCCGGATTACATCCCGCGCAGCGCTTCCACATGGGCCGTCCAGAGGGCAGCGATCGGTGCGCGCTCCCCGCCCACGGCGGCGAAGCTGGCCAGCGCCTCGTCATACTTGCCCTGCATCGCCTGGTTGATGCCGATGCGCATATGCGCGGTGTGCGCATCAAAACCGCGTTCGAGGCCCAGCGCGTACATCTGCTCGGCCTGTGCGTAATCGTCGAGCGAGAACAGCACGTCGCCGGCATTCATCGCATCCAGCGCGTCGCCGCTGCGGCCTTCAGAGACGATCCCGCTAATGCCGTTGCGGTCAATCGGCGCCCGGGCCTGCGCAATGGTGTTCACATCGGTGTAGTAACCGTCGCCTTCGGTGGCGAATTCGCCCGTGGCCACGCCAACGCGCAGGATTTCCAGCACCTCGTTCGACATCAGGCGGGGATCAATGGTTTCGATATATTCGACCATGTTAGGACGATCGACCAGCGCGTCACGCTCCATCATCAGGCGATAAAGATCGACGCGGGCATCTTCGCTCGCTTCGAGCAGCTGGCTCATGATCCGCAAACCGTCGCTCCAGGCGCGATCAGGCTCGTCAGAGGTCCGCACGAGCCGGAGGACCGTGGCAGTCGCTTCGTCGACAATGCCTTCCTCGTAGACATATTGCAGCACGTTACGCAGCCACGCCTCGCGCACCGGCGTTCCGGCTGCATCGGCATCGGCAATCGCGCGCGACAGATATTCGTAAGCGCCCCGCTCATTGCCCTCTTCGGTGTAAGTGCGGGCGATCAGGTTCACGATATCGGCGTCGGTGTCCGCATAGCCCGCCGCGAGTGCAGCATTCAGATGATCGCGCGCGGCGGCAAATTCATCGGCTTCCAGCGCGAAATTGCCCGCAAACCAGTGGAGCAGGCCGAGTTGCTCGGGCGCGACCAGGCCGCTGTCGAGGCGCCGTTCGATGCCCTGGCGCTGCATTGGCCGGTCCGAGAAATGGCTGCCGATATTGATGAGCATCGAGCCTGCCAGATCGTTGTCGCGGGCGTTCTCGACCGCGGCCAGCAAGGTCGGGAGCATCGCGCGCGCAGCGTCATAATCCTGCGCTTCGCCCTGCACCAAGGGCACGATCTGGTTGTAGGCTGTGCCAAAGCCGCGCGAAGGGGACGGAGCCTCTTGCGCGAAGGCTGCCGGGGCATAGGCGACGCCTGCTACGGCGCTGCCCGTTGCCAGCGCGATGGCCAGCGCAAGGTGCGAGGATTTCCGGCGAGTGGTGCGGAAAGCTGCGAACATGGATAATCTCTCCTGAAAACTTCGGGCAGGACAACGCACGCTGTCCCGTCGTTCCGGACGGTCTCTAATTGCACCGCCGCAGATTGCCAATGCGGGTTAGCGAAAATGCGCTGAATGGTGATTTAACGCATTTGTAAACCGCTGTATCCCTTGCAAGGCCGCGAGGCGGCGTGGCTGTTGCCACGATATGTGGAAAACCGTGCTTTCTCCCCCGTTGGACACCTTGGAAAACTGGCGCTTTGCCACCCCTTCCCCTACATTTTGCGGCATCTGAAACAGAACCGGAATTGCCCCGCTCGTGAGCGATGAAACCGACGATTTGACCCCGCCTCCCGCGCCGGAAGAATATGGCCGCATCGACATCGTCGATGAGATGAAGACGAGCTATCTCGATTACGCAATGAGCGTGATCGTCAGCCGTGCTCTGCCCGATGTGCGCGACGGGCTGAAGCCGGTGCACCGCCGTATTCTGTATGCCGCACAAGTGGGCGGTTACACCTCGAACAAGCCTTATCGCAAATCGGCCAAGATCGTCGGCGAAGTCATGGGTTCGTATCACCCGCATGGTGACAGCGCGATTTACGATGCGCTCGCCCGCATGGTGCAGCCGTGGAGCCTGCGCCTGCCGCTGATTGACGGCCAGGGCAATTTCGGCAGCATGGACCCCGATCCGCCTGCCGCGATGCGCTACACCGAGAGCCGTCTGGCCAAGGCGGCGGATTCGCTGCTCGCCGATCTCGACAAGGACACGGTTGATTTCGTTCCCAACTATGACGGCAGCGAGACCGAGCCCTCGGTGCTGCCTGCCCGCTTCCCCAATTTGCTGGTCAACGGCGCGGGCGGCATTGCGGTGGGCATGGCGACCAATATCCCGCCGCACAATCTGGGCGAAGTGATCGACGCCTGTTTCGCCTATATGGACGATCCGGGCATCACGTCGGAACAATTGCACGAGATCATTCCCGGCCCCGATTTCCCCACCGCACCGCTGATCCTCGGCAAATCGGGCGCGCGTTCGGCCTATACGACCGGGCGTGGTTCCATCCTGATGCGCAGTCGCCACGAGATCGAAAGCGGACGCGGTGACCGGCAGAGCATTGTGCTCACCGCCATCCCGTATCAGGTCGGCAAGGCCGGTTTGGTCGAAAAGATCGCCGAAGCCGCCAAGGAAAAGCGGATCGAAGGCATTTCCGACATCCGTGACGAATCGAGCCGCGCCGGTGTGCGCGTGGTGATCGATCTGAAGCGCGATGCGACGCCCGATGTGGTGCTCAACCAGCTGTGGCGGCACACGCCTGCGCAAACGAGCTTCCCCGCCAATATGCTCGCCATCCGTGGCGGACGGCCCGAAACGCTGGCGCTGCGCGATTTCATCCAGGCGTTTATCCAGTTTCGCGAGCAGGTCATCACGCGGCGCACCAAGTTCGAACTGAACAAGGCGCGCGACCGGGCGCATATCTTGCTCGGGCTGGTGGTCGCCGTGTCCAATCTGGACGAAGTGGTGGCGATGATCCGAGGGTCTTCGAACCCGCAGATCGCCCGCGAAAAGCTGCTCGCCAAGGAATGGCCGATTGGCGACATTGCGCAATATATCGCGCTGGTCGAAGCGATCGAGCCAACGTCGGACGAGGCGGGCGGCACCTATCAGCTCTCCGAGCGGCAAGTGAACGCCATTCTCGAATTGCGTCTCCACCGCCTGACCGCGCTGGGCCGCGACCAGATCGGCGACGAGTTGAAAGAGCTCGCCGACAAGATTGAATACTACCTCTCCATCCTCGCCGACCGTGCCAAGCTTTACGGCGTGATGCGCGAGGAATTGCAGGACGTGCGCGACCAGTTTGCCACCCCGCGCGTCTCCGAAATCGCCCCCGCTTGGGACGGGATCGACGATGAGGACCTGATCGAGCGCGAAGAGATGGTCGTCACCGTCACACATGGCGGCTACATCAAGCGCACCCCGCTCGCCACATTCCGCGCGCAGGCGCGCGGTGGCAAGGGCCGCAGCGGGATGGCGACCAAGGATGAGGATGCCGTGGTGGAGATGTTCGTCACCTCCACCCACAATCCGGTGCTGTTCTTCACCAATACGGGCCGCGGATATCGCCTGAAAGTATGGAAGCTGCCCGAAGGCGGGCCGCAGACCAAGGGCCGCCCGATGGTCAATCTGCTGCCTCTGGGCAATGAGGAGCGCGTCACCAATGTGCTCTCGCTCCCCGAAGACGAGGCCGATTGGGAAGCGCTCAACATCGTCTTTGCGACCGAGCAAGGCATGGTGCGCCGCAACTCGATGGACGCTTTCACCAATGTCCCCACGGCGGGCAAATACGCGATGGGCTTTGTCGAAGGCAGCGGCGACCGGCTGATCGGCGTGGAACTGCTGACCGAGGATCAGGAGATTTTCCTCGCCTCGGATTCGGGCAAGGCCATCCGCTTCTCCGCCACCGATGCGCGCGAAACCAAGAGCCGCACGGGTATCGGCGTGCGCGGCATGACGCTGAAGGACGGGGCGAAGGTCGTTAGCCTTGCGATCCTCGATCCGCTGTCAGCCGATATGGAAACGCGCGAAGCCTATCTGCGCGCGGCGGCGTGGAAGAACAACGACAACGTGCCGACGCTTGATGCGGACACCATGGCGCGGATGGCGGAGGAAGAGGAATTCATCCTCACCATCACGGCAAATGGCTACGGCAAGATCAGCTCGGCCTACGAATACCGCACTATCGGTCGCGGCGGTCAGGGGCTCACCAATATCGGCGAGCCTTCGGACAAGGATCGCAACGGCCCGGTTGTCGCCAGCTTCCCGGTGAAAAACGGTGCGCAGCTGATGCTGGTGACTGATCAGGCGAAACTAATCCGCCTTTCGATCGACTTCCGGCACCTCGTCGAAAACGGGTTTGAGGAGCACAAGGGCTTCTCGATTTATGGTCGCAGCTCGTCGGGCGTGCGCATCTTCAACGTGGCGAAGGGCGAACACATTGTGGGCGCGGCGCTTATCGATGAGGACGAGAGCCCGGAAAACGCCGCCGAAGAGGCTGTGGTGGAGGAAATGCTGGAGCGACGCGGTGGTGGTGACGAGACCACGCCGGAAACCGAACCTGCACGCGATCATACGGCTGATGGTGAAGGGGCGGAGGACTAGCCCCGCACCACCCGCAACTCCGGCTCGCGCTTGCGCAAGGTCGTAATCACCCCGACGGTGATGAGGAACATTCCGGCATAATAGACCGGCCAGATCAGATAGGACGGCAACGGACTGTCTGACAGCGGCCCCATCTCGCTGAAGATCAGCAGGTCGGAAATCACGAACAGCACGCCGCCCGCGCCCACCATGCGGCGCGGGAAGTCGCTTGCCCAGGCGCCCGCCGCCATGCCGCCCAGCGCCAGCGCGTAGAGCGCCACCGGAATACGCATTCCCTCGTCGCCCGGCAGATACCAGGCGAGCAAGGGTGTGCCGAGCAGCAGGGTGATGAAGATCAGGCTGTCCCGGCCTTCCAGCGGCTTGCCCTTATGGCGCAGGAACAGCGACAGCGCGATAACGTGGTAGACGAAGAATGCTGCCCCGCCCCACACGAAGTCGAACCGGATCGCCATATCGCCGATCGCTGCCGCGACCAGTGCCGCAGCGAGAATACGCGCCGATTGCGAGGAATGGCGCATCCATGCATAGACCGCGAGCAAGCCCACCGCGCTGCCCTTTATGAGCACCTGGAACGGCTCCGGCAACGCCGAATCCTGCACGAAATAATACAGCAGCGCCGCGCACACGCTCAGCACCAGAAACGGACGCTTTTCGACAAGGGCCTTTTTGGACATGGCACCGAGACTACCGCGCAAGGGCCGATTGCGCCAGCGGGCAAAGCGACCTATCTGCGCGGGCTATGACCCATCAGGTGCACATTATCGGCGGCGGCCTCGCCGGGAGCGAGGCGGCGTGGCAGTTGGCGCAACGCGGGGTGCGTGTGCGCCTCTCCGAAATGCGCGGCGGGGGCGGCTCAACGCCCGCGCACCAAGGCGATGGCCTCGCCGAAATGGTCTGCTCCAACTCCTTCCGCAGCGATGATGACACCAAGAACGCGGTCGGCCTTTTGCACCACGAAATGCGCTGCGCCGACAGCCTCATTATGCGCGCGGGCGAGATTGCGCGCGTTCCCGCCGGAAGCGCGATGGCGGTGGACCGCGATGTCTTCAGCGCCGAGGTCGAGAAGGCTCTGGCGGCGCATGCCAATGTCGAAATCGTGCGCGAACTGGTCGAGGAATTGCCAACCGCAGGCATGACAATCGTCGCCACCGGCCCGCTCACCGCCGAGAAACTGGCGCAAAGCATTGTCAAGGCCACCGGCGAGGACCGCCTCGCCTTCTTCGATGCCATCGCCCCCATCGTCCACCGCGACAGCATCGACATGAGCAAATGCTGGATCCAGTCGCGCTGGAACAAGCGCACCGATGCCAGCAATGAAGACGGCGATTACATCAATTGCCCAATGACGAAGGAGCAGTATCTGGCTTTCCATCAGGGCCTGATGGATGCCGAGAAGGGCGAGTTCAAGGAATGGGAGAAGGACACGCCTTACTTCGACGGCTGTATGCCGATTGAAGTGATGGCGGAGCGCGGGGTGGAGACCTTGCGCTACGGCCCGATGAAAGGCGTCGGCCTCGATAATCCCTACGACACCAGCGAAGAACATCCGCAGGGCAGATGGCCCTATGCCGTGGTGCAATTGCGGCAGGACAACAAGCTCGGCACGCTGTGGAACATGGTCGGCTTCCAGACCAAGATGAAATATGCCGCGCAGGTGGAGCTGTTCCGCACGATCCCGGGGCTGGAGAACGCCGAGTTTGCTCGGCTTGGCGGGATGCACCGCAACACTTTTCTTAACTCGCCAAGCGTGCTCGACCGTCAGCTGCGGTTGAAGTCAGCGCCGCATATCCGTTTTGCCGGGCAAGTGACCGGATGCGAGGGCTATGTCGAAAGTGCAGCAGTCGGCTTGATGGCCGGGATGATGGCGGCGGCTGAGCTGGTAGGCGAAGACTGGGCGCCGCCACCCGCGACCACCGCCATGGGCGCGCTGCTCAGCCACATTACCGGCGACGCAGAGGCGGAGAGCTTCCAGCCGATGAATGTCAATTTCGGCCTCTTCCCGCCATTACACGATGTGCCCAAGAAGCAACGCAAAGAAGCCTATACCGCGCGGGCGAAGGCCGATTTCGCCGCATGGCTAAAGGGACAGCCTGTCCCGGCCTAACAGCGGCAACTCGGCGTAGACCGCGGTTCCGGCCTGCTCGTGGCGAATTCCGCCGGTGTCAGCTCGTCATTCCGGTCGGCATCCATTTCGTCGAACCGGTTGGACGTGCTGATCGCCCATTCCTCGAAAGTCAGCAGATTGTTGCCATCGGTATCGAGCCGCCGGAACGCCGCCGTACGGGTGGAGAGCATCTCGTTGCGGCTGATCTTCAGATCGCGGTTGCGGTCATAGCGGAAAAAGCGGCGCTGTTCGCGCGAGAGCTCGCTGGCTTCGGGCGGCGCGGGTCCGCGCATTCCGCTGACATCGGCTTGCGGTAGCGCGTCGGCGTCTGCCGCGATCTCCTCCTCCGGCTCGGGCGGCGGTGCGGCCTCCTCGACCTGCGCCCTGCCCTGCATCCAGAACAAAGCGATTGTGGCGAGCACCAATGCACCGAAAGCGCCGAGCAGAATGCGGTTCATCCCGAGTCTCCTTTAATCAGCAGCTTAACCTACCTGCCCAGCAATCCAACCCGCATTGCGAAAGCCATCGCGCGTGGGCCCTCCAGCAGTTCGCCCTGCCTGCGTGCGCGCGCGCGGCGGGCCAGCGCGTGAAGTACCGCCAGAGGCCGCATTTCTGCTGAAAGGCGCAAGGATGACCACGCTTCTTTCGCGGCTGCATCGTCCACCAGCGCCACCTCGCAAGGCGTTGTCAGCTTTCCACCGAGGTCGAACAGCGCAATTTCGCGCGCGGCCTGTTCCACGGTTCCATTTGCAGGGCTTGAGCCGCCTGCGTCGGCCGCCGCAGCCCACGCCTGTTCCTTGCCGCGAAGATACAGCGTGAGTTCGGGCCGTCCGAATTCCTCTGCCAGCAGGCTTTCAAAGCCATCCACCAGTGGCACCAGCCGCGTCATATCGAAGTGCAGCGGACGAAAATGCTCAAGCAAGGGTTCGCCTGCGGGCCACGCCTCGCACGGTTCAGACAGCCTTTCGCGCCACCAGGCGAGCTTGATCTGCGCGATCATCGCTTCGCCGCCCGCCGTGATGATGGAGGCCAGCCGCTGCTCTAGCACCATTAGCCCAAGGATCTCGGCACGCGAAGCGCGCGGGGCGTAGCTAAGCGCAAGCCGCTGGGGCAGCGGCAATGATTCGGTAAGCGGATCTGTCACATAAGCCGCGCACCACGGCTGTGTGGGAATATCAAGCAGAGAATCTCACCGGGCCGTTAACCGTAGCCCTTTGCCAGCCGGTTACCTTTTCCCTCCTATGGCCCTGCATTGGTCCGCGAAGTGACGAGCGGTGAGTTCTACGGAGAAGTCCGCCATGGGCGTTAAGATGACTGGATTTTTGGATCGCTTGCGCAGCTGCAACAGCGGCAGCGCCATGGGCCTTGTTGCGCTGGGTATGCCGGTGCTGGTGGGCGGTGCCGGTCTCGCAGTGGATGTTTCGCAGTGGTATGTGTGGAAGCGCGAAGTGCAGTATGCGGTGGATCAGGCCGCGATTGCCGGCGCCTATGCCTACAGCAACGAAGACATGCGCGACGATTATGTCATCCGCGCAGGTCAGGAATTTGCCGAGAACGAAGCGGTTATCGACGGCAAGACGAGCGAACCTGTGATAGGTCTTGAGGATTACAATGGCGGTACCGACAACGCCATTTCGGTCACCGCCAGCGTCACCAAAACCTTGCCGTTTACCGGCATTTTCCTGTCCACGCCTGCTTCGGTAACCGCCACGGCCTGGGCCACGTGGGAAGGCGGCAACGATCCGCAGACCAGCTGCATTATCGCTGTGGACGAGGATGCCGACGTCGCCATTACGCTGAGCGGCAGCACCAACATCCAGTCGGGTTGCGGGGTGACCGCGCTTTCGGTCTCGGCAACCTCGATCGTGCTGAACGGTGGGGGCAATGCGAACAATCTCAACAGCGCCTACACGCTTGGCTGGATTCTCTCGGGCGGCGGCGTTGATAACGGGTTGGATGCGCTCAACAATACGCCGATTACCGAGAATGTGAGCGGACTCGTCAATCCGTACGAGGATCTCGTTCCGCCGGACAACCCGACCCAGCGGACGGCACCATGCGCCAATCGGAACGCGGAAACGCCGGATGCGTCCTACACCAACAGCTACACGATTACCCGGACGACCTATTCGCGCTATTATCGCGGTGACAACAAATCCTCGATGACGCTGCGCACCAGCACTCAGGTTGGCAACAGCGCGACGCGGCAAGCCACCCTGCAGGAAACCGAAGCGGCTTCGAACCGTGAGGAGACAGTGAGCACGGTTTCAGGCACCGATACCAAGCGTGGCAGCGGTCGCAACCAGTATTGGGATCGCACCGATACGGTGACGGTTGACGCCTATGTGGTCACTGGCTCGGTCGACAACAATGGCGGTGGCACGACGACCTCGACGGTGGGCCAGCTCCTGCCGGGCACGTATCAGGGCTTCGACATCAATTGCAATGTCACGCTCTCGCCGGGCATCTATGTCATCGAAGGCGGGATGTTCGAGATCAATGCGCAGAACAGCATCACCGGCCACGGTGTCATGTTCGTGCTGAAGGATGGTGCCGGCATCAAGATCAATGGCGGCGCGGATGTCGATCTCACCGCCATGACGCAGGATCAGCTGATTGCTGCCGGGGTTGATTCCGAAGATGCCGCTGTCCTTGAAGGTATGCTGATCTTCGAGGATCCCAACTCGCCCGGCAATGATCGCAACAAGGTGAACGGCACGGCTGACCTTCTGCTGGGCGGCATTATCTACCTGCCCGCCAGCCCGCTGGAATGGACGGGTAACGCCGGGGTCTCCTCGCGCTGCCTGACGATCGCGGCGGCGACGATCAAGTTCAGCGGCAACTTCACGCTCGGCAATCTGTGCCCTCCCGGCCAGACCCACACCGCTGTCGTGACCACAAACAGCAACGCCATTCGTCTGGTCGTGTGATGGGCGGGCGGACTTAAGGCAATTGAAACCCTATCGGGATAGACCCGCTTCGTGATGATGATGTCTGACAAAATCCTTCGATGCGCATCCCCTGCCCGTTTCAGCGGCCGTGATGCGGGGCGTCCTGCACAAGGCGGAACTCTTCGCCGGCTTGGTCAGGACGAAGCCGGGGTCATCTCGGTGGAGATGGCGTTCATCATCCCGATCCTCCTCATAATGGCGCTGGGCAGCTTCGAAGTGAGTTCGATGGTCGCCCGGCAGAGCGAGTTGCAAAGCGCCGCCGCCGAAGCCGCCGCGATTGCGCGCGCTGCTTCCGATGCCGATCCGGCCACGATCGAAGAGATCATGATCGCTTCCACGGGGTTGGAAGACGACGACGTGACGATCACCGAGATCTATCGCTGCGGCACGCATTTCGAGTACACGAGCAATCCGGCTGCGGATTGCGAGGAGGACGATGTCGTGTCCACCTTTATCCAGATCCAGCTGAATGCCCGCTATGATCCGGTCTGGACGAAGTGGGGCATCGGCTCCGGCTTCGATTACAACATCAACCGGACGACGCAGATCGGATGACCGCGCGCACGCTCCTTAACCGCCTTCGCCGCGAGGAGAAGGGCGCAGCCGTGGTCGAGTTCGCGTTTCTCGCCCCCGTTCTGCTGCTGCTGGTGCTCGGCGTGTTGCAGGTCGGTCTCGGCTACCAGAGCTACAACGCGATGCGCAGCCTTTCGGCAGACGCGGCGCGCTATGCAATGGTGCAATACCAGACCGGCAATGAAGTCAGCGATACCGATATCGAAAACTGGGCGCTCGCCGAAGGTTCGGGCGCTCCCTACCTGCTCACCGCCAGCCGCCTGCAAGTTGCCGTCGATCCGGTAACCTCGCGGGTCGAAGGTGCGGACGAGTATTCCATCACGGTGACCTATACCCCGGATGGCGTGCTCGACTTTGTCAATATCAGCGCCCCCACCCTCACCTATTCGCGCCCCGTCTTCGTCATCGACGAATAGGGCTTTGCGGCGTCCTGATGGCCTGCCTGCGCGAAATCATAAAGAAATTAACCATTTCGATTGAGAGAACTCTCAGTCTTTGCGCGTAACGCGTGTCGTATGAGCCAGAAGAAATCTCTCTCGCCCGCGCCCCGCACCGGCTTTCTGTCGCGCCTTGCGCGGGACAAGAGCGGCAACGTTTTGGCGATCCTCGCCTTCGCGCTCTTTCCCATGCTGGCGCTGATCGGTGGCGGTGTCGACATGGGGCGCGGCTACCTGGCGCAAAGCCGTTTGCAGCAGGCGTGCGACGCGGCAACGCTGGCGGCGCGCAAGCGGTTGGGCACGCGCGTCGCGGTTGATGGAGCGGTTCCTACAGATGTAGCGGAAACCGGCCAGCGCTTCTTCAACCTCAACTTCCAGGATGGCGCTTACGGGACCGAGAACCGCCAGTTCACGATGGCGCTGGAGAACGATTATTCGGTCACCGGTACGGCCAGCGTGGATGTGCCGACCACGCTGATGGCGATTTTCAATTTCAATACGCTGCCGGTCTCGGTCACCTGCGGTTCGATCCAGAGCTTCAGCAATCTCGATATCATGATGGTGATCGATACCACCGGCTCGATGCGCCACACCAATGCGGGCGATACGCTTTCGCGCATTGACTCGGTGCGCGAAGTGATCCGCGGCTTCTACGCCCAGATCGAGGCATCGAAGGCTCCGGAAACGCGCATCCGCTACGGCTTTGTGCCTTACGCTACCAACGTCAATGTCGGGCATTTGCTGGACGACGATTGGGTGGTCGACAACTGGACCTACCAGAGCCGCCGCGACACCGGTATACGGCTTCCTGCCGAGGGGATCTCGTACACCTACAAGCGCGGCTGGACATATGTTTCCGGCACCCGTTCGCCCAATATCGAAGTGAGCAACTACGCCGCGACCTGGTATCCGCCGATTGGCGACCAGGCCGGATATTACCGCTGTGAAGGTGCGCAGCCGCCGAACACCCGCGTGATCAATTATGTGGTTGATGAATCCTCGAGAAGGGTAACCCTGCAGGCGAGCCCCCCGGCGATTGTGACGATCAAGGATGGCACCGCCACCAACAACGGCACACAGTATTGGACAACGCTGGATGTCGACACCTGCCGGATCTGGTCCTACACCGACACCAACTATGTCGAAACTTATGAGGAAGTTACCGTCCTCCCGTCGCTCGAACGCCCGCTTTACCAGTACCGTCCTATCTCGCGCGATGTCTCCAACTGGCGCACCGAAACCGGCGGCTGCATCGAGGAACGCGATACCTATGTGATTACCGACTACGACAATGTCGATTTCACCCGCGCGCTCGATCTCAATATCGACCTGGTGCCGACCGCCGGTAATCCTGCGACGCAATGGCGCCCGCGCTATCCCGACGATATCTTCGTGAGATCGATCCTGGACGACGGGACGGGCGACTTCACCACGAACAACGTCACCACAACGGACGAGTATGTGAACAGCGGCACATGGTGGTTCTCCGACTGTCCGCCGGCGGCACAGAAGCTGCAGGAAATGACCAGCACGGAACTCGACGCCTATCTCGATACGCTTGTTCCTTATGGCGCGACCTATCACGATATCGGCATGATCTGGGGTGGCCGCCTGATGTCACCGACCGGCCTGTTCGCCAGCGAAAACGCTGATACGGCGGCGATGCAGATGAGCCGCCACATGATCTGGCTGACCGACGGCCAGACCGAGCCTTACGACCTTGCCTATGGTGCCTATGGTGTCGACGGGCTCGACCAGCGCCGCTGGCTGCCGGGCGGCAGCGAGACCTTGGCCTCGAACATTGAATCGCGCTTTGCGGTCGCCTGCGAGCAAGTCAAAAACCGCGATATCGTGGTGTGGGTGATTGCCTTCGGCACGACGCTCAACCCGATCATGGAAGAATGCGCAGGTCCCGGCCGCTCGTTCCAGGCTGCCAACGCTGCTGAACTTAACGAAGCATTCGAGGAAATCGCCGGAGCGATGAGCGAATTGCGGGTGGC
The DNA here is from genome assembly GCF_056933515.1 of Aurantiacibacter sp. KMU-128. Taxonomy (NCBI): domain Bacteria; kingdom Pseudomonadati; phylum Pseudomonadota; class Alphaproteobacteria; order Sphingomonadales; family Erythrobacteraceae; genus Aurantiacibacter; species Aurantiacibacter sp. KMU-128. Next base: position 1,236,329 of record NZ_JBXORT010000001.1, read on the forward strand.
GCGGTGATGCTTGCGCGGATCAAGAGCCTGCAGGGTGACGAGCGCGGGGTAACCCTCGTCGAATTCGCGCTGATCGCGCCGGTGCTGATCGTAACGATCATGGGCGTGTTCGACTTCGCGCTCAATTTCTACATGAAATCGGTGCTGGAAGGCGCGGTGCAACGGGCTGCCCGCGATTCCACAGTAGAACAATATGCCAATTCGCCAAGCGGGCGCGATGCGCGGGTGACAGGCGCGGTGCGCAGCGTGCTGCCGAGCGCCCAGCTTACTTTTACCCGCGCTGCATACACCAATTATGCCGATGTCGGTCAGCCCGAAGAGTTTACCGACACCAATGGCGATGGCACCTGCAACAACAACGAACCCTTCGATGACATCAACAGCAACGGGGTGTGGGATCAGGACCGCGCGCTCGATGCCAGCAGCGGCGCGCGCGATGCCGTGCTCTACACGGTCGAAGTGACTTACGAGCGCAAGTTTCCGCTCGCGTCGCTGATCGGGTTTGAAGACGAGGTTTATCTGCGCGCCGCCACTGTGCTGCGAAACCAGCCATACAACACGCAGGATGTCTCCACCGCGGTAGGAAACTGCACGACATGATCGCTCCTCTACGCCACACCATGCACCGTCTGGCGCGCTCGGAATCGGGCGTGGCGATGACCGAATTTGCCCTCGCCTTCCCCTTTATGCTCGGGGTGGGCTTGCTGGGGCTGGAAACCGCCAACCGCACACTGGTGCAGATGCACATCGAGCAGCTGGCGATCCAGATTGCCGATAACGCCTCACGCATCGGTGAGGATTCGGTACTGGAAGACCGCAAGATCTACGAAAGCGACATCAACGATCTGTTCTATGGCGCACATTTGCAGAGCACGGCCAGTGTCGATCTCTACTCGCACGGGCGTGTGATCCTGAGTAGCCTGCAGGTCGTTGATGGCACCACCAGCCAGCAATACATCGCCTGGCAGCGCTGCATGGGCATGAGGAACGCAACCAGCAGCTATGGCACCGAAGGCGATGGCGAGAACGATGGCGGCATTCCCGGCATGGGGCCGCCCGGACGCGAAGTGATCGCTTTTGAAGACGATGCCGTGATGTTTGTCGAGATTTCCTACGAATACCAGCCGATCGTCGGCGATCCGCTTTCGTTCGGCAGCCACGAGATCAGATCCATCGCCAGCTTTACCGTGCGCGCCGATCGCGACCTGACGCAGATTTATCAGGTCGATCCGGCAAACCCCGCACCGGTGGCGCGGTGCGATACTTTCCAGCGATCGGGCCTCGCGCCGCCAAACTAGGGCCGACCGGATTCGGGAGACAAAAAGGGGCGCGAGTGCAATCCACTCGCGCCCCTTTTGTTGCGTTATGGCCAGAATCAGTCGGCGTAGCAGACCTTCTTGCACGCGGCGACAACGCGCGCCTTGTCGATCAGCGCCAGCTTTTCGAGATTGGCGGCATAGGGCAGCGGCACATCTTCATTGCACACGCGAAGGACGGGTGCATCGAGATGGTCGAAGCCTTCCTCGATGCAGATTGCAACAATCTCGGATGCAATCGAGCAGGTCGGCCAGCCTTCTTCGGCGATAACGACGCGGTTGGTTTTGGCGAGCGAGGTGAGCACCGCTTCCTTGTCGAGCGGGCGCAGCGTGCGCAGATCGATGACTTCGGCATCGATGCCCTGCCCTGCCAGCTCCTCTGCCGCTTCCAGCGCAATGCCCACAGCAATCGAATAGGCGACAATTGTGACGTCGGAGCCTTCGCGCATGATCCGCGCCTTGCCGATGGGCAGGACATGGTCATCAAGCTGCGCGACTTCGAAGCTCTGGCCATAGACCAGCTCGTTTTCGAGGAAGACCACCGGGTCCTCGCTGCGGATCGCGGCCTTCATCAGGCCTTTGGCGTCCTGCGCATCATAAGGCGCAATCACGATCAGGCCGGGGACGCTGGCATACCACGGGCCGTAATTCTGGCTGTGCTGCGCGCCGACGCGGCTCGCCGCGCCATTGGGGCCGCGGAACACGACCGGACAGCGCATCTGCCCGCCCGACATATAGTTCGTCTTGGCCGCCGAGTTGATGATGTGGTCAATCGCCTGCATGGCGAAGTTGAAGGTCATGAACTCGACAATCGGGCGCAGACCGCCCATCGCCGCGCCGGTGCCGATACCGGCAAAGCCGTATTCGGTGATCGGCGTGTCGATCACGCGCTTCGGCCCGAATTCGTCGAGGAGGCCTTGCGTGACCTTGTAGGCACCCTGATACTCGGCAACTTCTTCACCCATCACGAACACGCGCGGATCGCGGCGCATTTCTTCTGCCATGCCATCACGCAAGGCTTCCCGCACGGTGAGCTTGATCATATTGGTGCCGGCGGGAATTTCCGGGTCGGCGGGACGCTCTTTGGCCTCGGGCTTGGCAGCTTCGGCCGCAGGTGCTTCTGCCGGAGCAGGTGCAACTTCCGGCGCAGCGGCGGGAGCTGCAACTGCGGAAGCGTCTTCGCCCTCGCCCGCCAGCACGGCGATAACCGTCCCAACCTTCACATTCTCGGTGCCCTCGGCAACCAGAATCGCGCCGACCGTGCCTTCGTCGATGCTCTCGAATTCCATCGTCGCCTTGTCGGTTTCAATCTCGGCGAGCACGTCACCGGCAGAGACCGTATCGCCTTCCTTCACCAGCCATTTGGCGAGCGTGCCTTCTTCCATGGTGGGCGAAAGCGCGGGCATTTTCAGTTCGATGGCCATGGATCAATACTCCTCGACCAAAACGTCGGTATACAATTCGTGTGCCTCCGGCTCGGGGCTGGTTTCGGCGAAATCGGCAGCTTCGGACACAGTGGCGCGGATGGCCTTGTCGATGTCTTTCAATGCGTCTTCGCCAATGCCTGCCTCGGCGAGGTCTTTCTTCACCCGCTCGATCGGATCGTTCTTCTCGCGCTGGTCCTGCACTTCTTCGCGCGTGCGATACTTTGCAGGGTCGGACATGGAGTGGCCGCGATAGCGATAGGTTTCGCATTCCATCAGCACCGGCCCATTGCCATCGCGCACGTGCTTGAAGGCGATTTCGGCAGCCTGGCGCACTTCGAGCACATCCATGCCGTTCACTTTCATGCCCGGAATTCGGAAGGCTGCGCCGCGGCGGTAGAATTCGGTTTCAGCCGAGGAACGCCGCACGGCGGTACCCATGGCGTACTGGTTGTTTTCGACCACGAACACGATGGGCAGCTTCCACAGCGCCGCCATATTCATCGTTTCATAGACCTGGCCCTGGTTCGCTGCACCGTCACCGAAATAGGCGAGGCACAGGCCGCCATCCTCATTGTACTGGTGCGCCATGGCGAGCCCGCCGCCGAGCGATACCTGCGCGCCGACAATGCCGTGGCCGCCGTAGAATTTGTGCTCGGTGCTGAACATATGCATCGAGCCGCCCTTGCCCTTGGAGATACCCGCAGCGCGGCCGGTCAGTTCGGCCATGATGACATTGGGATCGATGCCATAGGCGAGCATATGGCCATGGTCGCGGTAACCAGTGATGACGCTGTCGACATCATTGTTGAGCGCCGATTGCAGGCCGATGGCGACCGCTTCCTGACCGATATACAGGTGGCAGAACCCGCCGATCAGGCCGAGCCCGTAAAGCTGTCCGGCCTTTTCCTCGAACCGGCGGATCAGCAGCATCTGTTCATAGAAGTGCTGGAGTTGTTCCTTGCTGGCCTTGTAGCGCTTCTGCTTCTCCAGCTCCTGCTGCAAACTCTTCAGCGCGAAGCTGTCATCATCTGCGGCGGTCGCGCTGGTTTTCGTCGATTGGGCCGGCGTTTTGCCGCCGGATTTGGACGTGGAGGCTTTGGCCAAGAGGTGTCCCCTGATTCCCGGTGTGGTGTGTTCGCTGGTGCGTCAATTGCACCATCGTCTATAGGCAGGGTTTGATTTGGCTGGCAACGCTGCGCATACGAATTTTGCCGCAGCGGCGCGATTGCTTTGATTGGTTTACCGATTTGGTGAAATCAGTCGAGCGCATCCAGCTCGACAATTACCTCGTCCTTATGCGCCACGCCGAGCGTTTCACGCACCAGTTCCGACCCGAGATCGGGGTCGACATTGTCCGGATCGAGCAGCTCGACACGATTCGCCAAGACTGCGCGCTCTTCCTCCAACACGGTGATACGCGCCTGATGCGCCTGCAACTGCGCGGCGTTTTCCCGCCACGCAAGAAACCCGTTGGGGCCGACCAGCGCCAGCAGGCCGATAATGATGAGCACGAACAGCGCCAACGCATTGCCGAGCTTCTCGCGCACCATTTCCCGCTTTGTCGGCACCGTGTTCATGCGTTGCTTGAATCACAACTTCCCCGTCTGTTCAAGCAAATTGGCAAATTTCTCCGTGTAATGCGCTCACGGCAAGGTGATTGCTTGCGCGAATCCGTCAAACAAGTTACATATGAAACCATGACTGACCTCTTCGAAAACCCGATTGGCCTTGATGGCTTTGAATTTGTCGAATTCTGCGCGCCGGAAAAGGGCATGATCGAACCCGTGTTCGAGACGATGGGCTTTACCCATGTTGCCAATCACCGTTCAAAGGACGTGCAGCTGTGGCGGCAGGGGCAGATCAATCTCATTCTCAATTACGAACCGCGCAGCGCCGCATGGTTCTTCGCCCGCGAACACGGCCCCTCGGCTTGCGGCATGGGCTTCCGAGTGAAGAACGCAGCAAAGGCCTATGAAGAGCTGATCGCGCGCGGGGCGGAGCCGGTCGAAGTCACCACCGGCCCGATGGAACTGCGCATCCCCGCCATTCGCGGCATCGGTGGTGCGATCGTCTATCTGATTGACCGCTATGCGGACGCAGAAGGCAACGGCCTCTCTATCTACGACATCGATTTCGAATATCGCGACGGTGTGGAAAAATGGCCCGAGGGCGCGGGCTTCGACGTGATCGATCACCTGACGCACAATGTCTACACCGGCCGCATGGCCTATTGGGCGGACTATTACGAAACGTTGTTCAACTTCCGCGAAATCCGTTTCTTCGACATCAAGGGCGAATATACCGGCCTCACATCCAAGGCGCTGACCGCGCCCGATGGCAAGATCCGCATCCCGCTCAACGAAGAAGGCGAAGGCGGCAAGGGCCAGATCGAGGAATTCCTGCGCCAGTTCAACGGCGAAGGCATCCAGCATATCGCGCTGATCTGTGATGATCTGGTGGCCGCGTGGGATCGCCTGAAGAAGCTGGGCGTGCCCTTTATGACCGCCCCGCCCGCTACCTATTACGAGATGCTCGACGAGCGCCTGCCAGGCCATGGCGAGCCGGTCGATGAGCTCAAAATGCGCGGCATTCTTCTCGACGGGACGACCGAAGGGGGCAGCCCGCGCCTGCTGCTGCAGATCTTCGCCGAACCGCGCGTCGGCCCGGTGTTCTTCGAATTCATCCAGCGCAAAGGCGATGACGGCTTTGGCGAAGGGAACTTCAAAGCGCTGTTCGAAAGCATTGAACGCGACCAGGTGAAGCGCGGTGTCTTGAGGGTTGAAGCGGAACCGGCGGAGTAAGTTCGCAGAAACCCCAATAATCCGTTCGTCCTGAGCTTGTCGAAGGACTGCTTTCTTTGATCCAACGCTAAGCGCAAAAGGAGAAGTGCAGCCCTTCGACAAGCTCAGGGCAGTCGGGTTTGGGAGTGGCTTGCCAGCAATTTCAAGGCACCGTAAGGGCGCAAGTGGCGCGCCCGTAGCTCAGTCGGATAGAGCATCGGATTCCTAATCCGGGGGCCACAGGTTCGAATCCTGTCGGGCGCACCAATTCCCCCGAAATCAATTCAGTTTGTCGGGCGGAGCAACCGGAAACGGTAGCGGCGCCACCGGCACGCCTTCCTCCAGCAAAGCCTTCGCCTCTTCGGGGCTCGCCTCGCCATGGATCGGGGCGTGGGCCTGTTCGCCATAATGCATCGCCCGCGATTCCTCGGCGAATTTGCGGCCGACCCATGTACTGTCCTTGAGCGCCTTGGCCTGCGCCTCTGCCAGTTTCTCCATCGCTTGTGCGACTTCAGGAGGCAGGGGCGCGTTGGCAACCGGAGCCACCGCTTCGCTCGCGGCCACGGGTTTCGGCGCAAGCTGGTTGCCTTTCTTGCCGACCGCCGGCGCCATGGGTGCCTTGTCGACCTTCGCCGAGCCGCAAACCGGGCAGCCGAGCTTCCCGCTCTCGCGTTGCTGCGCGAAGTCGTCGGACGAGCCGAACCAGCCTTCGAAACGATGGCCCACGTCACAGGAGAGGTCGAACACGATCATGGCAGCGGCGATCTAGGGATTTCGCGTTTGTTGGCAAGACTGGGAATTTGGCGGCGCACCTCGTCAATGCGCGACAGGTCGATATCGCAAAAGCCCAGCCCCGGCCCTTCCCCGCCCATATCGAGCAGCACTTCGCCCCACGGATCGACGACCAGCGAATGGCCGTAAGTCTCGCGCCCGTCCTCATGCTTGCCGACCTGCGCAGCGCCAATGATGAAAGCGGTCGCTTCGATGGCGCGGGCGCGAAGGAGTGTGTGCCAGTGCGCTTTGCCGGTGGGCACGGTGAAAGCGGCGGGCACCGCGATGGCATCGCAGCGGCGGCGGCCGAGCTCGTCCCACAGCGCGGGGAAGCGGACATCGTAGCAGGTTGTGAGGCCCAGCAAGCCGACGGGTGAGTTGACGGTGACAACCTCTTCGCCTGCCACATAGGCATTGCTTTCGCGCCAACTCTCGCCGCTTTCCAGATCGACATCGAACATATGGATCTTGTCATAGCGGGCGGCGACGGCTCCGTTTGCGTCGATCAACAGGCTGCGGTTCGCCCAGCCCCCGTCCTCACGTAGAACCGGCAAGCCTAGCGTGACCGCAATTCCATGCTCCGCCGCCGCTTCGCGCACGCTTGCGACCAGAGCGCTTGCTTCCTCGGCTGTGATGTTCGCGCTGGCACGATCTCGTTTTCGGTCGAGCAGCCCGGCCATTTCGGGGGTGAAGAGCATCCCGGCCCCCTGCCCCGCCGCCTGCGCAATGGCGTCGCAGATGACCGCCGCGTTGGCATCGGGGCTCACGCCCGAATTCATCTGCAGGAGCGCGATTTTCGGCATTACAGGCCCAGCAACGCGTCCAGCTTGCCTTCGCGTTCCAGCGCGGCAAGATCGTCCGATCCGCCGACCGGTGTATCATCGATAAAGATCTGCGGCACCGTCATAGCATCGGGCTTGCGCGCCATCATCTCGTCACGCTTGGCGCCGCCCATGGTGATGTCATACTCGACGTAATCAACGCCCTTGCTATCGAGCAATCGCTTGGCGCGCATACAGAAGCCGCACCATGCCTTTGTGTAGATTTCGACCTTTGCTTCGCTCACCGCTTCGCTCGCTTTCCCATCGCCAGCCAGCACACTTGAATCCGTGCCACACCAGCCTATCTCTTCCATCGCGGGTGCCGCTTACGGGCCCGCATTTATGTCCAAATTGCTCAAAAGAGGATTTGTTGCAATGAACCGTTTTGATTTGACCCCCTATCGCCGTTCTACCGTTGGCTTCGACCGTCTGTTTGACCTGCTCGAGAACAATGCGCGCAATGCGGGCGATAACTACCCCCCTTTCAATATCGAGCGCCGCCACGAAGATGCCTATCGCATCACCATTGCCGTGGCCGGTTTCCGCCCGCGCGATCTCGACATCACCGCCCAGCAGAACCTGCTCACCGTGATCGGCAAGAAGCGCGACGAGGCCACCGATGGCGGCGAAATGCTCCATGTCGGCATCGCCAATCGCGGGTTTGAGCGCCGCTTCGAACTGGCCGATTATGTCCGCGTCGAGAACGCCGATCTGCAAGATGGCCTGCTGGTGATCGATCTGGTGCGCGAAGTGCCCGAGGCGATGAAGCCCAAGAAAATTGCGATTGGCGGCAACACGCTGGAAATTGTCGACGGCGACAAGAAGGACAGCGACCAGGCCGCTGCCTGACGCCGGAAAATCCTGCCTCAGGATGAAACTATGGGGGCGGGTCCGCTAAAACCCGCCCCCTCGACGTTTGTAACGCCGACTCGCGCGGGAAACGGGCTATCCGGGTCGCAAGAGACAGCCTATTTCCCACCGCAAGACCACGCCGTCGCCGCTTGAAAAGCCTTTGCTTTTCCGCGCACGGCCGGTCGAATCCGGTTGTTCAAACTGACGCAGAAATTACGCGGCATCCCTCCCCTTCCCTCAAAGGTGAGAATGCGGCTTCCCCCACACAGCCTGTTCTCGTTTGTTACTATTTCGCAGGTGCAACGCGCAAGTGATTTGTTACAAAACGGTGGCGTTTGTAATATTCATGTTAAGCATAGCGGATCACACCAGTCGTGATTGCTTCAGCGCAGCGGCGATGAAGCCCGAAAACAGCGGGTGCGGATCGAACGGGCGGCTCTTCAATTCGGGATGGAATTGCACGCCGACAAACCACGGGTGATCGGGCCGCTCGACAATCTCCGGCAATAGGCCGTCGGGCGACATTCCGGAGAAGATCAGCCCTCCAGCCTCCAGTCGTTCAATATAGGCGGAGTTGACTTCGTAGCGGTGGCGGTGGCGTTCGCTGATTTCTTCCGCGCCGCCATAAATGCCGCTGACATGGCTGTTGCCCGCCAGCTTGGCCGGATAGGCGCCCAGCCGCATTGTGCCGCCAAGGTCGGTTTCGGCAGAGCGGGTTTGCAGCCCCTCTTCGCTCATCCATTCGGTGATGATGCCGACAACCGGCTCGCTGGTTTCCCCGAATTCGGTTGAAGAAGCTGCCGTAATCCCCTGATCGCGCGCGGCTTCGATGCAGGCCATCTGCATCCCCAGGCAAATCCCGAGGAAGGGAACCTTGCGCTCGCGCGCGAAGCGGACCGATGCAATCTTGCCCTCACTGCCCCGGTCGCCAAAGCCGCCGGGCACCAGAATGCCGTGCATCGGCTCCAGCTGCGCGGCGATATCGGCGTCGTCGCCTTCGAAGATCTCCGCATCGATCCATTTGATATTGACCTTGGTGCGGTTGGCCATGCCACCGTGGATCAGCGCTTCGTTCAAGGACTTGTAGGCATCGGGCAGGCCGACATATTTGCCGACCACACCGATGGTGACTTCGCCCTCAGGATTTTCGTAGCGATCGACCACGTCTGCCCAGCGCGCCATGTCTGGCGGGTTGGAGGTGCCGAGCATACCGAAATGGCGCAGCACTTCGGTGTCCAGCCCTTCCTCGTGATATTGCTGCGGCACGGCATAGATGCTGCTGGCATCGAGCGCGGGGATCACGGACTCTTTGCGCACATTGCAGAAATTGGCGATTTTCTGCCGCTCGCTATCGGGCAGCGGGTGTTCACAGCGGCACAGCAAGACGTCTGGCTTGATGCCCAGCGCGGCAAGTTCGCGCACCGAGTGCTGGGTCGGCTTGGTCTTCAGCTCGCCCGCCGCCTTGATATAGGGCACCAGCGTTACGTGGACCGAGAGCGTTTGCCCCGGCTCCAGCTCGTTCCTGAGTTGGCGGATCGCTTCCATGAAGGGCAGGCTCTCGATGTCGCCCACCGTGCCGCCGATTTCGCACAGGATGAAATCATGATCGCCCTGATCGGCGAGCGCGAACGCCTTGATCGCATCGGTGACGTGCGGAATCACCTGCACCGTCGCGCCCAGATAATCGCCGCGCCGTTCCTTGGCGATGATGTCGCGGTAGACACGGCCCGAAGTGATATTGTCGTTTTGGTGGGCGGAGACGTTGGTGAACCGCTCATAGTGACCAAGGTCGAGATCGGTTTCCGCCCCGTCATCGGTGACGTACACTTCGCCATGCTGATACGGGCTCATCGTGCCCGGATCGACATTGAGATAAGGATCGAATTTCCGGATACGGACCTTGTAGCCACGCGCCTGCAAAAGGGCCGCCAATGAGGCTGCCATGAGACCTTTGCCAAGCGAGGAAACCACGCCGCCGGTGATGAAAATATACCGCGCCATGGGAGGAGAGCCTTAAGCCTCGTTTCGGATTCGGGGCAAGCGGATTGCAGCGGTTTTCACCGCCACAACGCGATTAATGATGGATAAGTTGGAGGAGCGCCTACTCGGCGACGTCTGCCAGCGGATCGTCTTCGGCCGGTGCAGCCTCGGCTTCACCGGTAGCCGGGGCCGGAGCGGCCTCCGCCCCCGCCGGAACAGCGGCATCGCTGGCTGCGGTCGAACGATCGAGCGTGCTTTCCAGCTCGCCGCCGCCCATGACGGTTGGCGCAAGACCCGCGAGCACGATCGCCAGCACCACGAAAATCACCGCCGACCATTTGGTCGCACGGCTGAGGAAGTTTGCTGCGCCCCGTGCCGACATAACGCCGCCCGGGCTTCCACCACCGCCAATACCAAGGCCGCCGCCTTCGGAACGCTGCATCAGCACAAGGCCAACGAGCGTGGCCGCGACAAGCCCCTGGATGACGAGGAGGAAGTTGAACAGATTAGCCATGGTTCGGTCAGTCAATCAGAAAGGGTAGTAAAACTGGGGGCGCATTTAGGCGCTGCAGCCACATACCACAAGGGGCGAGTGGCCGCGTCTCCCGTCTGCGATCAGGCCTCGTCGCGCTCGGCGGCGGCAACGATAATGCCGAGGAAGCTCTCCGCCGTCAGGCTGGCGCCGCCAACAAGCGCGCCGCCCACTTCGGCAGTGGAAAGGATCTCCGCAGCGTTGCCGGCATTCACCGAGCCGCCGTAAAGGATGCGGATCGCTTCGCCCGCTTCGCCATAGAGCGCTACCAGCTTGCCGCGAATCGCGGCGTGCATGGCGGCGATATCGTCCGGCGTTGCCGTGTTGCCCGTGCCGATGGCCCAGACAGGTTCATAGGCCACGGTGATTTTCTCCGCCGCGCCATCGCCCTCGGGCAAGGAACCCTTGAGCTGGCGCGCCACGACATCCTCGTGCTTGCCCGCCGCGCGATCCTGCTCGGTTTCGCCGACACAGACGATCACGTTCATCCCTGCGGCAATCACCGCTTCGGCCTTGGCCTTCACCAGGGCGTTGGTTTCTCCGTAGCCCGCGCGCCGCTCGCTATGGCCGACAATTGTGAAGCTGGCACCGGCATCTTTGACCATCGCGGCAGAGACGTCTCCGGTATGCGCACCGCTTTCCGCCGAATGGCAATCCTGCGCGCCGACCGCGATCAGGCCCGCTTCTTTATGAACCGCGTGAATCAGCGTGAAGGGCGGTGCGAGCGCCACTTCCACCTTGATAAGCCGTTCGGCCGCACGGTCGATCGCGCGCGCTTCGGAAAGCATCGAACGCGTGCCATGCATCTTCCAGTTGCCGACAATGAAAGGACGGGTCGTCATCAAAATTCCTGTAAATTCCGCCGGGTGCCGAAACAAGTCCCACGGGGACGCGGCGCCGCTGCGTTTCTGTCCAATGCCCGCTAATCGGGTGTAACAGGCTTGTCAAAGTGCCATTCGCATTATTTCGCCGACTGCGTGCAGCCTGTTGCGATAGGGTCGCAGGCCTTATATGGCGAGCGGCAATAACGGGCGACGCACCTGCGCTTTGCCCTGTCGTGTACCTTAGTCATTCATGGCCTGTTGGGCTCGTTCCGGATCGAAACCTTCCTATGATTTCCTTCTTTCGCAACTTCTTCCAGTCGAAAATCGGCATCGGTGTCACGCTGGGCTTTCTGGCGCTGATCGCGCTGGCCTTTGCCAGCTCCGACGTGGCGAATACGGGGATGTTCGGCGGTGTTGCCGGTGGCGACCGTGTGGCCGTGGTGGGTGAACGGACGATTTCCACATCCGATCTCAGCCAGAACGTCACCAACGCTTTCGAGCAGGCGCGCGGCCAGAACCCCACCTTGTCGCTCCAGGCCTTTATCGAACAAGGCGGCTTTGACGACGTTCTCGAACAAGTGCTCAGCCGCAATGCATTGGCCGAGTTTGCCCAGCTGATGGGGCTGCGCGCGGGAAGCAACCTGGTCAATTCGGAGATTATCAGTGGTGGCGGCTTTACCGGGCTCGACGGCGAATTCGATGCCGAGGCCTTCCGCGCCATGCTGCGCCAGCGTGGCCTGACCGAGGCGACGGTGCGCGAGGATCTGGCGCTCAGCCTGCTCGCGCGTCAGACGGTGGTGCCGATTTCCTATCAGGCGCGGATGCCGCTGGGCATGGCGCGCACCTACGCGCAGCTTCTCAACGAGACGCGCAGCGGTAGCGCCGCCGTGTTCCCCGCCAATCTGTTCGCGCCCCAAGGTGACCCGACCGACGCGCAGATTTCGGCCTTCTATGCGGAAAACCGCGCCAGCTACATCCGCCCCGAACGCCGCACCCTGCGTTACGCTGCCTTTGGCGCGGACGAAGTGGCGGCAGACCTGCCGCCGGTAACGCAGGCACAGATCGCGGCCCGGTATGAGGCCGACAGCGTCCTCTATCAGGCCAGCGAGCGGCGCAGCTTTACGCAGCTTGTGCTGCAGAGCGAAGCCGATGCGCGCGCCGTGCTGGAACAGGCCGAGGGCGGCGCGAGCCTGCAACAGATCGCGCAGCGGCGCGGCCTTGCCACCACATCGGTGGAAGATGTCGAGCAAGCCGATTTCGCCGCGACCGCTTCGCAGGCTGTGGCCAACGCTGCCTATGCGGCGGATCGGGGCGATTTTGCCGGGCCGGTGCGCGGTTCGCTTGGCTGGTATGTGCTGAGCGTTGACAATGTCACGCAAATTCCCGGCAAGACGCTGGCACAGGCGAGCGAGGAAATCCGCGAAACGCTGATGCAGGAACGCGTGCAGCAGGCGCTGGAAGAGGTGTCCGAGCGGCTCGAAGCCGAATTCGCGCGCGGCAAGACGCTGGAGCAGGCGGCCGAGGAATTGGGCATCGAACTCAGCACCACGCCGCAGCTGCTGGCCGATGGCCGGGTCTATGGCCAGCCCGCACAGGCCCCGCCGCAGCTCGCCCGCGTTGTCAGCTTTGCGTTCGAAATTGGCGAAGGCGATCCGGAAATCACCGAGCTGGTGCCGGGAGAGGCTTTCCTTATCTTCGATGTGGAATCGATTGTCCGCAGCGCCGCTCCGCCGATTGCCGAACTTCGTCCGCAATTGATCGAGGCATGGCGCCGCGAACAGGGGTTGGCAGCAGCAGGCGAAGCCGCAGCGCGCGTGCTCGCGCGGGTCGAAGGTGGAATGTCGTTGGCCCAGGCCGTGGCCGCGGAAGAGGTCGATCTGCCCAATGTGCAGTCGATCAATCTCAACCGCCGCGAGCTGGCCGAGCAAGAACGTATCACCCGCGCCACCATTCTGTTCTTCTCGATGGCAGCAGGCACCACCGAACGTGTAGCGGTGCCCGAAGCCGGCAATTGGTACGTGGTGCAACTAGACAATATCGAAACTCCCGAACTGGCGCTTGATAGCGAGGATGTGGCCAACACCGCCGCGCAATTGTCGCAGGTGATCGGCGATGAATATCTCCAGCAATTCATCAATGGCGCGGAGCGCAGCATTGCGATCGAACGCAATGATGCGGGTATCGATGCGGTCCGCACGGGCCTTATCAGCCGCTAGGGAGCAGGTTCGCTGAGCGCCGCTGTCCATCATCAGGCCGAGGCGCTTGCCGCGCTGGCGGAAGGCCGCAACACGCTCGTCTGGCGGCGCGTGGTCGCGGATACCGAAACGCCGGTGGGCGGCGCGCTCAAGCTGATCGAGGAAGGGCGCGGCGATTTTCTGCTGGAATCGGTGGAAGGCGGCGAGGTTCGCGGGCGCTATTCGCTGCTCGGTCTCGATCCCGATCTGCTGTTCCGCGCCGTGGGCGAACGCGCCGAGGTCAACCGGCAGTGGCGGCATGACCGCGAGGCGTTCGAACCGCTCCCCGCCGATGCGATGACCGAACTGCGCGCGCTGGTGAATGCCTGCCGCATCGATGTGCCCGAAGGCCTCCCGCCCGCCCTCGCCTGCCTTGTCGGTTATTTCGGATACGAGACCATCGGCCTCGTCGAAAAGCTCCCTCGCGCCCCGCAAAGCGAGCTGGCGCTGCCCGATATGCTGTTCGCCCGCCCTGCACTGGTGCTGGTGTTCGACCGGTTGACCGATGACCTTTTCCTGATCGCTCCGCTTTGGGCCGATGGTGCGGATGCGGCAGGCAAGGTAGAGCGCGCGGTCGAGCGGATCGACGAGGCGCTGCGGCGCTTGGCGGAGGCGGTTCCGGAAACGCAGCGCCTTGCCGAACTTCCCGAAGCCGCCCTCGAACCCGTGGTATCCGAAGCGAGCTACCGCGAGATGGTGCTGCGCGCGAAGGACTACATCACGGCGGGCGATATCTTCCAGGTGGTGCTCGCCCAGCGTTTCACCTGCCCGTTTCCGTTGCCGCCACTCGCGCTTTACAGGGCGCTGCGGCGGGTCAACCCCTCGCCCTTCCTCTATTTCCTCGATCTGCCCGGCTTCGCCGTGGTCGGTTCCTCGCCCGAAATCCTCGTCCGCGTGCGCGACGGCGAAGTGACCATCCGCCCAATCGCGGGAACCCGCCCGCGCGGAGCCACCGAGGCAGAGGACAAGGCGAACGAGGCGAGCCTGCTTGCCGACCCGAAGGAATGCGCCGAACACTTGATGCTGCTCGATCTCGGGCGCAACGATGTGGGCCGGGTGGCGGGTGCTGACAGCGTGGAGGTCACCGCCAGCTTCACCATCGAACGCTACAGCCATGTGATGCACATCGTCAGCAATGTCGTCGGCCAGCTGGCGGGCGACAAGGACGCGCTCGATGCGCTGTTCGCGGGCTTTCCCGCCGGAACCGTCAGCGGCGCGCCCAAGGTGCGTGCATGCGAAATCATCGCCGAATTGGAGCCGGAAACGCGCGGAGCCTATGCCGGCGGCGTCGGCTATTTCGCGCCCGATGGCTCGGTCGACAGCTGCATCGTGCTGCGCACCGCCGTGGTAAAGGACGGGGTGATGCACGTACAGGCGGGCGCGGGCGTGGTGGCGGATAGCGACCCCGCCTACGAAGCTGCCGAGTGCCGCCACAAGGCGGGCGCATTGCTCGCAGCGGCGAGCGAGGCGCTCGCCATCGCGGGCGAGCCGGAGTTCGGCCAGTGATCGACCGCGCGCTCCTGCTGATCCTGTGCTCCATACCCCTCGCTGCGTGCGAGCTGCATTTCGAGGGCGAGGTGAGCGAGGAGATGGTGTCGATCTGCGAGCCGGTGGTGTTCGAAGACACGCCCTTCACCCATTGCACCGCCGACCCTGCGCAGCACATGGTCAGCACCGACCTCGCGCCCGAAGGCGAGGATGCGCCTTACCGCTCCTTGCGCGTGTTCTCCTACGATGCCTTGGCGCAAGACGCTGCCTCGGTCGTCTTCGCCATGAACGCCGGAATGTTTGACGAGGACGGCCAGCCCATCGGCTATTACGTGGAGGAAGGCCGCCGCCTTACCGTGCTCAACCAGAACGAAGGCCCCGGCAATTTCCACCTGCTCCCCAACGGCGTGTTCTTTGGCGAGGAAGACGGCGGATGGCGCGTGCTTTCGACCGAGCGCTTTGCCGGGGAAGTCGAGAACCGCCCCTATTTCGCCACCCAGTCCGGCCCGATGCTGGTGGTGAACGGAGAGCTGCACCCGGAGATTGATCCCGACGGTACCTCCTACCGCACCCGCAACGCCGTGGGCGTCGATGCGAGCGGCCGCGCGCATTTCGTCATTAGCGAGGCTCCGGTGAGCTTCGGCAAGCTGGCCCGCTATTACCGCGACGTGCTGCGCGTGGATAACGCGCTGTTCCTCGACGGCAGTGTCTCGCAAATCTGGGACCCGGCCAATGAACGCCTAGACAATGGCCCCGAAATCGGCCCCTTGATTGTCGTGCGCAATCGGGCAGAGAGCGGCGAATGAGCGATATTCTCGTCATCGACAATTACGACAGCTTCACCTTCAACCTCGTGCATTATCTGATGCAGCTGGGCTCGGGGGTAGAAGTTGTTCGCAATGACGAGCTGACCGCTGCCGAAGCGGTTGCGCGCGGGGCGAAGGGGATTCTTATCTCGCCCGGCCCGTGCACGCCGAACGAGGCGGGGATCAGCCTTGATCTGGTGGCGGCCTGTGCGGATAGCGCCACTCCGCTGCTCGGTGTGTGTCTGGGGCACCAGTCGATCGGGCAGCATTTCGGCGGCAAAGTCGTGCGCGGCGGGTTGATGCACGGGAAGACGAGTCTGGTGACGCATGACGGGACGGGTGTATTCGCCGGCCTGCCCTCGCCCTACACCGCCACGCGCTATCATTCGCTGATTGTCGAGGACATTCCCGACTGCCTGCTGGTCAATGCAACGGCGGAGACGCCGGGGCTTGAGGGAGAGGCTGTCATGGGTTTCCGCCATGCCGAACTGCCCATTCACGGCGTGCAGTTCCACCCCGAAAGCATTGCGACCGAGCACGGCCACGCTTTGCTCGCCAATTTCCTTGCTATCTGCGGCCTGCCCGCCAAGGTGGCCGCATGAGCCGGATTTTGCCCCCCGTCGATACCCCGCTGGAAGAGGACGAGGCCGAGCGCGTCTTCGGCCTGATGCTCGACGGCGCGCCTTCGGAAGAGGAGATCGCGCAATATCTCACCGATCTGTCCGACCGTGGCGAGCGTGCAGGCGAGATCGCAGGGGCGGCGCGGGCCTTGCGCGCGCGGCTGCTCCCGATTGATGCGCCCGACAACGCCATCGACGTATGCGGCACAGGCGGCGACGGTCACCACACGCTCAATGTCAGCACGGCGGTTTCGCTTGTTGTCGCGGCCTGCGGCGTGCCGGTCGCCAAGCACGGCAATCGCGCGGCATCCAGCAAGGCAGGCGCTGCCGATACGCTGGAGGCGCTGGGGCTGGACATGGAAGCCGCCGGGCGCACGGCGGAAAAGACCCTCGCCGAAATCGGCATCTGCTTCCTCTTTGCCAAGAACCACCACCCGGCGATGGCGCGTATCCAGCCTATCCGGCAGAAACTGGGCCGCCGCACGATTTTCAACCTGATGGGGCCGCTGAGCAATCCCGCCAAGGTGCGCCGCCAGTTGATCGGGATCGCCCGCCCCGCCTATGTCCCGATCTATGCCGAGGCCATGGCGCGTCTGGGCACTGAGCGGACGTTTATCGTCTCGGGTGACGAGGGGCTCGACGAACTCAGCCTCGACGAAGGCAATGAACTGGCCGATGTGCAGGGCCGCGAAGTGCGTATGCGCCGCGTCGATGCGAGTGATGCGGGCCTGCGCCATGCGCCGGTAGAGGCCATACGCGGCGATGATGCGGCGCATAATGCGAAAGCATTGCAAGCCCTGCTGCTCGGCGCACCGGGGCCCTATCGCGATGCGGTGCTGTTCAACGCGGCAGGCGCGCTGATGGTGGCGGGCGAGGTCGAGAGTTGGACCGATGGCGTAGAGGAAGCGGCTGAGGCCATCGACAAGGGGCTGGCCAAGCAATTGCTCGAATGCTGGATTGCAGCGGCGAGGTAGTAGGGTTCACACGAAGCCCACAAAGACACGAAGAGGTCTGAAATCGCGGCGAAGCCGCAGGCTATTCGGGATCGCGCAGAGAACGCGGAGTACGAAGAGGTCATCTACGCGTTCTTTGCGAACTCTGCGTCCTCTGCGCGAAACCCTTTTGAGAACCTCCGCCTGCGGCGCAGCGGAACATCTTCGTGTCTTTGTGGGCTTCGTGTGAACCAAATAGGGCAAGCCTATCGACACGGCAGGACCCCAAAGGCATAGGCTCATCGTGATGGACAAGCTGAAAGAAATTTGCGCGACCAAGCGCGAGGAAGTCACGGCCCGCAAGGCGTTGAAACCGCTCGATGAGTGCGACCGGATTGCTGCCAAGCAGTCACCGCCGCGCGGGTTCCAAAAAGCTCTCGCTGCCAAGGCGCAAACGGGCTTTGGCCTGATTGCCGAGGTCAAGAAGGCGAGCCCTTCCAAGGGGCTCATTCGCGCAGACTTCAAACCCCACCAGCACGCGTTGGATTACGAGGCGGGCGGTGCTGCGTGTCTCTCCGTGCTCACCGACGCGCCCTATTTCCAGGGGCATGAGAGCTTCATGATGCAGGCGCGCGCAGCAACCATGCTGCCGGTCTTGCGCAAGGACTTCATGGTCGACCCTTGGCAGATCGCCGAAAGCCGGATGATCGGCGCGGATGCGATCCTGATTATCGTCGCGGCGCTCGAAGACGAACAAATGCGCGAAATCGAGGCAGCCGCGCTCGAACGCGGTATGGATGTGCTGATCGAAGTGCATGACGAGGCGGAGATGGAGCGCGCCGCGAAACACCTCACCTCGCGCCTGATCGGCGTCAACAACCGCGATCTGCGCACCTTCACCACCGATCTGGCGACCACGGAGCGGCTTGCTCCGCTCGCACCCGAGGGCAGCCTGCTGGTCGGCGAAAGCGGCATCAACAGCCATACTGATTGCCAGCGCCTTGCGGAAGCCGGAGTACGCTGCTTCCTTGTCGGCGAAAGCCTGATGCGGCAGGAGGATGTGGTCGCCGCGACCCGGTCCTTGCTCGGCGACTAGATTTTACAAGCTCTTGCCCGCTGTCATACATTGGCAACGCGCTGCGCCGATGCTAGTCCGACTCCAGACTACCGTTGCAATGGAAGGGGATTACCCATGGGAATTTTCAGCTCGATCAAGAACGCGATTTTCGGTGACGACGAGGAAGAGCAGGCTGCCGCAGCGGCACCCGCTGCTCCCGCCGCCGCGCCCAAGGCAAGCGGTTTCGGCGCCGCCAAGGCCGCGCCCAAGACCGAGGTGGACATTGCTGCCGCGCTCGATGCGAAAGACGGTTCGGACAAGCTCAATTGGCGCACGTCGATTGTCGATCTGATGAAGCTGGTCGGGCTCGATCCCAGCTACGAAAACCGCAAGGAACTCGCCACCGAAATGGGCGACACCGATTATTCGGGCAAGGCGGAAGAGAACATCTGGCTGCACAAGCAGGTGATGACCAAGCTGGCCGACGCCGGCGGCCGCATCCCGCCCGAACTGCGCGACTGATATTCGCCACGCATACAAGCCCTGTCCTACTGGTTGGGACTGTGGCACAGATCGGCGCATGACCATCGCAATCGCGCCGCTAATCTCTCGAAACCGCCCTGCCCGCCCTTTGGGCGCAGCAGGGCGGTTTTCTGTTTCAGGACTGTGTAACAGGTGTAACAGGTTCGCCTTTGAACCGTTCGAACCGGCGGGTCTGGCATGAGCCGCCTGACCCATCTCGACGAAGCTGGCGCGGCACGCATGGTCGATGTCGGCGGTAAAGCGGCAACGGCGCGTGTCGCCGTGGCGGAGGGCCGGATCTCCATGTCGGACGAGGCATTGGCGGCTGTCCGCGATGGCAGCGGCCCCAAGGGCGATGTGCTCGCAGCAGCGCGGATCGCGGGGATCATGGCGGCCAAGCGCACGGGCGAGCTGATCCCGCTCTGCCACCCGCTCGCGCTCGACAGCGTCAGCGTGGACTTCGCCTTCGAAACAGACGGCATCCGCGCCGAAGCGCGTGCCTCGCTTACCGGCAAGACCGGTGTCGAGATGGAAGCGATGACCGCCGTCTCGGTGGCGCTGCTGACGATCTACGACATGGCAAAGGCGCTCGACAAAGGCATGGTGATCGGCGGCGTGCGCCTGCTCGCCAAGAGCGGCGGCAAAAGCGGGGACTGGCGTGCTGGGGCTTGAAGAAGCGCAGGCGAAGCTGCTGGCGCTGGCGCAGCCGCTTGCAACAGAAGTCGTAACGGTGGACGAGGCGAACGGGCGGGTTCTTGGTGAGCCTGTTGTCGCTAGGCGCACCCAGCCGCCAGCGGACCTCTCGGCGATGGACGGCTACGCGATTGGCGCTGGCGATCATTCAGGGCCATGGCGCGTGATCGGCGAAAGCGCGGCGGGGCATCCCTTTGCTGGTGAGCTTACGAGTGGAGAGGCTGTGCGCATCTCCACCGGCGCGGCACTGCCCAAGGGCGCGGATGCGGTGCTGTTGCAGGAGAACGCTGCGCGGGATGGCGACGTCCACGCGCTAACCAATGCCGATGGCCCCAGCCCGCAGCATATCCGCCGCGCCGGGTTCGACTTCGCAGCTGGCGACGTACTGCTTCCTGCCGGAATGCGGCTGACCGCCGCTCAGCTGGCACTTGTCCGCATGGCGGGTGTCGAGCAGCTCGCCCTGCACAAGAAGCCGGGCCTGACTGTGATCGACTGCGGGGACGAACTTGTCGCGCAACCCTCGGAAGCCATCGGAACGCAAATTCCAGCCACCAATGGCGCGATGATCGCAGAGTTGGCCGGGGAACTCGCGGATGAACCGAAGCGGCTCGGCCCAATCGGCGACTCGGTGGGCTTGCTGGTTGAAGCCTTTGCGCAATCGGATAGCGAGGTGATCGTCATCACCGGAGGAGCATCGGTAGGCGACCATGACCTGGTCAAACCGGCGCTGGAGGCCTGGGGCGCAGAGATCGCGTTCTGGCGCGTGTCGATCCGCCCGGGCAAGCCGTTGCTGGTTGCCAAACGGGGTTACCAGATCGTCCTCGGCCTGCCGGGCAATCCGGTGTCCGCCTATGTCACCGCCCTCCTGTTCCTGCTCCCGTTATTGCGCCAATTCGGAGGTTCCGCATCGCCTTTGCCGCAAAGTATCGATGCGCGATTGACACAATCGCTTCCGCCGGGGGGGACGCGCACCGAATTCCTACGCGCTATTCTCGGTCGAGACGGAGTTACCCCTCTAATGCAGCGCGATAGCAGCGCTCTGCACACGCTTGCCTGCGCCAATGCACTGATCCGGCGTGATATCGATGCCGCACCCGTCGCAGCAGGTGAACGCGTAACCGTCTATCCGCTCCAAAATGGCGGTATCGCTTGACTTGAGGCGATGTGTTCCATAGGTGTTCCGTGTTCGTTCCCAAATTGGAACATCGCAGTAAGGAACCAACCCATGCTGACTGCCAAGCAACACGAATTGCTGCTTTTCATTCACCGTCGCCTTGAGGAATCGGGCATTTCTCCGAGTTTCGAGGAAATGAAGGATGCGCTCGATCTGAAGAGCAAGTCGGGCGTGCATCGCTTGATTTCGGCTCTCGAGGAACGCGGCTTTATCCGGCGTCTTGCCAACCGTGCCCGCGCGCTCGAAGTCGTGAAAATGCCTGAGAACGTGGGCAATGACGCGGTGGCGAAGATCACCACGCCGCCAGCAGCGGCGCCGGTCGCGGCCAATGATGTGATCGAAATTCCCCTCCACGGCAAGATTGCCGCCGGTGTTCCGATCGAAGCGTTGGAAGGCAGCCAGACCCTTCCCGTACCCGCTGCACTGCTTGGTGCTGGCGAGCATTACGCGCTTGAAGTGTCGGGCGACTCGATGGTTGAAGCGGGCATTTTTGACGGCGACTTTGCATTGGTGAAGAAGGCGAACACTGCCCGCGATGGCGATATTGTTGTGGCGCTCGTGAATGGCGAGGAAGCGACACTGAAATATCTCTACCATGATGGCGGCATGATCCGGCTCGATCCGGCAAACGCCGCCTATGATCCGCAGATTTACGCCGATAGCCAGGTAGAAGTTCAGGGCAAACTCGCAGGCTTGCTGCGACGCTACCACTGACCGTTTGTGCGTCGGGTGGCGGGCCTAGTCCTGCCGCCCGCGCCACCATCCATGCCCGCCCTCGCTCTGGGCGACGGTGCGCATCGAAGGCTCGCCATCTTCACCTAGTGTGATGGCCATTCCGCCAGTTGTCTCAAGCGTCCGCCGGTCTGCTTTCAGCAAACGCGGCTCGCAACTTCGCGGCAGCCAGCGGTCAGCCACCACGATATCCGCCCGCTCGCAGGCTGCGGCGAGCGCGCGCTCCTCTACGATATCTTCGCTGCGGCTCAGAAGCAGGTGCCAGTCGCGCCCTCCCCGTTCGAGCGAGATCGCGCAGAAATCCCGGCTGCACTCGGCTCCATTCCAATCTTCGAGCGGAACCGGGTCACCCTCGACCCCCGCCAGTTCGAGCAGGTTGTCACGCGTAAACTCGCTTCGTGTGTCGCGCAGCACCAGCAGACGGTCATCCTCTCCGGTGATTCCCACATGGCGACCGTCCGACGATATCAGTATGTCGGGGATAGGGGTTAGGTAGAGCCACAGGCTCGCAATGGCTGCGGGGGCGAAACCAAGCAACCGCGCCCTCCCCTTCCAAAGCGCCAGCCACAGGCCTCCCAGCGCGAACAGCAGGACGGTCGGCAATGTCATCTGCGGAATGAGCTTCACCGCGCCGGGCTGCGCTGCCGTGAAATGGGCGATGCCGACCAGCAGATCGAGCGATTGCCCCGCCAGCCACCAGAACGGCGCGCCAAGCCCCACAATGTCGAACAGCAAGGCAATCGCGATCAGCGGCATGGAGATGAAAGTCACCAGCGGAATGGCGATCACATTGGCCAGCGCACCATAAACGCCCGCACGGTGGAAGTGGAACAAGACGATGGGCATCAGCGCGATCTCGATCACCAGCCCGGTGATGAGCAACATCACCGTATTGCGCCCGGTTCGCGCGAACCAACTCTCCTCGCGTGGCTTGAGAAAGGCGCGAACCGGAGCCGAGCTGTGCAACGCAACAATCGCGATGACCGCGCTGAAGCTCATCTGGAAGCTCGGTCCCACAAGGCTCTCCGGCCAGACGAGTAGGACAGCCGCCGCCGCCACGGCAATCATCCGCAGCGACAAGGGCTCGCGTCCCAGTGCAAGCGCGAACAGCACCAGCAGTGCGGCGATACAGCTGCGCACAGTCGGCACCTCGGCGCCGGTCAACAGGGTGTAGCCGATCCCCGACAAAGCCCCGACACCTGCCGCCACCACAGGTAGCCGCACCCGCAACACCAGCCACGGCCAGAGCGCCAGCAGCTTGATGGCCAGAATGTAGGCGGCGCCGATAACCGCACTGACGTGCAACCCGCTGATCGACAGCAAGTGTGTCAGTCCCGAATCGCGCATCGCATCTTCATCAGCCACGCTGATCCCGCCCCGGTCACCGCTGGCGAAAGCCGCCGCAATGCTGCCCGCCGAGCCATCGAGTTGCGTTCGGACATGGGCCGACAATTCCCGTTGCAGCGAAGGGATCAACGCCTCGCGTGCCGGAGCGGGCTCGACGATTGTAACCTCGCCTGTCACGCTTCCGGTGGCCGCGAGCCCCTGAAACCATGCGGCGCGCGCAAAATTGTAACCGCCAGGCAGCATTGGGGCAGCGGGCGGCATCAACCGCGCTTGTGTGCGGATCACCGCGCCTTCGGTCATCCCCGCCCGTGTTGCCTCTAACGGAACATTGACACGCACCTTCACTGCCTCGCCATCCACCGGGGATCGGATGGCGAGCACCAGTCGTACACGGTCTTGCGCCGGTTGCTCGATGCGTTCCAGGATGCGTCCCTCGATCTCGGCGAAAACCGGGCGTTCAAATGCCTCGGCGCCCACCAGTTCGGAGCGCGCCCAGATCAGGCTGGTCCCCAGCGCGAAGACGATCCCGCAGGCTGCCAGTGCAGTGGTCAGGTGGACCCGGTCTTCCCGCCCTTTCCATCGCGCCAATGCAGCCAGAGCGAGCAGCAGACCAATCGCAATCGCAGCAACCCAATGCGCGGCCGTAGGAAGGATGAACCACGCGGCTATCCCCGCGGCCAGAACCACGGTCAGCCATGGCCCGCGATCAAAGCCCGCCTGCCCGAGAAATTGCTCTGCAGTGTCACCGATACTGGACAAAGAGACACGGCTGCGCCAAGGCGTCTGCTGCAACGCAGCATCAAGATCGTCGTCCCCCAGCGGAACCAAAGGCGGCTGCCGCGATGCCATGCAGGGTAATGGACAGGAATCGCAGCATTATGGCAAGCTCTGATAGCAATCACGCTGACGCACAGCGGCCGGTGGTGACGCGCTTTGCGCCCAGCCCCACCGGTTTTCTGCATATCGGAAATGCCCGCACCGGCCTGTTTTCCTGGCTCTACGCCCGCCACTTCGGCGGCAAGGCGCTGCTGCGGATCGAAGATACCGACAAAGCGCGCAGCACGCAGGAAGCGATCGACGTTATCCTCGACGGGCTGGCCTGGCTCGGCCTCGATTTCGATGGCGAGACGGTTTACCAGAGCGAACGCGCGGGACGTCACGCCGAAGTCGCGCAAAAGCTGCTCGATGCAGGCAAGGCCTATAAGTGTTTTGCGACGCCCGAAGAGCTTGCCGAAATGCGCGAGGCGCAGCGTGCGGCCAAGCAGCCGATGCGTTATGACGGACGCTGGCGTGACCGCGACCCTTCCGAGGCACCCGAAGGCGCGCCCTTCACCATCCGCATCAAGACGCCCGAAGCCGGCGAAACGGTGATCGAGGATGCGGTGCAGGGCCGCGTTAAGGTGGACAATCGCGAGATTGACGATTTCATCCTGCTGCGCGCCGATGGCTCGCCGACCTATATGCTCGCCGTGGTGGTCGACGATATGGACATGGGCTGCACCCACATCATCCGCGGCGATGACCATCTCAACAACGCCTTCCGCCAGTTGCAGGTGATCCGCGCGATGCAGGGCATTGAAGATGGCTGGGAAGAGCCGGTCTACGCGCATATTCCGCTCATCCATGGCAATGATGGCGCCAAACTGTCCAAGCGCCACGGCGCGCTGGGTGTGCGCGATTACCGCGATATGGGTATCCTGCCCGAAACCATGTTCAACTACCTGTTGCGGCTTGGCTGGGGCCATGGCGATCAGGAGGAGTTTACGATGGAAGAGGCGATTGCCCTCTTCGATATCACCGCCGTCGGCAAAGGGCCGAGCCGCTTCGACATGAAGAAGCTGCTGAGCATGAATGGCAATTACATTCGAGCCGCTGACGATGCGCGGCTTGCGGCGATTGCGGGGGAGATCTTGGGTGAAACAGCAGATGTCGCGCTGCTGACGCAGGCCATGCCTGTGCTCAAAACCCGTGCCCGCGACATGAACGAGCTGGCCGATGGCGCGGCCTTTCTGTTCAAGACTTTGCCGTTCGACATGGACGAGCAGGCCGCCGTGCTGCTCGATGATGAAGCCCGTATGCGACTATCTGCTATCTTGGCCCGGTTGCAGGATGAAACGTACTGGACAATCGAGGCACTGGAGGCCAATCTGAAAGCCTATGCAGAGGAGCTGGGGCTGGGCCTCGGCAAACTTGCGCAGCCGCTCCGCGCGGCGCTGACAGGGCAGACAACCTCGCCCGGAATTTTCGATGTGCTGGTTCTCCTTGGACGGGAGGAAAGCCTTGCGCGGATCGCCGCGCAGGCTGCGGCCTGAAGGGGTCAATCAGCGGGACTGGTATTTGAAGGAGATGTTCATTGGCTGACAAGCAGGCAGACCTGAGCGTGGGTGGCGAGACCTACAGCTTCCCGACCTTGGAAGGTAGCGTCGGGCCCGATGTTATCGATATCCGCAAGCTCTACGGACAAACGGGCAAGTTTACCTTCGATCCGGGCTACAAATCGACCGCCAGTTGCGAAAGCGCGCTGACCTATATCGATGGTGATGAAGGCGTGCTGCTGCATCGCGGTTACCCCATCGGGCAACTGGCCGAGCATTCCAGCTTCATGGAAGTCAGCTACCTCCTGCTCAACGGCGAACTGCCGAGCAAGGAAGAGCTCGACGACTTCACCTATACGATCAGCCGCCACACCATGCTGCACGAGCAGCTTTCCACCTTCTATCGCGGTTTCCGCCGCGATGCGCACCCGATGGCGATCATGTGCGGCGTCGTCGGCGCGCTATCGGCGTTCTACCATGACAGCACCGACATTGCCGATCCGGAACACCGCACGATCAGCTCGCACCGGCTGATCGCCAAAATGCCGACGATTGCGGCGATGGCGTATAAATACGCGGTGGGGCAGCCGTTCATGCAGCCACGCAACGATCTGAGCTATACAGGCAATTTCCTGCGCATGACTTTCGGCGTTCCAGCCGAGGAATATGAGGTTGTTCCCGAAGTCGAAAAAGCGCTGGACCGGATTTTCATCCTGCACGCCGATCACGAACAGAACGCCTCGACCTCGACCGTGCGTCTCGCCGGTTCGTCGGGCGCGAACCCGTTCGCCTGTATCTCTGCCGGTATTGCCTGCCTGTGGGGCCCCGCACATGGCGGCGCGAACGAGGCGGCGCTCAATATGCTCCGCGAAATCGGCACGCCGGATAAGATTCCGCACTATATCGAGCGCGCCAAGGACAAGAACGACCCGTTCCGCCTGATGGGCTTCGGCCACCGCGTGTACAAGAATTACGATCCGCGTGCCGCCGTGATGCAGAAGACGGTGCGCGAAGTGTTCGATGCGCTCAAAGTGAAGGACCCGGTGTTCGAAACCGCGCTGCAGCTGGAAGAGATCGCGCTGAACGATCCCTATTTCCAGGAAAAGAAGCTGTTCCCCAATGTGGACTTCTATTCGGGCATTATCCTCTCGGCGATCGGTTTCCCGACCACCATGTTCACCGTGCTCTTCGCGCTTGCCCGCACCGTGGGCTGGGTGGCGCAGTGGAACGAGATGATTTCCGATCCTGGCCAGGTCATCGGTCGCCCGCGCCAGCTCTATACCGGGCCGACGCAGCGCGATTATGTGCCGGTGGAGCAGCGTTAAGCCGCACTCTCAAAAATGCGATGGAAAGCCCCGCTTCGGCGGGGTTTTCTACGCCGAAAGGTCGGCAGGCAGTTCGAGCGTGAAGCGGGCGCCCTGCCCCTTCGCGCTTTCGACCGTCAGCGAACCGCCCATGGCTTCGGCAAGGCGGCGCGAAATGTAAAGCCCGAGGCCCGAACCGCCGTCGCCCTGCCGCCCAAGCCGTTCGAATTTCGTGAATACCCGCGCTTGCTGGTCTTCATCCAGCCCCTCGCCCTGATCGGCGACGATGATGCGCGCCCGCTCGCCTTCCTGCTCCACACGGATCCACACCTGCCCGCCTTCGGGCGAATAGCGTATGGCATTGCCGACCAGATTAAGCAGCACTTGCAGCGTCCGGCGGAACTCGCCGATGGCGGGTACGCTCTCGCCTAGCTTGGGCTCGTCGATAGTGATCCCGCGTTCCTTCGCGCGCACACCGAGAATGCCCGCTGCGCGGCGGCCGACATCGGCGAGGTCGATATGGTCGGGCGCGGGCGCAAAATCCTCGTCCTCGACCATTTCCAGCGTGGTCAGATCGTCGATCAACGCCAGCAAATGCTCTCCGGCGGAGGCGATATCGGCGGCGTAATTGCTGTATTCGTCCGCCAACGGCCCGGCCAGCTGGGTGCGGATCGTCTCGGCATTGGCGATGATCCGGCTGACCGGTTGGCGCAGCACGGGAGCGATCTCGCGGCCAATACCTGCCGAACGGTCGGGCCGCCGCGAGGGCTTGGGCGGCGCTTCGGCCAGCGGACGATCGGGCACAAGGTAAAGATCGAAACCGACGGGCTGCGCCTCGCTCCGGCCCAGTGGCACCAGTTGTACGGCCCATTGGCGTTCCGAACCGGGCACGACAATGCGGGTGCCATCGAGCAAGCGCCACTGTGCGGGCGCCGCCAGAGTCGGGTTCTCGGGTCGCGCAAGCTCGGTCCAAACATGACCGACGGCCTGCATCATGGCCTCGCCCAGCGCGTCCATATCCCGTGCCGTCCAGTCCACGGTAAGGATGCGTTGCTGTTCATCGAGGCGTGCGGTGAGGCCGGAGAGGTGTTTGACCAGCGCCAACCGACCGCGATTGTCCTCAGACAGTGAGGGTTCGGGCAGGTCTTCAGCTTGCCAGGTGCTGATATTGATGACGGTGCCCATCCGGCCCGGCGTCACTTCTGCCCAAGCGGAAATCTGCTCGAACGAATCCTGCGCGCGAATGGCGCGGGACACCTTCTTGCCGCTCGCCCGCGCCTTGCGCACGAGTTCGAGCAAGGCCGGTGTCACAATCGGCCCCGGCAATTCGCCGCCCGCGCGCAGATGGAAGCTCGCCAGCGGCTCCTCGGCCTCGATCAACCGGTCATCGGCATCGGTGCGCGCGCGCGCAGATTGGATGTGGGCGCTTGCCATCGATTCAGGCCACCCGGGCCATCAGAGCGGCGGAATCAGCGAGCGCGGCCGATGCGCGGTCTGCCCGCAGCGTATCGAAGCCTTCGGGCAGCGTAATGTCGGGGTGGAGGAACATGAACTGCTCTTCGACCTGCGCAGCCGAGAGGCCCGCTGCTCGCAAGGTAAGAGCCAGACGCGCACACTGGTTCTCCGATAGCGACAGCACTGCCACTTCGCGGGATTGCTCCCCCGCCATCTCCAGCGCGGTGACGAACATCGAGACGCCCGCGTGATCGACGCTGAGCGCACGCTGTGCCTTGTCTGCCAGCTTGTGAATGAGGCCGGTCAACCGGGTGATGCGCGAGGTGCTCTCTGCGTGCTGATCGCGTAATGCAGCGACCGCGTGGCCGATCCGCGACGATTTACCCGCAAGCGCGGTTTCGCAATATTCGCAAACGGTTTCGAACAGATCGGCGGGCAGCTCATCCAGTGGCAGTTCCATGCGCCGCTGCTGCTGCATGAAGCGGGCTTGTGCCGAAAGTGCCCGCATGGCTTCGCGCGCCTCGTCGCCATCGGGAGAAGCGACCAGTTCCAGCAACAAAGGCGACAGCACCGCGTCGATCCCGCTGCGGACGCTCAACCGCTCGGCGGTCAGCGCTTCCACCGCGAGTGCGTGGGCAAAGCCGATCACCGGGGCGCTTTCCATCAGGCCCGCAGCCAGCGTATCCTGCTGTTCATCGGCGAAGGCGCCACGATCGGTCACGCCTTCGCTCTTTGCCAACGCAAACAGCACTTGGCGGGAGAGATGTCTCACCATTCCACGAACCTTCGCGATCACCTCGTCATTGAACAGATCGAGATCCGCATGGGCCAGCAAATGGCGCAGGATCGGGCGTGTGGTCGCAAGCGAAATATCGCCCTGCGCCAGCTCTTCGCGCAAGCTGCTTTCCACGCTTTTGGCCAATGTTTCTGCAGGAGTTTCGACGCTCATACCCGAGTGTTACTCCAACAGCGTTAATGGCGGGTTATTCGCCCGGCTTTCTCTCGGGAAAAAGCAGCACCGCTAGGCAGAGCGTCGCGACGGCCATGAAAGCAATTTCGGGGGAGATTGCAGCGGACATCATGCCGAGCGCCAGCGCGATAATGGCCCGGTCGCGAAGAGGTTCCTCCGCAGCGCGGGCCGCACGTCGATCGAGCAGGAGCAGCGCAGCGACGAGCACAAGGGCGGGAAACGCTCCGCGAAACCACAGCCCGTCAATCGCCAGCACACCGGCCGCGAGTATTGCCGCATCCACTGTGTGGCGCAGGAGATGCCGCTTGCCGCGCTTTGCAAATGGAGCGCCCGCCAACAGGCCGAGCGCGAGATACATCTCCAGCAAGGGCACCGCGAGCGCGGTAAGCCCGAATGCCGCCGCAGGGACACCGGAGAAGAGCGTGACGGCGATACTGCCCGCCAGCAGGGCCATCGCTGCTCCGCCAATCGCCAGCCCCGACCAGCTACGTGCCAGCAACTGCGCGCCGGCCCGCGCAATGGCTTTGCCGCCAAGCCAGCGCGAGGGTGCGTAGGCAGGCACGGCCCCCAGATGGACGTGCAGCCAGCGCTTCTCATGCGATGCGGCGGCTTCGGCGCCCCGAATGATCGTCCAGCTTGCAGAATCGAGAATATCGTCGGCCAACCGCGCCTCGGGCAGGCGTTTTTGCAGGCAAATGCGCAGCAGCGCCGCGTGCGGGGCGGCATCCTCGGGCAAGCGGGTGAGCAGATCGAGCCAGCTTCCCGGCATAGTCAAAACACCGGCCCAAGCGCGATCGAGGTCGATCCTTTCGAACCCCGCGGCTGTTCCCGGGCCGGAGGAAATCACCAGCATCCGGTCGCCCTCGGCCCGCAACAGGTCAAGCGCCTGCACCGCTTCGGGCAGCAGGTCGGGCTGGATGACCAGCAGGCTGTCCCCGCTGCCGATGGCACCCGGCAAGGCGTGTGCATTGGTAATAACCTGAAACCGCAATCCCGCGCTCTCCGCGGCGTAGCGCAGGGCGATAGCATCACCCGACGCGCCACCGCCATGCGCGATCACCGCGGTGCAGCCAAGCTCGCGCGCAAACAGCAATTGCCGCTGAGCAAGTGATTGCCCGGCGATCGAAGGCTGTTCGGCCTCGCCCGGCATCGGCAGGCTGATAAGCGCAGTGCGCATTCTGGGGTTTGGCTCCGCTGTCTCTGGTGAGGGCCCAATCTAGGGCCGCGGGAGCGATGTGAAAAGCGCGGCGGCCTAGTCGGCGGCGGAAAACCGCGAGTGCAGCTCGCGAAGTTTGCGCAAGACGGCGGGATCACCAGGAGCGCCGTCCAGCGCCTCCTGTGCGAGCCTCGCTAGGTCACCTGCATGGAAGCTCGCCCCAAGCCCTTTCAGCCGATGCGCGGCAACTTCCCAATTCCCGTCACAGCGGGCGCGGCCGAGCATTGCGATATGCGATTCCAGGCTTTCAAGAAAGCTGGCGCGCAGTTCGGCAACGAGCGCCATATCGTCCCCCGCAGCGGCGGTCAGCGCCAGTTCGAAATCACCGTGTTCGTAAGCCATGCCCAGCCAATGGACGACAATGCGTTAAGACGGGGTTTCAGATAGTTTACGATCTGGTAAGCATAAATCATGAAACGCCGCCGCAACCTTACTTCTTCCGAACCGTCGATTGACGAGATTGCGCCAACCTTCGGGCAGCAAGAAGGCTTCGCTGCGGGCGAGGATCACGGTGCGGCGGCGGGCTCTATCGAACGCGAAGAAAGCGCGGAATTCTGGGAGGACGAGCCTCCGGCACGCCCACGCTGGACGTGGGTGACGCCTATGCTTGCGGTGGTGGCGCTGCTGGGTTGGACAGGCTTTTTCGGATGGGCGAACCAACAACAGATGCTCGCAGGAGCGACCCCGCAGCAATGGGCGCAGTGGATTTCCAGCTGGGCGATCCCTGCTCTCTTCATTTTGGCCGTGTGGATGCTGATCCAGCGCAACAGTCGGCGTGAGGCGAACCGCTTCACCGATGCCGCGCGATTGCTGTCGCACGAATCGCGCGCGCTCGAGGAACGGCTGACCAATGTGAACCGCGAACTCAGCATCGCCCGGAATTTCATCGCGGCGCAGTCGCGCGATCTGGAATCGCTGGGGCGCAGCGCCGCCGAACGGTTGAATGAGAGCGCGGAGTATCTGCAAAGTCTGGTGCAAGACAATGCGGCGCAGGTCGAAACGATTGGCACGGTTAGCCAAACGGCGGTCGCGAATATGGAGAACCTGCGCACCAATCTCCCGGTTCTTGGCAACGCTGCACGCGATCTCAGCAGCCAGATCGGCAATGCAGGCCAAGTCGCCCATTCGCAGGTGGAAAGTCTGATCGCAGGTTTCGACCGGCTCAACCAGTTCGGCGAAGCGGGCGAGCGGCACGTTACAAATATCAATGAACGGGTATCGAGCACGCTTGCCGCTTTCGATGCGCAGGTGACCGCCCTGGGCGAGACCACGCAGGCGCGCTTCGGCAGGTTGCGCGAGATTAGCGAATCCTTCCGAACCGATATGATCGAAACCGAGGATTCGGCGCTCGAATCACTGCGCGTACGGGCAGAGGAATTGCAGACACTGCTGGCGCAAAGGGCGGAAGAACAGCGCACCAGCGAAGAGGCTGCCCTCGCCAATTTGCAGGCGCGCCTCGCCGAACTGTCCGATCAGGGCGCAGGCTTGATCGCGACACTGGCCGATGGTCGAGACAGCGCTGCGGCCGAATGGCGGGAGGCCATCGAAGCACTCGAAACGCGCGTGCAAGAGGCGATTGCGCGCATTGCGGATGTCGATCAGGCCGCGATGGACAATGCGCAGCGGCGCCTTGCCGCCCTTTCCGAGGAAACAGGGCGGGCAGAGCAGCAAATTGCGCAACGCCTGGCCACTTTCGATGCACAGATGGAACGCAGGCGCGACGAAAGCGCTGCGCGGCAGGCGGAAGAGCTGGCCGAGCTCGATGAACGGCTCGCTGTGTTCGATACCTTGCTGGGTGAACGGCGCGCGGGTTTCGAGGCCGCGCTTTCTGCCATTGCCGAACGCAGCGAGGGCTTGCTGTCCCGGCTGTCTAGCGTTGAAGCCGATCTCGCCGCATTGCGACAGGCGGGCGAGGATGCGGATGCGCAACTGGGCGGCGCTGCCGAGCAATTCGCCGCCCGGCTCGCCAATGCGCGCGAGGCGTTGGAGACCAATAGCAATCGCATCGCCCAGCTTACCAATGATGGTGTCCGCCTGCTCGAAATTATCCGCGCCAGCGCCGAGCATTCGGAAGGCACGCTTAGCAATGCAGTGAGCCTTGCCGAGACCCGGCTCGCCGGTTTCGCAGCGGAGGCGGAGCGGCTTAGCGGGCTCATTGCCGATGCGGAGGCCGGCGGCGAACGTCTTGTCGCGCACATTGCAGACGTGCGGGGAAGCGGCACCGCATCGCTCGACCAATTGGCCACGATGGAAAGCCGGATCGCCAGCGTTACGGCCAATGCAGAGGAACTTGCGAAGGCCACCCGCGACGAGCTGCAAACGGCCATCGCGAGTCTGTCCGACGCATCTCAGAACGCTCTGCTTCAGTTGCGCACGTCACAGGGCGAAGTGGTCGGAGAAATTGCCGAGACGATAGCGGACCAAAGCCGCGAGAAGATTGCCGAAGCCATTCGCGGCAACGCTGCCGAGGTGATGGCTGAACTGGAAACCGCCGTATCGCAATCGGCAGCGCGCGGTCAGCAGACGACCAAGGCACTGCGCGACCAGCTGGCGCTGCTCAACGAATTGGCGGGCAATCTGGAACAGCGGATCGCCTATGCCCGCGAACGGGCGGAAGAGCGCGTCGATAGCGATTTCAGCCGCCGCGTCGCACTGATTACCGAATCGCTCAATTCTTCCGCCATCGACATTGCCAAGGCGTTCGACAACGAAGTGTCAGACACGCAGTGGGCTAATTACCTGAAGGGCGACCGAGGCATCTTCACGCGTCGCGCCGTCCGCCTGCTCGACCGCGGTGAGTCGCGCGCTGTCTCCGAGGTTTACGAGGAGGATAGCGAATTCCGCGAGACGGTGAACCGCTTCATCCATGATTTCGAGGCGATGCTGCGTGAAGTGCTCGCCACACGCGATGGCAATGCGCTGGCGGTGACGTTGCTCTCCAGCGATACAGGCAAGCTCTATGTCGCGCTCGCCCAGGCTATCGAGCGGTTGCGCGACTAGCGATCCCGGAACGATTCGGGTTCGGGGAAGATGTTGATATCGTCCACCGTCACCCAGCCTTGCTCGTAATTGGCAACGAATAGCGCGCACAGAATGGCGGCGGCGATGGTCGCGCGCTTTACCACCTTCCACGGGCGGAAATTCACCGGCGCGCTGTCTGCCTGACCGGGCACCTTTGCTTCGCCCGCTTCATCAGCCGTTTTCAGGCCAAAGGGGAGGAGGACAAAGGCCGACATCACCCAGATAAGGGCATAGATGGCGATGATCGACGTCCACTGCATTGCGCTGCTTCCTAACTAAGGACCGGGCGCAATGACACGGGTTTGCGGCTTTTTGCCACACCACCTTTGGGCTGCCCGCCGCGCAGCAAGCCGCGCCGCTTCCTTGATCGCCTCTGGCTCGTCACGACGGCCCTTGCGCAGCTTCATCAACGCATCGACCACATCCGCCTGCGCCTCGGCGATGAAAGCGGCGTAGTCCTCGTCGAGCGGCAGGCCCAGGCCTTCGATCGTCACCCCGCCCTGTCCGTCGAGTACGACAATCACAACACCCGAATGTGCGAGCCTGCGGCGCATCGCCACCGCCTCGCCATCGGCGGGTACAATGATCTCACCATCGAGAACGAGCCTGCCGGTCGGCACCCGCGCAATGGTGGTGGGCGCGCCGGGGGCAAGCCGCACGATATCGCCGTTCTTCTGGAAGTGGTTGTGCGGAATGCCACACGCTTTACCGAGGCGGGTCTGCTCCTGCATATGCCGGATTTCGCCATGCACGGGCACGAGAATATCAGGGCGCAGCCAGCCATACAGCGCTTCGAGTTCAGGACGGCCCGGATGGCCCGACACGTGGATCTCGCTCTGCCGGTCGGTCACCATCACCACGCCGCGCTCGGCGAGCATATTCTGCACCCGCCCGATAGCGAGTTCGTTGCCGGGGATTACGCGACTGGAGAACAGCACGACATCGCCTTTGTCGAGCGCCAGCGGGTGCGAATCCTCGGCGATGCGACTTAGCGCCGCGCGCGGCTCGCCTTGCCCGCCAGTGGCGAGGATCAGCACTTCGCCGGGTGGCAGCGCCATGGCGGTCTCGAAATCGACCGGTTCGGGCAGATCACGCAGATAGCCATTGGCCTGCGACACGGCGATGATCCGGTCGAGCGAGCGCCCGGCGACGCACAGTTTGCGCCCCGTCTCCTGCGCCACCATGCCCAGCGTTTGCAGCCGCGCGACATTGGAAGCAAAAGTCGTCACTAGCACCCGCTTGCCGCGATGCTTGCGCACTTCCTCCAGCATCCCGCGATACACCGCGCCTTCGCTGCCGGAGGGGGCAGGATTGAAGACATTCGTGGAATCGCAGACGAGCGCGAGCACGCCTTCGTCGCCGATTTCGGTCAGCTCTTCCTCGGTCGTCGGCTCGCCAATGATCGGCTCTTCGTCCAGTTTCCAGTCGCCGGTGTGGAAGACGCGGCCATAGGGCGTCTCGATCAGCAGCGCATTGCCCTCGGCAATCGAGTGGGCGAGCGGCAGATAGGTGATCTCGAATGCGCCGAGGACAATGCTACCGTGATCCTCGTCAATCTCGATCAACTCTACCGCATCGAGCAATTGCGCTTCTTCGAGCTTGCGGCGGATGAGTTCGGCGGTGAACGGGGTCGCGTAAAGCGGCACGCCCAGATCAGCGGCGAAGTACGGGATGGCGCCGATATGGTCTTCATGGCCATGCGTTAGCACGATACCGAGCAGATCATCCGCCCGCTCCTCGATGAATTCGGGGTCGGCGAACATCAGTTCGGTGCCGGGGTATTCGTTTGCCCCGAAGCTCATGCCCAGATCGACCATCAGCCACTTGCCCTGACAGCCATAGAGGTTGACGTTCATGCCAATCTCGCCCGAGCCGCCGAGGGCAAGAAACAGCAACTCGTCCTGCGGTGTAAAGTCGTTTGTCATTATGCTCCGGAGGCGTTTGCGACTCTGGCGGCAAGGATTTGCAGGCCGCGAATGGTCAGATCGGCGTCAATCACGTCGAATATGTCGGTCTTCTCGTCGAACAATATGGCGAGCCCGCCGGTCGCTACAACCTTTACCGGTCGGCCGATTTCTGCCTTCATTCGCGCGATCAGCCCTTCCATCATGGCGACATAGCCCCAGAAGACGCCGATCAGCATCTGGTCTTCGGTATTGCGTCCGATGACGCTGGCAGTTTCCGGCGCGCGGATGGCGATGCGCGGCAGCTTGGCGGTGTTACCGACCAGCGCGTCGAGCGAGAGATTGATGCCCGGCGCAATGATACCGCCCTTATAGGCACCGTTGAAGTCGACCGCTTCAAACTTGGTCGCGGTGCCGAAGTCGACCACGATCATGTCGCCGCCCACCAGCTTATGCGCCGCGATGCAGTTGAGCGCCCGGTCTGCGCCCAGCGTGTGCGGCTGCTCGACATCGATTGCGAAATCCCATGCCGCCGCGCCCTGCCCGGCAAAGAGCGGTTCCACCCCAAAATATTTCTGCGCCAGCACGGTGAGGTTGTGCTCTGCCCGCGGGACGACCGATCCGTAAATGATCTGCGTGATTGCAGCGCGGTCGATGCCTTCGATGGCGAGCAATTGCAGCAGCCACACGGCATATTCGTCCCCCGTGCGCCGGGGATCGGTGGCGATCCGCCAGCGCGCGCGGATATCCGTCCCGTCAAACACGGCAAAGACGACATTGGTGTTTCCGACATCGGCTGCGAGCAGCATCGTCAATTCTCCAGAATTACATCGCCCGCGTGGATGATCCGCTCGGTTCCATCGTCGAGGCGCAGGCATAAGGCACCATTGGTCTCGTCGAGTCCAGCAAAGGCTCCGGTAACCTGCTCGCCATCACCCAGATTGACCGAGGTTCTGGCGCCATGCGAATGCATCGAGTTCCACAGGAAGTAGTTAAGCTCCATCTGGAAACCCATATTTGGGCCGAGGCTCAGGTCGCGCCATGCTTCCAAGCGGATGGCAAATTGTTCGGCGAGCGATTTGGCAAAGCTGTCACGATCTGCCCTGCCCCCCGCCTCGCGAACGCTGATTGTCGGGCGGTCGGGCAGCTTGGGTGCGGATGCGAGGTTCACGCCAATGCCCACGATTACACTGTCCCCGATCCGCTCCAGCAAAATGCCAGCGACCTTGCACCGGTTAAGCAGCACGTCATTGGGCCATTTCAGGCGCAGCAGATTGTCGGCTGTGAGGAGCTGTCCTACAGTCTCGAACACGGCATTGGCGGCAACAAAGCTGAGCGAAGGCGCGGAGGGATCGCCTTCCCGCAATTTCACCACTGTCGAGCCGAAGAAATTGCCCTCGCCGTCAATCCAGCGGCGGCCCTGCCTTCCCTTGCCCGCATTCTGGCGATTGGCGACGAGCCAGTAGCCTTCGGGAACATCCTCACCCTTGGCCAGACGCGCTGAGAGATCGGCGTTGGTGCTGCCGGTTTCCTCAATGAACTCTATCAAGCTTGCCGCCTTACGCTGGCAAGCCGAACGAAGCCGCTGCCATATCTGCCAGATTGCCCAGCCATGGGGTCAGGAAAAAGCCCAACGGCGAAACGATCACGCCGCAGATCAGCAGCAGTGCCCAGTGCGGGGTATCGCCCTCGCCTTTGATCGTATCGGCAGGCTCGTCGAAGAACATGATCTTGACGATCTTGATGTAGTAGAACGCACCGATCACGCTCGCGGCGATACCGATGGCGGCAAGCGCCAGCAGGTCGGCCTCGACAGCCGCTTGGAACACCACGAACTTGCCCCAAAAGCCGAACAGCGGCGGGATACCGGCAAGGCTGAACATCAGCGCCATCATCGCCCAGGCCAGCGCAGGGCGCGTTGTGGCGAGGCCTGCGAGGTCGGAAATACCTTCCAGCTGGTTGCCCTCAGCATCGCGCATCAGCAGCACGGCGACAAAGCTGCCCACCGTCATCACCGTGTAAATGGCGAGGTAAACCAGCAGCGCACTCGCTCCGCTGGCATTGGCAGCCGCGAGGCCGATCAGGATAAAGCCGACATTGTTGATCGAGGAATAGGCGAGCAGGCGCTTGATATTGGTCTGCCCGATGGCCCCCAGCGCACCGATCACAATCGAGAGCAGTGCAGCCGCGATCACCACTTGCCGCCACGCATCGACCTGCGACCCGAACGCCTCCATGCTCACCCGCGCGAGCAGCGCCACGGCGGCGACCTTGGGCGCGCTGGCGAAGAACATCGTCACCGGCGTGGGCGCGCCTGTGTAGACGTCGGGTGTCCACATATGGAACGGCGCGGCGCTGATTTTGAAGGCGAGGCCCGCCAGCATGAAGATCAGGCCGAACAGCATTCCGGTGCTCAGTCCGCCCGATACGGCCGCCGTAATCCCGGCAAAGCTGGTGGTTCCGGCAAAGCCGTAGGTCAGGCTCATACCGAACAGCAGAATGCCCGAAGCGAGCGCGCCGAGGACGAAATATTTAAGGCCAGCTTCCGCCGAACGGTCATCGTTCCGCAGCATCGCCGCCAGCACATAAGCGGCGAGCGAATTGAGTTCGAGGCCCATATACAGCGTCAGCAAATCATTGGCCGAAACCATGATGCTCATGCCGAGCGCGGCGAAGAGCACCAGAACCGGAAATTCGGTCTTCATCGCGCCAATCTTCTCGAAGAAGCGCGGCGCGATCATCAGGGTGGCACCCGATGCGGCGAAGATCATCAGCTTGGCGAAACCGGCGAAGGCGTCTGCGCGGAACAGGCCGCCAAAGGCTTCGGTGTCGATGCCGGTGGCTCCGGCACACACAACCGGCGCGACCAGCGCGAAGGCTCCGCCGAGTGCAACCGCAGCAGCGATGCTGGCGAAACGGGCAAATTTGTCACCGCCATAGGCCGCGACCAGCGTCAATAGCAGGCCGGTGATGCCGAGGACGAGCTCGGGCGCGATCAGCGCGAAGGATGCGGCAAAGTCCATCAGTGCGCTCCCTCCGCGTGATGCTCCGGCTCGGCAGCAGGAGCAGGCTCTCCGATCACCAGTTGCGCGTCGCTGGCAGGCTCTGCCTCGGCGAGACGTTCATCGAGCCACTGGATGTCCGCCCGCATCGGCGCGAGGAAGCTCTCGGGATACACGCCCATCCACAGCACCGCCGCCGCAATCGGAGCGAGCAGCAGATATTCGCGCTTCGACAGGTCGGGCATCGCAGCCGCATCGTCATTGACCTGCGGACCGAAACACACGCGGCGATAGAGGTAAAGCATATAGGCTGCGCCCAGAATGATGCCGGTGGTGCAGACAAAGGCGACCCAGCTATTGATCTGATAAATGCCCGCCAGCGCGAGGAATTCGCCGACGAAATTGCTCGTGCCCGGCAGGCCGACGCTCGCCATGGTGAAGAGCAGGAACAGCGTCGCATAGGCAGGCATATTGGTGCTGAGACCGCCGTAACGCGAAATCTCGCGGGTATGCAGCCGGTCGTAAATCACGCCCACACAGAGGAACAGCGCGCCCGATACGAGGCCGTGGCCGAGCATAATCATCATCGCGCCTTCCAGCCCCTGCACGTTGAACGCGAACAGGCCGACCGTGACGATCCCCATATGTGCGACCGAGCTATAGGCGATCAGCTTCTTCATATCGTGCTGCACCAGCGCGATCAGGCTGGTGGCGACCACCGCGACCATGCTGAGTCCCCACACGAGCCACACGAATTGCGCGGAGGCGTCGGGGAACATTGGCAGGCTGAACCGGATGAAACCGTAACCGCCCAGCTTCAGCAGCACGCCTGCTAGGATCACCGAACCGGCGGTCGGCGCCTGCACGTGTGCATCGGGCAGCCAGGTGTGCACCGGCCACATCGGCATCTTCACCGCGAAGCTAGCGAAGAAGGCGAGCCACAGCCATGTCTGCGCTTCGGGCGCGAAGTCATACTCCATCAGGAACGGAATGTGCGTTGTGCCCGCCATGTTCACCATCCACAGCATTGCGATCAGCATCAGCACCGATCCGAGCAGCGTGTAGAGGAAGAATTTATAGCTTGCGTAGATGCGGTTATCCCCGCCCCAAACGCCGATGATGAGATACATCGGGATCAGGCCAGCTTCGAAGAAGATGTAGAACAGGAAGATATCCTGCGCCGCAAACACGCCGATCATCAGCACTTCCATGAACAGGAAGGCGCTCATGTACTCGCCCACGCGCTTGGTAATCGCGTTCCAGCTCGCACCGATGCAGATCGGCATGAGGAAGACGCTCAGCATGATGAGCATCAGCGCAATCCCGTCGATCCCCAGCGCATAGGCAAAGGTATCGAACAGGTTGTGGTATTCCTGGAACTGCCACTGCGCGCCGCCAATGTCGTAATTCAGCCACAACAGCACGCCGAGTGCGAGATTCACCAGCGTCGCCACCAGCGCCGTCCAGCGCGCAGTGTTCGCGCCGACGAACAGGCAGATGATCGCGCCGACCAGCGGGACGGCGAGCATCGCGGAAAGGATCGGGAAGCCGCCCATCAGAACAGCACCCAGGTGATGGCGGCGACAAGGCCGATAAGCATGATCAGGGCGTAACTCGTCATTTGGCCGGACTGGAATTTCTTCGCATAGATACTGCCTTGCGACACCACCCATGCGGCACCGTCAGGGCCGAAGCGGTTGATAGTCCCCTCGTCCCCGCGCTTCCACAGCACGCGGCCGAGCCAGAAGGCAGGCTTCACGAAGAGGAGATTGTAGAGCTCGTCGAAATACCACTTGTTGTAAACGAAGTTGTAGATCGCGCCGAGTTGCTCGGTCGTTTTGCGCGGAATGTCCGTGTTGCGGATATAGGCGAGCCAAGCGCCGAAAAGGCCCAGCAACATGACGAGCAGCGCGGTGTTCTTCACCCACCACGGCACTTCGTGCATCGCGTGCATCAGAGCGGCATTATAGGCGATCGAACCGTCCCAGAATTCGGCACTATCGAGGAAATTACCGGCAAAAACCTGCCCCGCCGCAATCGCGCCAATGCTGAGAACGCCGAGCGGTATCAGCATGGAAAGCGGGCTTTCATGCGGATGATAGCCACCGGTGGTGTCTACCCCGGCATCTTCAGGCGTTTTAGGGACGCTATGCTGTATATGCTCGCTCTCGATCCAGCGCGGCTTGCCCCAGAAAGTGAGGAACATCAGACGCCAGCTGTAGAAGCTGGTCAGCAGAGCGGCGAACACCCCGACCCAGAACGCGCCCGTGCCGTGGCCTCCTGCGGCGTAGGACACTTCGAGGATCGCGTCTTTCGACCAAAAGCCTGCAAAGCCGAGATGCAGATCGTAGATACCCACCCCTGTTATCGCCAGCGTGCCCATCATCATCGCCCAGAAGGTGAGCGGGATGTGCTTACGCAGGCCGCCGTAATAGCGCATATCCTGTTCGTGATGCATGGCGTGGATCACCGAGCCGGCACCAAGGAACAGCAGCGCCTTGAAGAAGGCGTGCGTGAACAGGTGGAACATCGCCGCGCCGTATGCGCCGACACCGGCAGCGAAGAACATATAGCCGAGCTGCGAGCACGTCGAATAGGCGATCACCCGCTTGATGTCCCACTGTGTCGTGCCGACCGTCGCGGCAAACAAGCAGGTGGCGGCACCGATAATCGTCACGAAAGCCAGCGCCACGGGCGCAGCTTCGAACATCGGCGAGAGGCGGCAGACCATGAACACGCCCGCAGTCACCATGGTCGCCGCGTGGATCAGCGCGGAGACCGGCGTCGGGCCTTCCATCGCGTCAGGCAGCCAAGTGTGCAGGCCAAGCTGCGCCGACTTGCCCATAGCGCCGATGAACAGCAGCAGGCACAGGATCGTCATCGTATCGAGCCGCATTCCCATAAAGCCGATGCTGCTCGCGCCTTCCATGGCGGGGGCCGCTTCGAGGATCGCGGGAATGCTCGTCGTCTGGAACACCAGGAAGGTGCCGAAAATGCCCAGCATAAAGCCCAGATCGCCCACGCGGTTTACCACGAAAGCCTTGATCGCAGCGGCATTGGCGGAGGGCTTCTTGTACCAGAAACCAATCAGCAGATAGCTGGCGAGGCCCACGCCTTCCCAACCGAAGAACATCTGCACAAGGTTGTCCGCGGTCACCAACATCAGCATGGCGAAGGTGAAGAGCGACAGGTAAGCGAAGAAGCGCGGCTGATCCGGGTCTTCCTCCATATAGCCCCAGCTATACAGGTGGACGAGCGCGGAAACGGTGGTGATGACCACCAGCATTATTGCGGTGAGCGTGTCGACGCGCAGCGCCCAGTCGAAGGACATCGCGCCGCTTTCGACCCACTTCATCACCGGCACGACGCTCGCCGTCTCGGTGCCCGAGAGGAAGCCGATAAAGATCGGCCAGCTGAGGCCGCAGGCGAGGAACAAAGCGCCTGTGGTGATAGTCTTGGCCGCCACATTGCCGATGGCACGGTTGCCCAGCCCGGCAATGATCGCTGCCAGCAAGGGCGCGAAGACGATGATCAGGATGGAGTTCACGTCCCTACTAACCCTTCATCTGATTGACATCGTCCACGGCAATCGTGCCGCGCGAACGGAAATAAATGACCAGAATGGCGAGCCCGATGGCCGCCTCGCCCGCCGCAACGGTCAGCACGAACATGGCGAAGACCTGCCCCGCCAGATCACCCAGATGCGCGCTGAAGGCGACGA
Organism: Aurantiacibacter sp. KMU-128; assembly: GCF_056933515.1. Taxonomy (NCBI): domain Bacteria; kingdom Pseudomonadati; phylum Pseudomonadota; class Alphaproteobacteria; order Sphingomonadales; family Erythrobacteraceae; genus Aurantiacibacter; species Aurantiacibacter sp. KMU-128. The sequence continues at coordinate 1,278,145 of NZ_JBXORT010000001.1, forward strand.
GATTGATGTTCACCGCAAGCAGGATCAGCTCGATCGCCATCAGAATGACGATGATGTTCTTGCGGTTGAGGAAAATCCCCAACACGCCGAGCACGAACAGGATCGAGCTCACGACAACATAGTGTTCGATACCAATCATGGGCGCGAAGCTCCGCTTATCCGCTCATCCTGAGCCTGTCGAAGGATCATAGTTCGACCCCCTGCCCCACTTCGGGCTTCACATTGACGGTCGCATCCTGCGGGCGGCGCGCGTTTTGTTTGGCGATGTTCTGGTGGCCACGGGTCGAGCGTTGACCGCGATGGGTCAGCACAATCGCGCCGATCATCGCCACCAGCAGGATTACGCCCGCGACTTCGAACAGGAAGAGATATTTGCCGTAGATGAGCGCGCCGAGGCTTTCGGTATTGCTCGCACCCGCAATCGGCGCCGCATCACCCAGCGGCGTGCCGAGTTCCAGCTTGCCCGCCTGATACGCGCCTACGCCCAGCACCAGTTCGGCCAGCAGCACAACCGCGATCAGCACACCCAGCGGCGCGTTCTTCATAAAGCCGGCGCGCAGTTCGGCGAAGTCGATATTGAGCATCATCACGACGAACAGGAACAGCACCGCGACTGCGCCCACGTAGACCACGATCAGCAGCATCGCGAGAAACTCCGCACCCACCAGCACCATCAGCCCCGCGGCGTTGAAGAAGGCGAGGATGAGCCACAGCACCGAATGCACCGGGTTGCGCGCAAGGATGGTGAGTGCGCCTGAGGCGATCACCAATGCGGCAAACATATAGAAGGCGAAAATCTGCATTACTGGTCTTTTGCCTCCATCGTCATCCCCGCGCAGGCGGGGATCCAGAGCGGCAAGCCATTACGCTCGAAAAGCTGGATTCCCGCCTTCGCGGGAATGACGAACAAGTGCGTATTCATGGTGCCCCTCAACACGATGTGCGGCCCCTTAACGATACGGCGCGTCGGCTTCAAGGTTTGCGGCGATTGCCCGCTCCCACTTGTCCCCGTTCGCCAGCAATTTGGCTTTGTCATAGAGCAGCTCTTCGCGCGTTTCGGTCGCGTATTCGAAGTTCGGCCCCTCGACGATGGCATCCACCGGGCACGCCTCTTGGCAGAAGCCGCAATAGATGCACTTGGTCATGTCGATGTCGTAGCGGGTGGTGCGACGGCTGCCATCATCACGCGGCTCGCTTTCGATGGTGATCGCCTGCGCCGGGCACACCGCCTCGCACAGCTTGCAGGCAATGCACCGCTCCTCGCCATTGGGATAGCGCCGCAAGGCGTGCTCCCCACGAAAACGCGGCGAAAGCGGGTTCTTCTCGAACGGATAGTTGAGCGTCACCTTCGGCTTGAAGAAATATTTCAACGTCAGCGCGTGCGCCTTGAGGAATTCCCACAGGGTGAAGGATTTGATGAGTTGGGCTGCGGTCATTCGGCGACCTCGATTTGATTTAGGCAACGTGCGGGAGGTGTTGAGCCTTCGACAGTTTCCTCTCCAACCACATTTGGGAGAGTCATATCCATCGACGTTCGATACCAAGTTACGTTGTTGGGATTCTCAACCTCTGTCATGCGCACATACCGCTCGACACAGCCAGTAACAGTATCAAGTAAGAGCGCAGGCATTTCGTCGCTAGCCGGAACAAATTGATAGCGGCCAACATCGTTTGCTGCCTGAGAGCAGGCCGTAGATAGCAAGGCAAGAGACAAGATAAGCGCGACCTTCATCCCCCATACCTCGTAAACATCAGCCACCCGCTCGTCAGGACGACGAAGAGCAGGCTCATCGGCAGGAAGACTTTCCAGCCAAGGCGCATCAGCTGGTCATAGCGGTAACGCGGCACGGTCGCCCAGATCCAGCTGAAGATGAAGAAGAAGAACACCGTCTTCAGCAGGAACCAGATGAAGCCCGGCACCATGTAAAGCGGCTCCCACTCGATGGGCGGCAGCCATCCGCCGAAGAACAGCAGCGTGTTGAGGCTGCACATCAGCAGGATGTTCGCATATTCACCGAGCCAGAACAGCGCGAAGGCCATAGAGCTGTATTCGGTCTGATACCCCGCCACCAGCTCGCTCTCCGCCTCGGTCAGGTCGAACGGTGCACGCTGCGTCTCTGCGAGGCTGGAGATGAAGAACAGCACCCACATCGGGAACAGCAGCAGGTTGAAGTAATAGCCGTTGATGATGCCGAGGCCGTGGCCCTTTTGCGCGTTCACGATCTCGCTGAGGTTGAAGCTGTTCGCAAACAGCACCACGCACACCAGAATGAAACCGATCGAGACTTCGTAGGAAATCATCTGCGCGGCTGCGCGCATGGCGGAGAAGAACGGGTATTTGGAGTTACTCGCCCAGCCCGCCATCGTGATGCCGTAAACGCCCAGCGAACTGATCGCGAGCACATAGAGCATGCCGACATTGATATCCGCCAGCACCACGCCGTCCGCAAACGGAATCACCGCCCAGGCGAGCAGCGCCACGGTAAAGGTGATGATCGGCGCGAGGAGAAAAATGCCCTTGTTTGCCGCGCTGGGAATGATGGTTTCCTGCAGGAAGACCTTCAGCCCGTCAGCAAAGCTTTGGAGGATGCCGAACGGCCCGACCACGTTGGGCCCGCGCCGCATCATGACGGCGCCGAGCACCTTGCGGTCCATATAGATCACAAGCGCAACCGCGAGCATCACCGGGAAGGCGATGAGCAGAATGCCGGAGACCATGCCGACAAACAGCGCCCACTCGTAGGACAGGCCGAGATTTTCGAAGAATTCGGTCATTACTCTTCCCCCCCGTTCGTCATCCCCGCGAAGGCGGGGATCCAGAAAATGGGAGTGCCGAGGCCAGACTGGATTCCCGCCTTCGCGGGAATGACGAGGTTCGCAAAAACACTCATTCCGCCGCCTCCTTCAGCGCGTCGCCATGCAGCAGTTCAGCCGAACATTGCTGCATCACCGTGCTGGCGCGGGCGATGGGGTTGGTGAGGTAGAAGTCCGTCACCGGATAGGCGGCAATCTCGCCCGAGGCCTTTACGCCCTTCGGCGCGGCCGGAAGCGCGCCGTAGTCGGCGATCATGCCTTCGTCGCCCAGCACAGGCACTTCGGCCACCATAGCCGCGCGAAGCTCGCCAAAGCTGTCGAACCCTACGGTGACGCCCAGCGCATCGGCCAGCGCGCGCAGGATCGTCCAGTCTTCACGCGCATCGCCGGGAGCGAAAATCGCCTTGTCGGCCATCTGCACGCGGCCCTCGGTGCTGACGTAGGTTCCCGCTTTCTCGGTGTAGGCGCTGGCGGGCAGGACGATATCCGCCGCGTGTGCGCCCTTGTCGCCGTGATGGCCGATATAGACCTTGAGACTGTCGCCAAACGCGCTCCAGTCGACCTCGTCTGCGCCCAGCGCGAGCACCACCTTGGGCTTGGCCGCAACGATATCGGCGATGCCGCCCTTCTGCGCGAAACCGAGCATCAGAGCGCCCATGCGGGCCGCTGCGGTGTGGAGCGCGTTGAACTCCGCCTTCAGCTTGCCAGCTACCGCCAGTGCCGCCTCATGTGCGCCCGCTGCAAACCCCGCCGCGCCGAGGATAACCGCCGACTTTTCCGCCGCCTTGAACGCATCGGTCACGCTGGCCGGCAGCTTGTTCAGCACGCCAAGATCGCTGCCGAGGAATTCCGCCTTGTACGTCGTGTCCCATTCGGACCCGACGATAAACACCTTCGCGCCGCGCTTCACTGCCTTGCGCAGGCGGACATTCACCAGCGGCGCTTCCCAGCGCACATGGCTGCCGATGATGAGGATGGCCTGCGCCTCCTCGATCCCGGCAAAAGTGCTGTTGAAATTGACCGCCGCGAGGTTGGACACGTCATAATCCATCCCCGTTTGGCGGCTCTCCATCAGCGAGGAACCACTCGCCTTGAGCAGCGCCTTGGCGGCGAACATCGTTTCGCAATCGACCATATCGCCCGCGATAGCGGCGATGCTGGCGCCCGGCTTGGCCTTGGCGATCGCCTTGAACGCTTCGTCCCAGCTTGCCTCGGCCAGCTTGCCGCTGCGGCGGATGAACACCTTGTCGAGGCGACGCCGTGTGAGGCCGTCGACCTGATAGCGTGCCTTGTCCGAAATCCACTCCTCGTTCACATCATCGTTGATGCGCGGGAGCACGCGCAGAACTTCGCGGCCACGGCTGTCGATCCGGATGTTTGCGCCAACCGCATCGGAAACGTCGATGCCGAGCGTCTTCTTCAGCTCCCAAGGGCGGCTCTCATAGGCGTAGGGGCCGCTCGTCAAAGCGCCGACCGGGCACAGGTCGATCACGTTCGCCGACAGCTCATGCTTTGCCGCCTGCTCCAGATAGGTGGTGATCTGCATATCCTCGCCGCGATACAGCGCGCCGATTTCGTCCACGCCCGCAATCTCTTCGGAGAAGCGCACACAGCGGGTGCAGTGGATGCAGCGGGTCATGATCGTCTTGATCAGCGGGCCCATATTCTTGCTCGTGACCGCCCGCTTATTCTCGTGATAGCGCGAGCCGCCACGGCCATAGGCCATGGCCTGATCCTGCAGATCGCACTCGCCGCCCTGGTCACAAATCGGGCAATCGAGCGGGTGGTTGATAAGGAGGAACTCCATCACACCTTCGCGCGCAGTTTTGACCATCGGCGTGTCGGTGCGGATTTCCTGCCCTTCGGTGGCAGGCAGCGCGCAAGAAGCCTGCGGCTTGGGCGGCCCCGGCTTTACTTCCACCAGGCACATCCGGCAGTTACCGGCGATACTTAAGCGTTCGTGGTAACAGAAACGGGGAATCTCCTTGCCCGCAAGCTCGCACGCCTGCAGCACGGTGGCGCCATCGGGCACCTCCACTTCCTGACCGTCTACGGTGACTTTAGGCATCGGTCTCACTTTCTACCGGCGCGTCATCCTGCGCCGCGAGAATTCGGTAACTGGCGGTGGCGAGCATGGAGCGCATGGCAATCGCGCTTGCTTCGATGGCATCGCCGCTCTGGGTGCAGATGGCCTGCACGGGCGCTAGCTGCGCGAACGCGCCGACTTCTGCTTCCGAGGCGACCTCGGTGGCGAACAGGTCGGCCACCAGATTGGGCGCGCCCGTCACCATGCAATTGGCCACCAGATCGGTGTAGGAATAGGTCTCTGGCCGCTCGCCGATCACGGCCATAGACAGGCGGATCAGCAGTGAGGGCTCCTCCACCCTTTCCATCGCTTGCTCTGCCAGGCCGCCCGCAAAGGGGAGCCCGCCCAGTTCGATCCGTCGATAGGCGCGCGGCATCGCGCGGAAGCACCGTTCGCTGATCCGGCGGTCACCCATGTCCTGCATGAGCGCGCGGTATTCGTCGCTTCGGTAGTCCATCGTCAGCAAGCGATGCACATCCTCCGGAAACTCGTCCGCCATACACGCGGTCCACGCCTCGACCGCAAGCCGCTGCATCCGCTCGTTGCGTTCCTGTTGCGCTGCAGCAGGTGTTGCGAGTGTGAGGCCAGCAAGCGTGGCCGCTACAAGAGCCAGAAACCGCTTCATTCCGCCGCCTCCTGCAAGCCGCCCTCGCGTTCCGCAATGCGGCGTTCGAGTTCGGGGCGGAAGTGGCGGAGCAGGCCCTGGATCGGCCATGCGGCGGCGTCGCCCAGTGCGCAGATCGTGTGACCTTCCACCTGCTTGGTGACCTGATAGAGCATATCGATTTCTTCGACCGAGCTTTCGCCCACGCGCAGCCGCTCCATCACGCGCCACATCCAGCCCGTGCCCTCGCGGCAGGGTGTGCACTGGCCGCAAGACTCGTGCTTGTAGAAATAGCTGAGGCGGCTGATCGCGCGGACGATGTCGGTCGACTTGTCCATCACGATAACGCCCGCCGTGCCGAGGCCCGAGCCGAGTTCTTTCAGCCCGTCGAAATCCATATGGGCAGAGCGGATTTGTTCGCCCGGCACCAGCGGCACCGAGGAACCGCCGGGGATGACCGCGAGCAGATTGTCCCACCCGCCGCGAATGCCGCCGCAATGCTTTTCGATCAGCTCCTCGAAAGTGATGCTCATCGCTTCTTCGACAACGCAGGGCGTGTTCACATGGCCGCTGATCTGGAACAGCTTGGTGCCCTTGTTGCCCTCGCGCCCGAAGCTGGCGAACCAGCTTGCGCCGCGCCGCAGGATCGTGGGGACGACCGCGATCGACTCGACATTGTTGACCGTCGTCGGGCAGCCATAGAGGCCTGCACCCGCCGGGAAAGGCGGCTTGAGGCGCGGTTGGCCCTTCTTGCCTTCGAGGCTTTCGATCATCGCGGTTTCTTCGCCGCAGATGTAGGCGCCTGCGCCGCGGTGCATGAACACGTCGAAATCGTAGCCCGAACCGCTGGCATTCTTGCCGATCAGGCCCGCGTCATAGGCTTCGTCGATTGCCTTCTGGAGTGCCTCGGCCTCGCGGATATACTCGCCGCGAATGTAGATATAGGCCGCCCGCGCCCGCATCGCGTATCCGGCAATCAATGCGCCTTCGATCAGCTTGTGCGGATCGTGGCGGATAATCTCGCGGTCTTTGCACGAACCCGGCTCGGATTCGTCGGCATTGATGACGAGGAAGCTGGGGCGACCGTCCTTGCTTTCCTTGGGCATGAAGCTCCACTTCATACCCGTCGGGAAGCCCGCGCCGCCGCGCCCGCGCAGGCCCGATGCCTTCACCTCTTCGATGATGGCGTCCTGGCCGACTTGCATCAGCTTCTTCGTGTTGTCCCAATCGCCACGCGCCTGCGCCGCCTTCAGATCGGGCGACTGGAAGCCGTAGACATTGGTAAAGATGCGATCCTTGTCAGCCAGCATTACGCCATGCCTCCGAATACGAAATAGGCCGCCGCCGCCAGCAGCAGGACGAGCACGGCGGTCTTGACGATGCCCTTGAGGACTTTCCACGCGATGGCGACGAGCACCAGTGCGACAATGACGGGGACAATCTGATCCATCACCATTGGCTCCGATAATCGTGATTGGCGTCGACCATTTCCTTCAGCGTCGTCGGCCCGCCCGCAGGCTCGGACGTGTGACGGCCCGGCTCCTGCGTGCCTTCCTTCGGCTGCTCGCCCGCGGCCAGCGCATCGAGCACTGCATTGAGACGTTCGGGCGTCAGGTCTTCGTAATTGCCGTCATTGATCTGCACCATCGGCGCGGTGGCGCAATTGCCCATGCATTCGACCTCGGTCAGCGTCCAGAGGCCGTCTTCCGACACCTCGCCGAACTTCATGCCGCGCTTCTTGCACGCTTCGATGATGGCGTCCGATCCGCGCAGCATACACGGCGTGGTGCCGCACACTTGCACGTGGAATTTGCCCACCGGAACAAGGTTATACATCATGTAGAAGGTCGCGACTTCCAGCACGCGGATGACCGGCATATCGAGATAGTCGGCGACATATTCGATCACCGGCAAAGGCAGCCAGCCCTGCGTCTCGGTCTCTTCACCCACCTGGCGCTGTGCGAGATCGAGCAACGGCATCACCGCCGACTTCTGGCGGCCCTCAGGGTACTTCTTGATATGCCAATCGGCCTTCTCACGGTTGGCATCCGTGAAAGTCCAGCCACTCCACCGCTTGCGCAGTTCGGGCGTGTCAGGGGCGATATGTCTACCGGCCATGCGCCAGTCTCCGTCGTTCGAAATAGCGGCCCACATAGAGACCGATCACCGCAGCGAAGGCGGTGGAGAGAATGTCCTTGAGCGGTGCCTCACCATGGAATGCCACAAGGTATGCCGCGACTGCTGATGCGAAGGCGGCGAAGGCTGCGAGGAGGATGAAGAGTTCGCGGAGGATCACCGGGTAATCCCCTCAATATGTGGCAGCTTGATCGCAGCGACAACGTAGAGGCCAATCACCGGCAACAAACCAATAAGCGAGGCTGCGGTAAAGCCGAGGCTCGCTCCAAACGCATTGACCGACGCAAGCTGCGCAGCCTTGGCGAGGATAACCATCGCCACAACCACGGGTATTGCCAATAAGAAGCGTAGCAACCTCACCGGTCGCACTCCCCGAACACCACGTCGATTGCGCCGAGGATCGCGGTTGCGTCGGGCAGCATGTGGCCTTTGGACATGAAATCCATCGCCTGCAGGTGCGAGAACGCAGTCGGACGGATCTTGCAGCGGTAGGGCTTGTTGGTTCCGTCGGCCACCAGATACACGCCGAATTCGCCCTTGGGGCTTTCGGTTGCAACATAAACTTCGCCTGCCGGAACGTGGAAGCCTTCAGTGTAGAGCTTGAAGTGATGGATCAGAGCTTCCATCGACTGCTTCATCTCACCACGCTTGGGCGGTGAGACCTTTTTGTTGTCGCTCGCAATCGGGCCTTCGGGCATTTCAGCGAGGCACTGCTTGATGATGCGCGCCGACTGGTAGACTTCCTCGCAGCGGACCATGAAGCGGTCGTAACAGTCCGAATTGGTGCCGACCGGGATTTCGAAATCCATCCGGTCATACACGTCATAGGGCTGCGATTTGCGCAGATCCCACGGGATGCCGGCCGCGCGGATCATCGGGCCGGAGAAGCCCCATTTGATCGCGTCTTCCTTGCTCACCACCGCGATATCGACATTACGCTGTTTGAAAATGCGGTTGTCCTGCACGAGGCTCATCGCATCGCCGAACAGTTCGGGCAGCCGGGTATCGACCCAATCGCCGATATCGGTGAGCAGCTTCAGCGGAACATCCTGATGCACGCCGCCGGGGCGGAACCACGCCGAGTGCATCCGCGCGCCCGAAGCCCGTTCGAAGAAATTGAGGCAATCCTCGCGCAGTTCGAACACCCAGAGGTTGGGCGTCATCGCGCCCACATCCATCACGTGCGCGCCGATATTGAGCATATGGTTGCAGATGCGCGTCAGCTCGGCGAACAGCACACGCAGATACTGCGCCCGCTCCGGCACTTCGACATTCAGCAGCTTCTCGATGGCGAGGACATACGAATATTCCTGCGCCAGCGGAGAGCAGTAATCGAGCCGGTCGAAATACGGGAGCGCCTGCAGGTACGTCTTGTACTCGATCAGCTTTTCGGTGCCGCGGTGGAGCAGACCAACATGCGGGTCGATCCGCTCGATAATCTCGCCATCCAGCTCCATCACCATGCGCAAAACGCCGTGCGCGGCAGGGTGCTGCGGGCCGAAATTGATCGTGTAGTTGGAGATTTCCTCGCCGTCGGTTGTCGGCGCGGTGTCCTGAACGAGGCCGCTCATTTGCCGTCCTCCTTCTCTGCCTTTTCATCGCCCGGAAGCACGTAATCCGCGCCTTCCCAAGGGCTGGTAAAATCGAAGCTGCGGAAATCCTGCGCCAGTTTCACCGGCTCATACACCACGCGCTTTTCCTCCTCAGAATAGCGCAGTTCGGTATAGCCCGTTAGCGGGAAGTCCTTGCGGAAGGGATGCCCTTCAAATCCGTAATCGGTGAGAATGCGGCGCAAATCGGTGTTGCCGTCAAAGGTGACGCCATACATATCGAACACTTCGCGTTCGAGCCATCCGGCGACCGGCCACAGCGTGGTGACGGTGGGAACAGGCGTATCCTCGTCCGTGCTGACCTTCACCATGATCCGGTGGTTCTTGGTGAGGCTGAGCAGCATATAGACGACTTCGAACCGTTCTGCGCGGTCGGGATAGTCGACACCGGCAATTTCGACGAGCTGCTGGTAAGCGTGATCGTCGCGAAGAGAACGCAGCACATCCTCGATGCTCTCGCGCTTCACGGTGAGAATGATCTCGCCATGCTCCTCGCTGGAGGCGATCACATGCGAGCCGAGTGCTGACGTCAAAGCGTCAAGCACGCCTTCGTTGGAGGCGAATTTGGGGGCGGAGTGGAGGACGGTCATTGGTCGTTGATCTCCAATGAAGCGACGAACCTCCTCACGTCATCCTCGTCCAGTGATGTAAGTTCTGCCGCTTCTGAAGTCGGGTATGCCGCAGCGTAAACAAGGTGGTAATCCCCAAGCTCAATCCCTGCCATAATACCAAAAGGCGTGCCGTCGTTGCGCGTAATCTCGAACATCCGATGGTTGCCGACTACTGTTTCGAGGAAAACAACGCGGTCCTCGCGTCCCTCCACCATCGCAGTGATGGCCTCGTATGAAGACGGAAACGGATCCTCATAAGCAATCTCTTCGCCTTCAGAGGACACTGCTGCAAACGTCATCGTTTCTGTAATGCAAACTATTGCAGTCCGGCCGAAATAGTCCGCCGGAATCATTGTCGGATTACGGCAAGGCATCACAACACTGGCTCGACCATTAGCTAGCTCAAGCCGCTCGGGTGCGGGCTGCGCAAACGCAACGCTTGGCGCCATCAACATGGCCACTACTGCCCCAAGACAAGCGCCCATTGTGCGGCGGAAGAGGTGCTTCATCGCTCGATCGTCCCCACTCGGCGGATCTTCCGCTGAAGCTGCATCACGCCGTAAAGCAGCGCTTCTGCAGTCGGCGGGCAGCCCGGGATGTAGATATCGACCGGCACGATGCGGTCACAGCCGCGCACCACGGAATAGCTGTAATGGTAATAGCCCCCGCCATTGGCGCAGCTGCCCATCGAAATGACGTATTTCGGATCGGACATCTGATCGTAAACGCGGCGAAGAGCCGGTGCCATTTTGTTGCACAGCGTGCCCGCCACGATCATCACGTCCGACTGGCGCGGGCTGGCGCGCGGGGCGATCCCGAAGCGTTCCATATCGTAGCGCGGCATATTGACGTGGATCATCTCGACCGCGCAGCAGGCGAGGCCGAAGGTCATCCACCACAGCGAGCCTGTGCGCGCCCATTGGAACAGCTCCTCGGTCGAGGTAACAAGGAAGCCCTTGTCGTTCACCTCGGTCTGGAGCGCGTTGAAAAAGTCCGTATCCGGCTGCTTCACTTCGCCGCCTTGGGCGGCAGTGGGCAGAGCGTTCGGCGGGGTAATGATGGTCGAGTTGCTCATTCCCAATCCAGAGCTCCCTTCTTCCATTCGTAGGCGAAGCCGACCGTCAGAATGACGAGGAAGATCATCATCCCGATCCAACCTGCCCATCCGGTATGCTCCAGGCTGACAGCCCAGGGGAACAGGAAGGCCGCCTCCAGATCGAAAATGATGAACAGGATCGCCACCAGATAGAACCGCACGTCAAACTGGCTGCGCGGTGCCTCGAAGGCGGGGAAGCCGCATTCGTATTCAGTCAGCTTGCCCTCTGTCGGGTTGTGCGCGCCGGTCAGGCGGGACACGCCCATCGGCAGGAAAACGAAAGCCACCGAAAGCGCCAGCGCGATTCCCAGAAACAGGATAATCGGCAGGTATTCGAGGAGATAGGCGGTTTGATCAGGCAAAATGGACTCGGTTTTGCTGTTGATTTGCGGCGCGTCTAAGCCTTTGAATGCTGCGATGCAAGGTAGCTGAACGGACTAAAATCCCCTATTCAGGCGGACTATCCACCAGTTGCACGCGGCGGATGCGCGTGGCGCGGGGCGATGCCCCCTCGCGCAATTCCCCGCCTTCACCCCAGATGTCCCACTGGCCATCGCCGATGTAATAGAGCGCGTCCCCCGCAATGCTGCCGCCGAGCGGCTCGGTCCACGCAGGGTTCGCGAATTCGAGTGTGCGGTGCGAGGCAATGACGCCGATCCCCTGCCCCAGCGCAAACGCGGTGATGCGGTGCGGGTTGAGGCCGTTCTGCACCGCGATCAGCTCGTTGCCGTGCAGCCAAAGCCCGTCCACTCCGTCGAGCAGCATCGGCTCTGCCGCGCGCATCCGGTAGACATGGCGGCTGCGGATCATCACCTGCGCAAGGCCATAGCGATAGTCGCTGATGTAGAGCGAATTGTTGTCCGGCCGCACCGCAATCCCCTGCGGGCTGCGGAACGTGCCCGGCGCGATGAAAGTGCGCATCGTGCTGTCGGTTACGGTTGCGAAATACACGCCGCCGCCGATCGGATCGCTGCCGTAGACAGTGCCATCCGGTCCCACGGCAATATCCGATATCGTTGCACCCGGGCCAAGCGGCACACGGCGGCGCTCCTCCAGCGTAATCCGGTCGAGCGCGATCAGGCCGCGATATGCGCTTGCGGAATCGGGCGTTGTGCTGACCACTCCCGAAGCGACCCAGATTAGATTGCGCGCCTCGTCGAGCGCGATGCCGGAGAAACTGCCCTCGCCCGAAATCGGGTGCGCCTGCCACTCGCCATCACTCCCGCGATAATGCAGCGCGCGGGAGACGATGCTGGTGACGAACAGGCGATCCTGCTCGCCATCCCAAAGCACGCTTTCCGCAAGCCGCGCGGCTGCGGGCGTCTCGGCCACCACATCGCTGGCAGTGACAGGGCTGCGGTCCCATTCAAAGGCGCGGCGCACCGCCATCCGTTCGTCGGTGGTGGTAAATGCACTGCGCAATTGCCCGACCGCTTGCTCCGGCAACAGATAGCGCCGCTCGCCCAGCCAGGCGAGATCGTCAATGATCGGCGCGGAGCCGGACTCCTCGCGCGCCACGAAATGCGCGCCCAGCAGCCGCATCCGCACAGATGACGAGTCGGGAAAATCCTCGGCCAATTGCGTCAGACCGGCAATATCCCCGATCTGGCCGGTATTGGCATCGACCGGACGCCAGTCCACCGGCGGGCCCATCCCCTCGACGACAACAGCTTGCGGCTCTGGCGGCAAAACGCTGCCGGGCAATTCGATACGGGATGCGCAGGCGGTGAGCGTAAGCGCAAGGGTAGCGGCTAGAGCGTAACGGATCATGCTGCACAGCCTAGCGTAGCACGGCTCCGCCGCCCACCCTCGCCCGGCAGATTTCCAGCGCTACTTTTTGGTCATCAGTTTGAGCATGGTCTGCGCCCGCTCGCCATAAGGCGGCTTCAGGCCAGCAAGGCCTGCCACGTCGATTTTGGGCTGGGTGTAGACGGCGCGCGCATGGCTGAATTCGCGGAAACCCTCCGGCCCGTGATAGGCGCCGATGCCGCTCGGTCCGACGCCGCCAAAGGGCAGGTCTTCGGCCGAGACATGGAAGATCACATCGTTGACCGTCACGCCGCCGGAAATTGTCTGCCGCAGCACCTGCTCGCGCTCCCCAGCGTCGGTGCCGAAGTAGTAAAGACCCAGCGGGCGGTCCTTCGCGTTGATGTATTCAATCGCCTCGCTGACGCTGGTGTAGGTCTTCACAGGAAGCACAGGGCCGAAAATCTCTTCCTGCATCGCCTGCATATCCTCGGTCGGATTGCGGATGATGGTGAGCGGCATCTTGCACTGGTTGCTGCTACCGAAATTCTCGCCCGCCGGATTGATTTCGATGACGTCCCCGCCCTTCTCCCGCGCATCGGCGACCATGCTTTGCAGGCGGGCATATTGCTGGTCATTGATGACGCAGGCGTAATCCGAATTGTCGAGAAGCGTGGGATATTGGTCCATCGCGGCCAGCTCCAACGCGGCGATCACTCCGTCCTCCATGCTTTCGGGCACGAGCAGGTAATCGGGCGCAAGGCAGATTTGCCCCGCATTCATCATCTTGCCTGTCACGATCCGGTCACCCGCCCGCGTAAGATCGGCGCTGCGACCGATCACCACCGGGCTCTTGCCGCCCAGTTCGAGCGTGACCGGTACCAGATTGGCCGCCGCCGCCTGCATCACCTTGCGCCCGGTCGCAGTCGAGCCGGTGAAGACCAGATGATCGAAAGGCAGCGAGGAAAAGGCCTGCGCGACATCGACGCCGCCCACTGCCGTGGTGACTTCCTCGGGCGCGAAATACTTCGCCACCAGATCGGCAATCAGCGCGCTTGTTTGCGGGGTCAGCTCGCTCGGTTTCAGCATCGCGCGGTTGCCCGCGGCCAGCACCTGCGCCAGCGGGCCGAAAGCGAGGTTCACGGGGAAATTCCAAGGGCTGATGATCCCGATCACGCCCTTCGGCTCAAGCCGCAATTGCGCCTTGCCGCCCAGCAAGCCGAGCGGAAACTGCGTGCTGCGGCTTTCCGGCTTCGCCCACTTGGACAGATTGCTGCGGCAATATTTGGCGAAGTTCACCGTCGCCATGATGTCGGTGATCATGCTCTGCACGCGCGAGCGGTTGCCGTAATCGGCATTCATCGCATCGCACAGTGCATCCGCGTTTTCGTTGAGCAGCGCGATCAGCCGGTCGATCCGGCCACGCCGCGTGTCGAGGGATTCGGGGCGAGCTGCCGTAAAAGCCTTACGCTGGGCGGCTAGCATTTGCGGAAGATCGGCGGGATCGGTGGTCAAATCGGTCATGAAAAAGCCTTAAGTCGTATTGGCAGGGTGCGGTTGATGTGCATTCGTATTGGCAACGCACCGCGTTTGCATTCGTTGCATCGCAACATTAAACGCGATGCCCAGTAACCGCATCTCTGCGAAACCCAAAGGTTGGAGTTTATCATGCCCGCTTTCAACGAAGCCGATCCCGTCGTCATCCTGTCCTATGCCCGCACCCCGATGGGCGCGATGCAGGGCGCTTTGTCCGATGTCTCTGCCACCGATCTGGGCGCGACAGCGGTCAAGGCCGCTATCGAGCGCGCGGGTGTTTCGGGTGACGATGTGAACCGCGTTTACATGGGCTGCGTGCTTCCCGCAGGGCTTGGCCAGGCCCCTGCCCGCCAGGTGGCGATCAAGTCCGGCCTCCCGCTCAGCGCGCAGGCGACCACGGTCAACAAGGTATGCGGCAGCGGCATGCAGACCGTCATCATGGGCGCAGAAGCGCTCGCCAGCGGCAGCGTGGATACGGTGATTGCGGGCGGCATGGAAAGCATGACCAACGCGCCATACCTGCTCAAGAAGCACCGTTCTGGCGCGCGGATTGGCCACGACACCGCTTACGACCATATGTTCCTCGACGGGCTGGAAGACGCCTACGAGCCGGGCCGCGCCATGGGCACTTTCGCGCAGGAAATGGCTGACAAGTACCAGCTCACCCGCGAGGAAATGGACGCTTACTCGATCGCCTCGCTGGAACGCGCCAATGCTGCGATTGCCAGCGGCGCGTTTGCCGACGAAGTTGTGCCGGTGACCGTCTCGACCCGCGCGGGAGAGGTGATCGTCGATACCGATGAAGCACCGTCGAAGGGCCGCCCGGAGAAGATCCCGCAGCTGCGCCCGGCGTTCGCCAAGGACGGAACCATCACCGCCGCGACCTCTTCGTCGATTTCGGATGGCGCTGCAGCGGTCGTGCTGACCCGCAAAAGCGTTGCCGAAGCGAAGGGACTGACGCCGGTTGCAACCGTGATCGGTCTCGAAGCCCATGCGCAGGCGCCTGAAGAATTCACCATCGCTCCGGTCGGCGCGATCCAGAAGCTGCTCGAAAAGACGGGCTGGAGCGTTGAGGATGTCGATCTGTGGGAAGTCAACGAAGCCTTCGCCTGCGTCGCCATGTTCGCGATGCGCGACATCGGCATCGATCATGCCAAGATTAACGTGAATGGCGGCGGCACCGCATTGGGCCATCCCATCGGTGCAAGCGGAACGCGCATTATCGTCACGCTGCTCAACGCGCTGAAGCAGCAGGGCAAGAAGCGCGGCATCGCCTCGCTGTGCATCGGCGGCGGTGAAGCGACCGCTGTAGCAGTCGAATTGGCCTGATTTTACTCGCACCTCAGCCGAGAGCTTGCTAACCCTCTCCCCTCGCAACTGAGGGGAGAGGGTTTTGCGTATTACGATAGCATTGGCTGGTGCATTGGCGCTGGCAGCCTGCGGCGGAGACGACGCGGCAGCGCCCGAAGCGGTGGACGAGGCGGCAAGTGAAGCGGCGGCAACCAGTGTTGATCCTGCCGATGTCGGACTGTTCGAAATATCCAGCGATGATGGCGGCACCGTGATGCACCGCCGGATGGCCGATGGCACTTTTGCTGACAGCGCAGACGGGGAAGACCTTGGCGGCGGTGCATGGCGACGTGATGAACATGGCGCCATGTGCTTCGGCCAGAACGCCGGTGACGCCGAAGAAGCGTGCTGGGTCGAAAGCGAACCGCGCGAAGACGGCAGTTGGACGGCCATGGCGCGCAACGGCAACACGGTGACCGTGCGCCGCGTTACTGAGTCCGAAGCGGCAGAATAGTTTCAAACCACACCGAGACAATTTGAAAGGGAGCACATGATGAAGAAGATTATTGCAGTAGCCGGAGCCCTCGCCCTCGCCGCGTGTGGCGGCAATGCCGAAGAAGCCGAAACCGCAGACGACAGCGCAGCCGCTGAGACTGCCGAGGCCGCTCCGGCCGAAACCAGCACTACTGCGGGCACCTACACCGAGCTCGACACTGTGGCGACGCCGGCTGTGGTCGACATCAATGCTGATGGCACTTACACGATGACCACGAGCGAAGGCGAAGAGTCCGGCAGCTGGGTCGAAAACGACCAGGGCGTGTGCATGACCGGCAGCGAAGAAGGCGCGGCAGAGAGCTGCTACACCATCTCGGATGCCGACGCAGAAGGCGTGCGCACCATCACCGGTGCCGACGGGAATGCGATGCGCTATTCCTACGCCGCCGAGTAATCGGAACTGGCATGAAACCACAAAAGGGCGGCCTGCGGGTCGCCCTTTTTTGTTTCCGCTATCGTTAGAGCTCGCCCGCGCCCCACAGGCGATCCTGCGCCACCCAGCCGCGCGCGCCGTTGACGTTCAGCTCGCACCAGTTGCGTGCGCATTCGCCAAGCTCGCCAATCACGCCGGGTTCGAGGTTCCAGCGCAAGGCCGCATTTTCCGCCCCGCTCTCGCGCATCGGCACCAGCCCTTCGCCGATCACCAGTGCGGTGCGTCGTTGGCTGAGCAGGCTGTCATACATCCACCCCTGCGCGCCATCGGGATCCTCGATCAGCCGCCACCCTTGGAAGCTGCGCAGCACCTTCACCGGAAGGCCCGCACGGCGGTACACCCATTCGACCGGGAACTGCCGCCCTGCCCCCACCCGCATCCGCGCCTCTTCCGCACTGATGCTCATCCAGTAAGGCGGCGTCCGGCTCTCTTGCCCGCGCGCATCAGGCGCCGATAAGAGTACGGCCAAAGCCAGCAGACACAGTATTAGCGAATTACGAACCATCGCGCGCTATGTAGCGCCGGGGAAAGAGTCGCCGCAAGACGCGCAGTCATCTTGTCAGCACAATGCTTTCCCGCCACAGAAACGCTATAGTGTCAGCCGCGTCGCAAGGCGGGCGTCAGGGGTAACAGAATGGTTCGCACGCGATTGGCCGCAATGGCGGCTGCAACGGGAATGCTCGCCGCCGCCATACCGGCGCAGGCACAAGAACTGACCAATATCGCGCAGAACAATCCGGGCGACACCGCCTGGGTGCTGACCGCAAGCCTGTTCACGCTGCTTATTACGCTGCCGGGCCTTGTGCTCTATTTCGCCGGACAGGTCCGGGCGAAGAACGCCTTGTCGGTCGGCCTCCAGGTGGCGGCTATCACCAGCATTGTCTCGGTTCTGTGGATCATGGTCGGCTACACGCTGGCTTTTGGCGATACAGTGGGTGGCGTAATCGGCAATGGCCGCGCGTGGATGCTGACCGGCTTGACGATCCTGCGGGACGGGATGACCATCCCCGAAAGCACATACGTCTTGTTCCAGATGGGCCTTGCAATTCTGGCACCGGCGCTAATTGTCGGCGCATGGGTTGACCGTGCACGCTTCGGTTGGATCGTTGCCTTCTGCGGGTTCTGGAGCCTGTTGGTCTATGCACCTGTCGCACATTGGATGTGGGGTGGAGGTTGGCTGGGTGATCTCGGCGTTGTCGACAAGGCCGGCGGCCTGATCGTGCACACAACAGCGGGTGTATCGGCACTGGTCGTTGCGCTGCTGATGGGCAAGCGTCTGGACGATAAGCCCGGTGCCCATTCGCCCGCATTGATGCTGGCAGGTGCCGCGCTGCTGTGGGTGGGCTTCCTCGCGCGTAACGGCGTGCCTTCGCTCACCGCGACCGACGATGCATCGGCAGCCATGCTCAACACCCATCTTGCGGCTGCGGTTTCGGCCTTGGCGTGGTCGCTGGTCGAGAAGATCAGCCGCGGCAAATCCAGCATCAGCGGCTTCGCCACCGGATTGCTGGCTGGCCTTGTCACCATCACGCCTTCTGCCGACCTTGTCGCGCCGGGCGGAGCAATCCTGATCGGGATTGCCGGGGCGTTGGCCTGCTACTCGATTTCCGGCCTTGTCCGTGGACGATTGCTGATCGATGATACGCTTGGCGTATTTGCCGTAAACGGCGCGTGCGGAATGCTGGGCACCGTTCTTCTCGGCCTTTTCGCTTGGCAAGGACTTGGCGGCACCGGCTATGCTGCGGCGAGCGATATTCCGTTGGCCTTGGGCGTGCAGGCGATGGGCGTTGCCGTGGTGGCGCTCTACAGCGCCTTTGTGACAGCGATTGTCGCCGTTGCCGTGAGTCTATTCATCCCGATGCGCGTGAGCGAGGAAGAGGAACGCGAAGGCCTCGACACGAGCAGCCATGGCGAGCGCGGGTGGGACGTCGACTAGGTCGGCTTCCGATCCGCATCCACCTGCGCGATCATGCCCAGCAATTGCTCGATACAGGCGCGCGACGTGCCGAGCGTGAAATGCGGCGCGTCGATGCGCAGCGTATAATCCGCCTCGCCCTCCCGCCCGCGGCTGCATTCGGGCGCGACGATCCCGTCCACACCTGACCATATCGCGATGGTCGGCACGGGCGGTTTGGTCGCGAAATCCTCGGCAAAGGGCGGGTTATCGACCGTGTGATCGTTGATCGCTTCATAAAGCTTCCACGCGACATTGGCGTGCCGGTCTCCCGAGAACGGGCTCGCCACCGTCACCACCATGTCGAGCATTTCCGCGCAGCGCTGCCCGATCACCCGCGCATAAAGTCCGCCAAGGCTCCAGCCGATCAGGATGACTTTCTTGCCCGTCTGCTTGTGCAAAGCGGCGAGGCGCGTTTCGAGCTTGCGCACCTTCTCCTGATCCGCACCGGTATTGAGGCCAAGCCGCCAGCCTTCGGGCTGAAACCCGCGCGCCTTCAGCGTTCGCCGCAAAAGCGTAGTCGAAACGTCGCCCGTCGCGAGGCCGGGAATGACGATCACCGCCCGGCCCTGCCCGATCTGCGCTCCGGCGCGCGGCAGACGCAGCGGATTGAGCAGCACCCTCGGCACCGCCATCGCCTCGCGCAAAGTATTGCGCAAAGGCGGCGGAGCGGGGCGCTCGTGCATATCAGTCGCCGGTCAAAATCCGCTCGACCAATTGCTTCACCGTCGGGGTGAAATTGTTCGAGTAGAATGGGTCTTGCTTGAAGCGGTAGGCCGAATGCCCCGCGAAGGCGAGATTGTTATCCGGATCGCCGCCATGGGCGATGTCCTGCAAGGTCTTCTGGATACAGAAACTGCGCGGATCGGCAAGGCGGCCGGTCGTGTGCGTGTCGTGGTCCTTCCAGCTCGAAAACTGGCAGTGCGAGAGGCAGCCCATACAGCCCGCCTGATCGGCGCGGATCTGGTCAGCGCTTTCGGGCGTCACGAAAACCACGGTGTCATCGGGCGTTTTCAGCGCCTCGGTAAAGCCTTCGTGCATCCACGCCTGCGCCTTGCGCTGGTCACCCGGGTGCACGAAGAAGTACTTCGCCTTGCCGTGATCCATCAGCGGCACGGTGCCTTCTTGCTCGTCGCGCTTGAAGATCGGAATCTGCCGCTCGCTGCGATGCATCAGATCATAGAGGAACGGCGTCTTCACCGCGCTCGAATAGAACCCTGTAGGCGAGAATTTGTGCAGCAGCACGTCGCCGGGTTCGACCGTGCGCAGCATATCCTTCCACACCTGTGGGATCGGGCTTTCCTCGGTCAGCAGCGGCCGCGTGCCGAACTGGAACGCGATCTGGCCAAGCTCCGGATTGTCGATCCAGTTTTCCCACTCGCGCAGATTCCACACGCCGCCCGCCATGACGATCGGGACGTTCTCCGAAACGCCCTCTGCCCGCATCGTCTCACGCAAAGCGGCAACGCGCGGATAGGGGTCTTCGGGCTTTCTGGGGTCTTCGGCATTGGAAAGGCCGTTATGCCCCCCTGCCAGCCACGGGTCTTCATAGACCACTGCGGCCATGAGGTCGGGAACCTTTGAATAGCTGCGCTTCCACAGCGCACGAAAAGCGCGTGCCGAGCTGATAATGGGAAGATAATAGACGTTGAACCGTTGAGCGATCTCGGCAAGCTTGTAGGGCATACCCGCGCCGCAGGTGACGCCGGTGATGAGGCCCTTGCAGTTCTCCAGCACGCCTTCCAGCACCTGCTGCGCGCCGCCCATTTCCCACAGCACGTTGATGTTGATCGCGCCCTTGCCGCCCGCAATATCATGCGCTCGCTTCACCTGTTCGGTCGCGCCGTCGATGGCGTAGCGCACGAGCTGTTCAAAGCGTTCCTTGCGCGTCGCCTGCGGGTACAGCTGCGGGATCGGATTGCCGTCCTCGTCATAGCTGTCGGCATTCACCGCGCTCACCGTGCCGATGCCGCCTGCTGCCGCCCATGCGCCGGAGCTCATGTGGTTGGTCGCCGAAACGCCCTTGCCGCCTTCAATCAGCGGCCACACTTCGCGGCCGCCGTAAGTGATGGGTTTAAGACCCTTGAACGTCATTATTTTCCTCTGAGTGGCCGTCACCGCTGACCGCCATTTCGCTAACTGTTTCCGCCTGCTGTGCGCAGGGTTCGATATTTTGTGGATCGGGGCGTTCGCCCGCGACTTCGAATTGTGCGTAGTAACCGGCGATTTCCGGTTTTCTGACGAATTCGACAAGGCGGTAGCCGACTCTTTCGAATTCGCAAAACAGCAGTTGTGGATTGATGCCGTGCTGGTCGGTCGGGCGATCAACATCCACCACGATCACCTGCCCGCCTTCACGCAAAGCAGGTCGCATCCGCCACAGGAAGGCGTAAGGCTCGGTGATCTCGTGATACATATGCACCATGAAGATGCGGTCGAAGCTATTGGGCGGCAGGCGGGGATCGTCGATCCCGCCTGTAATCACCGAGACATTGTCGAGCCGCTCGCGCTCGACACGGCTGCCAAGCCGCCGCAGCGCTTCGGCATCGATATCCTGCGCCAGTACGCGGCCTTCCGGCCCGACGCGGGTAGAAAGGCGGACGGTGTAATACCCCTCGCCCGCGCCGATATCGGCGACGGTCATGCCTTCGGTGATCGCCGCCTGATCCATCACCGTTTCCGCTTCGCGCCTGTCATCGCGGGCTTCCTCGGTAGAGAAGGCATTGCCCGCAAGATCGGAGACGGGGCGATAGGGTTGCGGAAAATCGAGCGAGGTCTCGGGCCGCTCAGGCGCAGCGCTATCGCATCCGCCAAGCGCGGCACAGGCCAGCAGAGCGCCGATAATGGAGAGAGTGGACCCCGTTCTCATACCAGAGCCTCTAGCGGGCAGCGCGGCCAAGGCAAAGGGACTTATTGTGCAGTGTCAGCCGATGGCGTGGCGGATCGTGTAGCAACCATGGCACTAACCATATTGCCAGAAGGCAAAGGTCGCGCTTATCGTCCAACGAACTAACCTGCGGGGGGAATCGATGATACGAACAGTTCTTGTTTTTGCTGCTTTGTTGATGCTGTCCGGTTGCTGGTATTCTGACGAGGCTTTGTTCGCGCCTGACGAATACGTCGATATCGGCTTTCATGGCGAGTATTCGGGTGGCAGCCTCTATTATGGTGGTAGATTTAGTTTCGAGCGTGGAACCGATGGCTTCTATAGCGTGCGCAATATCGGGGAAATTACTGTGGGCGGCACGCAAGGTGGTGATGGAGATTATGTCCGTACTGTGCCGGCGGGAACCTTGGTAGATGACCCCTTCGCTCTGGTACCACTGGCACAGCATGATGATTTCTACATCGTGGTAACCCGCGACGGAGAAGGATACGAGTATGGCGTTGCCAGAGCCGATGCCGACGTCTTGGAAATCTTCTTGCCCGAATGTCGCGGCACGCCTGCGCAAAGCGGTATGACGGTGCCGGGTTTTGGTGGCAAGGGCTGCCGTTTCACAGATAGGGCTGCGTTGATCTCTTCCGCCGAGCACGTGGTGGATTGGCTCGATCAGGATCATCCGGTGTTCCAGATGCCACATTACGCTTTGGCGCGCGTCAGGACTGCCGAAGAGCGAGAGGCGGATCGTCGGGCGTTGGAAGAAAGCGAAGTGATTGTGTTTCCCGAAGCAGAAGAAGTCCAATGAACGGCATCCGCGCCCTGTCAGTGTCGATCTTGGCGCTCGCACTATCGGGATGCTTCTGGACCAGCCCCAGCCCACTGTTCTCCGCTGCGGAATTGTCCGACGTTCAGCTTGGGGGCGGCTACCGACATATCGGCCCGTCTGGTGTAACTAGCGCCCGAATCGTAGCTGCAGGCAACCGCCGATGGACGCTCTACATCACTGAACCAGACGGGGAAGAGCGGATCGAGGCAACGGGAGGACTGGTAGAAATCGGTAGCGACAACATGGGTGCCGGATCGGTTTACTATCTAGGCGAATTCCGGGAACCTGATGTTCCGGGCGGAGAAGCCCAACCATATCGCTATTACATCATCAGACGCGCCAATCCGGGCGATCAGTTGGAAAGCTTTCCCACCAATTGCAACACCATGGCCGCGCAACTGGCGCGCACGGTTGACGGCGCCGAATGCGTATTCGGCGACCGGCAGCGCCTGCTGACCGCTGCGCGAGCGACAGTGGAGATGATGAAGGATTCCCCTTTGCTGTTGGTGCCAGAGGCCACATTGAGCACGTACTGAAACCTCTTGCTTTGAACATGCATGTGACGCCGGGGCGCAAGCAGTGCCTTCAGCTGCACTCGGCAAACCCTTGCAGCGCGCTTACTCCACATCTTCCACAACCACGCTTTCGCCTGTCACCCGCTGCGCCAAGGCGGCGGCGATGAAGTCGTCGAGGTCGCCGTCGAGCACGTCGTCGGGTGTCGGGCTGGTGACGCCGGTGCGCAGGTCTTTTACCATCTGGTAGGGCTGGAGCACGTAGCTGCGGATCTGGTGACCCCACCCGATCTCGGTCTTTTCTGCATATTCGCCCGCCGCCGCCGCCTCGCGGATCTGCATCTCGCGTTCAAACAACCGCGCTTTCAGCATATTCATAGCGGTCGCGCGGTTCTTGTGCTGGCTACGGTCCGCTTGGCTCGCCACAACGATACCGGTGGGCTGGTGCGTGATGCGCACCGCGGAGTCGGTCGTATTGATGTGCTGCCCGCCAGCTCCCGACGCGCGGTAGGTATCAACCTTCAGATCAGCCGGATTGATCTCGATATCGATATCGTCGTCGATCACCGGATAGACCCAAACACTGGAGAAGGAGGTGTGACGGCGGGCCGAGCTGTCATAGGGGCTGATCCGCACGAGCCGGTGCACGCCGCTTTCGGTCTTGGCGTAGCCATAGGCGTTCTCGCCCTTGATAAGGATCGTCGCCGACTTGATGCCCGCCTGCTCGCCCGCCTGGTATTCAACCGTTTCGACTTTGTAGCCACGCTTTTCGGCCCAGCGGGCATACATACGGAAGAGCATTTCCGCCCAGTCCTGGCTTTCGGTGCCGCCCGCGCCCGCGTTCACTTGCAAATAGGTGTCGTAACCATCCGCCTCGCCCGAAAGCAGTGCATTCACCTTGTCGCGGTCTGCCCGCTCGGCGAGTTTGGAGAGGCTGGAGAGGCCATCGGCAACGATATCATCGTCGCCCTCTGCCTCGCCCATTTCGATAAATTCGACCGCGTCGGACATCTCGCTGGAGATTTCCTCCACCGTTTCGACCGCGTCCTTCAACTGCTTGTGTTCGCGGCTGATCGCCTGCGCCTGCTTCGGATCGTTCCACAGGTCGGGGTCCTGCACCCGCGCTTCCAGCTCGTCGAGCCGGCGCAAAGCCATTTCCCAGTCGAGCGATTTCTTCACCAGCGCCAGCGCCGCTTCAATGCGGTCTATATGCGCCTGCCCTTCGGCACGCATCGTCACAATCTCCAATCAAACAGCGAGCGCGGTTAGCCGAGCCCGCGCATTATGGGAAGAGCGGCAGCGCGTCTTCCCTGATGCGCCGCCAGCCCCGGTCAACAGCTCCGGATCAATAGATCCCGCCTTCTTCCTCGGCGAAATTACCCTGTTCTTCGGTCGCTTCCTGCTCGACCGGCGCTGCCGTTCGCTGCGGCCCTTCGCGCTGGCGGCGAAGCTGGGCCAGGATAATTTCGCGCATAGCATCGATATCGTCCTGACGCTGGGTGCGGCGCGGTTCGGTATCGGGCTTGAACGCTTCCCAGATGACCGAGGCGGTCGGCTCGTCGGTGGGCCAGCCACCGAATACGCGGCTGCCCGTGCGCCGGTCGATCCGCACCATTCGCACACCCTCTGGCGCGGTGAAGGGACGGCCCGTCCAGTGGTCGCGCGATTCCTGCACGAATTGGCGGAAAATGGGCGCAGCGGTGTTCCCCGCCTGCACCCAGCCCCCCAGATTGCGCGGGTTATCGAAGCCAAGATAGACGCCGCCGACAATGTCTGGCGAACCGCCCACGAACCATACATCCTTGGGGCCGGTGCTGGTGCCGGTCTTGCCGAACAGCGGAATGTCGAGATCGCGCAGTCGCGTGGCGGTGCCGCGTTCGATCACGCCGGTGAGCATATGCACGGTCTGGAACGCGGTGCGCGCGTCCATCACCTGCTGGCCGGTGCGGCCGAAGCGCGGCATCGCCCCGCCATCCCACTCGGCCATATTGCAGCCCGTGCAATCGCGGGTATCGGCGCGGTAAATCACATTACCGTCGCGGTCCTGCACATAATCGATCAGTGTGGGTTCGTTGAGGCGTCCGTGATTGACCATCGCCGCATAGGCGCTGGTGATCCGCATCACGGTTGTCTCGCCCGCGCCGAGCGCAAAGGCGGGATAGGGCTGATATTCGATGTCCTCCGGCTCCAACCCGACATCGCGGAAGTCCTGGATGACATTTTCCATCCCGGCATCCATCGCGATGTGGATCGTCATCAGGTTCTTCGACTGTTCGAGGCCGTAGCGCATGGGGTATTCGCCCCCGCCCCGGCTGCCGCCGAAATTGGTGAAGCACTTTTCGCCCAGATTGCTGCCTTGATAGTAGCAATACTGGCTGTCGGGGATCATGCTTGCAGGGGTCATCCCGTTGTCCAGCCCGGTCGCATAGACGAACGGCTTGACCGTTGAACCGGGCTGGCGGTTGGCCTGCACCGCGCGGTTGAATGCGCCAAGGCGGCTGTCAAACCCGCCCTGCATCGCATAGACACGGCCCGTATGCGGATCGAGCGCGACGAAGCCACCTGAAATTTCCGGAATGGCGCGCACGCGGAAGCCATTGCCGCTCGGCGAGACGGCAATGACATGGCCCACTTCCAAACCATCAGGCAGACCCGAAAGCGGCGCTTCCTCGCCATCGGCAAAGCCGATCGTCGCCGAATTGCCGCTACGCTGCGTGACAACGCCGATGCGCCAGTCTTCGTAATTTATGTCTAGATATGAACTTGCGAGTTGTGACGTCGGCGATCCGTCATCAGGGTCGATCGTGGCAATCGGCCCCGTCCACCCGCGCGATCCGTGATAACCCAGCATCGCGTCGCGCAGCGAATTGCGCGCCGCATCCTGCAATTCCATGTCCAGCGATGTGCGCACCCAAAGGCCACCTGCATAGACGCTGTTTTCGCCATCCACCGCCTCTTCGCCAAAGCGGGCGATCAGCTGGCGGCGCACTTCTTCGAGGAAGTAGCCGGCATCGACCGAACGAACCTGGCCCCCGCCTTGCACCACCCCAAGCGGTGCCGCCTGTGCTGCGGCCATCTGCTCTTGCGTGATGTAACCGTTGTCTTCCATCTGCGAGAGGACGAAGTCGCGGCGCTGCTTTGCATCTTCGAAATTCGCTTCGCGGCCATAACGTTCGGGCGCCGGTGTGATCGCCGCCAGAAAAGCCATTTCATGCAGTTCGAGCTCGTCCACATCCTTGTCAAAATATGCCAGCGACGCCGCCTGCACGCCGAAGCTGCGGCGGCCAAGAGGGATCACGTTCAGATAGAGCGTGATGATGTCCTCTTTTTCCAGAACGCTTTCAATGCGTGTGGCGAGGATCATTTCGCGCAGCTTGCGGGTGATCGAGTATTCGTCGCCCACAAGAATGTTCTTGGCGACCTGCTGGGTGATGGTGGAACCACCCACGGCCCGCTCGCCCGAGCCGATTTTCGTTACATAGTCGATGACCGCGCCGGCAAAGCCGCCTGCGTCGATGCCGTTGTGGCTCCAGAAGGTCTCGTCCTCAGCGGATATGTAGGCGTTGAGCAATTGCTCCGGCATATCACGGTATTCAAGCTCGATCCGCCGTTCACGTTCGTACCGGTGGACGATCTCGCCATCGATGCCGCGCACCACGGTGGGCAGGTTCGGTTCGTAATCGAGCAGCGTTTCCGCATCAGGCAAGTCATAGGCGAGCCAGAAATAGCCGATGATGGCGAGCAAGAAGCCGCCGCCCAGCGCATAAAACAGCACGCGGAACCAGCGCCGCGTCTGCCATGCGTGGCGGATGTTGTCCCAGGCACCCTGCCCCCCGCGCGAAATGCGGCGGGTGACGCTGGCAGCGGCTGTATTGTCAGAGAAATCGTCGCTCATGCCGGGGGCTTTAGCATGGCGATGAAAGCCCGCGCCACAGCGAATAATGCCGGAAACGCGAAAAACCCGTCGATTGCGCAGCCCTATTGCGGGTTCGACTGCCGGGCGAGATAAATCCGGATGGCGCGCGCCATGACTTCGGCAAACCGGTCCTGTCCCTCGGGCGAAGCGAGCGCGCGGGCCTCCTCGCGGTTCGAAATGAACCCGGCCTCGTAGAGGACTGCGGGCACGTCGGGCGCGCGCAGCACGGCGAGCGCGGCGGAGCGCAGCGTTTGCGGATGGAAACGCAGCACGCCTTCGCCTTCGCGGACAATGAGCTGCGCGAATTCGAGTGATTGTGCGGAGGTGCGGCGCTGCGAAAGCTCCACCAGAATCGCGTTCACGCTCTCATCGGTGCCCGACAGATCGACGCCGTTTACAACATCGGCATCGTTCTCGCGCTGGGCGAAGCGTGCCGCGGCTTCTGACGAGGCGGTCTCCGACAAGGTGTAGATGCTCGCGCCGGTCACCCCGCCATCATCGCCAGCAGAATCGGCGTGGATCGAGATGAACAGGTCGGCACCCAGCGCGCGGGCGATTTCCGCGCGTTCCTCCAGAATAACCAGCGAATCATCGTCCCGCGTCATGGCGACGCGGATGCCGCCTTCTTCAAGCAGCCTGTCGCGCAGCGCGCGGGCAAGGCCGAGGACGACTGTCTTCTCCCGGTAATCCTCGCCAATGGCACCGGGATCGGGGCCGCCATGCCCTGCATCGATCACCACCAGCGGACGCGTCAGATCGGCGGGGCCGGCGATTTCCGGCAGGCCAAGCTGCTCCTCGGCCTCGGGCAAGGGAATGGTGATGACATAACTGCGCCCCAGCACCGGCACCGGAATCGTCTGCCCCAGCGCGAAAAGCGCACCGATCAGCAGCACCGGGAAGGCGAACAACAGTCCGATCTGCAGACGATCCGACATCGTTAGACTTCAGCTCCTCTGCCCGTAGCGGTTCGCGGCGCAACGCCCGCGCCAATATCCATCGCTTGGTTAATAGCATCACAAGGGATTTTTGCGAGAACGCGCAATAAGGTTGCCGAGGCTTTCCCCGACTGCTAGCAAAACCTTGTCGGCATTCCCAAATCCCGGCACCCGCGGAACGGCGTTTGGCCGCTATCCGCATCCGATTACAGGTTGATGCCGCAATGCAAAGCACACGTTCCATGGCCATATCGCTTCCGCAAGGATGCGTGCCGGTTGCAGAACGTGCAGCGCAGACGAAAATCCTGCGCCTTGGCATTGCAGCAAACACGCTTCGCACGCCCCTTCGCCAGACGGCGGACGGGCGGATGACTTCTCCCCGACGCAAAGGGCGCGGGGTTCACACATATCGGCAGACACTTCTTCCCGGCGCGGGTTTACCGCCACCGCCGGTAGCGGGGTGGTCTGCCCGGAGAATATTTAGTGGCAACGCGTATGCTTATCGATGCGCGCCACCCGGAAGAAACACGGGTGGCGGTGCTCAAGGGAAACCGGATTGAGGAATTCGACTTTGAATCTGCCGAACACAAGCAGATCAAGGGCAACATCTATCTAGCCAAGGTAACGCGGGTCGAACCCTCGTTGCAAGCGGCGTTCGTCGATTTCGGCGGCAACCGCCACGGCTTCCTCGCCTTCAGCGAAATCCATCCCGACTATTACCAGATCCCCGCGGCTGACCGTGCCCGTCTGCTCGCTGAAGAAGCGGCTGCGGCGGAAGAGGAAGCCCAGCTTCGTGAAGAAGACGAGGACGAGGATTACGGCGAAAGCGCGCTCGACCGGATCAACGAGGAAGACGGCGAGGACGAGGAAAACCCCGGTGCCGAAGGCGGCGTGACCGAGATCGATACCTCCGAGAAGGACGATGTCGCCACGATCGAGGAAGGCCAGCTCGAAAACGGCGAGGACGAAGACGATCCGGATGACGACGAGACGTCTGATGACAGCGAAGACGATGACGATGGCCGCCGCGGTCGCGGGCGTCGACAGCAGCGCGGACGCCGCCAGCAGGGTCGCGGTGGCAAGCGCGGCAGCCGTGCCAAGGAAATAGACGAAGCGCGCGCCAAACGGCAGGCCCTGCGCCGCCGCTACAAGATCCAGGACGTTATCCAGCGCCGCCAGGTGTTGCTGGTGCAAGTCGTCAAGGAAGAACGCGGGAACAAGGGCGCGGCCCTCACCACTTATCTCAGCCTTGCAGGCCGGTATTGCGTGCTCATGCCCAACTCCAGCCATGGCGGCGGCATTTCGCGCAAAATCTCCAGCGGCAGCGATCGCAAGCGACTGAAGAGCATCGTCAGCGATCTCTCGCTCCCCAAGAGCATGGGGCTGATCGTCCGCACGGCGGGCCTTTCGCGCACCAAGCCGGAGATCAAGCGCGATTTCGACTATCTCGCCCGCCTGTGGGACGAAATCCGCGAACGCACCATGGCCTCCAGCGCGCCGAGCCTGATCCATTCGGACTCGGATCTTATCAAGCGCGCCATCCGCGACATCTACAATCGCGAGATCGAGGAAGTCATTGTTGAAGGCGAAGGCGGCTACAAGTCCGCCAAGGCCTTTATGAAGCTGCTGATGCCCAGCCATGCGCGGCGGGTGAAGGCCTATTCCGACCCCGTGCCGCTGTTCCAGCGATACGGCGCGGAAGACCAGCTTTCGGCGATGTATGAGCCGGTGGTGCAGCTGAAATCGGGCGGCTATCTGGTCATTAACCCGACCGAGGCGCTGGTCAGCATCGATATCAACTCGGGCCGTTCGACCAAGGAACACGGCATCGAAGCGACCGCGCTGCACACCAATCTGGAAGCGGCCAAGGAAATCGCGCGGCAATTGCGCCTGCGCGACATGGCCGGTCTGGTGGTGATCGACTTCATCGATATGGATCACAGTTCCAATATCCGCAAAGTCGAACGCTGCATGAAGGATTCGCTCAAGAACGACCGTGCGCGAATCCAGGTGGGCCGCATTTCCAGCTTCGGCCTGATGGAAATGAGCCGCCAGCGGCTGCGCACCGGGGTGCTCGAAGCCTCTACCCGCGAATGTCCGCATTGCGACGGGACGGGCCTTGTCCGCACCGCGTCGAGCGCGGGCCTTTCCGCGCTGCGTTTGATCGAGGATGAAGCGGCGAAGGGCAAAGGCAGCACGATCACACTTTACGCTTCTACCGAAGCGGCGGTGTATCTGCTCAACGCCAAGCGTGCCGATCTGGCGGAAATCGAAAGCCGCTATAACGTCACCGTCGAAGTCCTGCCCGAGGGCGAGGACGAAGGCGCAAAAATGCGCGTCACTTCAAGCGGCCCGAAGCCCACGCAAGCCCCGCGCTTCGAACCGATCATCGATGATGACGATGATGCGGATATCGAGGATGACGAGGACGATACGGATGCGGAAGAGGATAGCGTCTCCACTCCCAAGCGCGGGCATGACCGCGATGAAGATGGTGGTGAGCGCAAGAAGCGTCGCCGCCGTCGCCGGGGCGGGCGTGGTCGCAACAAGGGCAATGGCCGTGACGAGAACGGCGATGAGTCCGAAGGCGAAGAATCGTCGGACGAGGAACCGGCGGACAATGGTTCGGACGAATCTTCCGCTGACGCGGACGAAGGCGAAGGCAAGCCAAAGCGCCGCCGCAGCCGCGGTGGCCGGGGACGGAATAAGTCCCGCAAGCCGTCGGATGACACGGCGGATGGCGAAGACCAGGCTCTTGCACCCGATGCAGTAGAGGCTGAGGCTGAGGTGGAAGCACCGGTGGAAGAAGCCGCTCCGAAGCCGAAGCGCCGCTCGCGCGCCAAGAAGAAGGACGAGGCTGCAACGGTAGAGGAACAAGCACCTGTTGCCGAAGCCGCTGAAGAAACCGCGGAAGAAAAGCCCAAGCCGAAGCGTCGTTCGCGCGCCAAGAAGGTGAGCGAAGAGGCGCCGGTCGAGGAAGCGCCTACCGCCGAAGAGGCTCCGACGGAAGAGAAGCCCAAGCCCAAACGCCGCTCGCGCGCCAAGAAGGTGGAAGATGCACCCGAGGCAGCGACTGCCGAGACGCAGGCGGCTGAAGCCGATGCAGCAGCCGAAGAAGGCGAAGGCGGTGCCCGCCGCGGTTGGTGGCAGCGCACTTTCGGACAGTAATCCGCGTTAGCCGGAAACAAACAGGCCCTCGCACAGCAAATGTGCGGGGGCCTTTTTGTCATGAGCGTATATCTGGAATTAAGGCTCGATCCGCTCGCCCTTCCAGTCGAACACGGCCCCACTATCCGCAGGTGTCAGCGCTGCGAGGACATCCAACAGATGTTCCGCCGATTGCGCCGGAGTGGTCAACTGACCTTCGGGCAGGTTCTTCTGGAACGGCTCGGACAAGGCGGTGTCCACCGTCCCGGGATGCAGCCCGACAATCCGTGCCTGCTTATGCGTGCGCGCCATCTCGATGGCGAAATTGCGGATGAGCATATTGAGTGCCGCCTTGCTCGCACGATAGGAATGCCAGCCGCCGATACGGTTGTCGCCGATCGAACCCACACGGGCAGAAAGCACGGCGAACGTGGCAGGCGCATCGCGCGGGAACAGCGGCAACATATGCTTGGCGATCAGTGCCGGGCCGATGGTGTTGAGCGCCAGCATCTCTGCCATCGCGGCGGGTTCAAGGTGCCGGTAGCTGCGCTCCGGCCCCGTCCCGTCGGGAAGCGTGAGCACGCCGCTGGCCACGATCACCATATCGGGCGGCGTGTCGCGCATTTGTTCGACCGCAGTCTTTATGCTTGCTTCGTCGGTCAGATCGAAAGCAAACGATGTGATCCCCTCACCCTGCAGCATGGTTCCGCTGCGCGAACCGGCAAGCACTTGCGTGCCCCCGCCAGCCAAGGTGGTTGCCAATGCCTCACCAATCCCGCCGCTCGCTCCGAAAATCGCCGCGTGTTTCCACTGCATGAAGGGCCGCCTTTCCTACAACTGCCGCTGCGTTCTACGCCGCTGCCATGCTCATGCTAACCTCTCCAACCTGCTGTAGTTTCATCGCTGCAAACCGGGAGCGCGCTTTTGCCTCAGGACTGTGTAACAGGTGTAACAGGTTCGTTGGATTTGCCGCAGGAAGGCGCGGAAAAGCGGGGTTCAGCCGAAGGTCTGCCTTGCCCTTGGCCAAGCATCGGCTAAATGGGAGGCAAGCTGAAACCCACGGGATCGACATGGCCACTTTCACTCTCCCCAAGAACTCGAAGATCAACAGCAAGGGCGCCGTTCACAAGGCGGAAGGCGCAAGCCGGAAGAAGACGTTCCGCATCTACCGCTATGATCCGGACAGCGGGAAGAACCCCAAATACGACACGTTCGAAGTCGACCTCGACGATTGTGGCCCGATGGTTCTCGACGCGCTGTTCAAGATCAAGAACGAGATCGATCCGACACTGACCTTCCGCCGTTCCTGCCGCGAAGGGATCTGTGGTTCCTGCGCGATGAACATGAACGGCAAGAACGGCCTCGCCTGCACCACCGCGATCGAGGATGTGTCAGGCGACATCCGCATCACCCCGCTGCCGCATATGGAAGTCATCAAGGATCTGGTGCCCGACTTCACCCACTTCTACGCGCAATATGCCAGCATCCGCCCGTGGTTGCAGACCGTTTCGACGACGCCTTCGGGTAAGGAGCGGTTGCAGTCGCCCGAGCAGCGCGAGCAGCTGGATGGCCTGTATGAGTGCATTCTGTGCGCCTGCTGCTCCACCGCCTGCCCGTCTTACTGGTGGAACAGCGACAAGTTCCTCGGCCCCGCGATCCTGCTGCAGGCCTATCGCTGGCTGGCGGACAGCCGCGACGAGATGACGGGCGAGCGTTTGGACGATCTGGAAGACCCCTTCCGCCTCTATCGCTGCCACACCATCATGAACTGCGCCAATGTCTGCCCCAAGGGCCTCAGCCCCGCGCGCGCCATTGCCGAGATCAAGAAGATGCAGGCCGAACGCGCCATCTAAGTCCGGTGCTTGCCCGTTACGAGAAACTGATAGCGGCGGGCGAGTTACAGCCCGACCCCGATCAACGCCGCGCTGCCGAGCGGCTCGGCCGATTGCAGAAGGAACTGGAGGCGGAAGCCCCCGGCGGACTGCTCGCCCAGCTGTTCAACCGCAAGCCGCAAAAGCCGCGCGGCGTCTATATGTGGGGCGGCGTCGGGCGCGGCAAATCGATGCTGATGGACTTGTTCGTCAGCAGTTTGCAGATTGGACAGAAACGCCGTGTCCACTTCCACGAATTCATGCTTGAAGTGGATGTGCTGCTGCACAAGGAACGGCGGGAAAAGCACGAGGGTGCCATCGGGCGGGTCGCCCGGCGGATTGCCCGCGATGTCCGCTGCCTTGCCTTTGATGAGATGGTCGTCACCAACACCGCCGATGCGGCGATCATGGCGCGGCTCTTCACCGCGCTGATCGTGGATGAAGGGGTGACGGTGGTGACGACCAGTAACCGTCCGCCGCAAGACCTCTACAAGGACGGGATCAACCGCTCGCTCTTCACGCCGTTCATCGATCTGATCGAAGCGGAGCTGGACGTCGTTCCACTCAACGGCCCGACCGATTACCGGCTCGACCGTTTGGGCGATCTCAAAACCTGGCACGCCCCCATGGGCGATGCGGCGACGGCACAGGTGCGCGAAGCCTTCTTCCGCCTGACCGACTACGCGCCCGAAGACGCTGCCAATGTGCCAACGGGAGAGCTGGCGCTGGGAGGCGGGCGGTCATTGCACGTTCCCAAGAGCCTGAAAGGCGTCGCGGTATTCAGCTTCAAGCGGCTGTGCATGGAGGATCGGGGAGCGGCCGACTATCTGGCGATTGCCCGCACCTATCACACCGTCATTCTCGTCGGCATCCCGCAAATGGGGCCGGAGAATCGCAACGAAGCAATCCGCTTCACCAAGCTGATCGACGCCCTGTACGAGCACAATGTGAAGCTCTTCGTAACCGCCGCCGCGGAGCCCGAGGCACTCTACACCAAGGGCGATGGCGCGTTCGAATTTGACCGCACCGTCAGCCGCCTCAAGGAAATGCAGAGCGCCGATTACATGGCGCGGGGCCACGGCAAGGCGGGCTAGGTAATCCCGAGCTGCGCCAGCGAGCGGTCGAGCATCACAAGCTGCCACAGCAACCGCCCGTGATCCGAACGGCCCGAAATATGCGCCTCGGCAATCGCTTCGAGCTTGGCATTGTCGAACCATCCGGTGCGCGCCAGCATCGCGCTCTTGGAAATTCCCCGCGCCTTGCTCTCCAGCGGCTCACGGAACCATTCGGAAACCGGCGTTACAAATCCCTGCTTCGGGCGGTAGAGAATGTCTTGCGGCAAATACCGCTCCATCGCCTTCTTCAGCACCCACTTGCCCTGCTTGCCGCGCACACGCAGATTGTCGGGGAGAGCGGCCGCGAATTCGACCAGACGGTGGTCTAGCAAAGGTTCGCGCGCCTCCAAGCTGACAGCCATGCTGGTGCGGTCGACCTTGGTCAGAATATCGCCCGGGAGCCAGAACTTGAGATCGGCGTATTGCGCGGCATCAAGGCCAGATTGCACCGGCGCCTTCGCCATCAGATCGTGCAGCGGGGCCTCCCCGGCATAGCCGCCCAACTGCTGCGAAAAGCTGCCGCTGTAGAGGCTTTGGCGCAGCTCCCCCGGTGTCACCGCCAGCGCGCGCGCGTAGCCCTCTGCTCCCGATCCGGCGAGCGATTGCAAGGTGGCCTTGGCACGCAGCGGGCGTGGTGCCCAGTCGAGCTTGGGGAAGGCATTGCCCAGCGGCCCGAGCACGCTGCGTCGCACGCCACCGGGTATCAGCCCGCGAATGCGTTCCTCATGGGCATGGAAGACCTGCCTGCGGTATCCGGCAAAGGCCTCGTCCGCCCCGTCACCCGACAGCGCTACCGTCACGCTTTCGCGCGCCAACTGACACACCCGCCATGTCGGCAGAGCGGAGGCATCGGCAAAGGGTTCGTCGAACATCGCGGCGATGGTGTCGATGGCATCGAACTGGTCGGCGCTTACCCTACGTGCTGTTTGATCGGTGCCGAACAGCGCGGCAATCTGCTCGGCATAGGATGTCTCGTCAACGCTGGCGACATCGAAGCCGATCGAGCAGGTGCGCACCCTGCCCTTCCCTGCCTCGGCCATGAAGGCAACAACGGTGGAGCTATCGACGCCGCCGGAGAGGAAAGCACCCAGCGGCACGTCGGCTACCATCCGGCTTTCTACCGCCACTTTAAGATGATGCAGCAGCTCGGCTTCCAAGTCGCGTGGCTTGGCCTTGTGGCGGCGCTCGAAGCTGATGTCCCAATATTGGCGCGGGCGCGGCAGCGGCGCATCATGTTTCAGCAGCAGCGTATGGCCTGCGGGCAGCTTGTGCACGCCCTTCAGGATCGAACGATGATCGGGGACGTAACCCCAAGTCATGTAATCCTCGACCG
This sequence comes from Aurantiacibacter sp. KMU-128, assembly GCF_056933515.1. Classification (NCBI taxonomy): domain Bacteria; kingdom Pseudomonadati; phylum Pseudomonadota; class Alphaproteobacteria; order Sphingomonadales; family Erythrobacteraceae; genus Aurantiacibacter; species Aurantiacibacter sp. KMU-128. Next base: position 1,313,152 of record NZ_JBXORT010000001.1, read on the forward strand.
CCAGCGGATCGATCTCGCGCCGGAGCAGCGGATGGGCGAGCAGGCCCTTCAATTCGGACGCGAAGGCCAATGCGCCGTCGGACAATTGGGTGTAAAACAGCGGCTTCACCCCGAACCGGTCGCGCGCCAGAAACAGCGTGCGTTCGGCCCGGTCATAGATCGCGAAGGCGAACATCCCGTTGAGATGCGCCGCGCAGTCCTCGCCCCATTGCTGGTATGCGGCCAGGATGACTTCGGTGTCGCCCTCTGTGCGGAACCGTGCGCCAAACCCTTCAAGTTCGCGCCGCAATTCGCGGAAATTGTAGATCTCGCCGTTGAAGACGATCACCGCCCGCTCGTCTGCCGAGACCATCGGCTGCGGCGATCCTGCAAGGTCGATGATCGACAAGCGGCGGTGACCCAACCCAACGCCCGGGGCAGTCCATACGCCCGAACCATCAGGGCCGCGATGCGCGATGGCGTCGCACATCCGCTCGACCCGCGAAGGGTCAACCGGCTTGATCGTTCCGGTGTGAAAAAGGCCCGCGATCCCGCACATGGTCCCTGCCGTTACTCAATCGATCCGGCGCGGTCTATCCATTCGCCAAGATCGCCGGTGGACGCGCGAAAATCGGCGACGGCTTGCACCCCATCAATACCGTTGTTTTCCTCGGCGGAGAGGATGAGCATGGCGGTGGGGCGAGCGGTGAGGAACAGGCGATCCTGCATGGTGCGCAGCTTGAGTTGCAATCCGCTGGTGCCCGTCCAGTCGCCTTTGCGGAACCATGTTTCCGCCGTGCGCCGCTGGGTGCCAAGCGCCTGGATGCGCTGCCCCGGCACGCCGTCTGCGGAAAGCGAGGCCGATTGCCAGCGCCAGTCGGTGTCCGGCGGCAAAGCACCTTGCCCAAACGCCCCCGCCTCGCGCCCCTCGCCCTGCGCAGCGTAGAGGGCAAAGACCACGTCGACGATGCGACCGTCGCCGTCACGGTAGCTACCGCGCAGAACACGGTCAGCTCCACCGGCCAAGGGTGCCCAGGGATAGCTGTTGGCTTCCGGAACCTGCGTCCATCCGGGCACTTCGGGGAGCGCCAGCGTGTCTGCAATGTCGGCTTCCAGCGCGCGGCTTTGCGCGGCCCAGAGCAATGTAGCGAGTGCCATTGCGATGCTCGCCACAAAGACTGCCCAGCCTTTGCCGTTCCAGCGTTCGAGCGATGTAAAGAATGGCAGAGCCGCGATGCTATCTGCGTCGATAAAGGCATCGTCAACCGAACGATCGAAGAACTTCCAGCCGATCGCCAGCAGCAAGCCCATCACCAGCGCGAAGAAGAACCACCCGTAAAAGATGTGGTCAAAACCGGCAGCAAAGGCGATGCCTTGCGATTGCGCGATGTAGATCGTGCCCCAAGCGCGTACGCCATTGGCAAGGATCGGCAGGACGATTGCCAGCGCCATAAAGCCGATGCGCCGCCACCATGATTGGAACAGCACGTGCGCAACCAGCGTGCCGAGCGCAATCATTGCGATCAGGAACTTGACCCCCGAACACGCCTCGGCAACTTCGAACAAGCCCCCTGGCGTATCGATAAAGACGCCCTCGATATGCGCGGGAATGCCGCTCGCATGGGTCAGCGCGATGGTGATGTCGGCGGTAATCATCTGCAACGCCGGAACCAGCTCGTCGCCGATCGGGACGAGGAACAGGCCATAGGCGAGCGGGAAGAACAGCGCCCAGGATACACGCGGGCCGAGCAAGGTCAGCACCAGCGATTGCAGGGCGAGGACAAGGCCCAAATGGCTCGCGGTCGCGGTGCCGGAGATATCTCCTAAGAGCCAGGCGAACAGCGCACCTGCCAGCGGAAGTAGCCCCGGCCACCAGCTGGCGGGCGTCAGCTTCGTGAGCTCTCCGGCTCGTTGCCATACCAGCCAGACGAGGATCGCGGGCACAAGCAGGATGTGGTTGTAGGTCGAACTGTCCCACCACTGCATCACCATTTCCGCATAATCGGAGGCGAAAAGGGCGAACAGTAGGGCCCACGCCAGCGCGAGCCGGATGAGTGGCAAGCGCCAGTGCGGCACTATCATCTCCGCAGCGAGCGCGCGACGGGGCTGGATCGCATCAAGCCGCATCGCGTTGTCCCCGCTCGGAGAAGCCCATCAAGGTTGGCAAATCGGCGAGCATTGCGGGCCAGCTCATCTGGCTTTGCACGAACTCGCGTGCGGCTTTGCCGATGGCCTCGCGCTCCGCAGGCCGGTCGAGCAAGTGCAGCGCGTGTGTTGCCAAGGCGTGATCGGTGTCGCCGATGACGACTTGCGCTCCGTGCTTGGCATCTATGCCGGTCGCGGCCTCGGGGCTGACCAGCACGCAGCGCGCCATCGCCATGGCTTCGAGCACCTTGTTCTGCACACCGCGCGCTATGGTCAGCGGCGCAGTGACGATGGTTGCGGCAGCGAGAAACGGTCGCACATCGGGCACCGCGCCCCACACGGTGACACCGTCCCGTTCGCCAAGTCTGGACACCTCGGCGGTCGGCGCGCGGCCCACGATATGGAACTGCGCAGCCGGATGCGCCTTGCGGATGCGCGGGAGAATGCCTTGCGCAAAGCGCGCTACGGCATCGATGTTCGGCGCGTAATCCATCTGTCCGGTGAAGACGAAATGCGGCCCTCCGCTCGCCAGATCGGGATGCGGTTGGGTCGCGGCAGGGTCGAAGAAATCGCAATCGATGCCGTTGCGCAAGGCCCGGATATCGCGGGCGCGTGTTGTGCGTTGGCGGAGCAAACCTGCCTCGGCCTCGCTGACCAGCAGAGTTGCATCGGCATTTGCCGCCAGCGCTTCTTCCACTCCGCGCAGCAAGCGTCCCTCGCGCGCATCAATCCAACCGCGCGGGCCGCCGCGATCGAGCGCATAGGCTTCGAACTTGGCGCTATCGACATCGACCAGATCGACGATCAGGCGCCCCTTCCAGTCCGCCGGAACATATTGCCCCATCTGGCCGGAAAAGACGTAGATCGCGCTGATATTGCGCTCGGCCAAAGTGCGCCGCACCCAGTCCTGCAGGGCTTGCGAGCGGAACGCGGCAAGGCTCACCGGCTCGCGGCGGATCAGTGCCTCGACGCCTGCCAGACTGACCGGTTTGGAGCGGCGCGGCATCGCATGGCTGGCGGCGAGCGCAGCCAGTTCATGCTCATGCGCGAAATCGCTCTCGTCCTCGGCAAGGCAGCCGACATGGACGGGAGCGATTTGCGCCAACGCCTTCAGCACATGATGCGAGCGGATCTTGTCGCCGCGATCCGGCGGGAACGGCAGGCGATGTGCAAGGAAGAGGATTTCGCCACTCACCTGCGCCCCCTAGCCCAGCCCGCGTGCGATCAGCGGGCCGATACGATTGGCGAGCGGAAGCGGCAGCTTCTTCCAAAGCTCAATACGGCGCTGGTTTTCCGCACTTGTGGGGTCAGCACCGCGCTTGGCAAAGCCGGGTGCCGTCCAACTGGCATAGCTGAGCGGTTCGGGTGTGAAGCCCCAATTCTTCTTGAAGCTGTAAGGCCCGCTACCCGTCTTGCTACGCCCGAAATCAAACCGGTCGCACCCGCATTTGCGTGCATGGCACATCAGCGCGTAATACATCCGGTCATTGGCCCGCAGAGTGCGCGCATCCCACGTACCACCCCCCCAATAAGGCATCACCGCGCCATCGTGATAGAGCGACAACACGCTGGCAATTGCGCGTCCTTCATGTCGCACCGTAAGGATATCGGCGTCGAGCATGTCCATCACGGCATCGAAAAGGCTGCGCGGGAACACTGGCGTGCCGAGATTGCGCACGCTTTCGGCATAGACCGCGTAATGCGCCGCGCGCTCGGCTTCATCGCGGCCAACACTCACGTCGAGATCGAAAGTCAGTGAGCGGCGAACCTCGGCGCGCTGCTTGCGGGGAATGGCGAGCAATTGCGCTTCGTCATCTTCCGCCAGCGGAGCGACGAAGCCGCAATGGCTGTCGGTGGTGACATCCCACCCCTCGCCCGCCATGCCACCGCGTAGCTCGATGCTCGGGCAGGAGAGGCGCTGGGCGTATTCGGTGGCGGCATCGCACAGAAGCTGCGCGGTTGCCGGATCGTCCGTCAGCACGCCGCCCTCGACAGCAAAGCCGCTAGAAGCAAGGACGCGGCCAAAAATCGGCGAATGCACTTCGCTGAGCGGAAGCCATCCGGTAACCGCGCCGCCTTTCTCCGCCAGCAGGCCTCGCGCACGATTGCCGGTGCCCGCTTCTACAGCGGCGAGCCAGGCCGGGCGAAGGAAGACCGAGCCACGGCGTTCGGCCACAAAGCCTTCGATCCGCGTCACCTCATCGGGCTGGCGCAAATCGGCAATGCGGACGGTTTCGCGGGTCAAGGCGAAGGGCGCGTTCATATGCCCATCTTGCTCCGTTCGGCCTTTTCGGCGGCGATACGGGCGCTTTCGCGGTGCGCGATAAGGTCAATCCGGCCCCAGGAAAACTCCTTGATAAGCTGGCCGAGCTTGTCCGCCATATGCTCCAGATTGGTATAGTGCCGCAGGCGCGATCGCAGCGGCGCACCCGCCACACGCGGTTGGCCGGGATCGATTTCCCACGGGTGGAAATAGAAGATCGCAGGGCGCTCTTCTTGCCGGTTCACTTGCCGGATAGCCCAGCGGCTGAAGGCGTAGGGCAGCACGCGGAAAAACCCGCCGCCGCCTGCCGCAAGCCGCTTGCCGCGAAACACTGCTGTGGTCACCGGCAGTTCGATCAGGCTGTGCCACGGGATCGGGTTGAAAGCGAAGCGCGGCGCCTCGGCCCACCCGTAATGGTCATGCGCAATGGGTGCGACGCTGCTCGAATAGAGATAGCCCTGCTCTGCCAGCTCGGCAAATGCCCAGGGCGTGCGATGGTCTATCGAGAAGCTTGGCGCACGATAGCCGATCACCCTTTTGCCGCAGCAATCCTCGATCGTCTTGCGCGTCTTCTCGATATCGCGGGCGAATGTCGGGCGATCCATGCGGAACACCCGCTCGTGGTCCCAGCCATGGCTGGCGACCTCATGTCCGCGCTTCGCAATCTCGCGAAGCAACGGGCCGTGCCGTGCTGCGACCCAGCCCAGCGTGAAGAATGTCGCGCTGGCATTGGCTTCGTCAAACAGGTCGAGGATCGCGTGGACATTGCGTTCCACACGGTCATCCAGCGTGCCCCAGCTGTCGCGCTCGATAACATCCTCGAACGCGCCAACCTGGAACCAGTCCTCCACATCGACGGAGAGCCCGTTGACGATGCGCGGCTGCGTGTCCTGTTCTGTATTGAAAGCGATGGCGTTCACCGCGCTCGCCTCCTGTTAAGCGGCCTTGCTCGAATCCATTTCGCTTTCGATCCACTCGATCAGCATGGTGAGCGTCTGGCGGATCGAGCGTTCCTGTTCGAAACAGCGGGCTTCGATGCGGGCGACCTGTTCGCGCATCAGTTCGATTTCCGGCGCGACCGCGCTGCTGACCGCGGCATCGGTCTGGTTGGAAATCTCGACAATCGCCTGCTGCAATTCGGCGATCTGCGCATCGCGTTCGGCGAGCGCGGCTTCGAATTGCTGCATATCGACCCGCGGGACGGTGGGCATGGCCTTCACCGGCTCGAACTCGGGCTCCTTCTGCTTCAGGGCAGACGGCGCAGCGGAGGGGAAGGCGCGCTCGGCCTCCATTTCGCGGAGAACGGACTGCAACATCGAAGCATCGATGCGGTTGCGTTCTTCAACCGCGCCCAGCAACAGCAGGCGGTTCGCAATCTGGTTCACCCGGCGCGGGATACCGCCCGATGCTTCGTAAAGCTCGGCGTACACGCGCTGGTCAAACGCCGGATTGCCTTCCCAGCCCACCTTTTCGAGGCGGTGGATGATGTACGGCTCAATCTCGCTCTTCTGCATCGGTTCGAGATGATGCGCTGCAATCACGCGCTGGCGCAGCTGTTCGAGGTTCGCATCATTCTGCAAAGTCGTGCGGAATTCGGGCTGGCCGAGCAGCAGCGTCTGCATCAGCGGGTGGTTGCCCAACTGGAAGTTGGAGAACATCCGCAGCTCTTCGAGCGCAGGCACCGAAAGGTTCTGCGATTCGTCGATCACCAGCAGCACGCGGCGGCCCGATCGGGCTTCGTCATGCAGGAAGTTCTCGATCTCTGTCAGCGCGGTAGCCTTGTCGTGGCCTTCGACATCCAGACCCATGGAGGCGGCGACCACATGGACGATCTCGTCCTCGTTCAGCTTGCTCGTCACGATCTGCGCCACCGTCACCGCATTGGTGTCGAGGCTTTCCATCATGTGCGCGACCAGCGTCGATTTGCCCGAACCGATCTCGCCGGTGATGACGATGAAGCCCTCACCCTGCGCGAGGCCGTAACCGAGATAGGACAGCGCCTTGCGGTGCGTGATCGAACGGAAATAGAATTCCGGATCGGGCGTCAGCTGGAAAGGCTTGCCGGAGAGGCCGTAGAAATTGTCAAACATGGGTCTGGTCTCCCTTGGACCTATCGGAAGGTGTAGCGCAGGCCGAGAAGGGCCGATGCGTTCGAGAAATTGGTATCGTCATCGCGGTTGATGCCATCGACGCCCACAGCGGCGGTTGCCCCCAGCCCTTCGATGATCTGGCGATCATAGGCAGCGCTGACGCTGTAGCCCCAGCCATCGACGGAGCCGCCAAACCCGCTTTCAAAGCGGTTGACGGTGCCCCCGACATTAAGCTGCGACTGGCGATCAAGCTGGCGCCCGACATAGCCGGCGAGGTAGTAATTCTCGTCGATCACGCCATCGATTGCGGCAAGAACGGTGTTCTCCGCGCCGATAAAGCTGCGACGGTCATAGCCTGCGCCAAGCCCGTAGGACGTGCGGCCTTCGCTCGCACCGTAGCTGAGCGAAACGCCACGGCTGCGGAACACGGCAGAGCGCAGCGAGCCAAGGCGCGCCAGCGCACAACCATCGCCGTCGGAGGAGCCAACCACGCAGCCGCCCAGATCACCCGTCACCGGATTGCGGAAGGCCTGGAAGTCGGTGCCCAGCTCGTTCAGCGCGCCAGTCACCTGACCGCCAAAGCTGTTGATCCCGTCATAAACGTTGATCGCGAATTGCGAGTTTTCGTTCGGCGAATAGCTGAACGCCCCGTAATAGGTGGTCGAGCCGTAGCGGCGGCCAACCTGTGCCTGCAATTGCGTACGGCGGCTCGGACGCCACATCACGCCCGCATCCCAGATCAGGCCTTCGGTCTCGTAAGCAATCTGGCGCGGCGCGCTATCATCGGTGACGAAGCGGCCATCGGGGCCGATCACCGGATCACCATTCACATCTCGCACCGCATCGCGGCTCGAGACTTCGACCTGTTCGTATCCGACACCGCCGATCAGCGCGAGGCTGGGTGTGACGGGAATGGTGATGTCGGCCCGCGCGTAACGGTCGTCAATGCGCTGGTCGAGGTTCGATACGTCCTGACGGTTCCAGCCTGCGCCAACGCCAACACCCACGGGGAGCACGGTATCGGGGGCAAAGCCTGCCCGCACGCCGACATTGTGGGTGATCGCCTCGTCAAAGATGTCCGTCGGGCCGGTGGTCGGATCGATGACGATCGCATCGGTCGCTTCAACCCGCGTGTAGCCGATGCGGTAAGCGCCGGTCACTTCGGCCTGGCCGATCTGCGTGCGCACAGCCGGGCCAGCGAACACCGAGTAAAGCTGGCTTGTCGCATCATCGTCGATGCCGAAGTTGCCGGTGCTCGTGCCGCCATTCGATTCGACGCGGGTACGCGAGGCAAGCCCACCGACTTCGAATGTGGCGTCGGGGCCGCTCATCGCAAGCGAAGCGCGCGCAATGCCCGAGAAGGTATCGGTATCGGGAACCGTATCGTCATAACCGATGCGTCGCTCGTAACGCAGCGAGACGGCAGCCTGCGAATTGCGACCGGTCAACCCAGCATCCACGCCTGCGGCAACGCGGGTATAGGTCACGATATCGTCGCCGGGCGAAAGCTCGGCGGTAACAACCTGCGCGGCCTCGATATAGGGCGCGATTTCTACGCCGCGCGTGGCCGAGCGGTATTCTTCGCCGCCCTCCCCGCCGGGATCGCGTTCTTGCGCCTGCGCCGAAACCGGCACCAGCGCCATGGCCAGCAATGTGGTGAGTGTCATACGCATGGGATCATGCCTCCTGCCCGTAATAGGCACCAAAGCGGCGCCCGCTGGGGCTGAAATGCGCTGCATTGAGCAGCAGCTTGAGATCGGGACAGGCCGAAAGCAGCGTCAGCGCATCTTCCAACGCGCTTTGTCCCGTACGGTCGGCACGGGCGACGACAATCGCCTGACCGACATGGTTGGCAAGCTCGGCTGCGGGCGAAGCCGCAAGCGCGGGCGAACTGTCGAAAATGACAATGCGGTTGGGCGCAGCGCGGGTCAGGCGGTCGAGCACTTCGCCGGTGCGTTCGCTCGCCAGATATTCGCTGTCCGACGTCGTGTGGTTGCCCGCGGGCAAGACGTAAAGTCCCGCTACATCGGTCGTCATAACGCAGTCTTCCACCTTGAGGTCTTTGCGCGCCAGCGCGTCCATGAAGCCGGGGCCGCGCGGCAGGCCGAGCATGGAGAGCACTGATGGCTTGGCGAAATCGGCATCGACCAACAGGACTTCGCTGTCCTTCTCCGCTGCCAGCGCCAGCGCCAGATTGACCGCGCAGTAGCTCTTCCCTTCGTTCGGATGCGGCGAGCAGACTAAGACGCGCTGAGCGAGCTGGCCAGAGCCCGATTCGCGCGCCTTGCGCACTGATTGCAGCACCTGCCGCTTCACAATGCGGAACTCTTCGAGCAGCATGGTGGCTTGCGCGTCGGGTTGGATCAGCCCGTAAGTGGCAAGCGCATCGCGGTCGATAGGGTGAACCTTCCCCGAGAATTTCACATCCTCGTACACCGGCTCCGGCTCGGGGGCAGGTGCGGGCGGCGCGACAGGCACGGCCGCCGCAACCGGTGCTGCTGCCAGTTCCCTCGGCGGCATCCGTCCGGCGAGCGCCTCACCCAGTGATACCTCGCGCGCCGCCTCAGGCGCACGCTTGGGCTTGCGGCGGTTGACCGGCTTGGCGAGCGTCTTGGGCACCGGAGCGGGATGGAAATCCCCTCCGAGACCGAAGAAGTTTTCCGCCCGCTCAAACAGCGATTTGCCGGGCGTGGGGATTTTGCGGTGTTCTGTCATATCCCTCTCCTCACGCCACATTGCTGCGCTGGATGAATTCGACGCCGACAAGCACGATGCAGAGCACGCCCAGCCCGCCCAATCCGGCAGCGAAGTATTTGAACCGCTTGCGGCGCAGATCGCGGCCGGCTTCGGTAAAGGTGTGGGTGATCGTGCCGACCACCGGCAGGCCGAATGTTCGTTCGAGCTGATTGGCCGTGGCGAAAGTCGAGCCGAGCTTGCTCAGTGCGTAAGCCACGCCCGCACCAGCTCCCAAACCGGCAATCAGAACGCCAAACAAAAGCAACGGACGATTGGGAGCCGACGGCGCGCGCGGGGTTGTCGGCGGGTCGATCACTTCGAATTGCAGCGCATTGTTCTGGCTCGCAAGTTGGTCGCTCAACCGCAGTTCCTCGCGGTCTTCGAGCAGCTCGTCATACTGTTCGCGCAGCACTTCATAATCGCGGCTGATACGCTGTGCCTCGGCCGCAGCGCCGGGTTCGCGTGCGGCGCTGGCGTTGATCGAGGCGATCTCGGCCCGCAACGCAGCGGCCCGCGATTGCAGCGACATCACATTCGACTGGCGTTCGCCAAGCGAGGCTTGCAACGAGCTGTAAGCCGGATTGGGAATACCGCCGCCACCGCCGCCGCCACCGGAACCTGCCGAGCGTTCGCGCAGGCTGGCGACAGTGCGTTCGGCCGCGATGATATCGGGGTGCGAATCAGTCAGACCGCGCGCACGCAACGCTGCGAGCTGGCCTTCAGCCTGCGAGAGCGCCGTCGGCGCTGCCGCTCCGCCGCCTCCGACATTGATCGTGCGCGGCGTGCCAGCAAGCTGGCCCTGCAAGGATGCAAGCGAGGCCTGCGCCGCTGCCAGATCGGCTTCCACACTGCGCAGTTCCGCGCGGGTCGAGGCCATTTGCGTCGCAATCGCCTCCGCGCCGCCGATCAATTCGGGATTTGCCGATTCGAAAGCGAGACGACGCTCTTCAGCCGCGGCCAGCTCTTCCTCGCGTTCGGCGAGCTGGCGATTGAGGAATTCGATCGAGTCCTCCATTTCGCCGCGCGCCCCGCCAAGATTCTCTTCGCGGAAAATGTCGATCATGCGCTGGGCAATGGTCTGGGCGAGTTCCGCGTTCTCCGCATCTGAGAGATTGCCACGACCACTTTGCGCGGTGATCTCGAAGATGTTCTCGCCTTCGCTCACCACGCTGATTTGCTTGGCCAACCCTTCGCGTGCGGCTTCCATTTCCACCGGGGTGGAAACCGAATCGCCGATGCGGGTCGAGCGGATGATGGTTTCGAGATTTTGCGCGCTCACCAGCGTCTGGCGGATGCGGTCGATCTGCCGTTCGCGGGCGTTTGCGCCGACGCCAATCTGTTCGGCCAGCGCATCGTCCACCTGGACGAAGATTTTTGCTTCCGATTCGTAAGTATTCGGCATCAGCGACACCACCAACCAGCCGAGCAGACACACGCCCCATGCGATGGCGAGCGCCATCCAGCGGCGGTTCCACACAGCCCACAGGCCGGCGCGCAGTTCTTCGAGGATCTGGTTCAAGCCCCCAACTCCCTCAGAAGAAACTTTCCGGGATGATGATCACATCACCCGGCTGCAGCAGCACGTTGGCATCGCTATCGCCGCGGCGCAGCAAATCGTTGAGGCGCAGATCATATTCGGTCTGCTCACCCGTCTGGCGATCAATCCGGATCAGGCGGGCGCGGTTGCCAGCGGCATACTCGGACAGCCCCCCCACCGCGATCATCGCGTCGAGCAATGTCATATTGGCGCGATAGTTAAGCGATGCGGGCTGCGCCGTAGCGCCGACGATGCGCACCTGCTGGTTAATCGCACCGGCAAATTCGGTAACGATGACCGTTACGATCGGATCTTCGATATATTGCGAAAGCTGCAGGCGGATATCCTCGGCCAGCATTGTCGGGGTCTTGCCCACGGCGGGCATATCCGAAACCAGCGGCGTGGTGATGCGGCCATCAGGGCGCACCTGCACCTCGGCACCCAACTCGTCATTGCGCCATACGTGGATGGTCAGTTTGTCGAGGGGCCCGATGACATAGTCCTCGCTCGGCCCTTCCTGGAGCGGGGTGAGCCGCGCGGGCGCCAGCGAATTGCCGGTAGAGCCACCAGCGCAGCCGGACAATGCAATGGCCATGGCAGCGGTTGCCAGAAGCGTTTTTGCCGTAAATTTCGTTCGCATCGAATGCGTCCTCGAACAGTCTTGGACGATCCGCTGACGCTGGCCTAATCACCGCGCACGCATTTCGTCCCTTGGGATCCGGGGATGCTTCTCGCCAAAAAGGGTGAACATTGCGTTATCCTTGGGTGCCTGAACCAAGGAATCTGGGCACTTTTCGCGGGCTGTCCCGCTCTGGGACGCTGTCGGAGGCAGGTGTTAGACCAGCATTTCCTTTGCCGCGCCCTGGCCCAGAAAGGCGGCAGGGCTGGCTGATGCACCATAGGCTCCGGCGCAGAAAACCGCGACCAGATCGCCTATATCGGCGCGCGGCAGGTGGGCCTGATCCGCCAACCGGTCGAGCGGGGTGCACAGGCAGCCGACGATATTGACGATTTCTTCCGGCGCACTTGCGTATTTGCTCGCAATTGCAGCGGGATAATTGCGCCGCACCACGGTCCCAAAATTGCCGGATGCCGCCAATTGGTGGTGCAGACCGCCATCGGTGACGAGAAAGGTCGTGTCGTGGCTCACCTTGCGGTCGACGATGCGGCACAGATAAACGCCAGCCTCGCCCACGAGGTAGCGGCCCAGCTCTATGGCGAAGTCGGTTTCCGCCAAATTGTCCGGCAAATTGGCGAAGCGCTCCTTCAGTGCCGCGCCCACCGCTGCAAGGTCGAGCGGCGTGTCACGGTCGAAATAGGGGATGCCGAAACCGCCACCCATATTGAGATGGGGCACATCGACGCCCGCTTCCTCTGCCAAGCGAGACGCGAGCGCCAGCACATTTGCCTGAGTCTCGATTATCGCCTCGGCATCAAGCGCTTGACTGCCAGTGTAGATATGAAATCCGCGCCAATGTGCGCCAGCATCGACCAGCTCGCGGGCGAGCTTGGGGACGCGGTCTTCGTCGATCCCGAAGGGCTTGGCGCCACCCCCCATCTTCATGCCCGACCCGCGCATTTCGAAGGACGGATTAACGCGGATGGCGAGACGTGGAGCCACACCCAAGACCTTGCCTGCTTCCAAAGCACGCTCGGCCTCGCCCTCGGATTCCAGATTGAGTGTAACGCCCGCCTTGATCGCCTCGTGCAGTTCGCGGTCGCGTTTGCCGGGGCCGGCAAAGCTGATTTCGCGCGGCAGGAAGCCCGCGTCGCGCGCCATCACCAATTCGCCGCCAGAGGCAATGTCGAGTCCGTCGACAACGTCGGCCATGAATTCGAGCAACGGCGCGTAAGGGTTTGCCTTCATGGCATAATGCAGTCGAATGCGTTCGGGCAAAGCGCTGCGCAACTCGGCAATCCGTCGCGCAATCGCGTCGCGTGAATAGACGAAGAGCGGCGTGTCGCCCGCCTCCTTGACCAAGGCCGAAACCTTACGCCCGCCGATGGCGAGTTCGCCGTCCAGCATATCGAAATAGCGAGGGATCGGGCCAAGCGGCTTCATTGCGCTTCCGCCTTTAACCGGCTGCGATCGATCTTGCCATTGGGGTTGAGCGGCATGGCTTCAACCCAGCGGATGACGTGCGGCTGCATGAAATTGGGCAGATCGCGGCGGAGTGCAGTGCGAAGGGCTTCCTCGTCACCTGCACCGCGCACAACCAGATGGATCGCGTGACCAAGCCGATCGTCGGCAACGCCAAAGGCAACCGCTTCCTCGACCAGATCGCTGGCCACGGCAGCATCCTCTATTTCCTGCGGGCTGATGCGATTGCCGCTGCTCTTGATCATCGCATCGTCTCTGCCAACAAAGTAGAGCAAACCATTGCTTTCCCGCCGAACATTGTCGCCCGACCAAACGGCAGCTCCGCCATACTCGGACGCTTTTGGCGCAGGCTTGAACCGTTGCGCCGTGCGCTCCGCATCCTGCCAATATCCTTGCGCAACCAGCGGCCCGCAATGAACGAGCTCGCCCTCGGCAGCGATTTCGCCCGCGCCATCAACCACCAGAATTTCCGCAAAGGGAATGGCGGTGCCCATCGATGTCGGAAATTCGTCTACCATCGAAGGATCAAGATAGGTCGAGCGGAATGCCTCGGTCAGCCCGTACATCGGAAAAAGCCGCGCGTCGGGGAATTGCTTACGCAGATCGCGAACGAGCTCTTCGCTCAGCGCACCGCCGCTATTGGTCAGCCGCCGCATCGCCGCGACCGCCTCGGGGGGCCACTCCTGCTCGGTCAACTGCAACCACAGGGGCGGAACCGCAGCCAGCGTGGTGATTGCGTGCTTCGCGCAAGCCTTGGTAACATCGCGCGGGGTCAGATAATCGAGCGGCACCACGCTGCCGCCCGCATACCACGTCGAAAGCAGCTGGTTCTGCCCGTAATCGAAGCTCAATGGCAGCACCGCGAGCGTCACGTCATCGCGCGCCATGTCGAGATAATGCGCCACGCTGACCGCGCCGAGCCAGAGGTTGGCATGGCTCAGCATCACGCCCTTGGGCCGCCCGGTCGAACCGCTGGTGTAGAGGATTGCGCACAGCGCATCGGGATCGGCGATCGATGCTGGCAGACTTACGGCAAAGCCGTCGAGCAGATCGTAAAGTTCGGTTTCCTCCACGATTGCGCAATCCGCAGGCAAGCCGCCGTGTTCCAGCGAGTCCAAGCGGCCTTTGTTGACGATCAGCAGGCTGGCCGCACAATCGGCGAGGATATGCTGAACCTGTGCCCGTTTAAGCAACGGATTGATCGGCACATGAACCAGCCCCGCACGCGCTGCGGCGAGCGGCATAAGGCAGGTCAATTCCCCCTTCCCCGCCCATGTCGCCACACGCGCGCCCGGTTCGGGAACGCGCTCGGCCAACCACGCTGCCAGCCTGCCGACACGGCTTCTTAAGTCCTTCCAGCTAAGGGTTTCCTTGCGCAGGATCAGCGCCGGATCATCGTCCGCCCCGCATTCTGCGAGGTGATCGAGCGGCCGGGGAACGGGATCGGGCGTGATGGACATCGGGCCTCTAGGGAAACGGGAACGCGGTGACGGCGATCAGCTATCACGACACGGTTAAGGAGTTGCAAGGCCTTGATTGGTCTGGCGACGGCCCGTTCGCGCGGCTTGAGTGGTTCGCGCTATTGGAAAATGCCGATTTGCGACCGCTATATGCGCTCTCCAAGAGCGAAGAGTTTCCGCCATTGTGCCTGCCCCTCAACCGAACCCAAGCCGGTTTGGAGGCGCTCACCAACTGGTATGCATTCACGTGGCATAGTCTGGGCATAATCGATTCAACCAGCGAAACCGCGCTTGTCGAGCTTGCCCGCGACCTTCGGCAGCAGGCAAACCGGCTAGATCTCACCAAACTGGAAGAATCGGATTCCGCGATTACGGCCCGCGCATTTCGACGGGCAGGCTGGATGGTTTTCCGGTCACCGTGCGACACCAACCACATTCTGCCGGTCAATGGGCGCAGCTATACGGAGTATATCGCTGCTCGCCCTGGCCGCTTGCGAACAACGTTGAAGCGCAAGGCCAAGAAGGTGGATGTAACTCTCACCTCGGAATTCTCCGCAGAAGAGTGGTCGGCATATGAGTCGATTTACGCGCAAAGCTGGAAGCCCGGGGAAGGCGATCCCGACCTCCTCCGCAGATTTGCCGAAATGGAAAGCGCAGCCGGTCGCTACCGTTTCGCAATGGCGCGCCATGAAGGCGAGCCCGTCGCCGCACAGTTCTGGACGGTCGACAATGGCACGGCCTACATCCACAAACTCGCGCACCTACCGTCTGCGGAAAACCTCTCGCCCGGGACCACGCTTACTGCTTCGTTGATGGAGCGCGTTATCGACATCGACCGTGTCACGCTCGTCGATTTCGGCACGGGTGATGATGCCTACAAACGCGACTGGATGGAAGAAACGCGCAAGCGCTGGCAACTCACTTGCTTGCGCCCCGACGCTCCGCGCAACTGGCCCATGCTGGCCAAGGGCTTCATTCGTAAACTTGTCAGCCGCCCCGTCTCTGGCTAAGCCCCTCGCCCATTATGGCAAGCAATCTTCCCGTGCCCGTCGAAGACACTGGCGATACCGAACTGATCCTGCGGCAGGTGCTGCAGGATGTGCTGGGACTGTCGCTCGAACGTGCGGCGGAACTCGACGAGGACTCGGGACTGTTCGGCCATTTGCCGGAACTCGATTCGATGGCGGTCGCAGGCCTCCTCACCGAGCTGGAAGACCGGCTCGACATTATTATCGAGGATGATGATGTCGATGGTGAAATGCTGGAGACATTCGGCGGTTTGCTGGCGTTTCTCGCCAACAAGCGCAGCGATAGCTAGGCGGCAATGCTGACAACGGGTGTGTGGCACAGCCCTGTTGGCGGGCCGACACGTCTGGTTTCCGCAGGCGATCCCGTAGGGCCCAAGGCGCGGCTGCTTATCCTGCCTGCCTTGTTCGACGAAGGCCACAAGCTCCGGCGCCTTACGGTCAACGTGATGCGGATGCTGGCGGACTGCGGTATTGCCAGCTTTATGTTCGATCCGGCCGGCCTGATGGAAAGCGCGCATCCGCTGAGCGAGACCACGTTAGAGGACTGGCGCAATGAGGCCGAGGCGGCGGCAAAGGGCCTGTCGGCAACGCACATTCTCGCCATTCGCGGCGGTGCACTGATCGCGCGGGAACGCGCCAATCTGCTGCATTACGCCCCGCTCCAAGGCAAATCGCTGCTGCGAGCGATGCTGCGAGCGCGGATTATCGCCGATAAGGAAGCGGGTACCCCAACGACTCAGGAAGACCTCGTCGCGCGCGGGCGGAGCGAGGGGTTGCGACTGGCGGGATATGCGCTCTCACCTGCGATGGTCGGCCAGTTGGAGGCAGCTACCCACCCGCAAGCGGCGCGCACCATTGCGCAAAGCGAGCTTGGCGGCGCGGCGTTGTGGCTGCGGGCCGAAGCGTCATACGAGCAAGAGCAAGCACGCCAACTCGCCCGCCTCGTTACTGAGTGGGCCAGCTGATGCGCGAACATTTCACTTTTAGCGTAGAAGGCCCGCAATGCCACGCGACGCTGGATGATGGCGCGAAACCGGTCGGCCTGCTGATCGTCACCGGCGGCAATGAAATCCGCAGCGGTGCCTTCGCCGGACAGGCACGGATCGCGGCCCGGATCGCGGCCAAGGGCTATCCCGTTCTCCGCTTCGACCGGCGTGGTGTCGGCGATAGCGAGGGCGAGAATGGCGAGTTTCAAAACTCCGCGCCCGACATCGCCGCAGCCCTGGACGCCTTCAGGGCACGCAAGCCGGAGCTTCGCGCGGTCGCCGGTTTCGGCATTTGCGATGGCGCGGCGGCGCTGATGCTGGCGCATGGCGCGCCATGCAGCGCCCTCGTGCTGGCTAATCCGTGGACGTTTGACGATGGTTCTGGCGGCGCGATGCCCGCAGAGGCCATTCGCGAACGGTATGCCGCGAAGCTGAAAGACCCGGCAGAATGGAAGCGATTGCTCAGCGGAGGAGTGAACCTGCGCAAGCTCCTTGGCGGGCTGAAGGCTGCGCGCAACACCACACCGCCGCCGCCCTCAAATCTGCTCGAAGCACTCCAGACAGGCATTGCTGATTTTACCGGCGACATCCGGTTCCTTGCGGCCAAGCGTGATCGCACGGGGGCAGCATTTCTGTCGGCGTGGGGCGAGGATGCGCGGATTGCCGTGAGCGCCACCGCTGATCATGCCTTCTCAGATCCTGCGGATCAGGAATGGCTGGTCCAGCACCTGCTCTCAGCGCTTGATGAACAGGCTCGCCAGCTCGACATGGGTTGACCAGAGGAACTGGCCAACAGGGCGTAATTCGGCCAGTTCGTAGCCCGCTTCCTTCAACATTACGCTATCCTTCGACCAGCTCGAGGGATTGCAGCTGATATAGACGACGCGCGAAACTCCGCTCGCCGCGATTTGCTCGACCTGCGCCCGCGCACCGGCGCGCGGCGGGTCGAGGACGATGCCGTCAAATGCCGACAGCTCGTCGGCGCGCAGGGGATTGCGGAACAGGTCGCGGTGCGCGGTTTCCAGCGGCAGCCGTGCGGCGCTGGCAGCACTGCGCAGGGCGAGGATCGCCGCGCGATCAGCCTCGGCCGCCAGAACCTTCGCTTTAGCGGAGAGCGGAAGCGCAAAAGTGCCAAGGCCGGCAAACAGGTCGGCAACATTGGTGCAGCCATCGAGCCAACTGCTCGCCGCCTCCACCAGCGTCGCCTCACCCCACACGGTCGGTTGCAAGAACGCGCCGGAGGGAAAGGCGACAGGCACCCCGCCCAGCGTCACCGACACCGGCTCCGGCTCCCAGAACCCCTCTGCGCCGTACCCATGATCGAGCGTCAGCCGCGCCAGCCGCTGATCGCGGCAGAAATCGAGCAAATCCTCGGTCTGGTCGAGTCCTTCGGGCATGAACCCTTTCAGGCCCAGATCGACCCCCTGATCGGCCAGCGTCAGTTCGATATCGATGCTATACCGGCCTTGCAGGCGGGCGAGATACTTGCGCAAGGGAGCAATCAGCGCAAACAGGCGCGGGTCGAGCACATGGCATTCGGCCAGATCGACAATCTTGTGCGTCCCACTCTGGGTAAATCCGATCAGCGGCCTGCCCCCGCCATTGATCGCCCGCATACTGGCGCGGCGGCGGCTGTGCGTGGGCGAGATGGCGGGCGGCGCGATAATGGCCGGGTCAAGAGCATTGGCCTCTGCCGCATTGGCAACGCGGTCGTTCACGAATTGCGCGAAGGCGGCAGAGTCGAGATGCTGCAACTCGCAGCCGCCACAGGTGCCGAAATGGCGGCAGGGCGGCGTGGCATAATGCGCGCCGCGCGTAATCGCACCATCGCTTGTCACGAGATCGCCCGGCGCGGTTCCGGCGATATGCCGCCCGCTGGCGGTCACGCCGTCACCGCGTGCGGCGATGCGGAGAATTTCCTCTGGCTGGCTCACGTTATTGCCTTGCCCCGCTAGCCACCTTACTCACTGACCGGCAGGCGATAGCGATCTGCGCCCACACGCACTTCGATCATGCCTTCGCCGGGCACGACTTCGGCAGGCTGCATTCCGTCGGCGGTAATGATCCCCTCGCCCGGCACGCCCAGTTCGAAGCGGCGGAACGCGCCATCGGGGTGGCGGACGATCAGGATGCTCGCGCCCTCGTCCTCGGCCCGCTCCATCGTGCAATCGGGGGCGAAAGCAGAGGCACCATTGATTGCGCATTCGACAGTTGGCAGCGATGCGTTTTCCTCCGCCAGCTCGCACGCGGACGCCGACAGCAGGATCAAGGGGGCGAGTGCGATTCTGGGATCAAATATCGGCATAAATGTGCTTTTCCTTCGCCGCGCCCGGATGGGTGATCGCGCCGTTCACCGCCGGACCGACATTCTGGGCGTAGCGCCACAATGCACCCGACTGGTAATCATTCTCGCGCGGTTGCCAGCGCGCGCGGCGCTCTGCCAGCGTGACCTCGTCAACCACCAGATCGATCGTTCCCGCTTCGGCGTCGATGGCGATTGTGTCGCCATCTTCCACCAGCGCAATCGGCCCGCCCTCGGCGGCTTCCGGCCCGACATGGCCGATGCAGAACCCGCGCGTCGCGCCTGAGAAACGGCCGTCAGTAATCAACGCAACCTTCTCTCCCATGCCCTGCCCGTAAAGCGCAGCCGTGGTGGAAAGCATTTCGCGCATTCCCGGCCCGCCCTTCGGCCCTTCATAGCGGATTACAATGACGCTGCCCTCGGCAATGTCGCGCTGCTCGACCGCGGCGAAGGCATCCTCCTCGCAATCGAACACCCGGGCGATGCCGGTGAATTGCAGGCGCTTCATCCCTGCTACTTTCACAATAGCACCTTCGGGAGCCAGCGAGCCCTTGAGGCCGACCACCCCGCCTGTGGGTGTGATGGGATTGGAAACTTCGTAGATCACCTTCTGGTCGGGGTTCCAGGTGACTTCCTCGATATTCTCGCCGAGCGTCTTGCCGGTGACGGTTAGCGGCTCGGGATCGAGGAACCCGCCATCGAGCAGCGTCTTCATCAGCATATAGACGCCGCCAGCCTCGTGCATATCCTTCGCCACATAGCGGCCGCCGGGTTTGAGATCGGCGATGTAAGGCGTTGATTTGAAGATCTCCGCCACGTCGAACAGGTCGAATTCGATGCCGCACTCGCTCGCCATGGCGGGCAGGTGCAGCGCGGCATTGGTGGAGCCCCCCGTAGCCGCGACCACGCGGGCGGCATTTTCGAAAGCGGCGCGGGTGCAAATGTCACGCGGACGCAGATTTCGCTCCAGCAGCGCCATAACCTGACGTCCGGCAGCGATCGCGATTTCCTCGCGCGATTTGTAAGGAGCGGGTGCCATATTGCTGTTCGGAAGCGACAATCCGATGGCCTCGCCCACGCAGGCCATGGTGTTCGCGGTAAACTGCCCGCCGCACGCGCCGTGGCCGGGACACGCGACCTTTTCGAGCGCGATCAGCTCCTGCAACGGACAATTGCCCGCCGCGTGCTGGCCCACCGCCTCGAACACATCGACAACGGTCACGTCCTTGTCGTGGAAAGTGCCGGGCAGGATCGATCCGCCATAGACGAAAATGCTCGGCACGTTGAGACGCAGCATCGCCATCATCATGCCGGGCAAGCTCTTGTCGCATCCGGCAAAGCCGACCAGCGCATCGTAGCAGTGGCCGCGGACCGACAATTCCATGCTGTCGGCAATCACCTCGCGGCTGACGAGCGAGCTTTTCATCCCCTGATGGCCCATCGCGATACCATCGGTGACGGTAATGGTGTTGAACCGGCGCGGCGTTCCGCCAGCCTGCTCCACCCCTTGGCGGCAGATATTGGCCTGCGCATCCAGCGCGGTATTGCATGGGGCGCTGTCGTTTCCGGCAGAGGCAATCGCGACAAAGGGCTGCGCGATCTGCTCCTCCGTCATGCCCATTGCGTAATAATAGGAACGATGCGGCGCGCGTTCCGGCCCCATTGATACGTGGCGGCTCGGCAATTTGGATTTATCGAACGTAGTCAAGGCAAACCCCTTTCGCGGGCGTGCTTGGCGCGCGAGGGGCGGTAAATCAAGTGGCGGTTTCCAGCGCCAGCTTCACCCGACCTGCAACATCGGCGATAATCGCCGCCCAACGCGCCTGCCCGCGCTCCTCGGCGATCAGATCGTTGCGGATTTCGATGGCGCAATAGGGCCGCCCGAACGCCTCTGCGTGGCGGTTCATGGTCGCATTGAGTAGCTTGCCCGAATAGGGTTCATTGTCGCCCACGGTTACACCCAATTCGCAGAACAAGCGGATGGCATGGCGCGCGGCGCGGTCATCCTGATTGTAGAGCAAGCCGATCTCCCATGGCCTTTGTGCACCCGGCTGCGTTTCGAGTTCGGGCGTGAAGGAATGGATCGAGAGGATCAGCGCAGGCTGCACAGTGTCGAGCCATTGCGCCATGGCGTCATGATAGGGCCGGTGGAAATCGGCGAGCCGCCTGTTGCGGTCGGCGCCGATATTGCCGGGGATCAGGATGCCGTCGCTGGTTGTGGGGATCAGCCCGTCCGAATCCTCCTCGCGGTGGAGATCGATTACGAGGCGGCTGACCTCGCCGAGCATCGCGGCAATGCCGTGTCGCCGCGCCAGTCGCTCGCATACGCCGCCTGCGCCGATATCCCAGGCGACGTGCTTTTGCATCGTGGCGGCGGATACCCCCAGCTCGATACCATCGGGAACCGCATTGGAGGCATGATCGCACACCGCGACAATGCCGCCGCGCGTGGCTTCGCCGATCATGCGGAAAACGGGTTCGCTCATCGCTGCCTCCCTTTCGCATCGAGCGAAGTCGAGATGCCAATGGCATGGTGTCTCGACTTCGCTCGACACGAACGGTTGTTGGAAGCTTTCATCGCAATTTGCCTTTCATTTGCCACCATTTAGGGCGCTTTTCTGACAAGCGCAAAGCCGCCGCGTCCCGATCCTCGATCGCGTTGAACAGCGCGAAACAGGTCGCGCCGGAGCCCGACATACGCGAAAGGATCGCATCGGTCGCGCCCAATTGCTCGAGCACATCGGCAATCGGTTCGCACAATTGGATGGCGGGGCGTTCGAGCCCGTTGGTGCCGTTGAGAGCGATATCCCGCGCTGAACCTTCGGGCAGCGGGCCATCGTCCTCGCCTTGCCACGCTTTGAAAACGGCAGCGGTGGAAAGCGGTGTGCGCGGATTGACCAGCAGAACGGGCAATCCCGCGACATCATTCACGACCTCGCGCCGCTCGTCCCCTACGCCGCCGCCAATATGTGTATCGCTGTCGACACAGGCGGGCACATCGGCTCCGAGTTTCGCCGCACGGGCGCGCCAGTCTTCGGGCAGGGCGTAGGCATCGCGGATCATGCGAAAGACCGCGCCCGCGTCTGCCGAGCCTCCGCCGAGGCCAGCAGCCACCGGCAGGTTCTTTTCGAGCGTTATGGCGAGGCCATCGGCGCGCGGTAGCGCGCTCAGCGCCTTTGCGACGATATTGTCGAAGGGATTGTCGAGCGCGGGGGAAAATTCGCCAATGATGGTGACGCTATCCCGCTCCGCCGGGCGCGCCGTTAGCTCGTCACCCGCATCGACGAACGCAAACAGCGTCTCCAACTCATGATACCCGTCCTCCCGACGCCGCCGGACGTGCAGCGCGAGGTTGATCTTGGCGTAGGCGGTTTCGGTCAGGTGCATGGACTAAAGCCAGCGGAGAACCGAAGCGTCTACGGTTGCTGCCCCCATGTGCCTGACGAAGGCGTCTTGCAGCGCAGCATGCAGCTTGGCAAGTCGCCCGGAAATCTCACTGGGATCGGCACCGTCAGCCAAAAACAACCAGTCTGCAAATTGCTTGGCAGAAACCGGTCCGTTTTCCGGGATGAAGTCCGTCACGTGACTTGGCTTGCCATGCACTAAGCCGCCACAATAGCCATACGTGACGCAAACCTCGCGCATCAATTCGTCAAAAGGTCGCGTTTCATTCACAGGTCTATTAACTGCTTCACCAATCACATATTCGGATAATTCGGCCCGCCGCCGCCTTCGGGCGTCGTCCAGTTGATGTTCTGGTTCGGGTCTTTGATATCGCAGGTCTTGCAGTGGACGCAGTTTTGCGAGTTGATCTGAAATTTGGGCTCCTGCCCTTCCTCTTCCAGCCACTCATACACACCTGCCGGGCAATAGCGCGTTGACGGGCCTGCGAAGACCTCGAACTCGCTTGCCTTCTGCAATTCGAGATCGGCGACCTTCAAATGGTTCGGCTGATCCTCGGCATGGTTGGTGAAGCTGTAGGAGACGCTGGTGAGGCGATCGAAGCTGATCACGCCATCGGGCTTGGGATAGTCGATCGGCTGATACAGATCGGCGCGGCCCAGCTCCTCATAATCGCGGTGGTGCTTCATCGCCGGGATGATGCCCAGTTTCACCTGCCGCAGCCACATATCGACGCCCGCCAGCACGGTGCCCAGATCATTGCCGAACTTGGCGACCATGGGCTGCGCATTCTGCACCAGCTTCAATTCCTTGGCGATCCAACTTTCGCGGACGTTGGCATCGTAGTCAGCGACTTCATCATGCTCGCGTTCGGCACCGATAGCGGCTGCCACGCTCTCTGCCGCCAGCATTCCGCTTTTCATCGCGGTGTGGCTGCCCTTGATGCGCGGGACGTTCACGAAGCCCGCCGCGCAACCGATCAGCGCGCCGCCGGGGAAGGCGAGCTTGGGCACGGACTGCCATCCGCCTTCATTGATCGCGCGCGCGCCATAGGCAACGCGGGTGCCACCTTCGAGATATTCGCGGATCGCCGGATGCTGTTTCCACCGCTGGAATTCCTGGAACGGCGAGACATAGGGGTTCTTGTAATCGAGCGCGGTCACGAAGCCCAAGGCCACCTGACCATTCGCCTGATGATAGAGGAAACCACCGCCCCACGTGTCGCTTTCGCTCAAGGGCCAGCCCTGCGTGTGGATCACGCGGCCCGGAACGTGCTTTTCGGGGTCGATGTCCCACAATTCCTTGATGCCGAGGCCGTAAACCTGCGGCTGGCAATTGGCTTCGAGATCGAAGCGCGACTTCATCTGCTTTGTGAGGTTTCCGCGCGCACCCTCTGCAAACAATGTATATTTCGCGTGGATTTCCATGCCGGGCTGGAAATCGGGCTTGTGCGAGCCGTCTGCAGCAACGCCCATATCCTGCGTGATCACGCCGGTCACTGCACCGGCATCGTTGAACATCACTTCGGCAGCAGGGAAGCCGGGGAAGACCATCACGCCCAGCGCTTCGGCCTGTTCGCCCAGCCAACGCGTCAGATTGCCGAGCGAGCCGGTGTAGCAGCCTTTGTTCGACATGAAGGGCGGCATGGCGAGGTGCGGGATGCTGGTCTTCCCGCCATTGCTCAGCACCCAGTGCCAGTTATCGGTAACGGGCGTTTCCGCCATCGGGCAATCCATGCTGCGCCAGTCGGGCAGCAACTCGTCCAGAGCCTTGGGATCGACCACCGCGCCCGAAAGGATATGCGCCCCGATCTCGGAGCCCTTTTCCAGCACCACGACTTCCAGCTCTTCATTCAGCTGCTTGAGACGGATCGCCGCTGCCAGACCCGCAGGCCCGCCGCCGACAATCACCACGTCTACGGGCATTGATTCCCGTTCAACCATCATTTCATCCCGTTTTACCGATGTTCTGTTGGAGCGGGACTTGATCGACGCACCTGTTAAGGTCAAGACCGGCCTTGGTCTCGCAATGGAAAAACACGCAGAAATCTCGCCGGAAAACGGCCTTGCGGATCAGTACGCCGCCGCGCTCGACTGGTGGCGCGATGCGGGCGTGGACTGCGATTTCGAGGACAGCCCGCAAAGCTGGCTGTCCGACGGTGAAGCAGAAGCGCCCAAGCAAGCCGCACAAGTGGTCGCAAAGCAGGCAGAGCAAGAACCGTTCAAGCCTGCCATTTCTCCTGCTGATTTGCCCGATACGCTGGCGGCGTTCCGCGAATGGTGGATGTCTCCCGACAGCCCCCTCCCCAAAACACCCGCCCCGCGCATCGCGCCACGCGGGGAAGCAGGCGCGACGCTTATGCTGGTCGTGCCCATGCCCGAACACGACGACCGTGAGGCGCTCCTTTCCGGCGCGCAGGGTCGTCTCGTGGTGAATATCGCGCGGGCCCTGTCGCTCGATTCGCAGCAGATCTACACCGCCTCCGCCCTGCCCGCACATATCACCCTGCCCGACTGGGACGAATTGCAGCGCCACGGACTCGGCCATGCTGTCGCCCGCCATATCGCGCTCACCAAGCCACAGCGGGTTATCCTGTTCGGCAGCAAATTGCCGCTTTTGCTCGGCCACGATCCGGCGACCCCTGCGGATCATTTCACTTCGATTGAGGGCATTCCGGCCCTCGCCACTTTCGCACCCGACCGCTTGCTCGACCATCCGCGCCAGCGCGCACGGTTATGGCAGCGGCTGCTTGCCTGGACTTCCTGATGACATCCATGTTCCGATCCCTGCTTGTCCCTTGCGCCTGTCTCGCTGCGGCGATCTTGCCCGCGAACGCAGCAGCGCAAGAGCAGAATACCCGCACATACTTCACCGCACGCATCGCAGCGTCCGAGGTGCCGCAACAGCTATCCGCTGGTGACAGAGAGCATTACCGCGCGGTTTTCCAGGCTATCGATCGCAATGACTGGGCGACGGTGGAAAGCCTGCTTAACCAGCGCCCCGACGGGCTGCTGACCGATGTCGCGCGGGCGCAATATTATCTCGATGCCGATTCGCCGCGGATTGAGCTGCCCGCTTTGCAGGAGTGGCTGGCGACGGGGCGCGAATTGCCGCAGGCGGAGCAGATCGGACGCCTGAGCGTAACCCGCGGCGCCGCAAGCGCGCCTAATCTTCCCTATGTCCGTGACCTTGTCGGTCAGAGCACCATGCCGCGACGCAACCGTCCGCGCAGCGTGGACGACGGCACCATGCCGGGTAATATACGCTCTGCCATTCTGGAACGCATCACCAATGACGATCCGGATGGCGCGCGCGTCCTGCTCGATGGTGTCGATGCCGCTCTGAGCTCGGAAGCGCGGGCAGAATGGCGGGCGCGCGTGGCGTGGAGCTACTTTATCGAGAACCGCGATGCCGAAGCGCTGGCGATGGCGCAAACGGTCAGCGTGGGAAGCGGTCCCTGGGTTGCCGAAGGTGACTTCACCGCAGGACTGGCGGCATGGCGACTCAACGATTGTCGCCAGTCTGGCGATGCATTCCGCCGGTCAGCCGCAGGCGCGAGCAGTCCCAATTTGCGCACTGCAGCTCTCTATTGGGGAAGCCGAGCGGCTATGCGCTGTCGCCAGCCTGATTTGGCCAACCAGCTGCTGAGCGATGCCGCGCTTGATGATCGCACCATGTACGGAATGCTCGCGGCAGAACAGCTTGGTCGCCGGTTGCCGGACAGGGTCGAAACCGCCGACTTTACGCCGCAAGACTGGCAAAGGCTCGGCGGTATAGAGAACGTCCAGGTCGCCATCGGTCTTGCCGAAATCGGGCAGGATGTCCTGGGCAGTCAGGTCCTGCTGCATCAGGCGCGCATCGGCGATCCGGCGGATTACGAGCCGCTGTCGCGTCTCGCCCGCGCGCTCGGTTTTCCGCAGACGCAGCTTTACATGGCGTTCAACGCACCGATTGGCGGGCAGGCCGATGAGGCTTCCCATTTTCCCGCCCCCAAGATCGCGCCTTACAACGGATGGCGCATCGATCCCGCGCTGGCCTTTGCGCATATTCTGCAAGAGAGCAATTTCCGCGCCGATGCGCGCAGCCCTGCCGACGCAATGGGCCTGATGCAGATCACACCGATCACCGTGCGCCAGCACGCGCCGACGCTTGGCCTGAGTGCGGGCAGCGTCAACATCTACGACCCCGGCACCAATCTCGCCTTCGGGCAGCGCAATCTGGAAATGCTGCGCGACGATCCGGCCACCCGCCAGCGCCTGCCCGTCATCATGGCCGCCTATAATGCCGGGATGACGCCAATCCGCCGCTGGGAAAGCGAGATCAACGACTTCGACGATCCGCTGCTGTATATGGAGGCGATCCCCTATTGGGAGACGCGCAGCTACGTCGCCATCGTGATGCGCAATTACTGGATGTACGAACGGCAGGCCAATGCGCCCTCGCCTACACGTATGGCGCTCGCGCAAAATGGCTGGCCGCTGTTCCCCGATGGCAATGGCCTGGAAAGTGGCCGGGTGTATATGTCCGCAGGCGGCCAGTAATGGCAATAGACCCGCGACTGCCTTTCATCCGCATCAATATCGCGGTTCTGACGATTTCGGACACGCGCACTCCGGAAACCGACAGTTCGGGCGAAATTCTGGCAGAGAGAATTGTCGCCAAGGGGCACAATCTGGCGGCGCGGACTATCTGCTGCGACGATGCGGCAGCAATTGCCGCGCAGTTGCGTGCGTGGTGCGAGGACCCCGCTATCGATGTTATCCTGACAACTGGTGGGACGGGTCTTACCGGACGCGATGTGACTCCGGAAGCGCTGGAACTCGTCAAAACCAAGGACATTCCGGGCTTTGGAGAACTGTTCCGCTCGATAAGTCAAAAGAGCATAGGCACTTCCGCAATCCAGTCGCGGGCGTGTGCCGTGCTGGCAGGTTCGACCTATATCTTCACTTTGCCCGGCTCGAACGGAGCCGTACGCGACGGGTGGGACGGCATTCTCCATGAACAGCTCGATAGCCGGCACCGGCCGTGCAATTTCGTCGATCTTATTCCACGTCTTGCGGAGAAATGACGGCGCATTGTGTACCAGACACACGGATTTCTGCGAATTCTGTTCCGAAATGCGGCAAAGTGATGCGAAATTGCGACTACTCTGCAACGGCTTTTCAAAACACGGTGCACAGCGCGAAATTTTACGATAAGGCACTATCGGCATAGTCGCAAAATATGGCTAGGAAGCCAATGATGCTGCGGATTGATTCGCAGTGGTTTGATTATAGGGGATATCCGGATGAGGAAAATCACGACCGCCCTGATGAGCGCAACCGCGCTTGTCTCACTGCCGGCAATGGCTCAGGACGGTGGGTTCTACATCGGCCTGGGCGCTGGTGTGCTCAGCGCCGAAGACACCACGCTGGAGCAGGAAGATGTCGTTGCAATGGACATCGACAATGATTTCGGCTGGGAAGGCGAAGGCGTTATCGGTTACGACGCCGGTATGCTCCGCTTTGAAGTCGAAGGTTCCTACAAGAACTGGGAACTGGACAGCATGACGAGCCTGCTGCGCGTTCCGGCAAGCTTTGCTACCGATGGTTCAGTGCAGCTTTCGGATCCTGCCCAAACCGAGTTTGACCCGATCGGCGGCAACACCGAAGTGTGGAGCGGTATGCTCAACATTCTTCTCGATCTCGGCGGCGAAGACAACGGCTTTGGCGTTGCAGTCGGTGGCGGTGTCGGCGTTGCCAACGTCCGCATCCTTGACTTCCAGGCATTCTCGACCGGCGATGACATCATCACCGAAGACAATGACGTCCGCTTTGCCTGGCAGGCGATTGCCCAGATTTACGCACCGATTACCGATCGCATCGATGCGTCGCTGAAGTATCGTTACTTCAACGTCGAAGGTCTGGACTTCACCGATACGCTCGGCCGCGATTTCAACTCGCAGATCGGCACGCACTCGGTGCTGGGGACGTTTATCTACAACTTTGGTGGTGACGAGACTCCTCCTCCCCCGCCTCCGCCTCCGCCCCCGCCGCCTCCCCCGCCGCCTCCGCCGCCTCCGCCCCCGCCGCCTCCCCCGCCGCCGCCAGTGGTTGCGTGTGAGACCGGCCCGTACATCGTGTTCTTCGATTGGGATCAGTCGACGATCACTCCGGAAGCGGCCAACGTGCTCAACAGCGCGGTCAGCGCCTACAGCAACTGCGGCACGGCCCGCGTCATGCTCGCCGGTCACGCTGACCGCTCGGGTTCGGCGCAGTACAACGTTGGTCTCTCGCAGCGTCGTAACGCCGCTGTGCAGCAGTACCTTACCGGTCGCGGTATCCCGGCTGCTCGCATCATGAGCGAAGCCTTCGGTGAAACGCAGAACCGCGTTCCCACCGCAGACGGTGTGCGCGAACTGCAGAACCGCCGCGTGGAAGTGACCTACGGCCCGGGTTCGGGTATGTAATCACTGCCAGCCAATGGCATTAGGAAAGGGCCGTAGGAGCAATCCTCCGGCCCTTTTTCTATGGTTGAAGGGTTGCCGACGGGCGGCATTGGGCGGCATTGGATGGCGAGTTTACGCTACCAGGCGCAAGTGTGCCGCGCCGCGAACAGGCTCAAGCCGGACGTCGGTCAGTCCTTCCACCCTGTCGAGCTGGTCAAGCAGGTTGCTCCCCAGCTTGAAGTCACGCCCTAACAGGACCCGCGGATCGTGCTCTTCCCCAAGACACAACCGCACACGTACCTCACCGTGCCCCGCACGACCGGGTTCGAGCAGCTCCCGCAGGCGAACAAGCGCATCAACCGTTTCAACCGAGGCGAGCAATTGCATCTTCTGCGCACTGGTCACTTCGGCAAGCGGGCGTGCACCGCGCACGGTAACGCGCGGTGGATCGTCGGGATTGGGCGAATCGAGTTCCACATTCAGCAGGACGCAGGTGCCATCCGCCGCCCATTGCACGAAGCTGTCGACCAGCGATTCCTCAAAGCAGGCGGCACTGAACTGGCCGGAGGAGTCGCTGAAGTCTGCGCGAATGAACGCCGCCCCGCGTTTGGTGCGACCCTTGTTCACGCTTTCCACCATCGCCGCCATTACCGCAGGTTGCCGCCCGCCGCCGCAGCCGCTTTCCATCAAGGCGGCATAGCTGCGTGCGCCATTGGCGGAGGCGATCTCCTTGAACTCAGCGACCGGATGTTCGGCAAAATAGAAGCCAAAATTGAGCCGCTCCTGCTCCATCTGCTCGCCGCGCGACCATGGCGCCACTTCGAACAGCTTGAGCGTCGGCTCGGCATGGTCGTCGCCGCCAAACAGGCCTGCCTGTCCGCTCGCCTTCTCGCGATTGGCCGCGTCAGCCACGGCCAGCAGCATATCGGCATTGGCGAGGATCTTGGCGCGGTTGGACTCTAGCGCGTCGAATCCGCCCGCACCTGCAAGGCTCTCCAGCTGCTTCCGGTTCATCGCCCCGTGCGGCAACCGGCGGAATACCTCTTCCAGGCTTTCGAACGGGCCATTCCCGATGCGCTCGGCCACGACCTGCTCCATTGCCTTCTCGCCGACATTGCGGATGCCCGCGAGAGCGTAGCGCACCGCCCAGCCTTCCTCGGTCTGTTCGACACAGAATTCGGCTTCCGAGGCGTTGATGCAGGGGGGCAATAGCGAAATACCGTTGCGCCGCGCATCATCGACAAACACCGCCAGCTTTTCCGACTGGTGCATATCAAAGCACATAGATGCGGCGTAGAACTCTTCGGGATAATGCGTCTTTAGCCAAGCCGTCTGGTAACTCAGCAGCGCATAGGCCGCCGCGTGGGATTTGTTGAAGCCGTAACCGGCAAATTTGTCGATCAAGTCGAATAAGGCGTTGGCCTCGTCCTTCTCGATCCCGCTCACTTCCTTGCAGCCCTCTGCAAAGCGTGATCGCTGCTTGTCCATTTCCGCCTGGTTCTTTTTACCCATCGCGCGGCGCAACAGGTCGGCGTCTCCAAGCGAGTATCCGGCGAGGATCTGCGCGGCCTGCATTACCTGTTCCTGGTACACGAAGATGCCATATGTCTCTTCGAGAATGCCCTTCAGCTTCTCGTGCGGATACTCGATCTCGACCTCGCCCGCCTTGCGCTTCCCGAACAGCGGAATGTTGTCCATCGGGCCGGGACGATAGAGCGAGACGAGCGCGATAATGTCTTCGAACTTCGTCGGTTTCACCGCGGTCAGCGTGCGTCGCAT
Organism: Aurantiacibacter sp. KMU-128; assembly: GCF_056933515.1. Taxonomy (NCBI): domain Bacteria; kingdom Pseudomonadati; phylum Pseudomonadota; class Alphaproteobacteria; order Sphingomonadales; family Erythrobacteraceae; genus Aurantiacibacter; species Aurantiacibacter sp. KMU-128. The sequence continues at coordinate 1,343,387 of NZ_JBXORT010000001.1, forward strand.
CCCTTCGGATTCGAGCTGGAACACGCCGACCGTGTCGCCGCGTTTGAGCAGTTCGAAAACGCCCGGATCGTCCCATGCCAGCGTGTCGAGATCGACCGTAATCCCGCGCCGCTCCAGCAAATCGCACGCCTTGCGCAGCACGCTCAGGGTCTTGAGGCCGAGGAAGTCGAATTTTACCAGCCCCGTATCCTCGACATTTTTCATGTCGAACTGCGTCACCGGCATATCCGAACGCGGATCGCGGAACAGCGGGACGAGCTGGCTGAGTGGCCGGTCGCCGATCACCACACCGGCAGCGTGGGTGGAGGAATTGCGCGGGAACCCCTCCAACTGCATCGCCAGATCGATGAGGCGCTTCACCTCATTGTCATTGTCATATTCGCGTTTGAAATCGGCGGCGCCGTTGAGCGTGCGTGGAAGCGTCCACGGATCGGTTGGATGGTTGGGCACCATTTTGGTGAGCCGGTCCACCTGTCCATAGGGCATTTGCAGGATGCGGCCCGTGTCCCGCAGTACCGCGCGCGCCTTCATCTTGCCGAAGGTGATGATCTGCGCGACCTTGTCTTTGCCGTATTTCTCCTGAACGTAATGAATGACTTCGCCGCGCCGCGTTTCGCAGAAGTCGATATCGAAGTCGGGCATGGACACACGTTCGGGATTGAGGAACCGCTCGAACAGCAGGCCCAAGCGGATTGGATCGAGATCGGTAATCGTCAGCGCCCACGCGACCAGCGAGCCCGCGCCCGAACCACGCCCCGGCCCCACCGGAATGCCCTGCGCCTTCGCCCATTTGATGAAGTCGGCAACGATCAGGAAGTAGCCGGGGAACCCCATATTGCGGATGATGCCGACTTCGTAGTCGAGCCGCTCGTCATAGACCGCGCGTTCCTCTGCGCTCAGCTCCGGATAGAGAGAAAGGCGCGCATCAAGCCCCTTGCGCGCGTCTTCCTCCAGCATTCGCGCTTCGCCTTCCAAATCGCCTGCCAAGCTGGGCAGGATCGGCTTGCGGCGCGGCGGTGCGAAGCCGCACCGTTTGGCGATGACCAGAGTGTTCGCGGTCGCCTCTGGCAAATCCGCGAATAGCTCCTGCATCACGCTGGCGTGCTTGATATAGGCTTCGGGGTTGGAGGTCGGCCGGTCAGCACTGTCGATCTGCGAGGAATTGGCGATGCACAACATGGCATCATGCGCGCTATGCTGGTGCGGCTCGGCAAAATTGGCCGGGTTGGTGGCGACGAGTGGGAGGTTCAGCGCATAAGCGAGGTCGATCAGACCTTCTTCCGCCGCTTCCTCCACCGGGTCACCGCGCCGCGCAAGTTCGACATAAAGCCGATCTGGAAAAAGGCTCGCCAATCGCTGCGCCATTTCATTCGCACGGCGCTCCTTCCCGTCGGCGAGCAGCCGCGCGAGCGCACCTTCGCTTGACCCCGTCAACGCAATCAGGCCATCCGTGTGACCTTCCAAATCGGCCATCGTGACGTGCGGTTCAAGCTCCAGCGGGCGATCAAGATGCGCGCGACTGACGAGGTGGCACAGATTGTTCCAGCCATCTTCATCCTGCGCATAAAGAGGGAGGTAGTCGACCGCCCCACCCTCGCCCCGTTGTAACCCGAGTAGCGTGCCGATAATCGGTTGCACCCCTTCCTCCACCGCCGCGCTGGCGAACATGGAGGATGCGTAGAGGCCGTTGCGGTCACAAATGGCGATGGCGGGAAAGCCACGCTCCTTGGCCAGCTTGGCAATCGCTTTGGGATCGATTGCGCCTTCCAGCATCGAGTAGCTGGAAGTGAGGCGCAGCGGAACGAAGGGTGCAAAAGCCATGCCCGCAATATGCTGCCCGCCCGTGGATTCGCCAAGTGTGGCGGTGGACAAGCGCGGGCAAAACTACGCCTCGGTGCTAGCCTGCTCTGCCTTGGCCGCAGCAATCTTCGCGCGTGTCTGGCGCACTTGCGAAATCGCGCCCCAGATCACCAGCACGGCAAGGAATATCCACACCCAGACCGGGATGTTGTTTCCGACAATCGCCAGATAGATATAGGCGGAGACGAAGAAGAACCCTGCTGACATGGTCGGGAGCACAGTCGACTTGCCCGCCCGCGCATTCTTAACCAGCCATCCGATCGAGGCGAGGAAGAACGGGATCGCGCCGACATAGATCGCGCCGAAGATCCACGGATTGACGCCGTATTCGCTGCCCAGTGACAGGAACCATTCGGATAGTGCTTCAAACATGGTCGCTTCCTCCTTTGCGGGGAAGTTTCGCGCCGCATCGCCGATTGGTTACGTCAAAAAACCTGCCGATTAGGCGAAGCCTATTGTGGCGGAAACGGAGTGTAAACGAGGTCGAAGGAGACAGACCACGTAGAACCCTGGTCGCTGCTCGCCTCGCCCAATTGCCGCACCGTGCCGTCCTCGCGATAGGTGTAGGTCATGCGGACAAGCTGCGGTTGCCCGTCTTCATTGCTACCCCAGAAACCGGTCAGCACCATTGTATCGCCTAGATCGCCGACCGGGCCGCCCTGGAAGTGCACCCGTCCGGGCACACCGCCAACCCATAACTGGTGCCAGATGCCGGTATCGGGTTCGAGCGTCGTCATGCTCACCCCCATCGGTCCGTCCATGGGAGTGTAAGTTTCACGTATCACGCAGCCTTCAGCGACGCTTTCGATATTGTTCATGGCAAAGGGCAGGTCTTCGCCATTGTTTGCCACCGTCCAGCGGCCGATCCAGAAATCGAAAGCGCGAAACTCGATGCCGTCGCATGAAGCCTTGGCAGGAAGCGAACCTTCTTCGTCCCCGTCAAACCCTTCGCCCTCCTGCGCCATCGCAGCGGGGGCAGCGAGCGACGCCGTGGCGGCGAGAATGGCTTTCAGCGTGGACATGAGCGTTCCTCTATTCAATCCGTCCTTCATGCAACCGCACAACGCGGTCCATCCGCGCGGCAAGGCCTTCGTTGTGCGTGGCGACCAGCGCTGCGCTGCCCTGTCCGCGCACAAGTTCGAGGAACTCGCCCAGCACGCGGTCGGATGTTTTCTCGTCGAGATTGCCGGTGGGCTCGTCCGCCAGCACCAATTGCGGCTTGTTCGCGAGCGCGCGGGCCACAGCGACGCGCTGCTGCTCCCCGCCCGAAAGCTTGGCCGGACGGTGATCGAGCCGGTGGCCAAGGCCCAGTGCACCGAGCAATTGGCCCGCCCGTTCGGCCGCATCGGCGCGCGGCGCACCGACCAGCAATTGCGGCATCATGACGTTTTCGAGTGCAGTAAAGTCGGGCAGCAGGTGATGAAACTGGTAGACGAAGCCCAGATGGTCGCGGCGCAGAACCGTTCGAGCAGCCCCGTCGAGCGCGCTGGCATCGTGTCCTGCAATCTCGATCTTGCCGGAGAAACCGCCCTCCAGCAGTCCCACCGCCTGCAGCAGCGTCGACTTGCCCGAGCCCGACGGGCCGAGCAGCGCCACGATCTCGCCCGGAGCGATCTCCAGATCGACACCGCACAGCACTTCGATCGTTACGTCACCCTGCGTAAAGCTGCGCGCAAGGCCGGTGAGTTTGACAACCGGACTACTCATAACGCAGCACCTCCACCGGATCGGTATTCGCCGCACGATAGGCGGGGTAGAGCGTCGCGAGGAAGCTCAGCCCCATCGCCATGCCGACGATCATCAGCACTTCCATCGGGTCCGTGCGTGAGGGCAATTCTGTGAGGAAGCGGACCGAAGGATCCCACACACTCACACCGAAAACATTGCTGAGAAATTTGGCAATTCCGTTGCGGAAAAACAGCACCGTGAAACCCAGCGCCAGTCCGGTGAACGTGCCGATCACACCCACTACAGAGCCGGTAGTGACAAAAATCTTCATCAGGCTGCGCCGTGTTGCACCCATCGTGCGGATAATCGCAATATCGCGCGTTTTGCTCCGCACCAGCATCACCAGTGACGAGAGGATGTTGAAGGCGGCGACCAGCACGATGATCGACAGCGCGAAGAACATCGCTACCCGTTCCACCTGCAAGGCTTCGAACAGCGAAGCGTTCATCTGCTGCCAGTTGGTGACGATAGCTTGCGAAGCGAGTCGCTCCTTCACCGGTGCGAGGATCTCATCGACGCGGTTCGGGTCTTCGGTCTGCACTTCGATCATGCTGATCGCATCGCCCGTGAGCAGCAATTCCTGCGCCTGCGGGATGGGCATGACGACAAACCGTTCGTCAAAATCATACAGGCCGACTTCGAACACCGCAGTGACGGTATAACCGATCTGCCGCGGCACGGTGCCGAACGGCGTGGTACGGCCTTGCGGGTTGAACACGGTCAACGTGTCGCCAAGCCGGAGGCCGAGATTGCGCTGGAGTTGCGATCCGATGGCAATATTGCGGTCGCTGTTTGCGAGCGTGGCAAGATCACCCGCAACCAGATTTTCTTCCATCCGCGCGATATCTTCATCGGTCTGCCCGCGCACGAACACCACTTCGGTGCGGCCATTATACGATGCGGCAAGCGGTTGTTCGATCATCGGCGAGGCATCGACCACGCCCTCCGTCGCGCGGATTTCTTCGAGAACGCTCTCCCAGTTTTCGAGCCGACCACCATAGGCCTGTACCACGGCATGGCCGTTGAGCGCGGTGATGCGGTCGATCAGCTCTGCGCGAAATCCGTTCATCACGCTCATCACAATCAGCAACATGGCGACCGAGAGCGCGACCACGGTGATGGAAATGCCCGCCACCAGCGCGATAATCGCCTCGCTGCGGCCAGGCAGCATATAGCGTCTGGCGATAGACCATTCGAATGGGGATAGGATCACGGTGTTCAGACTGCCCTTATGTGACGTAAGCGCGCTTTAGAAACCGCGACCTTGCCCTGCAATGAAAATGGCGGCGCTGTGCCCGAATTTTGGCGTGTGCAGAATATGCAAGGTTAGGAGCCTCGCCACCCGAAACTTCAGCCTCGCGGCACTGATGCAGCCTTCAGCGTCGAATTAACCTTTAAACATTATCCTGAACACCATGTCTACCACGCTGCAACGTGCACAAAGGGCCGCGACAGGGCACTTGAAAGGCAGGCCATCTTCTTGGCTTGGGGGCATTGCCGTTGCGGCAACACTGATCTTGGCAACGTTGTTGGTCATAGCGAGTATCCTCGCTTACCAATCCCGCAACGAGGAGGTCTTGGCCGAAGAGTGGGAGCGCCATACTCTTGATGTTCTTTCCGAAACTGCAGAGTTAAGGCTGGCAAATCTCGCGATTGTGCGTGGCGAACGTGGTTACATACTCACCAAAGATCGCACGTTTCTTGAGCCGTACGAGGAGGGTAAGGCAAACGCGTTGGAAGCGATTGCCACGCTCGAGACCATGGTGAGTGACGACGCTGCTCAATCGGAACGTATCCGAAACCTTCGCGACGTCGTCGTCGAAAACCTTGAAGCAACGGCGAATGCTATCGCGATGACCGAGAGCGGAGCCACACCCGAAGAGGTTGAGCGGCGACGCGAAGACTTTGGTCGCGCGATGATCGAAGAGATCATGGAAGACATTGATGCTGTCGAAACACAGCAACGAGCCTTACTTTCCGAACGCACTGTGCAAGCCGATGCGGCATCATACCGCGAATCCGTTTTCGTGCGATTATTGGGGATCGTTGGCGTGTTGCTACTTTTTCTCGGTGGCGGCGTCGCTTTGGCACTGCGCCGCTCGCTTCTACGGGAGCAGGTAGCAATCGAGGAAATGCGCAGATATGCGCAAACCGACGAATTGACAGGGTTGGCCAACCGCCGCGAAATTTTCCAATCGCTGGACCGGATGATCGGCGCTGCAAAGCGAAACGGGCGTCCGCTTTCGGTCGCGATTTTCGATATCGATCACTTCAAGAAAGTAAATGATACTTTCGGACATCCCGCCGGAGACGAAGTTATAAGGACCGTCGGCAAAACTGCCTTGCAAGTCATGCGAGATCAGGATCTGGTCGGGCGCCTCGGTGGAGAGGAATTCATCATGGCTTTCCCGGATTGCGACGTCCAACAGGCTGCCACCGCTTGCGACCGACTGTTGCAGGCAATTGCCGCGACGCCGATCACCATTGAGGACGGAAAGACACTGAATATCACGCTGAGCGCTGGCGTGACTCAATTGGACCCCGACGATGACCGCACCGCATTGATCGCGAGTGCCGATGACGCCCTATATGCGGCCAAGCAGAATGGACGTGATCAGGTTCGCCTCGCCGCCTGAGACGCCACAGTTAGTTATCGATTTGGGAGGCAATCCAGCGATCCACGTGGGCCTCGAGCACATCGAGCGGAACCGAACCGTTTTCGAGTATTGTGTCATGGAAGGCGCGCAGGTCGAAATTCTCGCCCAGCATCTCCTCCGCCCGCGCCCGCAATTCGCGGATTTTGAGCTCGCCGAGCTTGTATGCCAGCGCTTGCCCCGGCCAGGTGATGTAGCGATTGACCTCGGCATTGATATTGCCTTCGGAAAGCGCGGTATTCTCCAACATGAAATCCACCGCATCCTGCCGCGTCCAGCCCAGCGCGTGAATGCCGGTATCGACGACCAAGCGGCTCGCGCGCCACATCTCGTAGCTTAGGCGGCCCATTTCCTCGGCGGGCGTATCATACAGGCCCATCTCGATGCCGAGACGCTCGGAATACAGCCCCCAGCCTTCTACAAACACGGTGAAAAACGTGCCATTGGCGCGCAGTGGGTGGATGTCGAGTTCTTGCTGTAGAGCGATCTGGTGGTGGTGCCCCGGCACCGCCTCGTGCACGCCGAGCGCGGGAAGCTCCCACAGTGGACGCTGGTCGAGCTCGGTCAGGTTGAGGCGGTAAATCCCCGGCTGTCCGGTGGCGATCGAACCCGGCTCGTAATAGGCGGTCGTATTACCCGGCGCGTTTGCGGCAGGGATCGGCTGTACCGTGTAGGGAAGTCGCGGCAGGCGGCCGAACAGGCGCGGCATCCATCCGTCGATCTCCTTCGCCAGCGCCTGCGTATATTGCAGATAGCTTTCCTCGTCGGTGGGGTAATATTGCGGATCGGTGCGTAAATGCTCGATATAGGCCTCGCGACTGGCGAACCCCGCCGATGCCGCGACCGCCTCCATTTCTGCCCGGATACGCGCGACTTCGGACAGGCCCAGATCGTGGACTTCCTGCGGGGTCATCTCGGTGGTGGTGAAGCTGCGCACGCGGTAGGCGTAATATTCCTGACCGCCGGGAGTGCCGCCAATGCCGGGGCTTGCGTCGGTACGGCAATTGGGGGCGTATTCGGTGGTGTAGAAATCCGCGAAACTTTGCAGACCTGCGAAGGCACCATCTGAGATTGCTTCGCGTCCGCGCACAACCAGATCGCTCCACACGTCTTCTGTGATGGTAGACGGACGCTCGGCAAAGGCGCTCCACCAGATCGAGTCTTCGGGTGTCTCGGCAAGCAGACCGGTGATCGAATTCTCGTAGCCCTCCATCGGTTCGCACGGCTGCGTCAGGCCAAGCTCGATGGCCCGCTCGCTGCGCTCGATAACGTTCGACACATAGCCGGGAAAGGCTTCCAACCGCCCGATATAGCTCTCGTAATCGGCAGCAGTGAACAGAGGCGAGCCATAGGGCAGACCCGCGATCGCACCCTGCGGCCCGCCGCGATTGGTGAAAGCGATATAGCGCGTGTGCGGATGCGTTGCCGCTTCCAACTCGTCGTCAAAACTGCGCAGCATCAGCGCATGGTCGATTTGCAGATTTTGCGGCAGGCTGGCCGGATCAATGGCGAGCAAGCGCGCACGATAGGCTTCGGTTTCCGCCAGCAACCGCTCTTCATTCGCCAGCGAGTTATCGCCCAGCAGCCCGTCCCCGCGCCGGTCACCCAGACTGGTGGCGAGGCCCGGCGAATTGTCGAGCGTCCATTGCCACACTTCTTCACGCAGTTCGGTGAAATCCTGCTCGGCACTCTGCGCAAGGGCAGGCTGCGCAATGACGGAAAGCGCCGTTGCGGCGAGAAGTGTGCGGATCATGTGGTATCTCCCTTATCTTTGCACGAGAGACTAGGCGCGGCGTGGCTTGGCGACAAGGCGTTGCCGGGTTATTCAGACGAATGACGCGTTTACAGGGAAATCTAGCGATTCAGTGGCTTCGGCTGAGCTGGTCAAAAGGCTATCGCGGAGCCGAAGCGGGAGCGATGCGCAACGCCATCGACCGCGAACCGCCCTTCGTTCCGCCCGGCCCAAGCAAGGCCGGATGGTTCCAGCAGATTCGCCGCGATGCCAGATCGGATTATATGCCGGTGACCGAATGGCACGATCTCAGCACCGTCGAACATCGGTTGCTGCCGGTGAGTTGGCGGTGCGAAGAAGGTAATCTTCGCCTCAAGGTCACGCAGCATGGCGGCAAAATCAGGCGTCCCGAGCTTGCGGATACGATCGCTCACCTGCCTTTCGGGGAACGGATTGCGATCCGGTTCAACAACGCCAGCGATGGCGATCACCAGCGCCTGTATTCCGAGAACGTCATCCAGATCGGGTGGAGCGAAAGTGCCAGCCTTTCGCTCCCCCTTTTTCGCGATATCGACCTGCGCGTACTACTTTACTGATCGGCAGGCGGATGGATCGGAACCATCGTTTCTTCACCACCGATATCGTCCACCACTTCAACAATACCGCGCCCCAGATGGCTGCGGTTGCGGCCATAGGCGAAGTAGATCACCAGACCGATTGTCGCCCAGATCGGCAGCACCAGAATGGCCTGCCACGGCAGACTGAGATAGAGCCATAGGCAGCCCGCCAGGGTGAGCGGAGCGATGATCCACACGCCAGCCATCTTGAATGGCCGGTGGCGCGTCGGATCCTTTTTGCGCAGCACCATCACCGTCACCGCGACCATAAAGAACGCATACAGCGTGCCCGCATTGGCATAGTCCGCCAGCAGGCCCACGGGAAAGAACGCGGCGCCCACAGCAACCACCAGACCCGTCATGATTGTAACGACGTGCGGCGTTTTCCACTTGGGGTGCACCACGCTGAGACGCTCGGGCAGCAGACCATCGCGGCTCATCACGAAGAAGATGCGGGTTTGTGCAAAGATCAGCACAAGGATCACCGAAGGAAGGGCGAGGAACGCCGCAATACCGAGCATATTGCCTATGGTGCCAAAGCCGATCTGGCGGAGCACATGGGCCAGCGCCTCGTCCGAACACACAAGCATGCCCGAATAGGCGGGCAAAGCACATTGCCGCGCCAGCTCTTCCGATCCTGCGGGGAAAGGAATGCCGTTCGGACCCATGATCGGTTGACCGCCAATCGTGCCCACGGCGCCTGCCACCACAAGAATATAAAACACGGTGCAAACCAGCAGCGATCCGATCAGGCCGAAAGGCACGTTCTTCTGCGGATTCTTTGTTTCCTCCGCTGCAGTCGAGACCGCGTCAAACCCGACATAGGCGAAGAAGATGGTGGCGGCGGCACCCACGGCACCGATGCCGCTACCAAAGCCACCGTCCAGCCCTGCCGGAAGGAAGGGGTTGAAATTCGCCATATCGAATTCGGAGCTCGTCAGCGTAAGGGCGATGAAGGCGAGCAACGCGCTAATCTTGATCGCCACCAACACCGCGTTCACCTTGGCGCTTTCCGACGTGCCAACCACCAGCAAGCCGGTGACCAACAAAGCGATTACCAGTGCCGGGAGGTTGATAAATCCGCCGGGCGCGCCGCCCAAGGCCAGCGGCCCTGCGGAAAGCCACGCTGGCAGGGATATTCCGAAGAACTCCTGTAATATTGTCCCGCTGAAATAGCCCGACCAACCCACCGACACGGCGCTCGCCGCGACGGCATATTCGAGGATCAGCGCCCAGCCTACGGTCCAGGCGAGCAACTCGCCGGTCGAGGCATAACTGTAGGTGTAGGCAGACCCCGCGACCGGAATCATCGAAGCGACTTCGGAATAGCAGAGCGCCGCGACGATGCAGACTGCGCCTGCGATAACGAAGGCAAGCATCAGGCCCGGCCCCGCTTTTTGCGCGCCCGCGGCAGTCAAAACGAAAATGCCCGTGCCGATAATGCAACCGATCCCGAACAGCATCAGCTGGACACCCGACAACGAACGATGGAGCGATTTGCGCTCGGCCGTCGCAAGGATGGCGTCGAGCGGCTTTACCCGATCTAGTATCATGTTTGGAATGAACCCCATGGCTTGCCGCGAGACCCTCCCGCTCAACCAGCCACACCACGCTGATTACGCCGATTTTTGCGCCGCGCAATCGGGATTCTGAAGGTCAGCCTCCGCGTAGCGTTTGGACACCCCAATCACGTTCAAGCAAATAAAGCACCACACGCGCCGCCTGGCCGCGTTCGCTCTCCAGTCCACCTTCCTGCTCCACCAGCATTTTTGCATCGGCATTCGCAGTATCGATCAGGCGGGAGACCTGTTCGAGCGAGGCAATAGAGAAGCCTTCTTCACCCGATTGCCGTGTGCCGAGCAATTCGCCGCCCCCGCGCAGGCGCAAATCCTCTTCGGCGAGTTCGAAGCCGTCTTGCGACGATTTCATCAGTTCGAGGCGCTTCTTGCCCGTCTCGCTCAGCTCGTTCGAACGGAGCAGCAGGCAAGTCGATTTCTCGCTCCCCCGCCCCACACGCCCACGCAGCTGGTGGAGTTGCGCAAGGCCAAAGCGTTCGGCCTGCTCGATCACCATCAGCGTGGCGTTGGGCACGTCGACGCCGACTTCGATTACGGTGGTCGCGACCAGGAGCTTCGCGCCCCCCGACGCAAAGCGCGCCATCGCGGCGTCTTTCAATTCGGGCGCAAGCTGGCCGTGGACGAGCACGACATCATCGCCGAACCCCTCCTTAAGCGCGGCATAGCGCGCCTCGGCAGCGGCGAGATCGTCATTCTCGCTTTCCGATCCGCGCACCATCGGGCACACCCAATAGGCCTGCTGGCCGCCGGTCAGATGCCGTCCGACAGCCGCCGTAATATCATCCAACCGGTCGAGCGGGAGCACACGGGTGTCGATGCTCTGGCGACCGGGAGGCAACTCGTCCAAGCGGCTGACTTCCATCTCGCCGTGATTGGCGAGCACCAGCGTGCGCGGGATCGGCGTTGCAGTCATCGCCAGAGTGTGCGGCGTCACCCTGCCCTTTTGCGTCAGCATCAGTCGCTGCGAGACGCCAAAGCGGTGCTGCTCGTCAATTACCACCAAACCGAGGTTCTTGTACGCGACCGTATCCTGAAAAATCGCATGGGTGCCAACGACGATGTCGATGCTCCCGTCGAGCAGGCCCATCAGGATGCTCTCGCGCGCCCTGCCCTTGTCGCGGCCTGTCAGCAGCGCGATCTCGACACCTGTGGGGCCAGCGAGCTTGCGCAGACTATCGTAGTGCTGGCGGGCGAGCAGTTCGGTGGGAGCCAGCAGCGCCGCCTGAGCGCCCGCCTCCACCGCCACCAGCATTGCCTCCAGCGCCACCACCGTCTTGCCCGCACCGACATCGCCTTGCAGCAGGCGGAGCATAGGCGAAGGCTGCGCCATATCGCCTGCAATCTCGTCAATGCTGCGCTGCTGCGCGCCGGTGAGCGGGAACGGCAATTGCAGCTTGCCGCGCAACGTTCCGTCGCCTTGCAATGCTTGCCCTTTGCGCGCGCGGTTCTGCTGGCGCACCAGCATCAGCGCGAGCGCATTGGCGAAAAGTTCGTCATAAGCGAGACGGTCGTTAGCTTTGGCGTTCTCACCCGCATGGGCCGCGCGGATGGCCTCGCGCCAGGTCGGCCAGCCTTCGCGTGCGAGGACGCCGGGTTCGATCCATTCGCCAAGCTCGGGCGCGCGCTCCAGCGCCTGCGCAACCATGCCGCCGATGCGCGGCTGAGTCAGACCTTCGGCAAGGCGGTAGACTGGCTCGACCATCTTACCCATCGCCTCCGCGCTTTCTTCCGCGACGTGATCAGGATGCACGATTTGCAGCATCTGGTCATACTGGTCGAGCCGCCCCGCCACCCACCGCCGCGCACCGACGGGAAGCTGCTTTTTGGCAGTGTAGCTGGCTTTGCCGAAATAGGTGATCGTGCAGATATTTCCCGGCTCGTCGCGCGTAATCACCCGGTACGGGCCGCGCGGGGAACGGCTGCTTCGATGTTCGACGACCGTAAGGGCGATAAAGACATTCTCGCCGACCTGCGCATCATCCAGATCACGCACAGCGCGCCGCATCACGAAACGATCGGGCAAATGGAACAGCACATCGCGCACCCGCTCCAACCGCAATTTGGCGAGCGGCTTCTTCAGCTTCGGCCCGACGCCTTCGAGGCTATCGATCCCGGCAAAAAGCGGATTGAGGATTTCGGGGCGCATGGATTGGCTCTAGCCGATTGCGGAGCGCATCGGTAGAAGCTGGCACCATGACTTCCCCCGATCTCACCACCCGCATCGCCCGCGCCAAATTCCGTGCATGGCATCGCGGCACGCGCGAGGCTGATTACACTTTCGGCTGTTTCTTCGACACCTATCACGCTGCTTGGAGCGAAGACGAGCTCGCGTGGTTCGAGGCGCTGCTCGATGAAGAAGACGTTGATGTCATGGCGTGGGCGCTCGGCACGCAGGAACCGCCGGAAAAACTGCGCGGTGCCCAAATGACGGCCTTGCAGAAGCTGGATTATGTGAGCATCTAGGCGGCGTTCGACCCCCATCTCGAAAGAGCTGGGGGCTTTTTCGCTTGCCGTGAGTTGATGCCCCGATGCCCGATTTCTCCCGTATTCTGAAAGCGGAAACTCCGCTCACGCTCGCTCAAGTCGCGCGCGGTGCGCAGCCGCTGGTGATGGCCGATCTGGCGCGCGCCTCGGCCAACCGCGCGGTTTTCGTTGCTCCCGACGATGCCGCCATGCGCGCCGTCGCCGATGCCGCGCGCTTCTTCGCGCCCGAACTGCAGGTGATCGAATTCCCGGCATGGGATTGCCTGCCATTCGACCGCGCCAGCCCTGCCATGTCGGTGAGCGCGCAGCGCCTTGCTGCGCTACACCGTCTGCAATCGGGCAAGAGCGGCTCGCAGCTGCTCGTCACGACGGTCAACGCCTTACTTCAGCGAGTGCTCACACCGTTCCGCATCCGCGAGGCGGTGCGCGAGTTCAAGCCGGGCGTCGAGATCGGCCATGAAAGCCTCGCCATCCTGCTGCGCAAACAGGGCTACACCCGTGTCGATACAGTGGTCGACACCGGCGAGTTTGCAATGCGCGGCAGCATTGTCGACATCTATCCAAGCGGGCTGGAAGGCGGCTTGCGGCTCGATTTCTTCGGGGATGAGCTGGAAAGCCTGCGCCTGTTCGATCCCAATACGCAGCGCACCACGGCTACCGTCGATAGCCACCTCCTGCTTCCCGCGAGCGAGGCGCTGCTCGACGAAGACAGCATCAAACGCTTCCGCAGCCGATATCGCGAGAGCTTCGGCGCGGATGCGACGCAAGACCCGCTCTACGAGGCAGTGAGCGACGGGCGCCGCCTTGCCGGTATGGAGCATTGGCTCCCGCTATTCGAAGAGCGGATGGCGACCCTGTTCCACCATCTCGATGCCAAGGACACGGTGGTAATCGATGCAGCAGCCATGTCGGCGGCGGAGGAGCGGCTGAGGGACATCGCCGACTATCACCGCCAGCGCGGCGAGACCTCGGGCCAGAGCCGGGGCAGTTATCGCCCGATTGATCCCGAACAGCTTTATCTGGACGAGGACGAATTCAAACGCGCTCTCACCGCCTGGCCAATGCACCGCGCGACACTGTTCGATGAGCCGGAGAGCGACACAGTGCTCGATTTCGGGTTCAAATCCGCGCGCGACTTCACACCGGAGCGTAGCGCGGGCTCGAATGTTTACGAGGCTGCCGCCAAGCATCTCGCCGCGCTCGGTAAGGCTGGCAAGCGCCCGCTGCTTGCCGCCTACACGCAAGGTTCATTGAGCCGCATTACCTCGATCATCGAGGAAGCCGGAACGCCCGTGGCGACCGCTGCTACGTGGCAAGAGGCGCTCGGTGCCGCCGCGAAGGGCAAAGCCGCGGCCATGGTGCTGCCGCTCGACACGGGCTTTGCCAATGACGAGCTGGAAATCATCACCGAGCAGGATCTGCTGGGTGACCGCCTTGTCCGCCGCCGCAAGAAGAAGAAAGACGCCGACGCTTTCCTTGCGGAGTTGCAGGCGCTCAGTCGCGGCGATCTGGTTGTCCATATCGACCACGGCATCGGCAAATATATCGGGCTTGAACCTATCGCCGTCGGCAAGAGCCAGCACGATTGCGTGCGGCTGGAATATGCGGGCGGCGACAAGCTTTATATTCCGGTCGAGAACCTCGAAGTCCTCAGCCGCTATGGCTCGTCCGAAGAATCCGTCCCGCTCGACAGGCTGGGCGGCGAAGCATGGCAGAAGCGCCGCGCCCGCCTGAAAGAACGCATCCGCGCTATCGCCGGAGAGCTGATGAAAGTGGCCGCTGCGCGGGCCTTGCGCAAGGCACCGGTGCTGGCGGCGGACGAAGCGAGCTACAACCAATTCCTCGACCGCTTCCAATACGAAGAGACCGAGGATCAGGAAGCCGCCATCGCTGATGTGCTGCGCGATCTGGAAAGCGGCAGGCCGATGGATCGCCTCGTCTGCGGCGATGTCGGCTTTGGCAAGACAGAGGTCGCCCTGCGCGCTGCATTCGTCGCCGCGATGAACGGCCAGCAGGTGGCAATGGTCGCGCCGACCACGCTCCTCGCCCGCCAGCATTTCCAGAATTTCAGCGAACGTTTCGCCGGTTTCCCGCTCAAGATCGGTCGCTTGTCGCGCCTCGTTTCCGCCAAGGAGATGAAGGAGACCCGCGACGGACTGGCATCGGGCGATATCGATATCGTCATCGGCACGCACGCGATCCTTTCCAAGAACACGCAGTTCAAGAATCTCGGCCTGGTGATTGTCGATGAAGAGCAGCGTTTCGGCGTCACCCACAAGGAAAAGCTCAAGCAATTACGTGCCGACGTCCACGTCCTGACGCTCACCGCCACGCCCATTCCGCGCACGCTGCAAATGGCGATGAGCGGGCTGCGCGAGCTTTCGACGATCAAGACTCCGCCGGTCGACCGCCTCGCCGTGCGCACTTACGTGATGGAATGGGACGAGATGGTGGTGCGCGAGGCGCTGCTGCGCGAACACCATCGCGGCGGGCAGAGCTTTATCGTCGTGCCGCGCATTTCCGACATGGAACAGCTGGAAGCATGGCTGCGTGACACCGTGCCCGAAGTGAAGACCGTTTCCGCCCATGGCCAGATGGGCGCGGGCGAAATCGAAGAACGGATGAGCGCGTTTTACGAAGGCAAATATGAAGTGCTGCTATCGACGACCATCGTCGAAAGCGGGCTCGACCTGCCGAGCGCCAACACGATCATAATCCACCGCGCCGACCGCTTTGGCTTAGCACAGCTCTACCAGCTGCGCGGGCGCGTGGGCCGGAGCAAGATCCGCGCTTACGCTTACCTCACCACGCCCACCGATATGCAATTGAGCGAAGTGGCGGAGAAGCGTTTGAAAGTACTCGGCGACCTCGACTCGCTAGGTGCGGGCTTCCAGCTTGCCAGCCACGATCTCGACATTCGCGGTGCGGGCAATCTGCTGGGTGACGAGCAATCGGGTCATATCCGCGAAGTCGGCTTCGAACTCTATCAGGCGATGCTGGAAGACGCGATCATGGCGGCGAAGGCGGGCGATGCCGGGCTGGAGGCGGATTCCAGCGGCCTCTCCCCGCAAATCACCGTGGATGCACCGATCATGATACCGGAGGATTACGTCCCCGACCTTGCCGTTCGCATGGCGCTTTACCGTCGCCTGAACCAGACCGAGAGCCAGGCCGAGATCGAAAGCCTTGCCGCCGAAATGATCGACCGCTTTGGCGAACTGCCGCAGCCGACCAAGAACCTCATTCGCCTTATCGAAATAAAGGCACAGGCGATCACCGCGCATATCGCCAAGATCGATGTCGGCGCGCGCGGCACGCTGGTGGCCTTCCACAAGGATCACTTCCCCGATCCCGCCGGCCTGATCGCCTATGTCGCGCGTTTGAACGAAGGCCGCGAAGGCACCGCGAAACTGCGCCCCGATATGAAACTCCAGATCAATCGCGCCTGGGGCGATCCCGAAAGCCGTCTGAACGGGCTGTTCCAATTGACCAAGGGTTTGAGCAATATTGTGAAACGGGCGGCGAAGAAGGCGGCTTAGTCACCAAACCGGAAAACGCTCTTCCCCTCGCCCGGAAAATCCGCAGCGGGAACGGGCTTTCCACCAAGAAAGCCCTGCCACACATGGCAACCTTCGCGCACCGCGACTTCGCGCTGGGCTTCGGTTTCGACGCCCTCTGCGATCACCCGCAGTTCCAATGCGTCCGCCATTGCCAGAATGCCGCGCAGCA
Organism: Aurantiacibacter sp. KMU-128; assembly: GCF_056933515.1. NCBI lineage: Bacteria > Pseudomonadati > Pseudomonadota > Alphaproteobacteria > Sphingomonadales > Erythrobacteraceae > Aurantiacibacter > Aurantiacibacter sp. KMU-128. The sequence continues at coordinate 1,359,768 of NZ_JBXORT010000001.1, forward strand.
CCGCCAGATCGCGCGGATCATCGGCTATGCCTTCGATCATCGAGCGGTCGAGCTTCAGCGAATGCAGTGGCAGCAATTTGAGGTAGCGGAAATTGCAGAAACCCGCGCCAAAATCGTCAAGCGCGATACGCAGACCTGCATCGGCGAGCACCGTCAACCGCTCTGCCGAACGGTCAAGGTCGGCTACCAGCGCCTGCTCGGTAATTTCCAAAGTCAGCCGTTCGGGCGGAAAGCCGCTATCGCCGATCATTTCTAGGAGACCTTCGGCGAAGGTGCGGTCGAACAAATCCATCGCGGTGACATTTATCGAAAGCCGCCAGTCGGCAGGCCACAGGCGTGCTTCGTCCAGCGCCGCGCGGGTCACATGGCGCGATAGGCGACGTGCCAGTCCGCCGCTCTGCGCGATGGCGAACAGTGCATCACCCGCCAGCTTGCCATGCTCGGGATGGTTCCAGCGGATAAGCGCCTCCGCCCCGACAATCGCCCCGTCCTCGCTCCGCCATTGTGGCTGGAACAGCAGTTCGATTGCGTCGCGCGTGATCGCTTCGGCCAGATCCTCGGTAATCGGATGCGGCTCGCTGCGGCGGCGATCGATACGGGCGCGCCGTTCAAATGTGGGAGCGGGAATGGGCATAGCAGGCCTCTGGCAAATCTTAACGCACGCGTCTTGCGCAGTGAATGGCGCGTTGCAAATCGGGACGCTGCTCCATAGTGTCGCGCGCGATGACACAGCCATCGCCCTTGCCGCAGCAGTTTGACAAGCTCGCCCTGCTCCATTCGACGTCCGAGCGTGCACAAGCGGCAGCCGCCGAACTGCGCCACAGCGCGAACTTCGTGCCGCTGGAAGAGGCAGAGGCGGTTATTGCTGTGGGCGGAGACGGCTTCATGCTCGATACGCTGCACGCGATGCTGGATGGCAAGCACATCATGCCGGTGTTCGGCATCAATCTCGGCACGGTCGGTTTCCTGATGAACCCGCACCGCAAGACGAAAGATCTGGCGGCGCGACTGGCCAAAGCGAAACCGATCGTCGTCTCGCCGCTGCGGATGGAAGCGGTGACGCAGGACGGTGGAACGCAAACGTTCTGTGCGATCAACGAAGTTAGCCTGCTTCGTGAAACCCGCCAAACCGCGAAGATCGAAATTCTGGTGAACGGCAAGGTGCGCATTCCGGAGCTGGCTGGTGATGGCGTATTGCTGGCGACCCCGGTGGGTTCGACCGCCTACAACCTCTCCGCCAATGGCCCGATCCTGCCGCTCGATTCAGCGATGCTGGCACTCACCCCGATCAGCCCGTTCCGCCCGCGCCGCTGGCCGGGTGCCATTCTGCCCGATTCAAGCCGCGTGACGTTCCGCGTGCGCGAACCCGCCAAGCGACCCGTGGCCGCCGTTGCCGACCAGCGCGAAGTGCGCGACGTGGCCGAAGTCCACATCGAAATCGCGCGGGAAAAATGCATGACCTTGCTGTTCGATCGCGGCCACACGCTCGACGAGCGGATTGTCGCCGAACAGTTCGTTACCTGACCTCTTCCATAAAATTACCGGACGGTGAAATTTGCCCGCGAAACGGTCTTGCCAAACGAATCCCTCCCACATATAGGCGCGTTCTGCCCCCATCCATACCGCTTTGGGGGCTGCTCCCCGATAGCTCAGCGGTAGAGTAGGTGACTGTTAATCACTTGGCCGTAGGTTCGAATCCTACTCGGGGAGCCAATCACCTTACATAAAGATTTGAAAAGCGCGGTTTTTCTCAAACCGCGCTTTTTGCGTCCCACATTCCTGCCAACAAATTGGATTGGCTACATCAGCCCCGCAACGCGGATTGCGTCCATATCGCTGATGTGGCGCGCTTCACCCTTCCGCCAGATCAGCGAAGGCATCATCGCCCCACATTTCCAGCTTCGCCATGCGCTCCATATCGGATTGCAGCACTTCGGCCACGGTCAAGCCGGATGGCAGGCGGATGCCCAGCCCCGTCCCGCCGCCCGCATTCGCAGCTTCGAATTTCAGCAGCAGCGCCGATGCTGTCCGCACAGGGATTGCCAGCATTGCCTCGCGCAAGGCCTCGCTGCGTTCCAGCAGGAAGCGCGACTGCGCGCACGTATCGGGGAAACCTTCCCAGCACTCGAAAGCATCATAGGCAAGCCGCCACGCGGCGTGCGCCTGCCAGAATTGCGCATCACGCGCTTTTAGCGCGTCCAGTCCGGTAGGAATCTTGAAGGGCAGCACTCTGCCGCCTAAGGGGAACTCAGCCATTCGATCCTCCAATGATCGTCTAAGGTTAGGGCCGGTGCGCTGCGTCAACAGCTCCCCGGCCCGATGCTTATGCGCTCCCGGCGATTCTCTGGCAAGCCTTCTTAGGTATCGCTCGCCGCGCCGCCCTCGATCACCGCCAGCTGCAGCGGCCCGAAAGGCCTCCCGCGCAACGTTGCCGCCATGCCCTGCAGATTGGCGACAACAAAAGGCTTGTCTGGCAACTCCACGCGGTCGAGCGCCGCCGCAAGCCGCGCTTGATCGAGCACGCCTTCACGTTCGAGCATTTCGGCCAGCACATAGAAGGCGATATTTAGCGCCTGCTGCGCATTCCCGTCAGTCATCGCGAAAGGCTCCGCGAAGCGCGCTGCACAGCGCGGCCATTGGCAAGCCGCGCGCCGCCATCCATGATCGAAGGCGCGGCCTCTGCCACCACCTGCCCCGCCGCATTGCGGACAAGCGCGCCAAAGCCGTTATTGTTGGCGATCACCTCGACCTGCAGCTTGCCGCCGAAATACCCGCCCAGCTCATGGTTCGGAGTGACTTGCGATCCGCGCGGCAAATGCACCAGCTCCGGCCCCCGCTCGCCTACCCATGCAGCACCACCAGGCGCGAAATTCGTGCCGTTGGCAAAGCCGGGGACGCGCACATTGGCGAAGGTCTGCTGCAGGTTCGCGCCGAACAGGCCGCTCCCGCTCAATTGAGTGAAAATGCCGAACACGCTTTCGAGGATGCCGCCCAGATCGCCGCTCTTGATCGCGTCAACCAGCCCCTTGATCGAGTCCACCGCCTGCTGCGCCATTTCGGCAAAGCTCTCTGCCATCTGCGCATTCGCGTCCGCAACGTCTTGCCCGGTCGCTGCCACCGCTTCGGACAGCTCGCGCAGCGCATCGGGATTGAATTGCGGGAAGGGCTCAAGCCGCGTTACGTCAATTTCAGGCCGCTCCCCCGGCGTTCCGCCGCCGTGCAGCACGCCAAGGCGAATCCGCGCCTCCCGCAACTCTGCATCATTCAAGCCTGCATCATTGCGGTTCAGGATCGCCAGATCGCGGCGATAGTCGAGCACGCGGCGCAACTCGGGGAACAGCCGGTCGAGCAAGGCCTGCGTCTCTTGCGCCATCGCGCGCATTTCTTCGGTTACCGCCGCCGTCGCTTCGCGCGCGGGCCGCACCATGACAGCATCGAGCCGCGCCATATGGTCGCGGATACCGTCCACCATGTCCGGCACATAGGAATTGCCAACCACCGCGTCATAGAGGTTGTAGAATGAATCCTTAACCGCCTCGATCCGGCCAATGAGCCATTGCCAGACTTGCCCCAGCTTGCGCCGTATCCAATTTTCCACCCCGTAATAGAGGTTCTGCAGATAGGTCAGCGCGCCGCCGGTCAGCGCATCAATGGCGCGCAAAATGGTCACTTTCGCATTGGTCACCAGCGATTTTGCCGCCTCCCACGCGCCTGCCCAATCTCCCTGCAACACCGATGTCACCAGATCGATTGCAATGGCGATCTGGCGGAACACACCCAGCGCAATCTCCTTCGCAGCGGTCAAAATGTCTATCAGCCGGTCGCCCAGCAAATCCCACACCGCCGCGCCGAATTGCTGGAGAACGCCAATGGCCGCGCGAATGCCTTGGCCCATCGGCCCGTTCCAGAACTCTTCGAACAGGGCCGTGACCGTCCTGACAAATTCCTGCACGGACGGGCCAAGCGCCGCGTGAAAGCCGTCCTTCACTTCCTGCAGGATTGGCGCAATCCGCTCCCAATTGTCGCGGACAAGCGCGCCGAGCGTCACAATCACGCCCACCGGCCCCGCGAAGCGGGCGAGAAAGCCCGCCACGGTGCGCAGGATTGTCATCGCGCCGAGCCGCTGCACAAAGCTCGCCAGCAGGCCAATCACCGTCCCAATCGGGTTGATAAGGAACGATATCGCTTGCCCAACCGGCCCAAAGCGCGCGGCGAACAATGGCAGGATGGTGGCGGCAAGCGTACCCATTGCCAGCATCAGCGGCCCCATTGCCGCCGCCGCCAGCGCCACACCGGCCGCAATGCGCAACAGGGTGGGATTGGTTGCGGCGAGCTTTTCGACCCACACCGTGCCGCGCTCGATCATGGCGCTAATCCAGTCGAGAATCCCCGCCTCGGTCAAAGCGTGCTGCAGCTTATCGACCGCTTCGCCCATGCCCTTCATCGCATCGGCGTATCGCTGATAGCTGGCGGCGGCCTCGTCACTCACAACGGGCGCGCTATCCCCCAACTCCCGAAATGCCGCGCCGCCGTCCGCCAGCAGTGGGAGCAACTGGGTTAGATCGCTGCCGACCGCTTCAAGATAGAAAACCATCTCGTTTGCGCCCACGCCTGCCTCGATCAGGCTGTCATAGAGCAGCTGCAGGCCCTCTTGCCCGCTCAGGCCCCGGAACGCCTCTTGCGTGATGCCCACCTGCGGCGCGATATTCTCGAAAAAGTGCTGCAGCTCCCCGCCACCAGTGGCGAGGAAGTCGCCAATCTTGTCGCGCACGTCTTTGAACACGTCGCCGAGCTTTTGATAATCCATGCCGACCGTTTGCGCGGCATAGGCGGCACGCTGGAACTCTTCGAGGCCCATGCCCGCCACCTGCGCGCTTTGCCGCATCCCCTTCAATTCGTCGGCAGTGTTGCGCGAGGCCGCTGCGAACGCGGCAAGCGCGCCTGCAGCCGGCAGGGTGATATTGCGGGAAAGCTCCCGCCCTGCGTCCATCCACGCCTCGCCAATCGACCGGATGCTGTCACGCAGCCGCCCGGCGAGCTGCTGCGCATTCGTGCTGCCAGCGGCGAACTCGGAAGTGTCCATCGCCAGCTTAACCGCAAGGGTGGCGAGTGTGGCATCAGTGGCCATGTGTCAGTCTCCAATGGATGGAAAAGGGTGCCCGCGCCACCGGAACACAAGCGGCGCGGGCAAATCGAGGCGGCACACCGAAAAGCCGCCTCGATCATTCTCAGCTGGTCAGGTCAGTGATCGCGGTCGCGTAGGCGCCCTTCGTGAAGGCCGCCGTGTTCTTGACCGCAAGGCCAATGCGTTCTTCCGCCAGCACCGTCACAAGGTTCTTGCGGAAGTTGTCGCTATCCTCCGTCGACATCTCGACCCGCGCTTCCCAGCGGTCGTAGAGCGTTGCGGCGCGGAAATTGCCGACAAGGAAATTCCCCGCTGCCATTGCCTGCGTCGCCACCACCGGCAAACCGAACAGCCGCGGGGCGACTTCAGCGGCAGGATCGCCGAGAATATACTTCCCGTCCGCGTCCTTTTCCATCCGCATCGAAGTCCAGTCCGAAGGGTGCACGATAATGCCCGTGGCGGGTTCTTCCGCCAGCGCATTTTGCAGCACCGCCGCGCCGATGGCATCGATCTTGTTGGGATCCGTCACCGTCAAGCCGCCCGCCGCGAAGGCGGTGGCCTGCGTGAAAATGCCGTTCAAGTCCGTGCCGGTGCCGCCGCCGTTCAGCAGCTGATCTTCCTCGACAAAGGCAAGGCCAAACAGCAGCTCGTTATCGATCAGGCCGCGCAGCTGCGGCGCGTCATCGAGAATCTGGCGCGAAGCGATCACCCAGTGCGCGATGGTGCGAATCGGCACCGTCACCAGATCATACTTCAGCTCGGATTGCCCCTTGAGCGCGCCTTCCGCCACCGTGTCCGCCGAATTGGTAAATCCGGTTTGCTTGGCATATTCCACGCTCCCGCCGATAACCTGCACCACCGGCAACAGATCGCGCACCATCATCCGGCGCTTGGGGCCGGTGTAGGTCGTGTCCATCATCGGCACCAGCAGATCGCCAGCAGAGCCGTCCGCATCGGTTGTCAGGCTGGTGATCGTGGCCTTCGTCTCGATCCCAACGCGCCGCCCGGCGTGAAGGTTCGATTTCAGGCTCTCGAATGCGTCGCTATCGACAAATTTCTGCCCGGCACTGGTGAAGGCTGGCGTGAAACCGCCACCCCCGCCGCGCTGCCCCAAAAGTTGCTCGATCTGGTTCAGGCGAACGGAGTTTTCGGCGTTACCCTTGGCGTTTTGCAGGATCGCGCCCTTGATAAGCCCCGCAATCTCTTCGGGGCCACTGGCGCTCTTCAATTTCGTTTCGATATTCATTGCTCAAATTCCCGTGTTGATCGTTTTAGAGGATCGTCGGGCTTGAGACATTGGCCGCAGCGCAGACGATCACGACAAAAGGCAGTCCGCCAGCAAGGCGGTTTCTGTCCTAGAGCTTCACAATCCTGCTACGCTTTGAACGCCTGCAATCTTGTTCCACTTGTCGCCGATCGCCATCCCAAAAAGGTGGCTTTTGCGGCTCAGCTCGCCGGGTATGAGCCGGTTGGAGCAAGCGGAACATCGCAGCAACGGCCAAAATCGTCAAGCCCCTCCTTTTCGCAATTCCACCAGCATGGCCTCGCCCGATGCTGCCACCATATGCTCCCAGCCCGCCAACCAGCTCACCGTCTTGCTCACCCCGCCCGCCACCAGCAGCCGCTCCACCAGGGCGAGCTGGATGGCAGACACCGCCGCGTTCTCGCTCATTCCTGACACCAGCAGGCTATCGATCCACGCCTGCGCCTGCGCGCGCAGCGCCAACATTTCGGCCTTCGCCGCCTCATCGGGTAAATTAGGATTGTTCATCGTCTTGCGTCCTTTCGGTTTCTCTTTTCACCAGCAGCACAACGCCGAGCCCTTTCAGCGCCGTTGCCAATCTCTCCGCCGCGCGGCGGCTCGCTCCGCATTTCTGCAAGCCCTTTTCAATCTCGCGCGCTGTCAAAGGCCGCGTTGCCCGGTCGAGCGCCGCCAAAAGCTGACCGCGCTCGATCTGCGCCGCCTGTGCTGGCGAAATGCGCAGCACAAAGGTCTCAGTCTCCATTGCTCTCTCCGTTCAATTCGCGCCGATAGTGGCGCACCAGTGTTGGCGTTGTGATTCCGATTGCCGCCGCGATGGACGGGCGCGCGCGGCCTTCGCGGGCGAGCTGCGCCACCGTGGCGCGCTGCGCCGGTGTAGGCTCATGGCGAGGCCTTCCCCTCGGCAATGGCGATGGCAGGCCTTCGCTCCGCAAGCCCGCCTGCGAGCGCGATCCCGCGTCCTCGGCATAGTGGCGAAAAATCGTGTTCTTGTGCACGCCAAGGCGATCCGCAACCTGCCCGAGCGAAAGCCCCTCGGCGCGCAGATCGCGCACCAGCTGCCGCGCTTCCGGTGTCGGCGCGTGTCCCCGCCGCCCCGGCTTGCGAGGCGGCGGCGAAGGCTCGCCGAACAGATCGAGCGCGGCGGAAGGGGAAAAACCCGCCGACAATCCGCCATTTTGGCAAAGGCCAAGATCGCCTTCCGATGCTTCGCCAGCGCCGCGCAGCGGGCCGCTAGTCACGTTGCCAACCCCAAGGCCCGCCGCGCGGCGCCCGCGCCAGATCGAGCATTCTCGACCAACCAGCGCCGCGCACCCGCCCAAAAATTCCCGCGCGAGAATAAAAAATGTTTGAATGAGATAGACGGCGGTTATCCGGCGTTCGAGCTTGTGAACTTTCGACCGCCCCCCTGCCCTTCCAACGGAAGGCCTCTATTACTGAGAATGGAAGGGAGTTAGTTACTGATCTTGTTAGAGAATGTAGTGATAATGGAAGGACGGAAGGTAAATCGGTATAACTGCCGTGCAAGAAAACAGGACTGTCAGCGCCTATAGGAAAGGTAAGAATTTCCTTCCAACCCTCCCAAATGTCTCGAAACTCCAGCATTCCTGCGGGTTTCAGCCTTCCAATGATCGCCGGATGCAGCACCCGCGCGGAAGGGCAAGGCCTTCCAATCGCGCCAGATCGAAGGCTCATTGCCCCTTCTCCGGCTTTGATTGCGCAACCTTCTCCACACCGGAAGCATCATCATCGCCCCCAAAGGGGCGAGGGGATGGTGTTACCAGCGCCACGCGCTGCCACCACATTCCGTTTGATCGCTTTTGCTTGAAACCCAGCAGCCGCATTTGTTGCGCGAAACGCTTGATCCCGATGGCATCCCTGCCACCCTCTGCCGCCCACATTCGATAGGCCTCGTGCAATTCCAGCGACCGGATGCAGGACTTGCTGGCGCGATCCAGCACCCGGCACCGCTCGGCGATAAAGCGATCAACCGATGCCTCCCCATCCAGCAGCGGCGCGAGCGCGGCCTTCCTGCGCAATCGCCAGCCAACGCGCAGCGGAGCGCGGCCTTGCACCTTTTCCAGCGGCATTCCCAATTCGGTCAGCTGCCGCCCGAATGCAGGATAGGACAGCCGCTCATCGGGCGGAACGTCCACCGCGTTGCAGAATTGCCGGTAAGAGACGAACAGCTCATCATGCTCGACCTTCGCACCTTCCGCCTGGTCGAGATAGCGATCCACCCAATCGGCGAAAGGAGAGGCGCGGCGCTGCGCTTCCGCAACCGCCTCGGCCACCGCGCGCAAGGCCTGCGATGGCGACTGCCTCGCAAGCCGCGCAATCGGCGATCCCGGCACAAGCGGGAGCGAAAGCTGGTCGTTAATGGGAATCGAAGTCATAACCCCACACCCCGCAAATTCAGGACTGCCGGTTCCATGATGGATGGCTTAAGACGCGGCGGCGACGCGCTCGGCGATCCACGCCTCGACCTTGCTTTTCGGCCAGCGGGACGCGGCCCCGATTTTGACAGGGCGCGGGAATTCACCCGCTGCGATCATACTATAGATTTTCGTCCGCTTGACCTGAACCAGCTGCTCGACTGCTTCGAGCGGGATAAGGGTTTCCGACATGAAAGCCTCCATTCAAAAGAGGCCTTCTAAATACACACACGGAAGGGCGCGGCTACAAATTAGCAGTCCAGCGAATTCTCATTTTTGACTGGAGCCGCCCGAAAACCAAGTTTCCTCGCCCACCAGAGCTTTGGTCTCTGCAACTGCCGCTTGGATGGCAGATTCCCCCAATCGCCAGCGTCGCATAGCCTCCCTAATGATCGAATCGTAGGTTCCCTTGATGCCCTTCTCGGCATCTTCAATTTGGCGAGCGCGAACAAACATGGCGATAGAGAGGTTCCGTCTGTGGAGATCCTCACGCTGGTTAAAGGTCAGCTTCCTGCCAGAGCCGCGCCGCACCATCCGGATCGTGTAACCTTCCGAATCCGGCCCTTCAATTGCATCGGCCACTTGGTCTGATAGCGTCTGGTCGAGCGGCCACCCCGCCCTGAGATATGCAGCGAGTGGCGCAAGATCACCGTTCAATAGGCCATTGCTGGCAAGGTAATACGCAGCCTTTCGTTCCGATGGTAGCGCATCCCATTGGCGTATCTCTTCGACCAAGGCAGGGTCGATTAGTGATGAAAAGCCGGGCGGTTCATCGATAGTTGCCCCATCTGGAAACGGCGCAGCAGGCTCGGAATCCGAAATGAGCCGAAGGGGCTGGCGGGCTGGCGTGTCGTCCTTATCCGGCATTTCGCCCCCCAAAAACTGGCGCGGCGAATTTCCCCCAAGCCCCCAGCAGCTGGCGCCGCATTTCAAGCAAGCTCGACCGCTGATAACGCCGCTCGACATTACTCCCGACCTTGTGCGCCAGCGCCAGCTCGGCAACGTCTGGCGGCGTGTCTGGCATCTTTTCCGCCGCCCACGTGCGGAAGCTCGACCGGAAACCGTGCACCGTCTCGGGCCGCCCAGCATCGCGCAGCATCTTGCCAAGCGCGGCATTGGTCAGCACCTTGCCCCGCACGCTCGGGAATATCAGCCCCGTCTCGCCCCAAAGCTCGGCGGCGCGGTCGAGGATCGCCAGCGCCTCTGCGCTCAGAGCTACCTCGTGAGCTTTACCGCTTTTCGTGATCGATGCAGGCTTTCGCCATTCCCGCGCCTCGCGGTCGATCTGCGCCCAGTCCGCCTGCCGCGCTTCCCCTTGGCGCGCAGCGGTCAGGATGGTGAACAGCAACGCAAGCCGCGCGGGCGAGGCATCCTTTACCCATTCGCTCGCCACAAAGGCAGGAACCTCGGCATAGGGCATTGCCTCGAGCGGTTTGCTTTCAGGCTGGCGCGCCAGCCCGCGCGTGATTTCCTTTGCCGATGGTGGCGGCATTGCCCGCCAACCGTGTGCCTTGGCATAGTGGAGAACGTCATCGATCCGGTGACGCACCTTGCGGGCGATCTGCGGTTTCTCCGTCCAAATGGGAGCAAGCGCCGCGATCACTTCGGCGCTCTCGATTGCATCGACCTTGTAATGACCGATCACTGGCACGGCATGGCTTTGCAGGCTGGAGAGATATTGCGCCGCCGATTTCTCCTTCAAGCCCTTTGCCCGCTCGGCATGGGCCGCGATCACCGCCTCGGCAAAAGTGGGAATCACTGGCGCGCGATAGTCGCGCACGGCGATTGGATCGCCACCGGCGCGGGCGATCTTGCGCAAGTGCGCCGCCTTTTCCCGCGCCTCGGCAAGCGACAGATCATCAATCGAGCCAAGCCCGATATCGCGCCGCCGCTTGTCCACCTGCACCCGCAATATCCACGATTTCGCGCCGCTCGGCTGCACCCGCAACAACAGGCCTTTGCCATCCACGTGCGTTCCCGGCGGAGCGCGCTTCACCTGCAAAGCGGTAAGCCTCGACAATGGGGAGCCATCCTTTGCTTGCCAACATCCTTACCCACACTTGACGCGGATTAGCACGAAAGTCAACGAAAGCCCACGGAAGCGCAAGGCGAAGTTTCCCCCTGTAATCAGCGCATCAGTGGCAAGGGGCGGAAGCGGGCGAAAAGCGGCGGAAGCGCAGTCGATTTTACTCGGGGAGCCATTTTTCCAGACATTGTTGGACATGTTTGAGGCGCGCGGTGCCGAGCGCAGTCTTGTTGTCTGTGCAAATTAAAAAGGGGGCGGAGCAACAACATCGTCGCTCCGCCCCCTTTTTTGTTTCAGCCTTGACGGACTTCGCCGCTCAGCTCTGTGCCCCGTGGCAGTGCTTGTATTTGCTGCCCGACCCGCACGGGCACGGCGCGTTGCGGCTTACGCCCATGCCGGCATAGGGGTCGTCGGTCTGCGCGCCGCCCGAGCCGGTCGAGGCGACGGGTGACGAAGCCAGCGTGCCAAACAGCGGAGCCATCGCTTCCGAACCATCGCCGTCGTTCGAATTGTCCTCGCCCGTCAGGGGATCGATATGGCCGGTGAGGAACTGCGGAAGATCGGGCAAGGGGCGCGGCGGCGGCGGAGCGGCAGCGCGGAATTGTGCGGTGAGCAGCACCTTCGTCACATCTTCGCGTAAAGTATCGAGCATGGACTCGAACAAGCCGAAGGCTTCCTGCTTGTATTCGTTGATCGGCTGCTTTTGCGCATAGGCGCGAAGGAACACCACCTGGCGCAGTGCGTCCAGCGTGGCGAGGTGTTCCTTCCAGTGGTAATCGAGCCGTTCGAGCAGGATGCTTTTTTCAACGCGCCGCCAGGTGTCCTCGGGGATTTCGGCAATCTTCGCCGCCAGCTTCTCCTCGGAGATTTCTTGTAGCCGCTCTTCAAAGATATCCGGCTCGATTTGCTCTTCTTCCATCCACGCATCGATCGGCGCGTCGAGACCGAGCACATCGGTTACCTTTTCCTTGAGCCCCGCGACATCCCATTGTTCGGGATAGGAACCGGGCGGACACGCGCTCGTGACCATCGCATTGATGGCATCGCGGCGCATTTCCTCGACCACATCGTCAACGCGCTCCGAATCCATGATCTCGCTGCGCTGCTCGTAGACGACCTTGCGCTGGTCGTTCATCACGTCGTCGAACTGCACGACCTGCTTGCGCATTTCGTAATTGCGCGCTTCGACCTTCTTCTGCGCGGTCTCGATCGCCTTGCTGAGCCATTTGGAGCCAATCGCCTCGCCATCTTCGAGATTGGCGTTCATCATCTTGGCGAACAAAGTGTCCGGCCCGAAAATGCGCAGCAGATCATCTTCGAGGCAGAGGTAGAAGCGCGACAGGCCGGGGTCACCCTGACGGCCCGAACGGCCACGCAACTGGTTATCGATACGGCGGCTTTCGTGCCGCTCGGTACCCAGCACGAACAGGCCGCCTGCGGCCAGAACCTTGGCCTTTTCTTCGGCCACTTCGGCCTTGATCTTGGCAATCGCCTCGTCCTTGGCGGGGCCGTCTTCCATTTCGGCCAGCTCGTCATCGATGCGGAATTCGACATTGCCGCCAAGCTGGATGTCGGTGCCGCGACCAGCCATGTTGGTGGCGATGGTCACTGCGCCGGGACGACCAGCCTGCGCCACGATGCGGGCTTCCTGCTCGTGCATTCGGGCGTTAAGGACGCTGTGCGCCACGCCCTCTTTGTCGAGGAATTTGCTGAGCAATTCCGACTTTTCGATGGAGACGGTGCCGACCAGCACCGGCTGCCCGATCTCGTTCTTTTCCTTGATCGCCTTCGCGATCGCCGCGAACTTGTCCATCGTGTTCTTGTAGAACTCGTCCTCCTCATCCACGCGCGCGACCGGCACGTTGGTAGGGATCTCCACGACGTTCAGCTTGTAAATGTCCCAGAACTCGCTCGCCTCGGTAGCAGCAGTGCCGGTCATCCCGGACAGCTTGGGATACATCCGGAAATAGTTCTGGAAGGTGATCGAGGCCATGGTCTGGTTTTCGGGCTGGATCTCCACGCCCTCCTTCGCCTCGACTGCCTGGTGCAGGCCGTTCGACCAGCGGCGGCCATCCATCATACGGCCGGTAAACTCGTCGATGATGATGACCTTGTCATCCTTGACGATGTAGTCGGTGTCCTTCTTGAACATCACCACCGCACGCAGCGCCTGATCCATGTGGTGGACCACCAGCGTGTTTTCGACATCGTACAGATTGTCGGTCTCGATCAGCCCGGCAGCGAGCAACCGCTGTTCCATCTCTTCGAAGCCTTCTTCGGTGAGCTGGATATTGCGCGTTTTTTCGTCCTTGGTGAAATAGCCCTCGCCTTCGGACATCGGGCCGCCATTGGCCTTTTCCAGCGCGGCCTGGTCTTTCACCAGCTGTTTGATCTGCGCGTCGAGCGCGATGTAGAGTTCCGACTTGTCTTCGGTCGGGCCGGAGATGATCAGCGGCGTGCGCGCTTCGTCGATCAGGATCGAGTCGACCTCGTCAACGATGGCGAAGTTGAAGGGGCGCTGCACCATCTGGCGGCGTTCCTGCTTCATATTATCGCGCAGATAATCGAAGCCGAATTCGTTATTGGTGCCGTAAGTGATGTCGCAGGCATAGGCCTGCCGCCGCGCTGCCTCGGGCAGATTGGGGACGATCACACCGGTAGTCAGGCCGAGGAAGCCGTAAAGCTGGCCCATCCATTCCGCGTCGCGGCGGGCGAGGTAATCGTTCACCGTCACCACGTGGACGCCTTTGCCTTCGATGGCGTTGAGATAGGTGGCGAGCGTGGCGACCAGCGTCTTACCCTCACCCGTCTTCATCTCGGCAATCTCGCCGCGGTGGAGCACAATGCCGCCGACCATCTGCACATCATAATGGCGCATTCCCATCACCCGCTTGGCCGCTTCGCGCACAGTGGCGAAGGCTTCGGGCAGAATGTCGTCGAGCGTTTGCCCTTCTTCGAGTTTCTTGCGGAATTTGAGCGTTTGCGCCTTCAGTTCCTCATCTGAGAAGTCGACGAGCTGTTCTTCGAGCGCATTGATGCGGGCGACGGTCTTGTCGAGCGATTTGACGTAACGGTCGTTCGACGAACCGAAAATTGACTTGGCGATGGCTTGCCACATGGTGAGGTATACCTGTCTGAATATATGGAATGCGGCCATACGGCACGGGCACGGCCTTAAGTACGATGGCGATGGAAAGAGCGCAGCGCGCTATTCGCGGGCGCGGTCTGCCTGCAGGCGGACGGCAGGCGCAGCCGGAATGGCGACGCGTTGCTCGGCAGCCTCAAATGTCTGTGTTTGCAGCGTTTCGACGACCGAAAGCTGCTCGGCGAGCGTGTAGCCGGTAGGCTGCTGCTCTGCTGCCTCGGCGCTTGCCGCAACGCTGACAACTGCGCCCTGCGCCGCCTGCACAGGCTCCGCCGCGAGCGTGAAGCCCGAGAAAACGGCAAGCAAGGTGAGCAATTGGCGCAGCATTTGGCGTGTCAGATAGGCGCGTGCGCCTTAATCGTCCACTACTAAGGCGAAATTGTCCGCACTGGCTGACCACGAAGACTTCCGGCACAAGGTCGGTTTCCTCTTGCTTTAGCCATTTATCAGCATTTTACGGATAGGCCGTCCCCCATGACAGGTGCACCGTCCACCCCTGCCCATCCCACACGGATGCCGCTGCTCGATGGCCTGCGCGGAATCGCAGCGATGGCAGTGTTCGTGTATCACATGGAGGCGCAATTCGGCCTCTCTGTGCCGCTTGGTCGCGCCTATCTCTTTGTCGATTTCTTCTTCCTGCTGAGCGGTTTCGTCCTCGGTCTCGCCGCAGAGCCGCGCCTTACCGATTGGCGCAAGTTCATGAACGCGCGTGTTCGGCGTCTGTGGCCTGTCATTGCCGTTGGCGCAGTGCTAGGCGGTGCGGCGATGATTGGGCAGGTGCCGGTTGGCGGGCTTCTGATGAGCACGATGCTGGCGATGGCGCTGGTGCCCGCATTCTGGCAGTCGGGCGTCCTCTACCCGCTCAACACGCCGCATTGGTCGCTGTTGCTCGAATTGCTGGCGAACCTTGTGCATGGCCTGCTGCTGGTTCGCCTGAGAGAACGTGCGCTGTGGTATCTGGTGGCTGTCTGCGGCGTGCTGCTGGTCGGTGCGATAATCCTCCATGGATCGAATACGTCAGGCGTGGCCGCGGAAGGATGGCTGCTCGGCCTGCCGCGCGTCGCCTTCGCCTATATTCTCGGCGTCGCCCTCGCCCGCCGCTATCGCGCCGGATCAATGCCGGGCTTTTGCGGCATCGCGTGGCTGCCCGCCCTGTCGCTGCCGCTGCTCGCTATTGTGGCACTGGACGTCTTCAATATCGACGACATGATTGGCGATATTGTCGTGAGCCTTGTCGTCTTCCCCGCGCTCTTCGTGCTTGCTGTCGGGTCGACGATACCGCAATCGCTCGAGCGCTCCTGCGCAGAGCTCGGCCGCATCTCCTACCCGCTCTACGCCACGCATATGCCGGTGCTCTGGCTGGCGGGCCGCTTGGAAGACGTCATCGCGCCGGTCACGTTCTCGATCATCGTCGCACCGGCACTGGCGCTGGTGGTCGCAAACAGGCTTGAGCCGAGGGCGGGCAAGGCGTCTTCGAAGAACAAGACGGCGATGCAAAGCGCCCCCGCCTGAAACGCCAAGATGCTTGCGAGCGATAGTCCGGCGCAATAGAGCGCCAAGCGATGGAACTCGAACGCTCCCCCCTCGCCCTGCCCTTTCCCGACATGGAGCCCATTGCAGGCGTCACGCTGCGCATTGTGCGGGCGGGTTACAAGGCGTGGGATCGCGCTGATCTCACCTTCGCCGAACTGGCCGAGGGCACGGCATTGGCGGGCGTGTTCACGCAAAATGTCTGCTGCTCGACCGAAGTTGAAATGGGGCGCGAGAGTGTGGCGGCGGGCCGTGCGCGGGCTTTGATCGTCAATGCGGGCAATTCCAACGCCTTCACCGGCTATCGCGGACGCGAGGCGGTGGAGCAGATTACTGCGCAAGTGGCAGAACATCTCGGTTGCGCGGCGGGCGAGGTGCTGGTGTCCTCCACCGGCGTGATCGGCGTGCCCTTGCCCAAGGATGTCGCCAAGGCCGGCGTGGCCAGCGCGTTGGCAGCCGAGCCATGCAGTTGGGAAGATGCCGCGGAGGCCATCGGCACAACCGACACCTTCACCAAGGGCGCGACTGCCACGGCGATGATCGGCGAGACCAAAGTCACGCTCAACGGCATCATCAAGGGCAGCGGCATGATCGCGCCCGATATGGCGACGATGCTCGGCTACATCTTTACCGATGCGGCGGTGGAACCCGCCTTCCTGCAAGAGTGCCTCTCCGCTGCGAATGCGCGCAGCTATTCCTGCATCACGGTCGATAGCGACACCTCGACCAGCGACACGGTGCTGGCCTTCGCCACCGGCAAGGCGGGCAATGCGCCCCTCGCCTCGTTCGACGATGCCGGGGCCGATGCTTTCATGGCGGCGCTGGAGGATATCTGCCGCCAGCTCGCCCATCTGGTGGTGCGCGACGGCGAAGGTGCGAGCAAGTTTATCAGCGTGAACGTATCGGGCGCGGCGAGCGATGACAGCGCGCGGCGCGTTGGCCTCGCCATCGCCAATTCACCGCTGGTCAAAACAGCGATTGCCGGCGGCGATGCCAATTGGGGCCGCGTGGTGATGGCGGTGGGCAAAGCGGGCGAACCTGCCGACCGCGACACGCTCTCCATCGCCTTTGGCGGCCTTTGGACAGCGCGCAACGGCTTGCCCGTTGAAGGCTATGACGAAGCGCCGGTGGCCGCGCATCTGGCAGGCGATGAAGTCGATATCGCGGTCGATCTCGGCATCGGCACGGGCCGCGCGACGGTTTGGACGTGCGATCTCACTCACGGCTATATCAGCATTAATGCGGATTATCGCTCGTGAGCGACGACATAATGGCCTTTCACCGCGCAATCGAAGACCTGCTGCGCACCGTAACCGAGAAGGCGATCCTCCCGCATTACCGCAACCTTGCCGAACACCAGATCGAAGACAAGGGCGGCAATGATCCGGTCACCGTAGCAGACCGGGAATCCGAGGCCATGCTGCGCGAAGGGCTCGACAAGATCATCCCCGGCCTCGCCTTTGTGGGCGAGGAGCAGGTGCATGCTGATCCGTCGGCATTGGAAAACCTGAAGAGCGATTGCTGGATTGTCGACCCGATCGACGGCACCCGCAATTTCGCAGCGGGCAAGCCGCCCTTCGGCATTCTGATCGCCATGGCCAGCGGCGGCGAGGCGCATTCGGGGTGGATTTATGATTGCCTGGCACGGCGCCTGTGCATCGCGCACAAGGGAAAGGGCGCATTTATCGACGCCGAGAAAGTCTCAGCCAGCCCGACCGGTGCCGAGACACCGGTCGCCGCCATTTCGCTCGCTTTCATGGATGATGCGCAGCGCGAGGCGATGAAGGCACATATCGCGCCGCACTACAGCATGGTCGACATCCCATGGTGCGCTGCCGAGCAATATCCGCGCCTCGGCCTCGGCGTGAACGATGTGTCGATCTTCGAGCGCACGCTTGCCTGGGATCACGCCGCGGGGGCGCTGTGGCTCAACGAAGCAGGCGGCAAGGTCGCGCGGCTCGATGGATCGGCGTATCGCGTTGACGAATGGGACCGCAAAGGCCTCATCGGCGCAGCCTCGCCCGCGCTGTGGGAGGAAATGGCCGAGCGCTTAAGTCAATTGTGAGTCCCTGCGAAGGCAGGGACCTTGTTCGGCAAAGTGCCTCTCTGAAGGAGGTCCCCGCCTTCGCGGGGACTCACTCCTGGGTCTAAAGCACGCTCTCAATCCAGCCCTTCAGCGCGTTCTTCGGCGCAGCGCCCGCCTGCTGGGCAACCGGCTTGCCGTCCTTGAACAGCACGAGGAAGGGGATCGACTGCACGCCCATCTTGCCCGGCACTTCGGGGTTATCGGTGATGTCCATCTTGGCAATGGTCACCTTGTCAGCAAGCTCATCCGAAATCTCTTCCAGCGCGGGCGCGATCATCTTGCACGGGCCGCACCATTCGGCCCAGAAATCGACCAGAACGGGCTTGCCCGCGTCGAGCACGTCGGCCTGAAAACTCTCATCGGTAACTGCAATAGTGGCCATGTCGGCTTCTCCTGATTTCGTCTCGCATTCCACTTAGGCGCGTTCGTTAGTAAGACAACGCTTTTGAGGCGATAGCTTTCCTTGGGTCATCCCCAATTCGCCTACGCCGCGCCTTCGGTTTCATGCGGCAGATAGGCGGCGAGCAACTCTTCCGGTAGCGCAAAGAGCTGCGGCGTCTGGGTGTAAAGCACCGCCGCCGATACGCTTTTGCCGGGATAAATCACCCGCAAGGCCGCGACATAGGCCGCCATCTGTCGCAATGTCGCGGCCGGTATGTGCTCGAGCGATTGCGGCGGGCGGCGGGCAGTTTTGAAGTCGGCGACCAGCACATTCTCGCCGCGCACCAGCAAACGGTCTGCCGTGCCCGCGATGACTTGCGTGCCGACGGTCGCGGCGAGCGGCACTTCGGCCAGCGCCTCGGGCGAGAACAGGTCGCTCCAGTCGGGATGTTCCAGCACCGCAACAGCGCGGTCGAGGATTTCGATGCGTTCGCGCTCTTCCAAGCCGCCGCCATGCCGCGCCAGCCATGCGCGCCCACCTGCCTCGCGCATATCCACCGGCACATCGGGCAGACGTTCGAGCAATGCGTGGATCAGCACCCCGCGCCGCGCAGCCGCTGCGGCCTCAGCAGAGGGCAGAGGCGGATCAGCCCCGCTATCCTCAATCCCGCCCGAAGGCGCGAGCGGACGCGGCGGACGCGGTTCTGCACCGATGGGTGTGACGGCCCAATCGGGCAGAGTGACGCGCTCAGCTGCGTTTGCCTGCTCCACGTCTTCCACCGGCTGCGCCATCCGGCCCAGTTGCTTGTAAGCGCCGAACGCCCCGCCCTCCAGCCAATCGCCGTCAAACAATGGCTCAAGCCGCGCGAACCAGCTGTCGGGTTTGGGCCCGTCCTTGCTCTTCATATTGAGCGCGCCGCCGATAAACAGCGCCTCTTCCGCGCGGGTCATGGCGACATAGAGCAGCCGCCAATGCTCCTCTTTGTCCGCCTGCAATTGCTGCGCCTCGACCTCCGCGATGCGTCCCACGCGCTGTTCCTTGCGCGAGGCGATGATCGGGATTTCGCGCCCCGAACCGCCGCCGATGCCCTCCTCGACCAGTGACAGATCGCGCGGTTTCGACGCATCGGGATCGACGCAGGCATCGGCGAGGATCACGATGGGTGCTTGCAGGCCTTTGGAGCCATGCACTGTCATCACCCGCACCAATCCGCCAGCGCCCTCAGCCTCGCGCTTCAGCTCGCCATCGCCGGCATCGAACCAGCGGATAAAGCCTTGCAGGCTTGGCGTATGGCTGGCGGAGAATTGCAGCGCGGCATTGAGCAATTCGTCGACCGGATCGTTCACCTCGCTTCCAAGCCGCGCCACCAGCTTCGCCCGCGCACGCCACGGACCGGTGAGTAGCCAGTGCAGGAGAGCCTGCGGCGGTTCGAAATCGGCGAGCCGCAAGAGATCGAGCAAGGCCGCAACCGTTTGCTCCACAAACGGATCATTGGCGTCGCGCAAATGATCCCACAGCCTGCGATTCTCAGGCCGATATCCGTGTTCGAGCAATTGCTCCTGCGACCATCCGAATATCGGCGAAACGAGCAGATTGGCGAGCGACAGATCATCGAGCGGCTGCGAGGCAAAGCGCAGCGCCGCCATCAGATCCTTCACCGCCAGCGGCGCACCGAGGCGCAGCCTGTCAACCCCCGCAACCGGCACCCCGCGCGCGTGCAGGCGGGCGACAATCGGGTTCACCAGTTCGCCGCGCTTGCGCACAAGGATCATGATATCGCCCGGCGTCGCATTGCGGTGTTTGCCCTTTTCCAGCGGGAAGCCGGTATCGAGCCAGTGCCGGATTTCCTTGGCGATACCGTCTGCCATCCGCCGTTCGGACGGAGTCAGACGGAAATCGCCCGCATCATCATCGTCGCTTTCGGAGCCCTCGCCGCCTTGGGCCGGAACCGGCTTCCACAGCCGGATCAGCCCCGCACGATCCTCGCCCTCATGTCGCGGCGCATTCGCATCAAGCCCGAGCGCATCATGCCCGATCGCATCTATCGCGCGGTCGACAAATTCGAGGATCGGCCTGGCAGTGCGGAACGAACGGCCAAGATCGAGCTCCTGCAACTCGTTGACCGTGATCGCGTCGCGCCCGCTCGCCCAGTTTGCCTTCCGCACCCGAAGCAATTCGGCATAGCGTTTCTGCGCCTGCGCGAAATTCTGCGGGCTGGTGCCCTGGAATCCGAAAATCGCCTGCTTGTAATCGCCCACCACGAAGATCGTGCGCTGGCGATTGCCCTTCTGCCCCTCGCCGGAGAAGAAATCATCGGTTAGCGCCCCGATAATATCCCATTGCTGCGCGTTGGTATCCTGCGCCTCGTCCACCAGAATGTGATCAAATTCGCGGTCGAGCTTGTAGCGGATCCAGTCGGACATCTCGGACTTGCCGAGCAGTTCAGCAGCGCGGTGGATGAGATCGTCGAAATCGACAAACCCCTCGCGCTCCTTCGCCGCCTTCCACGCCATCGCAAATTTGCGCCCGGTTTCGAGCGCGGGGGTGAGGAAGCCTGCCAGTTTCAGCAGCTCCGCCTGTTCGGCGATTTGGGTGAGTTGGTGATGCGCCTCTTCCCCGATCTGCGGCGCGGTTTCGACCTTTTTCTGTAAATTGTTGAGGTTCTTGAGAGCGCCTTCCTTGTTGAACAGAGCGCCCATCACGTCGCTGACTTTCTCGAACCGTTCTTGCGGCGTGCCGAGGAGCCATTCACCCACGGCCTCAGCGATGTTCTGTCCGGTAGCCGTGCCCCATTCGTGGTATGCCCACATCGCCTGCCGCACGCTGGCGATGGCGGGCGTGTCATCGGCGCAGCACGCGGACAGGCTCTCCACCGTTGCATCCGCGGGCAGACCGAGCAGGCGCTGCACCCGCTCGCGCATCGGGGACTGCCATCCGCCCGGCCCTTCCCACGCCTCGCGCGCCTTGGCGCAGCGCAGCAGCCATCCGCGCACTTTGTCCGGCGCGAGATTGCGCGCCAGTTCCTCCAAAGCCGCCACTGCCGCAGGGTCGCCGGTTTCCCATTCGAGCAGCAAATCGCGCAGCACTTGCTCGGCCAGCAGATCGCGGTCGCGGTCTTCCATCGGGCGGGTGCCGGGGAGAAGGCCAGCCTCTTCGGGGAAAGCCGAAAGCAGCCATTGCGCGAAAGCGTGGATCGTATCGATGCGCAGCCCGCCGCCGGGGCAATCGAGCACACTCGCAAACAGGCTGCGCGCGCGGGAAATGGTCGCATCATCCCCGACCGCGCCGATATGCGTGAGTTCGCTCGCCAGCTCGGTCGCGGGCATCCGCACCCAGCGGGCGAGCACATCGTTCACCCGCTCGGCCATTTCCGCCGCACCTGCCTTGGTGAAGGTGAGGCAGAGGATTTGCTCGGGCCGCACATCTTCGCTCAAGAGCAAGCGCAACACGCGGGCGGAGAGCACCTGCGTCTTGCCGGTGCCCGCGCTGGCGGACAGCCAGACATTCTCCTGCGGCGTCACCGCCTCGCGCTGGCTGTCCTTGAGCGGAAAAACCTTGCCGCTCATTCCTCGTCCTCCGCGTCGATTTGCCATTCCTCCAACCGCATCAGCTGGTCATAGGTGGAAAAGCCGGGTGCATCGGGATTGGGCCGCGCGGTGAAGGGTGCATCGCCTTGCAGCCATTGCGCGATGGCTTCGCGGAGATATTGCCCGGTCTTGGGCAGGAATTCGTCGGGCGTCAGGCCCTGCTGGCGATTGGTGAGCTTTAGCGGCGATTCCAGACTGCCAAAGCCGGTTGGAGAATCGCTGTTCGATCCGAATTTCCAATATTCGAACACCGTCGCCTCGCCGCTCAGCCCGTCAATTGCCCCGTCGCGCAGGATCAGGCCGAGTGAGCCCAATTGCAGCGCATAGCCTTCGGCAACTTCCTTCTTGGCGGGTGAGCGGCCGGTCTTGTAATCGACAATGGCGTAGCTGCCATCGCCAAGACTATCGACCCGGTCTGCCTTGCCGAAGACACGCACCCCGTCGATCACCAGCTCGCCCCACTCCTCCCACTTCACCGGCTTGCGCGCAGGATCGGCGGCGAGCGTCTGCTCGACCCATTGCAGCGCCGCCAGCAATCGCGGTCGCCATAATGCTCGGACCGAAGGATGCGCGGACATCTTGCGCAGATGCTTATCCATCAGCGTGGCGAGATCGCCTTCACCCGAATGCCAGTCCTCCAGAATGTCGTGCGCCAGCGTTCCCTGCCACGCAGGATCAGGGTCGGCGTCGAGCCCGCGCAACTCGTCAAGCTGTAGGATTTTGGAGGCGTAAAAGGCGTAAGGGTCGGAGCGTAGCCGGTCGAGCGCGGTAACGCTGATCTTCTTCGGGCGTTGCTCGGCCGTCGGACGGGGCTTGGGCTGGGGGTGGCGTGCCGCGTCGCAATTGCGCCCGTCATCAATCGCCGCCGCCAGCGCGGTCACGTTGTTGTCGCTCGCCTCCCCGCTCATCTTCTCGCCGAGCAAAGCGCGCACCCGCAGCAGGAAGCGCGAGGCAATTGCGGGGCCGGAGACTTCGCGCCGTGCGCGGCTCAGGACAACTTCGGGCGCTCCCAGGGCTCCTGCCAAGTCATGCGCAGCGAGGCCGATGCGGAAATCCGCGCCGGGAACGCCCAGAGCGCGCAGGATCGCAGGGGCAAGCACCGGATCGGGCGAAGGCGTCGGCGGCCAGGTGCCTTCATTGAGGCCCGCACAGATCACAAGTTCGGCGCGGGTCATGCGCGCTTCGAGCAGCCCGTAAATCGCCACACGCGGATGGGCGCCATAGGGCGGGCGGACCGCCACGCGGTCCATCGCCTCGCGCAAGGCAACGGGAAGATCGCCCGCCGCAAGCGTCACCGGAACATCGCGCGCGTGCAGGCGCAGTTCCTCGACAAAGGACGAGAGCGCACGGCCATCTTCACGCGCCCAGACATCATCGCCGCACAAACTCTCCGCCGCTTCGGCGAGCATATCGAGCCATTCGGCGAGGCCAATCTCGTCGGGAACGTCCAACAGGGGTGTAAGGATTGGCGCGACGCCATCCCACCATGCTTCGACCTCTGCCTCCACGGCCTGCGCGCGCAGCGCATCCAGCCCCGGCGCCTTGCGCGGCCCGCGCAGCTCCAACTCTATCGCCCGCGCCGCGCGCAGCCATTCGCGCCGCCCCTCGCCCGCTGCGACCAGCGGGTGTTCGAGCAGCGCCATCAGCGGAACCGGCGCCGCCGCTTCCGCCGCCACTTCGGCGAGGAGCAGCAGCACACGACCTGCAGGCGTTTGCGATAGCGGCTTGCCTGCGGAATCGTCCGCCTGGATATTCCAGCGCCGCAAATGCTGCGCCACGCGCCCCGCCAAACCGCGATCGGGCGTGACCACGGCGACGCGCTTTTCGGGAGTTTCCAAAGCCTCGCGCACCAGGAGCGCAATCGCTTGCGCCTCGGCCTCGGGATTCGCGCTTTCGATCAGGCGAACGCCTGCCATGCGGCGCCTTTCGGCGGGCAGATCTACCCATGCCTTGCTCGCTTCGGGCGGGAGGAACAGGCTGGAGATCGCGTGGCTGCGTTCGGGCGGCCCTTTCGCCAAGCCCGCGCGATGCCAAGGCCGCACTTCATCGCGCCTGATACCCATACGGTTGAGGAGCAGTTTGAGGTGATATTGCGGATGCGTCACCGCATCGCCCTTCGCAAAGCGTGTGTCGGCTGAGGGATCACCCGCGCTGCCCAGCTCTTCCCAAGTCGCATCGTCGAGCGTCAGGTCGAAATCGGGCAGGATCACCGCGCCATTGGGCAAATCGGCAATCGTTCGCAGCAAGCGCGCGAGCGCCGGTGCGGCGCTGGTCACACCGGCAGCAACAAAGGGTGTTTGCGGGGGAGCCTCGCGCATCCGCTTCGCCGCCGCCCGGAACAGCGCATTGCGCCGCGCCGCCGCGTCCTGCTCGCCGCGCGCTTCCAGTTCGGCTCTCCATTGTTCGGCAACTGCGAAGAACAGCTTGGTCGAGTCCTTCCAGTGCTGCGCTTTGTCCTCCAGCACATCGAGCAGCTCATCGCTCAGCAATTTGCGATGGTCGATCTCCTCGGCATGGAGCCGGTCGAGCGTCGCGCCGATCTCGTAAGCGAGACGCAGCCGCGTCGTCGCACCCATCTGCTCGCGACCGAGCGGCGTCGCCGCTTCGCCCACAAATTGCGCGAGCTTGAGCCAGCGCCGCGTCGTATCTGCAGCGGGCTGGATGCTACTGCCTGCCCCAAGCGAGTCGAACAGCGGCCCCAACGCCTCATCAAGGTCGAGATCGCCTGCCAGCACCATGCGCGGCATCAGCAGGCCCTGCGTACCGCTCTCCCCTGCGTGACGCACAAAGGCCTCTGAAACGGTGCGCGCAGCACGGGCTGAGGGCAGCAATAGTGTGAGACGGGCGAGCCCGACATCAGGCTCCGAATAGCGCGGCACCAGTCCGGCAACGAGTGCGTCGGCAAAGCCGCGATGCGCGGCGATGGAATAGAGGTTCGGCCGCGCGGCCTCAGACATTCTTCAACGCTTCTTCGGTCGGCCGGATCGCTTCTGGCGTGCCGACTTCGAACCATTGGCCGGTGAACGGCAGGCCGAACAGACGTCCCTCCTCAATCGCGCGATTCCACAGCACATTCGTCGAAAACGCACCTTCGGGCGCATCGCGCAGTAGGCGTTTGGAAACCAGCTGGATGCCCGAATAGATGAACGGCGCGATCCGGTGCGGCTTGCGGCGGCTCACGCGTCCGGCAGCATCTAGATGGAAGTCGCCCAGTCCGTTGAAATTGTGCGCAGCCTTGTGCGGCACCAGCAGCAGCAGCGCATCCATCCGCTCTGCGTCCCACAGGCGCGAGAGATCGGAAAAGCAGTTCTGCGGCCCGTCGAGCCAGATATTGTCCGAGTTGAGGCAAAAGAACGGATCAGGGAGATGCTCCTGTGCGCGGATCAACCCGCCGCCGGTTTCCAACAGAGCATCGCGTTCGTCAGAAATCGTGATGGCAGGAGCTTTGCGCTCGCGCAGATGCGCTTCCAGATGCTCGGCGAGGTAATGGACATTGACCACCGCCTTGGCGATACCCGCCTCGGCCAGCCTGTCGAGCGTGTGATCAACCAGCGGCTTGCCCGCGACCCGCACCATCGGCTTGGGCTGCGTCGCGGTGAGCGGGCGCATTCGCTTGCCCATCCCCGCCGCGAGCACCATCGCGGTGTCCGAAGCGAGTGCGGTCATTCGCCCAAGCCTCCGCCGCGATTGGCGCGGATCGCATCGGGCACATTCGCATCGAACCAGCGCGCCACGGGTGCAAGCGCAGGATGCGCCAGATCGCGCTCCATTGCCGTCCACACGCGCGGGATCATGCCGAGATAGCGCGGCTTCCCGTCGCGCTTCCACAGCCGCGCGAAAATCCCGACGATCTTGGCATTCCGCTGCGCGCCCAGACGGGCATAGTCGGCGGCAAACTCCGCATCGGTGGCAATGCGCGAGCGGTAGTGATCGAGCATCGCGCCTTCCAGTTCCTCCGACACATCCCGACGCGCGTCCTGCAACAGCGAGACGATGTCATAGGCGCAGTGGCCGACCAGCGCGTCCTGGAAGTCGATCAGGCCTTGCCCGCCCGAATATTCACCGCGCGGGCCGAGCAGCATGATGTTTTCGGCGTGATAATCGCGCAGGACGGTCACACCAGGTTGCTGGCGCAGCAGGAGCGGCCCCAACGCCTCTTCCCACGCAGCAAGATAGCTCTCGGCGTCCACGTCAATGCCGGCGGCAGGGCAGAACCATTCGGGAAAAAGCGCCACTTCGCGCAGGTAAATGTCCATCGCATAGGGATCGAACGGCCCCGGCGGGCGCTGGTGCAATTCCACCAATGCATCGATCGCATCGGTATAGGCGCGGGTTTCTTCCGCCGGATTGTCATCCAGCCAGTCGCGCATCCGGTCGTGTCCGAAATCTTCAATGAGAACGAGGCCGCGCTCGAGATTTTCGGCATAGATCTTGGGCGCGCGCAGCCCCTGCGCATCGAGCCATTTGCCGACATGAAGGAACGGACGCGGGTCTTCATGCGGCGGCGGCGCATCCATCAGCATCGCGCGGCGATCGCCATCGGCAATCCGGAAATAGCGGCGGAAACTGGCATCGCCCGGCAAAGCGGAGACTTGCGCTCCGGCCCATCCCGCATCTTTCAAAAAGTCTTCAAGCCCCGCGGGCAAATCGTTGTTCATGGCATCCGCTCTAGCCAGTCCGCCCCGCCCGTGACAATCGCTTTGCGACCCTCTTCCGCACTTTCCAGATGGATAGCGAGGCACGCAGGTTCATTTACGAAACCACCAGCATTGTCCGGCCACTCGGCCAGCAGCACCGCGCCATCGCGGTATTCGTCCAGACCAAGGTTCTCGACTTCGGACGGGTCTTCCAAGCGGTAAAAATCAGCGTGAACGACTGGCGGGTTCAAGTGCTCATAGGTCTCGATGATCGTGAAGGTCGGCGAAGGAACCTCACCCTCATGCCCCAAGGCCGCCAAGATGGCGCGACTTAGTGTGGTTTTGCCCGTGCCCAGAGTTCCCGACAGTGCCACCACATCGCCCGCACGCAGCTTGCCGGCGATGCGCGCTCCGAAAGCGGACATCGCTGCGAGATCGGGCAAGTAGAGTTCCATAGCCCTAACTCCGACCGTCCTGAGCCTGTCGAAGGACTGCTTTTTCTTTTGGCGACGCACGAAATCCGAAAATGAAGTGCAACCCTTCGACAAGCTCAGGGTATCCGGTTGTTAGTGGGATCACGGCAAAATCACCGTTGCCGTCGTGCCCGCGCCGCGTTCCGACTGGATTTCCAGCTTGCCGCCATGCGCTTCGATCAATTGCCGTGCGAGAGGCAGGCCGAGGCCGCGCTTGCCTTCGCGGCCTTCGCTGGTCTGGAGGCGATAACCGTCGAGCGCGCGCGCAAGCTCTCCTGGCTTCATCCCAACACCATTGTCAGAGATAATAATCTTCACGCTCGATTTGCGCCGTGTTAGCGCCACCAGAATGCGGCCCTTCACGGGGGCGGCGGCAATGGCGTTGTCGAGCAGATTGCCGATAGCGCGGGCCAACTGCCGCTGGTCACCCGATACCGTACCCGCGCCTTTGTCTCCGCGCAGATCGAGCGTGATGCTCTTCGCCTCGATAGCCTCTTCCCGCGCGCGGACGAGCTGGGTCATAAATCCGAACAGGTCGATATCTTCCTTCGCGATGGGCAGCAGGCCCGCCTCGCTCTGGGTCAGATCGAGCACGCTTTCGATCTGCGTCGAAAGCCGCTCCACCGAGGAGAGGATTGCCGCGACATAATCCTGCCCCTGGTCGGACAGTTCGCCCGCAACACCCGATTGCAGCAATTCGGCAAAGCCGCCGATGGAAGTCAGCGGTGTGCGGAATTCGTAGGACATATTGGCGAGGAAGCGGGTCTTAACCGCATCCGCTTCTTCCAATGCCGATGCCCGCTCTCGCAAAGCCTCTTCGGCTTTGGTCGAATCGGTCACGTCCATAACCGTCAGCAAGCCATTGCCGTCGGGCAAGGGAACGCCTGCAAACTCCAGCGTGCGCCCGTCAGACATCACGACGCGCCCGCCCTTCTCTTTCCGATCAAGCGTGGCGGCGCGTACGACCTCGCCGATGGCCTTACGTTGCGCGGGCCGTGCGAGGCGGTTCGAAATCCGGTCGAGCAGCTTGTCGACATGGGGGTGCGCGTCGAAGAATTCTTCGGGAATGCTCCAGATCGCCGGAAAGCTGCGGTTCCACAGCTGCATCCGGCCATCGGGTGCGAAGACGGCGAGCGATTCGAACAGCGAATCAAACGTCGCCGTGCGGGTGCGCAGCAACGTGTCGCGCGTCGCCGACAAGGCGAGCTGTTCGGAGCGGTCTTCCGCCACTAGCACCAGCCCGCCATCGGGCATGGGCTGCGCGACGATGCGCAAATGCGTGCCATCGGGCAGCGTCCAGGCATCCTCTGCCGGAGCATCGGCCTGGAACCATCCGGCAAGCTCACCGCGCCATTCGGGAAAGTCCCGCACTTCGGGCAGGCGCGCCTTGTCACGCGCCATGTCGAGGAAGCGTTCGAACCGCGGATTGTCGAGCTGCACGCTGCTGGGCAGCGCGAAAATGCGTTGAAACGGCTGGTTGGCGAAGGTGAGCCGCCGCTCTTCGTCAAACTGCGCCACACCGATAGAGAGCTGATCGAGCATGGAACGCTGCGCCGCGCGGAAAGCGCGCAGCTTGCGCGTCTGCTCTTCCAGTTCCTCGATATCGATAGCGTATCCGGCAACGCCTTCGGTACCGAGGGGCAGATCGCTCACTCGCAATGTGCGGCGCTGGCTGCCGACCGTCGCCTGCACGATACGCTCGATCGGCGTGTCCCGCTCGCTCGCCTGCTTAGCGATCTGCTGGGCTGAAAGGCCATCGACCGTTTCCACAAGCTCGATCTGGTTCTCGACCACTTTAGCGGCACTTTCGGCCTCCACCGCATCGACATAGGCGGAGTTGACGAGCCGCAATTGCTGGTCTGGCCCGCGAAACCACATGGGCATTGGCGCGGCTTCGATCAGCCCGACAAGTGCGGCGAAATCATTGCGTGCGCGCGCAGTTTCGGAGCGAAGTTTGGCGAGTTCGCCCTGACTTTCGGAAAAATCGAACCACCACAGCAGCGCCGCTCCGCCGCTGGCAATCGCCGGATTGGCGAGCTGGCCGCGCACTGCGAGCGATTTCTCCGAACCGCGCGGGGTCACCATCATGCGGAACGGCGCGGCGGTTTTTTGCGTGCGGCGGACCGCCTCGTGCAATTGGTCGAGATCGCTTTCGGTCAGCCCGGTTGTGCCGCCATCAAGCTCGCTCAAAAAACCCGGAAGCTTGTCCAGCCCCAGCCACGCACTCAGCCGCTCGGGCCCTTCGATTTTGCCATCGCCTTTGACGAGCAGCGGAATCGCCGGGGAATCGTCGATCATTTTCGACAGGCGGCGCATGGTAATACGCGCCGTTTTCGCCGCCCGCGCGCGTTTGAGTGAACCCACCACCAGCCACGCGGCGCAAAGCGTCCATGCGGCCAGCAGCAAGCCGATCAAAGCCAGCGCGGTGGGGGTCAATTGCATAAGCCATCAGCTATGGGAGCGCGGCCTGCGATGCAATGGCCAGAATGGGTGTCTCCCCTCCCAAGATCGGGAGGGGAGAACCACGGATCAGTAGCGGTAGTGTTCCGGCTTGAACGGGCCTTCCACCGGCACGCCGATGTAGTCGGCCTGCTGCTGGCTCAGCTTGGTCAGCTTCACACCCAGCTTTTCAAGATGCAGCGCGGCGACCTTTTCGTCGAGGTGCTTGGGGAGAACGTACACGTCGTTCTTGTAGCCCTCGGCATTGTTCCACAGTTCCATCTGCGCCAGCACCTGGTTGGTGAAGGAACAGCTCATCACGAAGCTGGGGTGGCCGGTGGCGCAAGCCAGGTTCACCAGACGGCCCTTGGCCAGCACGATGATCTGCTTGCCATCGGGGAAGCGCACCAGATCGGTGCCGGGCTTGAGCTCGGTCCACTCGTAGTTGGACAGTGCGCTGATCTGGATCTCGCTGTCGAAGTGGCCGATATTGCAGACGATCGACATCGGCTTCATCGCCTTCATGTGATCGGCGGTGATGACGTCTTCATTGCCGGTGGTGGTGACGAAGATATCGGCGCGGGTGACAGCGTCTTCCAGCGTCGTGACTTCAAAGCCTTCCATCGCCGCCTGCAGCGCGCAGATCGGGTCGATTTCGCTCACCAGCACGCGGGCACCGCCATCGCGCAGCGACTGCGCCGAGCCCTTGCCCACGTCGCCATAACCGGCCACGAAGGCGACCTTGCCCGAAAGCATCACGTCGGTTGCGCGGCGGATCGCGTCGACCAGCGATTCCCGGCAGCCATAAAGATTGTCGAACTTCGACTTGGTAACGCTGTCATTCACATTGATCGCGGGGAAAGGCAGCTTGCCCTGCTTGGCGATGTGATAAAGGCGGTGGACGCCGGTAGTGGTTTCTTCCGAAACGCCCTTCAGGTTCTTCACCGTCTCGGTCAGATAGCCCGGCTTCTTGGCGATGAACGCCTTGAGCGCGCGCTGCATTTCGATTTCTTCGGCATTGGTCGGCGCGGGCATTTCCTCGCCCGCTTCAAGGCGAGCGCCCCACAGCGCGAACATGGTGGCATCGCCGCCATCGTCGAGGATCAGGTTAGCGGTCGTGCCGTCGCCGTTATCTTCCCAGTCGAAAATGTTGCCGACATAGTCCCAATATTCGGCAAGGCTCTCGCCCTTCACCGCGAACACCGGAATGTTCTTCGCCGCGATGGCAGCCGCCGCGTGATCCTGCGTCGAGAAGATGTTGCAGGTTGCCCAGCGCACTTCCGCGCCCAGTTCCACCAGCGTTTCGATCAGCACGGCGGTCTGGATCGTCATATGGAGCGAGCCGGTGATGCGTGCGCCCGCGAGCGGCTTGGCGTCGCCAAATTCGGCGCGGGTCGCCATCAGGCCCGGCATTTCGGTTTCGGCGATGTTGATTTCCGCACGGCCATAATCAGCCAGCGCGAGATCTTTGATGATGTAGTCGGTGAAAGCGGCGTCGGCCACGGGCTGCTCCTGCAAGTCTTCGGGGTGAAGCACTGCCGGGGCTCCGTGCAGCGCGCATATTGCGCTGCGCCATAGGCGTGCGGGGGCGAAGCGTAAAGCCCTCGTCTGGCTTCTCCTGCGATGTACCAAAAAGAGAAAGGCACCGGGCACAATCCTTGCGGTGCGGCGTTACACACCTATCTGGATGCCAATACTGGCTCATGGAGGTAATCGAATGCCCATTTCCAAAGGTGAAAAACTGCCCGACGTCACTCTGGTGAAAGCGACCAGCGACGGCCCTGACCAAGTCGAGGCAAGCGAGTTTTTCGCGGGCAAGAAGGTCGCCCTGTTTGCCGTCCCCGGCGCGTTCACCCCGACCTGTTCGGCCAAGCACCTGCCGGGCTTCGTCGAGAAGGCCGCCGAACTGAAGGCAAAGGGTATCGACGAGATTGCCTGCACTTCGGTCAACGATCCCTTCGTGATGAATGCCTGGAAGCAGGCGGCGGGATCGGACGATATCACGATGCTCGCCGACGGCAGCGCCACCTTTGCCAAGGCTCTTGGCCTCGATGCGGACTTCTCCGCCTATGGTATGGGCACCCGCTCGAACCGCTATTCGATGCTGGTGGAAGACGGCGTCGTCACCCAGCTGAATGTCGAAGGCCCTGGCGAATTCGGCGTCTCGAGCGCAGAGCACCTGCTCGGGCAGCTGTAATCACAATAGGCGAAAGCTTTTGCGCAATGAGGGCATCCCGGAAGGGGTGCCCTTCTTGTTTCAGGCTAGCGCAATCTTGACCGCGCCATGCGGGCGAACCAGACTGGCTGCCAGAGGTGGAGCATGGCGTTGCGGGTGTTTGCGAAACTTGCCGTCCTGTTGGCGCTATCGGTTCCGGCGCAGGCGCAGGAATGCCCGCCCTATGCCGGAGAGACGCTGCGTGCGATCGGCCCCGACTTCACAGCGGCGGCTGCCTTTCCCGAGACTCCGGCCCCGCCAGAGCTTGCGCTGGCCTTGGACGCGGCGCTCGACCGGGCGCGCGAGGCAACCGGCGCACCTGCCATGGGCGCGGCCGTGCTAACGCGTGACGGGTTATGGGTTTCAGAAGAAGGCGAGCAGGTGTTCTACTGGGCTTCGGTGACAAAGCTGATCACTGCAACGATCATCCTTCAACTCGCCGCTGAAGGCGCGCTGGGGCTCGACGATCCTGTCGCCCGCTATCTTCATGGTGTGCCTGAAGGCGACGCGATTACCATCCGGATGCTGCTTGCGCATACCAGCGGACTGCGCAGCGCGAACGAGATTGTGCAGGAGCAAGGCCTGCCTTTCCCCGCAACATTGGCAGAGGAACTGACGCTGGTCCGCGAGGCGGGGCCGCTTTTTTGTCCCGGCAGCCGGTGGCGCTATTCGAACACCGGTTACGGCGTGTTGGGGGCAATCATCGAACAGATCGACGGCGGTGACTATGCCGCTTCGGTGCAGCGGCGGATTGCCGAACCGCTCGGTCTGCGCAGCCTGCGGATTGTGACCGAAAAAAACGATAGCAGCATTGCCCCACTTGCTCCTCCGACAGGGATCGGGCCGATCCACCCCTCACAAACCGGCGCAGCGGGCGCGTTGGCGGCAACGCCGCGCGATATGGCGCGTTTTCTGGCACTTCTGCTGGAAGGAGCCGTGCTGGCGCCCGATGCCATCGCATCGATGGGACAAACCACCTACCCCATGTTCGATGCCTATACCTTCTACGGCTTGGGGCTGATGGCCTATCGCTTCCCCGACGGGAATGGCGGAACCGGCCAATGGATCGGTCATAGCGGCGGCGTGCCGGGTGCCAAGGCGGTTATCGCCTATGACCAACTGACCGGCAACATCGCCACCGTCGCGCTTACCGGAGACGGTTCTGCCGAAGCGACCGCCAACCTGCTTCTACGAACAGCAAACGCGCGTTAGTCCGCCCACTCCACATCAACGCCAAGGCTGTCGATATTGGGAACAAAATCGGGATGCGCACGGCGGATCGGGTCGGCGTCGAGGATGGTGCTTTCGCCATCGATACTCGCCGCGACCATAAGCATCGCGATGGCAACGCGGATGATGTAGGGGCTGGTGACCGTGGCGGGGCGCAACTTGTCGCCGCCAAAGGTAATCAGCCGGTGCGGATCGCACAGCAAAGTATGCGCGCCGAACAGGCTGAGTTCGGTGTGCCAGGTCAGCCCACCTTCGTAGACCTTGTTCCAGAACATGGTCTGGCCCTTCGCCTTCACACCGAGCGCGATGAAGATCGGCAGCAGGTCGGCCGGGATGTAGGGCCACGGCGCGGCTTCGACTTTGGTGGTGATGTGCGAAGTGAAATTCTGCTGGACGACCAATTCAGCCGGAGCATTCAGTCGTGACCAGCCATCCTTGTGTTCGACATGGGCACCGAATTTCTCGAACGTGCGGTCGATCAGCATGAAGTCTTCGGGCCGCGTGTTGCGCACCGAAATGTCCCCGCCCGTCACCGCTGCGAGCGCAAGGAACGTTGCGATTTCGTGGAAGTCCTCGACAAAGGTGTAGTCCACCGCCTCGAACCGGTCGCACCCATCGACGCCAACCATCGACGTGCCCTTGCCGCGAATGGTGCAGCCCATGGCTTCGAGGAAGGTGCACATTTCCTGCACGTGCGGCTCGCACGCGGCGTTGACGATCTGGCTCGTGCCCTTGGAAGCGAGCGCGCTGATGATGAAGTTCTCGGTCGTGGTGACAGAGGCATATTCCAGCCACATCCGCGTGCCTTCGCCCTTCGCGCCTTTGCGGAAGACGATGTCCTTGCCTTCGTAGGAGACGTCCGCACCGAAGGCCTTGAACACCTGCACGTGCGGATCGATTTCACGCGCACCCAGCGTGCAACCCTTCACCTCATGCTCCAGACGGGCCTCCCCCAAACGGGCGAGCAGGCCGGGGATCATCATGATCGACGCGCGCATCGCCTGCGGCAGAGTCGCCTTGGCGCTGCTGGAAATGGTCGAGTGGTCGATCTGGAGCGTCTTTGCCGCCTTGTCCCACGCGATCGTTGTGCCGAGATCGGTGAAGAAAGCGAAGATGCGCTGCACATCGGTGATTTCGGGCACATTGCGCAGCATGATCGGCGCGTCAGACAGCAAGGTCGCGCAGAGCACCGGCAAAACCGCGTTCTTGTTCGCCGATGGATCGATCTTGCCTTTAAGGGGCTGTCCGCCCCGAACATATAGCGCCGTCATGAAATACCTCTTTGGATTGAGGCGCGCCTACAGGGTGTTCGGGGAGCGATCAATATCCCATCAGCTTGAGCACCTCTTCACGGCTGCGCGAATCGCTGCGGAAGGTGCCCATCACCTTGCTGGTGACCATGCCAACGCCGGGGGTGCGCACGCCGCGCGCGGTCATGCAGGCATGGCTCGCTTCGATGACCACCGCCACGCCGCGCGGGTTGAGATTGTCCCAGATGCACTGAGCGACTTCCGCCGTCAGCCGCTCCTGAATTTGCAACCGCCGGGCAAAGCCGTGCAGCACGCGGGCGAGCTTGGAAATGCCCACTACATTGTCGGTCGGCAGATAGGCAATCGCCGCCTTGCCGATGATCGGGGCCATATGGTGTTCGCAGTGGCTGTGGAACGGGATATCCTTGAGCAGCACGATCTCGTCATAGCCGCCGACTTCTTCGAACACGCGTGAGAGATGGATCGCCGGGTCCTCGTCATAACCCTGGCAGTATTCCTTCCACGCCCGCGCCACCCGCTTGGGCGTATCGAGCAAGCCTTCGCGCGTCGGATCATCACCCGCCCAGCGCAACAGAGTGCGAATGGCTTCCTGCACATCCTCTGGAACATCAGGCTTGCCCAGCGGATTATCGGGCGTGGGTGCGGTCATCTGCGTTTGCGCTTTCTGCTGAGGGCGTCGCGGGCTCTCGCCAATAGGCTGCCCGGACGGAAAAGACCATGTCTAGGCTCCCGAACGGCGAAGAGATGTTCTGGTTCCTCGGGATCGAAAACTTGCCTGTCGGCAAGCGCCGTCAGGAAACTCTCGTCGACCGTTGGATGAAAGGGCCGCAAATGCCGGTGAGCCCGGTCGCCGGCTGCAGCGATGAGACTGGCCATGCCATCATGCCGTGCGATGATCTCCGGCATATTCTCTTCCCGCATCCCGAGATGTTCGGCCAAGAGTGAATACCGCAAGGCGCGGATGCCCTCTTCGGCCTTGGCGTTGCCATCGCGCGCACAATCGATGAACAGGTCACACTCGCTATCAAGACCCATCGAGCGGTTGTTCATGTTGGCCGAGCCGACGCGGAGAATGCGATCATCGACGATCATCAGCTTGGCATGGACATAGATGGGCGTATCCTTCGTGTAAGGAACGAAGAGATGGAAACGGTCAGCCCGGTCGAGCTCCTGCAAAGCCTCGTAGAGACGCGCCCGCGCTGGCGACATGGCGCTTTCCTCCAGCCAGCTTTCCGCTTCGAGCGGTGTGATGACGACGAATTCCGGCGGGTCGTCCTCGGCGAGACGGCTTGCAATTGCCTCACAAATCGTGCGCGAAGTCAGGAACTGGTTCTCGATATAGACAAAGGATTTCGCAGCAGCGATCTGCTCGATAAAGAGTTGCTCGACCTCGTCGATCTTGGAAACCTCGCCGTAAGCCGCACGCGTGCGGGCGATTCCGATCTCGACATCTTCGAAATGTGCCGCAAGGCTATCAGGCCACGCGCTCTGCGCGTCATGGCCAAGCGCGGGCAGCTTCTCCCCGCCGGCCATCAGCCACCGCGCCCGCCCCAGACTGTCGAGCGCCGCCGCCGCGTCTCCTTCCACAAACATCGCCACGTCGTGCCAAGGGCCGTAAGGCCGTTTGTTCGGGTTCTGCCGCCGCGAATCCTGCGGCCGGTGCTCGCGCGTATCCCACCGGCCCGTCGTAAGGTCGATGCCGCCGCACACCGCAAAATCGCGATCGATCACCACTATTTTCTGGTGGTGCGAACAGCCGAGCGGATGCGTCGTATCAAACTTGAAATTGATCCGCGGATGCGACCACCATCGCAGCAGATCCAGCATCATCGCACCGCGCGTGAAAAACTGGAGTACGCCGTAGCTCCACTTGAGGATGCGGATCTGCAATTCCGGCCGGTTGCGACTGAGCCACACGATAAAGCTGCCGAGGCGCGACGGGTATTGCCGCCGCCAGCCCTTTTGCCACCACCTGCGCCCGCGACTGAGGTGGATGCGGGTGTCAAAGTCCCAACCAATCAGCAGAATGCGCTTGCGGGCGTTCAACATCGCCTGCTGGATCAGGTCAAAATAATCTTCGCCGTCGACAATAACGCGGACGCGCCGCGCGCGGACATATTGCCACACGCCCGGCGCGCACGAAGTGTCGTCATAATCCTCGATCACATCGACGCGATCGTGCAAACAGTTTCTCCCTCAGGGCCGGCCGAGGAGCGCTCGATCACGCCTTGGCGTCTTCCATCGCTTCGGGTGTGATTTCGGCATCGGCCTTTTCCGCCTTCTTGCGGCGTTCGAAGACACTTTCCATGTGCTCGCGATCGTCGCGCGTCAACAATTCTTCGAACTCGGGAAAATGATCCTGCTCTTCCTCATCAATATGATGGCGATAGCGGTGATCGAGCTCCTTGAACTTGTGCAACCATGCCGGCGACGACATCTCCGTTGCCGCAAGGTCGTTCATCAGCTCGTCCAGCTCGTGGTGTTCGGCAACCGAGTGACGTGTGTCCTCGGTCGCGTCGGGCTTGCGCAACATGGTGGAATAGAGCGCCTGCTCCTCTGCGGCGGCGTGACTTTTCACGTCCAGCGTGAACTGCTCGAACAATGCACGCCGTTCTTCACTGTCGCCGCTGGTTTGGGCCAGTTTGCCGAGAAGGGCGCGGTGATCGTCATGGTCCTGTTTCAGACGGGCGAAAATATCGGTCGTCATGGCAATTCTCCTTGTCAAGGCTTTGCGTGGACAACGGCGCGATGCGGAGCGCGGTTCCCCGCGCCCTGACGTAACGTGTGGCGATTGAGACGGCCTGCGCTGGATTCCGGAGAGAAGGCGCGAAACAAAAAAGGGACCGCCTTGGCAGGCAGTCCCTTTTTATGGCGCACCCGGAAGGATTCGAACCTCCGACCACCTGATTCGTAGTCAGGTACTCTATCCAGCTGAGCTACGGGTGCGCTGGAGGAGGCGGCACATAAGCGGGGCATCGGCGCTTGGCAAGGCTCTAATCCAATTCATTGGGCTTTTTCAGCGTCAGCTGCGCTCGCAAGCTGGATCAACAGGCGCTTGTCCATCGGAGCGAGTGGCAAAGCGTCGGCTTCGGCCAGCGTAAACCAGCCCAATCTCTGCCCCTCGCGCGGCACAGGAACGCCTGCATTCTGGCACGAGCTGTAAAGAAACAGGACAATGCGGCTTTGCTGGCTTTCCTCGGCAAATCCTGCGGGGACAAACCTGACGGGGTCGAGCCGCAATCCGAGCTCCTCCTCGATCTCGCGAACCAGCGATTCCCTTGGTGTTTCGCCCGCTTCCACCTTGCCGCCGGGAAATTCCCACAATCCGCCATGGTGTTTGTGCGCGGGCCTTTCCTGCAACAGCACACGCCCCGCTCCATCGAACAGCGCGAGCGCCACCACCGGAATCCATGTCGGAAAATTTTCCACATTAACCATCCGGTGAAATCTCCCGTTTACCTACCGCTGCGAAAACGTGCCCTATTGCGTCCTTCGTGTTCGGAAAACCTATGACGGCACAACATTTCCTGAAGCAGTTGCTGACCGACGAGCGCGGCGCGACCGCGGTTGAATATGGACTGATCGTGGCATTGATCGTCATTGCCATGATTGCCGCGCTGCAGGGCCTTGCCACCGAAACCGTCGCCATGTGGAACGGGGTAGACAGCAAAGTCGTTACCGCCCGCGCAGGCGCATAGTTTACGACAGGAATGCAGCTCATGACCTTTCTCGAGAACCTTTTCCGCGACGAACAGGGCGCCACCGCCATTGAATACGGGCTGATCGCCATGCTGGTCGCTGTCGCCGCGGTAACAGCAATGCAGAACCTCGGGACCGAGATGAGCACGATGTACAACGGTGTCCAGACCAAGATGATCGCAGCCAACTCCGCAAACGCATAGGTTGGTCAGACTGGAGCATAAGCGGGCGGTAGGGCAACCTGCCGTCCGTTTTCTTTATTCATCGATCGTTAGCATCGGGAAGACACCAACTGGCGGCATTTCGATAAGGGTCAAAATTCTTCCGAGCGGGGTTAGGATTTTATCAAGGACTTGCCCCTAGAAAGATACGTAGCCGCGCGGCAAACGCTGTTGTGGCCGGGTATCAAAGACAAGACACCAGGAGACTAACATGACCTTTTTCAAGAACCTCGTCCGTGACGAACAGGGCGCGACCGCCATCGAATACGGCCTGATTGCCGCTCTCATCGCCGTTGCCGCGATCACCGCCATGCAGAGCCTCGGCACCGAGCTGAGCTCGACCTTCAACAACGTGAAGACCGAGCTGACCGCTGCTAACTCGGCTAACGCCTAATAGCTAGCATACGCTAAACAGAAGGGCGGCCGGGCAACCTGCCGCCCTTTTTGTTTTGCCCGGGCCAAGCTCAAAATTTGTCAAAATATGCAAACTAAATTGGAAAACAACGATTTGCCCCGGCTTCTTTAATTCCTTGGTAAGCGCTTTGCCCTAGTTCGGATGCTGTGAGGTTGGGACTTTTACTTTCCTTGCAGGGTATCGAAGACGAAAAACTAGGAGACTAACATGACTTTTTTCAAGAACCTCGTCCGTGACGAGCAGGGCGCGACCGCCATCGAATACGGCCTGATTGCTGCTCTGATCGCCGTTGCTGCGATCACCGCCATGCAGAGCCTCGGCACCGAGCTGAGCTCAACCTTCAACAACGTGAAGACCGAGCTGACTGCAGCGAACTCGTCGAACGCCTAATCGCGCTCCTACGACAAACGGAAGGGCGACAGGTCAACCTGTCGCCCTTTTGTTTTGGCTAAAGCACTGGAAAAGGGCCGCTCCATCGCTGGGGCGGCCCTTTTTGTGGGTATCGAGAGGGCGTCAGTTCGCCCGGACGACGATCTTGTAGTTCTGCCCCGGTACAACTTGCGCATTGCCAAACAACCCGTTCAGAACGCGGAAGCGCGCTTCCTGCGCATCATCATACGCCATGCGGCGCGAAAGCGTTGCCACGGTGTCGTTGCGCCCGGCGGTCACGATATCGACCCGGCGCGGCACGACGCTGCCCGCCTCGCTGGCATTGATCCGCCGCATCGAATTGTAGAGCGAGTTGAACGTCGCCGCCTGACCCGCTGGCGTAATGGCAAGGAAATGATACGCGCGGTCATTTGCGAATTCATACGCAAAAACCGTCACATCCACCTGCTGCTGGCCATTCGCGACCCGCGCCGTGCCATAGGCCGCCGACAGTCCGTTCACCGTCGTGCGCTGGATGCTGGACGGCGCAATCTGCTGCTGCTCTCCACCCAGACCTTGGAACACCGAGCGGACATAGGCATCGAGATTGCCATTATAGGGCGCCAGCGTCAGCTGCGCCCTGCCCGCATCGCCATTGATCGCCACCGCGCGGGTGCTGTTGACCATGTAGAAGCCCTGCGGCGCTGTGAAGCTGAAGCGCAGGACGGGATGGATAAACTGGCGACCTTCGATCACGCCCTGTTCGGGATCGTCACCATAGATCATCCCGTCGATCCGTTGGAGGAAGGTGTCGCGGTTGGTCACACCCGTGGCATTGCCCGCAAGTGCCGTCGCATTTTGCACGCGGCTCGCCGGATCGGGGTGGGTTGATGCCCATTCGGGGATCGTCGCATTGTCGCGCCCCTGCAATTGCGCATCGAGCTGGTTCTGCGCAGCGAGGCTTTGCAGCAGGGTCGCCATCGCGCGCGGATCGTAGCCCGCGCGATTGAGATACTGGATGCCGAGCGCGTCTGCTTCCAGCTCCTGGTTGCGCGAGTAGCGCAGGGTAAGAATCTGCGGCGCTTGCTGGCCCGCCTGACTCAGCAAATTGCCCAGATCACCGCCGATCAAGCTCCCCCCGATCACACCCAGCAATCCGAGCAGTTGGTTCGTTTGCGCGGCCTGCTGGCGACGTGCCGAGTGCCGCGCGGCGACGTGACCCACCTCGTGCCCCAGCACGGCGGCCAGTTCCGCCTCGTTATTCATCAGATTGACCAGCTGGCGCGTCGCATAGACATAGCCGCCGGGCACTGCGAAGGCATTGTTTACACTCGAATTGAGCAGCGTCACATCGAACGCACCGGGCGTGGTCGCCAAGCCCGATTGCACGGCAATGTTCTGCCCCACCTGCTCGACATAGCGCGCCTGCGGTCCGGTCATCTCACCGCCGAATTCGGCCACGAACTGCTCGTGATATTGCGCGCCAAGCTGCGCTTCCTCTGCCGTGATCGGCGAACCGGGGGCGACATTGGCACCAGGCACGGTGGCACAGGCAGAGAGCGCGAGCGTCGCGACCCCGGCGATAGCGAGCGAGCGAAATGAACGGGTGAGCGATTGCGACATTGGTTTTGCCTCCTCCATGCGCGCCGGAACAGCCCCGTCGGCGCTTAACCTTGATCGCAAAACGGACGAAGCTTGGCAACGTTCCGCAGCCAAGCGGTTGCAAAACCCTGTCAAATGACAGGAGGTCAGCGGCTGAATTGCGAGCCTATGGCGAGGAAACGGTCTTCGCGTTGGCAGCGCAGCTGCTCGGCATTGAGCGGGCTGAGCGCAGTCAACTCCTCGTCGATCGCCTGAACAAGATTGCCCACCGCAGTGCCATGATCGCGGTGCGCGCCGCCCACCGGCTCGGCCACGATCCGGTCGATCACTTTCAATTCGAGCAGGTCTTGCGCCGTCAATTTCATCGCCTCGGCAGCCAGCGGAGCCTTCTCCCCCGTGCGCCACAGGATCGACGCGCAGCCTTCGGGCGAAATCACCGAATAGACCGCGTGTTCGAACATCAACACCCGTTCGGCGCTCGCCAGCGCGACCGCGCCGCCCGATCCGCCCTCGCCCACGATAGCTGCTACCATCGGCACGCCCAGCGCCAGACAAGCCTCGGTCGAACGGGCGATAGCTTCAGCCTGCCCGCGCTCTTCGGCCTCGATACCGGGGAACGCGCCCGAAGTGTCAACCAGCGTCACCACCGGCAATCCGAAACGGTCGGCCAACTCCATAAGGCGGATCGCCTTGCGATAGCCCTCCGGCTTACCCATGCCGAAATTGTGTTTGATGCGGGTTTCGGTGTCATGGCCCTTTTCATGGCCGATCAAAACGACCTTGCGGCCCTTCAGCGTCGCGAGGCCACCCATGATTGCGAGATCGTCACCATACAGGCGATCACCGCCCAGCGGCATGAAATGGTCAAAGCCCAGCGCCACATAGTCGCGGAAATGCGGGCGCGAGGAATGCCGCGCAACCTGCGTCTTCTGCCACGGCGTCAGCTTGGCATAGGTCGATTCGAGTAACTGCGCGCTCTTTGTCTCGAGCCGCTTGAGCTCGCCCGAGATATCGACATCATCGCCTTCGCCCGCAGCACTGCGCAATTCGGCGATCTTTGCCTCCAGCTCGGCGACGGGTTTTTCGAATTCCAGAAAAGAAGCCATGGGCGATGCCGCTACTCGCCTGCGCGCGCCGCTGCAAGGGGATGCCGCTCATTCACCAGCGCAACGAGCCGCGCGGAATCGACATGGGTGTAGATTTGCGTGGTGGCGATATCGGCATGGCCGAGCAGCGTTTGCAGGACGCGCAAATCCGCGCCGCCCTCCAGCAGATGCGTGGCAAAGGCGTGGCGCAACACGTGCGGGCTGACCTTGGCGGGATCGAGCCCGGCGCGCAGGGCCAGCTCTTTCACCAGCTGGTACAGACGGATACGGCTGATATGCCCCGTTCGGGACGGGAAAAGATGCGGCGAGCGTGGACTTCCCCGCACCGCCACCCAGCGCCCCAACGCCTCCTTTGCGCGGCGCGACACGGGCACCATGCGCTGCTGTCCTCCCTTACCGGTTATCGATAGAAAAGGCGCATCACGCGGCACCGCAGTGATTGGGAGCGAAACCAGTTCGGTCGCGCGCAAGCCCGAACCGTAAAGCAATTCGAGCAGCGCCAGCATCCGCACTGCATTCGGCTTCTCGTCCGCTGCCTCCTCCTCCGCCTGCGTCAGGAAACGCTCGACTTCCTCATGCGAGAGGATTTTTGGGAGCGGCCTGCGCGCTTGCGGGCGCACCAGAACGGCTGAGGGATCGTCTGCCCGCCACCCTTCATCGACGCAAAAGCCGTAGAACTGGCGCAGCGCCGAGATTTTGCGGGCGACCGTGGATGGCGCGAGCTCGGCCCATGCTTTGCTCAGACCGGCAAGATCGCCCTTAGCCGCCGTTGCCAGATCGCCCGCAACTTCGCCCGCGCCCTGCAAATCGCGGCGATAGGCCGCCAGCGTGTTCGCCGCCGCACCGCGTTCTGCGGCCAGCATCGCCAGAAACGCGTCGATGGCGGCGGTCACGGCTAGCCGCGCGCAACCGCCTCTGCGGCGATCATCCGGGCTTCGGCAGTCAGGCCCACGCGGTTGAGCGAGGAGACGATGTAATAGAGATGGCGCGGGGTCATTTGTTCCCACGAACTTCCGCGCATCCCCACACCTGCCAACATGGCGACCAAAGCGGGATTATCCACCGCTGCAGCACGGGTAATGGCAAGGCTCCAGGCGCTGTCGCGGGTGTAATCAACCCCCAATTCCTCGCCAAAGGCGGTGAAATCCTGCGCATCGATCCGACCCAGACCGGCCAGCCCAGCGACCAGAAAGGCGGTCTTGCGCGAATCCGTGCTGTTATCGTCGCTGGCAAAATCGTCCACCGCTCCGGTGCTGACATTTGTGCTGCGTTCCGGCTGCGCCAATGCGAGCATCGCCCAACCTTCGCTCCCCTGCGGCACGACGCTGCCCCAGCGCAACGCGTTGCGATCCAGCCCTGTGCTCAGCATCGACGCGATCAGCGCGGGCGCGTCTTCGATATAGGCCTCGCTCACCGGCACGCGCGCGGCGGCATAGGCGGTGAGGACTTTGCGGCCATAGGAGGCATCCTCCCCCCACAGGCTGCGCATCGCCGCGATCCGCGCCGTGATGCCGTTGGCCGCATAGGCGTCGCGCAGCAACGCCGCGTCGGCCTTCTCGCCCTGTTCGAAGGCGTCGCTCGCCCAAAGCTGCGAATAGAGATCGACCATGGCCGAGGAGGAGAGAATCCCGCGCGCGCCCGCCAAATCGGCCACGCCGATCCGCTGATCGAGCGGGGTTGCCGGGATCAGCACATCGTTCAGCCGCAAGCGCGCAGGGGCATCCTCCAGCAGGCTCTCGGGAATTTCCACACCCAAGGCCCGCGCCAGTGCAAAGCGCCACGGGGTGAGTTCCTCCACCCCGTCCCACTCGATATTGACCGCGCGCCCGCCCTCGCCCGCAGCGCCTGCGTAACGCTGCGCCAGACGGACGTCGATTTCCGCCGCTTGCCCATCGCCCAGCGTCCTGCCGAGCCGCCGGTCGGCACTGCGCGCTTCGCCGATATAGGCGAGGCAAACACCTTGCAGCATCTCCCATTCGCCATCCTCGCGCACATCGCTGCGCAGACGGGCAACCGGACACATTCCGAGAATATCGCCGGTTGCCAGATAGCTGTCGAACGCCGCATCGGTGAGCGAACGGTTGTAGTTGCTGCCGTCAATATCCTGCACCAGCGCACGCGCGACGGCGCCTTCGCCCATCGCACCGAGCGCCTGCGCCCGCAGCGCAGCGAAGGTGACGGGATTCATACCTTGCGGCGCATTGAGGCGGCTCGCCAGCGCCCGGCGGACAAGAATATGGCCCCAACGCGAAACCATTGGCCCGTCGATCGCGCGCAGGGACGCCTCGACGAGGCGTCCGGGCTGGCGTTCAAGCGAGCCGTAAGGAAATCCGCCCTCTGCCGAGGAAAGCACCCCTACCCGCTCGACCTCGCGCCGGGCAGCAGGCGGAATATCGAAACGCGGACGCAGGCCCAGCACTTCGTTGACCTCGTCCGATTCCATCGACTCGAGCTCTTCGAGCGTGGGGAAGCCTTCGGGCAACCGGAAACCGCCGCCCGATGGCGCGCCCGCCTCCCCGCTGGCGCCTTGCGGAGCCGATGGCACTGACGGCGCAGAAACGCCCCCGCCCGATGGCACAGGTGTCGCAGAAGGTGTGCCGCCACCTGTCGCGCGCGGGGTTGGCGTTGGTGCGGGAGCCGATGTCGGCGCAGGCTGCGGCGGCGGATTGCGGAAAGCGGGCGGCAGCAAATCCTCGGGATCACCCGCCAGCGCCATGCTCGACGTCAAAGCGAGCGCCGCACCGCTCAAAAACAGACCAATTCGCTTCACTCGCTCGACTCCGGCACATTGACGGGCTGGGTAATCAGCCGCTGGTCTTCCCGGCCGCCGTCCCACCAGGCGACAAACAAGAGCAGCCCCAAGAGCACCAGCAGCGTTCCGATAATCGTCCGGCGATCTGGCACAGTGCTGGTAATCCCGCTTTCCCTTTCACACCCGGACAAGCGCGGGCGACCTTGCCAGCGCGGTTAGCCTAACTATAGGCCTTGCGGCAATGACGATTGCAAAACACCTCCCCGATCAGGCGCTGATCCGTGCCGTGGGCGCGCGGCTTGACCGGCCATTGGTGCTGGTGGGCATGATGGGTGTCGGCAAAAGCACGGTGGGGCGCAAGCTGGCCAGTACGCTGGGGATGGGCTTTACCGATGCCGATGACGAAATCATGGAAGCGGCGCAGATGACCATTGCCGAGGTGTTCGACCAGTTCGGCGAGGACCATTTCCGCGACGGCGAGCGGCGGGTAATCGCCCGGCTGATCGAGGAAAGCACCAAGCCGCGCGTTATCGCCACCGGCGGCGGCGCTTTCCTGCAAGACGAGACGCGCGCACTGATTCTCGACAAAGGCGTCGCCATCTGGCTCGATGCCGCGATCGATACGCTGGTGGAGCGGGTGAGCCGCAACAAGCGCCGCCCGTTGCTGCGTTCGGGGGATATCCCTGCGAAAGTGACCGCGATGAAGGCAGAGCGCGAACCCTATTACAGCGAGGCGCATATCCATGTGCGCAGCGATAATGGCCCGCACGAAGTCGCGGTGGGCCGAATTCTGGAGGCGCTCGATCAATGGCTGGCGTAAGAGTCGAACTGGCGGGACGCGGCTATGATGTG
This sequence comes from Aurantiacibacter sp. KMU-128, assembly GCF_056933515.1. Taxonomy (NCBI): domain Bacteria; kingdom Pseudomonadati; phylum Pseudomonadota; class Alphaproteobacteria; order Sphingomonadales; family Erythrobacteraceae; genus Aurantiacibacter; species Aurantiacibacter sp. KMU-128. The sequence goes on from NZ_JBXORT010000001.1 coordinate 1,404,626, forward strand.
CGCATCGGCGGCGGATTGCTGCGCGATCTGGCCGCGCAAAGCGGCGCGCTGCTGCGCAAATCGCCAGTCCCGATTGTCACCGACGCCAATGTCCACGCGCTCTGGGCTGAAGCCGTCGAGGCGGCACTGGGCGCGGCGGGAAAGGAAGCGCGCTGGTTGATCCATACACCGGGAGAAAGCGCGAAAAGCTGGGACGGGCTGTCGCGCACGGTCGAATGGCTGCTCGCCGAGGAAGTCGAGCGTGGTGATAACATCATCGCGCTGGGCGGAGGAGTGATCGGCGATCTCACCGGCTTTGCCGCATCGATGCTCAAGCGCGGCTGCGGGTTCATTCAGGTGCCCACCAGCCTGCTGGCGCAGGTCGACAGCTCGGTCGGTGGCAAGACCGCGATCAATGTGGCGGCGGGCAAGAACCTTGTGGGCGCCTTCTACCAGCCTTCGCTGGTGCTCGCCGATACTGATGTGCTGGCGACATTAGCGCCGCGCGAACTGCGCTGCGGCTATGCCGAGGTCATCAAATACGGCATTCTCGGCGATGCCGCGTTCTTCGACTGGTGCGAGGCGCATGGCAGCGATGTTTTGGCGCTGGAGCCAGATGCCATCGCTCGCGCCGTGACCACCAGCGTCGAGGCCAAAGCGCGCATTGTCGCCGAGGACGAACGCGAGACGAGCGGCGCGCGGGCCCTTCTCAATCTCGGCCACACATTCGGTCATGCGCTCGAAGCCGAGACCGGCTATTCCGACCGCCTCCTGCATGGCGAAGCGGTGGCCACAGGCATGGTGCTCGCTGCGCGGTATTCAGCGCGCAGGGGTTATCTTGCGCAGGCCGAGGCCGAACGCATAGCCGCTGCAATCGCCGATGCCGGTTTGCCTGCGGAGCTATCCGCACTCGGCCTCGATTGCGATGGCGCAAAGCTGACCGCACATATGCTGCACGACAAGAAGATGGATGCAGGCACCCTGCCCTTCATCCTGCTACGCGGAATTGGTGAGGCGTTTCTGGACCGCGCGGTTGATCTGGCGGATGTGGCCGCGTTTCTGGATGAGCAGCTGCGGGCGATTTGAGAGAATACCGATTGTCCTAAGCTTGTCGAAGGACTGCTTTCCTTTCTGACCCTCCGCTAACTTTCAAAAGCGAAGTACAGCCCTTCGACAAGCTCAGGGCAGTCGGAACATGGGGTGCTGGTCATTCATTTTTCGGCAAAGACAGGACAATCGGAGGCGGAGAAAGACTACTCTCCACCCTCTTCCGCAAAAATGCCCACTTCGTTGAGCCCTTCCGAATTGGCGCGGCCGCGATACATTCCGCTGGTATTGAAAGAGAAATCCGCCTCGCCCTGCGGGGAGACGACGATTACTCCGCCGCTACCGCCAAGCTCGGCGACTTCAGCCATCAGATTGTCTGCCGCCTCGCGCGGGCCCATGCCAGTGAGGCGCATCAGATTGCAGATCGAACTCGCGACATTGGCGCGGATAAAATACTCTCCGGTGCCCGTGGCCGATACGGCGCAGGCGCGGTTGTCAGCATAGGTGCCCGCGCCGATAATGGGGGCATCGCCGATCCGGTCCCACCTTTTGCCGGTCATCCCGCCGGTCGAGGTACCCGCCGCCAGATTGCCGTGCCGGTCCCGCGCCACCGCGCCGACCGTACCGTAACGGTGCTCGTCATCGGCGAGCGATGCGGTGTTATTCGCACGATAACGTTCGAGCGCTTCGATCCGCGGCTGGGTGATGAACCATCCGGATTCCATGCGTTCAAGCTCGGTGCGATCGGCAAACTCTTCCGCACCCGCACCGCTCAGGAAAACATGCCGCCCGTCGCGCATCACTTCTTGCGCCAGCAGGATCGGATGCCGCACTGTCGATGTGCCCGCAGTCGCGCCCGCCGTACGGGTATCGCCCAGCATGATCGAGGCATCGTGCGAGATACCGCCATCCCATGTCAGCACCGCGCCGCGCCCGGCATTGAACAGCGGATTGTCTTCCATCAGCGTGATCGCGGCGATGATCGCATCTTCGGCACTGCCACCTTCAGCCAGAATAGCCGCGCCTGCATCAAGCGCTTCCTGCAAAGCGGCCTCGTACTCCGCCTCCCGCTCGGGCGTCATGGCTTCGCGGCTTAGCGTGCCTGCCCCGCCGTGAATGGCGATCGCCCAGTCGGTGTCGACCGGATCGTGATTGTGCGCATGGGCGCTGGCAGGCGCGCAAAGTGCGAAGGCCAGCATGGCAGCGGCGAGAAAACGGTTCATCAGGTAGCCCCTCTTGTTTTTCGTTGGAGCGGCTTGTGCGCCAGAACGCCTGTGCAATTCAAGTGGTCGATATGCCGGGTGAATATCCGGGCGCTGTAACACCCTATTTCAACAACACCAGTTCTTCCGCCATCGTCGGGTGGATCGCCACGGTCGCATCGAAATCGGCCTTTGTCAGGCCGGCCTTCACTGCAATCGCGGCGCCCTGCAAAATTTCGGGCGCTTCGGGGGCGATCATGTGGATGCCGACCACTTTGTCGCTCGCAGCATCGACGATCATCTTGTACAAACCGCGCTCGTTCCGCCCGGCCACAACGTGCTTCATCGGGCGGAAATCGGACTGGTAGACCCGGACGGAGCCCAGCTTGTTGCGCGCTTCGCTTTCGGTCATCCCGACCGAGGCGATGGGCGGGTGGCTGAAGACCGCGCTCGGAATGCACGAATGGTCCACCGCATAGGGCTCGCGTTCGCCGAAAACGCTGTCGGCAAAGGCTTGCCCTTCGCGGATGGCGACCGGCGTCAGTTGCACGCGGTCGGTCACATCGCCGACGGCGTAGATGTAATCGACATTCGATTTGCTGAACGCGTCGACTTTGATCTCGCCTTTCGCGCCAAGTTCAACTCCGACGGCTTCCAGCCCCAGCCCTTCGGTGTTTGGAACACGGCCAGTGGCGATCATCACCTGGTCGAACACGCGCGGCTCATGGCCGGTCAGCTTGACCAGCAATGTGCCGTCTTCCTGCCTTTCGATCGATTCGAATTCGCAGTTGAAGCAAAACTCTATCCCCTTGGTGAGCGAGATTTGCAGCAACCGGTCGCGCAATGCCGTGTCATAGCCGCGCAGGATCACGTCCGAGCGGTTGACGATGGTCACCTTGCTGCCGAACTGGTTGAAGATGCCGGCAAATTCATTGGCGATATAGCCGCCGCCCGCGATCAGGATACGTTCGGGCACGGCATCCAGATGGAACGCCTCGTTCGAGGTGATGACGTGCTCGCTGCCGGAAAATTCGGGCACGAACGGTCGTGCGCCGGTGGCGACCAGAATATATTTGGCAGTGACAACCTTGCCGCTTTCCAGCGTGATTTCATGGTCGCCGGTAATGGTCGCGCGTTCTTTGAAAATGGTGACGTTGTGGTTTTCCAGCGTCTCTGTGTAGAGTCCTTCCAAACGTGTCACGTCCGACAGGACATGGTCGCGCAGCCGCACCCAGTCGAAGGAGCATTCGCCGATATCCCAACCGAACTGCTTGGCGTCCTCCAGATCCTCGGCAAAATGCGCGCCGTAAACGAGCATCTTCTTGGGAACACATCCGCGAATTACGCAGGTGCCGCCGACGCGGAATTCCTCAGCCGCCGCCACTCTCGCGCCATGCGCCGCCGCCACCCGGCTGGCCCGCGTGCCACCCGACCCGATGCCGATGGTGAAAAGGTCGAAATCGTAGCTGTCGGCCATGTCTGCTTCCTGTAACTGCAATGCTGCTGCGCGCTATGGACACTCGCCATCCGCGCCGCAACCGTCGAAAGTTACATCGGCACCTGGGTTGGGACTGGACTGGCCCGATCAGCTTTGCAGGTAGGAGGCGTAGTCGCGCAGCAACTGCCAAGCGGGCATATCGGCAATGGTGATCGCGTCGTCCTGCTTCAGCTTGGGCAAGTGCAGCAGCACTTTGCGCACCGCCACTTGCTGCGCTTCGGACGCGCCGGGCATGGAAATATAGACTTCGGGATTATGCTCCATCGGCGCATCGAACAGCAGCGAACAGTTCATTGCGTCAAAGCCGAAGCCGAGGAACAGCAGCCGCTTCCCGAAAGTCAAATCACCGAACAGCTTGCGCTTGAAGCCGCGCTCTTCGAGCCGTTCGGACATTGTGTGGATCTGTTCCACAATCGAGGGCAGGTTCTCGACTTCACTCGCGCCCCAATCGGCGACCGGTGCCTTACCGCTTTGCCAATCAAGCCTGCCGGGCGTTCCGAACACATGGAGCAGGCGCAGTTTTTCCGCCACCAGTTCGCGCGCTTCGACGATACTCATGCCAAAGGCCATCGAAAGCGCCCACGGCAGATAGGCTTCTAACGAGCGATCGTAATTGAAGTTGATGATTGCGAGATTGTCCAGGCAGCGGTCAGCCTTGGCGCTCGGCACGCCGCTGACGATGGCCTGCGCCAATTGGAACAGCCAGTTTTCGCCGCCGCGCACCGGCAGATCACCGGGGTCGCGCGGTTCGGCCGCCAGCGGCGACTCCGCCTCTGCGGCCAATGTGAAATGCGTGATCGCGAGCTTGGCGACGGCCAAGACCATCGGATTGTCGCCGAACTGTTCGAGCAGCGCATCGACCGATCCGCCAAGCCGCGCGGCGCAGCGGAGCTGCTGCCCCGCTTTGAACAGGTGTGATTTTTTGACCCGTGCCGCTTCCGCGATCGCTTCCAGATGCGCAGCCATGGCGGCGATATCATCGCTCACCACGTCGGTGCCAAGGCGCGCAAAATCGAGCCCGCCGGCAATCCGCGCCAGAAACGCCGCGCCATCGGGAAATTGCAGCTCGGTAGAAGCGCCCGCGCCGACGACGATTGTGGTCTTAGTTCTAATCATCTCAGCGTAGCGGTCCCGTCTATTGGCATGGCGGAAACGCTACGCTGCTTATGCTTAAGATTTGGCTATAGCCCAGGTTCAGCCCTGCCGCTGACCGCCACTGCGTTGGGAGCGATTGCCGCCGCCACTGCGCCGCCCGCCAAACGAGCGACCACTGCCGGGACTGCCGCCCTGACGCGGAGCGCCAGATTGTCCGCCGGGCCCGCGATTGGGCTTGCCCTTGCGCGCAGGGTGTTTCACCTTCGATTTATCCATGCGCTCTTCGGAACGCTGGGCGGAAGCGCCACGCGGCTTGGGTTGCACGCGCTTCATCTTCTGCTGGTGTTCGCGCTTGGTCGGGCCGACACCTTCGACCACCGCGCGGAAATTGTCCGGCAAGGCAAGCCGTTCGAACGCCGCATCGGTCGTCTTCTGGATGTCCTTGAGATAGGCGCGCTCGTCCTCGGCACAGAAGGCAATCGCGATACCGTCCGCTCCGGCGCGCGCGGTGCGGCCGATGCGGTGGACATATTGCTCAGGCACATTGGGCAGTTCGTAATTGATAACGTGGCTAACGCCCGGAATATCGATCCCGCGCGCGGCGACATCGGTGGCGACCAGAATGGGCGTTTTTGCCCGCTTGAATTCGTCAAGCGCGCGCTCACGCTGCGGCTGGCTCTTATTGCCGTGGATGGCATTGGCAGCGACACCGATTTGCGAAAGCTTCTTCACCACGCGGTCCGCGCCGTGTTTGGTGCGGGTGAAGATCAGCACGCGCTCGATCTTGCCGGGAATGGCATGACGGCCTTGCAGCATCAATTCGAGCAGGCTCTGCTTTTCGTCCTGCTGCACCATGAACAGATACTGGTCGATCCGCTCCGCCGTGGTGCTTTCGGGCGTGACGCTCACCTGCACCGGATTGGTGCAATAGCCGGAGACGAGCTCCTTGATCGCCTTGGGCATGGTCGCGCTGAAGAACAGCGTCTGCCGGTCGGCCGGAGCCAGATCGCGGATTTTGCGCAACGCATGGATGAAGCCGAGATCAAGCATCTGGTCAGCCTCGTCGAGCACGAGGATTTCGAGGCCTGACAGGTTGAACGCCTTCTGGTCGATCAGGTCGAGCAAGCGGCCCGGCGTCGCCACCAGAATATCGGTGCCGCGGTGCAGCTTGTTGCGATCCTTGTTGACGCTGGTTCCGCCGACGATCGAATGAACCTTGAGGCCCGCAAGCGCGCCGTAATCCCTGGCGCTCTGGGCAATCTGGCCAGCCAGCTCTCGCGTCGGGGCCAGCACCAGCATACGGCAGCTCTTGAACGGGATCTGGTTATCCGCCTTGCGCAGATTGTCGATGCTAGGCAGCATGAAGGCAGCAGTCTTGCCGGTGCCTGTCTGCGCGATACCGAGAAGGTCGCGGCCTTCGAGAACTGGCGGAATGGCCTGCGCCTGGATCGGCGTCGGCGTGTCATAACCCTGCATATCGAGGGCCTGCATAACGGGCTGCGACAGCCCGAGATCGGAGAATTTTGTAGTCATTATGTGTATTTAACTCGCAATAGATGCGGCGCGGCCAACGGACAGAATCCGGGCGCGGCGCGGGTGTCAAAACGACCCGCGTGAAAAGGGAAGTCTCAGGTAAAAGGACCGAAGGGCTGCCGGGGCTTGATGGCTTTCTCACCATCGCCGCTTCACGCTGGCGCGCGCTTCGATGGGGGCCATGTGGATGCTGCAGCGCAAAAAGTCAATGGGCGTGTGTTAACCCGCCGACTTCAACCCGTCCTTCCGAACGGTTTGTTGAGCTGCACGATCTTCCAGTTGAGCACGGTCGCGAAGCTGACCCATGCGAGGTACGGAACGATCAGCCACGGCGCGAGAGCGTCCCACCGGCCTAGCGTCAGAACGAGCGCCAGCACGCTCGCCCACAGGAACGGCACTTCGATCAATGCCCAGTCGGGCCGACGGAGCGTGAAGAAGATCGGCGACCAGACGAAGTTCGCGACGCCATTGATGACGTAGAGCGCGATCAGCCACTGCCCTTCCCCCGCCGCCTCGGCCCCGTCCCAACTGCGGTAGAACGCCCATGCGGCAAGCCCGAAAATGGTCGTCCACGCCGGACCGAACAGCCAGTCCGGCGGCTGCCAGCTGGGCTTGTTGAGCTTGTAATACCACTCGCCAATACTGGTAAGCAACGCCCCGCCCGCCGCGAGGATGAGCGCCCATATGATGGCGAAGATGAGGGGGAAGGTCATTGCGCGAGCATACACCTATTCCCCGTCATTGCGAGGAGCCGTTAGGCGACGTGGCAATCCAGCTTCCACCTTATCCGCGTGCTGCAACGTCAGAAGCTGGATCGCCGCGCCCTGCGGGCTCACGATGACGAGAACTGAGATTGCTAAAGGCTAGCTTCTAAGCTGCCATTCTACGATGTCAGAGGTCGTTACCCCTTCGGCAAATTCGACCAAGACATTGAGCGCCTCTTCGAAAGTGAAAACGCCGCCGTCTTCAGCCAGCCACTTGTTCAAGCCCTTGGGAGCATCAAGCAGTTGCTGGCCATCCGCCCGGAAAGCCAGTGCGTTGTTATCTCCGTTCTTATCCCAACATTCGATCCGCCAACCCTCGGGCCGGTTGTTGGCGACCATTATTCTCCCGTCAGGTTGCCTCACACCGGCAGAAGCGAACTCTTTGCGCAAGGTGGTGAGCATCGCTGCCCGTATTGATTCTGGAGTAGCTTGGACGTCGCCAGGCCAATAGGTGGAATACGTAACCGGAACATCATCTGGTCCGCCCACCCATGCAGGTTGTGGCTTCGGCTCCACCCATCTCGCAAAAAGGCCTGCGCCCGTGCCAGCCAAGACAATTAGTCCCCATCGCACCCACCATGGCTCAACATCGCCAAGCTGCCCCATGAGTAGGACAGTAAGAGTGGCAACCAAAACGATCCCGCCCGACCTAAGTAGCCGAGTCTTCTTTGGCGGCTTTGGCGGCTCCGGATGAAGCGACTTAGCCAACCCCAGCAGCCTTCAGCAGCGCCTCGGTACTCGCATCAAACCGCTCGCCGCCCTTTTCGATCTTCTTCGCGATTTCCTTGCCCAGCTCCACGCCGAACTGGTCGAACGGGTTAATCCCCAGCATCACCGCGCTCGCAAAGGTTCGGTGTTCGTGGAAAGCCACCAGCGCGCCGAAGGTCATTGCGTCGATATCGTCGCACAGGATCGTCGCCGAGGGGCGGTTGCCGGGGTAGTTGCGGTGCGGGTCGTCCGAGTGCTTGCCGCTCATCAGCGCAGCGCCTTGGGCAAAGCAGTTCATCAGCAGGATATGGTGGTGCGCGGCATCCAGCATATCGCCCGGCTCGATGCTGGCGATAAAGTCGATGGGCACCAGATGCGTGCCCTGATGCAGAAGCTGGAACACTGCGTGCTGCGCGTCTGTACCCACCCCGCCCCAGGTGATCGGCGCGGTCGGGCCGGTGGGCAGGCCATCGACGCTAACGCTCTTGCCGTTCGATTCCATTTCCAGCTGCTGGAGATAGTCGGGCAGCAGCCGCAGTCGCTCGTCATAGGCGAACACGGCGCGGGTCTGCGCGCCCTCCAGTCGGGAATAGAACAGATCGGCAAAGGCCGCGCGCAAGGGCAGGTTCGCTCGCCCGTCTGTATCGCGGAAATGCTCGTCCACCTTCGCCGCGCCATCGAGCATCGCCTGGAAATCGGCATAGCCCAGCGCGACCGCAATCGGGAAGCCGATGCTCGACCACAGCGAGTACCGCCCGCCCACGCTTTCAGCGAATGGCAGGATGCGCGTTTCATCGACGCCCCATTCCACCGCCTTTTCGGGCGCAGCCGTCAAAGCGATCACGCGGCCCGTGGGATCATCCACGCCATGGTCGGCGAGCCATTTCAGCGCGCTGGAGGCGTTGGTCATCGTCTCGATGGTGGTAAAGGTCTTGGACGCAACCGCCAGCATCGTGGTCGCCGGATCGCACGCCTTGAACGCGGCTTCCAAGGCCACCCCGTCAATATTGGAGACAACGTGCACGTCCACCTCCGCCCCGTCGCGGGTGAGCGCATCCACCGCCAGCGCGGGGCCAAGCGCGCTGCCGCCAATGCCGACATGGATCAGGTGCTTGACCTCGCCAAACGCGCCTTCGTGGATCGCCTCGACCATCAGCTTCATGCGTTCGAGCAGCGCGGCGGCTTCCTCGACGCTGGATTCCTTGCCGACCCCGCGCAAAGCGGTGTGCTCAGCCGCGCGGCCTTCGGTGGGGTTCACCACTTCGCCCGCAAACATCTTCGCACGCATTCCGGCGAAATCGCAGGCCTCGGCCAGCGCTTCGAAATCGCCGAGCAATTCTTCGGTCAGATGCGTCTTCGACCAGTCGAATCGGATGCCCACCGCATCCTCCCCGCCGCGCAGTTCGAGCCGTGTGGAATACTTCTCCACCCGATCGGGATCGGCAGCAAACAGCTCTTCCAGCGTGGGATCGGGATGCAGGGCGAGCGCGTTCCACGCTTCGTCACGGGTCAGGGGCACGGGTGAAGAATCCTTTCCTACAATTGGACCCTATGGCTACGCGCCTTGGCCATGATTGCAAACCGCGAAATAGCTATGCGTGAACGTTCCCACGGCCCTGCCCTCGCGCAGGCCGGAGTTTTTGCCCCAGGACCGTGTAACAGGTGTAACAGGTTCGTTGGATTTGGCGCCGGAAATGGCGGGAATCGGCGGGCAGGCTGCTGCAAATGCTTGACCTTCGCGCCGCTCCGCAACAAGGGTTACGCCCATGTCTGAAGAGCATATCCGAGAGATCGAAGAGCCCGCCGGCGCAGCGCCTGCCAAAGCCGCCAAGCCGGAAGCGAAGGAAGAGGACTGGAAGAGCTTCGGCTGGTTTCTGGTCAAGCTGGTGATCGTGGTGCTGATCTTCCGCACCTTCGCCTTCACCAGCTTCAACATCCCCTCGCAAAGCATGATGCCGCGCCTGCTGGTGGGTGACCATCTCTTCGCGCAGAAGTGGAGTTATGGCTATTCGCGCGCCGCGCTGCCGCTCGATCCCGAGGCGGGTGACTGGCACCTGTTCCAGACGCTGCCCGAACGCGGTGATGTGGTGATCTTCAAGCACCCCGTTGACCGCAGCGACTACATCAAGCGCGTGATCGGCCTGCCGGGCGACACGGTGCAGATGGTGGAAGGCGTGCTGCACATCAACGATGTGCCCGTGGAGATGGAACAGGTCGAAGACTTCGTCATCCCGCTGCAAGCAGGCGAAGATTGCCGTGGTACGACCATCTCGACCGGAGAAGGCCCGGCTTGCAGCAATCCGCAGTATCGCGAGACGCTGCCCAACGGTGTCACTTACAACATCCTCGATCTGGGTGTGACGCCGCAAGACAATACCGCGCCGTTCATCGTGGGCGAAGGCCAACTGTTTCTGATGGGCGACAATCGCGACAACTCACTGGACAGCCGCTTCCCCGCCGAGGCACAGCGCGGCATCGGGCTGGTGCCGGTCGAGAACCTCGTTGGCGAGGCAAGCTTCATGTACTGGTCGTGGGGCGGCGGTGTGCGCTGGGGCCGGATGTTCAAGGGCATATGAGCGGGCTCGATCCCGCGACGCGGGGCTGGCTCGAAGCCCATGGCTTCGCCATTGGTGACGAGACACTGTGGGCCGAGGCGCTGACCCATGGCAGCACGGGCGCGAAACGCGATTACCAGCGGCTGGAGTTTCTGGGAGACCGCGTGCTCGGCCTCACCATCGCCCACTGGCTCTACGCCGATGGCAAGAGCGATGAAGGCCGCATGGCACAGCGGCTGAACGCGCTGGTCGCCAAGGGTGCCTGTGCCGAACGTGCCCGCGAACTCGGCGTTGGCGGGCATCTGCTGATGGGCAAACAGGCCCGCGAAGACGGCGCGCATGACAGCGACAATGTGCTGGGTGACATCATGGAATCGCTGCTCGGCGCGAGCTTCCTCGAAAGCGGGTTTGACGCAACCGCCGCGCTCATCCGGCGCTTCTGGGCTGATGCTGTGGACGGCAAGACGGGCCAGTCGAAGCACCCCAAATCGGCATTGCAGGAATGGGCCGCGGGCAACCAGCGCCGCCCGCCCGAATACGAAGTGACGAGCATTGACGGCCCCGACCACGCCCGCCGTTTCACCGTGCGCGTGCGCGTCCACAAGGTCGGCGAGGTCGAGGCGGTGGCCAGTGGCAAACGCGATGCGGAAACCGAAGCGGCGCGGCTGTTTATGGAGAGGTTCGGATGAGCCAGACGGAAAGCAAATGCGGCCTCGTCGCCGTGATCGGCGCGCCCAATGCGGGCAAGTCAACGCTGGTGAACCAGTTGGTGGGGCAGAAGGTCGCCATCACCTCGGCCAAGGCGCAGACGACCCGCGCGCGCCTGCTGGGCATTGCGCTGCATGGGGAAACGCAGATCCTGCTGGTCGATACACCCGGCATTTTCGAACCCAAGCGCCGGCTTGACCGCGCGATGGTCAGCGCCGCTTGGGAAGGTACCACGGCGGCAGATGCTGTCCTGCTGGTGGTCGACCCGGTGAAGCAGCGGCGGCACGAGCTGATGCCGCTACTTGAGGGGCTGAAGGATCGCACGGAGCGCAAGATCCTCGTCCTCAACAAGGTCGATGTGAGCAAGAAGGAGCCGCTGCTCGAACTGGCGCAAGAGCTGACGCAGCTGGCCGACTTTGCCGAAGTCTACTTCGTCTCGGCGCTAACGGGCGACGGTGTTCCGGAATTGAAGGAGCATCTCGCCGGACTGATGCCCGAAGGCCCGTGGCACTATCCCGAAGACCAGGTCTCCGACGCCTCCGAACGCCTGCTCGCCGCCGAGGTGACGCGCGAGCAGCTCTACCGCCAGCTGCACGAGGAACTGCCCTACGACGCCGCGGTGCGCCCGGAAAGCTACGAGCAGCGGCCCGATGGCTCCGTCGAAATCCGCCAGCAAATCGTGATCGCGCGCGACAGCCAGAAGCCGATTGTGCTCGGCAAACAGGGGCGGCGGATAAAGGAAATCGGCGAAGCGGCGCGCAAGGAGTTATCCGAAATCCTCGGCCAGAAAGTCCACCTGTTCCTCCACGTCAAAGTCGATGAACGCTGGGCCGAAAGCCGCGAAATGTTTGAAGAAATGGGGCTCGACTGGGTGCGCTAGGGCCCGTGCCTCAGCCCACACTCACCTTAGCCAGTTTCGCCTTCAACGCCTCTTCGGTGAAGGGTTTGACGATGTAGTCATCCGCACCCGCGCCGATGCCGGTGTGGATGTCCTTCGCCTCGCCCTTTGACGTGCAGAACACGACCGTGGGGCGGCTGGTTGTAGGGAGTTCGCGCAGCGCGCTGACGAATTCGGGGCCGCTCATCACCGGCATTTGCCAGTCGGTCACGATCAGATCGGGCATCGCTTTCTCGCAGCGCAGCAGCGCTTCCTTGCCGTCCTCGGCCTCGATCACGTTGTAACCCAGTTCGGCGGCGATCTTGCCCGCCAGCTTGCGCACAACGCGGCTGTCATCGACCACGAGGCAGGTCTTGCCCTTCCCGTTCGCCACACCCGCATCACCGCGCGCGGCCATCGCCTGCGCCACAATGGCATCGGTCGCATCAACATCGGTGAGTGCTTCCACCACTTGGTCGATGTCATAATCCTGTTCGGGCGCAAGTTCGGTCAGTTCGAGCGGTTCCAGCGCCTCATCCGCCTCTGGCTCGATAAGGCTCGGCGCCTTGCGCGCATCGGCAAGGCGTTCGGCGAGTGTGCGCTTGTCCTTCAGCAGGCCCTCGCCCGCGCGCATCCCGGTCTGGCGTTTGATCAGATGTTGCATCGCGTGATCCCTCTGACCGTCAATAGCCGCTGGAAGCCGCCATCAGCGGCGCAGTCGCCGCCGCAGCGCGGACATGGATATAGGGCACCCAGACATCGCCGAATTCGGCCTTCTGGTACCAGACGTCGAGCACATCATAGGTCTCCCACAAGCCGCTCTTGTCCTTCAACCGCAGCCCCTCGCCAATGCGCGGCACCGCGGCAAAGCGCAGGCGCTGCTGCGTCTGGTCTGTTTCGTTCTGGATTTCGATCTCGATCACGTGGCACGCCCCTGATGTCGGGGTTAGGGCCTAGACAAGATTGGTTGATGAATTGCGAACGGGGCAAGCGACGGCGGCGTTACTTCGCTGCCGCCTTCTTCTTGGCAGGTGCCTTCTTCTTCGCGGGAGACTTCTTCCGGCCCTTCTTCTTCGCGGGTCCCTTCGCGGCCTTTTCCGCGATCAGCACCAGCGCCTCTTCCAGAGTCAGTGCATCCTTGTCCTTATCCTTTGGCAGTGTCGCGTTCACGGTACCGTCGGTTACATAGGCACCGTAGCGGCCGTCCATCAGCTTCACGTCATCACCCGCCTCGGTCTGGCCGAGGACTTTCAATGGCTCGCGGCTATTGCTCCCGCGTCCGCCGCGATTGGCGGCTTCGGCAAGCAGGGTGACGGCAGCATTCATGCCCGTCTCGAACACATCGCGCGTGCTGGAGAGCTTGGCGTACTTGCCGTCATGCCGCAGATACGGGCCGTAACGCCCTATCGCGGCCTCGATTTCCAAACCCGTCTCCGGATGCGCACCGATAATGCGCGGCAGGTCGAGCAGCTTCACCGCCCATTCGAGGCCGAAATCATCCACATCCTTGGGAATCGAGGCGCGCTTGGCTTCCTTGCCCTCGCCCATCTCAACGTACGGCCCGAACCGCCCCGATTTGCGCGAGATCGCCTGACCCGTTTCCGGGTGTTCGCCCATAACGCCATCGTCCGAACCGTCCTCCCCGCCGGGCTGGCCGAATTTGCGGCGGAAGGTGCATTCCGGGTAATTGACGCAGGCAATAAAGGCGCCGAAACGCCCGCCGCGCAGGTGCAGTTCACCGCCATTGCGGCCCTGCTCGGCACAAAGCGGGCACCAGCGCGGATCGTGGCCATCCTCACGCGGCGGGAAGAGGAAATCGGCGAGGAATTCGTCGAGCACTTCGGTCACTTCCGAAGGCTTCTGCTCCATCACCTCGTCGCTCTTGGGCTTGAAGTCCTTCCAGAAGCTTTCGAGCAGTGCCTTGTATTCCGCGCGCCCACCGGAGACCTCGTCCAGCTCGTCTTCAAGGCTGGCGGTGAAATCATAGGCGACATAGGTGGGGAAGAAACGTTCGAGAAACGCTGTTAGCAGCCGCCCTGAATCCTCTGCAAAGAATCGGTTTTTCTCCATCCGCACATAGTCGCGGTCGCGCAGTGTCTGGATGGTGGAGGCGTAAGTCGAAGGGCGACCGATGCCCAGTTCCTCCAGTCGTTTCACCAGCGAGGCTTCGGAAAAACGCGGCGGCGGCTGGGTGAAATGCTGCGTCGCCTCCACATCCTTCTTAGCGGGTGCATCACCCTTGCGCATAGCGGGGAGGAGATTGTCGTCATCCTCGTCCGATTTCTCGTCAAAGCTCTCGGAGTACACCGCCAGGAAGCCGGGGAATTTCACCACCTGGCCGGTGGCGCGCAGCTCGTGCTGACCGGTCGGATCGCGCAGGGTAACAGTGGTGCGCTCCAATTGCGCGGTCGCCATCTGGCTGGCCATGGCACGCTTGAAGATCAGGTCATACAGCTTGGCTTCGTCTCCCGAACCGGCGCGGTCCTTGCGGAAATCGGTCGGGCGAATGGCCTCGTGCGCTTCCTGCGCGTTCTTCGCCTTGGTCTGGTAAAAGCGCGGCTTTTCGGGGCGATAGTCTTCGGAGAACCGTTCGGCGATGGCATCGCGCGCAGCGAGAATGGCGCTCATATCCATCTGCACGCCGTCGGTTCGCATATAGGTGATCGCCCCCGCTTCATACAGCGACTGGGCACAGCGCATCGTGTGGCTGGCGGAGAACCCGAGCTTGCGCGCGGCCTCCTGCTGTAAGGTGGAGGTGGTGAAGGGAGGCGCGGGATTGCGCTTCAGCGGCTTGGTCTCGACCTCCTCGACGGTAAAGCGCCCCTGCTCCACCGCAGCCTTGGCCGCATCCGCACTACCCTTGTTGCCGAGCGAAAGTCGTTCGAGCTTCTTGCCATCGAACTTCACCAGACGCGCGTCGAAATCCGTCCCGTCATGCGCCATCTTGGCGACGACCGACCAGTATTCGTCCGCCCTGAACAGCTCGATCTCGCGCTCACGCTCGCAGATCAGGCGCAGCGCGACCGACTGCACGCGCCCCGCCGATTTGGCCCCGGGCAGCTTGCGCCACAGCACGGGGGAGAGGGTGAAGCCAAACAGGTAATCGAGCGCGCGTCGGCCGAGATAGGCGTCGATCAGATCCTGATCGAGCTGGCGCGGTTTCTTCATCGCCTCGGTCACCGCCGCTTTGGTGATGGCGTTGAACGTCACCCGCTCCACCTCGGCAGGCAAGGCCTTTCGCTTCTTGAGCAAGTCCATCACGTGCCAGCTGATCGCCTCGCCCTCGCGATCAGGGTCGGTGGCGAGGATCAGACGGTCAGCCTTCTTCGCCGCATCGGCGATGGCCTTGACCTGCGCCTTGTTGCGCGCGTCGGCATAGACTTCCCAATCCATCGCGAAATCCTCGTCCGGACGAACGCTGCCATCCTTGGGCGGCAGATCACGGACGTGGCCGTAAGAGGCGAGAACCTTATAGTCCTTGCCCAGATACTTCTCGATGGTTTTCGCCTTGGCGGGCGATTCGACGATGACTAATTGCATGATGGTGTGGACCGACCCTTACACGTGTACGTACGCGCGAGGGTTGGGACGCGTGGCGGATTCGTCAAGCGCGATTTAGTCAAACACCTGCGATAGCGTCTCGCTCCGCCCATGTAGCCTGTCGTACAAGAACACACCCAGTGCAATTGTCAGAACTGTGCCAATGTTGCTGACGAGGTTCTCAAGGAAGATCGCGACCAAACCAAAACCGGAAACGTTTAAAGCCAATCCGAGTACAAACATAATCGCCACCCCAATCAGATAGGCCAAGACGACAGGCGTAGTATTGCCACTCACCATATCCCAGCTGTCACCGATTGACTGGATTGTCCCGCGCTTGTTGGCGATAAGAAACGCTGGCGCTGCGGCCCAACGCGCACCGAAGATGAGACCCGGAATGATCAGCAACATGAACCCGATTCCGGTTCCGATGCCGATCAAGATAGCTTGCGCAACATATCGGAAGAAACGCCGCTCTCTGTCTGGCGGATAATAACCGGCGCGGCGAAGAAGCAATTCCCACAGCAAGTAGCTGGCGACAATCGCAACGATGACCAGCGCTATACCGGCGACACCAGCGCTGATCCCGAAAACCGTTTGGACAATGGAAGGTATTTCAAAGCCGGCGATGTCTCCATCGCCAACAAAAAAGAAGCCGCCCTGAAGTACCGTACCCAAAACTGTCAGCGTCAACACGAAGACGACGAGCATCTGCATATTTTCCTGAACCTTGGCGAGTACACCCTCGACAACCTCCTGCACCGTAAGTTCGTTTTCCATAATCTTCCCCTTTTATGCGGTGAGGCTTACCTTCCCACCCGCGTGCCGTTCAAGCCGGCCCGCAATCTCCAATTCCAGCAGCGCCATCTGCACCGCCCCTGCGCTCGCGCCCGATTGGCGGATCAACTCATCGACCGACACCGGCGCGTTGGTGAGCATCGCAGCAATTTCGCCGGTTTCGGCTTCAGTCGGTTCCTCTAGCGGCGCGAAATCGGCGGGCGATACAGGCTCGCGGAAGCTGGAGCGTGGCACGCCGTCAAAGCCGGTGAGCAGTTCGATCACATCCTCAGGCTCCTGCACCAGCACCGCGCCTTCGCGGATAAGGTGATTGCAGCCATGGCTGCGCGCTTCGAGCGGGCTGCCGGGGATCGCCATCACCTCGCGCCCCGCCTCTGCGGCAAGCCTCGCGGTGATAAGCGAGCCGGACTTGACCGCCGCCTCCACCACCACCGTGCCGATGGCTAGCCCGGCAATGATGCGGTTGCGCTTCGGGAAGTGCTGCCCGCGCGGTTCGGTGCCGGGCGGCTCCTCCGCGATTAGCAGTCCCTCCTGCGCGATCTGCTCCTGCAATTTCGCGTGCTGCGGCGGATAGGCGATGTCGATCCCGCTGGCGATCACGCCGATAGTGCTCGGCATCGCGCCTTCATGGCTCGCCCCGTCGATCCCCCGCGCCAAACCTGACACAACCACAAACCCCGCCTCCGCCAGCTTGCGAGCGAAATCGCGCGACAGCTTCACCGCCGCTGCCGAGGCATTGCGTGCGCCGACCATGGCCACGCAGGGCTGGCTCGCCAGCTCGATCCGGCCGCGCATGGTGATGATCGGTGGCGCGTTCTCCATCTCCGCCAAGAGCGGCGGATAGTCGGGCATATCGTGGAAGAGATAGCGCGCACCCGCCTTGCGCGCCTCGGTAATCTCGCGCTCGATCCGGTCGCGCGCGGCAGGCGTGTAGTTGCGCTTGGCGCCCCGCGCGGCGAGATCGGGCAGAGCCTCCAGCGCCACTGCCGCCGTGCCGAAACGCGCCAGCAACTGCGCATAGCTCACCGGCCCGATATTGGCGGAGCGCAGCAGGCGAATGCGCGCAAACGCCTCTTCCTGACTGAGCTTGGGCGCGCCAGTCACTTCTTGCTGCCGACCTTGGGTTCCTCACCCTTCATCAGCCGACCGATATTGGCGCGGTGGAGCCAGATAATGAGCACCGCAATGACTGCCAGCACCGGTACAAAGGGTTCGAAGCCCAGCACAACCGCAGCGATTGCCGCCGCGACAACCGCGCTCATCCCCGCAACCGAGCTGATCCGGCCAATTGCCAGCACGGCGATCCACACAAGCGCGTAGGCAAGCCCGATTTGCCATGCGAGGCCGAACGCCACGCCCGCATTGGTCGCTACACCCTTCCCGCCCTTGAAGCCGAGCCAGACGGGGAAGCAATGCCCCAGCACCGCACCGAGCGCCGCGAACGGCACCGGCCCCCACGCGGCATTGGGCATGACCGAGGCGACGCCGTACCACTGCGTCACCAGCAGCACCGGCACCAGCCCCTTTGCCAGATCGAGCAGCAGGGTGGCCGCCGCCAGCCCTTTGCTGCCGGTGCGCAGCACATTGGTTGCGCCGATATTGCCCGATCCGGTCTTGCGGATATCGCCCTTGCCCGTTGCCAACGCCAGAATGAGGCCGAACGGAATCGAGCCGCACAGATATCCGATTGCGAAACCGATGAAATTTTCCACGCCTAACCCTTGTCTTGTCTGCAAGTGCTTGAAGACAACCCGCGCTTGCTCCTAAAGCGCGTTAAACCGCAATTGCTCGCCTCCGACAAGCGAAGGCTGGCGCGAAAGAAACGGATTTGGACGCAAAATCTCCCATATTGCTGTTCGATAGCGGCCTTGGCGGGCTGACAGTGCTGCGCGCGCTTCGCAGGGTTTTGCCCGATGTGCCGGTGATCTACGCCGCCGATATTGCGGGCCTGCCTTATGGCGAGAAGACCGAGGCGGAGATCGCCGCGCGCGTCGCTGGACTGCTCGGCCGGATGAGCGAACGCTACGCGCCGCGCCTCATCTGCATCGCCTGCAACACCGCGAGCACGATTGCGCTGGGCATGGTGCGCGAGGTTCTCAATGTGCCGATTGTCGGCACGGTGCCCGCAATCAAGCCCGCGGCGGCATTGACCAAAACGGGCACGATCGGCCTGCTCGGCACCGCAGCGACGATCCGCCAGCGTTATGTCGACGATCTCGAAGCGAAATTCGCGAGCGGGAAGACGCTGATCCGCCACGCCGCCCCCGGGCTCGTCGGCGCGGCGGAGACGAAGTTGCGCGGCGGTACGCCCGACCCTGCAATTTTCACTGAAGCTGTGGCGGGCCTGCGCGATCAAGCGGGCGGCGAAGCAATCGACACTGTCGTGCTCGCCTGCACCCATTTCCCGCTCGTCGAGGAGGAATTGTGCGAAGCCATGGGCGGTGAGGTGGCCTTTATCGACGGCGCAGATGGCATTGCTCGCCGCATTGTTGCGCTCACAGAAAGTCAGGAATTCGATAATTCCGCTGGCAGCTTTGCAGTCACCACAGGAGCGCCCGATCCCGCGCTTTCCGCCGCTTTGGCCCCTTATGGCCTCACCCGCGTCGTGCAATTCTGACACCTGTTTTGGGGCAGGTCTGTCACGGAATTCCCTAAGGCGCATTCCTACTTGCGAACGCCTCGCAAACTTCGTGCTTCAAACCTTTGCCAACCTTCCCTAAGTCGCTGCGCAATGTCGCAGTGAGAGTGTGCGCCGTGAACTACGATCAGGTTTTCGATTCCGCCATTGACCGCCTTCACACCGAAGGCCGCTATCGCGTGTTCATCGACATTTTGCGCAACAAGGGCGCGTTCCCGAATGCGCGCTGCTTTGCGGGGCACAACGGGCCGAAGCCGATCACCGTGTGGTGCTCGAACGATTACCTCGCCATGGGCCAGCATCCCAAAGTGATCGCCGCGATGGAAGAAGCGCTGCACGATGTCGGCGCAGGTTCGGGCGGCACGCGCAATATCGGCGGCAACACGCATTTCCATGTCGAGCTGGAAGCCGAGCTGGCGCAGCTTCACGGCAAGGAAGCCGCACTGCTTTTCACCAGTGGCTACGTCTCGAACGATGCGACGCTTTCCACCCTTGCCAAGCTGCTACCCGGCTGCGTGATCTTTTCCGACGAATTGAACCATGCGAGCATGATCGCCGGCATCCGCAATTCGGGCTGCGAGAAGCGGGTGTTCCGGCACAATGACGTCGCGCATCTGGAAGAACTGCTCGCCGCCGAGGATGCGGACACGCCAAAGGTCATCGCCTTCGAGAGCGTCTATTCGATGGACGGCGATGTCGCGCCAATCCACGCAATTTGCGACCTCGCCGAGAAGTACAACGCCCTCACCTATATCGACGAAGTCCACGCGGTGGGGATGTATGGCGAGCATGGCGGCGGCATTTCGGAGCGGGACGAAGCGGCGCACCGGATCGACCTGATCGAGGGCACTTTGGGCAAGGCGTTCGGCGTGATGGGCGGCTATGTCGCGTCGAGCCGCAAGATCATCGACTGCATCCGTTCCTACGCCCCCGGCTTCATCTTCACGACCTCGCTCAGCCCCGCACTTGTCGCTGGCGTTTTGGCGTCAGTGCGTCACCTGAAGGCCAGCAGCGTGGAGCGTGATGCGCAGCAAACCAATGCCGCGACGCTCAAGCACCTGTTCCGTGACGCCGGCCTGCCTGTGATGGATTCAACCACCCATATCGTCCCGCTGATGGTCGGTGATCCGGTGCGCGCCAAGCAGATCAGCGACATCCTGCTCGCCGAATACGGCGTGTATGTGCAGCCGATCAATTTCCCGACCGTGCCGCGCGGCACCGAACGGCTGCGTTTCACCCCCGGCCCGATGCACAATGAAGCGATGATGGCCGAGCTGACGCAGGCGCTTGTCGAAATCTGGGACCGGCTCGACCTACAACTGCTCAAAGCGGCGTAAAATCGCGCATCGAACCCGGTTGCGCCGCCCAAGTGTTAGCCGCTTGGTAACCACATATCTGCCATAGCATAGGCGTTTCAGCCACCCTTTCCGGCGTGGCAGTCTGTGTGGGTACGTAATGGCAGTTGGTGGTCTTCTTAGAGGTTTGGCTGGCGGTAGTGGACCCAATCGCACTGGGTCGCGGATTATCTCCGCCGATGACACACAGGCGCGTATAAAAATACTCGACGATTACGAGCGTACGGGCATCGCGTGGATCTGGGCCACCGACAGCGAGGACCGGCTGATTTATCTCTCCCCCAGTGCAGACGAGCATCTGGAAGAGGGTCTTGCAAGCCTGCTCGACAAGCCGTTGCCCGACCTTTTCGAAATCGATCCCGAAAATTCCGACCGTTCCGACCGCCCGCTGCAATTTCAGCTGAAGTCGCGCAAGAAGATCACCGATCTGCCGGTGCGCCCGGTCCGGCAGCCCGGTGCACCCACACCCAAGGAAAGCTGGTGGGCCCTGTCCGGCCATCCGCTGTTCGATGCGGAGGGCAAGTTCCTCGGCTATCGCGGCAGTACCAAGGATATCACCCAAGCGTATGAGCGCGCGCGCGAGGATTCGCGGCTGGCCGAATATGATTCGCTCACCGGCCTTGCGAACCGCCACCGCATGAACCGCAAGCTGGAAAGCACGCTCGCCGCCTATAAGCGCGAGAAGCGTTCCTGCGCGCTGCTGATGCTCGATCTCGACAAGTTCAAGCAGGTCAACGACACGATGGGCCACCAGGCCGGAGACGATCTGCTGCGGCAAGTCGCCGAACGGCTGATGGCGGTTGTCCCCAGCGGTTGCGAAGTCGGGCGACTGGGCGGCGACGAGTTCCAGATCGTGATGCCCGACGAGGATGATCGCGGCAAACTGGGCGATCTTGCCGAGAAGATCATCCAGATGCTCACCTCGCCTTATCAGTTGGAGGGCAAGCGCGCGATTATCGGCGCGTCTGTCGGCATTTCCATCGCCCCTTATGACGGACTGGAGGCCGAGGAGATCATCCACGGGGCCGACCTTGCGCTCTACGCCGCAAAGAACAGCGGGCGCGGCACATATCGCTTCTACTCCGCCGATCTGAAAGATGTAGAGCAGGAACGGCAGGAACTGCTCGACGATCTGCGCGAGGCGCTGGCGACCGAGCAGTTGGCTCTCCACTATCAGCCGGTCGTCCGCACCAGCGACAATGCCGTAGTAGGCTTCGAAGCGCTTATGCGCTGGGAGCACCCCGAACGCGGCAATGTCAGCCCCGGGGTTTTCATACCGGCGGCGGAGGAAAGCGATCTCATCAACCAGCTTGGCCAATGGGCGCTGCGCCGCGCCTGCGAGGATGCGCTACAATGGCCGGAAACGGTGCGCATCGCCGTCAATGTCTCGGCGCGCCAGTTTGCCAATAAGGGCTTTCCCGCAGTCGTCACGCAGGTGCTGGCCGAAACCGGCATAGCGCCCGACCGCTTGGAGCTGGAGCTGACCGAGACGGTGTTCATGGGTGACAGCGAGACCACAGACCAGACTTTCAAGACACTGAAGGCGCTTGGCGTCCGCTTGGCGCTCGACGATTTCGGCACCGGCTATTCCTCGCTCAGCTATCTGCGCAACGCGCCGTTCGACAAGCTGAAAGTCGACAAGAGCTTCGTCGACAGTTGCACCCAGAAGAACGAGAACAGCGCCAAGATCATCACCGCGATTATCGGCCTGTCCGAAGCGCTCGGCATGGATGTGACCGTGGAAGGCGTCGAGGCCTTCGACCAATTCAAGCTGGTGACGTCCAAAGGGGCGAAATACATTCAGGGCTGGATCTACTCCAAAGCCCGCCCGCAAAGCGACATCGTCGAAATCATCGCCAATGGCGGCTACAAGATCGAACCGAGTGGCCCCGAGACGTACCGGCCAGAACGCCGCTCGGTCTTCCGCCGCATTGGCGTGATCCATGAAGACAACCGCTACGAGGCGGTTATGCGGGACCTTTCTCAGACAGGCTCTCGGATCGAGGGGCTAGTGGGTGTGCCGGTGGGCACCGGGCTGGTACTTGATCTCGGCGGCGGGCAATTGGCGGTGTGCACGGTGCGCCGCTCACAGGATGCCATCATCGGGGTGGAGTTTGAAACACCGCTGGTTAGCGATGGAGCGGGTGGCCTTGTCACCCGGCACCGCGTCTCGCCCTACGCGCTGGCTGCCGCAGGTATGCCGCTGGCCGCACTACCGCCTGGTAATTACCCCGCGCAAATGATGGGCGACGGGCCAAAATCGGCACCGCAGTTTCTGGAAGTGCAGGTGACGCGCGGAAGCTAAGCCCCGCGCGCCCGTGCAATTCTATCGCAGGCTCACCACATTGTCGCTTTCGCGCGGATCGGTGCGATCGCCGCGATAGAGGCTGGCCATCGGCTCGTCCGTTACAATCGCGCCTTCAACCGCGCCGAAACCGTTGAAATCAGTCTTCATCGCTGCGCCATAGGCACCCAGCATCCCGATCTCGATATAGTCCCCCGCCTGAATATCTTCGGGCAGAAGGAACGGGCCGGCCATATAGTCGGCGTCGTCGCAAGTCGGACCATAGAAGGCAAATTCACCAAGCGGCTTGATGAGATCATCCTCAAGCGCGCGCACGGGGAAGCGCCATGCCACATGGGCCGCATCGAACAGCGCGCCATAGGCACCGTCATTGATATACAACTCGTTCTCGCGGCGCTTTTCGACGCGCACGATGATGGACGAATATTCGGCGCACAAGGCACGGCCCGGCTCCGCCCAAAGTTCCGCCGAATAGGAAATCGGCAGGGCTTCGAAATGGCGGTGGATCATCGCGAAGTAGTCTTCGAGCGGCGGCGGCTCCATCCCCGGATATTCGCTCGGGAACCCGCCGCCCACATCGATGATGTCCACGGTTACGGCGGCTTCTGCGATGGCTGCACGCACCCGCTCCAAAGCCTGCACATAGGCAAACGGCGTCATCGCCTGGCTGCCAACATGGAAACAGATACCCAGCGCGTCGCAATGCTGGCGGGTCGCCTGCAGCAGCGGCGCAGCATCGACCAAATCGACGCCGAACTTGGCCGCGAGCGACAGCTCCGAATGCTCGGAGGAAACCCGCAGGCGCACCAGCAGTTGCAGATCGCTAGCTTCAACGCCGTCATCATCGGTCGTCGCGGTGACGATCTTTTGCAGCTCGTCGAGCGTATCGAGGCTAAATGTGCGCACGCCATGCGTGAAATAGGCCTCGCGGATGGCGCGCGGAGTTTTCACCGGATGCATGAAGCACAGCTTGGCTTGCGGCAGCAGTCCGCGCACCAGACGCACTTCGCCAATGGAAGCGACATCGTAATGCGTCACACCATTGTCCCACAGCACGCGCAGCAGATCAGGCGAGGGATTCGCCTTCACTGCATACATCGACGTGCCCGGAAACTTCTCGACAAAGAAGCGCGCAGCGCGCGCCGCCGCGTGGGGGCGCGTGAGGATTACAGGTTCGTCCGGCTCAAGCGCCGAAACTACAGCCTTTGCGTCTGGAAACTGGTGCAATTCAAGGGACCCCCTAAGGCGTTAAACCATTAGCGTTCAAGCTGGCTGCCTTGCGGAGGGTGTCCCATGGGGCAGCGGAAGCGCGGAAATAAAGCGCCCCCGCTTAATTGCAAGTGAATTCGCGTCGTTTCTTACGCAGACTTTCGGTCAGGAGAAGTCCACATTGGGCACCTGATCGACCACGCCCTTCTCGCTGTCGTCGAGCCTGTGGAAATCGGCCTGCTGAAAGCCCAGCGCACCGGCAAACAGCACTGCAGGGAAGCTTTCCCGCCCGGTGTTGTAGCGCGATACCGCCGCGTTGAGTGCCCGGCGCGCTGCCGCCAGCTTGTCTTCGACATTGGCGAGTTCGCGCTGCAATTCCTGGAAATTGGTGTTGGCTTTGAGATCGGGATAGGCCTCACCCAGCGCCAGCACCTTGTCGAGCGCGATGCGCAACGCCGCTTCGTCCTGCGAATTGACCGAACCGCTCGCCGCCTTGTTGCGCGCAGCGATCACCGCTTCCAACGTATCCGCCTCATGGCTGGCATAGCCTTTCACGGTGTTCACCAGATTGGGAATCAGATCGTGCCGCTGGCGCAATTGCGCGTCGATATCGGCCACCCCCTGATTGACGTTCTGTCGCAAGCCGACAAGCCGGTTGTAAATACCGATAACGACGACGACCAGCACAATGACAATGCCGATGAGGATAAATTCCATGATTGCTTCCTTGCCCTTCCCCTGTGAGACCCTTGTGTGCCATCAAAGCGGCATGGGGAAAAGGGGGTAAGCGATGATCGAACGTCCTGATGTGGATACGCTGCTGGCCGGACCGCTGGGCGCGTGGCTCCGCGAGCAGGAGGGGGTGCGCGAAGACGCGAAGAAGACCATGCGCAGCCGGCGCTTTACCGTCCTTGTCGTGCTGTTGCCGCTGGCGGCCTTCGTGCTGATCGCCTTCAATTTCGATCTGGCGCCGGTCATTTGGGGCGCCTTCGTTTTCGGTGCGATCGGTTTTGGCTGGGCGTATATGCCGGTCATGAACGCGGTCAAAGCGGTCAAGGTCGGCATCAACGATGCCATCGCCGATGCCCTTGGCCTCAGCTACAGCCATGATTGTGAGCCGGGAATGCCGTTCGAGCTGGCGAAGGCGTGCAAGGTGCTGCCCAGTCACGACCGCGCCCATTTCGAAGACGAATGGCGGGGTCATTTCGGAACCATCCCGTTCAGCGTGCACGAGGCCAAACTGGAGGAGAGGCGCGGCTCCGGCAAGAATACGCGCTGGGTTACCGTCTTCCACGGCCTGATAATGAGCATCGGGTATTCCAAGCGGTTCCAAGGGACGACGATTCTGGTGAAGGACAATGCCTATCGCAAGTTCTGGGGCGGCAAGTCGGACAGTGTGAAAGTCGGCGATATGCAGCTCGACTACGCCGATATGACGCATCCCGATTTCGAGGACCGGTTTGACATTTACACCACCGACCAGGTGGAAGCGCGCACCCTGATCGACCCGCTCTATGTCGAGCGGCTGATCGCCGTCGAGAAGAGCTATCACGGCGACGATGTGGCGACGATCTTCCATGAGGGCAGCCTCGTCGTCACGCTCAAAACCGGCAATATGTTCGAGAGCGGGAGCATCGAGGCGAGCGACGACCGGGCTAAGATCCAGCAGACGGTAGACCAGTTCATGCGCCTGTCCGACCTCGCCAAAGAGCTGAACAGCCGCGAGGCGCGCACGGGCGTTTAGCCGCTCAGCCTTTTCCCGAACACGCTGGAGAGCTTCTTGAAGCCGTTCTTTTCGAAGAAGCGGTGCGCGTCCTCGTTTTGCAGCCCGCTTTCGAGGAAGACCCAGTCGATCGCCCGCTCTTCGATCCGCGCCATCGCCCGATCGAGCAACTGGCTGCCTATGCCGGTAGAACGCGCCTGCGGATCGACCGCCATATCCTCGATCACGGCAAAGCTGCGGTGTTGGCCGTGTTCAAATGCGACGATCAGCATCCCGCA
This sequence comes from Aurantiacibacter sp. KMU-128, assembly GCF_056933515.1. Taxonomy (NCBI): domain Bacteria; kingdom Pseudomonadati; phylum Pseudomonadota; class Alphaproteobacteria; order Sphingomonadales; family Erythrobacteraceae; genus Aurantiacibacter; species Aurantiacibacter sp. KMU-128. The sequence goes on from NZ_JBXORT010000001.1 coordinate 1,430,438, forward strand.
TATCGCCCCGCCCTCTCCGCGCGCCACTAGCATATCGCGGTCACCCGGATCGGCGAAGTCGGCAGCGTAGCGTTCGGCAAGGTTCGCTATCCAGCTTTCGCCATCATCGCTGAGGCCCGTCTGGATTTCGCCGTGGCTGATATAGCTAGGCTGTGCGCCGATCACGCTGGCAGCAAAGGCGGCGGCGTCGGAGACGTCCTCGTCCGCGTTCCAGTGGAAGGTGAGGGTGTCGCTCACTGCCCCGCACCCCCGCGCGGCACCATCACGAGCTTGCCATGCTCCTTCGGGGGCCATTCGGGTACATGGTCAATACCGTCGAGCCAATCGCGAATGATCTCGCATCCCCCCATCATATGGCTGGCCGCCAAATAGAACTGCCGGAGGCGTTCGTCGGGATCGCTAACCTGCGCGTAAATCTGGATGCCGGCATCCAGCAAGTTCCGGACATCGGTGGTGTAGTTGTCACGCATACCACGCTGCCAAAGCTCGCGAAAATACCATTGATCAAGCACTTCGTGGAACCACGAAACCCAGCTTGCATAGACTTGCTTGTCGATCACGCCATTGCGTCGGAAGTTCGAGCAAACCTCGAACATATTCAGGCATTGGTAGTAGTATTGGCGCGCGATATCGGCATTCTTGCGGTCTCCGCGCGGCAAACGCGGCGGACGCTCTGTCGCCGCGTAAATCTGCATGGCCTCGCAATTCACAGCGGCATAACGAAACGCCTCGCTCGAATGCATCTCCAGCTCGAGATAGGCGGTCGACTTCTCAACGCGGTCATCGCGTGCGGCGATGTGCCGTTCCAGCTTCATCTGCTGGCGGCTGACCCACCAGCTGTAAGCGGCGGCGATGACGGAGATTACCAGTGCGACAAGCGCGAGAAGGTTCTCGGTCGCCTGGCTTTCCATCGTCATCGCCACCAGCATTGCAGGATTACTCGCCCGCGAACAGCTTTGCCCAGCGACGCTTTTCGCGGGTCTTCCAGTGGCCGCGGTGATAGGCGTCGGAGGCGAGCAGCGGCATCACGCTGCCCGCCTCGGCAAACACCATCTGCTCGATCGCGGTGGAGACCTTACCCCAGCTTGCCGCTTCTTGCAGCGTCGAGGACGAACACGCACCATCGCGCACGTCGGCGACGGTGATTTGCACGGCGTATTTGTGCACCGACACGTCTTCGTGACCGAGGATTTCGGCACACACCACCGTGTCCTGGATGAAGTTCTTGGGCACCCCGCCGCCGATCATCAGCAGGCCGCTTTCGCCGCCCTTGATCTTGATGTCGGTCAGCTCGCGGAAGTCCGCCACCGCGTCGATCATCAGATAGGGCTCCCCCTTGGCCATCTGGTCGACCTGATGCTTCACAAGGCCGAAACCGGCGGACGAGTCGACGAAAGCCGGGCAGAAGATCGGCACGTCATGCTCGTAAGCCAGCTTGACGAGGCTGTTGTCCTTCTTGCCGTGCTCGACCAGATACTTGCCCATTTCGCGGATGAACGCGCGGCTCGAATAGGGCCCCGGCGGAAGGCTGTTGGCGATGGCGTTGATGGTGAAGTCGCAGTCCTGCAGCTGCTCTTCATCGATATAGGTGTCATAGATGCGGTCGATATAGAGCGAGCGCAGCGTGTCATCATCGGGCACTTCCAGCGCTTGGTAGTGCTTGTGGCCAAGCCCTTCGAAGAAGTCCATGTCGACAATCGTCGCGCCCGTCGCCACGACGCAATCGACCATGTTGGAGCGGATCAGCTCGGCATACAGATCCATGCAACCGCCCGCACTGGTCGAGCCTGCGATGACGAGGAAGATGGTGCAATCCTTGTCGGCCAGCATCTGGTTGTAGATTTCGGTCGCGCGGCCGAGATCGCGGCTGGTGAAGCTCATCTTCTTCATCGAATCGACGATCGGACGGGCATCGAAGCTGGTGATGTCGATATGTTCGACCTGCGTGCTCAGCAGTTCCTTCTTGCGCGTATCGTTGATGGGCTTGTCACTCATGTTGCATTCGACTCCTGTCCGGTTTGCCCGATCAACGGGCCGCGTGGCTCCCCCGTTCCCCAAAACGCCGCAAAAGGGAAGAGGGAACGGCGAACCTGTTACACCTGTTACACGGTCCTGGAGCAAAAAGCGCGAGGGCCATCGCACCCCCGCAAACCCGCTTCCAGCGCGGGATAGAGGCCAAAATTCAGGGGAGATCCGCATAGTGGAGTCATCCAGCATCTTTCCAATTCTGTAGGAAAGCGGCAGACCATCGTGACGATGGAAACAGATACCAGACAACCCACCCGTGAAGGCGTGCTGCGCGCAGCCGCAAGCATCTCCGCCCACTTCCCGCCGACCCCGCTGCTGCCCTTCGAAGCGAACGGTCACACCGTCTGGGCCAAGGCCGATTGCCTGCAACCCATGGGCGCGTTCAAAATCCGCGGTGCGTGGCACCGGCTGACCGAGATGTCCGCAGAGGAACGCGCACGCGGGGTTGTCGCGGTGTCGAGCGGCAACCATGCGCAAGGGGTCGCACTCGCCGCGCGGATGCTCGGCGTTGAGGCGACCATCGTCATGCCGCAGGACGCTCCGCGCGTGAAGCTGGAGCGCACCGCCGCCTATGGCGCGCGTGTCGTCACCTATGACCGGATGACCGAGAACCGCGAGGAAATCGCCAAGGCCATCGCGGCGGAAAAGGGCGCGATCTACGCCCATGCTTATGGCGACCCGTGGGTGATCGAAGGGCAAGGCAGTGCGGGGATCGAAATCGCGGCGCAGATGAAAGCGCAGACCGGGCGCGAAGTGTCGCGCATCGTTGTGTGCTGCGGGGGCGGCGGACTCACCGCAGGTCTCGCCCTCGCCTGCCCCGATGCGAGCATTGTGCCGTGCGAGCCCGAAGGCTGGGACGATGTGTGCCGCAGCCTTGAAAGCGGCGAAATCCAGAGCGTTGGCGCAAACCCGCCCCCCACCGCCTGCGACGCAATCCAGACCTTTGCCACGTTCCCCATCAACTTTGCAGTGATGAAGGAACGCTGCACCGAATGGGCGCGGGTGTCGGAGAAGGAAATCCGCGACGCACAGCGCTTCGCCTTTGCGCATTTGCGGCTCGTCGTCGAACCCGGCGGCGCGGCGGCGCTGGCGGCGGTACTGGCGGGCAAAGTGGTGCTTGATGACAGCACGGCGGTGATGCTGACCGGTGGCAATACCGACGCGGCCGCGTTTGCAAAGGTGTTGGCGAGCGCAGATTAAGTTGCAATTGACAATCTAATTGGGTGCGGTAACTCTTGCCCGGTCTTTCGGGAAGAGTTCACCACATGAATACCGCCATTCTTGCGCCCGCCGCCGCACTCATTGTGTGGTCGATTGTCATGCTGTTCTGGATGGCGTTCACGCGCTTTCCGGCGATGAAAGCGATGCGCGAGGCGCGCGGCTCCACCGGCTCGGTGAGCAAGAGCAAGGCGGGTGGTCGCGGACAGGATCTTGAAGGGTTGATCCCTGACAATGTGAACTGGAAATCGCACAATTATACGCATCTGATGGAGCAACCGACGCTGTTCTATGCCGTGGTGCTTATCCTCGCCATGGTCGGCCCGACGCAGGACATGGTGATCGCCGCATGGCTCTACACCGTGCTGCGCATCGCGCATTCACTGTGGCAGGCGCTGGTGAACACAATCCCGGTGCGCTTCATGCTGTTCCTGCTGAGTACCTTCGCGCTCACCTATCTCGCCATCCGCGCGCTGATGGCTACGCTCTGATGGAGATTCTGCAACCGGTCGTCGCGCTGGCCGCATGGACGATGGTGATGTGGCTGTGGATGTATGCGACGCGGCTACCCGCCATGTCCGCCGCAAAGGTCGATCCGGACAGTCTGGCGCGCAATCCCGATGCGAGCCTAGACCGCACCTTGCCGCCGCACATCCAGTGGAAAGCGCATAATTACAACCACCTGCACGAAGCGCCGACGGTGTTTTATGCCGTGGCACTGGCGCTCGCACTGCTCGAAGCAGGTAATGGCCTCGCCGCGCTGCTCGGCTGGGCCTATGTCGCGCTGCGGGTGGTGCATTCGCTGGTGCAGGCGACCATCAACCGTGTGGTGATCCGCTTTGCGTTGTTTGCGGCATCCTCGCTGGTATTGATCGCGCTGATCGTGCTGGCGGCGCTCGCAGCGTTCTAGGGATTACTGCGCAGGGCACGCTTCAGCCGCCCTGCACCACCGTCGTTTACAACAGCCATGCCCCGGGCAAAGAAGGAGCATGGGCGATGGCGTATATCCTGATTGTCGATGACGACGACATTGTGGCCGAAATGGCCGCCAACATCCTCACCAATGCGGGCCATGGCTGCGGCTGGGTGAACAGCACCAAGGCGGCGATGGAACTGCTGGTGAAGCGCAAGCCCGACCTCATCCTGCTCGACCAGAATATGCCGCGCGAAAACGGCAGCGCGCTGCTGCGCCGGTTGCGCAATTCGCCGCGGCTTTACGATATTCCGGTCATTATGCTGACGGCGGTGACGGGCATCCGCGAAGAACAGATCGCCTATTACCACGGCGCACAGGACTATGTTCGCAAGCCCTTCAGCGAGAAGATGCTCCTGTTCCGCGTGCGGCAAGTTCTCAAGGCACGGCAGGTCGGCGCGACGCAGCGGCATCTGAAACATATGCCCGCCAGTGCGCATCCCGCCATGCGGATGATCTGACATGAAAGACCGCGGAACCCGGGAAGTCAGGCACCAACGCTCGCCAGATCGGCGATGAAATTCGCCGTCCATTCGTGCACATTCGCTTCGCGCACGGTGACGATCATCTTCTGGTACCGGCTCTTTCGCTCTTCCAGCGGCATATCCAGCGCCACGCGGATCGCGTGCGCCATTTCATCCGCGCTATAGGGGTTTACCAGCACCGCCCCTTCGCCATCGCAATCGAGCTGCTGTGCGGCGCCTGCAAAGCGGGAGAGGATCAACACGCCCGGATCCTCGGGGTCCTGCGCCGCGACATATTCCTTGGCCACAAGGTTCATCCCGTCGCGCAGCGGGGTTACCGCGCAAATCTTTGCCGCGCGATAAAAGCCGTAAAGCTCCTCCTGCGGAAATCCCTTGTTCACGTACCGTACCGGCACCAGATCGACCTCGCTGCGAGCACCGTTGATCTGTCCCGCTTTCTGTTCAAGCGTCGCGCGGATTTCCTGATAGCTCTGGACATCTTCGCGGCTCGGCGGAGCAATCTGGATGAAAACGAGATCGCGCACTCTTTCAGGATAGCGGTCAAAAAACCGGCTGATCCCGTCGAGGCGTTCGGGCAAGCCCTTGGAGTAGTCGAGGCGGTCCACCCCGATCATTGCCGTACGACGGCGGGTTGACGACAACAGCCGCTGTTCCGCTTGTCGCGCCTCTCCGACGTCGCCTTTTGACGTGAAATGTTCGTAGTCTATGCCGATCGGATAGGCGCGCGCGACCGTGGTCTTGCCTTCAAAGGTGACCTCGCCGGTCTCATGATTGACCTCTGCACCCAGTTCCTTACCGCAATAATGCAGGAAGCTTTCGAGCCAGACCGAGGTCTGGAACCCGAGCAGATCGTAATGCAGCATCGCACGGACAAGTCGCTCGTGATAAGGCAGGGACACGAACAGATTGGTCGGTGGCCACGGCGTGTGGAGGAAGAAACCCATCTTATTGGTGATGCCCATCGAGCGCAGCCGTTCGCCCAGCGGCAGCAGGTGGTAATCATGCACCCAAACGCTGTCATCCGGCTCGATCAGGGGTAAGGCGCTTTCCGCAAAACGCTCGTTAACCCGCTCATATCCCTTGCCAAATTCGCGCTCGTATTTGGTAAGGTCGATACGGTAGTGGAACAGCGGCCACAGCGTCGAATTGGCATAACCGTTGTAATATTCCTCGATATCCTGCGGTTCGAGATCGATTGTGGCGGTGGTTACCCCATCGCCCGAGCGGACGTAATTGATGCTACCGGTGAAATTCGGCGTATCCTGCCCCGACCATCCGAACCAGATGCCGCCATTCACTTTCAGCGCCGCGTTGAGCGCGCCCGCCAGACCGCCTTGCGCACCCGCCACCCCGCGCGCCTTGGGTACGGCAACGCGATTCGAGATGACGACAAGTCTTGGCACCAGGCCCCCTTTTGTCCGCCGCTAGCGGACCGTGTTCCATCCCTTCGACAACAATCCGGCGCAGTTAATTGTTCCGACAAGGGAATAGGTCTGCGGGAAGTTGCCCCACAATTCGCCGGTTTCAAAATCCATGTCTTCGGACAGCAAGCCCGATACGGTGCGGTGGGCGAGCATTTTCTCGAACAGATCGCGCGCCTCGTCTTTGCGGTCCATCAGCGCCAGCGCCTCGATCAGCCAGAAGGTGCAGATGTTGAACGCGGTTTCGGGCGCGCCGAAATCGTCCTCGGCAGCGTAGCGCAGCATATGCTCGCCGCGCCGCAAATCGCGCTCGATCATTTCAAACGTGGCGAGGAAGCGTGGATCGTCTGCTGCAATATAGCGCAGTTCGAGCAGTTGCAGCAGGCTCGCATCGAGATAGTCGCTCTCGAAACTCGCCCCGTAATGGCCGCCCTCGCCGTTCTGCTTCCACGCCTTGTCTTCGATCGTCTCGGTGATCTTGCGTGCCCTTTCGCGCCAGAATTCGGCACGGTCCGCCTTACCGATATGCGCGGCCACGTTGGACAGGCGGTCACACGCCGCCCAGCTCATAACGGCAGAGTAAGTGTGCACTTCCTCGCGCGTGCGGAATTCCCACAGACCGGCATCGGGCTGGTCGTGCATTTTCCACGCGGCCTCGCCCACTTCCTCCAGCGCTTCGAAATCACGGTCATCCGCCATGCGCAGCAGCCGCCGGTCGAGAAAGCCCTGCGCGCTCGGCAGCACGATCTGGCCGTAGCAATCGTGCTGCACCTGCTTGTATGCAGCGTTCCCGATGCGCACCGGCCCCATCCCGCGATAGCCCGCCAGATAGGCTGCGGTGGTCTCGCTCAACCGCCCTTCGCCCATCACCGAGTAAAGCGGCTGGATCTGCCCGCCTTTCGCCGCATCGATGATATTGCGCAGATATTTGAGATATTTCTCAAGCACATCAAGTGCGCCCAAACGGTTGAGCGCCTGCACCGTGTAATAGGAATCGCGGATCCAGCAATAACGGTAATCCCAGTTACGCTCGCTGCCGGGAGCCTCCGGGATCGAAGTCGTCAAAGCCGCGACAATCGCGCCCGTTTCTTCGTGCTGGCAGAGCTTCAGCGTGATCGCGCAGCGGATAACCTCGTCCTGCCATTCGAACGGCGTGGCAAGCCCGCGCACCCAATGCTGCCAGTATTTGCGCGTCGATTGCTCCATCCGCCGGATTTCTTCGCGCAAGTTGCCGGTGAAGGGCTCGTCCGGTCCGAGAAAGAAATGCGTATCCTGTTCGATGCGGAAGGTGCGGCCTTCCATGATGTAGCCCACCGGCGCATCGGTGGAGAGGCGCAGCGCTTGCGGTTCCACCAGATAACGGATGTGGTTTGTGCCATTGGTCGTATCGGCGAGCGAGGCACCGTGGTTCCTCATCGGTCGCAGCACAACGCGGATTCGCGGATTGCCCGCTACAGGCCGCACAATGCGCGCAAAAGCCACCGGGCGATACATCCGCCCCTTGCCTTCGTAGCGCGGACAGAAATCGAGCACTTCGACCGCGCTGCCATCCTCTGCTTCTAGCCTTGTCAGCAGGATCGGCGTGTTGCGGATATATTCCTGCGAGGAGCGGATTTGACCGTCCAGCTCGAACCGCCAGACGCCCGCATCCTGCTGGTCACCATTAAGCAGCGCACAGAAGGTCGGATCGCCATCGACGCGAGGCACGCAGCCCCACACGAAGCTGCCAGTGGAGTTGACCAGAGCCGAGACCTGGCAATTGCCGATAGGCCAGAGCTCCAGCGAGCTTTGCTGCGTATTCGCGGTTTCTTCACTCACAGTTGCAACCAATGGTGCACTGCAGCAGGGCTGGCAAGAGCGTAGGTGGCGTTTTCACTCGGGCGTTCGCCCACGGCGATGCCGAAACCGCCCAATTCGCGCGCGGCGCGCATTCCGTCTTCATCGGTCACATCGTCGCCGACAAAAACGGGTGTCGCACCAGCGAATGGCTCGACCTCCATAAATGCGCGCACCGCGCGCCCCTTGTCCTCGCCGCCTGCGACCAGTTCGATAACGCATTTGCCTTGCTTGACGACAAGTTCATGCTGCGCGGCCAGTTCGCGAGCGAAAGCGAGGCCTTTGTCCTCAAGCGAAGGATCAGACCGGAAATGCAGCGCCGCCCCGTGCGGCTTGTCTTCGGTATTAAAACCGTTCGCTGCGGCAAAGGCTTCCACCGCATCGAGCGCTTCTTGTGGCAGCGCCGCCGCAGCCTCTCCCAGCGACCTGCCATCGGAAGTGCGGCAATCGCTGCCGTGCGAACCGGCCCGCGCTATGGCGAGCGGCCCGAGATGTTCCTCCAGATTGGCAATCGCCCGCCCGCTAACCAGCGCGAGCCGCCCTGCGAGCCGTTCCGCAAGCGCGTGCATCCGCCCGTTCATGTCCTCCGGCACAAAAATCGCATCCGGCGTCGGCGCAATATCGACCAGCGTCCCGTCAAAATCGAGAAAGAGCGCCAACGGACTATGCCGGGCAAGGTCATCCAGCGGTGGCGGCGGAGGCAAAGTCAGATCTGTCACAGCCGTAGGTGTAACCGGCAGGTCCGAAGGGTCAATGCCCTTACACCTCCCCGTATGACAACCCGCCGAAACCCCTGGGCTCCGGCTGACGGACGCAAATATCATCTGCAGGATATGGTAGCGGAGGAGGGACTCGAACCCCCGACACGCGGATTATGATTCCGCTGCTCTAACCACCTGAGCTACTCCGCCACAAAGGCAACGCCCGCGGGCCGCAAGGGCGACAGGCGAGGCGCGCATTTAGGGGGCAAGCACGTCTCGGTCAACCGCGAAAACGCCAGCTTTTGATATGCTCCCACGGGCCGCCGCGATAGGCGTGGAGCGACAGCCCCGCAAAGGCGAAAGCGCGCGGGAGAATCTGGGGGCCGAGGCTGGCTTGCAAAGCCTTTGCCTCTTCAATGCTAACCTTGTTCTGTATCGTAATGTGGAGGCGCGGCGCGTGCTCGTCTTGTGGTGTTAAGAGGCCGTGGAACCGTTCCGCCAGTTCCTCTCTAACCGCCAGCATCGCTTCACTCTCCAGCTTGATCGCGGTGCCCTTGCCCAGCTTCATCAGCCCGACTAGCCGCGCCGGAACCGGCGCATAGTCCCGCGCCAAAGCCACGCAGCAATCGCGCACTTCGCTCTCGCAACTCGGCGGGAGCGCGTGGAAGAGCGTGACATGCGCGTCGAGAAAATTGCGTTCCGGCGGAAAGTAATCGCGGCGCAGCGCGGTGGCCCAGGCTTGCAGATCATCGGGCAGCATGGCCGTGAGGATCAGCGGCGCTGGCCCGCTATGCTGCGCCGTGTTCACATCTCCCCGCGCTCGCGGCGCAGCGCGAACCAGCGTTCGACAGCGGCATTGTGCCCTTCGAGTGTCTCGTTGAACTCGTGCCCGCCGCTGCCATCGGCGACCATGTAGATCGCGTTGGTCTCCGCCGGATTGAGCACTGCTTCGATGCTGGCCCTGCCCGGATTGGTGATCGGCCCACGCGGCAGGCCGACCATCGAGTAGGTGTTGTAATCGTTGATCGCCTGGATCTCCGACTGGCGGATGCGCCGACCCAACGGACGGCCTCGGGTGATCGGGTAGATGATCGTCGGGTCGGCCTGCAGCATGATGCCCTGACGGATGCGGTTCGAATAGAGCCCTGCCACCTCGCGCCGTTCTTCGGGAACGCCGGTTTCCTTCTCGACAATGCTGGCGAGAATCACCGCCTCTTCGGGCGTGGTCGCAACGGTGCGGCTCGTGCGGTTGGGCCAGAGCTCGGCAATGGTATCGTCCATCGCGCGCTGCATACGAGCGAGGACGGCGATGCGCTCTTCCCCGCGTTCGAAATTATAGGTGTCGGGCAGGACAGAGCCTTCTTCGGGCACCGGAATTTCACCCACCAGCAGCTCTTCCGCCATCAGCAGATCGTGCACGATAACCGAGGGCGTGCCTTCGGGAATGGTGATGCTGTAGGCAATCGCTGCGCCGTGCTGGAATGTATCAAGAATGCTCGCCGCGCTGGCACCAGCTGCCAGCATAAACTCGCCCGCCTTGATCGGATCACCGCTGCCGAAAATCTTCGCGCGCAGCAGGAAGGCGTCGGCAGAGGCGATGTGCCCGGCTTCTTCCAGATCATTGGCGACCGATGTGAGCGTGGAGCCGGAAGCGACGGTGAACGCCGTCTCCTCCTCTACTTCGGCACCGCCCCACCACCCCAGCGCCAGCCATCCGCCTATGCCGACGGCCAAGATGACACCAAGCGCGACCAGCCCGGCAAGCAGCTTCTTCATGTCATTCGTCCTCGGCGATGATGACCGGCGATGAATCGCCCAGGTCAGTCTGGTGAGCTTCACCCCAAGTCAGTGTCAGCAAAATGATTGGAACGATAATCAACGCAGCCAAAGCTAGTGCAATTGCCAGGAGAAAGTGGCGCGTCTTCATGTCAACCCTCTACGCGCTTCATCACCAGCGATGCATTGGTGCCACCAAAGCCGAAGCTGTTGTTGAGGACTGCGTTCACTTCGCGCTTTTTCGCGGTGAGCGGAACCAGATCGACACCCTCGGTGCCGTCATCCGGATTGTGCAGGTTGAGCGTCGGCGGCACGATCTGGTCGCGCATGGCGAGGATGCAGAAGATGCTTTCCACCGCGCCCGCGCCGCCCAGCAGGTGGCCGATGGCGGATTTGGTGCTGCTCATGCTCGCACCTCCCAAATCGCTGCCCAGCACGCGCCTGACCGCCGCCAGTTCGATCGTATCGGCCATGGTAGAGGTGCCGTGGGCGTTGACGTAATCGATGTCCGACGGCTCCAGCCCGGCTTTCTTCAGCGCCATGCGCATCGCATTTTCCGCACCCAAACCTTCGGGGTGCGGCGCGGTGACGTGATAGGCATCGCCCGACAGGCCATAGCCGACCACTTCGGCATAGATTTTTGCGCCGCGCGCCTTGGCGTGTTCGTATTCCTCCAACACCACAACGCCCGCGCCCTCGCCCATCACAAAGCCTTCGCGGTCTTTGTCATAGGGGCGGCTGGCTTCGGTCGGGCGGTCATTGAAACTGGTGTTGAGCGCGCGCGCCTGCGCGAAACCGGCAATGCCGATGGGGCAAATGGTCGCTTCCGCACCGCCTGCCAGCATGATGTCTGCATCATCGTCGCGGATCATGCGCGCGGCATCGCCGATGGAGTGCGCACCGGTGGAGCACGCGGTCACCACCGCGTGGTTGGGGCCCATCAGGCCGTATTTGATGCTTACCTGACCCGAAATCAGGTTGATGAGGCGCCCATGCACAAAGTGCGGCGAAACGCGGCCCGGACCGCGATTGGCGAGATTGTTCGATTCGAGCTCAATACCCGGCAGCCCGCCAATGCCCGATCCGATGGAGCAGCCTGCGCGCAGCTTCTTAGCATCGGTCATTTCGGTCAGACCGGCATCTTCCAATGCCTGCCCTGCCGCGTCGAGACCGAAGACGATAAACGGATCAACCTGCCGCTGGATCTTGCCGTCCACGCGCTTGTCCGCGTCAAAGCCCCACGGATGATCGGCGGGCTTTACCTCGCCTGCAATGGTGCATTTCTGGTCCGAGGCGTCGAAACGGGTGATCTGCCCGATCCCGCTTTCACCGGCGATCAAGTTCTTCCAGGTGGTTTCCACATCCCCGCCCAAGGGGGTCACAAGGCCAAGGCCGGTAACGACAACGCGCCGCATAGTCTTCTCTCTCCGCAAGCAGAAAAGGCCCAGCCATTACGGCCGAGCCTTTGCTATCCGCCCGCCACCAGCACCCTTGGGCGCAGTGCAGCGGGCAGGATCAGTTCACAACGATTGCTGGCAATCAGCCGGCATTCTCTTCGATGAACTTGTTGGCATCGCCGACCGTGTTGATCTTCTCGGCAGCATCGTCGGGAATTTCGACACCGAACTCTTCTTCAAAGGCCATCACCAGCTCGACAATGTCGAGGCTGTCTGCGCCCAGATCGTCGATGAAGCTGGCTTCCGGAGTCACCTTGTCTTCCTCGACGCCGAGATGTTCGACGACAATCTTCTTCACGCGGTCAGCGGTATCGCTCATGTAATCCCTCTCAAGATTGGGGTTTCAAACTCGCCTTTCGCCCTAATGAACGCTTGGCGTCGGCGCAAGTGGTTGCACGCGTTTTGCGGTCACTGCGAAAACTGGCGATGAAACGGCTGAATTCAAGCCATCAGGCGTATTCGACGAAGGGTATGGACGCGAAAAAGCGTTCGCGTTGCGCGGGATCGCCGAGATAATCCTGCGAAGTCAGCGTCAGAGAGCGCGGCTTGCCCTCGTTCGCCTTCAGCTTCATGATCGCAATGCCTGCACCGCGCGGAACGGTGACTTTGAGTGATTTGATGGCCGAGAGCCTATACGCCATCTCCGCCCGCCGCGGCACTTCCCGCGCAAAATCCCAACCGGCAATCGCCGCATGGGCCTCGCGATTCTTGTTTATTTGCCGTTCGATGACCGGATTGGCGACGAAATTATACGCGGCATAGGCCCCGCTCAGCCGCTGCCAGCCCGGCCCGGTGCGCAGAAGGTACAGCGTGTCTCCAATCAGAAAGCCCGAATAGACCGCCGCGTTGCGGATAAGCCCCGGCGAACGTAACAGCCAGTCGAGACGGACAACCGGTTCACTCATCAACGCCCCCTTATTTCGCGCGCATTATTCAATGCAAAGCACGCCAAGGGAAGACCACAAATCTGGGGGTTTGCGCCCTATTCCTTGCTGGCCTTGGGCAACTCCACCGTGCGGATATGCACATCGCGCAGCTGGTTGGGCGTCACTGCCGAGGGCGCGCCCATCATCAGATCCTGCGCCTTCTGATTGAGCGGGAAAGCGATGACTTCGCGGATATTCGGCTCGTCTGCGAGCAGCATCACGATGCGGTCTATACCCGGTGCCGAGCCGCCATGCGGCGGTGCGCCGAGCTTGAACGCTTCGATCATGCCGCTGAAATTCGCGTCGACATCTTCCTTTGAGTAACCCGCGATTTCAAACGCCTTGTACATGATTTCGGGCTTGTGGTTCCGGATCGCCCCACTTGAGAGTTCGTAGCCATTGCAGACGATATCGTACTGCCAAGCCTTGATTTCGAGCGGGTCGGTGCTCTCCAGCGCGTGCATTTCGCCCTGCGGCATTGAGAAGGGGTTGTGGCTGAAATCGACCTTCTTCGCCTCTTCGTCATATTCGAACATCGGGAAGTCGACGATCCAGCAGAACTTGAAGCAATCCTGCTCGATCAGCTCCAGCGTTTCGCCCACGCGGGTGCGCGCGGCACCGGCCAGCTTGGCGGCGTCTTTCTCCTTGCCCGCGGCGAAGAACAGGCCGTCATTCTCGCCAAGGCCCAGTTCGGCATAGAGCGCTTCCATGCCTTCGGTGCCGTGGTTCTTGGCAATCGGACCGCCGAACTCGCCGCCCTTGCGGGTGACATAGCCGAGGCCTGCAAAGCCTTCGCGCTTGGCCCAATCATTCATGTCGTCAAAGAATTTGCGGCTCTTCTCATGCGTATTTGGCGCAGGGATCGCACGGATCACGCCGCCGCCGCCAACAATCTTCTCGAAAATGCCGAACCCCGAGGTGGTGAAGTGGTGCGTCACATCGCTGATGATAAGCGGATTGCGCAGGTCGGGCTTGTCGGTGCCGTATTTCAGCATGGTTTCGGCATAGGGAATGCGCGGAAACTCGCCTGCGGGGGTTACGGTCTTGCCATTGGCAAACTCTGCAAAAACGCCCGCCAGAACCGGCTCAATCGCTTGGAACACGTCTTCCTGCGTCACGAAGCTCATTTCGAAGTCGAGCTGGTAGAATTCCGGCGAACGGTCAGCGCGCAGGTCTTCGTCGCGGAAGCACGGCGCGATCTGGAAATAGCGGTCGAATCCGGCGACCATCAGCAGCTGCTTGAACATTTGCGGCGCCTGCGGCAGCGCGTAGAAACGGCCGGGATGCAGGCGGCTGGGCACCAAATAGTCGCGCGCACCTTCGGGGCTGGATGCACCGAGGATCGGAGTCTGGAACTCGCTAAAACCCTGGTCGATCATGCGGCGGCGCAGCGAGGTAATCACGCGGTTGCGCAGCATGATGTTGTTGTGCACCCGCTCGCGCCGCAAATCGACGAAGCGGTATTTCAGGCGCGTTTCCTCGGGATAGTCTTCCGCCGAATTGACGATCAGCGGCAGTTCCTCGGCATGGCTCTGCACCGTTACGCTGCGGGCAAACACCTCGATCTCTCCGGTCGGCAGGTTCGGATTGACCGCCGCCGCATCGCGCGCCTTCACATCGCCATCGATGGTGATGACGCTTTCCAGTTTCAAACCGTCAAGCAAGGCAAGCGCGGGGCTGTCCTCGTCCGCCACAATCTGCGTGATGCCGTAATGGTCGCGCAGATCGACAAACAGCACGCCGCCATGATCGCGCTTGCGGTGCACCCAGCCGGACAGGCGCACGCCTTCCCCGACATTTTCTTTCGAAAGCTGTGCGCAAGTGTGGGTACGATAAGCGTGCATCGGGACTCTTTCCATTTCGGGGTCTATACCCTAGGGGCGCGCGTCGGCGCTGCGCTAAGGCTTAGGCATCTGCGCGCGCTAACAGGGTATGCACGCCGCTTTGTCAAGATTCGCGAAGGATAATCGCGTTCGGGACAGGGCCAGTGCGGTAGGCACGGTGAACCGGCCAAACGAAGTGAAAGACACGATGGAAATCCACCCCCTCATTACCGATTCCGATGATTTGGCCGATCTGTGCGAGCGGCTGGCCAAAAGCGATTTCGTGTGTGTCGACACCGAATTCATGCGCGAGAACACCTATTACCCGCTGCTCTGCCTGGTGCAGGTGGGTAACGAGCATGAAGCCGCAGCCATCGATCCGCTGGCCGAAGGGCTCGATCTCACCCCGCTGCTCGAACTTCTGACCGGGAATGACGAGGTGCTGAAGATTTTCCACGCCGGCGGGCAGGATGTGGAGATCATTTACAACCTCACCGGCAAAACGCCCTTCCCCATTTTCGATACGCAAATCGCGATGATGGCGATCAGCCAGTCGGAGCAGATCGGCTATGCCAATCTCGTGGAAAGCTGGCTCGGCATCACGGTCGACAAGGGTGCGCGCTTTACCGATTGGAGCCGCCGCCCGCTGACTGAACGGCAGATCGAATATGCGATCGGCGATGTGACCTATCTCGCCAAGATTTTTCCCAAGATCCTCAAAAAGCTCATCAAGACCGATCGCGGCCACTGGCTGAACGCCGAGATGGAAAAGCTGGCCGATCCGGCGAATTACGCCAATGATCTCGACACCGCATGGCATCGCATCCGCGCGCCGGGCCGCAATCCGGCGGTGCTGGGGCGGCTGAAGGCGCTGGCTGCGTGGCGGGAAACCGAGGCGCAGGACAAGGACATTCCACGCGGTCGTATCATCCGCGACGAAACGCTCGCCGACCTTGCCAGCCATCCGCCCAAGACACAGACCGATCTCGCCAAGGTGCGCGGGCTTTCGCAGGCGTGGAAAGAGAACGATATCGGGCGGCGCCTGATGAAAGTGCTCAAGAATGCAGAGCCGCTCTCGCCCGACGAAATGCCCGACAAGCCCAAGCGCGGTGCGCCGCTGGGAAAGGAAGGCGCGCTGGTGGCCGATTTGCTCAAACTGCTGCTGAAAATCCGCGCCCGCGAAATCGACGTGGCGTCGCGCCTGCTTACCAAGTCGGACGAGCTGGAAGCTCTGGCGGCTGGTGTGCGCAAACTCCCGATCTTGGAAGGCTGGCGCTTCGAAGTGTTCGGCAAGGACGCGCTGGAATTGGTAGAAGGCAAGCTCGCTTTCGCAGTCGAAAAGGGGCGGTTGAAAATGACCCATATCGACGATGTGCAAGCGGAAATGGTCGAGGTTGAAGCAGAGGCTGCGGCGGCTCAGTGAGCACCTACCTGCCCACTATCAAGCAGTTGCAATATCTCGTGGCGCTCCACGAGCATGGCCATTTCGGCAAGGCGGCAGAGGCAAGTTTCGTCTCACAATCAACGCTTTCCGCCGGAATCCGTGAACTGGAATCGCTTCTCGGAGTGACACTGGTGGAGCGCAGCCGCCGCGTTGTGCGCTTTACCCCGCTCGGCAACAGTGTGGTCGCCAAGGCTCATCGGCTGCTGCGCGAGGCGGAGGAGCTGTCCGATCTGGTGCAAGCTGCCGGTCAGCCATTATCTGGCGAACTGCGGATGAGTGTCATCCCCACCATCGCGCCTTTCCTGCTCCCGCGTATTCTCCCGCGTCTGCGCAAAGAGCGTCCGCAGCTAAAGCTGTTCCTGCGCGAGGAAACCTCCGACCACGCCATCGAATCGCTCCACCATGGCCGCGCCGACTGCGTGCTGCTCGCCCTCCCCTTCGCGACCGGCGACGTAGAGAAGGAAATCATCGCGCATGACGAATTGTTCGTTGCTTTCCCCAAGGACGATCCGCGCGATCCGCCAGCGGAAATATCGCCAGCGATGATCGATGAAGGCCGCTTGCTGCTGCTCGAAGACGGGCACTGCCTGAAAGAACACGCGCTCGCCGCCTGCAACCGGCCCGAAATGCGCGCGAGTGCGACGATGATCGGCACCAGCCTGCACACGCTGGTGCAGATGGTGGATAACGGCCTCGGCCTCACCATGCTGCCCAAGATGGCGATTGATGCGGGCATTTTGCTCGGCACCGATGTTGTCGCACGCCCGCTCAAAGGCAAGCAGACCGGCCGGGAGATCGCACTGGTGTGGCGCACCAATTCGCCGCGCGCGGAGGAATTCCGCCTCCTGGCCGAGGAATTGCGCGCGGGCTGAAACATTTACCACTTGCTGGTATAGCGTCGCACGTCATGCGGTTGCTCGTCGCCCCTTTTCTGCTTGCGCTTGCCGCGTCCGGTGGGCTGTCCGGTTGCAGCGAGCAGCCTGTGCAGGCCCAATCGGCGGAAAACAGTGCAGAAACGCAGCGCGCAGCACAGACCGAGGCGGCGCAAACCGAACTCGCAGCAACGATTGACCGCATCGGCGAGGACTTCGGCGGCTCACTCGGTATCGCGGTGGTCGATGTCGATAGCGGCTGGCAGACCGACTGGAACGGGGCGCAGCTGCTCCCCCAGCAAAGCGTCAGCAAGCTGTGGGTCGCCTTCACCGCCCTGCGCCAAGCGGATACCGGCGCGCTTGATCTTGGCCGCGAAGTTACGCTCACCCGCGCCGATCTGGCAGTATTTTACCAGCCGATCCGCGAGGAAATCCTTGCCGCAGGATCGGTCACGACGAGCGTGGAAGACCTCATCACCCGCGCCATCACGCAGAGCGACAACACCGCCAATGATGCGGTGCTCAATGTCGTCGGCGGGCCGGAAGCGGTGCGCGCCGAACTGGCCGATGCGCAGCTTGCCGACATCCGCTTTGGCCCCGGCGAGCGGGCGATGCAGAGCGCGATTGCCGGCCTCGAATGGCGGCAGGAATATGCCTACACCCGCCTCGGCTTTTTCGACGCGCGCGACGCGCTTCCCGACAGTGTGCGAGCCGCTGCCTTCCGCCGCTATCAGGATGATCCGGTGGACGGCGCATCGGCGCTGGCGATTGCCGGAGCCTTGGCCCGATTGGAACGCGGCCACCTGCTCACCCGCGAACGCACGCGCTGGCTGATCGAAGTGATGTTCGCAACGCGCAGCGGCCCCAACCGCCTGCGTGCCGGAGCGCCCGAAGGCTTCACTCTCGCGCACAAGACTGGCACCGGCCAGTTCTACGAAGGCCGCCAGTCGGGCTATAACGATGTCGGCCTGCTGTATGCGCCTGACGGCTCGGCCTATGCCATCGCCGTGATGATTGGCGAGACGCAGCGCCCTACGGAAGACCGGATGGCGATGATGCAGGCGGTCACCCGAGCGGTGGCCGATTATCACAACGCATTGCCTTGAAACCGCCCGCTATTCGCGCAATCCTGCCCCTCGGAGTCGCAGTTTGCCAATGTGGGGGATTATTCCATGAGTGATGCAAAACCGAACCTCTTCCTGCTCTACACGCTGAAAGAGGGGGTGACGCCCGAGCAGTTCGAAAACTGGGTGCGCACAACCGATTATCCGTCGATGCGCGGCCTAGCCCGTGTCGCCGACTTCCGCACCTACCGCGCCGAGCGGCTGCTGATCGGTGAAGGCGCGCCCGGCTTTGCCTATATCGAAGCCTTCGCAATTCCCGACATGGACGGCTTCATCGCCGAAGACATGGGCGGCGAAACGGTGCAAACGATCATGGGCGAATTCATGGGCTTTGCCGAAGCACCGCAGTTTATCGTGGTGTCTGAAGTGGAATAAGGTCCTGTCCAAGACTGCCGCAGAGGTGTAACCCGGCTCTTTAGCCGCCCGAAGCAACACGCGGCATTGCTGGGGGATAATCCATGAAGACAATTGGTTATGCAGCACGCGATACGAGCGGGGCGCTGGCGCCCTACGCCTTTGATCGCAGAAGCGAGCTGGCGCCCGGCGATATTGTCATCGAAATCCTCTATTGCGGCATTTGCCATTCGGATTTGCACTTCGCCCGCGATGATTGGGGGATGACCAACTATCCGGTTGTTCCGGGACACGAAATTGTCGGCCGCGTCATCGCCACAGGCGGCGGCGCGGCAAAATATGCCGTGGGCGACACCGTAGCGGTGGGGTGCATGGTCGATAGCTGCCAGCATTGTGACCAATGCCATGCGCATCAGGAACAGTTCTGCCGCGAAGGCATGACGATGACCTACGGCTCACCCAATCCCGATGGCGAAGGCGTCACGCAAGGCGGATTTTCCAAGCACATCGTGGTGCGCGAGGAATTCGTGCTGGGCGTGCCAGCGGCGCTCGACCTCGCCCGCGCCGCGCCCTTGCTGTGTGCCGGGATCACCACCTACTCGCCGCTCAAGGCCTGCGGCGTGACGGAGGGCAGCCGCGTAGGGGTCATCGGCCTCGGCGGGTTGGGCCATATGGCAGTCAAGATTGCCGCCGCCATGGGCGCGCAAGTCACCGTTATTTCGCGTTCCCCCGACAAGCAGGCCGATGCCGCAGAGCTGGGTGCGAGCGAATACCTCCTGTCCACGGACGAGGATTCAATGTCTGCGGCGGCGAGCAGTTTCGACGTCATTATCGATACCGTACCGGTTGCGCATGACGTCAACGCGTACATCCCGCTGCTCGATGTGGGCGGGGAACTGGTGATCGTCGGGCAGGTCGGCCCGCTGGAAACACCCACCAATACCGCACCAATGCTGTTCGGGCGCAAGTCGATTTCGGGGTCGCTGATCGGCGGGATCGCGGAAACGCAGGAAATGCTCGATTTCTGCGCCGCGAACAACGTGATGCCGGAGATTGAGATTATCCGCATGGAAGAGGTAAATAAGGCGTTCGAACGGCTGGAGAAATCCGATGTCCGCTATCGCTTCGTGATCGATATGGAGTCTCTGGCAGTTGAAGAGGTGTAGGCCACGCCACCCCCATCAATCCAAGTGCCTCAATCCATGTGCTTCAAGCCGACGCGCAGATAGTCCCAGCCGGTAATCACGGTCAGCACCGCCGCGCTCCACAGGCTGACGAGGCCGACGGTGCGGATCCACTGGTCTTGCCATGTGCCGCATCCTCCCGGCGCATCGAGCGAGGCGCAGGGCGTGCCATGTACTGCCGCGCCAAGGATGAGCGCGCCGAGCGCCACCAGCTGGAAGGTCGTCTTCCATTTGGCGAGCTTGGACACCGGCACGCTCACCTGCAATCCGCCGAGAAACTCGCGCAGGCCCGAAACGGCAATCTCGCGCATCAGGATGATCAGCCCCGCCACCACGTGCAGATCGCCAACATATGGCCCGCGCAACTGGCCTTGCGCCGCCAGCACCAGAATAACCGTCGCCACCATGATCTTGTCGGCAATCGGATCGAGGAAAATGCCCAGCTTGCTCACTGTCCCGCTCGACCGCGCAAGCATTCCGTCGAAATAGTCGGTGATGCCCATCAGCGCGTATAGGACAAAGGCCAGATAGTATCCCAATGCCCAGCCGGGCCACCACAGCAGGAAGCCGAGCAAGGGCAAGGCAAGGATACGCGACAAGGTGAGGATATTGGGCAATGTCCACATGGGCGCGACTCATAGCCGCAATATCATTCGGGAAAAAGCGTGGCCTATGGACTGGATTGGTTATAAGCCGGAGGAAATCCGCGCCCGAAGCAATAGGCCGAAGCATCAGGAAGGCGACTTAAGCGACATCATGTTCACATCGACCCACCTGCTCAAGCAGCGGCGGTTCCTGCCGCTCTTTGCCACCCAGTTGCTGAACGCGTTCAACGACAATCTCTACAAAACCACGATGGTGCTGTTCGTCGTCTATGCGGTATACAGTTCGGAAGAGGCCGAAGTGCTGTTCTCCAGCGCGGCGTCGGCAGTGTTTATCCTGCCCTTCTTCCTGCTCTCCGCCATTTCCGGCCAACTTGCCGATCTACGCGACAAGGCGAAGATCATCCGCATGGTGAAGGCTGCCGAGATCGGCATTATGACGGTGGGCGCAATCGGCCTGTTCATGGCGCTGCACGGGGTGGCGGTGGAGTTGGTGGCGATCCCGCTGCTGATGCTCGCCCTGTTTGCCATGGGGGTGCACTCGACCTTTTTCGGGCCGATCAAATACGCGATCCTGCCTCAACATCTGGAAAAAGAGGAAGTGCTGGCAGGCACCGGACTGGTCGAAGCAGGCACTTACCTCGCGATCATGGGCGGGACGATCATCGCCGGCTTTCTCGCCAATAAGGTGGAAGTCGCCGCCGCGGCGATCATGGGAGTGGCGGTTATCGGCTATCTCACCAGCCGCCACGTGCCCCCTGCACCGCCGATGGGCGAGCCTGAGAAAGTCGACTTCAATCCCTTCACCTCGTCGTGGAACCTCGTGCGCGACGTGTCGCACAACCGCGAAGTCTTCTTCGCCATTCTCGCGATCAGCTTCTTCTGGACGATCGGCTCGGTGCTGTTCATCCAATTCCCGCCGCTCGCCAAGAATGTGCTCTACGCCGATCCTGCGGTGGCCAGCCTGCTGCTGGTGTTCTTCTCCATCGGTGTGGCCATCGGTTCGGTGGCGGTGAATCTGCTGCTGAAAGGGCGGGTATCCTCGCGCTATTCGCCGGTTTCGGTGGTGCTGATGGGCGCCATGGTGGTCGCGTTCTATTTTGTGTGCCTAGCGTGGAACGCATCGGTGACGGACACCGCGCTGATGAACATTTCCACCTTCCTCTCCTACCCGCTCGCCTGGGCGCTGCTCGCCTGCCTGCTGTTTATCGCAATTTTCGGGGGGATGTTCGTGGTGCCGCTTTATGCCTTCCTCACCACCAAGGTTGAATCGAACCGCGCCAGCCGCGCGGTGGCGGCGAACAATATCGTCAACTCGGGAGCGATGGTGGTGGGGGCGTTGCTCGCCCTGGGCCTCAGCACCATTGGCATACCGCTGGCCGAGCAATTGCTGCTGAGCGCGGCGATGTGCCTTGTCTCGGCTTGGCTGGGCACGATGCTGCTGAAGGCGGAGCGCGATGCCGAGGCGGCGGCTGCCGCTTAAGCGAGCTCGGTCAGATGATAAAGGTCATCGTCCCGACAAAGCCGGCAACATAGGTCGCGGCGACCGTTTCCAGATCTTTGCGCGTCAGGTTCAGGCGGAGACGCCACGGCACCTGCCGCTCGATTTCGTTGGCGCGGTGCACCACGTGCGGCGGCAGCGACGCCCTAAACCAATGGCGGCGGGATTCGTCGGTAAGAACAAGTGCGCGTCTCATGGCATTCGTCTTAACGCTTTCGTAACCATATGCGATATCGCTGCGATGGGCGTGTCCACAGACGGGACGGTTCGCAAACCGCTGTGGGTAGTTGCAGGCGAAACCGGCTGGGTCTAACGCTGCGGACGATGACCGATACACCATCCCGCTCCGTCGCCCGCCTGCTGGTCGATTGCCTTGTCGAACAAGGCTGTGACCGCGTATTCACTGTACCGGGAGAGAGCTTTCTGCCCGTGCTCGATGCGTTGTCCGATTGCGGCGCGATCGACACGGTCACCTGCCGCCAAGAAGGGGGCGTTGCCTTCATGGCTTGCGCCGATGGAGCGATGACGGGCAAGCCCGGCGTGGCCTTCGTCACCCGTGGGCCCGGCGCGACCAATGCCAGCATCGGCGTCCACGTCGCCTTCCAGGACTCGCAGCCGATGATCCTGTTTGTCGGTGATGTCGATCGCGGCATGAAAGACCGCGAAGGCTTTCAGGAAGTCGACTTCCCCGCCTTCTTCGGGCCGATTGCCAAATGGGCCGCCAAGATCGACGATGCGGCGCGCATTCCCGAATATATCGCGCGTGCCTGGTCCGTTGCCGTATCAGGACGCCCCGGCCCGGTCGTTCTCGCCCTGCCCGAGGATATGCTGCACGAAAAAGGTATTACCGCGCCGGTGCGGCCTGCGGCTACGCGGCCTGCGCAAGCGGTTTGCCCCGATGCGATGGGCACGATGATGCAAATGATCGGTGATGCGGCGGCCCCCATCGCGATTGTCGGCGGCGCGGGCTGGCACGAGCGGGCACGGCATTATTTCACCGAATTTGCCGAGCGGATTGGTCTGCCAGTAGCGACAGCATTCCGGCGGCAGGATGCAATCCCGCCCTCCTCGCCAGTCTATGCGGGCAATCTGGGTTACGGCCCCAACCCCAAGCTGGTCGAGCGGGTCAAGGCCGCCGATCTGGTGCTGTGCGTGGGCGCACGGCTGGGTGAGGCGACTACCGACAGTTACGGCCTGATTACGCCCGATCATCCGGGCCAGATACTCATCCACGTCCACCCTGATGCAAACGAGCTGGGCCGCGTCTATCGCGCTGATTTGCCGATCTGCGCCGATATGGCCGAATTCGCCGAGAGCGCCGCGCTCTGGCCGACCGAGGACATCATCCCCTTCGATGCCGGAGCACAGGCGCACGCCGAGTGGCTTGCCTGGCACACTCCGCGTGAGGAGATGCAATACGATCTCGATCTGGCCGTGGCGATGGGCAGCGTGCGCCGCCTGCTTCCCGCAGACGCGATCATCTGCAACGGCGCGGGCAACTTCTCTGGCTGGTGGCACCGTTACTGGCCCTATGCCGGTTTCCCCTCGCAGCTTGCGCCCACCGCCGGAGCTATGGGCTATGGCGTTCCCGCAGCCGTCGCCGCCGCGCGCCGCTTTCCTGATCGCTGCGTCGTCGCCGCTGCAGGTGATGGCGATTTCCTGATGAACGGGCAGGAACTGGCCACTGCTGCGCAGTACGGGCTCGACCTGCTGGTGATCCTGTTCGACAATTCGTGTTATGGCACGATCCGGATGCACCAGGAGCGCGAATATCCCGGCCGCGAAGCGTCAACCCACCTCGCCAATCCCGATTTTGCGCTAATGGCGCAGAGCTTTGGTGGCTGGGGCAAGCGGGTGGCGACCAACGCCGAGTTCGATGTTGCACTGGAAGAGGCGATGGGCCGCAAGGGCATCCGCCTGCTCCACTGCATCACCGATATCGAGCAACTCGCCGCCAGCGGCGCGACGGTGAGCGGATTGCGCGGGTCGTAGGGGCTATTCGCCCATTTTCAGGATGATGTCCCACTCACGGGGCTTTATTTCTGCCACAGACAGCCGGCCAAGCCGCACCAGCTCGATCCCTTCGAGATCGGGGTTGGCCTTGATCGCTTTCAAGGTGACGGGTGTGTTCATTGCGCGCACCGGTTTCACCTTTACCGTCGGCCATTTGCCTTCGGCGTCAGTCGGATCAATCAGGCCGGACTTGCTCACCTCGGCAATCCCGACGATCTCCAAACCCTTGTTCGAGTGGTAGAAAAAGCATTGATCGCCCGGCTGCATAGCCTTCAGATTGTTCGCCGCGCGGTGGTTGCGCACGCCGTCCCACACGGTTGCTCCGTCGCGCAGCAGCTGTTCCCAAGCGTATTTGAAAGGCTCCGACTTGATCAGCCAGTAATTGGGCACGTGTGACTCCTCTTGCTGTCGCATTTGCTGTTTCTGGGCGCCTAGCGCGGCTGGCGCCGCATCGCAATTAACGGAAATTTGAGACGCTTGCCCGATAGAGCAAAGGATTGTTCTGGGGGACAACGCGTTTTGCCTGACAAGAATGCTAACACCGGGCGCAAAAAGGCGCCGAAGCTGCAATCCGCCGACCGTGACATTGTCGCGCTGGGGATTGCTGTGGCCGCTGTCATTCTGTTCGTCGGCACCGGTGGCTCGCTCATGCCACAAATTGTCGCTTCGTGGATGGGTCGCGGCGTCGCCCCCGACCTTGCGCTGACCAATGCGATGTTCCTTAACATTGCGCTGCTGATATTCGGCTGGCGCCGCTACACCGACCTGCGCCGCGAAGTGCAGGAACGCAAGCAGGCAGAGGCCCGCGCCCGTGATCTGGCGGAGCGCGATCCCCTGACCGGATGCCTCAACCGCCGCAGCGGTCCGCCGGCCATCGACACCCTCATCAGCGAAAGCCAGATAGCAGGAAATGATGTCGCGGTGCTGATGATCGACATCGACAATTTCAAACAGATCAACGACGTGAACGGACACCATATTGGCGACCGTGTGCTCACCACCATTGCCGAACGGATCGAGGCCCAATTGCCGCAGGACAGCGTTCTGGTGCGCATTGGTGGAGACGAATTCGCCTGTGCTTTCCCGTTCCAGATGCACGCCCGCGACCGCGTGGATTCCACCGTCGATGCGATTATCCGCAGCGTTTCCAGAGCGATCTCGCTCGACGATGCAACGATAGATGCGACGCTTTCGATCGGCATTGCCCGCACTGGGCGCGGATCGGACGGAACGACGCTGCTGGGGGCTGAACGCCTGCTCCACCGCGCCGATATTGCCATGTATCATGCCAAGAAGCGCGGGCGGAACCGCTACTTCTGGTTCGAACACCAGATGGAAGACGAACTGCGCTTCCGCAACGAGATCGAAGCGGGCATCCGCGAAGGGCTGAAGAACGGCGAGTTCGTTCCCTTCTACGAACAGCAGATTGATCTGGAGAGCGGCAGGCTCGTCGGCTTCGAAATGCTCGCCCGCTGGCATTCGCCGACCTATGGCGTCGTCGCGCCGAATATCTTTATTCCCGTGGCCGAAGAAATCGACCTGATCGGCGAGCTGTCGGAGCAGCTCATCCGCAAGGCGCTGAAAGATGCGCTGCAATGGGATCCCAGCCTTTCGCTCTCGGTCAACATCTCCCCGCTGCAATTGCGCGACCCGTGGTTCGCGCAGAAGCTGTTGCATATGCTTGTCGAGAGCGGCTTCCCGCCCGCACGGTTGGAAATAGAGATCACCGAAAGCTGCCTGCACGACAATATCGGCGCGGTGCGATCGATAATTTCGAGCCTCAAGAACCAGGGCATCCGCGTCAGCCTCGACGATTTCGGCACCGGCTATTCCAGCCTGTCGCAACTGCGTTCGCTGCCGTTTGACCGGCTGAAAATCGACCGCAGCTTTGTGACCGAAATTTCGAAAGCGGAAGTTGGCAGCGAATTGCTGCACGCGATCATCTCGCTTGGTCGCGGCCTGTCCTTACCGGTGACCGCCGAAGGAATTGAAAACGGCGAAGTGCTGGAAAAGCTGCAGGGTCTCGGCGAAATCAAGGGCCAGGGCTATCTGTATGGTCGTCCCGAGAACGCCGCCGACACAGCGGCGCGGTTACAGAAAATGGGCCTTTTGCTATCGCCTGCATCCGAGACGCCGGAAGCACAGGCAAACACCACCGCCGAAACGCTGCGAAAGGCGAGCTGATCGCGACCCTCGCCATTGCGGAATGCTGCGCTGCGCCCTAGGTGGCAGCTATGCGTATCCCCTTTGTCAAAATGCATGGGCTGGGTAATGATTTCGTCGTGCTCGATGCGCGCGAAACCGCCTTGCCCGCGCTCGACGATGGACGCGTTCGCGCAATTGCAGACCGGCGGGAAGGCATCGGCTGCGACCAGCTAATCGTGCTGGAAGCGGACGATCGCGCGACTGCCCATATGCGCATTTTCAACTCCGATGGCGGCGAAGTCGAAGCTTGCGGCAATGCCTCGCGCGCGGTCGGAATGCTCCTTGGCGGACCCGCGACGATCCGAACCGCAGGCGGAATGATTGCGACGCGCCCCGATACAGGCGGCATTGCGGTCGACATGGGCGAACCGCGCTTTGAATGGGATGCTATCCCCCTCGCCTATGCGATGGACACGCTATCGCTCCCGCTCGGCTGGGACGGGCTGGAGCAGCCGGTCGCAGTGAATGTGGGTAATCCGCACGTTGTTTTTTTCGTGCCCGATCAGAGCGCGGTGCCGCTTGAAACCCTTGGCCCGGTGATCGAGAACGATCCGGTGTTCCCCCAGCGCATCAATGTGAATGTCGCCACTGTAGTGGACCGCCAGACGATCCGCCTGCGCGTATGGGAACGTGGTGCGGGCCTCACCCGCGCTTGCGGCACCGGCGCTTGTGCGACGGCGGTCGCGGCCATGCGGCGCGGGCTTACAGATCGCGCGGTGACGGTGCATCTGCCAGGCGGCCCGCTCGCCATCGCCTGGGGCGAGGACAACCGCATCACCATGACCGGCGGCGCAACCGAGAGTTTTCGCGGCTCATTCGATTGGGACAGCTTCGGGTGAGCGCCCCCCCAAACACCGCAGAAGTCATCTCACTCGGCTGCCGCCTCAATATCTCCGAGAGCGAGCGCATTCGTGCGCTGGTAGCGAGCGAGAACGTCGTCGTCGTGAACTCCTGTGCGGTGACAATGGAAGCCGTGCGCCAGACACGCCAGGCGATCCGCAAGGCCCGCAAGGCCCGACCCGATGCGCGGCTGCTGGTCACCGGCTGCGCGGCGGATATCGAGCGCGAGCAGCTTGCCGCCATGCCCGAGGTGGACGGGCTGGTGCCGAACACCGCGAAGCTCGATGCGCGCGCGTGGAATGTCCCTGAACCGCAGCGCGCGCCGCCACCCCAGCACACCCGCGCCTTTATCGCCGTGCAGAACGGCTGCGACCATGCCTGCACCTTCTGCATCATCCCGCAGGGACGCGGGACAAGCCGTTCGCTGACAATCCCACAGGTTCTGCGCGAGGTAGAGAGCCATCTCGAACAAGGCGCGCCCGAAGTGGTGCTGACCGGCGTCGATGTCACCAGCTGGGGGCACGATCTGCCGGGCTCGCCGCCGCTGGGCGAATTGGTGCGCGCGGTGCTCAGAGCCTTCCCTAATTTGCAGCGTCTCAGAATGTCCTCAATCGACGGTGCAGAGGTCGATCCGGTGTTATTCGATCTGTTTGCCCGCGAACCGCGCGTGATGCCGCATCTGCATCTCTCGCTCCAACACGGCGCTGACCTGATCCTCAAGCGGATGAAGCGCCGCCACAGCCGCGCCGATGCGGTTTCTCTCGTGGAACGCCTGCGCACCCATCGTCCTGATCTCGCCATCGGTGCGGATATTATCGCCGGTTTCCCGACCGAGCGCGATGCGCACCATGCTGACAACCTCTCGATCATCGCCGACCTGCCTGTCGTCCACGGCCATATCTTCCCCTATTCGCCCCGCCCCAACACGCCCGCTGCGCTGATGCCGCAGCTCGACAAGGCAGTAATCAGGACGCGCGCCGCCGAATTGCGCACGGCTGTCGCGAAAACGCGCGAGCAATGGCTCACCAGCCTTGTGGGTAGCCCGCAGCGCGTCCTCGCCGAGGCGGACAGCACCGGCTATGCGGAGAACTTCGCCCGGGTAGCGCTGCCGGCAGGGACACAGCGCGGCACGATTGTCACCGTCACGCCCACCGGCCTCAACGAAGGATTGCTGATATGAGCGGGACGAGTTGGTCCGACAAGCTGTTCGGCGGTTTCCGCAAGACCTCGGATCGCTTGTCCGAAAACCTCACCGGCGTGGTCGGAACGGCCAAGCTGGATGATGCCACGCTGGATGATGTCGAGGACGCGCTGATCCTCTCCGATCTCGGCCCCGCTGCCGCCGGTCGCATTCGCGCCAAGCTGGCGGAGAAGCGGTTCGGCCTCACCATTACCGAGCGTGAGCTGAAAGAGGCAGTGGCGGAGGAAATCGCCGCGATCCTGCGCCCTGTCGCCGTGCCGCTCGAAGTGACCGCATTCCCCCGCCCGCAGGTCATTCTGGTGATCGGCGTCAATGGCAGCGGCAAGACCACGACCATCGCCAAGCTCGGCCACTGGTTGCAGGAAGATGATTACGAAGTGATGCTGGCCGCCGGAGACACCTTCCGCGCCGCCGCCATCGGCCAGCTCAAGATCTGGGCCGAGCGCATTGGCGCGCCAATCGTGACCGGCCCCGAAGGCGGCGACCCCGCTTCCATCGTCTTCGACGCGGTGAAGAAGGCGACCGATATCG
Source organism: Aurantiacibacter sp. KMU-128 (assembly GCF_056933515.1). Lineage (NCBI taxonomy): Bacteria > Pseudomonadati > Pseudomonadota > Alphaproteobacteria > Sphingomonadales > Erythrobacteraceae > Aurantiacibacter > Aurantiacibacter sp. KMU-128. The sequence continues at coordinate 1,458,953 of NZ_JBXORT010000001.1, forward strand.
GCACCGATGCGCTGATCGTCGACACCGCAGGCCGCCTCCAGAACAAGCGCGAGTTGATGGATGAGCTGGCGAAGATCCGCAAAGTGCTTGGGCGCTTGAATCCGGAAGCACCGCACGACGTGATCCTCGTGCTCGATGCGACCAATGGCCAAAACGCTCTGGGCCAGATCGAGATTTTCAAGGAGGTCGCGGGCGTCACCGGCCTTATCATGACCAAGCTCGACGGTACAGCGCGCGGCGGCGTGCTGGTGGCGGCGGCAGAGCAATACGGCCTGCCCATCCATGCCATCGGCGTGGGCGAGACTTTGGACGATTTGCGGCCCTTCGATCCCGACCTCGTGGCGCGTGTGATTGCGGGAGTGGCGTGAGGTACCGGCTGCCCTCCCTTCCCCGCTCACGCTGAGCTTGTCGAAGGGTTGTCCTTTCTTCTAGAGCAGCGCCAAAAGGAAATGCAGCCCTTCGACAAGCTCAGGGCGAGCGGAGTTATTATGTCTTCTGAACCGCCACCAAAACCCAAATCCGGCTGGCTCAATGTCGCGGTCGATTACGGCCCGCTGCTGGTCTTCTTCCTGACCTACAAATGGTTCTCGCCCGAAGATAGTGGCGATATGCTGGCAGAAGTCGCCGCTGTCATCGCCGGCACCACCGCCTTTATCTTCGCCGCCATCATTGCGCTGGCGGTGAGCAAGCTCCGGCTGGGCAAGGTCAGCCCGATGCTGTGGCTCTCAACGGCACTGATCGTTGGGTTCGGCGCGCTGACGATCTATTTCCAGGACGAACGCTTCATCCAGTGGAAGCCGACCATCGTCTACGCCATCTTCGCCGTCGCCCTGCTGGTGGGGGTCGCACGCGGCGTGGCGCTGCTCAAAGTGCTGCTCGACGCCGCCTTCGAGGGACTCGATGACACCGGCTGGCTAAAGCTCTCGCGCAATTGGGGGCTGTTCTTCATCGTGCTCGGCGCGCTCAACACGGTGCTGATTTACACCGTCGATTTCGAGACTTGGCTTGGCATGAAGCTGTGGCTGTTCCTGCCGCTGACCTTCCTCTTCACCTTTACGCAGGTGCCGATGTTGATGCGCCACGGGCTAGCCGTGGGAGACGAGGAAGAGGCAGCGGAAGAAGCGGTAAAGAACGAGCCGCCGACCGGCTAAATCTCCACCTGGCTGCCCATTTCGACCACGCGGTTGGTCGGCAGGCGGAAGAACTCCATCGGCGTTGCCGCATTGCGCATCATCCATGCGAACAACCGTTCGCGCCAGATCGCCATGCCCGGCTTCTCCGCGCTCAGCAGCGTCTGGCGGCTGAGGAAGAAGCTCGTCTTCATCATATCGAACGGGCCGCCGCACATATCCTGGCTGGCGAGCGCCTTGGGAACGTCGGTTTCCTGCATAAAGCCGTAATGCAGGATCACGCGGAAGAACCCGTCGCCCAGCTCCATGATCTCGCACCGCTTGGAATCGTCGACGTAAGGCACGTCGGCGATCTGCACCGTCAGCACGACGATGCGTTCATGCAGCACCTTGTTGTGTTTGATATTGTGGAGCAGCGCGGAGGGCGTTCCGCTGCTGCCCGAATTCATGAAGATCGCCGTGCCCGGCACACGCGCGGTGCTGGAGCGCGCGGATTTGGCGAAAATATCCAGCGGCAGACTCGCCTCGGTCATGCGCGCACGCATGAGCTTGCGTCCCTTCGCCCATGTCGTGAGCAGCGTAAATGCTATCGCGCCCACCAGCAGCGGGAACCAGCCCCCATCGGGAACCTTGGTGAGATTCGCTGCGAAATAGGCGCCATCAACTATCAGGAACAGCAACACCACCGGGACGGCGATCCATTTGGGCCATTTCCACACCCCGATCAGCAGCACCGCCATCAGCAGCGTGTCGATTGTCACCGCACCCGTCACCGCGATGCCATAGGCGCTGGCGAGGTTGGAAGAGTTCTGGAATGTGAGCACCAGCAAGATCACCGCGCACATCAGCGCCCAGTTGATTACGGGGATATAGATCTGGCCCGAATGCTCGTCCGACGTGTGGCGGATCGACAGGCGCGGCACGAAGCCAAGCTGGATCGCCTGGTGGGTAATGCTGAAGGCACCGCTGATCACCGCCTGGCTGGCGATGAAAGTTGCGCAGGTGGCCAAGATCACAAGCGGCAGGCGGTATGCCTCATCGGCAAGGTAGAAGAACGGGCTCTCGATTGCCTCATTGGCGGCCTCGGGCGGCAGGCTGAGGATCATCGCGCCCTGCCCGAAGTAATTGAGCAGCAGCGCAGGCATCACAAAGCCGAACCAGCTCAGCTTCATCGGCCCGCGTCCGAAATGGCCCATGTCGGAATAGAGCGCCTCTGCGCCGGTCACCGCCAGCACAACCGAGCCGAGCGCAAGGAAGGCGAAGACCTTCTCCGCCATAAAGAACTGCACCGCCCAATAGGGATTGAGCGCGTAGAGAATCTCCGGCGTGTTGAAGATCTGCGTGATGCCCAGCACCGCGATGACGGTAAAGTAGAGGATCATCACCGGAGCAAACAGCGCGCCAACCTTGGCGGTGCCGCGCTGTTGCAGGATGAAAAGGCCTACCAGCAGCACCAGCGCGATGGGGATGACGAAGGGCTGCAAGCCGCTATCGACAACCGTCAGACCCTCCACCGCCGAAAGCACGGAGATCGCGGGCGTAATCATCGAATCGCCGTAGAAGAGTGCGGTCGCAAACACGCCGAGAAGAACGACCAGCCATCCGTAATTGCTCTTGCCCATGCTGCGCGAAAGCAGCGCGACGAGCGCAAGGCTGCCGCCCTGCCCGTTATTGTCCGCGCGCATCAGTATCGAGACGTATTGGATCGCCACGATCAGTGTCATCGACCAGAAGATCAGGCTGACGACACCGAGCACGTGCAACTGGTCGATCGGCATGTGGTGGGCACCGCGAAAGGTTTCGCGGAAGGCGTAGAGCGGCGACGTGCCGATATCGCCGAAGACGATACCTATCGCCCCGGCCGCCAGCTTCAGCTTGGCAGATTCGCGGTCTTTTTCGGCTGCGCTCATATGGATTTACGGCCCATGTCGCCGGGAGCCCCGGCCAGCAAAGCGCGCCGTTTAGCAGCGCGAGCGGGCACTAGCAACATTGTGCAGTGCACAAGGATGTTACTGGCCGTTTTCCGGGGTTTCCGGAGCCGCAGGCGCCGGCGTCTCCCCCTGCTCTGCCTCTGCATTGGCCGCTTCCATTGCCTGCGCCTGCGCAATCATCATCAGCATACCATCGAGTCGGGCGAGCCGCTCTTCCAGCCCGGCCCTGCCCGCAGCATCCTCTGGCGCGCCTTCCAGAGCTTGCGCCCATATGTCGCGCGCTTCGGCGAAGCGGTTCTGGCGGATGAGAGCGATCCCGATGAAATAGCCCGGCCCCGGATGATCGGGTCGCAGCGATGCGGCGTTGCGATAGGCGTATTGCGCGGGCATCGTCAGCGCACCGTCAGCGTGCTCGACCAGCGCATTGCCCAGCGCCAGCCACGCCTCGAAATCCTGCGGATTGGCGGTAGTCACGCCGTTGAGAAACGTCGCTGCATCGTCAAACTGCCCGCGCCGCGCCATGCCATCGGCGGTGATGAGGAAGTCGGCCCGGCTGCGCTCATCGTCGGCGATGAATTCGCGGCGCTGGGCGACGGGGTCATAATCTTCAAGATTGACAACGCGGCTGTCCTCCGCAGCCTTGGGAGCTGAAGGCAGATCAGGGCTCGCCTGCATGGCATAACCTGCAAGGCCGAACACCAGTGTCGCTGCCAGTCCTGCCCACACGGTGCGCGGCAGCTTGTAGAGCGCGATGGCGGTGCCCATCGCCAGCAGCGCGAGCGCAATCGCAATGGCCCAGCTCATGCGCCTTCTCCCTCAGCCGTATCGCGGCGGCCGACGCGGCGCAGCAGCACCAGAATCGCAATCAGCAGCAGGATACCGGGAATGACAAAGAGCGGCCAAGTGCTCGCGCTCGCCACCGGTTCGTAGCTCACATAGTCACCATAGCGCGAAACCAGCCACGCGCGCACGTCCTCGGGGCTTTCGCCATTGGCAATGCGGGTGCGCACCTGATGCCGCATATTGCCCGCCATCGGCGCGTCACTGTCAGCAATCGACTGGCTCTGGCAGGTTATACAGCGCAAAGTGTGCATCAGCTCGGTCGCCTGCTCTTCGAGCGCGGGGTCTTCAAGCTGCTGATAGGCATAGGGCGGAGGCGGCGCGGACTGCGCGGAAAGCGGGGCGGCCATCAAAAGGGCCAGCAAGGCGGCGAGCAGTCTCATTGCGCTTGCGCCTTGCGCAATTCTTCCATCAGCACCGGCACATCCGACGCGCGGATATCGCCGATATGCTGATAAGTGATCGTCCCGTCGCCCGCGACCACGAACGTCTCCGGAACCCCGGAGGAGCCCAGTGCAACCTGCACCTCCGAAATCTGGTCGTCACCGATGCGGTTGAAGGGGTTGCCGTGCTGCGCAAGAAAGCGGTCAACCGCCGCCGCATTGTCCATAATCGCCACCGCGACAATCGGCGCACCTTGCTGCGCCAGCTCTTCCAGAAATGGCGCTTCGGCAGCGCAGGGAATGCACCAGCTGGCGAAAACGTTGAGCAGCTTGGCCTCGCCATCGGCAAGATCAGCGCTGGAAAGGCCCGGGCGGCTTTCCACCATAGCGGGAAGCGCGAATTTGGGGATTGTCTGGCCAATCAAAGCGCTGCGGACGAATTCGTCCTTGGGCTGGGTCAGCTGATAGCCGAACAGGCCGAACAGGAAGGCGGCTACGATGACGACACCCCACAAGGCGATGCGCAGGTTCTTCATGCCGGTTGCCCTTCTGGTGCAGCCGACGCAATCTCTTCGCCATCGTCTGCCTCCCCGCTACGGCGACGCAGATCAGAGCGCACGCGGCCAATCAGCGACAGCACGCCGCCGAACGCGATCAACAAGCCGCCATACCAGATGAAAGTCACAAACGGCTTCCACCACAGCCGCAATTGCCAGCGGCCATCCTCCGCCTGATTACCCACGGCAACATAGAGCTGGCCATTCCAACGGGTGAGCAGCGAGACTTCGCTCGTCTCCATCACCGGCGCCCAGAAATTGCGCGATTGCGGATGCGCTTCGCGCTCCGGCCCGCCTTTGTAGGAAAGGTGCATATTCGCCTGCATCGCCGTCCAGTTGGGCCCCGCGACCGCGTTGACGCTGTCGAGCCTGCCCGTCCAGTCGCCAACGTCCACCGTGTCGCCCACGGCTACGGCGACCAGCCGCTCCTTCTGGAAGGCGGTATCCGCCGCCATGCCGAACAGCGCCACAGCGATGCCGAAATGCGCGATGCACATTCCCCAGATCGCCAACGGCGTGCGGCGGAGCGAGCGGCCTTGTAGCGGCGCTAAGCTGGCAATCGCCACGCCCGCAGCCAGTCCAAGACCGAGCAGCGGCAGCAGCCCGATCCCGTCCCAGAACACCGCGCGGATGATAATCACAATCGCCACCGCCAGCGCAATCGCCACAGGTTTGCGCACTCGCGTGAAATCGTCGCGCTTCCAGCGCAGCAGCGGGCCGACCATCAGCACCAGCAGCATCGGCAGGAAGAAGATCGCGCTCACCGGATTGAAGTAAGGCGGGCCGACCGACACACGCACGTCAAACGCCTCGGTCAGCAGCGGATAGAGTGTGCCGAGCAAGACCACGCCAAGAATGGCCGTCAGCCCGACATTGTTCACCACCAGTGCGCCCTCGCGGCTCAGCACGGCGAACCGCTCGCCCTCGGCAATCGTGTTGGCGCGCAGCGCGAACAGCACCAGCGCGCCGCCGATATAGAGCATCAACAGCGCCAGGATGAAGCTTCCGCGTTCGGGGTCGACCGCAAAGGCGTGAACGCTCGTCAGAATGCCCGAGCGCACAAGGAATGTGCCGAGCATACTCATCGAGAACGCAATCACGCCGAGCATGATCGTCCACGTCCGCAAGGCGTCCCTCGCCGCCAGCACGCTCGCCGAATGCAGCAGCGCGGTCGCCGCCAGCCACGGCATGAGCGAGGCGTTCTCGACAGGATCCCAGAACCACCAGCCGCCCCAGCCCAGCTCGTAATAGGCCCAGTAAGAACCAGCGGTGATGCCAACGGTCAGGAAAATCCACGCGCCGAGCACCCATGGCCGCATCACGCGGGCGAAGTCGGGCGTCACATTGCGGGTGAGCAGCGCGGCCACGGCAAAGCTGAACGCCACCGACAGGCCGACATAACCGATGTAAAGCGTGGGCGGATGGAAGGCGAGACCGATATCCTGCAGCAGCGGGTTGAGGCCGTTGCCTTCGGGCGGCACCTCGGCCAGCCGTTCAAACGGATTGGAGCTGAGCAGCAGGAAGGCGTAGAACCCAAGCCCGACAAAGGCCTGCGCGCACAGGGTCGCCATCATGGTCTTTTCCGGCAGGCGCCGCTCAATTAGCGCAATCAGGCCACCCGCCATCGCCATCACGGTGACCCAAAGGAGCATCGAGCCTTCGTGATTGCCCCACGCGCCCGACAGTTTGAAGATCATCGGTTTAAGCGAGTGCGAATTGATCGCCACCAGCCGCACCGACAGGTCGGTCACCGCGAAGACATAGAGCAGCGAACTAAAGGCAATGATGCAGAGGAAGGCCTGCAAACTCGCCGCAGGCCGCGCCAGCGCGGCGAAGGCAGCGCCTTCATTGCGCGAACCGACAAACCCCGCGAGCAATTGCAGCGCTGCCAACGCAGCAGCCAGCCACAAGGCGGCCAATCCAAGCTCGGGGATCACTCGACGCTCTCTTGCAGTTCCGCGCGCATTTGCTCGGCGGTCATTTCTTCCAGTTCGCGCGGGGTATAATTCTCGTCATGCTTGGCGAGCAGTTGGTCGGCAACGAATACGCCGTTGGCGTCCATCCGTCCGTCTGCCACCACGCCGGAATTCTCGACAAACAGATCGGGCAGGATGCCGGTGTAGGTTACCGGCACGCGAGCCTTGCCGTCATGCACCACGAATTCGGTTGTTACCCCGTCCGCCGCAGTCTGGATCGAACCGGTTTCAACCATGCCGCCCAAGCGGATCGCCTGCCCCGGTTCGGGCGGATTGGCCTCGATATCCTCGGGCACGTAGAAATAACTCGCCTGATCCTGCAACGCGACCATTGCCAGCAAGGTCGCGCCGATCAGCGCGCCCACGGCGAGCAGGATGAGCACCAGCCGCTGGTGCTTGGGCTTGATGCCGCCAGAAGTCTCTTGCGTCACTTGCGTTTCACCTCGTCACGGCGGGCTTCGGCGCGTTTCATCGCCAGCCAGCTCTGCGCGACGAGCAGCAGCGTGCTGACAATCGTCACCGCATAGGCGCCGTAGACAAACGGCATATGTTCCAGCGCTTCTCTCACTGGAGAGCCTCCTCACCCGATAGTCCCGCCCCTTGCGCCTTGCGACGCAAGCGGGCCTCAGCTTGAATATCGGCCAAAATGGTGCGCATCCGCATCAGCACAATACCGCCAAAAAGGAAGGAGAAACCGAGCACCGCGAAGAGCAGCGGCCACAAGTAAATCCCGTCGATCGAGCTGCCGCCCGTCGTAATGCTGGCGGGCTGGTGGAGCGAGTTCCACCACACCACCGAACGGTTGATGATCGGCACATTGATCGCGCCGACAATCCCGAAAATCGCGGCGATGCGGCTCGATTGCCCTTCGCGCGCCAGCGAGGAAGAGAGCGCGATATAGCCGAGATAGAGGAAGAACAGCACCAGCATGGAGGTCAACCGTCCGTCCCACACCCACCAGGTGCCCCAGGTCGGGCGGCCCCAGATGGAGCCGGTGGCAAGGCAGATGAACGCAAACACCGCTCCCGGCACCGCTGCTGCTCTCGCTGCAATGGTCGCTAGCGGATGACGCCAGACCAGCTCGACCAGGCTTGCAATCGCAATCGCCGTCCACCCGCCCATGCCAAGCCATGCGGCGGGCACGTGGATGTAGAGGATTTTCACCGTATCACCCATCAGCCGGTCGGGCGGCGACTGGGTGAAGCCCCACAGCAAAGCCGCACCGGTCACCAGCAAGCCACCGATCAGCAGAATCGGGGTCAGCCAGTTGGCAATGGAAAGGAAACGTTTGGGATTGGCGTAAAGATGCATCGGTTCAGCTAGCTGTTCACCCGCGCATCATTGGCAGGTGCAATCCCGCGCTGCAAGGCAAACCGGACACGGCATGGTCTAAATCCCGCTGTCCAGTGGCTTTGACGCTTAGCCGCGTCCAATCAGTTCCATCGCCATTGCGTCGGCAACCTCGTTGGACGGGCGGCCTTCCGCCTCGCTCGTGTCCCAGATCGCCTGCAAACGTGCGGGGATTTGCGCGATGCGCTTGCGCACTTCGTTGATATCGCAAGGCTCGCCCTTCTGGCGGCAGAGATATTCGAGGCTGACATTGATGATGCCGCCTGCGTTGATGACGTAATCGGGCGCGTAGAGGATACCGCGTTCGTGCAGCATCGCGCCATGCTGAGGCCGTGCCAGCTGATTGTTCGCGCCGCCTGCCACGATGGCGCAATCGAGCCGGGCAATACCTTCGTCATCGAGGATCGCGCCCAGAGCATTGGGGCTGAAGACGTCGCACGCGGTGCTCATCACCACGTCGCTTTCCACCGCTTCGCCGCCGATTTCCTGCGCCAGTTCCTGCGCGCGCTTGGCGTTGATGTCAGAGACAATGAGGCTAGCCCCGTCCTTCGCCAGCAGCCGCGCCACGCCGCCGCCGACCGAGCCGCAACCCTGCACCGCGACGCGCACGCCGTCCATTCTGTCCTTGCCCAGCTTGTGCGCCACTGCGGCCTTGATGCCGTGGTAAATGCCCATGGCGGTGAACGGACCGGGATCGCCGCCCGCATCGCCTTCTGCCACCGGAAGACCACAAACATGGCTGGTGCGTTCGGCCACTTTGACCATGTCAGCCACCGTTGCTCCGACATCCTCGGCGGTCACATAGGCGCCGTTCAGACCCTCCACTGCATCGCCGAATGCGGCGAGCATTGCGTCGGTCTTGGTGCCGTCTTTATCAAGCATTACAACGGCTTTACCCCCGCCCATAGGCAGGCCGGCCATCGCGTTCTTGAAGCTCATTCCACGTGAAAGGCGCAGCGCATCGCGCATTGCACCAGCGGGATCGGCATAGTGCCAGAATCGGGTGCCGCCAGCTGCCGGACCGAGATGGGTCGAGTGAAGCGCGATAATCGCGGTGAGGCCGCTGGCGCGATCATGCACCACTTCAACCCGCTCATGCGCGTCCCAATCGGCTTCGGTCCAGAATGCCGGCATATCGCAAATCCCCTGCCGTTTACGGCGCAACTGCTTGCTATGCGGGGAGAAAATGGGGCGATCGAGGGGTCTCGAACCCCCGACCTCCGGTACCACAAACCGGCGCTCTAACCAACTGAGCTACGATCGCCACACACCCTACGCATTGCGTGAATGCGATGGGCCAATACCCGCCCGAACCCAAGCGTCAAGCGGGTTACAGCGCGGAGGCAGGCCTGTTGCACAAGTCGGCATTCGAGCAAAGCAAAAAATGCGCGGAAGCGATCTTGGCGCAAGATTGTTACGCAGCCGTTTTGCGGTTGGCGCGCCGCAACGCCCTCGCTATCGCTGCATACATGAATCAACCGGGCGATTCCTCGCTGGAAATCCTGCGCCGTGATCCGCGCGTGCTGCACGTGCCCTCGCCCAAGGTCGAGATGGTGATCGTCCCCAACTTCCTGCCCGCCGATTTGTGCGCGGAACTGGTGCGGCTGATCGACCTCGACCGCCGCCCCTCCACCATTGCCGATTACAATGGCGACGATGCCTTCCGCACGAGCGAGACTTGCGATCTGAAAGCGGAGGACGCGGCAGTGCAGGAGGTCGAGCAACGGCTTTTTGCGCTGACCGGCATCGACCCCGCGCATGGCGAGCCTTTGCAAGGCCAGCGTTACGAAGTCGGGCAGGAATTCAAGCAGCACACCGACTGGTTCAATCCCGATGGCGCCGATTGGGAGAAGTACTGCTCGGTCTCTGGCCAGCGCACCTGGACGTTCATGGCCTATCTCAACGATGTCGAAGCGGGCGGCGCAACACGGTTCAAAGTTGTCGGCAAGACGGTAAAGCCCGAGACCGGCAAGCTCGTCGGCTGGAACAACCGATTACCCGATGGCCGTGGCAATGTCAGCACGCTCCACCACGCGATGAAGGTGCGCAAAGGGCTGAAATATGTGATTACCAAGTGGTATCGCGAGCGGCCCTGGGGTTGGGAGACATGATACGTAGAGGGAAATGTCATTGCGGCGCAATCACCTTTGAGGCGGTGTTTCCGGATGAGAGGCTGGTGCCGTCGCGCTGCAATTGTTCGATGTGTGCAATGAAGGGCTCGGTTGGCGTCTACGTTCCAATCGAGGCGCTAAACATTACCAAGGGCAGTGACATTTTGGCTTGCTACCAATTCAACACAATGGCTGCCAAGCATCATTTCTGCCCGCGCTGTGGCATCCACTGTTTCCATCAGGCACGTTCTGACCCCGATAAATTCGCGATAAATGCCGCGACTTTGGAAGGCCTTGATCCCTATTCCGATTTTGCCGAGGTTCCGGTGTTCAACGGCAAGCGACACGTCAACGATTTCGGCGACCGCACGCAAGCTGGCTGGTTGCGGTTCGAGGCCACGCCCGGCAAGACTTGGCCTGACGGCGTAATTTGATCTTGCACAAACGAAAAAGGCGGCCCGCAGGACCGCCTTTTCGTGTAAAAGCGAAGCCGCCGTTTACTGCTTCTTGAGCGACAGACCGCCGAAACGCTGGTTGAACTTCGCCACGCGGCCACCGTCCTGGATGCGCTGCGGACCGCCCGTCCAAGCCGGGTGGCTGGTCGGATCGATTTCGAGGTTCATGGTGTCGCCTTCCTTGCCCCACGTCGTGCGGGTCTGGAATTCGGTGCCATCGGTCATCTTGACCGTGATCATGTGGTAATCGGGATGCGTATCGGCCTTCATGACGGTAGTCCTTCTGAGCAATTGCCCGGTTCCGACCGGACGTGCTGTTATCTGGGAAGCGGCGCGGTTAGCGACGTTCAACAAGTTTTGCAACCTTAGTTTCATCATTGCGAGCGAAGCAAAGCAATCCAGAGTGACCCGCGGAACGCTCTGGATTGCCACGGCGACTGCGTCGCCTCGCAATGACGGGTTAGGAAGGCGGATCAGCGACCATCGCGGTGAAGTCGACATCGCAGGTCACTTTGCCATCGACACTCGCCTCACCGTGGAATTTGCAAATGCGGCTGCGCTGCTGCGTGAACGCAACATCCAGCTTCAGCAAACAACCCGGCTCCACTGGCGCGCGGAACTTCGCGTTTTCGATCGCCATGAAATAGACGAGCTTGCCGCTATCGGCGAGTTCCAGCGTCTCGATGCCGAGAATGCCCGCAGCCTGCGCCAGAGCCTCGATCTGCAACACGCCCGGCATGATCGGGCGGCCGGGAAAGTGGCCTTGGAAGAAACCCTCGTTGAAGGTCACCGCCTTCAGCGCGCTGATCCGCTCGCCTTTGACGATTTCCTCGACGCGGTCCACCAGCAACATCGGGTAACGATGCGGCAGAGCCTTGAGGATGCGCGGAATATCGTACGTGTCGCTCATCGGCCCTGCCCCTCGCCTGTCCGGTGCTTAGCGGCCCGAAGCGGCCGGGTCCTGCTGTTGCTGCTGCTGCGCCGCCGCCTGTTGCTGCAAGGCGACAAAGGTCAACAGCTGCTGCACCTGCTGGAACAGCTGGATCGAGGCTTCGCTGGGCTGGAAGTCCGCCGGCGGAATGATGTTCACCACAGGCACCAACGTGTTGAGCGCGTCAACAACGGGGCCGGTGATGTCCGAGCCTTCAGCCTGGTACACCACCGTTGCGGGGTCGAGGATGAACTGCACGTTGCGCGCGGTAATCACCTGCTGCACGGCGGGCGAATATTGCTGCGCAACCTGCTGCACCACATACACGCGGGCGAGGTTGATCGGCTGTTGCAGCGTGGCAATTTCCTGATCGATGGCCTGAACCTGCCGCACGGTGGCATTGTTCGGGTCCTGCATGGCCGCTGCTTCATTCTCGTCGAGATTGCCGTTCGAGTTGAAATCGAACGACTGCATCAGCTGCTGGCGGGTCTGCTGGCGCTCCGAAATCGTCTGGCGCTGCGTCGCATATTGCTGGCCGATTTGCTGATAGGCATTCTGCAATGCGTTCGAGCTGGCGACGGCGGCCGGAAGATCAACCGTGGCAATGCCGTTCACCTGCGCAGCGGCGGTAACAGACATTTGCGGTGCCGCAATAGCACCAGCGAACAGCGCAGCGCCAAGCGCCTGCTTGAAAACAGTATTCATCAGAATTGCGTTCCTACATTGAAGGAGAAGAGTTTCACTTCATCGCCGCGCTGACTCAGAATGTCAGTGGCGATGTCGATCCGGAACGGACCAAAGGGCGAATTCCAGTTCACGCCAATACCCGCAGTGATACGCGGCGTGGCGGAATCGCCGACGAATTCCTCCACGAATGGCGGCAGCGTCTGGCCAACAGCCGGGTTGTTCGAGCCGTCCGGCGCAAGCGGGCTCGGCACCAAAATCGATCCGGTGATATTGCCGCCGTCATCGCGGATGAATTGCTGGAACAGCGGGTTACCGTCCCCGTCGCGCTGCGGGATGAACAGGCCATCGGGCACGGGGCTGATCGTCAACTGCGGGGTTTCGACATTGAACACCGAGCCGACATCGACGAAGATCGACGGGCGCAGCCCCAACTCGCGCGCGCCCGATCCCAGCGGAATCTCGACTTCGGCACGGGCAAGGTAATAGGCATTGCCGCCCAGGGCATCGTCGGTATTGCGATCGTCATCGATCGGCAACAGGTCGGCCTCTGTCAGCACGCCGTCGTCATCGCTTTCGATGTAGAAACGCCGCACCACGCGCGGGCCAACACCGCGAATATCGAAACCGCGGAACTGGCCCTCGCCAAGGAAGAAGCGGTCGGTGAGCAAAACGCCTTCATCGCCCCAGCCATAGATATAGCCACCTTCAAGCGAGAGCGAGCCGATAAAGCCGCTGCCCAAATTCCAGAAGCGCGAAGCATTCACTCTTGCGCGGGCATATTGCGTATCCCCGCCCAAACCGGCGAAATCGAGCGACAGGCTGGCTGCCGTGCCCGCCGTCGGACGCAGGCGGCTGTTGAGCGTGTTATAGGAGAAGGACGCACTGAGGATCGACTGCAAACGGTCGCCAATCGCATCGCACAGGAAGCGCCCGGCCAGCAGCGGCTCGCACTGCGATGTGCCGTCACCGTCGAAATCGGCGAAGAACTGCGATTCGTCGAGCGTCACTTCCTGATAGTTGAGCGTGTAGCGACCAAGGAAGCTGATATATTCGGTGAGCGGAACGCCGGTGCGGATGTTGAAGCCGGTGGTCGTCTGCTCGAACGTCGCGCGATCGCGGTCGAAGAAGCCGTTGTTGAAATCCTGCCGGAACACGTCAACGCCCACGGCGATATCGCGGTCAAACAGCTTGGGCTCGGTAAAGCTGATATTGCCCGAACGCGAGAAGCGCGACCAGTTGACGCCAAGGCCCACCGTCTGCCCGCGCCCACGGAAGTTGTTCTGCCGCACCGAGCCGTTGAAGATGAAGCTTTCGAGCGAGGAGAAACCGGCAGACAGCGAAAGCTCGCCGGTCGGTTCTTCCTGCACGTTCGCTTGGAGGATAATGCGGCCTTCGGCGCTGCCTTCCACCTGCTCGACTTCGAAATTCTCCTGGAAATAGCCCAGTGAATTGATCCGCGCGGTGGAGCGGCGCACTTGCAGGCTGGAGAAAGCGTCGCCTTCCGCAATGCGGAATTCGCGGCGGATCACCTTGTCCTGCGTCAGCGTGTTACCGTTGATCTCGATCGCTTCGATATAGGCACGCGGCGCATCGGCAACGGTGAAGGTCACGTCCATCGTGCGTTCTTCGGCATTGCGGACGATGCGCGGGCGCACCTGCGCGAAGGCGTAGCCGAAGGCGCCTGCGGTTTCGGTCAGGCCTTCCTCGATTTCGTCAATCTCTTCGGTGTTGTACCAGTCACCGCTCTGGATCGTCAGCTGGCTGGTCAGCGCCTCGCTGGAGAAATCGCGCAGCTGGCTGACAACTTCGATGTCGCCATATTGGTACCGCTCGCCCTCTTCCACCACATAGGTGATGATAAAGTCGCGGCGATCCGGCGTCAGCTCGGCCACAGCGGAGACGATGCGGAAATCGACATAGCCCTGGCTGAGATAGAACTGGCGCAGCAATTGCTGGTCATACGCCATCCGGTCCGGGTCGTAGCTGGTGTTCGAGCTGAAGAAGGCGAACAGGCTGTCCTCGCGGGTGATCATCTCACCGCGCAGTTGCGAATCGGAGAACACCTCGTTGCCGATGATGTTGATCTGGCGGACCTTGGACTTGGGCCCTTCGGTGATTTCAAAGATCAGATCGACGCGGTTCTGGTCGAGCATAACCATCTGCGGCTCCACCGTCGCGGCGAAGCGGCCCTGGCGCTTGTACAGCTCGATAATCCGCTCGACATCGGCGCGCACGCGGCTGCGGGTGAAGATCTGGCGCGGAGCAAGGTTGATTTCGGGGTAAATCTCGTCCGATTCAATCCGGTTGTTGCCTTCCAGAATGATGCGGTTGATGATCGGGTTTTCCTCGATATCGATCTGCATCACGCCGGTCGCGCGATCGAAGCTGATCGAATAGTCGGCGAACAGCTCGGTCGTGGCGAGTTCGATCAGCGCGCGGTCAGCGGCGGCGGCGCTATACGTGTCGCCCGGCCGCAGCGAGATGTAGGAAACGATCGTTTCCGGCTCCAGCCGCTGCGCGCCGCGCACGGTGATCGCGCGGATGAGGTCTTCCTGCACCTGCACCACCGGCGCAGTTTCTGCTGGGGGAGCCGCATCCTGAGCCAGAGCCACGTTTGGCAAACCCGCCAAAGTGGTGCAGCCGAGCAGAGCGGCCGCGTAGTGCGATGCAGTTATTGTCCGTGCTTTGGAACCCATTATCCGTCCACTCTAGTCGACACCAGCGCCCCAAAGTCCAGCCCGACCGGCCCAACCCCTATGGGCCACATCCAGGCCAATTGCTTCAAGGCCGTTTGACGCGAAGTGCGCCCTTGCCCGATGCCCGCCGGGCAATCAAGCGACCTTGCCGTATTTGGCCCCGATTTCGCGCTGAAATGTCTCTTTCCTCGTTCGCGCCTAGCTGCCGAAGAACGGCAGTTTGGCAATATCGATCACCGTCACGAACAGCATCAGTGCGAGCACTGTAGCGATGCCGACGCGATAGGCCCATTCCATACTGCGGGCGCTGGCTGGCTTCCGGCGGATCGCTTCGACCGCGTAGAAAGCCAGATGCCCACCGTCCAGTGCGGGGATTGGCAGCAGGTTAATGAATGCCAAATTAAGCGAGATGAGCGCAGCGAAGGTCGCGAAGGGCAGCCAGCCAAGGCTAAGCTGCTCGCCCGAGACCTTGGCGATGGTGATCGGCCCTCCCAGCTCCTCGACGCTGCGCTTGCCGGTCACGATCTGCTTGATGCCCGTTACCATCATATCGACCGTGGCCACGCTTTCACCCCAAGCCAGCCCCAGGGCCGGGACAGGCCCTACAGGCTCGTAGGTAATCTCCGTTTCCGGCCCCTGCACGCCGATCAAGCCGATGCGGCTGCTATTGCCGAACTGGTCTTCCACCTCTTCGGAGCTGGTGAGCACCGGAATGGTCAATTCCTCCCCGTCGCGGCGGACGGTGATGTCGAGCTCCGTATCGGGGTGGATGATGATTGCGCGGCGCACATCGAGGAAATCGCGCACTTCCTCGCCGTCCACCGCGATGATGACGTCGCCCAGCTCGATCCCCGCATCACGCGCAGCCGATTCTTCGGGAAATGCGGCAACCACGGTTTCATCGCTCGCGCTGCTGGCTACAGGCTGGCCGAAAGCCATGAAAAACGCCGCAAAAATGCCCACTGCGATCAGAATATTCGCAAACGGACCGGCGGCAACGATCAACGCCTTTTGCCAGAGCGGCTTCGAATGGAAATCATCGGGCTGCGGCGGATTGTCGGGATCGGGCACGCTCGCCGGGTTCATATCGCCCTTGAACTGGACATAGCCGCCAATCGGGATCGCGGAGATCTTCCACCGCGTGCCGCGCTGGTCGGTAAAGCCCGCCAATTCCTTGCCGAAACCCACCGAGAACGCCTCTGCCCCGACGCCGAAAAAGCGCCCGACCAGATAGTGCCCCAGCTCGTGAAGGGTCACCAATGGCCCAAGCACCAGCAGAAAGGCCAGCGGGTAAATCCACAAAGGAACGGACTGGATATCCAATTCAGGCAAGCTCCATCATTGCGCCCGCGCGCACCCGCGCTTCGGCGTCGACGGCGAGCACGTCGTCGAGCGTTTGCGGCGCTTGCGGCGCGTAGCTGTCGAGAGTTCTAGCCACTATTGCCGAAATTTGGGTGAACCTGATCTGACCGTCAAGGAAAGCGGCCACTGCGACTTCATTCGCCGCATTGAGCACAGCGGGCGCGGCTCCGCCCGCATAGGCAGCTTCACGCGCCAGTCTGGTCGAGGGAAAACGCTCTTCATCCGGCGCGAAAAAGCTCAATTCGCCAATCGCGGGCAGATCGAGCGGCTTGCACTGCGTGTCCATGCGCTTCGGATGCGCCAAGGCCGAGGCAATCGGCACGCGCATATCGCTCGGCCCCAATTGCGCCAGCGTTGATCCGTCGCGGTATTCAACCATCGAATGGATAACGCTTTGCGGGTGGACCACGATGCGCAGCCGATCCAGCCCCACGGGGAAGAGGTGGAACGCCTCGATAAATTCGAGCCCCTTGTTGAACATCGTAGCGCTATCGACGCTGATCTTCGCGCCCATCGACCAGTTGGGATGCGCGACCGCCTGCGCGGGTGTCACTGCCTCCAGCTCGGCGAGCGTTTTGGTGCGCAGCGGCCCGCCGCTCGCAGTGAGTGTGATCCAGCGCACATCCTCGATGGCATTGCCTTGCAGGCACTGGAATATGGCGTTGTGCTCGCTATCGACCGGTAGCAGCGTGGTGCCATATTGGGCGACTTTCGCCGTCATCACATGGCCCGCGCTGACGAGCGATTCCTTATTGGCGAGCGCGACGGTTTTGCCCTGCTCGATCGCCGCCATGGTGGGCGCAAGGCCCGCGCAGCCAACGATCGCTGCGACGGTCAGGTCAGCCGGGCGCTTGGCCGCTTCAATCAGAGCACCCTCGCCGCCCGCGCTTTCGATTGACGTGCCAGCAAGATGCTCGCGCAATTCAGGCAGACAGTTTTCTTCGCCTACAACCGCTATCTCCGCGTCAAACTCCTTGGCGAGCGCTGCCAGCTTCTCTGCCGAGCAATTCGCGCTCAGCGCTACGACATTCCAATTGGTGCGGTCGCCCCGGATCAGGTCGAGCGTCGAGTCGCCGATAGAGCCGGTCGCTCCGAAGATGGAAATGCTGCGCGTCATGCCGGATGCATCCGATACCACAATTCCGCCGAAACTATGGCAACGGGCAGCAATCCGTCCACCCTGTCCAAAACGCCGCCATGGCCGGGGATGAGGCGGCCCGAATCCTTCAGATTGGCTTTGCGCTTGAGCCAGCTCTCCAGAAAGTCACCCGCCTGCGCGACAATCGCCAGCACCGCGCCGATGGCGAGCGCGACAAGGCCCATCGCCGAGAAGCTGCGCTCTCCGACATTGCTGTAGAAAAAGGCGAAGGACACCAGCCCTGCCGCCAACATCCCGCCACCCAGCCCCGCCCAGGTTTTGGACGGACTGATACGCGGCGCGATCTTGGGGCCGCCGATGGCCCGGCCGGAGAAATAGGCGCCGGTATCGGTGGCGATGACGACCGCGACGATGCCGAGGACGACTTCGTAGGGGAGCCCGCCCAAGCGGTATGCCGCCCAGCCGATATAGGCGGTGCCGGCAAGCAGGATGACAGCGCGCGTGGCGGCATTCTTGCTGAAACGCAGCGCCATCCGTGCAAGCTCACCCAGTCCGATGACTGCGACCAGCGCGATAAAGGCCTTCCAGACATAGCCCCCCGACCAAAGCGCCGTGCCCGCCACCGCAACCATCACCACTGCACTCGCCAGCCGCTTGGGCAAATCGCCGGTGCGGATGTTGAAGGGGACGACGGTTATCGCCTTTTTGGCATAGCGTTTCGCCTTGTCGCGCTTGCGTTCAGGGGGGAGAGCGTCCGTCATCCCATCCTCCGTACGGGAATGATCGCCGCAACACCGCCAAAAACTCCCCTTCCCTCAGGGGAGGGGTTGGGGGTGGGGGAACCGCCGTTCGATAAGCGACCGCCGCACACCCACCTCCCAACCTCCTCCCTCAAGGGAGGAGGAGCAGGTTGCGCCCAGCCCATACGTTCACCGCCCGCCATAGCGTCGCTCCCGCTTGGCAAATTCCTCGCACGCCGCGCGCAAATGGCTCTCGTCAAAATCCGGCCACAGCACATCGAGGAACAGCATTTCGGCATAGGCCGATTGCCACAACAGGAAGTTTGACAGGCGCACTTCGCCGCTGGTGCGGATCAGCAGATCGAGCGGCGGCAGATCGGCGGTGTAGAGGTGCTTTTCGATGCTTTCGGCGTCGATAGACCCCTCTTCGCATGCTTTCTGCGCCGCGCGCACAATTTCCTGCTGCGCGCCGTAATTCAGCGCCACCGCCAGTGTCCGCTCACCATCCTTGGTACGCTCCAGCGCGTCTTCCAGCCTGGTGACAATATCGGGCGCGAAGGCCTTGTAATCGCCGATGATCTTCAGCCGCACCCGGCGTTCGATCATGTCCTGCAGATTGGCTTCGATAAACCTGCGCATCAGGTTCATGAGGTCGGAGATTTCCTCCTCCTCGCGCTTCCAGTTCTCGCTGCTGAAAGCATAGAGCGTAAGGCATTCCAGCCCCAGCACTTCGGCGGCCTGCACCGCCTTCTTCACCGCATCCCCGCCCGCCTTGTGGCCAAGCGCGCGCGGCAGCTTGCGCGCCTTCGCCCAGCGGCCATTGCCATCCATGATGATGGCGACGTGGCGGGGATAGTTCGGTTCGGACATCGGCGGAATAATCTGGCGCTTACTGCGTCAGGATTTCCTGTGTCTTCTTCTCCACCGCAGCATCGGTGTCCGCGACGTATTTGTCGGTGAGCTTCTGCACCTCCTCTTCCAACCGCTTGCGGTCGTCTTCGGAGATTTCCTTCTTCTTCTCGTCTTCCTTCAGCGCGTCATTGGCGTCGCGGCGGACATTGCGGATGGCGATTTTCGCCTTCTCGCCATATTCGCCCGCGAGTTTCGCCAGATCGCGGCGGCGTTCCTCGTTCAGATCCGGCATCGGCAGGCGAATGGTCTGCCCGTCCACCATCGGATTGAGGCCGAGATTGGCGCGGGCAATGCCCTTCTCCACCGCAATCACATTGCCCTTGTCCCACACCTGCACGCTGAGCATCCGCGGTTCGGGTGCGGAGACGGTGGCGACCTGCGAGATCGGCATCATCGCGCCGTACACTTCGCACACCACCGGATCGAGCAGCGAGGTGTTGGCGCGGCCCGTGCGCAGGCCGCCCAGATCGCTCTTGAGGCTTTCCACCGCGCCCGCCATCCGGCGCTCGACGTCGCTCTTGTCATATTTCGGCATTGTTCTCTCTCACTTAGTCTTTTTGTACGATAGTCTGGACACCATTACCCGCCAGCACGCGCGCAACATTGCCCTTTTCGCGGATCGAGAAGACCACGAGCGGGATATTGTTGTCACGGCACAGCGCCACGGCGGAGGCGTCCATCACTTTGAGATTGTCGGCAAGCACTTTGTCATAACTCACCGTGTCGAACCGCACCGCATCGGCGTTGCGCTTGGGATCGCTGTCATACACCCCGTCCACGCTGGTGCCTTTGAGCAGCGCGTCGCAGCGCATTTCGGCAGCGCGCAGAGCCGCTCCGGAATCGGTGGTGAAATAGGGCGCGCCGACACCGGCGGCAAAGATCACGATGCGGCCCTTTTCCAGATGCCGCTCGGCGCGGCGGCGGATAACGGGTTCGCACACCTGGTCCATTTGGATGGCGCTCTGCACGCGGGTGTGGACGCCCAGCTGTTCGAGCGCGCTCTGCATCGCCAGCGCGTTCATCACCGTCGCGAGCATTCCCATGTAATCGGCCTGCGCGCGGTCCATCCCCTGCGCCGCGCCCGACATTCCGCGAAAGATATTGCCGCCGCCGATGACGAGGCAGATTTCAAGGCCGGTTTCCTTCGCAGCCTTCACTTCCTCGGCAAGGCGCATGACATAGGCCGGGTCGATCCCGAATTCCTGCTCCCCCATCAGCACTTCGCCCGAGAGTTTGAGCAGAATACGCTTGGCGCCGGGCAAAAGCATGGGGAGTGGGTCCTCGTCCGATAAGGGTTTGCGCGGCCTTAGAGCGCGGGCGCGCCGGTGCCAAGGGTTTGCGGCGAGGTTTTGCGCCAAGGTTTGCTCCAAGGTTTGCTCTTGTGCGGGCGTGCTGGCGCTATAGGGATGGACGGCATGGCGTGGCGCATCCTAGATTTTCTCTGGCTCCGGTGGAAGCAGATCGCGCTTTTCCTGTTGCTGATTGTCGCACTGCTGGCGTGGAAAGCGTGGTCGGACACGATGGGCGAGCCTGTCGTGCTGGAGACGCAGGTGACCTTGCCCGGAATGCCCGCCGGAAGCGCAATCAAGGCGGTGCTGATCTCCGACATTCACGTCGCCGGGCCGGATATGCCGCCATCGCGGCTGGAGGCGATTGTCGAGCAGATCAACGCGCTGCAGCCCGATGTGGTCTTCATCGCAGGCGATCTGGTGAGCGAGAAGCGCACGGCGACGCATATCTATACGGCGGATGAGATCGTCGCCCCGCTCGCCGCGCTTGACGCACCGATGGGCGTGGTGCTGGTGCCGGGCAATCACGATCACTGGTTCGATTGGGACGCGCTGCGCGCAGAGGCGGAGGCGGCGGGACTGATTGTACTGCAAAACGAAGCGGTGCAGATCGGCCCGCTGGCGGTGGGCGGTGTGGACGATGCCTATACCCGCCGTGATGATTTGTCGCTGGTGCTCGACCAGATGCGCGAGCTTTCTGGCGGCCGTCTGATCCTCACCCACAGCCCCGACATCACCCCGCAAGTCCCCGCCGATATTCCGCTTGTTCTGGCGGGCCACACGCATTGCGGCCAGATCAGCCTGCCCTTGCTGGGCGCCCCCGCCTATATGTCGACCCACGGCAAACGCTACGCCTGCGGCGTGATCGAAGAAGGCGGGAAGACGATTATCGTCGGCGCAGGATTGGGGACGAGCCTGCTGCCGGTCAGGTTCGGGACGCGCGCGGAGATCTGGGTGGTGGAGTTGGTTGGGGAATAGAAAAAGCCGCCGGAGCGCGAACTCCGGCGGCTTCTCATTTTCGCTATGGAAGGAGCGATCAGCCCTTAACGGCAGCAGCCACTTCTGCGGCGAAGTCGCTTTCTTCCTTCTCGATGCCTTCGCCCAGCTGGAAGCGGACGTAATCGACCAGTTTGATCGTGCTGCCTGCTTCCTTGGCGGTGCGGGCGACGTACTCCTCGACCGAGGCCTTGCCGTCCTTCACGAAGATCTGGCTGAGCAGGGCGTTTTCCTTGGCGTATTTCTTCACCGCGCCATCAACCATCTTTTCCTGCACTTCGGCGGGCTTGCCGCTTTCGGCAGCCTTTTCGGCAGCGATCTTGCGCTCGCGCTCGATCACTTCGGCGTCCAGACCGTCAGCGTCCAGCGCCAGCGGGAACATCGCGGCCGCGTGCTGCGCGATATCGCGGCCGAGCGCGGCAAGCACGTCTGCCGACGCATCGCCTTCGAGCGCGACGAGCACGCCGATCTTGCCCAGATCCTGCGCATCGGGCGACACCGCATTGTGCATATAGGCCACAACCGCGCCCTGCGAGACCGACACGGTCTTCATCCGGCGCACCTGCTGGTTTTCGCCGATGGTGGCGACGTTGTTGGTCAGCTTGTCAGCCACCGTGCCGCCGTCGGGATAGGCAGCGCTCTTCAGCGCTTCGACATCGTCACCGGCAACGCCAAGCGCAACCTGCGTGGTCTTGCGGACGAAATCCTGGAACTGGTCGTTCTTGGCGACGAAGTCGGTTTCCGAATTGACTTCCACAGCCACGCCCTTGGTGCCTTCCACCGCGAGGCCGATCAGGCCTTCGGCAGCAGTGCGGCTGGACTTCTTGGCGGCGGTAGCAAGGCCCTTGGCGCGCAGCGCGTCAACCGCGGCTTCCATATCGCCATTGGCTTCTTCGAGCGCCTTCTTGGCGTCCATCATGCCCGCGCCGGTCTTTTCGCGCAGGGCCTTCACATCGGATGCGGAAAATGCAGCCATTGTTCTGTTCCTTCTTATGGAATGAGCGGCGCCGCCCCCATTGGAGCGGCGCCATAATCATTGTGTGTGACGGTTGGACGACTGTGCAGTCGTCCGGCCAATCAGGCGTCGGCAGCCGCTTCTTCAGCGACAACTTCGGCAGGCGGTGCGTCCATGGCGCCGATATCGGCACCCGAATCGACCACGCCTTCGCCCTTGCCAGCGCGTGCAGCGGCGGCAATCGCGTCGCAATACAGGCGCACGGCGCGGCTCGCATCGTCATTGCCCGGAACCGGGAATGCAATGCCTTCGGGATCGACATTGGTGTCGAGCACGGCGACGACCGGAATGCCAAGTACGTTGGCTTCCTTGATCGCGAGGTCTTCCTTGTTCGCGTCAATCACGAACATCACGTCGGGAACGCCGCCCATATCGCGGATGCCGCCGAGCGACATTTCCAGCTTGTCCTTCTTGCGGGTGAGGTTCAGCACTTCCTTCTTGGTGAGGCCGCTGGTGTCGCCCGAAAGCTTTTCCTCAAGCGTTTTGAGTTCCTTGATCGACTGCGAAATCGTCTTCCAGTTGGTGAGCATACCGCCCAGCCAGCGGTGGTTGACGAAGTGCTGGCCGCAAGCGCGGGCTGCCTGTGCAATCGGCTCCTGCGCCTGGCGCTTGGTGCCGACGAACAGCACCTTACCGCCTGCGCGGGTGGTCTGCTGCACGAAATCGAGCGCGCGTGCGAAGAGCGGCACGGTCTGCGACAGGTCAATAATGTGAACGCCGTTGCGGTCGCCGAAGATATACGGCTTCATCCGCGGGTTCCAGCGGTGGGTCTGGTGGCCGAAGTGTGCACCGGCCTCGATCAATTGCTGCATGGTGACGGTAGGACCCGCCATAGATAATTCCTTTCCGGTTAAGCCTCTGGAAAGCGGGGAACCGTGTGCAGCGCGTTTGCCCTGCCAACGGCACCGGTATGTGTGCCTTCCATGTGGATTTGCCCGCACGTGAAACGGCGGAGATTCGCCGGAGCCGGTCAAGCGGTTGCGCGCCTAGCGGAAGCGTTGAAGGAAATCCAGCGGAAACTTGCAGAACAGAGGTGCAGCCGGGCTACAACAGTTTACTCGGCGTTCGGATGCAAATGGCGCATAGGTTTTCCACAGGGTTATCCAGAAACCCTGAAGCCGTGGGGGAATGAGAACGCAAAAAGAACAAACTGCTTGACGGTGCGGAACAGATGTGGAACAAAAGAACGCATCAGGAACGTTTTCGATGCCGACCGTTTCCATCAAGCAACGCTAAAGCGCCCAAAGGAACAACCGCTATGACATTCGCAATCGCTATTTCGCTGTTCTTCGGCCTTGTGGCTGCGCTGTCACTGTCGGTCGTGTTTGCTTCACTCACCCGCGCATGGGCGCAATATCGCGCCATTCGGGCCGAACTTATCGCGATGGATCGTCCGAAAGCTGCTGTTCCACTTCGTCGACCGCAAGAGGCTCTCGCTCGGGCGCTGGCGGTTTGAGTTTCTCCGCCCTCGCCCGCTTGATCTTGTCGTAACGGATCACCGTCCATGCGATCAGCGCGAGGTAAATCGTCCCGATCAGAGTCAGCGTCCACCACGTTTCGATCAGCAAGCCGCCCACCAGCAGGCCCGCCAGCGCGATTACGACGAGTTTGAGCTCGCCCGTGGGACGCAGCGATTTCCAGCTCGGCGTTGCGAGGTTCGACACCATCAGTAGCGCGATCGCGACAATCCACGGCCCGACGAGCCATGGCTCGCGGAAGACCGGTTCCTCGGTCGCGATCCACAGATACATCGGCATGAAAGCGAAGCCCGCCCCCATCGGCGCGGGCACGCCGGTCAGGAAGCCCGCCGATTTGTGCGGCTGGTCATCGACATCGATCTGCGCATTAAACCGCGCGAGCCGCAGTGCACAGCAGATTGCGTAGGCCAACACGGCAAGCCAGCCAAAGCGCGGCGCTTCGGACAAGGACCAGAGATACAGCACCAAAGCAGGCGCAATGCCGAAACTTGCCGAATCGGCGAGACTGTCGAGCTCCGCACCAAAGCGCGATTGCGCCTTGAGCAACCGCGCCACGCGGCCATCCATCATGTCGAGGACACCGGCAATGATCATGGCGAACACCGCCTTGTCCCACTCTCCGGCCACCGCGAACAGAATGCTCGTGAGACCGGAGCATAGCGCTGCGGCGGTAATCGCGTTTGGCAAAACCGCGCGCATAGAGAGGCCACGCCCACCGCGCGAGCGGGTTACGTGTTCGTGCTCGCTGGCCTTGGGGCCGAGCCATGCGGGGCCGGGAGGTGCGGTATCGTCCTCGTCGTAATCATGCCCGTTCTGGCCATTGCCGGGGATCACTGGCTAACGCCCTCCAGCAGGCCTTGCGTGCCGAGTTCGGCCAGGACCGTTTCTCCCGCCACCACCTTCTGGCCAAGCAAAACCTTGGCATCGGTTCCAGCGGGCAGATACACATCTACCCGGCTACCGAAGCGGATAAGACCGACGCGCTGGCCCACCGCGACAATATCGCCCGGCTTCACAAAGGGCACGATGCGCCGCGCGACCAGCCCAGCGATCTGGGTAAAGCCGATACGCACACCGTCAGGCCGCTCGACCAGCAGATGCTGCCGCTCGTTCTCTTCGCTCGCCTTGTCGAGATCGGCATTCATAAACGCGCCGGGAATATACACGATGCGCTTCACCGTGCCTGCAATCGGCGAGCGGTTGATATGCACATCGAACACCGACATGAAGATCGAGATGCGGGTGACCGGTTCGGTCCCCAGACCCTGTGCGCCATCGCCATCGGGGCCCTGCAATTCCGGTGGAGGCGCAACCGTAGCGATCAACGACACGAGTCCGTCGGCGGGCGAAACGATCGCGGTCGATGCTTGCGGCACCACCCGTTCGGGGTCGCGGAAGAAGGCGAATACACCCAGCGACAGGAACAGCAGCGGCCATCCGGCCAGCTCCCATCCCACGATAAAGAAGAACAGCGCAATGCCCACGGCGATCACGCCGAATTTGCGGCCTTCGGGATGGATCGCGGGCCAGCCCCATTCGGCATCCCCGCGTCCGCGATTGTCTCTGAGTTCACCAGCCATGCGGAGGTATCTAGGGCGAAGCGCCGCGCCTCACAACCCGCAGGGGCCGCTTTGCGGGGAAAAGCGCACTGCGGTTACTCCATCGAGAAATCGAACGGCACCCCGCTTTCGCGGAAGCGCGCGGGCACGATATCGCGGCCCATTGGCGGGGCAGAACGGGCGATGCATTTAGGGCGATGGCACAAACGGCAGGCAACACCGATGGGGGTCGGCTCGCCAAGCCCTTTGCCGTAAACCAGTTTGTCGCCATGCGTCGCCGAACACGCAATCGCCACCGCCCGCCGCACGCTCGGCGCACCATAGGCGCCGCCCCCGCCGCGCACGGTGCGGGCGATAGAGATAAAGCGCTCGCCATCGGGCAGTTCGATCAATTGCGCGTCAACGTGCGCAGGCGTGTCGAGCACGGTGTGGACATTCCACAGGGGGCAACCCCCACCATGCCGGGCAAAGGGGAAGCCTGCGCCGTCAAGCCGTTTGGAGACATTGCCTGCGCGGTCGACCCGCAGGAAGAAGAACGGCACCCCCTCCTCCCCCGGACGCTGCAAGGTGGTGAGGCGGTGCGCCACCTGTTCGAAACTGACGGCAAAGCGCGAACACAAAGCCTCCACGTCATAACGCATATCGGCCGCCGCCTTGGCGAATTTGCGATAGGGCATCAGCAATGCCGCCGCCCAATAGGATTGCAGCGCCCGCCGCACGAGGCGCTTGCCATCCTCGCCCATGATGCGGCTTTCGCTGACAATCTGCGCAATCGGCGATTCCTGTTCGAGAATGGCGATCTGCAGCGCCGCCTGAAACCGCCGCCCCGCCTGGTCGATCCTCTCCGAGATATAGACCCGCCGCCGGTGGTAATCGTGCCAACGCGACGCGCCGCGCAAAATGCCGTCATCGGTGAGGCGCAGATCAAGCTGGTGGTTTTCCAACAAATGGTCTCCCATGGCGGCAAAGCTGTCGAGCTTGGTGGCGAGCGCGCTGGCGCTGTCATCAAGTTCAGGAAAGCAGTTACGCCGCGCGGCAAGGAAGGCGCGCGCCTCCGCGACCGGATCGGATGGCCCCTTATCCTCGCCCCCCACGCCATCCTCACGCCGCTCCGCCAGTGCCAATTGTTCCTCGCCGAACGCGGTGTGTAGCCGCAGCAGCGCCTCCGCCATGCCCGGATAGGACGTAGCAATATCCTCGATATCGAGCGGCTCGATGGCGATATCAGCAAAGATCGGGTCTTTGAGTGCGCCTGCCAGCCGCGCCGCCGTCTCGTCCGCATCCTCGTCCGCCAGACTGGCAACATCGATACGGTAAGTGGTCGCCAGCTTCAGCAGCATTTCAGCCGTAACCGGTCGCTGGTTGCGCTCCATCAGCGCGATATAGCTGGCGGAGATATCGAGATCGCTCGCCATATTGGCCTGCGTCAGGCCCAACTCGCGCCGCAGCTTCTTGAGACGCGGCCCCAGATAGAGCGTTTTTCCGGCCATCACATTGCTCCAGTGTCGCTTGCTTACAACTTTACAAGCATAGTTTGTAAAGATTGACAAGATGACACTGAATGGCGCGACATGGGCAATTTTGTGTCGCAGAAGGCTCTCAACACATTCCAGATTGGACGGAGCCATTATGACCTATTTCGCAGAAATCCACCGCCAGACGGGCATCAAGCACCGCGTCGGCGCGACCTGGCAGGGCATCGACCCCGAATTCGCCGCGCGTCTTGCGATGCAGAACCGGTTCCAGACCGGGCTCGACATTGCCCGCTACACCGCAAAGATCATGCGCGACGATATGGCTGCCTATGACAAGGATCCGGCGGCCTACACCCAGTCGCTCGGCTGCTGGCACGGTTTCATCGGCCAGCAGAAGATGATCAGCATCAAGAAGCATTTCGGCACCACCAAGGGCCGGTATCTCTACCTGTCGGGCTGGATGATCGCCGCCCTGCGCAGCGAATTCGGCCCCCTGCCCGACCAGTCGATGCACGAGAAGACCAGCGTTCCGGCGCTGATCGAAGAGCTCTACACCTTCCTGCGGCAGGCCGATGCCCGCGAGCTGGGAATGCTGTTCCGCGATCTCGACAAGGCGCGTGAAGCAGGTGACGAGGAAGCGGCTGCCAAGGCGCAGCAGGCCATCGACACGCACCAGACGCATATCGTGCCGATCATTGCTGACATCGACGCGGGCTTCGGCAATGCCGAGGCGACCTATCTGCTCGCCAAGAAGATGATCGAGGCGGGTGCCTGCGCGATCCAGATCGAAAACCAGGTGTCGGACGAAAAGCAGTGCGGCCACCAGGACGGCAAGGTTACCGTTCCGCACGAGGACTTCCTGCAGAAGATCCGCGCGGTGCGCTATGCCTTCCTCGAGCTCGGCATTCCCGAAGGCGTGATCGTTGCCCGCACCGACTCGCTCGGCGCTGGCCTGACCAAGCAGATCGCGTTCACCAAGGAACCCGGCGATCTGGGCGACCAGTACAACGCCTTCCTCGATTGCGAAGAAGTTGATGCGGCGCAGATCGGCAATGGAGAGGTGCTGATCAGCCGCGAGGGCAAGCTTTTGCGCCCCAAGCGCTTGCCCTCCAACCTCTACCAGTTCCGCGCCGGAACGGGTGAAGACCGCTGCGTGCTCGACTGCATCACTTCGCTGCAGAACGGTGCCGACCTGCTGTGGATCGAGACCGAGAAGCCGCATATCGGCCAGATCGGCGGTATGGTGAACCGCATCCGCGAAGTCGTGCCCAATGCGAAGCTGGTGTATAACAACTCGCCGAGCTTCAACTGGACGCTTAACTTCCGCCAGCAAGTCTATGATGTATGGGCAGAAGAAGGCCGCGATCTCACCGATTACGAGCGCGACCGTCTGATGAGCCAGCATTATGACGACAGCGAGCTGGCGAAGGAAGCCGACGAGCGTATCCGCACCTTCCAGGCGGACGCGGCGCGCGAGGCGGGCATTTTCCACCACCTCATCACGCTGCCGACCTACCACACGGCTGCGCTCAGCACCGACAATCTCGCCAAGCGTTACTTCGGCGAGGAAGGAATGCTCGGCTACGTCAAGCAGGTGCAGCGTGAGGAAATCCGTCAGGGCATCGCCTGTGTGAAGCACCAGAACATGGCCGGTTCCGATATCGGGGACGACCACAAGGAAGCCTTCGCTGGCGAAGCGGCCCTGAAGGCAGGCGGCGCGCACAATACGATGAACCAGTTTGCCGCCTAACAAGTGAAAACCGGGCCGGGACTTTGGAGAGTTCCGGCCTCCCCCCCAACCCTACCAACCGCCATCAAAAGGAGACACAACATGGCACAACCCGGTATGGCCCGCCCCGTGTTCTCGACCGAGGACTTCGGACTGATCCGCAACGCGCTCGCCGTCGCTATCCGCAATGGTGAAGACAATGCGGAAACCCGCAAACTGGTGAACCTGCACCACCGTCTGGGACGGTTCGCCCGATGAATACGCAGACCCTGTCAGAGCTTGAACGCCCCGTGGACACCGCAGAGCAGCGCGAGGACTATGTCCTGCATCCCTATCTGCGGGTGGCGGGCAGTCTGGTGGATTTCGTCGAAGGCGAAGTCCTGCCGGGCACCGGCATCACGCCAGACAGCTTCTGGCAGGGTCTGGCCAGGATTGCCGCCGATTTCGCCCCGCGCAACCGCGCGCTGCTGGCGAAGCGCGAGGACTTGCAACGGCGGATCGACGATTGGCACCGCGCCAATCCGCAGGCCCGCTCCGGCGCGCCCGAGAGCTTTCTGCGCGAGATCGGCTATCTGGTGGAGGAGCCCGCGCCCTTCACCATCGGTACCACCAATGCCGACCCCGAAATCGCCAGCACGGCAGGCGCGCAGCTGGTCGTGCCCGTGCTCAATGCGCGGTTCCTTTTGAACGCCGTCAATGCCCGCTGGGGCAGCCTCTATGACGCGCTCTATGGCACCGATGCTCTCGGCACGCCGCCTCCGAAAGGCGCATACGATACGCAGCGGGGCGCGCAGGTGATTGCCTGGGCGAAAGCCTTCCTCGACGATGCGGCTCCGCTTGCCGAGGGTTCATGGGCGGACTGGCGCGGCGGCACCCCTGCCCTCGCCGATCCCGCGCAATTGAAAGGCACTATCGGCAACAATCTCCTGCTCGCCAATAACGGACTGCATATCGAAGTGGTGATCGATCCCGCGCACCCCATCGGCGCCACCGATCCGGCGCATATCGCCGACATCCGTCTCGAAGCGGCGCTCTCGACAATTGTCGATCTGGAAGACTCCGTCGCAGCGGTCGATGCGGAGGACAAGGTTGCGGCCTACCGCAACTGGCTCGGTGCCATTCGCGGTGATCTTTCCGCCAGCTTCACCAAGGGCGGCGAGGCGGTGACGCGCACGCCCAATGAAGACCGTTTCTACACCAACACATCCGGCGAAACGCGCCCCTTGCGCGCGCGCAGCCTGCTGCTGGTGCGCAATGTCGGCCATCTCATGACCACGCCCGCCGTGCTTTTGCCCGAAGGCCACGAAATGCCCGAAGGCCTGCTCGACGCCGCGATCACCATCGCCATCGGGATGCACGATCTCAAAGGCCTTGGCCCGCTGCACAACAGCACGACGCGCAGCATCTATATCGTGAAGCCGAAAATGCACGGGCCGGAGGAATGCGCCTTCACCAATGATTTGTTCGATTCGGTGGAGGATATCCTCGGGCTGGAGCGCAACACGGTGAAAGTGGGCGTGATGGACGAGGAACGGCGCACCAGCGCCAATCTCGCCGCCTGCATCCATGCGGTGAAGGATCGCATTTTCTTCATCAATACCGGCTTCCTCGATCGCACTGGGGATGAAATCCACACCTCGATGCTGGCAGGCCCGATGGCGCGCAAGGCGGAGATCAAGGCGGCGGACTGGATCGCCGCTTACGAGGATCGCAATGTGCAGATCGGCCTCGCCTGCGGTTTTGCGGGGCGCGCGCAGATCGGCAAGGGAATGTGGGCCGCGCCCGACCGGATGCACCAGATGCTCACCGAAAAGATCGGCCACCCGATGAGCGGCGCGACCACCGCCTGGGTGCCCTCACCCACCGCCGCCGTGCTCCACGCGACGCATTACCACCGCTGCAACGTGGCAGAGCGGCAGGAAGCGCGCGCTGGCGAGCCGGTCGCACCGCTTTCCAAGCTGCTCACCGTGCCGCTGGCCGCAAATGCCGAGTGGTCGGAACAGGAAATCGCCGACGAGCTGCGCAATAATGTGCAGGGCATTCTTGGCTATATGGTGCGCTGGATCGACCAGGGGGTCGGATGTTCCAAGGTGCCCGACATCAATGATGTGGGCCTGATGGAAGACCGCGCCACCTTGCGCATTTCCGCGCAGCATATCGCCAATTGGCTAAAGCACGGCATTGTCGACCGCCTCGCCATCGACGAGGCGCTGCACGAAATGGCAGGCGTGGTGGATGCACAGAACGCGGGCGACCCCGCCTATGTGCCGATGCTCTCCAACCCGCGCGACAATATCGCGCTGGCCGCAGCGCGCGAGCTGATCGTGCACGGTTCGGAGCAGCCTTCCGGCTATACCGAACCGGTGCTCCACCGCGCGCGGGCACGGGCGAAACTCCAGTAGTCGCCAACAAGCGGGGAGGCTATGCCGGAGCGCATCCGGCACAGCCTCCCGCCTACGATCCGGCTCAAAACCGCTTCGACAGCGTAAGCCCGCCAAAGAAGTCCGCACTGTTGCTGTTAAGGCCGGTTCCGCCATGCACGGTCACGCGGAAGCCGCTTCCAAGGCTCGCACCGATCCATGCCGAAACATCGCTCGAAGCGGGACGTCCGTCGAAGGCCGATTCTTGCCAGGAATAGTCCGCGCCGAAGGAAATCCCTTCGCCAGCATAATAGCTGACGCCCGCCCCCGCGCCCCAGGTGGAACCGAGGGTCGAGCCTTCGGGCTGGCCGACAAAACGCCGGCGGCCATCGATATAGACCGTTGCATCGCCAAAGCCCTGCACCAGACTTGCGCCAACAGTGACGTCGGTTTCTCCTGTGCCGAGCCGGTCTTCAACCGAGGCGGTGGGCAGCTTCACGCGCACGGAAGGCTCAAACCAGGTGCTTTCGCCCAGCTCCAGGCTGTACGAGACCGAGACATTGACGTCGCCGAACCCACTGCGCTGGTTGTCCGCGCCAGCAAAGCCATCGTCATCGGTTACGTCATCATCATCGACACGGTCGTCATCGTCTTCGACTTCGATATCGCCGCCCGAACCCGAGCCGCTGCCGGAGGAACCTGAACCCGAATTGTCGCTATCGCCTCCACGGCCGCGTCCTCTGCCGCGTCCCTGGCCTCCGCCATCGAACAGGTCGGGTGTGGATAGCAGCGAGCCCGGCCCGTTGATCTGCACCCACGGAATGGAAACGCGCACGCGGAAGTCCCCGTAGCGGTAGGACGCGCTGATCGGAATGGCGATAACGTCCGTGCTTTCCAGCTCGTCATAATCGCCGCTTGAATAGGAAACGCCGGTGCTGAGCGTAAAGGACGAAGACGGGCCTTCGTCTTCGTCATTGCTGTCGGAAGCATCTTGCGCCAGCGCCGGAAGCGGTGCCAGCAGCAGACCGGCGAGCAGCAGGCCTCGGCCCGCATTGTGCGTGGAAAAATTTCGCATAGGTAAGTTCCCCCTTATCCTCTCTGGGTAATTTTTGGCGCTATCGCCATGTTTTGGTCAAGTGGCGCGTGGCACCCGACTGTGCGTTATGTTCACAAGCCGGATGCCACGCGCCAAAGGCAATGACCTAGATGTCGTCGCCTCCGCGACCACGGCCACGGCCTCTGCCACGGCCCTGTCCGCCATCGTCAGAGCGCATCCGTTCAGCCCGATCATCGCTGCCATTGCGTTCACGACGGACGTGACCGGGGCTGTCATCAGTGCCACGACCGCGGCGGACATCGCCCGGCGCGTCATCCGCACCGCGACCACGGCGGATGTGGCCAGGTTCATCGTCAGCACCACGGCCACGGCGTTCGCCGCGATCTTCGATTTCGCGGTCACGATCACGGCCTCTGCCGCGTTCCATCCGGTCGCTCATATCGTCCGATCCACGGGCACGGCGATCATCGCCGGGCGGGTCGTCACATCCACGGCATTGGCGCACGCCGTTGTCGTCCTGCGACTGGGCGGTTGCCGGGACGCTGCTCATGGCCAATGCGGCGCAAGCCGCGCCGCAAGTGGCAGCAATTTTCCAAAGTGTTTTCATGGGGGTTTCTCCCGTTCTCGCTACGACTTCCTCTTGGAAAGCCACTGCGAGAACGGGAGCGATCAGGCTTTATTCCATCGTGCCCGAAATTATTCCGCTGATGCCTGCCAGTCCGCTGCGATCAGCGCCGCTTCGCGCTCCGCCCCGTAAGGATCGCTCGCACCGAGCGCGTCATAAACTGCATCGAGCGACGCATCGGAAGCGCCGGATGCAAGTTCGATTCTATCCATTGCGGCAATGTCGGGAGCGTTCGGCGTCAGACCGACGATCTGCCAATCGCCTGCTTGCCGGCACGCCACACCACCGCCATCGCCCGCTGCGCCAGTGACCCGGAATTCGCGGCAGAAGCGCCCGTCTTCTGCGGCAAAAGTAAGCACCGGAGACAATTCTCCGCCATCGGCCAATTGCACAGTCTCGCCGGACGGCAGCGTGTCCAAGGCTTGCGCGAATTGAGCATTGTCCCGCGCCGGATTGACCAGCACGAAAGTCATGGCAATCGCAAGGGACGCGGCAATCGCGCCGCCGAGCGGCCATTTGTAACGGTTCCAGATGGGCGGATTGTCATTGGCTGGCGCGGGTTTTGGCGCATCGCTTGCCGATGCAGGTTCACCCAGTCCCATGCGTTCGAGCAGTGCCTCGTCCACGCCTTCGTCCAGCGGCGCGGCATAGGCTTCGCGCAGCAGCGCGTCATTGCCCGCCAGCCGCTCGACTTCGGCAGCCAGCGCCGGATCGCGCTCGATCTCGGCCTCGAACGCGGCGCTTTCGCCATCCGGCAAAGCACCGTCGAGGAAGGCCATGATCCGGGCTTCGCGGTCACTCACTTCAGTCATTGGCGACCTCCGCATTGACGACCTTGTCGATGGCGCGGCGGGCGCGGGACAAACGGCTCATGACTGTGCCGGCGGGCACGCCGAGCGTTTCTGCGGCATCGCGGTAGCTCATCCCGTCCATCACCACCAAGGCGACGACCACGCGCTGGTCTTCCGGCAGGCTGGCAAGCGCCGCGCGCGCCATTGCAAGGTCAGAACGTTCCTCCACCAGCCGCAACCCGTCGCTGCCGGAGATGTTGTGCGTGTCATCGATATCGATCTCTGTCCCGCGCGTGCGACGACGGCGGGCATCATCGATATGCAGGTTCTGTGCGATCCGGTACATCCAGCTATCCAGCCTTGTTCCCTGTTTAAACTGCTCGGCCCGCGACAGTGCGCGTTCGACTGTCGCCTGGCACAAATCATCCGCCGCCACACTGTCACGCGCCAAAGCGAGGCAGAACCGCCTGAGGCGCGGCAATATGCCGACAAGCTGACGTCGCAAATCCTCCGGTTCCGGTTCGAACTCGCTGATCATGCCCTCCCGTCAACGTTTCATGTGCATGATTATTCCCTGCGGCGTTACGAATGCCGGAATTCAGGGCGGGTTCAAGGGAATTTCTGCTGGACTTACCCGTTATCGCAGCACAGTTTCACCCTGTATCCGGAGGGAATGCATGAATTTGGCTCTACCCAGAGCGCTGCTATTGGCGGCCTGCGCCACCGTTGCGATTGCGGCAATGCCGTCAGACGTATTCGCCCAATCGGGCGGACGTTCACCAGCCGAGGAGGCGGAGCGCGCCGCCGAACGCGCCGAACGCGATGCTGCTCGGATTGCCGAGCGGGCAGCACGCGATGAAGAGCGGTATTTCCAAGATCGTGCGGAAATCCTCGACCGGAATATCGACGACCCCGACAGGCAGCAACGCGACCTCGCCCGCCTGGAAGAAGACCGGCAGGAAAACATCGCGCGCGCCACGCAGGAAGCCAACGAAGTGGCAGAGGAGCTTTCCGAAGAGCTCGCCGAAATCGAGGCCGACGCCGCCGAAGAGGCTGCCGAGCGGGCGGAGGATGGTGACGGCTCCAGCGAGGCCGCGCAATTGCGAGAACTGGGCCGCGACGAGTTTCCCGAATATGACGAAAACGGCTACCCTGTCAGGCGCGGCGAAGTCGCTGCGATCGGTTTGACAGCGGATGACATTGCGCAATTGGAAGCCGCAGGCTTTAGCGAAATAGCGCGGCAGGAACTCCCCGCACTCGATACAATGGTCCATCGCCTGCGTGCACCGGAAGGTCTGGATGCCATTGCCGCTCTTGCAAGAGCGCGCGAATTGCGCCCTGCGCGAACCTTCGATTACGTCCACTATTACGGGATGCAATACACGCCCGCAGGCAATGCCGAGAGCGTTGGCGATACCGCCCTGCCCGAACGCGACGGCGATCTGGTGATCGGGATGATCGACACCGGCATCATCAACCATCCGGTGCTGCGACGGGTAGACATAGAGATCGCCGATTTCGGTCGCGGCTCCAGCGCTATCCCGACCGCGCATGGTACCGCCATCGCCTCGATCCTCGCCAGCGAAGGGGCGTCGGATATCTATGTCGCCAATATTTTCAGAGGCAACAGCGATCAGCCCTACACCTCTGCCGATTCAATCGTCGATGCACTAAACTGGATGGTCGAAAACGGCGTGCCGGTGGTGAATATGAGCCTGTCCGGCCCACGCAATGCGATCCTCGACCGGCTTATCGAACAGACCGTCGGGCGCGGCACCTTGATCGTCGCCGCCGCAGGCAATGGCGGCCCCACCGCTGCTCCGGCCTATCCCGCTGCGCTGCAGGAGGTGGTCGCCGTTACCGCCGTCGACAGCCGCAACCGCATCTATCGCTACGCCAACCAGGGCAGCTACATCACCGTTGCCGCGCGCGGTGTCGGGCAGCCGGTTGCCAATACCAGCGGCGGCACCAGCTATGTCGATGGCACGAGCTATGCGACACCGCATATCAGTGCATGGCTGGCACGCTGCCGCGCAGCGTCGAGCGCAACAAGTTGCGCCAGGCGGCTGCGCAGGGAGGCCCGCGATCTTGGCGAACCCGGCTGGGATCCGGTCTATGGCCACGGCCTGATCGAATAACGGCAAAGCCTCTATCCCAATCAAGTGAAAGCCTCCGACCCCTTGCGGGGCCGGAGGCTCCATCCCGTCCGTATCATCAAAGCGACCTAGCGAACGGGACTGGGGGCTCGAGCGGGCGATAGCTCACCCTAAAAGTGGAAGCCGAACCCAAAAAGCACCGGCTGCAATCCCATGAGGCTCGCCCCGCCCAGACCCACACTGCCAAGGATCAGCACGAATGGGATCATGGCGGTGCGCCGCAGCACTCCGGCGTCCCATCCGGCGATATGCAGCATAGGTTGCAGCAGGAAGGCGAGCGCCAACCCGGCAAATGCCGGCTGGAAGCTCAGGATCGATGCAGCGAAGAAGATCGCTCCCGCCAATGTCTCCAAAGCCAGCGTGGCATTGGCGTCGGGATGCGTTTCCGACAGATAACGCGTTACCCGGTTGGCGGCATTGCTCTGCGGCACATTCTGGTCCGACGTGTCGCCGGTCACCAGAAAGCGCGCCTTGCGGGTGATGGCATAGCCCGCCACACAAATCGCCGATAGCGGGCTGAGCGCCGCATAGAGCGCGGTGCTCTTCGCCAGAAAGCGGAACAGCCGCACCGGCTGCTTCCAATGCTCCAGCACAAAGCACAGGATCGGCGCGAAAAGCGTCAGCACGGTGATGGCGAAGAAATCGGGCGTGAACAGCTGCGCCATATGCTGCGGCATCGCACGGATCGGCCAGACAATCTCCTGCCCCATCAACACCCATGTCAGGTCACGCGCTTCGCCCAGCACAAAGGGCAGGCCAAGGCCCGCAAGGATCATGAAAAAGAAGAAAAAGAACGTCAGCGGCAGGTTGGCCGTCGGGAAAAGGATATCCAGCTTCTCGATCGTCGGGATATTGCGCGACTTGAGAATACGGCCCGTCCACTGGTGCAGGAACTCGCACGTACCGCGCGTCCATTTGACGTGACGCACGCGGAAAGCGCGCACGGTTTCGGGGAAGGCCTCTGTGCAGACGACATCTTCGGCAAATACGCCGTAATAGCCCAGCTCGCGGATCGAGATGGCGTAAGCGAGGTCTTCGCTCACAATCTCGTCAAACCCGCCGACCTCTTCCCAGCAACTGCGCCGCAGCAGCGCGCCGTGGCCAAGGAACATCACAAAGCCGAAGCGGTTGCGCAGCGGTTGGTACCACTTCCAGTGCACATCGATGCCGATGCGCATATCTTCCTGCAGGCGCGTGCTTGTCGTCTCCTCGCAGCGGTGATTGGCCTGCACAAAGCCGCAATCGGGGTCGTTGACCAGATAGGCCGCGAGCGCGCGCAGGAAGTTTGCCGGCACGATCTCGTCCGCATCGACAACCGCGAAATAGGGTTCGCGCACATGGTACTTCAACGCATGGTTGAGATTGCCCGCCTTGAATCCGCTACGGTCACTGCGCCGGACAACTTCGACCCGGCCCGGATTGGCCGCCGCAAACCGGTCAATCGCCGCCTTGGCGCTTTCGCGGCTGCTGTCATCAAGAATGTAGAGCCGGAAATTGGAGTAATCGACATCGAGGCAGCTCTGCGCGCTCTCGGCAACGAAATCGTTGCACGTGGTATAAAGCATCGCGATCGGCGGGTGCTGCCGCAGGATCAGCGGATCGGGCTTGCTGCCGAACCGGCGATGCCACCAGGCGAAAAGGACAACGCCGACATTATACAGGCCATAAAGCCACGCAATCGGCGTGAAGACGGCGAAATAGCCAAGGATAAAAGTCGCCACCGCGCCCTCTGCTCCGGCAACGAAAGTATAGAGACGCGGTCCGAACCAAATGAGGCTGGCCGCCCATACGCCAAAGATAAAAACAAACAGCCACGGCTTGCGATCACCTGCTGCCCAAACCGCTTGCGGGATTACCGGCTGCCTTGTGTCGATCACGGACGCTTCGGGCGTTTCCGGATGCGATGATAGAGTCGGATTAAACATGGGATACCT
The DNA here is from genome assembly GCF_056933515.1 of Aurantiacibacter sp. KMU-128. Taxonomy (NCBI): domain Bacteria; kingdom Pseudomonadati; phylum Pseudomonadota; class Alphaproteobacteria; order Sphingomonadales; family Erythrobacteraceae; genus Aurantiacibacter; species Aurantiacibacter sp. KMU-128. The sequence continues at coordinate 1,496,577 of NZ_JBXORT010000001.1, forward strand.
CGCCTCTGCTCAGTTGCGCGGCAGGCGGAGCGTCACGCCCACCAGCACACGGGTGAATTGGGAAAGCGGCGCATCCTCATGCGTCACGGAAAGATGCAGGCGGTGCCAGCCAGCGACGCGGATGGAACCGGTGCCGAACACGGTGAAAACACCGCCTTCGGCCTGCGGGTCGGCGCTGGAGACGCTTCCGCCGCCAGCGCCAAGGCCCAGCGACCAGTCACCGGCATTGTATTCGCCGTAACCGATCGCCCGCCATTCTTCGTCGTCGGCCGCGCCGGTCGTGCCGAAATACAGGCTCGGCTCGACGCGGAACCCGCCGCCGAGATCGAAGCCTTGTGCGGCGTAGAACAGCTGGTCGGTGTAACCGGCGCTATGCGGGCTGATCTGCGCCCCGATCTTGGATGCCCCGATGTCCGAGACATAAACACCTTCAAGCCGGTAAATCTGCTGGTTCTCTCCCGCTGGAAGATCGCGATAACCGGCCTCCGCAATACCGATCACACCGGGCGCAAATTCCTGATGCAGCCCGACCGAATAAGTGGTGGCATTGGCGCCTGCTCGGGCCAGCACTGGATTGTCCAAGGTCAGCCCGTCATCATAGCGCGCCCAGATGCGCGTGCGCGGCGTGACCCAGCTCGCCAGCTCGACCAGCCGCAATCCAGCATTGCCGCCGCCCGACGTGTCGCCCGCCCAAACCGATAGCTCGGCCAGTGCCGGATAGTCATAGGCGGCACGCAGTCCCTGACGTGCTTCGTCACTGGCCGGATCGCGCTCCAGCGCTTCACGCTGTGCCTGCGCCGACGCCACCGCCCGGCCTTGGCCCAGCCGCGCGGTTCCGACGCCCACCATTGGCTCCGCATCGAGCGGGTTTTCGTAGGCAATGCGGACAAACCGCTCTTCCGCGCGCGGGTAATCACCTGCCCACAGCGCGTTGTAAGCAAGGCCGCTGGCCGCGCCGGGATTATCAGGCGCCAGCTCCGCAAAGCGTTGGAAGTAGCGTTCTGCCTCGGCGTGCCGGCCCGACCATGCCAGCAGATAGGCCATGGCATTAAGCGCGCCGAGATTATCAGGAGCCAGCGCCAGCGCACGCGACAGGTCGGCCTCGCCCGCTTCCCATTGCTGCTGCCAAGCGCGAGCCGTGCCGCGCCCTGTCAGAGCAGCAATATTGTCAGAATCACGCGCGAGGACATTGCTCCACGCTGCTTCAGCGGCAGCACCGTCGCCCGCCTGCATCGCTTGCTCGGCAACCGCTTCCTGCGCCCATGCCATTCGCGGAGCGGCCAATGCCATAGCGGCAAACACCACTATCCCTATTGTTGCGCGAGGTTGCAGTACGCGCCCGTTGCCCGAACACTTCGCTCCGATACTCCTCATTGTCGCCCCTTTCCGACTGGATTGCGGGGCGACTACGGATGAGCTGCGGACTTATTCCGTTGCGGTTCGAAAATGTGCGACCCGCAAGCTGGATGGCACCAAAGAGAAGCTGCGCGGCGGGCCAAAAGGGGGTTCAATGAAACCGGTATGTCCGGGTGGTGGACAGGGCTGGATTCGAACCAGCGTACGCTTGCGCGGGCAGATTTACAGTCTGCTGCCTTTAACCACTCGGCCACCTGTCCACACCGTTGCCGGAATGTGCGATTAAACGCATTTCGAAGCTGCGAAAAACGCAGCCGTCATGCCGAGAGGCGCCCCTTTGGCGAAGCACCGCTTGCCTGTCAATGCCCTCGCTGGCAGTAGGCGCCGCGAAAGGTGCAGTTTATGTCCAAGGCCAAGGGAAAGAAGTCGTTACGCGGTCGTGCGGGGCGGATGCAGGGCGGGCGCGGCTCGGGCCGGGCGAGCAAGGGCGCGGTGCGGCTGTGGGGCCGCCATGCGGTGGAAGCCGCGCTGATGAATCCGCGCCGCCAGCATCGCAAGCTGTGGGCCACGCTGGAAGGGCTGGATTCGCTTTGCGGTGAACTGCCGCCCGGCTTCCCGCTCGAACGCGCCGAAGTGGCCGATCTTGCGCGCCTTGTCGCCAAGGATGCGCCGCATCAGGGGCTGGTGCTCGAATGCGAGCCGCTCGACGATATGCATCTGTCCGACGTGATGGACGGCGATCCGTCGCGACCTCTGGTGGTGCTCGACCAGGTGACCGATCCGCACAATGTGGGCGCGATCCTGCGCTCCGCCGCTGCGTTCAATGCCGCCGCAATCGTGACGCAAGACCGCCACGCCCCGCCCGAAGGGGGGGTTATCGCCAAGTCCGCCTCGGGCGCGCTCGAAACCGTGCCGTGGGTCCGCGTGGTGAACCTCGCCCGCGCGTTGGAGGAGATGGCAGAGGCCGGATACTGGCGCATCGGCCTAGCTGGCGAAGCGGATGCGAATTTTGCCGAGGCGCTGCCTGCTGGCCCCATCGCCGTGGTGCTGGGCGCGGAAGGCGAAGGCATGCGGCACAATGTGCAGCAGCACTGCGACGCGCTGGCCCGCCTGCCGATCAGCGAGGCGATGGAAAGCCTGAACGTCTCCAATGCGGGCGCGATTGCGCTCTATGCGATAGCGACGCGGTAGAGCCCGTCAGAATGTAAAGGGTTCACACAAAGACACAAAGAGCACGAAGAGGCCGGTCTGCAATCGCGCCGCAGGCGCTTTCCATCTTATTCGCTCACAGAGGCACAAAGGCACAGAGGGATCGTACCATCCCCTCTGCGCCTCCGCGCCTCTGCGAGCGCATAAACTTTCTTGCGGCTACGCCGCAGGCACAACCTCTTCGTGGTCTTTGTGTCTTCGTGTGCAATCTATCTTTCTCACCAAAACAACAGCCGCTAAAACGAAGGGCCGCCCCTTGCGGGACGACCCTTCTTAGGACCGCTGCCATTGCAGGCAGCTTTCCCCTCCCTAACCCGTAATCAGTTGACCGCGTCTTTCAGGCCCTTGCCCGCCTTGAATTTGGGCTGGGTCGAGGCCGGGATCGTCATCGGCTCCCCGGTGCGCGGATTGCGGCCGGTGGATGCCTTGCGCCGCGCGACGGAGAATGTGCCGAACCCGACAAGGCGCACTTCGTCGCCCTTGGCCAGCGTCGCTTGGATCGTGTCGAAAACCGACTCCACAGCCTTGGTCGCATCATTGCGCGAAAGGCCGCTGGCATCCGCAACGGCTCCGATCAATTCGTTCTTGTTCATTGTCTGGAAGACCCCCTCACAAAAGTGAAAATCATGTTTGTTTTGGTCGCACCGCGATTCCCCCAAATTGAGCGAGTTTTCCACGCGCTGTCAAAGCCAAACAGGGTCGGAAACCGCCTTTTCCAGCCGAAGCGAAGTTTTCTGGCGGGGATGCGAGCAAATGTTGCGTCGCACACCGGTTGGCGCGACGTTTTCCGTCGGAAGGAGGATTACGCCGGTTTCCGAATCAGCCGGAGTATGAGGGGCTAGCGTCGGTTAGTGCGCGGTCGTGCCCGGCTCTCCGCCGCCCGCCTGCCCCTGCGGCTGGCTGGCCAGATCATCCGCTTCCGTCCATTCGATCGGCGCGGGCATGGCAGTCAACGCCACTTCCAGCACCTGATCGACATGGGCCACGGGAATGATTTCCAACCCCTGCTTCACATTGTCGGGAATTTCGGCGAGGTCTTTGGTGTTTTCCTCGGGGATCAGCACGGTCTTGATCCCGCCGCGCAGCGCCGCCAGCAGCTTTTCTTTGAGCCCGCCAATCGGCAGCACCCGCCCGCGCAAAGTAACCTCCCCTGTCATCGCCACATCAGGCCGCACCGCGATGCCGCTCAGCGTCGAAACGATGCTCGTCACCATGCCGATGCCCGCGCTCGGCCCGTCCTTGGGCACCGCACCTTCGGGCAAGTGGATATGGACATTCTTGCGCTGGAAAATGCTCGGCTTGATGCCATAGGCAGGCGCGCGCGCCTTGACGAAGCTGAAAGCTGCGGCGATGCTTTCGTTCATCACTACGCCCAGCTTGCCGGTCGTCTTGACTTCGCCCTTGCCCGGCGTAGTGACGCTTTCGATGGTGAGCAATTCGCCGCCCACGCTCGTCCACGCGAGGCCCGTGACAGCACCCACTTGCGGTTCTTCCTCGCTCATGCCGTGCTTGAACTTGCGCACACCGGCAAAGTCGCCGAGATTTTCGGGCGTGATTGTCACGCTCTCGACCTCTTTCTCGAGAATTTTGCGCAGGCTCTTGCGCGCCAGCCGCGCAATCTCGCGCTCCAGCGTGCGCACGCCCGCCTCGCGGGTGTAATAGCGGATGAGGTCGCGCAGACCTTCCTCGGTCAGCGTGAATTCGCCGTCCTTAAGGCCGTGATCTTCCACCTGCTTGGCGATGAGGTGACGGGTGGCGATCTCCACCTTCTCGTCCTCGGTATAGCCTTCGAGCCGGATGATCTCCATCCGGTCGAGCAGCGGCTGCGGCAGGTTGAGGCTGTTCGCCGTGGTGACGAACATGATGTCGCTGAGGTCGATATCGAGCTCCAGATAGTGATCCTGGAACTTGTTGTTTTGTTCGGGGTCGAGCACTTCCAGCAGCGCCGAAGCCGGATCGCCGCGGAAATCCTGCCCCAGCTTGTCGATCTCGTCGAGCAGGAAGAGCGGATTGCTCGTTCCAGCCTTTTTCAGGTTCGACACGATCTTGCCGGGCATGGAGCCGATATAGGTGCGACGGTGGCCGCGGATTTCGGCCTCGTCACGCACTCCGCCAAGGCTCTGGCGGATAAACTCGCGCCCCGTCGCGCGCGCAATGCTTTTGCCGAGCGAGGTCTTGCCGACACCGGGCGGGCCGACAAGGCACAGGATCGGACCCTTAAGCTTGTTGGTGCGCGCCTGCACGGCGAGATATTCGATGATCCGGTCTTTCACCTTTTCCAGCGCGTAGTGGTCCGCATCGAGGATTTCCTGCGCCTTCGCGATGTTCTTTTTCACCTTGCTCTTCTTGCCCCATGGCAGGCCGAGAAGCACATCGAGATAGTTGCGCACCACGGTCGCCTCGGCGCTCATCGGCTGCATCGATTTGAGCTTCTTCAGCTCGCTTTCGGCCTTGGCGCGGGCTTCCTTGGAAAGCTTGGTCTGCTCGATCCGCTTGGTCAGCTCGGCAATCTCGTCGCCTTCGCCATCATCGCCGCCGCCCAGCTCGTTCTGGATCGCCTTCAACTGTTCGTTCAGGTAATATTCGCGCTGCGTCTTCTCCATCTGCCGCTTTACGCGGCCACGGATCTTGCGCTCGACCTGCTGCACGGAAAGCTCGCCTTCCATCACCGAGAAGACCAGCTCCAGCCGCTTCATCGCGTCGCTTTCGGCGAGCATCTGCTGCTTGGTTTCGACCTTGGCAGCCAGTGCGGAGGCAATGGCATCAGCGAGTTGCCCCGCATCCTCGATCTCGGCGAGCGTTTCCTCGATATCGTCGGGCAGCTTCTTGTTGCTGCGCGCATAGTCGGCGAACTGTTCGAGCGCGGTGCGCATCATCGCCGCAACTTCGGTGCCGCTGGCGCTGGTTTCATCAAGCGCGGCGGTCTGCGCGAGGTAGTATTCCCCGTCGAGACGCATTTCGCTCATTTTCGCGCGCGCCTTGCCTTCCACCATCACGCGGACAGTGCCGTCGGGCAATTTGAGCATCTGTTCGATCTGCGCGACGGTGCCGATATCGAACAGGTCGCCGCGCTCTGGATCATCGGTGGAGGGATCGAGCTGCGAGACGAGGAAAATCTCCCGATCCGCTTCCATCGCGGCTTCCAGCGCAGCGACCGACTTGTCGCGCCCGACAAACAGCGAAACCGCCATGCCGGGGAAGACGACAATGTCGCGCAGGGGGAGAAGGGGGTAGGCGTTCATATGCATATCCGTGTGGTTTGCAGCCCACGTTTTAGACGAAGCCGCATGAATTCTGGCTGTAGGATATGGGGGCGCACGTGCTGCACCGCAACAGGTGCGGCGGGAATGTTGGGGATGGGGTGCGGGTAACCCCTTTATCGTGTGCTACTATCGGCCCTGCGTCCTAATCGGGCTCATGCCCCAGACTGCATAGCTGCTCGTCGCGTCGCCATTTGCATCCCGCGCTGGCGAATACCGGAGGCTATCGGACAAAGCCTCGCAGAAGACCGAGATGTCTTCGTCGGATCCCAATGGTGTCAGTCGGGCGCAGTTCTCGACCCTTCCGTTTGTCCCGATAGTGACGCGTACCGGAAGATTGCCTGAAGAAACTTCGCTTGAAACGTTATCAGGCAAGCGAGCCAAGGTGCGCGAGAAGCGCGACGCTTGCCAATCAAACGAAGCCTCATTCCTTAACGTTCGATGGGCTTCGGCATCGATGCCCCAACTTCCGACAAGGTTTGCCAGACATTCTCTGACCGCTTCGAGTGGTTCCGCCATGGAACCGACATTTAGCTCCAGCTCGCTGAAGAAGGTGTCCCTCACATGGATTACCGAAAGTTCGCGTTCGTATTCATCGCGTTCCTGATTGTCGTAAACGAGGTAGCCATTGCCGCGTGAGCTGCCGACGTAGAGAAACGAACGAGCGCCAAAGTAGCCCTCTGCCAAAGAAAGCCGCCAAGCGCGGCTGCCTGCCGAACCTGCGTCGGTTCCGCCGAACTGGAAATGCGGCTGCGCATTGTCGATTAACGGTTCGGGGCGCGCAATCGTCATCCAAAAGGGTGTCCCCGGCGCATACTGGCGCAGCTCGAGGATAACCGGCGCCTGTTCGTTGCCGAAGGTTCGCGCCAAAGCGCAACTGTCGTCCGCGTAGTCGAGCGTCCAATCGGATATGGGGGTGAGCCGCTCTACATCTTCCTGCGCCGCAACCGGCGTGGAAAACATCAGCAAAGCAGCGGCTAGCGCGGGGGAGCAAAGTCTCTTCATAACCGCGAGAATGTCTCCACCCTTCCCGCCTGTCAATCCAGCATCGACTTCACGTAAACCGTTGTTATCGCGCTGCCATCCCAGACATAGGAGAGGTGACGTTCTTGCACGCATTCGCGCACCAATCGCGGACGGAACAGCGCAGCGCATTCGCCGCCCGCGTGGCGGACGCTGGAATAGACGAGGCCGTTTGCGCCCTCCCCGCGCAGTTTGCGGCCCAGGGCCTGCGATGCCGCATAGTCATCGGGCGCATAGACATCCGCCATCCGTCTCTGCCGCCCGCGAACATCGTGCAGCCGGGCATCGAAAGCGACGCGGTAGACGCGCATATCAACCTCCTGCGGCGGCTCGTTCGTGGCGGCGAGGAAGCGGGTGCGGTGATATCTGGTTTCGGCAATCGCGGTGGCGAGGCTCTTCGCGCAGTAGAATGCACCATAGGAGCCATCGGCAAAGCGGTCTCCGCCGGGGCGCAGATGGGTGAAGGCGGCCATGATCGGCGAGCTGCCGGGGCCGGACACGCGATCTTCCGGCGGTACGAGCGTGATGTCCCCCACTTCGTCGCGGATGCGGTCATTGGTCATCGCTTCGAGTTCGAACACCGCCTCAAGGTCAGCCGGATCGGCGACTTTCTCGAACAGGCCAATCGGCGGAAAGCGGCTGGGGATGATGCGGTAGGCGCTGGGCCAGCGGATGCGTTTGACCGGAATGCTCACCCGCGCTGGGCGTCGATATACTGGCGCACCACAAACAGGTCGGCGACATTGCCTGACAGCATCCGCTCCAGCGCGGGCTTGCCGTCAAATAACGGCGCGGCATTGGGCTTGCGCACCCAGTCATCCGCGCTTTGCGGCAGGAGGAGTTGCAGCCCCTTGTAAATGCCGAGAATGTACGAAATCCGCTCCAGCGCGTCACGTGAGAGCGCCGCCACCTTGCCGCGTTTCCAGCTTTGGAGCGTGGAGCGGCTGTCTATGCCGAGCAGCTTCATCTGCTCCGCCTCTTTCAGCTTCCACGCCGCAGCGATGTTGAAAAAGGTGCGCAGCGCCGGGCCGGTCAGGTCGCGGCGCTTGTCGGCAGGGGCTTCGGCGAACGCGGTTGCCATATCTGGTCTCCTTCACGCAATATGTGCATTTTCTGCACAATTGTCAATGAAAGAGCGGATGGCGCACTTTCCGTCTGCTCACCCCATACCCGGCAGGTTGAACCCCGGCGGCAGGCCCATGCCCTTTTGCATTTCCGCCATATGTTCGCCCGCCTTGCGGTCGGCCTTGTCGCGGGCATCGTTGAAGGCGGCCGTGACGAGGTCTTCGAGGATCGACTTCTCTTCCTCTTTGAACAGGCTGTCATCGATGGAAACGCCGATGATGCGGCCGCGCGCGCTGGCGCGCACTTTGACAAGGCCGCCGCCCGCCGTGCCTTCGACCTCGATATTGTCGAGCGCGACCTGCGCATCCTGCATTTGCTGCTGGATCTTGGTGGCCGCTTCCTGCGCGGCGCGCATCATTTCTTCCATGTTTTGCATTGCTGCGTCCTTCCAGAATTTCAATACGCCTCGTCCGGCGCGTCCCATGCCTAGCTTTGCATCAGAGCGGAAAAATCAAGCCCGCTTGTTCCAACCTTCACGCCCGCGCACGGGTTCTTCTTCCTCGATCAAGCGCGCATCGGGGAAATGCTCGAACGCGGCCTTCACCAGCGGGTGGTTGCGGATGCGTTCGGCCTCGGCGCGTTTGGCCGCTTCCCCCTGCTCGAACAGAGTGAGGGCGCCTTCGGCGTCGGAGCGGATAACTTCCCACTGGCCGCCGATAATCTCCTGCAAACCCTGCCGGATGTGCTTGGCGATATCGTCGTCATAGCCCGGCGGCTGGGTGTATTCGAGCTTGCCGGGCGCCAGCGAAACCACCCGCACCTGCGCGCTCAGCATACTGGCAAAGCTGAGCGATCCGGGCGCGCCCGAATTTTCGATCTGTGAAACCATTTCGGCCCAGTCGAGCGCTGCCGTCGCGCCGCCTCCCGAAGCACTGCCAGCGCCCTGCCCCGCCCCGCCGCTGAGCGCGAAATTCTTGAGCTCTTTCGCCAGCTTGCCGGGATCGGGCATATCGGCGGCGTGGAGCACGCGCAGCAGCGCCATTTGCAGCGCCACCAGCGGATCGGGCGCGGTGCGCACTTCGTCATGCCCTTTGAGCAGCAATTGCCACAGCCGGTGCACCTGCCCGGCCGAAAGCCGCTGCGCCCATTCACCAATCGCCGCGCGCTCTTCTTCGGTCGGCGCATCGGGCTCGCCGATCTGGCCTACCGCGATGCGGTGGGTAAATTCCATCAGCGAGCGGATCAACGCGAGCGGCTCGACACCAAGCGCATATTGCTCCGCAACAGCGTCGAGCAGCTTGGCAGGCTCGCCTTCGAGGATGTGCTGGAACAGCCGCCGCTGCGCCCCGCGATCCGCGAGGCCGAGCATATCGCGCACCTTGGCCGCGCTGACCATGGTGGTTTCACCCGCGCTGTCCATATCCGCATGGGCAATCGCCTGGTCGAGGATCGAGAGGCCATCGCGCACCGAGCCTTCGGCCGCCGCCGCGATCATCGCCAGCGCCTCTTCCTCAGCGCCGACGCCTTCCTGCTTGCATACCCAGGCGAAGTGCTTGTGCAGCAACTCAGACGGGATGCGGCGCAAGTCGAAACGCTGCGTGCGGCTGAGCACCGTCACGGGCAGCTTGTCGACTTCGGTGGTGGCGAAGAGGAATTTGACGTGCGCAGGCGGCTCCTCAAGTGTCTTGAGCAAGGCATTGAAAGCATTGCGCGACAGCATATGCACTTCGTCGATGATGTAGATCTTGTAACGCGCCGACACGGCGGCATAGCGCACCGCCTCGATAATCTCGCGCACGTCATCCACCCCGGTGTGGGAGGCAGCGTCCATCTCGATGACATCGATATGGCGACCCTCGGCGATGGCGGTGCAGGGCTCGCACTGGCCGCACGGATCGATGGTCGGCCCGCCCTGTCCGTCCGGCCCGATGCAGTTCAGCGCCTTGGCGATCAGCCGCGCGGTCGAGGTTTTGCCCACCCCGCGCACACCCGTCATCAGGAAGGCGTGCGCCAGCCGGTCGCGCTCGATAGCATTGGCGAGCGTGCGCACCATCGGCTCCTGCCCGATCAGGGCGCTGAAAGTCTGCGGGCGGTATTTGCGCGCCAGGACACGGTAGGGTTGGGAAGCTACAGGTGCAGGCGCTACGGGCGGAGGCGCGGCGGGCTCCTCCGGCACGACCGTGGGCTCGGGCGCAGTTTCCGGCGCGCCAAACATCGAATTCTGGCCAGCCGCCTCCAGCTCGGCCGCAGAGGGTTGCGCCTCTTCGGGCTTTTTCTCGTCACTTGCCCACGGCAAGTCGTCCGGTGTCTCCGGGGAATCACTCATGCGGGCACGCTACGCGCTCGCTGGGCGAATGTCATCGCAACAATGATGTGGAAAAGGAGCCGAGCGACCCGCTGCCATTTACCTGGGCTGCTTCCTTCCGGATCTGACCCGGTGAGCAAACGCGAACGTCCACCCGACTCCCGACCCATATTATGGGGGGGTGACAGGCGGTTTGCAAGGGTGCACACACCGGCGCGGAAACATCGTCACTACGGGAGGGACAAATGCGTAAAGTGAAATGGGTTTTGGGCAGTGCTGCACTGGCGCTCACACTCGCGGCGTGCGGGGCAGACGCGGATCGTACGGCGGATGATGCAGCCGATGCTGCCGATGCATCCGGCACGGACGCAGCGGGTGATGCAGAAGGCGCAGCAGCGGCTACCGCAGCCGTCGATGCGACATCCATAGACTACGGTAATGATGCAAGCGAATATGCCAATGATGGCGAATGCGATGATATGCGCTTTGAGGGCGACGCCATGGCAGCAGGGCTGGTCGCCGAAAATATCGGCCGCGACGCCACCGATTGCCGCGCCGCAGCCGAGGCTGGCGAAATCGCCGTCAACGCGCTGTTCAACCAGCCCGACAATTACGGCGACGATACCAGCGAATACGCCAATGATGATGAATGCGACGATGTGCGCTACGCCATCGATTACGCCGACCGGATGTTCTACATTCCGGAAGACATCGGCCATGACGCGACCGATTGCCGCGCTGATGTAGAAGCAGGGCGCGCACGCTGGCAGGGGCCGACCGCCAATCCTGTTCGCGGCATGACACGCGCCGAATTGGAAGCGATGGCGCGTTAACGGAAATTGTCGGCGTAGGCCTGAATCTTCAGCGCCTTCGCCGGCACATTATGCACCCGCGCGGCAATGCCATATTTCTCGGCATAGGCTTGTGCTGCCTCTGCTGACGGGAACTTCAGCTGCACCTGTTGCCGCGTGTCACCGCTGCCTGCCCAACCCATCAGCGGGTCGGGGCGCTTGGCCTCTGCCGGGATGAAATCGAGCACCCACTCATCGGTGCGCGCCTTGCCGGATTGCATTGCGCTTTTCGGGCGCTTGTAGATACGTGCTTCTGCCATAGTGCCACCGCCGATAATTCAGTCGCCGCCCTTTGAAAAGGCGTTCTTGGTCTTAAGGCTCGGCTTTTCCGCCCAAGGCTCTTCCGGCCAGCGGTGTTTCGGGTAGCGGCCCTTCATATCCTTGCACACATCCGCCCAGCTTCCGCGCCAGAAGCAGGGGAGATCGCGGGTCGCCTGAATGGGCCTGCCAGCGGGACTGGTGAGATGGATGAGCAGCGGCGTCTGGCCGATCATCGGATGCGTGTCGAGCCCGAACAGGGCCTGCACCCGGACTTCGACGCTGGGCGCGTGTTCGCCTGCATAGTCGATGGCGTGGGAGGTTCCCGCGGGGCTGGTGAACTGCTTGGGTGCCCGCTGGTCAAGCTGCTGGCGTTCGTCCCAGGCCAGAAGGCCCAGCGCGGCCTCGGCGATGCGGCCTTGCGGCACATCGAAATCGCGTCGACCCGCAAGCAGAGGCGCAAGCCATTCCCCGGCGCATTCTTTCAGGCTGGCCTCTGACAGGGCATCAACTCCCGCAAAGCGTGCCCGTGCCAACAGTCCAGCGGGGAGCAGTTCCCCCAGCTTCTCGACAGCTTTCTCCACAAGGATATCCACAATCGCCTGAGGATCAGGATCGGGGTCCGGCCCGCTCGCCAATGTGATCGCCCCCAGCCGCCGCTCGTGCCGCGCTTCAACGCGGGCCTCGGCGGCATTCCAGCGGGCGACGGTGCGGGTCTCGATGAGGTGCGAGAGGTGCTGCTCAACATCCTGCTGGCTAAGATGGGCAGCAGCAGTGATGCGCGCCGACTTCGCTTTGCCCTGTGCATCGCCGATCACCAGCCATTCGGCGCGGGCGAGCGGGGATGCCGGATCGAGCTGGAACCCGCGCCCGCCAGCGGAAAGCCATTGCTCCCCCGATGCATCACGGCGGCGCGCGATCATGTCCGGACGGCCAGCGGCGAGGAGGATGGCTGGTGAAAGTGTATTTCCCTTTGAAACCGCTCGTCCTGAGCCTGTCGAAGGACGCTCGCGCCAACGTCCTTCGACAGGCTCAGGGCAATCGGAAATCTCGGTAACCCGCTTCGCCCACCCCTCCGCTAACCGATCCGCGCCCTTGGCCCTTGGCGAACGATCACCCGCCCAGCGCGACAGCCGTTGCTCCAGATCCTCGGAACGCCCGCCCAGCCCGCGCTCCTGCAACAGCACTGCGAGCCGCGCTGCAGTCAGCGCATCACCCGCCTCGGCCCCTGCGAGCAGCATCGCCGCCTGCCACGGCTCCATCGGCAGTGAAGCAATCTGCTCGCCGCGCGGAGTAATCGCGCCCGCTTCGTCCACCGCATCCAGCGCCCGAAGCCGCTCGCGCGCGCTGGCGACCGAGGCTTCGGGCGGCGTATCGAGCCATTGCAGGATCGCCGGATCGGTGACGCCCCATTGCGCTAGGTTCAAAACCAGTGGCGCGAGATCGGCGGTGAGCATTTCCGGCGTGTCAAATTCGGGGCGACCGGCATGGCCGCCCTCCTCCCACAGGCGATAGGCGACACCCGGCCCCTGCCGCGCCGCACGCCCGGCCCTTTGCGCGGCCGCCGCCTGACTGGCGCGACCGGTCACCAGATGCGTTGTGCCTGCCGCACGATCAAATTCGGCGCGGCGCGCGTGGCCGCTATCGACCACCACCGACACGCCATCGAGTGTCAGCGATGTCTCGGCGATGCTGGTGGCGAGGACGATACGACGTCGGCCATCGGGGTCGCGGCGGATGGCGGCGCGCTGCTCCTGCGGCTGGATTTGTCCGTGGAGCGGCAGGATCGGCGTGTTCGGCAGTTTCTCGCCAAGCCGTTCGCGCACCCGCTCGATTTCGCCGACGCCGGGGAGGAAGGCGAGCACATCGCCCTCCTCTTCACGCCATGCGGTGAGGATGGCAGACACCACGCTGTCTTCCAGCCGCTTTTCAGGCGACGATCCGAGCCATTCGATGCGCAGCAGATGCGCCTTGCCTTCGCTTTCGATCAGCGGCGTGTTCCCACCCATCATCCGGGCAAAACGCGCGCCGTCAATGGTGGCGGACATGACGCAAATCCGCAGATCATCGCGCAGCACGCTCTGCGTCTCCAGCGCCAATGCGAGGCCGAGATCGCTGTCGAGATGCCGCTCATGCGCCTCGTCGAACAGCAGCGCGGAAACGCCGGAAAGCTCCTGATCTTCCAGCAGGCGATTGACCAGAATGGCCTCGGTGACGACATTGATGCGGCTGCCCTTGCGGCTGTCGAGCCGCGTCAGATATCCGACCCGCTCGCCGACCGTTTCGCCCAGCATTTCCGCAATCCTCTCTGCCGCAGCACGCGCAGCCACACGGCGCGGGCTGGTGAGGATGATCTGGCCTTGGCACCAAGGCTGGTCGAGCAAGGCAGGCGCGACGACGGTGGTTTTGCCCGCCCCCGGCGGTGCAATCAGGACGGCGGAACTGTGCTCCCTGAGCGCTGCGAGCAAGTCCGGCAGGACGGCATTTATGGGGAGGTTTTCGCTCATCGTCATTGCGAGCGTAGCGAAGCAATCCAGAGTAATGAAGCGATCACACTGGATTGCCGCGTCGCCTTCGGCTCCTCGCAATGACGAAAGTCAGTAGCCCCGCGCCACAGCAAACTGCGCCGCCTGCACCATCGCGCGGCGGGCGGCGGAATCGGGGAAGATATCCAGCGCATCGCAGGCCCGCTGCGCATAGTGCCGCGCGCGTTCGCGGGTGGCGGAGACGCAATCATGCTTGCGGATCAGCTCCACCGCGTGCGCCAGATCCTCGTCCTCGGTGGTGAAACCGGCAATCGCATCCTGCCAGAAGCGCCGCTCTTCCGCATTGCCGCGTGCATAGGCGAGGATCACCGGCAGCGTCATCTTGCCTTCGCGGAAGTCGTCACCGCGATCCTTGCCCATTTCGGCGGCATCAGAATCGTAGTCTAAGGCGTCATCGACGAGTTGGAACGCGATACCGAGATTGCGGCCATAGGCGTCGAGCGCCAGCTCCTCGTCCTCGCTGCATTCGGCAACGACGGCAGAAATCCGGCTGGCGGCTGCGAACAAAGCAGCGGTTTTCGCGCCGATAATGTGCAGATACCGTTCTTCAGAGGTTTCGATCTTGCGCTGTGCGGTCAACTGGTCGACTTCGCCCTGCGCGATGATCGCGCTGGCGCCTGAAAGGATTTTGAGCACTTTCAGGCTGCCATCCTCCACCATCAGCTCGAAGGCGCGACTGAAAAGGAAATCGCCAACCAGCACCGTCGCCGGATTGCCGAACACGATATTCGCCGCTTCCTTGCCGCGCCGCATCTCGCTGCCGTCCACGACATCATCGTGCAGCAAAGTGGCGGTGTGAATGAACTCCACTGCAGCGGCGAGCTTGTGGTGGCGCGTGCCCTGATATCCGACAACTTCCGCCCCCGCGAGCGTCAGCATCGGGCGCATCCGCTTGCCCCCGCCAGCGATCAAATGCCCGGCAAGCGCTGGAATCAGCGGAATTTCGCTCTGCATCCGGTCAAGAATGATCGCGTTCACCGCATTCATCGGCGTGGCAGTCAGCGACAGAATGGGCGCAAGCGTCGGGCGCTCTTCACCATTCTTGCGCTTCAGGGGGACGACGTTGTCGCTCATGCCTGCTCAATGGGGACAAGCGCGCGGCTTGGCAAGCTGGCTTTTTAGTCGCATTCACAGGTGCAATAATGTTGCGGGATAGCTATGGCAGGCGCAATGACCGAAACGACCGACCTGCAGCTCGCCGCATTTCGCAAAAGCATCGACAATATCGATGCCGCGCTGATCCATATTCTGGCGGAACGTTTCCGCATCACGCAAGCGGTGGGCGAGTATAAGGCGGCGAACCGTCTGCCTCCGGCCGACCCGGCGCGCGAGACCAAACAAATTGCGCGGCTGCGGGCACTGGCGGTGGAGGCTGACCTTGACCCCGAATTCAGTGAGGCGCTGCTGCGTTTCATCATTGACGAAGTTATCCGCCACCACCGCAAGGCGCGCGGCGACTAGCGGCACAATGCAAACGGCCCGCGAGGTTGTCCTCGCGGGCCGTCGGTTCCCCCGTCCGGAAAGTCAGTAATCGCTAGTCCGGCTGGCGCTCCCTCACGCGCTCGGCGCGCGATGGCGTCGGCGTCGCCGCACGTGGCGGAGCTGGCGCAGGTGCGGGCGCACTGGCGGCCGGTGCCGGTGCCGGGCGCGGCGGCGGTGCGGCTTGCGGACGCGGAGGAGGCGGAGCGGCCTGTGGGCGCGGTGCGGGCGGTGCAGCCTGCGGACGCGGCGCTGGGGCAGGAGGCGGTGCGGTGCGCTGCGGCCTTGGCGGCGGAGCTATGTTGACGGGCGGCGTCGGATCACGTTGCGATACGCCTGGAGGCGGAGGCGGCGAACGCTCAATCCGCTCTCCGCGATTGCCGCGGTTCCCCTCATTACCACGCGGCGGGCGCGGAGCCTCGCCGGTCGGCCGTTCGGGGCGCGGGCGACGCTCTACCGAAGGCTCGCGCGGCGGAACCGGCGCGGACGCGTTGCGATCCGGGCGTTGGGGCCGCTGCGCCCCTGGTTCGCGCGGCGGGCGCGGCGGCTCGGCAACCGGCGGCTGCGGCTGCACCCAGCGCTCACCGACAGGTTGCGGCATGGGACGCGGCGTCTCGATCCCGCGACCATCGCCGCGCTCGGGCGGGCCAGAGGCGGTATCGAGCTCGCGCGGCGGGCGCGAAATCAGCGGGCGATCATTGCCGGTGGTGGAGGCGCTGTCACCGCGTCCGCGCCGGTCGCCATAGCGATCGTCGCGCCGGTCACGCTGGTCGCGTCCGGCTCTGCGATCTGCCGCATTCTCGGCAATCCGCTGCACGGTGTCGCCTTCGCGCAGATAGTTGCGGCGGTCATAACGCCAATCGCGGTCGTACCGCCCCCAGCGCTGATCGCGATAGCGATGTTCGCGGCCAAAGCGGTTCCAGTCGCGATAGCGGTAGGGCACCGAATAGCCGTAACGGCTGAAATTGAAGTAGAAATCATTGTACGCGCTGCGCCGCGCATACCAGTAGTCGCGGTGCCGCCGTGACCAGAAATACTCGGTGCCGTAGCGGTCGTACACATACTCGCCCACGCCGGGATAGTAGTAGTCATCATACCAGCCGTAATAGCCCGCGCCGTCGTCATAATCGTAATAGCCGTAATCGGCATAGGCGTCGTCATAATAGCCGTAATTGCTGTAGCCGTAGCTGCCATAGCTCACGCAGGCAGAGAGGCCGAGCGCGGCGGCTCCGGCAAAGGCGATTTTCAGGACTCGGTTGTTCATGGTCACTACCCCCGGCAATTCACTGTCGCATTTTGTATCGGTTATGTCGTGCATTAATTCTGACCGGCTGTGACAGCATTCAGAAAGGTTTGCCTCTGCGAAACTGAATGTTTTGCGCCTAAGCCGAGGGCGCGCGCGGCAGAATGAGCTTGACCAGCAGGCCGCCCAGATCCTCGCTTTCGTGCAGGCTGACGGTGCCGCCGTAAATCTGCGCCACATCGCGAACAATGGCGAGGCCAAGGCCGGTGCCCGGCTTGCCCGTATCGAGTCGCGCGCCGCGTCCGAAAATATCGTCGCGTGCCTTTTCGGGGATGCCCATCCCGTCATCTTCGATCCAGATCACGCATTCCTTCGCGTCAGGTTCCGCATCGATGGTGATGAACACGCTGCCCCCGCCATATTTGGCAGCGTTTTCGATCAGATTGCCGAGCAGTTCGTCGAGATCCTGCCGTTCCATCGCCACATCGGCATCCGGCCCAGCAATATCGAAGCGGACGTGATGGTACAGGCGCGATACGGCGCGCTCGACGCCTTCCGCGCTGTCCCTTGCCGATGCGCGTGATAGCCCCGTCGCCCGCCGCCCCACGGCGCGGGCCCGCGCGAGGTGGTGGTCGACATGGCGCTGCATCACATCCGCCTCCCGCAGCACCGCTTCGGGCAGGTCGGGCGATCTGGCGTGCGCGGCGTTGTTGAGGACGGTGAGCGGAGTTTTGAGCGCGTGCGCGAGATTGCCCGCATGGGTACGCGCTTCTTCCGCCTGCTTCTCCGAATGTTCGAGCAGCGCGTTCAGCTCCTCCACCATCGGTTGCACTTCAAGCGGCAGCGGCTCGGTCACGCGGTTGAAGCCCGTTGTGCGGATGCGCGCAATCGCCTGCCGCACACGGCGCAGCGGGCCGAGGCCGTACCATGTCTGCGCCATCGCCATCAGGAACAGGCCGATCCCCAGCACCGCGAAAGACCAGGCGAGCGTTCCGCGCACCTGCGCGATCTGTCCGTCAATCGCGTCGCGGTTCTGCGCCACGACGAACTGCCACTGCACATCGCTGCCGGGTAATTGTACCGTGCGCTGGGCCATGCGCAGCGTTTCGTCCTCGAACTGCTCGGAATCGTAGAAGATCGGTTCCAACGCGATCACGTCGCGCACCACCAACCGGTCATCCCATAAGGAGTTGGACGGAAACGGCTCCCGCCCCTCGCCCGTCACCTGCCAATAGGAGCCACTGCCCGGTTCAAGATAGGCCTGATTGCCGAGGATCGAATTGAACCGGACTTCACCGAAATCGTCGATCTCGGCCGAACGCAGCATGGAATTGAGCGGGATGGTCAGCCGTTCGTCAAATTCGGCTTCGAGCTGGCTGGTCAGCACCCTGTCGAGCGCCACACCGCCAACGGTCAGCAGGATGGTGATCCATCCCGCTGCGATCATCATCATCCGGCGTGAAAGGCTGCCGGTATGCGGGGCTTCGAAAAGACCTTCGTCTTCGGGCGCGCCCTCCGGTGCCGCGGCCTCTTCCGAAGCCGCCGCATCCTCTGGCAGAGAAACGTCGCCGATGTCGTCCGCGCTATTCGCGTGGTGCTTCGTCGGGGTCGTCGAGGCTGTAACCGAGGCCACGGATCGTTGTAATGACATCTGCGCCCAGCTTCTTGCGGATGCGCGTTACGAACACTTCAATCGTGTTCGAATCGCGGTCGAAATCTTGATCGTAGATATGTTCGATTAACTCGGTCCGACTCACCACCTTGCCTTTGTGGTGCATCAGATAGCTCAGCAGCTTGTATTCCTGCGCGGTCAGCTTCACCGGCTGGCCAGCCAGCGTCACGCGGCCCGAGCGGGTATCCAGCCGCACATCGCCCGCGGTCAGTTCGCTCGACGCATTGCCCGATGCACGGCGGATGAGCGCGCGCAGACGGGCGATCAGTTCCTCGGTCTGGAACGGCTTGGCGAGATAATCATCCGCGCCCGCATCCAGCCCGGCAACCTTGTCGCTCCAGCTGTCGCGCGCGGTCAGCACCAGCACGGGGAACTTGCGGCCTTCCTTGCGCCACATCCCGAGCACGGTCAGCCCGTCGATCTCCGGCAGGCCGAGATCGAGCACGACTGCGTCATATTCCTCGGTCGAGCCCATGAAATGCCCGTCTTCGCCATCGGTGGAGAGGTCCACCGCATAACCGTTTTGCTCCAGCGTCGTTTTCAGCTGCTGGCCAAGCGTCGGCTCATCTTCAACAATCAGAAGGCGCATCGAAAAATCCCTGTCAAACCACCGCGCAACCTGTTGCGCACTCGCTGAAACGCGTCAAGCAAGCAAGGAGTTTCCGGTGGGGAGAGGTTTAGCGCGAATAGCGCAGGATGCGCGCGCTGCGGGCATCGACATCGACCCAGATCATCCGGCCATTGCGGATGAATTTGAGCCGGTATGCCTGTTCTTCGGAATCATATTCGAAGCCGATATACTCGTCGGTCTCGCGCATTTGCGGGATTATCCGCCGCTCGATATCGCGGATCGGCATGATCCGTCCGGCTTCCATCTGCGCCCGTGCAGAGGATTGCTCACCGCCACGCTCGCGATCAAACGCCTGCGCTGCTGCGGGCGCGCTGGCAAGAGCGGCGGCCATCGCGATGGCGGAAAGAAGGATGGTCGGCTTTTTCATAATGGCTGTCTGCCTAAAGCTGCGGCGTTGAACAAGGTCTGAATTGCGCTGGACGACGATGTTCAGACTTGTTTCGCCGCTTGTCACATCCCGCCAGCCGCCGTAGTGGCGCGCCTGCAATGGCAGAACCCCCTCTCCTCAGCCTCGAAGGCGTCGGCCTCCACCAGGGCGGGCGCTGGCTGTTCGGCGACCCCGCGACGAGCGAGGGGCTCGATCTCCATATCGGCCCGCGAGACCGGATCGCACTGATCGGCCGCAATGGTGCGGGCAAGACCACGTTGCTGCGCCTGATTACCGGCGAGATCGAGGGCGATCGCGGGACACGCAAAGTGAAGCCGCACGCCAATATCGTATGGCTGGAGCAGGAGCCCGACTTCTCCGCGCACGCGACGCTGATGGACTTTGCCACAAGCGGCACCCGCGCGCCTCCCGAACACGCGGTGGAAGCCATCGCCGGACAACTCGGCATCGACATGGCGCGCGAGGCAGCGACCGCCAGCGGCGGCGAAAGGCGCCGCGCCGCCATCGCCCGCGCGCTGGCGCAGGAACCCGATTTGCTCTTGCTCGATGAGCCCACCAACCACCTTGATCTGGCCGCTATCGACTGGCTGGAGGCCTGGCTCACCCGTTACAAGGGCGCGTTCATCGTTATCAGCCACGACCGCACTTTCCTGAAACGCCTGACCCGCGCAACGCTGTGGCTCGACCGTGGCAATCTGCGGCGCAAGGAAGTCGGCTTTGGCGGCTACGAAGCGTGGGAAGAGCAGGTCTATGCCGAGGAGGCACGCGCGGCCGAAAAGCTCGATGCCAAACTGAAGATCGAAGCGCACTGGCTCGAACGCGGCGTAACCGCACGGCGCAAACGCAATATGGGCCGCCTCGAAAAGTTGTGGGATATGCGCGCCGCCCGCGCCGCCATGATCTCGCCCGCAGGCACCGCCAAACTGAAGCTGACGAGTGATGAGGACTTCAAGAGCAAGTCGGTGATCGTGGCCGAGGATATTTCCAAGACCTACGGGGACCGCCCCATCATCAAGCCCTTCAGCTTGCGGATCCAACGCGGAGACCGGATCGGGATTGTTGGCTCCAACGGGGCGGGCAAGACGACCCTGCTCAAACTGCTCACCAAAGAGCTGGAGCCCGATACCGGCAGCGTCACCCATGCAAAGACTCTCAGCGGGGTGATGATCGACCAGCAGCGCGCTCTGCTCCAGCCCGAACTGACCGTGCGGCAAGTGCTCGCCGAAGGGGGCGACTGGCTCGATGTGCGCGGCGTGCGCAAACACGTGCAGGCCTATCTCAAGGATTTTCTGTTCGATGCGAGCCTGATCGATGCCAAGATCGGCACCTTTAGCGGCGGCGAGCGCAGCCGGTTGCTCCTCGCCCGTGAATTTGCCCGCACGTCGAACCTGCTCGTCTTGGACGAGCCAACCAACGACCTCGATCTCGAAACGCTCGACCTGTTGCAGGAAGTGATCGCCGATTACGAAGGCACGGTGCTGATCGTCAGCCACGACCGCGACTTCCTCGACCGGACGGTGACGGTGACGCTCGGCCTAGATGGCAGCGGCACGGTGGATATCGTCGCGGGCGGTTACGAAGATTGGGAGGAGAAGCGGACAAAGAAGGCCGCGAAGCGCCAAAAAACTCCCCTCCCGTGTGCGGGAGGAGCCGGGGGAGGGAATGTAACGGCGGACGGTGACATGCCCTCCCCTAATCCCGATACCCGCCCCGGCGGAAGCCGGGGGCAACGGGAGGGGAACGCCAAACTCTCCTACAAAGACCAGCGCGATTACGAATTGCTGCCCGACCGCATTGCCGAGCTTGAAGCGCTGATCGCCAAGGGGGAAACCGCGCTCGCCGATCCCGATCTCTACAGCGCCGATCCCGCGAGGTTTGAACGCATTTCCAAATCGCTGGAACTCGCGCGCAGCGAGAAGGACGAGGCGGAAGAACGCTGGCTGATGCTGGCCGAACAGGTCGAAGGCTAGGCCGCCAATCGTGGTGAATCCGCGTTAACCACTTCTGGTTACAGCGATTGCACCAAACCGCCGCAAAAGGCGTTCTATGGGCAATGCCGCATCTTCCGCGCTTCGGATCGACGAAAACGCTTATGGCAGTCTTGAAGGTCTGGGCTCAGGCCTTGGCGGCGGCGTGCGCAAGCTCAAGAAAAAGCCCGTTCTGGTGCTCGACCCCGAAGAACTGGCGCAGGCCCATGCGGCTTTCCACGAAGCTTCGGCGGAACAATTGGGCGAAACGGTCGAACGCGCTCCACGGCCCGCGATGATCCTTGGCCTTGCGCCGATGGATGACGATGACGCCGAAGAAATGGGCCAAGCCGACGATGTCGACGAGGATGCCGATACCGGCCAGCCGTCCGCCGAGGCCGTGCTTTCGCTGACCCGCCGCAAAAGCGCACCGATGGTTGACGATACCGGTCCGTTGGGCCTCGAAGAAGACTATGCCCCCATCGGCGACGATTTTGTGCCGGAAGATGATGGCATCGGCATGGGCCCCATCGAACGGCTTGGCACAATCGAAGACGGGCTGGATATCGCCAACCGCATCTTCCCCTCGCTTTCGCTCGACAGCGGAACCTATCACGAGCCCGAGGACTCGCCGCGCGAACTTCTCGAAGCGTCCTTCGAGCAACCGCCCGTGCAGCGCGAAGAACCTGCACCGCGAGCGCCAAGCGCACCGCCGCGCAAAGAGCCGGAAGAGACAGCTTTGCAGGCCGTCGCCCGCCGCATCGAAAACAAGTCGCGCATTGTGGATGTCACCCCGCCTGCGCCAGAACCGCCCGTTACAGAGCCCGATCTCGCGCCGGTAGAAGAAGCGGCACAGCCCGAAACGGCGTCTCCCGCGCCTGTGCGCTTCGACGAGCTCAATCCGGCGAAGGATTATGAGGCTCCGGACGAGGTGTATGATCTCGACGCATGGTTGAGCGAAGAAGACGCGATCGAAGACATCGCGCCCGAGCACGCCGCTGAACAGCCGGAGGATTTCGCGCGCGTTCCGGAAGCCGAAATCGAACCACCCGCCGCTGTCGAAACCCGCGCGCCCGTCTCCACCGATACGGCCGTGCAGGAAAGCACCACCTTTACCGATGACGACAGCCTCGACGGTTACGCCTTTATGCGCGACCAGTCGCCTCGCCGCAAAGTGTTGAGCAGCGCAGCGCCGGGCCAACAGAGCGCGCTGCGGGCGAAGCTGCTGCGTGAGGCCGAGGCGGAACGTGCGGCGAAGGCTAGCCAATCGCCCTCTTTGCTTGTCCGCTTGTGGAACCGTCTGCTCGCCTTCCTGCGCCGCAAGTAAGGCCGCGGGTTCACCCGATCCGGTAGAAATCCGCCACCCTGTCCAGCGCCAAACGCAGCACCAGCTTCCCGCTGCGCGCGGGCCAGCTCAGCGCCTTCTCCGCCACCGGCAGGGTCTCGCCTGCACATACGACGCGCCAGAGGATGTCTTGCAGGCCCTTCCCCGCTTCGCGCAACGCGCCGTCGAAACGCTGCTTCGCGGCAAGCTGGCGTTCGGTCGGGGACAGCCCGTGCTCGCCCGAGCCTTTAATCCGCACCGGATCCCAGCGCATCGTCACCGGCGGGCCGAGCTGCGCCCGTTCGTAATCCGCCCGCAACCGCTCGCCCGCGTCGAAGAGCCGCGCGTCGAGATGGCCGTGCGCATGGAGCCAGCCGAGCGGGCTTTCCGCCACATTCACCGTAACGCTGCGCTTGCGGCGGCTGACACCGCCCTGACGACGGGGCCCCTCGGGAGTTAGTTCACGTTGTACATACTGGCGCTGCATTCGGGCCTCCTTCATCGTGACGATGGCAAGGCCCTTGCATTTGCAAATCGGTTGTAGGAAAGAGAAAAAATTACCAATTGGGTTAAATCCATCCGCCGACGGAGTGCCGCACATGATCAATCGCATCCGGGATATCCGCAAGCGCAAGGGCATGACGCTGGCCGAAGTCGCCGCCGCTTGCAATCCGCCCACTACCGCGCAAACCATCGGGCGGCTCGAAACCGGGATGCGCAATCTCTCGCTGGTCTGGATGAACCGCATCGCAGCCGCACTCGGCGTCGATCCGGAAGCGCTGGTCAAGGCCGAGGACGAGGCGCAGCCGCAAGTCGTTGCGCGGCTCACCAGCGGCGGGGCGGAAAGCCTGTCCAGCCCGCGCGATGCCATCCTGCCCACCGAACTGGTCGATAGCGGGAAGCTCGTCTGTCTGGAAATCGAGGTGGGACAAGGCGAATATCGCGCCGGCGACCAATTGTGGATGCGCCAAGTCTCTCCCGATGATGCCGCGCAGCTCATCAATCGCGATGTGCTGGCCCCGCGATCGGGCGGACGGTTCGCTTTCGGGCGGCTGATTGACCGGCAGGGCGCGCTGGTCGGATTGCTGCCGCCGGGCATCGGCCAGCGGCAGATCGTGATCGATAATCCCGCGTGGCTCGCCGTTGCCGAAATGCTGGTGCGCAAGCTCTAGTCCGGTACCGTCCCATGCCCCGTATCCTCTCGATAGCTACGCTCTATCCCAACCGGCACGTTCCGCGTTTTGGCACTTTTGTCGCACGGCAATTCGAGGCGTTGGCGGCAATGGACGATTGGGACGTGACGGTCATCAATCCCATCGGCGTGCCGCCCGTGCCGATGGGCAGGTACAAGGCACGGGCCGCTGCGGCGGTGAGCGGCGAAGAGGCGGGTGTGCACGTCCACCGTCCGCGCTTCACGCTGATTCCGGCTGTCGGTGGACCGTTCAACCCCGCGATGATCGTCCGGGCTGCCCTGCCCCTCGCCCGGCGCCTGCACGAAGGAGAGCCGTTCGATCTGGTCGATGCCCAATTCTTTTACCCCGATGGGCCCGCAGCGGCGCGGATTGCGGCGGAACTCGGCTTGCCTCTGAGTATCAAGGCGCGCGGTGCGGATATCTCGCATTGGGGGAATACGGGTTACGCGCAGCGCAAAATGATCGCGGCGGCCGAGCAAGCGGCGGGATTGCTGTCGGTAAGCGGCGCGCTGGCGGATGACATGGTCGCTATCGGCCTCCCGCGCGAGAAGATCACGATCCACTACACCGGGCTCGACCGCGAGCTGTTCCGCGTTCGCAACCGCGCCAAGCAGCGCCGCAAGTTGGCGGAGAGCCATGGTATTTCCCTGCGCGATGACGAGCGCCTGCTCGCCTGCGTCGGCGCACTGATCCCGCGCAAGGGGCAGGAATATGTGCTGCGCGCTCTGACCGGCCTGCCCGAAGTGCATTGCGCTTTCGTCGGCACCGGGCCCGATGCGGCGGCGCTCAAACAGCTCGCTTACGAGCTTGATCTTCCACACCGCGCGCATTTCCTCGGCAGTCTCGACCATGGCGCGCTGCCCAAGCTGCTGTGCGCGGCCGAGGCGATGGTGCTGCCTTCGGCAAGCGAGGGGCTCGCCAATGCCTGGGTCGAGGCGCTCGCATGCGGGACTCCGCTCGTCATCACCAATGCCGGCGGCGCGCGCGAGCTGGTGAGGCAGCCATCCGCCGGCCGAATTGTCGAGCGCACGGCGGAAGCGATTGCGCTAGGTATCCATGCGGTTCTGGAGGCGGGTTACGCGCCGGAGGACGTCGCCGACAATGTCGCGCAATTCAGCTGGGAGGCGAATGCGGCGAATTTGGCGGCGTATTATACAGGGCTGATCTCACAGTAATCGTCATTGCGAGGAGCCGCAGGCGACGCGGCAATCCAGTTACGACGGGACTGGATTGGTTCAGGCTGCGCCTGTGCTTCGCAACCGCTCCGCTCGCAATGACGGTTAGAGAATCAAACCTCGCCGCGCGCCTTCTTTTCCTGCCGGTCTGCCACCGTCTCTTCCGGCACGAAACTGTCCGAATTGACGCCCAGCCAGATCAGGATCGGCGCGGCCATATAGACCGAGCTGTAGGTGCCGACGAAGATACCCAGCGTAATCGCCGCCACCAGGCCGAACAGGCTGGCAGGACCGAAAAACAGCAGGGGCAGCAGCGCGATAAGCAGTGTCAGGCTGGTCATCACCGTGCGGGCCAGTGTCTCGTTCACCGACAGGTCGAGCAGCTCGGGCACCGGCATCTTGCGGAATTTCTTCAGATTTTCGCGGATGCGGTCATACACGACGATGGTATCGTTTAGCGAATAGCCGATGATCGCCAAAATGGCGGCGATGATTTGCAGGCTGAATTCCAGCTGGAACAGCGCAAACATCCCCAGCGTCAGCGACACGTCGTGGAACAGCGCGAACAGCGCTCCCACACCGAACTGCCATTCGAAACGCACCCAGATATAGATCGAGATGGCCAGCATCGCCGCAAGCAGCGCAAAGACCGATTTTTCGCGGAATTCGCCTGCCACCTTTCCCGACACCGTTTCGTTGGCATCGCGGCGAACATTTTCGAATTCCGACTGGATTTCGGCGATGACTTCTTCACCGATCGCACTTGCCGCGCCCGGCGTGTCTTCGGCACCCTCCGGCAAGGCAACGCGCACGCTTACCGAATTGGCATCGCCGAACCGTTGGATCGTCGGCTCGCCATAGCCGAGCGTGCTGAGGTTCTCGCGCAATTCGGCAATCGGCGCCTCCTCCATTTGCTCGAAGGTCACGCGCACTTCCTGCCCACCGGCGAAGTCCACGCCGAAATTGAGGCCCTTGGTCATCACCAGGCCCCAGCTCGCCGCGATCAGCACGATGCTGACGAGGTAGAACGGCACCCGCCATTTCAGGAAGTTGATATTGGTGTTGTCGGGGACGAGTTTGAGCAGTCGCATAGTGGTTCCCTCCCCCTTAAATCACGAGATCGTTCGGGCGCTTGTCGCGCAACCATCCGGCCACCCACATCCGGGTGAGCGTGACGGCGGTAAACACGCTGGTGAACAGGCCGATAATCAGCACCACGGCAAAGCCGCGCACCGGCCCCGATCCGAACAGGAACAGCAGCACACCGGCGATGAAGTTGGTCATATTGGCGTCGTAAATCGCGCGGCTGGCTTCCTTGTAGCCGGTCTCCACCGCCGCGATGACCCGCCGGCCGCGCCGCCGCTCTTCACGAATGCGCTCGTTGATCAGCACGTTGGCGTCGACCGCCGCGCCAATGGTCAGCACGAAACCGGCGATGCCCGGCAATGTCAG
Source organism: Aurantiacibacter sp. KMU-128 (assembly GCF_056933515.1). Taxonomy (NCBI): domain Bacteria; kingdom Pseudomonadati; phylum Pseudomonadota; class Alphaproteobacteria; order Sphingomonadales; family Erythrobacteraceae; genus Aurantiacibacter; species Aurantiacibacter sp. KMU-128. The sequence continues at coordinate 1,522,974 of NZ_JBXORT010000001.1, forward strand.
CGTGGTGTTCATGAATGCCATGATGCCGAGAATCATCAGCACGTTGAGTACCAGAGCGACAGTCGAATAGACGCCGAACCGCCCGTAAGTGGCGATCATCAGCGCGATCACTAGCAGCGTGCCGACGGCCATCGCAATACCGCCTTTGACAATCGAATCGCGGCCCAGATCGGGCCCGACCGTGCGTTCCTCGATCACCGTCAGATCGACCGGCAGCGCGCCCGAATTAAGGCTGATGGCGAGGTTGTTCGCCGTATCGACGGTAAAGCCGCCCGCAATCTGCGCCTGCCCGCCGCAAATCGGTTCGTTGATATTGGGAGCGGAGAGCACTTGCCCGTCGAGGATGATGGCGAAGGGGCGGTTGACGTTCTCTGTCGTCAAGGAACAGAAACGCGCGCCGCCCTGCGCGTCGAATTGGATCGAGACGACCGGCTCGTTCGTCTGCGGGTCGAAGCTCTGCTGCGCGCCTTCCAACCGGTCACCGCGAATGCCGCCGAGGCGGCGCACCGCGATTGATTGGCCGGCCTGCTCGGACGTATCGGCAAAGGGGAAAATCTCGCTTCCGGGATTGGCCACGCCCTGCTGCACATCAGTGGGCAGCGCGTTGACGTCCACCAACTTGAATTCCAGCTCCGCCGTTTGGCCGAGCAAAGCCTTCAATGCTTCGGGATCTTCCAGACCCGGCACCTGCACCACGATGCGGTTGTCGCCCTGCCGGATGATCGTCGGCTCGCGCGTACCGAGCGAGTCGATACGGCGGCGCACCACTTCGGTGGCGCTTTCCATCGCATTGTCGATCGCTTCGTTCAGCCCTTGCTCGGTCTGGGTCAGGATGACGCGATTGCCGTCTTCAACCTCCAACCGCCATTCCGCCACCACGCCGGTGCCGTTGATGATCGTCGCCAGTTCTTCCCGCACCCGGTCGATATCGCCGGGGTTTTCCACCATGAACGACAGTTCCCCGTTCAGCGTCGACACATCGCTGAAGCGGATATCGGGCTCGGCATCGGTGAGGAGCTGGATGACCGATTCCTCGGTCGAGACCAGCCGCTGCTCCGCCACTTGCGCGGGATCGGCTTCGAGCAGGATGTGGCTGCCACCGGCAAGGTCGAGGCCGAGATTGATCTCGGGCAGATCGAACTGCTCGTGCCACTTGTCGCCCGAAAGGCCCATGATGGAGGGGATCGCCAGCGCGGCGAGCACCAGCGTTATCCCCCAGAGAAATACACGTCGCCAAAGCGGAAAATCGAGCATGGCCGCGGCCCTAGCCTTCTGTCAGTCTGTCAATCAGTCGTTCGCGGGCGTGCCGCCGGGCGGGATGATGTCGCCGATGGTGGCCTTCACCACTTTGACGCGGGTGCCCTGCGCGATTTCGATTTCGGCATAGTCATCGTCCACCTTGGTCACCTTGCCGACGATGCCGCCGGCGGTCACCACCTTGTCATTCTTCTTCACGCTGGCGATTTTCGCCTGGTGTTCCTTGTGCCGCTTCATCTGCGGGCGGAACAGCAGGAACCAGAAAATCAGGATCATGCCGACAATGGGCAGCAACTGCACCCAGCCCGGAGGCGCTTCGGCACCGGCTGCGGCGGAAAGAATATCAAGCATTGGGTCGGTCCATCCCGATCGAGTTCAAGATACAAAATGCTGGGAACCGGTCGGGGCGAAACGATCTCGCCACGTCCCCTCCCGAGGTGTGGTTGCCGCGCCTAGCAGCATTGCCGACAGGTGGCAATTGGAGTGCGTGCGATCAAGAGCTGTGCCGCATAATCGCAGCGCTTGCCATTGCGCAGCACCCTTTCTATAGGCGCGGTTCCACTGGTATCGGGACGTGGCGCAGTCTGGTAGCGCACTATACTGGGGGTGTAGGGGTCGCAGGTTCGAATCCTGTCGTCCCGACCAGTGGTTTTCTCCCCAAATCGGCAATCTTCACCGCATGATGGTGGCGGATGCATAGCTGCACCCGCCGCATTCATCGAATGCTGTCACCCGATCAGATACGGATCGAGCCACGGCGGCAGCAGTGCGTTGACGTCCTCATAGTCGGGCAGCACCTCGTATTCACGCGGTCCGCGCGGATCGTCCCACATGGTCAGCCCATGCCGCTCCACTTCGGCCATGAACGCCGCAAGATCGGCCTCGGCTGACAGCAGCGCCGGGTCTGCTTCCTGCAGTACGCTCTCGCCGGTGGCGGTCGGCTGCACCAGCGCAGCAGCGAGCGCCTCCAGCGGCAGATCCTGCGTCCACACCGCATTATCGGCTGCCACCCGCTCCAGCGGCAAGTCCTGCGTACCCAGCACCACATCGGCGAACACGGCCTGGAGTGGCAAGTCCTGCGATTCAAGCACACCGGCGCTGCGCCAATGCGCGGGCGCAAGCTCTTGCATTTCCAGCACCTCGCCTGCCCGCATCCGCACGAACGGCAGATCCTGCGTGCCCCCGCCAAAGGCCTGTCCCGTTGGCGCGAGCGCAAAGCCCGCCACTTCGTTGTAGAATTCCGCGCCGGTCTGCGCCGCCGCCGCGCTGGCGAACAAAGCGGTAGACGACGGCTGGATAACAGCGCTGGAAGGCGGCACGATCAGAGTGGCGATATCGACAGTCGTGCCATCGCCAAAGACGATGAATTCCATATTGAACAACAGATCGGTGCCTTCGTCGCCGGCGTGCTCCGGATCGAGATCGCGCACCTCGATAATGCCGTTAGCAAGCACGGTGATCCGGAAATCGGCGTAGCGGCCGTAATAATGCACGGCATCCGAGCCCCAACTTCCGTCTATCCGGTCGTCACCCGCACCGCCCCAGAACAGGTCGTCCCCGCCGCGACCGCGCAGCCTGTCCGCACCAAGGCCGCCAGCAATCATGTCTGCCCGTTCGCTGCCGGTAACGACATCATCTCCATCCGCTCCGAAGAGGGCATTTTCAGTGCCGGGATCGCCAACCAAGGTGTCACCCTGCGCGGTGCCCTGGACATAATCGGCAAAGTCCGATCCGACCGTCACCTGTGCCCATGCCACATCGATATAGGTGCCGTCCGAAACGGTGTAGTCGAAGATCAACGTTCCGCTCCATTCTCCGAGATAATTGATCACGATATTGCCGTCAGCATCCAGCGCGATTTCCCCGTTACTGGTGGACCCCACGGCCGTGATCGTCAGCACATCATTGTTCACGTCGGTATCGTTGGCCAGCAGATCGGCAGCGAGGATCACGAAGCGCGAACCGCGTGCAGTCAATTCGTCATTGACAGCATCGGGCGCGTCGACCGACTGTACGGTCACCCGCACCCTCGCGGTATCGGTCAGAACGCCGTCGGTGATGGTGTAATCGAACGTCATCTCGCCAGCGAACGTGCCGAGATCGTCCACCCGCACATTGCCATCGGCATCGATTGACACCGTGCCCACACTGGCATTGCCAACCGAAAGCAGCGCCACCGCGTCTCCGTCCATATCGCTGTCGTTGAACAGGATATCGGCGGCTTGGACAACAAAGCCCGACGCTTGCCCGAACAAGGCGTCATCGGCGGCTGTCGGCGCGTCATTGGTCGGCAAGACATTGAAGGTCACGATCGTGCTCACCTCTGCCTTGCCATCGCTCGCAAGCACGCGGACATCGATATTGCCGTTGAAATCGGGCGCGAATGTGCCGGTGAAGGTTCTGCCATCGAAGCTCAAGGTTGCAGGCAATGGCGAGCCATCAGCCATTTCGGCACGCAAGGTGAGCTGATCGCGGTCATAATCGCGGAAAGTCGCCGCAGGCACGGCGAAGGTGAGCGGCACATCCTCGTATACCTCAACCGGCGCAATCGGCACCGCGACAATCGGCGCGTCCTCTTCCGATTGCCAGTCGATCGTGAAGACCTCGGCCACCTCCAGCTCGCCATCGCTGGCGATGACATACAGCTCCACCGCGCCATCGTAATTGGGTGCCGGAGCTGCAGTGATCGTGGTGCCATTGAACGACATGAAGCTGGGCAGCGGACGGCCGCCTGCGCGCTCGACACGAATGACCAGATCATCGCCATCGGGATCGCTGAACATTCCCGCGGGCAGTGTGATCGAGATGTGCTGGCCTTCGAGCGGGGCGAGATCGGGCAGCGGCAATTCGACCTGCGGCGGATCGTTGAGCACGATGAAGGTGGTGACGATATCGAACGTGTCACTCGCCGTCAGCGCGCCATCGCTGGCGGTGACGGTGACCGACAGCACATCATCCGCATTGGGAACCGTGCCGGTAAAGCGCGTACCGTCAAAGCTCAGCCAATCGGGCAGCGCGTCGCCATTGGCGAGCGTTGCGGAGAGCGCCAACGCATCGCCGTCAACATCGCTGAACATGGCATCGGGCAGCGCGATATCGAGCTCGCTAAAGCCGTCCGCCGCTGCATCGGCAATCGCATTGTCGAGCACCGGCGCATCGTTCACCGCAGCAAAGCCGAGCGTGACCTGCTTGACGCTCTCGACTTCGCCATCGAAACCCGCGAATTCGAGCACAACATCACCGTTGAAGTTCAGCGGCGGCGTGCCGGTGATCCTTCCGGTAAGCGCATCATAGCTGATCCAGTCGGGTAGCGGCTGGCCATCGGGGCTGCGCAGTTCCACCACCAGCGCATCGCCATCGGCATCGCTCGCAAGGCTGCGCGGCAGGATGAAGGTGAACGGCGTATCCTCCGTCCCCGCAAATACCGGGATAACCCCGATTGCGGGCGCATCATTCACCGCAGCAATGGTGAGATTGACGCGTGCCGTGTCGGTGCGACCCGTGCTGTCGACCAGCTCGTAATCGAACCACGCATTACCGTTGAAATTGGCATTGGGGGTAATGACCAACTGGCCAATCCCGTTATCCTCCACGCTAACGCCCTGGCTGCCCAGCAGACGGCTGATGACCACCGCCTGACGATCTACGTCAAAGTCGTTCGCCAGCACCTGCGTCACAAAAATCGTCAGCGGCTGGTCTTCGGTCAGGGTGAAGGTATCGTCGTTCGCCACCGGATTGTCCGGCGCGGGCAGCACCTCGATGGTGACCGTGGTCGGCACCGCGAAGCCACTTTCATTGGTGATCGCATAGGTCAGCGTCAGCGTGCCGAAGAAGTTCGCCTGCGGGGTGACGCGGTAGAGTCCGTTATCGAGCAATTCGACACCGGGGCCCACGAGGCCAAGGAAGGTCGGGATCGTGTCTTCGGGAATGAAATCATTCGCCATCAGGAATTCGGGATCGATATCGATGAACGTATCTTCGAGCATCTCGAAGCCGGCATCCGAAACCGCAATCGGCAGCTCGAATTGTGGCAGAACGATCAGCTCGACCACGCCCACGCTGGTGGCGCCCAATTCGTCGGTGACGCGGTAATGGAACTGCGCGTCGCCGAAATAGCCCTCGCGGCCGATGAACACGGCGGTGTCGCCCTCGCGGCGCACGGTGCCGTTATCGCCGTCGAAGACTTCGACGATGGAGAAGGAATGGCCTTCCACATCGCGGTCATTGGCGATCAGATCGGCGAAATTGATGACAATTTCGGTGTCCTGATCGACGAAGAAAGTGCCATCGGTATTGGCAATCGGCCCGTCATTGACCGGCGCGACATCGAATTCGATCACCCCATTGCGGGTCGCCCGGCCATCGCTGATCGTGTAGCGGAAGGTCTGCACGCCGAAGACGTTTTCTTCCGGCACGAACTGGTAGCGGCCATCGGGCAGCTCCTGAATCCGGCCTTGTGCCCCATCCTTGTTCAGCGAGACGAACCGGAAAGTGTCACCATCGGGATCGAAATCATTCCCCAGCAGATCGGCGATGGTGAATTCGAACGGCGTATCCTCCACCGTGTCGAAATGGTCGAGCACCGCCACCGGCGCCTGGTTGGTGCTGGCGACATTGACCCGCACCAGCCCCACGCTGTCACCATGGGTGTTGTCGGTGATGAGATATTCGAAGGTGGCGATGCCATTGGTGTTCGGTGTTGGCGTGAACAGGATGTTCGTGCCGTCGAACGACACCGTACCGCCGGTGGCGTTGCGCACACCGAGGAAGGTGATCGGATCGCCATCATAATCGAAATCATTCGCCAGCAGTGTCGCCGGATCGATCAGCAGCGGCGTATCTTCGACACCGGCGATATTGTCCGTGACCGCGACCGGCGGATCGAACAGCGGCTGGACGTTGAGCGTAATCACCGCATTCGCCGTGCCCTCGCTATCGTCGGTGATGGTGTAGATCAGGCTATCGATGCCGGAGAACTCGCTGTCCGGCGTGTAGGTAACAGTGGCTTCATTGCCGTCGAACAGCCGCGACACATCGCCCTGTGCGCTCTCGCTGCCATTGCTGGCGGTGAAGCGGATGTCCAAACTTGCCAGCACATTGAGCGGCACCAAAGCGGTGAGCGTGCCGGTGGCGGCATCAAGGCTCATCCACGCGGGCAAGGCCGAGCCATCGGCGAGCGTCGCGCTCCATGTCGCGCCCGCAGGTACCAGCGCCACCGCATCGCTGCCTTCGAGCGTCACTTCCGCAAGGTTGAGCACAATCGCACCATTTCCCGGCGTGCCGATCGCGATCACGCGCATGGAATCGCCATCATCGTCACGGTCATTGGCGAGCAGATCGGTGATGGCGAAAGTGACTTCGCCTTCCTCGAACAGGTCAAAGCCATCGCCGCGTGGATCGGGTGCTTCGGCGGCGGGGCGGACGTTGAAGATGATGAAGGCATCGTCGGTGGACACGCCGCCCTTCTCGTCTTCCGCACCGTAGCGGATGACGAGCGGACCGTTGTAATCCTCCGGCAGTGTCAGATCGATACGCTCGCCATCATCGCGGATGCGCAGCGCGTCATTCTCGACGATGTCAAAGGTCGGATCAACCACCACTTCGGTGATGATCGACATCGTCGGTAGCGTGCTGCCATTGCCGTCAAAATCGATCCGGATCGGCACTGCGCCGACATATTCGCTGGCCGGAATGCCGGTGTAGCTCAGATCCTCCGCATCGAAGCTGAGCCAGCTGTTGAGCGGCGCACGGCTCTCGCGCGTCGATTCCACATTGCTCGCATTGCCCATATCGATGGCGAACAGGCCTTGGGCAGCGAAGAAATCGATATTGGCGAGCAGCGCGTTGATCGCAGGATCAATGCCGACCGCGGGATCGATCACGAATTCGAGCGTGAAACCACGATTGGTCGAAAGCCAGGTGTCCTCGTCCACCTGCTGGTCGATATCGGGCACCCAAGTCACATGGACACGCGCGACCGGCGCGTCGGCATCCGGCTCGAAGCCCGAAAGCTCGAAGCTGAACGTGTCGAAATTGAAAGTCAGCCAGTCGGGCAGCGGACGGCTGCTGGCGCGCGAGACCGTCCACGCGCCCTCGCCCATTTCGAACAGCGCGATATCGCTATTGTAAGCGATTCCCGCCTCGACCGTCACCGGATCGATGGTGAGCGTCTCTTCGAGCGTTACCGGCACGCCTTCATTGTCGACGCTGAAGGTGATCGTCACGTCAAAGGCATCGGTCACTTCAACCGGCGGCGTGCCGGTAAAGGTCAGCGTTGCGGCATCGAAAGTGAGCCACGCAGGCAAATCCGAACCATCGGCCAAAGTGGCGGTAGCGGTAACCGCCCCGTCCATCGTCTCGGCAGAGAATTCAAAGCTCTTCGCAAACGGTTCGCGCAGAGTGAACTCGCCCATCACATCGGCTTCGACCGAGATGCCGGCTGCCAGATCGGCGATACTCGTCGCATCCTCGACATCGAAGCTGAAGCGGAAGGGATAGGTGCCGCCATTGGCCGGATCGCGCACGAACACGACCACATCAGCCCTGCCCGTCAAACCGTCCGGCACATCGCCGATGAAGGTCAGCGTCGCTTCGTCGAATGTCAGCCAATCGGGCAGCGCAGTGTTGTTGTCGCTCCGCGCCTCGACCGTGAAGTCCGGTGACAGGAAGCGCGTGCCCAGATCGCCGAGAATCTCGGTGAAGCTGTAGAAGATGACATCGCCATCCTGATCGAGATCATTGCCAAAGGTCTCGCCCGGAATGACATACAGCGTCAGATCCTCGATCCCCGCCACCACATCATCGCGGATGATCGGCCCGGAATTGTCGGGCAGGATGGTGATGTGCACGGTCGCCGTATCGGTGACACCGAAGGCGTCGGAAATCGTATATTCGAAGGTTGCCGAACCATTGAAATTGTCGCGCGGGACAAATTCGATCATGCCGTCTTCATTGACGCGGATTTTGCCGTTCTCGGCAAATCGGTAAACGCCTTCGAAGGTCAGTTCGTCGCCATTCTCGTCGGTATCGTTGAGCAGCAACTCGGCCGGATCGATCAGCAGCACTGTGTCTTCCAGCGTGCGGTAGCCGTAATCGTCCTTCGCCTTGGGCGGATCGTTCAGCGGACGCACCTGGATGTTGTATTGCAGCACCGAGGACAGGCCGCGCGCGTCGATCACTTCGAACTCGATGAACGAAGCGCCCAGCCGCGCCGGAGTGTAATCGATCAGTCCGGTGTCAGGATCGAAAGTCAGCGTGCCGTTGCTGGTCGGGTTTTCGTCCGCACCACCGACCAGGCCAACGAAGGTAACATCATCGCCTTCTACGTCATACACATGGCGCATCAGATCGGTGATCGAGATCTCGGTCGTCTGCTCCAGCCGCACCCGCTTCAAGTGCCGCCCGATGCGCGGCGCATCGTTGACCGGCGCGAAGTAGATTTCGACATCAGCCGTCGATTGCGCGCCCGAGCTGTCCTCCAGCACGTAACGGAATCCGGCAAACCCGAAATAGTCGGGACGCGGCTTGAACTCGATATACTGGCCGGTGATCTTCGCCGACACGTGGGTGCTGGTGAAATCGTAATCGCGGTCCTTGTACGGGTCGATCGGGTCGCCGTTAAGGTTGGTCAGCGGCAGTATCTCGACAATCCGCAGACCTTCCTGCTCTGCATCGCCATCGACATCGTAATCATTGGCCAGCAAGTTCTCGATGCGGATACGCAGCGGAATGTCCTCGACGCCGTATTGCAGCGGATCGTCCACCGCCACCGGCGCATCATTGACCGGCGAGATATTGACCTCGACCCGGGCAGAGGACTGGCGGCCGAACGCGTCTTCCACCGTGTAGTTGAAGAAGGCATCGCCATTGTGATCCTGCGATCCCTGGAAAACGATCATGCCGTTTTCATCGACGAAGACCGTGCCGTCGACCGGCGAGCTGACGCCGACAAAGAAAATGCCGGTCAGATCGTCCGCATCGTTTTCGATCAGATCCGCCGGATTGATGACAATCGGCTCGTCCTCCACCGCAAAGCGCACGATATCATTCTGCGCGTTGAAACGGCCCGGGCGCAGGTTCGCCGCGATGAAGTCCACATCCCAAACCGTGCCATCGGCAAAGACGATTTCTTCGATCCCGTTGGCTGTACCGAGGAAGTGGTTGGTGACCGTGACGCTGTCGATCAGGAAGCCGTCATCGCGCTCCAGCTCGATAAACAGATCATCGCCAAAGCGGATGAGCGAAACGTGGCGCGTTTCGACATCGGCATCCAGCACGATGCGATCGATATCGCCCGCACCGCCCAGTTCGGTGATCGTGTCTTCGCTGCTGTCGTAACCGAAAAGATAGGTGTCGCCGCCAAGACCGCCCATCAGCAAATCGTCGCCGAAATTCCCTTCGAAGGTATCGGCATTGTCGCTGCCGACAAAGGTATCGATCCAGTCCGAACCGATCAGCATTTCGATGCCGAACAAAGTATCGCCCAGCGCTTCACCCGCAGAGCCTGTGCCGGTGCTCAGATCAACGACAACGCCATTGTCCGCGCCCGAATAATCGGCGGCGTCAAAGCCTTCGCGTCCGTCGATGATGTCCGCGCCCAGATTGCCGCGAATGATATTGTCATTCGCGTCGCCACGGATTTCGTCATCATGGTTGGAGCCGATGACGATTTCGATGCTGTCGAAAGTATCGCCTTCGGCATCGCCGCTGCTGGCGGTGCCATCGACCATGTCGATGATGATGCCGGTGGCGCTGATCGAATAGTCGGCAGTGTCTATGCCCGCGCCGCCGATGAGCTGGTCAGCGCCGCGCTCGCCGATCAGGATGTCATCACCGTCATGGCCGATGAGGATATCATCGCCGCGCCCGCCATTGAGGACGTTGTTACCGTTATCGCCGGTTAGCTGGTCGGCAAAGATGCTGCCGATCAGGTTCTCGATGCTGGTCAGCACATCGCCCTCGGCCCAGCCACCGCTGGCTGTGCCGTCGATCAGCGAGATGATGACCGCACCGTCGGAGAAGAAATAGGTGGCGGTGTCGGCACCCTCGCCGCCTTGCAGGTCGTCACCGCCCGTGCCGCCGTCGAGCGTATCGTCGCCCAGCCCGCCGATCAGCAGGTCAACCCCGCCGCGCCCTTCGAGCAAATCATCGCCACCAAGCCCGCTCAGCGTGTTGGCGTTGCCGTCGCCGCCGAGAATATCGGCAAAGCGCGTGCCCGAAAGCGCTTCCACGCGGGTATAAACGTCGCCCTGCGCAAAGCCGCCCTGGCCCACGCGCGATTCCAGATCGGCGCGCACACCGATGTTCGAACCTTCGAAGGACACGGTGTCAAAGCCCGCGCCGCCGTCAATCTCGTCGCCGCCATCGCCGCCGTCGATCCAGTCGTCACCTTCGCCTGCATCGATGTCGTCATCGCCATCGGCGGCGTAGATGATGTCGTTGCCACCCTTGCCCAGGATCAGATCGTCGCGGCGATAGCCCCAGATCGTCTCGTCAAGATCATTGCCTTCGAGATAGTCGATAAACGGCGTGCCAGTCAGCTCGCCGGTATAGACTTCGGCGACGTGCGCGCTGGCGAAGCCGACATCGAGCAGGCCCTCGACGTCGCGGATGATGTATTCGATCACCACTTCGCCGGTGAAGCCCGGATCGAAGCGCGCGACGAGGAATTGCTCGCCGCGGAAGCTGACAATTTCGAACGTGCCGACCTGCACCCGCTGGCCCTGTGCCAGCGCCACCGGATCGAGAATGGCGTTGACCGCAACGAATTCCGGACGCGGACGGTCAGGATCGTCGAGATCGACATCGATCTTGCCGTCGCCGTCAGTATCCGCCTGCTCGATATCGAAATCGTTGAACAGCAGATCGGCGACATTGATCGCCAGCGGAATGTCGAACGGCGTGACAAAGCCGGTGTCTTCGACAACGGTCGGATCATCATTCGACGGGATGATGATGATATCGACAAAGCCTTCCGAAGACCCTTCGATATTGTCGGTTACTCCATAGACAAAGCCCGAGCTGAAGGTTGCATCCTGATCGGGCGTGAACAGCAGATCGCCGTTCACATCATATTCGAGCTTGCCGTTGAGCGGCCCCGCTGCCTTACCGCCAAACTTGAACGCATCGCCAATTCCGTTGAGCGGACGCCAGCCGAGGAAAACCAGCGGATCGCGGTCCACATCCACATCATTGCCCAGCAAAGCGTCGATTGGAATCGTGGTGGGAATGTCTTCAAAGACATAGACCTCGTCCGACACCGCTTCGGGCGGCGCGTCGCTGACATTGTCGAAATACAGCGTCACCACCCCGCCGGCGACAAGGCCTTCGGGATCGGTGATGGTGTAGGCAAAGCTCGCCTCGCCCCAGAAATTCTCGTCGGGCGTGAAAATGATCGAAGTGGCCGTGACGACGATATCGCCTTCCACCGCTTGCCCGGCATTTTCGAACGTGACCGCGAAGCCTTCGATATCGAAATCATTCTTGAGCAGTTCGATGATCGGAATTTCGATCGGCACGTCTTCCGGCCCGCGCAGCAGGAACGCGAAGTCATCATCACGGTAGGAGTCGTTGCGCGCCACCGGATTGTCGTTCACCGCCTGATAGACAACGGTGGCCTTGGCCCAGGTGAAGCCGCCCTGCCCGTCGCTGGCGAGATATTCAAAGCTGGCATCGCCGTTGAAATTCGCCCGCGGCGTGAACAACACCGTCTGGTTGTCGAGCAGGCGCGCAGTGCCGCCCACCGAATTGCGCACACCCGCAATTGTCAGCGCATCCCCATCGATATCGCTGTCATTGGCGAACAGCCGGTCGGCATTGATGACAATCGGATTGTCTTCACGGATCGGATCGCCCGCCTGCGTCGTATCGAAACGGTCATCCTGCGTGTCGGGCGCCTGGTTGACAGGCTCGACATAGACATTGGCGCGCGCGGTCGATTGCTCGCCGCTGGGGTCCTGAATCGTATAGTCGAAGAAGGCATTGCCCCAGAAATACGGGTCAACCGGGCGCACCAGCACATTGCCATTGGCACCGATGCTGACCTGCAAATTGGCCGAAGACGCAACCGAAACGAGCGCCAGGCGGTCACCATCGATATCGGTATCGTTGGCCAGCAGGGACGCAGGCGCGATCTCGAAAGACTGGCCTTCCAGCGTGCGGTATCCGCTATCAGTGCGGGCGACCGGCGCGTCATTGGCGGGGGTGACGGTGATGAACACCGTCGCCTCTGCCCGTCCGCCTTCGGGCGTGTTGGCGACGTAGTTGAACTGCGCGGGGCCGTTGTAATTGGCGTTTGGCGTGAAGCTGATCGTGCCATCGCTGGCGAGCGAGACTGTGCCGCCAACAGCACCCAGCACCTGGCCGATAATCATCCGGTCACCGTCGATATCGTTCGACAGCAAGCGGTTGGCGGCGATGGTGAGGAACTGGTCTTCCACCACGCTGAAGCCGGTATCATCCAGCGCCTGCGCTATGGGCCGGACATTGATGTTCACCTCGGCCTCGGCAAAGGCATTGTTGCCATCGCCGATGCGGTAGGTGATCGTGGTCGGGCCGGTGAAGCCATCGGCGGGGGTGAAGAGCACATTGCCGAGCCCGTCGAGGCTGGCCGTGCCACTCGCGCCGCCATCCACGCTCACCAACGTCAGCGGGTCTTCATCGGCATCAAAGTCATTGCTGAGCAGTGCGGCGATGGAAATCGTCAGCACATCGCCGGTGATGACTGTGTAATAGCCGTCCTCGGTCGCCACCGGCGTGTTGTTGGCAAGCAGCGTGCGGATGATCTCGCGATCCCACACCACGCCATCGGCAAAGACGTAGCTTTCGATCCCGCGCCCGTCATCAGCCAGCGCATCGATGAAGGTAAGGCTGTTGTCCTCGTCCCCGACAAAGCTCATCCGCACGCTGTCGCTGCCACGGAACAGCCGCGCCAGCGCGACATCGGTCGAATTGATATCGAGCAGATAGAGCGTGTCGGTTTCGCTGGTGGACGTGCCCGAATCTTCGATCGTATCGTGGCCGTCGCCTGTCTCGTAGCGATAGGTATCCGAACCCGTCTTGCCGAAGACGAAGTCGTCGCCTGCCTGCAGTTCGAAGAGGTCGTTGCCGTCGAAGCCTTCAATATTCTCGTCGAGCGCGGTGTCGATATCCTGCAGCGCGCGGGCGCGCATTTCGGTGCGCGTCCAGATCGTGCCATCCGCAAAGCGGATCGTCACCGTATTGCCGCCGCTGTTGAGCGGCCCCAGCGCATCGGTAAGCACGATGCGGTCGCCATCGTTCAGGAAAGTGATGACAAAATCATTATTGCCCGGCCCGCCGCGAATGGCGAAATCGATATCGTCCGGATTGTAATCCGCGAGTTCGAGCACTTTGTTGCCCGTCCCGAAGGCATCGATCCGGTCATCCCCGTCGCCTTCGCGGTAGATGAAGCGGTCATTGCCGCCGAGTCCGTCGATCAGGTCATCACCCTTGCTGGCTTCGATAATCTCGCTGCCATTGGTGCCGACAATGATCTCGCTGCGATCGGACGACTGGATTTCGAGGATTTTCTGCGTGATTGCAGCGAGATTGAAAGTCGTCCCGTCATCCAGCACGATTGTCTCGATACCGCGATTGGCCGGATCGAGCAGGTCGACAATGATGATCTCGTCATCGGTGCTCGTGAAGCGGATCGCGACGTTCTCGCTGGCGCTGCCCAGCCGCACAAATCGCAACTCGTCCGCCGTGTAGCCATTGATCTCCAGCCGGTCGCCGGTCGATTGCGCCTGATCGTTGATAAGGTCGCGCCCGTCGCCGCGGGTGAAGATGTAGGTATCGTCACCATCGCCGCCGAAGGCGCGGTCATCGCCCAGCCCGGCTTCGATCACATTGGCATTGGCGTCGCCGAAGATGCGATCATCGAGCACGGTCGGCAGCATCGCCAGCATATCGGCGACGCTCCATTCGGTGCCGTCGTCGAAACGCACAGTCTCGATCCGGCCAGTGGTGAGCGCATTGTCGATCCGCACGCGGTCATCGGTGCCGTCCACCTTCAGGATCAGCGCGCTGCCATCGCCCGATTGCTCGACGGTGATATCGGCAGGCGCAATGCCCGCACCGAAGACGAGCGTATCAGCCGTGCCGCCTTCGTCCGAAATCCGGTCATGCCCGTCGCCAAGGTTGAAGCGATAGGTATCGTCGCCCAGCCCGCCTTCAAGCAGGTCGGCACCCGTGCCACCCGCCAGATCATCATCGCCGCCGCGCGTGATGATGCGGTCGTCTCCGGCAAGGCCGTCGATAGTCTCTGCCTGATCGTCGGTACCCCAGATCAGATCATCGCCTGCGGTGGCGGTGCGCGCCATGCTTTCCAGCATCGCGCCATCCCATATGGTGCCGTCATTAAAGACGATGCGGAATGCCGAGGTCGCATCCGCGCCGACCACCAGATCAACGCGGCTGGCGAAATCATCGAACAACAGCGAAAGCGTATCCTCGCCGCGAATAATGCGGACATTGGCCGGGTCTTGACCAGCACCGACAAGAATGTCGTTAAGGCCTTCGCTATCCTCGATCCGGTCTTGGCCCGAGCCTGCGCCAGCGATCACGTAAACATCTTCACCCCCGCCGCCGCGCAGCAGATCATCGCCCGCGCCGCCGGTCAGCGTGTCATTGGTGAAGCTGCCGGTAAGGGTATCATTGCCCGCACCGCCGGTCAGATCGAAATCGGTTCCGGCTGGCTGTGGGAGGATCGCCTGCAACCGCACATCGTCAAGCGAGGGGCCATCGCTGCCTGTCCGGACAACACCGGTCGAGACAAAGCGGACGGTGTTGTCGCCATCCTGCGCGGTAACGATTAGCTCGATGTCGCGCATCACCGTCGTCCGCTCGTCCGAGGTGAAGATCAGCGCGCCATTCCAGTAGACTTCGATCGGCCCGTCGCCATCCTGATTGGCACGGTTGGCGAGCGCGAAGCTTAGCTTGAACTGGTCGCCAGCGGTCAGGCCCGAAACGGTCTGCGAGATATCCGCATTGCCCGCCGTGCCTTCCATGTCGAGCCAGCGGACGCCCTCATCGGCAACCACGCCCTCGACTCCGGTGTCGGCCAGCTGCAGTTCCCGCCCCGAGGCCTCGATCCAGCCCGGAATCGTGTCGGCATAGACCGAGGAATCGGCGAAGCGCTGTCCTGCCGCATCCCATTCCTCAAAGCTGCCATTGACGATCAGATTCTCGCCGAGCAGCGTCTGCGCCATCACCACGCGAAGATCGTCGTCACCATCCGTCGCGCCTTGCGAGGCGAGCAGCAGCGTTGCGAAATCCCAAGTGGTGCCATCGTCGAAGCTGATCGTCTCGATCATACCGCGCGGATCGGCCACAAGCGCATTCACCAGCGTGATGCGGGTGGTGCCGCCGATAACGCGCAATTCCAGATCGCGCCCGCTTTGCAGCACTTCGATATCCGCCGGATCGACGCTGGCCTCGAAAATGATCGTATCGAGCCCGTCAGGGTCGATCAGCGTATCGCGGTCATCATTGGCGCCGAAATGATAGGTGTCATTCTGGATGCCGCCGCGCAGGCGGTCATCACCCGTGCCGCCCTTGAACACGTCATTGCCCGACAGCGTGATGCCGTCGCCGCCGCCCAGCAGATCATCGTCACCGCTGCCGCCGCCCAGTACATCATCGCCGAGGCCGCCGATCAGCGTATCATTGCCCTGCCCGCCGGAAATCTGGTCGCTACCCGCGCCGCCGTCGATGGTGTCGCCGCCACTGCCACCGGCCAGCCGGTCATTCCCGCCAAGGCCGCTGATCGTGTCCGCCCCGCCATTGCCGAGGATGCTGTCATCGAGCGAGCTGCCCGACAGCGCATTGCCATCATCGGTGTCGGAAATGTTGATCGCATTGTCGAGGCCGAAGGGCTGGCCGCCGAAGTTGAACGGCGTCAGCAGGCTGGCGTCGACATTCTGCAAGCGCAGGATCGCGCGGTCGAAGCCGCTCGGATCTGAGAGCAGCACAATCGCATCATCGCCCGCCTGCACCACTTTGAGCGCTGCCGCGTCGAACGGGTTCGGATTGTTGCTGGCAAGACGGATGATATCGCCGCCATCGCCGGCGGTGAAATCGGTGATGATGTCGGTCGCAATCGCTGCTGCCGTTGGGGCTGCGGGGAGATAGCGGAACGTGTCCTGCCCGGCGCCGCCGGTATAGGTGTCCACCGCATCATCATTCGACACATCGCCGAAAATGTCGTCACCCAGCCCGCCGTCGAGCGTGTCGATACCGCCGCCACCGAAGAGGAAGTCGTCTTCGTCACTGCCGGTGAGTGTGTTGTCGGTATCGTCGCCGACAAGGAAATCGCCCGTCAGCGGTGCATCCTGCACCAGAGCGGCAAGCACATCGGCGTGGGTGAGCGTTACGCCGTCATCGACAATCACGACCTGCTCGATCGCGCCCGTGCCGGCAGCGTCAAAGCCGCCACGCAGGACGATCACGTCTTCACTATTGGCAAAGCGGATGGTGATATCCGCGCCGCCCACACCGGTGCGGCTGAAGCGCACTTCGCTTGCCGCATAGCCGGAGATACGCAGCGTATCGGGCGGTGCAGCGCCAGCATCGCCCTTGTCGTCGATCACATCACGACCATCGCCCTTGGCGTAGTGATAGATATCACCGCCGGTGCCGCCGCTCAGATAGTCCGCATCGACGCCGCCGGTCAGCTCGTCGGTGCCGCCGCCTGCGGTGATCGAATCCTTGCCCGCCTTGCCGCCGAAGACTTCGTCCGCCGCCGTGCCGGTGAAGACATCATCGCCCGGCGTGCCCGAACGGCTGATATCGATCAGATCGTCGCGGGTAAGAACCGTCCCGTCATCGAAGACGATTTCCTCGATCCAATAGGTGGAGGACGTGCCCGCGCCGCGTTCAATCCGGATACCGTCCTGCCCGTCACCGAACAGGATAACAAAATCCTGGCCAGCATTGGCATAAGTGACGGATGCAATGTCCGCTACGGTCAAACCGGGTCCGATCAGGATGCGGTCTACACCTGCGGTGTCATAAACCGTGTCGCGGCCATCGCCCGGATTGAAGCGATAGGTGTCATCACCACGGAAGCCTTCGAGCCGGTCGTTGCCGGTCCCGCCCGAGAGATCGTCATTGCCGTCCTCACCATCGACGAAGTCGTCTCCGGCACCACCATGGAGAATGTCGTCGCCATTGTCGCCGTCAATGCGGTCATTGCCGTCACCGCCTTGGAGGTTGTCGCTGACAGTGGAATCGATGGAACCCCAAAGGTAGTCATCGCCCGGTGTGCCCGTGGTCGCCATCGCCAGCAGGTCGGCATCGGTCCACACTGTGCCATCTTCAAAACGGATTTCGGCAATCGGGCCGGGCAAGCCGTTGAACCACGAGGTGACGGTAACGCGCTGCTCGGCGGTTCCTCCGCCGATACGGATGACCAGATCGTTGTTCGCATCGGTGTAGACAGTCAGATTGGCGGGATCGATGCCTGCGCCGAATTCGATGATGTTCGCGCCGCTGCTGTCAGCAATCCGGTCATCGCCGTCGCCCATTGCAATGCGATAAATATCAGCACCGCCATAGCCATTGAGGAGATCATTGCCCTTGTCGCCGCTGATGGTGTCGGCGCCGTTGCCGCCGTAGATTTCGTCATCACCGTCGCCGCCGAACATGACGTTCGCGGCAGCGCTGAATGTGCGATCCTCGATAATGTCGTTTCCGGCCCCGCCGTAAACCGTGTCTTCGCCGCCGCGCACGTCGATGCGGTCATTCCCGGCGAGCCCGTCAATCGTTTCTGCCGCGTCGGTGCCGAAGATCACATCATCGCCGCTGGTGGGCGTTTGCGGCACGAGCGCGAACAGGTCGGCCATCGTCCACACGGTGCCGTCATCGAAGCGGATTTCGTCGATAATGCCCTGGTCGCGAAGGAAGGTATCGCTGCGGATTGCGCCCTGTATCGTCAGCCGGTCGCCCACGACGCCGGTGGTGATGATGATATCGGTTCCGCTCCGCCGCACACCGATATCGCCCGTTGCGATGCCTGCGCCAAATTGCAGGATATTGTTGGTGAAGGTGCTTTCGACGATGATGTCCTGCCCGTCGCCGGGATTGAAGACATAGGTGTCGATCCCGGCACCGCCTTCAAGTTGGTCGGCCCCCGTGCCGCCACGCAGCGTGTCCGCCCCCTCGCCGCCGCGCAGCGTGTCGCTGCCGCTGCCGCCACTGATGTCATCATCGCCCCGGCCACCGTCGACCAGATCATCGCCGCTGCCTGCGTCGATGACGTCTCCGCCTGCCGTGCCGATCAACGTCTCGCTCTTCGCGGTGCCCGCCAGCGCCGCAATGACCAGATCGCCCGCACTCCATACCGTGCCGTCATCGAAGCGCACTTCTTCGATCGCGTAGGTGCTTTGCGCGAAGGCATTGGTGATGGTGATCCGGTCGCCATTGCTGCCGATGCGCAGGATGATGCTGAGCCCGTCCGCGCTCTGGCGGACCGTCACATCGCCGGGCAGAATTCCCGCAGCAAACACGATGGCATCGGTGCCGTCGCTATCGGTAATGGTCAGGCGGCCATCGCCGGCGGCAAACAGATAGGTTTCGTTCCCGCGCAGATCGATTGCGGTATCGGTGCCCGGGCCGGCATTGATGATGTCATTGCCACTGCCGCCATCAAGCGTGTCATCACCGGCGAGGCCGATCAGCTCGTCATCGCCCTGCTCGCCGTTCAATGTGTCATCATTGGCGGTGCCGGTCAGCAAATCGTCACTGGCAGGGCCGGTGACGGTTTCGGAATAGGGGAGCACCGACCGCGCGATGATCTCCGCCTGCGTCCATTCGGTGCCGTCGGCGAAGCGGATGAAGCCCAAGGCCTCGAAATCCGCACCGTTCAGATAGGTGATCCGGTCTCCGGTACCGATTACGCGGATAACGATATCGCTGGAAACCGCCGGATCATATTCGATCCGCACATCGTCAGGCAGAATCGTCGCATCGAATTCGATGACATTGCCCGCAATCGCCCAGCCGGAATCGTCGATGACGTCCTGACCAAAGCCGATGCTGAAGCGGTAGACATCGTCATTATCATCGCCGACCAGCAGATCGTCACCCGTTCCGCCGGTGATCGTGTCGGCATCCCAGCCGCCGGTGATAATGTCATTACCGGCATTGCCCAGCAGCGTGTTGTTCCCGCCCGCCGAAACGGTGATCACATCATCACCCGCGCCGCCTTCATAGGTGTATTCGGGATAGATATCGACGTAATCGTAGAAGGTTGCCGCGTTGAGAATTTGCTCTGCGGTCCACACCGTGCCGTCGCTGAAGCGCACTTCGTCGACGCCGTCGGTGGTGCTGAATTCGTCCGCCATGTTCCAGATGACAATCGTGTCGCCGGTGCTGGTGACGGTCAGCGTGACGTAGTCGTAGCCATCCTTTTCCACGAGCACATCGGCAGGGGTAATCGTCGCATCGAAGACAATCGCATTGATCGCCGTGCCGCCGCGCGAGGAATAGAGCCAGTCGGTGCCGAAACCGGCAGAGAAGCGGAATTCCGCGCCGCCTTCGTAATCCTCCAGCTCGTCCGAACCGGCACCGCCGATAATGATATCGAAGCCGTTGCCGCCAATCAGATAATCGATCCCCGCCCCGCCGATCAGCGTGTTGTCGCCGGTGATGGCGGTAATCCGGTCGTCGCCATCGGTGCCGGTGAGTGTTTCGCCGGAAGTGACGTCTGCGCCGGTGACCTCGGTGCTGAAAGTCTGCGTAATCGCCGCAAGCGCATCGGCCCATTCGATGGGCGCATGGCCGTCTTCGAAAGTGATGCGGGTGAACGATGGCACACCGTCAGGGATGATCTCTCCGGTGACCAGATCGACCGTGGCAAAGAAGCGCGTGTAAAGCGCATCATTGTCACCGACCTTGATGATCAGATTGTTGCTGTAGCCGCCATCCTGCTTCCACTCGAACACGATATCGCCCGGCGCGATGCCGGTACCCATGTGGATGACATATTCCGATCCGCCGCTTTCGACGTCGCCATAGGCTTCATCGAAATAGTCCAGCCCGTCGCCAAGATTGAAGATGATCGTATCGACGCCGCCCCAACCATACAGATAGTCAAAGCCCGGCCCGCCGCTGAGGATATCATTGCCCTCGTTGCCGTAGAGGTAGTCCTCACCCCGCAGGCCATAGAGTTCATTATCGAATTCATCTCCGTTCAGCCCATCCGGCCCCGGTGTGCCGGTGAGCACGAAATCCGTATTGGTGGGCTGCGTAATGGTGAGGCCATCGGCATTGAACGGTGTCGCCTGTGCGATAAGCGCAGCCTTGTCGATGATGGTTCCGTCGCTGAAATGCAGCGCCACCGGAACGCCCAGCTCTTCGCCGGTCTCCGCCCCGTTGACAATCCGCAAGCGGTCACCCGATCCGGCGAATTCGATGATGAAATCGGTTCCGTCGGTTTCGACCTGCAAATCCGCAGCCAGAATGCTGGCGTCAAACTCGATCGTAATGGCGCCCACATCGTCGGTAATGGTGTCCTGGCCGAAGCCGGCGGCAAAGCGATAGATATCGTTGCCCGCGCCGCCTTGCAGATCGTCATTGCCGGTGCCGCCCGTCAGGATATCGTCACCGTCCTGCCCGATCAGCGTGTCATTGCCGGCAAGCCCGTTGATTTCGGAGGCAGTGGCAAGGCCGGTGATCGTATCATCTCCGTCCGAGCCGGAAAGGACATTGGAAGCGCCCGCCCCGCCCGACAGCGTCACTCCGGTGGGTTCGGGAATAGCCAGAGCCAGCAAATTGGCGGGCGTCAGGATCAGGCCGGATTCGTTGAAGACGACCTGCTCGATTTGCCAGTTGGCGCTTGTGCGCCAGTTGAGCACGCGGATCTCGTCATCCGTGCCCGCGATGCTCAGGATCAGATCGGTGCCATTCGCTGCGAGATAGACGACCAGATCGGTCGAACGGAACGCGGCATCGAATTCGATCCGGTCGGCATTGCTCGAATGCGACCAGCCATTATCGCTGATGATATCCTGCCCGAATCCCGGCGCGAACCGGTAGATATCGATATCGCTGCCGCCTTCGAGGAAGTCGTTCCCCGCGCCGCCGGTGATGATATTGCCATCGCTGCCGATCGAGTCGATTCTGTCGTCGCCCGGTCCGCCATTCAGGATATCGGCCTGGAAGCCGCCGATCAGGATATCATCGCCGCTATTGTCGATCAGCGAGAGATAGCCCGCGCGGTTGAGGGTCGAACCATCGGAGAAACGGATGTTTTCGATAATGTAGCTGCTGCTGTCCTGATTGCGCAGCAGAATGCGGTCTTCGGTGCCGTTGATGCGGATGACAAGCGCATCGTCCGGCAGACGCTCGATAATCAGATCGGCCTGCGTGATGCCCGCGCCGAATTCGATAGTGTCACCCAGCGTGTTGGTGCCAGATGCATCGAAAATCTCGTCCTGACCAAAACCGGGGGCGAAGAAATAGGTGTCGTCGCCAGCGTCGCCCTGCAGGTAATCGTTACCGGCGCCACCGGTAATAATGTCGTTGCCTTCGCGGCCAAAAATCCGGTCATTGCCAGCAAGCCCGTCCAGCGTATCGCCTGCCATGGTGCCATACAGCAGATCATCAGCAGCGGTCGCGGAAATGAGTGTCGTCACGAGCGCTGCCAGATCGATGGTTGTGCCGTCAAAAAGCCGGACGGTTTCGATCTGGTAGCTCGCATTGACGCGCTGGTCGCGAATGGTGATCGTATCCTCGCTGCCCGCAAGGCGGATGATCAGATCATCGGTGCCTGACAGTTCGAACAGCAGATCCCCCGCAGCGATCCCTTCACCGAATTCGATAACATCGGTGCCGCTGCCGACATCCCAGATCAGGTCGCTGCCAAAGCCGGTTTCGAAGACATAGACATCATTGCCTTCGCCGCCCCGCAATTCGTCATTGCCGGTGCCGCCCATCAGCGTGTCATCGCCGGCAAAGGCCTGCAGGAAGTCATTGCCGCCCGCGCCCGCGAGCGTCTCGGCGTCGAAACCGCCCTGAAGGGAATCGTCGCCATCAGTCGGCAACTGCCCCAGCGCCATGATATCGGCGTGGGTGAGAATTGTTCCGTCGGCGAATTCGTAGAACTCGATGCGGTTGTAATCGGCGGTGATCGTGTCCTCGATCGTCAACCGGTCGCTGGAACCGGCGAAGGAGAGGATGATGTCCGATCCCTCGATCCGCACCCGCAAATCCGCGCGGTTCAGTGTCGCATCGAAATAGACCGTGTCGGCGGTGCCGCTCCAACCCTGATCGGCCAGCAAATCGACGCCAAAGCCCGCGCTGAATTCGTACCGGTCGCCACCATTGCCGCCGGACAGGGAATCATCACCTACGCCGCCGATAACCACATCGTCGCCATTATTGGCGTCAATATCGTCATTACCGAAGCCACCGTCGATGGTTTCGCCAGCGCTCGTGCCGTCAAAATCATCGTCGCCAAAATTGTTGGCGAACAGATTGGCAAGCGCCATCTGTTGCATCTGCGCACTGGTCCACACGGTGCCATCGGAGAAGCGCACTTCCTCGATAAGGTCGGCCGAACCGTTCAGCGTGTTACGCAGTGTAAGGGTATCGCCCGTCTCGACAATGGTCAGAACCAGCGTGAAAGAACCGCTCAGGGTAACGCGGACATCGCCGGGCGCGACATCCGGCTGCATCTGCACAATGTCCACGGCCTCGCCGCGCCAACCGGCATTGTCCTCGATAATGTCCTGCCCGAAACCGCGCCCGAAGATGTAGGTATCGGCGTTGCTTTGGCCCTGCAGGAAGTCATTGCCGGGGCCGCCGTTGAGAATATCGTTGCCGTTATTGCCGCTGATCGTTTCGTTGTCCCAGTCGCCCGTCAGCGTATCCGCGCCCGTCGTACCGTTTATCGTCACGGCACCCGGCACAGTGAAGGGATCGCCGTTCAGGTTGAGCGCCGTCAGCGCGGAAGGCGCAACGCCTTGCAACTTCACGATAGGCCGCGCACCGGGCAGCCCGACCGGATCGTCCGCTGCGAAATAGATTATCGTGTCCGAACCGCTTGCCAGCGCGACCAGTTGGCCGGAAAGCCCGGTGCCGATGCGGATATCGAGCACGTCACCCAGATCGCCCGCTTCGAAATCGGTGATGAGCGGCACGCCCGCCGCATCGTCGATAACGGGAACAAACAGGCGATAGATATCACTGCTGCCAGCGGTGCCCGTCACCGTCTCCGCGCCGAGATCGGCGGGGCCCGAAGGCGTGGGCGAAGGCGTTGGCGTCGGGGTACCGCCGCCGGTGAAGATCGGGTCGGCAAAGGGATTGGCCTCGCTGCCTGACGGATCAAGCAATGCCTGCGCAGCCTCTTCGCTCACCACTTGCGTGGCGAGGAAGGCCGCGCTCCAGCTTGTGCCGCCAAAGAACAGCACGGAATCGACGCGCGGGCTGCCGCTCGCCAGCTGGTCCACGATGCGCAGCTGCGCGTCGCTGCCGATCAGGCGGAGGATCATGTCGTTGCCCTGGCGCGTCACCACCAGATCGGTCGGAGTTATCCCTGCGGCAATTTCCAGCCGGTCAACCGAGCCCGACCAATTGCCTTCGATAATCGTATCGCGTCCGCTGTCAGTGCCGAAAGTGTAGACCGTGTCGCCACGGCCGCCCGCCAGCACATCATCGCCCGCAGTAGACGCAAAGGTGGCGCCGACATCAACCGAAGTGCCGAAGTCGATGGCATCATCGCCCGCCGTGCCCGCCGCGATGGCGGCGAGAATGGCAGCCATGTCCCATGTGGTGCCGTTGGCAAAGACGAATTGCTCCACCCCGCGATCAAGCGAGCCGGTGACGAAGAAATCGACAATCCGCACACGATCATGCGTGCCTGCAATGCCGACAACCAGATCGGCGGGGCCCGTTTCGAGGAAGACCAGATCGGCTGGCGCAATCCCCGCCTCAAAACGTAGCGTATCGATATCCGCGCCGCTATCGGTGTCGATGTCGATGATCGTGTCCTGACCATCGCCGCGCGCGAAGAAATAGGTGTCCGCACCGTCAAAGCCGAACTGGGTATCATTGCCCGTGCCGCCATCGAACACATCATCGCCGCGACCGCCCTCGAGCCGGTCATCCCCGCCTGCGCCAAACAGGTTCTGGCCCGAACCGCCGCTGGCATTGAGCTGCGGCGTGGGTACCTTGATCGTGTCGTCACTATCGGTTGGCAGAATCCCGGCCGCCAGCACATCGAGTGCCAGCGTCGTGCCATCAGCAAAGGCCAGCGTGCCGACGGGAGATTCGGGATCGATCGCGGAATCGAGCAGGATCGCGATCCGGTCACCATTGGCGCCCACCAGCAGCACGATGTTGCCATCGACATCCCGCTTTGCTGTCACATCGCCCGGGACAATGCCGACGTCAAAAGTGATCGTGCCCAGCCCGTCCGCGCCGGCACGCATGGCGATCCGGTCATGCCCGTCGCCCAGCGCAAAGAAATAACTGTCCGCGCCCTCGCCATCGAGGATCAGGTCATCCCCCGGTCCGCCATCGATTACCGAGGCGCCCGCATCGCCGATCACCAGATCGTCAGCATCGGTGGTGACGCGCGTCGCACGGGCCAGCAGTTCGGCCTTCGTGATGACACTGCCATCACCAAATTCAATGGTTTCGACCGCATTGTTCAGAATGATAATGCTGTCATCGGCATCTGCGAAAGTGATGCGCAGATCGGTACTGCCTGCGGCCAGCAATTCCACCAGCAGATCGGGCGCGCGGTAACCGGTAATGACGAGGCGATCAGTGCCGCTCGTATCCTCGATCACGTCATTGCCGTCACCAGCGGTGAAGAAATAGGAATCATTGCCGCCCGCGCCGCGCAGCAGGTCATCACCGCGCCCGCCTGCGATATCGTCCGCAAGGTCGCTGCCGCGCACATTGTCGTCGACCGCGCTGACCTGGCTCGCGATCGAAGCCTGCACCAGATCGGCCTGATCCCACACCGCGCCATCGCCGAACTGGAATGTCGGCAGCTTGCCGGTTCCCGCTGCTCCGCGGATGAGCAACTGGTCACCATTGGCGAAGAACATGATCAGGTCGTTGGTGTCGATGGCGGACTGGCGCACCCGCACGCCCGAAGAGAAGACATCGGCGAACATGACCAGCGCCTGCGTAACTCCGCTGCCCATTTCAACGATGTCGAGCCCGTCTCCGGCGCGCAGCAGGATGATGCGATCCTGCCCCATGATGACGCGGTCGTACCCCGTGCCCGGTTCCAGCGCGATGCCTTCCTCGAAATCGCGCGTGTCGAGCAGATCCTGCCCGGCATTGGATAGCTCCGACCGGATGATCGTGCGCACCTGCTCGATGTCGAGCACGGTGCCGTCGGCAAACTGGAAATTCTCCACCGGCGTCGTGCGGTATCCGCCTTTGACGACCAGCCGGTCTTCCGTCCCGTTGATCCGGATAAGCAGATCACCGGCAATATTCAGGAACGTCACATTCTCAGGGGTTACGGCCGTCCCGAAGACGATGGTATCCACCCCTCCCCGGTCATCGATCAGATCGTCGCCATCGCCAATGCCGAAATGGTAGGTATCATTGCCCAGCCCGCCGATCATCGCATCCGAACCTGCCGAAGACAGGAAGGTGTCGTTGCGAATGTCCAACCCGACGAGATTGTCGTCGCCATCGGTGCCCGCGAGCATAAGGTCGATAATGTCGTCGAAGGTCAGCACGGTGCCGTCGGCGAAGTTGAACTCCTCCACGCTGGTGCCGCTAAAAGCGCCCAGAATGGTCAGCACATCGCTGCCATTGCCAAGATCAATCAGCAGGTCATTCCCGTTACGGGTGATTATCAGTGTGTCGCGGGTAACCGAGGCACCGAATATGATCCGGTCGATCACCCCAGCCTGGTCGGGCCGTTCCTGCACCGTGTCGAAATCATAATCCGCGGTGAAAGCGTAATCATCCGCGCGATTGCCGCCGATCAGCAGATCATTGCCCTGCCGCCCGTCGAGCGTGTTTTCGGCATCGATCACACCGGTGATGATGTTATCGCCACGGTTACCACCGGCAATCTGCAGCAATTCCTCGACATCGGCGATGGTCAGGAAATCCCCGCCGACAAATTCGAAGCGTTCGATCCCGTTATCGATATTGAGGAACTGGTTGCGGATGCGCAGCGTATCCGACCGCCCTTGCACCGAGATCAGCAGATCGTTGCCATCCTTCGTGAAGACGACATTGTCGAGGGTGATGTCATCGCCGAATTTGACGATATCGTCCTTCGGCACAATAACGCCGCGGCGATCAAGCCAGTGCGCGCGCTCGCGCACATCGGTGATGGTGTCGTTGCCGTAACCGACATCGAACAGATAGATGTCGCCGCCATCGCCGCCGATCATCGTGTCATTACCGGCGCGGCTGTCGAACGTTTCGGCGAAGTTGGAGCCGGTTATCGTCTCGTCACCATTGGTGCCGACCAGATCGATATCTTCCGGATTGAAATCGCGGAAATCCAGCGCCCGGTCGCTAAACACAAAGGTTTCGATGGCGTATTGTTGCACCCCGGCGCGGACATACTGGTTTTCCAGAATGATCCGCTCGCCCGTCGCAGTAACGGTGATAATCAGATCGAGCGCCGTGCGGCTGAATTCGACATCGGTGGAGGCGAAAGCGAGGAATTCAATGCGGTCATCACCGCCCTCGTCGAACGCCGTGTCGGTGCCGTAATTGGCGCCCAGCACATAGACGTCATTGCCGGAGAGACCTTCCAGCCGGTCATTGCCCAGCCCGCCATCCATGCGGTCGGACACCCGCTCGAACCCGTAGATCAGGTCATCGCCATCGGTCTTCGCAATCGCGACATAATGTTCGAGCAGATCGAGCCACGTCCACTGCGTGCCGTCGCCATAGGTGATGAATTCGATGAGGTTGGTGTAGCCGATCAGGAAAACGTATTCGAGATAATCGGTCAGGATCACCTGATCGGTCGTGCCCTTGACCTGCAAGCGCAACGTGTCCTCGCGTCCGGCGCGCAGGAAATCGAAATCGGTCCAACGCAGATCGTCCTGGAAGACGAGGAAATCGTCCTTCGGCGGCGCGAAAATGGCGGCGGAAAAATCGTTATCCCAGATAACGTCCTGCCCGTAATTGCGGCCGTAGATATAGGTGTCGTAACCCTCTTTCCCGGTCAGGAAGTCGTCGCCCGCACCGCCATCCAGCGAATTGTCGTTCAGCAGCCCGTAGATCGCATCGTCGAATTCGGTCTTGGCATTGTCGATCACGCGCTGCGCTATCGTTGCGAAATCGAGTGTCGCGCCCTTTTCGAAAACGATCTTCTCGATCAGGTTCGGAGCGATGTAATCGAGCCCGTCATCGCCGCCCAGCAATTCGCTGAACAGGCCGAGATTGAGCCGCACACCGCCAAACTGGCCGACCAGCGTCACGCTGTCTTCGGTTTCGTTGCCGTTTTCGTCGAGGATCTTGATGATAAGATCTTCGCTCTCGCCATCGCGGATCAGCTTCAGCCGGTCTTCGGTAATGTCCCCGCGGAACATCAGGAAGTCGAGCCCGGCCTTCACCGGCCCGAAGGAGAAATTGCCAAGATCGTCAATGACATCATGGCCATCGCCGATGCGGTAGATATAGGTATCCCCGCCCGCGCCGCCGCTCATGTAATCATTGCCGAGCCCGCCGAACAGGATATCGCCCGAACCCGAACCGATTAGCGGATCGGCTTCGTCGAGAGCGGCGCGTTCAAAATCGACCACGGCAAAGGACATCCGGTAGCGGTCCCACACCGTACCGTCAGCGAAGATGATGGCATCGACGCCCGACTGCAATTGCTGCCCGTTGCCAAGCACCGGATTGCGCTCGCCAAGGAACTGGTCTTCCAGCCGGATCCAGTTCGCACCATTATTGTAGAAGAGGATCATGTCCTCCCCGTCGCGCACCGCCTTGATATCGTCGGGTGTCAGATGCGCAAAACGGAGCTGGTCTTCATCGCCCAAATCGGAATCGTAGATGATATCATTGCCGGGATTTGCGCCGACGAAGTAGAAATCCGATTGCTGCTCGCCCGGATTATATGCATCGGCATCACGCTCGTAGCTGCCGACGATGCGCTGGTTGCCTTCGCCGAGGATAAAGAAATTGACGCCCGCCTGTCCTTGCGTCTCCGTCGACAATGCAGCCTGTTCGATAATGCGTGTTTCATCGACAGCCAGCGCGTTGGCCGCCGCGTAGATATCAAGGTCGATCTCGACGTTCTGGTATGCTGCCAGCAGCATCTGGAACACGAAGGCCTGATCGAGCGCAATGCCCGGATCGAAGAAGTACTGCTTGTCCGCCGGCTCGTAATCCGGATACATCTGGCTGAGGACGTCCTGCCAGTTGATCAGATAATCGTAGACCGCGTCATTTTCGTTCGAAGCCGGCGCACCCGCCAGGATCGCCTCGAACATAGGCGCCAGTTCGCGGTCTGTTGTCGGGCGGTATTTGTCGTCTTCGATACTGTATTCGACACCGTCGAAGAAGTCCGCAAGGCCGCCCTGCATGGCGATGCGCACGCTCATGCGCATGGAGGTCAACACATATTGCGCAACCGATGCGCTGACCAATTCGATCATCGGGTAGATGACGGAATCATATTCGGTTTCGGACAGGGTATAACTGCCGCCCTCGGCCACCTTGTAATCGATAATGCCGGTGGAATTATCCAGTGTCGCTGTCAGCATTTCCTGCTGGAAATTGTAACCGGCAAGCGCGGTCGCGAACTGGAACTGGCCCGGCGTGAGCAGTTCGACGCGATAGGTGCTGCCCTCGCGCGAATTGACTTCGTCCAGCGTGGCGAAGTCGACTTCGAAATTGCGCAGGTTGAATTCGCGTGAATCGCCGGTCTTGAATTGCAGCTCCAGCGCGCGGTCGAGATTGCGCGCCCAGACGTAGAAATCGCCATCCTGATCGGTGACACGAACGGTGTAATCGACAACGATCCCGTCGGTAAAACGCACGCCGATATGTTCGACATCGACATTGGCAATGGGATTGAAACCGATCGTTTCGACGCGCCATTCCTGCGCCGGTTCCTTGGCCTGAAGCAGCAAGTCTTCGCGCGTGGGCGCGGCGATTATGGCGCCGAATTCGTCGACAATCGGGTTGCCGCTGGCGAGCCGCCAGCTGCCATCGGGGTTCTGGATGCCATAGTCGGCCACGACAAAGCGGCCATTGATCACTTCGCCGAGATAGGGTGCTTCCTCGCGGAACTGCACTTCCTCGCCGCGTGTCGCAGGCGACCAAGACTGCTCGACCTGCCACGACTGCCCGGGGCCGGTAGCCATGGCGGTGATATCTTCCAGCGTGGGCCGGTCGATCACCGCGCCGCCTGAATCGGTTACCGGATTGCCGCTTGCCAGAATCCAGTATCCGCCGCTCGCGTCCTCTTGATAAATGCCGCGATCCAGCAGCGTGAAGCCGCCTGCGCCATCCTCCTGCAACAGAACGGGTATCAGCTCCTTGGTAAGGTTCTGCGTCTGCCCCCAATAGCTGAGAATGTCGCCGACCTGCTCGCGCAGCAGCAGCAAATCGGGCGTGGTCATTGCCGCAGCGGTGTCGTTGACGATCTGCAGCAGGTTGATGTCATTCGAAGCGGCAACGCCGAGTGTGGTCAACGAGCCAATGGCACGGCTGTCAATTTCGTTTCCGGTTTGCCACGGCGCCAGCCCGTCTTCGCCCGCGTAGACCGTGCGCATATCGAAATATTCGAAGATCGCCTCGAACATCTTGCCGACCGAGCCGTCAGCATATTCAATGTCTCCGAAGGCCAGCAGTTCGGTATTTTGCGGCGTGGTGATATCGATCGGAGTGAAGTCGAGATCGAAAGCGACAATGCCAAGCGCGTCAAGCGACAGCAGCTCGCCAGCATCAGTAATGGTATCGCTATCGCGGTCCCGCCAGACTTTCAGTTCGGCCCAGATGGCGTCATTCGCGGTGATCCTGCCATCACCGTCACCGCCATTTTCGATGAGATCGTAGATCGCCAGATCGGCAAAACCGCTCGTCTCGGTGCTCCCGAACATCTCGCTGATGTCTTCGATCCGGCCATTGTTGTTCCGGTCGAACACCAGAAAACCATCGTCGCGGCCCAGCCAAGCGGTGGATTCCGCGAACTGGTCTCCATCCCAGTCGAAATAGCGGTTGTCGGCAAAAGCGGAAATGGACTCGAGACCATCGCCGTCCAGGTCGATCACCAAGGGATCGCCGCCCGCTGCCCAGGTGAGGTTCTTCGCTTGGCGTACCGCCGCGCTAGCCAACCAGTAGGCTTGATCGGCCAGACTGTAGGCTTCAAGAGCCCGCATCCAGATACCCAGTGCGGGTGTAGCCTCGACAATCTTGGTGGCGAAAGCGCCAATCCCGCCTAGGATCAGCGCGAGCAGATTGGGAAAATTGAACAGCGTTCCAAAATCGCCGGTGTCGTTGGCAAGCGAGGCAACAAAAGAATCCGCGCCGGCGTTGAAACCGAACAACTGGTTGAGGAGGCCGCTGCCGAAGAGGTTGTTTCCGGCGAACTTGACCTCCATCCCGACAATGCCTTGATAGCCGGTAAAATCGGCGTCTCCGTCGCCGATTTGCAGGACATCGTTGACGATAACACCGGTCGCGATCTGGAACAGGACATCGGTGAGGTTGACCAGAATGACGTTTGCAGCTTCGTCCTGATCGGAAATGGCGAAGTTCGATTTGGACGGGGCGTGCCAAGCGAGGAACGGCAAATAGGTTTCAAAGAAAGTTCGACCGAAGCCGATTTCGTTTGTTGTCCACGCCGTGAAGGCAAAAGCATTCCCGACCGCACCGAGCACATCCAGGCTTCCGGTATAGGCACCCACTGCCCATGCAACCGAAGTGGCACCAGCATCACCACCGCTCAGCGGCAGCCCGTAGAAGCTGATGATATCGTCCTTCTGCGGATCGTGGATCGTCGTATTGGGAGAGAACCAGAAATGGTCGGCATTGTCGGGGTCGCTGCCGGGGTTTTGCACCGAGCCGACACCACCGTCGCCGGTCTGCTGCTGGTTGGTCTGGCTATCACCGTATAGATGACCGCCAACGGTCAGATTAATGATCAGGTCACGACCCGGGCCGCCAACCGTCGTAATCGGATTGAGGCCCGCCACCACGATGATGTCGTCACCTTCGCCGCCATCAATCGTCAGGTCGTCCTCTGTCACCCCATTGAGCGGCGTGATGTAGAACACATCGTCTCCGCCAAGGCCCTTGATTTCCCCACTGCCGGAGAACGCGCTGCCGCCAAGATTGTTGAAAATATCGATGACAAAGCGGTCATCCAGATCGGTCAGCGTGACATTGTCGATACCTTTGAAACGGACATTGTCGCTCGGCCAGGTCAGATCTTCGGCCAGCAGCAGCCCGTACAGGACGGCAGGCTGCGCGACGAAAAGGAAGTTCGTCGCGTGATAGACTTCGGCCGCGAAAGTCGCTTGCTGCGCATAGCCGTTGCGGAAATAGACCCCCGCTTCGCTGAAAATCCCGTCGCGCGTTTCGAAGGTCAGCAAATCGCCGTCGCTGCCCGACCCGCTCGGATCGCCCAGATCGATCACCAGCTCTTCGCGGAAGAAATCGAACACCTGATCGGCGCTGACGGTCACCTCGTCGCGCTTGTCGGTAAGGATCAGGTCTTCGATGCCGAACAGGATATCGTCAACCGCCTCGCCCGCACCATCGGTGCCGGTGATCTTGAGCTGGACTTTCAGCTTGTCGACGCCTTCGATACCCGGCTCGTTTTCGGGCGCTATCACCAGCTGGAATTTGACGCCCGCATCGCCCTCGGTGTCCGAATACTTGACGGTATCGTCACCTTCGCCGCCGACGAGCCGGTTCTTGCCGCCGCCGCCGTCCAGCTCGTCATCATCGTCGCCGCCGAACAGCAGATCGTCGCCGTCTCCGCCGCGGATGATATCATTCCCTGCCGCACCGATAATCAGATCGTCGCCGTCAGTGCCGGTGATGGTCTCGTTCCCGCTCCCGCCAAGGAAGACGTCCACCTCATTGGGGCGCGTGCCATAGCCCCGCGTATCGAGGACAAAGGTCGCATCGTCCGTGGTTGTCGCCATGTGGAAGCGGTTGAAGATTTCCTGATCGGGATTGGCCCAGCCGACATTGGCGACGTCATTGGCATCGGTAATCCCGAGGAAACGCGCCAGCTTCTGCAACAAGCCGTCATCGCCTTCGCCGAACACCGCGTCGCGGAAATTCTGCAGGTCGATCGGATCGACATTGTTGCCACCCAGCTGGTCTACCCACAGCTCGTCCGAAGCATCGAAAATCAGCGTCTTGCCGTCATTGCTGATCGCGAGCACGCCGTTGCGGGCGTCGGTGTTCACAATCTTGTAGCCCGCCAATGCCGCCGCATATTGCGTGGCAATGCGCGTTAGCGTGGTCTTCACATCCTGCTGAAAACCCTGCAGCGGCGCAAGCAGGTCCCACTGAACGAACTTGCTGAAGAACGGATTGGCGTTGGAGGCGCTGACCACTGCGCCAAGGTCCGACCAGTCATCGAACAGGGCCCGGATGCCGGAATCGCCAAACGGCGTGTTGCCGCCTTCGAGCAGCGAATAGGCAATCGCGCTGCTCATCCGCTCGTTCAGGGCGGTGCCGATCTCGCTGTTGACGGTATCATCGATGTTCGCCGCCCCGGCGATGTCATCATTCACCAGCGCCCAAAGCCCCGCATTGGCGATGCCGCCGCTCTTCCATGACGCGATATCTGGGTTGAGCGTTTCTTCTCGCTCTGCCCAAAGCAGCATCGTGAGAATGGCCATCGAATGCCGGGTTATCGGATTGACATTCGTCCAGCCCTGCGCCGATTTGACTTCCTGATCGATTTGGTTCTCTGCCGCGATCTGTTCGCCGCCGATCACCGCACCAACGGTGCCGATCAATGCGCCCAGCGGCCCGCCGATGACGGCATTGGCCAAGGCGCCCAGAGCGATCGCATAACCGCCATTGCGCAGTCCCGCATTGACTTCGAGCGCCAGCGAAACGCCGCGGAAATCATCGAAACTGGGCTGGTGCATTTCCAGACGAAGAAGCAGATCCTCGGTAATCTCGACATCTTCGGGAATCTGGTTCTCGGCGTTTTCCGGTCGCGCATTGTATTCGAGGATTTCCTGCCGCACCGCGCCAAGGAAGACAGCGAGCGCTGCGGAACCGAAGGGCATATGGTCGAAACCGACACCCGTCCCGCCGGAGAGATAGGAGGCAAAGCCGGCAAGGCCGCCGCCAAGGCTGTGTCCGGTGGTGATGACCTTGTCACCGCCGAGATCATAGTAGTTCTCGTTGCCCGAAATCTGCTGGAGAAACAGCGCAGCCGCTTCGGCCTGGCTCGCTCCGGCAATCAGGCCCGCCAGCTTTTCGGCATAACCGCCCGCGCCGACAAACCAGCCGGTCAGGATATCGATCGCACCATCGGTGCCGCGATAGGAAATGACCTTTTTCCCGTCGAGCAGATAACTTTGCGCGAAAAAGCCGATATCCTGATTGAGCGCGCTGCCGAGGCTCAGGCTATCCTCTTCGACGGTGATGGTATCGCCCAGCGCATTGCCGTCGACCTGGATCTTCGCGTCGTAACCGCGATTGTAGGCATCGAGCGCAAGCAGCGCGAGAAGCACCTCGTCGAGCGAGCCCTTCTCGATTTCCGGTGCAGGCGGGTCGGGTTCGGGCAGCGGTTCGACATTGATCGTCTCTTCCAGATCGTCGTCCGCCGTTTCGGGATCGTTCTGGTCAATGGTCGGCTGGGGCAGATCATAGGTGATCTCTTGCCCGTCATAGCCTTCCTCGACCTGCGCCGTGATTTCCAGCGTAATGGTCTGTCCGGGATCGATCTGGTCTATCGTCCATTGCTCGGCAAATTCGTTGAACGATCCGTCGCTGGTGCTGAAAGACAAAAGCTCGAGGCCAAAGGGCAGCGTGGTGTTGAGCGTGAAGTTTTCTACCCTCGCGGTCTTCCTGCCGGGCACTTCCCCGCCATTGCCATCCGAAGTCGGGCCGAAATCCTGATTGGTGACCTCGATCTTGAACGTAACGGTATCGAGGATTTTGGGCGTAGAGGTATCGCTTATCAGCGTCAGCTTGGTGACCAGATTGGCATCATTGCTGATGGCGACTTCTTCTTCCAGATCATCGCCCGAAGAATCCGGATCCTCCTGATCTGCGGTTGGCGGATCAATGGTCAGGGCAATCGTCTCACCGGCATAACCGGGCTCTACCTCGGCGGTGATCTGAAGGGTGACAAAACCTTCCGAAGGAATTTCCTCGACCGCCCATTCGCCCGTCGCCTCATCATACACCCCGCTGCTGGCATTGGCCGACACAAACAGGAGACCTTCGGGAAGCAAATGCAAAAGCGACACCGCGCTCGCCAATGCGGGGCCGATATTCTCGATCCGGATTTCGAATGTTACCTGATCGCCTTCGGAGGGCACGGGATTGTGCTGACTGACCAGAGATAAAGTGGTGACAAGATCGGTTTCGTTCTCGACGGTCACCGAATCCGACAGCGTGTCATTATCGATTGCGTCCGACTGGTTGGCGGTTGCGGCGGACGTTGCGAAAACCAGCGTGTCGGCCGATGTCCCCTCCCCCACCTTCGCCGTGATTTCCAGCGTTACGCCGCGTCCGGCAGCGAGCGAGCCAATCGACCAAATCTCTGCCCCCGAATTGTACACTCCGCCCGCAACGCTGGCAGAAACAAGCTCCAGTCCTTCGGGCAAGAAAGTATCAAGACTGACGCCGGTCGCATCAACATTGCCGGTGTTGAGTACGGTGACACGGAAGGTCACCTCGTCCCCTTCGGCAGGGGTGTCGTTGCCGCTAACGAGCGTCACATAGGTGTCGAGATTGAAGACAGAGGGTGTCGTACCCCCGCCACCGCTGCCGCCCGAACCACCGCCGCCGCCGCCGCCGCCCAGACCGCCACCGATCCCAACCTGCACATCGACCGATTCGGTTAGGTCGTCGCCGCTGGCATCGGGATCGGTCAGGTCGGAAGTAGCGACACTGGTCTCCAGCGTCAGCGTTTGCCCGGCATAGCCTGCCTCGACAAACGCGGTAATCACGAGGGTGGTCGACGCCCCGCTCGCCAACGCGGCAATCTGCCACAGGCCGGAGATGACGTTATACGTACCCGTCGCCGCGTCATAGGCGATCAGCATGAGGCCTTCGGGGAGCAGGCCGGTCAGGCGGATATTGGTGGCGGTATCGGGGCCGTCATTGGTGATGCGGATCGTGAAGGTGACGATTTCACCCACGAACGGCTCGGGGTTGCCGCTCGACAGGCTGACATCGGTTACGAGATCGGCTTCTTCATCCATCAGATCGCGCTCCTTTCACAGGATTGCGCGCCAGCCAGACGCTCTTCACGCTGCAAGGCGAGACAAAGGTGATGCAGTTTTTTGGCAGTCTTCACGAGACCGATCCCCCATTTGTCGATCAAGCGGGTATCGAAGCCTTCGTGGCGTCCGGGTGCAGGCCCGGATGGTGGAGGATGTCATTACGGATATCAGGCCGAGTGCATTTGGGGCCTGAAACCACTTCCCCCGTCGATCTCCCCCGCAGGATCACGTAGGAAAATAGAAACCAGTTTTTTGGCGAGTTCAAGACTCCCGCGGTATAAAAGCAGCAAGCCATGCAGATTCCTGACAGATTCTTTGCGAATCTTGTCGCGTTGCGTATGAAACGTCTAACAAGCCTCGCCAGGCACGGTCGCTAATATGCGGAAATGTGTCGCTTTTATACAAATTGGGGGATTTCATGGCGGACAAGAAAGACGACAAGAAACCGATTCGCAAAGTGGCCGCGAAAGGCGAAAAGGCTGCGGCCAAGCCGTCCGCAAAAGCCGCTGGAACGGGTGCCGAAGGCGATCTGAAAATCCCGCCCGAATTTGTCGAGCAGGTCGAGAAACTGCGTGCCAGCGTCCGCGAGAATTTCGGCAAGGCAGCGATGGCGATGATGATGCTACCGCGCTATCGCAACCAGACTATCGGCGATCTCCAGCACTTGGTGCTCGAACCGCTGATGCGTGACCGGCTGGCGATGGCCTATCCGCGCAACAAGGACGATAACGAACAGAAACTGCCGCGCGAAATGATTGGCTTCGCGCTGTGGGCGAATGTCTCCGAAGACGTCGATGCGCGCATTACCGAGCAGATCAAGACGGGAACCTTCCCTGTCCGACTGAAGGCCGACGAATGGACATCGGGCGACATAAAATGGTTGTTCGATATCGTTGCGCCGACGCAGGAATCGACCGTCGCCGTGCTCGCCAATTTCCGCCAGGTAGCAGGTGAGGGCCAACTCAAGATGCATCCGCTGATCGGACGTCTGCTTCCGCAAGAGACGCTGGAAAAACTCGGCGCTTCGAGACTGGGAGACGCCAAGCCGGCAAGCGACGCGACGATCAATTAGGCGGTGACGGACGCGGCAGCGTCTACGATTGCGCAATGCTGCGCGATATAGTCCTGATGCAGCGGCAGGCCCTCTGCCTCCGCCGCCGCATCGCGGGCGTTTGATGCAATGTAGCGGGCAAGGCTATCCTTTGGCACGCAATCGGCCATGGGATGATGCGCTGCGGGATAGAGCCCCTGCCCCAGCATGACCTGTAGCCAGCTTGGCACATCGAACAGTTCGGTGTTGAAGCGGTTGATCGCGCCGGTTTGCGCAAACAGCGCCATTTTCTGTTGCAGACTGTCGGGCAATGCCATGTCGCGCAAGTAAGCCCAGAATGGCCCTTCGCGCCGATTGAGCCGGTAATGCAGCACCAGAAAATCGCGGATGCTCTCATACTCGAAATCGGTTTGCGCGTTGTATTCGGCAATGGTCGCGGGCGAAAAATCGCTGCGCGGGAAGCAGTCGATCAACCGTGACACCGCGGACTGCACCATGTGGATCGAGGTGGATTCGAGCGGTTCCATAAACCCGCCCGCCAGTCCCATGGCCACGCAATTCCCCACCCAGCCGCGTTGCCGCTTACCGGTGGTGAAGCGCAGCAGCTTTGGCTCGGCCAAGGGCTCCCCGCCAAGATTGGCGAGGAGGGCCGCGCG
Source organism: Aurantiacibacter sp. KMU-128 (assembly GCF_056933515.1). Lineage (NCBI taxonomy): Bacteria > Pseudomonadati > Pseudomonadota > Alphaproteobacteria > Sphingomonadales > Erythrobacteraceae > Aurantiacibacter > Aurantiacibacter sp. KMU-128. The sequence goes on from NZ_JBXORT010000001.1 coordinate 1,560,338, forward strand.
GGCATCCTCCTCGGCCCAGTATTCGGCGCAAAACACCAGTCCGTTGCCGCTGCGGTGTTGCAAGGGGATATGCCATTGCCACCCGGCCTCGCGCGCGGTGGAGCGGGTCAGTGGTTCTGGCGGGGTGTCACGCCGTGTCGGCACCGCCCAGGCACGGTTGCACGGGAGGTAACGCGACCAGTCCTCGTATCGGCATTGCATCGCCTCACCGATCAGCAGACCGCGAAAGCCGGTGCAGTCGATAAACAGCTCGCCCGCCAGCCTTCGTCCGCCGTCTAGATGCAGCTCGCGGATATGCCCGCTGGCGCTGTCCTGTTTTACCGCAAGGATCTTGCCCTCGATCCGCCGCACCCCGCGCGCCTCGCAAAAGCGGCGCAGGAATGTCGCGTAGAGCGAGGCGTCAAAGTGGAAAGCGTGCGGCAGGCTGCGGCGGATAGCGGGCTGCCCGCGCTTCGTGCCGCCCAGCGCGACCTTGCCGAAGCGCCCTTCGCGCGCGGCGATCGCATTGCCGCTGAAATCGTCGAGCGGACGCGTCCCGCCCTCGGCGCGGTAGCGCAGCCAATACTGGTGGAACGGCAGCTTGCCGATCTTCTGCCCGACCGTGCCAAAGCCGTGGAAATAGGCGTTTCCCGGCTCATCCCAGTCGACAAATTCGATACCCAGTTTGAAGGTCGCCGCAGTCGCGCGGACGAATTCATTCTCGTCGAGGCCGAGCATCCGGTTGAACAGATGGATTTGCGGGATGGTCGCTTCGCCCACGCCGACCGTGCCGATCTCTTCGCTTTCGACAAGCGTGATGCGCAGCTGAGCCTCGAAATAGGACGATAGAGCCGCAGCCGCCATCCATCCCGCCGTGCCGCCCCCGGCGATCACCACTTCGCGTATCGGTTGTGCCCCGCTCATGCCCGCGAACCTAACACACGGCGCTGGACCGGCAAGCCCGCTTGCGCCAAGCTTACACACATGGAACGCTTCGCCCTCGCCGATGCGGTGACGCCGCAAATCGTGCCCATCGGGCGCAGTGCGGAGCCGGTAATCGTGATCGACGGAGTGATGGCGGACTGGACGCAATTGCGCGGTTTTGCCGCTACGCAGGATTACCGCGATGTCGGCAAGAATGGCGGCTTTCCGGGCCTGCGCGCGCCTTTGCCCGGCGACTATGTGCGCGGCCTGCTGCGCCGGCTCGATCCGCTTATCCGTTCGACCTTCTTTGCTAACCGGGCGCTGAAACTGGGCAGTTTCGACTGCAACCTATCGCTCGTCACTTACGCGCCCGCGGCGCTGCATCCGGCACAGAAACTTCCCCATGTCGATTTCGCCGCCGAAAACCGCGTTGCCGTATTGCATTACCTGTGTGCGGAGCATTTCGGTGGCACCGCCTTCTACCGCCATCTTGCTCTTGATGCCGAACAGATCGGGCCCGAATTGCGTGAAAGCTGGCTGGCAGCGCGGCAGGCGGAGAAGACGGCGCTCCCGCCGGACGCAGGCTATCCCGATGAAAACACGCTCGGCTATCACCGCATTGCCGCCTTCGATGCCCGGCCTGACCGCCTGCTGGTCTATCGCAGCAACACGCTGCACAGCGGGATGATCGAGCGGCCCGAACTGTTGAGCTTCGACCCGCAAACGGGACGGCTGACGGCGAATTTCTTTCTCGATTACGTGCCGGAATAGGGCGCAGCTTCGGGGCTTTCCTACAGGTGCAATTGCGGTTCACCGGCGTTCTCCCTTCCAACCGAACGGAGAACACCCATGGCCATACTCGAATCCCTGATCGGCCCCATTGCCTCGCTCATCGACAAGATCATTCCCGACCCCGAAGCGCGCGAACGCGCCAAGATCGAACTGATCCGGCTCGAAGGATCGCAGGAAATGGAAGCAATCACCGCACGCCTTTCCGCCATTGTTGCTGAAGCGAACAGCCACGATCCCTGGACAAGCCGCGCGCGGCCCAGCTTCCTCTATGTGATGTATACGATGATCCTGTTCGCCGTGCCGATGGGCGTACTTGCCGCCTTCAGCCCGGGGATGGCGCAGGATATCGGCGCGGGCATGAACGCCTATCTCGCCGGGTTGCCCGAACCGCTCTACGCGCTCTTCGGCACCGGCTATCTCGGCTACACCGCCGCCCGCCAATGGGGCAAGGTGAAGGGCGTGGAACGCTAGGGCGACATTAACCACGTCGTGCTAAGCCCCCTCTTGCGCACAAGAGGGGGCCATCATGTCCATCAGTTCCGCTTTCAGCAGCCTGTTTGGCCTCGCGATGCTGGTGGGCTGTTTCTGGTTCATTATCACCTTGCAGCAAAAGCGCTGGCACTGGTTTTCCGACCGGTTTGGCAAACCCAGCCTGCCCGCCGCAATCGCCACCAGGCCAGTCGGCCCCGTCGTGTTCAGCAGCGCGCCCCATCGCGAACTGATGGCGAGCGATTACACGACCTATCATGCGCTGACGCTCGGCGTGCACCGCGAAGGCCTGTCTTTCGCCTGGCGCGGCGCTAATCTCTATCGCAACCCGCCCTTCCTGATCCCGTATGACCGGATTTCCGCCGCCCCTTCGCGCTGGCCCGATCTGCTCTTTGACACTGTCGCAGTGAGGCACGAGCGGTTGCCCGGCTGCTATCTCATCATGGCCAAGAGCGATATCGAATGGGCAATCCGGCAATGTGCTCCGATGAAAATCGGCAAATACGTCTGACCAAGCGCGCGGTGGTTGCGCTGGTTGCTTCCGGTCTTCTATGACGCACGCATGACCGATACAGTGATGATCCTCAACGGCCCGAACCTTAACCTGCTCGGCGTGCGCGAACCTGAAATCTACGGCTCCGAAACGCTCGACGACTTGGCGGAGCGTGTGGAAGCGAAGGCCAGCGCACTGGACCTCAAAGTCGATATGCGGCAATCGAACCACGAAGGCCACCTCACCGACTGGCTGCACGAAGCGCAGGCCGATGGCGTGAAGGCGGTGATCCTCAATGCCGGCGCGCTCACCCATACCAGCCTCGCGCTGTATGATGCGATCAAGTCGATCCGCACGCCGGTGATCGAAGTGCATATCTCCAATCCTGCCGCGCGCGAGGCCTATCGCCACAAGAGCTATGTCGGGATGGCGGCGCTTGGCTCCATCGCGGGCTTCGGCACCTATGGTTACGAGATGGCGCTGGAAGCGGCTGCGCGGCTGTAAGCTGGCAGTAAAGCGCGCCATCACCCTTGCTAAGCAGCGATTGCGGGTCTAGCCCGCTCGCATTCTTTTGACATCCTGATGGGGAACCCATGCCCGAGAAGAAGGCTTCCGCCGCCAGCACAGGCGGCATGACGGTCGATCCGAAACTGGTTCGCGAGCTGGCAGATATGCTGAGCGAGACCGGCCTCACCGAAATCGAAGTGGAAGAAGGCGACAAGCGCATTCGCGTGGCGCGCAGCCTGACTGCCGCTCCGGCGCAGTTTGCCGCGATGGCCGCGCCTGTGGCGGCGGCTCCGGCAGCCCCTGCTGCAGCGGCCCCTGCCGAAGCTCCGGCGGATGCGGCAGCCGCCCATGAAGGCGCGATCAAATCACCGATGGTCGGCACCGCCTATCTCACGCCCGAACCCGGCGCGGCCAACTTCGTGTCGGTGGGCGACAGCGTGAAGAAGGGCGACACCCTGCTGATCGTGGAAGCGATGAAAGTGATGAACCCGATTGCCGCCGACAAGGATGGCACGGTGAAAGCAGTGTTGATCGGCAATGGCGAGCCGGTGGAATTTGGCCAGCCGCTCGTCGTGCTCGGCTAAGGGGCGGATATGGGCATTTCGCGTATCCTGATCGCCAATCGCGGCGAAATCGCGCTGCGTATCCACCGCGCCGCGCATGAAATGGGGATCGAGACGGTAGCGGTGCACTCCACCGCCGATGCCGATGCGATGCACGTGCGGCTGGCCGATCACGCCGTTTGCATCGGCCCGCCTGCGGCCAAGGACAGCTATCTCAACATCGCCGCGATTATCTCGGCGGCAGAGATTACCCGGGCCGACGCCATTCACCCCGGCTACGGCTTCCTGTCCGAAAACGCGCAATTTGCCGATATTGTCGAAGCGCACGGGATCAAGTGGATCGGCCCCAAGCCCGAACATATCCGCACCATGGGCGACAAGGTGCAGGCAAAGCAGACCGCGGGCGCGCTTGGCTTGCCGCTGGTACCGGGTTCCGACGGAGCGATTTCCGATTTCGACGAAATGCGCCGCATCGCCGACGCAATCGGCTATCCGGTGATCGCCAAGGCCGCAGCCGGCGGCGGCGGTCGTGGGATGCAGGTGATTCCCGATGCCGAATCGATGGAGCCGCTGGTCAAGCGCGCGATGAGCGAGGCCAAGGCCGCGTTCGGTGATGACACCATGTATCTTGAGAAATATCTCGGCAATCCGCGGCATATCGAATTCCAGATTTTCGGCGATGGCGAAGGCAACGCTATCCATCTGGGCGAGCGCGACTGCTCGCTTCAGCGCCGCCACCAGAAGGTGCTCGAAGAAGCCCCCTCCCCCGTCATCACGCCCGAAGAGCGTGACCGGATGGGCGGCATTGTTGCCAAGGCGATGGCCGATATGGGCTATCGCGGCGCGGGCACGATCGAATTCCTGTGGGAAGACGGCGAATTCTACTTCATCGAAATGAACACCCGCCTGCAGGTGGAACATCCCGTCACCGAGGCGATCACCGGTGTCGATCTGGTGCGCGAACAGATCCGCATCGCCGACGGCAAGAAGCTGTCGGTGGCGCAGGAAGACCTCCGCTTCACCGGCCACGCCATCGAATGCCGGATCAACGCCGAAGACCCCTTCACCTTCGCCCCCTCACCCGGCAAGATCAGCTATTACCACCCCGCTGGCGGAATGCACGTGCGCGTCGATAGCGGGCTCTATGCCGGCTATTCGATTCCGCCCTATTACGACAGCATGATCGCAAAGCTGATCGTCTACGGCCGTAACCGCGAAGGCTGCCTGATGCGCCTACGCCGCGCGCTGGAGGAAATGGTCGTTGAAGGCGTGAAGACCAACATCCCGCTGCACCAGGAACTGATCCGGCAGGATGACGTGATAAGCGGCGATTATACGATCAAATGGCTGGAAGACTGGCTGGCGGAGCGCGAGGGGTAAGGCCGGGCGCCCGCCGCAATCCGCTACTCTCCGCCCAACTCAAGCAAAGCGATGGAACGCGGGGTAGCGAACTGCACGCCGCCGCCAACAACGCTGACCTCTTCACCTGAATACGCCTCGCGCAGTCGCGTGCCGTCGGCGAACACGCCGTGTACATCAAGCGCACCAAACGGCTGATCGGCGAGGCCGACAACAATCCTGTCCTCACCAAGCGTGCGCGAGAACACGTATGGAGACCACGAATGCTCGATATGCGCACCGGCGCCAACCGCCACGTGTCGCTGCCGGAAGCGGGCGAGCCGCTGCCAGTGCTGCAGGATTGACCGCCCCGCTTCGGTTTCCAATGCGTCCCAATTCATGAACGAACGCAAAGTCGCATCGCCAACCGCACCTTCAACCACCAGGCTACGGCTCAATTCGTCGCCATAATAGATTTGTGCAGAGCCCGGAGCGAGCATTAGCTTGATCGCGTTTTCATACGGGTTCTCGCGACGCGGATCGAGCGGCGACTGGTCATCATGCGAAGAGATATAGTTCACCAAGCCTACCCCACGCAGTGGCCCGCTGGTCTCGTCGGCGTAAAGCTGGAACAAGTCGGGTATGGGAAGGCGCGCATGGGTGGCAAAGCCCATATTGATCAGGCCGTCAAAACCGAAGTCGAAGAAATCGACGTGCATGTCGCCGTAATCATAGTCACGCGTTCCAGCGACCGCGTGCTGGAAACCGGCGGCACCGAAATTGAACACCTCGCCGAACATATAGAAGTCGCGGTCGTCCAGAACGCTTTCCGGATTGTTCGCCTTCCACTCGGCAAAGGCCAGTTCAGCCTCTGCTTTCAGCGCAGCCCACACCTCCGGATCGACGTGCTTTGCGGTATCGATCCGGAATGCATCAACGCCGTATTCGCGCACCCAGTCTGTGTTCCATTTGATCAGATAATAAGCGGGCGTGCGAGGATAGCCCGTGCGTTCGAAAAAGGCGTCGAGCTCTGCAAGCTCCTGCTCCAGCCGGCCTTCCTCGCGCCATTTGGCAATCAGGTGTTCCGGCACCGCGACAGGGGTATCGGATTCGGTGCGAATATCCTGCAGCGCCGGCACGATCTGGCAGGTCGCGACCCCGGCAAACGACCGCCAATCGCAATCAGGCCCGCTGCGCACCCAGTCCGAAGGCCACGCGGGATCGCCCGTTTCGAAAGGTGGCCCGGCATGGTTCACCACTACGTCTACGACCACGCGGATACCCTGCTCATGCGCCAGTTCCACCATGCGGGCAAATTCTGCTTCAGTGCCATAGGCTTCGTCCACCTTGGTCCAATCGCGTGCCCAATAGCCGTGAAAGGCGTAGGATCGTCCGAACTCCGAGAATGGCTGGCGCACCTGCTCGATCACCGGCGTCGTCCAGATGGCGGTCACGCCCAGATCGCGAAAGTACCCCTCCTCCAGCTTTTGGATGATTCCTGCAATGTCGCCGCCCATAAAAGAGCGCAATGTATCGCCATCGGGTTGGCGGCCATAGGCGCGATCATTCGACGGATCGCCGTTGGCGAAGCGGTCGGTCATAAGGAAATAGATCGTCGCGTTGCGCCAGAACGCATCGGTTTCGACCTCCTCGGCAGCAACCTCCTCGGTCTGCGCGAAGGCTCCCACCGGAACGGTCAGCAATGCGGCACAGGCCAGCAACAGGCGGTGACGAAGGTTCAGCATTTCAGCAATCTCCCGGCGACCAGGGGTTAGTGGCCATCGCCCAAAGCGAAGTCCCCTGTGTTCACAAGTGATTGGTAATGCAGCAAATGCGAAACGAACAGTCTCACGCATTCGTATACTATGCCGAAATACTGCGCTCCAGAGATTTAGAACGCATTCGCTATATGCGGTTGACCGATCAGATCGGCACGCCCGGTTCGTGCTTCGCGGTGCGGATGGTCAGCGAGGTCTTGACGCTCACCACATTGGGGGCGGGCGTTAGTTTGCTGGTCAGGAATTCCTGGAAGCTTTGCAGGTCGCGGCTCACCACTTTCAGGATGAAGTCGATTTCGCCATTGAGCATATGGCATTCGCGCACTTCGGGCAGCGCCTTGATATGGTCTTCGAAGGCCTTGAGGTCTTCCTCGGCCTGGCTGCGCAGGCTCACCATGGCGAACACGGTGATCGCAAAGCCCAGTTTCGACGGATCAAGATCGGCGTGATAGCCGCGGATTACGCCTTCTTCCTCCAGCGCGCGCACCCGGCGCAGGCATGGCGGCGCGGTCAGGCCGACACGGCTGGCGAGGTCGACATTGGTCACCCGGCCTTCTGCCTGCAATTCCGCCAGCAGTTTGCGATCAATCGAATCGAGAGTAGCCATTTGCCCCTCTGCTCCCATTGCATTTTCCCCGGCACAACCCTTGTGACAGGAAATATCCGGCACGCTTTATGACAATTGACGGACCGATTGTTGTTTATGCACGCAACTGTCCCCTTTTGCAACGCGGCTGGCAAGACGAATGTTTGCGCGCGGCAAGCGGTCTATGCGGATAGTGGACGCCCTTCGCCCCCTATCCGCCGGAGCCCTGATGCAATTCGACGATCGCCTTGCCACTGTGCTGCGAATGCGCGCAGATAGCGAAGGTGGATTGCGCACGCAATTCAGGCAGTTGCTGGACTTGCTGGGCACATCGCCCGAAGGTGCGGACGCGGATTTGCTCGACCGCGCCTATGCCCGCTTGGGCGAGCTGAGCGACGCGATTCCGCAAGAGGAGCAATCGCGCATCCTGCGCGAAGGCAGTTTGCGGCTGCGCGATGTGCGGCTGGTCAATTTTCTCGCTACGCAGGATGCCAAGCCCTCCGCTTCCGCCATGGCGACCGCGCGGCTGACCGAGGACGAATGGCTCGCCATCATTCCCGGTCTGCCGGTCAATTCGCGCGGATTCCTGCGGCACCGGCGCGATCTGTCACCCAAGGTGCGCGATCTGCTCGCGCGGCTGGGCGTGCGCGATCTGGTCTTGCCCGATCCCTCGGGCGGAACCCGCATTCCGGCCGAGGAGAATGCGCCGCGTGAAACTCCGCCGCTCGAATTGGCACAGGAGGTCGAAGCGGAGACCGCCCCTGCAACCGGCGCGCAGGAAGAAATTGGTGCGCTGCTGCGTCGGATTGCCGCGTTCCGCGAAACGCGCGGCGCGCGCCCGGTCGCTCCGCGACTGCCACTCGACGACGAAGAGCCGCAAGCGCCCGTCACTAACGTGGAATTCCGCACCGATGCCACCGGCGAAGTGGTGTGGGCCGAAGATCCGCTCGCGCCCCTGCTCGTCGGCCTCCGCCTTACCGGAGCGCGCGAAGCCGCCACCGCGCGCACGTCGCCGCAAACGCGCAAGGCCTTTGCCGAACGCCAACCGGTGTGGACAGCACCTGTCACGCTACAACTGCTGACCGACATCGGGGGCGATTGGCGGATCGATGCCGCCCCGCTGTTCGATGAGCAAACCCGCGCCTTCGCCGGCTATCGCGGATGCCTGCGCCGCCCGGTTATTGCCGAGCCTGCGCAAACAGACAGCCATGGCGACCGGATGCGGCAGGTGCTGCACGAATTGCGCACGCCGGTGAATGCCATCCAGGGCTTTGCCGAGATCATCCAGCAGCAATTGTTCGGCCCCGCCCCGCACGAGTACCGCGCCCACGCCGCCGCGATTGCGGTCGATGCCGCCAAGCTGCTCGCCGGTTTTGACGAAGTTGACCGGCTGGTGAAACTGGAAAGCGGCGCGCTGGATCTTGCCCCGGGCGAGGCCGATATGCGGCTGTGCGTCGCCGAAACGGTCCAACGCCTGCAAGGGGTGCTGCGCCCGCGCAATGCCGGGTTCTCGCTCAATGTCAGCGGCGACGCTTTCATAGTCGGGATCGAGCGCGGCGAAGTGATGGCGCTGTGCTGGCGCTTGCTGGCGAGTGCGGCGGCAGCGCTGGCTCCGGGCGAGGATGCCGATCTTGTGCTCACCAGCAGCGGCACAACGATCACGCTGGAAATGGACGCGCCGCAATCGTTGCGCGATGCAACCGCTACGGAACCGCCTGACACGGGCAGGCCGCGCGCCGTCAGCGCGGGCGCGTTTGGCCCGGCCTTCGCTTTCAAGCTGGCGCAGGCGGAAGCGGAAAATGCGGGCGGCACACTAATTTGTAAAACAAATCGGATTACACTCTCGCTCCCCGCCTTGACCGCCGCCACCGGCGATTCTAGCGCGGTTTCGGGACGTGCGAGCGGGTAACAGCCCGCCGTAATTGATGGAGTGCCGCAAAGGCGATGCGCAGGCTTATTGACAGGCCCCAGGCGGAACACCGTGCCCGGTTCAGAGATCGCATCCCGCGTTTTCTGCTGACCGTCGATACCGAAGAGGAATTCGACTGGGACAAACCGCTCTCGCGCGAAAGCCAGGGCACGCAGCACGTCGGCAGATTGCAGAAGTTCCAGGAATTTTGCGAACGCAGCCGGGTGGTGCCGATCTATCTGGTCGACTGGCCCATCGCCAATTCGCCGCTGGCAGCGGAGATCCTGCGCACGCCGCTGGCCGAAGGTCGTGCGGAGATCGGGGTGCAGCTACACCCGTGGGTCAACCCTCCGCACGAGGAGGAGGTGACGCAGGCCAATTCCTTCGCGGGCAATCTGCCGCGCGATCTGGAAGCCGCCAAACTGCGCCAGTTGCGCGACCGGATCGAACAGAATTTCGGCACCGTGCCGCTGATTTACCGTGCAGGCCGTTATGGCCTCGGGCCGAACACTGCCGAATTGCTCGCCGAAAACGGGATTGCCATCGATAGCTCGGTGCGCCCGAAATTCGACTATTCGGAAGCGGGCGGGCCCGATTACCGCGAATTTCCGATCCATCCCTACTGGCTCGACGATGCGAAGACGCTGCTCGAACTGCCGCTTACGACGTCGTTCTGGGGATTGCTGCGGCGGCAGGGGGAGGCGATTTATCCGCGCCTTTGGCGCGCACCCGCGATGCGCGGACTGCTTTCCCGCACGGGCCTTCTGGAGCGGGTTCCGCTAACGCCGGAGGGCACGAGCGCGGAAGAGGCCATTCGCGGGATCGACATCGCGCTGGATGATGGCGCGCCGCTGCTCGTCTTTTCGTTCCACAGCCCGTCGCTGGTGCCCGGCAACACCCCCTATGTGCGGACCGAGGAGGATCTCGACCAGCTCTACGACTGGTGGCGGCGCATCTTCGCCTATTGCGAACAGCGCGGGGTCAAACCTTCGAGCGTGGCCGACGTGATGATGACGGTGATCCGCTGACTTTTCCCCGGGGTGCCAGTGGCGGGTGGATTTTGTGTCCAACCGCGTTAAAACCGCGCGCGAGAGAGGATTGAGCGGACATCCCATGCACAGGGTAACTTCCTTCGAAGTGGCGGAACGCGCTGGCGTCAACCAATCGACGGTGTCGCGGGCGCTATCGGGCGATCCTTCGATCACCGAACAGACGCGGGCGCGCGTGCGCGAGGCGGCGGATGCGCTGGGATACCGCGTCGATGCCCGCGCCGCACGACTGCGCAGCGGCAAGACGCGCACGATCGCGATCATCGTCATCACCCGCCCCGGCAAGGGCGCGACCGAGATCAATCCGTTCCATTACAATCTGCTCGGCAGCACCTGCGCGGCGGCATCGGAACTGGGGTATCAGGCGCTCGTCAGCTTCCAGTCCGAAGAATGCCATTTCGACAGCGATTATATCGAAACGCGGCAGGCGGACGGGATTGTGCTGCTGGGTACCAGCACCAATGACGCGGCATGGGAATATCACCGCCCGATCCTCGCCCGGCCCGAGGTCGCTTGCTGGGGATCACCCTACACCGATCACGACCGCGTGGATTCGGACAATCATGCGGGCGCAAAGCTCGCGGTAGAACGGCTGCTGGCTGGCGGACACCGGCAGATCGCCTTTATCGGCGACACCTCGGAAACGCAGAACCAGTTCCGCGAACGCTATGACGGCTACTGCGCGGTGATGGCCGAGAACGGGCTGGAAGCCGCCGCGCCCGTCTGGGTCGAGGCTCCTTTGCGCGCCGAACAGGGGCGGCTGTCCGTCGCCAAGCTGCTGGAGAGCGGCATGGCGTTTGACGGCATCTTCTGCTCCTGCGACGCAATGGCCTTCGGCGTGCTGGAAGCGCTGGCGACGCATGGTCGCAGCGTGCCGCAGGATGTCGGGGTGATTGGCTTTGACGGGCTGGGTTCAGGCGCACATAGCAATCCGCCGCTCACCACTGTCGAACCCGATTTCCGCGAGGCGGGGATGTTGCTCGCCAAGGCGGCGCTGGGGCTGGCGGAAGGCGACGGCACCGCGCGGCAGATGCGCGCACCGGTCAAGCTGGTCGAGCGGGAGAGTGTGTGGAGGGCGAGGTAGGCAAGGCAAGTCTCCCCTCCCCTTGGGCAGGGGTCGGGGGTGGGGGTTCCACGCCAGTGAGGTCGTACCCCCATCCCAACCGTAGGCGCTACGCGCCGTCTGCGACTCCCCCAAGGGGAAGGGCTTATCATCAACGCCAATATACAAGAAAAAACTGGTCGGGGAGACAAGATTCGAACTTGCGACCCCCTGTACCCAAAACAGGTGCGCTACCAGGCTGCGCCACTCCCCGACCGATGTTCCGCATGAAGGCTGGTGGGCCCGGCAGGACTCGAACCCGCGACCTAGCCGTTATGAGCGGCCAGCTCTAACCAACTGAGCTACAGGCCCCAAAGCCAGAAACCGTGCGCAAACGCCCGGCCTTCAATGCGAGCGGTGCCTCTAGAGCCTCCCTGCCCGCGCTGCAAGCCATTCGATGCGCGTTTTGCGGTCTATTCGCCCGCGACAATCCCCGGTCCGGCAATATCACCCGGCTCGTTTGCGAGGACCTGCACAACGGCCGTCCACACCGCGACATTCTGTGCCAGCTCCATCGGATCGACCTTGTCGAGCGTATCGTTGGGCGTGTGGTGCAGATCGAAATAGCGGCTGCCATCCTGTTGCAGATCGATAATCGGCCCGCCCTGGTCGCGCATGATGTTGAGATCGGCCCCGCCGGTCGCGACAATCTGCGGTGCGGGCACGACACCGTAAGGCGTCACCGCCTCGCTCAGCCGCTGGAACAGCAGCGGGTTCGATTGCGAGAAATTGGTCTCCAGCCGCCAGATCAGGCCTGCGCCGAAATCGCTTTCCAGCCCCACGCCCATTTCCTCGTCCGCATGGGCGGCGGAGTAAGCGGCACTGCCCCACAGGCCGGTTTCCTCCGCGCCTGCAAACAGCACACGGATGGTGCGCAGCGGCTGGCCTTGTTCGGCCACGCGCAAGGCGGCAGTGGCAGCAATCGCGCAGCCCGACGCATCGTCAATCGCGCCGGTCGAATTGTCCCAGCTGTCCAGATGGCACGCGAGCAGCACTGGCGGCAGCGAAGGATCGGTGCCGACGATCTCGGCAGTAACATTGCCGCTCATTGTCTCGCCCAGATGGCGCGGGGTGAGCAGCAGTTCCATCCTCACCGGGCCGTCAGTGCGCTCGAAAATCCGCTCCAGCTGGTCGGCATCGGGATTGCTGAGCGCGGCGGCGGGGATTGGAGCAACGCCAGCAGGCCAGCTCGTCGCGCCGGTATGCGGCAGGCGGTCATTGTCGCTGCCGATGGAGCGGATGATGATCGCTGCGGCGCCCTTCTGCGCGGCCACACCCGGCCCCTGCCGGCGCGGCTGGCCGAAATAGCCGTAGTGAGAGCCGTCCTGCGTCGCCCGCATGGCATGGCCGAGATAGACGATGCGGCCTTCCAAACTGCCATCGGGCACCGCGCGCAAATCGTCAAGGCTTTCGAAGTAGACGATTTCGCCGGTCAGCCCTTCCGGCCCGGTCGAGCCGGAGAAGCCCAAGGCGGTCAGCACCACATCCTGCGCAAAAGGCGCGGTGATGCGTCCGCGCTCTTCCCCGCGCACCCAGGTCTGGATCGGGAACGGCTCATTGACGACATTCGCGAAACCGCGCGCGCGCAGCCAGTCCATTGCCCAAGCCCGCGCCCGCGCCTCGTCCGGCGTGCCGGCCAGACGCGGGCCGATTTCGGTGGTCAGTCCTTCGAGGAAATCCCACGCGATTTCATCATGCGCGCCCGGTTCCAGCCCATAACGGCTGTCATAACGCTGGGCATAGGCATTGGCAGGTAGGGCGAACGAAAGTGCGGCGAGCGCGAGGAGTGCTTTTTTCATAGGCGCGATTGCTAGGCCGCCTGCCCGCGCCTGTCCAGCGGCTGCAAAAGCACGCGGGCCGATGTGCAGGCCTTTGCGTCGATCAATCGCGAAGCATCGCCTGCAAGCGCGGGCGGATGCGGAGGAAGACCTTGTAGAACGCCTCGAACAAAAGGTTGAGCCCCGGCAGCCGCGCCAGATGGCCGAAGGGCTTAAGAACCGGGATCGCGCGCCACATCGCGGCAAAACCTGCTGCTCCTGACAGGATCACGCCGTTCTCGCGCACATGGAAGCGGGCGAGCAATTCCTCCTGTGAGACAGGGCAGCTTTCGGGCTGGCCTTCGCTCGCATCGACGAAGGTGATCGCACCGCGCCTGTCCAACCGCTGCATCAGCGCGATTTCCCGGCGACACAGCGGGCACGCGCCGTCATACCAGACGGTGACGTCACCCATGCCCAAGCACCTTGTCCGCCAAACCAAAGCCGGAAAGGAACGCGCTCTCGACGCGCGGGCCGAGCAGCCAGTCGCCGCACGCGCCGATGCCTTGCTCCGCATCCCAGAACGCACCCTGCCCCGCGCCGCCGCTCATGGCGTAGCGCCAGCGATGCGCAGCGATGTGGCCCGCGGGCGGCAGCGGCAGGACAAGCGCTTCGGCGAAGGCTTCGAGCAGCATGGTGGTCACAGCTTCCGCGTCCTCTTCCAGATGCACGCGGCTCCATTGGGGCGAGCCTTGGATAACCCAGCATTCTTCGCCACTGCGCCCCGGCTTGGCCGAATTACGCGCTGCCCAGCCGATGGCACCGGCGTGGCGCAGCGTGTCGGGCGCGTCGAGCGGGCCATCGAATGCCGCCATCAGCGTCCAGCACGGGTCGGAAACGCTGTTTGCGGCGAGCTGCGTCAGAGGCGCGCAATGCGGCAAGGCAAGCGCACCCACCTGTTCCGCCGGAACCGCGATCAGCACGGTGTCGAACAGCGTGTCCGGCGCGCCCTCGCCAAGCAATTGCCAACCCTCGCCCACGCGGGAAATGGCCTCGATCCGCACACCAAAGCGCGCGTCCACCGTCGCGGCCATGGCCCGGATCGGCGCGTTCATTCCCGGCGTGCCGACCCATGCGCATTCGCCCGCCGCTGGCCATCGTGCGACTACGCCCGAACCTTCCCAATCCCGCACCTGCGCAGCGAAGCGATCATCGCGGACGGTGAAGTATTGCGCACCATGGTCGAAATGCAGCGTCTCGCCATCAACCTCCGCCCGCCGTGTCGCCATCCGCCCGCCCGGCCCGCGTCCTTTGTCGAACAGCACCACGGCTTGGCCAGCTGCTGTGAGCCGCGTCGCGCAGGCAAGGCCCGCCATCCCGGCACCAATTATCGCTATGGTCATAAAGGCCCAATCGGCCAGAACGGCGCGGGTTCCAATACGGGATAAAAGCTCTTCGCGCGGAAATGCCTTCAGGCAGCGGCACGGTTCGCGTCAGATGTCCCGGAATCGCCTGCGCGGCGGCCGGCAAGCGGTGTCAGGCGATCAGCCTGCTCCACGCGGTTGCGCCCGTTTTCCTTGGCGCGATACAAGGCGGCATCGGCGTGCGAGAACGTATGGCGATAGCTATCGCCTTGCTTCCACTGCGCCACCCCGAAGCTGGCGCTGAGCCTGATATCGTCGTTCAGCCCTTCATGCGTGACTTGCGCAAAGGCGACCCGAATGCGCTCGGCCAGCTTGTGCGCGTCGTTGCCGGAGCAGTCCCATGCCAGCACACAGAATTCCTCGCCGCCGATACGCCCGCACAGATCGTCTTCGCGCACCATGTCGGCGAGCATCCGTCCGAAAGTCGTGATTGCCGCATCGCCGGCCTGATGGCCCCAAATGTCATTGACCTGTTTGAAATGGTCGATGTCGGCAACCACCACGCTGACGGGCACATTCGTTTGTGCCGCGCGGACGAGTTTCTGCTCCACCGCTTCTTCGAAGGCGCGACGGTTGCGCAGGCCGGTCAGCGCGTCGCACTGCGATTCTTCCTTCACCGCCGCCAGCTTGTCGCTGATGCAGGCCGCGATCAGCACCAGCGCGGTCGACAGCGATTTGATCGTCATCGCCAGGTTGATGACCGAATAGTAGATCGTGTCCCGATAATCGATCACGCTGAAAGCCTCCTGGCTGAGCGCGATGATCGACGGGCGAATGAGAAAATCGGCAGCGTTGAGCGCGAGGACGAGGATGACCAGCTTATCCATCAGCTGGCGGCGCGTGCTGGCAAGCAGCGCGGTGACGCCCACCACCACCATCGTGCCGTAACCGATATTGGTGATGACCAGTCGCGGTGCGGGATATTGCGTCAGCAAAACGGTCGGGAACAGCGCCAATGCGAAGGTCGCGTAAATGGTCAGCATGACGGGGATCGAAATCGTCACCCCCACACGTTTGCCCGCCCCCCACAAGAGTCCGAACGCCGCGGCGGAATAGATCGCCTGCGTGATGTGGAAACTGATCGCGGTGGACAGCATATCCATGTGGACGATGAGCAGTCCGACCGTCAGCAGCGCGTAGCTGATTGCCCAGGCGAGCACGTGCGGGCCCATCCGCCCGCTCCGCCACAGCAGCAGGAACGCGGCCGCGAAGACCAACGTCAA
Organism: Aurantiacibacter sp. KMU-128; assembly: GCF_056933515.1. Lineage (NCBI taxonomy): Bacteria > Pseudomonadati > Pseudomonadota > Alphaproteobacteria > Sphingomonadales > Erythrobacteraceae > Aurantiacibacter > Aurantiacibacter sp. KMU-128. Next base: position 1,576,251 of record NZ_JBXORT010000001.1, read on the forward strand.
TGTCGGCGTGATAAGGCCGAAAATGATTTGCTGCATGGTTCCGTCCAATTCCGTGGCCCGTGGATAGCCAGAAGTGGTTAACACCGGGCTAAGGGGCGCACCTTGGCGGCCCCGGCGCAGGCAGCGGGTTCAACGCCGCCAACCCGCTTGCCCGAAAGCGCCGCAGCCCCTATCTGCGCCCTCAACAGATTCCCACCCGATTACCGATACGAAGGACCCGCCCGATGGCCGCTCAATACGCCTATGTCATGAAAGACATGACGAAGACTTTCCCCGGCGCGCAAAAACCGGTGCTGTCGAACATCAACCTGCAATTTTATCGCGGTGCGAAGATCGGCATTGTCGGCCCCAACGGCGCAGGTAAATCCACGCTGATCAAGATCATGGCGGGGATCGACACCGATATCTCCGGCGAGGCATGGCCGGGCGAGAACATCACCGTCGGCTATCTGGAGCAGGAGCCAGAGCTGGACAACAGCAAGACCGTGCTCGAAAACGTGAAAGACGGCGCGCGTGAAGTCGCCGACATGGTGGACCGTTTCAACGCGATCAGCGCCGAAATGTGCGAGCCCGATGCCGATTTCGATGCGCTGGGCGCGGAAATGTCCGAATTGCAGGACAAGATCGACGCGGTCGATGGGTGGACGCTCGACAACCAGCTCGAAGTGGCGATGGAAGCGCTGCGCTGCCCGCCGTCGGACAGCGGCGTGGAAAGCCTTTCGGGCGGTGAGAAGCGCCGCGTCGCGCTTACCCGCCTGCTGATCCAGAAGCCCGACATCCTGCTGCTGGACGAACCGACCAACCACCTCGACGCCGAAAGCGTCCAGTGGCTTGAAAACCACCTCAAGGAATATGCCGGCGCGGTGCTGATGATCACCCACGACCGCTACTTCCTCGACAATGTGGTGGGCTGGATCCTCGAACTCGATCGCGGTTCCTACTATCCGTATGAAGGCAACTACAGCACCTACCTGGAAAAGAAGGCCAAGCGCCTCGAGCAGGAAAGCCGCGAGGAATCGGGCAAGCAGAAGGCGCTGCAACGCGAGCTGGAATGGATGCGGCAGACCCCCGCCGCCCGCCAGACCAAATCGAAAGCGCGTATCCGCAAGTTTGACCAGCTGCAGGAGGAAATGGGCAACCGCAAGCCGGGCAAGGCGCAGATCGTCATCCAGGTGCCCGAACGCCTCGGCGGCAAGGTGATCGAAGCCAAGGGCATCTCCAAGGCCTATGGCGACAAGCTATTGTTCGAAGACCTGTCCTTCATGCTGCCGCCCGGCGGCATCGTCGGCGTGATCGGTCCCAACGGTGCGGGTAAATCGACGCTGTTCAAGATCCTCACCGGCAAGGAACAACCCGACAGTGGCACCGTGGAAATCGGTGAAACCGTGCGCCTCGGCTATGTCGACCAGAGCCGCGACCACCTCGACCCGAAGAACAACGTGTGGGAAGAAATCTCCGACGGTTTGGACTACATGAAGGTCAACGGCCACGACACCAGCACCCGCGCTTACGTGGGCGCGTTCAACTTCAAGGGCCCGGACCAGCAGAAGAACGTCGGCAAACTGTCAGGAGGCGAACGCAACCGCGTCCACATGGCCAAGATGCTGAAGCAGGGCGGCAACGTGCTGCTGCTGGACGAGCCGACCAACGATCTGGACGTGGAAACGCTGTCGGCGCTGGAGGATGCGATCGAGAACTTCGCAGGCTGCGCCGTGGTGATCTCGCACGACCGCTTCTTCCTCGACCGTCTCGCGACGCATATTCTGGCGTTTGAGGGCGACAGCCACGTGGAATGGTTCGAGGGGAACTTCGAGGCTTATGAAGAGGACAAGCGGCGTCGTCTGGGCGATGCGGCGGATCGGCCGAGCCGGGTGCAGTATAAGAAGTTGAGTCGGTAATTCTCTAACTCCACTCCACTCCACCCCTCGTCGCCCCGTGCTTGACACGGGGATAGACAATACCCTTTTCGTCATTCCCGCGAAGGCGGGATTCCAGGGGCGCCCTTGTTGCTTCACTCATCTGGACCCCCGCCTGCGCGGGGATGACGAGTTGGCGGGCGTTGGCGTCCGCGTTGGGGTGAAGCTGGGAGGTTCCTTATCTTCTCTCGTCGCGCGGATTTGATCCGGGCATCAACAATAACCCTTCGTCATTCCCGCGAAGGCGGGAATCCAGTTTGGCTTCGGCGCTTTGTTGCTCTGGATCCCCGCCTTCGCGGGGATGACGATTGGGTGCGCGGGGATGACGAAAGGGTGGGCGGGGATGACGAGTGGATAGTGGATGGCCTGCGTGACTAGGAGCGAACGTCACCTCAATCCAACGGCTCAAATCCAAAATCCCCCGCCAGATCGCGCCATTGCGGATTGCTTTCCTCGATGAGCCGCAGCTTCCATGCGCGGTTCCACTTCTTCAGCCGCCTTTCGCGCTGAATAGCGTTCTCCATCTTTGCGTGTTGCTCGGACCATACGAGGCGGTGGACGCCGTACTGGCGCGAGAACCCCTCCACTAGTCCTTCGCGGTGCTGGTGGAGGCGAGCTACCAAATCGGATGTCACGCCGATATACAGCGTGCCATTTCGCTTCGACGCGATGATGTAGACGCAGGGCTGAAATTCGCGAAGCATACCAACACGCTACTGGATTCCCGCCTTCGCCGGATTGACGAAACGCGGCTAAGGCAACCTGAAGCGTAATCTAACACACCTCGCCCCTTCCAACGGCAAACAATGCGCGCTTTCCTACACGCCCCCACCCCGCGCACAGACGGGCCATGACTTCCGCCCGAGCCACACCGCGAGCCACACGGCAAACCATCCAGCCAGCGCGCGAAGCACGGCCTGCGTTTCTTGCTCTAGGACTGTGTAACAGGTGTAACAGGTTCCCCGAAATCAGAGGCTTACGGCGTCACCCAGCGCCCCCTGTCAGTCTCATCAGGCCCGCTCGCCATGTCGATCACCGCGCGGCGGTGGCCGTCATTGCTGAGGAACAGCCAGTCGACGCTTGCGAGCTCCACCAGCAGCACGGCGAAGTTGGCACGCGCGGGGGCGACCTGCTCTTCGGTGGGTTGTTGGCCCTCTATCCAGTCGGGCAGGCCGCTGGTGGGCGCGTCGGAGAGCACTCCCGGCCCCTCCCCCATATAGCAGCGGCGGGCGAACTCGGTGCTTGCTGCCCATGCGGCATCCGCCACAGGGCCGCTCGTCTCGATCCGCCCCTTGCCCTTGCAGCGCAGCTGGATGCGCGCGGCCTGATCGTAGAACAGCACGCCCACCGGCGCGCCCCCGCTTTCTCCGGCGCCGATCAGCGCGGCCTTGGGCGAGCGGGCATCGGTGTGGAAGCGCAGCGTGCGGCTGGCCGGATCATAGGCGCGCAGCACCATCACCCGCGCATCGGCATCACTGGTGGCAATCACCGCCTGATGACAGGGCGAATGGCGGCTCGTCGCGCCTTCGACAAGGCGGCGTTCGATATCGGCGTGAATGTCGGCAAAGCTATCCATGACAGCGCTCTCCATGCCGCCCGGGCGCTGACGGGGCAAGCGCGATCTGGTTCAGGCAGAAGGTCTCCAACCTTAACGAATGGCTACGCAAGCGGTTCAGAGACCGGTCAGGCAGCGCCCGATAGGTGTTAACCGTATCAGCGCCGCAGCACTCGGGCGGAATTGGTCACTTTGGGGAGAAGTTGCGATGCAACTCGAACACCTGTTGAAATCGAGCGCGATGGCCGCGCTCGCCGCCGTGATGCTGGCTCCCGCCACACCGGCTGCCGCTGCCGAGACCAGCTCTGCGGCAAATGCCAGCGAAAGCGTGATGCAAGACCGGCAAGACCGCCGGGATGCCCGCCAAGAGCGCCGAGGCGGTAACCGTGACGCACGGCAGGAACGCCGTGGCGGCAACCGCGAGGCGCGGCAGGAGCGTCGCTCCGATGCCACAGGCGGCGAGCGGATGCGTGCGCCGCGCGAGACGCCTACAGTCGAACGCCGTGCGGTCGAACGCACGGTGGAGCGGCGGCAGGAACGCCGCGCCGACACCCGTCAGGAACGGCGCGCGGACAACCGGCAGGAACGGCGTGCGGACCGGCGGGATGATCGGGCCGAGCGGCGCGATGACCGCCGCGACAATCGCTGGGAACGTCGCGATGATCGGGCCGACCGGCGCGACGATCGGCGCGATGATCGACGGGCAGAGCGCCGACAGGATCGCGCCGAGGAGCGTGCCGTAGGCCGTGTTCTCGAACGCAATGACCGGCGCTGGGATCGCCGCGAAGAACGCCGCTATGACCGCCGCGTCGACCGCCGCGAGTCCTATCGCGACGGTTACCGCGAAGGCCGCCGCGATGCGCGCCGCGACTATCGCCGGTGGGATCGCCACGATTGGCGGCGCAACAACCGCTATGACTGGAATTCGTATCGCTACCGCAACCAGAACACCTACCGCATCGGCCGGTACTACGCGCCATATCGCGATTACCGCTATCGCCGCCTGAGCATCGGCTTCTTCCTCGATAGCCTGTTCTTCGGTGACCGGTACTGGATCAACGATCCGTGGCAGTATCGCCTGCCCGAAGTCTACGGCCCCTATCGCTGGGTGCGTTACTACGACGATGTGCTGCTGGTGGACATCTACACCGGCGAAGTGGTCGACGTGGTCTACGACTTCTTCTGGTAAGCCGCTCTCCCGACATTGTCGGTGCGAGTGGCCGGCAATGGCCCTCCGGCTCGCAGCGCAGAGCCGGAGGGTTTCGCGCATCTATTGGGGCTTGCCTACAGCCCGAGAGTTTGGAACATGCCCGTCCGATGACCAGCGAAGCAAAAAGCAAATATCCAGCCAATTACGGCCAGTCGCGGCTGAAGCGGGTGGGCGATGCCGTGCGCCAGCGGCTCGAGGCCAATCCCGAAGCCTACAAGGTGCCGGTGGACGGGGTGGAATTGTTCGCGGTCGGGGATTTCATGTCGCCCGCCGAATGCGCCAAGATGTGCGAGTTGATCGACGCGACCGCGCGCCCCAGCCAGGTCTTCGATCTCGATTATTCGGACGGCTATCGCACCAGCTATTCGGGCGATGTCGATCCGTACGATCCCTTCGTGAAGAAGATCAACCGGCGGATCGACGATCTGATGGATATCGATTCCGCATTCGGCGAGAATATCCAGGGCCAGCGGTATATGCCGGGGCAAGAGTTCAAACCGCACCACGACTGGTTCCATCCCAACACCAGCTATTGGGACAGCGAAATCGGTCGCGGCGGTCAGCGCAGCTACACGACGATGGTGTTCCTCAACGAGGTCGAGGCAGGCGGCACGACCGATTTTGTCGATCTCGGCATTTCGCTCGCGCCCAAACCCGGCGTGCTGCTGGCGTGGAACAACACCGATGCGAACGGGCTGGTGAACCACAAAACGCTGCACGCGGGCCGCCCGGTGATCGCGGGGGCGAAATACATCATCACCAAGTGGTACCGCGCGGAATCGTGGGTTTAGGCCTTAACGCGCCAAGGCCTCGGCGATCAGCTTGCGGCTGTTCTCCACGCCATACAGCGCGATGAAGCTGCCCATACGCGGGCCCTGGGCGGAGCCGAGCAGCGTTTCGTATTGCGCCTTGAACCAGTCGCGCAGGGATTCGAAACCGAAGGCTTCGTCCTTGCCGATTTCGTAGACGATGGTCTGCAAATCCTCCGCCGACATATCCGCGGGCACCTCGGCCAGCCGCGCATCGAGCGCACGCAAAGCCGCCGCCTCGTTCGCCGCCGGAGCACGCTTTACCAGCGTCGGCGCGACGAAATCGCGGTTATAGGCGAGCGCCTTGCCCACCAGCACATCGAGATCGGGATGCGCTTCGGGCCGCGCATCGTCGACGTAATTGCCAAGGTATGACCACACCTGATCGCGGTCCGCCTCTGCCCCCAGCACGCCCACCAGATTGAGCAGCAGGCCGTAAGTGACGGGCAGCGTTTCGCCCGCGCCAACAGGCGGCTGCGCGCCGCTTTCGTCCTTCACGCGAAGCAGGTTCCACGCCGGATTTCCCAACTGCTTGTCAACGGGTTGATCGGGAATGCTCGCACGGAATTGCCAGTATTCGTCCACCGCGCGGGGGATCACGCCGACATGGAGCTGCTTCGCGCTTTTGGGGTTGGCGTAGATGTAATGGCCAAGGCTTTCCTCGCTGCCATAGGTCAGCCATTCCTCGATCGTCAGGCCATTGCCCTTGGACTTCGAAATCTTCTCGCCATTGGCGTCGAGGAACAGCTCGTAGATCAGGCCTTCGGGCTTGTTCCCTCCGAGCACGCGGGCAATCTTGCCCGATTGCACGCCGGTGTCGGTCAGATCCTTGCCATACATCTCGTAATCGACACCCAGCGCGACCCAGCGCATGGCGAAATCGACCTTCCATTGCAGCTTGGACATACCGCCCAACGCGCTTTGCTCGATCACTGCGCCATCTTCGTCGGTAAAGCGCACGATACCGGCATCGGCATCGACGACTTCCACCGGCACTTGCAGCACATGGCCCGTTGTCGGGCTGATCGGCATGATCGGCGAGTAGGTCGCCGCGCGCTCGGCCCGCAAGGTCGGCAGCATGATGTCGAGGATCGCCTGGTTGTTGCGCAGCACATTGCGCAGCGCATCATCGAACGCGCCCGAATTGTACTGACTGGAACTGGCGACGAATTCGTAATCGAAACCGAAGCGGTCGAGGAAATCGCGCAGCATCGCATTGTTGTGCGCGGCGAAGCTCTCATACTTTTCGAACGGATCGGGAATGCGGCTGAGCGGCTTGTGGAGGTTTTCCTCCAGCAGCGCCTTATTGGGCACATTGTCGGGCACTTTGCGCAGCCCGTCCATATCGTCGGAGAAAGCAACCAGCCGCGTGGGTGCGGGGTTGCCGTGTTCATCCGCCGCGACGATTTCATAGGCCTTGCGCACCAAAGTCGTGCGCAGCACTTCCTGAAAGGTGCCGATATGCGGCAGGCCGCTGGGGCCATAGCCGGTTTCGAACAGCACCGGCGCGTTGCCGGGTTTGCCATTCGGATAGCGTTTGGCGAGCCGCTGCGCCTCCTGGAAGGGCCAGGCTTTGGATGTACGGGCGGCGTTGATCAGGTCTGCGTCAAACATAGGGCCAAGCCCTTCGCGCAAAGCGCGGCGTGCTGCAAGAGCGAAGGCGCGGCTAACTCCAGTCGAAGGTGATGCTGCCCTTCACGACGGGGCGCTGGCGCGCGGCCTCGCGCTCTGCCGCAATGCGGCGCGCTTCGGCTTCGGCGCGCAGTTTCGCGGCAAGATTGGTGGTGACGAGCCCCCCGTTGGTTGGCGGAGCGACTGGCGCAGGCGGCGCGGGGCGGGCACTACGCGGGCGGATCGAGACGAGGCTGGCGGGGTCAAAGCTCGGCTGCGGCAGATCGCGGATCGGTTCGGGCGCGGGTTCGGCGGGTGCGCGTTCCGGTTCGGAATGCGGCAGCACTTGCGCAACCGGCTCGGCCTGCGGCGCAGCGCGGCGGCGCAGCAGCAGCCACCCGAATGCCGCCGCCAGCAGCGCGCCAAACAGCGCGAGCCAAGGCCAGCCGATACCGTCGCCGCTCGCTCCGGCATCGGCCACAGCAGCGGTCGGGACTTCGGGCGCGGATACGGCCTCGCCCGATTCCACCGGCACCGACTCTTCCGCCGGCACAAACCCGCCGACTTCCGCCGAAACGGCAGGCTCTGCCGCCTCGACCACAGGCTCGGGCGATGCAGTGAGCGTGGGTGCAGCGGTCGGGCGCGACGACGGTTGCGTGCGGGGCGGCGAGGCAGCCTCGACCGGCGCGGCGGCGCGGGTCGGGGTCTGGGCTGGCGCAGTCCTTGGCGAAGCCGTCGGTGTCGGGGTAGGCGTCGCCGCGCGCACCGGCTGCGAACCGAGCGTCGGCCCCTCTGGGGCAGGCTGCGTGCCCTCCCCCGGCGGCAAGCGGAAATCGCTCGGCGCGATCGGCGGCGGCTGCGATGTCTCTTGCGCCCACGCAGGCGCGCAGGGCAGCAGCGCCGCAGCTAGTGCAGTCAGGACAAGGGTAATACGCATGACGATGACAACTATAGTCGCGGCCTGTTGCACTTTGCATGAACGACCGTTCAGATTGCGCCCCGCCGCGCCGAAACGTCCCGAAGGTGCGGCGAAAGCGCAAAGGGCTTGCAAATCGGGCATGGTCGCAAAGCCGATGTTTACTTTCCGTTCTCTTGCGCAATAGTGGGCTGCGATGCCCGCCCAACCCCTTCCCCTCCCCGCGCTTCACGCCAGCCACGCCGGAAGCTGGGTGCGCGCCGCCAATGGCGTGACGCAGGGTCTGTCCAAGGGGCAGGCGGTGATGGCGGCGGCGGATACGCCGCACCTGCTGCTCAATGCTCCGCTGGTAGCGACGCGATTGGGCTATCCCGACCTTTCAGGGCTCGACCTGCTGGAGCTGTTCGCTTTCGTCCACCCTGCGCGCTTCTGCGTGCCTACGCCCAAGGGGCTGGCCCACGCGCTGGAATTGGACGAGCCCGAAGACGGCGCGGATGTGCCGGAGTTTCTCCAAAAAGCAGCGGGCGTGTTGCTCGAACATTGTGAGGCGGCGGATTGGCCCGAACGCATGGGCGCGTGGAGCAGTCTGGACTCGCTCGCCCGCCTGCGCTGGCCGTGGGCTCCCGTTCTGAAACCGCACGTCGCCAAGCCCGCCACTGCCGAGAAATGGCTGTTCTCGCGCCTGCCCGAATGGGAAGAAACCGCCGAGCGCCCGCAGCCTGCGCAGGTCACCCTCGGCGAGGCGGAAGTGCTGAACCAGCTCGAAACGCTCACCGGCCAAGGCGCGGAATATCGCGAAGGACAGCGCGACTATGCCGCTGCGGTCGGCAGTATCTTCACCCCGCGTGACAAACATACCCGCCCGCACGTGCTGCTCGCCGAAGCGGGCACCGGGATTGGCAAAACGCTAGGTTATCTCGCGCCGTCCTCGCTGTGGGCAGAGAAGTCGAAAGGTACCGTCTGGGTCAGCACCTACACCAAGAATTTGCAACGCCAGCTGCGCGCCGAAAGCCGCCGCGCGTGGCCGGAGCAGCGCAGCGACGGCAGCCAGCCGGTCGTGGTGCGCAAGGGACGGGAGAACTACCTGTGCCTGCTTAATCTCGAAGACGCGATGCAGGGCGGGTTTGGCGGGCGCGCGGCGGTGCTGGCGCAATTGGTGGCGCGCTGGGCCGCCTATTCGCAGGACGGCGACATGATCGGCGGCGATTTGCCCGGCTGGCTCGGGACGCTGTTCCGCAGCCGCGCGATCCGCAGCCTGACCGACCAGCGCGGCGAATGCATCTATGCAGGCTGCCCGCATTACCGGAAATGCTTTATCGAACGCGCTGCCCGCGCAAGCGCGCAGGCCGATCTCGTCATCGCCAATCACGCGCTGGTGATGGTCAACGCCGCGCGCGGCCGCGACCATGCGCAGCGCCCGACGCGCATTATCTTTGACGAAGGCCACCACGTTTTCGATGCCGCCGACAGCACTTTCTCCGCCGCGCTGAGCGGACAGGAAGCCATCGAAATGCGGCGCTGGATTGTCGGGCCGGAAAAAGGCTCCAAAGGACGCAGACGCGGCCTTTCCGCGCGCCTCGCCGATGTCGCTAGCTATGACGAAGCAGGCGGCGAAGCCATCGCGGCGGCGAGCGATGCCGCGTTGGCGCTACCGGGCGATGGCTGGCTTGGCCGGATCAACGAAAACGCCGCCTCGGGCGAAGTCGAGGAACTGCTCGCCGCCGTGCGCGCGGTCACTTACGCCCGCGACGAAAGCGGCGCGGCGGATGCGGGCTACGGGATCGAGACCGAGGCCGCCGGGCTCGACGGACGGCTGATCGAGAAGGCACAGGCGGCAGCGGAGGCGTTGGGCAAAATCCGCGTGCCGCTGATCAAGCTCGGACTGCGGCTCGAAACGATGCTGGAAGACGCGCCCGACTGGCTCGACGGGCAAGGCAGGGCACGGATCGAAGGCGCGCGTTTCTCATTGAGCTGGCGGATCGACACGCTGGCGGCGTGGGAGGCGCTGCTGGGGCGGCTGGGCGGCCCTGCCGATCCCGAATTCGTCGACTGGCTGGCGGTGGATCGCAATGATGCGCGCGAGTTCGATATCGGTGTCTACCGCCATTTCCTCGACCCGATGAAGCCGTTTGCGGGCACCGTGCTGGAAGGCGCGCATGGGGTTATGCTGACCAGTGCCACGCTGACCGACCGGCGCGCGGAAGGGCGTGACTGGGCCACCGCTATCGCCCGCTCCGGCGCGCCGCATATCGAAGTGCAGCCCAAACTGGCCGAGGCGGAGAGCCCGTTCGACTATGCCAGCAATGCCGAAGTGCTGATCGTCACCGATGTGCAGAAGGGCGATATGGCGGGGCTCGCGGGCGCCTATGCGCGGATTATCGAGGCGAGCGGCGGCGGCGTGCTCGGCCTGTTCACCGCGATCCGGCGGCTGCGCGCGGTGCATGGCCGCATTGCCGACCGGCTGGCGCGCGCGGGCCTGCCGCTCTACGCGCAGCACGTCGATCCGATCGACACCGGCACGCTGGTGGATATTTTCCGCGACGATCCGCTCGCCAGCCTGCTCGGCACCGATGCCTTGCGCGACGGGGTGGATGTTCCGGGCGAGAGCCTGCGCTGCGTCGTGATGGAGCAAGTCCCCTGGCCCAAGCCGAGCATACTCCACCGCGCCCGCCGCGCAGCTAATGGCGGGAGCGCCTATGACGATGCGATCATTCGCGGGCGGTTGGCACAGGCCTTCGGACGGCTGATCCGCAGCCGCGAGGATCGCGGGCATTTCATCGTCCTCTCCCCCGCTTTCCCCAGCCGCCTGCTGTCCGCCTTCCCGAAAGGCGTGCCGATAACGCGGTTATCGCTGGACGAGGCTTTACAACGCGTCGCCAGCGGTGTTTCAGGAGTATCCGCCCCTAGCGAAGAGGATCTGCCCACTTGAAACGCCTCGGCCTGCTGCGCCACGCCAAGTCCGACTGGGACGATATGAGCAAGCGCGATTTCGACCGCGGTCTGAATGACCGTGGCCGCAAAGGTGCCGCGCTTATGGGTGGGCATATCAAGGCGAGCGGGGCGAAGTGGGATCACATCCTCGCCAGCCCTGCCGAGCGGGTGAAACGCACGCTGGAAGCCGCCGATCTGGGACTGGAAATAACCTTCCGCGAACGCGCCTATCTCGCCGATTCGCCCACGCTGATGGCACTGCTGCGCGAAATGCCCGACGAGCATGACGCGATCCTCCTCGCCAGCCACAATCCGGGGATGCAGGAACTCGCGCTCGATCTGGTGCCGGTGGAAGGCGAGAACGACCTCTACAATGAAATCATGCTGAAATACCCGACCGCGTCCTACGCCGTTCTGGAGCTCGACATTGACAGCTGGGCCGAGCTGGACGCGGGATGCGGCAAGCTGACCCACTTCGCCCGCCCGCGCGATCTCGATCCCGAATTGGGGCCGGACAGCTAATCACAGGTTCTGCTCCGCGCCGCAGGCAAGGGGAAACCGGAAGCACAGAGAATGTGCGTCTAGGCCTGTGAGCCGCTGTGAGCGCACAAAAGAGTAGAGTTCACACAAAGACACGAAGATCACGAAGAGGGTATTCCATTGCCTCAAGCGGGACAGCTTTGTGTCCTTTGTGTCTTCGTGTGAAAACTTGTCTGCGGCGCCGCGACTAGCTGCGCCCCGTCAGCATATCCAGCTGGCGTTCCACACTGGCGAGGATGCGGTGTGTCCATTCTTCCGGCGCTGCTGGCGGGCCGTAGCCTTGGGCGCGCAGGGCGACATGGCCGTGCACCAGCGCGAACAGGTCAGCCGCCACCCGCCGTTCCTCGCCCGCTGGCAAATCCAGCCGCGCGACCAGCGCGACGAAATTGGCGTAATTGTCGAGCATATGCACCCGCGCCTCACCGTCGGGCGTAAAGCCTGCGCTGTCGGGGGCAAACATCAAGCGGTAATGCTGCGGCTGACGCGTGGCGAGCGCGAGATATTCGGCAACCGTCGCGAGCACGGCAGCGCGCGGGGACTCTTCACGCTCGCCCGCCGCCCGCGCCGCTTCGCCCAATTGCGCAAATCCGCGCCGGAACAGCGCATCAAGCAGGCCGTCCTTGCCCGAGAAATGGCGGTAAATGCCAATGGTCGATTGCCGCGCACGGCGCGCGACATCGCGCACGGTCAGGCCTTCCACCGCCTGCTCTTCCAGCGCGTCTGCGGCGGCGCCAATCAGGATATCCCGCTTCTCCATGGTGAACGCGCTCTTGACCTTGTCCCTCTCCATGCGCAAATGATAACGACGTTATCACCAAGGAGGCAAGCGTGGAGCGCATCCAACGCCTGTTCAGATTGCTCGAATCAGCCAACCCGCAGATCGCGGGCAAGGCCGCGCTCACCCTGTTCACCTATCCCATGGCACCCGTGGTCCGCACCAATGCGGAACGGCGATTGGTGCGTAAAGCTTACGCCAAGCTGGCGGAGGCCGAGCGCGTGGATTTGCGGGTGCGTGGCTTCCGCATCGCCACCTACCGCTTCGCCCACACGGCGGCGCAGCGCCAGGGCACCGCGCTGCTCGTGCATGGCTGGACAAGCACCGCCGCCTTTATGACGGCCACGGTAGATCAATTGCGCGCGCGCGGTTTTGACGTGGTGGCTTTCGATATGCCCGCGCATGGCAATTCCACTGGCCGCCGCGCGCTGCTGATGGATTGTGTGCTCACCATGCTGGCGGTCGCCAACCGCTACGGCCCGATAGACCGCGTGATCGCTCACAGTTTCGGGGGACCGGTTTCGACGCTGGCGCTGGTGAGTGAACTCAGCCCCGCATTGTCGGAAACCACGCATTTGCTCTTCATCGCCTCACCCAACCGGTTGGCCGATGTGACCGAGGACTATGCGCGCGCGATTGGCATTTCGCGTGAGGTGCAGCGCGTGTTCGAGGATATGCTGGTGGAGCCGTTTGGCGGCGACCTGGAGGCGATGGACGCCAATGTTTTGCTCGCGGGCCTGCCGAACCCGCTCGCTATTATCCATTCTACCGACGATCACGAAGTGCGCTTTGACGCGGCGGAACGCTTTGCGCAATTGGGCGAGAACGTCGCCTTGCAGCCGCTCGAAGGCCTCGGCCACCGGCGCATTTTGCACGCGCGGCCGGGCGTAGAAGCGGTGCTGGCTGCGGTTTAGGCATGCTCCCCTCCCCTTGGGGAGGGGTTGGGGGCGGGGGTTCCACGCCAATTTGATCCCGTACCCCCATCCCAACCCTTCCCCAAGGGGAGGGGCTTTTGGGAAGTTTGCATTCTTCCGAGGTTAAGCACTCAATGCAGCCGACAAACGATCCCTAATTGACCGCAATTGTCGCGCAACGGCATCCATATCGGCATCAGGTTGCGCGCTCACCGACGCGGCAATCGCCGAACGAGCCGGCGCCGCGCTCGCCCCGCCCTGCAGCGCCTTCTTCGCGCCACTGAGCGTATAACCTTCGCGGTTTACCAGCCGGTCGATCCGCTCCACCAAGGCTACATCTTCGGGACGGTAGAGCCGCCGCCCTCCGCTGCGTTTCAGCGGAGTGAGCATCGGAAACTTGCTTTCCCAATATCGCAGCACGTGCGGCTTGATATTGAAGGCGGCCGAAACCTCGCCGATGGTGCGCATCGCGCCTTCGGCCTTACCGTCATGGAAGCGCGGCCCGCCGGAAGAGGCCGCCCCGTTCATCCGGCGCTGGCAATCCGCTCTTTGAGCTTCTGGCTGGCGCGGAACGTCATCACGCGGCGCGGCGTGATCGGCACTTCGACGCCGGTCTTGGGATTGCGGCCTATCCGTTCCCGCTTGTCGCGCAGGATAAAGCTGCCGAAGCCCGAGATTTTCACATTCTCGCCATCGGCCATGGCTTCGCACATCTTGGCCAGAATAGCCTCAACCATGTCCAGACTTTCAGCACGCGAAAAGCCCATCTTGCGATTGATCAGGTCTGCCAGATCGGCGCGTGTCAACGTCCCTACCGAGCGCATTGATTCCATTGCGTTTGAACTCCCTCTGCCGCGACCCATTATGGCGCCTTATGAACATGGAGGTACACAAAGGCAAGTCGCCCGCCGATGCGGATTTGGGAAAATTCCTACACCCGAAGCAGGCTCGCACCCCAGGTAAAGCCGCCGCCCATCGCTTCCAGCATCACCAGATCGCCGGGCTTGATCCGCCCGTCGCGCTTGGCAACATCGAAGGCGAGCGGCACCGATGCGGCGGAGGTGTTGGCGTGCTGATCGACCGTCACCACCAGCTTGTCGCCCGACAGGCCGAGCTTTTTGGCGGTGGCGTCAAGGATGCGCTGGTTCGCCTGATGCGGCACAACCCAGTCGATATCGGCAGGCACAAAGCCTGCCTCGCTGAGCACTTCACCCAGAACTTCGGCAAGATTTACAACAGCATGGCGGAAGACCTCGCGGCCCTTCATGCGCAGCTTGCCAACCTCGCCCGTGGTCGATGGCCCGCCATCGACATACAGCAAATCGCCATGTTCGCCCTCTGCATGGAGGCGCGTCGCGAGGATGCCGGGGCCGCCTTCGGCCACATCCTGCGCCTCGATCACGAAGGCCCCTGCCCCGTCCCCGAACAGCACGCAGGTGGTGCGGTCTTCCCAGTCGAGGATACGGCTGAAGGTTTCCGCGCCGATCACGATGGCGCGTTTGGCCATACCGGCGCGCAGCATCGCATCCGCGGTGCCCAGAGCGTAGAGGAAGCCCGAGCACACCGCCGCCACGTCAAACGCCGGAAAACCCTTGCCGCCCAAAGCGTGCTGCACGCGAGTCGCAGTGGCGGGGAAAGTGTTGTCGGGCGTCGCCGTGGCGAGCACAATCAGATCGATATCGGCGATGGTCAGCCCCGCATCGTCCAGCGCTGCCTGCGCCGCCGCAGTACCAAGCGTGGCGGTCGTCTCGCCCTCACCCGCAATGTAGCGTTGGGTGATGCCGGTGCGTTCGCGGATCCACTCGTCGCTCGTGTCGACGCGTTCGGCCAGTTCGGCATTGCTGACGCAATTGGCAGGCAAGGCGCTGCCACAGCCTTTGAACACCGAACGGATCATTCGGCGGCTTCGTCGGTCTTGGCAGCGGTGCCGTTGCCGGTGTCGCGCAAGGCATCTTCGCCAAGCTCGGCCAGATCGGCGGCGATACGCGTGGTGATATCGTCCTCCAGCAGGCGCGCGGTCACGTGCACCGCATTTGCGACGCCCTTCGCATTGGCGCTGCCATGCGATTTCACTATCACCCCGCCGAGGCCAAGGAAAACCCCGCCATTGTGGTTGTTTGGATCGAGATGGTGGCGCAGCAATTCGGTCGCCGGACGGCTGACGAGAAAGCCCACTTTCGAACGGAACGAGCTGGTGAAGGCGGTCTTGAGCAGATCGGTGACGAAACGCGCCGATCCCTCGATCGCCTTCAGCGCGATGTTGCCCGAAAACCCGTCGGTCACCACCACATCGACTTCGCCGCGATTGATCTTGTCGGCTTCGATAAAGCCGTCGAACTGCATGGCGAGGCCCGTCGCATCGCGCAGCCGCTGGCTGGCAACGCGCAGGTTCTCTGTGCCCTTGATGCTTTCGGTGCCGATATTGAGCAGGCGCACGCGCGGTGCCGCCTTGCCGGTCACGATCCGCGCATAAGCCGCGCCCATGATCGCAAACTGGATCAGATTGCGCGCATCGCAATCGGTGTTGGCGCCCAGATCGAGCATCACCACGTCATTATCGCCGAGCGTCGGCATCAGGCCCGCGAGCGCCGGACGGTCGATCCCAGGCATGGTGCGCAGGGCAAGCTTGCTCATCGCCATCAGTGCGCCGGTATTGCCCGCGCTGACTGCAGCCGCGCAATCGCCTTCCTTTACCGCGTTGATGGCGAGGCCCATGCTCGTGGTCTTGGCACGTCGAATGGCGCGGCTGGGCTTCTCGTCGCCCGCCACTACCTCTTCGCAATGCAGGATTTCGCTGGCAGCGGCCATGCCGGGGTGTTCGTCGAGCACCGGCTTGATCCGCGCCTCGTCACCCACCAGCAGGAAGCGGAAGGAATCATGCTGGCGGCGGGCAAGCGCCGCGCCGCTGACCATGACGCGCACACCTTCATCACCGCCCATCGCATCAATCGCGATACGCGGTAGGCTCATGCGCTCAATCCTTTTCCAGACCGGAAGGGTCTTAGAGACCCTTGGGTTCGATGACCTGACGGCCGTTATAGTGGCCGCAGGCATTGCACAGCATATGCGGGCGCTTCAGCTCGCCGCAGTTCGAACATTCGTGGAAGGCTTCCACCTTCAGCGAATCATGCGCCCGGCGATTGCCCCGGCGATGCGGCGATACTTTTCTTTTAGGGACAGCCATAGCGGCACCTGTTCCAATACATCTGTTCGTTTCGGATGCCGCCCTAGGCGATGCCCAGCCAGCGCGCAAGCGCGGCTGATGCGTCCCTTTGGATGCGGCGAAGGCGCGCGCTATAGCGGAGTTTTGCAGCTTTGCAAGCATTGCGCGCCCGCTTATGCTGCCTAAAGCAGGAATGGGGAGCACGCATCACAATGCCCGAATTGAACGCCATCGATATGCATATCACGCTGCTAAGCGCAGGGATCGCCGCTTTCATCAATGTCTGGCTGGCCATCCGCTGCGGCAGAGCGCGCATCAAGGGCAAGGTCGCGCATGGCGATGGCGGCGATGCGGTGCTGGGCCGCGCCATGCGTGCGCACGCCAATTTCACCGAGTACACGCCGCTTTTCCTGATTCTGGTCTTCGCGCTGGAAGCGACCGGCCATTCAGGCTGGCCACTGGGCGTAGCCGCCGGCCTGTTCCTCGCCGGACGCATCTTCCACGGCATCGGTATGGATGCCGAAATTCCCGGCTATGCGCGAACGGTGGGCGTGCTGTGCACGATCCCGATTTTGCTGGCACTGGGCATAGCAGCGGTGCTGGCAGGCGTGCGGGTGATCTAAACCCCTACTGCCTACTGCCTACTGCCTTCCCATCACCGCATCACCCACAAACGGGTTGCTCTGACGCTCGCGCCCGAAGGTGCTGGTGGGGCCATGGCCCGGCACAAAAGTAATGTCATCGCCCAGCGGCCAGAGCTTTTGCGTGATCGCGTCGAGCAGGCTCTGGTGGTCGCTCATCGGGAAATCGGTGCGGCCGATGCTCCCCTGGAACAGCACATCGCCCACCCAGGCAAAATTCTGCCCCTTGTGCACGAACACCACGTGGCCCGGCGTGTGGCCGGGGCAGTGGATGACATCCAATGTCACCTCGCCAAAGCTCACCGTGTCGCCATCCTCCAGCCAGCGCGTCGGTTCGAACACTTCGCAGGTCATGCCGAAACGCGGCCCGTCCTCGTCCAGCCGTGAAATCCAGAAACGGTCGGCTTCATGCGGCCCCTCGATTGGCAGGCCGAGATCCTGCGCCAGCATCCCCGCCTGCCCGCAATGATCGGCATGGCCGTGGGTGAGAAGGATTTTCTCCAGCGTAACACCTGCCTTTGCGACCGCCGCCTTCAGCTTCTCCAGCTCGCCGCCGGGATCGACCAGAACCCCGCGCATCGTCTTGGTGCACCACACCAGCGAGCAATTCTGCTGGAACGGCGTGACGGGAAGGATGGCGGCGCGAATGGGGGAAGCACTGGTCATAGGGCGCACAAATGGCGGTGACGCGGGCGCCTTGCAAGCCTATTGCGAGCGCATGGAACTGACCTTCCGCCACGCCACCGAAGCCGACCTGCCCTTCCTTGACCGGTTGGCAGACGAGGACGATATCGGCGCCGCGCGCGATACTCTCCGCGCCGATCACGCGGAGCAGGCGCGCGAAGGCCTGCGCGCCATCACCGCCGACCCGAACCACGCGCTCTACATCATTGAGCATGGCGGCGAACCCGTCGGCAGTTTCCAGCTGAGCTTCCTCCCCGGCATCTCCCGCCGCGGCGCATGGCGCGGGCAGATCGAAAGCGTGCGCGTGCTGGCAGAGCGGCGCGGACATGGCATTGGCGAGGCGATGATGCGCTGGGCGGTGGAACGCTGCAAGGAACGCGGCTGCGGCATCGTGCAGCTGACCAGCGACCGCCAGCGCGACGGCGCGCACCGGTTTTATGAGCGGTTGGGATTTGTCGCGAGCCATTCGGGGTTTAAGCTGCGGATATGAAACAGCTTGCTGCCACCATCATCCTGCTTGCGCTTCCACTCGCCGCGTGCTCGCGACCGGCAAGCGAGCCCCAAGCAGGCGAAAACATTGACCCCGATGATCCGGAGTATTGGGTGCAGGCCTTTGAGAGCAATCGAGCCGAACGCTCTTACGAGTACCTTCTGACCTGTTGGGGGGAGCAATGGCCCGATGACGTGAAGGCCGCCTACAATGCGCCACCGGAACAACTCGCCACGCAGGAAGAGATTGCAGCCGCGATTGCTGCCACGCACGAAAACTGCAATTTGGAGAAAATGGTTCGAACCGACCAGATCAAGATTGATTTGGCGCGTGAGGGTGTGCCCATTCGGGAGATCGAGGCTGCCGCTGCTGCCCAGTTGGAAACCGAAATAGCGGAAATGTTTCAAGATTATTGGGCGAGGTAGCCCCCTACTCCCCGCCAATCCGGTTCACCACAAACGCCTGCACCGGCCCTTGCGTCTCGCAAGCCGCGTCGGCGCAGCTGTAGTCGAACCACATTTCGCCATTGCCAATCATCCCGCCCTCGCTCGGCGCGAAGATATCGGCGGGGTCTTGGCCCATGATCGCGGTGCGTAATGTGTCATCGAACAGCCAGTCGAAACGGTCGGACAGTTCTTCGTGCGTGGCGATGGTTTCGGTCACCACCGGCCCGCTGGAAGTGTGGTTCACCCGAAACGGCAGCCGCATCATGTCGAGCACCGCCTCGCGGTCATCATTCGCCAGCGCCGTCTGCAATGCAACGACAAACGCCGAATAATCGCGCGCGCGCTCGTCATCGACCTTCATTTGCGCGGAGGCGGTGACGGGCATCGCGGCGAGCGCCAGTGGAGCGGCGATTGCGAGGGCGATGGCGGCGGGGAAAGATCGAACGGTCATAATGCAAAGACTTATCACACAAGCCTGCTCTTCCAAACCACATGATCTTGGGGATAGTCCGGCTGCAATTTTCAACTCGGACAGCGTCTACACCCGCCCGCTCTTCCAAACCACGCGGCCGATGATCTGCAGCTCCTCTGCGGCGACCTGGATCGGCGGGTAGGAGAGGTTTTGGCTGAGCAGGCTGAAGCGCCCTGCCCCCTGGCTTGCCACGCGTTTGACCAGCAGGCTGTCATCCAACCGCACCACATGGACGCCGTCGCGAAAAGGCTGGTCGCGGCGGTCGACCAGAACTTCGTCGCCTTCCCGCAGCAGTGGTTCCATCGAATCGCCCACGACGCGGATGGCGGAGAGCTTGGTGCCGTCGAGCCCCTGCTCTTGCAGCCAGCGTTTGGAGAAGCGGAAAGCGTCGAACGGGATTTCCTGCGCGGTTGCTGCTCCGGGGCCGGCAGAAGCGTCGATATCGAGCCGTGGCACATCCACCCACTCGCTATCCTTGCCGCTGGCGTAGGATTTTTCCTTCGGCGCACCGAGCGATGATTCGTCCACACCGAGAAACGCCGCGAGCATCCGGCGATCTTCCTCTTCCAGCTTTCGCGGGCTGCCCTTGGTGATATATTGCTGCAAATACGTGTTATTACGCCCGATCATGCGCGACAGGGCGGCAAGGCTGGCGCCCTTTTCGCGTGCTGCCTCTGCCAGAATTTCCCGCGCGCCCATGTTGTTTCCTACTCGTAGTGAACAAAACCTTCCTACACGATGTATTTTTCCTAGACAAGTAGGATTTCGCGCGCTGTTTTACCTCCATCGAGTCGCCGCCGAGTCGATCACACTGTAGCGCGACAAAAATTCGCGACATTAATTCAGCGCCAAAAAGTGACATAAAATGGCGCTGAAAGTCACCTTCCAGCGCCATTAAGCCCATCTTCAACTGTGCTGCGAGACCACCTCTTCGAGCGCCTCGTTGGCGGCGGCAGCGTCGCCCAATGCGTCCCGATATGCCGCCTTCAAGGTCTCCTGATCGGCTGGGTTCGTAAGCAACGAAATCAGCTCCTCGACCAGCGCCTTGAACTCCGGCGCGGCGGCAATAATCGGGCCGACTTTGGGCAGCAAGCGGAGGATGGTTTCGAGGTTCATGACGGATCTCCCTGGGCGGCTGAAAGCAGATCGAAAATCGCTGAGCGTGCCTCGATCAAAGCGGTCGCATAATCGGTGGAATTTCCGGCGTTGTAGGCACGCTCAACGGCCAGCACGGCAGCGTAGGCCACACGGTTCAATTCACCGATTGTCGCGATGGTTTCGGGGTCGCTGACAAAGCCCGTCTCGATGGCCAAGGTGGCCGCTCGGGCAGCGCCGGTATAGGCCAGCGTCAGCGTCAGCGCAGCCTGCTCGTCGAGCACCGTTTGGTCGGCGATCTCGGCTGGCGCAGAAGGTGCATTTTGCAGCGTCGCGCAGCCAGTAAGGGGGATGAAAAGAACACAGGCCAGAAGCACCGGCAAACCGCGTGATCCCATGCCGGAGCCGCCGTCGCCAGCGGTGATCGGCGGGGCATATTTCTGCATCACGCGAGAACCGATGGCGACAAGGTCGCCAATCGCACCGACAGCGATCAGCAGCAGGTCGGTGATCTGCACCGTGTCAGCCGGGCTGATCTCGCCGGTGAGGCCGGAGAAAACGAGGAGCTTGGTGATGATCGACACCAGCGCGCCGACGATCACTTTGCTCTTATACCAGGGCAGTGTGGCTGGGGGATATGGGGCAGTCATGATCGGCCTTTCAGGATTGGGGGAAAGAGAAGCCTCACGCCTCGTTGGTGGAGACGATGCCTCCTCGCATTACGGGCAGCGGAGTGTTGGAAATCTTGGCACCTGCGGGCCAGCGAATGCCCAGCAAACGGCTCTTGGCAATCGGCATGATATTGACCGCGTTCGCCTGATTGCCGCCGAGCACGTAGTAGTTGTCACGGCTCTCGCCGACGAGGAAGCCGACGTGCCCGCCACCTTTCCGGCCGAACACGGCCACCGCGCCGACAACTGGCTTGCAAGCCACGCCCCACGGCTCCCAGGCACGGGCGCGATACCAGTGCTGCGGCACCGGCTGACCGGCATCCTTCATGCAGATCGCAGCGAAGGTGCCGCACCAGGGCGTCTCGTCGTCAGTAAACCACCCGCCAAGGCGCTTGATCCAGTTAAGGATTTTCGAGTTGTGGCGAGGCCCGGCGATCTCTCGCAAGCCCATATGGGTGCGCGCCTCACGAAGCCATTCCGGCTCTTCCGAACGCACAAGTGTCGCGGGGATCGTCTTGCCGCGCAGGCCCGCCTCGATGGCAGGCATCAGCGCGACGTAAAGCTCTGCAGGCACCGAGCCGAGCCGCTCGCGCAGCTCCCGCATAAATGCCCCGTGATTAAAGTGCGTCATCGCTTCGCTCCACAGGTTTCGCTGCGAGCGTGATAGAGGCCGATCAGACCGGCAGGGGCGGTAAGCCTGCTCACACCCAATCCGTCATCGAAAGCGACCAGCGCGTGTCCTGCGGATCTTCGCGCTCATAGGCCTCGAAGGCGTTGAAAACGCCGTAATGGACTTGGCGCTGGGTGATGTCCCCTTCGCCGCCTTCCACCACCAGCACGGGGTGCTGGATGCCCACCGCCTCGACCGTGTCGAGGAGCGCGTCGAGCTGGGTATCGTCAAGGCCGGAAAAGGTAAAGCGGTAGCTGCTCTTGATCGCCCCGCGCCCGAAACCGAAGCCGCCGCCGACCAGCTCGGCGCGGTCGGAAAGGTCAATCGGCCGTCGCCCCGATTTCAGCTCGTAGGGATGCTCGAAGCGCGTGCCGATCATCAACACGCCCGCCTGCAGAACGACGCTACTCCCGCCCGCGTTCAACCGGATGCGCAGATAGCGGCTGGTGACGGGCTGCGAGAGCAAGGCAAGGCCGTGTGGCCGCGCCCGATTGCCCAGCAGCGCGAAAGAGCCGACGGGCTGCACAATCACTTCACCCGCACCGGCCATGCTCGTCGTTGTGGCGACATACCAGGTCACCGGAGCATCCGCGTTCGTGAAGCCGAGAAACACCGTGTCGAAGGTGCGCGCCTCGCCCAGATCGATGTCGATGTTCACGCCGCCCGACGCGGTGCGATCCCAAATCTCTTTGGGGTCGGGCGTCAGCAGGAACGCATCCCCTTCGCCGACATCGGCATCGACCGCCGCCACCGGCAGCCCCTTCAAGATCGTCAGTCCCCGGCTCATCCTTCCACCTTTCGCAAAACCGTCAGCAGCGTCGTGCCATCGCTGCGCTCCTGCACCCCGATGACGAAGACCGCTGGCTGCCCCGAATAGCCCGGCGCATCGGCCTCAATCCGCCGCGAACGGCCCAGCAACCCCGCGTGAAATCCCGGCAGCTCGAGGGTTTCGACCGCCAGCGCCTTGCCGAAGAAAACGAGCTGCCGCGTCCCTTCCGCCACAGCGTCGGCACGCAAAGCCAGCGGCGAGCTGGTGAGCACTTCCTGCGCCCGGTCGCCCCACAGCGCCTCGACACCGGCGTCGGCCACCGGCTCGACAAGCTGCGGCGCGCGCAGCCAGTCAGCGAGGGTTTGGGGGACGAGCGTCATCGATCAATCCGCTGCAGCTTCGACCGGCGCGCCTTCGGGATAGCGCCAATCCACCGCGCCCTCGCGCAAAGCGACGTCCGGAGCGGGCCACAGTTCGGCCGGAGCAGAGCCGCTATCCGCCAGCTCGGCAGCCGCGCGCTCGACGATTTCGGCGCTGCGGCCGTCGCGGTTGAAGCCGCTCCAGCCCTGCCGGTCGGCATAGTTGAACAGCTCTGCCGTCACTCGCAGGCCGCGCTCGTCCAGCAGGTCGCAGTGCGCGTAAAGCAGCTCTGCCGCGCCGCAGATCACGTCCGCCTCGACGCCAGGCAAAGTCTGTAGCCGATCGGCAAGAACCTCGGGCGCGCCGCCGTCAAAGGCATAGGCCCGCACCCGCCATACCAACTGGCTCGCATCGCTAATGTAGTCGACCATTGTCTTCTTCCTTTCCTCTTTCCTCACGAGGCGACGACCGTGCAGTCGAGCCCGTTATTCATCTGGCTGATTGTCCCGGTGCCAGACGCCCGCTCCATTTCGACAGTTACGGTCACTGTCCCCGCCGACACGTCGGCAGACACACCCTGGAAGAGCGCGCTGAAATCGGCGAAATCGACCGAGCCGCCCGAAATCGTCTGCAGGGCGAGTGTTTCTTTGAGCGTGGTGGTGGTGCCGCCGGTCGTGATCCTGATCCGCGCCCGGTGCGAGCAGGTGCCGGTGCCGCTGATGACGTTCAAATAGCTGCCGCCGTTCAAGGTGAGGCCGCTCGCCACCGTCAACCTGCCTGCGGGGCAATTGGTGAGCGTCAAGGAAATCACCGCGCTCCAACCGGAAATGCCCGGAGCGGTGGTGGACGTGGTGTAGCCAGTCTTGGCACTTGCCGCGCCGCTCACTGCAGCAGGAACAAAGGTGACGTTGACCGGCAGCTCGGTGATCGCGCCATCGGTGTGAACATAGCGCACCGTGTAGGCTCCCGATGCCGTGATGCCTGAAAGCGTCACCGTGCCCGTGCTCGATCCGATTGTGGCCGTGCCGGGCGCGACATTGGTTGAGGGCAGTGACCAGGTGCCGCCGCTGATCGTGCCCGATCCCTTGCGCGCGGTATGGGTGATCGTCCGGCTTCCCACATTGCCCGCTTCGCCTTCCTTGATCTCGATGACGGGAAATTGCGGAACGATGCTCCTCTGCGCTGTGGCAGTAACATCGGCATTCGTCTCGATGCCGGTCAGCTTCGTATTCGCCGCCGCGTCAACGGCCAGCAGGCTCTTGCCGGTGATCCGCGCGTCCGAAAGCGCAATCGTGTCGAGCAGGCCGAGCGCCTTCACTCCGATGCCCGCAGCGGTCACCTGCCCGCCACCGCCACCCGACAGCGCGCCATTCGCCCCAAGCGAAACCAGCGAATTGCGGATCGTCTCCGACCCTGCCAGCGCGGAGAGGTTAGCAGGCCGCCCGGTAAGGCTTCCTCCCCAGCTCGCGCCGATCGTCGCGCCCCGCTCGACCAGCCCGACATAAACCCCGTCGAGCACGCTCACCCAGCCCGTGCCGATGAGCTGGAAATTGATCGTGAAGCCAACGCTGTTCGCAGGCGCAACCAGCGAGCCGCGCACCACCGCGTAATCCAGGCCATTTGTCCGCGAAAGAAGGTTCTGCGTCGAGATCGTGCTGCCGTTCTTGTCGCGAAAGCGGATTGTCAGCGTCGTCGATCCGCCAGCGGCATTCTGGGTGCCGATCTCCGCCGTCCCAAAGATGGTATCGCCCGCGCTGCAAGGGAAGGTCGCGGTGCCAGCTCCGTCGCGGGCATAGGGCGCAGCGTTGTTGCTGAACCCTGTGCCAAAGCGCATTCCGTAGCGCCCGTCATAGCCAGCCTGCGTCTCGATAAAGGCAGTCGGATTGCTGCCCCAATAGGCCGCCGAAAGCGCGCCGGTGCGGTCGCGGAAATTGTCATTGGCGATGAAATTGGCGGGCAGCCGCGACTTGCCGTCGATGTCGGTGAAGAAGTCGACCGCGTCCTTCGTCGCCAGCGCCTTCGCTCCAAGGCCTGTGAGCGTGACCTGTCCGCCGCCGCCGCCAGCCAGCGCGCCATTGGCAGCGATTGAGAGCAGCGAATTGCGGATCGTCTCCGACCCGGTCAGCGCGCTCAAATTCGCGGGCCGTCCAAGCACGTTCTGCAGCCAGTCCGCGCCGAAAGTTGCATTGAGCGCGCCGGTGTAGCCGAGGCCCGTAATCGTCACCTGGCCGCCGCCGCCGCCCGACAAGGCACCGTTCGCGCCGAGCGTCACCCCGCTGTTGCGCAGGCCGGAATTGGCGCGATTGACCGGCAGCTCGCCAGTGGTGCGCGCCGGATCATCGAGCGGCACCGCATCGAGGTCGGCCAGCGCGCCGTCATTGCGCGTCGCGTCATCCTCCGGCCTGCCAGCACCGCCGACATCGGCCCATTGCTGCTCGCTGTTGAGAAGGTCTCCCGAAGTCAGCGGCGTCCCGTCATCGATCAGCTCATCCAGAAGGATGCCCGCAATCTCGCTGTCCGAGTGCTGCCGCTCGTTGCGCTGGAAACCGATCCGCCTTTCGGAGTGCGGCGGATAGGTGCGCGCACGGCCTCTGAAATCGGCTTTCAACACCGGTGCAGCGGCATCGAAAGCCCAGGGCAGGATCGCCAGCGTCCCGTCCGCCTGCGGCAGCCAGAGGAGCGAGCTGCCCAGCAGCAGCCGGTCAATCGCCTGCGCAAAGGTCTCGCGGTCATTGCCAATATGGACGCCGGTCACGCCCGGCCGCAGCGCATTCGCCGCCGCCAGTCCCGCCACCGCAGGCCCGCCGCCCGCCACCGATAGCGCGTCGGCAATCGCCGCAGCCTGCATTGATCCGCCCGTGCCGGTGCTCCCGATCACGTCCGCTGTCAGCGGCCCGCCCGGATCTGTCCACCATTTGGCACAAGCGATCGAGGGCGCGACAACCGCGCCGCCTCTTGCCGGAGAACTGGCCTGCAAAGCCGCAAAGGTCGCCGCGATCGATCCCTGCCAGGCTAGCACCGCGAACAGCCCCTCGCGCCCCTTGTCGCGGATCTTGGCCCAGCTGCTGAACGGAAACGCCGGATCGCCGAATTCATAGATCGAGTTGGCGACATCGATCAGCTTGCCCTCGACATTGAAGACGTAGCCGAAGCTGCGCCGCTTAG
Source organism: Aurantiacibacter sp. KMU-128 (assembly GCF_056933515.1). Taxonomy (NCBI): domain Bacteria; kingdom Pseudomonadati; phylum Pseudomonadota; class Alphaproteobacteria; order Sphingomonadales; family Erythrobacteraceae; genus Aurantiacibacter; species Aurantiacibacter sp. KMU-128. The sequence continues at coordinate 1,602,054 of NZ_JBXORT010000001.1, forward strand.
GCCGATCCTTCGCCTCGACCGGCCCTTCGATCCCGCCCGTCCCGGCAAAGCGGCTGCTCACCACTTCGCGCTCCAGCCCGTCGGTCAGATCGACGACGGTCAGCGTCACGCCGTCGCGGGTAAAGCTCGCATCCTTCACCGTGCCGACCACCAGCGGCACAGGCAGCGCGCCTTCCTCGCCAATCTCGATGGTCACCGGCGCGCTGTCCCAGACGAGGCCTGCCAACTCGTCCTTCAGCGCGTCATCGGCCGGAGCAAAGCCGACCGCGCTGGTTTGCGGCTGGGTGCGCCCCGTCCAGCCTTCCGGCCCGAAACCGAGCTGCGCCGAGAACAGCGGGCGCGCCACGATCCCGGCGCGGTATTGGCGATTGTCGGCGGGGTGGCGGTAGGGCGCGTCTTGCCCGCCGCCTGCCAGCAGGACTTCCACCGGCTGGGCCGTGGCGGGATCTCGCGGCGAGGCGCGCAGCCAGATCACTTCGGGCATCAGAGGATATCCCGTGTCGTGTCGATCGGGCTGCTGCCGCCGCCCGGATAGGAGCGCGAAGGCGCAAGGCCGAGGCGCTCGAAGGCCGCAAGCTGGCGGGCGAGCATCTGGTTCTGCTCTTCCAGCAGCCGGTTGCTCTCATCGATGCGTGTGGTGACCGCGTCCGTCTGGCCTTTGATCCGCTCCTCTTCCAGCGCGATGATCCGCTCGGCCGAAGCGACCGCCTGGTCGCGATCCGCGCCATATTCGCCGCCTGCCGTGCCATAGGCATCGCGGGAGAGATCAAGGAGCTGGCGCTGCAGGCTGGCAAGCCGGTCAGCCGCGCCGTCCTCGCCCGCCGCAGCGTCGGCTTCGGCTTGCGCGATCTCGCTGCGCAGCCGCTCGCGGCGCTCGGCCAGCGTCCCTTCGGCCAGATCGCCAAAGGCCAAATCCTCCAGCAGATCGCGCAAGCTGCCCACCCGATCGGCAAGGATCGCTTCGACCAAATCGGCGCGCTCTTCGGCATTGATCCGCTCGACCTCAAGGACATCGAGGCCATATTTGCGGGCAATGTCGAGCCGCTCTTCAGCCAGCCTGTCGAATTCGCGCAGCTCTTCCGAATAGCCGCCCGCAAGGCCCGAAATCAGCTCCTCCAGGCTCTTGACCTTGAGCGCTTCCTGCACCGCCTTGTCGAGATCGTCTGTCGAGGTCAGCGCCTTCTGCATCGCCGCGCTGATGCCTTTGACGCCACCATCGGCAATCGCATCGACAATCGCGAAGGCCAGCGCGTCCGCCTCATTGTCGAACGAATAAAGCCCCTTGGCGCTCTCGCCCGCGAAGTTGAGGCGGCTGCCGGTAAAGCCTGTGGTCGAGACGCGGAAGGTGTCCTTGTAAGTGCCGATCGAGACCTTGAAGTTCCCGATCTCCGCGTCCAGTTCCTCGATGATCCGGTTGAGACCGTCGAGCACCGATCCGCCAAGGCCGCTGGCGATATCGCCCTGCTTGCCCGAAACGCTGCCCACGCCGCTGCCGGTGACCTGCGCGGTGCCGTAGGGACGGCTCTTGACGAGGTTCTCCAGCAGCCCGCCCGCAACCGCACCGATAATGTCGCCACCGGGGATCGGCAGAAAGCTGCCCGCCGCCGCGCCGAGCGAAGCGCCCGTGCCACCCAGCTCCAGCCCGACAAGCCCCGCCAACTGGCTGACGAATTGCCCCGTCTGCGCGCCGCCGAGCGCCTGCCCGAACAACTCGTCCAGCTGGCCAGCGGTGCCCGCGCCGAAAATGTCCTTACCGAAGTCCGAATTGAAGCCCTGCAGCGCGCCGATCACGCCGCCAACTTCGCCTGCCCTGGCATAGCCCGCCAACGCGCCAGAGAAGGTGCCTTCGAGCTGGGTGAAGAAATCGACCCCGAAAGTGTCGTCCAGCCCTTCAAGGAAGGGCGCGACGATATCGGCGGACATCCGGCCGAAGAAGGCCTCCGGCGAAAGCGCCAGTGCGCTGCGCTCCAGCCTCCGCCCGATCACGCGGATTTCGTCGGTATTCTCCTCGGTCGCTTCGACCGCCGACTGCGATCCGGGCGCGCTGTCCTGGGCGAAGAAGGCCGCGTAGCTCTCCTCGAATGTTGATGGCCCGCCAACGGTAACACCCGTGGTACTGGAACGGCCCTGGAACAGCCCCGCCACGCGCGCATCGGCACCAGCGAGCGTCGTGGCAAAATCGGTCGCAGCTTCGCCAGCCTCTTCGGTGCCCGCCCGCATGATATCGACCGAGCTTTCGATCCCGGTGTTCTCACGGACGTAGTCGTCCAGCTCGCGTAGCGCAGGCCCGAAAATCTGCTCGGTGAGCACCCTCCCGCGCAGCTCCTGGAAGCTGTCGCGGAAGTTCTGCAGGATATCGCCGTCGGCAAAGCCGCCCAGCAGCGCCTCCAGATCGCCGCGCACATTGCCGATCGCGTCCTGATAGGCGCCAATCAGATTGGCGCGCTCCTCCAGCTGGTCGTTGAGCAGCCGCTCGGCCTCGACATTGGCGAGGATCGCGTCGCGCTGCTCTTCGGTGGCAAAGCCTGCGCGGTCGATCAGATACTGGATGCGCTGCAGCGCTTCGGCCTCGTCCTCGCGGCCTGCCAGGATAAGCTCCTGGACATCGACCTGCTGCCAATGCGCGGCGAGCATTTCCTCGAATGGCCGGGTCAGCGATTGCGCGATCACGCCCTGCGCTTCGCGGGCGCTGGCGATGGTGGCTTCGAAATCGGGCGGCTGGCGCGCCTGCAGATCGAGGATGATCGCGTCCAGCTCGGCAGAGGCGAGCGCGGCGCTCTCGATCAGGCTGGGCTGGTCGGAAAAGCGGCTGTTGATCTGCTCGATCGTCTGGTCGATCTGCCGCGCCTGCTGCTCGATCGCGCGAAGCTCGTCCGCGCTGGGGCCGGTGTTCGATCCGGGGCGATTGGTGCCGGGAGTGTTGCCGCGAGGCCGTAAGAAGCCCTCCAGCGCATCTTGGTCGCCACCAAGCGCCGCACGCGCCTCCTCAAGGATCTGAAGGTTTGCATTCGACTGCTCGAAATTGGCGATCGCACTGTAGGCGCGTTCATAGGCCTCGAGACCAATGCTCTCGTTTGCAAGCCGGTTGTCGAGCTGCGCAAATGCCTGCGCAGCCGTGTTTCGCCCATCGGTGTATTGGGTGACAATATCTTCGGTGCCATCGCCCCGCCGCTCAAAGCGGAGCCCCCCGCCAAATCCGCCCTCCAAGCGGACTTCGCCGCGTCGGATATCGGTGAAGGTAGCCTGCGCCTCTTGCTGTGCCCGGATGGCCTCGACGCGGGCAAGCGCAAGCTGGGCCTGCGCCAGCGCCATCGTGGCACCGGTTTGCTGGCGCAGCTTGCCCGTGGTGAGATCGATCTGCGAGCCGAGGATCGACTGCGCCTCGGAAAAGGCGCTGGTCGAAAGCGTCACTTCCTCGGTCGCCTCATCCGCCTGCAGCAGGCTCTGCACAAGGAAGCCGACAATCGTCACCGCGCCAAACAGCGCCGCGCCCCAGGGGCCGGAAAGGAAGGTGGCAAAGCGGACGAACTTGTTCTGGCTCTTCTCCGCACCGTCGCCCATCAAGGCAATGGCGCTCGCCGTCTGCCCGCCCTGCTGGGCAAGGATCACCAGCGGATTGATGCCCAGAGCGACCTGCTGGAACACGTCCTGCATCTGGAAACCGAGCTGCTGATAGCCTGCCCGCTGCCGCGCAGCCGCGCCCGCTGCCGCATTTGTCGCGCCGGTCAGCGTGTTCGTCGCCGCTGCCGCACCGCGAGAGGATCGGGCGGTGTCTTCGAGCGCGTCGTCGAGCTGGCGGTTCTTGCTCGCGGCACCCGCCGCCGCATTGCCCGCGCCGTCCAACGCCGCGTCAAATTGCCGCGCCCCCTGGCCCGCTTGCTCCAGCGAGTTCTCCAGCTCCCGCGCCTGCGTCTCGGCGCGATTTAGCTGGCCGACAAGGCCATTCGCATTGGCGTCTAGGCGTGCGCCGAGAACAAGGTCGCTCATCGCTTAGCCCTCCGCTTCTCGGCTTCCGCGAATTCGGCCAGCGCAGCGGCTTCCATCGTCCGAATATCGGCCATCATTTCTGGCGTAGGCGTGATCTGGTAGAGCGCGGCGGTTGGCTGGATTGCCGAATAGTCGATCCCGGTGCGGTGCCCGGTCATCGCGTGCCGCCGCCACTGGGTATCGAGCGCAAAGAACAGCGTGACGACGTCGGCATCGGCGAGCGGGATTTCGATCTCTTGCGCGCTCGCCTGTGCGCGCTGTTGCAGCCAGGGCGGCAGGATCGCCCGCTGCGTCGCCGGATCGTCGCTGACGGCGCGCCCGCCCGTCCGGCCGGAAGCCCAGCGGCGGGCGAGCGCTTTCAGTTTCCCGTCCGCGCATCCTTTCCTCCGGCCATCGCCTGCCGGTAGGCAGTCATCGTGGCCTCGAGCGACCCGAAGGCGCAATTGAACAGCCGGGCGAGGTTCTCCTCGGAGAACTTGATCGGATCGCCATTGGCCTCGGCGACGCCTCTCCAGTCGACCACCATCTTGGCATCGCTGACAAGGAATTCGGCGGCAGCAGCGGTGGCCGTCTTGACCTGCTCGTCACCTTCGGCCTCGCGCTCGCCATTGGCCAGGCCGATGCCCTTCTGGATCAGTTCCTGGAAGTCGTCGGTCGGCAGCAGCCGGAACTGCATCTCGATCTTGTTCCGCACGCGCTTGCCGTCTTCGGCGTAGCCGTGCCAGATCACCGGCTGCCAGGTGCGGCGGTCCTCGACGAGTTTGAACATGGTCTGATCCTTCGTTGAAACGGGGTGGAAAGCGCTGTGCCGGACTGACACTTTCCGGGGTGATGGAGACCTGCCTCTCGGCCCGACGCCTCTCGGGTATTACTTCGCGGTGATGACGAGATCGTCCGAGCCGCCATCGACAGTCAGCAGCAGCTGGATGTCGAACATCAGCGTGTCGTCTTCCTCGCTCTCGCTGATCGCGGTGATCTGCGCCTTCGCGCCTTCGACCTCGATAATGTTGCCCGCTGCCGTGCCGTGGGTGAACTTCCAGGCAACCATGTCGCCGGTGTCCAGCTTGGCGAGATAGTCCTTCGCGGCGATCGAAGGCGCTTCGATCACGGCTCGCGCGGTGGCGTTATGGTTGCCGCTCTTGATGTAGCGGGCACCCACCAGACTGCGCAGATTGACATTCACCCCGGCATCGATCCGAAGCGAGCGGGTGACCGCGCCGAAGCCGTCGAGCGTGAACAGCGAGTTTTCGTTATTGACCTCGAGCGGCTCGATCCAACCGGTGAAATCCGCTGCGGCCGGAACCTGCACCGCGCGCGGTGCGACAGTCGGCACCATGCCGGTCATCGCCAGTGCCGCGAAGGGCAGCGCGCCTGCCGTGAAATCGAGCGTGAAACTGCCACGCTGGCCCAGCATCTTGCGCAGCTGGTTATCGACCCAGGCATATTCGGTGAGCGAGCCCTTGGCATCGGTCGGCTGGGCGAACTTCTGCACCGCGCTGACGCCCGCCGAGATCACCGGAGCCTTCATCCCCGCCGCTGCGAGCAGCGTCATGAACTTGGGTGCAGTGCCCGCCGCCCCGCCGCCCGCCAGCTCGACCTCGTAATTCGAGCGCATCCGGCGATTGGACGGCTTCTGCCGCGTCGCGCCATACCGCGCGCTGTCGAGGTTGCGGTCGATCTGGTCGACCTCCAGCGGCGTGGTGCCGTAATTGCGGGTGAGAATGGCGTTGGCGGCCAGCGTCGGGACGGCATCGGTGCCGTAGGTCACTTCGGGCTTGGCCGCGATCACGCGAAAGGTGTCAACCATAGAGCTTCTCCGTCAGTTTTGCCGCTTTGGCAGCCGTTTCCTCGTCCCAGCCATCGGGCGAATTGAGCGGGTCGAGCTTTTCCAGCTTGACCAGAACCTCGCGCCGCGCCGGGCCATTGACAGGCAGGCCAAAGCCGTCGATCTGGAGACCGCTCTGCCGCACCGCAGGCGACTGCGTGGGGGTGGCCTCGCTCACCGGCGCTTTCTTTTCCGGAGCGGCGTTTTCAGTGGTTTCGCTGCTGGTTTCAGAGGCGGGTTTCGTTTCAGACTTCTTCGCGGCCATCAGACCTTCCTTTCGCGATAGTGGCAGCCAAATTCGGTCGCCCATGTGAGCGAGCTGGCGTCGAGATCGAGCAGCCGCCCGCCAAGCCGAAGACAGCCCGAAGCCGCCTCCGGATGCTTCCACCCGAACAGGGCGCGATGGATGCGTTTGAGTTCGGTCGACAGCTGCTCGTTCACCCCGCTCGCCACCCGGCCGGGCGCGGGCAGGACAAGGGCAACGGTAAAGCGGGTCAGGATCTTCTGGTCATAGGCACCGACCTTTAGCGGGCCTTCCGCAGCTTCGGTTTCGGGGATGACAAAGGCCGAAGGCCCGCCGCGCGGCGGAGCTTTGAGCTGCGCGAATTCGAGAATGCCCTCGACCGTCCCGTAATCGGTCTCGGCCTTGAGCTGGTCGACGATGGGCTGGAGGGAGATCATCGGCCAGCACTCCGGGCCTTCGCGATCTCGATGCGCGTCAACACCGCCGCCATTGTCGATATCAGCTCACCAAGATCTCCAGCCTTGGCATCAATCTGCTTTGCGCGTTTCATGGCAATGTCGAGAGCGGACTTGACCACGATCGCTTCGGCCTGGTCGAGCACTATGAAAGGCTTGCCCCTGCTCACGCCGCTTCTCCGAAGGCCCGCCGCAGGTGATCGGTAAGGATCTCTTTGATGTCGCTGCGGTCCTGCTCGCTAAAGCCGAGATAGGGGCGCGCAGGCATATTCATCTTGCGCGAATAACTGTCGATGTTGACCACCACTGCCTTCGCCAGCTTCTGCCCGAAGGCCTGGGTGATTGTCCTGGTGTGTGCTTTGACCGGTACTGCCTTGCTGGAGCCAAACTGGTGGACCGCCGCGTAGGTGACCTGCGGCCCGTTCGGCTTGACGCCAACTTCCGCGAATGTCGCGCCGGAGCGGCGATCAAGCGAGCGGCGCAGCCAGCCATCCTTGTAGAGCGTCTTTCCGCCCCGATCCTCTGCGCCCTTGCTCTTCTTCCACGGCACGCCGAGCGGCGAGACTTCAGCGTCGAAGCGCGTCAGCGTGTTCGCCAGCATCGCTTCGGAGATCTCGGCCATCGCCTGCGACAAATCGACCGCCTCGCGCACGGCGCGCTCCAGCTGCTCGGACAGGCGCTTTTCCAGCACAATCGAGATGAACGCGCCGCTCATCGCCAGCCGTAGTCCTTCAGCCCGTCGGGATAGGCGCGGGTGCCGGGATCGAACTTCACCGGATCGGCAGGCACGGCGCTTGGAGAGCTGGCTTCAACGCCAAGCTGCAGCTTGCCATCGCGCAGCGCCTCGAGATTGCGCTGCGCGGTGCGGCGCTTCGCCTCGACATTGTCGGGCAGCTCGCCTTCGTAAAGGCCCGCCCGCGCCAGATCGGTGATGATGCCGACCACCAGCGTCGGGACGCTGTCGAAAGGCAGGCTGTAGCGCCCGGCAAGATGCGCCTCGGCCTGCGCCTGCGCGTCAACCAGGGCAGAGACGATCAGGCCGCGATCGATCCGGCCGTCGCCCAGATCGGTGAGCCGCAAGGCCTGGTCGCGCCCGATCCGGCTGACGAATTCCGACACCGAAAGCATCGGCGTGCCGCCATCGGGCATCGTCCAGTCGCCCTCGATCACCATCAGCTCGATCTGGACTTCGCGCTCCTCGCCGTTCTCCAGCGTGGTGGAAAGCTGGACGAGATAGGTCTCGCCATCGGTGCCGCCCGAAATGCGCAGCTCCAGATTGCCGCCCACCACCGTTGGCTGTGCGAGAAGCGGCGTCACTTCCGCCACGATCCCGCGAGAAGCGGTCTCGGCAACAAACGCCGCGAGCGCCTGCCCACCCAGATCGACCGGATGGACTAGCGTCTCCGCAGGCGTCTTGATGAGCGAGATGACGCGCATCGGGTCAGTCTTCTTCGCTTCCGAAGATATCGAGCATATTCGCCTCTCCGGCGAAAATGCGCGCATCTCGGAGTTTCTGCGCCGCGACAGTCAAGTAAGCAGAGCGTGAGTGCGCAGCGCGCTCTCCGATTGCCGAGCGGATAGCCGCAATGGCACTCTCGCGCGCCTGTTGCTCGGCAAAACGGAACTCATCGGGGTGAGGAGGTTCGACCTTTTCGCGGTCAGCCATCACTCGCCACCCTGCTTGGCGACCGCTGCGCGCAGCGCCGCATTGATGGCGATGGCATCGGCGTCATCGTCGAGATCCAGCGCCGCAAGGTCGGCAAAGCCCGAATTCACAGCGATGGCGATCAGCTCGTCCCGGTCGAAGACGCTAAGCAGCTTCTCAGAACGCCGGTCGATGATGACAGCGACCTTCTCTGCGATAGTCGGCTTGGCACCGGTCGCAGCAACTTCGCCGACAGCTTCGGCCTTGATGATGGCATCGAGCTTCTTGTGTGTCAGCTTGGACAGCTGCTCGCGCATTTCCTGCGCCGCAGAGACAAAGTCGAAACTCTCGGCGACGATCTCACCGATCGATCGCGCAGGCGCAGCCTTGGCCGCATTGCCGCCAGCCACCGGTCGCAGCGCCTTGATCGCCACCAGCTCGGCAGCGGCATCAGGTTCCATCGAGACGACGGAGCCGGGCGCGTGGGGCTTCTTGCCACGGCCTCGGGAAAGCGGGGTGATTACTTCATAACCGGCCATCAGAATGTCTCCAGGCTAAGAGGAAGAGTTGGCGGGCGGCTCCCACCCATGAAAGGAGCCGCCACGCCGCCAGTCGCGTGGATCAGACCGCGCCCTGGATCAGGAAGCCCGCGTCGGAACCGACGATTTCGGGCGAGCTTTCATCGATGACATTGTTCACCCAGCTGCGGGTGTCGTCGTGCCACTTGACCCCTTCAACGAAGGGGTGGCCGCGCAGACGATAGGTGTAGCCGTAACTGGGGAGGCGCATATTGCGCTGACCTTCCGGCGCGACATAGGCGAGGATCGCGTCATTGCCCCAAACGTCGACGGTGGTGTTTTCATCGAGATCGTAAATGGCGTCACCGATCACGACGTTCTCGACATCGAAATAATCGGCGAGCATCGCATCGGAGATCGCCGCCGAGGTCGTATACTTGAAGTGATCGCGAACCTTGGCGTGGTTCTTGAGCGCGGAACGCACGGTGGCCGACAGCTCCAGCGTGTTGGGGCGACGCCCGGTGCGCTTGCGGATGGCCTCCTTCGCAGCCTCGACAACATCGGCAGGGTCGCTCGCATTGTCAGTCCACTTGTCGGCACCTGCGAGCGCCAACTTGTTCGCGGCGTCGTAATTGTCGGCGTCGCGCGCCAGCTCGGCCTGCTGGATCTCCAGCGAGAGCGCGATCACGGCGAGCACGACGTCGACGCTTTCCTGCTGCAGGTCGATGCCCGGCACTTCGCCAGCCTCTTCCTGGAACTCCACCGGCGTCACCGCCTGCAGGGCGTCCTGGGTGAGGTTCACCGGAATGCCCTTGTAGCTCATGGTGTAGCGGCCGATGTTGGTGCCGGGTGCGCGGGCAGTCAGGACGCGGCGCAGCGCCTCGCGGTTGAATTCGATGCGCTTGGCGGCCCGCGTCGGCATATTGACGATCGGGAAAAGGCGGCTGCCGATCAGCGTCGCGTTGGAATAGCCACGCGCGTGTTCGGTCAGGATCGGGTCGACGACGCGGGCTTGTGCGCCGTTCATCTGCTGGCCCGTGATGGCGTTCATTTTCAGTGCTCCTTAAAGGGGATTGCAAGTCGGGTGCGGCGCGCTTGAAAGTGGGCCAGCGGGGCACGGGCGCGCCACGCGCCCCGCACGGCAAAAGGTTAGGGGGTGAGCAGGACGGTGACGAAATCGCCGTCGCCCGCAGCATCCTGCAGCGCGACCGCGACCTTCGCGCCTGCGGCGAGGACGACGGCCTTGCCGTTCGCGCCCACCTGCAGGCTGTCGCCCGCGTCGAACGCGCTTCCTGCTTCGACGCGCTGGGTGCCCAGCACAGTGACGGCAACAGCAGCGCCAGCTTCGGCGGCATAATCGGAAATGCCCAAGGCGGGGCCTGCGGCAGTGGCGTGCTGGCTGTCATGGCCGACGAAGCGGTTTGCAGCGATCGCAGCAGCGGCGCTGGCAACGGTCAGCGTGAGAACGGGGGTGTGGGGATAACGCATCTCGGTTTACTCCAATGAGTGAAATTCAGCGGGTTGGCCGCGCCGCAACAGGGGGGAGCGGCGCGGCCAAAAGCGGGATCAGGCCTGCGCCTGGCGGACGGCGTCCATCCAGGAGAGGTTCGGGTTCTTCGCCTGCAGCGCCTTCGCATCGGCGTGGAGCTGCGCTTGCGCGGGGTCGACCTCGTAACCGGCAGGCGCGGCGAAGCTGGCGGTGCCAGTGCCTTTGCCCTTGGCTTCCGGCTTCGCCGCTTCGCCCAGCGAGACGAGAGGCTGCGCACCTTCGAACAACTTCTTCAGCGCGGCATCGGGACGGATCGTCTCGCCTTCGCCTTCGCCAAAGCTGATCGTGGCATCCGCCTTGGCGGTGCCGAGCTGGTCGAGCACGCCGACGAGCAGCTGCTTGCCAGCGGGCGCGAGCTTCGCTTCTTTCACCAACCCCTCGGCAAAGCTGACATTGGCTTCGTGCCGGGCGTCGAAAGCGGCGCGGGCAGCGGCCTTGTCGCGTTCGTCAGCGGCGCGCTCGCGCTCCTTGAGGGCCGCCTCGCGCTCGGCGAAGCTGGCTTCCTTGTTGGCGGTGTCGTCGGCAGGTTCGGTAGTCTTCTTCTCGGGCACGCGTGCCTCCTCTTCTTCGGTGAAACTGGCAAACTGGATGGTGACGGGAGGCGCATCCTCCTCGCCCTCGGCGAACTGGACAGTGCCCAAGCCTTTCACGCCCGGCGCGTGCGCACCGAGGAAGCCGATGTGCTTCAGGTAGAACTGGCCAGGCTTGGGATTGTGCGGATTGTCGGGCTGGTAGAATTGTGCCGAGACCTTGCGGAAATCGCCCTTGCGGACGCGCTCGGCAAAGCCAGCCTCGATCAAAGAGGGGCGAGCGACCAGCTGGCCGTCCTCGACCGCGAGCGCGCCAACCCAGCCAAAGGCAGGATCGTCCATCTTCGGGTGACCGATCACCAGCGGCGCGGGATCGCTCTCCGGATCATAGCCATCGGCAATCGCCTGCAGATCGGCAGCGGCGAACGTCACATTCGCGCCCTCGACACTCGCAAAGGTGCCGGGCTTCATGATGCGGATGGTTGGCTTCGTCTGATCCATGACCGCTTCGATAAGCGGCGATGGAAATGCGGCCTGCGGTGAGTGGTCTTACCCCCCCCGCTAGTGGCGCTGCCCTATCCTGCTGGCACACCGGACGCTTCGCGGCAAGCGCGGAATTCCCGGTGCCATTTGGATCAGGAGCAAAAACAATGGCATTTGAAGTAATCGAGAACTGCGCAGCGCCCGCGCCGTCGAGCGTCCCCGCCGAAGGCATCAAGGTCAGCGCCCGCGTGGTCGGCAAACCCAATCGCCAGGGCAAATCGCGCTACATCCGGATCGAGGTCGGCCCGGCGCTGGCAAAGAAGCTGGCGCTGATTGGGGAAAGCACTGCATTCGCCATCGCCTTCGGCACCGGATCGGACGCGGGCAAGCTGCGCCTCTCTGTCGACGTGTCGCAGGGCGACTTCCCAGCCAAACGCTCCAAAAGCGGCAGCTATGGTCTCACCATTAACGAGCTGACCGCTTCCGGCCTGCTCGCGCTCGAATTCCCGGCCTTCATCATCGAAGAGGTCGAGCCGGTTTACACCCAGGGTAAACCGCCCGCCGCGATCATCGAATTGCCCGAGACCCTGCTCGCGGTCGACGATTAAGGGCAAACCGGCGCTCGGCTAGCCGCTCGATTATGCCGCAGAGGCCCTGTGGGCCGCCACACACGCGAAAAATAGATTTCCAGCCCCGTCCGCGAGGGGGGGGGCTGGAAAATCAATTCTGGGGCAAATTTCGGGCGTCCGAAGAATGGTTGGCAGCCTCAACTCCCCAGCCAGAATCGCTATCACATATTCTTTTCGAGATAGACCAGCAGCCACTCGCGCCAGAAGGCTTCATCGATTTGGTAAACTGCCACCCCAGTCTCCGCAACCGGCATCTGACTGGCTTTGCCTACCCTTACCGCGACGTGCCCCTCGAGTGAAACAAAGATCTGCATCCGATCAAGCCGCCCCTCGTCGATCCGGATTTGATCTAGCCCGACCGCAAGTTGGGCGAGCCTTTTGGGGTCGTTTTTGTAGAACGGGTCACCTCTCTGGAGCGTGTAGCCAGTCGGCTCCAGCTCCTCATTCAGTTGAGCGATAACCGAGTCGAGCATTTCGAGCTTTTCAGGCCATAAAACCTTGGTGCGTTCACGCTGTTGCGCCTCGTGGGCATCTGCTAACGACTTCGCTTCGGCAGCAGCATCCCGCTGTTCGGCCTTTTTCTCGTATCCGGCGAGAATTGCCTTCATACGCTCATCACTCATCCGTCATCTCTCCTTCTGCGCAATAGCCTCCATCCACCGATCGATCACCTCAAGCAGATCAACCGCTAACTCCTCCACCACGCGATCAACGTCACCAGCGGCACCCCAATGAGCAAGGCCCAGTAAAAGAGGCTGAAGCCGAAGCCAGCGAGTTCATTGATCCAGCTGCGAAACATCACTGGCTGCTGCCCTTCTTTCGGCCCAGCACGGCATCAAAATGCCTCTCGACACTCCGCCGCGCCAGCGCCCTCACAAAATCGTCGAGCGCCTCATGCACGGACTGCTGGCCCTTGCTGTCAGCCATCTCTTGGCCACCTGACCGCGTGACCACTGGCGAGCATCGCCTCGCCGAGATCGATCCCGCCAGCCCGGCACCGCGCCACCGGGCGGCCGAAGCGCCCGCGAGGCTGGAAGCCCGGCTCGCGGGGATCGGCATCGACCAGCTCGCAGGTGACTTCGCGGCCCGCGATTAGCTGCTCCAGCGCCGCGCTCGCCTCGGCAAATCCCGGCTCGCCACGCTCCGGCGTGTCGATCCGCGCCAGCCGCACTCTCCCGTTCGCGTCCTCGATATTGGCGCAACGCAGGGTGTCGCCGTCCACGACGCTGGCGGAAAGGCAGAGAAAGGTGATGAATTCGAGCAAACTGTGCAGCTCCTGGCCAACTCGCGAAGCGATCTAGCGCAAAGCGCCGCGCTCGGCTAGACCGACGGAATGCGCAAACACCTTGCTCTCATTGCACTTTGTAGCCTGCTGACCTCCTGCGGCAAGACGCTGCCCGCCGATCCTGCTGCGGTCGCAGAAGCGCACCGTCTGGTGAATGAGGAGTTCGCGCTCAAAGGCCCGCGCACTTTTGGCGAGACCTGGGCTGTGCTCGGGACCGAAAGCGATATGATCTGCGGCACGTTCGAACCCGATCCGCTGGCTAGAGAATATGTCGACGAACACCGGTTCGTCTACAACGCTGGCAGCGACACGGTGCAAATCACACCAGTTCCCGAGTTGATCATCGGCGGCACCCCGTTTTCTCGAAGCATTATGCTAGAAACCCACGCAGTACTGACCCAAGTCTGGGAAGAGGGATGCGAGCCTTTCCGCCCGCGCTGGTATCACGCTTTCTAGTTATCCAAACTACAGCGGCGCTATCACCCATCGCACGCGGCCAATCAAGCGCAGCTCGTTCATTTCCTCGCCGCTTAGCATCTGCGGCGGATAGGCCGGATTATCCGAGAGGATTGCCAGCGAGGCCTCCGCGCCTTGCCCGCCTAGTGCCTTTAGCCGCTTGACCGAGACAGATCCCTCGCGGCTGAAAACGTAAATCCCTTCGCCGATCATCTCGCTCGTGCGGTGCAGCAACGCGGTTGACCGGTCGGGCACGGTCGGGGCCATGCTGTCCCCCTTGACCTGGATCAGCGCCGCCTTGCTGACGGGGACGTTGACCTGCGCCAACCAGGAGCGGGGGAAGGCCATGCTGTCGCTTGCCTCAGAGGTCGGGAGCAAGCCGCCACCCGCCGACGCCACCACGTCATAGCGCCGCACGAGGACAAGATCGGGTGAGCTCTCCTCTTCTTCATCGATTTCCGGCGCGGCGAGGTGCTCCAGCGGGTGCCGCGCCTCCATTTCGGGGCCGTAGAGATACTCTTCCACAACATCGGACAGCGAGCTGGGCGGGCGCAGGATTTCTTCAGGCTCGACCCCGATGGCTTCGCAGATTGCGAGAAAGGTGCCTTCTCGCGGGGTCCTCGCCCCGTTGAGGATCAGATTGAGCGAGGAGCGGGAGACACCGGCCTTCTCGGCCAAGACGCCTTGCTGGATCTTCGCTGCTGCCTGCGCCCGCTTCAGCCGCGCTGCAGCCGCGCTTCCCCAGCCTTTTTGCTCGAGAGCCTCAATTCGATGTTGACCTGTTTTATGTTTCGACATACTAAAACCGAACACAAAGCGAAACAGGACTGCAAATGCCCGCCGATATGCACCCCGAAGACATCAAGGCCTCGCTTCGCAAGAAGGGCCTGAACTTCTCGATCCTCGCTGACGAGAATGACGTCTCGAAGCAGACCATCGCAGCGGCCGTGCGGTCGCGCGCTTCGGGTCGGGCAGAGCAGATCATCGCCGAAGCTCTGGGCATGAAGCCGCGCGAAATCTGGCCATCCCGATACCGCCGCGACGGCAGCCGGATCATGCTCCGGCGCACGTCCCGCGACACCGGCAAGGCTCGCGAAAACGCGGGAGCCGCCGCATGACACGGCGCGATGGGGTCCCTCATTCTGAACATCGTGGGAACGCCTATCACGCCGAAGCGCGTGAGTCTTGCTCCTATTTTGTTCGCCTCATTTCGGGAGGCTTGCTGTGAGCAAACGCGCCCCGAAATTCCTGACCGCGCAAGAACTGGCAGACCTCGATCTGACCGGCCTTCCTTCGACCAAGCGGAACGTCAACCGCAGGGCGTCGCGGGACAACTGGCGCTGGGTTGAGCGCAAGGGCAATGGCGGCGGAAGGCTCTACGCTGTCTCCTCGCTGCCCGAAGAGGCGCAGGCCGATCTTGCGGCCCGCTTTGCTGCCAACGAGAACCGGCGCAAGAACAGCCGCCAGCGCGGCAGGCCCGCAGGCTCCGACTGGTTTACTGCCAATCCCGACATCGCCCAGGCCGTCACTGCCTGGCTCGCGCAGCGCAAGGTCGCCGCCACCGTGATCCTCGATATGATCGAGGCGCAATTTGACCGCGCACCCAATCTGCGCACCCTGCAACGCTTCATCGCCAAGACAGAGCGCGAGGCAGCGATCGTGTTGCAGAGCCTGCGCGATCCCAACGCCTTCAAGGGCACTCGCCGCCTTGCCCTGGGCAGCGCCGATGCCGGTGTCACCTATGCCAACCAGCGCTGGGAACTGGACACCACGCCTGGCGACGTGATGCTGGTCGAAGGGCGGCGTGCCATTCTCGGCGTGATCGATGTCTTCTCTCGCCGCACCCGCTTCCTCGTGATGCCATCGGAAAGCGCGCAATCGGTGCGCCGACTGCTCGCCACGACAATGGAAGCCTGGGGTGCCCGCCCGAGTGAAGTGGCGACCGACCAGGGCTCCGGCTACCTCAACGCTGCGATAACCAGCGCGCTCGAGCTGCTGGGCATCGAGCACCGGCTCTGCCCGCCTGGCGCGCCCGAAAAGAAACCGCACATCGAACGCGTCTTTGGCACTTTCCAGCGTGCCCGCGCCGAAGTCCTCGCGGGCTATTGCGGCCACAATGTCGCCGAGGCGCAGCGTCTGCGAGAGCGCGCCCGCAAGGAAACCGGCAAGCCGCTGATCGTGCCGGAAATGACGGCGGCTGAATTGCAGACCGTCCTCGATAACTGGGCGGACGGGCCTTATCTGCAAAGCCGCCATTCCTCGCTCGGCTGCAGCCCGCTCGCCAAATGGCAATCCTCTCCGCCCGATGCCGCCCGCGCACCCAGCGCAGACGAGCTGCGCATCGTCCTCTCCGCCTATGTCGGCACCCGAAAGGTCGGCAAGCGCGGGATCGAGTGGAAGCGCGGCCGCTACTGGTCACCCGCCTTGGTCGATTATCTTGACCAGGACGTGATGGTTCGCCGCGACGAGGACGAGCTGGGCGAGCTGATGATCTTCGATGCCGAAGGCCGCTTCATCGATTTCGCCATCAACCACCAGCGCAGCGGGATGAGCGAAGAGCAATTTGCGCTGCAGGCCCGCCGTGAACAGGATGCCCACATGAAGGCAGCGCGCGGCGAAATGCGCGACAAAATGCGCCGCTACAAGATCGAGGACGCCGCCGCTGCCCTGCTGCGCGCCGATGCCGAGAAGGCCGGAAAGCTCGCCACGCTCCCCGTGGGCCTCAAGGATGCACCTTCGGAAACCGTCCGCTCGATCCGCGAGCGGCCCGAGCCTGCGCCCCTCACACCCGCACAGATCGCAGCGATCGAGGCGGAAGCGAACGCACCCGCTGCGCCCACCACCCCGCGCCGCAGCGTCGAGGACAAGATCGCCGAGGCAGACGGCCTCATCGCCGCCGCCCGCCGAGGAGAGGCTGTCGATCCCGAACGCCTGCGCTGGGCCGAAGCCTACGCCGGTGGCTCCGAATACCGCACCGCCAAGGTGATGGCCGCGCATTTCGGCTCGCCCGAAGAGCGCAAAGCACACCGCCAGACTTCCCTCCCTCCAGCCAACCAAAATCGCGGCTGAAAGCCGCTTTCACACGAAAGGAATTTCCCATGAAACACGGTAACGCAGCGCAGGCGGACGCGGGCGCAAAGCCGCCTCCAGTCAGCGCGCCGGTCACCGGCCACGCGCAACTGACGAACATGGCGCTCGCCTATCAGACGATGGCCGATTGCGCCGCCGCCAGCGAGAATATGCCGCGCCTCGGCGTGTTCTACGGCCCCTCCGGCTACGGCAAGAGCGTCGGCGCGGCCTTCACCGCTGCGCGCTTTGACGCGGGCTATGTCGAGGCCAAGTCGATCTGGACGCAGCGCAGCCTGCTTACCGCGCTGGCAGAGGCTGTCGGGATCGTCCGCGTCGAGAAGACCGGCCCGCGCATCCTCGAGCAGCTGATCGAGCATTTGAACGCGCACCCGCGCCCGATCATCATCGATGAAATGGACTATCTGGTGAAGAAGCAGATGGTCGATATCATCCGCGACATTCACGACGCGACCTCGGTAGCGATCCTGATGATCGGCGAGGAGGCGCTGCCTTCCAAGCTCAAAGAATGGGAGCGGTTCGACAACCGCATTCTCGCCCACACTCCGGCGCAGCCTGCCAGCGAAGAGGACGCGCTCAAGCTGCGCAACCACTATTGCCGCCGCGTCAGCGTTGCCGACGATCTCGTCCTCGAAATCGCCCGCACCTGCCAAGGTGTAACACGACGGATCGTCACCAATCTGGAGCGCGCGCAAAACCTCGCAGTGGATGACGGGACGCTGGCCATCGATCTCGCCTGGTGGGGCCAGCGCCGGATCGAGAACGGCGCGCTGCCGGTGCGCCGCTCGACCAGCTCGGCTGCGAGGGCGCGCTGATGGCTTCGCTCCCCAAAGACATCCCAGCAGAGCAGCTCGCCGCCGACCTCTCGATGTCACCGGCGCGGCGGCTCTGGTCGATCTTCCGCCACGCCAAGGGCGCGGTCAGCCAGGGCGAGGCCTTCACACTCGCCGAGATCGAGCCGGAGCTGTTCTTCTCCCTTGTCGACAACTGGTCGCGGCGCGGCCTGCTGCTCGCCCAGCTTAACCCGATCCGCTTCATCATGACCGAACACGCAAAGGAAAAAGCCGTGCCGCCATCGCTTCCCCGCCGCCCAGGCCGCACCGTGCCCAAACTGTCCGGCAGGCAGCGCCTCTGGGCAGTAATGCGGGTGCTCAAGGAATTCGATCTCAAGACGATCTGCCTTGCCGCCGAAGCAGGCGAGAAAGGCGCGGTCGAGTTTGTCGGCGCGCTGGTTCGCACCGGCTACCTCCTCGAACTCCCCCGCGAGCCGAGGGAAACAGCGCGCTTCAAGCTCGTCCGCAACACGGGGCCGAAGCATCCGGTGATCCGCCGCCGCAACGAGGGGAATTGCTCGATCGTCGAAGCCGATGACCGCAATGACGGCCAGCTTCACACCCACAAGGTGATCTACGCGCTGCCTGGAATGGCGGGAAAGCGCCCCTCTAAGGTCGGGGGGGTAAGTTAACCATGATTGTTAGGGTTAACAATTCGCACCCCGCCCTCGCGCGCGGCAACCAGATCAAGGCAGCCGCTGCCTGGGGCGAGGAGATGCCCGAGTGGATCGCAACGCTGGCGCAGGCTTGCGATGCAACCAGCCAGGAGAAGGTCGGCGAGCAGTTGGAGAAATCCTCTGGCTACATCAGCCGGATCATCAATCGCCGCTACACCGGAAGCTATGAAGAGGCCGAGCAGCTCGTCCGCTCCGTGCTGGGCGGGGACGAGGTGATCTGTCCGATCTGGGGCGAGACGATCCCGCTTTCCGCCTGCATCCGCAACCGCCGCCGCAAGGGCACGCCGCGCACGCAAATGCACCACGGCTACGCCCGCGCTTGCCCGACCTGCCCGAACAATTCGGACATCGAAGACACTGCGGGAGCAGACCGGTGAGTGCCGCTCCTGTCTCGTCGGCGATCCCCTCGCAGGCTGCGCTCGATCTGAAAGCGCAGCGCGGCCTGCGGGTGCTCTTCCGGCGCTCGGAAGGGGCGGTTTGCCCAGGCTGCGGCAGCCGCAGCTGGCACGTCGGCCGGACAACCGCCGAATGCGCCCGCTGCGGAACCGCCCTCCCGCTCGCCGAGCCGAGCCACCCCGACACACCCCTCGCATCCTCCACAGAAGGGAAACGATCATGAGCAGCACTGACAAACACCCGATTGGCGAGGCATCCGACCTGATAACGCTCGCTGGCATCTACCTACAGGACGGCGCGCCGCGCACCGCTGCAAAACGGCTTCGCCAGGCGGCAGACCTCTTTGATCGCTTCGCTGACGAATGCGACGCCGAACTTAACGGGAAAGCGTCATGAGCAGCCAGACGGTCATTGCGAAGACGCAGGTCAGATTTATGGCCGCTCGCGTCGCAGCCGGTAGAGCGGCGCAATCAGAAGTGATGCCCCGCAACAAGGCCGGATTTCAGAGCGCGCTCGGCATCGCTCCGATGATTGTCGATGGCGAGCCAAGCGCCGTCATTACCCTGGTTCTTGATCGGAAACAGACGACGGTGGTTCTCTCGCCCGAAGAAGTCGAAACCGTCGGCAAGGCGCTGGCCGCGCTTGCCGATTGGCAGGACGGTGTAAAGGCGCAGCTTTCCGAAAAGGCAGTCCACTGATGGATCGCCTTTCCGCCTCCGAGCTGATCCCTCCGGTCACCGCCGTCCTGCTCGACCTTGCGGTGCTGGAAAAGGTGCGCGTGCCCGATATCGTCGCGGCGCGAATGGGCGGCTTCCGCCTGCGCGCTGCTGTTGCCTGGGCCGCGCACAAAAGCGGCGCTGGCTCGCTCCCCGAAATCGGCCGCGCTCTGGGCGGACGCCACCACACCACGATCCTGCACGCGGTCTGCCGCGCCGAAGAAATGCGGGATCAAGACCCGACCTTCCTTGCCCTGACCGACCGGCTCGCCGCCCGTTCGCGCCAGCGGCTCGCCTCCCTGGAGACCACACCATGACACCGAAACAACGCCAGGTTCTGGATTACGTGCGCAGCTTCTATGCGCAGCACGGCTATTCGCCCACCCAGCGCACGATCGCCAAGGAAGTCGGCGGCGGCGTGAGCCATGTCCACGAGCGGCTGCAGGCCCTTGTCAGCTACGGTTTCCTGCGCCGCACCGAAACAGGCCGCTATCTGCCGATCAACGCCACCCAACCCGATCTCGCCTGGGCGAGCACAGAGGCTTTGCGGGCCGAGCTCGCGCGGAGGGAAGCGCGATGATGACCGCCTTTTATGTCGGCCTTGCCGCCTTCTTCGGCACCATCGCCGCGATGGCGCTGGTGACCATCGCCGTCTCGCTTTGGCGGGCAACCCAGCTCTTCCGCGAAATCCGCCGCGAGTTTCGGGCGATGGACGCCGTCGAACAGGAGCTGGAGCGATGAGCGACCGCATCCACGGCATGACACCCAAGCAGTTCGAAGGGAAGGTCTACCGCCTACCTGGTCAGATCGCCCGCGCGCGTGCCCGCCTCAAAGCCCTCCAGAACGAGGCCCGCCGCTTCGGCCTCTACAACCTCATCGAGGAGCCTTCCGATGCTGAAAACAGCCACTGAATTCCCCTTCGCCGGATCGATCGGCTATCTGCGGCGCACCGCCAAGCCGGTGCGGATCGTCCAGCATCTTGACGGCGGTCGCTGCCTTGTCGGCCTTGCGCCTGGCGAGCGCCGCTCCCGTGATGCGAGCGACAATTACACCATCGACTTTGCCGAGCTGGCAGCAACGCCCGAAGAGGCCTGCAACCCCGCCGCCGATCAGCGCCCGCGCCGCATCCAGCTGCGCAGGACGAAAGGTGCGCGCCTGCCAGAAAACACGATGAGCGTGGCGCGGCCGACCAGCTTCGGCAATCCGTGGAAGGGATCGGACTTCACCCAGATCATCGGCAAGCCGAGCGCAGAAGCGGCCATCGAAATCTTCCGCTGCTGGATCAAGGGAGAGCCCCACTGGGGCATCCCGCACGCTTTCCCCGCGCCGCCCCTCGACCTGTCCGAGCTGCGCGGCAAGAACCTCGCCTGCTGGTGCAAGCTCTGCGACGCCCACGCGCTGGGCAAGCCGCTCGGCGTGGACTGCCCCGACTGCGAACCCTGCCACGCCGACGTCCTGCTGGAGGTGGCTAATGGGTAAGCGATACGGAAAATTCGAGGTCGAAGCCGGAGAGGAATGCACCAACACTGTTGGCGTGACCTATTTCACCACGCCCTGCTGCTATTCCGATCAGGAGGAAGGCGACACCGAGTGCGCCGAATGCGGCGCGCCGATCGAATGCAAATTCGAGCTGGTTGAACAGGCCGTCTGCAAGATCCGCGACATTGAGGACGAGGACAGCAAGCCGGAGCTGGATGACGACTGGTTTGACGAAGCAGATGCCTTCGAAGGCGACCAACTCGTCCGGCGCGGCAAAGCCTCGTCTGCGGGCGAAGGGGAGGACGGCTGATGCCTCACCACTGGTGCAGACTGGACGAGGCAGCGCGGGGCCGATCCCGCCTGGTGCGCGATCATCGGGGCCACCGCTTCGCCGCGAGTTGGTCGCCCGAAGGCTGGCGCTGCGGCAACACGATCCTCGATCCCCAGCCCATCGCTTACATCCGGCGCACAACCTCGGATGATCCCGCGATCATGACGGAGCGGGATTTCGGATGACTGGACTTTCCCCCCGCCAAGCACAGGACCTCAAAGAGGCCTTCGATCTGGCCCGCGATTTGCGCAGCGCCTTCCCGCAGGATGCTCTTCACGTCCTCGAAGAGCTGTTCGGGATCTATGGCGACAAGAAGTGGACTGTCGGGCCTAGGTTGCTCGGTTATCCTATTCGGACCCACTTCGTGATCGCCAACGTCGCCACGTGGATGGACGATCAAAAGGAAGAGGCCGCCCCTGCTGCACTCCGTCGATGGATCGAGAACGCCCGCCAAGCACTCCACCGTTATCGGGAGCTTCAGAATGCCTAACGCCAAGCTGCCCACGCGCACCGATCGTGTCGAGGCGGACGCTGTCCGTCGCCAAGTTCGTCGCGCGCCAACCGATGCCCGCACCCGCAAAATGCGCGCCGTCCTGGCCGCCTGCCGCCGCAAAGGGATCGATGACGATGCCCGCAAGGATCTGCAGGAGAATATCACCGGCGTCGCCTCGATGGCAGAAATGGACGAGAGCCAGCTCGGCCAGCTGCTCGACCATCTCAACCGCGACTGGAAAGGCCCCCACCCCGACCGCGCCCATATCGGCAAGATCAAGGCGCTCTGGTGGAGCCTCTACTGGCTCGGCGCAATCAATGATCCTGGCGACAACGCCCTGTCTGCCTTCGTGAAGCGCCAGACGAAGATCGATAGCCTCCGCTTCCTCGATCACCGCAAGGCACCTGCCGTCATCGAAGCGCTGAAAGGCTGGCTGGAGCGTGAAGGCGTCGTCTGGCCCGAGGACACCGGTGATCGCGCCAATCCCGAACGGCGGGCCGTCATCGCCGCGCTCAAGGCCAAGCTGCGCAAAGCGGGTGTGACAGTAGCGGTCGAGATCGGCCATCCGTCGCAGCTCGACGAGGTGATCCAGAAGCTCGGCAGGCGCTGGCGCGAGGTGCGCAAGTGACAGACGAGCGTGACCTATTCGGCGATCCGATCATGAAGCGAACAGCATTCTTCCCTTCGCCCGATATTCGAAGGATCCTCTCTCGGTCTTGGGGAGAAGGGCCTCGCGCGCTGGTTATCGGCTGTAATCCATCTGACGCAGGTGCCGAGCGCGAGGATAATACCACTCGCTGGCTCAATGCGTGGTTCAAGCTGTTCGGCTTCGGCGGCTATGACATCATGAACCTCTACGCGAAGGTTTCGCCGCACCCCTCGGTTTGCCGCAAATGGGCGGACTGGGAGAGTAACGGCCCCAATTGGTACGTGCGCGACGAAATCCATTTCCGCAATCTGCCAGCCCTCGTGAGTGCTGCTAAGCAGGCTGATAAGGTATTCGTTTGCTGGGGCGTGATCGCGTGGGACGAAGATTGGATCGAGCACGTCGTGGAGGAAATCCAGTCGGGCGTGGCACCCTATCCTGACCTTTGGTGCTGGGGCAAGACGAAGAGCGGCGCTCCCAAGCATCCAATGGCGCGCGGTCAGCATCGCATTGCTAGCGATCAGCAGCCGATCCTCTGGAGGGCAGCGTGACCGCCACCTATCACCCTGGCATCACGCTTGCCGATCTGCCGATCCCCGAGGACGCAAAGGTCACTAGCAAGTGGCCCGCGCAAATGGTCGAGATGGCAGATCACATCGGTGCCTGGTCGACCCTGCAGCTCATCGACCGTCTTGGTGGGCAGCAGGTGCGCGTCCCGATGGACCCAGAGCGCAGCCCCTTCCGCGAAGTTCTCGATGCGCGCCGCGTCAAGATCATGGCGCAGATCTATGGCGGCAACGAACTCGAATTGCCCGTCGGTCGCGCAGCTCTCGACGAGGCCCGCCGAGCGCCTGTCCTTGCGTCCGTGCGAAACGGCGATATGACGGTGCGCGAAGCCGCCCGCATTCTGGGCACGGCCCGCACCTACGTCTCGCAGCTCGTCAACCGCACGAACGAGGCGGCAGGTGCCGTCCCGCTCCAGCGCCCGTCCAGGGGCGACGACCGCCAGATCGATCTCTTCGAAGCATCCTAGGCTCAAAAGCCCCAAGGTGAGGCCGCTCACCCCCTGCCTGCAAACCCGATTGCATTAGCCCCAAACGCGACCTGAAACCGCGTTTCAAGAGGGCGCTTCAATGACCGTCGATAATCAGCAATCGGAAGGGCTTCACGGATGAGCCTGCTCGACATCATCCGCACCATTTGGCCGATTGCCGCCTTTATCACACCCTTTGTCCTCGCTGGCGGCTTCGCCTGGCTGAAGACCCAATTCCCGACCAAGGCTGACATCGAAAAGCTCCGCACCGATCGCGAGCTGGCGCTCGAGAAGCTTCGGCAAGAGGTCAATAGCGAGATTGACGCCGTAATGCTGTTGGCGCGCAACACGGCGGACCGTCAGATCGCCAGCGAAGAGCGCATCACGCAACTGATGGCCGAGAATTCGCGCAGCCCGAACAAGACCGACCTTTCCAAGGATATCGGAAAAATCGCTGAGCGCGTCGGCCGCGTCGAAGTCGGCATTGAGGGCTTGAGAGACCAGCTCAACACCCAGAGCACCTATCTCCACGCTATGCTCGAAAAGAAGGGTGCCTGATGACAATTCCGGCTGCCATCCTTCCCGTCATTCGCCGCGCCATTCTCGATCTGCTCCACGATATCGGCGGCCAGCAGAACGATGACGTTATCGCCCGACTGCTCATCGCGCTCGGCCACCGCGTCGCGCGCCGGGATGTCGCAGAACAGCTACGCTGGCTCGCCGAGCAGCAGCTGGTAACGCTCGAGGAGATCGGCCCGTTCGTCGTGGCCGAGATCGAGCCGGACGGCTCCGACGTGTCGGAGGGCAGGCTGCGCATCGATGGCATCCACCGCCACCGCACGGGGCGCTGAACATGGGTGCCCGCTCCAAAATTCTCACCCTGCCGGAGGAGATCAAGGCCGCCATTGACCGTGCGGTCAGCCGAGGGAAGACGATTGATGAGATCGTCGAGCTCATCGAGGATGAAGGCGAGCAGCGTTCTCGCTCATCGGTAGCCCGTTATGTCCGCAACTTGCGCGAGCTCGCGTCCGAACAGAGGCAAGTGCGCATCGTCGCAAAGGCAATCGGTGAGGATCTTGCTGAAGGCGATAGCGATCAGGCCAAACTCAACACCCAGATCCTGACCAGCCTTATTACCAGGGCGATTGTGCCAATGGCTGGCGGAGAAGAAGAACTCGATCTCGGTAAGCTCGACGCCATCTCTCTGATCAAAAACCGCAATACCAAGGACGGCAGTTTGTTGGTGGCCACCGATGCGATGAAGGCACGCGAGGAGGACCGCAAGAGGGACCGTGAACGAGCGGCCGACGCGGCCGAGAATGCGGCGCGCAAGACCGGAGCATCGCCTGCAACGATCGAAGCAATCCGCCGCGACATTTTGGGTCTCGAGTGATGGTCGACGAGATTTCAACCGTCCGCCGCGTCGTTGGCAAATCCGGTGACGGCCCCGGCGATCTCGCATTTCTGGCTCTGACCTTGGTGGAGGCTGCCCGTGCGTTCGGACTGCGTGCTGAAATGCCGAAATGCTCGCGCTCGCGCAGTTTCACCACGTCGCGCTACATCGATGTCAAAGACCGCTTGGGCCGCATCTGGAATATCCGGGTCTCCGATCACTATCGCCCGCGCCGCTCGCCGTTCGCGCCGCCGCATTTCGACCTTGTGGCGCTCGATGGCCAGTCCGGCCTGCCAGAGGCGCGCCGCTTTTTCCGCGATGTCGCGGAAGGCAGGCGCACCTGGACCGATCATTCCCACGCCGGGCATCGTCCTCGGCGGAGCAAGCGCCCGAACTTCAAGCGACACAAGAAGGCGGAGGGCCGTTCGTGAGCGATCACCCGCCAGTTCTCCTTCCATACCAGTCGGAGTCTCTCAAACTTAGCGCGGAACATCAGCTTCTCGCTATTGAGAAGAGCCGACGCACCGGTATCACCTATGGCTTTGCCGCCGATGCCGTCCTCACCGCCGCGCAGGCGGGCGCGGCTGGCATGGACGTCTTCTACATCGCGTATAATCTGGAAATGACGCGCGAATTCGTCGACTATTGCTCGACCTTCGCCAAGGCCTTTGATCGTGCCGCAACAAAGGCATCGGAGATCCTTTACAACGACGGATCGGAGGAAGGCATCAAGGCCTTCCGTATCGATTTCCCGTCGGGCTACTCCATCGTCGCGCTGTCCTCCAAGCCGCGATCGCTGCGCGGCAAACAGGGCAAGGTCATCATCGATGAGGCTGCCTTCCACGATCAGTTGGACGAGCTGCTCAAGGCTGCCCTCGCGCTGCTTATGTGGGGCGGCCGCGTCGTGCTCATTTCCACCCATGACGGCGCTGATAATCCGTTCAACGAGCTCATCGAGGATATCCGGGCAGGCAAGAAGCGTGGGCACGTCCAGCGCGTCACACTGCGCCGTGCGCTCGATGAAGGTCTCTACAAGCGCATCTGCCTTGTAACCGGCAAGGAGTGGTCGGAAGAGGCCGAGATCGAATGGGAGGCCAATCTCCGCAAGACCTATGGCGAGGCGGCTGCGGAGGAGCTGGACGTGATCCCCGCGCGCGGCAGCGGCGTCTACATCGCCCGCGCTACGATCGAGGCAGCGATGTCGGCGGAGCTACCCGTTATCCGCCTCAACTGCCCCGAAGGCTTCGAGCGCGAGAGCGACGAATACCGCACCGACTACGTCCGCGAATTCTGCGAGGACGAGATCGCACCCTGGATTGCAGATTTCGACCGCCGCTATCCCTCATTTTTCGGCCAGGACTTCGCGCGCAGCGGCGACGTCTCTCCGCTCGCCTTCGGCCAACGCGACGAGTTGATGCGCCTGGTCAACCGCTTCATCCTCGAAATGCGCAATGTGCCGTTCAAGGAACAGGAATTCGTCCTCAACTGGATCATCGCCCGCCTGCCGCTCTTCGCTGCAGGCAAGATGGATGCTCGCGGCAACGGGTCAGCGCTGGCCGAGGCCATGCAGCAACGCTGGGGCTTCGACCGCGTAGAAGCCGTGCAAACCTCCGACAAAACTTATCTCGCCTTCATGCCGAAGCTGCGCGCCTCGATCGAGGATCGCACCATCATCATCCCGAAGGACGAAGGCACCCTCGAAGATCTACGCATGGTCAAGCTCGTGCGCGGCGTGCCGAAGATCCCCGACCGCTCGATCATCTCCAAGGCCGATGGAGCCAAAGGTCAGCGACACGGGGACAATGCCATCGCGCTCATGCACCTGCGCGCCGCCGCCGACGAGGAAACCGGCGTGATCGATTTCCGCTCGGTGGGCTCTCGCAGCACGGTCGGCAATTCGCGCGCCCGCCAAATCGGGGATCAGGGCTTTGGCACGACGGGTGCCCGCTCGAATGTGATGGGATACTGATATGGCCGTTTCACCCAGTTTGAAGAAAAACATTCGGGCGCGCAGCGGCGCGAAGGGTGCGCAGATCGAAGGTCTCGGCAATGAAATCGCCACCACTGCCGATGGCCGCGATATTACCCGCCCTTATATTCGCGGACTGCAACAACCGCGAGACCCGCGCCTGCTCCGCTCGGTCGATTGGGGCGTCTACGATAAGATCCTCGAAGACGATCAGGTGTTTTCGACCCTGCAGCAGCGGCGCGGTGCCGTCGTCTCCCGCGACTGGAACGTCGTGCCCGGCGATGAGGACGATCCGCGATCTGTGGCCGCTGCCGACGCCTTGCGCGCCAATCTTCTGCGCATTGGCTGGGATCGCATTACGGACAAGATGCTGTTCGCCACCTTTTACGGCTATTCCGTTGCCGAGCTGATCTGGGAGCCGAAGGACGGGCTGCTCCAGTTTCGGGTGAAGGTGCGCCACGCTCGCCGATTCCGCTACGATGATGAGGGCGCACTCCGCCTTCTCACCCGCGATGATCTGGTGCGCGGCGAAGAGCTTCCGGCACGCAAATTCTGGGTGGCGACAGCAGGCGCATCCGACGATGACGAACCTTACGGACGCGGCCTTGCCGAATGGCTCTACTGGCCCACTCTGTTCAAGCGCAATGGCGTCCGCTTCTGGAACAATTTCACTGACCGCTATTCGACGCCGACCGCTGTCGGCAAGTATCGACAGGGCACACCGGATGCCCAGATCACTAAGCTCCTGGCAGCGCTCCAGGCCTTCGCCACCGACAGCGGCATAGCCATCCCCGAAGGCATGGCAATCGAGCTGATGCAGGTCGCCCAGTCCGGATCGATCACCAATTTCGAGACGCTGTGCAAATACATGGACGCAGCGATCAGCAAGGTCGTGCTCTCGCAGACAATGACCACCGATGACGGTGCGTCATTGAGCCAAGCGCAGGTGCACCAAGGGGTAAAGCTCGATGTAGTGAAATCTGACGCGGACATCCTCTCCGACAGCTTCAACGATGATGATGGCCCGGCGCGTTGGTTTACCGACCTGAACTTTGGACCCGATGTAGCGGCACCCAAAGTGATGCGCGATGTCGAGGAGGAGCTCGACACCAAATTGCAGGCCGAAACCGACGTAATCCTCCAGCGCACCGGATGGGTTCGCACCGAAGAGAGCTTCCGCTCGATCTACGGCGATGGCTTTGAGCGTAAGCCGCCCGAGGCGAAGACGGCGGACTTCTTTGCACAAAATGCACAAAAGTCCGCTCCAGGTGGAAAGGCCAGCTTTGCGGCTGACGATCCGCGGCCGCTCTATGTCTATCGCAAGCTGCTCAACGCACCCGAGATCATCGCTTGGGCGCGGGAGCAGGGCTTTGCAAAGACCCTGCGCCCCGACGATATGCACGTCACCGTCGCTTACTCGCGCCGCCCGGTGAACTGGTTCGGCGTCGGAACGCCCTGGGGCGGAACCGATGATCGGGAAACCCTGCGTGTCAGCGGCGGGCCGCGTCTGGTCGAACAGCTCGGCGACAAGGGTGTAATCGTCCTGCATTTTGCCGATGATCGCCTGTCGAGCCGACATCTCGAGATCCGGCGCGGCGGCGCGAGCTGGGACTATCCTTCCTACCTTCCGCACGTCACGATCACCTATGCGGGCGGCGATATCGATCTCGCTGCGATCAAACCCTATCGCGGTGATCTCGTCCTCGGCCCCGAAATCTTCGAACCGTTGAACGGGGATTGGGATGCCAATGTGCAGGAAGTGAGCTTCGCCGAAAGCGGAGAGGAGCTTCTGCCCGACGATCTCGACGAGCTGGTCGACGACGTCCTTGCCGCCGAAGGCGAGCGGGTCGCCCACACGATGACCGGCTCGCTGCTCGACCGGATTGCCAATGCCTCGAGCGAGGCAGACATTCTCGCGCTTCTCGATAGCTCCGACATTGCCGACGAAGGCCCGCTTTACGAAGCGCTCCATCGGGCAAGCTATGCTATTCGCCTGCGCGCTGCCGCTGGTGATGGTGAAGAATGAGCCAGCCAGACATCCGGCTTTCGATCTTCCTACCTCCCGATGACACCTTGCGCATCTGGGAACTGCGCGGCGCTCTGCGCCCCTCGATGCGCTGGCACGAGATGATGCACGAAGATCACGCCACCGCCTTTACGGTGGCGAAGGTGGCGAGGCTCGATCTCTTGCGCACCATCCGCCAGTCGCTCGACGAGGCGCTGCGTGAGGGCCGCACCTTCGAGGCATGGCAGCGCGATCTCGCGCCCGAACTGCAAAAGGCTGGGTGGTGGGGCACCGTCACCGATCCCGAACTCACTGGTTCAACCGATCCTGTCATCGTCAATGAAAGGCGTCTGAAGACCATATTCAGAACCAATGTCAGGATGTCGCAGGCGGCTGCCGCCTGGCTCAAAATCCAGCGTGAAAAGGCGCTGTTTCCCTATCTGCGCTACCTCTCCGATCACTGGCGCGAAAAGCCGCGTCAGGATCACCAGAGCTGGCACGGCATCATCCTGCCAGTCGATCACCCTTGGTGGCAAACGCATTTCCCTCCCAATGGCTGGGGCTGCGGTTGCCATTATGAGCAGGTCAGCGAAAAACGGATGCGCCGTGAAGGCTGGACCGTATCGGAGCCCCCCGACGATGGCCCGCCGCGCCCCTTCCTCGCCGCAGGCAGGAAAAGCCCCGTAATGGTGCCAAGAGGCATCCATCCTGGCTTCGGCTACAACCCCGGCATCGCGCACTTGCGAGCCGTCGCAGACAAGGCGCTGGCCTCGATTGATCGTGCAGCCGATGCAGGCCTCGTCGCACAGGCCCGCGCAACCGTTCGCGCTATAGTCGATGATCCTGCTTTCGAGCAGTTTCTTGCCATACCCGAAGGCGCGTTTCCGGTTGCCGTGCTCGATGCCGCGCAGAGAAGTCGCATCTCGGCTGCGAGCCACACCGTGGTCTTGCCGACGAATGTCTATCGCAAGCAGCTCGGCCTGATGCCGGAAGTCTCGCGCGGGCATCCGGAGCTGACCATTGACGACTATCGCTCGCTTCCTGACCTCATCGCCCGCGCGTTGGTTATCGCCCAGGACGGCGACAACAAGCTCATCTTCTTCGCTTCGCAAGGAAGGTTCTACAAGGCTGTCGTTCGACAGGATGAAGGCAGGGCGATGCCCGCGATTGTGAGCTTCCATCGCAGCCGCGAGCGCAACATCGACGGCGAGACGCGCAACCTCGATATCATCTTCGATGGGCGGAGTATCTGACGATGCGCGGCAAGGACTTCCTGTCCCCTGCGGAAGCGGTCCAAGGCCTTGGCCTCGCGCTACGGTGGGAAGATTTACCGCGTCGCGCGCATCGCCCATTCGGCATAGCGGAACAATCCTGCGAATTCAATAATTCCGCCGCGAGGCGGGAGCTGCGGCGTTACCGCGCCACAAGCCGACGGATCGGACCCGTCATGACCGGGCGAATGCACACGTTACGCACCGCCCGACTCACCCCGCCACTCGCTAGCGAGCCAGTGGAACATACTGGGAACGAAATGACAGAGTCGAGTCCGAATTCATATTGCCTCCAGCCGGTCAATCCGGTCCGTCCTGCTGCCGCCTACATTGGCGGTAAGCGCAACCTTGCAAAGCGCGTCTGCGCGCTCATCGAAACCCTGCCGCACGCGGCCTATGCAGAACCTTTTGTCGGCATGGGCGGCATCTTCCTGCGCCGCGAACACGCGCCACGCACGGAGATCATCAATGACTGGTCTGCCGACGTGGCGACTTTCTTCCGCATCTGCCAGCGCCACTACGTCGCCTTCATGGATATGCTGCGCTTTCAGCTGACCACCCGCGAAGGCTTCGAACGGCTAATGCGCGTCGATCCTTCGACCCTCACTGATTTGGAGCGCGCAGCGCGCTTTCTCTACCTCCAGCGCACAGCCTTCGGCGGCAAGGTTTCCGGCCGCCATTTTGGCGTCAATCGACACGGTCCGGCGCGCTTCGATGTCACCAAGCTCGCACCCATTCTCGAAGCCATCCACGAGCGCCTTTCATCGGTCGTAATTGAGCGCCTTCCCTGGGCCGATTTCATGGCCCGCTGGGATCGCGCCGGAATGCTCTTTTACTGCGATCCGCCATACTTCGGATCGGAGCACGACTACGGCTCCGATGACGATGGCCAGCCGCTCTTCGGCCGCGAGCAGTTCGAGCAGATGGCAGCCCTCGCAAAGCAGCTCCAGGGCACCGTGTTGATCTCGCTCAACGACTGCTCCGAAGTCCGCGAAATCTTCGCAGGCTTCGAGCTGATAGAGGTCGAAACTACCTACACTGTCGGCGGCGCAGGCAAGGCCAAAAAGGCCCGCGAGCTGCTCATCCTGAAACGGGGGAAATAGCCAGCCGCGAGGCGCACAGATTAGCGTCCCGGTTCTCACTGCTGAATTGCAGGCAAAGTCGAATTATTGTCGCGGAAAATCCCGCAGAATTCCGCCACTTTTTGGGATCTGGGACGCACTTTGTCGGGAACTGGGACGCACCCACGGATTTCTGCGGGTTTCAGAGCAATTGAAGGCCCGTTTTAGGCACCCCGACGACAGAAAATGCCAATTTTGAGATCGTCACTGCAAAGCGGCGAAAACCCCTGATTTCTGCGGCTCTCGATGCCGCTATGTGCCACAAAATGCCATGAAATGCCGCCTCCCAATTAATGTCGCGTCACACACACAATTGGTTCAACGCGTACTGAAAGGGGTTCACACTGTGCTTATCCGCAAGATCGAGGTCTTCCTGCGCCACACCAGAATGCCGCCGACCAAGTTCGGCCGCCTCGCCACCAGCGATCCGCGCTTTGTGCTCGATCTGCGCAATGGCCGCTCACCCCGTCCTGCCACGGAAAGACGGGTGGAACATTTCATGAACAACTTTATGGAGACTCCGGATGTATTTTGATAACGAGCCTGCACCCGCTCCCGCCCGCTCGGGCCACAAGGGTGCGCGCGAGAAGCTGGCAGAGGCGCTGCTGGCGCTCGCCGGAGCGCATGGCCGCATCACCGCGCATTCGGAAAAAGCCTGGGCGAGCATCACCTTCGCCGGAGCGCGGCACCGCTTGGAACTGGAGTTCGACGGTGCCGAAGCGGTGGAAGCAGGCGAGTCCTTTATCGCCTTCCTGCCCGAACACGAATTCGCGATCCCCGGCCAGCTGGTCGCCGATGCGGCGGTGGTGGAGGTGGCGTCGCTGGTCGAGCCGGAGCGGCTGACGGTGGTGTGTGAGTTGCTGCTGCTGGAGGAGGGATAATCCTCCCTTTACCGGGACAGGCATCGGGATCGAGGGGTGGTTGCGCGACCGCAATGTCGCGCCAGTACCAAACACCACCCCACTGCGACTAGGCATTGCTGCGCAACGCCAAGTCTCGTTGCCCCTCCTCTGAAGAGTAGGGGGTGCCCTCAGCCCAGCTTCCACTCCCAGCCGAGCGGGTCGCCGTCCATCACGTCCACGCCCTTGGCGGCAAGCTCGTCGCGGATGGCGTCGGAGGTGGCGAAGTCCTTCGCCGCGCGCGCTTCCTTGCGACGGGTTAGTGCGTCTTCGATTTCGGCCTCGGTGATGGTCGCGGCTTTGGGGCGGATGCGGAGGTCTCTGCGGGTGAGAGTTTCAACTCCCAGTCCCAGAACCTTGTCCATTTCAAGCGCACACATAAGCGTCTCAATTGTCCATCCCGACGAAAGGCCTTTTTTGGCACCGATGGACTTTTCAAATGCAACGAGGGCTGCTGGCGTATTGAGGTCATCACCAATGGCGGCGTCGAATTCTTCGAAAGCCTCTTTTTGACCTTTGGCAAGCCCTGGTCGATTGATCCCATTTTCCGAAAGCAACCTACGCGCTTCAAGCAAGTTGTTTGGATCAGAACGATGGTGCGACATGGTAACCATTATCCGCTTCAACCGCACCAGCGCCGCCTCAAGCCCCTCCCACGAGAACTCCAGCTCGCTGCGGTAATGCACCTGCAGGCACATCATGCGGTAGGCGAGCGGGTGGAAGCCCTTGTCGATCAGCAATTGCAGCCGGAGGAACTCGCCGCTCGACTTGCTCATCTTCCCCGACCGCTCGACGAGGAAGTTGTTGTGCATCCAAATCTTCGCGCCGCTATTGGTCGCTTCGGACAGGCCGCCGCAGCCGCAAAAGGCCTGGTTCTGCGCGATTTCGTTCGGGTGGTGGATTTCGCGGTGGTCGATCCCGCCAGTGTGGATGTCGAAGGGGAAGCCGAGCAGCTTCTCGCCCATCACCGAGCACTCAAGATGCCAGCCCGGCGCGCCCTTGCCCCAGGGCGAGTCCCATTCCATCTGCCGCGTCTCGCCCGGCGGAGTCTTGCGCCAGATCGCAAAGTCGGCAGCATTGCGCTTGCCTTCAACCGTCTCGATCCGGCCCTCGCCTTCCTCGGTAACCGCGCGCGCCAGCCGCCCGTAATCCTCCACCGTCGAGACATCGAAATAGAGGCCGCTATCGAGCTCGTAGCAATGCTTGTCCGCGATGCTTTCCGCAAAGGCCAGCATCTCCTCGATATAGTCCGTCGCCACCGACCATTTCGCCGGCTGGCGGATATTGAGCGCCTTGACGTCCGCCCAATAGGCCTCGGTATAGTGCTTGGCGATGTCCCAGATCGACTGCGCCTTCTCCGCAGCCATCTTCTCCATCTTGTCCTCGCCCGCATCGCCATCATCGGTCAGGTGCCCGACATCGGTGATGTTGATGATGTGGGTGAGCTTGTAGCCCTTCCAGCTCAGCGTGCGCCCCAGCACATCGGCGAAGACATAGGCGCGCATATTGCCGATATGCGGGTAATTGTAGACCGTCGGCCCGCACGTATACACCCGCGCCTCGCCTGCATGAACGGGAGTAAACGGCTCGATCTGCCGCGTGAGCGAGTTGAAGAGTTTGAGGTCGGTCATTGCGAGGATGCGCTTAGAGCGGAGCGCGGTGGTGGGCAACTATTCGCGTGGTTCATCCGGATCATTCAGCCGGAACCCCGTTAGCTTCCAGCCGAGCCGCTCGCGCGCGAAGATCAGGTCTGGCCCGGTCGAGCCGTCCTCGAACGTCCCCTCGGCGGTGAAGTGGTCGAACCCGTCGCGCTCCACATCCCAGTTCAGCTCCTGCCCGCGCAGCCGTTCGGGGAGCAGACCCGCCGCGAAGCCGCCGACCAGCACGACATTGCCCATGCTTTCGGGCGTGAGCAGGCGGTCGGTCATTTCCGGCCCGACGCGCTCGATAATCTCGCCGCCGATGCGGCCAAGAATGCCGCCCTGATCCTGCCGCCGCCGCGCCGCCTCGGTAATCTGCTCCGCCGCCGAAGCACGCAAAGCGGGAAAGTCCACCTGCTCCTCCAGCGCCGCGACATCCCCCGCCTGCGCCGCATCGGCGAGCGATTTCATGGCGAGCCATGGCGAGGCAATGTACCAGCCGAGGAATGTGAGACCGACGACGGCGATAAGGAGGAGGAGTTTTTTCATTAGTAACGCCAAGCCTGTTTGAGTTCCTTAGCCCAAACTAGTTCTAAGTCTTCATAGGCCCCCATCGTTGATTGGAACGCAAGTAGATCGGGTTTTCTAACTTTTGCCCAGTCCAGAAACTCATTGAAGGAAGGGTCTTCCGGACGGCCAGCTTCGTTAAACCACGATTGAGCATAACTTCGAACAAATTGCACTGATTCTGGTTTTGCCATCACTCCACCTCGAACAAATCTGCCAGCTGCTCGATGATCGTCCCGCCGAGCTGTTCCGCGTCCATAATCGTCACGGCGCGCTTGTAATAGCGCGTCACGTCATGGCCGATGCCGATCGCCACCAGCTGCACAGGTGACTTGGTCTCGATCCACTCGATCACCTTGCGCAAATGCCCTTCGAGATAGCCCGCATTGTTCACGCTCAGCGTGCTGTCATCGACCGGCGCACCGTCCGAAATCACCATCATGATGCGGCGGTCTTCGGGGCGGGCGAGCAGGCGGTCATGCGCCCAGAGCAGCGCCTCGCCGTCGATATTCTCTTTCAGCAGACCTTCGCGCATCATCAGGCCGAGATTGCGGCGCGCGCGGCGCATCGGTTCATCGGCCTTTTTGTAGATGATGTGGCGCAAATCGTTGAGGCGGCCGGGATTGGGCGGGCGGCCATCCTTCAGCCATTGCTCGCGTCCCTGCCCGCCTTTCCATGCGCGGGTGGTGAAGCCGAGAATCTCCACCTTCACCCCGCAGCGTTCCAGCGTGCGGGCGAGAATGTCCGCGCTGATCGCGGCGATACTGATCGGGCGGCCGCGCATAGAACCCGAATTGTCGATCAGCAGGGTGACGACGGTGTCCTTGAAATCCTGCTCCTGCTCGACCTTGTAGCTCAATGAGTGGCCGGGGCTGACAATCACGCGCGCGAGACGCGCCGCATCGATCAGGCCTTCTTCCTGGTCGAAATCCCAGCTGCGGTTCTGCTGCGCCATCAGGCGGCGCTGGAGGCGATTGGCAAGCCGCGTCACCACCGATTGCAGGCCCGCCAGCTGGCTGTCGAGATAGGCCCGCAGCCGAGTCAGCTCCTCGGCATCGCACAGGTCGCTGGCTTCAACCACTTCGTCAAATTCGGTGGTGAAGGCCTTGTATTCAAAGCCATCGGGCAAATCCTGCCACGGCGCGTTGCGGCGCTGGGGGAGCATGAACTCCTCGCCATCATCGCCCGGATCGCCTTCGGCAAGGTTTTCATCGCCCGTTGCCTCGTCCTGCTCCTCGCCCTCGCCTTCTTCGCCATCGGCTCCTTCGGCGCGGACTTCGGGCTGGTCTGCCCCCGCATCCTCGCCCTGATCGTCCTCTTCGGGGCCGTCATCCTCGCCCTGGTCTTCGTCGGAGTCCTGATCGAGATCCATGCCTTCCTCGGGCTCGGCATCGGTCTGGATCATATCGAGATGGCGTAACATATCGAGGCCGAGTTTCTGGAACGCCGATTGGTCTTCGATCAATTCGCCCAGCCGCTCGAAATCGTCGCCCGTGCGGCTTTCGATATGTTCGCGCACCAGATCGACGCCCGTCTTGGCGGCATCGGGCACCGGCTGGCCGGTCAGCTGTTCGCGCAGCATCAGGCCGAGCGCGGTGTGCAGCGGCACGTCAGCGAAAGTCTGCGCGCGGGCAATGTCACTCCCCGCCACACGCCGTTCCTGTACGGAGGCAAGGTTGTCGCGCATCCCGGCGAAATTGCGCTCGCCAATCGCTTCGAAACGCGCCCGCTCGATCGCGTCGTAGCAGGCGCGGGCATCGGGATCGGCGGGGCGCTGCGCCATATGCAGCTTCGGATTGTGGTGCCGCAGCTTGAGCGCAAAGGCATCAGCGAAGCCCCGTGCCTCGCGCGCGGCGGCAGCTGGAACATCGCGCGGCGGCATCGGCACGCGCACGGTGCGGCCCTGTTCGGAAGCGCTATCGGCGGTGAAGCCCAGCTCCACCTCCGCATCGCGCGCAATTGCCCGCGTCGCGCCGGTCAGCGCCTGTTTGAAACGGTCGAGAGGAGATTCGTCAGCCATAATTGCAGCGCCGGACATACTGGCAAAGCGCACGGGAACAAGGGGGGCCTTTCGGCGTCCTTCCACTTTATCTGTAACAGAATCTCATAGGATTACCCCATGCGTTTGCCTTTTGGCCTTACCCTTTTCGCACTTGCTGTCGTCCCAGCCGCCGCCCAGGCGCAGGAGCTGGACGAGGATTTCGAGCTGTGGCTCAATCCCTCGGTCGAATATTCGATCGACGATGACACGGCGGTGGAACTGGAAACCGCGCAGCGACTGCGCTCGTCTGACCGTGGCCGCGTCGACACCTACTTCTTTCGCGGCTGGGTGAAGCAGGATGTGGCAGACGGCCTCACACTGGCGGGCGCGGTCGAACAGCGCTTCAACGATGGCGGGCGCGATGAAGTGCGCACGATCCAGCAGCTTTCGGCCAGCAGCGGCATCTTTCGGGGTCGCCTGCGCGCCGAACAGCGGTTTGTCGAAGGCAATGATGGCCGCATGGGCCTTCGCTTGCGCCCACGCGCGGGCATCGCGCTTCCGCTTGGTGAGAACAGCCGTTGGAGTGCGGGAGCTGATGCGGAGCTGTTCTGGACGCTGCGCGGCACCAGCCCGACCAGCGACACTGGCATAACCGGCCTACGCACCCAGATCGGCGTCGGCTACGAAGTCAGCGACAGTCTTGAGCTGAGCCTCACCTATCTGCGCCAGCAGGACTTTGAGGATAACGGTCCCGATACGGTCGGCCATGCGCCGCTGGTGGGTATCGAATTCTCGTTCTGAAGCCAGACTGTACCGGGCGCTGCCTAATCGTCGTTCAGTAAACCGTTGAGCAATTCGGTGGCGCGGCGCTCCTGTTCGGGACTGCTGCCTACACTTGCCGAACATCGGACGCCGTTAGGAGTCCGCTCGCAATTGGGCGGCAGTTCGGGCTCCTCCTCTGCAATTGTGATGCGCTGATCCACCGGGCGGGCGCTGGCAAGCGTACGGTAATTTGCCTGCTCGGCCTCTTCGCATGCACTTGTACGGCGGATGATGACCTGTCCGTTCTCGCCCAGTTCGGGGCCAACAGGCTGGTTGGCCTCAGCCGCCGCCCGCGCCGCTTCGCAGGAGAATTCCGCAGGCGCGTCCGCCTGTTCATCCGCCGCCACCGGTTCTGCTCGAATGGTGTCGGCAAGGCTGAAGCTGTTCAGCTCACTCAAATCAGGGGTCGCGGTCGGATCGTCCGCCTGCGCGAAGGCCGTTGCCGGGACTGCTAACAATCCGGCTGCCATCAGAAGTCCGAGACCAAAGCGCATGGAAACCCCCTTTTCCTAGCTGATAGCTACAAATTACGCGCGCCCAGCACGCCGATCAAGAGCGGATCATTGGTTGCGCGCGGATTGGCGCGGATCGCGGCTTCCTCGACACCCATTTCGCGCCAGATGGCATTATCGATGCGGGTCGCCATGTTCTGCGAGATGCCGCCCACATCAACGCCGGTCGTGCTCGCCAGCAAATCCCGCACAAGCGGTTCGTTGGCAATGCGGATGGCGGTGCCGATTTCGGGAACGACCAGTTCCACCAGCGTCATCCCCATTTCGCCGCGCAGAAATTCCATCGCCGCGGTCGGCCCGCCATTGACGATGGCGAACGCGTTGTTGATACCGATACCGCGCACGGTTTCCAGCACGATGGGTGCGGCAATTTCCGAGCCTTCGAGGGCAATTGCGGCGAAGACATCCTCCAACCGGTTGCGAAACGCGGTTGATGTGAGGAAATTCGCAATCGCATTGCCCCGCACGCCAAGGAAACTGTTGAGGCCAATTGCGGCGACCTGCTCGTCCCAATAACCGCCCGGTTGCAGCATCCGGTCAAAAGCGCGCTGGCTGGAAAGCACCAGCAACCGCCGCACCGCCTCTGTCAGGCTGAACCCGCCCATGCTCTCGCAGCCGGGCAACACCAGCAGCGCGCCCGTGGCTCCTGCGCCCGCCAGAAAGCGGCGGCGATTCGCGGTGGTGGCAGTGAATTCGGTCATAATTTTGCGTCCTCTCCTTGCCGCGGGCTTAGCACGGCGACCATATAGGTGCGATGGCAATATCTCGCGTCAGGCTACTGGTGATGAACGCCGCTTTGGGCCCGCTCGATTACCGCGTGCCCGAAGGCATGGCGGTCGGGCATGGCAGCGTCGTTGTCGCGCCTCTCGGGCCACGCCAGGTGATGGGCATTGTGTGGGAGGAGGACAGACTCCCCGCGACTTCGGTGCCCGATGCGAAGCTGCGCCCCATTCTCGCCGTGCTCGACGTGCCGCCGATCCGCGCGGAATTGCGACGGCTGATCGAATGGACCGCGGATTACTACATCGCCTCCATGGCCTCGGTCGCGCGCATGGTGATCGCGAGCGGCGGCGCCTTGCGCGGGCCTGCCACCATGACCGAATACCGGCTGACCGGCGGAATGCCCGAGCGGATGACCCCGCAGCGGCAGGCGGCGATGGAGGCGCTGGAAGGCGCGCAAGCGACTATCCGCGAGCTTTCGGGCATTGCGGGCGTTTCCGAAGGCGTGCTGCGAGGGCTGGTGAACCAGGGCGTGCTCGAACCCGTCGAAGTCGATATCGACCGCCCCTACCCCCGCGCTTCGGCCGGACACGCGATGGTCGATCTCAACACCGACCAGCAGAGCGTAGCGGCACGGCTGGTGGAGGCGGTGCGGGAAGCCAAATTTGCGCCCTTCCTGCTCGACGGTGTAACCGGATCGGGCAAGACCGAAACCTATTTCGAAGCTGTGGCGGAGGCTATTACTTCGGGCCGCCAGACACTCGTCCTTCTGCCTGAGATTGCCCTTACCGAAGCCTTCCTCGCACGATTTGAGGCGCGTTTCGGCGCCGCTCCCATCGTCTGGCACTCCTCGCTCAAGAGCACAGAGCGCCGCCGCGCATGGCGCGCCATTGCTAGCGGCGAAGCACAGGTAGTGGTCGGCGCGCGCTCCGCACTTTTCCTGCCCTACGCCAATCTCGGCCTTATCGTGGTCGATGAAGCGCATGAAATCAGCTTCAAGCAGGAAGACGGCGTGCGCTACAATGCCCGCGATGTGGCGGTGATGCGCGCGCATTTCGAAGGGCTGCCGGTGGTGCTCGCCAGCGCCACACCCGCGCTCGAAAGCCTGCATATGGCGGATAACGGGATATACGAAAAGCTCGTCCTGCCCAGCCGTTATGGCGGGGCGGAACTGCCCGATATCAAGCTCATCAATCTCACCGAAGAGCAACCGGGGCGCGGCGCGTGGATTGCCGCGCCGTTGCGCGCCGCGCTCGAAGACCGGCTGGCGAAGGGCGAGCAATCGCTGCTCTTCCTCAACCGCCGCGGCTATGCCCCGCTGACGCTGTGCCGCAATTGCGGGCATCGCTACCAATGCCCCAATTGCAGCGCGTGGCTGGTCGAGCATCGGCTCAGCAAGCGCCTCGCCTGCCACCATTGCGGCCACGAGACCGCGCCGCCCGCAAAATGCGAGGAATGCGGCGAGCCCGATTGCCTTGTCGCCTGCGGTCCCGGCGTGGAGCGCATCGCCGATGAAGTCGCCGAAATCCTGCCCGAAGCGCGGGTGGCGGTGGTGACGTCGGACACGCTCGGTTCGCCCGAAAAGGCGGCGGAGTTTGTCGCCATGGCGGAGGCGAAGGCGATTGACGTGATCGTCGGCACACAGCTTGTCACCAAGGGCTTCCACTTCCCCGAGCTGACGCTGGTGGGCGTGATCGACGCCGATCTCGGCCTCGAAGGCGGCGATTTGCGCGCGGCGGAGCGCACCTATCAGCAGGTGGCGCAGGTGGCTGGACGCGCGGGGCGCGGCTCAAAACCCGGCGAAGTGCTGATCCAGACGCGCCATCCCGAAGCGCCGGTGATCGCGGCACTCAAAGCGGGCGACCGCGATGCTTTCTACGAAGCAGAGACCGAAGCCCGCCGCCACGCAGGCGCGCCGCCATTCGGGCGCTGGGCGGCGATTATCGTCTCTGCGGAGGATGACCGCGAAGCCCGCGAGGCCGCCAACCGCATCGGCGACACCCGCCCGCATCTGGACGATGTGATGATCCTCGGCCCTGCGCCTGCACCCCTGGCCTTGCTCAGGAACCGCTACCGCTACCGGCTGCTGCTGAATGCACGGCGCACCGCAAACTTGCAGGCGGTGATCCGCGACTGGCTGGGCAAGGTGCAACACCCGCCGGGCGTGCGGGTTGGGGTGGATATCGATCCTTACAGCTTTGTTTGAGGCGAATAGCCCTTCCCCTTGGGGAAGGGTTGGGATGGGGGTTCGGCGTCAAATTGGCGCGGTACCCCCACCCCCGGCCCCTCCCCACGGGTAGGGGAGGTAAGCAAAGGTTTCCAAAGAAACCAACTTCGCACTAGCAATATAACAATTCCGTTATATGCTTATGTAGCTATGCAAATCGAAACCGCCTTCCGTGCCCTTGCCGATGCGTCGCGCCTGCGTGTGATGCGGCTGGTAGCGCAGATGGAACTGTCGGTCGGGGAAATCGCGCAGGTGCTCGGCCAGAGCCAGCCGCGCGTGTCGCAGCACGTCACCAAGCTGGTCGATGCTGGCTTGGTCGAGCGGCGCAAGGAAGGCAATTCGGTGTTTCTGCGGGAGGCTGCACCCTGCCCGCTTGGCAATGCGCTCGCCCGCCTGCTCGCCACAGCCGAGCGCGAGGATGCCGCTTTCGCCGCGCAATCCGCCACCGACCGCGCCCGCCTCGCCGCGATCCGGCAGGCGCGCGAGGACGAGGCGGACCGCTATTTCGCCCGCCATGCCGATGAGTGGGACACTTTGCGCGAAATCCACGGCCCCGAAAAGCCGAGCGAGGAGGCATTGCTCGCCGTCCTCGCCGATAAGCCTTTGGGGCGCCTGCTCGATATCGGCACCGGTACGGGCCGCATCACCGAATTGCTCGCTCCGCAGGCCGACCACATCGTCGCGCTCGACAAGAGCCTTGATATGCTGCGCGTCGCGCGTGCCCGCTTGCAGGCACTGGTGCCCGACACGGTCGAGCTGCAGCAAGGCGATTTCACCGACCTGCCCTTTCCCGCCGCCAGTTTCGACACCGTGCTGCTGCATCAGGTGCTGCATTTCGCGCAAGACCCGGCGCTCGCTCTGCGCGAGGCCGCGCGCGTCACCCGCCCCGGCGGGCGCATCGCGGTGGTCGATCTGGCGCGGCACGAGCTCGATGATCTGCGCATCCGCCACGCCCATGCGCGGCTGGGCTTTGCTGATGCCAGCATGGCGAAACTGCTGTCCGAGGCTGGCTTCAAGCCCGCCGCGCCCGTCGCCATTCCCGGACGCGAATTGACAGTCAAAATCTGGTCAGCCAAGCGGCTGGCGCATCCCTCACCCGCTCCAACACAAAGAGAAGTAGCCCTATGAGCTCTGCCCCTCCCCTTGCGCCGTTTCCTGGCGCGGTTCCGCTCGACGCAGCGCAGGAAAAGCGCCGCTCGCGCGAAACGCCTCTGTTCAGCGGTCTGCCCGGCGATATTGCGGTGAGCTTCGAATTCTTCCCGCCCAAGACGGAGACGATGGAAGAAAAATTGTGGGAAGCGGTGCAGGAACTGGCTCCGCTTGCGCCCGAATTCGTCAGCGTCACCTATGGCGCGGGCGGCTCGACACGTGAACGCACGCACAATACCGTGGCGCGAATTATCCGCGAGACGGGCATTCCGGCGGCTGCGCACCTGACCTGTGTTGATGCGAGCAAGGCGGAAACGCAAGCGATTGCCGAAGCCTATTGGGAAGCGGGCGTGCGGCACATTGTCGCGCTGCGAGGCGATGCGGGCGAACCCGGCGCACCCTTCGTCCCGCATCCTGAAGGCTATCGCAACGCCGCCGAGTTGGTGAGCGGCCTCAAGGAAGTCGCCGATTTCGAGATTTCGGTCGCCGCCTATCCCGAAACGCATCCCGATGCCGATTGCCCGCAGAGCGACCTCGACAATCTGAAGCGCAAGATCGACGCAGGCGCGACGCGCGGGATCACGCAATTCTTCTTTTCGGCGGAGAAATTCTTCGATTTCGAAGACAGTTGCAAAGCGGCCGGTATTAGCGCGCCGATGGTGCCGGGCATTCTGCCGGTGACCAATGTGGCGCAGGCGCGCAAGTTTGCCGGACAATGCGGCACGGTGATCCCCGACTGGATGGACGGACTGTTTGAAGGGCTCGACGAACGCCCCGCCGCGCGTCAGCTGGTCGCCGCCACCGTCGCCGCCGAATTGTGCCGCCGACTCTACGCAGGCGGCGTGCGGCAATTCCACTTCTACACGCTGAACCGCGCCGATCTGGCCTATGCTATCTGCCATATGTTAGGTCGCCGTCCGGTGGAGAAAAGCGCATGAGCCGCCGCGAAGAACTGCAAGCACAGGCCGCCGAGCGCATCCTCATTTTCGACGGCGCCTTCGGGACGCAGATCCAGAATCGCAAGCTTTCCGAAGAGGATTACGCGGGCGATCTCGGCCTCAATGCCGACCAGAAGGGCAACAACGATATCCTCGCCCTCACCCGCCCCGATGTGATCGCGGACGTGACCCGCGCTTATCTCGTTGCGGGTTCGGATGTGGTGAGCACCAACACCTTCTCCGCCAACCGCATCAGCCAAGCCGACTACGCGGCAGAGGGGCTGGTGAAGGAAATCAACATCGCCTCCGCCAATATCGCCCGCGAACTGGCGGATGAATATGCGGCGAAAGATGGCCGCCCGCGCTTTGTCGCCGGTGCCATCGGGCCGACGAACAAGACGCTCTCATTGAGCCCCGATGTCGAAGATCCCGGCTTCCGCGAGATCGATTTCGATTTCCTCACCGACGTCTACAGCGAACAGGCCGAGGCGCTGGTCGAAGGCGGCGCGGATTTCATCCTGATCGAGACGATTTTCGATACGCTCAACGCCAAGGCCGGGATCATGGCGGTGAAGCAATTGTCCGACCAGCTTGGCCGTGATGTGCCGATCATGCTCTCGATGACGCTCACCGACCTGTCGGGCCGCAATTTGTCGGGCCACACGGTGGA
Organism: Aurantiacibacter sp. KMU-128; assembly: GCF_056933515.1. Classification (NCBI taxonomy): domain Bacteria; kingdom Pseudomonadati; phylum Pseudomonadota; class Alphaproteobacteria; order Sphingomonadales; family Erythrobacteraceae; genus Aurantiacibacter; species Aurantiacibacter sp. KMU-128. The sequence continues at coordinate 1,645,235 of NZ_JBXORT010000001.1, forward strand.
AGCGTTCTGGAACGCGGTGCGCCACGCCAATCCCGTGACCATCGGCCTCAATTGCAGCTTTGGCGCGGACCAGCTTCGCCCGCACGTGCAGGTGCTGTCCGACATCGCCGACACGCTGCTGCTCGCCTATCCGAATGCCGGCCTGCCCAACGAGCTGGGCGAATATGACGAGATGCCGGAAACGACGGCCGATTTGACCGGCATTTGGGCAGATAGTGGCCGCGTGAACATCCTCGGCGGCTGCTGCGGCTCAACACCCGAGCACATCGCCGCGATGGCGAAGCGGGTGGCCGGGATCGCGCCGCGCAAGGTGCCGGAGCGCGACAACACGATGCGCCTCGCGGGGCTGGAGCCGTTTGTGATCGCTGCATAAAGTGGAAGGATGCTAACCAAGTGAACAGTGAGCAAAGTCGCTATTGGGTGGTATTTTTTGTTCTGCTTTCGGCGATACCTTTGCAAGCTGCAATCATCTGGAAGCCTGAGGAGTTGGCACCTTTCCAATGGCTGATGATGCTTTTCCTGCTCATCCTAGGATGGGCGCATTTAGATCAAGAAACACCGAAACCATAATGACCAATCTCTCCTCCGCCCGTTTCGTCAATATCGGCGAGCGCACCAATGTTACCGGCTCGGCCGCGTTCAAGAAGCTCATCATGGGCGACGATTACGCGACCGCGGTCGAAGTCGCGCGCCAGCAGGTCGAGAACGGCGCGCAGATCATCGATGTGAACATGGATGAAGGCCTGCTCGACGCCGAAAAGGCGATGACGACCTTCCTCAAGCTGATCGCGGCAGAGCCCGATATTGCGCGGGTGCCGGTGATGATCGACTCATCGAAATGGGACGTCATCGAAGCGGGCCTGAAATGCGTTTCGGGCAAGCCCATCGTGAACTCGATATCCATGAAAGAGGGCGAGGAACAATTCCTCGAACAGGCGAAGAAATGCCGCGATTACGGCGCTGCCGTGGTGGTGATGGCGTTTGACGAGGTCGGCCAGGCGGACACCAAGCAACGCAAGGTCGAAATCTGTGCGCGCGCTTATGATCTGCTGGTCGCCAATGGCTTCCCGCCCGAGGACATTATCTTCGATCCCAACATTTTCGCCGTTGCCACCGGCATTGCCGAGCATGACCGCTACGGGCTGGACTTCATCGAAGCGGTGGCGGAGATCAAGCAGCGCTGTCCCCACGCGAAGACGTCAGGCGGCCTCTCCAACCTCTCCTTCAGCTTCCGCGGTAATGAAACGGTGCGCCGCGCGATGCACTCCGTTTTCCTCTACCATGCCATCCCCGCCGGGCTCGACATGGCGATCGTCAATGCAGGCCAGCTCGATGTCTATGACGCCATCGACCCCACCTTGCGCGAACTGTGCGAAGACGTAATCCTCGCCCGCCGCCCTGATGCGGCAGAGCGGCTGGTCGACCTTGCCGAAAGCTATCGCGGCACGACCGAAACCGAAGCCAAGGCGGCGCAGGAGTGGCGCTCGCTCCCCGTCACCAAGCGCCTCGAACACGCGCTCGTCAAAGGCATCGACGCGCATATTGTCGAGGACACCGAGGAAGCGCGGCAGGCGGCGGATCGTCCGATCAACGTGATCGAAGGCCCGCTGATGGACGGCATGAATGTCGTCGGCGACCTGTTCGGCAGCGGCAAGATGTTCCTGCCGCAGGTGGTGAAGAGCGCCCGCGTGATGAAAAAAGCCGTCGCCCACCTCATCCCCTTTATCGAGGCCGAAAAGGACCTGCTGCCCGAGGAAGAGCGCAAGTCCAAGGGCAAGATCATCATGGCGACCGTGAAGGGCGATGTGCACGATATTGGCAAGAATATCGTCGGCGTCGTGCTGCAATGTAACGGCTATGACGTGATCGACCTTGGTGTGATGGTGCCGTGGTCGAAAATCCTCGAAACCGCCAAGGCCGAGAACGTCGATATCATCGGCCTGTCCGGCCTCATCACTCCCTCGCTCGACGAAATGGTGACGGTGGCGGAGGAAATGCAGCGCGCAGGCATGACCATTCCGCTGCTGATCGGCGGCGCGACCACGTCCAAAGTGCACACCGCGCTCAAGATCGACCCGCAATATGGCGGCCCCGTCATCCACGTGCTCGACGCCAGCCGCGCGGTGGGTGTCGCCTCCAAACTGCTCTCCGACACGCAGAAGGACGAGTATGTCGGCGAAGTGGCTGGCGATTACGAGAAAGTGCGCCTCGCCCGCGAAGGCAAGACGCCGAGCGTCCTGCTCAGCCTCGAAGAAGCGCGGGCAAATTATTACGACGCCTATCTGTCGGACAAGCCAGCCCCTCCTGCCAAGCCGGGCGTCCATGTGTTCGACGATTGGGACCTTGCGGACCTGCGCGAATGCATCGACTGGACGCCGTTCTTCCGCGCGTGGGAGCTGCACGGCACCTATCCGAAGATTCTGAAGGACGAAGTGGTGGGCGAAACCGCCACGCAGCTCTTCGCCGATGCCAATGCGATGCTCGACCGGATTATCGATGAGAAATGGCTAGTCGCTAAAGGCGTCGCGGGTTTCTGGCCCTGCGCGCGCGACGGCGATGATGTCACGATCCACCGCGTGCGGCGCGAAGAGCACGTGGTGCTGCCGTTCCTGCGCCAGCAAGTGCGCAAATCGCGCGACCGGGCGAATATGTGCCTTGCCGACTTTATCGACCCCGCAGGCGATTGGATCGGTGGTTTCGCGGTTGGCATCCACGGCATCGAGCCGCATTCGCAGCGTTTCCTGGCGGATAAGGACGATTATTCGGACATCCTGCTAAAGGCATTGGCCGACCGGTTCGCCGAGGCTTTTGCCGAGCGGCTGCACCAGCACGTGCGCACCGATCTGTGGGGCTATGCTCCGAACGAGAACCTCACCAACGCGCAGCTTATCAAGGAAGAATATCGCGGTATCCGTCCGGCACCGGGCTATCCCGCCTGCCCCGACCATTCGCTCAAACCCATCCTGTTCGATCTGCTCGATGCCGAAGCGAATGTCGGGCTCACGCTGACCGAAAACTTCGCCATGTTGCCGACCTCGGCGGTGAGCGGATTCTATTTCGGGCATCCCGAAGCCGAGTATTTCGGCGTTGCCCGCATCGGGCGCGACCAGTTGGAGGATTATGCCGTGCGGCGCGGGGTTGATCTGGAAACGGCGGAACGGTGGCTGCGGCCCAATCTCGATTGAGCCAGCTTCCTCCCGGAAGGCTGGTGCACGCCGGCGCGCTTGTTCTGGCAGGCGCCTGGGCGCTGTTGTGGGCGCTCGTACCCTACAGCCCTGCTCTGCTGGCAGAGTTGTGGTTCCTCCCCGCGATCGGCGTAGTCGGCGCGATCATCGCCAACACTTCGGGCACCGGCGGCGGCGTGGTCTTCGTCCCCGTTTTCAACGCCATGCGCGAATGGGGCGTGATGGATTTGCAGCCGCTGCAAGTGGTCGGCGTTTCCATGGCTATCCAGAGCTTCGGCATGACCATGGGCGCGCTGCGGTGGACTGACCGACTGTTGCACCAGCCCGCGCCAGAGCCGGGCCATGCCAGCGTGCAGGTCCGCGATTTCTTCACCGTCGCCTTCACCGTGCTCGTGCTCTCGCTGCCCGCCATGCTGCTTACCCAGCGCTTTGCGAGCCTCGATCAGAATGCGGTGCTGATGGCGTACAAGATGTTCTCCATCGTGCTGGGCCTTGCGCTGATTGTCAGCACATGGACGGTCAACCGCACCAAGCCCGAAAAGGCGAAGCTGGAGCGCATCGATCTGCTCGTCCTGCTGCTGCTCGCTATTCCCGGAGGCATTATTACTGCATTGTTCTCGGTCGGGATCGGCGAGCTGGTCGCGCTTTATCTCTTTATCCGGCATTATCCGGTCCTGCTGTGCACGGGTGCCGCCTGCCTCATTTCCTCGATTAGCGTGATTAGCGGGGTTGTGTGGCATATCGAAAATGCCACGCTGCAATGGGAGTTGGTGCTGCTCGCGGCACCGGCTGCGGTTCTGGGAGGCTTCCTAGCCCGCCCCATTGCTCTCTGGCTTGGCGCACGAAGGCTCAAGACCCTGGATGGCGGCTGGATAGTCCTCTCCGCAATTTATCTGCTCTGGCTCAATCGCGGGTAAATCCCAAAGGGTGTGTTGCACATGGCGTCCCAATCCATATGATCGCCCTTCAGGACTGGGAGTTTTCACAAATGAGTCGCATCATTCTGGCCGCCGTAGCGGTTTTTATTCTGGTATTGCCCGAGGCCGTGCAGGCACAGCGTTGGTACCGCGCTGAATCGGAGCATTTCATTCTCTATTCGGAAGATTCGGAGCAAGACACGCTCGAATTCGTGCAGGATCTTGAACGGCTGGACGAAGTCCTGAGCCTGTTCACCGGCGTTGGCCAAGACGCAAGCTTACCCGAATCGAGCAAGCTCACGGTCTTCCGATTTGGTGAAACCTCGGACATGAGCGCGCTGGCAGCAGGCAATCGCAATAGCGGTGTCGGCGGTTTCTTCATTCCGCGCGCGACCGGAGCGGTCGCTTTCGTGCCCCGCCAGCAGAACCGTCGCCGTGGCCGCAGTCGTGGTCAGGATATGCCGAGCGAAATGCAGCTTGATCCGCGCGGGGTGCTGTTCCATGAATATGTCCACTATTTCATGTTCCAGCACCGCGATGCGCCCTATCCGCTTTGGTACAGCGAGGGCTTTGCCGAGCTCTTCTCGAACCTCGAATTCAATGAAGACCATTTCGTGATCGGCGATGTGCCGACTGCGCGTAGCGCATCGCTGGCGACCGTTCCGATCGATATCGAAGCCACCTTCGATCCGCCGCCCGGGCGTGACCGCTATTATGTCGCGCGCACCTACGCGCATGGTTGGCTAATCGCGAGCCATCTGAACCTGAACCCCGAACGGCGTGGCCAGATGGGCGTTTATATGCAGGCGATTGCGGAAGGCATGCCGCGCATGGAAGCAGCCGCGCGCGCCTTTGGCGACCTCGACGTGCTGGAAGCGGAACTGGAAGAATTTCGTCAGGGCCGTGCACGTATCCTGCGGGTGCCCTATGCGGTCGCAGCCGATCCGCCAGTCGAAATCCGCCGCCTGACCGAGGCCGAAGAAGCGCAGATGGATCTGATGATCCGTTCCAAGCGCGGCGTCGATGAAGACGAAGCACAACGGCTGGTTGGCACGGCCCGTTCGCTGGTAGAGCGCTATCCCGACAGCGTTGCAGTGCTGCTGGCAGCGACCGAAGCCGAGTTCGACGCGCGCAACTATGACGAAGCTGAAGCCCTCGCCCAGCGCATCATGGCAATCGATCCGGAATCGACCGGCGCGGCAATCTATTACGCCGACGTCGCCTTGCGCCGGTCTTTCGAAGACCCGACGCAGTATGCCGAAGCGCGTCGTCGCTTTGCCGCGGCGAACAATCTGGAAGTCGATCACGCCTATCCGCTCTATGGCTATTACATGGCGCATCTGCTCGATCCGTCGGTCGAGCCGGACGAGGACGCGACCCTCGCGCTCGAAGCCGCTTTCTCTTATGCCGCGTATGATCGCGATGTAAGGCAGGCGCTGGTGCACTGGTTGTTGACCGAGAACCGGATCGAGGATGCCCGCGTGGTGGGGGCCGAATGGATTGACGGACAGGGCGAAGGTCAATGCGTCATCCGCAAGATGTACGACCAGTTCGCCGAGGGCAACACCGCGCCTTTGCTGGAACAGGTGCGTCCCGATCACCCCGGCGAATACCTTGATGAGGCGGCGCGCGATGCCGAACGCGAGGAATTCGAGGCGCTGATTACCGAGTATGATTGCGAGCAGGACTGATCGCTAACACGGTTTTCCGCTGAAAAGCTTGCGGGCGGTGTGCGTTTCCTGTGGCCAGACAGGAACGCGCGCCGCCCGCATTCATTTGAGCTGGGATGACCAGCAATTCCTCCGGCCCGATCCTTGTCCCGATCCTTGGCGACCAGCTGACCCGTAACCTCGCTTCGCTGCGTGGCAGGGCCAAAGACGATACGATTATCCTGATGATGGAGGTGTGGGACGAGGCTACCTACGTCAAACACCACAAGCAGAAGATCGCGCTGATCTTCTCCGCCATGCGCCACTTCGCCCGAGAATTGCGCGATGCCGGGTGGACGGTCGACTACACCAAGCTCACCGAAGAGGATAACGCCGGCAGCTTCACCGGCGAAGTCGCCCGTGCCTTAGAACGGCACGCCCCGCGCGCGATCCACATCGTCGAGGCGGGCGAATGGCGGGTGCAGCAAGCCATCGAGGAATGGCCTGACAAGTTCGACTGCGCGGTCGAAATCCTGCCCGACGACCGCTTCCTCTGCTCCATCGCCGAATTCCGAGACTGGGCGAAGGATCGCAAGACGCTGCGGATGGAGAATTTCTACCGCGAAATGCGCAAGAAAACCGGCCTGCTTATGAATGGCGATGACCCGGTGGGCGGCGAATGGAATCTCGATAAGGAAAACCGCGAGCCACCGAAGGGAGAAATGGACGCGCCCGAACGGCCCAAATTTGAACCGGATGACATCACGCAGGACGTGCTCGATCTGGTGGCGGAGAAATTCTCCGGCCATTTCGGCAATCTCGACGGTTTCTGCTGGCCCGTCACCCGCGAGGAGGCGGAGGAATGCGCCGATGCCTTCTTCGCCGAGCGGATCGAGCAATTCGGCCCCTATCAGGACGCGATGGTGCACGGGCAAGACGATCTGTGGCACTCAATGCTCTCGACCAGCATCAATCTCGGCCTACTCGATCCGCTGGAGCTCTGCCAGCGCGCCGAACAGGCCTACAAGGACGGCAAAGCGCCTCTCAACAGTGTCGAAGGCTTCATTCGCCAGCTGATCGGCTGGCGCGAATATGTGCGCGGATTCTACTGGCATTTCATGCCGGGGCTGGAGAGCGACAATGCACTGAACGCCCAGCGCGGCCTGCCCGAATTCTACTGGACAGGCGAAACCGATATGCGCTGCCTCGCCGACTGCATCCGCTCGACGCATGACAACGCCCATGCCCACCATATCCAGCGGCTGATGGTGCTCGGCAATTTCGCGCTGCTGGCAGGCGTCAAACCGCGCGAGGTGCAGGACTGGTATCTCGCCGTCTACGCCGACGCCTATGAATGGGTAGAGCTACCCAATGTCGCCGCGATGGTGCTCTATGCCGATGGCGGCAAGCTGGCGAGCAAGCCCTATGCGGCAAGCGGCAATTACATCAACAAGATGAGCAATTACTGCAAGGAATGCCGCTATAGCGTGTCGAAGAAAACCGGCGAAGGCGCGTGTCCCTTCAACCCGCTCTATTGGCACTTCATGGCTACCCACCGCGACCGGCTGGAGAGCAACCACCGGATCGGGCGGATTTATGCGACATGGGACCGCATGGGCGAAGACAAAAAGCGCGAATATCTGGAGAGCGCGGAGGCGTTTTTGGATACGCTGGTGCCAGCGGGCAAAGGCTGGGCGCGGGATTAGTAGGCCGTAATCCGCTCACCCCTCCGCACCCAAATCGGCGGCACCACCCGCCCGGCCTTTTTCGCCTTCCACAAAAGCCAAACGCCCGCGCTTGTGGCGACCACCAGTGCGAACATTGTCGCCTCCAGCCCGAAGCCTCCGCCCGCCAGCAGCGGCGGCCCGTCAAGCCTGGCGCGCACCAGGCCGTCCACCGCATTGCCCGATACCGGCACGCCCCACAGCGCCTGCACCACGTTCCAGCCTGCGTGCAGCCCGATGGCGAGCCAGAGCGAGCGGGTGAGCATATAGGCTGCGCCCAGCAAGATGCCCGCTTCGATTGCGATGGCGAGCGAGCTGAAGAGGGTCGCATTGGCATTGCCCGCATGGCCGAAGCCGAAGACCAGCGCGCTGATGGCCAGCGCGATCCAGCTTCCGGCGAACTCCTCGAGCCAGCGGAAGATAATGCCGCGCAGCAACAATTCCTCGAAGAAACCGGCGTAAAGCCCTGTCACAAAGAGGATAAAGGCCCAGTCGGTAAAGCCGCCCGGCCCGCTAATCGTGTAAACTCCCGCTATTGCGGCAAGCCCGACGGTGAGGCTGATCAGCGCCGCCCCGCCCGCAAAGCCCAGCATCGTATCGCGCAAGGCCGCGCGGTTTAGCGGCAGATCGTCATGCTTCTTCGCGCCCAATGGAACGACACCGATCTTGTAGACAAGGAAGGTCAGCGTCACGAGCAGCAGCGCGCCGATGATGATCGCGGTATTCTCTCCGAAATTGGGCGCGATCAGTTCCTGCCCCACCGCCGCCGAAACGAAGGCCGTGCCGACGATAATCGCCGTCGCCAACACCATCACCACCAGCGGGAAGTGCCAGATTTTGATCCATATCGAACGAGTTGGCGCTTTGGCGATATCGCCTTTGCTATCGGAGTTTTCCATGCTCCTGCCCGTCGCCGAACAAATCGCCCGTTGCAAGCGAATCCGCACGCCCTGCGCCCTCGCGCCGCAGCAATTCGCGCTTGATCTCCGGCCCGTAGGCATAGCCACCCACGCCGCCGCCCGCTGGCACCACGCGGTGGCAGGGGATCAGCACGGCGATATTGTTCGCACCATTGGCGCTGCCCACCGCGCGGCTGGCCTTGGGGCTGCCAAGCATCGCGGCCTGTTCGCCATAGGAGCGGGTTTCACCGGGCGGGATTGTCCGCAATGCCTCCCAGCATTTCTGCTGGAATGCCGTGCCTTTCACGTCGAGCGGGATGTCGGCGCTGATCGAGGAAGCGGGGTCTTCCACCGCCGCGGTCACCCGCTCGAACAGCGCAGCGAAGGCCTCCCCGCCTTCACGCAATTCCGCGTTGGGGAAGCGCGCCCGCAAGTCGCCCTCGCCCTCGCCGAAGCTCAGGCAGCACACACCCTTTTCGGTCGCGGCGACCAGCATTTCACCGAGCGAAGTCGGCATCACGCTCCAATGGATCACACGGCCCTTGCCGCCATTGCTCCAGTCGCTCGCAGTCATGCCCAGCCTCCCTTTCGTCTCCGCGTAGAAGCGCGATGGTGAGGAATAGCCCGCCGCGTACAGCGCCTCGGTCACGCTCGAACCCTCCGCCAATGCCTCCCGCACACGCTCCTCGCGCAAGGCACGCGCGAAAGCCGCCGGCGACAGGCCGACCGTGCGGGTGAACAACCGCTGGAAATGCGTCGGCGAGTAGCCGGTGAGTTCGGAAAGCGCCTCCAGCGACATCGCCCCATCGGCGCGGATTGCTGCTATCGCGGCGAGCACGCAGGCCTCTTCCGCGCTTTGCGTTTTGGGCGAGCAGCGTTTGCAGGCGCGCAGGCCCGCCGCCTCGGCCTCGGCGGGCGTAGGATAGAAGCGCACATTCTTGCGAAGCGGCGCGCGCGCCGGACAGGACGGGCGGCAGTAAATGCCGGTCGAATGCACGCCGGTTACAAATGCGCCATCAAAACGGCGATCCTTGGCAAGCGCGATCTGCCAGCGGTCTTCGTCGGAGAGTTCGGTCTTGGTCATGGCGCGTTTTTAGCTTCGAACCGCATGGATTGCGTCCCGCGGCTTGCGCCCAATGACGAAAACCCCGCTACTTCACCGCCTCGACATACAGGTTGAGCGGCATCCTGCCTTCGCAAGGGAGTTCCTGGTTCAGCTCCTCAATCGCACTGTCGTGGAAATCTGCCTTGCGCACCGCGCTGAAGCCAACCCGCGTCAGCAGGTCTTCCAGCATCGGGTAATCATAGATCCCACGATGGAAGTGACCGTAGAAGATATTGTTCAGCCCTTCACCCAGATGCCTCGCCTGCGGGTGGAAATTGGACATAAACTCGCGGTCCCCCGCGACGTAGCGCTCGGCGAAGGTCTGCAGATCGGGCACGATCAGGCGCAGCGTGCCGCCCGGCTTCAACACGCGGTGGAAATCCGCTGCGATCTTCTCGCCATCGGCGAAAGTGAAGTGTTCGAACACGTGTTCGGTAAAGATCATCGCCACCGACCCGTCTGCCAGCGGCATCCGGTTGCGCAGATCATACACAAGATCGGTGGCTGCCGATTCCCAGCCATCGACATTAACCCAGCCATCCTTCTTTTTGCGACCGCAGCCCCAATGCAGCTTCAGATCGGTCTGCTTTTGCAGTTCCTTGATGCGCGAACGGCGACCCGGAAGAATGCGGTTCTTCAGGCTCTCCATCTGCAAATGCGCTTCATAGCGGACATCCTGCATCAGCCGCATTTGCGAGCTGTGGAGGTTTTCACGCGCGTATTTCTTCAAGGCAGACATCGAATCCGGTCTCTTTCATGGCTCTTCGCAGGTGCACTATAACGCGCGTGATGCAGATTTATGGCAGCACTTGCAACATCTGACCGCATGGCGGGGCTTGCGGTGGGCGCGCTTCCCGATAGGAAAGCAGTCGATGCGACTTTTGAACCTTGTCTGCGCCGCGATCCTTTGCGCGCTCGTCCTCGCCCGGCCCATCCCCGCGTCGGCTGATCCCGCCGATATCGAAGCGGCGACGCGCGGCGTGGTCCGGGTGGTGATTATCGGGCAGGACGGAGCCGAACTGTATCCGATCTCGCACGGCACCGGCTTTTCGGTGGGCGGCGAACGGATCGTCACCAACGCGCACGTCATTGCGCAGGCAATGGATGATGACCGGCTGGCCATCGGCATCGTGCCCGCAGACCGCGATGTGGCCGTCTATGCCCGCGTGATCGCCTATAGCGAGCGCAATGATCTGGCGATTATCGAGGCAACAGAGCCGCTGGGTCTTCCCGCGCTTACTATTGCGGGCAATCCGGCGACCACCGGCGCGGTCACCGCCATTGGTTATCCGCTCAATGTCGACCGCGCTCAGGGCCTGTCTTTCAGCGATATGTTCCGCGCGCAGCCGCCGGTCACCGCTGCGGGCTCGCTGGCCGGACGCCGTCCCAGCCGCGATTTCGATACGCTGCTGCACACCGCGCCGATTGCCGCGGGCAATAGCGGCGGGCCGCTGGTCGATGATTGCGGGCGCGTGCTCGGCGTCAACAGTTTCGGCGCGCAGAGCGACGGGTCAGATGCCGAGTTCTTCTTTGCAGTCTCGACGCGCGAACTGCTTCCCTTTCTGCGCGCCAATAGCGTCACGCCGCGCCTCAATTCCGGCCCTTGCCGCAGTCTGGCGGAGCTGGATGCCGAGGAGGCAGCGCGCGATGCCGAGGCGCGCGCGGCTGCCGCTGATCAGGCGGAAGCAGAAGCGGCTGCCGAAGCGCAGGCGACCGAGGAAGCCCGTCGGCTCGCGACATTCGAAGTGCTCGATGAACGCGACACCAAGCTCGCGCTTGCCTTCCTGCTGCTCATTGTCGGCGCGGGTGCAGGCGGCGTGGCGGCCTATGGCCATGTCGGCCAGAACCAGCGCCTGCGCGCTGTGGCAGGCGGCGTGGCGTTGCTCTGCGTTGCCGGAGCTGCCGTCGCATGGTTCACCCGCCCGCCCTTCAACGCCATCGACACGCGCACCGAGGAGCGGCTGCGCGAAGCAATTCCCGAAAGTGAAGACAGCGGCACGATCGATCTCGCCGCCGGAGCGGCGGGCAACTACCAATGCGTGCTCGACCCCGATCGCAGCCGGGTAACGGGCGACCCCGAAGAGCAAATGGCGCTGACTTGGACCGAAACCGGCTGCGTCAATGGCCGCACGCAATATGGCCTCGATGCAGGCGAATGGACGCGGGTCTTCGTGCCCAACAGTGAAGCGGCGGTTTCGATCAACAGCTTCGATCCGGCAGCGGGCGAGTTTGTGATGGAACGCTATCTGCTGGCCCGCGAACCGATGAACGCAGCACGGGCCGCGCGTGGTGATTACTCCGCCCCCAGCTGCGAGGCGGGCGAGGACGCCGCGAACCGGTTGGGCGCGCAGCAAGCAGGCGTGACGGCTGCATTGCCTGACAGGCCGAACGAGCGGTTGGTCTATCGCTGCAGCAAATCTGGGGGAGAATAGCAAATGCAGCAGGCGCTGGTGCTTATTTCAATCGTGCTGGGCGTCGCGATCACGCTGGAATTGGGCAATCTCAACCGCCTGCTGCGGGCAAAAAAGGTTCGCTGGCATTGGGCGCAACCGGTGTTTGCTTTCTTTATCCTGATGGCGATCATTTATTTCTGGTGGAGCCTCGCCCGGGAAACCGGTGACATCACTATCGGTGAATTTCTGCCGATCATGTATGTTCTGATTATCCTGACACTGCTTGCCGGTGTCTCGCTTCCCGAACATATCGGCGAGAACGGTGTGGACCTTGCGGAATATTATCAGGAAAATCGCCGCTATATGTGGGGCACCTTCGCGTTTGGCATGGCCCCCTTCGCCGCCCAAGCATGGTTGGGGTGGCAGGAATTGGTTGACGGCGGACAGTGGCAAGAATTGGCATTTGTCACGGCGCACTTCCTGACCATGGTGACACTGGCTTTCGTGCGAAGCTGGTGGCTTGTCGGGCTCGGTTTCGCAATCCTCTCGCTAGCTCCGATCGCCTGGCTGTCACAAACACTCTGATCGCTCTCCTAATCCCTTGGTCTACCCCGCTTGCATCCCCCGTCCCCCGATGATAGGGGCGCGCCAGCTTTGGCAGGGACACCCCCGCGTGACCCGATTCCATCGCATTCGAATTTTACCGTTTCTCGGATCCAAGAGGACCTTCGCGCGTGGAGCTTTCCGCCGGTATTCAGGCCAGCCTTGCAGGGCGTTACGCCTCTGCTCTTTTCGACCTTGCCAGTGAAGCTGGCACAGTGACCGCTGTCGAGTCCGATCTCGAACAGCTGGACGCTGCTCTTGGCGAATCGGCAGAGCTGCGCGCGCTTATCCAGAACCCCGAAATCAGCCGCAGCCAGATCGGCAATGTCATGGCTGGCATCGGCGCACATCTGGGCCTTTCCGATCTCACCAAGAACTTTCTCGGCGTGCTGGCGGAAAACCGCCGCGTCTCGGCGCTGCCCGGCATGATCCGCGCTTTCGCCACCATCGCTGCCGCCCAGCGCGGCGAAGTGCAGGCCGAGGTCGCCAGCGCACATCCGCTCAGCGATGACCAGATCGCCACGCTGGAAACCAAGCTGCGCGCCCGCGAAGGCCGCACCGTGAAACTGAAATCACGCGTCGATCCCGACCTTCTGGGCGGGCTCGTCGTCACCATCGGATCGCAGCGCATCGACAGCTCGATCCGCACCCGTCTCAACTCGCTTGCACAAGCCATGAAGAGCGCCTGAGCGCTCTCCCCCATATAAGAAGGCATAGACATGGAAATCCGCGCCGCAGAAATCAGCAAGGTCATCAAAGACCAGATCGCCAATTTCGGCACCGCAGCCGAAGTCAGCGAAGTCGGCTCCGTCCTCTCGGTGGGTGACGGTATCGCCCGTATCCACGGCCTCGACAAGGTGCAGGCCGGTGAAATGGTCGAATTTGCCAATGGCGTTCAGGGCATGGCGCTGAACCTCGAAGCGGACAATGTCGGCGTCGTGATCTTCGGCTCGGACGCTGAAATCAAGGAAGGCGATGTCGTCAAGCGTACCGGCACGATTGTGGACGTTCCCGTCGGCAAGGGCCTGCTGGGCCGTGTGGTCGATGCTCTTGGCAACCCGATCGACGGCAAGGGCCCGATCACCGATGTGACCCGCCAGCGCGTGGAAGTGAAGGCGCCGGGCATCATCCCGCGTAAGTCGGTTCATGAGCCCGTGCAGACCGGCCTCAAGGCGATCGACGCGCTCGTTCCTGTCGGCCGTGGCCAGCGCGAGCTGATCATCGGTGACCGCCAGACCGGCAAGACCGCCGTCGCTATCGACACCTTCATCAATCAGAAGACCGTGAATGCGGGTGATGATGAAGGCAAGAAGCTCTACTGCATCTACGTCGCCGTGGGCCAGAAGCGCTCCACCGTCGCGCAGATCGTCAAGAGCCTCGAAGAAAACGGCGCGATGGAATATTCGATCGTTGTCGCTGCAACGGCTTCGGAGCCTGCGCCTCTTCAGTATCTCGCACCCTACACCGGCTGCGCGATGGGCGAGTTTTTCCGCGACAACGGTATGCACGCGGTGATCGTCTATGACGACCTTTCGAAGCAGGCCGTCGCTTACCGCCAGATGTCGCTGCTGCTGCGTCGTCCTCCGGGCCGTGAAGCCTATCCGGGCGACGTGTTCTATCTGCACTCACGCCTGCTCGAGCGTGCGGCAAAGATGAACGAAGACAATGGCGGCGGTTCGCTGACCGCACTGCCGATCATCGAAACACAGGCGGGCGACGTGTCGGCCTACATCCCGACCAACGTGATTTCGATTACCGACGGCCAGATCTTCCTCGAAACCGACCTGTTCTTCCAGGGCATCCGCCCCGCGATCAACGTCGGCCTGTCGGTGAGCCGCGTGGGCGGTGCCGCGCAGACGAAGGCGATGAAGAAGGTGGCCGGCTCGATCAAGCTGGAGCTGGCGCAGTACCGCGAAATGGCGGCCTTCGCACAGTTCGGTTCGGACCTCGACGCTTCGACCCAGAAGCTGCTTAACCGTGGCGCACGCCTGACCGAACTGCTCAAGCAGCCGCAGTTCTCGCCCATGCCGTTCGAAGAGCAGACCGTGTCGATCTTTGCAGGCACCAATGGCTATCTCGATAACGTGGCGGTGAACCGCGTGACCGAATACGAAGCCGCTATGCTCAGCTTCATGCGCAATGAACACGCCGCCGTGCTCGCCGAGATCCGCGACAGCGGCAAGTTCGAAGGCGAGACTGCGGACAAGACCAAGGCCGCACTCGACGCATTTGCGAAGCAGTTCGCGTAAGTCTTTAGGAGGGCATTCCAATTCGTCATCCCGGCGTAGGCCGGGATCCAGAGCCAAACAGAGACAGCTCATCAACTGGATTCCGGCCTTCGCCGGAATGACGGAAGAAGAAGGGAATTATGGCAAGCCTCAAGGAACTCAAGGATCGGATCGGGTCGGTCAAGTCGACCCAGAAGATCACCAAGGCGAAGCAGATGGTCGCCGCCGCGAAGCTGCGCAAGGCGCAGGCGGCGGCGGAAGCTGCGCGCCCCTATGCCAACCGCCTCGCCGATGTGATGGGCTCGCTCGCCAGCAAGGTGAGTGGTGACAGCGCCCCACTGCTGCTGCGCGGCACCGGATCGGATAAGCGCCACCTGCTGGTGGTCGTGAACACCGATAAGGGCCTGTGCGGTGGTCTCAACTCGAACATCGTGAAAGAGGCCAAGAAGCAGGCGCAAAAGCTGCTGGCCGATGGCAAGGACGTGACCTTCTACCTCGTCGGCAAGAAGGGCCGCGCGCCCATCCGCCGCGACTATGAAAGCAAGATCGCGCATCACTTTGACACCAGCACGGTGCGCAATATCGGTTTCGAAGAGGCCGAAGCCATTGCGGACGATCTGGTGGCGCGCTTCGAAAAGGGCGAATTTGACATCGCCCACCTCGTCTACCCCGTGTTCAAGAGCGCGCTGGCGCAGGACCCGACCACGGTGCAACTGCTGCCCGTACCTTCGCCTGAAACTAGCGAAGACACCGGCGCGGCGGTGGAATACGAGCCCGACGAGGAAGAAATCCTCGCCGAACTGCTCCCGCGCTATGTGAAGACGCAGCTTTTCGGTGCCCTGCTGGAGCGTGAAGCGTCCGAGCAAGGCGCGTCGATGACCGCGATGGACAACGCCACGCGCAACGCAGGCGACCTGATCGACAAGCTGACCATCCAGTACAACCGCAGCCGCCAGGCCGCGATTACGACCGAGCTGATCGAAATCATCGCCGGTGCGGAGGCTCTGTAGGATCATGCGCAAAATCGCCCTCCTCCTTCCTGCTCTTGCTCTCGCCGCCTGCGGTGAAGAGCCCGCACCTGAGCCGGTCGAAACGGTCGCTCCGGAACCGGTGGTTGCACTCGCTCCCGCGGACGAGGCGCTTTTCACCGAGCTGTTCGCGGCAACCTGCCCCGCTGCCGAGCCGGTTTCGACCGCCTTTTGTCAGCGCGCCATGGGTGCCGACACTGCTTCGTGCGAATTCGGCCTCGGCGAAGACACCGAATTGCGCCACGACGCGACGCTGAATGTCGATGAAACCGGCGAAAGCTGGGTCATCGCCGACGCCGAAGCGGTCTGTACCGAACACAATTCCCATCACGTAGATAACTGAGCCACAGGACAAACATCATGGCTACCGCCCCCGCATTGAACCAAACCACCAATGGCACGATCAGCCAGGTCATCGGCGCCGTCGTCGACGTGCAGTTCCCCGGTGAACTGCCCGCCATTCTGACCGCGCTCGAAACCAAGAACGGCGACAACACGCTGGTTCTCGAAGTCGCGCAGCACCTCGGTGAAAACACTGTGCGCACCATCGCAATGGACGGCACGGACGGCCTCACCCGTGGTCAGGAAGTCATCAATACCGGCGCGCAGATTTCTGTGCCCGTCGGCCCCAAGACTTTGGGCCGCATTATGAACGTTATCGGCCAGCCGATCGACGAGCGCGGCCCGATCGGTGCCGACATGACCGCACCGATCCACGCCGAAGCTCCTGCCTTTGTGGACCAGTCGACCGAAGCGGACATTCTGGTGACGGGCATCAAGGTGATCGACCTGCTCGCGCCTTACGCAAAGGGCGGCAAGATCGGCCTGTTCGGCGGTGCTGGCGTGGGCAAGACCGTGCTCATTCAGGAACTCATCAACAACATCGCCAAGGGCCACGGCGGCGTGTCGGTCTTCGCCGGCGTGGGTGAACGTACCCGCGAGGGCAACGACCTGTACCACGAATTCCTCGACGCTGGCGTTATTGCCAAGGACGAAGAAGGCAACGCGACTTCGGAAGGTTCCAAAGTGGCACTCGTCTTCGGCCAAATGAACGAACCGCCGGGCGCACGTGCCCGCGTGGCTCTCTCGGGCCTGACCATGGCGGAATATTTCCGCGATCAGGAAGGCCAGGACGTGCTGTTCTTCGTCGACAACATCTTCCGCTTCACGCAGGCGGGTTCGGAAGTGTCGGCTCTGCTCGGCCGTATTCCTTCGGCTGTGGGCTACCAGCCGACCCTGTCGACCGACATGGGTAACCTTCAGGAACGCATCACCTCGACCACCAAGGGCTCGATCACCTCGGTGCAGGCGATTTACGTTCCTGCCGACGACTTGACCGACCCGGCACCGGCAACCTCGTTCGCCCACTTGGACGCAACGACCACGCTGAACCGCGCCATTTCGGAGCTGGGCATCTACCCGGCAGTGGACCCGCTCGATTCGACCAGCCGCGTGCTCGAACCGCGCGTTGTCGGCCAGGAACACTACGACACCGCCCGCCGCGTTCAAGAAACGCTGCAGAAGTACAAGAGCCTGCAAGACATCATCGCCATTCTCGGCATGGACGAGCTGTCGGAAGAGGACAAGACGATCGTTGCCCGCGCGCGCAAGATCCAGAAGTTCCTCAGCCAGCCGTTCCACGTGGCCGAGGTGTTCACCAACATTCCGGGCAAGTTCGTGCAGCTGGAAGACACGGTGAAGAGCTTCAAGGCGGTTGTGGACGGCGAATACGATCACCTGCCCGAAGCAGCCTTCTACATGGTCGGCGGCATCGAAGATGTGGTCGCCAAGGCCGCAAAGCTGGCTGAAGAGGCTTAAGACAAAGGTACCCCGCCGAAAGGCTGGGGCTCCTAATTTTCCCCTCCCATTTATGGGAGGGGTCAGGGGAGGGAATGTCGGGCCACCCTCCTTTTGGTTACAGGCCCTCCCCCGACCCCTCCCGCAAGCGGGAGGGGGGTTGAAGGAAGCCCCGCTTTGCAAGGGGCTATGATGTGAAATGGCACTACACTTCGAACTCGTAACCCCGTCCAAGCTCGTCCGTTCCGAAGACGTCCACATGGTGGTCGTCCCCGGAACCGAGGGTGAATTCGGTGTGCTGGAGGGCCATGCGCCCTTCATGTCGACCATCCGCGACGGTGCGGTGCAGGTCTACAAGACCGAAGGCGGCGAGCCGGAAAGCATCGAAGTGCGCGGTGGCTTTGCCGAAGTCGGCGACAAGGGTCTGACCGTTCTCGCCGAGCACGTCGAGGGCTAACCGGCACCGGGCGCGCCATGCAGACGCGCCCTGCCATTTGCGCCCGCAAACGGCGCTATTCCAGCGAAGAGGCCGCCATCGCGGCTGCCATGAGGGCGCGGGTAACTCTGCGCCCTTATCGTTGCAGCCTGTGCCGCGATTATCACCTCACCAGCCGCACGAAGGGGATGAAATCGCTGCCCCTCGCCTGATCGCTGGCTAGTCGTCCATCCGGCGGTAGGCCCAACGCATCGGGTTGCTGCCG
This sequence comes from Aurantiacibacter sp. KMU-128, assembly GCF_056933515.1. Lineage (NCBI taxonomy): Bacteria > Pseudomonadati > Pseudomonadota > Alphaproteobacteria > Sphingomonadales > Erythrobacteraceae > Aurantiacibacter > Aurantiacibacter sp. KMU-128. The sequence goes on from NZ_JBXORT010000001.1 coordinate 1,663,464, forward strand.
TCGACCAGCGAAATCTCCGCCATTAGCTCACGCCCCTCGCGCCAGTAGCGGATGCGCTGCGGATATTCGTTGGCGGTGTTGATGAATGTGACGCTTTCCGAATCGCCCGGGCTCCACGCGAACAAGGTCGGCGTCGCGCCCATCGGCGCGGCAAGAAACGCCATCCGCACATTCGGGCCATCGCCATTCGGTTCGTCAAGCGCGATGCGCATCGTTTCCCAGCCGAGCAGCCTCTCGCCATCACCGCTGCGTCCGCTGCCCAGCATGATCCCGGCGCGCGGCACCGTCCAGCATTCCTCGACCCAGCGCTCGCCATCGGTCGCTTCCCAGCAACCGGCGAGCCAATCGGGCAACTCGGGCGCTTCCTGCGCGGCAAGCGGCAGCGGAAACAACACAGCAAGCGTCAAAACAGCAGCAAATTTCATCGCAATCCTCTCCATATTATTTGGAGAAATATTTCTCTGTACGACCGGCGTCAAACAGGCTCGCGGCTACGCATACCTATACATTGCAGCACGAATTCGCGTTCGATGCGGATCGAATCAGCGCGGTTGGGCACTCCGCAGCCGGTGCTCCGCGAGCAGGTGGCGCAATGCCCGGCGCAATTTCGGCGTGCGGTGCTCCACCAGATCGGCCAGCAGCCAGCTCAGCGCGATCACAAAGCCGAGGAGCAGCGCGAACAGCGCCACGCTATCGCCGGCCCCGATACCATTTGCTCGAACGAAGAGAAGCATCGGATGATGCACGATGTAGAGCGTGAACGATATGCCGGCGAGCCAGCGGACCGGCCGTTCGACAAAGGCCAACGCGGGCATCAGCGTGTCAGCCCAGGCGCGCAGTCCGACAAAGGCGAGCATCACCGCCAAGCCCATCGCCGCATCGACAAGCAGGAATTTGGCAATTCCCAGCTCTTCGAATGAGAGGCCGGTGAATACCGAAAGTGCGCTTGTCCAGGCAAGCAGCTGTCGGTCGATCAGCACCATGGCAACCCCTGCCACCAGAAGCGCGCAAGCCCCCGCAACACGTCCTATTTCAAAGCGTTCTGGGTACAGCACCAGAGCGACGCCCAACAACCAGATCGGGAAGAGCACCAGCACTTTCCAGCCCGCGAGCATTGCGATGATTCCCAGTACAACGACCCGTCGGTGCCCCCGCAGGAACACAGCCGCACCGAACAGCGCGTAGAAAAACACTTCGCACACCAGCGACCAGAAGGGCGGATTCCACACCAGCCCTGCACCGATCGCGCTTTCGCTGAGAAACAGGGCCGGCAGCAACGTCGTCTGCCAGGTTAGCTGATCTGTCGGAGGGGAGGCTCCTGCATCCAGGCCGGCAGCTTCGGCCAGCACGAACAACAGGATCGACAGGCCGATTGCCAGCCAGACGACCGGCACGATCCGGGCGATGCGGGCGATGGCGTAGTCTGCCAGATCGGTCTTCCGCCGCATTGCGCTATGCGCAATGACCAAACCCGAAAGCACGAAAAAAGCCGTCACCGCATGATGCTGGATAAAACCGCTTATCGGATAGGGCCCAGTGTACAGATCCATGCCCTGGGCATGGCCGACCAGCACGATCAGCGCGGCGATGCCGCGCACCGCATCAAGCAGCAGCGACAGTGACGGGTTGAGAAAGGTCTGCGTCGTCACTGAGCGACTGTCTCGTTAGCGGCACCCTTTCCGGTAAGGTGTGCGATATATTCGCCCGATGTATTGCGCATGAAATGCACGCCGTCGAACGTGTGTCCTGAAAGCCCCTGCGGTGCGGGGATAAATGTCGCTCCGGTTTGTGCGGCCATGCTTTCCAGTTCGCGATTGAGTAATGCCAGCGTTTCCAGATCGTACAGTCCGCCCAGCGGCTCGACCGTCGGCTCCGGCGCCCAGATGCCCGCAATGCTGACGCGCTCTGCGCCGCACTGCTCGACCGAGCGCCGCGCGCTATCCATCGTCGATCCGACATCGCTCCAGCGCGGGATCGTATCGTTTACGCCCAGGGCGATTGTAATCGGAGCGGAGCTAACCGAGCAAACAATGCTGATCAGCCGTTCCAGCTGCGGGAATGTTGCCCCGTCATAGCCTATGAGCAGCGATTCACCGTCCGGTTCCGCCATCGCGACGCGGCTGTCTCCGAGCACGATCCTGTCCGCGAGCGGTGCTCCAGCAATATGCGAAGCGGCGCGAAACTTTGCTTCTTGCGGCCCCGGATAGGGCGCGATGCTCCAGCTCGCGAAGGCGAAATAGGAGAAAGCCGCCAGCATCAGGACGGCGGCCAATCGGAACAGATGCCGGAAAGTGTAGCTGTTGCGGGTCATGTTTCGCCGCTACCAAAACGCGGTTAATTTTGGGCAAATCCGGCGATGCCGCGCCGACGACGGTTGGCCGCGTGCGCGAGCGACGTTGATAATGCTTCCTTAACCATACCCGCGCCACAAGCGCCGCATGACCATGATGGCGCCGATATCCGTCACCTCGCAACCCGCACGCCGGCAATGGCTGCGCGGGGACATGGTGCCGTTTGCGGTGATCGTGCTGGTGATCGCGGCGACACGCGGCATCTGGTTCGGCAATCCGGTCGCCGATTATGACGAGCAGCTTTACAGCTTTATCGGCTGGCGGATGCAATATGGCGAGCTGCCCTTTGTCGATTGGTGGGACCGCAAGCCTTTCGGTCTCTTCGCCATTTTCGGCGCGGCGCACTGGCTATTCGGCCCCGGACCGCTGGCCTACCAATTCGTTGCGGCGGGCTTTGCCCTGCTCGCCGCCTGGCTGACCTATCGCCTTGCGCTTCTGCTGGTCGGTCGCGCCTCTGCGACACTGGCGGCGATTATCCAGACCGTGCTGCTGTGCGCCTATGCCAGCTATTCGGCGCAGAGCGAGGTCTTCTTCCTGCCGCTGATGCTCGGCATGGCGCTGCTGCTGGTCGATCCGCAGCACCCGCATTTCCGCCGCCGCGCTCTGGCAGCGATGCTGCTGGGCGGGATCGCCTTGCAGATCAAATACACGGTGCTGCCGCAATGCGCATTTTTCGGCCTGTATGCCCTGTGGGTGGAATACCGGCGCGGTTCCACCCTGCCCTATATCGCCGCTTTGGGCGCTGCTTTTGCCGCGCTTGGCCTTGCCCCGACCGTGGTGGTGGCGCTGCTCTATGCGGCAGTCGGCGGGTTCGACGCCTTCGTCTTCGCCAATTTCCTCAGCTTCTTTGACCGTATGCCCGCGCCGCAAGGCCGCTGGGCACCCGAATTCTGGCTCGGTGTCGCGCCGCTGGTGATCGTCGGGGGCGGAGGCATTTACGCCGCTTACCGCATGATCCGACCCGAACCTTTTGCGACCTGGCTGTTCTTCGCCGGATGGGCGCTCGCCAGCCTTGCGACCGCCTTTCTGCCGAGCACGGTCTACCTCTATTACTTCGCCGCAGTTAGCGCACCCTTCGCGCTGGTCGGACTGCCGCTGCTCAATGCCAAAGGGCCGCTCAAGCTCTATCCCGGCCTGTTTGTTTCCGCCGGATTCCTTGCCCTGCTCAACCTGCCCGACCGTTACGCGGAATCGCAGGGGCAGATTGACGCCGCCCAGCAGCTCGCCAACGCCATCGCTCCCCATGTTGACCGGCGCGACACCTGCCTGTGGATTTTCGACGGGCCGACCGCGCTTTACCGGATGAGCGACAGCTGTGTGCCGACGCGGCTGGTCTATCCTGACCATCTGAACAACGCGCTGGAACTCAACGCACTCGATGTCGACCAAGGCGATGAAGTGCGCCGCATTCTGGCGCTGGAGCCGGGCGCGATTGTCACCGCAGACCGGCCGGTTACGGTGCAGAACGAGGAGACGACCGCGCTGGTCGACGCTGCGCTAGAGGCCGACTATTATGAGAGCCGCTCAGTGGAATTGCAGGATCGCATCCTGACCGTCTGGATCAGGCGCTAGCACCAGCCTTCCGTGCGGCCGCTGAATCGGCCTTGCGCCCCATATGCCACAGCCACAGTCCGGCAGCGATAATCAGCGCCGCACCGCCCAGCGCGGCCAGATCGGGCGCTTCGTCGAAGAATATCCACGCGAGCGTGGTCGCAACCAGGATTTGCACATACGTCATCGGCGCAATTGTCGCTGCACCGGCGCGCTCGGTACCTTTGAAGATCAGCCAGTGCGCGGTGCTGGCGAAGAGCGCCACCAATGCCGTGCGCGCCAGCACGTGCCATTCGGGCCAGAAGAACGCGATTTCGGGCATACCGCTTCGATCCCCGGCAAAGGCGACGGCGACCAGCACGGCTGCCGCAATGATCGCGCCATAGGCCTGTGCCGCCAGCACGCTCCCCGCACCTCTCGCGGCGCGGTTGCCGATCATCAGCATGGCCATGCCGCTGGCAACAAGCAGCGGCAGAAGCGCGGCAAAGCCGATTTCTGCAAAATTGGGCCGCAAGACGATCAGCACGCCGACAAACGCGACAACAATCGCGATCACCTTGTTCATTTGCAGTCGCTCACCGAGGAAGATCGCAGCGAGTATGGCTGTAATCATCGGTTGCACAAAAGTGATAGCAACCGCATCGCTCAACGGCATTACCCAGACACTGGCGAAAAAGGCGACGGTCGAAATGCCCAGCCCTAACCCGCGCAGCAGTTGCACGCCCGGCATGGGGATGGAGCGGAAGGGGGCCACGCCTTCCCGCGCGAAGAGCAAGGCCGACAAAGCAACCGCGCCGATAACATAACGGACCGAAGCGAGCGCCGTGGGTGTCCACTCGTCAGCCATGCTTTTGACGACATTGTCACTCACGGACAGCAAGCAAAAGCCCGCCAGCGCGTAAAGCAGCCCGACCCGATCCGATTGTTGCATGGAGATGTACCCGAAAAGCGAAAGCGGGCTGTAGGCACTCGGCCAGGCTCGCGCAATCAACGTTATGGCGAAAAGCCCGCCTGATCCGAGGAAGACGACGGTGAACAGCAAATTCACCATCGGCGGCTATTGCGGTTGAAGAGTTTACATCACTCGTCCCGCTTTCGGCGCAAACCTTAGCGAAATGTTTACCAAACTCCGCGAAATGGGTCTGTGTACCGGCGCAGCTTTGATTGAGGTTGCGCCTTTGTGGGAAGAGACGAGGGATAGCGGATGAGCGCTTTCGGACGCAAAAACGGCCCCGGCGGGATTGGCAACGGCGCACGCCCGAGTTTTGGCGTGGCCAAGCCGATGCACGCAGGCGCAGGGGCAGGCAATGCTGACGGCGGTTCAGGGCCGCGGGGTGGCGAGCAATTCCCCCCCGTCCCCGCCGAGGGCGCGCCCCTCTCTTCTGCGGACAAGAACGCCAGCGCGATGGACCGTCTGTCCGAACGCGCCAATGCCGTTCACGAACAGCAGGAATTTGGCGGGTTCGAAGCTAGCGTCCACAAGATCAAGGAACAGGTGCTGCCGCGCCTGCTCGAACGTGTCGATCCCGAAGCCGCCTCGACGCTTTCCAAGGAAGAGCTGAGCGAAGAATTCCGCCCGATCATCATGGAAGTGCTGGCCGAGCTCAAGGTCACACTCAACCGGCGCGAACAGTTCGCGCTGGAAAAGGTGCTTATCGACGAGTTGCTCGGTTTCGGCCCGTTGGAAGAGCTTCTTAACGATCCGGACGTTTCCGATATCATGGTCAACGGCCCTGACCAGACCTACATCGAAAAGAAGGGCAAGCTGACCATCGCGCCGATCAAGTTTCGCGATGAAAGTCACTTGTTCCAAATCGCCCAGCGCATCGTGAACCAGGTCGGCCGCCGCGTCGACCAGACGACGCCGCTGGCTGACGCCCGTCTCAAGGACGGTAGCCGTGTGAACGTCATCGTGCCGCCGCTCAGTCTGCGCGGCACTGCGATTTCGATTCGTAAGTTTTCCGAAAAGCCGATCACCATCGATATGCTGCGCGATTTCGGATCGATGTCGGACAAGATGGCCACCGCACTAAAGATTGCCGGTGCCTGCCGCATGAACATTGTCATCTCGGGCGGTACCGGTTCGGGTAAAACGACCATGCTCAACGCCCTGTCGAAGATGATCGACCCAGGCGAGCGCGTGCTGACCATCGAAGACGCGGCGGAACTGCGCTTGCAGCAGCCGCACTGGCTGCCGCTGGAAACCCGCCCGCCGAACCTCGAAGGCCAAGGCGCGATCACCATCGGCGACCTCGTGAAGAACGCCCTGCGTATGCGCCCTGACCGCATCATCCTGGGCGAAATTCGTGGCGCGGAATGTTTCGACCTCCTCGCCGCGATGAACACCGGCCACGATGGTTCGATGTGTACGCTGCACGCCAACAGCCCGCGTGAGTGCCTTGGCCGTATGGAAAACATGATCCTGATGGGCGACATCAAGATCCCCAAAGAAGCTATCAGCCGTCAGATCGCCGAATCGGTCGACCTGATCGTGCAGGTAAAGCGTCTGCGCGACGGCTCGCGCCGCACCACCAACGTCACCGAAGTGATCGGCATGGAGGGCGACGTGATCGTGACGCAGGAGCTGTTCGCGTTCGAATATCTCGACGAAGGCGATGACGGCAAGATCATCGGCGAGCACCGCTCGTCCGGCCTGCGCCCCTACACGCTGGAAAAAGCCCGCCAGTTCGGGTTCGACCAGGCTTATCTGGAAGCCTGTTTGTAGTTTGCCTCCGGTCGCGCTTGCCGTGACCTAGCGCAAACCAACCGCCAGAGCTTCTATCTCTACCCGCGGATCCAGCCGACAATCCCGAACGCGCACAGCGCGAGGCCAGCGAACATACTTAACGCGCCGATGTCGCGCCACGGCATGATGCCGACCGCATCGGGATGCTTGCGCCGCGCGCGCCGCTGCTCCCCAAGCGCGGCAATGGCCGAGAGCACGAGAAGCGCGCCGCCCGCCATCACGTAACGGGTCGCATCGCTCGACAACAGCAGGAAGGCAGGCCATTTCATCGCCCGCCATATGGTGGATGCAAACCCCTCCCGCAATCCCGGGGAAGCAGCAGGGCTTGCGCGACGACGCAGCAGGCCTAAAGCCGCGAAGGTGAGTTCCGCAAACCAAGACCGCCCGCTGCTTGCCCTGGTTTTTCGCCTGCTCGGCATTGCCGGCTTTGCTCTGATGGCGGTTTGCATCAAGCTGGCGAGCGAAAGCGGCGTCCATCTGCTCGAACTGATCTTTTGGCGGCAATTCGTGACGCTGCCGATCATGCTCGGCTGGGCGATGTTGGCCGGTGGGCTGGTGCTGCTCAAGACTGCGCGGGCGAAGGCCCATGCGCTGCGTGCGGCCTACGGTGTTGTCGGAATGCTGCTGAATTTTGGCGGTGTTATCCTGCTGCCCTTGGCGGAGGCGACCACCCTCAGCTACACTGGCCCGCTATTCGCCGTACTGCTCTCGATCATCCTGTTGAAGGAGACCGTGGGCGTGTGGCGTTGGTCCGCCGTAATTGCGGGCTTTGCGGGCATTGTCATCATCGCGCAGCCGGGCAGCGGCGCGATCCCGCTGACCGGCGCCATGGTGGCGTTGGGCGGCGCGTTTATGATCGCGCTGATTGCCATCCAGATCCGCGACCTCGGCCGCACCGAAGCGCCGATGGTGATCGTGTTCTGGTTCGCGCTCGCAACCGTGCTGGTCACTGCCCCCGCCCTGCCCTTTGTGCATCAGCCGCTCTCGGGCGAGCAATGGCTGCTGCTCCTAGGCATAGGCCTGTTCGGCACGTGGGGGCAGGTGTTCATCACCATGGCTCTGCGCTTTGGCGAGGTGTCGAGCGTGATCGTGATGGATTATTCCAGCCTGATCTGGGCCGCCCTGTTCGGTTGGCTGATCTTTGGCGACCTGCCCACGCCCGGTGTGTGGCTGGGCGCACCTTTTGTTATCGGATCGGGCATCGTGATTACCTGGCGGGAACGCGTCTTGCGCAAGGCTCGCCTCGCCGCAGCAACGCCGCCAGAGGGAACCTGAGCGCGCCATCACCCGTTCATCCGGTATGTTTAGGGCGAAAGCCACGAAAGGATGAGAACCATGGCACGCAAAATTCTGATCGCTCTTACCGCGAGCGTTTTCGCGCTCACCGCGACCGCCTGCAACACCATTCAGGGCATCGGGCAGGATATCGAATCCGTCGGCAAGGCAGGCGAACGCGCGATCGACTAAGCCGCGCTGTCGCGATCAGTCGCGGCGATAGACCAGCGTCAGATTGTTCGCGGGCATAGCGCGGTGCGGGTGAGGCCCGCTTCGACCGCCAGCGCATCAACAGCCTCCAGTCTGCGCAAACCCCAATCCGGATTGCGCGCCTTCAGGCTGGCGTCGAATTCCAGATTGGACACAGCGGTCGGCACATCGGGCTCGATAAACGGGCCGTAGAGGGTCAGCGGCGCGCCCTTTGCCAGCAAGCTGCCCGCGTGCCGTAACAGCCCCTCGGCGGCCGCCCACGGGCTGATATGGATCATGTTCGCGCAAAAAATTGCATCGGCTTTGGCGAGCGGACATTCGGCGTCGGTTACCGAAAAGCTCAAGGGCGGCAGCAGATTGGGCAGACTGCACTCCTCACGATAGGCCGTGATCGAGGCGATGGCTCCGGGATCGGCTTCGCTTGCTTGCCAATTGAGCGCCGGAAATTTCTCCGCAAAGAATACCGCGTGTTCGCCGGTGCCGCTGGCGACTTCGAGTATGATGCCACGCCCCGGCAATTCCTTCGCCAGCACCTCCGCAATCGCTTCCCGATTGCGCAAGGTCGCAGGCGCATGGCGCTTCACAGATTGACCCGGCGCGGGCCAGCCGAAGCGCGGGCGCGCTTTTCACGGATAAGGAACCAGAGGAACAGTCCCGCCGGCCCCGCCATGAAAGTCAGCAGCAGGACGGGCGCCTGCACCAGTCGCGAGAAGCCCTTGTGATCGGCATCCTTGGCGATCCACAATCCGGCAAACAGATCAAAGGCGAGGTAGTGGATCCAGCCGATCGTAATCCCCGCATCGCTGGCAAACAGGGCGCGTACGCCCTCAATGCTCATAAAGGATGCCGCCTGGCCATCGCCAACGACATTGCCGGGATCAAGCGCCCCTGCCAGCAGCAGCGCCATCAGCACGGCGTACGCCATGCATAACAGCCCGACGCCCGCGTAGAACACGAAGGCCTGCGACACCGACGTGCGCGGGAGCAGGATTAGAACCACCCACAGCACCAGCGCCCAGCCATTGGCGATAGCGAAAAGTGTGTCCCAAGGCACAATCTAGCGCTCCCCGCTCTTGAACCTGTCGGCCAGCCGCATGATCCCGTCATGCTCGTGAACGAACTGTCCGCCCGCCTTCTCGCCCGTCGCTTGCAATGCGGCTGCGGCGACATCATCGGCCATGATCGAGCGATATTTGGCGTATTTGCCATGCAGGAACAGATCGGTGAGCGGTGCGAGTACCCGCCCGATCCCTTCAAGCATCCGCACATCGCCTTGTCGCTGTCCGCGCAGCAATCCGGGGCGGAAAATGTCGAGCCGGTTGAAACGCAGCGTCTTCAGCTCCCTCTCGACCTCGCCTTTGGTGCGCAGGTAGAAATTCTTCGACGCGGTGTCGGCGCCAACCGAGGAGATATGCACGAAGCTGCGCGCTCCGGCGGCTTTGGCGGCGGCGGCGACCGCCATCACCAGATCGTGATCGACCGCGCGGAAGGCCCCTTCACTCCCCGCTTTGGTGCGCGTGGTGCCGAGCGCGTTGATCACCGCTTCGGGCGCGAGCATGGCGATGACATCGGGCCAATCTTGATTGTCGGCGAGCACCAGTTCCATCCGCACGCCATCGGGAAAGTCCATCTCGCGCCGCGCCAGCCCTTGCAAAGCGACCTGCGGCGTATGCGGCGTGCGGGCGATTACGCTGCGCCCGACCAGACCGGTCGCCCCCACCAGCAGCACGCGGCGTTTTGCGACGGCCGGAATGGCAGCGATGGCATCTGCCTGTGTATCGAACAGCGGTCCGGCTGCATCAGACATTGCTCAACCCTTCGGGAACTTTGCCGAAAATCCGCGCATATTGGCGGATGGCAAAATGGTCGGTCATGCCCGCCACGAAATCGGCGATGTGACGCCCGCGTTCGGGTGCCGTTTCGGGCAGGCTTTGCATCCAGCGGTCGGGCATCAGCGAAGGCTGCTGGTCATAGGCGGCAAACAGCTTGGCGATCACGGTCTTTGCCAGTTCCGCCGTGCGAACCTGATCGGGATGGTGATAGAGCCGTTCATACATGAACGCCTTCAGCCGCCGCTCGCGTGCGGCCATGTCGGGCGAGAACGTCGCCAAGGCGCGGCCCGCCTGCCGCACTTCTGCGACGCTTTCAACGCCCGCGAGATTGGCCCGCGTCGTCTCCAGCAGATCATTGCACATCACACCGATTTGCGCGCGCACCAGTTCGCGTAACCGCTCATCGCGCGTCGCCAGCGGAAAGCGCGCTTCAATATCGCGCCACAGATCGGCGAGGAAATCGAGGGTCAGCAGATCCTCGAGATCGAGGAAACCGGCGCGCAGTCCATCGTCGATATCGTGATTGTCATAGGCGATATCGTCGGCCAGCGCGGCCACCTGCGCTTCCAGCGAAGGATGCAGGTGCAGATCGAGCGGAAAGGCCGCGTCCAGCTCCGCCAGCGCCCAGCCGGGGGTTGCGACCGGCCCGTTATGCTTGGCGAGTCCTTCGAGCACTTCCCAGCTCAAGTTCAGCCCTGTCATCCCGTGATAGGGACTGTCGAGCCGCATAGCAGTGCGCAAAGTATGGCCATTGTGGCAAAAGCCGCCCGACCGCTCCAGCGCCGCCTCCAGCGCATCCTCGCCCGAATGGCCGAAGGGTGGGTGCCCCAGATCATGCGCGAGGCACAGCGCCTCAGTCAGATCCTCGTCCAGACCCAGATCGCGGGCGATCACCCGTCCGATTTGCGCGACCTCAAGGCTGTGCGTCAGGCGGACCCGGTAATGGTCACCATCGGGCGCGATGAAGACCTGCGTCTTGCCCGCCAACCGCCGGAAAGCAATTGAGTGGATGATCCGGTCACGATCGCGCTGGAAAGCCGTGCGCGGCCCGCGCGCAGTGTGCCCCGGCTGCGAAAACTCGCGCCCTCGGCTGTGCGCAGGATCGGCGGCATAGGGCGCGTAATGCATGGCCTGCACCGCTATGGCAGAGACCGGCCTATGACAACGGGAACAGGGCGCGAACGGCGGCGATTGCCGCGGGAAAACCCCGCTTCGGCGGTCTACTCGCCGCCGATAATCCAGTCCGCCGCAGCATCGGCATGGATGCGCATACAGTCATAGATCGGCAGCACATTGGCATCGATATCGACGATCAGCTCCAGCTCGGTGCAAGCGAGCACCACCGCCTGCGCGCCGTCGCGTTCATAACCGGTGAACCAGGTGCGCAGCGTGCGCTCGGAATCCTTGCGCGCCTTGCCTACCATCAGCTCATCATAGATGATCGCATCGAGCTCTTCGACGTGCTCCATATCAGGCGGTAGCAAATCGACCCCATGCGCCACCAGCCGGCGACGGTAGAAGCTTTCGGTCATCACATTGCGCGTGCCGACAAGCGCGGCACGCTTGATGCCGTCCGCCGCCATTTTCGCACCGACGCATTCGGCAATGTGCAGCATCGGCACGGGCACCTGTGCTTCGATCTCGCGAAACATCCGATGCATCGAATTGGCCCCGATGATGAGCATTTCCGCACCCGCGTCGGCAAGGCGGTTCGCCGCTGCCGTAATCACCGTTGCGCCGCGCTCCCAGTCTTCTGGCGTTTGCAACTGGTAGATTTGCGCGAAGTCGAGGCTTTCGATCAGCAGCGGCGCGGAATGGCGCGGGCCGGCATCGCGCTGGATGCGCTTGTTGATGCGTTCGTAATAGCGGTGGGTCGAAACCCAGCTCATCCCGCCAATCAGGCCGAGTTTGCGCACGTTTGGTAAGCCCCTTGAACCCCGTCGACCAAATCAGTCGAGCGCCTTGACGATTTCCTCGACCATCTTTTTCGCATCCGCCAGCAGCATCATGGTCTGGTCCATGTAGAACACATCGTTGTCGACCCCGGCGTAGCCGACACCGCCCATGCTGCGCTTGATGAAGAAGACCTGCTTGGCCTTGTCCACATCGAACACCGGCATCCCGTAAATGGGCGAGGACTTGTCGGTCTTCGCTGCCGGGTTCACCACATCGTTCGCACCGATGATGAAGGCAACATCGGCCTGCGCGAATTCGCTGTTGATGTCCTCCAGCTCGAACACCTTGTCGTAAGAGACATTGGCTTCGGCGAGCAGCACGTTCATATGCCCCGGCATCCGGCCTGCGACGGGGTGGATGGCGAATTTCACCTCGACGCCTTTTTCCTCCAGCACATCGGTCATTTCGCGCAGAGCGTGCTGCGCCTGCGCCACCGCCATGCCATAGCCGGGGATGATGATGACCTTCTCCGCCTGTTCGAGCATATAGGCCGCATCTGCCGCGCTGCCCTGCTTGTATGGGCGCTGTTCACGCGGTTCGCCACCCGACGCGCCGCCGCTATCGCCGCCGAAGCCGCCCGCGATCACGCTGAGGAAGCTGCGGTTCATCGCGCGGCACATGATGTAGGACAGAATCGCGCCTGACGAGCCGACAAGCGCGCCGGTGATGATCATCGCGGTGTTGCCCAGTGTGAAACCCATCGCCGCCGCCGCCCAGCCGGAATAGGAGTTCAGCATCGACACGACGACCGGCATATCCGCGCCGCCAATCGGGATGATGAGCAGGAAGCCGATGACAAAGGCGAGCACCGTCAACGCGACGATAAAGGGCAGATTTGCCGCCGGATCGGGCGTGTGCGCGAACATCGCGGTCAGCACGAGGATCGCCGCGAGCGTGCCGAGATTGATCACGTGCCGCCCGGGCAGCAGGATCGGCGAACCGCTCATTTTGCCGCTGAGTTTCAAGAAAGCGATGATCGAGCCGGAGAAGGTGATGGCCCCGATGGCGATGCCCAGACCCATTTCGACCTTGCTCACCGGCCCGATGGCGCCGCTCTCGGTCAACAGGCCGAATGCGCCGGGATTGAGGTAGGCGGCCCAACCGACCAGCACTGCTGCGAGGCCGACGAGCGAGTGGAAACCCGCCACCAGCTCGGGCATCTGCGTCATCGCGATGCGGCGGGCGATGGTGACCCCGATGATCCCGCCAAGGAAAATCGCGATTCCGATCTCGACGATATTGGCGAGGCTGTGCGTTACCAACGTCGTGATGACGGCAATCGCCATACCGATCATGCCGTTCCGGTTGCCTGCCCGCGATGTGGCGGGGCTGGAAAGCCCGCGCAATGCGAGGATGAAGAACACGCCTGCAACTAGGTAGGCAAGTGCGACCCAAGGGTTGACGCCAGTGCCCTCGGCGCCAGCTGCAAGGAAGGACATCGTCATCACTTATCCTTCTTCTTGTACATGGCGAGCATCCGCTCGGTTACCGCGAAACCGCCGAAAATATTGACGCTGGCGAGCACAACGGCGAGCAGCCCCAGCCACTTCGCCACATCGCTCCCCGCCTCCGCCGCAGCGATCAGGCCGCCGACGATAATCACGCTGGAAATCGCATTGGTCACCGCCATCAACGGCGTATGCAGCGCGGGCGTGACCGACCACACGACATAATAGCCGACGAAACACGCCAGCACAAAAATCGAGAGGATTGAGATAAAGTCCATTTCAGTCCTTTGTGGCAGTCCAAGGCAGCACGAAGTCGCGCCCTTCCGACCAGCTTACGCCGACCAGAACCGCGCCTGTGAGACAGGCCGAGTGATGATAATTGCCCGAGTTGTCGCTTGTCCGGAACGCAATGCACTCGCGCCCCTGGGCAGCGCCGAAACGGCCTGCCTCGATCGTAGAACCGTAAAGTTCGCCGGTTACGTGATTGGCGTGGGATAAACGCAATACCATCGGTTGCGTGTACCGCTCGTCATCGATTCCGAGACGGAGGTCGACAGTCCATTCGCCTTCAATTGGATGCGGCGGCTCGCCCTCAGCTTCTTCTTGTGCGAGCACCTGTACCGGCGTGACCACCAGAGCCAACGCAAATGCGAGTGTCAGCGCCCTCACCCCAACAGCCTCTCATTCACCACTTCGCCACCCCGCGTCAGCCGCACCGCGTCGCCAATCTCTTCGTCGAGCACCGGCTTGCCGGCTTCCTTGTCCCAGAAGGCGTTGAGGAAGTTGAACAAATTGCGGCTGAACAGCGCGCTGGCATCGGCGGCAAGGTGCGTTGCGGTGTTGGAGAAGCCGATGATTTTCACGCCGTGCTTCACCACCGTCTCGTCCGCTGCCGAGCCTTCAACATTACCGCCCTGCGCCACGGCGAGATCGAAGATCACGCTGCCTTCGCGCATGGTCGCGATCTGCGCGTCCGAAATCAGGCGCGGCGCGGCGCGGCCGGGGATCAGCGCGGTGGTGATGACAATGTCTTGCTTGGCGATATGACTGGACACCAGTTCGGCCTGCGCTTTCTGGTATTCTTCGGACATTTCGGTGGCATAGCCGCCCGCGCCCTCGCCCTCGATGCCAGCGACATTCTCCACAAAGATCGGCTTTGCGCCGAGCGACTGGATCTGTTCCTTGGTGGCGGAGCGCACATCGGTGGCGCTCACCTGCGCGCCCAGCCGCTTGGCCGTGGCAATCGCCTGCAGGCCTGCCACGCCGACGCCCATAACAAAGACTTTCGCCGCCGACACGGTTCCCGCTGCCGTCATCATCATCGGGAAAGCGCGGCCATAGGTGTCCGCCGCCGCGATCACCGCCTTGTATCCGGCGAGGTTCGACTGGCTGGAGAGCACGTCCATGCTCTGCGCACGGGTGATGCGCGGCATGAATTCCATGCTCAATGCCTCAAGCCCCGCCTTGGCATAGGCATCAACCCGCTCGCGCTGGCCGAAAGGATCGAAGGTTGCTGCGACCCAAGCACCCGTTTTCGCGCCTTTCAGCAGCGCCACATCGGGCGCCTGCACGCCGAGCACGATATCGGCATCCTTCACCGCCGCGCTCGCGGAAACAACGTCCGCCCCCGCGTCACGATAGGCGGCATCGGAGATCGACGCGGCAAGCCCCGCGCCTTCCTCAACCGCAACCGCCGCGCCCAGCGCAGTGAATTTCTTGACCGTTTCGGGAGTCGCGGCAACGCGGCTCTCGCCAGCTGCCCGCTCTTTGAGAACCGCTATCCGCATCAACTGTCCGCCGCCGCTCAGGCGATGAGCCAGAGGACGAAGAAGGTGATCGCCATCAGCAAGGGAACGGCCCATTTCAGCGTGCTGATAAAGCTCGAATAGGTGCCGGTGGCGGCTTTCATATCGTGCGGGTTGCTCATGGTGAGAGTAACTTTCCTGCAAGCAAAAGTTGAACTGTTGGCAGTGCTCTATCGCCCGTATTGCCACCGCTCAAGTCCCCACAAGCGATTTACCCCGCTGGCAGAGGGAATTCGGGCTTAATCGGGTTTTTACCCCCTCCTGTTACCACAATGCGTTCCTGCCCGGATGTCCGGGCGATTATGGTGGGTGCGCATGGCAGAGACCGAACAGCGTCTGTTGATGCTGATTGACGATGAACCGGCACAAAGCCGCCTGATTTCCGCGCTCGCCGGGCGCGAGGGATGGCGCACGCTGGTTGTCGGCGATTCCGAAACCGCGATTGCCACTTTGGGCACGCGGCAGGGGATGCAGCTCTCCGCGATTATCCTCGACCAGTGGGTGCCGGGAGACCGCGCCTGCGAACTGATTGCCGAGCTGAAAGAGCGTCGCCCCGCCCTGCCGATCCTGATGCTGACGACCAGCACCAGCCCGCAGCTTGCTGTCGAGGCGATGCGCGCTGGTGCGACCGATTACCTCGTCAAACCCGTCGCGCCCGATCGCCTGATGCAGGCGCTGCGCAATGCAACCACCCGCGAAACACCGCGCGACGAGCTGACCCCGCTCACCGAGAAAATGCCCTCGACCCTCGATTTCGACGCGATGGTCGGGACCGCTCCGCCTTTTCGAGACGCGCTGGCGAAAGCCGCCAAGGCGGCGCGTGGGCATGGCCATGTGTTGATCGAAGGCGAAAGCGGCACGGGCAAGGAAATGCTGGTGCGCGCGATGCAAGGCGCCAGCCCGCGTTCGAAGACCGCCTTCCGGATGCTCAGCATCGCGGGCATTCCCGCAAGCAGCCTCGAATCCGTGCTGTTCGGGCACGAAAAGGGCGCGTTCCCCGGCGCGTTCGAGCAGCAGGTGGGCGCGATCCAGCATTGCGATGGCGGCACGCTGGTGCTCGACGAGATCGACCGCCTGTCGATGGATTTGCAAGACCGGCTGACCGATGTGATCGAGAGCGGGCAAGTCAAACCCATCGGCGCGCAATATGCCTATAAGGTCGATGTCCGCATCATCGCAGCGAGCAATCTGCCGCTCGCCGATCTGGTCGCTACCGGCCATTTCCGCGAAGGCTTGCTGAACGCGATTTCGCGAACTTCCATCGAGCTGCCGCCCTTGCGGGAACGCACCGGAGATATTCCCGCGCTCACCCGCCATTTCCTCGCCCGCATTGGCGAGCAGCCGGGCCTGCGTCCGTTGGGCATTACCTCGGACGCGCTCACCCTGCTCTCCAATTTCGACTGGCCGGGCAATGTGCGCCAGTTGCAGGCCGTCCTCTTCCGTGCCGCCGTGTTCTGCGATGGCGATGCGCTGACCACCGAGGACTTCCCGCAGGTCAAGGAAATCGTCGGCGAATGCGAAGCACCCGATATTCCGGTGCGCGAAAGCGCGGGCGTGCAGCTTTACACCGGCGACGGCAATCTGCGCCCGCTCGAAGAGATCGAGGCCGATGTCATCCGCCTCGCCATCGGCCACTATCGCGGCCGGATGACCGAAGTCGCCCGTCGCCTCGGGATTGGTCGCTCCACGCTCTATCGCAAACTGTCCGATCTGGGCATCGACAACGCCGCCTAAGCGGACGTATCCAGTCGTAAAACTGCGGAACCGTAAGGCGGTTCGTGCGATGTAGTGTCATGCAACGGCCCGAATGCTCTCTCCTTCTGATCTGCACGATGGCGCTGGCGGCCTGCTCGCCAGCATCGAGCGAGCCGACCGAGCCTGCATCCGCTACCGTCCCCACCCAGGCCACACCACTGACCGAGGGGAGCCTTGCGCATGTCCACTACGCCTATGACGCGCAGTTGCTGAGCCAGGTCGAAACCGAGTTGCCGCTGCCTCCCGACTTCAGCGAAACAGCCTTCGCGATAAAGTTCATCCCGCGTGACCTTGTGCAGCAAATCGGGTCGGACGGCTGCTCGTTCGATAACGATAGCCATCGCGAGCCGTGCACCGCCGATCACGAAGTCGGCTTCGCGTTGGCGCTACTCGAGCGCCCGCTGAGCCATTACACCACCGCCATCGCCCAAGACCGCGAGCATATGGCAGCGTTCGAGCCGGCGGAGATGCACGGCGCGGAGGGCGTCACCCTGACGCACACCACCGATCACACCACCACGCGTTACACCTTCCTTCCTGCGCATGACCGCACTTTGATGCTGGTGAGCCGCGACAATGCCGGCGTGCATGAGGCTGCCGAGGCGCTTGAGCAGGTGCGCGACAGCATTACCTTCTAGCGCGCCCTAGCTCTCCAGCCCCGCAAAATCGGTCAGCGCCGCGTCGCGCAGGCCGCGCCAGACATTGCGCGCCTGCACCGTTTCGAACACGTCGTGCACGCGCAGCAGCTGCACGCCCGCATCCATCCCGAGCTTGGCCAGCGTCAGCGAGCCGCCGACACGCTGGTGCGCCGCCACTTCATTGCTCAGTGCGCCGATCATCCGCTTGCGGCTCGCGCCCAGCAGCAGCGGGCAACCCAATGCGTGATACATGGGCAGCGCGTTGAGGATGGCGAGATTGTCGGCCAGCGACTTCCCGAAACCGATGCCGGGATCGAGCACGATGCGCTCTGCCGCAATGCCGCCTGCAATCGCCGCATCGCGCAAGCCTTTCAGAGTATCGAACACGTCGAAAGCGACGGCGGTGTAATCCGGCCCCGCGTGCAAGTCCTCTCCCGTTCCCGGCGCGTGCATCAGGATGACGGGTACGCCTGACGAGGCTGCGAATTCGACGCTGCGCGGATCGTAGCGCAGGCCCGACACGTCATTGATGATATGCGCGCCCGCCTCCAGCGCCGCCTCCATCACCGCGGGGCGGCGCGTATCGACGCTGACCGCCGCACCCATCGCCACGCAATGTTCGATCGCGGGAACGACGCGTTTCACCTCCTCGCCTTCCCATACGGGTTTGGCGCCCGGCCGCGTGCTTTCCCCGCCAATGTCGATGATCGCCGCGCCCGCTTCGTGCATGGCGGCGGCGTGCATCTGCATTTCCTCGGGGTCGTCCATGAAGCGCCCGCCATCGGAGAAGCTGTCGGGCGTGACGTTGAGAATGCCCATCACCTGCGGCTGGTCGAGCCGTATGGTGCGTCCGCCCAGTTCGAGCGGCGCGTGTACCTTGGCGAGCCCCGCCCATTGTGCGCTGGCTTCCTCCGCCAGGGTGTCGGGCAGCGCAGCGAGAGCTTCCGCCATCGTCGCCTTGGTCGCATTCTGGCGCGACAGCACACGCCCGCCCTCGCGCACGATCACCGCAAACTCGCGCGCATAGACCATCCCGCCCCCAAGCCGCACCGCCTCCCCCTCGACCGCCTGCGGGCCGGAGACGGTGGTGATCGGCTGGATGTAGAGCGATTGGGTCATGCGTTTGCTTTCAATGCCTTGAGCCGTTCTCGGGCGCTAACCTGTTACACCTGTTACAGTGTCCTGAGGCAAAACTTTTCAGCCACAGCTTTCGCCTGTTTGCGGAGCGATTGGAAGGGTGTTCGGTGCGCATTTGCACGGGTGTATGCGCGGGGCGTTGGCGTAGGAAAGGGGCGGTACGCATACCCAACGCGTCACCCCGGATCACATCCGGAGTGACGACTGCACGGCTCAATCCTCGCTCGCCAGCAGATACAGCCCTCGCGCCGCATCGATAGGCTTCACCTCGCCGCCCGCTTCGTAGTGCCAGAACGTCCAGCCGTTGCAGCTTGGTGCGCCCTGTAACTCTTTGCCGACGCCGTGGATGCTGCCCACCAGCTTGCCGCATTCGATGCTGCCATCGGCGCGTACGGTCGCTTGCCAGCGGCGCGCTTTGTCGAACAGCAGCGTGCCGGGGGCGAGCAGGCCCGCCTCAACAACCGCGCCAAACGCCACGCGGGGCTGGGTCTTGCGGCTTTGCATTGTCGTGAGCGCGCTTTCATCGAGCGGCAGTTCCTTTTCGATGCGCGCGGTCGCCACCTTGCGATAGTCCGCCTCGCGCTCGCAGCCGATCCATTCGCGGCCCAAGCGCTTTGCAATCGCGCCCGTCGTGCCGGTGCCGAAGAACGGGTCGAGCACCACGTCGCCCTTCTCGGTCGTCGCCAGCAGCACGCGGTAGAGCAGCGCCTCGGGCTTTTGCGTCGGGTGCGCCTTGTGACCTGCCTCGTCCTTCAACCGCTCTCCGCCGCTGCAGATCGGGAAGGTCCAGTCGCTGCGCATTTGCAGCTCGTCATTCAGCGTCTTCATCGCGCGGTAATTGAAGTGGTATTTCGCCTTCTCGCCCTGGCTCGCCCACAGCAGCGTCTCATGCGCATTGGTGAAGCGGGTGCCGCGAAAGTTCGGCATCGGATTGGTCTTGCGCCACACGATGTCGTTCAGAATCCAGAAGCCCAGATCCTGCAGGATCGCGCCGACACGGTAGATATTGTGATAGCTGCCGATCACCCACAGCGCGCCATCGGGCTTCAGCACGCGGCGGCATTCGGTCAGCCAGTCGCGGGTAAAATTGTCGTAGATCTGGAAGCTGTCGAACTGGTCCCAGTGATCGGTCACTGCGTCGACATGGCTGCCATCGGGCCGGTTGAGATCGCCGCCCAATTGCAAATTATAGGGCGGGTCGGCAAAGACGAGATCGATGCAGGCATCGGGCAGCTTGCGCATTTCCTCCACGCAGTCGCCGGCAAGGATTTGCCCCAGCGGCAAGTCCTGTTTGTCGACCTTTGGCGCGCGCGTTTTGACCGGTGCGGTGCGTATTTTCGTCAGATTGCCCACGGAATACCCCTCAAGTTATCCACAGGGGATGAATCCTCGGGAGTCCGGGGTCAAGCGGCAATTTTGCACCGCTCCACCACAGTTAGAGCGGAACAAAAGGAGTCTCACACAAGATATTGAGTCTGCGCGTTATTACAGGACTCGATATGCTGCGGTGTGGCCGCGAGGACTCACCTGCAAATTTAGGCGAACAAAAGCGCCGTATTCACCGTGAACGCCGCCAAAAGCAGCAATCCCAGCCCGCGTCCGATACTGTGCGCATAGCGGCACAGCAGCAGCATGAGCACCGCCGATCCTGCCAGCACCGGGAATTCGAGGTCGAGCATCTCCGCCGGGATCGCGAGCGGCGACACAGCCATCGTCACCCCGCCAATCATCAGCAGGTTGAAGATGTTAGAACCGACGACATTGCCCACCGCCAGATCGCTGCGCCCCTTGAGCGCGGCAGCAATCGATGCGGCAAGCTCTGGCAGCGAGGTGCCCACGGCGACGATGGTGAGACCGATAACCGTCTGCGAGACGCCGGCAATGGTCGCCAGTTCGATCGCGCCATCGACGAGGAATTTTCCGCCCACCACTAGCGCGCCAAGGCCTGCAAGGAACAGGACGATCGCGAGGCCGAAACCGGGCTGTTTTTCCTCATCATCTTCTTCCAGCTCGGGCGGATGGCGCAGCCGCCAGACGATATACACCACCAGCGCCACCAGGAGTGCGATCCCGATCCAGAGCGCACCTGCCTGCGACACGGCCAGCGCCCAGACAGCCAGCGTCGCAAGCAGCGCGACCACCGCATCGCGCTTGCCGATGCCGTGGAGGATAATCGGCGCCACCAGCGCGGTCGCGCCGAGGATAAGCAGCGTGTTGGCGAGGTTAGAGCCGACGACATTACCCCAGGCAATGCCGGGCGAGCCGTCGAGTGCGGCCTGCACGCTGGCGACCATTTCGGGCATGGATGTCGCCGCGCCGACAATCACCAGGCCGGTCACCAGATTGGAAATGCCCAGCCGCTTGGCCATGGCGACAGAGCCGCGCACCAGCAATTCGCCGCCGACAAACAGGCCGACAAGGCCGCCGAGAATGGACAGGGAGAGAACTAGCATGGGAGGCAGGCGTTACAGGCTCATTTCCAATTGCGCCACCGGCGCGAAAGACCGCCTGTGCAAAGGCGTTGGGCCATGGACGCGCAACGCCGCCATATGTTCCGCCGAGCCGTAACCTTTATTGCGTTCCCAGCCATAATGCGGATGCTCTTGCGCGGCCTCAACCATCAGCCGGTCGCGATATTCCTTGGCGAGGATGCTGGCGGCGCCGATGCACGCCTCCTTCCCGTCGCCGCCGACAATCGCGCGCGCAGGCCAGCGCCACTGCCCGCAGCGTCCTTCCGGAGTCAGATTGCCGTCGATCAGCGTGGTGACTTGCGCTCCGCCCAGAGCATCGCACAGACGTTCGACCGCAAGGCTCATCGCCAGCATGGTCGCGCCGAAGATGTTGAGCCGGTCGATGTCCTCAACATCGACGACGCCGATCCCCCACGCGCAGTGCTCGCGGATTTGCGCCTCTGCCGCCGCGCGCGCTTTGGCGGAGACCTTCTTGGAATCGTCTACGCCCCTAGGGGCAGGCTTGCACAACACGACCGCCGCCGCCACAACCGGCCCCGCCAGCGGCCCGCGCCCCGCCTCGTCCACTCCGGCGACCAGCGGCGTGTCACCAAGCCGGGCACCAAATTCTGCATAAGGCGTTGCACACAGCATGAAACACACACTCCTGACCCTCGCCCTATTCCCCGCCACCCTCGCGCTCGCAAGTTGCGCGAATGCCCAATCGGGGGATAGCCCGCCTATGGTCGTGACCGCTGGTGAGCCGGTGGCGCTGGCCGAAGGATCGCCCTTCACTGCCGAAGCGCACGCCAATTTCGCCGAGCCGTGGGCGCTGAAATTCCACCCCGAAACGGGGATGATTTTCATCACCGAGAAGGCGGGCGCGCTGAAGGTCTATGACCCGGCAACGGGCGCAATCAGCGAAGTGAGCGGCGTTCCCGAAGTCGCCTATGCCGGCCAAGGTGGCCTCGGCGACATCGCCTTCGCCCCCGATTTTGCCGACAGCCGCATGGTCTATTTGAGCTGGGCGGCGAGCGATGGCGGCGACGGCACCTTTGCCGTGGTCGGTCGCGGAACGCTGGAATGCGGCGCGGAAGGCTGCGCGATCAGCGACCTTTCCGAAATCTGGCGGCAGAGCGTCGCAGGCGCGCGGCGTGGCCACTATTCGCACCGCATCGTCTTCTCGCCCGACGGGCAGTATCTGTTCATTTCCAGCGGTGACCGGCAGGAGCAGACCCCCGCGCAGGATCTGGGCAACAATCTGGGTGGCATCGTCCGCCTGAACCTCGACGGCACGCCCGCTGCGGGCAATCCGTTTGCGGGGCAAGGCTCGCCCGCCGATCAGATGTGGAGCTATGGCCAGCGCAACCTCCTCGGCCTCGCCATGCGCGAGGATGGCGAATTGTGGGAGCTGGAGCACGGCCCCGCGGGCGGGGACGAGCTGAACTTCGTCGTTGCCGGAGCCAATTACGGCTGGCCCACCCGCTCCAATGGCGACAATTACAATGGCGTCGCCATCCCCGACCACACCGAGGATGACGGCTTCACCAAGCCCGCCATCCACTGGACGCCGGTGATCGGCCCGGGCGGCATGGACTTCTATGCAGGCGATATGTTCGCCGATTGGGAAGGCCAGCTGCTGGTCGCCAATCTCACCATCCCATCGGTCGTGCGCATCGCCACCGATTCGAGCGCAAACAGCGCCGAAGAGCTGGGCCGCTACGAATTCCCCAACCGCCTGCGCGATATCGAGATTGCTCCCGATGGCGCGATCTGGGTTATCGAGAATGGCGACAACGGTCGGTTGATTAGGCTTACGCCTGCGGGGTAGAAATCTGCATCGTCATTGCGAGCGTAGCGAAGCAATCCAGTAACGACGGGACTGGATTGCCGCGTCGCCTGCGGCTCATCGCAATGACGGAAGTGGTTTAGACTTTGCAAGCGCGACCAAACCCCTTTATCGGCGCGCGCCTGATGGATGATACTGCCACGCTGATCCCGCTCGAAGCGGTTGCGCCCGATATGATCGAGGCTCTGCTCGACCGTGCCTTCGGGACGGATCGCCATGCCCGCACAGCCTACCGTGTGCGCACCGGCATGGACTGGCTGCCTGCGCTGAGCTTCGCCGTGGTCGATAGCGAGGAATTGCTGGTCGGCACGATCCAGACATGGCCCGTCGCGCTGACTGATCCCAAGGGCCGCGCGCATCCGATGCTCATGGTCGGCCCCGTAGCTGTGGTGCCCGAGCGGCAGGGCGAAGGCTTCGGCCAAGCGCTGATGGCGGCGATGACCGCCGCGCTCGATCCGCAGACCGCGCTCCCGCAAGTGCTGGTGGGCGATCCCGAATATTACGAACGCTTCGGCTTCACCGGCGCGCCGACGCAAGGCTGGCTGCTGCCCGGCCCTTACGAAAAGCATCGCTTGCTGGTGCGCTGCGCCAATCCCGCCGTGCTCCCCCACGAAGGTATGCTTGGGCCTTGGATTGGCTGACGCGCTCTGGCATCGGGGAATGACCGATGCCGTATACCCCGCCCCCTGATCTTGCCGGACTGTCGCTCGCCGAAATCGCGCTCGAAACCGCACGGCGCGGCCTGCCGCCGGTCGCCGACTGGAACCCGCCTGAACAGGGCGACAGCGGTATGCGCATCGCGGCGGACGGGCGCTGGTTCCACAATGGCGGTGAGATCACGCGCCCGGCCATGGTGCGCGCCTTTGCCAGCCTGCTGCGGCGCGAGGACGACGGGCGCTATTTCCTTGTCACACCGCATTACAAGCTAAGCATAGAGGTGGAGGACGCGGCCTTCATCGCCGTGGATGTGAAGGCCGAAGACGATGCGCTCGCCTTTCGCCTCAACACAGACGAGTTGGTGCTGGCCGGGCCGGACAATCCGCTGCGCGCGGCGGGCGATGCGGAGGCTCCTGCGATCTATCTGGCGGTGCGCCATGGCTGCGAGGCGCGGCTCAACCGCTCGACATGGCTGCAATTGGCCGAGCTGGCACGGTTCGAAGGCGATGTGCCGCTCGTCTCCAGCCAAGGGGCCGATTTTCCGCTGGTGCCGCGATGAGCGATCTTTTCACCCGCACGCAGCGGCTTTTCGAAGGCAGCGCGCATATCGGGATCGAAGGCATCCGCGATGACAGTGCGTGGGTGACACGCGAACCGCGCGATGCCGCCGTGCTGATGGCGATTACCGAGCGTGCCGAGCCCGGCCTGCTGCTCACCCACCGCCCCAAGACCATGGCCGCGCATCCCGGCCAAGTCGCCTTCCCCGGCGGCAAGCTGGAACCGGGCGAGGACGCGGTGGCGGCGGCCTTGCGCGAGGCGGAAGAAGAGCTGGCGATCCCGCGCGACGCGGTGCGGATTATCGGCACGGGGCAGAATTTCATGACCGGCACCGGCTTCAACCTTACCCCCGTGCTGGGGCTGGTGCCGTCCGATATCACGATCACCCCCGACCCGCGCGAAGTCGATGGCTGGTTCGAGGCGCCCTTGCGCTTCGTGCTCGACCCGCGCAATCACGTGCCCAAAATGGGCGATTTCGGCGGCGTGCAGCGGCCCTATATCGAGATCGTGTGGCAACAGCACCGCATCTGGGGAATCACTGCGGGGATCATCGCCAACCTGTCGCGGCGGCTGGATTGGCGCGAATTGGTTTCCTGAATTCCACACATCCGATTGCCCTGAGCTTGTCCCCTATCCCGCTCACCCTGAGCTTGTCGAAGGGTCGCACTTTCTTCTAGCGGAGAGTCCGAAAGGAAAAACGATGCTTCGACAGGCTCAGCATGAGCGGTGTTGTGGTGGCTAGGCTCCCCCAAACCGACTGGACACAGCGCGCAGATCTGGCGCAGCTTGTTGCCGCATTGGGCGCGGAGAATATGCGTTGGGTAGGCGGCGCGGTGCGTGACACTTTGCTGGGCAGCGAAGTCAACGACATCGACGCGGCCACCAGGCTGCATCCGCTGCAAGTCATGGAACGGCTGGAGGCCGCAGGAATCAAGCCGATTCCCACCGGCATAGAGCACGGCACCGTCACCGCTGTGCTGCCCGGCGGCCATGTCGAGATCACCACCCTGCGCAAGGATGTCGCCACCGATGGCAGGCGCGCGACGGTCGCGTTCGCGGAGGAATGGCACGACGACGCCGCGCGCCGCGATTTCACCATCAACGCGCTGTTCGCGCATCCCGAAACGCTGGAAATCAGCGACTATTTCGGCGGGCTGGCCGATCTCGATGCGCGCACTGTCCGCTTCATCGGCGATGCCCGAGAGCGTATCCGCGAGGACCACCTGCGTATCCTGCGCTACTACCGCTTCCAGGCGCGGTTCGGGGCGGAGCTGGATGCCGAGGCAGAGGAAGCCTGCGCCGAACTCGCCTCCACGCTGAAAGGCCTCAGCCGCGAGCGGGTGGCGATGGAAGTGCTGGCGATCTGTGCCCTCTCCGATCCGCATTCCGTGCTGGCGCGGATGTTTGAACGCGGGGTGCTGCCGGTGATCCTGCCTGAAACAGGCGTGAAGGAGTTGGAGGCGCTGGCCGCTTTGGTGGCGCATGAGCAGAGCCAAGCCGCCGCGCCTTCCGCGCTCCGCCGCTTCGCCGCTCTGTTGCCGGAGGACGCGAAGCTCGCCGATCAGGTCGCGGCGCGTCTAAGGCTTTCCAATACACAGCGCAAAGTGCTGACGCTGCTGGCTGCTCGCTCGGAAGTTGAGGGGGACGCGCGCGCCCTCGGCTATCGCCACGGCAAGGACGAGGCGCGCGATCTGCTGCTGCTGTCGGGGGGCGACACCGCGCCGCTCGCCAATTGGGACGTGCCGACCTTCCCGCTCAAAGGCGGCGCCATCGTCGCGCGCGGGGTTGGCGCAGGGCCGGAAGTCGCGCGCATTCTGCAAGCGGTGGAGCGGCGCTGGATAGCGGAAGGCTTTCCCGATGCGGCGCGGGTTGAGGTGCTGCTGGACGAGGAATTGGGCGGCCAAGGCTCATAGCCGTTGCGAATTCGTCCTTCGACACGCTCAGGACTAGCGGAACATTTCAGACGCGAAGCGGCTGACCGAGCGCACAGCGCGACCCGCAGGTGCCGCGCAGCCGGAACAAAGTCCCGGCGGAGCGAATAGCACCGAGGATGCTCGCCCGGATGGGCGAGCGGAACATCAGAATCTATTATCCTTCGGGAACCCCTGCGGCGGCAGCCGTCCCGCAGCGCCGCGCGCCACTTTCCACATTCCGATTTCGGTCTCGGTCCGCGTGCGGCCGCTATCGCCGCCCATCGCCCAGCTGAGGCCATCTTCCAGCGTGAAAGTCGTCGCATCGGACAGTCCGCCATCGCGATAGCGTTGCAGGGTGACGCCCTGCCCGCGGCTCATCACCGGCATTTCTTCGAGCGCGAAGGCGACCAGCTTGCGGTTCTCGCCCACCACCGCAACATGATCGTGCTCGGGCGCAATGGGCCGCGCCACCATCAGCTTCGCATCGCCTTTCAGGTTCACCACCTGCCGCCCTTTGCGCGTCTCGGCGAGCAGTTCGTCGGTGATCGCGACAAAGCCCTTGCCGATCGTGCTCGCGAGCAGGATCTGCTTGTCCTTGGCGTGAACGATCACCGCGATAATCCGGGCGCTCGCATCAATGTCGAGCGTGTTGCGCACCGGCTCGCCAAAGCCGCGCGCGCCGGGCAGCTTGTCCGCACCCAGCGTGAAGAAACGCCCGTCATCGCAGGCGAGCAGCACGCGGTCGGTCGTCTGGCAATGGACGGCGAATGCCGGGCCGTCGCCTTCCTTGTATTTGAAATCGCCCGCGCCATCCTTGCCCAGATCGACATGGCCCTTCGCCCCGCGCACCCAGCCCTTCTGGCTGAGCACGACAGTGACGGGCTCTTTCTCGATCATGGCATTGGGGTCGAATTCCACCACCGGCGCGGCATCGGTGATTGTGGTGCGGCGTCTGCCGAGCGCGGTATCCGGCCCGTATTCCTTGCGCAAAGCGGCCATGTCTTTCTTCAGCCGCGTTTTCTGCCGCGCGGGACTGGCGAGCAAGGCTTCCAGCTCAGCCTGCTCTTTCAGCAGGTCGTCCTTTTCCTGCCGCAGTTTCATTTCTTCCAGCTTGCGCAAGCTCCGCAGCCGCGTGTCGAGGATGGCTTCGGCCTGCCGGTCGGTCAGGCTGAATTCCTCCATCATCACCGCTTTGGGATGATCCTCGTACCGGATGATTTCGATCACCCGGTCGAGATTGAGGAAGGCGATGATATAGCCTTCGAGAAGCTCCAGCCGGTCGGCGATCTTGCCGAGGCGGTGCTCCGCGCGCTTTTGCAGGATTTCGATCTGGTGGCGTACCCAGTGGGTCAGCAGCTCTTTCAGCCCCATGACCATCGGCGTGCGCGTGTGATCGAGCACGTTCATGTTGAGGCCGAAGCGCGTTTCCAGATCGGTGAGCTTGTAGACGCTTTCCTTGAGCATCTCCGGATCGACATTGCGGCTGCGCGGGACGAGGACGATGCGGATATTTTCGTCGCTCTCGTCGCGCACGTCTTCGAGGATCGGAAGCTTCTTGTCGGCAATCGCCTGCGCGATCTGCTCGATCAGCTTGCTCTTGGGCACCTGATACGGGATTTCGGAAATAACGAGCTGGTATCCGCCGCCCTTTTGCCGCTCGATCCCCGCTTCGCGATCTTCGGCATTCTCCGCCTCGGGCGCGTGGAAGCGGCCGCGCACGCGGAAGCTGCCGCGCCCCGTTTCATAAGCACGTGAAATCGCTTCCGGCCCGTCCACGATCAGGCCACCCGTGGCAAAGTCCGGCCCGTGGAAGACGCCCATCAGCGCGTCGTGCGTCACGTCCTTGTTGAACAGTACGAGCTCGGCCGCGTCGAGCACTTCGGCGACATTGTGGCTGGGAATGCTTGTCGCCATGCCCACAGCAATCCCGCTCGCGCCATTGGCCAGCAGGTTGGGGAACAGGCCGGGCATCAGCTCGGGTTCCTGCTCCTCGCCATTATAGGTCGGGATGAAATCGACCGTGCCTTCATCCAGCCCCGCCATCAGCTGCATGGCGGTGCGCGTCAGCCGGGCTTCGGTGTAGCGGTAGGCGGCGGCGTTATCGCCGTCGATATTGCCGAAATTCCCCTGCCCCTCGACGAGCGGATAACGCAGGGTGAAAGGCTGGGCGAGGCGCACCATCGCATCGTAAACTGCGGTGTCACCATGCGGGTGGTACTTGCCAATCACATCGCCCACGACGCGGGCGGACTTCTTGAACGCATTATCGGGCGACAACCGCAATTGCCGCATCGTCCACAGCAAGCGGCGGTGCACCGGCTTCAGACCATCGCGCAAATCCGGCAGCGAACGCGCTGTAATCGTGGACAGAGCGTAGACGAGATACCGTTCTGACAACGCACTTTCGAACGGTTCGCGGATGATGCCCTGTTCGGAATCGGACGTGTCTTCGGGAGTAACCATCGGTTCGCCCTATCACCCGAACGGGTCACCGGACAGCACGGAACGATGCGATTTCCCCACCCGTTGATCCATCAGACACGCAAATGTGAAAGGAGAATACTCCATGACCCAACGGATCATGATTTTATCGACCAACGGCTTTGAACAATCCGAGCTGGAAGAGCCCAAACGCCGCCTGGAAGAAGCAGGCTACGAAACCGTCGTCGTGAGCCCCGAAAGTGGCGAAATCCGTGGCTTTTCGAGCGGCGAATGGGGAGAGCCCGTGTCGGTTGATCTGGACATTGCCGAAGCATCGGCGGCCGATTTCGACGCGCTGATGCTGCCCGGCGGCCAGATCAATCCCGACATTCTGCGGATGAATGACAAGGCGGTCCAGCTTGTCCGCGATTTCGACGGGGCGGGAAAGCCGATTGCCGCCATCTGTCATGCGCCATGGATGCTGGTCGAGGCCGGTCTCGTCAAGGGTCGCAAGGTCACCAGCTGGCCTTCTGTGCGGACCGATCTCGCCAATGCAGGCGGCGATGTGGTGGACGAAGAGGTTGCCGTAGATGGCAACATCATCACCAGCCGCAACCCGGACGACATTCCGGCCTTCACCAAGGCGGTTATCGAGCAGTTGCAAAATCGCTCCGCCAGCGCCGAGCGCGAAATGGAAAGCACATAAGCGCCCCATTCGCGCCGGTCTTTATCAGACCTTCGCACGGCTCCGTCACCCCCGTGGTGGCGGAGCCTTGTCGTATCACCTTTGCACTGTCCTGATTGCGTAGTCCGCATCTCCGCCCTGCAAATGGGCCGCGACGAAATCGGCGGTCAAATCCGCCCAGCCTTGCTCCGCAACCTCCATAGATCCGAAGCCGACACCGCCGAAGCCGTGGCCCGCACCAGTCACGGTAGCAAATGAAAGCGGCACGCCTGCGGATCGTGCTTGGCGAACGATCTCCTCTGCCTCGGTATAGCCGACAACCGTGTCCGCCGTGCCATGCAGGATGAAGAGCGGCGGTTCACCGGCATCAATCACGCCCTCGGTCAGCAGCAGCCCCCAATAATCGACCACGACGCGCGGCTCGGGCCGCGAAATGCCGAAATCATCAGCGCCATAGGCCACTTGTAGCACCGTCATCGCGCCTGCCGATGCGCCCCACAGGCCGATCCGTTCCGCATCCAAACAGTAGGCGGCACCCTGTTGCTCGATCCAGTGCATGGCATTCACCGTATCCTCCACCGCGGCGGCGACCGCTGCGGTGCGGGCATGGAAGGTTGTTCGGTCGCGCGTGCGAAGGTCTGCCGCCAATGCCTCCATTGCCGTGGCAATCAGCGGCGCATCATCGCGCAAGCGATAGGAGATCGACACCATGGCGATATCGTGGCGGGCCAGCGCTTCGGCGATGCGGGTGATATGGCCGCTGCGATTTGACCCTTCGACAAAGCCGCCGCCATGCACAAAGACGACCGTTGGTCGCGGCTGGAGGCACGGCGCGTCGGGCGCGTAGAGATCGAGCAGGAGCGGCATTTCGCCAGTTTCGGTCGCGCCGGTGGAATAACGGATATCGGCAATTCGGACCGGCTCCATTGGGACATCGACAAAACTTCGGACAGGCTGCTCGGAAATGGCCGGTGAACAGCTTCCCAGCGCTGTGATGCCCGCAAGGGCGATGCTCGCTGCGCGCAATTTTCCCATTGAGTCCCTCCCCGGCCCCTACCTCTCATGCACCGCAGATACGGCAATGTCACGCCGTCCGTGGTCGAACCAGCGCCCGAAGGCCGGGGGTGCAAACCCACTTGCCAAGTGCTGTAAAATGTGGCGAGATTATGGCGCAATTAAGGCAATAAGGAGGCCGAAGATGCGTAAGAGAGGTTTTTTGATAGCCATTTCATTGGCTTGTATGGCGCTTGCTGCCTGCTCCGAATCGGAGAATTATGGCGAAAGTGCCGAATATGCCGAAGCGGATGCCACAATTGAGGCAGCGCCGGAGGCACTCTTTGAAGAGGGCGAAGAGATCGCCGAGGCGGCATCCACCGCGTCCGACAGTGCCGCGCTCGAAAGCCGCCCGGACATTCCGCTTACCCTGCCCCGCATGGCCTATACCTATGAATACGGCTTCCAGATGGACGCGGCAGAGATCGCTCCCTTGCAGGAACGCCATGCCGATATGTGCGAGGCCGCAGGGCCCTATGTCTGCCAGATCGTCTCGCAATCGCATTCGGGCAATGTCGAGGATGGCTATGCCAGCGGTCGGCTCGAACTTGCGGTGATCGCCAATCAGGCCCGCGAATTCGGCGGCAGGCTGGGCGCGGCGGCGACCACGGCGGGCGGCGAGCAGGTGACGGCTGGCATCACCGGCGAAGATATCACCCGCAACATGGTCGATACCGAAGCGCGGCTGCGCAGCCGCATCGCCTTGCGCGACCGGATGATGGAAGTGCTGCGCACCCGCCAGGGCAGCGTCGAGGAAATCGTTGAGGCCGAGCGGCAGGTCGCGCGGATAAACGAGGAAATCGATCAGGCGCGCACCTGGCTGGAAGAAATGCGCGGGCGCGTCGCCTTCACCCGCATCAATATCGATTATTCGACTGCCAGCGCTCCGGCGAGCAGCTTCTTCGATCCGGTTTCGTCAGCCTTTGCCAGCATCGGCGGCATTCTGGGCTATCTGTTCGCCGCATTCATCGTGCTGGGCAGCATCCTCGTGCCCGTGGGCGGCGCGATCTGGGGCGTGAAACGGTTGCTCAAGCGGTTTGAGCCGCCGGTCGAAGCCGAGGCCTAGGCCGTGAACGCGGGGGCGGGTCGTTACCTGCCCCCGCGCTCCTCCACCGCATGGCGCAGTGCCGCGATTTCGTCTTTCAGGCCGCGCAGTTCGTCGAGGATCATCTCGCGCTCGTCATGCGCCTCTTCCTCGGTCGCCTCGCTCATCGCGTTCACGATCACACCAATAAACAGGTTCAGCACGATAAAGCTGGTGAGCAGGATAAACGGCACGAAGAAGGCCCAGGCGTAAGGGTACACTTCCATCACCGGGCGCACGATGCCCATGCTCCAACTTTCCAGCGTCATGATCTGGAACAGCGAATAGAGCGAGAGGCCGAGATTGCCGAACCATTCGGGGAAGGCCCCGCCGAACAGTTTGGTCGCCATCACCGCGCTGATGTAGAACAACAGCAGCAGCATCACGATCACCGTGCCGATACTGGGGATGGCCTGGAACAGGCCGACGATCACGCGGCGCATACTCGGCACCACCGAGACCAGTCGCAGCGCGCGCAGGATGCGCAAGGCGCGCAGCACGGAGAATTGCTGCGATGCGGGCACCAGCGCCACCGACACGATCACGAGGTCGAAAATGTTCCAGCCATTGCGGAAGAAGGCCAAGCGGTAGGCGAACAGCTTCAGCGCCAGCTCGACCACGAAAATGCCCAGCGCAAGCGTATCGAGCGCGTGGATGATGCCGCCGAACCGCGCCATCACGGAGGGCGAGGTTTCCAGCCCGAGGCCAATGGCATTGATGACGATCACCGTGATGATCGCCTTCTCGAACCAGCCCGCTTCGACGAACTGCCTGACCCGCTCCTGCATTCCGGGCGTCCTTCAGAAGGCCTGCGCGTTTACGCTGGCATCGGGAATGCGCACGGTCAGCCCGTCCAACTCCTCGCCGAGAATGATCTGGCAGGACAGGCGGCTGGTCGGCTGCACATCGGCGGCAAGGTCGAGCATATCTTCCTCTTCCTCGCTCGCTTCGGGCAGTTTCGCAAACCATTCGCGGGCGACGATCACGTGGCAGGTGGAACAGGCCATCTGCCCCTCGCACGTGCCTTCCAGCGGCATACCAGCGGCCTGCGCGACCGCCAGCAGGCTCTTGCCCGCCTCGGCGTCAGCCTCTACCTTGTCGCCATCGCGGGTGAGAAACGTGATTTTGATGGGGCCTATCCTTGCTGCGATGCAGCACTGATAATCACTTTCGCGCCCGCTTCAAGCTCCTCCGGCGTGGTGTAGCGGCCCCAGCCGATGCGGATCGTGCTTTTGGCTTCGGCGTCCGAAAGGCCGATGGCTTTCAAGACATGGCTAGGCTTGCCCGATCCGCTGGCACAGGCCGATCCTGCGGAGAACATCACGTCGCGGCAATCGCTCATCAGCCGCGCGACATCCAATCCCTCGCGCCGGATCGAGAGATTGGCGTGGTTGCGCGCCTCCATGCTGCCATTGACTGCCCAGCCATCGAACAGGTCCAGCGCGCGGTCCCACAGGCTGCGGGCATGGGCGGCGTCTGCCTCCATCCGCTCCGCCGCGAGTTTGGCCGCTGCGCCAAAGCCTGCACACAGCGCGGTGCTGAGCGTGCCCGAGCGCAGTTTCTCCTGCAAACCGCCGGTAATTTGCGGGTCGATCTCTACCCCGTCGCGCACCCACAGCGCGCCGATGCCTTTGGGGCCATAAAGCTTGTGCGCGCTGATCGCGATCATGTCCGCCCCTTCGGGCGCGGCGAATTTGCCCGCACCCTGCACCGCATCGCACAGCACCAGTGCGCCTGCTTCACGCGCGCGTTCGGCAATCTCGGTTACGGGCTGCACTGTCCCGATTTCGTTGTTCACCTGCATCACGCAAACGAGCGCAGTGTCGTCCGGCAAATTGGCGCGGGTGTCGATAATGCCGTCGCGGTCGACGGGAATGATGTGCGGTTCGTCGAGCACTTTGGCGGTGTCGCGCACGGCGGCATGTTCGATGGCAGAGGCGGCGATGCGGCCCTGCTTTGCGCCGCCTTTCATCACCGTGCCGCGCATGGCGAGATTGATCGCCTCGCACGCATTGCCAGTGAAATGCACCGTGCCGCCGGGCGGAAAAAGCGCCGCGACCTGATCGCGCGCCAGCTCGACAGCGGCGGCGGCCATTCGGCCCATGCGGTGCGGCGAGTGCGGATTGGCAAAGCCGGTGCTCTCCGGTCCGCCGAGCCATTGCAGCATGGCATCGCGGGCCTCGGGCGCAAGCGGCGTTGTGGCTTGGTTATCGAGGTAGATCATGCGCCTCGCTCTAACGCCCTAATCCCGTCATTGCGAGCGCGGCGAAGCAATCCAGTCCCGATGTCCACGGCATTTTCAAACGTCAGAACTGGATTGCCACGTCGCCTGACGGCTCCTCGCAATGACGATTTAGAGAAGACTTTCCCAAGCCTCCACAAACGCATCCAGCTCCTCCGGCGTTGTGCTCCAACCGAGCGAGACGCGGATCGTCCGGGCGGCCGTCGCGTCATCAACGCCGAAGGCATGGAGCACACGGCTCTTTTTGAGCGTTCCCGAAGAACAGGCACTGCCCGCCGAGACCGCAAAGCCCATCGCGTCGAGCCGGATGAGCAGGGCCTGCGCCGACATAGTGGGGTGGGTGAGCGGGATGATGTAGTTCGAGCGAGCACCTAGGAAAGTCTCCCATGGCTCCATCCGTTCGCCGAACATCGTAAATGCGGAAGCAACGTTGGGGTCTGGCTCTGGCGCTTCGAGGGCGGCGGCCATACCCATCACCGAAGGCAAGTTTTCCGTACCCCGGCGGTAGCCGCGCTCGTGTCCGCCCAAAGGCTTCAACAATGCAAAATCGCGCACCAACAAAGCCCCGATCCCAATGGGGCCGCCGAACTTGTGCGCTGCAACTATCGCCAAGTCAGCCTCGGCTGGCAGCTTCATTTTCCCAGCACTCTGCGCACAATCGACTAGCAGAATACCACCTGCATCGTGAACCATCGCAGCAACCGCGCTTAAGTCTTGTACCGTTCCCGTTTCGGAGTTGACGTGCTGAACAGCGACAAGAGTCGGTTTTTGCAAACCAGCGTCAAGCAGCTGGAAAGGCGAGCATAACTGTGAAATCGCGGATGGGTCTACGCCATGACGGTGCCCGATTGGCAGCTCTACGGCTCCCTCTGCCACAAATCGATGTAGCGCATCGTGTTCCACTGCACTGATCCCACAGCGGCGGACCTTCGATTGCTTGACGGCCAGCGCCGCTGCCTCACTCGCCCCGCTCGTAAAGATCAGCTCTCCTTCCCAGCCGAGCGCCGCCTTGCACCGCGCCCGTGCATCCTCCAGCGCGGCCTTCGCTTTGCGGCCCTCTGCATGGGGCGAAGACGGGTTCGCCCATATGGCAAAGCCCTCCTCCATCGCCGCCTTCGCTTCGGGGCGCAGCGGGCTGGTGGCGGCGTGGTCGAGATAGATGCGCTTCATAGAGAGACGGGGACGCTTAGAATGATTGCGATTTTACGGATCATGCCTATATAGCCGCCCACTTGCGCAGCGCCACCCGCTCCGCGCACCCACCATTTTTGCCAAGGCCATACAAGCCCATGCCGCACGTCATTTTCCCCGGCCCCGAAGGCCGTCTCGAAGGTCGTTTCTCCCCCGGCCCGCGTCCGCGCGCGCCCGTTGCCATGATCCTGCACCCGCATTCGCAGGGCGGCGGCACGATGAATGACCGGATCGTGCAGAAGCTCTACAAGACCTTCGTCGATCGCGGCTTTGCGACCTTGCGCTTCAACTTTCGCGGCGTGGGCCGCTCGCAAGGGTCTTTCGACAACGGAATTGGCGAACTGTCCGATGCGGCGAGTGCATTGGACTGGGTGCAGCAGATCCATCCCGAAGCGCAGGTGACTTGGGTTGCCGGTGTCAGCTTCGGCGCGCTCATCGGGATGCAGCTGCTGATGCGCCGTCCGGAAATCCGCGGCTTCATCTCGATTGCGCCGCCAGCAAATATGTACGACTTCAGCTTCCTCGCCCCCTGCCCCGCCAGCGGCATTTTCATCCAGGGGACGAATGACACGGTGGTGCAGCCGCAATCGGTGGAAAAGCTGGTCGAGAAGCTGCGCACGCAAAAGCACATCACGATCCACCACGACGAGATTCCGCGCGCCAACCACTTCTTCGAGAACGAACAGGAAGAACTGATGGCGTCGGTCAACCGCTATCTCGACTTCCGCCTCGATCCGGCCTGCCCGATCTCCTGATCGGGCGCCGAACCACGCGCACAGTTCCGAATAACCGTTTGCAGGACACCCCCGCGTAACACTGTTGCGCGAGTGGACTTGCCATTCTCACTTTCTTACGTTAGGTAATAGTATAACATGACTCGCTAAGGAGAGAAGCCATGTCATACGCCAATGCCACCATCACCCCGGCCCAGCGCGCCAAGGCCGCCACGACCGTTATCGGAATCCATGCGCTTATCGGCGCGGGCCTCATCGCCGGGCTTGCGGTCACCACAATTGTTGCTGAGCCGGTTGAGGAGCCCTTCGAGGGGACCGAAATCCTGATCGATGTTCCGCCTCCGCCTAAGCCGGACACGGTGGAACAGCCCGTCCCGCAGCCGCGCGACATCATCTATGTGCCGCCGAGCCCCTTCCCCCTTTCACCGAGTGATCCGATCCCGACATCGCCGACACCGGCCCCGCCCGGCCCGCCGATAACCGACCCCGGTGCACAGGCAGGCCCGCGCCCCACGGAAACGCCGCGCGCTACACCATCGCCCACGCCGTCCCCCTCACCCACCATCGCAGCGGTCGCGGCACGCCCCACGAATGGGCCGGTAGGCTGGATTACGACCGACGATTATCCCGACCGCGATTTGCGGCGCGGCAATGAAGGCACGGGCAGCTATCGCCTGACCATCGGCAGCAATGGCCGCGTCACCGGTTGCGAGATGACCCGCAGCACCGGGCATAGCGGGCTCGACCGGCAGACCTGCCGCGTCATCCAGCGCGTTGCCCGTTTCACCCCCGCCACCGACACCACCGGCGCCCGGGTGGCAGGAAGCTATACCGGCGAAGTGACCTGGCAGATCCCCGAATAGGCCTACTCGGCATTCCCGGCAGCGGCATCGGCGAGCGTCTCGCCATCCGCTGTCGGGAGCAGCCAGATCGCCACATTGACGAACATCACCGCCGCCAGCAGCGCCATCAGCCCCGCATTCTTGCGATTGCCGCGCCGCCACAGCGCCACCGCGCCCGCTACAAGAGCCACTCCGGCGAGCATGATGATAGAAATAATGACATCGAACATCCCGTCGCATTAGCGCGCGCCGCCGCTTGACGGAAGCGCATTGGTGCGCGACCACTTGGCGCATGACCACACCTTTCGATCACACGCTCACCCGCCGTTCCTTTGTTGGCGCGCTCGGGGCCACCACCGCGCTCACCGTTCTGCCCGGATGCGCCGCCAGCCAGACCGCGCAGACGGAGCCTGTCTTCACGACAATGTCTCCGCCTGCAGGACAATCGGCGGGCGAGGCGTTGCTCGAGGAAATGGCCTACAATCTGCTCGAACACGAACCGCTGCGCGCGAGCAGTCTGGGTGTGGAAACCGGCACCCACGCCGCCTTGCGCAGCCGCTTGCATGATGCGACGCAGGCGGGGCAGGATGCCTATGCGGCAACACTCCAGCGCGATCTGTTGCGCGCGCAGCAATTCCCCAAGGTCGGCATGGATGCGGCGACCCGCACCAGCTTCGAAGTGGTCGAAAGCGCATACCAGACAGCCATCGAAGGCTTCGCCTTGCCCTATGGCGATATCCCCGTCGGCAGCTGGCGCACCGCGCCCTATCCCGTCATCCAGAATGTCGGCGCCTATATCGATCTGCCGCGCGCGCTCGATAGCGACCACCCGATCCGCAACGAGGAAGATGCCGAAGCCTATCTCTCCCGCCTCGAAGCCATGCCCGATGTGCTGGCGGGCGAGCTCGAACGGATGCAGGCAGCGCGCGCAATGGGCGTTGTGCCGCCCGATTTCCTGCTCACCCGCGCCAATGACCAGATGGAACGCCAGCTGACCGACGCGATGGCGGGCGGATCGCTGGTGGAATCGCTCGTCCGGCGCACCGGAGAGGCGGGTATCGCGGGTGACTGGCAAGCGCGCGCGCAAGAGATCGTCACCGGCCCGATCGCCTTGCGGCTGGAAAACCAGCTCGCCGAAATCCGCACGCAGTTACGGACGGCGGGCAGCGCGCCGGGTATGTACGCGCAGCCCGAGGGCGACGAATGGTATCGCTGGAGCCTCAAATCTTCGACGACGACCACGATGTCGCCCGCCGAAATCCACGAGCTGGGCATCGACACGCTGGCCGACATTCACGCCGAGATGGACCCCATCCTGCGCAGCCTCGGCTATACCGAGGGCAATCCCGGCCAGCGGATGATCGAATTGTCGCAGGACGACCGCTTCAAATTCGCCGAGGGCGATGAGGGCCGCGCGCAGATTATCGACTTCCTCGAAGAGCGGATCGAGTGGATACGCGGCGAAATGCCCCGCGCTTTCCGCCGCGTGGTCAATCCCGCCGTGCAAGTCCGCCGCATTCCGCCGAATGAGGAGCTCGGCGCGCCCACCGCTTATGGCGGCGCTCCGGCGGTGGACGGATCGCGCCCCGGCACCTTCTGGATCAATCTGCGCACCACCGATCTGCACCGCGCCTATGATCTGGTCACGCTCACGCATCACGAGGCGATTCCGGGCCATGTGTGGGAGGGTGAGTACTCGAACCAGTTGCCGCTGATCCGAGCGATCCTCGCGTTCAACGCGTTCAGTGAAGGGTGGGCGCTGTATAGCGAACAATTGGCGGACGAGTTGGGTGCCTATGCCGACAATCCCGCGTGGCGATTGGGCTATCTGCAAGCCGCCGCCTATCGCGCCATCCGGCTGGTGGTCGATACCGGTCTCCACGCACAAGGCTGGGGACGGCAGCAGGCGATCGATTACTTCCACACGAACAGCGGGGTGGACATTCCCGAGACCACCAACGAGATCGACCGCTATTGCAGCTGGCCGGGCCAGGCCTGCGGATATATGGTTGGCAAGCTGGAGATTTTGCGCCAGCGCGGCCTTGCGCAGCAGGCGCTGGGAAGCAACTACGACCTGCGCGATTTTAACATGGCGGTGGTGGAAGGCGGCAATGCGCCGCTGGATGTGATGGGGCAGAACGTCTCGCGATACATGATCGCCAATGGCGCGCAGATCACGGTCGGTTAGCGCGGCGTTAACCGCGTTTGTTGAGCCGGAATTAACCAATGGGGCGCAGCTTGCCACTTTCCTAACACGGAAGGAGCGCCCCGTGGAGCTGACATTTCTGGTGATCGCCGCCATGGGCGTAATGCTGCTGGCGCTGTTGCCGCGATCCGAAATCCGCTGGCAACGCATCGGTTCGCGCGGTGGCGCGGCAATGTTGATCGGGCTCGGCCTGTTCGGCGCGGTGCATTCCGCGCTCGCGCAATCGGTGTGACTGCGCGAGCGCGAAAAGACGTTTAGCGGCGCGCCATCCCGCTAACGATCGAGCCGAGGATTCCCCCCAGCCCGCCGCCTTGCGCGCCTTCGCTCTGGCCCGCCTGCCGGGTCATATAGCCGACGACCGCCATGGCGAGGATCGGCAGCATCCGCTTGAGCAGGTTTTCGTCCAGCCCGGTCACGCCGGCGACTTCGCCTGCAACCGAGCGGCTGACATCGCGGCTGCCGAAAATGCTGCCGAGAATATCGTTGCCCTGCTCTACCGGCGTCGCCTGCGGAGCCAGCACCGCTTCGAGCAGACCGCCGCCAAGGCCGCCACCAGATGCTCCGCCACCCAGCACCGAGCCGAGCACGCCGCCCAGCCCGCCAAGCGGATCGGAACCGCCGCCTGCGGTGGAGCTACGTCCCATCCCCGCGACAATGGCCGGAAGCAGAGCGCCTGCGCCCATGCGCGCGGTCGCTTCGTCGATATTCAGCTCGCGCGCCATGCTTTCGATGACGCCCGTCTGCTGGAGGATCTGTGCAAGGCTCACCCTCAGCTACGCCCGAAGAAGCCCTTGGCCATATCGGCAATGTCGTTCAGCGGATTGCCGTCACCATCCTTGTCCACCATCGCAGCGAAGCTGCTCAGCGAGCCTTCGCCGCCAATCGCATCGCGGATCTGGTTGAGAATGCCTGCGTCCATGCCGGTGCGCTCTGCCGCCAGTTCGATGGTGTCGCCTTCCTGCTGGTGCGATTCGCCCAGCGCTGCCACGGCGCGCGCTGCGTCGGCAGGATCAATGCCCAGCTTTTCCGCCATGTTGGTAACGGTGGGGTTGTTGGTGACGTGGCCGAGAATCTGGTCAAAAATGCTCATGAAAATCCCTCCTTGGAGTTGCGTGTCGTGCTGGCGTGAAAGGACGCTTCGCAGGCCTTGGAGTCAAGTAAAACAAGGTGAAACATGTATGACTCAGGGGCAGACTGTTTTGCCGGAGCGTACAAAAGTTCGGGCCCCGCTCCGCACCGGATTTCTCCGGCACGGGCGGGGCCTCCTCTCCAACTCTACAGCGGGCTTGGCTTACGCCGCCTGCGGCGCCGCACCGCGCACCCCGTCATCGACATGGGCGGCAAAGGGCGCGAAATTGTCGACGAAGAGCTGCACCAGCTTCTGCGCCGCCGCATCATAGGCTGCGCCATCGGCCCAGGTGCTGCGCGGGTCGAGGATGGTCTGGTCGATACCCGCCTCAGCCAATGCGGGCACGCTGACGGGCACGTCAAAGCCGAAATTGGCGTCCTTGCGGTATTCCACGCCGTCCATCTTGCCATCCAGTGCGGCATTAAGCAGCGCGCGCGTCGCCCTGATCGGCATCCGGCTTCCGACGCCATATTTGCCGCCCGTCCAGCCGGTATTGAGCAGCCAGCACTGCACCCCGCCCTTGGCGATCCGCTCCTTCAGCAAATTGCCGTATACCGAGGGGTGACGCGGCATAAAGGGCGCGCCGAAGCAGGTGCTGAAGGTCGCCTGCGGCTCGGTGACGCCGATTTCGGTGCCAGCAACCTTGGCGGTGTAGCCCGACAGGAAGTGATACATCGCCTGATCGGGCGTGAGCCGCGCAATCGGCGGGAGCACGCCAAAGGCATCGGCGGTCAGCATCACCACATGGCTCGGCACCGGACCAAGATTGTGCTCGCTGGTGTTGGGGATGAAGTCGATGGGGTAAGCACCGCGGCTGTTCTCGGCGAGCGAGGCGTCGTCGAAATCAAGCTCGCGCGTGGCGTCGTCCATCACGACATTTTCCAGCACCGTGCCGAACATCCGCGTGGTGGCGTAAATCTCCGGCTCGGCCTCTGCGGACAGGCGGATCATCTTGGCGTAACAGCCGCCTTCGAAGTTGAACACCGACTGGTCACTCCAGCCATGTTCGTCATCGCCGATCAGCGTGCGGCTGGCATCGGCGGAAAGCGTCGTCTTGCCCGTGCCCGACAGGCCGAAGAACACCGCGGTCTTGCCGTCCGGCCCGGTATTGGCGGAGCAGTGCATCGGCATCACGCCCTTCGCGGGCAGCAGGTAATTGAGAATGCCGAACACACCCTTTTTCATCTCGCCCGCATAGCGCGTGCCGCCAATCAGGATCAGCTTCTCGGTAAAGTTCACCGCCACCACCGTTTCGCTGCGCGTGCCGTGGCGGGCGGGATCGGCCTGGAAGCTGGGCAGATCGATGACGGTATATTCGGGCACGAAGCCTTCAAGCTCTTCAGCGGTCGGGCGGCACAGCATCGTGCGGATGAACTGGTTGTGCCATGCAAGCTCGTTAATCACGCGCACATTGACGCGGTGTTCAGGCTGCGAGCCGCCGAACAGGTCTGCGACATAGAGCGTTTGTTTGTCCGCCAGCGCAGCCATGAAATCGGCCTTGAGCGCGGCGAAGTGTTCGGGATTCATCGAAGCGTTATTGTCCCACCACACGGTGCTCTCGGTCTCTGCATCGCGGACGATGAACTTGTCCTTCGCGCTGCGCCCGGTGTGCTTGCCGGTTTCGACCACCAGCGGGCCGTGCTTGGCGAGACGCCCCTCGCCATTGGTAATCGCGTGCTCCACCAGAGCGGGCGTGCCGAGATTGGCGTGGATCGTGGCGGTGGTGGCAATGCCCTGCGCGGACAAGGGAACACTAAGCGAAGCGGACACAGG
The DNA here is from genome assembly GCF_056933515.1 of Aurantiacibacter sp. KMU-128. Taxonomy (NCBI): domain Bacteria; kingdom Pseudomonadati; phylum Pseudomonadota; class Alphaproteobacteria; order Sphingomonadales; family Erythrobacteraceae; genus Aurantiacibacter; species Aurantiacibacter sp. KMU-128. Next base: position 1,704,955 of record NZ_JBXORT010000001.1, read on the forward strand.
CCTATCCTCTCAATTACGCGTTTGGCGCGGGTAATTTGCGCCGATGGGGCCGCTGCGGTTCCGTGCGAAACCGCTCCAGCGCATACGAATGCGCAGCAGCTTTGACGCGCCCCTTAGTGATGCCAAAAGCGCGCGTCAAATCCCTGTGGTTAACCTCTCGCCATGTTATCGTTCACAACGCGCCCAAGCGGCTTTCTCCAGCGGTTTTTTGCTCTAAAGTTGTGAACAGGCGCGCAAATCGTTAGGCCCCGACGGGAGAGAAAAAAGGCAAGCGGCAATGCAGGCGGAAAGCGAACAGGCTCAAGGCGCGGCGGCAGGCCGGAACGGCGATGCCCAGCGCGTGGTCGCATTGGTCGATGATGACCGCAACATTCTGACCACCCTGTCCATCGCTTTGCAGGCAGAGGGATACACCACGCGCGTCTATTCCGATGGCGAAGCGGCACTTGATGCGTTGCTCGGCAATCCACCCGATCTTGCGGTTTTCGACATCAAGATGCCGCGCATGGACGGTATGGAACTGCTGCGCCGGCTGCGGGAAAAGTCCGATCTCCCTGTGATCTTCCTTACCAGCAAGGATCAGGAAGAGGACGAAGAGGCCGGCCTTGCCATGGGCGCGGATGATTATATCGCCAAGCCGTTCAGCCAACGTCTGCTGCTTGCCCGTATTCGGGCGATCCTCCGCCGCGCCGCACCCTTGGAAGAAGGGCAGGAGGCAGACTCCGCCAGCGCACCTGCCGACGGCGGCCTGATCGTTCGCGGTCGGCTCAGCATGGATCCGGCGCGGCACCAGGTGACGTGGGACAACAAGCCAGTGAGTCTGACCGTTACCGAATTCCTCATTCTGGAAGCGCTTGCCCAGCGCCCCGGCGTTATCAAGAGCCGCAACCAGCTGATGGATGCCGCCTATCCCGACGACATTTTTGTCGACGACCGCACGGTCGATTCGCACATCAAGCGGCTACGGCGCAAATTCCGCGCGGTGGATCGCGAATTCGGCGCAATCGAGACGCTGTATGGCGCGGGCTACAGCTTCTCCGATGGCTGAAGCCCATGGCTGACCCGCCACAGCAGGAAAGCAGGCTGGACCGGCTGACCATGCCGGTGGGCAAATCGCTGGCCAAGCGGATTTTGGCCGTTAACCTGATCCCGTTGCTGGTGTTGGCGGGAAGCCTGTTCTTCCTCGACTCTTACCGCCGGCAATTGCTCGACGAGCGGTTCAAACTCGCGCGTATCGAGGCACAGATTACTGCGGAAGCGCTGGCGGGTGCGACAACCGAACGGCAGGAGGCACTGCTCAGCCAGATCGGGCGCGAACAGTCGATGCGGCTGCGGATGTACGATGCCGAGGGCAGGCTGATCGCCGACAGTTTCGCCCTCGCCGACCCCAGCTTTGCATTCGATGATCCGGTGGCCGAGCCCTTCTTCGAGGATCTGGCCCGCTGGACAGACAATGCGGTGAACATCGTCACCGGCGCGCCCTCTGCCCCGCCCTATGTCGAACCCGAAACCACCGATGCCGATGCCTGGCCGGAACTGGTGCGGGTGCGCCAGCAGGGGCTGAGCCAGATCGAACTGCGCCGCGCGCCCGACGATACGCCGGTCATCAATGCCGCCGCGCCTGTGGGCCTTAACGGCGCGACTTTGCTCACCACCCGCAACGCGGTCGACATCACGCAGGCGGTGCGCAATGCGCGCTCCAGCCTGATGACGATCATCCTGCTGGCGCTTGGCCTGTCAACGATCCTTTCGCTCTATCTCGCAAACACCATTATCGAGCCGCTGCGACGCCTCGTCAGCGCGACGCAGCGCGTGCGGCTGGGGCGTGAGCGCGATATCGAAGTGCCGCGAATGCAGGAGCGCGGGGACGAGATCGGCCTGCTCGCTCGCGCGGTTTCGGACATGACCGCCACTTTGCGCCACCGCATCGATGCAGTGGAAAGCTTTGCGGCTGATGTCGCGCATGAGATCAAAAACCCGCTCGCTTCGCTGCGCAGCGCCACCGAATCGATGCCCAAGATCGACGATCCGGAACTGCGGGCGCAGCTCGTCGATATCGCCGCGCATGATGTGCGCCGCATCGACCGGCTGGTGAGCGAGATTTCCGAGGCCAGCCGCATCGATGCCGAACTCAGCCGCGCGACCTTCGAGCAGGTCGACATGACCGAGCTGTTTTCAAACGTCGTCGCGCGGAAGATGGAGCGCGGTGAAGCGCGCGGCTGCACGCTCGAGATCGAACCTGACGGTCTGCCCTCCACGGTGATGGGCGTGCCCCTCCGCCTGGAGCGGGTGGCGGAAAACCTGATCGACAACGCCGTGTCTTTCTCCCCAGAAGGCGGGCGGATCGTCATTTCGGTGACCAATGCCGAAGGCCGCGTAGAAGTACGGGTGAGCGACCAGGGGCCGGGCATCCCCGAAGACGAGCGCGAGAAGGTGTTCCGCCGCTTCCACTCGCACCGGCCTGAAAACGAAAGCTTCGGCAACCATTCTGGCCTTGGCCTTGCCATCGGCCGGACAATTGCCGAAGCGCATGACGGCACGCTGCGGGTAGAGGATGCCCCGCCCTATCTTGGCGGTGCGTGTCTCGTGCTGGAACTGCCCGCCGCCAAGCCGGTGCTGCGCAAAGGAGAGTAGGAAGTCGATGAGCGAACTTATGGCCAATGTCAGCTGCGTTGCGATGCGCGGGCGCGGTGTGCTGATTACCGGCACGCCGGGCAGCGGCAAATCCAGCCTGGCACTGGCGTTGCTCGATCGCGGAGGCGAACTGGTGGGTGACGACGGCGTGCAGCTGGCATGGGATGACAAGACCGGATGCGTCCGCGCCGCGCCCCCGCCCAACACCGAGGGTCTGATCGAAATCCGCAATGTCGGCCTGCTCGAAGTGCCGAGCGCCAGCGCGCCGATCGCTATCGTGATCCACCTCACCAAGGATGCCGAGCGCCTCCCGCTGGGCATCGGCCACGCGCTGCTGATCGGACATGAGGTGCCCCAGGTCGATCTTTATCCCGATACACCGGTCCTCCCCTTGCGCGCAGAGGCGGCGCTGGAAATCCACGGACTGGTTTTTGATACCGCGTTCGACACGGCATAAGGGAGGACTTCACATTTGCGCACGATAAGCGCAAAGCGCTGCGCCATGGTCGAGTCACCTTCGCCTGTCCCGCCTCCATCAGCCGTGCGCCGCCAGCGCATCCTGCTCGTGACCGGGATGCTGGGTGCGGGCAAGACGACAGCGCTGCGCGAGTTGGAAGACCTTGGATGGGAGTCGATCGACAATTTCCCCGTCCGCCTGCTCGACCGGCTGGTGGGCAAAGACACCGAACCCTTTTCCCTCGCCATCGGCTTTGACTGCCGCACGCGCGGCTTCGTGCCCGATGATGTCATCGCGCGGATGAAGAAGTGGGTAGAAAGCGATTCGGTCGCCATCACCACATTGTTTCTCGATTGCGCCGGGCACGAGTTGGAGCGCCGCTTCAACGAAACGCGGCGGCGACATTTTCTGGCACAGGATATGCCGGTGGCGAATGGCATCGCGGCGGAGCGCGAGCTGCTCAGCCCTTTGCGCCGCTGGGCCGATGTGCTGATCGACACCACCGATTTCACGACCAACGATCTGAAGCAGACGATCCGCGAGCAATTCGCGCAGACCGCGCCCAAGGAGATGACCGTTACCGTCTCCAGCTTCGGCTTTTCGCGCGGCACCCCGCCCACCGCCGATCTCGTTTTTGATATGCGCTTTCTCGACAATCCGCACTGGCAGCCGGAGCTGCGCGCGCAGACGGGGCTTGATGCGCCGGTGGGAGAATTCATCGAACAAAGCGCGGTATTCGCCTCTACTTTCGAGAAAATCCGCAGCCTGCTGCTCGAATTGCTGCCGCGCTACGCCGAGCAGGGCAAGGCCTATGTCAACATCGCCTTCGGCTGTACCGGCGGGAGACACCGCAGCGTTTACACTGCCGAGAAGATGGCGCAGGTCTTGCGCGATGGCGGCTTTTCGCCCACGGTCTTGCATCGCAATCTGGCATCGCGCGCGGCAGAACTGGTAGAAGGCACGCAGCAAACATGACCGGCAAGCCCTCCCCCCGAACAATCGAAAAGGCCGCGCATTCGCGATGATCGGCATAATTCTTGTGACGCATGGCCGTCTGGCCGATGAATTTGTCGCCGCCATGGAGCACGTGGTCGGCAAGCAGGACGATGTGGCAACGATTTGCATCGGCCCGAACGACGATATGGAGGAACGGCGCAGCGATATCGCCTCCGCCATCGCCCGCGTTGACAGCGGCAAGGGCGCGATCATGCTGACCGATCTGTTCGGCGGCACACCGTCCAATCTTGCCATCTCGCTGCTGCAAGAAGGCAAGACCGAGGTGATTGCCGGCATCAACCTCCCCATGCTCATCCGTCTGGCGGGTGCGCGCAAGGAGATGTCGCTGGGCGAAGCGGCAGAGGCCGCGCGGGCTGCAGGGCGCAATTACATCACCCTCGCGTCCGAATTTCTGGGGCAGCATGCATGAGCGCAAACAGCAGGGACGTGCTCATCGTTAACAAGCGCGGCCTGCACGCCCGCGCCAGCGCAAAATTTGTTGCCGCCGCCGCCGTAATGGATGGCAGCACCGTCAAGGTGGCGAAAGACGGGAACGAGGCGCTCGGCACCTCGATCCTTGGGCTGATGATGCTCGGCGCCGCCAAGGGCGACACGATCACGCTGAGCGTCGAAGGCGAGGACGCCGAAGCGCGGCTGGGAGAACTGGTCGCGCTGGTAGAAAACGGCTTCGGCGAAGACTAAGCGCGACATTATGCGCAAACACATCACCGGCTTTTCCAACCCCACGGTCAAATATCTGCGGAGCCTGCGCGACAAGAAACACCGCAAGCGCGAAGGCAAATTCCTTGCCGAAGGGCTGCGGTTGCTGACCGATGCCCTTGAGTGCGGTCGCGTGCCCGAAGTGCTGGTGATGTCCGAAAAGCGCGATCCGCATCCGCTGGTGGACGCGCTGGAGGCCGCTGTTGCGGCGGCGGGCGGCGAGGTGATCGAAACAACGCCTGATATTCTCGGCAAGATCACCGGCAAGGACAATCCGCAAAGCGTCGCGGGCGTGTTTGCGGAGTTTGATACCTCGCTTGCCCAGCTCGACCGTAACGCCGCGTCGATCTGGCTGGTGGCGCAGGCTTTGCGCGATCCGGGCAATCTCGGCACCATGCTGCGCACCGGTGATGCGATTGGCGCGGGCGGGCTGATCCTGATCGACGATTGCGCCGACCCGTTCAGTGTCGAGGCCGTGCGCGCGAGCATGGGCGCAGTGTTCACGCAGAGCATTGCGCAGGCGCGGTGGGAGGAATTCCTGCCATGGCTGCGATCAGGTGACGGCCAGCTTGTGGCGGCGAGCTTGCGCGAAGCCGTCCCTTATCGCCGCGCGCCCTATGCCGCGCCTTGCTTCGTGATGGTCGGCAACGAATCGCAAGGCCTGCCCGAGGCCTATGAACTCGCTTGCGATCTTCGTGTGACGATGCCGATGAAAGGCCGCGCGGATTCGCTCAATGCAGCGGTGGCGGCCGCAGTGCTGGGGTATGAGGTGTTGGCGAGCCTGGACTAGCCAAACGCGGCGAGCCTACTCCGCCGCCTCGCGCTCTCCGCCCTTCTCGATCAGCAACTCCTCGGGCGCTTCGGCTGCATCTTCCGCTGTGTAGCGTGGTGCGCCTTCGACCAGCGGGACTTCTTCGATCTCTTTGGAGATTTCCAAGCCCTTTTCCGCCATGCGCCTGCCCGAAGTCAGGACGTTGCGTTCGAAGCTGCCGACGAATTTGTTGTAATTGCTGACCGCGCTTTCCAAACCGCCGCCGACCTTCTTGAGATGGCGCGCGGCGGTCTCCAACCGCGAGTAAAGCTCTGCTCCCATCCGCCCGATTTCCTGCGCTTCGGCAGCCATCTGGTCTTGCCGCCACACCTGCGCCACGGTGCGCGCGATCGCCACCAGATTGGTCGGCGTGGCCAGCAACACACCGTTCTTGAAGGCGAAATCCCACAGCTCCGGATCGGCTTCCAGCGCGGCGGCGACGAAATGTTCGCCGGGGACGAACATCACCACGTAATCGGGCGCTTCGTCGAACTGGCTCTGGTAACTTTTCGCACCCAGCGTCTGCACGTGGTTACGCATCGACTTGGCGTGCAAATCCATATGCCGCTTGCGCTCGGCATCGTCATCCGCCTCGAACGCGGCCTGATAAGCGTTGAGCGATACCTTGGCGTCGATCACCAGCTTCTTCTGCCCCGGCACATGGACAATCGCGTCGGGCCGCAGCCGTCCGCCCTCGGATTCTACCGAATGTTCGAGTATGAAATCGGTGTGCTGCGACAGGCCGCATTGCTCCAGCACATTTTGCAGCGCCCGCTCCCCCCAGCGCCCGCGCGCCTTGGGGGCGTTGGTGAGCGAATTGCCGAGCCGCTGCGCCTCGCGCCGGACTTCCTCCTGCCCGCGCTGCATGTTCTCGATCAGCCCGGTAAGCTGGCCGAAGGCATCGACCCGCCGCGCTTCCAGCGTCGCTACCTGCTCCTCATATTTCTGCAACCGGTCGTTCACCGGCTTGAGCAGATTGGCGACCGCCTCCTTGCTCGCCCTTTCGGAATGGCCGAAGCGTTCGGCGGCATCGGCGATGAATTTCTCCTGCGCCTTGCTCAACACCTCGCTGCCCGCCGCCTTGAACTGGGTAAGCAATTCCTCGCGCGCTTCGCGCATCAGCGCAATCTGCTTATCATGGTTCGCCGCATCCGCTTCCAAGGTGGCGAGACGCGCGCGCAGAGCCTCCCGATCCGCCCGCACCGTCTCTAGCGCCCCCTCCAGCGCATCGGCCTTCTCCGCCCGCACGCTCGCGCCTTCCAACTCGACGATGGCGCGGCGGAACTTCTCGTCCAGTTCCCGCGCCTCGGCGTCGCGAGTGGCAAACCGCTCGCGCAATTCGCCCACGGGCCGCGCGCCGACGAACCAGCCGAAAGAAGCGCCGAACACGAGGGCGACGAGTGCGAGAACGATAGCTAGTAAATCCATGCGCGGAACATAGCTGGAACGAGCGCACGCGCCAAGCCGCCTTCGGCACTAATCCCCCGCCCTGCCCCGGCGGCCCAGATCAAGCCCGTCCAACAAAAAAGGGCCGCTCCTATGGGGCGGCCCTTCGCTTGTTTCAAACGTGCGACCGGATCAGGCCGCCTCGCGCATCTTCTTCAGCTTCTTGAGCGCCATGCTCCGCTTCAAGCGGCTGAGGTGGTCGATAAACAGGATGCCGTTCAGATGATCCATCTCGTGCTGGATGCAGGTGGCGAGCATTCCGGACATTTCTTCCTCGTGCACATTCCCGTCCAGATCCTGATAGCGCACACGGCAGCGCGCCGGGCGCTCAACATCGGCGTAGATGTCGGGCACCGACAGGCAGCCTTCCTGATACACGCCCATTTCGCGCGAGGGATCGAGGATTTCGGGATTCACGAATACGCGCGGGTCTTTCTTCACCGGCTGATGCGTGTGTGAATGCCCGTCATGATCGCAAGGTACCGGCTCTGCGTCTGGGTCTTCTTCCTGCAAGTCGATCACCAGCAGGCGCAGCGGCTCGCCCACCTGGATGGCGGCAAGCCCGATGCCATGCGCGGCATACATCGTCTCGAACATATCATCGACAAGCGTCCGCAAGCTGTCGTCGAATGTCTCGACAGGCGTAGACACGGTTTTCAGCCGGGGATCCGGCGCTTCTAGGATTTCTCTGATGGCCATGGGAGCCAGATAAGCCTTCATGGGCCTCCGATCAAGAATTCGTCACTGCGAGCGAAGCGAAGCAATCCAACTCCGGCGCTACTGGATTGCCGCGTCGCCTGCGGCTCCTCGCAATGACGGGCGAAACGGCTAGTGTCAGCCCAACGGCCGCCGCGCCCTGAGCGCCTGCGCCAATGTCCCTTCGTCGAGATAGTCCAGCTCGCCGCCCACCGGCAGGCCGTGCGCCAATTGTGTGATGCGCACCGCAAAACCCTCCAACCGTTCAGCGATGTAGTGCGCGGTTGTCTGGCCTTCCAAGGTGGCGTTCATCGCCAGCACCACTTCGTCCACGCCTCCTTCGGCTACGCGGCCGAGCAGGCTGTCGATGGTCAAATCCTCGGGCCGCACACCGTCGAGCGCGGAGAGACGCCCGCCAAGCACGTGATAGCGCCCGGTGAACAGCCGCGCGCGGTCGAGCGCCCAGAGGTCGGCCACGTCCTCCACCACGCAAATGCTTTTCGCATCGCGGCGCGGATCGGCGCAGATGCTGCACGGGTTTTGCGTATCGACATTCCCGCAGGTGTCGCATTCAACGAGCTTGTCCTGCACCGCGCCCAGCGCATCGAGCACCTGCTTCAACGCGGTCTCCCGATGCTTGACCAGCCACAGCACCGCCCGCCGCGCGGATCGCGGGCCAAGGCCGGGAAGGCGTGCCAATGCGCTGGCGAGGTTTTCGATCTCTTGCGATGCCATAAATTCCCACTAACCGCTCATGCTGAGCTTGTCGAAGCATCGCTTTTTCTTCTAGCGCTGCCTCAACAGAAAGGACGACCCTTCGACAGGCTCAGGGTGAGCGGAAAGAGGGATCGCAAAGTATTGAACAGATAATGCGCATAATCTTCATGGGAACACCCGAATTCGCTGTGCCAACGCTCAATGCGTTGGTCGCGGCGGGGCATGATGTGGTTGCGGTCTATTCGCAGCCGCCCAGCCGTTCGGGGCGCGGGAAGCAGGAGCGTCCCTCGCCCGTCCATGCGCGCGCGGAGGAGCTGGGGATCGCAGTGCGCCATCCGCTCAGCCTGAAAGGCGCGGAGGAGCAGGAGGCCTTTGCTGCACTGCAAGCCGATGTGGCAGTGGTCGCCGCCTACGGCCTGCTGCTGCCGCAAGCGATACTCGATGCGCCCAGGCATGGCTGCCTCAATGTCCACGGCTCGCTGCTGCCGCGCTGGCGCGGGGCCGCGCCGATCCACCGCGCGGTGCAGGCGGGCGATGCAGCGACGGGCATCACGATCATGCAGATGGAGGCGGGCCTCGATACAGGGCCGATGCTGCTCAAGGGCGCGACGCCGATTGATCGCAAGACCACCGGCGAATTGCATGACGAACTGGCAGCTATGGGTGCGCGGCTGATGGTCGAAGTGCTGGCCCGCCTGGACGAGCTTGTGCCCGAAGTGCAGGACGATGCCCTCGCCACCTATGCACCCAAGATCGACAAGGCCGAGGCACGGCTGGACTTCAAACGGCCAGCGGTGGAGCTGGAACGCGATATCCGCGCCTTCGCCCCCTTCCCCGGTGCGTGGTTCATGCTCGGCGATGACAGGGTAAAGCTGCTGCTTGCGGAGGTCATCGAAACGGCGGGTGATCCCGGTGCGGTGCTGGACGATCAGTTCGCTATTGCCTGCGGCAAGCAGGCGCTGCGTCCGCTTAATCTGCAACGGGCGGGCAAGCCGGTGATGGCGCTGGCGGAGTTTCTGCGCGGCAATCCGGTAGCGGCGGGAACCCTGCTCGCATGACCCGCTTTGCCCTTACAATAGAATTCGACGGCGGCCCGTTCTTCGGCCTGCAACGGCAGGATAACGGCCCTTCCGTCCAGCAGAGCATCGAAGAAGCCGCCGCCCGCATTACTGGCGAACAAATCACGCTGCACAGCGCCGGGCGCACCGACAGCGGCGTCCACGCGCTGGGAATGCGGAGCCATTTCGATACCGGGAAGGACATCGCACCCTTCCGGCTGATGGAGGCGCTGAACGCGCATCTGCGGCCCGATCCCATCGCCATCACCGCCTGCGAAGTGAAGCCCGACGACTGGCACGCGCGCTTTTCCTGTATCGAGCGCAGTTATGAATACCGCATCCGCAACCGCCGCGCGCCGCTGACGCTGGAAAAGGGCCGCGCATGGCACGTCGCTCGCGATCTTGACCACGAGGCGATGCATGAGGCGGCGCAGGCGCTGGTGGGGCTGCACGACTTCACCACCTTCCGCAGCGTGCATTGCCAGTCGGCGAGTCCGGTGAAGACGCTCGACCTGCTGACCGTCAGCCGCGAGGGCGATGGCATCATCATCCGCGCCGCCGCGCGCAGTTTCCTGCACCATCAGGTGCGCTCTATGGTCGGCTGTCTGGCGCTGGTCGGGCAAGGCACATGGCGGATCGAACAGGTAGCCGAAGCGTTGGAAGCGAAGGATCGTACCGCGCTCGGGCTCAATGCCCCGCCAGAGGGTTTGTATTTCGTCGCTGCCCGCTATGAAGACGAGGAATAAGAGAGGAACTCCCCCATGACCACAGGCCGCCAACTCGTATCGACGCTCACCGCAGATGGCACCATGACGCTAGCGCTGGAGGAGAAGGACTTCCCCGCGCCCACCGGCAATCAGGTGCTGGTGCAGATGGAGGCCGCGCCGATCAACCCCTCCGACCTGTTCCTGATGACGGCCGGAGCCGATCTCGCCAATGCCACCTACGAACCCGGCAAGATCACCATGCAATTGCACCCGCAAGTCGCCGCCGGACAGGCCGCGCGGCACAACAAGCCGCAGACGGTGGGCAATGAAGGCGCGGGCACCGTTATCGCGGCGGGCGAAGGCGAGATGGCGCAGGCGCTGATGGGCCAGCGGGTCGCCTGCGTGCCGGGCAATGCCTTTGGCGAATACGCGCTCGCCGATGCTATGATGTGCATTCCGCTGGGCGAGCACACGTCAGAACAGGGCGCAAGTTCCTTCGTCAACCCGATGACAGCACTGGGTTTTGTCGAGACCGCCAAGCGCGAAGGGCATGACGCGATTATCCACGCGGCCGCTGCCTCGAATCTCGGTCAGATGCTGGGGCGCATTTGTCAGGAGGACGGGCTGGCGCTGGTCAATATCGTCCGCCGCGAAGAGCAGGCGGCGATTCTGCGCGATCAGGGCGAGAGCCACATCGTCAATTCCTCCGCCGATGATTTCGAGAAACAACTGGCAGGCGCGATTGGCGAGACCGGCGCCTATCTCGGCTATGATCCGATCGGTGGCGGCCAGACGACCGATATTTGCCTGCGGGCGATGGAGCGGGTCGCTGCCTCGAAAATGACCGAATACAGCCGTTACGGCTCGGATCAGGCGAAGAAGATGTATATCTACGGCCGCCTCGACCTCTCACCGACCATCCTCACGCCAAGCTACGGCTTTGGCTGGACGGTGTCGGGCTGGCTGCTGATGCCGTTCCTAGCCAGCTGCGATATGCCGACGCTGATAGGCCTGCGCCAGCGCGTGGTGAACGGCCTCACCACCACCTTCGCCAGCAGCTACAAGGCGCGCGTGGGGCTGGAGGAAATGCTCACCAAGGACGCGATTATGGATTATGCGCAGATGAAGACGGGCGAGAAGTATCTGGTTACGCCTGCGGGGTGAATTAGCAGAAACCCGTTCGTCCTGAGCTTGTCGAAGGACTGCTTTTCCTTTCTGACCTGGTGCCAAGGTCCAGAAAAAAGTGCAGCCCTTCGACAAGCTCAGGGCAGTCGGGTTTGGAGAAGCCGACCAGCTTCGTTCCCGAAAGGCTCAGGACAATCGGAAGTGGGACGGACTTACGGCCCCCCGCCCTGCGCTTCCAGCTCTTCCTCCAGCTTGCGCCGGATCGCTTCCTCGTCAACGTCGAGCGCGACGCCGCCATCGCGCACGCCGACGCCAATCGGCACGCCTTCCACATCGGTTTCGAACACTGCTTCGCCATCACGGATGATCAGGCGGCGGCCATCACCCAGCGGAATATCGCCGATTTCGGGCACGTCGAGCGGCTTCACCGGGCCTGACGGATTGGGTGTCGGCACCGGCTGCGAGGGCGCTGGCGCCGCAGCCGCGCCCAGCGCGCCGCGCATGAAATCGCGCCAGATGCGCGCGGGCAGGCCTCCGCCCGACACGCCATCGAGCGGAGTGTTATCGTCATTGCCGATCCACACGCCCACCACCAGATCGCCCGCATAGCCAACGAACAGCGCGTCGCGATTGTCCTGCGTGGTGCCGGTCTTGCCAAAATTGGGAATGGCGAGCATCGCCGCGCGGCCCGTGCCGTCATTGATCGCGCTGCGCAACATTTCCTCGATCGCGGCATGGTCGCGATTGCTCAGATCACCCGAATTGCCCCACAGCCAGTCAAACCAGCCCTCCTCCTCCTGCGGGAAAGCGCGCGGCGTAACGGGGAAGGAATTGGCGGCCACACCGGCATAGGCAGCGGTGAGTTCCAGCAGGCTGACCGAGCTGGTGCCCAGTGCCAGCGAGGGATCGCCCTCCGCCAGTTCGCTCCTGATGCCGAAATCACGCGCCGTCTCGATCACCGCCGCGCTGCCGACCTCGTTGAACAAGCGCACGGCGGCGACATTGGATGACTGCGCGAAAGCCTCGCGCAAAGTCAGCTCGTCCTGATACTCGTCATTGTAATTGCTTGGGCGATAGCTACCGCTGGTGAACTCCGCGCCCGATATGGTGTCGTCCAAATCCCAGCCATTGCGCAGCGCGGCGAGGTAGACGAACAGCTTGAACGTGGAGCCCGGCTGGCGGCGCGCTTGCGTCGCGCGGTTGAACGGGCTGTCCGAATAATCGCGCCCGCCGATCATCGCCACGACTTCGCCATTCGTGCGCATGGCCACCAGCGCCACCTGCGCATCACCCAGCGGCGCGCGTTCCACCACCCGGCGCGCTATGCCCTGCAATTCGGAATCGAGCGTAGTGGTGAGTGTCTGTTCGGAATAGCCGTTCTCGGTCAGCCTCCGCGCTTCGGGCAGTGCCCAATCGGCGAAATAGGTGCCGGTCGGCAGATCGTTGCGGGTGCGCACGTCAAGCTCTGGCACCGCCATCGCATCCGCCTCTTCCAGCGTAATATATCCTGCGGCGACCATCGCGTTCTTCACCAGCGCATAGCGCGCCGCCGCCGCTTCGGGATTGCGCGTGGGGGCTAAGCGGCTTGGCGCCTGCAACAGCCCTGCCAGCATCGCCGCCTGTTCGGGCCGCAGATTCTCCGGCTGGCGATAGAAGTAATGCAGGCTCGCCGCGCGGATGCCGTACATATTGTCTCCGAAATAGGCATTGGAGAGATAGCGTTCGAGGATTTCGTCCTTGGTCAGCCACGCCTCCAGCCAGAAAGCGATCAGCGCCTCGCGCGCCTTGCGTGTCAGCGTCTGTTCTGGGGTGAGGAAGGTGAATTTGGCGAGCTGCTGGGTGATCGTCGAACCGCCACCAACACCGGTAATCGCCGCCCGCGCAATGCCGCGCGGGTCGACACCCCAATGCGAATAGAAGCGCCTGTCCTCGATGGCGAGGAATGGTTCGATCACGTGATCGGGCAGCTCGGCCACCTGCACCGGCTCGTCCACCACTGCCCCGTTGCGGGCAATCGGCGTGCCGTCTGCCGCGAGCAAAGTGAGTTGCGGCGGAGCGATCGGTTGCAGGCTTTTGGAAAGCGGCGCGGTGATAGCAAGATAGCCTACCAGCAAGAAGAAGACGAGCAGGATGCCCGCGATCCAGCGGCTGATCCACCACAGCCATGATTTGCCCCGCATCCGGGCGGGCAGAAACCGCCGCCAGCCTGTGGGCGGAGCGGCAGGCGGCAGATAATCACCCGGCACCCCGGCGGGACGTCCACCGGGATAGGCAAAGGCGGGGTGATCATCCTCGTCATCGTCCAGCCCGTGCAGCGGCGACCACGGCGCATTTTCGAGCGCAAGGTCGCGCTCGCTCCAGCCGCCAGCTGCTTCGCGCCTATTGCGCTTACGGAAAAGGTTACGCCACATTGTCTCTACACTGAACCACTAGCCAGTGTGTTAGCAAGGCAATACAGTAATGGCGAGCGAATTTTGGCCAATTCCGCCGGTTTCCCTCAGTGGACACGTGCGGCGCTGCTACTATGTCTTGCCTGAATATCAGGTGATGCGGCGCCTGCCGCATATGGAAAGCTTGCCCGCATAAAAAAGGGGGCGGATGCCGCAGCGCCCGCCCCATTTAACTCGACTGATCCAGCGCGATCAGGCGATGTTATATTCGTCAACAATCTGACGGTAGTTCGGGTTCAGCTCGTAACCCAGATCAGCGAAGGAAGCGGCGCTCCAATAGCTGATGTAATTGGGGTCAGAAATGTAGCCGGTGAACAATTCGTTCGTATAAGTCTCATCGTCCCAGTGGCCGAAAGCAGTGCCTTGCCCACCATCGGTTTCGATGGCGATGGTATCGTCACCATTGAACTGCAGCGCATGCTCTGCCGAGGCCAGCGCGCCGCCAAAGGTGTTGTCAGGCAGCAAAAGGCCCAGGCGATCCCACAGCGTGCCCAGACCAAGAACGTGCGCCATCTCGTGCACGACGATATCGTCGAACAGGCCAAGCCCGTTGAACGCATCGGCATCGGCAATGTCGAATTCCATAATGCCCTTAACCGTCAACTGGTTATCAGTGCGGATCGAGGTCGGGCCAGCGCGGCCGAGCACACCGCCCGAACCGTCAATATTGATGAGCGAGGCGGTGATGACGAGGTCGTCGATCGTTTCCGTGGTGGCGCGCTTGCCGCGGCCACTGGTGATCGTCACATCCTGCAGATCGCCGACGATCAGCGCGGAGTAGAAATCCGCCGCCGCGACGAAAATGTCATACAGCGCCTGCGTCCACGTGCCTTCGAACACAATGGTGATATTGAAAGCGCCTTCTGCGCCGCTGGTATAGGGGCTGAAAGTGGTGCCACCACCACCGCCGCCACCGCCGCCGCCGCCGCCGCCGCCGCCGGGCGTGCCACCGGGCTTGGCATTGGCGAGATCGACATTGAAATGATCGACATCGATTTCGCGCACCAGATTAACAAACTCAACGTCGTGGTTGAACGCGTTCGGATTGCGGAAAAAACGTGGCTCGACGATCATCTCTTCGGTGAGCTGCTGGGCGAAGGATTTATACATTTACGTCCCCTTACTTCCTTTATTTGCTGCAAGCACCCCTGCGTTGCTGACTCGAATGTTACTCGCTTTGCTTTCAAGGGCAATAAGGGAAATGGTCAATCCACCACTCATCAGACCATAAAAAAGCCCACCCTGCCGAATTTTACAAAATCCGGCGGGGCGGGCTTTCTGAATTACCTATGCGCGGACTACTCGCCGTCCTGCACCGGGCCGCCGAACACATCGCCGAAGAAATCGCCCGAGTTCCAGGCGGGTGTTTCCGCCATATTGCCGATGTCACGCGCCACCAGATAGGCGATATCGGCAAAGCGGCCCAGCTGTTCGTAGGCGATCAGATCGGCCTCGTCCGAGGGTTCGTGATAGTGGGTGGAAAGGAAGGACGTCTGCGCTTCCTGCCCGCCATTGCCGAAGCCGATTTCCACATACACGGCAGGAATACCCGCGCGGACATAGGAATATTGGTCGGAACGGAAGAAGAAGTTCTCGTCCGGATTCGGATCGGGCACCAACGTCAGGCCATAGGCGGAGACAGCCGCATCCACCGCCGCGCCCAGATTGGACCGGTCTGCGCCAAACGCCACCACATCCACGAAGGGATAGGTCAGCACCGGCATATCGACATTTACGTTCGCCACAATCGAGCCATTCTCAAGGTCCTGATTGTTCGCGTGATAGGACGAACCGAGCAGGCCCAGCTCTTCCGCGCCCAGCGCGGCAAAGATAATCGGCCGGCGCGGCGGCTCTGCCGCGAGCAGGCGACCCATTTCGAGCAGTGCCGAAACCCCCGTCGCATTGTCCATCGCGCCATTGTAGAGCTGGTCATTGTCCGGCCCGTGGCCAGCCTGCAGCCCTTCATGGTCGAGATGCGCGGTGATGACGACATATTCGTCTGCCACTGACGGATCGGAGCCCGGCAGAACACCCAGCACGTTGCTGGTCGTCAATTCGTGCTCATACGCATTGGCATAGCTGACGCGTACGGTGCGATCGATGTCGAAACTTGGCATATCGCTGCCCGGATTCCGCACCGCTGCGTTGAGCGCGTCCATGTCGAACTCGGTGCCCGCGAGCAGCTCGCGCGAGAGCGCAGGCGAGGCAACCAGAGCGAACTCCAGATCGCCGCCGCCGTCGAAAGCGACCCCGTCGGGCCCCGCCCAGGTCAGACCGCCTACATTGCCGAAGAAGCTGACCGCGCGCTCGTAAGGGATGCGCTGCGCTTCGGGCCACACCATGATCGCGCCCACCGCGCCGGTGTCGGCAAAGCGTTCGGCACCGGCCTGCAGCAGATGCGTGCCAAGCAGCGAATCGAGATCGTCATGCAGGTCGAACACCCAGACGACGATCTTGCCTTCAAGGTCGACACCTTCAAGATCGTTGAAGCCGAGTGCGGGGATTTGCAGGCCGTGGCCGACAAACACCAGCTCTGCCTCTACGGTACCCGCGCCGTCTTCGCCGCCAGCGCTGGCAAGGCCGCCGCCGACAAAGTCGGTGCCATATTCGGCCTTGGTGCGGCTGCCATCGGCATTGACCAGCCCCATGCGCGTATCCGCTGCCGCGCTGTGGCGCACGAGGTTGAAGCTCTGGTAATAGCTGTCCCCGTCGCCCGCCGGGAGCAAGCCGATTTCGGCATAGCGGCCCGCAACATATTGTGCCGCGCGCTCATAGCCGTCGGTGCCCGCTTCGCGGCCTTCCATATTGTCATCAGCAAGGATGCGGACGTCGTTTTCCAGCGTCGCGCGGTCAGTCAGGGGATTGGTCGAGACCGACGGATCGGCCACCTGCGCGGCAGCCGGAAGCGAGACAATGGCCAGCGCAGCCGCGCCGATAAGCAGAAAATTCTTCATGGATTGAGATGACCCCATTCAATGTCCAAAATATGCGCGGACGCTACACGCCCTCACATGAACCGCAAGTGGCACGCGCGATTCTTCGTCTCAAAGCCTACCAGCCATAGGTCGTGCGCACTTCATTGGGCACGACGATGAACTCGGTGGGATTGATTTCCGGCGTGACGCGCAAAGTTGCGCGGTTTTCCTGCCGCACCGCATCAATCACCTCGAAGCGCAGGCCGAACATATAAAAGCCGCCGCGATTGCCCTCTCCAAAGCGCACATCGTTGAAACGCCGGGCCGTAAAGCGGCCGCTTTGCCAGGTATCGAAACTGCGAGTGCTGCCACGCTGGATCACATCGAGTTGCAATTGCACCACACTGCGACCCACGCGGATCATGCTGATGCGCGCGATATCGTCGGCTGTGCCCATCGGCTCGGCCATCAGCTCTTCGAAGGGAACACCTTCTACCGCGCCCAGATCGACAATGCCCGGCCCGTCTCCCAGCACGATGGCACGGTCGAGCATGAAATCCTTGTCGCTGTCCTGCAGGCACACGACCCTGTCCTGCAAGGAATTGAGCATACTGCCGAACATCGCCCCCATGAAGCCGGAGCCTTCCTGCGCCTCGGCCACACGGCTGCGGGTGCAATAGGCGACCTCGCCACTGTCAATCAGCGCCTTGGGCAGCAACTCGCCTTCGGGCAGAGTCAGCGTTTCGCCATCCCGCTCGATCACGACATCGCGACTGAGCCGGGTGGAAAAGGCCCAGCGCAGCGGCAGTTCGAGCACCGCCTCGCCCTCGACAAACTCGCGCTCCAGCCGCTCGGTCGCACCGGGCAGAATGATGATCGGCGATTGCTGCCAGCGCACCGGCGCCTGCGCGGCATCTTGTGCCTGCGCGGGAACGCCGGCGAAATACACCGCGAACGCGGCACACAACAAGCCTTTGAATTTCATCGACCCTACTCTCCAAGGCCGGTGTTAGCGGGCACCGGCGCTACAAGATTTATCCCTTCACCGCGCTTTCGGGCAATTCCTTGCCGAACACGCGCTGGTAATATTCGGCGACCAGCATCCGCTCTGCCTCGTCACACTTGTTGAGGAAGCTTAGGCGGAAGGCGAAGCCGGCGTCGCCGAAAATCTCTGTGTTCTGAGCCCACGTAATCACGGTGCGCGGACTCATCACGGTCGAGATATCGCCGTTCATAAAGCCCTGCCGCGACAGGTCTGCGACGCGGATCATGTCGGCCACCAGTTTCTCATCCAGCGTGGTCTTTGCACCGACAATCGCGCGCTCGGTTTCGGCGGGCAGATAGTTGAGGCCGACCACGATGTTCCAGCGGTCCATCTGCCCCTGGTTGATCGCCTGTGTACCATGATACAGCCCGCTCGTATCGCCAAGGCCGACCGTGTTGGCGGTCGCAAACAGGCGGAAATGCGGATCGGGACGGATGACGCGGTTCTGGTCGAGCAAAGTCAGCTTGCCCGCCTGTTCTAGCACGCGCTGGATCACGAACATCACATCGGGGCGGCCCGCATCATATTCGTCGAACACCAGCGCCACCGGATGCTGCAGCGCCCAAGGCAGCAGGCCTTCGCGGAACTCGGTCACCTGCAAGCCATCGCGCAGCACAATCGCGTCACGCCCGATCAGGTCGATCCGGCTGATATGCGCGTCCAGATTGATGCGCACCGTCGGCCAGTTGAGACGGGCAGCAACCTGCTCGATGTGAGTCGATTTGCCCGTGCCGTGATAGCCCTGCACCATCACCCGGCGATTATGCGCAAATCCGGCGAGGATCGCGAGCGTCGTGTCGGGATCGAACACGTAGCTGTCATCGGTATCGGGCACACGTTCATCCGCCTTGGAAAAGGCGGGAACTTTCATATCGATATCGATGCCGAAGGTCTCGCGCACATCGACTTCGGTATCGGGCGCGGCGAGCACCGTGGAGCCGGATTCGGACGTTTTGGTCATGTCATTCATATCGCCGCGCTGCCTAGACGGGGGAGCGGTGTGCTGCAACAAGGTATTGGGGCGGTAAATGAAGGAGAGGGACGATGTATATCCAAGGCTTTCTGCTGGCAGTGCCGGAGGACAAGAAAGCGGCCTATGCCGAAATCGCCATGCGCGCAGGCCACAAATTCCGCGAATACGGCGTCACTGAGATTGTCGAGGCGTGGGAAGACGATGTGCAGGACGGCAAAGTCACCGATTTTCGCATGGCGACCAGGGCCGAGCCGGGGGAGAAGATCGTCTTTAGCTGGATGATCTGGCCCGACAAGGCGACTTGCGACGCGGCGCACGCGAAGATGATGGACGATCCCTTTTGGGAACAGGATATGGGCGATATGCCGTTTGACGGGATGCGGATGATGTGGGGCGGCTTCACGCCGCTTGTGACCATGGGCCGCGATTGACGAGAGCACCAATGTTCATGTAATGTTCTCATGTGGGATGCGGGTGTGGGAACCCGACAAGCGGAGGAAACAATGGCAAATCAACATGGTGACTGGGTCTGGTACGAATTGATGACCCCCGACTCGGATAGCGCGCAGGCGTTCTATGCGGGACTGCTCGGTTGGAGTTTTGCGAATTCGGGGCAGGAAGGTGTCGATTACCGGATGTTCTCGGCGGGCGAGACACAGATTGGCGGTTTCCTGCAATTGACGCCGGAAATGGTGGAGCACGGTGCGCATCCCGGCTGGGTCGGCTATATCCGCGTGGACGATGCAGCCAAGGCGGTCGCCTCGGCGCGAGAAGCGGGCGCGAATGTGCTGATGGAAGGCAATGAAGTGCCCGGTGTCGGCCCCTTCGCCATACTGCAAGACCCCGAAGGCGCAGCGTTCTACGTGATCGAAGACCGCTCGGGCGAGGAAAGCCACGCTTTCTCCACCCATGAAGCCGCGAACGGCACCTGCGCCTGGAACGAGCTGATGGCGGCCGATCCGGCTGCAGCGATGGCTTTCTACGGCAGCCAGTTCGGCTGGGTCGTCGTCGACTCGATGGATATGGGCGAAATGGGCAAATACGAAATGCTCAAATGCGGCGCCGAGCGTGATTTTCTTTTCGGCGGGCTGATGCGCCGGATGCCGGAAATGCCCGTGTCATTCTGGGCCTTCTACTTCCGCGTGCCCTTGATCGATCCGGCAGTCGAATTCGTAACGGCCAACGGCGGGCAGGTGATCAACGGCCCGATGGAAATTCCCGGCGGCGAATTCGTACTCAACGGCATCGACCCGCAAGGCGCGATGTTCTCGCTGATCGGCAAGCGGGAAAGCTGAGATGCAGGAACTCAGCGTAACAACCTTCATCCATGCACCGCCCGCGAAAGTCTGGGACGTTATGGCCCACCGGCAGGAGGAGTGGTTCTGCCCTTCCCCATGGAGGTGCGAAATTGTGCGTGATGACAAACGTGCGGGCGGCGCCATCGCCTCTGTTTTTCGCGGCCCCGATGGCGAGGAAATGCCGCATGAAGGGCTCTATCTGGCGTGGGACGAAGGGCGGCTTTTCGCCACCACCGATGCGGTGACGGCCGACCTGCAACCAGCCGGGCCATTCATGATCGGCATCTGGGAAATCGCGCCCGAAGGCGACGGCACGCGCTACACCGCCCGCGCCCGCCACTGGCGCGAGGAAGATCGCAAGGCGCATGAGGAGATGGGCTTCGCGCAAGGCTGGGAAGCCTGTGCCGCGCAATTGAAAGCCCTTTGTGAGGGAGAAGACCAATGAGCAGCTACACCCTGTTTTTCAACCCGATGAGCCGCGCGATGATCGCCAAATGGGCCTTTGCCGAGGCGGGAGTCGCGCCCGAACTGGTGATGGTCGAGTGGAACGACAAACCACAATCGCTGCTCGATGCGAACCCGATGGGGAAGCTGCCGACGGTGATCCACCACCATGGCGAGCACGACCATGTCGTTACCGAAGCGGCGGCGATCTGCCATTATCTGGCGGAGATGGAGGCGACCGACCTCTTGCCTAAGCCGGAGGAAAAGGCGGACTATTTCCGCTGGCTGTTCTTCGCGTCCGGTCCGGCGGAACAGGCCATCATGAACAAAGCCATGGGCTGGGAGCCGAAAGACGAGCGCCAGCAAATGACCGCGGGCTTCGGAAGTTATGACCGGATGGTCGATACGCTCGACAGCTGGCTGTCTTCGCGTGATTATGTCTGCGGCGATCGCTTCACCATGGCCGATGTCTATGTCGGCTCCCAAGTCGATTGGGGCCTCAATTTCGGCACGCTGGCAGACCGCGATAGCTTCCGGCAATACCAGCAGCGCTTGCAGGTGCGTGAGGCCTATCAGCTGGCAATGGGTGGCGGAGAATAGGGTCTCGTATTTGGCCGCGCCCTGCCCCATATCGCGGGTATGGCGCGGCCTGATCCCATCGAATTTGCGCGGCTGAAACTGGTCGAGCGCGTGCGCGCGGCGTTCAACGATGCGTCCAAGGGCGAAACACCGATCCCGCCATCGGACGAGGCGTTCTTCGCGCCCGACACGCCAATCCGCATGGTGCACGCCGATCTCGTCAGCATGATGGTGGGCGGAATGTCGGCGCTGCTGCTGCAAATGCTGCATCCGCACGCGCTGCAAGGCGTGCTCGATTTCTCGAACTTCCGCGAGGATATGCATGGCCGCCTGCGCCGTACCGCGCGTTTTATCGCCGTCACGACCTATGGCCATCGCGACGATGCCGAAGCGGCGATTGCGCGGGTGAACCGTATCCACGCCGCCGTGCAAGGAACCTTGCCCGATGGCACATCCTATCAGGCTACCAATCCGCGCACGCTCGCATGGGTTCACGTGACCGAGGCGACGATGTTTCTCGAAGCGTGGCTGCGCCATGTGAAGCCGCAAATGCCGCAGGCCGAGCAGGACGAATATTTTCGGCAATTCGCCCTCATCGCGCGCAAGCTGGGGGCCGATCCGGTGCCGGAGACCAAGGCAGAGGCGCAGGCGGTGTTTCGCGATTTGCGCGCCGATTTGCGCCCGACCAAGGAAGCGCGCGAGGTCGCGCAACTGGTGCTCACCCACAAGCCGCCGGGGCCGGCGGGCACGATCCAGCCTTTCCTTGCAAGCGCTGCCGTCACCCTGCTCCCGCCCTTTGCCCGCACGATGCTGGCGCTGGAGAACCCCGGTGCGCGCGCCATGCCATCGCGGCTGGTGACCAATGCGCTTGGCAGCACGATGCGCTGGGCGTTCCAGCAACGGCCCTAGGCAAACGCCGCCGCCTTGCGCAGCAGTTGATACGCCTCCACCACCCGCTGCAACCTCGCTTCATAGGCGCGGTTGCCGCCATTGCGGTCAGGATGGTAGCGCCGCACGAGTTCGGAATAGCGCTGGCGCAGCTCGGTGCGCTCGACCTTCGGCCCCAGCCCCATGACCTGCAAAGCTTCGCGCTCCTCACGCGAAAAACGGCTGTCGCTCTCTCGCACGCGCCCCGCTGCCGCGCGCTTGATCTCCCCTGCCCTCGCGCCAATCGCATCCAGCGGATCGGAGAAATTCGCCCAGCGCGGCATTCCATCGACGCCAGCGGTGGCGGAGAAGGCGGGAATCTCGCTCCCCCAGCCCGCGCCGGGAGCCTGCGCGCGGTAAATCTCCTCCGCGCTCATGCCTTCGAACCAGTCATAGCCCGCATTGAATTCGCGCACGTGCTCAAGGCAGAACCAGCGCCATTCGCCCGGCCCGTCAAACGAATTGCCGCGCGTGCCCGGCGCACGGAATTCGCCCGCCTCGCGGCAGGTCGGGTGCTCGCACACTCTCCCCTCGCTTTCATAGCGGCCGTGGAATCGCTCGTTTCGCATGAGCGAGCCAGAATGGGGATTGCGCAGCCCGATGGAAACCCCCAACTTTGGCCCCATGACCGGCCCCGTTGCACAAGAAATCACCGAGCTGCTGACCGCCGCGCTCGCCCCCACACATCTCGACGTCATCAATGACAGCGCGCATCACGCGGGCCATTCGGGCGATGACGGCAGCGGAGAAAGCCATTTCACAGTGGTGATCGAAAGCGCCGCGTTCGAAGGCAAGAACCGCCTCGTCCGCCAGCGGCTGGTGCTTGGCGCGCTGGGCGATATTCCCGGCAACCGCGTCCATGCCTTTGCGTTGAAGTGCTTTGCGCCGGGAGAGCGTCAATGAGTGTGGAGCTCTGGTATTGGCCGCACATTCCGGGTCGCGGCGAGTTCATCCGGCTCTATTGCGAGGCCTTCGGCGTAGACTACACCGACATGGCGCGCGAACAGGATGCCGATGCGCTGGTCGAACATATGCACAGCCTACAAGGCATCCGCCCCTTCGCCCCGCCCTATATCGTCGATGGTGATGTGGTGATCGGCCAGACGCCGCTGATCCTGCAATATCTCTCCGACAAGGAAGGGCATGGATCGGGCGAGATGGAGACCGATCTCGGCCTCTTCCAATTGCAGATCGACATCGCCGATTTCGTGGAGGAGGTACACAGCGTCCACCACCCCATCGCCAGCGAGCTATACTACGCCGACCAGATGGATGCCGCCTTTGAAAAGGCAGGCTATTTCCGCGCCCAGCGCATCCCCAAATATCTGATCCATTTCGACAATGCGATTGCCGCGAGCGGCGGGCCTTTCGTGCTCGGCCAGCAGCCGACCCATGTCGACACCAGCCTGTTCCAGCTGATGGAGGGGCTCGACCATATGTTCCCCAACTATATGCGCTCGATGCAGGGGACATGGGCCTATCTGGAAGGCCTGCAAGGCGCGGTGCCCGATCTGGAAGGGGTTGCCGACTACCTCGCCAGCGAGCGGCGGATGGAATTCAACGAAGACGGGATTTTCCGGCACTATGAAGAGTTGGATGACGCATGAGCATTATTCAGACTGTCACCCCCGTCAGCCACGATCTCGGCCAGTTTACTGTGCGCCGCGCGGTGCCGTCGAAAGAGGCGCGGATGGTCGGGCCGTTTGTGTTTGTCGACCAGTTCGGCCCGGCGCAGCTTGACCTTGGCAAGGGCATGGATGTGCGCCCGCATCCGCACATCAATCTGGCGACCGTTACATGGTTGTTCGATGGCGAATATGCGGGCGCGATCGAGCATCGCGATAGTCTCGGCACGTTCTCCACCATCCGCCCGGGTACGGTGAACCTGATGACCGCCGGACGCGGGATCGTGCATTCGGAACGCAGCCCGCAGGACGAACGCGCCAAGGGGTCGCGCCTCTACGGAATGCAGACTTGGCTCGCTCTGCCCGATGGCAAGGAGGAGATTGACCCGGCTTTCGAAGCGGTGAGCGACCTGCCGTGGATCGAGGGCGACGGCGCGCGGGCCTGCGTCATCATGGGCGAGCTGTGGGGCGCGCGGGCGGCGACCACCTGCCATGCGGAAACGATCTACGCCGAAATCCTGCTGCAACCGGGCGGCTCCATCCCCATCGACGCGGAAGCGGACGAGCGCGCGGTGATGCTGGTCGGCGGCGAGGCGAGCCTCGATGGCGTGCCGCTGGCGCTTTACGATTTGAACGTGCTCAAGCCGGGCGAGGCGATGACGCTAACCAGCCAATCAGGCGCGCGGGCGATGCTGCTCGGCGGCGAGGCTTTTGCGACCAAACGCCATGTCTGGTGGAACTTCGTCAGCAGTGACCGCGAGCGGATCAATCAGGCGAAAGAGGACTGGCGCGAAGGGTGCTTTGCGAAAGTGCCGGGCGATGAAGAGGAATTCATTCCGATCCCGGAAGGACAGCCGAAGACTGTGAGTTATCCCTGATCAACACATCGTCATTGCGAGCGTAGCGAAGCAATCCAGTTCCGGCGCTGCTGGATTGCCGCGTCGCCTACGGCTCCTCGCAATGACGAGGTGACTAGGGGCAATTGGCGCGCTATCCCGCTCGTCATGAAACACACACTCCTGACCATCGCCGCCCTCACCCTTGCCACACCCGCCTTCGCGCAGGACGCTCCTGCCGAGCCTGCTCCGGGCGAAGCGGGCTCCATCGAATGGCACAATGCGCAGCAGGCCGCGCTGCATGGTCTCAGCCGCGAGGATGGCTGGTACCGCTTGCAGAACGGCGTGATGTTCCGCCGCACTGCGGGCGACGGCACGGGCCCCGCGCCCGAAGTCAGCGACGAAATCACCATCCACTACACCGGCACCTTCCCCGATGGCAGCGTGTTCGACAGCTCGGTGGAGCGCGGCGAGCCTGCCACCTTCCCGCTCAACCGCCTGATCGAAGGCTGGCAGATCGCCATCCCCTATATGGGCGTCGGCGACACGGCAGAAATCCGCATCCCGGCCGAAGCCGCCTATGGCCTGTCGGGCCGTGGGCCGATCCCCGGCGGCGCGACGCTGTTTTTCACCATCGAGCTGCTCGCCATCCCTAGCAAGGGGGTGTGAGCGGTGAGCGATCTGACGCCCGTCACCCTGCGTAATGGCATCACGCTGGACGTATGGGATAGCGGCCCGAAGGATGCGCCCGCGCTCATCTTCCTGCACGGTTTTCCCGAAAACCACCGCACGTGGCGTCACCAGATCGCGCATCTCAACGGGCGCTTCCGCTGCATCGCGCCCGACCAGCGCGGATACGGTAATTCCTCCGCGCCCGAAGGCGTAGAGCATTATGAGGTAGCCGCCCTGATCGGCGATATCTTCGCGCTCGCCAAAACCCGGGGTGTCGAGCGGTTTACGATTGTCGGCCACGATTGGGGCGGCGCGCTTGCCTGGGGCGTTGCGGCTTTCGGGCAGGCGATGGGCGTGGTAGAGCGCGCGGTGATCGCCAATGCCCCGCATCCAGCGGTCTTCCAGCGGCTGCTGTTCGAAGACGAGGCGCAGCGCAAGGCGAGCCAGTATATGCGCGTCTTCCGCGATCCGGCGCATGATGCGGTGATTGCGACAAGCGGACTGGCAGGCCTGCTCGCCAGCGCGCTTAAATGGGACAGCCGCCCGAATTACGACCCGGCCGAAGTTGCGCTGTTGATGGAGCAATGGAAGCGTCCCACCAACGCGTTTGCGATGCTCAACTGGTACCGCGCGAGCGGCATCAAGGTTCCGCCGATGGACGAGCCGGTTGGCCTGCCCAAGGACTATTCCGACCCGCCCTTCCCCGCACTCACCATCCCGACGCTGGTGATCTGGGGCATGGGCGACGAAGCGCTGCTGCCCGCCAATCTGGACGGTCTGGGTGACTGGGTGGAGGATTTGACGGTCGAACAAGTGCCCGGCGCCGGACATTTCATCCCGTGGGAAGCCCCCGATGCGGTGAATGCTGCGATGGACGGTTTTTTGGTGGGCTAATCAGCCAACCCATTCCACCCACGCGCCATGCGGATGGCTTTCGGTGAGCTTTACCCAGTCCTCACCACCCGGCCAGAAGCGCACGCGACATTCCTGCCGGAAAGTTTCGCGATTGGTCTCTGACATGATCCACGCCAGCGGCGCGTCCGGTGTCGCCGCTGCGCCCGCCGCCTCCATCGCTGCGGTGATCGCATCGCGGGTGGCGGCGGGCAGATATTGCCACATTACCGTGTGGAACAGCACGCGGGTGACGCCCGCCTCGGCAGGCTCGGCCAGCATCGCCTCGACAAAAGCTCCGGCATCCAGCTGCACCAGATCGGGCGGAGTCTCCTCCGCCATCGCAATCGCCGCATCAAGCCGCGCCATACGTGCGGTCGCTTCGGGCCAGACATAGCCGCGCAGGACCGCCGTCTTTTGGGGATCGGCGAGGTCAATTGGCGTGATATCGCTGCCTCTAGCCGAGACAATGGAGACAGGCGCAGCGGGCGGCGGCGCACCGCGCCATTCGGGCGCGATATGGATGGCGGAACCTTCTGCCCCCGCCTTCACTCCGCCCAGATCGAAGGAAAAGCGGCCCAGCATCGTGTTGATGCCCGCGCTCGCGCCGATTTCATTGAGCGCAAATCTCGACCCCGCACCTTGCGAAGACAGCCACAGCAGCGCCGCCATGATATTGGCAGAGCGTCCCGCCTCATTCGTCTGCGGCGGGTGGTCGAGCCACGGCAGCAACTGGCAATCGAACCTCTCGACCGCCTCCACCACAATCGCATCGACCTGCGCCTGATCGGTTATGAGCCCGCCATAGACATCGCCCAGCCGCCGGTTTTCGCCCGCCAGATGCAGAGCATGGAGCCCGCCAGCAATGCGCAGCGGCATCGCGTCCTCCAACGTCAGTCCCTGCCAGCCTGCAATGCGGCGACCGGTGGCGGTATCGCTTTCCATCACCGCAAGCAGCGCGCGCACCACACGGGCCGTCCCCGGCGCGCCGGAGTTCTCGGCGTGATCGGCTTGCCACGCGATAGCTTCCGCCACGCTCTTTATCGCCATCACGCCGTCTGCTGCCATATCCGTTGCCCTTTGCTGCCTTCGCCCCTACATCGCGCGGCGATGACCGAAGCTTCTGCCAACCAACCGCTGATTTTCGCCGTTCCCAAGGGCCGCATTCTCGACGAAGCGGTGCCGGTGATGGAACGTGCGGGCGTGGTGCCCGAAGCGGCCTTCCACGACAAGTCCGACCGCTCGCTCAGCTTCAGCGACACGAGCGGCGAAATGCGCATTTTCCGCGTGCGCGCTTTCGATGTGGCGACCTTTGTCGCGTTCGGCGCGGCGCAGATGGGCATTGTCGGCTCCGACGTGATCGAGGAATTCGACTATTCGGAGCTCTATGCCCCCGTCGATCTGGGTATCGGCGCGTGCCGCCTTTCGGTGGCCGAACCGGCTGATCCGAACGAGTATTCGGTGGGCAATGCCAGCCACCTGCGCGTGGCGACAAAATATCCCAACATCACCAGCCGACACTTTGAAAAGGCAGGGATTCAGGCCGAGTGCATCAAGCTGAACGGAGCGATGGAACTCGCGCCGTCGAGCGGGCTCGCCACGCGGATTGTCGACCTTGTCAGCACCGGCCAAACTTTGAAATCGAACGGCCTCGTTGAGAAAGACACGATCATGCAGGTCACAAGCCGCCTGATCGTCAACCGCGCTGCCCTGAAGACCGACGCCCGCGTCGCCGCGCTGGTCGAGCGGTTCCGGCAGGCCATGCTGAAGGATGCCGCCTGATGCGCCGCCTGCACAGTTCCTCCGAAGATTTCGCCACGCAATTCGCGCGCATCGTCAATGATCGCCGCGAGAGCGACGAGAATGTCAGCCGCGATGTCGCCGAAATCCTCGCCGAGGTGAAACGCACGGGTGACGAGGCGTTGCGCAATTACACCATGCGGTTTGATCACCATGCGCTGACCGCGGATACGAGCAGTTGGCGCATCACCGCCGACCAGTGCAAGGCGGCTTACGACTTCCTCCCCGCCGAGGCTAAGGATGCCCTCAACCTCGCCGCCGACCGTATCCGCGCCTATCACGAAGGCCAGCTGCCGCAGAACCGCGACTATCGCGACGCGGCCAATGTACGGCTGGGCGCGAAGTGGTTTCCCGTGGATGCGGCGGGCCTGTATGTGCCGGGAGGGCGCGCGGCCTATCCCTCCAGCCTGCTGATGAACGCCATTCCCGCCAAGGTGGCGGGGGTCGAGCGGCTGGTCGTCTGCACCCCGACGCCCAAGGGCGCGATCAATGATCTGGTGCTGGCAGCGGCGCATCTGTGCGGCATTGACGAGATCTGGCGCGTCGGCGGCGCGCAGGCGGTGGGCGCGATGGCCTATGGCACCGAGCGGATCAAGCCGGTCGATGTCATCACTGGCCCCGGCAATGCCTGGGTCGCAGAGGCGAAGCGCCAGCTTTACGGTGTGGTCGGCATCGACATGGTCGCCGGGCCGAGCGAAATCCTCGTCATCGCCGATGGCAAAAACGATCCCGACTGGATCGCCGCCGACCTGCTGAGCCAGGCCGAACATGATCCCACAAGCCAGAGCATCCTGATCACCGACGATGCCGCTTTCGCAGAACTGGTGGAGGATGCCGTCGATGTGCTGTGCGCGCAGCTTGCCACCAAGGATGTCGCGCGCAAGAGCTGGGACGATTACGGCGCGCTGATCGTGGTCGATGATCTGGTGGCGGAGGCCCCCGCCCTCGCCAACGCGCTTGCCGCCGAGCACGTCGAACTGGCGGTGGACGATCCCGATGCGATGTTCGCGCAGATCAAACACGCGGGTAGCGTCTTCCTTGGCCGCCACACGCCCGAGGCGGTAGGAGACTATGTCGCCGGGCCGAACCATGTGCTGCCTACCGGTCGCCGCGCGCGTTTTGCCAGCGGACTGTCGGTGCTCGACTTTATGAAGCGCACCAGCTTTATCGCGCTCGACGAAGGCGCGTTGGAGGCCATAGGCCCCGCCGCCGCCGCTTTGGCCGATATTGAGGGTTTGCCCGCCCACGCCGCCAGCGTAAGGGTGCGTCTGAAATGACCCAGTCCAAACGTTCCAAATCGCGCTCCGCCGCTCGTCTCGCCGCTGTGCAGGCACTGTATCAATGGCAGATGGAGAAGACCGCGCTCACCCGCCTGCTCGACGAATTCCACCAGCACCGGCTGGGCAAGGAAATCGAGGACGAGCAATATGCCGAGGCGGAGGTGGATTTCTTCGACGATGTCGTCTCCGGCGTGGTCGCACGGCAGGCGGAGATTGACGAGGCGTTGACGGCCAGACTCGCCGAGGGCTGGACGCTGCTGCGGCTTGACAAGACGATGCTGCAAATCCTGCGCTGCGGCGCGTATGAACTGCTGGCGCGCGCGGATATTCCGGTCGGTACGGCAATCAGCGAATATGTCGATGTGGCGCACGCTTTCTTCGACGAGCGCGAGGCGAAATTCGTCAACGGTGTGCTGGATGCTGTGGCAAAGGATGTGCGTTCCGGCTAGCGTTTGGCGCTTACCCCTTTGGTTGTAAGGCAAGAATGAACGAATCCCAATTCATCGCTGCCTTGCGCCAGCTTCCGCTCCACAAGGGCGCAAATGGTCTCACAGACGATGCCGCCGTCATTGCGCTGGGCAGCGACGTGTTTGTTATCACGCATGATATGCTGGTGGAGGGTCGCCATTTCCTGCCCGGCCAGCACATGGCCGATGTCGCGTGGAAACTGGTGGCCACCAACCTTTCCGATCTCGCCGCCAAGGGTGCCGATCCGCTCGGCGTGGTGTTGGGATATATGCTGGGCGACGGGGATGCGGACTTTATCGACGGGCTGGAAGAAGTGCTGACCCATTACGGTGTCCCTCTGCTGGGCGGCGACACGGTGGGCGGGGTGGAAGGCAACGCGCGCGCTTTCGGCCTCACCGCCATCGGCCATGCCAGCCACACGCCGGTTCCACGCCGCAGCGGCGCGAGGATCGGCGATGCGATCTATGTCACCGGAACGCTGGGCGCGGCGATGCTCGGTTTCGAAGCCTTGCGCGACGGAACCGATGACGATCCGACGCCCTACACCCGCCCGATGGCGCGGCTGGCCGAAGGGCGCGACCTTGCGCCGCTGGCCCATGCGATGATGGACATATCGGACGGGCTGCTGCTCGACGCCTTCCGCATGGCCGAGGCGAGCGAAGCCACCTTTGCTATCAACAGCGCAGCCGCTCCCCTCGCCGCACCTGCGCGGGTGATGGACTGCCTGACATGGGGCGATGATTACGAACTGCTGTTCACCCTGCCCGCCGGCACCTTCCCGCCCGTTCCGGCGACGCGGATCGGCGAAGTGCGGCCCAGGGGATTCGCCCCGCTGGTTCTCGATGGCGAGCCGCTAGTGAATGCCGACG
Organism: Aurantiacibacter sp. KMU-128; assembly: GCF_056933515.1. Lineage (NCBI taxonomy): Bacteria > Pseudomonadati > Pseudomonadota > Alphaproteobacteria > Sphingomonadales > Erythrobacteraceae > Aurantiacibacter > Aurantiacibacter sp. KMU-128. The sequence goes on from NZ_JBXORT010000001.1 coordinate 1,735,394, forward strand.
GCCTTGGATATGTCCACGAATAGGCCGGTTTTGCGCTTTATCCCCGTCTGCATCCGAAAATACGCGCTTTAGGCTTGCCCCTCCCGCCGCGCTTGCCTAGCGGTAGCGCCACGCGAACCCGGCAAACCGGGTCGTTTTCATTTCGGAAGAGGGGAATTTCGGGTCATGGAACTCGTTCTCATAGCTATTGGACTGGGTGCGCTTGCCGTTCTGTACGGCTTCGTCACCAGCCGCCAGGTGCTCGGCGCATCTGCCGGCAACGAAAAAATGCAGGAAATCGCAGGGGCAATCCAGGAAGGCGCGAAAGCCTATCTGAACCGCCAGTATTCAACCATTGCCGTGGTCGGCGTTGCAGTGGCCGTGCTGGTCGGGGTGTTCCTCGGCTGGGTATCCGCAGTGGGCTTCATCATCGGCGCCGTGCTGTCGGGCGTGGCCGGATTCATCGGGATGAATATCTCGGTGAAGGCCAATGTGCGCACGGCGCAGGCTGCCTCGCTCGGTTTGCAGCAGGGTTTGACAATGGCCTTCCGCGCTGGTGCGATCACCGGGATGCTGGTTGCCGGCCTCGCGCTGCTCGCCATCGCGGTGTTCTTCTACGTGCTGATCGGCCCGATGGCGCTCGAACCTGCCAGCCGTGCCGTGGTAGACGCGCTGGTCGCGCTCGCTTTCGGTGCCTCGCTGATTTCGATCTTCGCGCGTCTTGGCGGCGGTATCTTCACCAAGGCCGCTGACGTCGGTGCCGACCTTGTCGGCAAGGTCGAGGCGGGCATTCCCGAAGACGATCCACGCAACCCCGCCGTGATTGCGGACAATGTTGGTGACAATGTCGGCGATTGCGCGGGCATGGCTGCCGACCTGTTCGAAACCTATGTTGTCACCGTGGGCGCAACCATGGTGCTGACCGCGCTGCTGCTGACCGCCGTGGGCGATCTGCTGCTGCCGCTGATGGCGCTGCCGCTGCTGATCGGCGGTGCCTGCATCGTCACCAGCATCATCGGCACCTATTTCGTGCGCCTTGGCGGCGGCACGAATGTGATGGGCGCGATGTACAAGGGCTTCCTTGTCTCCGCCGTGCTGGCGATCCCGCTGATCTGGTTCGCCACCGCGCACGCGCTGGGAACCGTCAACATCGATATGAACACCGTCCTCAACCCGGGCACGGACATGGTTCCGTTCACCGGACGCGACCTGTTCTATTGCTCGCTGATCGGCCTTGTGCTGACCGGCATCATCATCTGGATCACCGAGTATTACACCGGCACGGGCTTCCGCCCGGTGCGCTCGATCGCCAAGGCTTCGGAAACGGGCCACGGCACCAATGTGATCCAGGGTCTGGCGATCAGCCTTGAATCGACTGCTCTGCCCACGCTGGCGATTATCGCGGCGATCATCGGTGCATACCAGTTGGCGGGCCTGATCGGCCTTGCCTTCGGCGCAACCGCGATGCTGGCGCTGGCTGGCATGGTTGTGGCGCTCGATGCCTATGGCCCCGTGACAGACAATGCCGGCGGCATCGCCGAGATGGCCGGACTGGATGACAGCGTGCGTGAAAAGACCGACCTGCTCGACGCGGTTGGCAACACCACCAAGGCTGTGACCAAGGGCTATGCCATCGGTTCGGCGGGTCTCGCCGCGCTGGTGCTGTTTGCCGCTTACACCACCGATCTGGGGATCTTCTTCCCCGACGTGACGGTCGATTTCAGCCTTGAAAATCCGTATGTTATTGTCGGCCTGCTGCTCGGCGCGCTGCTGCCCTACCTCTTCGGAGCCATGGGCATGACTGCGGTCGGCCGCGCTGCGGGCGATGTGGTGATCGACGTGCGCGACCAGTTCGCCAATGATCCGGGCATCATGGATGGCACCAGCCGTCCCAACTATGCCCGCACGGTGGACCTCGTCACCAAGGCGGCGATCAAGGAAATGATCATTCCGTCGCTGCTTCCGGTGCTCGCGCCGATTGTGGTTTACTTCGTGATTACCGCGATTGCCGGTCAGGAAAACGGCTTTGCCGCGCTCGGTGCTTTGCTGCTCGGCGTGATCGTCGGCGGTCTGTTCGTCGCGCTTTCCATGACCGCCGGTGGCGGCGCATGGGACAATGCCAAGAAGTATATCGAAGACGGCAATCACGGCGGCAAGGGCTCCGAAGCCCATAAGGCCGCAGTGACGGGCGACACGGTTGGCGATCCCTACAAGGACACCGCCGGCCCCGCCGTGAACCCGATGATCAAGATCACCAACATTGTGGCGCTGCTGCTGCTCGCCGCATTGGCGGGACATGGTGTCGCCTAATACAGGGCGGTAACCTGTTGGAAAAACCTGTGCCCTGCCCGGACAATGTTCGGGCAGGGCTTTTTTAACCCTTTGCCTTAGGCAATCCTTTCCGCCGCGCCACTAGACCGATGACGGGGAACGCAGGGCGTGGTTTTGGCAAGGGTTAACAATTTTCCGGTGCAGCACGATCTCAACTTTGACGGCGCGGTTTTGACCACCGCAGCCGATATGCGAGCCGCTGCAACCCATGCCGGACTCCCGACCGCCCAGCACATTTCCGCCTGCGGCTGGCGCGCGATGGACAGCGCCGAAAACATCGCCCGCTGGGACGCTCTGGCGCTGGACGCGAGCGAGCCCAATCCCTTTTTCGAAAGCTGGAGCCTGCTGCCCGCCCTCGCCGCTTTCGATCCCGATGAGAATGTCCGTCTGCTGACGATGGAAGCCGATGGCAGGCTGATAGGCCTCGTTCCGCTGCGGCTAGACCGCCGTTACTACGGCCACCCGATCCCGCATTGGCGCATCTGGACGCACCACAATATGTTCCTTTGCGCTCCCTTGGTCGCGCGCGGGTTCGAACATCTGTTCTGGCAGCACCTGCTCGACTGGGCGGATGGCAATGCCGGCATCGCCGCCTTCTTCCACGCCGCGCATATGCCCGCCGAAAGCGGACTGGTGCGCGCGCTCGCCGAAGTGCTCACGAGCAGCGACCGCCCCGCCGCGACCGTGCAGAGCGAACAGCGCGCCATGCTGGCCAGCGAGAGCGATGCGGAAAGCTATGCCAATGCCTCGCTCTCCGGCAAGAAGCGCAAGGAACTGCGCCGCCAGCGCCGCCGCCTCGCCGAGCTGGGCCACCTCGAAACCGTCCGACAATCGGGCGAGGAGGAACTGGAAAGCTGGGTCGACAGTTTCCTCGCGCTCGAACATCGCAGCTGGAAAGGCGCGGCAGGATCGGCTCTTTCCTGCGACCCGCTGACCGAAGGCGCGTTCCGGCAGGCGCTCACGGGTGCCGCTCAGCGCGGGCGGCTGGAACGGCTGGCAATCACGCTCGACGGCGCCCCCATCGCCATGCTCGCGACATTTGTCACTCCACCCGGCGCGTTCTCGTTCAAAACCGCGTTCGACGAGGACTATTCCCGCTTTTCCCCCGGCGTCCTGTTGCAGCTCGAAAATCTCGACCTGCTCGCGCGCGACCGCATCCAATGGTGCGACAGCTGTGCCGCCGAGGATCACCCGATGATCGACCATATCTGGCGCGAACGCCGCGCAATCGACCGTTATTCCATCGCCATCGGAGGTGCCTTGCGCCGCCGCGCATTCGGCGCGCTGATCCGGCAAGAAACCGGCGCTGCTCCGGGAGGCATCGCATGAGCCGTATCCGTCGTTCGCTCCACGGCCGTGCCATCGGCGGCAGGCGTGCCTTTTCCGAACGGGCGCGCAGCTTCTTCAAATCGTCCTACCCCGAAGGCGCGCACCGGCTCGAACACGAAATGGTGTCGAACCCGCTGCTCGAGCTCGACGCGCTTGCGCTCTTGGGCAGTGCGCTGCCCGAAAGCAGCGTGGAGTATAATCGCGGCGATCTGCCGATTGGCGTCACCGGCAAGCCCGAAGGCAACGGCCTGACCATCGAACAGACCATTCGCGGCATCCACGACAACAACAGCTGGGCGGTGCTCAAGAATATCGAGCAGAAGAAGCCCTACGCCGCCTTGCTAGAAGAGCTGCTCGACGAGCTGCGTCCGATCATCGAGGAACGGACGGGCAAGATGATGAAGCTGCAGGCCTTCATCTTCATTTCCAGCCCCGGCGCGGTGACGCCCTATCACTTCGATCCGGAACACAATATCCTGCTGCAATTGAGCGGCAAGAAGACGATGACGGTGTTTCCAGCGGGCGATCCGGCCTTCGCTCCGGATGAAGCGCACGAGGCCTATCACACCGGCGGGCCGCGCGAATTACGCTGGCGGGATGATTTCCTGCCGCATGGCGTCAATTTCAATCTGCGCGCCGGCGACGCGGTCTATGTCCCGGTGATGGCGCCGCATTTCGTGCGCAACGGCAAGGATGTGTCGATCTCGCTCTCGATCACCTGGCGCAGCGAATGGAGCTTTAACGAGGCGGACGCGCGCGCGTTCAACCACCTGCTGCGCCGGTTCGGCGTATCGCCCGCAGCGCCGGGCCGGTGGCCTTCGAGCAACAGCTTCAAGGCCAATGCGATGCGCGTGGCGCGGCGGATACCCGGCCTCACTTGACCTCGCCCCGCTCCCCGCGCAGAGGGAGCGGTGATGAGCACGCCTCCCGAAACCCCGCCGACGCCCGAACGTGTGGTCGCCGATCTGGTCTTCCTGCTGCAACTGGAAGCCAAGGGCGCAGACCAGTTCGTGGGCCGCCGCCGACCGGACGGTACGGGCCGTGTGTTTGGCGGGCAGGCCATCGCGCAGGCTTTGAATGCAGCGAGCATGACGGTGGAGGAAGGGCGCGATGTGCATTCGCTCCACGCCTATTTCCTGCGGCCCGGCAGCGATGATCTGCCCATCGATTTCCGCGTGAAGCGCGATCTGGACGGGCGCAGCTTTTCCAACCGCCGCGTGGTGGCGAGCCAGGACGGCAAGCCGATCCTCAACCTCACCGCCAGCTTTCAGGTGCCCGTCGACGGACCCGGCCACCAGCATCCGGCGATGCCCGATGTTGCCGGGCCGGAGGATTTGACACCGGATTCGGTCATCCGCCGCCAGATCGCCGAAATCATGCCCGAAGGCGGTCTCAAGCGGCTGCTCTTGCGCGATTTTCCGGTCGATTTCCGCTCGGTCGAAGAACGCGACTGGCTCAATCCGCAAAAGCGCGCCCCGGTCAGCCATGTGTGGTTCAAGACGATTGCCCCGCTGCCCGATGACGCGGCGCTGCACCGCGCGGTGCTGGCCTATATCTCCGATTTCCAGATCCTCGCGACCGTGCTGCAACCGCATGGCAAGAGCATCCATGGAGGCCAGATCAAGGCGGCGAGCCTCGACCATGCGGTGTGGTTCCACGAGCCGTTCCGCGTTGACGAATGGCTGCTCTTCGCCACCGAAGCCCCGTGGAGCGGCGGCGCGCGCGGCTATTCACGCGGACAGGTGTTCACCCAAGACGGGCGACTGGTGGCGAGCGTGACGCAAGAAGGCATGGTGCGCCACGTGGGGTGAGCGTTAGGGGATCCTGAAATTGATCCTACTCGACCATGTATCTTCGACCGCGTTACCATCTGCATCCACTGCCGGATCAAACCGCGCAAATCGGCAGAGACCATCGCACGCCGCCTCATCAAGCAGGGGAAACCCGCTGCTGCTTGTGATGACACAATCGGTCACTCGGCCTGTGGTAGAGATATGCAGCCGGAACCCCACCGTGCCTTCTTCCCGCTGGCTGATCGCCTCCTGCGGGTAACGCTGATCAATGGCGCGCGTCCAACCAGGGACATCACGGGGTCTCGCTCTGCGCGACCCATCGGGCGGAGCGATAGGCAAACTTAAAGGCCGCGGGGCAGCTTGCTCTGGTATAAATGCGGGACGTTGCGGCCGTGCCTCGGGACGCTGCGGCGGTGCTTCGGAACGTCCCGGTTGTGCCTCGGGTCGTTCCTTGTCTTCCTGCGCCAGCGCAGGCGGGGCGACGCCAGCACTTAGACCAAGGGCGCTTGCGAGCAGGATCAGCCGCTTCATCACGCGCTTCGTCTGCATCTCACCCTCCCGCATGGTAAAAGTCGTAAACCGTCTGCGCCACGCTTTCGCTCACACCGGGCACGCGTTTCAGATCGTCGAGCGCCGCCGCGCGGACCTTACTCGCTGTGCCGAAATGCAGCAATAACGCACGTTTACGCGCCGGGCCGATGCCGGGAATTTCGTCCAGAGGCGAGGCGGTGATCGACTTGCTGCGCTTCGCCCGGTGCGCACCGATGACATAGCGGTGGACTTCATCGCGCAGGCGCTGGAGATAGAACAGCACGGGCGAATTGACCGGCAGCGTCTTCTCGCGCCCGTCGGGGAAGTGGAACACTTCGCGTCCCTCGCGCCCGTGATGCGGTCCCTTGGCAATGGCGATCAGCGGCACGTCCTCGATTCCCATCTCGGCGAGCGTATCGCGCACAGCGGACATCTGCCCCTTGCCGCCGTCAATCAGGACAAGATCGGGCCAGATGGCACGATGATCCTCCCCGGCACGGGGAGGGGGACCGTCCGCAGGACGGTGGAGGGGCACCCCGCCCTGCTCCCCGCGCAGGTTGTCTGGAGAAGCGGCGCCTGCCCCTCCACCATGCTGCGCATGGTCCCCCTCCCCCGTTGGGGGAGGATCAGCCAAAGCCCTAAACCGCCGCTGCATGACTTCGCGCATCATGCCGAAATCGTCATTGGTCTGTGCGGTCTTGATGTTGAACTTGCGATACTGGTTCTTCACGAAGCCTTCCGGCCCCGCCACCACCATCGCGCCCACCGCCTTCGCGCCCTGGATATGCGAGTTGTCGTAGACTTCGATCCGCGCGGGCACTTCAGGCAGTTCCAGAAACTCCGCCATTTCGCGCATGATCTTGGCCTGCGTCCCGCTTTCCGCCAGCCGCCGGTCGAGCGCCTCCACGGCATTGCGCGCCGCCTGCTGCATCAGCTTGCGCCGCTCCCCGCGCTGCGGGACGGAGATGCTGACCTTGCGCCCTGCCAGCGCGCCAAATGCCTCTTCGAGCAGAGCCGCCTCGGGCAATGCGCGATCGACCAGAATGACCGGCGGTGGCGGCACTTCCTCGTAAAATTGCGCGAGGACGCGGGCGAAGACTTCTTCCTTCTCCACATCCTGCGTGCGCGTGGGGAAGAAGGCGCGGTGCCCCCAATTCTGCCCGCCGCGCACGAAGAAACCCTGTATCGCGATCTGCCCGCCCTTCGCCGCCAGCGCGAACACATCCGCATCGCCGACGCCGCTGGCATTCACGGCTTGCGAGCCCTGGATAAAGGTCGCCGCGCGCAGCCGGTCGCGCAGCAGCGCCGCGGTCTCGAAATCGAGCGCCTCCGCCGCCTCGGCCATCTGCTTCTCGATCCGCGCCTGCACCGCGCCCGATTTGCCGCCAAGGAAGTCCTTCGCCTCCTGTATCAGCGCGTCATAGCCGTCCTTGTCGATCCGCCCGACGCAGGGCGCGCTACAACGCTTGATCTGGTACAGCAGGCACGGCCGGTCGCGCCGTTCGAAAAACGTATCGGTGCAGGACCGCAGCAGGAACAGTTTCTGCAGCGCATTGATCGTCGTGTTCACGCTACCCGCGCTGGCGAACGGCCCGTAATAGGCGCCTTTCGCCTTCCGCGCCCCGCGATGCTTCATAATGCGCGGATAGTCATGCCCTTCGCGCAGTAGGATAAACGGGAAGCTCTTATCGTCGCGCAGCAGCACGTTGTAAGGCGGGCGGAAGCGCTTGATGAACTGCGCTTCGAGCAGCAGCGCCTCCGCCTCCGAATTGGTGGTGACGATCTCCATCGCGCGGGTCTGCGACACCATGCGCTGCAGCCGGTTGGTCAGCCCCTTGATCTGTGTGTAATTCGCCACCCGCGCCTTCAGGCTGCGCGCCTTGCCGACATAGAGCACATCGCCGCGCGCATCGAGCATCCGGTACACGCCCGGCTTGGGCTTCAGCGTGGCGACGACGTTGCGGATCGCATTCACGCCCGCTTCCAGATCGGGCTGCGCGCCCTTCTCTGCGCTGCCTTTCACCGTGTAGGCCGCGCGTTCCTCGTTGAACCGCTCCTTGCCCCGGGGATCGGGCGGAGAACCTGCTGGCGTGCGCGACATGGGGGTGGAGATAAGCGGGTGCGCCGCAATTCTCAATTGCAACCCTGCGAAAACACGGGCACCTCTGCCGCCCATGGACAAACTGGTAGCACCGCAGCGCACGGTGGGCTTTTGGGGCACTGCGCTTTTCCCCGTCAACGGCATGATCGGCGCAGGCATTTTCGCACTGCCCGCTGTTCTGGCCGCCGGAGTGGGCAGCTTTGCCCCGTGGCTGATGCTGGCGGGCGGGATCGCCTTTATGCCGCTCGCGCTGTGCTACGCCTGGCTGGCGCGGCGCTTCGACAATAGCGGCGGGCCGGTGCTGTACGGCGAGGCCGCCTTCGGACGCTTTGTCGGCTTTCAGGCCGGCTGGGCGCGCTATGCCAGCGCGATTGTGACAGCGGCGGCGAATACCAGCGTGATGGTCGCCTATCTCGCCGCGCTCTTCCCGATACTGGCCGAACCGGTGTTCGAAATGGGCGCGATTGCCACGATTCTGGCGATCATCACTTACGTCAATTACATCGGGATGCGCCGTGCAGTCGGGATGCTGGGGGTGATGACCGTCATCAAGGTGCTGCCGCTGGTGCTGCTGGTGTTCTCCGCGCTGTTTGCAGGCAATCCGGGTATCGGCTTTGCCCTGCCCGAATTCAGCGAGGTGGAGACGGTCGTGCTGCTCACCTTCTACGCCTTTATGGGGTTCGAGGCCGTGACCGAACCCGCTGGCGAAATGAAGGAGCCGCGCCGCGATATTCCGCTCGCCATCGTCACCATGGTGGCGGCCGTGACCGCGCTCTATATGGCGGTGATCTGGGCCTATCTCGCCATCGCGCCCGATGTGCCGAATGAGGATAACGCACTTGCCGGAGCGGCGCTGGAAACCATGGGCGATATCGGCGCGATTGCCATCGTGGTAGCCGCTGCCGTCAGCATCGCGGCGAACAATTTCAACGGATCAACAACCCAGCCACGCCTCGTTTACGGCATGGCGCAGCGCGCAATGCTGCCCAAATGGTTCCTCGGCGTGTCGGAGAAATACGGGACGCCGGGCAACGCGATTTTGTTCACCGGCGTCGCATCGATCCTGTTCGGAATGTGGGAAGGCTTCGCCGCGCTTGCGGTGGCGGGCACGCTGACGCGGCTGGTGACCTATGGCATTTGCGCCGCTGCCCTCCCCGTGCTCGAATGGCGTGAAGGCAAGGTGCGACCCTTCCACGCTGTCTGTGCACTGCTCGCCATCGGCATCAGCCTGTTTGTCGCCATGCAGGTGAGCGAGCAGGCGGTGATGGTGCTGTTCGGCCTCATCGCATTGGGCACGCTGCTGTTCTTCCTCGCCGCGCAAAAGGAACCGGCGACCTAGGCACTCGCCCCTATCTGAAATCCCCGCCTTTGCGGTCGTCCTTTGCCGCATGACACAGGAACACTCATCGGCGCATGCAGCCCACGGAGGCTTGTTCAAATGGCTCGGCTTCGGGCGCAGCGTCCCTGAGCCGCTGAGCGGAAGACGGCACAGCGATCCAGTGCGCCACGCGCGCGCCATGCTGCTCGACCGGATCGGTAATTTCCTGCTCGATAGCGGGCTGGAAATCACCGCTGGGAACCTCGCCGCCGCGCACAGCGCCTTTGCCGGGTTCAATCCCGGGCTGGAGCGCCGCATCCGCCGCCGCATCGAATCCGGCGAGGCAGTTACGCAGGAATGGCTCGACCAGGCCACCGCCAGCGATGGCGCGGCGGATGACGAAGCGATCACGCGGCTGACCGAGCAGCTGGAACAAGGCATAGACCAGTTTTCCCGCAGCACACAAAGCGCCCGCAGCGCGACCACCAGCTATGGCCAAGCGCTGGCCGAACACGTCGATGCGCTGGCCGCTGCGCCCGAGACCGACGACGTGATCGTCAGTCTCGCCGACTATGCCCGCGCCATGCTCGAACGCTCGCGCAAGGCGGAGCAGGAATTGCGCGCGGCGGAGGAGGAAGCGGATACGCTGCGCCACAATCTCGCCCGCGCGCGCCGCGATGCGGAGGTGGATTTCCTCACCGGCCTGCCCAATCGCCGCGCCTTTGAAGCCGTGCTGGAAGCGGAATTTCGCGCGGCGCAGGCAGCGGTCGAACCGCTGTGCGTCGCCTTCTGCGATATCGACCACTTCAAGGCCGTAAACGACACGCACGGGCATGATGCGGGTGACCGGGTGATTTGCGCAGTGGCCGATCTGCTGGCGGAAATCTCCGGCGAAAAATGCCATGTCGCGCGGCACGGAGGCGAGGAATTCGTGCTGCTGCTGCGCGGCGCAAATGCCGACAAGGCATTGAATATCCTAGATTCGGCGCGCGAGAAGATGGCCTCGCGCAAACTCGTCAACCGGCGCAGCAAGCAGCCTTTCGGGCAAGTGACCTTTTCCGGCGGCGTGGCCGATGTCTTTGCTTATGCCGATCCGCGCACGGCTCTGGCGGCGGCGGATGACGCGCTCTACCGCGCCAAGGAAGCGGGCCGCAACCGCGTGATGCTGGCCGGGCCTGCCGAGAGCGAGGAAGCCGCATAAGGTTTGGACGCAGGCGCGCATTCCCCCTAACGGGCGGGGGATGTCTTATGATGCAATCATTCTGGGCGGCGGCGCGGCGGGCCTGTTTTGCGCTGCGATAGCGGGCCAGCGCGGGGCCAATGTGCTGGTGCTCGAACGCGCGGAAAAGGTTGGCAAAAAGATCCTGATCTCGGGCGGCGGGCGGTGCAATTTCACCAATGTCGGCGCGGGCCCGGCGAACTACCTTTCCGCCAATCCGCATTTCGCCAAGAGCGCACTCAGCCGCTACAAACCCCGCGATTTCATCGCCTTGGTCGAGAAACATGGTATCGCGTGGCATGAGAAGACGCTCGGCCAGCTGTTCTGCGACGGTTCGGCACGGCAGATCGTCGATATGCTGCTGGCGGAATGTGCGACAGGCCCCGGCTCCGTCACGATCCGCTGCAATGAAGAGGTTTCGGGCGTCGGTCACGATAGCGGACAATTCACCGTCACCACGCAATATGACCGATTCACCGCCCCCAACCTCGTCATCGCCACCGGCGGGCCGAGCATCCCCAAAATGGGCGCGAGCGATTTTGCCTATCGCCTCGCCCGCCAGTTCGGGCTCAAAGTGGTTGAACCGCGCCCAGCCCTCGTCCCGCTGACGCTGGGCGGCGAGGAAGTGCTGTTCCGCGAGCTTTCCGGCGTCTCCGCCGAAGTCGAAGCGACCGCCAACAAGACCACCTTCCGCGAGGCCGCGCTGTTCACCCATAAAGGCCTTTCCGGCCCCGCCATCCTGCAAGCCTCCAGCTATTGGCGGCATGGCGACCCGGTGAGCATCCGCTTCCTGCCCGATGCGCCGCAAGGCTGGCTGACCGATGCGAAGCGCGCCGAACCTTCGCTGCATCTTCGTACGATCCTCGCCCGCCATTTGCCCGATCGTCTGGCGACTGTCCTCGCCGACCAGCTCGGTATCAGCGGCGATCTCGGCAATGTGCCCGACAAAGCCTTGCGCGCAGCGGAGGAACGGCTGCGCAGCTGGCGCTTCCACCCCAATGGCAGCGAAGGTTTCGCCAAGGCCGAAGTCACCGCGGGCGGCATCTCCACCGCCGAGCTCAGTTCGCAAACGATGGAAGCGAAAAACGTCCCCGGCCTCTACGCCATAGGCGAGGCGGTGGACGTGACCGGCTGGCTCGGCGGCTACAATTTCCAATGGGCCTGGGCGAGCGGCTTTGCCTGCGGGGAAGCGTTGGGGGCGCGCAGCAAGGGCTTGGCTTTCTAGCACAACCCGTTAGCACTCCTCCCCAATGACCACCCCGCCTCCGCTCCTTGCCGCCATGTGCTTTTCGGGGACATGGCGCGATTATCAGGCGAGGGTGCTTGCCGAGATGGACGAGCATCTGGCTGATGGCCGTCTGCATATTGTCGCCGCGCCGGGTAGCGGGAAGACGGTGCTGGGGCTGGAGGCGATGCGGCGGCTTGGACGGCCTGCGATAGTCCTCTCCCCCAGCCTGACGATCCGCAACCAGTGGCAGGACAGGCTGGTGCCGCTTTTCCTCCCTGCGCTCGACGCGCACCGGGCGGAGATTTCGCGCGACCTGACAAAACCCGGCAGCATGACGCTGGGCACCTATCAGGCGCTGTACGCCGCGTGGAGCCGCAACGCTCCCTTTGCGGAGCTGGCCGCGCTCGGCCCCGCGACGCTTATTCTCGACGAGTGCCACCATTTGCGGCGCGAGTGGTGGAACGCGCTGTTCGCCTTGCGCGATGTGCTGCCCGATCTCGCCATCGTCGCGCTCACCGCCACCCCCCCCTATGATGCCAGCGGCGGCGAATGGGCCCGGTATGAGGCATTGTGCGGCCCGATCGATACCGAAATCGGCGTGCCCGAACTGGTGCGCAATGGCGATCTCGCGCCGCATCAGGATTTCGTCCACGTCTCCGATGCCGAGGGCGATCTGGTGCCGGTGCTGATGCGGCGGCGCGAGGCGGTGTTTGCGCTGATGGACGAGGTGATGGCGGATGCGGCTTTGCCCACGCTCATCCGTAGCCACCCCTTCATGGCCGCGCCGTTCCAGCACGAGGAAGCGATCCTCGAAGCGCCCGAGCACCTCTCCGCCATGCTGTTCTATCTCGCTGCGCGCGAGGGGGCCGACGCGCTGCCCGAAGAGCCGCTGGTGCTATTGGGCGTGAAGGGCGAGCCGGTGCCCGAATTCAACCATTTCTGGCTGGAGCCGATGCTCGAATGCCTGCTCCACCGCAGCATCGGCCACTGGCGGCTGGAAGAGGAGCGCAAGGCGGCGTGGAAGCGCGCGCTCTCGGCAGGCGGGCTCATCAGCAACAAGCGGGTGGACTTTTCCGAAAGCGTCGATCTGGCGCGGGTGCTGGCGGGCAGCACGGGCAAGCTCGCCTCGATCACCGCGATTGCCCGCTGCGAGAGCGCGGCGTTGGGCGACGGGCTGCGGATGGCGGTGCTGTCCGACCATGTGCGCGCGGCCGAATTGCCCGCCTCGCCCGACGCCCCCTTCGCGCCTGCCAAGCTGGGCGTAGTGCCGATTTTCGAGACGCTGCGGCGCGCTGGCATCGACGCGCCGCTGGGAGTCCTGACGGGAACGCTGGTGATCGTGCCCGACAGCGCGCGCGAGGTGTGCGCGGAGATGGCGCGGGCGTTGCACATTCCGTGCGACGATCTCACCTTCACCCCGCTCAAGGGCGCACCCGGTTATTGCAAACTCGCCTTCGCGTCGGCGGCAGACCGGGGGCGCGTGGCGCTGGTCACGCTTCTGGTCGAGCAGGGGCATATCCGCATACTTGTCGGCACGCAGGCGCTGCTGGGCGAAGGCTGGGACGCGCCCACGCTCAACGCGCTGGTACTGGCGAGCAATGCGGCGAGCTTCATGCTCTCCAACCAGATGCGCGGGCGGGCGATCCGCACCGATCCTGCGCGGCCCGACAAGGTGGCCAATATCTGGCACCTCGCCACCCGCGATCCCACCGCGCTGGAAGGCCATGGCGGCGATGTGACGCGGCTCGAACGGCGGTTTTCCATGTTTGACGGGATTGCCGAGGATGGCAGCGCGGTGATCGAGAACGGGATCGCGCGGATCGGGCTCGATCTTTCACAGCCCGCAGCGACGCTCAACGAAGACACGCTGCGCCGCGCCTATGTCCGGCGCATTACTGCCGAAAGCTGGCAGCGTTCGCTTGGCGCAGGCACCGCGCGGGCGCAAACGCGCGAGGTTGCCGAAGTCAGCGGCGGCACCGGCAGCGCCAGCACCTACGTGCGCGGTACGATCCAATCCACCATGCTCGCCAGCATCGGCGGTGCGGTGATGACAGCGGGGCTGAGCGTGCGCGGGCTGACCGATCTGGGCACGGTCGCGGCGATCGGCGGCGGGGCGGGAATGCTCTACGCCCTGCCCGGCCTGTGGAACTCGGCGCGGCTATGGCTGCGCAACGGCACGCTGGAGCGGCGGCTGCGGCAAGTGGGCGAAGTGCTGGTGGAGGGCCTCGCGCAAGTAGGCGAGCTGTCGCGCGGCGCCGATGCCTACACGGTGCGGGTCGAGGAAAGCCTCAAGGGCAAGCACGCGGTCACCATAGAAGGCGGCACGCGCGCTGACGGGCACGCCTTTGTCGCAGCCTTTGCCGAATTGCTCGGCCCGGTGCAGAATCCGCGCTACATCCTGAAACGCGAGGACAAGGCGCTGGGCTTCCACCGTATCGATTACCACACGGTGCCGCAGGCGCTCGCCAAAAGGAAAGAGGATGCGGAGGATTTCCTCGCCCTGTGGCGCCGCCATATCGGCCCGGCGCGGGTAATCTTCACCCGCTCCAAACACGGCCGCCGCGTGCTGCTGCGCGCCCGCGCCAAATCGCTCGCGGCAGGGCTGCGCAGTCCGGTCGAGCGGCGCAGTATGTGGTTGTAAGGCAGCCACAACCGCGCCCGAATTGTATCACAGCGACATTCTGCCAACCGTGCACAAATCACGATTGCTTGCGGCGGAAATTTGTTCAATACCCTGCCCACCTAATTCTTGAGGGGACTACCAAAAATGAAAATCAAGGTCGCAGCCGCGCTTGCTATCGCATCCGTCGGCCTTTCGGGTTGTGCAACTGTTCTCAACGGCGTGAATATGCCGGTGGACTTCATGTCGGAGCCCGATGGCGCTTCGGTCGAAATCCTTGACGGACGCACCTGCACCGCTCCCTGCACGTTCGAGATGCGTCGTGGCAACGATACCATGGTCACCTTCACCGCCGCCGGATATGACCCGGTCACCATCTATATGCAAAGCCGCACCGGCGGCAGCGCGGCGGGTAACCTTATCGCAGGCGGCATTATCGGCGGTGTGGTGGATGCCAGCAACGGCGCATCCAACTTCCTCGCTCCGCGCCCGGTCTACATCCGCATGGCGCGCGCCGGTTCGGGCGAACCCGCGCTGCTGCTGGACGAGGACGGCGAAGTGATCTCGACGGTTTCGGAATTCAACGCCGAAGTGGCGGAAGACGTGCGCCAGGGTCTGGTCGGCCAGGGCCTCTACGCCACTGTGGACGATGTTCCGCCTGCTGACTGAGCCAACCGGACACAGGCAAAAGCCAGAGAGGGGCGCGACGGGCAACCGCCGCGCCCCTTTTTGCATCCGTGCCTCTCATTGCCCTCGCCCGCTGCCTGCTGTATAGGCTCAGCCAAACGCCCCGGCCCGTGCGCAGCTCTCCGCTACGCTCTGCCGGGGCGCGGTTTTTTCCGGAGGAGCGCGCTCCCCCTCGCTTGAAAGGTTTCGCCCATGTCCCGCCGTCGCCAAATCTATGAAGGCAAGGCCAAAATCCTGTATGAAGGCCCCGAACCGGGCACGATCATCCAGTATTTCAAGGACGATGCGACCGCGTTCAACGCGGAAAAGCGCGGCACGATCAACGGCAAGGGCGTGATCAACAACCGCATCAGCGAACACGTCTTCACCCGCCTTTCGCATATCGGCATCCCCACCCATTTCATTCGCCGCCTGAATATGCGCGAGCAGCTTGTGCGGCAGGTGGAAATCATTCCGCTGGAAGTCGTCGTGCGCAATGTCGCGGCGGGCTCGATTGCCAAGCGGCTCGGCATCGAAGAAGGCGAGATGCTGCCGCACACGCTGATCGAATATTACCTGAAGTCGGACGAACTGGGCGATCCGCTGGTCGCCGAGGAACACATCGCCGCGTTCAACTGGGCGAGCCATGAAGAAATGCAGGACATCGCCGCAATGGCGATCCGCATCAATGATTTCATGTGCGGAATGTTCGCCGCGATCGATATCCGGCTGGTCGATTTCAAGCTGGAATTCGGGCGCATTTACGATGGCGATTACAGTCGCGTGATCCTTGCCGACGAAATCAGCCCCGACAATTGCCGGTTGTGGGATTTCACCACCGGCGAAAAGCTCGACAAGGACCGCTTCCGCCGCGACATGGGGGGTGAGGAAGAGGCGTACCAAGAAGTCGCCCGCCGCCTCGGCCTGCTGCAAAAGGAAGAGGACAGCGGCCCCGGCGACGTGCTGGATATGAGCGCGCACCGGTCAAGACTGCGTCAGGCGCCGCCGAAGCCGAAGAAGTAGGGGTTAGCCGCCCAGCAGTTCCGCGACCCACGGGCCGGATTGCAGGCGGCGATCGGCGAGCGTTTCCTCGACCAAAGCTCGCATCTCTGCTGCGGTATTCGGGCAATATCCGCCGAACGGCGCGCCCGCTTCGTAGCGCGATGCCAGGGCGTTTTCGATTTCAGCGATGACGCTTGCGACCTGTCCATCGCTTTGCAGAAACGCCTCCAGACTGGCCCATTGCTCGGCCGCCAGTTGCTCCTGCGCCTCGCGCAGTAATTCGTGCTGTTGCGGTGGCCAGATGAGGTCGGGATCGCGCGATCCGCCCAAGGCCAGCCGGTATTCGCCCGAGGCATCGAACAGAAGCAACGAACCGCGCGTGGGTTGGAACGCGCCATGCGGGACGTAGCCGCGCTCGACGATGCCACCCAGCACCTCGCTAACCGCGCCGGTACCGGCATTCCGCAATAGCTCCGCAGCCACGAAATCGCGCGTCTCGGCATCGCACCGGCCAGCTACGGTGGCGTAGTCCAAGGCAAACCTATCACGCATAATACGGGAAGCAGACACCACGATGACCCCTTCGCTGTAATCCGCCACGGGTGGAGACGGAAGGGGCGGAGCATTGTCGATATGCTGCTGCAACTGTTGATACAGCCTGTCCGAACCCAAGGGATAGGGGCCGGTATAGCTGCAGGCGTGATAGCTCACGGGCGCCGGATTGGGCATCAGGCTGCTGACGAGCAATTGCGCTTGCCGGAACGGCTCATAGCCGCGCCATTCGGACGCATTCTCTGCCCATCTGGCCCTTTCCTGCGCCGGATAGGCGCGCAGCCATTCGCGGTAATGCACCATACGGCGCGCCCGCTCGCCCTCGTCTATGCCGCGCTCATACGGATCGCCATGTTCCAGCAGCAATTCGCTCGAGAAGGCGATCACGCACCTATCCTCCGCCATCGCCGGAGCGGGGAGCGCCAAAGCGGCTGCTGCAAGGAGAAAGGCTCGCATCATCAATCGCATCTCACGCCCCCAAACCTTGCTCCCCGATGAACGCCGCGCCGCATCGCTGCCACAGACCGGGAAATACCGCAAAAACAGCCACTCCGCCGCACGATACAGGCCTTTGCCCTGTTGCGCATAGCCGCCCTCCCTTGCATAGTCTTGTGCAACGAAGGCGCCGTGCATCCGCACGCGCCATTACCGTGATCGCTATTCGAGAGGACCTCCCCCCATGACCATCCGCCGCGCGCTTCGCGCCAGCATTTCGACCGCCGCGCTTGCCCTTACGCTTGGCCTCGCCGCGCCTGCTTTTGCGCAGTCGGCATGGGGCACCGAGCCGACCGATGTGGTGGAGGATGACAGCATCACCTATGGCGTGCTCGAAAACGGAATGCGCTACGCCATCCGCGCGAATGACGTGCCCGATGGCTCCGCCTCCTTCCGCCTGCATATCGACTTCGGCTCGCTCGCCGAAAGCGAGGCGGAACAGGGACTTGCGCACTTTATCGAACACATGGCCTTCAACGGCACCACCAACGTGCCCGAAGGCGAGATGATCCCGCTGCTCGAACGGCTGGGCGCCAGCTTCGGGGCTGACACCAATGCCTACACCAGCTTTGAAGAGACGGTGTATATGCTCGACATTCCCAACGCGAACGCGGAAGGTGTCGAGACCGCGCTGTTCCTGATGCGCGAAACGGCGAGCGAAATGCTGTTCACCCCCGAAGCGGTGGATCGCGAGCGCGAGATCATCGTCAGCGAACGCCGCGTGCGCGACAGCGCGGGCCTGCGCAACTTCCGCGACCTGTTCGATTTCCGCATCCCCGGCACGCGCTATGTCAGCCGCTTCCCTATCGGCACCGATGAAACCGTGCGCGCCGCCACGCCGGAAATGTTCCGCAGCCTCTACCAGCGCTTCTACCGCCCCGAAAACGCCACGCTGATCGTGGTCGGCGATGTCGATGTAGCAGCGATCGAGGCGGACATTATCGCGCGCTTTTCCGACTGGCAGGGCGTCGGCGAGCCTGGCGTCACCCCGCCGCTGGGCGATGTCGATTTCGACCGCGAAACGCAGTTTGACACCTTTGTCGATCCCGCCCTTGGCGAAAGCATCGCGATTTTCCAGCTGCGCCCCTACACCGATCCGGCGGACACCGTGGCGGAGCGTACCGAGGGCCAGCTGCGCGGCCTCGCCAGCATCATGTTCAACCGTCGTATCCAGCGCATCGCCAACCAGCCCGACAGCCCGATTTCGGGCGGCGGCTTTGGTGTGGGCAGCGATGAGGGCGTGGCCGATTACACCTCGCTCAGCATCAGCACGCGCGACGGAGCTTGGCAGCAGGGCCTCGCGATTGGCGAGCAGGAACTGCGCCGCGCGCTGGAGCACGGCTTCACCCAGGCCGAGCTCGATTATGCGCTGACGCAGACCGAAGCGGGCTATGAACGCGCCGCCGCGCAGGCCGATGCGCGGCAGAATCCGCAGCTGGCGATGGCGCTGGTGGGCGCAGCCACCGAGAATGACTTCATCACCACCCCCGCCTACCGGCTCGAACTGTTCCGCCAGATGCGCCCGCAATTGACGCTGGAGGCGGTCAACGCGACCTTCCGCGAGGCATGGAGCGAAGGCGCGCCGCTGGTGCGCGTTACCGCGAAGCTGGATTTTGGCGGCAACGAAGCGGTCGCCGCAGCCTATACGGCGAGCACGCAGGTTGCGGTTGCGCCGCCCGCCGATAGTGACGCGGTGATCTTCGCCTATGATGATTGGGGCACGCCGGGCACCGTGGTGTCCGATACCTTTATCGAGGATCTCGGCATCCGCACCGTGGTGTTCGACAACAATGTCCGCCTGAACATCAAGCAGACCGATTTCGAACCGGGGCGCGTCCGTTTCAACGTGGCGATGGATGGCGGCAGCTTCGCGCTGGGTGACACCAACGCCACGGCGGCGAGCATCTATCTGCAAATCGCCTCCGATGTCGGCGGCACGCAGGCGCATAGCGCGGACGATCTGCAGGAAGTGACGGCAGGGCGGCAGATTTCGACCGGCATTGGTTCGGGCACGGACACTTTCAATACCGGCGGCGTTACCACGCCAGCCGATCTGGACTTGCAGATGAAAGTGAGCGCAGCCTTCCTGACCGATCTCGGCCTGCGCCCCGAAGCCGACGCGCGCTTCAATGCGGTGATCGAACAAGTCTGGGGCTCGCTGCTCGCGCAGCCGTCCTCGGTGTTCGGCTTCAATTCCGATGCCCTTATCGCTGAAAGCCCCTACACCGCCTTTCCGACGCGCGAGGAACTGGCGGCAGTCGACCGTGAGGCGCTGCTCGCAGCGGTGCAGGCAGCGGCGGAGAACGGCGCGATCGAAATAGGCATTGTCGGCGATATCGATCCCGATGCGGCTATTGCTGCGGTGGCACAAAGCTTCGGCGCGCTGCCCGCCCGCGACGCCGAATTTGCCGAACGCGCCGAACAGCGCGTGCTCGCCTTCAACGATCTGTCCGACGATACGGTCGCCGATTTCACCCATACCGGGCAGGCAGATCAGGCGCTGGTCGGCAGCATATGGCGCACCACCGATGATAGCGATTTCCGCGAAGCCGTGGGCCTGAACCTGCTGGTTGGCCTGCTGCGGCTGAAGGGGATCGAGACGCTGCGCGAAGAAGTTGCCGCGACTTACAGCCCGCTCGTCAGCGGCTCGACCAGCAGCGACTTTACCGGTTTCGGGACGATCAGCATGGCGGCGGTGATTGACCCCGCGCTGACCGATGATGTGCTTGCGCTGATCCATCGGCTTGCGGGCGAATTGCGCGATACGCCGGTAAGCGAAGACTTCCTGCTGCGCGCGCGCCAGCCGCTGATCGAGAACATCCGTCAGGCGCAGGAAAACAACGGTTACTGGATGGGGCTGGTCAGCGATGCGCAGAGCAACCCCGAAGGGCTCGACCGCGCGCGCGCGCAGGTGGATGTGCTGATGAGCTTTACCCCGGAAGAGCTGCAAGCCCTCGCCCAGCGTTACATGACTCCCGAACGCCGCGCCGATGCACGGGTGTTGATGGAGAGCGAAGGGGGAAGCGGGGAGTAACACTCTCTCCCTAATTCCGATTGTCCTGAGCCTGTCGGAAGCGAAGCTGGCCAAAGGCCTACGACTGCTTTTCCTTTTTGCGAAGCACCAAGTTTCAAAGAAAAGGACAGCCCTTCGACAGGCTCAGGGTGATCGGTCGTTCAGGAAATCTCACTCCACCAGCGTAGAGTGGATGTGCAAATCGCCCTCTATCGTCCGGTGAACAGGGCATTTGTCGGCGATCTCCATCAACCGTGCGCGCTGTTCCGGCGTGAGATCGCCGGTCAATTCAATCGCGCGGTCAATCACCTGGATCGGCTCGCCATCCTTGTCGCAATCCATGCAATCCGTGTGGTGGTCGCGCGAGTGTTCGAGATCGATGCGCACCTTCTCCAGCGGAATGCCCTTGCGCTCGGCATACATCTGCATCGTCATCGCGGTGCATGATCCCAGCGCGCCGAGCAGCAAATCATAGGGCGTCGGCCCGTCATTGCGCCCGCCATAGCTCGCGGGCTCGTCGGCGATGAAAGCGTGGCTCGGCGTGCGCACCCATTGCGCGAATTTGCCGCCGGCGGTGGAGACTTCGACCGTGCCCGCCAGTTCGCCCCGCGGCTGCGCCATTTCAGCCAGATGCGGGCCCGCCCAGGCCGCGATCATGTCGGCAGCGAAGCGCGCGCGTTCGGGATCGGTGAGCAAATGATCGGCATGGTCGAGCGTGACGAAGCTCTTGGGATGCTTGGCCGCGCTGAAGATCGCCGTGGCGTTTTCGATCCCGACCGTGTCGTCAGCAGGCGCGTGCAGCACCAGCAGCGCCTTGCCCAGCTTTGCCAGCCGCTCGGCCTGCGGCTGTTCGCGCCCCTGCTCCAGAAAGTCGCGGCTGACGGTGAAATCGCGCCCGGCGATGGAGACATTGGCCTGCCCTTCCCGCTCGATTGCCTCCACCGCATCGCCGAAATGGTGAAAGACGTGCGTGGTATCGAAAGGCGCGCCGATGGTTGCCACCGCGCAGGCCGAAGCAATCCGCTCCGCCGCCGCGATCACCGCGGCACCGCCCAGCGAATGGCCGATGAGCAGTACAGGCGGAAGACCGGCTGCGGAAAGCGCATCCGCCGCCGCCACCAGATCATCGACATTGCTGGCAAAACCCGCATTGGCAAAATCACCCTCGCTGCCGCCAAGGCCGGTAAAGTCGAAGCGCAGCACCGCAATGCCCTTCGCCGCGAGCGCCGAGGCCACCAGCGTCGCCGCGCGGCTCTGCTTGGTGCAGGTGAAGCAATGCGCGAAAATCGCCGCACCGCGCGGCTGCGTGTAGAGCGGTTTTTCAAGGCGCCCGTCGAGCGTCTGCCCGTCTGCGCCGGTGAAGGTGAATGTCTCGGTTCCGATCATCTGTTCGCTTTCCTACAGGCTGCCCGATGGAGCAAGCCGCGTGTCATGCAGACCATTCGCCCCCTCTTCTCCCACGGTTTCGCCTCTCGCCCAATGCAGCGCGGAATCTTTGCCCCTGGACTGTGTAACAGGTGTAACAGGTTGGCGTTATTATAGGACGCATACCCAAGGGCGCTAAACCGATGTGGCTGTGGAAACTTTTGTAGCGCCGCCCTGTTGCGTTTTGCGGAGGCGGCGCTATATGTAAGAAATGGACAGTGATTCCCCCTCCCCCGCTATCGCTCTTCTTGAAGAGGCAATACATGACGCACAGTCTGTAATTGTCCAAAAAGAGCGCATGATCGCCGAATTTAAGAAGGCATTGGCAGCAATAAAGGGTGAGGCTGTGCCCGCGCCCAAACCTACGCAGCGCAGCCACACGATGAATGTGGGCGAGGGTATTGTGTATGCCGTTAATCAGGGCTGCACCACGCCGACAGAGGTTCTCGCCTATCTGGAACGCGAGCTAGGGATTAGCTCTACGCTCAATTCCGTTCGCGCCCGCCTTTCTCCTTTGAAAAAAGAAGGCAAGATTGGGCATGACGGGAAGGGGTGGGTTCCTGTGAATAAAGATATTTTGATTTGATGTGGGGGTGGGATGGCTCCAGCCGCTGGCTTCCTATCCGTGCGCTTCGGGTTCGATTCCCGACACCTCCACACCCCCAAGTTCACTGCTGGGTTGACCGCCAGCGCCCCTGTGCGAAATCCGTAGCAGCGAATTTCGTGCCAGCCATGACCATCCGTAAAGCCGGATGGGGGAGGTGGTGCATGAGGTAGGATAACCGCATGACCAGAGCTAGTTGGGTGGTCTCCAACTGGCTCTGGCATGGCCTAAATCACTGATGTTGTCAAGAGTCCTTGCCTTTTGGCGAGGCCTTTTTTTGTGATTCCAGCAGGGATTCCAAGGCTTTTTCGGCCTTTGCGGGGTTTAGAGCGCCAGCGGCGATTAGCTTTTCGGCCTCCGCCTTGAACCTTGCGCTCTGCTCGGATGCGGTCTCGCTTCGCTTTTTCTTCGGCATCACACCCTCGCACTAGCCCTTTCGTAGGTGAGGCGCTTACCTACCACACCTCGCAAGATCAGGTCACTACGCTCGGTATCTTCAATCCCAATCGCGCTACGATTGTTATAGCGAAACTCAAATTCTGCCAGATAGCGGTGCAGGTGCTGCTCGCCACAGTGCTGGTAAATGCCCTTCATGCCGCGCTTGAAGATCGAAAATGCGCCTTCGATTGTGTTGCTGTGGATGGTGGGGTCTTGCGGGTCAACGTATTGGTCTAGCGTGTGTTTCGTAGTGCCGTGCTCGGCAAATTCCTTGCCGATACCGGAATACATACGTGCTTCGTCAGTCATAAGGCGCGCTTCGCGGCTGATGTTGGCGCGGATAATCGGGTGAATTTCCTCTTTGCGATACTTGTCGAATACGAACGTCCGCATTTGCTTCGTATCGCGGTCAATAAGGCCGAGAACGCCATACATATGTGCGGTGCGGCGATAGCGGGGCGATTTAACCTTATTGCCAATGTAAGTTTCGTCAGCCTCTACGGCTCCACCGTTAATGCCGAACGGAACGTCCAGATCACCAGCGCGCATAGCTTCACGAATGCGGTGCGACATAAACCACGCGGTTTTGAGCGTGACACCAAGAATCCGGTGAAGCTGGTTGCTGGACATACCCTTTTTGCTGCCAGCGATAAGGTAAATCGCCTGCAACCAGACACGCATCGGAACCTTGCTGTCCTCAAAAATGGTGCCAATCTTTACGGTAAAGGGCTTGCGGCATTCGTAGCACTTCCAAAGGCCGGTGCGGGTGGTTTTACCCTTTAGCTTGCCTACACGCTCCATACCGCCACAGTGGGGGCATACAGCGCCCTGCGGCCAAAGACGCGCTTCGATATATTCGTAAGCAGCTTCTTCGTTGTGAAAGTGGGGGCTTGAAAAGCTCGACATTCTCTTAACTCCTTGAATCGGTTATGAATCATGGAAGTGGGTATGTCAAGTATAATAACGCCAACAGGTTGCGCGCCTTGCAACACGCTGACTCGCCGCCATTGGGCATTGCTGCCCTGGCACCTCTTGCCGTTGCAGGGCGGTTTCGCCATAGGCTGCGGCACGACTCCCACGCTTCAAAAGCGCGAAAGGCACCTTGCATGAAAGTCCGCATCCACGTCTCGCTCAAACCCGGCGTTCTCGATCCGCAGGGCCGCGCGGTGCATCACGCGCTGGAAGGTCTCGGTTTCGCAGGGGTCGCCGATGTGCGCATCGGACGCACCGTGGAACTCGACGTGGCCGACGACACCTCGGACGAAGCGCTCGCCGATATGTGCGAGAAGCTGCTCGCCAATACCGTGATCGAAAACTACGCGATCGAGAAGGTCGCATAATGAAGACCGCCGTCGTCACCTTCCCCGGCTCCAATTGCGACCGCGATATGTGGGTTGCGTTGCGCGATGTTTCGGGGCGCGATCCGGTCAAAGTCTGGCATGGCGATGCCGATCTACCCGATGGCTTGGACTTCATCGCCCTGCCCGGCGGCTTCTCCTATGGCGACTATCTGCGCAGCGGCGCGATGGCGGCGAATTCGCCGATCATGCGCAGCGTGATCGCGGCGGCAGAGCGCGGTGTGCCGGTGCTGGGCGTGTGCAACGGCTTTCAAGTGCTGACCGAAGCGCGGCTGCTGCCGGGCGCGCTGATGCGCAATGCCGGGCAGACCTTCATCTGCCGCACCGTGCCGCTGGTGGTGGAAAATGCGGACAGCGTGTTTACCCGCGCCTACGCTGCGGGCGAGACGATCCGCATTCCGGTCGCGCATCACGACGGCAACTTCTTCGCCGACGCCGAAACGCTCGACCGCCTCGAAGGCGAAGGCCGCGTGGCCTTCCGCTATGGCGAAGAGGTCAACGGCTCGCAGCGCCGGATTGCGGGCGTGCTGAACGCCAAAGGCAATGTGCTCGGCATGATGCCGCACCCGGAGCGTGCGATTGAAGAGGCACAGGGCGGCAGCGACGGACGGCGGTTGTTCGAGAGTGTGCTGGGAGTTCTCGCTAGCGCTTAGCCAACGTCCTTCGACAGGCTCAGGACGAGCGGAAGAGCGGGGGTTGGGATAAGCGCTGAAATCGGGAGCGCAGCGAACGACCGAGCGCACGCGTGCGACCCGCAGGTGCCGCGCAGCGGGAGCGAAGCCCCTGCGGAGCGAATAGCACCGAGGACGCTCGCCCGGATGGGCGAGCGAAACGAAAACTAGGCCGCGTGCCGCCGTTTCACGACCAGCGAATGCGCTTCGGTGGCGTTCATCGGGCGGCCGAAATAGAAGCCCTGGATCTTGGTGCAGCCCAGTTCGCGGATCAGGTCCGCCTGGTCCGCCGTCTCTACGCCCTCAGCCGTGGTCGACATTTCCAGCGACTGCGCCATGGCGACAACCGCGCGGATAATGGCAAGGCTTTCCGGACTGTCCTTCACCGCACCCTGCACAAAGCTGCGGTCAACCTTGATCGTCGAGAAGCGCAGATCGCGCAGGTAACCGAGCGAGGAGTAGCCCGTCCCGAAATCGTCAAGCGCAATCGAGCAGCCCAGCGCCATGATCTCTTCCAGGGTCTGGTTGGCAATCCGCGCATCACGCAGGAACACGCTTTCGGTCACTTCGACTTCGAGCCGGTGCGCCGGAAGGCCAGTGGCCGACAGCGCTTCGACAATGGTCTTGGCGAAGTCCGGTTCGAGCAACTGCTCGCCCGACACGTTGACCGCAACCTTGATATCTTCCGGCCAGCGCGCGGCCTGACGGCACGCTTCGTGCAGCACCCAGCGGCCGATGGGGACGATAAGGCGGGTTTCCTCGGCCAGCGGAATGAACTTGCCGGGGCTGACCGAACCGTGCTCTTCGCTGTTCCAGCGCAGCAAGGCTTCGAAACTCACCGCCTGTTCGGTCTTGGCGTTCACCACCGGCTGGAAGTTGAGCTCCAGCTCGCCATTGGCGATGGAATTGCGCAAGGAAAGTTCAAGCCTGCGGCGTTCCTCGGCATCGGCGTGCAACGATGGTTCGTAGGTGCGGTGCACCCCACCGCCCTCATCCTTGGAGCGATACAGCGCCAGATCGGCATTGCGCATGATCATCTCGACGCTCTGCCCGTCGCGCGGGCCGATGGCGGAGCCGACGCTGGCGCCGATGTACAACGTGTGATTGTCGACGACATAGGGATGCGAGAGGTGTTCGATGATCGTCTCGGCCACCCGGTCAACGCGGGTGTGATCGCTCGCTTCGCGGATGACCACGGCGAACTCGTCTCCGCCGAGACGGCCGCATTGCTCGTTGTCGGTACACACCTGTTGCAGGCGTTCGGCCACACGTTCCAGCAAGCGGTCGCCAATGAGATGGCCGAGCGAATCATTGACCTGCTTGAAGCGGTCGAGGTCGATCATCAGGAAGGCGCAGCGGGTGCGCCACTGCTCGGAGTAACGCATCGCTTCACCCAGCGCCTCGGTCAGCATCAGACGGTTGGGCAGGCCCGTCAGCGTGTCATAGCGCGCCAGATAGGCGATCTTCTCATCGCTCTCGCGCTGTTCGGTCACGTCCGAACCGACCCCGCGGAAGCCGACATAATTGCCCGAACCATCGCGCATCGGCGTGCCCGACAGCTCCCACCAGCGCATCTCTTCGGCGATATGCACCTGCACCAGCAGGTTGGAGAAACTTTCGCGCCGCTTCAGGCGCTCGGCGAGATCGTGCAGACTGCGCGGGACTTCGCCGGTGTCGAACGTCTTGCCAGCGAGCAGACGAATGAAGCGTTCGCCTTCCACATCGCTCGGCTCGCGGCCCAGGGCAAAGGCGAAACGCGGGCTGACCGAACGGAGGCGGCGGTTGTTATCGACCTGCCAAAGCCAGTCCGATTCCTTCTCCTCGAACTCGCGCAAAAGCAGCGAGACGACCTCGTCCTTTTCGGCGACGCCGGCTTCGGCGATACGCGCGGAAAGGTTCGTGCGTGCCGAACCCACTGCGCCTGCCACAATCGTCGCAACGAAGGCGAGGCTGGCGACAGCGAAGAGATATTCGCCCGTAATGATGAAGGAGGCTGCCCCAGCGACACCCACAACCAGATCGAACACCACTGTAGCGACCGGCGGAGAGGCATTGGTCGCCGCACTTCCGGCAATCAACATTGCTGCCAGCGTCCACAGTCCGAAATGCTGCGCAGGGCTGCCCTGCGGCACGAACAACAGCAGCGCGACAATCCATGGCACAGCGCACATCGCGATCGCGCCCGCATGCTGGCGGAACTCGATCTTGGTCATCGAACGCCGCTCGATTTCGGCAAAGCGGCGGTTCAGCCGTCCGACATTGAAAATGGTGCCAACGGTCGCCAGCAGCCAAGCCGCCAGCAGCCACGCCGGCAGAGTACCGAGATACAGCGTCACCGCCATAATCCCGGCAATACCGTGCGCCGCCAGCCGGATACGCGATGCCTTGTACAGTTCCGAATATTGCAGCGCGCGCAGCCGCGCCCAGTCGCCTTCGGCGGGGTCGCGCAATCCGATAACCTGCAATGCAGTCAAACGCAGCGGAAGTTTCGGGAGGCCGGTCTGGTTCTTGTTCACCCTGACGCCATAAGCGCAGAATGGTTGCCACGGGGTAAAGGCCGCACAAATCCGCCAGTTTTTACAATTCTCGCTACTCGACGGTCACCGATTTCGCGAGGTTGCGCGGCTGGTCGACATCGGTACCTTTGGCCACCGCCACATGGTAGGCAAGCAATTGCACCGGCACGGCGTAGACCAGCGGCGCGATCAGCGGGTGGACCTGCGGCATTTCGATGGTCGCCATGCAGCCTTCGCCCGCTTCGGCGATACCGGCTGCATCCGAAATCAGCACCACCTTGCCGCCGCGCGCGCGCACTTCTTCCATGTTGGATACGGTCTTTTCGAACAACGGTCCTGACGGCGCGAGGCAGATCACCGGCACCGCTTCGTCGATCAGCGCGATGGGGCCGTGCTTCATCTCGCCCGAAGCGTAGCCTTCGGCATGGATATAGCTGATTTCCTTCAATTTCAGCGCGCCTTCCAGTGCCAGCGGGAAGTCCGCACCGCGCCCGAGATAGAGTACGTCGCGCGCGGGCGCGATCAGATGCGCCATCCCGGCAATGTCCTGGTCATGCGCAAGCGCGGCGTTGAGCGCGGCGGGAGCCTCGATCAAATGGCGGACGATCTCGGCCTCCTCGGCCTTGTCGATCCGTCCGCGCTTTACCGCCATATGCGCTGCGAGCGCGGCCAGTACGGCGAGCTGGCAGGTGAAGGCCTTGGTCGAAGCGACGCCGATTTCAGGCCCGGCATGGGTGGGCAGGAGCAGATCGGCCTCACGCGCCATCGAACTGGTGGGGACGTTGACGACCACCGCAATGGTCTGTCCGTTTTCCTTGCAATGGCGCAAAGCCGCTAGCGTATCGGCGGTCTCGCCGCTCTGGCTGATGAACAGCGCGAGGCCGCCCGGCTCCAGCACCGGATCGCGGTAACGGAACTCGCTCGCCACATCGATATCGACCGGCAGGCGGGCGAATTGCTCGAACCAGTATTTGGCGACCATGCCCGCGTAGAACGATGTGCCGCAAGCGACGATGGTGACACGGTTGATGCCCGCCAGATCGAAGTCGATCTGCGGCAGCGCCACGGTGTTGTCCTCGCGCCGGATATAGGAGGAGAGCGTTTGCGCCACGACGGTGGGCTGCTCGAAAATCTCCTTCTGCATGAAGTGGCGGTACGGCCCCTTCTCGATGGCAGCGGCAGACGCGCCCGACGTGGTGACTTCGCGATCCACCGCATTGTTGTCGCGGTCAAAAATCTGCGCGCCTTCGGCGGTGACGACCACCCAGTCGCCTTCTTCGAGATAGGCGATCTTCTGCGTCAGCGGCGCGAGCGCCAGTGCATCGGAACCGAGATAGGTCTCGCCCTCGCCATAGCCGACCACGAGCGGAGAACCGAGCCGCG
This sequence comes from Aurantiacibacter sp. KMU-128, assembly GCF_056933515.1. Lineage (NCBI taxonomy): Bacteria > Pseudomonadati > Pseudomonadota > Alphaproteobacteria > Sphingomonadales > Erythrobacteraceae > Aurantiacibacter > Aurantiacibacter sp. KMU-128. The sequence goes on from NZ_JBXORT010000001.1 coordinate 1,763,966, forward strand.
CGCCGATCAGCATATCGGGATGCTGGCGGAAGGTAATGGCAAGCGCGAAGGCACCGCGCAGGCGTGGCAGCACAGCTTTCACCGCCTCTTGCGGGGAAGCGCCTTTCTCGACCTCCTGCGACACAAGATGCGCCACCACTTCGGTATCGGTCTCGCTTTCGAAGACGCGGCCCTTCTCCTCAAGTTCGGCACGCAGCGTACGGAAATTCTCGATAATGCCATTGTGGACGAGCGCGATTTCGCTGGTGGCGTGCGGATGCGCGTTCTTCGCCGTGGGCGCGCCGTGCGTGGCCCAGCGGGTGTGGGCGATACCGATCGTGCCGGGCGCAGGGTTGCGCTCCAGCTCGGTGGCGAGGTTGAACAGCTTGCCCTCCGCCCGGCGGCGCACCAGTTCGCCTTCGTGCACAGTGCAGACGCCCGCGCTGTCATAGCCGCGATATTCCATCCGCCGCAGCCCCTCGACCAGCCGGTCTGCCACGGGTTGATTGCCGACGATTCCAATAATTCCGCACATTTGGGAGGGGTTCCTGTCAAAGAGTATAGGGGACGCGGATGCCCGGCATATTTGCCGGAAAATCCTTGGTATTTCGTGTAATCAGCACGCGCCCGCGGGTGAGCGCGGTGGCGAGGATAATGGCGTCGGGCGATTTCAGCCGCGGCCTCTCTCGGCGAAGGGCCGCAGCGCGCAGGGCGATCTCTTCGTCGATTTCGTCGACACCGAACCGCATCAGGAAGTTTTGCGTTTCCCGCACGATCTTGTCGTCGCCTTTCGAGAGCACTTCGACCCACGCCATGCGGCTGATCCATGGGCGCGCGCCTTGCGAGACCGCGCGCTGCAATTCGGCGCGCGCCGGCGGATGTCCCGCCAGCGCGTCGATCAGGATATTCGCATCAAAGCTGAAACCGCTCACTTCGGCTTGCCAGACTTGGGTTCAGGGTGTTTTCCGGCGAGCATATCGAGATAGATCTGCCGCTGGCGATCATCCTCCTCGTCAAACATATCGGGCGATTCGGCGCGGACTTCTTCGTAATCATCGTCCCAATAGCGCGTCCATTCGGCCCTCCGCTTGCGCTCGTATTCCTTCACATCAAACGTGCTTCCGTCGCGCGTCCAGAGGCCAAAGGCCGCATCGATCCAGTCGGTATCGGCAGACGGCTGCTCCGCCCGGTATGCGCTCACCGCCTCGCGCAGCAGCGACGCACGGCTCTTGCCTTGCTCCTTGGCGAGCTTGTCGAGCCATTCGATGTCGTCATCGGGTAAATCTGCGAGTACGCGTGCCATAGTGATATACTGATATCATATCATGATATCATTGCAAGCGCTAATGCGGGAATTTCTGGTCGACGAATGTCACCGCGAATTTCACCGGATCGGGCGCGTCCTGGCCAGCGGCGGCAAAGCGCGCCTTGCCGCTTTCCCACAGCTCGCGGATGGCATCCTGCATACCGGCGGGAAACTGCATCTGCGCTGCAACGATGTCCTGCCAACTCCCCTCGCCGCCATAGGTGGCGCGCAGATGCGGTTCCGACGCCGTGAGCCATTCGGAATTGGCATCGTCGAGCGCGCCGATGGCATCGAGTACGTAGGAATCGAGCAGCCGCAGGAAGGGCTTGCCATCGTAGCGGGTGCTCACTTGCCCGCCTTTTTCTTCTTCATCGCATCGTGGAAGCGGTCGGCCCAACCCGGCTTTACCAGCTGCTCCGCGCGCACCATGCGCAGTTCGCCCGCATCGACGTCGCGGCTGACCGCGCTGCCCGCCGCGACGATGGCGTCGGCGCCGATCTTCACCGGTGCAATCAGCGAAGAATTGGAGCCGATAAAGGCCCGCTCGCCGATCACGGTCTGGTATTTGAAATAGCCGTCATAATTGCAGGTGATCGTCCCCGCACCGATATTCGCGCCCGCGCCCACCGTCGCATCGCCGAGATAGGTGAGGTGGTTGGCCTTTGCCCCCTCGCCCAGCACGGCCTTCTTCATTTCGACGAAATTGCCGACCTTGCTGGCCTTCTCCATCACCGCGCCGGGGCGCAGGCGGGCATAGGGGCCGACTTCGCAGCCTTCGCCCACGCTCGCGCCTTCGAGATGGCTGAACGCCTTGATATGCGCGCCGCTGGCGACGGTTACGCCGGGGCCGAAGACGACATTGGGATCGATCGTCACATCGGGCGCGATTTGCGTGTCCCAGCTGAAGAACACCGTCTCCGGCGCGCGCAGGGTGACGCCCGCATCCATCGCTTCCTGCCGCTTGAGCGCCTGCCACTGCGCCTCTGCCGCCGCCAGCTCGGCGCGCGAATTGATGCCGGTGACTTCATCAGGCGTATCGGTGGTGACGACGGCGCAGCTATGCCCGTCGGTAATCGCGATATTGACGATATCGGGGAGGTAATACTCGTCCTGCGCATTGTCGTTCGACACGCGATTGAGGAGCGCAAAGAGATTGTCCGACCGCGCCGCCAACAGGCCCGAATTGCACAAGGTACAGGCGCGCTCTTCCTCGCTCGCATCCTTCCACTCGACCATTTTCACGATCTGCCCCTGCTGCGCGATCACGCGGCCATAACGCAGCGGGTCTTCGGGCTCGAAGCCGAGCACTACGGCGGCGGGGGTGTCTGCTGCGTTCAGCCGTTCGATCATCGCCTGCATCGTCGCGGTGCTGACAAAGGGCACATCGCCGTAGAGCACCAGCACATCGCCTTCGAACCCCGCCAAGGCCTCCTCGGCCTGCTGCACCGCGTGGCCGGTGCCCAGCTGCGGCTCCTGCACCGCGAAAGCGCAGCGCTCACCCAAAGCCGCGTGCAATTGCTCGCGCGATTCGCCGACAATGGTGACGAGTTGTGCAGGCTCGAGCGCCTCGACACTGGCGAGCAGGTGGTCGATCATCGCCCGCCCTCCCACTTCGTGCAGCACCTTGTGGCGATGACTCTGCATCCGCGTGCCTTTTCCGGCGGCGAGGATGATGGCGGCGATGGGGCGTTTCTCACTCATGGCGTGCGCTTTGCCAGCAATTTGTTGCGGATTCCATATCGCTCTCTATTGCCCCGCCGCGATGAGCAAATTTCCTTTCGATATCGTCCTGTTCGACCTTGATGGCACGCTGGTCGATTCCGCGCGCGACCTGTGCCCTGCGGTCAATCACGCCCTCAGCACGATAGGGCGCGGCCCGGTGAGCGAGGATGCGACGCGCAACATGATCGGCGGCGGCACCGACATGATGCTGACCCGCGCGCTGGAAGCGACCGGCGGTATGGTGGCCAAACCCGATTATGTCCGCATCATGGACGCGCTGCTGGAGCATTACTGGGCGAATATCACCACCAATACGGTGCCCTTTGAGGGCTGTCTGGAAATGCTCGACGCGCTGATTGCCGAGGGCGTGAAGCTGGCGATCTGCACCAACAAGTCGGAGGCTCCGGCGCGGCAGCTGCTCGATGCGCTCGACATGACGCGGCGGTTCAGCGCGATCTATGGCGGCGACACTCTGGGGCGCGAGAACGCCAAGCCCAAGCCCGATATGCTGCACGCGGCGGCCAGGGATTGCGGCGGTGGTCGCGCGGCGATGGTGGGCGATTCGACCTACGATATGCGCGCCGGACGCGCGGCGGGCGTTCCCGCCATCGCCTGCTCTTTCGGCTATCACGATGTGCCCGTGGCCGAACTGGGCGCAGATGCGGTGATCGACAGCCTTGGCGAGCTGGTGGCGGCGCTGGAGCGCCTCGGCTAAGCGTCCACCACCTTCACCAAGCGCCGTTCTATCGGTGCCAATACGCTCGCGAGCTCGTGCCCGCGTTTGAGCACTTGTCCCTGCTCGCCGAACAGCGCCCACATCCCTTGCCGGTTGCGCAGCGCGGGGCGTTTTTCCAGCCGCATTTGCGGGACTTCGGCGGTGCGCCGGAAGGCGGCGAAGGTCGCGCAGTCCTTGTCGAACTCCATCGCGTAATCGCGCCATTCGCCAGCGGCGACCATACGGCCATAAAGATCAAGAATGCGCGCCAGCTCGCGCCGGTCGAAACCTGTTTGCGCAGGCGGGCGCTGGCCGGGAAAACTGACGATGTTGGAGCCTATGGGAGGCAGCCCCATTATGCCTTGCCGCCCGTCTTGCGTTCGGCGAACAGATCGGGCGTCACCGCTTCCTTGGCCGGCGCGGCGAGCGATTTGCGCATCGCCTCCAGCTCTGCGCGCAGCTCGGTAATGTCACGCTCCAGCTTCTCAACACAGTCGCGCCCAGGCCCTTCCTCGCACGGATCGTCGCAGGGCGTGCCATAGGGGATGAACTCGCGCATCCATTCCTCGGCAGGCATTAGCGTAGAGCGCGCCTTGAGCCCGATCATCGTTGCGCCATCGGGCACATTGTCGGTCACCACCGCATTGGCCCCCACACGCGCGCGCTCGCCCACGGTGATAGGGCCGATAATCTGCGCGCCAGAGCCGATGATGACATTGTCCAGCAGCGTCGGATGGCGCTTGCCCCCCACGCCATTGGTCGGGTTCGTCCCGCCCAGCGTGACGCATTGGTAGATGGTGACATTGTCGCCAATCTCCGCCGTCTCCCCGATCACGGTAAAGCCGTGGTCGATGAAGAAATTCTTCCCGATCTTGGCGCCCGGATGGATGTCGATCGCGGTGAGGAAGCGGCTGAAATGGTTCACCATGCGGGCGAGGAAGAACATATCGGCTTCGAACAGCCAGTGCGCGACCCGGTGCAGGCCCAGCGCCAGCACGCCGGGATAGAAGAGGATCTCCCAGCGCGAACGCGGCGCGGGATCGCGGGCATGGATCGAGTCCAGATAGCTGATCAACCGATCAAACATGGCAAACTCCGGTTTTCCATCAAAACCCGCTCAAAGCAAGGTCGGCTCGTCCGGCCCGTGGACCGCTTCCAGCGCGGCGCGCCAGATTCCCTGGTGAGGTGGGGCCTTTCTTTCCAGAGACAAGCGGTCGATTGTCGCCACCAGCTTTTCCAGGTCCGCCTGCGAGCGGGTGGCGCGCGGGATCAGATAATCGGCGGCATCATGCGGCAGCGGCAGGCCGCGCTCTGCGGCCAACGAAAACAGCAGGTCACGCGCCATCTCGTCATCGGGCAGGCCGATATCGAGCTGGAGTGACCCGCCGAGGCGCGATCTGAGATCGGGCAGGCTGATATCCCACGGCGGTTCTCCACCGATAATCAGCAGCGGCGTGCCTTCTTCCTGCGCCCGGTTCCAGCGGTGGAACACCGCATCCTCTTCCATCGCCTGCGCATCGTCGAGCGCCGCGCCCTTGCCGCTTTCGGCGAACCAACGCGCGAAGAGCGATTTGCCCGAACGCGGCGGACCGGTGAGCACGGCGGTGCGGAACGGCCAGCTTTCGGGTGCGAGCAGCGCCTCGGCGACATGGCTATTGGCGTTGCCCAGCACGATCTGCGCTGGGCCTTTTCCGGCTGTCAGAGGAAGGGCAATCTGCTCCATGGCGCAAGACACCTTAGCGCGAAATGCCGAGCGCGTTGGCTCCCTGATTGACCGCCCAGCCGCGCGAGCGCAGCGCGCCTGCGAGGGCACCGATATCGCCCGCATAGGTCACTTGCAGCACCGAAACGCCGCCCAACGCGGTCGAACTGATCGAAACCCCGCTGACACCCGGCGTGCCGCGCAGATTGCCCAGCGCCGTGTCGAGCGAGGCCGCATCAGGCGTTGCAACTTGCACCACATAGGTCGCCGAAGTGGCCGCCGGTTGCTCGGTGGCAGTTGCCTGATCCGCTGGCGTTTCCGCCGCGGTTCCGGCCGCTGCGCCATTGTCCGGCGCCTGCGCGGCTTCGGCTTCCCCGCGCCGCGCCTGTTCCAGCAGTGCGCGGATTTCGGGGCTCAGCTCGACATTGCCCAGCGACAATGTCGGGTCAGGACGCAGGCGGCCATCGGCCAGTGCCCGCGTGTAGATAACGTCAAACCTCTCCACCGCTTCGGTCAACATTTCGTCCAGTGCCTCGGCATTCGGAGCACGCAGGGTGAAGCTATCGAGATAGATATTATCGGGGCCATAACGCGCGGTGAAGCGTCCGGTGACGGGGCCACCCGGATAATCCCAGCTGAGATTGGCAATCGGCACCACCACATCGGCGGCGCTGAACTGGTCGAGCACGGTGTTCCACCATGCGCGGCTGCGGCGCTGGGTCTGGCCGTAGGTGAGCAGCAGCGATTCGCCGCCCGCGCCCGAAGGCCGCACATAATCGATCGCGCTGCCGCCGAACTGGTATTCCGCCCAGGCGCGCTGCCACGGATTGCGCACTTCGAACATGGTCTGCGTACCGCCCGATATCAGCACCGGCAGCGTCAGCATGGGGGCAGAGCGCGCTCGCGCACCGGACGAACCCAGCAAAGCACCCGCGCGCTGCCGGTCAAAAATCACACCAAGGGTCGCCACATAGCGGCGCGGGCCGATGCTCTCACGTTCGACAACAATCGCCGATACCATCGAATCGAGCCGTGCATCGTCAATTGACGGCCCGCCTAACTGCTCCCACGCCATGCGTTGCGCCAAACGCCAGCCATTGGTGCGGGCGTCCTCCGCGCTGTCGCCCGTCACATTCACCTCGATACCGCTGACCTGGATATCGGTGCTGCTCGCGACGGGCGCGATACCGCGTTCGCCCGAAACCTGCGCCATCAGCGATGCAATCGCGACCAGCAGCAGACAGGCAAAGCCGAGGGCTCCGATCAGCGCGGGTGAAGGCTTGGCAAGCGGGCGAAAGGGGAGAGAAAGTGTGCTCATGGGGGAAATCGCCAGCCTTTTGCCCAAAGCCGAGTGGAAATCCAAGCCCGAAAGACTATGGCGGTGGGTATGAGTTCGAACGACACATCCTACACCTACGAACAGGCAGGTGTTTCCATCGATGCGGGCAACCGTCTGGTGAAGGCCATCGGGCCGCTGGTGAAGGCGACAATGCGCCCCGGCGCGGATGGCGAGATTGGCGGCTTTGGCGGCTTTTTCGACCCCAAGGCGGCGGGGTATAAAGACCCGCTACTGGTGGCGGGCAATGACGGCGTCGGCACCAAGCTGAAGCTCGCCATCGATAGCGGCCGGCACGATACGGTGGGCATCGATCTGGTCGCCATGTGTGTCAACGATCTGATTGTGCAGGGTGCGGAGCCGCTGTTCTTCCTCGACTATTTCGCCACTGGCAAGCTTGACAATGGCGTCGCCGAGCGGGTGATTGCAGGCATCGCAGAGGGCTGCAAACAGGCAGGCTGCGCGCTGATCGGCGGCGAGACGGCCGAAATGCCCGGAATGTATGCCGATGGCGATTACGACCTTGCCGGTTTCTGCGTCGGCGCGGTGGAGCGCGGCGAGCAATTGACAGGCGAGCGGGTTAAGCCGGGGGACTCACTGATCGGACTGGCCAGTTCAGGTGTCCATTCAAACGGTTTTTCGCTTGTGCGCAGGCTCGCCGCTGACAAAGGCTGGAAGCTGGATCGCCCGGCTCTGTTTGACCAAGAGCGCCTTTTGATCGACGTCCTGCTCGAGCCGACAACCATCTACGTGAACGCGTTGCTGCCGATCATTCGTGATAATCTGGTCAACGCTCTTGCGCACATAACCGGCGGCGGCTTGCTAGAGAACATCCCGCGCATTCTGCCGGAAGGTGCCCATGCCGAAATCGACGCAGAGGCTTGGGACCAGTCCGGCCTGATGGCGTTCTTGCAGGCGCAGGGAAATATCGAGCCGGAAGAAATGGCGCGCACGTTCAATTGCGATGTCGGCATGGTGCTTGCTGTATCGGAAGAGAATTATGCCGAGGTCATGGATCGCCTGCATGAGACCGGCATAGGCTATGGCGACATCGGGCTAGTCCAAGCCGGAAAGCGCGGCTGCACCGTGCGCGGCTGCCGTGGCACCTGGGCGGCCAAGGCCGATTGGGTGGCCACCCACAATGCCTGACACGCCGGTGCGGAAAGCCAGGGTCGCGTGCCTGCTTTCCGGCAATGGCACCACCATGTCCGCGCTTTTGTTCCAGTCGCGGCTGGAGGATTGCCCGTACGAAATCGTGCTCGTCGCCTCGAACAATCCCGATGCGCCGGGCCTCGCCATTGCGGAGTCCGAAGGCATCGCCACCTTCGCCCATTCGCACAAGGGGCTGGAGCGCGAGGAGCACGAGGCAATCATGGACGCCGCCCTGCGCGAAAGCGGCGCGGAGTACCTCGCCTTTTGCGGCTATATGCGCATCCTGACTGCGGACTTCGTCAATGGCTGGGAAGGCCGCATGGTCAATACCCACCCCTCCTTGCTGCCGAAATACAAAGGCCTCGACACGCACCAGCGCGCGATTGATGCTGGCGACCAATTCGGCGGCTGCTCGGTGCATATCGTCACATCAGAGCTCGATGCCGGGCCGTTGCTCGGCCAGATGCCGGTGGCGATCCTGCCCGATGATACGGCAGACAGCCTCGCCCGCCGCGTGATCCTTGCCGAATACCAGCTCTACCCGCGCTGCCTCGCCGATTATGTCGGTCGCGCATACCGCGCCGACTGGCTGTTCGAAAAAGTTCGAAAACTGGCGCTCGACCTGCCCGAAGCCGAAGAGCGCGAGAGCCACGGCTCGCCGGGTTTCCGCACCGGCGGCAAATCGGGCAAGTTTTTCGCCCATTTCAACGATCAGCACCACGGCAGCCGCCATATCGCGGTACTCGTCAAAACGAGCGGGGTGGACGAAGTGGTCGGCCTTACCGAAACCGCGCCGGACACCTATTTCAAGCCCGCCTATTACGGCGCGAGCGGTTGGGTCGGGATCATTCTCAACCGTCCGGGCGTTGATTGGGAGAATGTCGCCGAATGGCTGCAGCGCAGTTGGCGCAGCGTTGCTCCGAAGCGGCTGACGAAATTGCTCGATATCGCGGACGAATTCTAACCCCATGCCCCCGCCTCCCCGCCCGCATCCTCTGGCGCGCTCGCCGCACGTGGACAGGGCCATCGGCTGGCTCGAAGGAATGTGGGAGCGCGGGATTGCGACCAAGCCCTCGCTCGATCCGGCGGTGTTGTGGGAAAAGGCGCTGAAGGATTCGCCCGCTGCAGGCGAAGCTGGCGGGCGCAGTGAGGAGGACGTGGCCGATTTCCGCGAGCGGACGATCCGGCTGACACAATCGCTACAGGACGAGGCGCGGCTCAATTCGCTCGGCCTCACCATCGCCCACGGTCAGCTTGTGCGGGTGATCCGCCAGCGGCTGGAACTCGGCGCTTTGTGGCAGGACAAGCCGGAGATCGTCGATCACGCAATGGCGCCGCCGATCATCGTCGTCGGCCAGATGCGCAGCGGGACGACGCGGGTGCACCGCCTGCTCGCCGCCGATCCGGCGCACGCGGCGACGCGCTTTTGCGACAGCTGGCTGCCGGTGCCACGCAGGCCCGATACGCGCCCCGCTTGGTCGGCGCTTTCGCTGCTGTTCGCCCGCACGCTCGATCCGTGGCTCGATTCGATCCATCCTTTCGGCGTGACACGCGCGGATGAGGAGTTGGGCTGGCTCGCCTGCGCGCTCGACCATTGTGCGTATGAGGCGCAGTGGCGCATCCCGAGCTACTCGCACTGGTCGGAAGCGCGCGATCCCGCGCCGGTCTACCGCGAATTTGCCCGCATCCTGCGCACCGATGCGCATTTCCACGGCAATGCGATGAAACCCCGCGTGCTCAAAGTCCCGCAATTCGCCGAGGATGTGCCTGCACTACTCGAACAATTCCCCGATGCACGCCTGGTGATGACGAAGCGCTGCCCCGACGATCTCGCGGCAAGCTCTGCCTCGCTCGTGGCGAACCAGATGACGATCCAGTCGGACACGCCGTGCATCGACTGGATCCGCGGCGAAGTGCAGCGCAAGATCGCGCTGCGGCAGGAACGGATGGAAGAGGCGCGCGCGGCGTTCAACGGGCCGGTCGCCGAAGTCGATTTCCGCGATCTGGATGCGGATTGGGAGGCGGCGATGGCGAGAATCTATGCCGATCTGGGCCTGACTCTGACAGACGATGCGCGCGCTTCTATGCGTACCGAACAGAAGCGGGCGGGCCATTCACCGCACAAGGATCACGCCGCGCAGGTCGCCTGCTTCAACGCCGATTAAACAGCAAAAAGCGGCGCGCCCCGCTGGCGTTCCGGCAGCACCGGAAAGAGCCAGAGGACGCGCCGCTTTTTTTGGATTAGCGGACGCTATGCCAGCCGATTAGCCGACGATTTCGTCGTCGCTGAAGAAGAAAGCGATTTCGATGGCAGCGTTTTCTTCGCTGTCCGAACCGTGGACCGAGTTTTCGCCGATCGACAGCGCATATTCCTTGCGGATGGTGCCTTCGGCAGCTTCGGCGGGGTTGGTTGCACCCATCACGTCGCGGTTGCGCTTCACGGCATCTTCGCCTTCGAGCACCTGCACCACCACCGGCTCGCTCATCATGAATTCGACGAGTTCACCGAAGAAGGGGCGTTCCTTGTGCACGGCGTAGAAGCCTTCGGCCTGTTCCTGGCTCATGCGGATGCGCTTCGATGCGACAACGCGCAGGCCGGCCTCTTCCAGCTTCTTGGTAACTGCGCCCGTCAGGTTACGCTTGGTGGCGTCGGGCTTGATGATCGAGAACGTGCGGGTAACCGCCATGGGAGTTTCCTTCATTGTAAGGGGGGGCAATAATGTTGCGCGCGCCCTTAGCGCCCCGTTACGATGCGGGCAAGCCTGCTGCTTGCGTCAACGCCCTATTGGCTGCCGCGCCCTACCGTCAGCATAATGGTCGACTCGCCGTCTTCACCACTGACATTGACCATAAAAGTGAGCCCGTCCGTGCCCTCGCCCGCGATCATGCGGTTGCCATTGGTATTCATCTCGACGTTGACTTCGATGCCTGCCTCTTCCGCTTCGGCACGGTAATGCGCGATGATGTCCTCGGCCGGATCGGTGGACGTCATCATCACCATATTGCCCGAACCGTCGGCTGCATCGACCATGGTGTTGGAAACCACTGTGGCCCCTTCATACACGCTGAAGCCGTCGGGCAAATCCACCTCGCCGGCGCCCGCATTGCTGGTGACTGTCGCTTCGCTTCCTTCGCCATCCGTCGAGCGCATTTCGACCGTGCCGTCCTCGGTTTCCATGGTCTGCGTATCGCTGCCACCGCAGGCGGCAAGTGTCAGGCCGAGCGTTACAATGACAAGATTGCGCATGATTCCCCCTCGAATGGTTGTGCTGGCAAAGCATCACGTTCCGCGCTGGCGGTCAAGTCCCGCACCTTGCTACGCGGCGAGGCTGACCGCTCAATTTGCCGCCTATTCCCCGGCAACCCGCCCGATCGCAAGGCTGGCACGGGTTGATCCGTCCTCGTAGGTCGAAGCTGCAAAATCGAATTGCAACGCATCCTCGCGCTCCCCATGGATTTGCGCAAAGCCGTCTGCATTCTCGGCGACGGTTAGCGTAAAGCCGCGCTCTTCGGCTTGCCGACGGAAATGCGCCTCTAGCGCCTGTGGCGTCGCCGTGCTTTCCAGCAGGACGACCGTTCCGGCGCCCGCAGCGGTGCTGACCTCTTCCATCGAAGCGATTTGCGTGTCGGCGGGCAGAGTGAAGCCTTCGGGCAGCGACGCTTGCACTACTGCATCGGTTGTCGGCGGCGCAGTAAACGGATCATCGCCGCATCCGGCCAGGAGCATGGGGGCAAAAAGGCACAAAACTGCTCGCATTTACAAACTCCTTCTCATCCGGCCGGGTGCGCATGGCACGCGGACGTTACGGCCCCTCGACCCAGCGGCCGCCCTGCTGCTTCCAGAACTTGCGCTCCATCCCCTCGCGGTCTTGCAGCGCTTTCCACGTCTGGCGGGCATGGTCGCGGGTGGTGTCGTCGAACAGGAACAGCACGCGGGTGAAGCCTTCACCCGGCTCGCGCCATTGGCCGTCAGCGATCAGGAGGAATCGCGCGCCATTGGCGGCATCGACCTCGTTCGAGAGCAAAATCGGCTGGCGCGCATCGTGTTCGTCGCCTGCAATACCGTTGGCGAGGAAGGCTTCGGGCGCGCTTTCCCAGAGCGTTTGTGAGACGGTTTCGAGCAGGTCGAGATCATCGGCGACAACCAGCAACCGCTCCCCCGCCTCGCGCGTCTTGCGGGCCAGTAGCGCGATGGCGGCGGGTGCGGGGTCGGCGGAGAGTAGATAGAAATCCACGCGCATTGTCAGGTGCTACTCCCTTTGCTCCTTCGGCACCGTTCGGAGCAGTAGCGGACATTGTCCCAGTCGCGCTCCCACTTCTTGCGCCATGTGAAAGGCAGGCCGCAGGTCTCGCAGATCTTGCTGGGCAGATCGGACTTTTTCCTCATCCGACCCATTTGTCTGTCCTACCGCTTCGCTGCTTGAGGACGATCACCCCTCCACGCTATCGCGTACGAAGCGGTCGATCAGGCGCGCGCCGTATCCGGTTGCGCCCTTGTCCCAGGTTGCGCCCGGCTTGTCCGCCCACACCATGCCCGCAATATCGCAATGCGCCCAAGCGACGCCGTCTTCGATATAGCGTTGCAGGAACTGCGCCGCGGTGATCGAGCCTGCGCCGCGCGGGCCGACATTCTTCATGTCGGCAATCGGGCTGTCGATCAGCTTGTCATATTCGGGCGAGAGCGGGAAACGCCACAGCTTGTCGCCGCTCGCCTTGCCCGCGCTCAGCAGCTTGTCCGCCAGCGCATCGTCATTTGCGAAGACACCGCCGTGTTCATTACCGAGCGAAATGATCATCGCGCCGGTCAGCGTGGCGAAGTCGACCACGGTCTTGGGGCTGAATTCCTTCTGCACCCATGTCAGCGCGTCGCACAGCACCAGCCGTCCTTCGGCATCGGTATTGATGACTTCGACCGTCTGCCCGCTCATCGTGGTGACGATATCGCCGGGGCGCTGTGCATTGCCGTCGGGCATATTTTCAACGAGACCGCACACGCCGACGATATTGGCCTTCGCCTTGCGCCCCGCGATGGCGAGCATTGCGCCCGCCACAGCGCCCGCGCCGCCCATATCCCACTTCATGTCTTCCATGCCCGCAGGCGGTTTGAGCGAGATACCGCCCGTGTCGAAAGTAACGCCCTTGCCCACGAACACGGTCGGCGCTTCATCGCCGCCACCTTTCCATTCGACCACCAGCAATTGCCCTTCGCGCACCGAGCCCTGGCTGACACCGAGCAGCGCGCCCATGCCGAGCGCAGTCATCTCCGCCTCGTCCAGCACGCGGACGGTCAGACCGGTGCCTTCATAGCGTTCGCGGCACCGCGCGACGAAGCTTTCGGGGTAGATCACGTTTGGCGGTTCGGACACCAGCTCGCGGGTTAGTTCGACGCCTTTGGCGACTGCCTCGGAATCCGCCCACGCGGCATCACTGCCAGCAGGCGCGCCGATGACGTGGATCGTGCCAAGCGACTTCTTCTGTTCGTCGCGCAGCTTGGTGCGGTAGGCGTCCCAGCGCCAACCGCGCAGCCGCGCGCCGAGCAGAACCGATGCGGTTTCCTCTGCCGAAAGCCCGCTGGCACCTGCATCCAGCACCAACGCGGTTTCGCCGCTGGTGAGATATTTTGCGCTCAGCGCCGCGCCCGCTTTCTCCAGCGCCGCGCTGCGGTCTGCCGCGTCGGCCTTGCCCGCTCCGGCCAGCGCCAGCCGCACAACTGCGCCCTCGGCTTCGTAAAACCCTTCGAACAGCTGCCCGGCTTTACCGCTGAAGCGCGAGCTTTCCGCGCCTTCCTTCACCGCAAGGGGCAGATCGGCAGGCAGGCTGTCCTGCGCAATGATCCGCGCGATCAGGCGGGTGGTGTTGGTATCATGGCTGTCACGGAAAAGGATGTTCATGAAGTCTCCCGGAAAACGGTTTGTCTTATGGTGTGACGGCAATGCTATGCCGCGCAAAGCTGTCGTTGCAGTTAGGAGCGGGTGGTGCGATAGGCAAGCCATGCTGCCCGGGTCGCCACAATTGCGATTGATGCCTTCGCTTGCCACTTTACGCCACACGACCGCCGCCGGGGCGCTGGCGTGGCTGGCTTGTGCGGCGCCTGCATGGGCACAGGAAACCGATCCGCCGCCCGCCGATCCGCCGGAGCGCGTTAACGGCACAATTCCTTCTGGCGTGACCAGCGTCCCCGAATTCAACGAGGACGGCCAGCGCCAGATCGGGTTCGAGGCCGATACGCTCGCTTATGACGAAGGCACCGATACGGTCACTGCCGAAGGCGATGTGATCCTGCGCTCGGGCGACCAGTCGCTGCGCGCAGACCGGGTGACCTGGAACCGCCTGACCGGCGAAATCGTCGCCAGCGGCATGGTGCGCGTGGTCGATCCCGACGGCAACCAGCTGTTTACCGACCGCGTGGTGCTGACCGACGAACTGGAAGCAGGCGCATTGCAGAACCTGCTCATCGCCTTCCGCCAGGGCGGGCGCATCGCGGCCGAACAAGCCACGCGTACCGAGGATGGCGACATCACGGCAGAGCGCGCGGTCTATTCTTCCTGCGCGGTGATCGATGCTGATGGCTGCGATCGCAGCCCCAGCTGGCGCATCACCGCCGAGCGCGTCTTTTTCGACAATGAAACGCAGCGCATCCGTTTTCGCGGAGCCTATTTGGAACTGTTCGGATCGCGCATCCTGCCGCTGCCGGGGCTGACCGTGCGCGCGGATGGCAGCGCGGAAACCGGATTTTTCATTCCCAATATCGCGCTCACCGCGTCGAACGGGATCGAAATCAGCGACAGCTATTACTGGCGGATTGCCGACAATCGCGATCTGACGGTGACCGGCTATCTCTACACCGCCGCCGCCCCGATGGCGTCCGCGCAATACCGGCAATTGACCGATAATGGCGCGTTTCAGGTGACCGCATACGGCACCTACAGCTCGCGCATTCCGCTCAACTCCACCACGCCGACGAGCGAAAACCGACTGCGCGGCTATGTCTACGCCAATGGCCGTTTCCAGCTCGACGAAAACTGGACCGCCACCGGATCGATCCGGCTGGCGAGCGACCGCACATTCCTGCGCCGCTACGACATCAGCCGCGAAGACCGCATCCGCTCGGTGGTCGAACTGCAACGGATTGACGACAATTCCTATATCTCGGTCGCCGGCTGGGCGACGCAGGCTTTGCTGGTCAGTAGCGACCAGGGGCAAGTGCCGCTTGCCCTGCCGCTGATCGATGCACGCTATCGGCTAGAAGACCCGTTGCTGCGCGGACAAGTCGAAGTGCAGGCAAACACGCTCGCAATCACCCGTTCCGAAGGGCAGGATACGCAGCGCGCCTTCGCCCGTGCACAATGGGACCGGCGGATGATTACCCCGCTGGGGCAGGAAGTGACGCTGACCGCTCTGGTGCGCGGCGATGTCTACCATTCGGACGAGAATCTGCTCACCAGCGTTGCGAGCTATCGCGGGCAGGAAGGCTGGCAAACGCGCGGCGTGGCCATTGCCGCTGTGGATGTGCAATGGCCCTTTATCGGCGAATTCATGGGCGGCACGCAGGTGCTGACCCCGCGCGTGCAAGTGGTTGCCGCGCCGCAAATCCGCAATCTCGACATTCCCAACGAAGATGCCCGCGCCATCGATCTGGAGGATTCGAACCTCTTCGCGCTCAACCGCTTCCCCGGCTATGACCGTGTGGAGGACGGGGTGCGTCTTACCTATGGTTTCGATTGGGAAGCCAATTTCCCCGGCTGGCGCATCAGCACGACGCTGGGGCAGTCCTACCGCCTGTCGGATGCGCCGAGCCTGTTCCCCAACGGCACCGGCCTGACCGATGAGTTCTCCGATATCGTGGGCCGGACGCAGGTGCGGTATCAGGACTTTATAAAATTCACCCACCGCTTCCGGCTGGACAAGGACAATCTCGCGGTGCGCCGGAACGAGATTGACGCAACCGTCGGCAACAACCGTACCTATGCTGAAATCGGCTATTTACGGCTCAACCGCGATATCGATTTCAGCCTGGAAGATTTGCAGGACCGCGAGGAATTGCGCGTTGCCGGACGCTGGGAGTTTGATGAGCACTGGTCGGTTTTCGGTTCCGCCGTCATCAATCTGACCGACCGTGAGGAAGACCCCTCTTTCACCGCCGACGGGTTCGAACCGCTTCGTACACGATTGGGTATCGCCTATGCCGATGACTGTCTTGAATTCGGCATAACTTGGCGCCGTGACTTTATCGAACTCGCCGATGCGCAGAGCGGCGACAGTTTCCGGCTCTATTTCAACCTGCGTAATCTGGGCTTCTGAAAATGGCCGTCCCCCGCGCAGAGGTGGCCTTGGCTTGAGCAATCGGCTCAGCTAGGGTTAAGCCCGACAGTGCCATGCGCAGCACAACAGGTGACAGATGACAGACCGCGCCCGGTGCGCGCTGCATACAGGATTATGACAACAGTGAATTCCATCGTGCACAAAGTTTCGCGTGCCGCACTCGCCTTGGCGGGTGCGTTCGTGCTGACCTCCCCTTTCGTTTCGACCAATGCTGCGGCGCAAACGTCGGGGATGGAAGCGTTCAACCTGCCCGAAGACATTGCCTTCATCATTGAATCGGGCAACCCGATGGAGCGGCGCGCGGTGGCGCGGGTGAACGGAACCGTCATCACCTCGACCGATATCGATCACCGGTTGGCGCTCATTCTGGCCGCGCAGACGGTGGAATTGCCACCACAGGAAGTTGCCCGCTTACGCTTGCAGGTGTTCTTCAACCTCGTCGACGAGACGATTCAGGCGCAGGAAGCTGCCGCGCTGGAAATGGAAGTCACGACGGACGAAGTGAACCAGGCCTATGCCGAATATGCCGCCAGCCAGGGCCGCGGGCCTTCGGAAATGGACGCTTATCTGGAATCGCTCGGTTCGTCGGGCCGCTCAGTGAGGCGGCAGATCCAGGGCGAACTGGCATGGGACCGGCTGCAACGCCGCAATATCGTGCCCTTCGTCAACGTGTCCGAAGCCGAGGTCACCGAATTGTGGGAACGCCTGCAGGAAAGCCGTGGCGACACCGAATACCGGCTGGGCGAGATTTTTCTCTCTGCCAATGCCAATAACCGCGAACAGGTGCTGGCCAACGCCGTGCAGATTGTCGAGCAATTGCAGCAGGGCGGCAGCTTCGTCGCCTATGCACGGCAGTATTCGGAAGCCAGCAGCCGCGTGACCGGCGGCGATCTTGGCTGGCTTTTCCTGCCGCAATTGCAGCAACCGCAGCTGGAAGCCGCCGCCGCGCAGATGCAGCCCGGACAGCTTGTCGGCCCGCTGGAAATTCCCGGCGGATTTTCGATCCTGTTGATGATCGACCAGCGCCAGATCGGTATGCCCGATCCGCGCGATTCTGTGCTTAGCCTCAAGGAAATTGCCCTTGATATGCCGCAGGACGCCAGCGAGGCCGCGCGTGAAGCGCTCGCCGGCAGCTTCATCGAACAGATGCAGGCGGTCACCTCGTGCGAGCAAGCGGATGTCGTGGCCGAAACGCTCGGCGCGAACACAGTCAACAATCCGCGCGTGACCTTGCGCGATCTGCCCCCTGCATTCCAGCAGATCCTGCTCGAACTCCAAACCGGCCAGATGACACCGCCCTTCGGCGATCTGGCGGACAGCGTGCGGATGATCATGGTCTGCGGTCGGCAATTGCCCGTCGATACTGCCGGTCCTTCGGTAGACGACCTGATGCAACAGCTGGAAGAAGAGCGGATCAACCGCCGTTCGCAAAGCTATCTGCGCGATCTGCGCACCGACGCTGTGATCGAATACAACTGACGCCGTGCCCGACATTCCCCCGCTAGCGGTCAGCCTCGGCGATCCGGCGGGGATCGGGCCGGAGATTATCGCGCATTGTGTCGAGCGGGGCGGTGAGCTGGCCCTTCCCGCTTTTCGCGTCATTGGCGAGCCGGGCGATGCCATCGCCGGAGCACCGACGCTGGCCTCAGCCAAGACCGCCTATGATGCGCTGACCACAGCGATTGCGCTTGTGCGAAGTGGCGAATGTTCGGGCCTTGTCACCGGCCCTGTCTCCAAGTCGCAAATCGCGCAGATCGCGCCCGAATTTATCGGCCAGACCGAAATGCTCGCCGATGCCTGCGACCTGCCGCATGAAGCCTCGGTCATGATGCTTGCCGGGCCATCGCTGCGCACTGTGCCGATGACGGTGCATTGCGCGATTGCCGATGTGCCCGGGCGGCTTAGCCAGCAATTGATCGTCAAGCGCGGCTGCATCGTTGCACGTGCGCTCCATACCGATTTCGGCATCGAGAACCCGCGCCTCGCCGTTTGCGGGCTCAACCCGCACGCGGGCGAAGACGGGCGGATGGGGCGCGAGGAGATCGACATAATCGCGCCTTCCATCGCGCAGCTGCGCACCGAAGGCATCGACGCCACCGGCCCGCACCCCGCCGACACGCTGTTCGCCCCGCACAAGCGCGCGGGCTATGACGTGGCGATTGCCATGTATCACGATCAGGCGCTGGTGCCGCTGAAGACGCTGGACTTTGACGAGGGCGTGAATGTGACCTTGGGCCTGCCGATTGTCCGCACCTCGCCCGATCACGGCACCGCGTTTGATATCGCGGGCAAAGGCATCGCCCGCCCCGATGCGATGATTGCAGCGATCCGCATGGCAGGCGAAATTGCCGCGCGGCGGGCTGGGTCTTGATTTCGTCATTGCGAGGGGCGAAGCCCCGCGGCAATCCAGAGCCGCAGCGCGCTTCGCTCTGGATTGGTTCAGGCAAAGCCTGTGCTTCGCAACCGCTACGCTCGCAATGACGGATTAAATGGAAACACCAAACCTACCTCCCCTACGCGAAGTCATCGCCGCGCATGGTCTTTCTGCCAGCAAGGCGCTTGGCCAGAACTTTCTGTTCGACGAACAATTGCTCGATCGCATCGCCGCCATACCGGGCGACCTTGCGGACAAGGCGGTTCTCGAAATCGGCCCCGGCCCGGGCGGCCTCACCCGCGCCCTGCTGCGCGCCGGTGCCCGCGTCACGGCGATCGAGCGCGACAGCCGCTGCATTCCGGCGCTGGAGGAACTGCAGGCCGCATTCCCCGGCAAACTGCAGATTGTCGAGGGCGATGCGCTGGCGCTCGACCACGCCGGCCTCATGGGTGAACCCTTCGCCATTGTCGCCAATCTGCCGTACAATATCGGCACCCAGCTGTTCACCAACTGGCTCTCGGCCAAGGAATGGCCGCCGAAATGGACAAGCCTGACGCTGATGTTCCAACTGGAAGTCGCCCGCCGCATCGTCGCCGCGCCGGACAATAGCGAATACGGGAGACTGGCCGTGCTCGCCCAGTGGCGCTCCACCGTGAAACTGGCGATGAAAGTACATCGCAGCGCCTTCACCCCGCCACCCAAGGTGATGAGCGCGATTGTCCATGTGACGCCGGCCGAGGCACCCGAAGGGGTTGCCATAGGTGTGCTGGAAAACCTGACCTCCGCCGCCTTCGGCCAGCGGCGCAAGATGCTGCGGCAAAGCCTGAAAGGGCTGCCCGGCGGGCTGGCGGCGCTCGATGCTGTCGGTATTGACCCCACGCGTCGCGCGGAAACTCTCAGTATCGCCGAATTCCTCGCGCTGGCCCGCGCGCTCGATCAGAGAATGAAATAATTGGCGATCAGATAGGCCGTGCTGAGCGCAGTCACTGCCAGCAGGCTATACGCGATAAGCTGCTTTTCGGGTGACCATGCTGACGGGTCGTTGGGCGTTTCGATCTTTTGCGCCTTGAACCGCTGTTCCGGCCCGCGACCGGCCAGCACCGCCTGCACATTGATGCGCCGGTCCGCGCGCATTCCGCAGCGGCGGCCGTTGCTCCACCGCGCTTCGCCAACGATGTGGTGACCGTTGACGGTGATATCGACAATCTCGCCGCGTTCGGGCGGGTGTTCGCACACCACCAGCAGGCCGCGCGGGGACAGATCGCCGATGCGGATATCGCGCGTTCCACGCCGGTCGCGCATCTTGCCGCGCAGCATGGCTGTCGTTCGATTATCAACGCGCGATCTCTCACCACCGGCGAGCATTTCAATTCCCCACAAAGACCTAGACGGGGCACGCCTAGCGCAAAGGTCTTATCTCTGGGTTAAAGGCGGGGAGGCAGGCCGAGGCGCCAGACGGGATTTGACATAGACGCATCGCCTCGCCAGTGCGGTTTCATATGCAACAGCTTTCCGCCACCGAAACCGCGCTGCTCGAAGGCATTGACCAGACCGCCATGCTTGAGCGGACACAAAGCTGGGCGGCAATCAATTCGGGCACCGGAAATCTGGATGGTTTGGCCAAGGTCGCTGCGCTTCTGGCTGACGCCTTTGCTGCCCTGCCCGGCGACGTGACGCTCCGCGATCCGGCGCCGGTAACCGTCGTCGATGCGAGCGGCAAGCAGGTCGAGAAGCCGCATGGACAGCACATGGTCTGCTCGGTGCGACCAGAGGCCGAGCGACGGTTCCTGTTGACCGGCCATATGGACACGGTCTTTCCCGCCGATCACCCGTTCCAGTCGCTCACCTGGCTCGATGACGACACAATCAACGGCCCGGGCACAGCGGATATGAAAGCGGGGCTTTCGATCATTCTGGAGACGCTCAAAGCTTTCGAGACGAGCGAGGCTGCTGGCAGTGTCGGTTACGACGTAATGATCAATTCGGACGAGGAGACGGGCTCGCTCGCTTCCGCCGCCCTGATCGACCAGCTGGCGCGCGGGAAATTTGCCGCGTTGACATATGAGCCGTCTGCCCTGCCCGACGGCACTCTGGCCCATGCGCGGGGCGGAAGCGGGAATTACTCGGCCACCTTCACCGGCCGATCCGCCCATGCCGGGCGCAACCCCCAGGACGGGCGCAACGCGATCGTGGCTGCCGCGGATTGTGTATTACGGCTAAAGGAAATGCAGCATAGCGATCTGCCGATAAACCCCGCCAAGATCGATGGCGGCGCGGCGAATAATGTCGTCCCCGATCATGCCGTTTTGCGCTTCAATATCCGCCCGAAGACGCGGGAGGCTGGCGAGCAATTCGCGCACGATCTCAAATTGATGCTTGCCGAACTGGAAGTGCGACACGAAGTCTCGATCCACCTTCATGGCGGCATTTCGCGTCCGCCCAAGCCGGTCGATGCGAAGGCGCAAAAGCTGTTCGATCTGGTGCAGGCGAGCGGCGCAGCGCTCGGCCAGACCATCGGCTGGCAGCCGAGCGGCGGCGTATGCGATGGCAACAATATCGCCGCCAATCACGTGCCCGTGGTCGATACGATGGGCGTGCGCGGCGGCAAGATCCACTCACCGGACGAATTCATGATCGTCCCCAGCCTGACCGAGCGCGCGCAATTGTCTGCCATTGTCCTGCACCGCCTCGCCACAGGAGACCATTTGTGAGCCACATCATGCGCGCCGCCACGGCGGACGATCTGCAGCACCTGTATGAAATGGCAAAGCTGACCGGCGGCGGGTTCACCAATCTGCCGCCCGACCGCAATTCGCTGCGCGCCAAGCTGGAGGGATCGGACGCGGCCTTTGCGCGCGAGGGCGAGGAAATCTGCGCCGAAACCTTTGTGCTGGTGCTCGAAAACACCGAGACGGGTGATGTCCGCGGCACCTGCCAACTGTTCACAGCGGTGGGCCAGCAATGGCCGTTTTACTCCTACCGCATCACCACGCTGACCCAACATTCGCAGGAGCTGGAGCGCACTGTCACCGCCGAAATGCTGAGCCTGACCAATGATCTGGGCGGGTGCAGCGAAGTGGGCGGGCTGTTCCTCCACCCCGGCGAGCGTGCGGGCGGACTGGGGATGCTGCTGGCGCGCAGCCGCTACCTCTTTATTGCCGCCCACCGCCACCGCTTCGGCGACCGCATTCTGGCCGAATTGCGCGGCATTATCGACGAACGCGGCGGCTCGCCCTTCTGGGATGCTATCGGCGGCAAATTCTTCGGCATGAGCTTTCAGGAGGCCGACGAATTCAACGCGGTGCACGGGAACCAGTTCATTGCCGATCTGATGCCCAAACACCCGGTCTACATCGCCATGCTCGACGAGGCGGCGCGCAAGGTGATCGGTCTGCCCCACCCTTCGGGCCGCGCAGCGATGCGGATGCTGGAGAATGAAGGCTTTGCCTATCAGGGCTATGTCGACATTTTCGATGGCGGGCCGACCATGCTGGCGCAGACCGACCGCGTGCGGGCGATTGCCAAGGCGCATCATGGCGTGATCGAGAGCACTTCGCTGGAAAAGGGCGAGAAGGCGCTGATTGCCACTGGCCAGATGGCGGATTTCCGCTGTTGTTACGGCGCGCGGGAATTGCGCGGAGAGGGCATCACGATTGACGCACGGGCGGCAGACCTGCTCGGCGTGGGTGAAGGTGATACGGTGTGGAGTATCGGGCGGTGAACCTGCAAGAAATCAATTTCGACGGCATTGTCGGCCCCAGCCACAATTATGCGGGACTCAGCCTCGGCAATCTCGCCGCGACAAAGAATGCGGGCGATACCTCCTATCCGCGCGCGGCGGCGTTGCAGGGCATTGCCAAGATGCGCGGTAATATGGCGATGGGGCTGGCACAGGGCTTCTTCCTGCCGCTCCCCCGCCCCAATAATGCTTGGCTGGAAGTGCTTGCCGCCGATGACAGCACCGACCCTGCGCTGGTTGCAGGCGCATGGTCGGCGAGTTCCATGTGGACCGCCAATGCGGCCACCGTCTCGCCTGCGCCCGATACGGCGGACGGCAAGTGCCACCTGACTGTCGCCAATCTCGTTACCATGCCGCATCGCAGCCAGGAATGGCCCGATACGCTGGCGCAATTGCGCCTCGCCTTTGCCGATGCCGCGCATTTCGCGGTGCACGAACCCGCCTCGCCCTGCTTCGGCGATGAAGGCGCGGCGAACCATATGCGCTTTGCGCCGAGCCATGGCGAACCGGGCCTCGAAGTCTTCGTCTATGGCCGCCCCGGAGGCCGCTTCCCCGCGCGCCAGCACGAGCAGGCGAGTCGCCTGATCGCGCGCAAGCACGGCCTCGATCCCGAACGCTGCCTTTTCGTCGAGCAGGCACCCGAAGCCATCGCGGCGGGCGCGTTCCACAATGATGTGGTGGCCGTGGCAAATGAAGGGGTGCTGTTCACGCACGAGCAGGCCTTTGCCGATCCGGCGGGCACTTATGCCGCGATCCAGGCGAAATGCCCCGGCGCGCAGGTGGTGGAAGTGCCTGCCAATGCTGTGAGCCTTGCCGACGCGATCAGCTCTTACCTGTTCAACGCGCAGCTCCTCACTCCGCCGTCGGGCGAGATGACGCTGGTGGTGCCGGAAGAATGCCGCGAGAACAGCGCGGTGTGGAACTGGTTGCAGGAAATGCTCGCGGGCAATGGCCCGATCCGCCACGTCAATGTCGTCGATGTGCGCCAGAGCATGGCCAATGGCGGCGGCCCCGCCTGCCTGCGCCTGCGCGTGGTCGCAGACCCCGCAACGGTCGATCCGCGCTTCATGCTCGACGATGCGAAGGCGACGCTGATCGAGGGCGTGATTGCCGAATATTGGCCGGAGAGCATCGACGCCGCGCAAATCGGCGATCCCGCGCTGGCAGAGACCGTCCGCACCGCGCGCGCCAAGCTGCTGGACGCGCTGGGCCTTTCCGAATTGCTATAACCGGCGCGCGGCCTGTCGGATTGTTTTACATCCGCCAATGGCTTAACCATCGTCTCCCGCAGATTAGCGCGGCTGGCACGGCGCTTGCTGTGTAACGCGTTAAGAAAGGTTACGAATGCTTCGCAAGATCGGCAGACTGTTTGTCATCAAGACCCGCTGGGAAGCGTTCCTGATCATCTACGCGCTGGCACTGGGCGCGATGGACCGCGGCAGCCACTATCTGGCACAATATCCGGGCTGGGGCGGCTGGCTGCTCTTCGCCGCGTGCAGCGGAGCGGTGTTCTTGGGCGGCGCGAAGATACTGGACTGCCTGAAATACGAAGCCGCGGAGCGTGAGGCTGGGCTTCCAAAGAAATAAGTTATCACACGAAGACACAAAGGCACGAAGATGTCGGTGGAACACGAACTCGAAGCACTAGCCACTGCCGTCATACAGTGCGGTTTTGAGCTTCACCGCGACCTTGGTCCGGGACTGTTCGAATCGACCTATGAATTGCTCATGGCCGAATTGCTTGGGCGCGAGGGGTTTGCGGTGCAGCGGCAAGTTCCCCTTCCATTGCGATACAAGGGCGTTCTCGTAGAGAACGCATACAAAGTCGATCTATTGATCGATAACCGCCTGCTGATTGAGCTCAAATCCGTAGAGCGCTTGATGCCGGTGCACGGCAAGCAGGTTCTTACGTATCTCCGCGTCGGCAACTTGCCGTTGGGATTGCTCATGAATTTCGGTGACAGCCTGTTCAAGAACGGCCTGCGGCGCATAGCGAACGACTACTATCGCGCATAGATCGACGGCGTGGCACAAGCCTCTTTGTGCCTTTGTGTCTTCGTGTGAAAACTTCTCTTTAAGATCGAAAATGGGGAGATTCTGTTGCTAGCCTCTCCCCGGGGCCCCGGAATCCGCTTCTGTTGCCCGGTGGGTCCAACCGCGCTTTAGCCTTGTAAGATCAGTCCGTTAGGACGTCAGATTACGCAGCGATTGCGAGTGCTTCGTTATCGTTGGCACTTATAGGTTTTGAACAGTTTTACGGGTTACTCAGCCCGGGCAAAAACACCGTCTTTCAGCACACGTCGATCCTGGTTCGGCCCCGTCAGAAATGGCGGAATACCGCCAGTTTTGGTGGAGCCGCCGGGTACTGCCCCCGGGTCCGCTGTACCTATTACACGGCGCAGTTTATCGCCATATCCCGCAAAAACGGGCAGGTCCTATATAGGCCCTGCCCGCTTAATGTGAAGTGTATTAGGGCTGCGCAAGCGCGCTGCCTCTTATTTCTTGAGCGCGTCGCGAATCTCGGTCAGCAGCTCGATCTCGGTCGGGCCGGCAGGCGCCTCTTCGGCCTTCGGGCCTTCCATGCGGGCTTTCACCTTGTTGGCGTAGCGCACCAGCAGGAAGATGACGAAGGCGAGGATCACGAAGTTGATGATCGTCGTAATCAGTGCGCCATAACCGATCATCGCCGCGCCCGCTTCTTTCAGCGCCGCATAATCGGTCGTGCTGCCGGTGTAGCCTTCAGGCGTGGACAACAGGATGAAATAGCTGGAGAAATCCGCCCCGCCGAAGATGAAGCCGACAAGCGGCATGATGATGTCGGCTGTCAGCGAGGTGACAATCGTGCCGAAAGCGCCCGCGATAATCACCGCGACCGCCAGTTCCATCACATTGCCCTTGGCAATAAACTCCTTGAATTCTGCAAACATAGACCCGTTACTCCCCTGTGTTAAAGTGGTATTTACCCTCTGCCACGGCGCGAAATCGCCTGCAAGTAACACGCTGTTTCCTTGAACAACGCCGCTGCCGTGCTATATCAGCAACACACCTTTTCCGGTTGGGAGGATTATCCAAAATGCTGAAGCGTCTGAGCACCCTGTTCGCCCTCGTTTTCGGGAGCCTCGCGCTCGCGTCTTGCGGCATCAATTCGGTGCCCACCAAGGAAGAAGCCGCCAAGGCACAATGGGCCAATGTCGAAGCCGCGCTGCAACGCCGGTCGGACATTATTCCCAACCTCGTGGCAGTGGTAGAAGCGGCCGCTGTGTCGGAGGAAAACATCCTGACCGGAGTGATCGAAGCCCGCTCGCGCGCCACCTCGATCAACATCACCACCGATGATCTCTCCAACCCGGAGGAGTTCCAACGGTTCAACGAATCGCAGAACCAGTTGACGCAAGCGCTCGGCCAGTTGCGCACGATTGTGGAAGCCTATCCGCAATTGCAGAGCAATGCCCGCTTTGCCGATCTGATGGTGGAGATCGAACAGTCGAACAACATGATCAACACCGAAATCGGCCGCTACAACGAAAGCGCGCGCGACTATAACACCGAAATCCGCACCTTCCCCTCCTCCATCGGCGCGAATGTGATCCACGGTTCCGAGCCGCTCGAATATTTCGAAGCCGCCGAGGGCGCGCGGGAAAATCCGGATGTCGAGTTCAATAACATCACGGGTGACGAAGGCTAAGGCCGGCGCGGCAGGTGTCGCGCGTGATGCGTATCGTGCTGGCGGCAGTCTTGCTGCCGCTGGCTGCGTGCCGCGCCGACGCGCAAAGCGAGCCTGACGTTGCTGCGGCCGATCGGCCAAGCTCACCCGTTATCGATGAAGCCGCGATTATCCCGCCCGGGATCGAGGCGGAGTTGACACAACGCCTAACCGAATATTGGAATACTGAACAAACCGCCATTGTCGTGAACACCATTCCAAGCCTCGCCGGACAATCCATTGAGGATTATGCCTTCACCACGTTCAACCGTTGGGGAATTGGCGCTGCCGAGACGGATCGCGGGGTGCTGATCGTGGTGGCGCGCGATGATCGCCGCTTACGCATCGAAGTGGGTTGCGGTCTGGAAAGCGTGCTGACCAATGAGGTCGCGGGCGAGATTATCGAGGATGCGATGGTGCCCGAATTCAGCAATGGTGATTTTCCCGGCGGGATCGAGGCAGGCGTCGATGCCATTATGACAACGCTGGACGAGAGCGTCACCGCACCGCGACCCACCTCGCCTGCGTGTCTGGAGGCCGCTGCATGAGGCGGATTTTTCTCCTGCTGGCAGCCCTGTTCGCCGCGCTGGCGAGCCCTGTGTTCGCGCAGACCTACGACTTCCCGCCCGCGCCGAGCGGTCCGGTGCTCGACAGTGCGGATATGCTTTCGCCGCAGGCGGAGGCCGCGCTCGATCAGCGGCTGCGCGATTACAACCGGGAAACCGGCCGCGCGATCATTGTCGCCACGGTGCCGGTGCTGCAGGATGCCAGCGGTCGTTCGGTGGAGATCGAGCCATACGCCACCGCGCTCTTTGCCGAATGGGGCATTGGCGGGGCGGAGCGGGATATCGGCCTGTTACTGCTCATCTCGCGCGATGACCGCCGGATGCGGATAGAAGTCGGATACGGCCTGCATCCGTGGTTCGGCGGTATCATGGCCGGGCGGGTGATCAATGATGTGATCTCTCCCCGCTTCAAGGCGGGCGATTTTGATGGCGGCGTCACTTCGGGCGTCGATGCCATTCTTGCACACCTCGCCACCAGCCCGGAAGATGCAATTGCTATCGAAGAGGCTGCACAGGCAGCAGCCGCGCAGGAACGCAGCGAAGGCGGTTTTCCCATCGGCACGCTGATCTGGCTCGGCTTCCTGTTCTTCTTCTTCATCCTTCCGATGCTGGGCGGCAAAGGCCGGCGGCGGCGCTATCGCAGCGGCATCGGCGGCGTTGTCGGCGACATCATCCTGTGGGAGGCGGGCAAAGCGATTGCGCGCGGTATCACCGATAATGATGACTGGGGCGGCGGTGGCGGCTTCGGCGGCGGCTTTGGCGGCGGCGGTGGAGGCGGCGGCTTTGGCGGCTTCGGCGGCGGTATGTCCGGCGGCGGCGGCGCGAGCGGAGGCTGGTGATGGGGTATCTGAACGAAGCACAGCACCAGCTTGTCTCCGCAGCCGTAGCCGAGGCAGAGCTGTCCACCAGCGGCGAGATCGTGCCGGTCATCGCCGACCGCTCGGATGGCTATACCGACGTGATCCTCGTCTGGGCGATTGCAGCGGCCTTCACCGCGATGAGCATTTTCGCCGCCTTCCCCGATGTCTTCTTGTCCATGGTCGACTGGCTGCTGGGCGGATGGACGCATGAATGGACGTATGGCGAAGTCATCGCCTGGGCGGTGGGTATCGGCCTCGTGACATTCGTCGCCGTGTGGGCGCTGCTGAGCTGGGATGCGCTGCGGTTCGTTTGTGTCCCCTCGCCGATCAAGGCGCAGCGGGTGCGGATGCGGGCGGTGCGGCATTTCAAGGTCGGCGCAGAGGGGCGAACCAAGGGCAAGACGGGGATTATGCTCTATCTCTCCATGCGTGAACACCGTGCGGAAATCGTCGCCGACAATTCCATCGCCTCGCTGGTGCCGGCAGAGGTTTGGGGCGAAGCGATGGCGGATATGCTCGCCGAAATCCGCAAGGGCTGCGTCGCGGAAGGGATCGCCGCCGGTGTGCGCGACGTGGGAAAAGTGCTCGCCGAACACTTCCCGCGCGGCGAGGATGACGACAACGAACTGCCCGACCGCTTGATCGAAGTGTGAGCCGCCGCTAGCGCCGCTCACCATGAGCACACCCGATCACGATGCGCCGGAAGAAATCGTCTGGCAAGGCGACTGGATCACCGCAAAGAAGCGCGGTCGCTGGGAATATGTCGCGAGAGCGCGGGATATCCGTGCGGCGGTTATTCTGGCGCTGGATGGCGAGCACATCATCTTGGTCGAGCAATATCGCGTGCCGCTCGGCCAGCCTTGCCTTGAACTGCCCGCCGGGCTGATCGGCGACGATGACAGCGCGCCAGGCGAAGATCCGCTGGCGGCGGCCAAGCGCGAATTGCTCGAAGAGACGGGCTATGAAGCTGCGCATTGGGAAGTGGTAGGCGACTTCTTCTCCTCCCCCGGCATGGTGAGCGAGGGCTTTACGCTGCTCAAAGCCACCGGCCTCACCAAGACTGCGCCGGGCGGCGGAGTCGAGGGCGAAAACATCATCGTCCACCGCGTCAAACTCGCCGATTTTGCCGCCACCATCCGCGATTTCCGCAAGGGCGGTGTCGGCATCGACACGCGGATGCTGATCGCGCTTGGCCCGGAACTTTTGCGCACTACATAAGCCGCCATGACCATCGAAGAGCTGATCGCCGCCGAACGCCTGCCCGATGATTATGCCGCGATTGTGGAGGCGCACTGGAAACCCCTCGCCACGCAAATCGCCCGTCGCGCCGCCAGCCGGACGCCGCTGATCGTGGGGATCAATGGCGCGCAGGGAGCGGGAAAGACGACCGTGTGTCGTTTCCTCGAACTGCTGCTGCAACAGCGCGGCTTGCGCGCGGTCACTCTCTCGCTCGACGATCTCTACCTCACCCATGCCGAGCGGCTGCAACTCGCCGCCGAAGTGCATCCGCTGTTTGCCACGCGCGGGGTGCCCGGCACCCATGCGGTGGGCATGGCGTTCGGCATTATCGAGGATGTGCTGGCGGGCCGTGCATTCGAAATGCCGCGCTTCGACAAGGCGTTCGATGATCGCAGCAACGAAGTGACGCGCATCACTGGGCCAGTCGATGTCCTACTGTTCGAAGGCTGGTGCGTCGGCGCCACGCCGCAGGAGCCGGAAAAGCTCAAACGCCCGATCAACGTTCTCGAAGCCGAGGAAGACAAGGACGCGGTGTGGCGCACGCTCGTCAATCACTGGCTAGGCGAGGATTACGCGCGGCTGTTCAAGCTTATCGATATGCTGGTGATGCTGAAGGTCGACAGTTTCGATGCGGTCATCGCCAACCGGCGGCGGCAGGAGGAAAAGCTGGCTGCGCTCAATCCGCTCGGCCCCGGCGTGCTGGATGAAGACGCGCTCTCTCACTTCGTGTCGCATTACGAACGGCTAACCCGCCATATGCTCGAAGAAATGCCCGCACGCGCCGATGTGGTGATCCCGATCGACCGCGATCAACGGCCGATTTCAACATAGGCTGTTGCCGAGCCCGAAAACGATGGGGGCATCGCAGCCGGAACGGGTGGGATGGAGGGAGGAAACGAGGTGGGAGGGGGAACCTCGGTGCTCCAACTACGATGCATCTTGCGCAATACAGCGTTTGTGGAAATCCAAAATATGGGCTTTGGGCCAGTTTGTATCGACCGCGCAGCTAGATGCCCGCTTCAACCGCCAGCCGGATCATGTCCGCGCTGCTTTGCGCGCCCAGCTTCTCCATCGCCAGCCCGCGATGCATCTTGATGGTCTTTTCCGAAAGGCCGAGCTCGTAAGCGATCTGCTTGTTGCGCAGGCCGCCTGCCACCATTTTGAGCACTTCGAGCTGGCGCTTTGAGAGGGCCTTGATTTTCTCTGCCGCGCGGGCCCGGCGCGTGACCATGGGGGTATCCGCGCCCTCCTCCAGCTCGACCTGCGATCCGTGGAAATAGGCGAGTTCGCCGGCATCATCGAAAATCGGCGCAACCACCACGGCGTTGCGGAACGGGGTTCCATCCTTTTTGTAATTCAGAATTTCAACCAGCACCGCCTTGCGCTCCCGCACGCCTTCACGGATCGCTTCGGTCAGCCACGGCTCGGTACCCGGTCCGGAAAGGAAGCGGCAATTGCGACCGAGAATTTCGTCTTCGCTATAGCCAGTGAGGTCGATAAATGCCTGATTGCACGCGATAAGCGGGTTGTCCGGCAGTTTAGGATCGCTCACCACGGAGGCGATCGGCGAGCTCGCAATCAATTCCCCGGCGTCGGGGTCTGCGGTGAAGACGTGATCGTTTACCACGGGGTGCTTTTAACCAGACTGACAAAATTACGCAAAAAGGAAACTTGAAGCGCGGCGCTTTGTTCCCCGATTTTGCAGCAAACCGTGGCGATGAGGCGTGGCTCATGCAGGATGAGCGGTCGCAACCTGCCCGCCAATCACCCGAATGGTCTGATCGGCGCTGCCTGCCGCGTTTAGCGAGTGCGAGATAAGCAGGACGATGCGCTGGCCAATGCTCTCGCGCAAGCCACTGACAATGCGTCGTTCCAGCTCCGGATCCATCGCTGACGTCGCCTCGTCCAGAACGAGCAGGCTCGCCGGGCGCAGCAGCGCGCGGGCGAGGCAAAGCCGCTGGCGCTCCCCACCCGAAAGCCGCGCCCCGCCATCAAGCAATTCGTGGTCAAGGCCATCGGGCAAGCCGCGCACCAGTTCATCTGCCTCGCACTGCTCCAGCACCTGCCAAATTGCGGCATCGTCCACGTCGAGATTGGGCCAGAGGAGGTTGGCGCGCACGCTGTCATCAAACAGGAACGGCTCTTGCGGGGCAAAAGAGACCGTGGATTGCCAACCGCGCCGCGTCTCTACGGTAAGATCCACTGCGCCGCGCGACACGCTGCCATCGGCGGGCAGATGCAGTCCTGCGATCAGCTCCGCCAATGTCGATTTGCCTGCGCCGGAGGGGCCGGAAATATGCGTCAGTGTGCCCGGTGCAAATTGCGCCTGCGCGCAATGCACCAACTCCACCTCGCCGCCACCCTCGGCAGGCACGCGGACGCTGGCATTGCGCAGGATCAGCAGCGCATCGGGCGGCGGGATATGCGCGGGGGCCACGGGCGCATCGCTCTCCTGCCCCCCTTGCGCGGCAAGCAGGGCGGCCTCGGTCTCGCGGATCGAGGTGAAGGCAGGCAGTGCGTGGGCGATGGTCTGCAAACCACCGAAAGTGGCGATAAGATTGGGCGCGAGACGCAGTACAATCGCCGCCATCACCAGCAGCTCGCCGCCGCTCAGCCCGACCACACCATAGCCGACCAGCAGCGTCAGCAATGCCGCCACCGACGCGCCCACCTGCACCGCATTGCGCAGCCGCCCCTGCTGCTGCACGAATTCGACCGCAATCGCGCGGCTCTCCGCAATCCGCGCGTCGAAGCGCTGCGTCAGCTCCGCCTCGGCGCGCGCGGCCTTGGCGGCCTTCATCCCGTCGAGAAAGCGCGTGGTTTCCTGCAAAACGCCCCGATTGGCGCCGGTCAATTGTGTGCCCAGCCGGTGGCTGCGCCGCGTCCAGATAATCGCCGAGACCAGCCCGAAAGCGGTCAGGCCAAGCAGCACGCCGCCCAGCAGCGCGCTGACGAAGAATGCCGCCACCAGATAGGCAAGCGCCATCGCCACCGTGATAAGCCCGCGGGTCAATGCGCTCATCGTGGCGGCGAGGCGGGCGATATTGGTGGTCATCGTGCTCAGCAACTGCGCCTTGCGGAACCGCTTGATCACCGGCCAGTCGGTCTGCGCGAGCAGAGTGAAGAAAGATCGGCGCGTGTGATCGACAAAGCCCTGCGACAGCCGCATCATCACCACATCGCGCTTCAGCAGCACGGCCGCGCGCAGCAAAACGATCAGCAGAAAGCCGCTGCCCATCACGGCCAATTGCGCGGTCACCGCTGTGACGCCCGCACCCTCCAGCAGCGTGCGTAGGCTGGCGGTCAGGCCCGATTGTCCGCCCGTTTCCTGCGCGAACAAGGTTTCCGCCACCGGCAGCAGCAGCACCAGCCCCGCTCCTTCGAGCACAGCGGCGAGCGCAATGATAAGCAAGGTCGCCGTAATCCTGCCGCGAGCGAAATCGTGAATCGCGCGCAGCAGGTCGCGGAAACTCGCCAAGGGGCGTTCGGCTTCGGGCGCAGACTCAGGCGGTGGCATCGCTCTGCCCTGCCCGTGCCATCACCTGATGCGCCTCCGCCTCACTTGCGCCGATCACGACTTCGCCGCCGACCAGCAGCCATGCGTGGAAATGCATCGACCCGTCCGCATCCTCGCGGCGCGAACCGATGACGATGCGCGAGGGGATACCGCGCCGTTCCAGCACCCAGCGCGCCGCCATCGCCTGTGGCAGGCAGACCGCGTCGAACAAGCGCACCTTGCGCGCGACATAGGTGACTATCCGCCCGACACCTTGCGCCTGCTCGATCCGCGCTGGCGGCAGGTCTTCCCCAGCGCGCGCGTCCATGTCGCCGAGCAAATGCTTCCACCGCCCCAGCCGCACAAAGCGGGTGAGAAAGCGCGCCCAGGCGAGGCCGAGCCATATCTCGGCAAAGAGCGCGCGCCGCCGGAGGAATCGCATCACCTGCATCGCGCCACCGCCTATCAGAGCTTTGCCGCAAGCCAAAACAGCGCGTTGTCCATCGTGCTGCGCAGGCGCGGCGGATGGGTGCTGAAAACGGGGGGATTGCGGCGCAGACCCGTGTTGCGAAGCACCCGCTGTCCGAGGGGCGCGCGGCTATTCTGGTTCAAGCGCTCTACGATCATATTGCTGTGCGCGTGCATCAGCGGATTGTCCGCCGCAACGCGGCTCTGCGCCAGCCAGTCCGCGACCAGTTCCTCGCCCCAAAGCGCGCCCACCATGCGCAGCCCTGCCACGATAGCCTCCTCGCAGTGCAGGAGGCGCGCATTGGCGAGGACGACGGGGATCAGCGCCCTCTCCACCCGCTGCGCCAGCATCGCGCAATCGGCGAGCCATTTGAGCCTATCCCAATAGGTCCATGCGCCGTGGATCAGCAGATAGAGGACATATTCGGGATTGCCGAGGCGCGGCCAGTCGGTGTTGGCGGGTTCAGGGTCGCTCCAATAGGCGGAGGGATAGGCCAGCAGGCGCGAATGCAGTTCGATTTGCACACCATATTCCGGATCGCCGACGCCGATTTCCTTGAACCGCCCGACCAGCAGCCGCGCCTTGCGCAGGCCCTGACGTGCAGGCCTGCCGGAAATGAGAAAGCCGTTCTCCGCCGCAATGCCCAGCGCGTCCGCCATCGCGGGCAGGCCGATCAGCAGGTCGATATCCTTGGAATAGCGCAGGCCCGGATCGCCATAGAGCGCCGCGCCCAGCTCCCAGCCCTTCACCACCAGCGCGCTGTGCCCCCACTCGCCCAGCCAACCGCTGAACCTTTGCCTTGCCGCACGGTGGCGCAGTTGTCGGCGGACATTGCGTTCGTAAGAGGCGCGAAGCAACTGATCGACCGCCGCATCGCTCTCACCCCACCCCGCCAGCGCGTGGTGCAACAGAGGACCAACACGGTGGCGGCGCATCGCCCACTCGGCCTGCGCCAGCGCGAGCGGCGGTGCCTCTCCAGCCGTCAGGCCGAGAGCAGGTCGCAAATGCACAGCGAGCAGCCGGATTTCGGGCGCGATTGCCGTCATCTCTCCCCCGCCCGCTTTTGCTCTCAGCCGCCTAGTCTTCCCACCAATAGGGTGCCCGGGTGCTGTCGCCACTCGCGACTTCGTTGAGCGTCGCTGCATCATAAGCGCGTCCGCCGATCACCACCGTCTCAACCGTTTCGGTGTTGCGGATATTCTCCAGCGGATTGCCCGTCAGGATCACCAGATCAGCGAGCTTGCCGACTTCCAAAGAGCCGATCTCGCTATCCATGCCGAGCGAGCGCGCCGCGCCGATGGTGGCCGTTTCCAGCGCATCGACTTCGCTCATCCCGCCGCGCGCGAAGCTCCAGATTTCCCAGTGGATATCGATCCCTGCCTGCTGACCATGGCCACCGGCGGCGACTTCGACGCCGCGTTCGGCCACGCGGGCGGCTTCGCGGGCGATATCGTCGTCGACGAAATTGCTCTCCGGCGCGGTCGTCCGGCGCGAAGTTTCGGCGCGCAGGATGGCAGGCGGCGTGTGCGCTTGCAGCAGCGGCTGCTCGAACGCATTGGTCGCCTGCCGCCAATAGGGATCGCCTGCCAGACCGCCATAGCCGACCACCAGTGTCGGGGTGTAATTGGTGTCCGCTCCGGCCATGAATTGCAGCACGTCTTCATAGAAATACTCGACCGGAATATTGTGCTCCAGCGTCGAATTGCCGTCGGCGATCAGGTTGAGGTCCATGCCGAAGAGCGAGCCGCCTTCAGCCACCACCAGCATATTCTCGCGCCGTGCAGCCTCGACCACCATCTGCCGCTGTTCACGGCGGGGCTGGTTGTAGTTCTTCACGCTCGGCGCGCCCTCTGCCCGCAGGCGGCGGACATGGTCGAGCGCGTCCTCCAGACTGTCGATCTGCGCATAGGCATAGGGGCTGCGCGCGCCGTAGATAATGCGCCCGGTACTGAACATACGCGGGGCGAGCAGATCGCCGGTGCGCTGCATATCCTCCGCCACGAAAAACGCGCTTTCGGTGGAGGGGTTGTGGATCGTCGTCGTACCCAGCGCCAGCGCCTGTTGCAGCGCCCAGTTCTGCTGCGGCACCAGTTCATTGGTGGCGACAGGGCCGTGCGCGTGGGCATCGATAATGCCGGGAATGATCGTGCGACCGGTGGCGTCGATGGTGGGCGTGCCCGCCGGAATGCTGACCTCTCCCGCCGCGCCGATGGCCGCGATCATGTCGCCTGCGATCAGGATGGTTCCGTTTTCGATCACGCCGCCATTGTCATCCGCCATGGTGACAATCCGCGCGCCGGTGATGGCGAGCCGACCATCGGCGCGATCCGCCGCCACGGTGCGCAGCATCGACACGCCGCTTTCGGGCTGGGTGTAGGCGCGGCTCTCGACCTCGGCAGGCGGGGCGGAGGGGAAGAGTTCGCTCACTTCGGCGGTGTAGAGCGTCGGCCCAAGCGACCAGTGCAGCCGCTCCCCGCCGCTCGCCCAGTGGACATAGGCCGCGCCGCTATCGGAGACCTCGACCACCGGCAGAGCGCGCGCACTTCCCGACAAGGTCACCGTCTGCCCGCCCGGCATCAGCGGGACGGCGAAAGCGTCATAATTCTCGGTAAAGGCGACATAGCGGCCATTGGGTGCGACGTGATAGCTTGTCACCATCTCGCCCGTCGCATGGGTGCGCTCGGCCTCTCCGTTGAGATCGGTGGAGACGAGCACCTGATTGCCGCCGGAGGAGCCGGTCATGAAGATGCGGTCATTCTCCGCGCCGAAATGCGGCAGGCTGTGCTCGCGGCTCACCAGTGTCATCGCGCCGCCGCTGGCGGGCATCCGGTAGACGCCGGGATTGTCGCTATATTCGGGCGCGGTCAGATAGCCGCCCTCGCCCCGCTCGAACAAGATGGTCTGCCCGTCGGGCGAGAATTGCGGGCGGGAGTAGTGGCCGGGCTGCGACGTGACCGTCCGGCTGCCCGAACCATTGGGCGCAATCGTGCGGATTTCGCCAAGCCCGGCATCGGTCCAGTGGACATAGACGATGCGCGATCCGTCGCGGCTCCAGCTGGGGAAGAGCTCGCGCGCCGCGCCACCGCCGCCGCTGGTGAGCCGTCGCGGGGTGCCGCCGCTGGCGGGCATAGTGTAGAGGCGGCCAAGGCTCTCGAACACCACGGTGCGCCCATCGGGCGAGACGGCGGGGAAGCGCGCCATCGTCACTTCCACCTGATCCACCGCCACAGGAATTTCCGGACGCGGCGCGGGCAGCACGCCGCGCGTGTCGTTGATGGCGAAGGGAATCTGCGCGAACCCCGTCCCGTCGGCATTGATGCGGTTGATATGGCCGCCCGACCAGAACACGATTGAGCGGCTGTCGGGTGTCCAGTCCATATTCGGATAGACGCCGGTGACCGCCCAGGTCTCCATCACATCGCGGTCAAGATTGTCATAGATGCGGGTCGTCTCCCCGCTCGCCAGATTGCGGACATAGAGACCCGTCTGCATATCCTCGCGCCGGACGAAAGCCAGCATCGTGCCATCGGGCGAAGGCGTGGGCCGCACCGCGCCGCCGAGGCCCGACACCGCCGTCGTCACCTCCCCCGTCGCCATGTCATAGCGTTCGATATTGAACAGGTCGGTGTTCGAATCCTGCGCGTAGATAAAGGTGCCGCCCGGCGTGATGTTGCGCGTGTAATAGACCGCGCTGCCATCGGGTGCGAAGATTGGCTCGCCCAGCTCCTTCTGGTGCTGTTCGTTGGGCCGCGCGACCAGTTGCACGCCCGCGCCGCCGGAAATGTGATACATCCACACCTCGCCCGTGCCGAGGCTGCGGCCGGTGGTGAAGTGCTTCTTGGCGACGATAAACTGCCCGTCGGGCGACCAGCTGGGCTGGTGCATCAGGCGGAAATCCTCATTGGTGAGCTGCCGCGCATCGCTGCCATCGGCATTCATCACCCAGATATTGTCCCCCCCGCCGCGATCAGAGGTGAAAGCAATGCGGCTGCCATCGGGAGAGAAACGCGGCTGCACTTCCCACGCCAGCCCCTCGGCAATGCGCGTTGGCGTGCCGCCGCTAATCGGCATGGTGTAAATATCGCCGAGCATGGAAAAGGCGATGGTCTGCCCGTCGGGAGAGACGTCGACATCCATCCACGTGCCTTCATCGGTGGCGATAGGCACCTGCGTGATTTCGACACCGGGCGGATTGTTGACATCCCATTCCGTGCTCTCAGCCTCGTCCGCCGCCTCCTCCTGCGCAAACGCCGCGCTGGCGGCGAAAAGACTGGTGGCGGCGAGAAGCGAAGCAATGCGGCGCATGGGCGTGTCCTGTGTTCGTTACAATCGATGCGCCTTCATACTGCACAGGGGGCGCGGTGCAATGTGTGGTTGGCTTCAGATTGCCCCAGAAAACCACAGCGAGCATAAAGGGGCAGCTCAACAAACGTGGATGCACTTAGGGCTTGCGTTGATGCCAATTTCAAAGACCGAGCAATTTGCCTCTCTGGATTACAGCAATCCTTTGCTCTTCGCTCAGATGTGACAACGAGGTGAAGACACTTGAGCTGCCCTCTTTGCGCCAAACAGGGTCGTCAATCATCTCAGCGGCCGCATGAGGCCCGAGCATTGCAAAAAGGAAGTCTTCTCCACCTTTGAACTCGCACAAGAATCGTCGAAGGGCGAACGCACAAGCATCTGCCAGTTGCAGCAGCGGAGCCTCATGCCTTTGCGCAAAATTTGGCACATCCAAGATATTCTCAATCTTAGACGTATGTGGCGGAGGAATTTCGCCTAAGAGCTTTTGAGCCTTCGACAGGTTCATACCTTCCGATGGTATCGTGACGCTAATCTCTCGGAATAATAGTCCAAACCTTCTCAACAATATTCTCTTTTCGTTTACGTCCTCTGCAATTACGATCGCCTTTTCCTTGCCCCCAAGATATTTTCGCAAAAAGTGATCTGCTCGTTCCATGCATTGAGAGAACGCCATAAGATGCTCCCATGCCGCCTGACCAAGCTTCTTTTCTTGGAGAAAATTCAATGTCTTCGCATCGACCGGTGCGACATCCTTACGGATTGATCCAAAGACAATCGGGATGTCGTGCACCATCGGTAGGCAAAGCACCTCTTTGATGAAATCTAGTCGTTCCTGAAAGGGCCAGTCTGCATACTTGTCCTTTTTCTTGGGCGATGAAAAAAGATCTTTGGCGTGGAAAGTGAATCCTTTCCGGTACTGCTGCGGCACCCTCTCATCAAAAATGCGTTCCATCTCCGATAGTAAGAGAGGTGCTTCGCGATCTGGCTCAACGATTATTGCCGCTACCACACGGAAAGGCTCCGCGGCACCAGTTCCGGCTTCATCTGCATAGATTATTCGCATCGCATTCACCTTTGCATTGACTGAAGCAAATTTCCGAATGAAATTCGGGGAGTATAACAACTCAACCGTTCCTCCGTTTCCGTCGCCACCTCAACTCTGGAGCAAAAATTCCATCTTTCAGACCGTATAATTCCCCCGTCGACAAGTTTCGCCATTATCTCGCGCTTTACCGCATTGTTCCTATATGACGCGAACAGTCCGGAGACTTGCGCTTGCTTGCCCAGTTCACTCTTGCCGGTTGGGGGGCATATCGCCCTGCTAACACAGTGCCTTCGACTACGCTCGATGCAGCGGGCGGGCAGGCGGCTGGCTGGACGCAGGCGCAATTCGGCATTGCTGAGCGCGCTATCGCTGCTCCGGACGAAACAAGCAGCATGATGGGCGCGGCGGCCTGTGCTGCGGCGCTGGAGCGGGCTGGCTGGGACGACGGCGCATTTGATGTGCTGATCGGCGGATGCGGGGTAATGGAGCAGCCTATCCCCTCCACTTCCGCGCTGGTGCAGGACAGGCTCGGCCTTGGCGCGTCGGGCATTCGCAGCTTCGATGTGAACCAGACCTGCCTCGGTTTTATGGCGGCGCTCGATATGGCGGCGATGGGGATGGCTTGCGGGCGGTGGCGGCGGGCGCTTGTGTTCGCATCGGACATCGCGACCGCAGGCCTCGATCCGGCAGTGGCCAAGACCCGCTCGATTTTCGGCGATGGGGCGGCGGCGGTGGCGATTGAAGCCGCTGACGGGCCAGCAGGGCTGCTCGCCAGCCGGTTCGTGACATTCGGCCAGCATCACGCGCTGGCGCAGCTCCGCTCCGGCGGCACGAGATTGCGTGTGACCGAGGGGTATGAGGCGCTGGTCAAAGGCTCCTATTTCGAGATGGACGCCTTCGGCATTTTCAAAGCCGCCGCAAAGGCTTTGCCCGATGTGATCGACGGCGCATTGCGCGATGCCGGGATGACCCGCGACGACCTCGATTGTGTCATCTGCCACCAGGCGAGCGCGCCCGGTGTCGAACACGTGCGCCGCCTGTTCGCGCCCGATGAGGATCGCGTGATCAATATCTTCGCCACTCACGGCAACCAGATCGCGGCCTCGATCCCTGTCACGCTCGCCCATGCGCTCGATAGAGGCGCGGCGAAAGCGGGCGACCGGATCATGCTGCTCGGCACCGCCGCAGGCATCAGCGCGGGCGCGATGGTGGTGCAATTGTGAGCGTCTCCAAAGTCCTCATCACCGGCGCGACCGGCGGGCTAGGCGGGGCCTTGCTGCGCGAAGCGAAAGCGCGCGGGTGGAGCATCAGGGCGACGGGACGCTCGGCTTTCCTTGACGAGAGCGTAGAATACCTCCCCGCCGATCTTGGCGACCCTAAGCATGATCTCGCGCCGCTGGTTGCTGGCTGCGACACAGTCATCCACGCCGCCGCTCTGGCAGATAGCTGGGGCGCTGCCGAGCTGTTCGAAAAGGCCAATGTCGCCGCCACGCGGCGCTTGCTGGAGGCGGCGCGAAATGCAGGCGTGCGCCGCTTCGCCTTCGTCTCCTCCCCATCGATCTACGCACGGCTGGAGGATCAGGTCGGCATCACCGAGACCACACCGCCTGCCGAGCCCGCACTCAACCATTATGGCCGCACCAAGCTTGCCGCCGAGCGCATGGTCTTCGCCGCCGCGAGCGAGGAATTCGCCACCTGCGCCATCCGCCCGCGCGCGCTGGTGGGCGAAGGCGACCGGGTCATCATGCCGCGCCTCATCGAAATCGCGCAGCGCCCGCGTGTGCCCTTCCCGCGTGGCGGACGGGCGCTCATTGAAATGACCGATCTGCGTGATGTCGCCTGGGCGGTATGCGAAGCGGCGGAGCGGTGCGCAGCGATCAGCGGCAAGGCGGTCAACATTTCGGGCGGAAAGCCGATGCCGGTGGCGCAGGTCGCGCAAGCAGTGGCGGATGCGATTAGCACCTCGCCGAAACTGGTCGACCTCCCCGTGCCCGTCGCCACCGCGCTGGCGACCGTACTCGAATATGGCGCGCGCGCTTTTCGCTCCGCCAAGGAACCACCGATCACCCGCTACACGCTCTCCACCATGGCCTATTCGCAGACATTCGACCTTGCGGGCGCGAAGGCGATGCTGGGTTACGAACCGCGATATGACGCGCTCGAAACGCTGCTCGCCGAAGTGAGGAAAGTGCAATGAAGCGCGTCGGCTTCCGCTGGCTGGAGCGCGGATCGTGCCGCCATCCCGAATTCGGAATGATCCAGGGCGGCACCCTGTGCCCGGTGGATTTCCCCGCGCTGGTGGGTGTGATCGCGCATCCCGAGCGCGGACTTTTCCTGTTCGACACCGGCTATGACGCAGCTTTCGTCGAAGCCACAGAGCCCTTCCCCGAACGCCTTTATCGCTGGATGACGCCGGTGACGATCGGCGCGGGCGAGGAATGGCGGGCGTGGCTGGCCGCGCATGATATTGCCGAAGATGATCTGGCGGGCCTAATCGTCTCGCATTTCCACGGCGACCATGTCGCGGGCGCGCGCAATATGGCAGGATTGCCGATGTATTGCGCGCGCGCCGGTTTGCAGGCTTTGCGCAGTGGGGGGCGGCTTGC
The DNA here is from genome assembly GCF_056933515.1 of Aurantiacibacter sp. KMU-128. Taxonomy (NCBI): domain Bacteria; kingdom Pseudomonadati; phylum Pseudomonadota; class Alphaproteobacteria; order Sphingomonadales; family Erythrobacteraceae; genus Aurantiacibacter; species Aurantiacibacter sp. KMU-128. The sequence goes on from NZ_JBXORT010000001.1 coordinate 1,804,599, forward strand.
GCGGGTACGAAAGGGCTTGCTCTCCGCTCTGGTGCCGCAGGCGATGGACGGGCAGGCGCGCTTTTTCGAGGACGCGCCCGAAGTCGCCCTGCCCTCGGCCTTTGCGCCTTTCACGCGGGGGCGCGATATTCTGGGTGATGGCTCGCTGCTCGCGGTGGAATTGCCGGGCCATTGTGCGGGGCACTGGGGACTCGCTTTCATGACCGAGGCTGGACAGTCTGTCTTGCTGGCGGGCGATGCGCTCTACACATCGCGCGCGCTGGATGGCGGCATCCCGCCGCCGCGCTATGTGACCGGCTCCTTGGGCCACACGCCGACTTATCGCGCAACACTGGCGCAGCTGTCGGCGGCGCGGGCGGGGAATGCCGAACTCGCAATCCTCCCCTCGCACTGCCCCATCGCCGCCGCCGCATTCAGAGGCGAGGATGCGGACTAGCGCGATCCTCGCCAGCTGGTGGCGGACGAAGCGGGCGATGCGGCTGGACGCAAAGGCGCTGGCGGATTTGCGGACGAAGAAATGGGAGGCGCTCCAGCCTGCGCTCGCAGCAACCCCTGCTTTGGCGGAATATGCGGGAAGGCCATTGAGCGCGTTTCCGGTCGTCGAACCTGCGCAAATGCGCGCCGATTACGGTAGGTGGAATGCGCTGGGACTGTCGCATGACGATTTGATCGCGATGGCCGATGCTGCCGAACGGGGCGAGATTGCGGACGGCCTCACCGCAGGCTGGTCGACCGGCACCGGCGGAGGGGCACGCGGCCTGTTCGTCGCCTCGCCGGAGGAACGCGCCGACTATATCGGCCAGTCGCTCGCCCGGCTGCTTCCCGCGAGCGCTCTGCTGCAACGCCAGCGCATCGCGCTGCATTTGCGGGCGAACAGCGCGCTTTATGAGGATGTCGTCAGCAGGAGGATCGCCTTCCGGCATTTCCCGCTGGAGGCCGATATGGCGGAAACCAAGGCGGCGCTGGAGGACTTTGCCCCCACAATCCTTATCGCCCCTCCCCACCGGCTGCTGGCGCTTGCCAAAGCGGGAGCGGCCATTCCGCGTCTGCGGCACCTGTTCTACGGCAGCGAGCCGATGAGCGCCAAGGAACAGGCCTTTCTGGCCAAGCATTTCGAATTCGGCATCACGCCGCGCGCGATCTATCAGGCGACAGAGGGCTTTCTCGGCGCGGAATGCGCGCATGGCCGGCTGCACCCCAATCACCATGCGATCGAATGCGAACTGGTGAATATCGAAGGCACCGCCAGTCACCGCCTGATCGTCACCGATCTGCACCGTCGCAGCCAGCCCATCGTGCGGGTGCTGCTCGACGACGTGGTGGAGATCGACCCCCGCCGGACACGCTGCCGCTGCGGGATAAACGGCCTCGCTATCAAGCCGCCGCAGGGGCGCGTGCAGGATATCTGGCACTATCCGCGCAACTCGCCGATTGTGCCTGCCCAAGTGGTCAAGGCGGTCGAGGGTCCGCTGGGTGGCAAGCACGCTTGGCGCGCCATTGGCAGCCCGCAAGGCGTTGTGCTGACTATCGATCCCGCCGCGCCGGACAAGGCTGCGGCCAAAGCCCGGGCGAAGCTGGCGGAGCTGGTGCCGGTTGATGTCGAGCTGCTGCGCGAGCCCGTCATGCAAGACGGCCCCAAGCGCCACAAGGTCGCCTGGCACGATGGCTAGGCGCGTGCTCATCACCGGCGCGCGCGCGGCGGCGGCGCTTGATCTGGTGCGCGATTTTCTTGCGGCGGGGTGGGAGGTGCATTGCGCTGACTGCCGCAAGGTGCGGATGGTGGAGTGGTCAAACCTGCCGCTGACCATGCATTGCTATCCCTCGCCAGTGGATGATCCGGCAAGTTTTCAGCGCGCGGTCAAAGTACTTGTGCATCGCCTCGACCCCGAACTGGTGGTGCCTACCTGCGAGGAGGTGTTCCACCTTGCTGCGCCAGGTCTGGAGGAGGCGCTGGCGGGCCGCCTGTTTGCCCCGCCGCTAGCTACTCTTCGACAGCTGCACGACAAGCACGCTTTCGCCTCTGCCTGCGCGGATTGGGGCATCCCCGCGCCGGAGAGTTTTCTGCTGACATCACCTGAGGATTGCGCACGCTTCGCCAATGAGCCGGAGCAATGGGTTTTCAAGCCCACCTACAGCCGTTTTGGAGAAAGCACCCTTATTGACCTGACTGCAAACGAAATTCTAAACCTAAACCTTGATAGAGGTTTGCCGATGATGGCGCAAAGGCGCATCTTCGGGAGCGAAGCCTGCTTCTACGCCGTCGCGCAAAATGGCGACGTGAAAGCGTTCAGCGCATACCAATCGCAATGGCGGCTGGGCGGCGGGGCGAGTTTCGCTTTTTCATCGGTTTCCAGTGGGTTGTGGACGCAATTGAAAGCTATTGCCGAAAAACTCGCCCAAAGCACCGGACTAACCGGACAATTCGCCTGCGACGCCATCGTCGACGACACCGGCACACCTTGGCTGATCGAGTGCAATCCGCGCGCCACCAGCGGTGTGCATATGCTCGCCGGAACGGGCGCACTCGCCCGCGTTATGGCTGATGGACAGCCCATGCCCGCCGCTCCACCCGAAGAGACCTATCTCGCCCCTGCCATGGCCGTGTTCGGCCTGCCTCTGGCCTTGCGTTCGGGTCGTGTGGCAGAGTGGCGCGAGACGATGCGAAACGGACGCGATGCCATTTCCCGCCCGGGGGACCGGATGCCGATCATAGGCGCGCTTGCCGATGCTGCGGGCTTTGCGCTGAGCGGCCTGAGGCACGGCATATCAACGACCTCTGCCACCACAAGGGACATCGAATGGAACGGCGAGGAACTGCCGTGAGCGCTTTCCCCGACGCCGTCCGCAATGCTTGGCATATGGTGGCACTCTCGCGCGATCTTCGCCCCGGTTTCGTGCGACAGGTGCACGTCTGCGGTACACCCCTCGTGCTGTTCGCCACCGCCAATGGCCCCGCCGCGCTGATCGACCGCTGCCCGCATCGCAACTATCCCTTGTCCGAAGGCCGCATGGTCGATGGTGCGATCGAGTGCGGCTATCACGGCTGGCGGTTTGACGGCGCGGGACGCTGCGTCGCGGTGCCGGGTTGCGTATTGGACGAGCCGGACAAGCGCCTCGACGCCCAACCGGTCAGGCTTGCCGAGCGGCATGGCGCGATCTTTGTCACGCTATCGGACGACGCGCCTGATGAGCCGCCCCTCCCCCCCGATTTCGGCAATCCCGATCTCGACCATTTCTGGTGGCAGCAGGGCACTTGGGACGGGCGCGCTTATGATGCCATCGAGAATGTGATGGATCCGTTCCACACCAATCATCTGCATCACGGTTTTATCCGGCGGCGGGACAAGCGGCTTCCGGTCGATCTGGTCGTCACCACGCATGATGACGGGATCGACATGGCGATCAAGCAGACGCAGCCCGATCTGGGCCTGATGTCGCGCTTTCTGGAGAAAGACCGCGAGCGCAGCGTCACCCGCTATTACCCGCCCACCACGGTACAGGCGCGGTGGGAGGGGCCGGAGAAGCTGACCCTGTGCGTCACCGCGATATTCACGCCCGCGACCGAGGGGACGTTCACCCCCTTCGCGCGCTTCTCGACACCCAAGGGCCTCGCCCCCGGCTGGCTCAAGCAAGCGGCGATCCGTCTCTTCCTGCGGCCCGTCGTGGCGCAGGACCGGCGGGCTTTGGCCAAGCAATATGCGGTGATGGAGGCGTTCGGGAACCCGCAATTCGTTTCGGGGCCGGGGGATATTCTGGGCAATCGCCTGCACCGCTTATGGAAGGGCGAGCGGCTGGAGCCGGGGCGGGATGCGGTTGTGCGGGCGGAATTGTGAGGGAAGTCGAAAAGTAACTCCCCTCCCCTTGGGGAGGGGTCGGGGGTGGGGGTTCGACATCACTGGCGTGGAACCCCCATCCCAACCCTTCCCCAAGGGGAAGGGCTTTTGCGGTCTAAGAACGGAAATCTAGTTCCAATCCACTGCCGCAAAATTCCCGACAGACTTGCCGAGCAATTCGCGCACCCCGTCCAGATCAGCCGCTTTCACGCCCTGCGGCAAAGCCTGCAACCGGTCCGCCGGAGGGAAAGTCCCGTAGCCTGCAAAAAGCACGTGCCAGCTCATCGGTGCATAGGCCTGGATGCGGTATTGCTGGGCGTTCGCTTGCGCCAAATCCTGATGCGTGAACCACGCGGTCATCATCGCCTTGAGCCCGTCTGACAGGTTCTGGTTCGCAGCATTGTCGCGCCAATATTGCGTGTCCGACCGCTGGTTCATCCGGTAATGCGCGACGATGTAATCGCGGATCGCATCATAGCGCGCACCGATATTGGCGTTGAAGGCATCACGGTGCTGCGGCGTGAAACCGCCCGCTTCGTAGGCTTCGGCAAATTCCAGCGCGGTGGCGATGACGATGTGCAGCGCGGTCGCTTCGAGCGGCTCGATAAAGCCTTGACTGAGGCCCGCCGCGAGGCAATTGCCGCGCCAGCTCTCGTGCATCCGCCCGACTTTCATGCGCAGGAAACGCGGCTCCGCCTCGCCTTCGCTGAGGCCAACCGAGGCGAGCAATTCCGCCGCCGCATCCTCGTCCGAAATGTATTTGGACGAATAGACATAGCCATTGCCTGTGCGCGTGGTGAGCGGGATGTGCCAGCGCCAGCCCGCCTTCATCGCCACCGCCTCGGTCTGCGGTTTGAACGCGCTCACGCGCCCGGTCGGCACCACCACGGCGCGGTCGTTGAAAAGGTTGTCGGCGAAGGGCAGGAACTCGCCGCCCATTGCATCGCCCGCGATCACCGCGCGGAAACCCGAGCAGTCGACGAACAGGTCGCCGGTAACGCGCTCCCCGCCCTCGCACAGCAGCGCGGCGACATCGCCGGTCTCGCCCAACTCGACCTGTTCGACCGTCAGCGGGCGATGCATCACCCCGCGCGCCACCGCCCAGTCACGCAGGAACGCGCCAAGTTTGTAGGCATCGAAATGGTAGCCATAGGACGGGCCGAAGGGGAACATTTCCGAAGGCCGCGCGCCCTTCCCCGCTTCGGCGAGTACGCTCGCCAGAAACCACTCGTCGGGATGCGCGGGCACGTCCGCCCCGCGCCGCGCCAGCATCACATTGTGGGTGAAGGCCGGTTCGGTGTGCAGATCGATGGGGCCGGGAAACGGGTGGAAATAGCTTTCGAAGCCCTCCCGCTCGCTCCAGCCGGTAAAGCGAATGCCCAGCTTGTAGGTCGCATCGCAGGCGGTCATCCATTCGGCCTCGGCAATGCCGAGATGGTCGAACATGGCTTTCAATTGCGGGGTAGAGCCCTCCCCCACGCCGATAATGCCGATATCGGGGCTTTCGACGACGGTAACTCTCCCGCCGCGTTCCGCCCAGCGGTGGTGGAGCAGGCAAGCGGTGATCCAGCCCGCGCTGCCGCCGCCAAGGACAACAATGTGAGGTGGCTTTGGCGCGCTCATTCGCTCGCTAATAGCCAAAGGAAGATTTCGGGCAAGCGTGCGGCCCAGGCGTTTTCCTCATGCTCGGCCCCTTCATAGGCTTCGGAGCGGAAGTGCTCGCCTTCCACCCAGCTAGCGGCGCGGAAGTCGGCATCGACGCTTGCTTGGTAGGGCGCGTAATATTGGTCGAGCGTGGCGGTGCCGTGGTCCATCCATATCCGGCGACCGGCGGGCGCGCCGAGATTGGCAGCGAAATAGGCGCTCCAGAGCGCGCGAGCTTGGTCGCCTTCGACCGGCGGCAGCGTCGGATCAGCCAGCGGCCAGTGCGAGGAGACACAGGCGGCGCGGCCATAGACATCAGGCCGCTCGGCAATCGCCCAGCACGAATTGATGCCGCCCATGCTCGATCCGGCGATGGCGGTGTTGGCAGGGCCGGTCAGCGTGCGGAATTCGGCGTCGATTTGGGCGCGCAATTCGTCTGCCATCCATTCGAGATAGCGCTGCGAGAGCACCTCCCCATTGGCGTAACCGGTGATGCTTTGCGCGAGCGCGCCCTCGGCCTCTTCGCCAGCAAATGCCGGGAGATATTGCCGGTAACGATCCGCGCCCGGTGCCCAGATGCCGACGATGATATGCGGTTCCACCGTGCCGGTGGCGACCGCTTCCAGCATCGCCGCATCCGCCGCCCAGATCTTGTTGAAGTTGGAATTCGCCAGATCGAACAGATTGTGCCCGTCATGCATATACAGCACCGGATATCGGCGCGCCGAGCTGTCATAGCCGGGCGGTAGCCAGATCGAGAGGCGCTGGTCGGGCAGGCCCTGCACCGCGAACGGCCCGCGCTCGATCAGCCGCGCTTCGCTGGCGGGCTGCACCGTGGCGCAGGCCGCCAGCAGAAGCGCTCCTAGCGCGGCGAGGAGCCGTCCGATCATTCGCCCGAAAGCGCGATCTCGACCGCGAAGCCGCCCGCACGCGCCATATGCAGGTCGAGCGTATCGCCCTGCCGCACGGTGACGGTGCTGACGGCCATATCGTGGCGGTTGTCACCCAGCCCGTCGGCATCGGGGCCGTCCTGCCAGATCGTGGCGACATATTCGGTGTCGGCGTGGAGGAAATCGAGCGCCAGTGTGATGTCGCGCGGCTGGTCGTCGGTAACGCCGCCCACGAACCACGTCTCACCCTCGCGTACCTGCCGGGCGATCACCGCATATTCGCCGACCGCGCCTTCAATCAGCATGGATTCGTGCCAGTCGACGCCAACGCGCCGAACAAAGTCGAGTGCTTCGGGATATGCCTCAAGATTCTCCGGCAGATCGGCGACCATCTGTATCGGCGAGTAGATCGCGATGTAGAAAGCGAGCTGGCGGGCGAGCGTGGAGGGAATATCCGGCTCTGTCGCACCGCGTCCTTCGAGCGAAAACACGCCGGAGGTGTAGTCCATCGGGCCGGACAGCATCCGCGTGAAGATCAGTTCGGGCACATGATCCGGCCCGTTTTTCGGCACGGCCCATGCATCATATTCCGCCCCGCGCGCGCCTTCGCGGCTCACCCAGTTGGGATAGGTGCGGCGGAGGCCGGTATCCTTGATCGGCTCGTGCGGGTTGACCGCGATCCGGTGTTCGGCAGCTTCCTGCACCACGCGCAGGTGATGGTTCACCTGCTCCTGCCCGTCATGCCAGACGAAAATCTCGCCGCCCTCGCCATCGGGAGCAATCACGCCGCCCGCATCGGCGACATAGCCGGTTTTGACCGCATCGATGCCCAGCCGCTCGTAAAACGCCATCGCGTCTTCGAGTTGGCGTTCATAGACGTCAATATTGCCGCCGGTTTCGTGGTGGCCGATGATCCGCACGCCGCGCTCCCGCGCATAGGCGGCGACCGCTTCGATATCGAAATCGGGATAGGCCTCGGTGAAGCTGTAATCGCGGCCATTGCCAAACCAGTTGCCGTCCCAGCCCACATTCCAGCCTTCGATCAGCACGCCGCGAAAGCCGTGTTCGGCAGCGAAATCGATGTAGCGATAGGCGTTTTCGGTGGTCGCGCCGTGGTTGGGGCCGCTTGCCCAGCTGCTCTCGTCGAGATGCATTTCCCACCAGATGCCGATATAGGTGTGCGGTTCGAACCAGCTGACATCGCCCAGCACATTGGGCTCGTTCAGATTGAGGATCAGGCTGGAATTGAACAGATCATCCGGCCCGTCACCGATCTGGATCGTGCGCCACGGCGTGTGGAACGCGCCTTCGCGCACAACCTTGGGCCCGCGCGGGCTGGGCGAAAGCTGCGCGCGCAGTCGCGTGCCTTCCATCCGCCGCAACCACATACCCGAATAATCGACCAGAGCCGCCTCGTGGAACGACAAATGCGTGCCGTTTTCCAGCACCATCGTCACCGGCGTGTGCACGGTGGAAAGCGCGCTGATCGGCGTGCGTTCGTAAAGATATTCGTAGCGGTTCCAGTCGCCTGCGGGAATCGACCAAGCCTCGCCATCGCTGGCAATGCGGAATTCGGTCAGCTCCTCGGCGATATTGGCGACCGGCAGGCTCGCCTGTTCGGGGAATTCCATGCGGAAGCCAACGCCGTCATCAAATACGCGCATCCGCACGGTCAGCTCGCGCGCTTCGGCGTCATTCTGGCGGAAGGTCACGGCGAGTTCGTTGTGCCGGTCGACGACATAGCGCCGCTCGCCCCAAGGCTGCTCCCACGTCGTGTCGCTGGAGCTGGTGACTTCGCTCACGACTTCGAAGCCGCGCCGCATCGGATTGGCGTCGGTGAAAGTGAAACCGATCGTCGATTCCTCGATCACCGGCTGCCCGTCGAAGCTGACCGAATAGCTCGGCACGCCTTCGCCATTGGCGGTGAGCGTGGCGACGATCCGGCCATCGGGCGAAGTGACTTCCTGCGCCAGCGCGCTGGTCGAGAGCAAAGCAGCGGTGAGAGTGAGGGCAAAGCGGGCAAGTTTCATAATTTCACCACCAGGGCTGCAAAGGGAGGAAGGGTTTGTGCGGTCGCGCCATTGACGGCGGCAAGCTGCGTTCCGTCGGTTTGCGCGGGGTCGAGCGGTTGCCCGGAGCGCCCAAGATTGGCGAAGATACGCACGCTCTCGCCATCGGCATGGCGTTCCATAACCAGCAGATCGCCCACTGCGTCGCAGCGCGTCACCGCCCCGTGATGCAGCGCGGGATGCGCATTGCGGAGCGTGAGCATGGCGCGGGTATGGTGCAGCAGCGAGTTTGTATCGCGTTCCTGCAAGGCGACCGCACGCGCGCGGTTTTCCTCGCCCAAAGGCAGCCACGGATCGGCCGAGCCGAACCCGCCGCACGCGCTATGTTCCCACGGCATCGGCGTGCGCGCGCCATCGCGGCTGAGCGTGAGCGGCCAGTTCGCAATCGCTTCGGGATCGTGCAGCTGCTCGAAGGGAATATCCACCTGCGTCAGGCCAAGCTCTTCGCCCTGATAAAGGATGATATTGCCGCGCAGGCAGGCCAGCAGCAGCATCTTCATCCGGGCGAATGCGTCGCGCTCTTCAGGCGCGCACCAGCGGCCTAGCGCGCGCGGGGCATCGTGGTTCTCGAACGCCCAGCTCGGCCAGCCCACGCCATCGGCATCGGGCCACTGCGCCAGCGCGCCGCATACGAGGCCCGGCGTCAGTTTCTCGGCATAAAGGAAGTCGAACCCATAGGCCGAATTGAGATGCGTATCGCCTTTGGTGAAAGCCTTCATCTCCACATCGGCATCGTCCCCGCCCACTTCGGCAACGGTGAACACCGCGTCGAATTCATCGGTCAGCGCACGAATGCGCTCGATGAATTTGGGGATATCCGGGTGCGACTGGTTGTTGACCTTCAGCTGGAAATCGAACGGCCGCGTGCGCGGCTTATCGGTTGCAGGCGCCGGCGGATTGTCGGTCAGCGCCGGATCGTGCATCGCAAAGTTCAACGCATCGATGCGGAAGCCGTCCACGCCGCGTTCCAGCCAGAAGCGCATCGTGCCCAGCGCCGCATCCTGCACCTGCGGGTTGTGCATATTGAGCTGCGGCTGCGAGCTCAAAAAGTTGTGCAGATAATATTGCCCGCGCCGCGCATCCCACGTCCATGCGGGGCCGCCGAACACGCTCTGCCAGTTCGATGGCGGCGAGCCATCGGGCTTGGCATCGGCCCACACATACCAGTCGGCCTTGCGGTTATCGCGGCTGGCGCGGCTTTCGGTGAACCATTCGTGCTCATCCGAACTGTGCGAATAGACCTGATCGATCAGGACTTTGAGGCCAAGCGCGTGCGCCCGCGCGACCAGCGCGTCGAAATCCGCCAGCGTGCCAAAAATCGGGTCGACATCGCGGTAATCCGACACGTCATAGCCGAAATCTTTCATCGGACTGGTGAAGAACGGGCTGATCCAGATCGCATCGACGCCGAGGCTAGACACGTGCTCCAGACGCGACGTGATACCCGGTAAATCGCCGATCCCGTCGCCATTCGAATCCATGAAGCTGCGCGGATAGATCTGGTAGATCGTCGCGCCCTTCCACCACGGCAAAGCGGCAGCGGTTTCCGGCCGCGTATCAAGAGCTGCTTCGGCGATCATTCGGCATCCTCGTGCAGGCGGCACACGGCCCAGCCAAAGGCCGGAACGGTGAAGGCAGCGGTGCCCGGCGCGGAAACCTCGGCGGGGCAAGCGCCCGCCAGCGTTTCCAGCCGCGTGGCATCGTAATTGACCCAGATATTCACGCTGCGCGCTTCCCCGCTGGTGTTGAAAACCGAGAGATACTCCTGCCCGGTGTCCGGATCAAAGCGCGAAGCGGCAAAAATGCCCGGTTCCTGCTCGTAATGGCGCACCTGCTGGCGGCCACGAGTGAACGCCGGATGCGCGAGGCGGATGGCGGAAAATTCCGCGATCAACTGATACAGCGGATGCGCGGTGTCGAAATTCGCCTCTGCCGTTGTGGCATCGGTGCCGATCAGATCATTGTCGTTATATTCCGCCGTGCGGCTGGGGAACATCGGCTCGCGCGCGCGCTGGTCGTTCCCGTCACCCACAAAGCCCTGCTCGTCTCCGTAATAGATCGTGGGCGAACCGCGCAGGGTCAGCATCATGGCATGGCCGAGCATCACACGCTGCAACAGCTCTTCGGACGAAATATCCGGCCGGCGTTCGCGGATCAGCGTGCTGAAGCGCCCCATATCGTGATTGCCGAGGAAGGTCGGCAGGTTGAGCGCGGCTTCCTCCCCGCCTTCATACAGCGCATCGCCATCGAACAGCCGGTTGAGCACATAGGTGCCTTCCCCGCTGCCCAGCACTTCGCGCATGGCGGCGGCAAAGGCGAAATCGAGCACGGCGGGCAATTGGTCGCGGCGGGTGTATTCGGCGATATATCCGGCGGTGGCATCATCCGAGTAGACCTCGCCAAACATATGGAAATTGGGAATGCCCGCCGCTTCGGAGCATTCCTCGACTGCGGGCACAAACACCTGCCAGAAGCCGGGATCGACATGGCGCGCGGTATCGATGCGGAAGCCGTCGATGCGGGTGTTGACCACCCAGTCGCAATAGATGTCGATCATCCCCTGCCGGACAAAGGGGTGTTCGGTGAACAGATCGTCCAGTCCGACGAAATCGCCCTGGCGGCTGCTTTCGCCGGTAAAGGTCGTGTCGCCGCGATTGTGGTAATAGATCGGATCGTTGAGCCAGGCGGGGACCTTCACGTCGCGCTCGGCCTCTGGCACATAAGGCGTGTAGGCGTAGCTGGGATCGGTCAGGCGGGCGAAATTCTCCTCGCTCGAATCCTCGTGACCGCGGAAGCCTTCATTGATCGGCTCGCCATCCACACCGCCGCGGCGCGAATAGGGGAAGTCGGCGACACTGCGATAGACATAGCCGGTGTCGTCACCTTCCTCGTAACGGATTACATCCGCCGTGTGGTTGGTGATGATGTCCATATAGACCTTCATGCCGCGCGCATGGGCCGCCTCGACGAAAGCGGCGAATTCCTCGCGCGTGCCGAAATGGCTGTCCGGGCGGGTGAAATCTGTGACCCAATAGCCGTGATAGCCCGCGCTCTCGTCTCCCGGAGGGCCCTGTACCGGCTTGTTCTGGAAGATTGGCGCAAACCAAATCGCGGTAATGCCCAGCCCTTCGAGATAGTCGAGGCGGCTGGTCAGACCGGCGAGATCCCCGCCTTGGAAAAAGCCGCGATGCGTCGGGTCGAAACCGTGCTCAAGCCGGGTGCCTGCAAAACCGCCGGTATCATTGCTGGTGTCACCATTCTCGAACCGGTCGGGCAGCACGAAGTAGATAACTTCATCGGACGGCAGTCGGTCGAGATAGTCGGGCGTTTGCGCAGCGTGGTCGGTGTGCTCGGCGTGATCGCCATGAGCCATATGGTCATGCTGCTGCGCAGTCGCACAGGCGGGGAGTGCCAGCGCGGCGAGCGCCAGAGCGAGCGCGGTTTGCGGGCGTTTGCGGTGTGTCATGCTGGTACCTCCACGCGGGGATTGGGCCCGCTCGCATAGTTTTGCAGAAACTGGATATGGCCGGGCATTTGCCGGACCTGGCCGATGATGGCGGCTTCGTGTTGGTCGAGCATCTGGCGCAGCTCGGCCTCGGGCAGACTGTCCGCCATCGGGTTGTAACTCTCCGCCTCGACACCCTGCCCGGCGAGCACCTGGAACCACCCGACTTCGGTGAACAGCTCCTCATGCTCGCGGTGGATAAAGCCGGTGGCGCGCCACAGATCGAGTTTGGCGGCGAGCGTGTCGGGCAGTGCCATATTTCGCACCTCGTCCCAAAACGGCTCGCCCTCGCGTTGGTTGGCGGTGTAGTGCAGCACCAGAAAATCGCGGATGCGCTGCCATTCGAATTCGGCTTGGCTGTTGAACCAATTATGCGCCGCTTGCGTGTCGGTTGTGCCGGGCAGAACCTGCAGGAAACGGCTGACCGCGCTTTGCACCAGATGGATGCTGGTAGACTCGAGCGGCTCCATAAAACCGGCAGCAAGGCCGAGTGCCAAGCAGTTGTTTTTCCAGTGTTCCTTGCGCTTGCCCGTGGTGAAGCGGATCGGGCGCGGGTCGCCTTGTGGGGCACCGTCAAGATTGGCGAGCAAGGTCGCCGCCGCCTCGTCCTCCGACATATGCGCGGAGGAAAAAACCATCCCGTTGCCGATGCGATGCTGCAAGGGAATGCGCCACTGCCACCCTGCCTTGCGGGCAATCGAACGGGTGTAGGAGGTGAACTCCCCGCCGCTCTCGCAAGCCACCGCCATGGCGCGATCGCAGGGGAGGTAATGCGACCAGTCGTCAAAGCCAGCACCCAGCGCGCCTTCGATCAGCAGCGCGCGGAAACCCGTGCAATCAATGAAGAATTTGCCCTCGACCACCACGCCGCAATCGAGCGTCAACGCGGTGATATCGCCGCTGTCGGCATCGCGCGCGACATCGCCGATCATGCCTTCGATCCGCTTCACACCGCGCACTTCGGAATATTCGCGGAGGTGCTGCGCATAAAGCCCGGCGTCGAAATGATAGGCATAGGGCAGAGTGCCCGGCTGTCCTTTCGCCATCCGCAAATTGCGCGCCGCCACTTCGTTCAGCGAATAGGCGGAAAGCGGCTTGGCAAAACCCGCCGCCTTGGCGCGCAGCCAGTAATGCTGGAACGGCAGCAGTCCGTGTGCGCGGCCGACCTGGCCGAAGGCGTGCATATAGGAATGGCCTTCGCGCAGCCAGCCGTCGAAGGCGATGCCGAGCTTGAAACTGGCCCTGGTTTTGATGAGAAATTCGCGCTCGTCGAGGCCCAGCGCATTGAGCCATAAATGGATTTGCGGGATCGTCGCTTCGCCCACACCGACGGTGCCAATGGCGTCGCTTTCGACCAGAGCAATACGTGTTCCGGGAGCAGCAAAGCGGGCGAGGCCTGCTGCGGCCATCCAACCGGCAGTCCCGCCTCCGGCGATTACGTAGTCGTATGGTGCCGCATTGCTCATGTCACTCGCTCGTCATCGCGCCTCATGTCACCCACGCGCCATGGTGCCACAGCGCGTGGGGACAAGGAACCGGCGGGTCGCGGGGAGAAACGCTCCCCGCCGGAGTGCGACCCTTAGAAGCGGAAGGTGGCGCCGACCTGGAAGCGGCGGCCATATTCCTGATAGTCGAGCACGAGGAACTCGTTCTCGGCATTGGCCTGCGCCACGAAGGGCGCGTTGGTCAGGTTCGATCCGTTGAGGAAGACCGACAGGCCATCGAGCGAACCGCCTTCGAAGGTATAGCCGATCTGCGCGTCGACGATCGTCTCCGAACGGGCCAGACGGCGGGTCGGCGAACCACCGAAGCCGGTGAAGTCGCCCAGGAAGCCGCTGCGGTAACGCACGCTCGTACGGGCGTTGAAGCCACCGAGATCGTAATACACCGTGCCGTTGGCAACCCATTCCGAATAGCCCGGGATCACATCGATATCGCCATTGGCGTTCTCGATACGGGTTTCGGTGTAGCCCGCACCACCGGTGAAGCCGAAGCCTTCCAGCGCATCGGTGAAGATGTCGAAGGGCAGCGTCAGCGACACTTCACCGCCGAAGAAGTCACCACCGCCGGTGTTCACTTCCGAATCGAGCGTACCGATCAGTGTGGCCGGAGCCTGACCCGCAGGCAGCGGGAAGGCGCTGTAGTCGAACACCGTGCGCGAACCGTCGATATAGCTGACGATGTCCTTGTAGAAGAACTGCGCAGCGATCACGCCCGAGCCGCCAGCGAAGTAGCGCTCGATATTGAAGTCCATTGCGTTCGCACGATACGGACGCAGCAGCGGGTTGCCGCCGCCACCGCTGATGAACGGCGCGAGGCCGGTCGGGCTGTCCTGCACGTTGTTGTTGATGCCGTAACCGATAGCCGAACGCATCGCGTCAAGCCGCGCACGCTGGATCTGGCGCGAGGCCGAGAGACGCACAACCCAGTCGCTGTCGAAGCGGAAGGCGAGGTTCATGCTCGGCAGCACATCCCAATATTCGTCGCCCAGCGAGATATTGACCTGCTGGCCGGCAGCAAAGGCGATACCGGTCGAGTTCTGGTCGGTCCGGATCGCCTGCACGCCGATGTTCCCGGTCAGCACGCCATTGGGCAGATCCTGATCGATATCGAGCTGTACAAAGCCGGTCAGCAGTTCTTCGCTGATATTGTAGGCCTTGGCCGGAATATCGTTCGAAGTGTTGGGCGTCAGGATCAAAACACCATCTTCAATCAACTGGCGCGCGTCATAGCTGACAATCGGGCCGAGGCCGAGATAGCCGAGATCGGTCGGTTCGAGCAGGGCGCTGGTGGGGATGTCAACTTCGGTCACACCGGTCGGCGGGGTGATGAAGAATTCATCCGGCGTCAGCGTTTTGGTGCGGTCGGTGTAACCGGCGCCGACATTGATTGCCGAGAAGAAGCCGCCGAGTTCGCGCGAAATACCAACGCGATACTGGAACAGCTCGTCTTCGATGATGCGGTTGTTGTAATAACCGGCCTGCACGCGGCTGCCACCCCAACCCAGCGGGTCGGTCAGCACGATCAGGTTCGGGTCGGAGTAGTTGAGGCTCGGCGAGAAGCTGGTGCCGTTCGGACCCGAAGTGAAGCCGATGGAATCGGTTGCGCCAACGCCGGCATTGTAACCCGTGCCCGAATAGCTTTCGAGGCTCAGCTCGTTGCGGTCGGTGCGCGAATAACCGAAGTCAACGAAAGCGCTCCAGCCGTTATTGCCTTCCCACGCCAGATTGATGCCGCCCGAATAGAGGTCAGCTTCGCGCTGGAAAATGTCGTTGCGAACAACGCCTTCGACGTTGTTGAACGTGCCCGCCGAAGCGAACGAGCCGGTCGGCGTGTCAATGATCGTCGCCGTGGCCGGATTGAACGTGGTGCCGAACGCGCCGAAGCCGAGCGGCAGTTCGATGCCGCGCTTGATGCTTTCGTCGTTGAAGTTCGAATAGAACCCGTCGACGGTCAGCATCAGTTCGGGCGAAAGCTCGGCCTGGAAGGTGCCGTTGAAGCCGATGCGCTCAAGGCTGGTCGAGGTGACGAAGCTCTTGTTGCCGCCGATCACGAACGGGCTGGCAGGCGTGCCGGCCCCAGCGTAACCCCAGGCGTTGAATTCCTGCAGCTGGTACGGCTCGTTGGTGTAGGCCACTGCCAGCGCGAGGCCGATACGGTCATCGGCGAACTGGTCAACATAGGTGGCGTTGGCGCGGTAGCCGAATTCGTCCGAACCCGCGTTGAGCGCGCCGAGATCGGCATACGAACCGCGAACGCCGACAGCGAGGATCTGCTCCGACACTTCGAGCGGGCGGATCGTCTGGATGTCGATCGTGCCAACCAGACCCTGTCCGATCATGCTCGCCGAGGGCGATTTGAACACATTGACGCGGCTGACGATTTCGGAAGGATACTGGTCGAACTCAACAGCGCGGCTGTCACTGGTCGAAGTCTGCTCGCGGCCGTTCAGCGTGGTCTGCGAGAAGTCTGGGCCAAAACCACGGATCGAGATGACGTTGGCGCGGCCATTCAGGCGCTGCGAGGTCACACCCGGCAGGCGGGCAATCGATTCACCGATCGAGGCGTCGGGCAGACGTCCGATGTCTTCCGCCGTCACCGATTCGACGATCAGATCGGTGTCGCGCTTTTCGCCAACAGCCGAATCGAGCGCTGCGCGGAAGCCGGTGACGATGATCATCTCATCGTCTTCGGGATCAGCCTCAGCCGTGGTTTCGGGATCGGTCTGCTGCGCCATGGCAACGCCGGGAAGGGCCACGGCGGCGATTGCGAAGGCAGTCGTGCTGGCACCAATGCGAAGGGTATTGCGGAAGTTCATATCTGTCCCCGATCAAGCGCCGGCAGACCGATAGATCGGCCCTTCCCGGCAAAGTCCTCGTCCAAAACACGCACGGTCGAAATGAGATTTCCGCCGTGCTTGTGATCGCCGTATCAAGCGAACGGGGCGCTTGCGGAAGACAGCATACGTATACGCAGACTATGAGCAGGCAGCGATTGTGGCGCGATTGTCACAACAGGTATTCTCGCGCTGCACCGCAGCATTTCTATCGTTTTCTCGGACTTTTGCGCCCTCGCCCTACGGGCGTATTTGCAAAAGGGTCTCAGGCGGCCTAGGCTCATGCTTCGCCGGGTGAATTGGGAGAAGTCACCCGCAGGAGGTTCCATGGGCCGTCCGCCAACCGGTCGACCGACCAGTTTCGATATCGCTTATGCGGCAGGGGTCTCGCAACCCACCGTAAGCCGTGCGCTGCGCGGGGACAAATCGGTGAGCGAGGCGACGCGCGAGAAGATCAAGGCGATTGCCCGCGATCTCAATTACACCGTCGATAAGAACGCGTCTTCGCTGCGCTCGCAGCGGTCGAACACAATTGCCCTGCTATTCTTCGAGGACCCGACGCCCGACGAGAGCATGATCAATCCGTTCTTCCTCGCCATGCTGGGCTCGATCACCCGCGCGTGTGCCAATCGCGGGCTGGATCTGCTGATTTCCTTCCAGCGGATGGAGGATGACTGGCACACGCAGTACCAAGACAGCCACCGCGCCGACGGGCTGATCCTGCTCGGCTATGGCGATTTCACGCTCTACAAACAGCGGCTGGAACAACTGGAGGAACAAGGGACACATTTTGCCCGCTGGGGCTCGGTATCGAGCGACCTCAACGGCACCACTGTGGGATCAGACAATTTTGGCGCAGGCAAGCTGGCGGGCGAGCATCTGATCGCGCGCGGGCGCAAGCGCATCGCCTTTCTCGGCCATGCGGACGAACATTATCCCGAATTCGAAAGCCGCTATCAGGGGCTCTACGCCGCCATGCTGCAAGCCGGGCTCGAGCCCGATCCCGATCTGCAATTCGATGCCATCACCACCGAAGAGGCAGGCTATGCCGCCGCGCGGCTGCTGATCGATACCGGCGCGGATTTCGATGCAATTTTTGCGGCGAGCGATCTCATCGCCATCGGCGCTTTGCGCGCACTGGCAGAGGCCGGACGCAGTGTGCCGGGAGATGTGGCGGTGATCGGGTTTGACGATATCCCCGCCGCCAGCCTCACCAACCCGCCGCTCACCACCGTGATGCAGGACATCAAGGGCGCGGGCGAGCGGCTGGTCGAAACGCTCATCGCGCAAGTCGAAGGGCGCGAGAAGCCCGATAACCGCCTGCCCGCCCGCCTGATCGAACGCGCCAGCACCGCGCCACTTGCGCCCGCAGCGCCCGCTGCACCACGCGCGCCCGCGCCGCACCCCATCTCATGACATAATCGCTGCTGACGTATTCGTATGCGTATTGTCGGCACCGGATAAACGTGCCAGCCCTGTTGCCCTAAGCGAGACAGCGCAAAGACTGTCCGCACCGGAATTGACGGGTAGAGGGACATTTCATGGCAATAGTCGGGGGCACTGCGCCCGTTACAACATCCGCGCGCAAGCCGCATATGGGCTGGGGCAAGCTCGCCAATATGAGCTTCGGCTTTTTCGGCATCCAGATTGGCTTCGTGCTGCAAAACGGCAATATGAGCCGCATCTTCCAGACGCTGGGCGCCAGTATGGAAGAGCTTCCCGCCCTGTGGGTGGCCGCGCCGCTTACCGGACTGATCGTGCAGCCGATTGTCGGCCATTTGTCGGACAAGACCTGGAACAGCTTCGGCCGCCGCCGCCCCTATTTCGTCACCGGCGCGCTGCTCGCTGCAATTGCTCTTTTCCTGATGCCACTCGCGCCAACCTTTGCTGCGCCGCTGATCTTTGCCGCAGCGTTGCTGTGGATTCTCGATGCAAGCCTGAATATCTCGATGGAGCCGTTCCGCGCCTTCGTGGGCGACATGCTCGACAAATCGCAGCACGCCACCGGCTATGCGGTGCAAACCGCCTTTATCGGCGCGGGCGCGGTGGCCGCAGCGATTTTCCCCTGGCTGCTCGACCAGTTCGGCGTCAGCAATGTCGCGCCGGACGGACAAATCCCCGACACCGTGCGCTGGAGCTTCTGGGCGGGCGGCATCGCCCTGTTCAGCGCGATCATGTGGACGGTGTTCACTACAAAGGAATATTCGCCTGAACAGATGGCGGCGTTCGAAGCCGAACGTGAAGTCGAACTGGGCGAAACGGTCAGCGCACTGGCCGCCAAAAGCTACACCGCGCCGCTGATCTGGATCGTGGCCGGTATTGCCGTCGCTCTGTCGGTCAACCCGCTAGGGCTGCAAAAAGAGATTTACCTGCTCGGCGGGCTGCTGGCGACCTATGGCGTGCTCTCCGCCATCGGCATTTCGATGGCCAAACAAGGCAAATCCGCCAATATGCTCGCCAGTATTGTCGGCGACTTTTCGGGTATGCCCGACACGATGAAGCGGTTGGCCGTCGTGCAATTTTTCAGCTGGTCGGCGCTCTTCATCATGTGGATTTATTCCGGCCCCATCGTCTCGCAATATTTCTTCGGCAGCGCCGATCCGACCACCGCCGCCTATAACGAAGGCGCGAACTGGTGGAACCTGATTTACACGGTGCAGAACGGCGTCGCGGCAGTGGCCGCATTGCTGGTGTTGCCCGCCCTCGCCCGCAGGCTCGGCAAGGCACGTACACACATGACCTGCTTGCTGCTCGGCGCGCTGGGTTTCCTTGGCTTCTTCGTGCTGCGTGATCCAAAGCTGCTGATCATTTGCGAAGTGCTCAAAGGCATCGCCTGGGCCAGCATTCTCGCCATGCCCTACGCCATCTTGGCAAGCAGCCTGCCGCAGAAAAAGCTCGGCATATATATGGGCCTGTTCAACGTCTTTATCGTGATCCCGCAACTGCTGGTCGCGACCGTGATGGGCAGCGTCATGCTCGCCTTCTTCCCCGGTGAGCCGGTCTGGACGATGCTGTTCGCCGCCGCCAGCTGGGCCATTGCCGCCTTCGCCATGCTGCGTGTGCGCGTGCCCGGCGAAACCGCCTAAGGAGACACTTCATGCGTAAACTGCTTGCCACCGCCGCCGCCACTGCGCTCATCGCAGGCGGCGCCTACGCCATGAACAGCGGCCCGGAAGAGCCCGCCAGCGATCCGGCGGTTGCCGAAGCCGCCGCGAATGATCCGTGGACGCCGCGCCCCTTTGTGCAGATCGAAAATCCGGAATGGAGCCGCGATGCGGTCCTCTATCAGATCAACACCCGCCATTTCACCAAGGAAGGCACGTTTGCCGCAGCCGAGGAGCAGCTTCCGCGGCTTGCCGAAATGGGTGTCGATATCCTCTGGCTGATGCCGATCCACCCGATTGGCGAGGAAAACCGCAAGGGCACGCTCGGCAGCCCCTATTCGGTGCAGGATTATTATGCGGTGAACCCCGAATTCGGCACCGAGGAGGATTTCCGCAGCTTCGTCGATGCCGCGCATGAGCAGGGCTTCCACGTGATCCTCGATCTCGTCGCCAATCATACGGCTTGGGACAACGAACTCGCCACCGAACATCCCGACTGGTACGAAAAGACCTGGGACGGCGATTTCCGTCCGACCCCGTGGTGGGACTGGTCGGACATTATAGACCTCGACTGGTCGCAGCCCGGCGTGCGCGAACACGTGGGCGGCGCGATGGAATATTGGGTGCGCGAATTCAGCGTCGACGGTTACCGCGCCGATGTCGCGGGATATGTGCCGGTGGACTTCTGGGAAGTGATGCGCGCGCGGCTCGACGCCATCCGTCCCGTCTTCATGCTCGGCGAAGTGCAGCAGGTGACGCACCACCGCGCCGCTTTCGACGCGACCTATGCGTGGGACTGGCACAACACGTCGAAAAACGTCGCGCAGGGGCGTGGCAATGCCACCAGCTTCTTCGGCTATTATGCGGAGAATGAGAGCCTGTGGCCGCGCGAAGCGATGCGCATGACCTATATCGAAAACCACGACAGCAACGCGTGGGAAGGCACGATTTACGAGAATTACGGTGACGCGCTGGAAGCGATGACTGCGCTCAGCTTCACCGGTGAAGGGCTTGCGCTGATTCACAATGGTCAGGAAGCGTGCAACGCCAAGCGGCTCGAATTTTTCGAGCGTGATCCGATCGACTGGAGCCAAGGCGAAGACTGCGCTTACGGCCAGCTGCTGACCGACCTGATCGCTTTCCGCACCGCCAATCCGGCGCTCGACAATGGCCGTTGGGGCGCGCGCATGGCGCAGGTGGTCAACTCCGCACCGGAACAGCTGTTCGCATGGGTGCGCGAGCAGGAGGGGAACAAGGTCGTCGGCCTGTTCAACTTCTCCGCGCAGCCGGTGGAAGCGACGCTGTCGGACGGGTTGGCAGCGGGCAACTACACCGAATTCCGCACGGGCGAAGCGGTCACACTGGCAGAGGGCGACACCGTCACCCTCCCCGCTTGGGGTTTCCGCCTGCTTTCCAGCGGCGGTCAGTAGGTCAGCGCAAGGTCGGGATAGGGGTCGTCGCGCCCCATCCACCCGGCCACGCGCTTCTTTGCCCGCATATGGATGATTGCGAGGCTGGGGATCACCAGCATCAGCAGCGCCGTGCCGAACAGCACGCCAAAGCCGAGGCTGGCGGACATCGGGATAAGGAACTGCGCCTGGACGCTCGTTTCAAACGTGATCGGCGCGACGCCAAGGAAGGTCGTGACCGCCGTCAGCATGATCGGGCGGAAGCGGGTCTTCGCCGCATCGACCATCGCCTCTTCGGGCGGCATTCCGCGCTCGATATTCTCGTTGAGGAAGTCGATCAGCACCAGCGATCCGTTGATGATAACGCCCGATAGCGCGACGATCCCGAACATCGAGAGAATGCCCAGCGGAATGCCCAGCAACAGGTGCCCGATCAGCGCACCGAGGAGACCGAAGGGGATCGCCGCCATGATGACGAGCGGCTGGGTATAGGATTTGAACGGGATCGCCAGCAGTGCATAGATCACGATCAAGGCGATGCCGAAAGCCGCCCCCAGATCGCCGAAACTCTCCTGCTGTTCCTCCTGCTCTCCGCCAATCGAATAGCGCATACCGGGATAGTCGGCGAGGATCGGCGGTAAGATCGTTTCCTCCAGCACCAAACTCGCTTCTTGGCTGGTGATGACATCGTCATCGACATCGCCGGTGATCGTCACAATGCGCCGCCCTTCCTCGCGGCGGATGACCGATGGCGCTTCGGTAAAGCTCGCATCGGCAATCGCGCCAACCGAGGTAAAGCCACCCGGAACACGCACGCGGAAGCGTTCGATATCGGCGATGGAGTCGCGCTCGCTTTCGGGCAGGCGGATATAGACGCGCACATCCTCCCGCCCGCGCTGCACACGCACCGCCTCGGCCCCGAAGAAGGCTGCGCGCACCTGCGCCGCCACGTCTTGCAACGTCACACCCAGAGTACGCGCTTCGGGCTTTAGTTGTAGCTCGATCTCGCGCATCCCTGCATCCTGATCGCTTTCAACCGCGAACACACCCGAGATCGTCTGCAACTCGCCAATGATGCGTTCGCTCGCTTCTTGTAGGACGGCGTTGTCAGGATGCGAGATATGCACATTCACCGGATCGCCGACATTGAGCAGCGAGGATTCGATGGTCAGCGAACGCGCTTCGGGCACTTCGCCCAGTTCCTCGCGCCATGCCTCTTCCAGTTCGGCCGCGGACAGGTCGCGCTCGGTGGAGGAGACCAGACCGATCTCGACATCGGCCAGTGCCGGACTAAAAGTCGAACGCAACCCGTCCGGCCCGCCCTGCTGCTGTTGCAGCCCGACCGAGGTGAATATGCCTTCGAGGAACGGCGCTTCGGTAGGCTCGCCATCGTAGAAGCGCGCAAGCGCGCGGTCGCCCGCCGCCTCGATCCGTTCGACCACCTCCGCCGTGCGTTGAATGGTGGTGCCCGCAGGCATTTCCAGCCGCGCGGTAACGCGGTCGGCTTCGATGTCGGGGAAGAAAGATGCCTTGATGATCCCTCCCGGGATCATTGCGAAAAAGACGATCAGCAGCGCCACTGCGCCGGACAGGACAAGGAACGGCATTTTCACGCTGAACCGCAGGGCGCGGTCGAGCGGGCCGTTGATAAAGGCTTTCAGCCGCACATCCACCGCATTCTGCACCCGCTCGAAAAATCGCGTGACGGCGTTCTTCGCTTGCGTCCCGGCGGCGGGGAGATCGGACAAGTGGTTCGGCAATACAAGCATCGCCTCGACCAGTGAGAGCGTGAGCACGGCAACCACAACTAGCGGGATATCGGCAAGGATTTTGCCGATCGTGCCGCCCACAGCCCAAAGCGGCGCGAAGGCGGTGATCGTGGTCAGCACCGCGAAAATCACCGGCAAGCGCACACGCTGCGCCCCGGCAATCGCCGCCCCCAACCCGCTTCGTCCGCGTTCGCGCTCGGCATAGACATTCTCGCCCACCACCACCGCGTCGTCCACGACCAGACCCAACGCCAGGATAAAGCCGAACAGCGAGAACATATTGATGCTCGAACCGGCAAGCTGGAGGATGGCAATCGCCCCGATAAAGGTGGCTCCAATCCCCACCGCCGTCCAGAATGCGAGCCGCAGATCAAGAAACAGGGTCAGCGCCGTCAGCACGAGGATCAGGCCGATAATGGCATTGTCGATCAGCAGCGAAAGCCGGTCTTCCAGCAGCAGCGACTGATCGTCCCAGATGGCGTAAGACAAGCCTTCGGGGAGGTCGTGCTCTTCTGCCAGCAGCGTCTTGACTGCATCGGCCACGTCCAGCACCCGCTCGTCACTGGTACGATAAACATCGACAAAAGCCATCGGCGCATCGTTGAAGGTGGTAACAACGTCCGAATCCTCGAACGCATCTTTCACCGTGGCCACATCGCCCAGCCGCAGGATCGCGCCATCACCTGCGCTCAGCAGCACGATATCCTCAAAATCCTGCTGGTTGTAATTCTGCCCTACGGTACGCACGCGCACCTCTTCCTGCGCGGTATCGATCGAACCGGCCGGACTGTCGAGACTGCTCGCGCCGACAATGCGCGCCACATCGGTCAGCGACAGGTTGAGCGCGCGCAGCTGGTCTTGCGGGATATCGGCGATGATCTGGTAATCGCGGATCGCGCTGGTTTCGACATAGCTGACCTCGTCGAGCCCGGCGATGGCATCTTCCAGCGCATAGGCGCTTTCCTTGAGCGAACGCTCGGAAACGTCGCCATACAGCGCGATGCGCATGACGATCTGGCGCGTCGTCAATTCGCGGACATTGGGCTCTTCCGCCTCGGCGGGGAAGGTCTGGATCTGGTCGACTTCGGACTTCACCTCGTCCAGCGCGTCAGACATATCGGTGCCCAGTTGCAGCTCTACATTGACGGTGCCGCGGCCTTCTTGCGCGGTGGAGGTGATTTCCTTTACGCCTTCGATCGCGCTGACCGCCTCTTCAACCCGCTGGACAATCGATTCCTCGATCTCTTCGGGCGTCGCACCCGGATAATCGACGCTTACCGAAATGGTATCGAGGCTGCTCTCGGCGAAGACTTCCTGCGGTATAGAGCTATAAGCAACGATCCCCGCGACCACCATGAAGATCAGTAGAAGGTTCGCCGCTACGCCGTTCTTCGCCATGAAGGCGATAACGCCGCCGCGATCGCGCGCGCGTTCCTCGGCAATATTCCCGAACCGGTCGATCGCGCCGCCTTCTTCAGGCGGATTGGCAGGAGGCGCCGTCTCGCTCATCAGCCGGCATCCCCGCGCAGGCGCACGGCCATGCCATCGGTAGGCGCGTTCAGGCTGCTGGTGATGATCCGGCCACCCTCGGCCAGCGAGGGCGTGCTGATATAGGCGAATTCGTCGTCGCGCTGGATCACCCGCACGGGCAGGATGCGCAGCACGCCGTCGCGCACCACCCACACCTCATTGCCCGGACGCAGCGCCTGTGCCGGTATGGCGGCATAGCTGTCGATCACCGCGCCGTTGATCTGCGCGCGGACAAAGGCACCGAGGAGCAAGGGTGGCGCGGGACTGGCGGAGGCCACCTCGCCCTCTTCAGCCACCAATTGCCCGCCGCCCATCGGATCGGGGACTTGCAGGAAAATCTCGACATTGCGGGTTTCGGGATCGAGGCTGGCATCCGCCCGGTCAATCCGCGCAGGCCAGCGATAGGTCAGCCCGCCATAATTGTAGAATACATCCGCCGGAATGCGCGCGCCGCTGCCGTCCATCAGGCCGGGGATCAGCGCCGCCTCATCGGCTGTCAGCGACAGGCGGACTTCGAACACACGGGTATCGACAATCGTCCCAAGCGCCTGCCCCGGCTGCACCAGCGTGCCGACCGCGATGCTTTCTTCCTGCACCAGTCCACGGAATGGCGCGGCAACACGGGTGCGCGCCAAGGACAATTGCGCGACTGCCAGATTTGCCGAAGCCCGATCCCGCGCGGCGCGGGCGGAGCGCAATTGCGGCTCGCGGCTGGCCAGCACGCTGCTCCCCGCTTGTTGACCGCCTGGGGGTGTATTGCTGCGCGCCAGCCGCTCAGGGGGCAATATCCGAGCGGCGTAATCATTATCGTCGATGCTCGACAATCCCGCCACCGCCGCCTCGCGCTCGGCAAACCGCGCGAGTTCTTCCTGCGCAATCGCAACTTCTTCTTGCGCTTGCAGGACAGCAACGTTCTGCGCAGCAACATCAGCCTCGGCAATGCGCACCTGATTCTGGAAATCGGTGGGTTCGATCCGCAGCACGGTGGCACCAGCGGGCACCACACCGCCTTCGCGGAACTGGGGATGGACATAGGCGAGCCTGCCGCCGACCTGCGCGCCGATCACCACCACGTCGCGTGGCTGGACAGTGCCCGAAGCAATAACGGGGATCGGGCCGGACGCCGCCTCAAACGCCGCCGTCTCCACCAGCGGCACCGCCTCAATGCGCTCCTGCGCCTCGGGCTCGGGCCGTAGCCACACCATCAGCGCACCAATCGCAATGGCGCCGACCAGCAGCAGAAGCGAGTATTTCAGTTGCTTGCTCATGGCATTTCTTCTCCGGCAGGCCCTTCGGTGAGGGGCCGCATTTCGAGCGGGAGGGGTTGGCTGTCAGGTGCCCAATCGCCGCCAAGCGCGCGGTGGACATTGAGGCGCGACAAAGCCGTGGCGCGCGCCGCGCCCGACAGGCTGCTTTCGACCTGATAGACATTGCGCAGCGCGTCGAGATAGGCGGTGTAGCTACCCACGCCCGCCGCAAACCGTCGGCGCTGCAAATCGAGCGAACCCTGCGCCTCTGTGAGCTGCGCGGCGATCAGCAGGTAACGCTGGCGCTGCTCTTCATAATCGGAAAGCGCGGTATCGACTTCGGCAAAGGCGGTGATGACAGATCGGGTATAGGCCGCCGCGTTCTGCGCATAGGCGGCCCGCGCCGCCTCGATATTGGCGGAAATCCGCCCGCCATCGAATATCGGCGCGACCATGCTGAGCGCGAAGGAGGCGGCCCAATTGTCGAAAATGTTGAGCGCACTGCCCACCCCGCCTCCCTGTGAGCCGAGCGAGGCCGCAAGGCTGGGTTGCGGATAGCGCTCCGCCCGCCGCGCACCGATACGCAGCCGCGCCGCCTCCAGACGCGCCCAAGCCGCTGCGACATCGGGGCGCTGGTACAACAGATCCGAGGGTAGGCCTGTCGGCACCGCGTCGAATACCAGCGTAGGGGTCAGCGGTGCGGCAAGGATGCTTTCCACCTCGGGGCGATAGGTGCCAAGCAGAATAGCCAGCCGCCCTTCATGCGCAGACAGCGCGCTTTCCAGCTGCGGCAAGGCCGACTGCGCCGCGCGCAATTCCTGCTCGATCTGGTAGAGCTCGAAACTTTGCGCCAGCCCTCGGGCAAAACGTTCCTGCGTGCGCGCGGCGCGGTCTTGCAGCACATCCAGCGTCGCCACGGTCAGCTCGATCTGCCGCCTTGTATCAACCACGTCGAAGTAGGCGGAGATCGTCTCGGCCGCGACGGCCAGTTGCACCGACCGGAAGTTCTGCTCCACCGCCAGCGCATCGGCGCGGGTTGCGGCGAGATCATTGCGCGCACGGCCAAAAAGATCGAGCTCATAGGCAGCGCCAAGGCCGAAGGAGAAGGTGTCATTCTCGATCCGGTCGGGGCCAGCACCGCCCGCGATTCCGCCAAAAGGGCTTCCGGCAATCGGCGTGCTGCTCGATGTGGTGTCGCGGTTGAAAACGACGGTGGGAAGCAGCGCCGAACGGGCCAGCCGCGCCTGCGCGCTCGCCTGCTCCACCCGCGCCGCCGCTTCGGCAATGTCGAGATTGCTTTCAAGCGCGCGCGCCATCAACGTATCAAGCACCGGGTCCTCAAACGCCGTCCACCAGGCTTCGGGGCGGTATTCACCCGCGTTCTCGACATAAAGGAATTGCTCGGGCAATTCTGCCGCCACCACCGGCACCTCGGGTTCTGGTGCGAGCGAGATGCAGCCGGACAGCGCAGCGAGCGAGGCGGTAGCGGCAAGAATGCGCTTGCGGATCATGATTTCGCCTCCAGCACCGTGCGGGCAATAGCTTCGAGCCGGTCGAGCAACAGCTCTTTCAGCGGCTCGTCGACGTCATCAACCTCCATAACCGCGCAAAGTGACAATCTTGAGCTGCGCAGCGAGATTGCCATTGAGACGAGGTAGAAGAAGGTTGCGACCGCCTGCTGCTCGGTCAAATCGGGGTGAAGCGCGCGGATGTTCCCCGCGTGTGAATGGCTCAGCGGGTGGAAGTCACGCATGAAGAATTCGCGCATGGGGGATGCGGGGTTTTGCTGCTCGCGCGAGACGAAACACGCGGCGGGCGCGGCTTCGTCGCCCAGCATGAAACTGCCAATCGCGCGCAAGACCGTGCAGATCGCGCCGACCGGATCTTCCTGCGGCGCATTGGCCTGCGCTGCCCCTGCCACTTCCCGGAAACGCATCACAATCGCCTCGGCAGCAGCGCGGTATAGCCCGTCCTTGCCGCCGAAATGATAGGTGATGTTGCTCATCGTGGTGTCAGCAGCCGAAGCGATATCGCGCGTGCTGGCCCCGTCAAAGCCATGCTCGCCAAATTGCTGGATCGCCACACTGATGAGTCGTTCGCGCATTTCGCTTGGCTATCGTTCGATCGAACGAATTGCAACCATGGGCGAACGACTGTGGTCGCTCGCGAACCTCTAGCTTGGACTTTCGAGGCGGTCCTTGGTTCCCGCTCTGCGCAGAAAACTTTGTCGCTATTGCACAAATGAAAACGGCGGGGGCGCGGCTGGGTCTTGCAGGTCCCGGTTGCCGTGCCCCCCGCCGTCGGGGAAGGTGCAGTGTTTGCTCAGGGGAGAGCAGCTTCAGAAGCTGAAGCGTGTGGAGACCTGCACCTTTTGGAGATTGCCCGAGCGCCCGTCTTCCAGCGCGCGTTCGGCATACATATATTCCAGCCCGACATCGAAGCGGTTGAACGGTGACCACACGATATTGGCGAGCGCGTTCCAGCTTTCGTCGGTCGTCTGGTTGCCGGTCAACAGCACCGGATTGTCAGCGCGGAAGTAGGATGCTGCGACGGTAGAACGGATTTGCGGCGTCCAGAAATGGCGGAACGCGGCAAAGCCCGAATAGGTGAAAATCGGATCGAGATCCCCGGTCAGATCAAGCGCCGCATCGTTGACGATATTCACGCCGATATAGCGCCCGATGCCGTCACCTGCCGTAGCCATGAAGCGCAAGTCATCGCGTTCGCCGATGTTCAACCGGCCGGCAAGGCTTACACCGTAACCGATCGCCGAATCCGCGCCGGTGCCGAAATCGTCGTCGGCGATGTTCAGACTGCGGAAAATACCTGCTGCCGAGACCGACCCCCAATCGCCACCGAAATTGTAGCGGGCCACCAGATCGGGGATGGTGTCATCGCCCGGCAGTACGCGGCCTCCCGTGCGCGTTGTCACGGTTGTTTCGGGCTGTTCGGCAGCAATCTGGAACCCGCCCGAAGAATAGCGGATCATCGGCTGGCGATCGAACACCGTGCCGGGCGTGGTGCCGATGAAATCCATCGATTCGGGCAGTGCGCCGACATTCTGGAAGGTCGACCAGGTCTGTCCGAACAACCAGTCGCCATAGCTGATATAGGCCTGGCGGATGCGCGGCGTGTAGCTGTTGGAGACCCGCTCGTCGCCACCCGCGGTCACCATGAAATCGACTTCCACCAGCGTGTTGACCGGCGTTCCGGTGCCCACGTCGCTGGCAGTTTGCAAGATCACGCGGGTTTGCCGGGCGGAGAAGTCGGTATCCCAGCCTGACGCCTGCCCGCCGACAGGAATGGTGCCGGGAAGCAGGAAATCGCGGGTAATGTCGCCATCGGCATACTGCCCGCCGCTGGTGCGCATCGTCAGCGCATCGAGCTTAACATAGCCGCCAATGGTGAAGCGGGTATTGCCGATTTCGAACCCGTCCTGTTCCTGCGCTTCGACGACATTGCCGACCTGCGCCGAGAGTTCGGCCTGCTGGTTCCGCATGGCCTGCGCTTCCGCCATCACCATTTCGGCAGTCGCGGCGATTTCAGCCTGCTGCTCTTCATTCATGGCATCTTGCGCATCCAGCCGCCCGAGCAGCTGCGCCATCATGCCTTCCAACCGGTCGAGCCGTTGCTCGACGCTGAGTTCCTGCGCCGCCGCTGCGGTCGGCACCAGCGCGCTCGACGCCAGCAGCCCCAATGCGACCGCGCGCAATGACAGTTTTGCCAACATTTTTCCCTCCCAAGGTGTTTTTTGTGACCTCAGGAATGGCGCGCGCATCGGCCACCGTGCAATTAGCCCATCGTCTTACGACCTTTGTCTTGCTGCCCCCGCTTGATAGGAGGAATACAAAGCGGAAAAAGTTTTGGAGGACCTGAACATGAGCGACCGCGTAGCCCGCCCTTCTGCCCCGCACGAAACGCATTGCACGGCTGAGCAATATGACGCGCTTTACGCGCGCTCGATCTCGGACCCGGATGGTTTCTGGCTCGATCAGGCAAAGCGGCTCGATTGGGAGAGCTTCCCCACCAAAGCGGGCGAGTGGACGTTCGATCCGCCGCAGATCAGCTGGTACGCCGATGGCTCGCTCAACCTCTGTTACAACGCGGTGGACCGCCATCTGGCCGAACGCGGCGATGCGACCGCTTTCATTTTCGAGCCCGACGATCCGGCGAGCCCGTCGCGCAGTCTGACCTATTCCCAGCTACACACCGAAGTGGTGCAGATGGCCAATGCGCTGAAAGCCATGGGCGTCAAAAAGGGCGACCGCGTTACGCTCTATATGCCGATGATCGTCGAAGGCGCGGTGGCCATGCTTGCCTGCGCACGGCTTGGCGCGATCCACTCGGTGGTGTTCGGCGGTTTCTCGCCCGAAGCGCTGGCCGGCCGTATCGAAGCGTGCGAGAGCCGCTTTGTTGTGACAGCCGATGAAGGCCTTCGTGGCACCAAGCGTGTGCCGTTGAAAGCCAATGTCGATGCCGCGCTGGCGGATCATAACGTCAGCGTCGATGGCGTTCTCGTCATCAAGCACACTGGCGGCGATATTGCGATGGTCGAGGGCCGCGACCACTGGTTCGACGACGTAAAGAGCGATGCGAATTGTCCGTGCGAAGTGATGGGCGCGGAAGACCCGCTCTTCATCCTCTACACCTCCGGTTCCACCGGCAAGCCCAAGGGCGTGCTGCACACCACCGGCGGTTACGGCGTGTGGGTGGCGACGACGTTCCACTACACGTTCGATTACCAGCCGGGCGAAGTCTTCTGGTGCAGCGCCGATATCGGCTGGGTGACCGGGCACAGCTATGTCACCTACGGCCCGCTCATCAATGGTGGCACCAGCCTGATTTTCGAAGGCGTGCCCAACTATCCCGATCACGGCCGCTTCTGGGACGTGATCGACAAGCATCAGGTCAACATATTCTACACCGCCCCCACCGCCATCCGTGCGCTGATGCGCGAAGGCGATGACTGGGTGAACAGCCATGATCTCTCTAGCCTGCGGATGCTGGGCACGGTGGGTGAACCAATCAATCCCGAAGCATGGCGCTGGTATCACGAAACCGTCGGCAAGGGCCGGCTGCCGATTGTCGATACTTGGTGGCAGACCGAGACGGGCGGCCAGATGCTGACGACCTTCCCCTATGCGCATGACATGAAGCCGGGCAGCGCAGGCTTGCCATTCTTCGGAGTGCAATTGCTGCTGGTCGATAATGAAGGCAATACGCTTGAGGGTGCGACCGAGGGCAATCTCTGCATCAGCCATAGCTGGCCGGGTCAGGCACGCACCGTCTATGGCGATCACGACCGCTTTAACGAGGCCTATTTCAGCACTTTCAAGGGCCTCTATTTCACTGGTGACGGCTGCAAGCGCGATGAGGACGGATATTACCGCATCACCGGCCGCGTGGATGATGTGATCAACGTCTCCGGCCACCGCATGGGCACCGCCGAAGTCGAGAGCGCGCTGGTGCTGCACGATACCGTCGCAGAGGCCGCAGTGGTCGGCTATCCGCACGACATCAAGGGACAGGGCATTTACTGCTACGTCACGCTGATGGAAGGCGCGGAAGCATCGGACGAACTCTACGCCGAACTGCGCCAGCACGTGCGCAAGGAAATCGGTCCGATTGCCACGCCAGACCATCTGCAATTTACCGATGGCCTGCCCAAAACGCGTTCGGGCAAGATCATGCGCCGGATCCTGCGCAAGATCGCGGAGAATGACTACGGCTCGCTGGGGGATACCTCCACACTGGCCGATCCCTCGCTGGTCGAGCGGTTGATCGACGGACGGCAGAACCGCTGAGCCGATGCCCGCCCGTATCATCATCGCCGACGATCACCCGCTCTTCCGCACTGCACTGGGCCACGCGGTCGCTGCCGCCTGGCCCGATGCGGATACGGTCGAAGCCTCCAGCGCAGCCGCCGCGCGTGCGGCATTAGAGCATCCGGCGGATTGCCTGCTACTCGATCTGCATATGGAGGACTCGCAAGGGCTGAGCGCACTGATGGATTTCCGGCAGGACTTTCCTGCCCTGCCCATCGTGATCGTTTCAGCGAGCGAGGAGCCGCGGGTCTATGCTGCCGCGGCGCAGCTTGGCGCGTCGGCCTTCATCCCCAAATCAGCGAGCTTGCAGGAAATGCGCGAGGCGCTCGTCGCGGTGCGCGACGGTGACCAATGGTTCCCCGATGCCGAGGCGGAGCCAGACGAGGACTTGGCCAAGATCGCCTCGCTCACCCCGGCACAGCGGCGCATCCTCGACAGGATGCGGGAAGGCCTGCTGAACAAGCAAATCGCCTATGAACTCGATATCAGCGAAGCGACGGTGAAAGCCCATATCACCGCGATTTTCCGCAAGCTGGGGGTTATCAGCCGCACGCAGGCGGCAATGCTGTCGGCCAAGCTGGATGTCGATCAGCCTTCGGCCAGTACATCGCCCGACTGATCGCTTTCCTTATCCTCGCCCGAGGCACGCCTCGCAATCAGGCTCGCCAGTAGTGAGCGCAGGCTGGCGGGGGCCGCTGGTTTGAGCAGGCGGTGCGCGCCAATCGACCGCGCGGCCTCCTCGGTTTCGCTGCCTGCTTCGGCTGTGTGCAGGATGACGGGCGGGCGTTCCCCCCAATGCGCGCACAACGCCTCGTACACCGCATCACCGCGCGCACCATCATCGAGCTGATAGTCCATCAACACCAGATCAGGCGCGTCGGGCGTGGCGAGCCGCGCTGACATTTCGTCCGCCGCATCGACAACTTCGAGCTTCCAGCGTTCGAGCAAGGCCCGCGCGCCCTCGCGCGCTGCTGCATCATTGTCCACCACCAGCACCCGCGCCGCGCCCAGTTCGGTACTGCGATGGCCGGTGCGCTTGGAAGTCTGGCCTGTGCTCCATTCCACCGGCTCCAAATGCAGCGAGAAACAGCTGCCCTGTCCCACGACCGAGCGAGTTTCGACATGAACGTCGAGCAGAGCCGTGATCCGCCGGACAATCGCCAGCCCCAGCCCCAACCCTTCGCTGTCGGTCGACTTGCCGCGCTGGAATTCGTCGAAAATGCGCTGCACATCGTCTTCGGCAATTCCGCGTCCGGTGTCGTAGACACCCAGCCTGATGCCGCCTTGATGCCGCCGCACGCCGATCAGCACGCCGCCCTTTTCGGTATAGCGCACGGCATTGCTGACGAGATTGCGCAACACGCTGCCCATCAGCGCGCGGTCGGTCTGGATCACCGCCCGCGTCGGCACATGGCGCAACCGCAGCCCCTTGGCCCGCGCCTGCACTTCGAACTGGCGCACTGTTTCTTCAAGCAGGTCGTTGAGCGCGACCCTCTCCAGCTTGGCTTCTATCCCGCCGCCATCGAGCTTCGAGATATCGAGCAGCGCGCGGATCAGCCGGTCCGCCGAGCTGATCGAGCCATCCAGATCGCGCACCAGCTTGCGCGCCGGATGTGAAGCCTCGAATTCCTCGTCCAATGCCGAGGCGAACAGCCGCGCGGCATTGAGCGGCTGGATAAGATCGTGACTGGCCGCCGCGAGGAAGCGCGTCTTCGAACGCGTCGCACGTTCAAGCGCCGCATTGGCCTCGCTCAATTGCTTGGTGCGTTCGGCGACCTTCTCTTCCAGCGCCTGTTCGGCGCGGCGATCTGCGGTGATATCGAGATAGGAGGTCACATATCCGCCACCGGGTGCAGGATTGCCGATGATCCGCATGATCGTGCCATCGGGCTGCTCGCGCTCCATCCGGTGCTGCGTGCCCGCGCGCATATGTTCCAGCCGCCGTTCGACCTGCCGCTCCACTTCTTTGCGCGGTACATCGCTGCGCATCAGGTTCCAGCGGATGAGTTGCGCTATCGGTGTGCCTACCGTCACCAGCGCGTCGGGCAGGCCGAACATGGCGGTGTAGCGGCTGTTCCACGCGACGAGGTTCATATCGGCATCGACCACCGCCACGCCCTGGTCGATATTCTCGATGGCAAGCTGCAACAGATCGGCGCTGAAGGCGAGGCGCTTGCTCGTTTCATCGAACATCGCGACCACATCGGCGAGCGGCACCGGTTCGCCGCCCGACCATGATCCGACGAGCAGCCGCGAAGAGGACGAACCGACGACGCCCGCAATCGTGCGCTCGGCCATCGCCATGACCGCCTCATCCGCCTGATCGCCGTCGCGGTAATTGCCCGGCAGCGCGGCGAGCGCGGCGTTGGCGCGATCCTTGCCCACCACTTGCGCCAACAGCAGGCGAATATCCGCAATGCGCTTGCGCGTGGTGTAAGCCATAACCTCGCCTGACGACGCGCGGCCAACGAAAGCAGCAGCCTGTGCTGCATCGAGCAAGGAAGGGACGAACAGGCCCGATGCCAGCCAGTAAATCAACACATTTGCGCCAAGGCTGAGGATTACGCCGGACACCAGCGTGTCTTCGTGCATCTGCATCGGCGGCGATGCGCCGGTGGCAGCGGGGATGGCGAGCAACACCAGCCACAGGCCGAACCCGGTGGCGAGCCCGCTTAGCATTCCGATACGGTTCCCATGACGTGTGAGCACGCCGAGCACCAGACCCGGCGCAAATTGCGCGGCCGCCGCGAACGCAAGGATGCCCAGCCCTGCAAGGCTCTCGCTCGCACCAAACTGGCGGTAGACCAGATAGGACAGCGTGAGTAACGCGCCGATAACAATGCGGCGCACCAGTAGCAAACGGCTGGCGAGCCGCGTCCGGTCGCCCTGCCCGCTCAGGGCCCGTCGGAAAATGACCGGAGCGAGCAGATCGTTGGTAATCATCGTCGAAAGCGCAACGCTGGCAACCATGATCATGCCGGTCGAAGCGGAGAGTCCGCCAATAAACATCACCAGCGCCAGCGCATCATTCCCCATCGCCAGCGGCAGCGCCATCACGATGGAATCGCGCGGCGTTTCCTCTGGCAGCACCGCCAGTCCAGCCAGCACAATCGGCACGATCACTAGCGACGTGAGCACCAGATAGGCAGGGAATATCCATTGTTTCGACGCGTCCGTCCGGTCATCGGGCGCTTCGACAAAGGTCATGTGGAACTGGCGCGGCAGGCACAGCGCAGCACAGGCGGCGAGCAGTGTCAGCACCAGAAAGCGCAGGTCGAGCTGGCTTTCGTTGAAGACGCTCGCAACCGGCGGTGCTTCGATGTCGGCGAGCGTCACCATGGCCGCCACCGCCAGCGCGATAAGTGCAAACAGCTTCACCACCGCCTCAATAGCGATGGTCAGCACCAGACCCGAATTGTCACCCGCCTGGTCCGCCCGGCGCGATCCGAACAGGATCGCGAACAATGCCATCGCCATCGCCACCACCAGCACGATTTCTTCCATCGCCAGGCTCTGCGGCAGCGATGCGTCAAGCGCGACGAGCGACGCGCCCACCGATTGCAATTGCAACGCCATGTAAGGCAGCGAACCCACACTGGCGATGATCGTGACTAGCGCCGCAATGGCAGCGCTCTTGCCGTAGCGGGCGGAGAGAAAGTCGGCGATCGAAGTCGAATGCTGCGCCTTCGCCTGCACCAGAATGCGGCCCATCAGCCCGTAGCCTAGCGTGAACAGCAGGATCGGCCCGAGGTAGATCGGCAGATATTGCATGCCGGAAGTGGCCGCAGTTCCAACCCCGCCAAAAAATGTCCAGCTGGTGCAATACACCGCCAGCGATAGCCCGTAGATCCAGCTGCGGCGGCGCGGCGAGAATTGTTCCCCGTCGCGGTCTGCCCGCGCGGCGATCCAGAACAGCGCGCCAAGATAGATCGCGCTGGCGATAATGGCGATTGCAAAAAGCATACGCCGGACCTCTCCCCTTGTGCGGGAAAGCTAGCGCAAAGATCGGGTGCTGGCAAAAAAGAAAGGGCGACGCCAATGGCGCCGCCCCTCCTTGCGACCCGATCTTCTTGCGTTCAGTGCGCGTGCGCCTCGCCCGCACCGCGAGGCACGCGGATCGAGTCGACCAGACGGCGCACTTCGAGCGGAGTCCCAGCAGTCATTTTCGCGACGCTCACAGCGACACCGAAGTTGATCAGCATCCCGATCACGCCGATGCCTTCGGGCGAGATGCCCAGCAGCCAGTTATCCGCCACGTTCATCGCCGGGTTCCACAGCTTGAAGTAGAAGATGTAGGCGAAGGTGAACACCAGTCCGCTGACCATCCCGGCAATCGCGCCTTCGCGGTTCATGAACTTCGTGAAGATGCCCATGAAGATCACCGGGAACAGGCTGGCTGCGGCCAAGCCGAAGGCAAAGGCGACCACTTCGGCCACCCATCCGGGCGGATAGATGCCCAGATAGCCTGCCACGACAATCGCCGCTGTCGCCGCCAACCGTGCCGCGAGCAGCTCTCCCTTCTCCGAAATATCCGGACGGAAGGTCGATTTGAGCAGATCGTGGCTGACCGAGCTCGAAATCACCAGCAGCAAGCCTGCCGCGGTGGAGAGCGCCGCGGCAAGGCCGCCCGCCGCCACCAGCGCAATCACCCAGCCCGGCAGATTGCCGATTTCGGGATTGGCCAGCACCATGATGTCGCGGTCGACATATACCTCGTTCTCGCTGTCCGCGACGGGCGCATTGCTCACCAGACGCTCACCCGAAGGCCCGGTTCCCTCGACAAAGGTCGGAGCACCTTCGAAGGCGTTGCCCGAACGCAATTGCATGACCCCGTCGCCATTCTTGTCCTGGAAGGCAATCAGATCGTTGCGTTCCCAATTGGTGAACCATTCGGGCGCTTCGGCATAGGCGGTCTCGTTCACCGTATCGATGAAGTTGAGGCGGGCAAATGCACCCACCGCCGGAGCCGTGGTGTAGAGCAGAGCGATGAAGAGAAGCGCCCAGCCAGCCGATTTGCGCGCGTCCGAAGCCTTGGGCACGGTGAAGAAGCGCACGATCACGTGCGGCAGACCCGCCGTGCCAACCATCAGCGCCATGGTGATGCAGAACACATCGATCATCGATTTGCTGCCATCGGTGTAGGCACTGAAGCCCAGATCGGTCAGCACCATGTCCATCTTTTGCAGAACATACAGGCCCGACCCGTCATTCACCTGCGAACCCAGTCCCAGCTGCGGGATCGGATTGCCGGTGATCATGAAGCTGAGGAAGAAGGCCGGCACCATGTAAGCCGTGATGAGCACACAATATTGCGCCACCTGCGTGTAGGTGATGCCCTTCATTCCGCCGAGCACGGCATAGATGAAGACGATGCCCATGCCGAGGATAACGCCCATCGTGATGTCGACATCGAGGAAGCGCGAAAACACGATCCCGACGCCGCGCATCTGCCCGGCGATATAGGTGAAGCTGATGAAAATCAGACAGATCACCGCCACCACTCGCGCAGTCTTGGAGTAATAGCGCGTGCCGATGAAATCGGGCACGGTGAACTGGCCGAATTTCCGCAGATAGGGCGCCAGCAGCAGCGCCAGCAGCACATAGCCGCCGGTCCAGCCCATCAGGTAAACCGATGCGTCGTAACCAAGGAAGGCGATAAGACCCGCCATCGAGATAAAGCTGGCCGCAGACATCCAGTCCGCTGCCGTCGCCATACCGTTCACGACCGGGCTAACCCCGCCGCCGGCAACGTAGAATTCCTTGGTGGAACCTGCCCGCGACCAGATGGCAATGCCGATATAAAGCGCGAAGCTAAGCCCGACGAAGATGTAAATGAGAACCTGTGTCGACATGATCCCCTCCTTCAATCGTCAAGGTCGTATTTGCGTTCGAGCGAACGCATTTTGACGACATAGATGACGATCAGCAGCATGAAGGCGTAGATCGAGCCTTGCTGCGCGAACCAGAATCCCAGCGGGTATCCGCCGAGCATGAATTGATCCAGCCACTCGCGAAACAGGATACCTGCTCCGAAAGACACCGCAAACCACACCACCATCAGGGTGATGAGCAAGCGGACATTTTCCCGCCAATAGGCGGTTTCATTGGCATTCGTGGTTTCGCCCGGATCAGGCGGTGTTTCCTCGACCATCGGTCCCCTCCTTTTTCTTTTTTCCGCAACCAGATTTGGCAGCTTGCCCTGAAGGCTATATCGGGCAGGGGCCGCCGACGAGCGCGACTTTAGTATGACTGGGGCTGACGGGAGCTGACGCGGTGGCAAAAAGCGGGTTCAGGTTGGGCATGAAAGACGTGGCGCTCTCGCTGCGCGCCCTCCCTTTGCTGGTCCGCGCGAGCTGGGTGCTGCGCCGCGATCCCACCTTCAGGGCGTTGCAGTGGTTGGGCGTTGCAACGGATGATTCAAGAGTAAATTCAGCCACCTGTTCTCCGGCTGACCTTGCACTTGCGAGACAGATAGGTCGCGCTGTCCAGCGCGCCGCGCGTGTGATGCCGTGGCAATGCGACTGTATGCCACAAGCGATGGCGGCGTGCCGTCTCTTGCGCCAAGAGCGCATCAATCACGTAGCCACGATCGGCGGTCGAATGGCTGGCGAAGGCGAGACCGTTCCTGCCAGCACATTCTACGCCCACGCATGGGTCAGCGTCGGCGGAGAAACCATAATCGGGCAGGCGACCAGTGCATTGCACACGCCGCTGGCGCATTTCGCGCCGGAACCTGGCTCGTCCGCTAGATCGCCGAGCTGAAACGGTGTGCGGTTTGCGCACGGTAGCTGTCGAAGATGGAGGCCATCACACGGGCATAGGGCAATCCCTCGGGTGTAATCCTCAGGCGCAGCCCGTCCAGCTCTGCCAACCCACGTTCGATAAAGGGCGCAAAGGCTTCGGCGTGGCGCGATGCGAGGCACGGGGTCAGTTCGGTCTCGGCTCGGCAGAGCAGGTCGTTGATCACTCCGCCGCGAAGCTGGTCGTCTGCGCTGCGTTCGATCCCGACCGAAGCGGTCAGCAGACCCTCCGACGCCATCATGCGGTAGCGGCCATTATTCTTTTCGTTCTGCGCTATAAGTTGGGGGAAGCCGCTAATGGCGCTCGCGCCCATACCGATCAAGACGGGTGAGCTATCGTCTGTAAAACCCTGAAAATTCCTGTGTAATGTGCCTGCCCGCATCGCCTGCGCCAGCGGATCAGCAGGCAAAGCAAAGTGGTCAAAGCCCACCGCGTCATAGCCGCTTGCGGTGAGGAAGTCATACGCCTGCGCCGCCATTGCAAAGCGCGCATCGCGCCCCGGCAATTCGCTCGCGTCGATCAATGTCTGGCGCGGCACCATGTGCGGGACATGGGCATAGCCGAACACCGCGATCCGGTCGGCGCCGAGCACGCGGGCCTGGTTTAGACTTTCGGCCAAGTCCTCGGCGGTCTGGAACGGCAAGCCGTACATCAGATCGAAATTGAGCGAGGTCACTCCCGCCCGGCGCAGCCAGTCAATGCTCTGGCAAATCAGCGCATCATCCTGCTCGCGCCCGATGGCCTGCTGGCAATGTTTGGCGAAGGTCTGCACACCCATGCTGGCGCGGGTAATGCCCGCCTCGCCAATCGCCTTGCCCCATTCGGCCGTCATCGAACGCGGGTCGGTCTCGATTGACCAGCAGGTGTCGGCAAGCGGGAAATGCCGGTGCAAGGCATCGACCAGCAGGCCGAAATCCTCTGGCGTAATCGCATTGGGGCTCCCGCCCCCAAATGCGATCCGGCGGACGCGCGCATCTGCCGGGAGCAGTGAAGCAACCGTCGCGATTTCCGCGTGCAATGCTGCCAGATAGCTCGCCACACGCTGCTTGCGCCCCGCCGCGCCGGTATTGCAGCCGCAATAATAGCAAATCTTCTCGCAAAACGGGATGTGCAGGTAGAGCGAGATATCGCCGCTGGCCTGCGCAATCGCTTGCGGCAAGGCGTTGCTGGGAAGCGCGCCGAAATCGGCGGCGGTGGGATAGCTCGTATAGCGCGGCACCGGCACATCGAGCAGTTCGGGATGATATGGCCACATTGTGCCTCTATGGGCGCGGCTGCGGGCCCTTTCCTTGATCTCGATCAACTCGCTCACGATTGTTCGCCGCGTGACAGGCGGTGAGCTTGC
Organism: Aurantiacibacter sp. KMU-128; assembly: GCF_056933515.1. Taxonomy (NCBI): domain Bacteria; kingdom Pseudomonadati; phylum Pseudomonadota; class Alphaproteobacteria; order Sphingomonadales; family Erythrobacteraceae; genus Aurantiacibacter; species Aurantiacibacter sp. KMU-128. The sequence continues at coordinate 1,843,906 of NZ_JBXORT010000001.1, forward strand.
AATCGCGTCCGGGCAATGGGTCGCCATTACCCAGCGGGATGGTCACTTCGCCGCCGAGGCACAGGCTCGCGGTCAGCACGCGCTCCTCCTCCGGCAAGGGACCGGTGGCGAGTGGCAGCAGCGCGGCAAGGGCGATCAGTTTCATGGCTCTTCGCGCTCGTCATCGTCGATCAGGATGCGCGCGGCGGCGCCGTCCATATCCTCGTACTGCCCGTTGCGCATGGCCCAGAAGAACGCACCCAGTCCGGCGAGCCCCATGAACAATGCGATGGGGATGAGGAAGGCAAGACCGGTCATTTTGCGCTCCTTGCCAGGCGCAGCGAATTGGCGACGACAATCAGGCTGCTCATCGACATGGCAATCGCGGCGATAAGCGGTGTAACGTAGCCGAACAGGGCCAGCGGAACGGCCAGAGCGTTGTAACCGATCGCGAGCGTGAAGTTCTGGCGGACAATCGCCATCGTGCGCCGCGCGACCTTCACTGCGAGCGCGACGGGCATCAGCTGCGCGCCGATAAACACAGCGTCCGCCGCCTGCTGGCTCGCATCGCTGGCGGTGCCGGGGGCGATGCTCGCATGGGCAGCGGCAAGCGCGGGGCCGTCGTTCAATCCATCTCCGACCATCAGCGGCTTGTGCCCGGCATCACGCAAAGCTTCCAACGTGGCGAGCTTGTCCTGCGGGCTGGCTGCCGCCGTCGCTGCGATACCGAGTATCTCGGCCACCGCGCTGACAGGGGCTTGGCGGTCGCCCGAAATAATGCTCGCATCGATGCCGCTTGCTCGCAGGCTACCCAAAGCCTCCTCCGCATCGGCGCGCAGCGGATCGCGGAATGTGAGGAGATGCGAGTCCTCGCCAATCACCAGCTTGGTGGCGAGCTGTGCATTGTCCGCATCGGGACGGGTGAGTGCGACCAGTTGGCCGTTCCAGCGGCCAGAGACGCCCTGCCCGCTTTCCTCGCTCACACCTTCGATGACGGCAGCCTCAATTCCCTCTGCGCGCAGAGCGGCAGCAAGCCCTTGGCTGAGCGGATGGCGGCTTGCCTGGGCGAGGCCCAGCGCAACCCGCTTCGCTTCTTCGCCCAGCCCATCAAGATCAGGGCGCGGTTCACCCAGCGTCAGCGTGCCCGTCTTATCAAACAAGGCGATATCCACCTCGGCCAGTCGCTCCAGCGCGCTGCCGTCCTTCACCAACAGTCCGCGTTTGAGCAGCGCGCCCGAGGCAACCACTTGCGCGGTCGGCACGGCGAGACCCATGGCGCAAGGGCAGGTGATAATCAGCACGGCAATCGCAATCACCAGCGACTGGTGCCAGCCTGCGCCCGCAATCATCCAGCCGACAAAGGCCAGCGCCGCCAGCGTATGCACCACCGGCGCGTAAATGCGCGAGGCGCGGTCGGCGATGCGGACATAGTGGCTGCGCGATTGGCCCGCCTCGTCCATCAGCCGCGCGATTTCGGCGATGGCGGTGTCTTCTGCCGTGCGGGTGAGCCTGACGCGCAAGGCCGCGCCCAGATTGATCGCTCCGGCGTGCGCCACGCTGCCCATGCCCACCGCTTGGGGTGTGCTTTCGCCGGTGAGCATCGCATTGTCGATCTGGCTGGTGCCTTCGACAACTTCACCATCGGCGGCGAGCGCTTCTCCGGCGGCGACCAGCACCAGCATTCCCGGCACCAGCGCGTCGGCGGCAACGCGCCGCGTCGTGCCGTCGGGACCGATCACGCTCGCGCTCTTGCCCATCCGCCCAAGCAGCGCGCCGATCCCCGCCCGCGTGCGCGTGCGCATTGCCGCATCAAGCGCGCGGCCTGCCAACAGAAAGAACAGTAGCATTACCGCGCTTTCGAAATAGGCGTGCCCGCCGCCTTCGATGGTCTCGTAAAGGCTGAGCGCGGTGGCCAGGATCACGCCAATCGAGATCGGCACATCCATATTGGTGCGTTTGTGCCTCAGCGCCATCCACGCGGAGGCGAAGAACGGCCTCCCTGCATAAGCGATCACCGGCATGGCGATGATGGCAGACAGCCAGTGGAACAACTCGCGCGTCGCCCCTTCCGCGCCCGACCATACGCTGACCGAGAGCAGCATGATGTTCATCATGCCAAAGCCCGAAACGCCAAGCGCGCGCATCAGCAGTTTGCGATCCCCGCTATCCTCGGCCAGCGGGTTTTCCGCGACCGGCTGCGCTTCGAAGCCGATTTTCTGCAAGGCTTCGGTAAGATCGGTTTCGTCGAGGCTTCCCCAATGTGTGATCGCCACCCGCTTGGCGGAGAAATTCACCCGTGCGCCGGTAATGCCAGCCACTTTCGGCAGCTCGCGCTCGATCTTGCCGATGCACCCGGCGCAGCGCATCCCGGGCACGGTGAAGCGCGTGACGTGGCTGCTCTCGGCCTCAGCGATGGCGAGCGGCGCGTTCACCGGAGTGCGCTTTCCTCAGCCCAGACGTTGTCGCCCGATATGATGTGCAGGCGAACCGTCCAGCGGCCCGCATCAACCGGCGCGGTCGAGCGGTAGCTGTAGGGGCCGGTCGACTGGAAAGTCAGCTCCAGCCGCTCGTCCACTCCAATCGGGCGGCGCAGTTCAGCGGAGACCAACGCACCCTGCGGAACGCCACTGGTGCGAATGGTGACAAAGCCGTCCTCTCCGCGCTCTGCCGTGCCTTCCCAGCCCAAAGCGCGCGAGGCCTCCGCCTCCTCCAGCCAGTCGTTGAAATTCTGGCTGGCGACGTAGGAATTCTCCACCACCACGCCGTGAAAGCCGCTGGTGGCGAGGCTCGCCATGTAGAAATTCACCGCCACCACGACGGCAAATCCGCCGACCAGAATGGCGGCCATGGTGCGCCCGGTGAAAGGTTTGCGGCTGGCAGGTGTCGTCATCATTCGCCTCCCGGCATGGTGAAACTGGTTTCGGCGCTGTCCTGCTCGCGCTGTTCGTCGAGCGAGGTGACGTCGAAAGTGAATCCGCCCGCGTCAGAGCCTTCGGGCACCATCACATAGGCGCGGACAATGGCGGTTTCGTCAGCGGGAACCGGCACGGTGATCGTATCCGCCGCATCCTCCATCGCCACCCGTTCGGTCCACATGACCGCGCCTTGCGGCAGGCCCGCCAGCGCAATTTCCATATCGCGCGGGCGCGCTTCCATATTGCGCAGGCGTAGAGTGTAGGAATTGCGCACCGAACCATCGCTCATCAGCATGAAAGGCGGGTTGCGGTCGGGCGAAACAGTAATGTCCAAGTGGCTGCGGGTGCCCAGCGCGAACAGCATCGCAAGCCCGATCCCGCCCCAGATGGTGAAGTAGATCGCCGTGCGCGGGCGCAGCAGCGCCTTCCATGGCGGGGTCGCGGGAGCGCCTTTCGCCTCAGCTTCGCACTGCTCAAGGGTAGCATAATCGATTAAACCACGCGGACGGCCAATGTCCTTCATCACCCGGTCGCAAGCATCGATGCACAGCCCGCAGGTGATGCAGCCGATCTGCTGGCCTTCGCGGATATCGACGCCGGTCGGGCACACGGCGACGCATTGCAGGCAATCGATACAGTCGCCGTATTTCTCCGGCTCTTTCTCCGCCTTCTTCAGGCTGCCGCGCTTTTCGCCGCGCCAGTCCTTGTAGGTGACGATCAGTGATTTCTCGTCGAGCATCGCGGTTTGGATGCGCGGCCAGGGGCACATATAGATGCACACCTGTTCGCGCATGAAGCCACCGAGCCAGAAGGTGGTGAAGGTGAGGATGCCGACCGTAGCATAAGCCACGGTGGCCGCCTCACCAGCGAAGAAGTCCCTGAACAATGTCGGCGCGTCGGCGAAGTAGAGAATCCATGCCCCGCCCGTCACCAGGCTGATGAGCAGGTAAACCGCATATTTGAACCCGCGCCGCGCGATTTTGCTCGCGGTCCACGGTGCCTTGTCGAGCCGCAGCCGCGCATTGCGGTCGCCATCGATGAAGCGGTCGACGTGCTGGAACACATCCGTCCACACGGTCTGCGGGCAGGAATAGCCGCACCATGCGCGGCCCACCGCGCTCGTCACCAGAAACAGGCCGATGCCCGCCATGATGAGCATTCCGGCGACGAAATAGAATTCGTGCGGCCAGATTTCGATATCGAACATATAGAAGCGGCGATTGGCCAGATCGACCAGCACCGCCTGATCGGGCGCATACGGCCCGCGATCCCAGCGGATCCACGGGGTGACGTAGTAAATGCTCAGGGTAACGAGCATCACCAGCCACTTGAAACGCCGGAACGGGCCGTCGATCCGCTTGTTGTGGACCGCTTCCCGCTTGGCGTAGAGCTGGGGCGGCGGCTCACTGGGTGCAGGCCGGTCAGCCGCCGGAGCCTTTTTGGCGAGAGTCTCAGGCATCGCCCCCGCTCTCGGCCGGTGCTGTCGCATCGGTTTCCTCGGCGGTTTCAACAACCGCCTCGGCCTCGCCGCCACCACGCGAGTGGATGTAAGCCGCCAGCATCCGGATCGTCACGGCATCCAGCTTGTCGCTCCAGCCCGGCATGACGCCGTGGCGCGGCACCGCAATCTGGCTGCGGATGTTCGCTGCCGAGTTGCCGTAAAGCCAGATCGCGTCATTGAGCACGGGTGCGCCCAGAGCGCGATTGCCCGAACCGTCCGAGCCGTGACACACCGCACAATTGGTCTCGAACAAGGCTGCACCAGCCGCATTGCCTTCGCCCTGCCCGCTCAGCGAGAGGACGTGCGCCACCACCTGATCGATCTGCGCCGGTTGCAGCACGTCGCCGAAAGCAGGCATCATCGATTGCCGCGTCTGGGTCGAGCCTTCCCAACGGATACCGTGGGTCAGCGTGTATTCGATTTCGCTCAAGCTGCCGCCCCAAAGCCAGTCGTCATCGTTGAGATTGGGGTAGCCATATTGCTCGTAACCCGCCGCGCCCGCGCCGTGGCACTGCACGCAGTGCTGGCGGAAGGCCGCTGCGCCGCCGGAAATGGCCTGCGCCATGAGGTCAGGATCAGCCGGAAGATCGGTAACATCCGTGGCGGCGATGCGGGCGAAAATATCCGCGCGCGCATTGTCGGCAGCTGTCATCTCTGCGGCAAGGTCACCGCGGCTAGACCAGCCGAGCGTCCCTTCGGTCGCGCGCTCCACCATCGGCCATGCCGGATAGAGGACGACGTAAACCGCCGCCCAGGCGATGCAGGCATAGAATGTCCACAGCCACCAGCGCGGCAGTGGCGTATTCAGCTCCTCGATGCCATCCCATTCATGGCCGACAAATTCGGTGCCAGTGGGCGCGTCGATACGGGTATTGTCATTATTGGACGGAGCCATGGTCGTCTCCTTCGAAAATGGAATGCTTGGCGCGCTCTACGCCGTCGCGGGAACCGGGCAGGAAGTGCCAGCCGCACAGCAGCAGATAGAGCCCGAAGATCACCACCAGCCCGTAACTGTCGGCAAGATGGCGCAGGGTTTCGTAAAAGCTCATCGCCCGCGCTCCTCTGCCAGTTCGGCCTGCGCAGCGGCGCTCTCGACATCGACCAGCGTGCCGAGCATTTGCAGATAGGCGACCAGCGCATCCATCTCGGTCACCTGATCGGGATTGCCGTCAAAATCGCGAACCTGCGCCTTGGGATACCGCTCCTCCAGATCGCCCGCATCGCCAAACGGATTGGCCTGCGCGAACATATCGATCTCCGCCTGCGCGATGTCGGTATCGGTGTAAGGCACGCCCACCCGCCGCAGGGCGACAAGATTGGCGGAGATATCCGCAATCTTCAGCGGCGTATCCGCGAGGAAGCTGTAGGAAGGCATGATGCTTTGCGGCACCACCGATTGCGGGTGGATCAGGTGCTGGACGTGCCATTCATCCGAATAGCGGCCGCCAACGCGCGCCAGATCGGGGCCGGTGCGCTTCGATCCCCATTGGAACGGGTGATCGAACATACTTTCTGCCGCTAGCGAGTAGTGCCCATAACGCTCCACCTCGTCGCGGAACGGACGGATCATCTGGCTGTGGCAGGTGTAGCACCCTTCACGGATATAAATGTCGCGTCCGGCCTGCTCCAGCGGAGTATAGGGCCGCATCCCCTCCACTTCCTCGATCGTGTTGTCGAGGTAGAAGAGCGGAGTGATCTGCACCAACCCGCCAATCGCCACCGTTGCAAAGGCGGCTACGGCCAGGAGGGTGACGTTCTTTTCGAGTGTCTTGTGACCCTCGAACACGCGCTTCGGAGGAGCGCCGGTTGTGGTATTGTCGCTGCTCATCGGTCAGCCTCCTTATTCTGCGGGAACAGCTTGCGGCACGATGGGCCGGTCAGCGGCTTCGTCATACGGGGTGTCACCCATCGGCGCTTCGTCACGCAGACGGCCAGCGATGGTCATCCAGATGTTGTAGGCCATCAGGATCGCGCCCGAGAGATAGAGCAGGCCACCAAAGGCACGCATCAGATACATCGGGTGCAGCGCGGCGACGGTGTCAATGAAGCTGTTCACCAGATAGCCGTCAGAGCCGTATTCACGCCACATCAGACCCTGGGTAATCCCGGCCACCCACATACTGGCGGCGTAGAAAACGATGCCCAGAGTGGCGAGCCAGAAGTGCCAGTTGATCATCCGCAGCGAATACATCCGCTCGCGCTTCCACAGACGCGGGGCGAGGAAGTAGACGCAGGCGAAAGTGATCATGCCGTTCCAGCCGAGCGCGCCCGAGTGCACGTGGCCGATGGTCCAGTCGGTGTAGTGCGACAGGCTGTTCACCGCCTTCACCGACAGCATCGGGCCTTCGAACGTGCTCATGCCGTAGAAAGCCAGCGCCATCACCATCATGCGGATGATCGGATCGGTGCGAACCTTGTCCCATGCGCCGTTCAGCGTCATCAGACCGTTGATCATCCCGCCCCAGCTGGGCATCCACAGCATGATCGAGAAGACCATGCCCAGCGTCTGCGCCCAGTCGGGCAGCGCGGTGTAGTGCAGATGGTGCGGGCCTGCCCAGATGTAGAGGAAGATCAGCGACCAGAAGTGGATGATCGACAGGCGATAGGAATAGACCGGACGGTTCGCCTGCTTCGGCACGAAGTAATACATCATGGCGAGGAACCCTGCGGTGAGGAAGAAGCCCACCGCATTGTGGCCGTACCACCACTGCGTCAGCGCGTCCTGCACCCCGGCAAAGGCGGAGTAGCTGCGCGAGCCGAGCAGATCGACCGGCATCGACAAATTGTTCACCACGTGCAGCATCGCCACGGTGAGGATGAAGGCGAGGTAGAACCAGTTCGCCACATAGATATGCGGCTCGTTACGCTTCAGCAGCGTTCCGACGAACACGGCGAGGTAAGCGACCCAGACAATCGTCAGCCACAGATCGACATACCATTCGGGCTCGGCATATTCCTTCGACTGGGTGATCCCCAGCAGATAGCCGGTTGCCGCCAGCACGATGAAGAGCTGGTAACCCCAGAACACGAAACGCGCCGTGCCCGGCAACGCCAGCGTCGTGCGGCAGGTGCGCTGCACGACGTAGAAGCTCGTCGCCAGCAGCGCGTTGCCGCCAAACGCGAAAATGACTGCGCTGGTATGCAGCGGGCGGACGCGCCCGAAATTGAGATAGGGTTCGAAATTGAGCTCGGGGAAAGCCAGCTGCAAGGCGATAAACACGCCTGCGAGCAGGCCTGCCAACCCCCAGAACATCGTCGCGATAACGCCCCAGCGCACGACATCATCATCATACACCGTGTCGCCGGGGGGCAGTTTGAAGATGCTCTGCGCTTTCGACAGCGGGTTGTAACGCCCCACCGTCATCAGCAGCAAAAGCACCGCGACCGCAGCGATAATGCCCATGTGAATAGCGAAGCCGGTGTCTTGCGCACCGGCTATTGCGGCAATGGCAAGGAGCAGGACTACCGCCCAGATCCCAGCACGTCCCAATGTTGCTTCCATGATAATGATCCCTTTCACGCCCGCCATATGACGGGGGCAAAATCGTGTATTTGATCTCGATCAAATTCTGTTCGGATAGGAAAAAAGTCTGAGTTCGCTCGCAGGTTTGGCGGCTCAACCGGCGAGCAAACGCACCAGCGAGCGGCCTTCGGTTTCGATGACGCCTGCGTCGCGCAAGGCTGCGAACTGGCGGCTGACGGTTTCGATGGTGAGGCCAAGGTGATCGGCGATTTCGCGGCGGCTCATCGGCAGATTGAACTCGCACGGCCCCTTGCTCCAGCCGGTAATCTTGACCGCCATTGCGCACAGGAACTCCTCCAGCCGTTCGCTGGCAGAGGCACTGGCGAGCTGGATCATGCCCGACCGCCCGGCATCCACCGCCTCGAACGCGCGCGCCAGCACGATGCGCAACATGGCCGAATCGGTCGCGGCGATGTTGAGGAGCCGATGCGTCGGGAAAATCAGGCATTCCAGCGGCGTAAGCGCCGCCAGATGCGCCTGCGCATCAGGCCGACGAAGCACCGGTACGAAATCGCCGGGGAAGTGGAACGACAGCACTTGACCGTGCGTGCCTTCTTTCTTCTTGCTGCCCGAACAGCTGCACGCGCACGGCTTCACCTGCACTTCCAGCTTGGCCGCGCCTTTCAGGATGAAGACCATGCGATCCTGATCGGGATCGGTCGGCAGATACTGCTTCGCCTCCAGCGAAACCCGCTCGGCTATCGCCAGAACCTGCGCGAACGAATCGGCACTCGCGCCGCCCTGCGCCAGCGTGCTGCGCAGCAATTCCTCGTCAGGCGAGACAGGTGATGGCGAAAGCGTGGCCATGATCGAAAGCGCCAATGCCTCTTATTGGGAGGCCTGTCTTTGACACCGATCAAAGCGCAAATGCTTTGATCAAGATCAATGAAATCAGTTTCGCACCGCGCAATAGCGGCGCGTGGCAGCAAAAACCCTTGGCCGCACAGGGCGGCCACTGTTGCCATCAGGAATTTGCAATGAAGTATCTCATTCTCTCCGCTTTCACCGCGCTGGCTGCTTTGTCAGCACCTGCCGCTGCGCAGGATCGCGCGGGTGAATTCCAGGTCAAGCTGCTGGGCACCGCTGTGCTGCCCGATGGTTCGATCGATGCCGTCAACCGCGACGATGTCGGCCTGCCCGTGGGCACCGATACCGAAGCCAATGACAATTACGTGCCCACGCTGGCCATCGAGTATTTTGTCACGAACAATTTCTCGATCGAGACGATTGCCGGCACCACGCAGCACGATGTCGATGCCGTTTCGGGCTTCCCCGCCGGAACCGAGCTCGTGTCGGACGCGCTGCTGCTGCCTGCTACCGTCACGGCCAAGCTGCATTTCGATGTCGGCGGCGTGAAGCCCTATGTCGGTGCGGGTGCGGCCTATTTCATCTGGCTGAGCGATGATCCGGGCGCGGCGACCATCCCGCTGGGGATCACCGAAACCAATCTGTCGGACGAATTCGGCTTAGCGCTGCAAGCCGGTATCGACGTGCCGCTCGGCGATAACGGCTTCGGCTTCTCGATCGATGCCAAGCGCTATTTCATCGGCACCACCGCCGAATGGCTGGTTGGCGGCACGCAGGTTATCGAAACCGAGCATACGCTTGACCCGTGGGTGGTCAGCGCAGGCGTCAGCTTCCGCTTCTGAGGCCGGCCCTTGACGTCATCCCCCTCCCCGCCGCCAGCGACCTATACCGTCGCGGACGATCTCTCCCCTGAAGATCTGCGCATGGCACTGGTGGCGGGGTGGCGGGATTTCGTCGCCCATCCGAAATTCGGCCTCTTCTTCGGCGCGATCTTTGCCTTTGGCGGGATCGCGCTTTTTTTCATTCTGACCAATCGCAGCGAGATCACCTGGCTGATCCCCGCGATTGCAGGCTTCCCGCTGATCGCTCCCTTCGTCGCCGTCGGCCTTTACGAAGTCAGTCGCCGCCGCGAGCTTGGCCTGCCGATGGGCTGGGGCAAAATCCTTGGCGCCTTGCGCGGGCACGGGGACGAACAGATCATCAGCATGGGCGTGATTATCTTCGTCGCCTTTTCCTTCTGGGTCATCATCGCGCATCTGGTGTTCTCGGTCTTCGCCGCGCAATACGGGACGGGCGCGGAATCGATCGCGTTCTTCTTCACCCCCACCGGCCTTACGATGCTGGCTGTGGGTAGCGTGATCGGCGGGATCATCGCTTTCGTGTTCTACGCGATCACAGTGATGAGCCTGCCCATGCTGATCGACCGTGAAGTGGACTTCCTCACCGCGATTTTCGTCAGCCTGCGCGCGATCAAGCACAACACATTCGTCCTGTGCCTCTGGGCTTTCGTGATCGCCGTGCTGCTGGCGATAGCCATGCTGCCGGGGTTTCTCGGCCTGTTCGTCGCACTCCCCGTGCTCGGTCACGCCACATGGCACTTATACCGCCGCACCGTCACGCCGGATGAAACAGGCTCTCACCCATTAGTCTGAATGCAGTGGGACACTGGCAGGAGTATAGGGCTATCATGGGACAGGAATTTGCCGAAATCGCCCGCTTCCTCGGCAGCGCCGCGCCGTTCAACCTGCTCGGCGAGGATGTGCTGGCGCGCATCGCGCGGCAAGTCACCATCACCTATTTTCCCGCTGGCGAGATAGTGCTGACCGCTGGCGAGACCAACAACCGCCTGATGATCGTGCGTTCGGGCGCGGTCGAATTGCGGCTGGCGGGCGAGGAGCTGACCGCGCGCATCGAACCCGGCAGTGCCTTTGCCTACCCCTCCATCCTGCGCGGCGGCGAAGTGCGCAACACCGCCATCGCGATGGAAGACACGCTGCTGTACCAGCTGCCCGGCGCGCTGTTCCTCAAGCTGCGCGAGGATCACAAGCGCTTCCGCGAATACTTCGTCGAGGACGAGGCAGACCGCATCCGCCACGCGCTGCGCCGCCGCGAAAGCGCGACATCGGGAATGTTCGACACGACGCAGGTCGACAGTCTGCTCCGCCGCACCGGCCCCGTCGTCTGCGCGCCGCAACAGACGATATGCGAAGCGGCGCAGATCATGCGCGAGTGCGATGTCAGCACGTTGGCGGTGTGCGACGATACGGGACTGGTGGGCATTCTCAGCGACAAGGATTTGCGCAACCGCGTCGTCGCGGCAGGCGTGCCGGGCGACAGGCTGGTGAGCGAGGTGATGACGCCGCGCCCCAAGACGCTCCCCACCGATGCCAGCGTTGCCGAAGCCATGGCGCTGATGGCCGCAGGCGGCTTCCGCCATGTGCCGCTGATCGCCAGCGATGGCTCGCTGGCGGGGATGATAAGCTCGAGCGACATCCTCGCTTTCCTCGGCAGTAATGCGATTGATGCAGGGCTGGCGATTGCCCGCGCAGACAGTCCCGCCGCGCTGATCGCCGCTGCACAGCGTATCCCTGAAAGTTTCGTGCGGATGGAGCATCAAGGGCTTGGCCCTGCGCATATCATGCGTTTCGTCTCCGCATTGGGCGAAGCGGCGCACCGTCGCGCAGCGCAGTTGGCTGAGGCCGAACTGGGCAAGCCGCCCGTGCCCTATGCGCTTGTCGTCTTCGGCTCGCTCGCCCGCGAAGAGCAGCTGGTCGGTTCGGATCAGGACAATGGGCTGGTGATCGACGATGCTATGGCAGAAGGCGATGCGGACTATTTTGCACAGCTTGGGGGACGCATTTCCGACCTGCTCAATGATTGCGGCTTCGTCTATTGCAAGGGCGGGATCATGGCCAAGGAAGCCGCCCAGCGCCTGACTGCCAGCGAATGGCAAAGCCGCTACACCGACTGGATCGAGCGGCCCGATGAAGACAAGATCCTGCGCGCCACCATCTTCTTCGATATGCGCTGCGTGCATGGCGAGGCGTCGCTGGTCGATAGTCTGCGCGAAAAGGTGATCGAACGCGCCGCCGCCTCTTCGATTTTCGCCAGCTATCTCGCGCGCGATGCACAGCGCAGCAAAGTGCCGCTGGGCTTCTTCCGCAATCTGGTGCTGGAAAGCACGGCGGACGGGGAGAAGGTTTTCGACGTGAAGGCGCAGGCGGTTATGCCGGTGATCGACATTGCCCGCACCAACGCGCTCGCCCACGGTATCCACGCGGTCGGGACAGCCGACCGGCTCGACGCCATCGCCCGCGCGGGCAAGATGGCGAGCGGCGATGCGCAAAGCCTGAAGGATGCGATGGTGCTGGTGAACGAATTGCGCATCCGCCATCAGGCCGAGCTGCTGGCAGCGGGAAAAGCGCCCGACAATGCGATTGCGCCTGCCAGTCTCTCCCCGCTCGAACGCGATCACCTGAAAGATGCTTTCGCGGTCATTCGCGGCGCACTCGATTCGCTGCGGCGCAACCTAGCCGGAGGGATTGTGTGAGATGTTCGCCCGGCTGCGCTTCGCGCATGATCTGCGCCGGCTAAGCACCTCCTCAGCCCCTGTTCTGGGCCGTTATGCCGCCGCTGAATGGCCCGATCCGGCATTGCCCGCGCGCGACGCCCCGCTGCTCGCGCTCGATTTCGAGCTCGATGGCCTCAAGCGCGGCGCACATCTGCTGCAAGCGGGTTGGACGCGCTTCACGCCGCGCGCGGTCGTGCTGGAACACGCACAGGTGCACGATATCCGCAGCAATGCCGATCTCGACCGGCAGGCCGTGACGATCCACGGCATAGGCGGACAGCGCGCCTCGGCAGGCACCCATTTGCGCGATGTGACCGCCGCACTGATTGACGATCTGGCAGGACGCGTGCTGGTGGCGCATGGCGCATCTATCGAGGTGGACGCGTTGCAAGGCGCGGCGAAGGCGATTTACGGCGCGCGCCTGCCGGTGCGTAGTATCTGCACACTCAGGCTCGAACGCCATCTCGCGCCGAACCTGACGGGAGTGGGGGCCTATCGCCTCGGCGCTGCGCGGGCGCGCTATGGTCTGCCCGCCTATGACGCACATGACGCGCTGGGCGATGCCATAGCGGCTGCCGAATTGCTGATGGCACAACTGACGCGGATGCCGCGCGACACTACACTGGGCAGACTTGAGGCGCTGGGCTGAGCGCGCTGCCTATTGCTCCTCGACCATGTCGAAGGTCAGTCCGGCATGGGCCTGTAATCGCGCGATAAGTGCATCGCCCATCAGTGTTGCAGGCGTCCAGAAACCGCCCGCCGCATCCGCAGGCACATCGCGCGCCAGACACAAAGCCGCCTGGCTAAGCATCTTCGCCGTCGAGCCATAGCCCGGATCGCGGTCACCCGTAACGCGGCAACGCGCGGTCTTGCCGCTCGCCGTGCTGCCGAGGAAGGCCATGTCGAACATCCCCTCGCGCTGTTCGGTCGGGCTCGGCCCCTCGCCCGGCTTGGGCAGGAATTTGCCAAGCATCCAGCGCAGCGGCGGTATCGCCAGCCCCGCCGTAAACGCGCCCAGCCCCATCGCGGCCATCTTCGCGCGGCGCTTCCCGCCGCTGCCTTTGCCCGTCACCATCGCTTCTTCGTAGAGGAAGTTTTCGCCATAGGCCTTGCCGCTCAGCGCATTGGAGCGATGCACCACCTTGGTGTTGATCGAGGCCATGATGAACGGCGCGAGCCAACGTTCGAGCCGCGCGTCGTAATCCGCCCCGACACTGCTTTGCCGCGCGGTGAAGCCGTGATCGGGCGGGCACAGGCTATAGGGGTTTTTGAGCTCGCGGCGCAGAGCCGGATCGCCCAATGCCTCCTTCACCAGATTGACCATGCTGGCGATGGTGCCGCCCGAGGCCCCGCCTTTCATGCGCATCACGCGCATATCGATCCGCTCGCACGGCTCGCCAAAGGCCTCGCGCGCGTGGCTTTGCAGGAAATGCACGCCCATGTCGGACGGGATGGAATCGAAGCCGCAGCAATGGACAATGCGCGCCCCGCTCGCCTTCGCCGCTTCCTCGTGCCGCGCCTGCATCCGGCGGATCCAGTGCGGTTCACCCGTCAGGTCGCAATAATGCGTGCCCGTTGCCGCGCAGACCTCGACCAGCAGATCGCCGTACAGCGCGTAGGGCCCGACGGTGGAGACGATCACCGTGCCTTGCGCGCACATCGCCTCCAGCGCAGCCTTGTCCGCCGCATCGGCGACGATCATCGGAATGCCCGAAAGCCCGACTTCCGCGCTCACCGCCTCCAGCTTCGCTTGCGAGCGACCAGCAATAGCCCAGCGCAACCCCTCGCCGGCAAATGTCTCGTGCATATAGCGCGTGACGATTTGCCCGACGAAGCTGGTCGCGCCGTAGACGATAATGTCGAAGGGTTTGTCGGTCATCCAGATCCCTGCCCAATGGCTGTTGTTCTGAACGCCTCCCTACAGACAGTTTCGCATATGTCGATGGCTCTACGCCCGCAGAGAGTTACCGCTGCACGCGGCCCGATCCGTCGCCCGACATCAGCTTTTCGACTTCCGGCACGGTCACGCGGTTGAAGTCGCCCATGATCGTGTGCTTGAGCGCCGATGCCGCGACCGCGAATTCGAGGCTCTGCTGCCGGTCTTCATAGGCGGTGAGGCCGTAGATTAGCGCAGAAGCAAAACTGTCCCCGCCGCCCACACGGTCAACGATATCGGTCAGTTCGTATTTGCGGCTGAGCATAAAGCCGTCCGCGCGCGTGCGCAGGCAGGCGGACCAATTGTTGCGATCCGCGCTCAGGCTTTCGCGCAAGGTGATCGCGATCGTGTGCATATCGGGATAGATATCGAGCACTTTCTGGCCGAGTGCTTCATACTTCGCCGTATCAAGCTCGCCCGATTCCACATCGACATCGACGGTGATGTCGAGCGACTTCTGGCAGTCCTCTTCATTGGCGATGCCGACATCGACATATTTCACCAGCTCGCGCATCACTTCGGGCGCGCTCTTGCCGTATTTCCACAGCTTGCCGCGGAAGTTGAAATCGCAAGAGACGGTCAGCCCTGCTTCCTTCGCGGCCTTGACACAGGCCATCGACAGATCGGCGGCAGACTGGCTGAGCGCGGGCGTGATGCCGGTGATGTGCAACCATTTGGCGCCTGCGAAAATGGTCGGCCAGTCGAATTCATCCGCGCTGGCGTTACAGATTGAGGAATTGGCGCGGTCATATACAACCTTGGACGGGCGCTGGTTCGATCCGGTTTCGAGGAAATAGATCCCCACCCGCTCGCCCGAGCGGCTGATATGCGCGGTGTCGACGCCGAACTTGCGCAGTTCCATGATGGCGTTCTCGCCAATATCGTTGTCGGGAAGCGCGCTGACAAAGCCTGCGTCGAGCCCGTAATTGCTCAGCGCGACCGCGACATTCGCCTCGCCCCCGCCAAAGGTCGCTTCAAATTGCGGTGATTGGAAAAAGCGCTCGTGTCCCGGCGTTTTCAGCCGCAGCATGATTTCGCCGAAAGAGAGAAAGTCAGTCATCGAAAATCCCGTAAAATGCGACCGCAAACCGCGATCAGGAGAAAGCCAGGCCGCCGTTTATATCCAAATTGACACCGGTAACAAAGGCGGAATTCTGGGAAATCAGATAAAACACAGCGTCGGCCACTTCCTCTGCTGCGCCCTGCCGTTTGAGCGGGGTGGCATTGGCCACATTTTCGCGCACTGCATCGGGCGTGAAGGTGTCGTGGAAGGTGGTGGCGATCATCCCCGGAGCGACCGCGTTGACGCGAATGCCCTTCGGTCCGAGTTCCTTGGCGAGGCCGCGGGTGAAGGTCATCACCGCGCCCTTGGATGTGGCATAGGCAATGGCACCGCCCCCGCCACCATCTCGACCGGCGATTGACGACAGGTTCACGATTGCCGCGCCCGCCTGCATATGCGGCACAACTGCCTTGCAGGCGAGGAAAGTGGAGGTGAGGTTCAGTTGCATGACGTGATTGAAGAAAGTCTCGTCCATTTCGCCCAGCGTCTTGCGCGCGACCAGACCGCCCGCATTGTTGACGAGCGCATGGATTTCCGCGCCGAACGCAGCCTGCGCCGCCGCAACAAGCGCATCGACATCACCTGCCTTGGTGACATCGGCCTTTTCCGCAATCGCCTTGCCGCCAGCCGCTTCAACGGCGGCAACGGTCGCTTCGGCATCGGCGGCATTGCTGTTGTAATTGACGACGACATTCGCGCCTTCGCTGCCCAGCCTGACCGAAATGGCGCGACCGATATCGCGGCTGCCACCGGTGACAATGGCGGTTTTCCCTGTCAAATTGCCCATGTTTGTTCCTTGTTCTGCTAATACAGGTGGAGGCGAGGTTTACTCGTCCAACAGGATGCGTGCGGCATAGCCTTGCCAGGCGATGCTGCGCCCATCGATCGTGATGCTGTGTGAAGCGGTAGGGTCATCAACCCAAGAGATGGCGATGGCGACCTCTTCCCCCGCAATCGTCTCGATCAGGACGATGTCGTAGTCGCCTGCTTCGACATGGCGGAGCGCGGCAATCCGGCTGTCGCCTTCGACCGTTTGTTCGGCTGCACCATCGTAAAGGCCATGCGGTTCCAGCACGCTGACGAAGGTCGCATCGCGGCTGTCTGATACGCGCTGGATAACCACGGGCTCGCGGCGCAAGTTGAAGTCGGGATCGTTCGCACCGCTCTCGCCGAGGATCACCTCAAGGCCGTCCTGCGCGACAAAGCGGTAGGTGTAGAACCGGCCATCAAGCAACCACGTCATGAAGCTATCGGCCCCGTCCGGTGTCGCGCGACCGTCTTCCCAGATATGCTGGTAGCCGTGCCCGCTGCCCAGCACCGGGCGCGCATCGACATAGCGTTCGATATCGAAGCCCAGCCGCATGATATGACCCGCATAATGCAGCGGCAGATCGAACTGCACGGGCGCCTCGCTGTGCGCCCTCAGCACATCCAGCGCCAGCGGTTGGGAAAGCCCTTCAACCGTCACCAGCGCCAGCAGCCGCTCCATTGCGACACCTTCGTTCGGGTAGGCACTGTCTATACTGGCGGCGCTGGCCTGGAAGCCGTCTGCCACATGGAACCAATCCTGCGTCGGCCACGCCGCCTCCGCCAGATCAAGATCGCCGTAGAAATGGCTCTGCTCGTTCACCACCAGCGTGTTGTGCGCGATGGTTTGCTTGGCCCAGCTCTCGTTCTCGGGCAGGTATCGCCCGCCCTCCTTCGCCTCGATGTTGAGGAAGCGCGCCGCGCCGTAATCGGTGACGACTTCCTCGCCCATATTGTAAAGCTGCCAGCTCAGCTTGTCGAAATGGCCATGGCCCATGCCTTGCGAGGCATTCTTGGCGACCAGCGCCATGTGGTTGGGCCCTGAGCCTTCACGCAGCACGGCAATCGCGCCCTGATCGCCATCAGGCCCGTCAGAAAACAGCATGGAGCGGAAGGGAAACGGCTCCGCCTCGCCCGCCGCCAAGGCCTCGGCCACGCCAAGCCCGGCTGGCGAAATCACTGTACGGTTCTGGAAGCGGGCGATATCGAGCAGCGCCGGATCGCCGCTGACTTCATATCCGATGGCGACGCCTTCATACAGTTCGGCGGTGTTCAGGCTCTTGTCGCGCATGGCATCGTTGAATGGGAAGAAGTACCCGTTGTAAGTCAGCTGGATGGTCGTATTGAGCGCCTTGAGCAGTATGCCATCGCGGTGCTCGAAAATGCGCAAGTCCGGCTGGTTGCGCTCAATCGCTCCGGCGAAGACCATAAACGGCAGCATGGCGAAGCGTTGGTAATACGGCCCCTCGGTGTAATATCCATCGGGAGAAAACAGCAGCTCGGTCTGGCGGATAAAGCCCGCCTCACCTGGCCCCACCGTGCCGTAGAGCGCGCTGCGCACCATCTCCTCGTCATTCAGCACATAGCCGGTCATCCCGACAGCAGCGGTGGCCCAAGTGGCATGGTTGTGGATCAGATTGAACGTCGCGGAGGATTCCACCGAGAGGAAATGCGCCGCGCGGCGGAACACGTCATTGTCGATCCGTTCCCGCTCGCCAGCGGGCAATTCATCGCGGATAATCTCGTAGGCCTGGATCGCGTGGACGTGCCACATTGCATCGTTGAGCACCTGCCAGAACAGCCGCCCGACATTCTGGTTCGCCCGCGCGGGATGGTCACCCAAGGTCGGGTAGAGATCGGCATATTCGAGGAGCATTTCGCGGACGAAACCGAAATAGCGCGCCTCGCCCGTCAGCTCGTAGAGCTGCGCGGCAAGGAGCATTGCACGGTAATTACGCTTGTGCTGTTCATGCGTGTAGCCGCCGCCCGGATCGGCGGGGACAGGGACTGTGACGCCCGCTGCTATCATTTCGTCGACAAAACGTTGGGCTCGCGACATTTCGGCGGCAAAAAGCGGCGGGTATGCGGCCTCTACAGCGCCTGCTGGCGGTGCCTCCTGCGCAATTGCTGGCGCAGCAAGGACGATCAGGCTTGCCCCAACCGCTAGCGAGAGAACGCGCCTCATTCGCCTTCCCCCGCTTCAACGATATTGCGCTCCATCGTCACGCGCGGCGCGCAATCGCAATTGAGTTCGACCAGTTCGGGTGCCGGTGTACCCACAAAGCGGTTGTCGACCAGCGCCGTCTCGGGAACGCCCACCGTGTGCGTGATGGCAACAGGCGCAGAGCCTGTGAACGTGTTGCCGCCGATCTGCGTCCGCTGCGTGCCGTGCAGCATAAGCGATGCGCCGGTCCCCTCTCCGACATTGTCGAAAGTCGATCCGGTCACAGTGACGTGCGGTCCGAAAGTGCTTTCATCGCGCCCGCCACGGTAAATTTCAGCTACCGGCCTACGCACATTGCGGAAGGTCGAGCCGCTGATCTCGAGATATTCGACATTGTAGCGGCCCTGATCGTCGGCTTCGGCGATCGCGGAGACAACGCTACCGCTGATATTCTCGAAGGTGCTGTCGCGGATATCAACGCGGTCGGCGAGCGTTGACGGGCCGAAGGCGATCACATCGAAATCGCGATTGATATCAAGGTTACGCACCAGCACGTTGCCGAACGAGACGCGAAGATTGCCCCGAATGGGCGCGCTCGATGTGCGGATCACCGCATTGGCCGAGGAGTCCGGTGCTTGCGATCCGTCAATGACGAGATTGTGCAATGCAAGCCCGCCATTCTCGCGCAGTTCGAAGAGCGTGGGCCGGGCAAATTCGATGATTGTCGCGCCATTGGTGCTGCCGGTGAGCGAGACCATCCGCTCAATCGGAATGGTGCGGTCGATCAGATAGGTGCCGGGGGAGAGCACCAAGGTCTCGCCCTCCTGCGCTCCGGCAATAGCGGCAATCAGTGCGACAGCGGAGGGCGGCACTTCGCGCGCTTGGGCCGAACCCTGCGCATCATCCGATGCAGGCTTGGGATACCAATCCACGCCAACATCTTCGAACGAAAGCACCCGCAGATCGCGCGGCGCGCCGACATTGCCGAGCGCCGGATCGGTCGGGTAGAGCAGCCCGTTCTCGCCGCGCTCCAGCCCGCTTTCCACCCGCGCCAGCATATCGAGCGCGCCGTGCAGACGGCCCGACAGCACCGCATTGTCCGCAAAGGTAATACCATCCACTGGCGCATCGACTTCGACAAACGTCCCGCCATCGCGCCCGGCAAGCAAGTTGCGGCTGAAGCTGCTGTCATAGGGCGCGACCGAGCGTTCCGCATCGGCGCCCGCGCCGAAGGTCACGCGGTCGCTATCGATGATCGAATTGTTGTCGATCTGCGCATTCTGCACTTCGACATAGCGGTTGGCGGGCGAATTGGGCACGCCGTTCATCACCGTCAGCGCGCTAGCAAAGCCATTGCCGCGCAGCCCCTCCATATAGTTCTGCCGCACGATCTGGTTGCGGTTTATCACCCGAATGCCGCCAGTGTGGTCAATACCGTGGCCGAGGAAGACATTGCGCTCGACCAGATTGCCATCGCCATGGCGCAGGGTCAGCGCGCCGCGCGAATCCAGAAAAAGGTTGCCGCGCACGGTGTTGCCGCCCGCCTTGATCGAAATGATCTCAACCTCGCCATTGCAGCGGTCGAAGATGTTGTTCTCGACAATGGTGTTCGAATTGAACTCGGCAAAATGGCTGGTGCCGATGCGCAGAGTCTCCCCGCCATTGGAGCCTAGATTGGGCCGCGGTCCGAAATAATTGTGGTCGATGCGGTGGTTGTTCTCGCGGCTTTCGGGCGCGTCGAGCCGCACCGCCAGCGTCACCCCGGCATTGGTCTTGCCGACCAGATGGTTGTGATCGAAGCGGTTGTTGCGGCCGTAAAGCGCCACCCAGTAATCGGAGTCGAAGCGATCGGGCTTGCTGAAGTGGTCGATGACGACCTGCGTGACCCGGGAATTGTTCGCCAGTGTTTCGCTGTCGATCCGGAAGGCGATAACCTCGCCCGTCGGGCTGTAGCCGTCGCGGAAAACGAGGCCGGAGACGATGATGTGATCGCCGCCAATGCGCAGATTCGATTGGCCGGTCAGAATGACGCCGCCCATCGTCTCTGCGGTCACGGTAATGGGGGCGTCCGCCCGCCCTCTGCCCGCAACCACCATTTCAAAGTCGCGCCACTCTCCGTTGGCGAGGACGATCGTGTCTCCCGCCTCAACCCGATCGATGGCACGTTCGAATTGGGACTGTGTCTCGACAAAAAACTCTTCGGCAAAGGCGGGCGTCGCCCACAGGCTCAACGCCAAAAGCCATACGGCCAGCTTGCGAAACATCGCCAATCCCTCTCTTGATCGCACAGGGACAATAGGCGAGCCGCGCTCTACGTCAACCAATTTTCCATGCCAAAATTCAGCAATGTGTCATGCCAATTTTGAGCGGGCAGCAATCATTGCAATTTGGCAGCAGCCATAAAACGCTCGCGACTTTCGCTGGCGCGTTGCTGGACTTCGGCCAGAGCCTGCGCTTCGGTGGCGTCGAGCATTGTTTCGATCAGGCGCTTGAAATGCTCCCGCATCGCCGCACGCGCACCGGCAGCATCCCGTGCCTTGAGCGCGTTGAATATCTCGCGGTGCTCTTCCATCCGCATCGCCGTATCGTGCAGACACACCGCATCATACGTCGCTTTGACCTGCGGAAGATCGTCCCGCATCCGCCACAATTGCCTGACCGTGTGGACCAATGCAGAATTGCTCGAGGCCGCAGCAATGGTCATGTGGAAAAGCTCGTCCGCCTCATCCGACACTCCCGAGTCAGGACTTGCCATCTGTTCGACCAGTTCTTCCAGACGGGCAATTTCCGCATCGGTGATATTGTGCGCAGCGAGTGCCGCCGCCTCCGATTCGATCAGCAGGCGCGCCTCGGTCACCTCGAATGCGCTCGCTGCGGGCAAGGCAGCAGGCGAATCAGGGCGTTGTTCGCTGACATAAACGCCCGATCCGGTCTTGATCTCCAGCCGCCCCATCGCCTGCAAGGCAATCTCCGCTTCACGGATGGTTACCCGGCTGACATCAAATTTCTCCGCCAGGTCCCGCTCTCCCGGTAAACGCGAGCCCGGCGGATAGGCGCCCTCGTCAATCAATTCAGCAATCTTGCGCGCAATATCCTGATAGAGCCTTTTGGCGGTCATACGATGCCCCGTTTATCGGTAAAACTGATCTTTCGCCGGGAGCGTTAGCGCATTTGTCATACCAATTCTACCACCCGAAATCGCAACGCGATCCGGGGCGCCTGTGGGAGAGCAGACGCCCCGGTAACGTCAGAACCGGACGCGCACACCAGCGAAGAAGCGCGGACCGTAGACCAGCGTCTGACTGAAATCGTCCGGAGTCCCGCGGTAATCGGTGCGCGGTTCGTTGAAGAGGTTCAGCCCTTCGACCGTGAAGCGGACATTGCGATTGAGCGTGTAGGAAATCCGCGCCTCGAACACGCCGGTGTCATCCACATAGCGGATGCGGCCCGGATCGCCCACGAATTGCTGGAAGTACTGGCTACGGTATTTGTAGACGCCCTGAAGATCGAACCCAGCAATCTCGTAGTAGATCTGCGCCGACAAGACGTGCCGCGAAAGGCCGAAGATGTTCGAAGGCGGGATCAGCGCCGCGCTGGTCGTCGTCGAACCATCCGGATTCACCGTCGTGATGGCACCCAACGTATCATCCTGGAACTCGAAATCGGAATCGGCGAAGTTGTATCCGAGACGGAAGCCCAGACCGTCAAGCGGGCGCGGCAGATAGGAGAAGCGGTGCGCCGCCGAAATCTCGAAGCCGTAGATCGTGCTGGTGTCCTGCGTGGTGTTGGTGGTGGTGACCAGCGTTTGCAGGTCTTCGCCATCGACGGTGAAGGTTTCCAACTGGCCGACCGTCTCGAAACCGCCATTGAAGGATTTGTAATATCCGCCGATGGCAAGGATCGTGTCTTCGTTAGGATACCATTCCAGCGCGGCGTCAAAATTCCATGACAGCAGCGGATCGGTGAACGGGTTACCGGTTGCGCTGGCAGTGCCAATCGCCTCCGCGACCGAGAAGATCGGACTGCCTTCATCAACCAGTGCATTGAAACTGCGGCCGAAGCTGAGGTTCGAGGGATCAGGACGCGAAAGCGCGCGGAACACCGCCACGCGGCCCAGTAGATCGGGGGTCAGGTCGGCGGTCAGGTTGAAGCTCGGCAGATATTCGGTGTAGGAACCGCCACCGGTCACTTCCACCAGCGACGTGGTATCCTGCACAATGCTGGTCAACTCACCCGTATTGGGGTCGAATACGGCGCTGAGTTCGCCGCGGAAACCGGTCGAGCTGACTTCCGTATTCACCACGCGCAGGCCGATATTGCCACGAACGGGCAAGCTGCCGAGGGTCGCGTCAAAATTGGCCTGAACATAGGCTGCCCACGTTCTTTCGCTGACATTGCTGTTCTGGATCGAATCGAAATCACTGTCGGGATAGATCGGCACCCCGTTGCTATCGAAGCTGATCCCTCTGGGATCATTGGCTTCCAGCGTTTGCGCAAGGCACAACGCATCGAAGGTCGCGTAGGTGTTGTAGGTTGCGATGACCTGTCCGGTTGCCGTGTCGACATTTGTAATCAACGGGTTGCCGCCGCTCACCGATTGCAGGAAGCCTTCCTCCGGGAAAGCGGTGCGGCACGCCTGGTTGGCGATTGCAAGCGCGCTGTTCGTGTAAGTGAACTCGGTCCGGCTGGGCAGTCCGTCATCAGCACCCGGAACATCGCGATAGAGCAGATCCTGGAAACGACCGCCAATTTCGACCGACGAGAAGAAACCGTCCAGTTCGTATTCCAGATCAACCCGCGTTGCCCAGATCGAATTGAACCGATCCTGTTCAAGATCATAGCGCGCCCGTGCATTATCGCTGAAAACATCGGGATTGGTCGGGTCGAAATCGCCGACAATAAAGTTGACGATTTGCGATCCGTTCTGCTGGATCTGGTAAGCGGTCTCGATCCGGTCGTCTGACGTATTGCTGTTGCTGTTAGGGTTGGAAAAATCGCTTTCGCGCGAGCGGGGATAGCCTGCAGGATTGCCGAAGATATCGCGCTGGTCACGGATACGCATACGCACCTGCACCGCCTCCTCCACGCGCTGCGTCTCAGAGTAGGACACATCGCCCGTAAGGGTCAGCCGGTCCGAAATGTTCGCCTCAAACCCGATGCCGCCACCGTAATATGTCTCCAGCCGTTCGATATACTCGCTGTTGGACTCGATGCTGGTTTCGCCGGTGAACTGGAGCAATTCGCCATTGGGACCAACAATCAGATCGTAATCGAGCCGGTTGCCGATCAGCGGATTGTCGAGAAAGCTGGGATCATTGACATCATCGACGCGCCGCCCCTCGGAAAAATTCAGATCGCTACGACGCTCGCGGAAGAGGCGCTGCGAATATTGGAAATCCGCGTTTAGCTCGAATAGGGGGGACGGTTGATATTGCAGCGCCGCAAAGAAGGCATCGCGCGTATCGTCGGTAATATTCTGGCGATAGGAGTAGCTGTTGCGGCCAATCACAAAATCTTCGGTGCCGGCAACATCAGGTCGGGTCGTGTTGCAATTGTTGTCGTCGCCAGTACCCGCTGATGTGCTCGACGGATCATTGCGGCAGTAATTCAGTGTGTTGCTGGCGGCTGCTTCCTGCTCCGGATTAGTCGCTTCGTTGCGCGAAAAGCCGAGCGAAATCCCAAGCTCGCCGTATCCGCCAAGGTCATATTGGTCGATATAGCTGACCGTTCCGCGAAAGCCGAAATCCTGGAACCGCTGGTCGGGGTCGATATCGAAGTTGCCGGGATTGTAATTGAGCTTCAGCTCGCCCTGCACCCGCGTCCGCCCGAAATCGAGCGGTCGCACCGATTCCAGCGCGATCTGGCCCGCAACGCCGCCTTCAATAAGGCTTGCCGACTGCGTCTTGTAGATGCCGACCGAGTTGAACAGCTCTGAGGGAAACTGGCTGAAATTGACCGAACGGTCCCCGCTGCCATTAGTGGCCGCGCGACCATTGATCACGGTCGAGCTCAGGAATGGACCGAGGCCGCGGATCGAGATTTCGGTCGCACCGCCCTGCTCGCGATGCGAGCTCGCACCGGTGAGCGTTTCCAGCGCCTCGCCGATCGAGAGCGCCGGCAGGTCGCCGATGTCGTCCGATGTCAGGGCATCGAAAATCAGATCATTCTCGCGCTTCTCACCGATGGACGACTGGATCGTGCCGCGAATACCCGTAACAACGATGGAATTGCCCTCGGCAACTTCCGGGTCCGCAGCTCCTGCGTCCTGCGCCAAAGCGGGCGATGCCACCAGCGCCATCGCACTTGTCGCCAGTAGCGCCCCGAGTGTGCGGATGTTGCGCACCTGCAGGCCAACACAATCGTTGAAATTCACCATTTTACTCTCCCGTGTTTTGGTGAAGAGTAAAAGGACAATCCAAAAGGTCAACCTAAAAACTACGCCAATTATGAGATTTATGTCATACCAATTTAGGCAAAAGTAACCCCGGGCCGCAACGCAGCCCGGGGTCGAGGGAGGAGGAGATTATTGCCTCAGAAGCTGAGCGATGCGCCGAAGGTTACGCGGCGATCCGGCAGCCCTTCGAAGCAGAGCAGAGCCCCGTCATTCACACAGAACTGGCGGATATTCGAACGCGTGAGGTTCACGCCTTCGACGCCAATGTTCAGGAACGGGGTCACGTCATAGCTGATGCTGGCGTTCAGCTGTCCGCGCGCTTCTGACACGACCGGGAAACCGAAGGTCGAGTTGAGCGAGGCACCGCCTGCCGTATCCAGCGTGCGGAAGGCATCGCGCCACGTATACCGCGCCCGCGCCGAAATGCCGTACTTCTCGTAGAACAGCGTCACGTTGTAGGCGTGCGGCGAGAAGTCCAGCAGACCCTGCACCGCCGATACCGGCACGAAATTGGCATCGTTGTAGATGCCGTTGATTGCGTTGAACACATCCGTCCCGCGCTGCGCCGAAAGGTTTTCCGCCTCGCCGCCGCCGAACTCCTGAAAGGTGTAGTTGGCAATCACACCGAAGCCCGATGCGAAGCCAAGCGTATCTTCGAAGGACGACAGATCATACTGGAAGGCAACTTCGATACCGGTCTGAGTCGTGGTCGCGCTGTCATTGATCGTCGTCTGGATATCGACGCAAATGCCGGTGCCCGGAATGTTCGACGAGACGTTGCGGTTGGCCACCGGATTGAAGATACCGCCGCCTTCACAGGGCGGTGTGATATCGCCGAAACCGTTGCCATCCCGCGGCGCTTCTTCCAGCTGGGCGACAAACAGATTGGTGCGTTCCTTGTGGAATACACCGACACTGAACAGGGCCGAAGGGGCGAAGTACCAATCCACCGACGCATCGAAACTTTGCACGGTTTCCGGTTGCAGATTGGGATTACCAATCGGGATCGCCGCCTGCGCACTGGTGCCAAACACCACCGATGTGGAAAGCTGGTTGAAGTCCGGCCGGTTGATATCCTCGGTATAGCTGGCGCGCAGCACCAGATCATCCGTCAGGTCGGCCGTCAGGTTCAGGCGCGGCAGCCATTCGTCATAATTGCCGGTGGTGGTAACCTGGGTCACCGCCGTGCCGCTGACCGCATTCCCCGTCGATGCGACACTCGTTCCGATATAGCGCAGACCCAGATTGCCTCGCACGGGTCCGAACTCGAAATTGGCCTGCGTGTAGAAGGCCACCGTTTCTTCTTCGATGTCGAAGAAGCCGGTGTTGCTGGCAGTCGGTTCGGCAATCGAGCGCATTCCCGGAACACTGGCCAACGCCTGATTGAGGATGGCGATCGTGCCCGCCTGATCGCTGAACGAACGGTTGGGATCGATCAGCAGGAAGTCGCGGAACGCCAACGCCCGCCCGTCTGCGGCATCGAAATTGCGCGGCCCGGGGACGAGCAATTCGGCAAAGGCGGTGCCGCGCGGGCTATCGCCGATCCGCGTCAGGTTGAGGTTGGAGGAAAACTCCTGAAACGCGCTCCGCCGCGTGTTGTAACGGAAGCCCGCGTCGAAGCTGGTCAGGAAGCCCGTCAGATCGAAGGTGTCATAGCTGAAATCGAGACGGAAGGAATCCTCGCTATTCTCCCGCTCGTCATTGCCGACGTTTACCGCTTGCAGAACCACATTGGCCGGATCGAGCAATTGCGCAACGCTAGGGGCGAACGGGGAATTTTCCGCGATTCCAAAGGTCAAGGAGCCGCCGCTCAGATCGTATGCAAACGGCACCGCGTTGTCGTTCAGCGTGCCCACCAGCGGAGTGTTGGGGTTCAGGAAGTTCAGCGTGGTGCTGAGTTCGGGATTGACAGTATCCGAGCGCGAGGTTGCCGCTTCGACAAACACCGTGACCAGCCCGATTTCCCATTCTCCGCCGAGGCGGAACAGCTGGCTATCGGTGATACGCGCGCCGGTATCACTGGAGAAGCGCAGGTTGGGATCGTCGGGATCGACTGTTAGAATCGGGTCGATCACTCCCGTAACCGCGGCCTGGATGCTGCCCAACTGGACCCCATCGAGCGAGCCAAAGTCGACGGTCTCGAACGCGGTCGGCACATTGAAGTTCAGCACCGCACTGACACCCGAACCCTGCACGCGCGAGCTGTCCTGGCGGCGCTCCTGCTCGTTCACGAACGCGTCGAAGAAGAAACGCAGATTGTCCGACGGCGCCCATTCGACCGTGCCGGCAAAGTTGATCGTCTCAAACTCGAAATTCTCGAGCTCCTGGTTGAGGAACTGGATACCGAGGAAGTCGAAGCTCTGCGCAGCAGGACGGCGCGTGGCCTGGTTTTCGAGGTTGCCATTGCGGATAACGGCTGCATTCACATTCTCGACAAGGCCGCCATCGCGGTCGACGCGCGGACGGAACGAGGTTGCCTCCTGCTCGGTGTAGCTGCCTGAAAGCACGATACCGATTTCGCCAATGCCCGTGTCCCAATTGTCACCAAAGCTGGCAGCAAAACGCGGCGTCACGCTTTCGGAAAGCTCCGAATATTCGCCCTGGACGCGGATGGTGGCCACGCGGTCGACCAGATCGAGCGGGCGGATCGTGCGAAGATTGATCGTGCCGCCGACCGAACCTTCAATAGTGCGCGCTTCGGGAGCCTTGATGACTTCCACCGACGCGATGATCGCCGCGTTGACGTCCTCGAAATTGATGCCGCCGCGACCGGCACCGGCGCCCACAGTAGACACGCCGTTGATCTCGGTGCGGTTGTCGTTGGTACCACGGATCTGCACCCCGGTGCCGACACCGGCGGTACGGGTAATCTGGATGCCGGGAATGTTCTCCAGCACTTCGGCTAGGTTCTGGTCGGGGAGCTTGCCGATATCTTCCGCCTGAATAACTTCGATCAGGCTGTCGGCATTGCGCTCTTCGTTGAGCGCGCTTTGCAGCGACGAGCGGATCCCTGTCACCACGATGCGGTTATCGGGCGCTTCTTCAGCCCCCGGATCGCCAGCGTCCTGCGCCAAAGCCGGAGCGGCCAGCGCCGCCACCGCACCACCTGCAAGCAACGTCGCCAAGACCCGTGATTTCCGTCCGGACGGAGCCGAACCTTCCCAAACGCCCTTCGTCATAATCTCTCCCTTTCACCTTGCTGGCTTTTTGCCTCTCTTAGCCCATTGGTCCTATTTGTAAACCTTTTAGGCATTCCAATTGTAGAATTTATATCATACCAATTTTATCTGCTAGCTCGACTGTCCCTTGCCCCCACCAATCGCCACTTTCATCCTTCACGCCCGGGTCGGCGTGATACCGGTGTCATTTTTCGCCACGACAAGCCGTCATCGCGCCAACCATCCTCCGTCCACTGCGAGAATATGGCCCTGTACGTAATCTGCAGCGCTGCTCGACAGAAACACCGCAGCGCCGCCGATATCCGCCGGATCGCCCCACCGTCCTTCGGGAATACGCTCAACTATCTGGCGGTTGCGCGTCGCATCGGCTTGCAGCGCGGCGGTGTTGTTGGTGGCAATGTAGCCCGGCGCAATGGCATTCACATTGATGCCCTTCGCCGCCCACTCATTCGCCATCAGTTTCGTCAGCCCGCCAACGCCGCTCTTGCTGGCGGTGTAACTC
The DNA here is from genome assembly GCF_056933515.1 of Aurantiacibacter sp. KMU-128. Classification (NCBI taxonomy): domain Bacteria; kingdom Pseudomonadati; phylum Pseudomonadota; class Alphaproteobacteria; order Sphingomonadales; family Erythrobacteraceae; genus Aurantiacibacter; species Aurantiacibacter sp. KMU-128. Next base: position 1,872,247 of record NZ_JBXORT010000001.1, read on the forward strand.
GGTACGCGGATACCTCCCTGAAAGGTCAGCATACTCGCGATATTGATGATCTTCCCGCGCGAACCATCCTGCGAAGACCAGCCGGTCATATGGCGCGCAACCGCTTGGCTGAGGAAAAACAGAACCTTCAGGTTCACGTCCATCACCGCGTCCCAGTCAGCCTCGGTAAACTCCAGCGCATCCTCGCGCCGGATAATTCCGGCATTGTTGACGAGTATGTCGATGCGGCCGAGCGTCCCGACGCATTCTGCCACCACGCGCGCGCAGGGCTCAATGGAGGACAGGTCAGCATTGATGACCTGCGCCCGCACGCCTTCGGCCTCCACCAGATCGCGCGTTTCGGCAGGATCGCGCCGCGCCACCAGCGCAACATCGGCCCCGGCCTTGGCGAGCGCGACAGCAATGCCCTGCCCGATGCCGGTATTCGCGCCGGTCACCAGTGCCACCTTGCCGGTCAGATCGAATGCGCTCACCCAGACCTTCTCCTGAACTTCAGAGACCGCGAAGATAGGCGCTGATCGCCTCGTCTTGGGAATTGGCGTAAAACAGCTCGGCAAACCGTTCACCAGCAATCGCGCTGCGAAGCAGATCCTGATCGACCGTTTGCAATACAGTCAGCATATCGTGACAGGCCTTCGACTTGAGCTCCGCCAATACGCCCCGGTTCTTCGCCATGATGGCAGCACGTTCTTTGGGGTAGCCGACCCCGCTCTCGCCCTCGAACAGCTTACGGTAGCAATCCTGCAGGTTGAGCTCGGCCGCCCAGCCGAAGCCCTTGGCATAGGGCATGGCAACCGCATTGCCATCATTGATCTGGGCGAACAGGAAAGCATCGGTCGGATCAATCACCAGACCGCAGAACACGCCCGGCATGGCATTGCTCGCCAGCATCGAACCCGTCCCCGTGCCGCATCCGGTGACCACGAAATCGGCCGCCCCGCTATTCAGCAGGATGCCCGTCAGCAAGCCGACCATGGGATAGGTCAGCTGCGCATCATCCTCCGCCGCATACATTCCGTAATTGTGCACGTCGTGGCCGATCGGCTCCACCACGGCAGTCAGTGCATCGTGGATGATGCAGTTCTTGGCCGCCTGACTGTTTTCATTGATGAGTGCGATTTTCATTCGTTCCACGTCCCGTTGCAACCGGTATCCAGCGATGTGCGCGCCCAGCCGGTTGTTGTTTGACGACTTTGGTAACCGGTGTCATTTTTGAATGCAAGAGTTTCCTTCGGGCTTGTGCACATCAGTTTGGCGGGGTGACGGATTCGCGCTTTACCAGTGCGGAAGGAAGCAGCCACGGATGCTCTGCCGCTGCTTCGGGCGACCCGATGAGCTTCAAGGCGGCGACCCTTGCCATCTCCACGATCGGCCAGCGGACGGTTGTTAGCGATGGCCACACATGGCTCGACAAAGGCGTGTCGTCGAACCCGACGATCGATATATCTTCGGGGATCCGCAGCCCGCTTCGCCGACAGGTGATCATCGCGCCGATGGCCATCTCGTCATTACAGGCAAAAATGGCGGTGGGTCGATCGGCCAGCGCGACGAGATCGCGTGCCGCCTCAACACCCGACTCGAAAGTGTAGGCGCCCGGGCGACAGAGTTCGGGATCGCGCGGAATGCCTGCTGCGGCCAGCGCCTCCTCAAATCCGCCCCGTCGTTCCTGCGGTGATGTGAACCCGACCGGCCCGTCAATCAGGCCAATCCGCCGATGTCCGCTCGCGATAAGATATTCGGTCGCCTGACGCACCGCCTCGCGGTCGTTCGAGCTGACGATATGCGCCGCGTCATCGTTCTTGATCGAGCTCATCCGGACATAGCGCGTGCCCGTTTCCCGGCACAGCGCCACCAGATTCTCATCACTGGACAGCGGCGGCAAGAGCACCACGCCATGCGGTCGCTGACGCTCCAGAAAGGCGCGGACATCCTCTTCGAAACTGGTGGAATTGCGGTCAAACGGTTGCACCATCAGGGCGAACTCGCTTCCCGCAATCGCCTCCATCACCCCTTGCTGCACATTGACCAGAAACTGCGCGTTCGGGTTGTCATGAATTGCGGCAATGATGAAATTGCGGCGCAGGGCAAGCGCGCGCGCTTGGAGATTGGGCACAAAGCCCATTTCCTTGATCACCGCCTCGACTTTTTCGCGGGTCTTTTCAGAAAGCAGAGGTGACTTGTTAATGACCCGGCTGACCGTCTTCTTGGAGACTTTCGCAGCTGCTGCCACGTCGTTGATCGTCGGTTTGCCCTCGCCCTTCATCGGGCTCTCTTAAGTCCAAGTTCCGGCAAGGCCAAGAGGCGGCGTCAAAATGCGCCCGGCAACCATAGCGAGAGCTGCGGAACATAGGTTACAAGGATCAGCGCGGCGATCAGCGTCAGGTAGAACGGCCAGATCGAACGCACCATCTGGCTGATCGGCATTTTGCTGACCGCCGATCCGACGAACAGCACCGCGCCCACCGGTGGCGTCACCAGCCCGATCCCCAGATTGAGCATCACGATAATGCCGAAATGCACCGGATCGACCCCGCTCGCCATCGCGACGGGCAGGAAAATCGGCGTGGTGATGACGATCAGCGGCGCCATATCCATGAAGGTGCCAAGCAGCAGCAGCATGATATTGATGACGAGCAGTGTCATCAGCGGGTTATCGCTTATCATTGTAATCAGGCCGCCCAAAACTGCGGGCACTTCAAGCAAGGCAAGCGCGAAGCCGAAGGCGGTGGCGGCGGCAACAATGAACAGCACCATGGCAGCTGTCCGCACCGATTGCTGCGCCGCTTCCCACGTGCCGCGCCAGCCGAGATTGCGATAGACCAGGGTGCCGACAAGGATCGTGTAAACCACCGCTATGGCGGAGCTCTCGGTCGGCGTGAATATCCCCGAAAGGATGCCACCCATGATGATAACTGCGGTCATGAGCCCGGGGATGGCGTAAAAGGCGGCGCGCAGGAAAGCTCTCCAACCCGGAAAGTGCCCCTTCGGAAGGTTGCGGCGGCGCGCCACCAGCCAGGCCATCGCCATCAACATGAAGCCGGTCAGTAGACCGGGGATCACGCCAGCCAGAAACAGGTCGCCGATAGATACGCCTATGCCCGAGGCAGCGGCGTAAATAATCATGTTGTGCGATGGCGGGATGAGCAGACCGACAATGGCCGCTGTAACCGTCACATTGGTCGAATAATCGCGGTCGTACCCCTTCTCGTCCATCAGCGGGATCATGCTCGAACCGATGGCTGAAGCGCTGGCAATGGCAGAGCCGGAAACCGCGCCAAACATCATGCTTGCGCCGACATTGACGAGGCCGAGGCCGCCCTGCACGCGGCCAAAGGCAGCATCGGCCACGCGGACCAGTCGTTCGGCAATGCCCGCACGATACATCAAATCGCCGGCAAAAATGAAGAACGGGATGGCCATCAACGTGAACACGCTGATCCCCGCTGCCATGCGCTGCACCGCGACGATCAACGGAATATCGGCCACCCAGAATGTCGCAAGCGCCGCACCGAACAATGCAAAGGCCACCGGCACACCCACGGCCAGCAGCAGGAACAGCACCCCAAACAGGACAAGGATTTCCATCAGCCCTGCTCCTTCTCGGTCATGCGGACATAGATGCGACCGAGCGAAAACAGCGACATCAACAAACCGGCAAAGGGAATAACGATGTAGGCCCAGCCCCGGCTAATCCCCAAAGACGGGATCACGTGCACGCGCACATCCCACGCCAGCATCGCCCCGTAAAAGAGAAAGATGCCGCCGAAGACGCAGATCAGCGTATGGATCCCGATCCGCAAGCGGCGGCGGCTCGCTTCGGTGAGCATCTGTTCGAGCAGTTCGATGCGGATGTGGAAGCGCTCCCACACCCCTGCTGCCGCAGCGAGGAACACATACCAAATCATCAGGACGAGCGAGAGTTGCTCAGACCATGAGGGACTGCTGCCAAGCACGTATCGGCCAAACACTTGCCACGCGATGATAGCAGTCATCATCAGCAAGCCAAACGCGCCGAGCTTCACCAGCACATCGGCTGCCCTATCGGCGATGGTGCGTTTCACAGGCTGCCTCCCCGCATAGCCAGAATTGCGTCGACCAGTTCGCGCTGCAACGGGGTTGTGAGCGACGCCTGCCACACACCGGTCATCGCCGCGACAAAGGGCGCAGGATCGACTTCATTCACCTCCACGCCAGAGGCCATGATGATCGCGCGGCTGCGCGCCTCCTGCACTTCCCACAACTCGCGCATATAGGGCACGGAATCGCGCGCCGCCTGTTTCACGATGGCCTGATCCTCGGCAGACATCGCGTCATACGTCACCTTGCTCATCACGAACATTTCGGGGGCGAGCAGATGCTGCGTCAGGCTGTAATAGGGAGCGACTTCGAAGTGGCGCCCGTTCTCGAAGCTCGGCCAGTTGTTTTCCGCGCCATCGATTACACCCTGCGCCAGACTGGTATACACCTCGTCCAGCGGCATCGGCACCGCATCGGCACCCAGCGAGCGGACCATCTCGATATACAGATCGGAGCCGGGAACCCGCAGCTTCAGCCCGCGCATATCTTCAGGTGTGTGGATCGGGCGGCGCGTGTTGTAAAAGCTCCGCGCGCCGGAATCGTAGAAGCACAGGCCTACAAGGCCGTGCGGCTCGATGGAATCGAGCACAGCCTGACCGATCGGGCCATCGGCAAATTCGTGCATATGCGCCACGTCCTCGAACAGGAATGGCAGCGCGGGAACGATGGTGGTCGGCTCGATCGAATTCAGCGGCGCAAGATTGACCCGGTTGAAATCGATGCCGCCAAAGGTCGTTATCTCCAGCGTGTCGCGCTCATTGCCCAATTGTCCGCCGGGATACAGCCGCAGGTCCAAGCGGCCCGCGGTGCGCTGGCGAAGCAAGTCGCCGAAATATCGCACCGCCTCGACCGGGGGGAAACCTTCGGGGTGGGTATCGACCGACGTCAGCAGGCCAGGCGCCATGCGACGCCCGCAGCCGGCCAGAACCAGGCTCGCCGCGCCGCTGACGAGGACCCCTCTGCGCGACATCCTCAAAGTCATCGTCTCTCCGCATTGGCGAGAATAATCTCGAACTCACCGAACTCGCCGAAGCTCAATTCGGCGTGCGCCCCTGCAACCGCTTCATGGATGCCGGTGATCGCACCACTGGATACATACAATCCGGCACCAAGTGTCAATCCTCTTTGTATTACCAAATTGCGGAGAAACTGCAGCGCCTCGAGCGCATTTACGCGAAAATCATCGAGATGGCGTTCGGCAACCATCACCCCGTTGATCGTTGCGCGGACCGCTGCTCCGCCCTCGCGGCTGCGCCAGTCGACAATCTCCGGGCCGACCACAAGTCCGTTATTGTTGCCGAAATCGCTGATGACCGCGGTTGGGCCATAGGCGTTGATATCGGGAATGGGGCTGCTGGCGATCTCCGCACCGATGAACAATCGGTCTTCCCCTGCCGTCTCTCCGAGACAGAACACGAATTCGGGCTCAATCGCGGCGAAGCCGCCTTCGAAGATTGCCATTTCCACGCAACCACCATGCCCGACTTCCAACACGCTGCGGGCGAAGATCGGGCCGGCCAGAAACTTGTCGTCATAGCGATCGGCATATGCAGCGGGCACGCCGCCGACCTTCCAGCCCGCCACCCGATCATTCCAGGATTCAAGCGAGCGATCTTGAATCCGGTAGGCATCTTCGAGACTGCCGGGCAGCCCTGCAGGAGGGCCGGGCAAAGCGCGGCCGGTTGCCCGCGCCTTCAGCAAAGTCGCCGAAATCTCGTCAAATCCGGCTGTAAGCGTGTCGTGTCCCATAGATCATGACGCCTCCCAGCGTGGCCGATCCGAAAGGATAGCATTAGGCGTTGCTCGCATTCCTCAAACTCTCCCTTGGGACGACTTCTCTGCGGGTCGTTCCGCGCTGTCAAATTTGCTTCTGACACCGGTTACCGTAGTTATTGACACCGGTGGCAAGGATCGTCAATACCTGACACAAATAGAAGACGGAGAGTGATGTTGTGCGTATCAAAGCATTGAAACTGCTTGGTTCATCTGTCTGCCTCGCCACGCTTGCCGTGACCCTCCCCGCAGCGGCGCAGGATTCTTCGGGCGATCTGCCCGCCATTCTTGCCGATGCCGATGCGCCCTATCTGCCCGACTTTTCCTATGCGGGGTACGATTACGGCAACTCGCCCCTACCGCAAATCGATACGGTAATCGACGTTGCCGACTTCGGCGCCATTCCCGACGACGGGATCGACGACAGTCGCGCCTTGCGTGCGGCCATCGCCGCTGCCGGAGAAAGCGAAGTTCCGGTGCGGGTGCAACTCGCGGCCGGGCGCTACCAGCTCACGGAAATCCTCTGGATCGAGACGAGCAATATCGTGCTCGCCGGAATGGGCAGCGGCGATGGCGGCACCGAAATCTTCATGCCCCGCCCGCTCAACCAGATGGATGATGGCGGCGCGGCAGACGAATTGCGCGAGTATCTGCTCGCCTACGACAAGCGCGAGCGCATCCCCGACCAGAATCTCGACGTGCTGTTTTCCGAATGGAGCTGGAACGGCGGCTTCCTGTGGGTGCGCACGCCGGGTGGTCGCCACGCCACCTATCTCGAAGAATTTGACGAGCCGATTGTCGAAATTGCCGATATCTCGGCGGGAGGCCGCGGCAGCATGGTGCTGACCGTGCCAGACGCCGCATCCCTCAGCGTGGGCGATGTCCTGCAAATCCACTGGCACAACCGCGCAGGCGAGGACGGCCCGCTGATAGCATCGATATATGGCGAGAACCGCGACGGTTTCCCCGTAGGAGACCGGCACTGGATGCTGCCGGACCGCCCGCTGGTTCGACAAGCCACACGGGTCGAGGCGATCAACGGCGATCAGGTGACTATCGCCGACCCGCTGCTGCACGATATCAATGCTGAACTGCCTGCCTATTTCGCCGAATGGACGCATCTGTCCGAAGTTGGCATCCAGGACATGGCGCTCGTCTTTCCGCCCAATCCCGATTTTGGTCACCATAACGAGGCAGGCTTCAACGGCATTTATTTCACCGGCGTGCACAACGGCTGGGTGAGCAATGTCCGCATTGAGAACGCCGATGCCGGATTGATGACTGACGATCTCGCCGCCGCCACACTTGCTAATGTTGTAACCGAAGGCGACCATACCGCGCATTACAGCGTGCATCTGGGCAATGTGCACAATGTGCTGGTGACCGGGAATGAGGTGTTCAACCCCACCGTCCACACATTCAGCTTCAACACGCAGGCGACCCGCTCGGTCTATCACCGCAGCACGGGATGGGAACAGCCGACCCTTGATCAGCACTCAGGGGCCAATCACCAGAACCTGTATGACGACGTCACCGTGCATATCCGGCCCACGCCTGCGACGGAGGACTCGCCTGCCATATATGACCTGTTCCGCGCTGGCGGAGCGGGTTACTGGCAGCCGGGCCACGGCCAGTTCAACACGATCTGGAACCTCAACGTGCTGGTGGCGAGCGGCGCTGCGCCGGGCGAGACTGTCGTCATCACCGAAGGCAGCGGCGGCCCCGATGCGCGGGTGGTCGGCCTACACGGCAACCGCCCGATAGAGCTGCGCTACACGCCCGAGCCCTATACCGAGATCGATGGCGAGCGGCAGACCGCCGTGCCCTCGCTCTATGATTGGCAACTGCGGCGCAGACAGTAACCGCGCGGCGAGGGATCAGGCGCTTTTACGCGCCTGATCCGCCTCGCCTTCGCCTTGCTGCTCCAGCCGCTCCAGCTCCTCAAGGATCAACGGCGTCACATCGCGGTGCGCATTGCGGCCGATGAACAGGTCCATATGGCCATAGCCGGGGATGATCCGTTGCCGGTAAAGCGCCTTGCCATTGTGCTCCGCCAGCCAGACTCGGGTGCGCTGGCCGCTTTCGGGGAAGAATATCTGGTTCGTCGCGCCCGACAGGAAGCTGATCGGCAAGGCCAGCCGCTTCGCCGCCGCATCGCTTGTATAGACCGCTTTCCCCTCGGCATTCACCGCGAGCCCTTTGCACATGATCGTCTGCAACTGTTTGAAGGGCGACAGCGAGACACGGCTGAACATCGATCCCAGCGCCAGATGCGTATCATGGCCAAGCTGGCGGTGATCCCAGCTGGGGCCGAACACGCCGAACACGCGGCGGCAGGTCGGGTTCTTGCACGCCTGCCCTTCGGGCACCGGTATCTGGTAGGCAACCGCATCGATCTCGTAATCGGCTTCGCTGCCCTGGCTGACGAAGTCGATATGTCCGTCGAGCAGCGAAATTGCGCCCAGCGCACCTGCGACGCCAAGATCGGCCTTCATGTAATTGAGCCAGTCGGTCACCGGATGCAGCGTCAGCTGTGAGCTGATGAGCGAGCGCACACCTGTCACCCAACCCGCGCCAATGCCCATCAGCAGGCTCATCGAACCCACGCAATGCGCGAGCGCCTGCACGCTGTCCGCGCCGGTCGCCTTGCGGATCGCTCCCACCGCAGCGGGCCAGTCATAGCGGGCAATATCGTCGATGGAGAATTCGGGAGGATGCTCCGTATCATTGCCCGAATCCGCGCTTGCCCGGTAATCGAACAGCCACACGTCATAGCCTTGCGCAACAAGGCTTTCGGTGAGGTTCTCCTCCACCGTAGGCGTTGCGAAGCTTGAAGCGCGCACGGAGAAGCCCGGCGCCAGCACCAGCGGCCCGCGCGCGCCGCCGCGATAGCGGGTAAGGCCGATATTCACACCGTCGCCCGTGGGCACAATATGCCGCTCGGCAGGCGGCAGATGCAGCCTGCGCAGTTGCATCGCCGCCGCATCCTTGCCCGCAAAATCATTGAGCGTCGCCAGCATCCCGCCATAGGCGCGGAACACTGTCATGGCGAAGAAACCGGCATATTTCGCAGTAAAATAGGTCTCGATGGCTTTGCGCGCCTTGGGGATCAGATTGACGATATGGCCCACCAGCGTATCCGCATCGCGCAGCGTGATGGTGGTTAACTGCCGCATGAATTCGTCAATGCCCAGCTTCAGCACGCCGCGCCCGATCAGCTCGCCCTCTCCGTCCTCGCCATGGCGCAGCGTGACGAACAAAGTGGTGAGATCGGTCCACGGATCGGACTTGGCATTGCCCTGCCCGCGCTGTTCGAGCGTCTTGAAGCCATGGAAATGGATCGGCCCGTCCGGCCCTTCCAGCACCATGTCATACAGCATTTTCCAGCTCTCGGCCTTGTCCGGATTGGCGACCAGCAGGCGGAACGTGCCTTCGCGCACCGGCAGCGGATCGGGCGAGATGCTGCTCACCAGCACTTCACCGGTAATGTGCGAGCGGTGCTGCGGCTCTTCGACCATGCGGTGGATATTGTCGGCACTGACGGTCAGCCTGAAGCCGCACGCACTGTCCTCCGCCTTCCCCCATGCCGCGCCATTGGCATAGTCGTCGCTTATCCGCTCGACATGGCCGCAAGGGTGGTGATGGGAGCCCGTGGCACTGATATGGCCCGCCATCGTCTCGGTGAAAGCGAGTCCGGGGCTCATCGCCTCGGGATGCTCTTTCACCAGCGCGCGGATGGCGGCTTTGCCTTTATCGAGAGCGCCGCTTTCGAAATGCTTGGCAGCTAGCGTAACCGCATCGGCAATCGGCCCGATGGCGTGCCCGCCAACCCATTTGGCAATGGCGAGCTTGAGATGTTCGGGATGCGGTGCCTCGACCGGCGCTTCGGGCTCTTCTGCTTGGGCCGCCGCAGGCGCAGGCAGTGCGCTTTCCTCGCCCATGGTGAAGTCGATCTGCCATCCCTCGCGCTTGGCGAGCAATTCCACTGCGCGTTCGGCCACGGCGGTGATTGTCAGCAGCGGATTGACGCCGACCGCACCTGGCAGCACGGCTCCGTCGCAGACATAAAGACCCGCGTGAACTTCAGTGCCGCTGGTGCCCGCGTAAACACGGCACGCATCATCGACCACGCCTTTGCTCGCATCGTCACCCATGCCGCAGCCACCAATCGGGTGCACGGTGATCAGCTTCTTGCCCAATTGCTTCGACCACAGCGGATCGGAGAAATATTGCGCCTGAATGGCCTCTGCCGCCTCGCGCATCAGATCATCATCGCGGCGGAACGTGTCCTGCTCGCCTGCCTGCTTCCAGTTGATCGTGATCCGGTCATCCTGCAGCGCCAGCGAGCCGCCGGAATCATCGACGCTCATCACCAGATAGATCTGCGTGCGCGCCATCGGGCCCTTATATGCCCAACCGGCAATGCTGGCGGGATCGGTCTGCACCGCCTCGCCCATCGCTTTCGCATCGAGCAGGCGCGGTTTGACCTGATCGAAGCCGAAGCGGGTGAAGCCGTCAGCCAAAGCCTCGCCAAAGAAGAAGGCAGGCCCAAGCCCTGCGGCGAGGATTCCGGGCGCAACGCCCTCCTCGATCACCAGGCCTTTGGTGGGGTTATCGGCATCGCGCATATCGATGACGCCGGTAATGCAGGGACCGGGATAGGCTTCCGCCGCGACATCATTGGTGCCCACGCCCATCGCATAGATCGGCCCGGCGGTGACATCATCGCCGTTCTTCTCAGCCTTGAAATAGCTGTCATAGGCAAAGCCCAGCGCGTCGCCATTGCCCGAAAACGCTTCACCCAGCCGGTCGGAGAGCGCGAGGCCCTTTTCCCGCGAGCGTAGCAGAATTTCGGTCGAGCCGATTGCCCCTGCCCCTAGCACGACATGATCGGCGGTGATGGTTAGCGGAGTACTAGCCGCACCTTCTGCATTATGCTCGACATGGACGCGCCAGAGGTCGCCGTCTCGCTCGATCCACAGCACTTTCGCCTGCGTAAAAATCTCCGCGCCATGATTGGCGGCGTCAGGCAGGTAATTCATCAGCGTCGTGTTCTTCGCGCCGACATTGCAGCCCGAAACACAGTCACCGCAATTGGTGCAGGCGGGTTGCGGCACCCCGAAGCGGTTGGTTTTGTCTTCGAAAGTGACGTTGATCGGCGTCTTGTAGAACCGTTCTCCCATCGCCTTAGCCGAATGTTCGAGTGCTTCCAGCTTACCCAATTTGGGATGGCTATCGGGATAGGCATTGGGCGCGAGCATTTCGCGGGCGCGCTCGTAATACGTATCAATCGCATGCGGATCATCACGGAAGGCGGCAGGCCAATGCTCAAGGCCGAGCAGGCGCTTGTCCATTTCCAGCGAGACATTGGCGTTGATTAGCGAGGTGCCGCCCAGCCCGCAGCCGACCAGCGCGTACTGGTCGTCATTCACATGGACTTCGAACAGCGCATCCGGCGCGCCGATCCGGCCTCCCTTGGCATTGAACTGCATCGCGCCCCGCGCATCGGCGAGCTTGTTCGGATACTGGCCGGGCAGCATTTCCTTGCCGCGTTCCAGAATGCAGACATCCTGGCCGGCGCGCGCCAGCCGCGATGCGGCAACGCCTGCGCCATAGCCCGAACCGACCACCAGCACGGTGTAGTGCGATTTCGCCTTATGAAGGCTGCGCGCGAGGGGCTTTTGCCCGTAAGGATTGATCGGGCTCATTCTGCAGCCTCCCGGACGGCGTCATTGGAGCGGTCGAGCATCTGGCGGACGCGCTTGTCCGCCTCCTCGACAATGCGTTTGTGGACGATGCGCGAGAAATCGGCCCAGTGGCTCGTTGCGCGGTCCACCGCCTCGCCTGCCTCTTCGGCAAGGCGCGTCACACGCCCGCTGCCTTCAACGCGAACCGGTGCCATCGTGCCATCGGTCGGATCGTTGAACAGTCGCAGCGAAGCGACTTCGAGCGTGTCGGACACCAGCATCGCCGCGCAGCCCTGCACCGGCATCAGCGTCGGCTCGTCCAGCACCCAGCCGCCGGTGTTGAAGATGGCCGCAGGCAGATCGAAACCGTTGACCATCAGCTCGTCCTGGAACGGTTTGTGCGTATGGCCGAAGACGAAGGACAGCTCGCGCGGAACATCACCCAACTCGCTTTGCATTTCGCGTTTGAGCGGGGTGCCGAGATACCAGCCGATATCCTCGATTTCCGCTTCGCCCAGCACATGGCCATAGCCATCGCGCTGCCGCTCCGCCGTGCGGCCCGCCGTCAGGTCGACACCGGCGCGGATAAGATTGTCGAGCGTGATGCCGTATTTGATCTCCATCTTGGGATTGATGCCCATTTTGGCGTGCAGCCCGCCGGTCAGACGCCGCGCAAGGCTCTCAGCAAAGTCATGGCTCGCGCCGGCGCTCAGCATGGTTTCGTAAAGCGAACCTGCCTCGCCGCCGATGTCGCCCGCACTGCCAAGGTCAGACCACAGAAAGTCGATCCACGGCCCGTTCTCTTGCTCCAGTTGCCGCACGGTTGCGGGCAAGCGGCCGCCATCGCCAAGGAAGGCGCGGAAATTGGAGAGCGCGCGGTACATCCCGTCTAGGTAATGCCCGTGATGCATCACCACTGCGCGGCCCGTGTCACGGTCGGCAATGCCCCAATTGGGATAGGCAATGCGCACCGTAGCATCGCTCAAATGCGGGCGGTGGGCGATCAGCGATTCCATCAGGCGGCAGCTATGCGATGGCGTGCCGAAAATGCGCGTCACCGCTTCCAGATCGCCCGGCACCTCGCCCGCTTCCAGCGCGGCGATAAAGCCGTGATCCTGCGCCATGCGCCACAAATGATGATCGTGATTGCCCGCGACATAGATGATCTCGCGCGCGAACAGGTCCGGCCCGCCTTCGGGGAACACCGCGTCGAGCAATTGCAGGAAACTTTTCGACACATCGCCAAAAGGCGAGAGGCCGAGATCGAGCGCGTCGCCCAGCAGCACCAGTTGCGGCCTCACATCGCCCAGCGTAGCGCGCATCGCATTGGCGAAGCTGGCGAGCACATCGGACGGCCCCTCGGCAATTGCGCCGCTGCTATCGACATGGGTCAGGATACTGTCGCGCGCCCCCAGATGGAGGTCGGACAAGACAACGTAACGAACACTCATCGGCGGTTCTCCAAACAGCAATGGAGGGCCGCGCACAGAGGCAGTTTCGTGTTTTGATCGAACTGCATTCCGCCCCCCGGATGCGCGCTTGGCAAAGAGCCTTGCAACACAAGCAAAGGGCTATCGGAGAATGGTTAACCGCTCGTTATGACGAAGGGATACGTGACGCTGGCCGATGACCGGCGCCGAGCAGTCCGTTCCGCTGCTATTTCCAGTATCTGCGGCTGGCGATTTCCGCGCCTTGCGCCAGCGCGGAGAGCTTCGCCCAGACGATTTCCGGATCAAGGCTATTGCTGCCCGCGTGCACCGAGAAACCGCAATCGACGCCCGCCAATACCCTCTCGCGGCCCAGCAGGTCGGCATAGCGGCCAATGCGCTGCGCAATCAGGTCAGGATGCTCGATATAAGGGCTTTGCGGCTCCACCATGCCGGGGCAGAGGATCTTGTTGTCGGGCAGCGGGTTGCTTTCGAAAAAGGCGAATTCATGCGCGTGGCGCGGGTTTGCGCCTTCGAGCAGAACCGTTTGCGGCTTGGCGCTCCAGACGATGTCCGCAATTTCTCCCAGCGCCACGTCGCAATGATGCGGCCCGGGATAATTGCCCCAGCACAGGTGCATCCGGCATTGCTCTGCCGGAATGTTCTGCAACGCATGGTTGAGCGCGGCGATGTTCATGCCGATACGCTTGCGAAAATCCTCCAGCGAAAGCCCGGTGAATTGCACATGGCGGCCCATCGCGAGATCGGGGCAATCAACCTGCAGGGTGATCCCCGACGCAGCAATCGTTTCGTATTCGTGCCGCAGCCCCTCGGCGAGCGCGAAGACATAGGCCTCGTCGCTCTCGTAATACTGGTTGGGGAAGAACAGCGCGGTCACGCCGGGGGATGCGGCGGACATGAAGGTGGCGTGGCCATCGGCAAGCCGGGACAGGCGTTCGGCATCCTGTCGCGGCGCGTCCATGTCAATGACTTCAATCGGCGCAGTGCAGGCGGGCGCGGAGCGTTTGGCTCGGCCTTTATTGCCGAACACCTGTGCCTTCGCGCCGGGAAAGTCTTCAAGATCCTGGAACTCGTACTGCCCCGCCTCGCCGCCAAAGCCGGACAGGCGATGCTTGATATAGGTGGCGTAGCTTGGCTTCGACATTTCGCCATCATTGACAATATCGACGCCCGCCGCCTTCTGCCGATGGACGATATCGGCCGTGGCGCGCTCTACGGCTTCGTCGAAATCGCTTTCGGCAATATCGGCGCCCTCTTCCTTCCCAAAGACGAGATCGAGGAGATATTCGGGACGCGGCAGGCTGCCGACATGGGTGGTGAGAAAACGTCCTGCGCTCATGAAAATCGCCCCTGTTATCGCGGCTCTACGCACCGCATTTGTTCAAGAAATCCCGCACGATAGCGTTAAAGGCTGAGGGATTGTCGCAATTGGCGAGGTGCCCTGAACCTTCCACTTCGCAGTGCGAACCACGCGCCACCGTTCCGGCCAGTGCCTTGGCACACGCCCGCCGCCATGGGCTGTCCCCCGCTCCGGTCATCGCTAGGCAGGGTGTGGACAGACCCGCCAGCGCCTCCCCCGGCACGCCCGGCAACGCCGATGGAGCCAGCAGATCCCGCCCCTCATATGCGGCGACAATCTGTTCCAGCAGACTGCGCATTTGCGGATCGGCGCATTGCATCAGCGGGTGCCGCATCCAGTCGCTGCGCAGGCTTTCCAAATCGCCCGCCTTGGCCCAATTCTCATATTGCGCCAGATCAAGCTCTTCGTCCCGCTCAACCAATGCGGGCAGAGGTGCACCGGAAACAATCAGACTGCTGAGCCGCGATGCATGGCGATGGGCATAAACGAGCGCAATGGCCGCGCCTTGCGAGAGGCCAAGCAGCGCGAACCGATCGAACCCGAGAAAACCTGCAATCGCCTCGATATCATCGGCCTCACGCGCCAGATCGGGCGGCGCGGTGGAGCGCCCGAAGCCGCGCCGGTCGGGCATTACCAACAGATGGCTGCGCGACAGTTCGGCCACTTGCGGCAACCACATCCGCCAATCCAGCGTCCAGCCGTGCAACAGGATGAGCGGTGGCCCTTCTCCCGCCATGGATATCGGCACGATGCCGTCGCCGACAGCAACTTCAGCGTGCCAGACCATGTCCAGCGCGCCGGGCGCAATGGTGACCATGGCGCCCATCCGGCGGTGTCAGGCCGCTTCGGCGGCGCGGAACGGATTGTTGTTTTCGTGATTGCCCGCCAGCCAGCGCGCCAGATCACCATGCGCATTGGCACGGCGTTCCGCATCGAGCGGCTCGGCGCGCGGATCATCATGCGTGAATTCGATGATCATGCCGTTGGGATCGGTGACATAGACCGAGCGGCAGTAGCCGTGCTCCAGCGTGTAGGTCTGCGGTTCGGTAATCCCGGCATCGCGGATACGCTTCTCGATCTCGTCCTGCCCGTCCTTGTCGACATGCAGTGCGATATGGTGGAACGGGGTCGAGGGAATCTCGGGCCCGAATTCCGCCTGATCTGCAGGATCGGCGAACTGGAAAAAGGCGAGCGCGCTCCCATCGGCCAGCTCGAAGAAGCAGTGGCAGTAGGTGCGCTCCTTGCCGAACAGCTCGTCCTTTTCGCAATAGGTCGCCATCAGCGGGAAACCGAGCACGTCTTCGTAGAAAGCGCGCGTGGCTTCCAGATCCTTGGTCGTATAGGCAGTGTGGTGGAGACGGTTTGCAAGAATTTTGCCGGTCATGACAGCTTCCTTGTTAAGTTGAACACATCAATTGATGGCGGAATCGGCGGGAGGATACACCTTACTGCACCCTCCCGCCAATCCGCCCCGCTAGGTCAGAAGCGGTAGCCTACTTCGACGCCGTACCGCGCCGGGCGCGCACGGAAAACGAAGCCGCCGGGCGAAAACTCGGCGTTATACGTCTCGTCGAACAGGTTCTGCGCAAAGGCGGTGATCGAGAAATCGTCGAACCGCAGGCCCGCACGGGCATCGACGATGTTCACCGGATCGCGCACGGTGGTGTTGAACGGCTCCCACCAGGTGCGGCCTGTGCGGCGATAATCGACGCGCAGCAGCGCATCGATAGAGTCGCTGATCGGCCCGTCATACTGCACCCCCAGATTGACCGTCGAGCGCGAGATTTGCGGCGCTTCGTTGCCGATGACAGTCGGATCGGGAAACTCTTCGATATTGCTATAGGTCACGCCCCATGCGGCGTTCACGTCGAGATAGGGCAGGATTTCCGCCGTCGCTTCAAGTTCGAAACCCTGCAGGCTGACTTCGGGAATATTGCCGAGGTTCTGCGTAGAGGATGCCGCCAGAAACACGAAGAAATAGCTGTTTTCCGACGTGGTTGAATAGGCTGCGCCGTTCAGGCGGAACGGGCCGAAGTCCGATTTGAAGCCCAGCTCGAACGTATCGGCAGTTTCCGCTTCGAAAATGTCCCCGACGCCGACAATCCCGTTGGCCACCGCTTCCGCGCCCACGCCCGTCTGGTTGAAACCGCCAGAACGGAAACCGCGGCTGTAACCGCCATACAGCGTCAGTTCGTCGGTCGGTTCATAGGTGAGCGTGATCTTCGGCTGCCAGTCATCGAAGGTGCGCGTGCGCACTTCGCCGCTTTGCGCCTGCGGGACGCCGGGCACGACTGGCAGGAAGGCCTGCGGGGTCAGTGTGGTCTGCTCGCGCCGGTCACGGTCATAGCGCAGCGAGGCGTCGATGCGCAGCTGTTCGGAGATTTCATATCCGGCATTGGCAAAAAGCGCCCATGCGAAATTGCTCTGACCGTCCGACAGGAAGGTGAATTGCGGGTTGAGCGGATTGGTCGAGGGCGTGCGGAACACCGGGAACACCCCATTGCCCGTGTCGACCATATTGCCCGTAGAGATGAAGCGTTCGGTATCGATCAGGTAGCCGCCGACCATCCAGTTGAACCGGCGTCCGTCATCGGGCGAGGCAAGGCGGACTTCCTGGCTGAACGCCTCCACATCGAGGAACTGCGCCTGGTTGAGGTCGAACCCGTTGCCGGGGCCGAAGATGGTCTCGAACAGGTTGAAGAAGAACGAATCCTCGATCGGCAGGAAGTCGAACGCATCGCCAGTGAGGATCTCCTCCAGCGTGTCATACGAAGTGACCGAGGTGAAGACGACATTGTCGCCTTCATACTCGGCGCGCAACGCGACGTTGTAAATGTCGCGGTCGTTCTGGCCCGGATTGTTCACCCGCACATCGGCGATGTCGTTCACATCGGCGACGATGTTGTAGTAGAGTCCCTGCGTGCGCAGCTGGTTCATCGAGCCGCGCAAATCGATGGTGAAACGGTCGGTCGGCTCGAACAGCAGGCTGCCGCGCAGGCTCAGATCCTGCACCGGATCGGCATCTTCGCCAAGGAAGGTGTTCTCGATAAAGCCGTCGGTTTCATACCACGATCCCGCCACACGGAAGAACGCGCCTTCGCCCAGCGGGCCGCTCACCCCGCCGCGGAGGAAATAGCCAAAGCCATTGTCGATCCCGGCGGTGATATTGCCCTCAAAGCTGCTGGTCGGCTGGCGAGTGGTGATAATGATCGCCCCGCCAATGGCGTTGCGACCATAGAGGCCGCCCTGCGGCCCCTTGAGCACTTCGATCTGCTCGATATCGAACAGATCCTGGTTGAATTGCGCGGGGTTTACTTGCTGTACCCCGTCTACAATCACTGCGACCGAAGGCTCGGAATTGCGGTTCTGGGTAATCCCGCGAATGATAACGAAGGCGTTGCCCGCATTCTGCGTTTCGACGAGATTGACGTTGGGCGTGAGCGCGATGAAATCGCCCGGGCGCTGGATACCGGCGTTCTCGATCGACTCAGCGGTGAAGGCAGTCACGGCGGCGGGCGTATCCTGCAGGCTTTCGTCACGGCGCAGCGCGGTAACGACAATGGTGTTGCCGTCAGCTTCCGCCTTTTCGCCGGTTTCCGGATCAGCCTGCTGCGCAGCGGCGGGCACGGCCCACAGGGCGGCAGCGCCAAGCGCAATAAAACTCACAAAAGTAGAGTCCAACGTCTTCATTTCACTCTCTCCCGAACGGACGCGTGTGCGCGCCTCTGTGGAATCACTTCTCTGGACCGACGCAGCGAATATGAAATTCGTAATGCGAAGTCAACTTCGATATGCGAAAACTATGGTTTGAGCGACGCCTCAAGCGCGGGCCAGCGTTTGAGTGCCCCCTCAATCTCGCTCGCCGCACCGCGCAGCAACGGCAGACGGGTGCGCACAAGTTCATCCTGCGAAATGCGGGTCGTGGAGGTGGAACAGTTGATCGCGGCAACCACCTTGCGCTCGCGCCCGTAGATCGGGACAGCCACCGAGACGATGCCGTAATCCAGCTCGTCGAGTGCCGAATCATACCCCCGCTCGGCAATCAGCACGAACCGCTCCTCGATGGCAGCGCGGTCTGTCACCGTGCGTTCGGTGAACCGTTGGTAGGGCGCCTGCGCCAGCAGCTCCTCGCGCTCTTCAGCGGGCAGATTGGCTGCCATCGATTTGCCGAGCGAAGTTGCGTGGAAAGGAAATCGCGTGCCCACATTGGCCGCCAGCCGGAACCGGCGGTCGGTGGAAACGTGTGCAACATAGAGGATCTCGTTGCCCGCCAGCACCGCCAGCGAGGCGCTGTCGCCGGTCTGGTCACGCAAATGCTGGAGGGCCGGATGCACCACCTGCTCGATCTGCATGGAGGCAAGAAAGGCAGACCCGATCGTCAACACCGCCGGACGCAGCAGGAATTTGCGTTCGTGCTGCGCGACATAGCCAAGTTCGAGGAAAGTCTTGAGACAACGCCGGGCCACTGCGGGCGGCAAGCCGGTTTTTACCGCGACTTCACTGAGGGTCATTTCGGGATCGTCCTCGTCAAACGCCTTGAGCACGCGCATCCCGCGTTCCAGTGTGGACAGAAACTCCGGGTCCTTGGTGGCCGGATGTTTTCCCTCAAACCCCATGCTTAATCCCTCCTGCGTCCGCAAATTTCCTCATCACCCTCGCCCAGCACCGGCGGCGCTGTGACTGTTTGTGCCCGCTCGCCATCGAAGCTGAGCGGCGAGCGGATGGTGCGGAATTCCCCGTGTGGCCCATCCGGATCGCACACTTCGATCCCCAGATGCCGCGCCTGTTCGCTGTCGAGCACTTCCCGGGAGGTGCGCACGGGCGAATTGGGCACTTCCAGCCGCGTCAGCTCGTCGGCCCAATAGGCGCGCGGCTTCGTCGCAAAAATCGGCGCCAGGAACGCGACGACATCCTCATAATGTGCAATCCGCGACTCGCGGTTTTCAAAGGCGGGCAATTGCAGCATATCGGGCCGCCCCACCGCGCTGGCGAGATTCTCCCAGAATTTGGGCGGCGAGGACATATGCAACGCCAGCCATTGGCCGTCCGCGCATTCGAAGACATAGCTCTGCGATACGTGCGGGCGGCTGTACGGCCCCATCACTTCATCGGCGGACAGCAGGTGGGTGAAATCATCGAGATTGAAGTGGCACATCGCTTCAAACATGGATGTTTCGACCGTCCGCCCCTTCCCCGTCGTGCCGCGCTCATGCAGCGCGGCGAGGATGCCGAGCGCGGTGTAAAACCCTGTCATCGCATCAGCGACCGCCGGACCAACGACGCGCGGATGTTCCGGGTTGACGAACAGGCGCAGAAATCCCGAGGCAGCCTGCGCAACGGTGTCAAAAGCGGGCCGGTCACGATCCGGGCCGGAGCTGCCAAAGCCTGAAATGGAGGCGTAGATCAGCCGGGGATTGATCGCCTGCAAGCGTTCTGCGCCGACATTCAGCCGGTCGGCCACTCCGGGGCGGAAATTCTCGATAAACACGTCCGCATCGGCCACCAGCCGGTCAAAGATGGCGAGATCGTCTTCCTGCTTGGGATCGATAGTGATGGAACGCTTGTTGCGGTTGTAGGTCTGGAAGTGCGGGCTGTAGAGACCGCCTTTGAAATTCCGGAACGGATCGCCCATGCCGGGCTTTTCCACCTTGATGACCTTGGCACCCAGATCGGCCAACAACATCCCGGCAGCAGGCCCGGTGATGAAGGTGCCCATTTCGAGCACTGTGATATCCTGTAGAGGCTTGACCGGCATCCGCTTTTCCCGATTTGACACTTGACTTTGCGGGAGGCATATATTCTTCGCATACCGAAATCAACTTCGTTTAGCGAAAAGGAAGTCCGCTATGCGCATTGGCAAGCAGGATAACGCCGTCACCTCAATCTGCACTTCGGATGCCACCAGCATCACCGTGCGCGGCCTTGATCTGTGTAACGACGTGATCGGCAAAGTCGACTTCACCAGCTATTTCTGGCTGCTGGTAACCGGCACCATGCCCGATGCACGGCAGAAACTGCTCGCCGACGCTGTCCTGTGCGCGATTGCCGAGCATGGACTTGTGCCCAGCGTGGTTGCAACCCGCATGACCTATGCCGCCGCGCCCGAGGCCTTCCACGGCGCGGTCGCCGCCGGACTGCTCGGCTGCGGGTCCGTGGTGTTGGGCAGCGCCGAAGTCGCGGGCCGCTTCTATGCCGCCTGTATCGAACGCGCGCGGGCAGAAGATCTAAGCTTCGAGGAAGCTGCCCGTGTCGGCATCACCGAATTGCGCGCAAGTAAGCAGCCCATCCCCGGATTTGGTCATCCGCAACATTCGGGCGGGGACCCGCGCGCACATCGTCTGCTAGCGATTGCCGAAGAACAGGGCGTTGCCGCCGATTATGTGCGGATGCTGCGCGCGATTGAGACGGTATTACCCGACACAATCGGGCGCTGCCTGCCGATCAATGTGAACGGCGCGATCCCTGTTGTCATGCTCGACGCCGGTTTCCCGCTTGCAGCTCTCAAGGGCATATCCCTGCTCGCCCGGACCGCGAGCCTGATCGGCCATTTGCAGGAAGAAACCGAACGTCCCATCGGCTTCATCATGAGTGGCGCTGCGGCTGCGCGGATAGAGTATGAGGAAAGCTAGGGTTCGCCGCCCCACTCCGCTTCGAAACAAGGCCGCGCACGGATCACCCAGCGTGATCAGCAGTGTTCGATATTAAATAAAACAAATTTCTTTACTATTGAGCTCATCCCCGTTACGAATCCCCGAATGTCGCCTCTTGGAAGAGCTGTGTCTTACCGGCTGGCAGGCGAACGGGAACCGGGCCGACGTCAGATTGGCGAAGAGGGGAGAATGCGAATGCGCCAGAAGGCAGAGTATTGCATAGGTGGAGCGCGTCGATGAAGGCGGCAAACACTTCTGCCAGTACGCAAATGGCATTCGCATCGGTCACCACGCTGTTCTTTGCGTGGGGCTTTATCACCTCGCTGCTGGACCCGCTGGTCGCCGCGGTGAAAGGGATTTTCGACCTGACCGATGTCGAGGCGCAGCTGAGCGCCTTTGCGTTCTTCATCGCTTATGGCGTGATGAGTCTCCCGGCAGCAGCCCTGCTGGCGCGACGCAAATCGGTTCCCACCGTTCTGATCGCACTCTCGCTTATGATTGCAGGCTGCGCCCTGATGCTCCTCGCAGCCAATGTCGCTGTCTATTCGCTGATGCTTCTCGGTCTCTTCACGCTCGCCAGCGGGATCACGATCCTGCAAGTGGCCGCAAACCCGCTTGCAGCAGCGCTCGGTCGCCCCGAAGGAAGCCACTTCCGGCTTACCCTTAGCCAGGCCTTCAACAGCCTCGGCACCTTCATAGGCCCCTATCTTGGCGCCGCGCTGTTCCTCAAAGGGATCGAGATCAAGGAAGGCGAGGAAGTTACCGAAGCGGCGCGCGCTTCAGCCCTGATCGGGATTGACTTCGCGTTCCTTTGGATTGGCGTACTCATCCTTGCGCTCGCGACTTTCATCTGGTTCACGCGCGACCTCATCACCAAGGCCGCCCCAGCGGAACCGGAAGTTTCCGGCAAAGGTGTCTTCGCAATGCTTGGCGAGGCAGCTTCATCGCGCTGGGCGCTCCTTGGCGGCGGGGCAATCTTCCTTTACGTCGGCGCCGAAGTGGCCATCGGGACGCAGATGGCGTTCTTCCTCAACAGCGATGATGTTCTTGGGATTCCGCTGGAACAGGCAGGCAAGATGGTCAGCCTGTACTGGGGTGGCGCGATGGTAGGGCGGATCGTCGGATCGGTTCTGCTGACCCGCGTGCCGGCGACAAAACTGCTCGCGATCTTTGCCGGTATCGCTGCGATCATCTGCCTGGCCATCGCAGGCTTTGGCGGCCCCGTTGCCGGTTACGCAGCCCTGTGCATCGGCCTCTTTAATTCCATTATGTTCCCGGTGATCTTTACGCTTACCCTGGAACGATCGACTGCCAGCAAGGAGGCGACTTCGGGCTTCCTGTGCTTCAGCATTGTCGGCGGCGCGATCTTGCCACTGGTTGTTGGTCTGGTGTCCGGCGCGACGAGCTATGTCACTGCCTTTATCGTGCCCGCGGTTTGCTACCTACTGCTGCTCGGCTTTGCCTTTGCCGCCCGCCGGGCAGAGCCGATCCGCGCGGGTGGAGTTGCAGCGGTCGGGGGGCACTGATGGAAACGCTGGCAAGAGCCCGCAAGCTCTCCTCGCATGCCGTCGAGAAGGTTTGGGGTCGTCGTGATTTCCCCGCAATCTTTGGCAATCCGTCAGACTTCGCGGAGCCTGTTGGCGAGATCTGGTTTGAAGACGAGCACGCCGACGAACTGCTGATTAAATACCTTTTCACCTCGGACAAGCTTTCGGTCCAGGTACACCCTTCGGACGAGCAAGCACGCGCCGTTGGCCAGCCAAGAGGCAAGACCGAAGCCTGGTTCGTGCTCACGGCCGATCCCGGCGCGACCATTGGCGCAGGGCTTCACCGGGCTCTCACTTCGGAAGAACTGCGCGCAGCGGCGCATGATGGCAGCATCGAAGAGCTGTTGACCTGGCACCCCGTCAAGCCGGGCGATTTCTTCTTTGTACCTGCCGGCACAGTCCATGCGATCGGCGCGGGCGTCTCGCTGGTCGAAATCCAGCAGAACGTCGATCTCACCTATCGCCTGTATGATTACGGGCGGCCACGCGGCTTGCAGATTGAGGAAAGTGTCGCGGTCTCGAACGCTGAGCCATTTGTTCACACCGCCAGCCGCAAGATCAGCGATAGCCGCGAGATTCTGGTCGAAGGGCCGAAATTCGTGATCGAAAAATGGACCGGGCCGTGCGCGGAAGATTTGCGTGCTGATGCCGAGCACCCAATCTGGTTGATCCCCATCACCGATGGCTGTCAGGTGGCTGACCAAGTCATGCTGCACGGGACTGTTTGGCTTGCTGATAATACGATTGAGGTTCGCTTGGGAGAAAGCGATTGTTTGCTGGTCGCCTATGCGGGAGACTTGGCGATCGCATGAGGAATTCTGGAATGACTTGCGAGGAAAAGACCATGAAGCCCCAAAGTATCCGTAGCGAAGGGCTAGCACGGAAGCTGATCAACTTCATTTGCGCGCTTGCCATAACCCTGCCAACACCGTTGGCAGCACAGTCCAGCGTGCCGTCGACAACGCGCTCTACCCGGCCCAACATCGTCTTCATCCTCAACGACGACCAGCGCTACGATGCGATGGGTTTCCTCGATCCTTCGCTGCAGACGCCGAACATGGACATGATTGCGCGTGAAGGTGTCCACTTCCGCAACGCCTTTGTCACTACAGCCCTGTGCAGTCCCAGCCGGGCCTCGATCCTGACCGGGCAGTACATGCACAATCACGGTATAGCCGATAACAATATCGTCTTCCGCGAAGGTACCTTCTTCTTCCCGCAGGCCTTGCAGCAGGTGGGATACAACACCGCCTTTATCGGCAAATGGCACATGGGCGGGCACGGGGATGATCCGCAACCCGGCTTTGATCGGTGGATCAGCTTCCGAGGCCAAGGCAACTACCTGCCTGACGATGGCAATGGCGGCCCGCGCCATACGCTCAACATCGATGGCGAGCGTGTCGAGCAACAGGGCTACATCACCGATGAACTCAATGATTTTGCTCTCGATTGGCTGTCCGAGCAGGACGATGACACGCCCTTCTTTCTCTATCTCAGCCACAAGGCAGTGCACGCCGACTTTATTCCGGCAGAGCGGCACCAGAACCTTTACAGCCCGGACAGCATCGTCCTGCCCGACAGCATGGCGGACACGCCCGAGAATTACGAAGGGATGCCGCGCTGGGTGCGCGACCAACGCAATTCGTGGCACGGGGTTGACTTCCCTTACCATTCCGACCTGAGCATCGTCGATTTCCGGCTGCGCTATAATCGCACGCTTGCTGCGGTCGACGAGGGAATTGGCGCGATCATCGAGGAACTGCGTGACCGGGATATGCTGGACAATACCATCGTGGTGATGATGGGCGATAACGGCTTCCTGTTCGGCGAGCACGGAATGATCGACAAGCGCAGCGCTTATGAAGAATCCATGCGCGTACCACTGATCGCATTTGGCGGCGGTATGCGGGCAGGCCGCGTGGTGGATGACATGGTGGCAAATATCGACATTGCACCGACTTTCCTTGAGCTCGCCGGGGCCGCAATACCCGAAGGGACGCAGATCGACGGAATGAGCTTTATGAACCAGCTTATGGGCCGTCCCACTCCCTCCCCCTGGAGAACGTCGCTGCTTTACGAATATTACTGGGAATACAATTATCCGCAGACCCCGACTACCTTCGCACTGCGCGGCGAGCGGTACAAATATATCCAGTATCACGGGGTATGGGATACCGAAGAGCTGTATGACCTGCAGAACGATCCGCGCGAGATGAACAATCTGATAGACGATCCAAGTCTCCGGCATATCCTCAGGCAAATGCGGCGTGACCTGTTCGCGAGTCTTGATCCACAAAACGGTCGGTCCTTTGTAACCTTTACCAACCGCACCGAGGAGGGCGCCGTTCTGCGCAACCGCAATGGTTCAGGTCCGGGAGCATTCCCCGAACGCTGGATGCGCAATCCCGAAGAGATAGAGCAGATCGGTGGCGAAGGCGGCGGGGGGCACTGATCCCTCTCCGTCCATGCGAGCACCTTCGCGGAAGAATTTGGATATGTGGAGACTCCTGATCGGTTGTATCGGATGAACAAGATCGGCATATACCGGCGCGAACTTTTGCGCTCGAGGCCGAGAACCCATTCGCTTGCCTCCCAACCGGGGTCATTCAAAATTCCGAACGGTGATTCACATAATCCCAAAACAAGGATCACTTCGGATGACCGGGTGAGCCTTTTGAGTTCAGGGCTTTCGGGGACCAATCTCGAAACGGGCAGCACGCATAATCTGCGCGTGACGCTTCAGGCGATCCGGCTTAACGCGCCGGTGACCAAAGTGGAGCTTGCGGAGATTACCGGGCTCACAACGCCGTCGATCACCAATATCACGCGGAAGCTGCTTGCCGATGGCCTGATTAACGAGGGCGGTCGGCGTCGCGGAGGGCGCGGGCAGCCGGCGATGGAACTGACCACCAATCCAGACGGTGCCTATTCGGTCGGCATAAATATCGACCGCGACCATATCACCATGGTGTTGCTGGACTTTCTTGGCAGGGTGCGCTTCATCGTATCCAAAGAAGTGGCCTTCGCCATGCCCGATACAGTAGCGGCTTTCGTCGATGAGAATATGGAGGCCATCCGCGCGTCGGGCGAAATCGACATGGCACGGATAACCGGAATCGGCGTTGCCATACCGGATGATTTCGGTTCCACCGATTTGCCGGCGCGCCCTGAGGACTTTGAAGTATGGGAAACCGTTGACCTCTCGCGTTTGCTTGGCAAATACAATCTTGAAATCTTCATTGAGAACGATGCTACTGCAGCGGCTTTCGGGGAGCTCCAGTTCGGCCACGGGCGCGTGGCGCGAAACTTCTTCTACATCCTCATCAGCGCCGGCCTTGGCGGCGGACTCATCGTGGATGGCCAGGCGGTTCGTGGCGCCACCGGTCGGAGCGGTGAGATTGGCTTTCTCCCGGTGGGCAAGGCTCGACGAAAAGCGATTAGCCTCCAGGATGTGGTGTCACTTTCGGGCCTTTTCTGGCACCTTGGCGAAGCGGGTTATCCCGATACTACGGTGAGCAGCCTCGGCCAGCTGGAAGGGAAGTTCGCGGAAGAGGCCGTAGCCTGGACAGAAAAGGCCGCCGAGTTGCTTTGTGAGCCGCTGCTGGTGATCGATGCGGCGATGGATCCGGATGCAATCTTCATCGGCGGGCGGCTGCCGGCCGCGCTCGTTGATATGCTGTGTGAACGTCTGGCAATCAAAATCCGCCAACAAGGCGCTTCAATGCCTTCGAGAGCCCCTGTGCGCCGCGCAGCTTTGGCAGAAGACGCAGCCGCGATGGGCGCGGCGATCCTGCCGTTCACCAGCCGGTTCCTTCCGTCGCGTTCCGGCCTGATCAAGGCAGAAGCCTAAAGTCAAGCGACAGACTTGGCCGATCACATCTGCCGATCACATGGCCAACCGCAACTTGCCGGCTGTCTTCGCTCCTACAACTCCCACAGCAAGCGCGATCGGACCGAGCGGTCCGGCGAGTGCGCCCAGGCTGGGCGGCCCGATATATTCGTCGAGATCGTTCATCTCTTTGGATGCCATGTAGCCCCTTACGCTGCGTTCAAATTCGCGCCGGATAATCGGGAACAGTTGCGGCTGCTGGGTGATAACGCCGCCGCCCACAAAGATGCGTCGCGGTGTCGCGATCATCACGAGATTGTGCAGCATTTGTGCCACGGCATGGCCGACATAGTCCCACACCGGATCATCTTTCGCCAACTGGCCAGGATCGCCCAAGCGTGTGCGGGCTTCAATCGCAGGACCTGCGGCAAGCCCTTCGACGCAATCGCCGTGATAGGGGCATTGTCCTTCCCAAGCATCGCCCTTGACCCGGCCGATGCGCATATGGCCCGCTTCGGCATGGCCAAAGCCGCCGAGCGACTTGCCATCGCAGATCAGACCAACGCCGACCCCCGTTCCTACAGTGACATAGGCAAAGTCTTTCAATCCGGCGGCAGCGCCCCAACGCATCTCCGCTAGCGCGGCGCCGTTGACATCGGTGTTCAAGGCGCAGGGCACATCGAAGCCTTCGCTGAGCGTCCGGGCAACTTGTACCCCTGCCCAGCCAGGTTTGGGTGTCTGGCCGATTTTGCCCCAATCGGGAGATTTGGGATCGACTTCCAGCGGGCCGAATGCCGCAATCCCGAGCGCTTCAAAAGAAGCGTCGGCATCGAACCAGCGCTGCAGGATCGTCTTGATCGCGGGCAGGCATTCGTCGGGCCCGGTCGTGGGCACGCGCTCTTGCTCAAGGATCTCCCCGGATTGTGTCGCGAGGACACAGACGCACTTGGTGCCGCCGAGTTCGACGCCCGCAAAAAGAGGTTCCTGCTTCATCGTCAGTCCTTTCCCGTTGTCGTCAACGTTCAACCTCTATTGCTGTGGTCACGACGTTCCAGCCGTTCACATCGATACGGCTTGGCACGGGGCCATCTGCAGGTGAGCGAATGGAAAATTCGCGCGATTCTCCGGGAAGGAGCGAGACATAGTTATCGCTCCAATACGCCGGAAGGATCCGCGCGCCATCCGCGCCCCGCAATGTCAACTTCACCATAAGCGTCGGAAAGTCGCTGGTGTTTGTAATCACCGCACGCGTCTCGAATTCCGCATCGCCCAGAACACTTTGCGCTGTCACCGAAACGACCGCCCGCTCCATATCGGCCATGCGCCGTTCCGCTGCGGGGCTACTTGCGTGCCAGTAGAAGTTTTCGCTCAAGAGTTGGCCCTCAGGATCGAACAATTCGAGGCGGGTCAGCACAACTGGCGCTTCGTCGAACACAGTTTGCGGAAATACCTCTCCCAGCACGGTGGAGGACAAAGCCGCCGCATTCACAGCTATCGTGCGGTCACCAAGCACCTCGCCATCGAGTGCAAAATTGCGGATGCGTACACTGCCACCCACAATGGGGCCGGCAAGGCTGTTGACCACGGCCACCTGCATATCCGGCAGGTTGACCTGTACGTGGACCGGCTCGCTGCCGCTGCGGGTGCCGAAGAAAGCGGCGTGGGTGTCGTAATCGTAGCTGTAAATTTGCCACGCAGTGCTCGGCCATGCCGGATGGGTCATCCACAGCAGACGTCCACTGTTTGACGTGAACAGCCCGGCGTTCATCCCTTCGAAAATGGCACGGTGCGCCTCATACTGCATAAGCTGGGCCCGGCGCTCGAACTCCTCGAGGCTCACAGGCTCACCAAAGCGATTGTTCATCGCGTTGATAAAGGGAACGACATTGCCCGCGCGGCCCTGATGCCAATCGTGATAGGCCCAGGTATCGCTGATCGGCCAGAGGTCCTCTTCGGGCATCATCTCCCTGAAGGCCTCGATCGTGGGGAAGGACGGTGTTCCCACTTCGGTGGAGAAGCCGCGCGCAATCCGCGTGAAGTAGGCTTCCGGTCGCTGGTAGTTCCATGGTCCGCTGCCGGACATATGAACCTGTCGCGAATTGGGCAAATAACTGCGCGTGCCGTCAAGCAACCGCGTCAATTCCTCCATTCCCGTGTTGAGCACGGGCGGAGGCACGCCTTCATTGCGGCCAAGCCAGAGAACAATGGAGGCATGATGGCGATAGCGGCTGATCGTGTCGGCCACGTTGTCGAGGAACAGCGCGGTATCGCCCGGTTCGGCGTTGTGATCCTGCGTTGAAAGCCAAAAATCGTTAATCACCAGCAGGCCGTATTCATCGGCTAGTTCGAAGAATACCGGCTCGGTATTCTGTCCCATCCAGTTCCTGATGGTATTCACATTCGCCTCTCGATGCAGGCGGAAGAACGGCTCCATACGCTCACGCGGCACGCGTTTCATCCAGTCGTCCATGCCCCAATTGCCGCCGCGTACCGCGATCGGCACGCCGTTGACGCGGATGACAAGATGCGGGGCAAGTGTACTCTCGGGAGCACGCGCAAGTGCCGCGGAGGCGTCGATTGGCGTCGCAAGCGTAACAGCCCAGCCGCCTTCGACCTGGCGAATACCCTCATGCGAAATATCGAGCAGTTGTTCCCCAGAACCCCGCGCAGGAGCGACCCCGACACGCTGCAAGGCTTCATCGGCATCGACTAGCGAGAGGTCATAGGTGACCTCACGAATGCCAAAACGAATGTCACGGGTATCAGAGAGGCTGCCACCGACGCTCACCGAGAGCGCAAGCTCATGCAGCACTGCTTCGCCATAGCCGTTGGGCCACCACAGCTGCGGGTTGGCAATGGTGAGCTGCGAAAATTCGCTCGGCGCGAAGATCACCGTCTCGCTCCCGCCGGGTTGTAGCTCCACCGCCTTCTGCAATTGCACTGCGCCGAAGCTGGCGCTGACTGTCACCGTCTCAGCAGAAGTACCCTCATTGAGGACCGGCACTTCGAAAGTCAGTTCGGCAAGGTTATTGTCCGGATTGGGCAACACCGTGCGGACGTGCGGGTCGCCGATGCGAACTTCGCCTGTCGCCGATAGAATCACGTCTTGCCAGATACCGGTATTGCGATCGCGCACGCTGGGTATCCAGTCCCAGCCTTGGCTGGCACCGAAGGTCGGCCCGTCGATCATCATCATCCCGCCGTTTGCGCCCGGCCCCGCGGTCAGCGATTCCTCATGCGGCAAATCAGGATGCGGCGGAGGCGAGACACGAACTGCCAGCGCAATCGTGTCACCGGCTTGATATCCTTCGGGAAGCGCAAAGCGGCCGCGGATGAAAGCTCCGGTAATGTCGCCAAGGCGTTCACCATTCACCCAGATTTCAGACGCATAATTGATGCCTCCAAACTCAATCGAATGATTGTTGCGCGTATCGTCTGCAGGAATGGTGAATTCGGTGCGATACCAGTAATCCTGCCGGTTGAGGCGCTCAGGAATAAGCAGATTGTTCAGCCCATAGGCAGGGTCAGGATAAACCGCGTTATCGACATAGGTGGTAAGCACCGTTCCCGGCACAGTTGCGGCCATCCAAGCGGCATCATCATAGCCCGGGCGGGAGATTGCAGCGGCTTCGCTGTCGGTTTCCGGCGCGGCGATGAGACGCCAGCCACCGATGCGCCATTGACCCGTGGCTACAGCGGCGAGCGCCGGCGTCGATGCAGGCGGCTGAGCGGCGTAAACCGGAGCATCATTTGACCTGCTCACGGGCAAGGTCAGCGGATCTTGTGGCGCGTCCATTCCCATGTGCTGGCGCACCTGCATCGGCCAGTGCGGACTGCCGTTCGCGAAAACGATCAGCTCATCCACCGGTTGGTTCCACGCGATGGCGGGACCATCGGCTATTGATCCTGCCCAAAGCGTAAAACTGGCGACCGCCCCCTCGAAGCGCCCAACTCCAACGCCATCTGGCGCAAGCACAAGTGCTGTTGCAGGGCCAGTTGGCGTCATTTGCCGCGTTACCGGCGTCTGCTCTCCAAGCTGCAGGCGCATCTCATGCGAAGAATAGGTCAGAGTAACCAGTGCCCACTCGCCCGGAACGATATTGCCAGACCGAACAACTGGCGCGTTATCGGCAGTGGCATAGACCCGCCCGTCCCTGACGCCGAGCTCGACAAGCCGCCGCCCTCCTTCATCGACGAGCGCGGCAATCGACTGCGTCTGTCCAGTAGGCTGATCGATTCGCACCCAGCCCCTCATGGTCCAGGCAGCGTCCACCGAAAAAGGCGTTTCGATGTCCCTGCGAATTTCGAGAGCGATTGGCGGAAACAGGGCGTTCACCGGGCCAGCAATGGTCTGCCGGGCAGCCACTTCCTGCGCAGCCGCGCCACCTCTGCCGTCAAACAGTGCAGTCAACACAAGCAGCGTTACCGCACATATCCGAAGCCAGTGCATCCCTATCCCCTCTTTCCCGCGACACTGCCGCCTTTTTATAAATTCGTTTTTGTAAAGAAGCGCGGTGATTGGTCAAGGGCAAAGTGACCCTCATCGGTCATGCCAGCGCAAATGCAGACTAATTTGTGCTGTTTTTTAGCTATTTGCTGGATAGCCTTGCCACGGATCCGGATAACAATCGCATCGCGGGATCATCGCGAGTCCCCAAATAACTAAAACAATTTGCTTTACTCATTGGTGCGAATCGGTTTAGGACGTTGCCGAAGCTGACCAGCAAATGGCAGCTCGGGCTCCGGCGATAATCATCGCTCGCGCTACTTGGGAGGACGGTATGGGGATTCCAGAGGCAGGACTTTGCAAGCCGGCAGGCCGTGGCGACGGCACACACTGGCAACTGTCGGGATGCGGAAGCCGCGCCATAGCGGCGCGCTCAAACTGCGACGTCTAACGCGGCGCGACCGCCCGCACAGCAAGCATTTCCGACAAACCAATTTTCAAAGCAGATCAAATAATTCAGTGGAGGGGAACATGAAGCTACAGCTCATTGCATCGGGGTCGAAACTTGCACTTGCGATTGGCGTCTTGGCCGTTACGAGCCCAGCCGCCTTTGCGCAGGACGCAGGTGCACAGGACCCAGATGACGAAACGTCCGCGTCTGAAAACGCACAGACGGAAAACACCATTGTTGTTTCGGGCGTAAGGCAGTCGATCGAAAGCGCGATCGACTCCAAGCGGGAATCCGACCAGATCATGGATTCGATTACCGCCGAAGACATTGGTCAGTTGGCGAATGACAACGTATCCGAAGCGCTGCAACGCGTCACCGGCGTACAGGTGATCCGCGGCAATGACGGCGAAGGCCAGAACGTGCAGATCCGCGGCCTTTCCGAAAATAATGTCACGCTCAACGGCGCAACCGCCTCTGGCACCGGCGATATCGATCTGAGCAATGGCAATGACCGGAGCGTCAATTTCCAGGACTTGCCGGCTGAGCTTTTCGCCGGGGTTGAAATCTTCAAGGCTTTGAGCGCCGACCAGATCGAAGGCACGCTTGGCGGCACGATCAATCTGCAAACGCGCGCGCCGCTCGACAGCCGCCGCACTACGATCCTCAATGTTTCCGGCACCCAGCGCTATGCCGAAGTTGGTGACCTTTGGCGCAATGACGCCAACGTCTTCTTCCAGCAGCAATTCCGCGACACGCCGATTGGCGAAATCGGGGTGATCCTGAATTTCGGTTATAAGGAAATAGCGACGGTCGCCAATGTCTATGGCGGCGGCGAATTTGCCGATGCACCGGGTATATGGATGCGTATGACCGGGGAAGATCCTGCGCTGGCCGCAGCCAATATTTTTGCTACACCAAATATTAGCGGCGCCCCTAACCCTTACCTTTTGGCCTCGGAAGACGTTAACGGAGACAATGTCGCCAATGCCAGCGACGTTTATTATATGCCGCGCGCATTCCAGACCTCGACCCGGTTCCGCGACGATACAAGGCGGTCTTTCAACGGCACGCTGCAATGGCGACCGGCATCGAATCTGGATATCCGCTTCGATGCGGTGATCACCGATCTGGATCAGTCGCTGACCGGTGCGAACATGAACCTCATTTCCAACCCGCCGCGCGCAGGTTTCCTTATCGGCGGACCAGGCAACGTTTTCGAGGAACTGGCTAACACACCCGAATTCGGACAGACCTATGTGATGACCGCCGGCCGGCTTGGCGCCTTCACAACCCGCGTCGGCGCCGCTCCTTCAATCAACGAGCGTGAGCGCCGGTCCGAACAATATGCGTTCGAGGCGACCTGGGAGGCTACCTCCAACCTGACCCTATTCGTTCAGGGTACGACTTCCTATGGCGAGGCAACCACGCTGAACTTCGGCCAGCTCTCGGCAGCCATTGAGGATGGCGGCGGGCCGAACCCGGCGTTCAACAATGCCGACTTCCGCAATATAGTAGATTTCAACCTCGCGAGCGGCCAGATCCCGCTGGTCACATTTTACGAGAGCCCGTTCCCCTCACCGAACTTTGGCGTGACCTCGGTCGTCCAGCCGGGCAATCTGGTGGCAATTGATCCCGGCGATCTGAACTACGAACGTTATCGCTACTTCCAGTTCCAGCGCAACGCGGCCGATACAAGGAACGATGACGATTCCTTCCGTCTTGATGCGACGTGGGAAACCGACGGTGGCTTCTTTACGTCATTCCAGACAGGCTTCCGCTGGGCCGAGCGGGCCTTTGAGCGTGCCCGTTACGAGAATGCCAGCGAGACTGGCAATGGCGCTTTGTTCCCCTTTACCGAATGGGACGGGTTGCGTGATCCCACCGACAGGATTGCCATCCAGCGTATTCCGGTGAACCCGGCGAATACGACTGACCCTGGCGCACAGGCCAGCTCCGAATTCCTCAGCCAGTGCCTGACACCGGCCACAACCTCGGGCGAGCTTTCACGCTTTGGCGGCAACTTCCCGAGCACCTGGACGAGCACCGGCGGTTGCGACATCGCGGCAATCACAAGCTATTTCAACATGATCGATATTCGCGCGGTCGATCCGGTGTCTGGCGCAGGCTTCTTTGAAGTGAAGGACGAGCGCTTCTTCGTCGCCGAGGAAACCCTTGCCGGGTACCTGCGCGCCGACTTCGAATCGTCCATCGGTGATGTGCCATTCTATGGCAATATCGGCCTTCGCTATGTCGAAACCAGGATGGATTCCTCGGGCTTTATCCAGAATGTCGGCACCCCGGTGACCTATGATCTGATCACTTTCGAGCGCGAGTATTCAGACTGGTTGCCGAGCATCAATCTGAACTTCGCCCTGTCGGACGAAATCATTGCCCGCCTTGCCTATTCGCGCACGCTTGGCCGGCCGGGATTGAACCAGGTTTCGCCGGGCCTTGACCTTCAGCGAAACGATCTCGACCCCAATCTTGCAGGCAACGGTATCGCCGGCAATCCCGATCTCGATCCGGTCCACGCGAACAATTTCGATCTGTCTCTGGAATGGTATTACGACCGCGGCAGCTACATCGCGGCGGCTGCTTTCATCAAGGATATCGACAGCACGATCTTCCTCGAGCCCGATCCGCAAATCCGCGATATCAACGGGGAACTGTTCTCGGTCCGGAGCTTCCAGAATTTTGGCGGCACCACGATCCGCGGACTTGAAATCGGTATGGCCCATGCCTTCAATTATCTGCCCGGTTTGCTCAACAATTTCGGTGTCACTGGCAATCTGACGCTCATCGACGAAAGCAGCGATCTGCTGGACCAGGAAGGCGATCCGATCGGTCGTGAAGGTCTTTCGGACGTTACCTACAACCTCGGTGCCTATTACGATGATGGGGACTTCAGCGTCCGCTTTGCTTACAACTGGCGGTCGGAATTCACCCGCCGCGAGTTTGCTCCGCTCAGCTTCAACAGTGACGAGGGACTTCCCGAAATCGAAGCCGCGCGCGGACAGTTGGACTTCTCGGCTCGCTACCGGATCAATGACAATTTCCGCCTGACCTTCAACGCCATCAACCTGACCGATACGGGCACCGAACGGTACCTGAAATATCCGGTGCTGGTGAACTACTTGTCGGTTGCGGGCCGCAGGTTCGACCTCGGCGTTTCGGTCAGCTTCTGAGGAAAAGGTCTCTCTCAAGGAGAATGGAAACGCGCCATCCGTCCCGGCAGACATGGCATCTTGCCCTTGTCTGCCGGGCAAGTGGTTTCCCGAGGATTTAAAACCTTGGATCTCGAAAGTTGTTCATGAAGGCCCTTCTGACCATTGCCGCTCTTGTTGCCACCCTCGTGGGTTGTGTCCATTCGCCAAGTGAAGCTCCCGCGTCGGAACGGCCGAACATTCTGCTGGTAACGGTGGACGACATGAACTGGAATTCGGTCGGTGCTTTCGGCAACCCGATTACCGACATAACACCCAATATCGACAGGTTCATCGCAGAAGGCCGCCGGTTCGACAGAGCCTATGTCGCCGCAGCAAATTGCGCACCTTCGCGTGTGGCGCTCCAGACTGGCCTCTACCCCCAACAAACAGGAGCTGTGGGGTTCTTCTACATCGACGATGAGGACACTCCCTCGATAGCCACCGAGCTGAAAGGCAGTGGGTTCTTTACCGGCGTGATCAACAAGGCATCCGACACCAATCCGGGGCCGAACAACGCCGATTATTGGGATTTCAATTCCGGCTTTTCCGAAGCGGAAAAATACTCGCCTGCCGCCTATGGGGAGCGGAGTGCAACGTTCTTCCAGCAAGCCATCGCGAGTGACCAGCCCTTTTATCTGGTGGTCAACATCGCCGATCCGCACAAGCCGAATTACAACGATCCCGAAGCAACAGCGATGGGGGCCGATGAATATGTGCCCAGCCGTCTGGTTGCGCGTGAGGAAATTACCGTGCCGGGTTTCCTGCCCGACCTTCCGGAAGTGCGGCAGGATTTGCAGAATTACTACAATTCAGTACGGCGCGCGGACGACGCATTCGGCGCGATCATGGCTGCGCTGGAAGCAAGCGGGCTCGAAGATGACACGCTGGTGATCTTCCTGTCCGACCACGGGATGCCGTTCCCTTTCGCCAAATCCTCGGTCTATGACAACGGCCTCAGGACCCCGCTCGCCATGCGCTGGCCGGAACATATTACACCGGGAACCGTGGAAGCATCGTTGGTGTCCACAGTCGACCTCTTGCCGACGATCCTGCAGGCAGCGGGCGTCGATCTGCCTGTTGGCCGGGATTATCTGGGTAGCGACCTGGTGAATGCTTCGCTGGCCGATCGTCCGCAGCTGGCGTTCGGCAGTTTCGACGAAAATGCGCGCGGCTACCCCTCCCCCATGCGCGGCGTAATCTCGACCGAATGGGGGTACGTCTTCAACGCCTGGGCCGATGGCGAGCACGAGTTCCGGAGTGCCGATATGTACCACGCATCCTACCGGGCAATGCAACGCCATGCGCGAACCGACCCTGCCGTTCGCCAGCGTTTCGAGTTCTTCCGCGACCGCACGGTTGAGGAATTGTGTCACCTTGCTGTTGACCCAGATTGCCTTGTCAATCTCGCGGACAATCCGGCCCATGCCGGTATTCTTGCCGAGATGCAGGCTGCCATGCGCGCGCACATGGTGCGCACCGATGATTATCTGCTCGAAGCCTTCGACCTGCGCGGCGACCGTGCGCAACTGGTTGCTTTTATGGACCGGCTACATGAACTGGCGCGCGCCAGATCATCGAGATTGCAGTGGCGGCGCGGGGAAAACCTGGATGGCAACACATCCTCGAATGAAGTGCTGTTTCGTAACGGCCAGGATTGACAGGGGAAGAGAAGTATTATGGCGGGACTGGGACAGACCTTCGGGCGGATGGGCCGATCGATAGGCGCTGCTGTGGCGCTGTTTACAGTATTCACCACAGGCGCACAGGCACAGGATGGCGGGCGCTGTGCAGCTGCTCCCGAACGGGCTGCCGCTAGCTATAACTACGTTCTCGGCACGCAAGCCATTGGTTCGCAATACCACTTTGGGGATGGCAGCCCGCTGATCGAACAGGCCGAAGCGATCCGCGGGTTCGGGTCGAACCTGCTAAAGATCTCGCTCGGCGATGGCGCGGCAGAAGGGTACGGGACAGGACGGGCGATGCGCGGCGCGCGGAGCGTCCTCGAATATGTCGAGGATTCACGCGAAATCCAGCAGGCGTTCGATATGGATTTCGCCTACTTCCAGGCATGGGTGCCCACCTACACATCGGGCGAATGGCGTGACGGTGTGACCCGCCGTGAAGCAGCAGCGTATTACTATGAAATGTACAATCTCGCCGAATGGCTGCTGGAGCGATACTCGGGCAGCGGCAAAGTTTTCATGTTGGGAAACTGGGAAGGCGATTGGCTCCTCCACGGAAATGGCGGGCGCGATTCAACACCTTCCGATGAAGCCATCGAAGGCATGACCGAATGGCTCAATATCCGCCAGCTCGCCATTGACAATGCGCGGGCGAACGTCCCGCACGAGAATGTCGAGATTTACCACTATGTCGAGGTCAATCTTGTCGAGAAAGCCATGCGCGGCGAGGCCAGTATGGCGCACAGCGTGCTGCCCAATATCGATGTCGATCTGGTGTCCTACTCCAGTTACGAAGCGATCAAACGGTCGCAGGAGCCAGACCTAGAATCGATCAGAGAGCCCCTCACCGCCATCCTTGATTATCTCGAAGGGCAGCTGCGCCCGCGCCCCGGACTGCCCTTTTTCCGCCGCGTTTTCATCGGCGAATTCGGCTACCATGCCAACCGCGAACGCCCGCGAACAGTCGAGGCGCAATTTCTGAAAACGCGCTACGTGATGCAGGTCGCGCTCGAACTCGACCTGCCCTTCGCGTTGTCGTGGCAATTGTACAATAACGAGTATTCACCAGAGGGCGTTTCGCGGGAAATGTCACTTATCGACGAGTCTGGCTCGCGCCGTGCACTGTATTACTTGCACAGCGAATATCTCCGCCAGATGCACACCTTCGTCGCAGCATCGTGCCAAGAAACTGGCGTACTTCCGACAAACCTGGAATTCCGCACCCAAGCACTAGAAGTTTTGTCGACGCTCACATTCGAAGATATGCAGGCGATGGCGGATGCGTGGAATGCGGAAAGCCGGCAAGGGGCTTAGGATGCAACTCACGAGACACCGGAAGACCGTCTACTGCGTCCTGCTATTGGCAAGCGCAGGGATAGTTTCCGCCTGCAATTCTGAAGAGGCACCTCGCAGTCCGATCGTGCCTCGAACCGCGGCCGATTTCGCAACGACGCAAGAATGCGCGCAATTGGATGATACGCCAGTCCTGATCGAAGGTGGCACCTTTCTGATGGGCCAAGACAATGTCTACCCCCAAGAAGGCCCGCGACGCGAAACCACGGTAGACAGCTTCTCGATCGACCCGCACGAGGTAACGAACCGCCAATTTGCCGCCTTCGTAGCGGCAACCGGCTATATAACAATAGCCGAAAAGCCCGTTGATCCGGCGCTTTATGGTGTGCCCGCCGATCAGATTCCGCCCCACCTGCTGGAGCCGGGATCGGCGGTTTTCTCTCCGCCGGACAGCCCCAGTACTGATTATATGGCGTGGTGGAAATATGTGCCGGGTGCGAACTGGCGACTGCCT
Organism: Aurantiacibacter sp. KMU-128; assembly: GCF_056933515.1. Taxonomy (NCBI): domain Bacteria; kingdom Pseudomonadati; phylum Pseudomonadota; class Alphaproteobacteria; order Sphingomonadales; family Erythrobacteraceae; genus Aurantiacibacter; species Aurantiacibacter sp. KMU-128. The sequence continues at coordinate 1,910,211 of NZ_JBXORT010000001.1, forward strand.
TATGGGCCCGACGGACCAACAGCACAGGACAACCAGCCCGTCGTGCATCTCGCATGGGATGATATGGTGGCCTATGCCAACTGGGCAGGTGGCCGCTTGCCGACAGAGGCCGAGTGGGAATATGCCGCCACTGCAGGTGCGGAACCCACTACCGAGCAGCCTGACGGACAAACGGCCAACAGCTGGCAGGGGCAATTCCCCGTCATCAACGAACAGAGTGACGGCTTTTTGGGTGTCGCCCCGGTGGGTTGTTACCCGGCCAATGCCTTCGGCCTGTACGACATGGTTGGCAATGTGTGGGAAGTGACGCAGGATTTTTATCGCGACGGCCACGATCCGGCAGACAATGTAAACCCGCGTGGGCCAAGCGAGAATGCTGCCTATGATCCGTTTAATCCGGGTGTGGCCTCACGGGTTGTGAAGGGTGGTTCGTATTTGTGCGCCCCCAATTACTGCCGCCGCTATCGCCCGGCATCCCGTCAGGGCCGCGATCCCGGCCTTGGAACCAGCAATGTCGGCTTCAGGCTTGCCTACGATTAGGAAAGGGTGTCGCCCCTGCCCCATACCCGCAGCAATTGGCTGCCCCTGGTCTCTTTTGCACGAATAACCTCTTCGCCATTACCATCTTGGAAAGTGTAACCCGCCGCCCAGCCAATGCGGCTGAGCGGCGGGTATGGTTACGCTGTTAAGCTTGGGAGGACTGGCCGCGCTAGAACCCGAATGAAACCGCGATATGGAAGCCGGTGGCACGGAAATTGTCCGAGCCGATGCCGTCATGGAATGCCGACAGGCTCGAGCGGAAGCTACCCGAACCGAACCCATCGATCCCGCCCTCAACCCGCGCGCGAACGCCGTTGTCGAGCACTGCGTTCAGCTCCGTGCCGAACGTGTAAATGCCTTCGACTTCGGCGAACGGTCTGATCGACCAGCCATTGTCCAGACCGACCAGATGCTGGATCCGCGGCCGGAAGCTGACATCGCCCTGGGATACGGTCTGCCCGGGAATTATGATGTCGAGGCTGTCGACATATTCGCCCGACTGTTCGCTGAGATAGCGGATGGTCATTTCAGGCCGGAACTGGGTCGCATCGCCGAGATTGAACTGCCCGATCAGCGAGCCCGAATAGAAGGCACGATTGGTGTCGAAGCTGTCCGTATAGGTGCCCAGCGGCGAGACGAGATTGTCCGAACTGCCCCACGCTCCGCGCACTTCGGCAAACAGGCCATCATCAAGCCGCGCCATCACATAAGGGCCGACCATCCAGCCATGGCCCTCCGCCTCTCCGGCCAACAGTGCACCCTTGTCGGTAAAGTCGTCGAACTGCGCGAGCACGCCCAGCAAGAGATCGCTGCCGACCCGGTAATCCGCCCCGACATGGAGGATGCGGAAATTGCCCTCCTGCGACCCCAGCCGGGTATTGGCAAAATAGGCCTCGCTCCAAAGATCGAAGGCCTGCCTGCCACGATCGGGATCTCCTGTCGCCGCTGCCGCCATCGCAAGGCTGGTCGATACGCTCGCCTGCCCTGCCCCAAGCGTCATCGCGAACGGCAACTGGCCCGATCCGGGCACCGGCACACCGAACGCCGTCGCACTTCCCCCTGTGCCCGCTGTCGGGTTCAGGCGGTCGAGGCGGCGCTGGAGATCGGGTTGCAGCGACAGAATCAGCGCATTGCGTCCGGTCAGGAAGTTGGTGATTGCGGTCACCGCCGCCTCGCGCGAATTGGCGCTGGTGAATGTGCAAACCAGGTCTTCATTGGGAGCGAGCGCAATCGCCACGCTGCGATTGCCAAGATTGACCACTGAATCGGTATCATTGCAGCTGATATCGGTCAGGGCGAGGCCTGCCGCCGAAAGATCGGCAAGGCTGACCGTGTGCGATCCCGCCGCGACGCCTGTGGCCGACAGCTGCCCGCTGCCATTGCTTGTGGCGATTGTCCCGTTGAGCGCCGCAATGCTGGAAGTGTAGGCAAAGCTGCTGTCCGAACCAATCACCCGCTGGATGATCGTTACCGTGCCGACCCCGCGTATGCCGATGGTCACGGTGTCAGCGCTCGACGTCGCTTGCCCGTCGCTCACCACCAGGCTGAAGACAATATCCTGCAGCCCCTGCACATCTGGCGCGGTAAAGCTGGGCGCGGCGCTGGAGGGATCGGACAGCGTTACCGCCGGGCCGCTCACCTGTGTCCACTGGTAGGTTAGTGGATCACCGTCCGGATCGTTCGACGCACTGCCATCCAGCGTCACCGTGCTGCCGCTATTGATCGGCCCTTGGTCGATCCCGGCATTGGCAACCGGCGGCGAATTGGCCGCCACCGTGATAGTGACGCTGTCTGCCACCGAACTGCTCAGCCCGTCGCTGACAACCAGATCGAAGCTGAGCGTTTGCGCCGTCGGCAACGCTGCCGGAGCGGTGAAGACCGGCGCGGCGGCGGTCGCGTCGTCTAATGTGACGCTCGGTCCGGCGGTTTGCACCCAGGCATAGGAAAGCGGATCGCCGTCACCATCGGTTGATGCCGTGCCATCCAGTGTGACCGGCACACCGCCGCTAACAGTGGCGTCGGCACCGGCATCGGCTTGCGGGCCGATATTGGCAGGGATGGTGACATCAACGGTGTCCGCTGCGGAGCTTGCGATACCGTCATCAACCGTCAGGCTGAATGTCAGCACCTGCGCCGCGTTGGTCTTGGCCGGAGCAATGAAATTCGGGTTCTGCGTGGTCGCATCGTTCAGCGTTACCGCCGGGCCGGAAACCTGTGTCCACAAAAGCGAGAGCGCGTCACCGTCGGGATCGGTGCCGAACCCTTCGAGGGAGACCTGCGATCCCCCGGGGAAAGTCACGTCATTGCCCGCGCTCGCCACCGGTACGGCGTTGGCCGCAACGGTGATATCGACCGTATCGGCGGTGGAAGTGGAGGTGCCGTCATTGGCGGTGAGGCTGAAAGTGAGCAGCTGGGCACTCGCGGTCTTGGTCGGGGCGACGAAACTTGGGGTTAGCGTTGTCGCCCCGCTAAGCGTGACCGCCGGGCCGACAGTCTGGGTCCACTGATATGTTAGCGGGTCACCTTCGAGATCATTGGCCGTGCCCGCTAAAGTCACATTTGTGTTGCCTGCCACGGTCGCATCCGGGCCGGCGTCAACCGTGGGTGCGGCGTTGTCGGGAATTGTAATCTCCACCGTGTCGGCAGCCGAGCTGGCAAAGCCATCGCTCACGATCAGCTGGAATATCAGCGATTGCACCGAAGTGGTGGCTGCCGGCGCGGTGAAGGTGGGGTTGGCGGTGTTGGCACCGCTCAGCGTTACCGAAGGGCCCCCGGTTTGCGTCCATTGATAGCTCAGCGCGTCGCCATCGCCATCGCTCGAGCCGCTGCCATCGAGGGTGACGGAGGTGCCACCCCCGGCGCTGGCAGCGGGCCCTGCATTGGCGGTGGGGCCGACATTGCCCGGGACCGTGATCTCGACTGTATCAGGCGCGGAGTTGGAAGTGCCGTCATTAGCCACCAGCCGGAAAGTCAGAACTTGCGGTGCGGCGGTCTTGGCCGGCGCGGTAAAACTGGGGGTGAGCGTTGTTGCCCCGTTCAGCGTCACCGCAGGGCCGCCGGTTTGCGTCCACTGATAGGTAAGCGGATCGTTTTCGAGGTCGTTTGCGCTGCCCGACAGCGTGACACTCGACCCGGGCGCGGCAGTGGCATTGTTGCCCGCATCAACGGTGGGCGGAGCGTTGGGGTAGGCAGCGATCACCAGCACATCGGGCGTTGAAGAAGTGATCCCGTCGCTCACCACAAGCTCGAACACAATCGCGGTAGGAACCGGGATCGCGGGAACGACGAAGCTGGGCGCAGCCGTATTGGCACCGTTGAGCGTAACGGCAGGCCCCGCAGTCTGCGTCCATTGATAGGTCAGTGGCTGGCCATCGACATCGCTCGACCCGGTTCCGTCGAACACCACGGTCGACCCCTGGCCGGCGTTCTGGTCCGGCCCGGCATTGGCCACCGGAGCGGTGTTGGCAGGAATATTGATCGTGACGCTGTCGGCAACCGATGCCGAGATCCCGTCATTCACTACCAGATCGAAAGTGAGTGCCTGCGCGGCGGCAGCAACTGGCGGGGCGGTGAAGGTGGGTGTCGCACTGGCAGGGTTGGAAAGGGTGACAGCAGTACCGCCGGTCTGCGTCCATTGGTAACTGATCGGATCACCATCGCCATCGGTCGAAGCCGACCCGTCGAGCGTGACGGTGCTGTTAGCCTGCACGTTCTGGTTAGGCCCCGCATTGGCCGTGGGGCCGATGTTGGCAGCGATGCTGACATTGATTGTGTCGTTGCTAGTATCGAACCCGTCATTGGCCGAGAGGTTGAAGGTCAAGAGTTGGACCGCGTTGGTCTTGCTTGGGGCGTTGAAGGAAGGCGTAAGGCTGTTTGCGCCACTCAGGGTTACACTTTGACCCCCGATCTGGGTCCAAAGCACCGAGGTCGGATCTCCTTCAAGGTCGAAAACCGACCCAGCTAATGAAACTGGACTCAGTTCTGTCGTCGACTGGTCCGCTCCTGCATCCACAACTGGCTCATTATTTGCGCGGAGATTTAGGCAGGAGCCACCGGCCATTTGGAGGATGCTATCGGGGATTATGACTTGAGTGACAGCAGTCCCCGACCCGCCGAAATCCTCGACCCTGATAAACTTGTCGAAACGCTGGGTACCGAGGGGAATTGTTACATCGATGAATTGTGAAACAGTTGAAGTTACGCCTACGGTTTGCACCTCGGTAAATCCAGTGGTTCCAGGCGTTTGCATACCAGACTGATCGGTGATCTGCAGACTGTAGAAATCGAACGATCCACTGCCGTCACCGGTCTGCCCGGTCACATTCAAATCCCATGAGATCCGGCACGTAGTGCCCACGGATGTCGCTTGAATATTGGTCAGGCTATTGAAGATTGCGGCGTGCGCTGGGCTGGCTGACAAAGTGGCTAATACACCAGCTGCTCCGGCAATCGCCGTCGAACGAAGCAATGAGTTTCTGATAATGGCCGTACGCATGGTGCCGCTCCCCATTTGAAAACTTTCACAATGGGAGCTGGGGTAGAACGGGCGTCGGCGCTTATGATGCCATGAATATGGTTCGGTGCAAAAATCTGAAATTGTTCAGATTTTAAGCTGGCCCGTCTTGAGCGCTTCATACACGGCTTCGCTCCGCGAATGCACAGCCAGCTTGGAATAGATGGTCTTCACATAATTGCCGACCGTGAGCGGTGAGATACCCATTTGCACCGCCGCCTCCTTGTAGCTCAGCCCGCGCGCGAACAGGTTGAGCAGTTCGACTTCGCGTGTCGACAGTCCGTCCTCTTCGGCAACTGCCTGTTCCACCAACGGAGGCTCCTTGCGCAGCCGTTCCAGCAGATAGACCGCCGCCGCCGCACTGATCGGGGCGCCGCCATCGAGCGTCGCGCGGATGCCGTCGAGCAATTCGGCCGGGTCGCTGTCCTTGAGCAGATAGCCATCGGCTCCCGTTTTGATCGCTGAAACTACGGTCTCGCGGTCGCCAAAGCTGGTAATGATCAGGATACGTGCAGCGGTCGCCGCATGGATCGGCGCAACCAGATCGAGCCCGCTGCCATCGGGCAGGCCGATATCGAGCAGAAACAGATCGGGCTTCAACCGGATCAGATCATGCGCCGCCGCCACCGAGCTGGCGACACCTGCCAGATCGAGATCGACCGCCCCGCTGATCACTTCGATAAAATGATCGAGCAGGTTGGGATCGTCTTCAACTACGGCAATGCGCCGTGTCTGGCGGAGATCATTGGTCACTTGCAGGCCCTGTCCTGTGAATGGTCAGAAGCGGGCATGAGCCACACATTGCAACTAGCCCCTAGCCGTGAATATGGTTGGCGGGTCATGTTATTCGGCACCCGGCGTATGATTTGCGGGAAGCGCGGGGTTGCGCTCCGGCAGATCGAGAACGACCATCGTCCCGCTATCCGCACGGACGACCTCTAACATCCCTCCAATGCTGCGCGCCCGCGCCAGCATATTGGTGAGACCCCGCCCGCGCCCGTCGGTGCGGGTCAATCCGCTGCCATTATCGGCAATGGTAATACGCAGCGCATGGGCGGCCTGCGTTCCGGGGGCGATCGTAACAGCGATCCGGTCCCCACCCGAGTGTTTCAGCGCATTGGTGACCGCTTCCTGCATAATGCGGAAAATCTGCAAAAGATCGCGCGGCCCGTAATCGGGCAGTGGGCAATCTTCGGCCAGTTCCCAGACAAAGGCGAACCCGGCCTTTTCCACCCGCGGCATTGCGCGCTTGCGGAAGATGGAGAGTGCGGAGCCGAGCGACTCGCCAACCGAATCCATCGAATCTATCATCAGCCGCATCTCGTCGATCACGCTCTGGATGCCTTCGACGTAATCTTCCTGCCGCGCCTTGCCGCGCTTGGCCATCATGAGCATCGACATCAGATTGCTGCCCAGGCCGTCATGCATATCGCGCATGATGCGCTGGCGTTCGGCACCGTGGGCTTCCAGCCGGACGAGTTCCTTTTCGCGGATGTGCGCCTTTTCCAACTCGGCGGTGCGGTCATCGAGCTCTGATTGAAGCAGCGCGTTGATCTGCGCGGTAGACTGAAAAAGGCGGAAATTGCGGGCAAAAAAGGCAATCGAGAAAGCCAGCAGCAACAGCGGCTGGGTCATTGTCAGGTAAGGCGTATTCAGGCCCCACAACATTATGTTTGCAAGGAAAATCGCAACCGTCAGCCCCAAGGAAATCAGGATTGCTGCCTCCCAGTAACGCGTTTCATCGACAGTGAAAAAATGCCACGCCATCCGCGCCAGCATTATCCCCATGAACACCAAGCCTGTCTGGTCGATGAGATCGGTTGCACGGTCCCATGCGGAGGCGTTGGGTTGCATCAGCAGCCACGATAAGATCACCGCCACCGCCGCAGCGAACATCGTCAGCATGGCGGGCACAAAGAAGCGGAGCGGCCGGTTCGACCATATGTCGATCAGGATCGGCCAACACGCCGACAGGAACAGCGTGATGACTGCATAGTAGAGCCCCCGCACATAGCCGTGCAGCGGTATATCGGCCCATAAATGGAAATGGGTGTGCAAGGCCCAGCTAACCGTCAACAACAGCAACCAAACCAGCAATGCCTTATGCTGCGCGCGCAGCAGCGCGACGAAGACAAAAAGCGCAAGCACACAGCCCACAGTCAGAGAGATCGTCCGTGCCGGACCAAGCAGAAATCCCTTCCAGCCAAAGGCACTTGCGACCTCAACATATTCACCGAAAAGCGATGCCCGATTGCCTCCCAGCCGGGGGATGTCGAATACCCGCAGCGTATCGATCCGGTTGGTGCCGGTTACCAGCATCGCGGCGGGTATCCGGATGATCTCCTTGGTTAAAGCATCATATGTTATATTGGGGAGAAGCATTCGGCCTTCACCATGCAGCAGTTGCCCGTTGACATAGATTTGGCTGTTGTCACCACCATTCTGGTCCAGCATGGCCAGGCCCGCTGGCGGGATCTGCGTCAGCTCAATCTCCGCCCGCACAACGCTGTAACCAGCTGGGAACATGACGTCTGACTGCGGCTCGATCGTGCGGAAGTCAGCACTTGCCAGCCCCTCAACATCGGGCGATGCCGGCTCTGCGACACTCAGTCGGGTAACCTCGATGAATTCAACCGGGGCAACTGGTGGCTGAATGAAGACGGGGTTGAAGACCAGCCAGAAGAGAGCTTGAACGCATAGGGTTGCGCCAATCAGCTTGATTAGTCCGGGCCAAGGCAGTCGGTGAACAAGTCGGGCGATAGACGAAATGGTCACAATCGCTCCTTCCCTGTCTGGCCTCAGCAACTCGGGCCAATCGCGGCTCCCGAAAAACCATCTTTATGGCAGCGATCATCCCGAGAAAAACCATAATCATGGTGCCGCCTTGAAGCCAACTGCAACTTTGCTCCGACTGGCGAAGCTGACCTCCTACGCAGTTTCGGGAGCGGGAAGTTTCAGCGCAAGCGTAGTACCAGCGTCGCTCCCTGCGATCTCTAGCGTACCGCCAAGCGTAGCCGCGCGGCTGCGCATACTGATGATGCCGTGGCCCCTTGTGCTATCGGCGGGGATTCCCCGGCCATTATCGCGGATCGCGATCCGGATGCCGCCATCGTCCTCCACACCGCTGGTCAGACTGATTTCACTGCCACCCGAGTGACGGATCGCATTGGTGACACCCTCCTGCAGAATTCGCAGGATTTGCAAGGTGCGTCGCGGACCGGGGCCGGGCTGTCCTTCGGGCAGAGCGTGTACGACGGTAAAGGTAAGGCCTGCAGCCTCCACCTGCGTGCGCGCGCGATGTTCGAAGGAGCAGAGCATTTCGGCCAGCCCGTCCTCGGCCGAATCCATCGAATCCACAATCAGCCGCAAATCGGCCATGCTGGCCTGCAGCCCTTCCTCGATCTGTTGCTGTTGCACGCCGCCCTGGCGCACCTGCATCATCAGGCCGAGCAATTGTCCGCCAATCCCGTCATGCATATCGCGCACGATCCGCTGGCGCTCTTCCAGCATACCCTGCCGCTGGAGCATTTGTTTTTGCGCATCATAGCTTCGTGCCAGCTCGGCGTCCTGCTGCGCCAGCCGCGCGGCCAGGATCGCGTTTGCTTCCACTACAGTGCGTCGCGCCGCGCTCGCTTCGCGCGCAATCGACGCGACCATGCCAAGGCCGAGCAGCAGCCCGACCGGATTGGCGGCGTAAAAGGTCAACGGAAGTCCGACCCCAAAGGGCAGCACCAGCTCAAAGCTCGAATCCGCCGCATCGATTGACAGCGCTAGCAGGCAGGCCATCAGCACCAGCCTTTCCAGCCAGCGCCCATCGCGACGCGCAACAATGCCCCAAGCCAGCGCGCTCAGTCCGCCGAGCGCCAGCACCAACAGCATGAGCGAAAACGCCACGGCGAGCCCTTGGAACCAATAACGGATGGCAGAGCCGACGAGAAATCCTGCTGTCGTAATAACAACTAGATACGTCACCACTGCCAGCCAGAGCCATCCCAGCCAGCGCGTCCAGTCGCGCGAGATCGCCTCACCTGCCAGCAAGTGCCGGGCAAAGGCAATGATGAGCGAGCCGGCGAGCAAATAATAGAGGAAACTGGTGATCAGGAACGGCACTTCTAACGGGGTGGGAAAGGAAATGAACCATGTTCGCAAGGCCCAGATTACCATCAGCGCCATCAGCGTGCGCACGCGGGGCCGATCTTCCTGTGGCCAGTTGGTGACAAGGCAGAGCAGCGTGGCAAATAGCAGCACCGAAATCGCCATGATCGGCAGATAGCGGTTGATCAGCTCCCCCGCCGCGACCGCGCGCGCGGCCTCACTCGCGTCGCCGATATGGAACACTGCAAGGCTGACGACCGCGCTTTGGGTTTCCACCAGCACCGCAATTTCGTTGCCGTCCTTTTGCAGGAGCCGGGGCGGGATCATGTAATACAGCGCCTTGCCATCGGTCGCACCGCGCAGTGTGTCACTGGGCAAATTGGGCTGGATCACCTGTCCGTTCAGCCGGATTTCCTGCAGGCCCGGAGTTGCACCGAGGAAAAAGGCGCTGTCCTCGCCGCTGTCTTCCGGCGCGAACGGGATCAGGAAAGCGCCGCGCGGCGAAGCATCTTCGATGGCGCGGCTGTAATTCGGGCTGTCATTGTAGGGGATTCGGACAGTTTCCGCGCCTGCGACGGGCTCGCCCTGTTCGTCCAAAGGCTGGAATTCCACCCATGGCCGAGCAGCAAGGCCTTCGGGGCGCACGGAACGCTCGCCCGCCGCCAATGCAAGCAGAAAGCCCGCAATGACAGCGATCAGCACCAATCCGGCGCGAAGCGTGTTGCTCCCCAAACCTGCCCTCCGTAACGCGAGTCTAACACCCGACGCGTTTACCAGCCTATCCCACAACAAGGCGATAGCCCCGCACCCGCATTATTCCGGCACCGCGCGATAGGTCTGCAACCAATTGTTGGGCAGGATATCATGGCATGCGGGCATTTCGATGCTGTCGATCATTGCAAAGGCCTGCCCTGTCCACGCCCAGCGCCGCTGCCAGCCGCACATTCCGCCCGAATAGGTCACCAGCATCCCCGATTGCATATCGAAGCTGCTGTTGCGCAAGATTGGCGGATCAGCCTGCCTGCCGATATCGGGACGCGGCAAGGCGTGCAGCGACAATTCGCCCGCAGGCGTTTCCACCAGCCACAGGCTCGGCTCGACATATGGCCCAGCACCGCAGCCGATCGACCACAAGGCGTGCCCGTCTGCCAAAGCAAATCGCTCGACCGGAAGCACAGCATCATTTGCACCAGGCTCGCAAAGCCACTCCTGCCATTCTGCAAGGCGGGGAATGTCCGCTAGCACGAATTCTTCCCGTCCCACGGCGCGCATGACCTGCGCCAGCGGGCGTTGCGGCGGAGGCGGGACAGTGCGCGCGGGCGCTTCGCCATAGACCAGCATCGCCGTCACCGTTCCCGCGCGGTGTTGCGCATCGTCGATCCAGCGCAAAGAGGCGGCGAGACCGGCAGTGGTGACAATCCCGTGCTCCTCCCCGCCGGGAAGCGTGGTGATGGCACGGTGGCCATAGCGGTTTTCGATCAGAAAGGATGCGGTGAAGTCAGCGGGCAATTCGTATAGCCCCGGCTCCAGCTGCACCAACGGGAAGGAACGGGTGATGCAGGCCGCATCGCACACGATGCGGATATCCAGCCGCTCCGTGCCATCGCTGGGCGCCTCTCCCCAAATCCTGGTGTCGAGAATGATCCGCAAGGGCGCATCGGGGGCCGCATCCCGCCGCAGCCACAGCTTGGGACTGGCAAGATCGCCCGGTTCGGCGCGCTCGGCCCGCGTGACAAAGGCGCGGCTGACGCTGACGGCAACGCATTGTCGGGCATTGTCGCAGGCGACCGACCAGTCGGAAAATTCGCGCACGGCCAAGTCGGTCGATTGGGCGCGCAGCGGGCTCGCCATCACGCCGCTGAAAGCCAAACAAAGTGCGGCCAATCCGATCAGGCGCACCGCCATCAGCCTAACCCTGCGCCCGCCGCTTGCGCCAGCCAAGCAGCGTCATCGCCGCGCCTAAGATAAAAAGGCCCGCCACCCCCATCCACCACAAAAAGCGATAGGAGGCAGAGCCTTCGTACCGCACCTGTTCAGCCAATTGCAAACTTGTGTAGTCATCGGGTAAGCGGACTACAAACGTCTCCGTCCCCACCGGCATGGCGGCAAGGTCGCTAGCCGACACATCGATTTGCGAGGTGGTGATCGCAGGATAGGCGGTCGGAGCCAGCGTTCCGTCAGCTGCCCATTGCGCATAAGGCGTGGCGGCGTTGAAATCATGTTCGACTTCCAGCACACTTACTGTTGAAGTCCGAATGCGCCCCCGCCGCCCGCTAGAGGTTTCGCTCCGCTCCGAATGGCCGACCACGGTTGCAGCGGAAACCACGCCGGTATCGCGCAAAAAAGCGTTCTGCGTATCGGCTTCCCCCTGCAACAGCAGCAGGAACGGGGCCACCAGCATACACACAATTCCGATGCACAGCAGCAATTCGCCGGGCTTGCCGGGATTGCGGCGGGGAAGCTGGTAAGTCTGGCTCATGGCGCACTCGTGGGCAGCGGCCCCGCTGTGATCGCTCCGCGCAGCGCCGAAGCGCGGCTTATGCGCCAGCCGATCACTCCGAAGATCAACGTCATGAGAAGCGAAATTACAATGCCGGGATAGTAGCTAGACGGTTCGAAATAGCGGATGTCGTCGATAAACAGCGGCCCGTCACCGCTGTAGATCGTGTCAACCACAACCAACTGCTCTCCGATCCGCCGCGCCTCGTACACATCGGCCGGAACCGATATGATCTCGGCACTGTCGCTATCGATCAGCGCATCGCCTGTTTCCTCGGGCGGCGAAGGCAAATCCCCCGCAAATCCGGCGGCGGCAAAGTCGGTATAGCGGACAGTCGATTCAGGATCGAAACGCACCCATAGCATCCGCCATTGCTCGGTTCTGCTACGTCCGCGACGGCCTTCATAGACAATCGTATCGGTGTCCTTGCCGGTGATGACCGCGTGGCTGACCGTCCCTTCGGTACGATAGCGGTCCACCAGCGATTGTTCTTCCTGCATCCGCATGAAGAATATGAAGGCAAAGATCAGCGCCAGAACCGCGAGCATCTTGAAACAGAGGCCGATCCACGGCCGGGCGACAGCGTTCATATCAGTGTTCCCCCGAAAGCAAGTGGCCGGATGATACTGCGCTCCCCACCTGCCACGCACCCCCTTCGTTTGTGGGGGTCAATCAAGGCGCTCTGCAATCCAGACGCGCGGCCAGTCTGCGGGTGGCAATCCGGCGCAGGCGCGCATAACCCGCGTTTCGAGCAGACGGAAGCCGCCAGTCGTCCATTGCCACCGGTGCCAGGTGCCGCAATCGCGCTCCTCACGCTGGAACACGATGGCTTCAAGAATGCCCGTTTGCGGATCGAAGCGGCTGTTTTCCTGATAGCTTGTCCCGCTATCCTCACGGCGCATATATGGGAGCGGAAAGGCGGCGGGGGTGATGCTGCCATCCTCTCCCATTAACAGCCATGCGCGCCCCGGATTGATCCCCGATAGCCCGCAATCAATCGCAGCAATGCGCGTACCATCCGCCATGATGAATACCGCCGCATCATCGTCCCGCCGCGCGACGGCGCTGCCGCAGACCAACTGCTGAAGGGAGTCCGCTTCCTCGCTGCCCACCGCCTCGCCGCGACCCGCCACGGGATGCACCACCGGCGCAGGCGGCGGCATAATCGCGGCGAGCGGCACCAGAATATCCCCGCGCGAATAGACGCCGGTCACCGTGCCGTTGCGGGTCTGGATACGGTCGACATGATCCATCGCGGCGTCCAGTCCGCGTAACGGCACATTGCCCAGCTCTGTTCCCGTAGCGCCGCTTATGCTGGCCGAACGGGCTGCCCGCGCGGCGTGAAAAAACGCTTCGGCATCGCCCGTCGCCAGCACGAATTCGCCCGGTGCTGAGCGGTGAAAACGGAACAGCGTCCGCCGCCGCCGCTCCGGATCACTGGCGGGATCGAACATGGCGAGCCGCAAGGTCAGCGGGCCAGCGACATCCTGTCGCAGGCGCAGGTGGATCGCGGGCGGGTCAGTCCAGTCACCGGTGCGATCAATCCGCAGAACGGGCGGTGCATCATCCAGCAGATCGGCGCTGATCGCGGTGCAGGTGGCGAGATTGTCGCAAGTAACGCTCCAATCCTCGAACACACTGACCGGATCACTGGCGGCAGCAGGCGCTGTGAGCAGCACCAGCGCGGCAAGCGCGCTCATCGCACTATCCAGCCTTGCAATGTGAACGTCTCCGGCCAGGTTTCGGGGCGTATCGCGCGGCAGATCGGCATTCTGGCAGAACTCAACAAAACGAACCCCTCGCCATCCACCCAGCCCCAGCGGGTGCGCACGCCGCAATCGGTGCGGCCTTCGGGATGGTCAAGCAGCGTCAGAATGCCGCCATCGGTGTCAAAGCTGGCCTGCGTCTGCCGCGCGCCGCGCTGGCGTTCGCGCTCCAGTTGCAGCCGCTCAGGCTCGCCCCCGCCGGATGGATACCACAGATAGGCCCGATCACGCCCGCCGCACTGCACCAGCACCAGCAAAGTCGGCACCGTGGTGTGATCGAGTGCGTATCCATGCGCCTCCATCTCGGGCGCGCGACGGCAAGGACGGGTGAGCCGAGCGGGTAGCGGAGGCAATTCAACCTCGTCGCGCGGGAACAGCTCGTAAGCGGGTGCGGCGCTGGTGAAGGCATCTGGCTCCTCACCTGAGCGCGCTTCCCGCGCGGCGGCTTGCACACGGTCCATCGTGCGGAGCAAGGCGCGCAGATCACCCACCGGCATCGCCGCGAATGCACCGAACCCCGAACGCACATAAGCGGGCGCGCGGTCGGCAATCGCCTCTGCCATGGCGACGGATTCCGCCTCGGAGAAATAGTCGAAATTGGGTGGGCTAGTGACGGTGCTATCGACCCGCAACGGATGCACCGGCGCGGTCATCGGCCCGACGCTCAGCGACAGGAGATCGAGCGTATGCGCATCGGGATGCGCTTCGCCCTGTGCGTCTGCGAGGAAGGTGCTGGCGCGCAAAACCGCGCTCGCCTCCGCCCCGCGACGGAAGCGCATTTCCACGCGAGGATAGCCGGGTAAAAGCCCGGGGTCCGGCGCACCAATAATGGTGCAGTCGGCCTCTTCCGTGCAGACGAGCACCCAGTCGCCACTATGCTCCACCACTTGCGCGCGCAGCGGCAGGGCGAGGCAAGCGAACGAACAGGCGAAAGCGGCGGCAAGGATGCGCCAGCGTGTCACTTCATCACCTCCCGCCGCCATGTCACAAGCCAGTCACTCGCCATAATGCCTTGGCAGGCCAAGCTCACCCGCCGCTCGATGGCGACGAACCCGGTTCCGGTCCATCCCCAGATCACTCGCGTGCCGCAATCCTCGTGGTCGGGCCAGGCGTTGCTTTGCGCGTGGAGCACGCCGAAATCGGCGTGGAAAGTGGCGTTGGCAAGCGCAAACCCCGCATCCTCGGCAGCAAAACCGGGCGGACGCTCAAAGCGGATCGGCTCTGCTTCGCCACCGGGCTGGAAAAGGAACCAGCGCGACCAACGATTGCGCCCGTCATCAACCGGGCAGGCGTGCTGCCAAACCTGCGTTCCCCCCGCCATCACAAAAGCCTGCAAGTCGGCCGCGTCAATCCCGCTGCCGCACCAGTCCATCTGCTCTCCCACCACAGGAGGATGGCCGGAAACGATGGCCGCCACGCCTCGTTCTAGCGTCACCGGGCTATCATCGGGCTGCACCATGCGCCGCCATTGCGCAATATCGCTCTGCCGCTGCGCAATCTCCGCCATTGCCTCGGCAAACCCGACGTAAGGTAAGCGGAGTCGCAAGGCCCCTGTTGCCCGGTCATTGCCGGTGAGTGGTGCGCCGCTGAGCAAATGCGTTATCACCGCGTCGCGTTCCGTGGGGCCCAACTCGCTGCGGTTGAATGGCACCGCCACCGGCCAGCCGCGCAGGATATCAATCGCAAGCGGGAACGGCCCCGCCCAGTCGATTTCCTCGCCGCCTTCGCGGATCACTTGCAAATCGGGGATCAGCTCAAGCCGGTCTGCCTGCCCGTCCGGCCCGATCTCGATCCGCATTGCCAGGCTTCGCGTGGTATTCGCGACGACCTGATTGGGGTCGGCCATCCCGGCGTGGCCTAGAAGCGTGCAGCGCGCGGTATTGTCGCATGCCAATTGCCAGTCGCCGATGATGGCGACTTCGAACGCCTGCTCCCCATGGAACACCGCCTGCGCATAGGGAGAAAGCTCCGCAATTGGCTCGGAGTCCAATTCGATCGCTTCCTGCGCGGTGGCAGGCACCGGCATTCCCGCTGACAGCAAAGCAAGGCAGGCCCGGAGTGGGACGCCGCTGTAGCGCCATCCTCCAGACCTGCCTGCCCGCGACCCGATGCAGCCTTTTGCGGGGGACGAAAGGCTGCCCGGACCGATCATCTTCAGAAGGCGAACCCGATGGTTGCCTGCACCATGTGATTGTCGCGGTTGCCGATTTCAGCGCGGTAACCAAGATCCACGGTGATGTTGTTGCGTGTAGTGTAGTTGAGAGACACCCCGCCCACGGCCTGCACTTCGTCGCGTGTGTCGCCTTGCAGCACGATGGCGGCATTGCTGGCGGCGAAGCTGACCGGGATCTCGCGGTCGCCCAGCAGGCCGAGATAGCGCCCGCCCAGATCGAACCCCAAGTCGAGCCGTTCGGGCGATTCTTCGGCGCCCCGATTGCCGTCGAACAGGTTGACCCGGGCAGACAGCGTGGCCTCGCTCTCCAAGGCAGACGTCGTCAGCTCTTCCACAGTCAGGCGTAGCGGGCTGGTGCCGGTTTCGGTGAAGCCGTCCTGCGTTTGCGTGACGTAGGAACCGCGCGCATTGGCGGCGAGCGACCAATTGCCGGTTTCGAGCAGCGGGACGCCGAGTTCGGCAAAGCCACCCCAGATGTCCGAAGACGTGCTGCCTTCCACGCTTGCGGCAAAGCCGTTGAAGCTGACATTGCGCACCGTATCCTGTTCAATCTGGCCATAGAGCAGGCCGCCGCCCAGCGTGACTCCCTCGCCAGTATAGCGCAGGGTCAAGCTGCCGAGCACGCTGTCCTGCTGCCCGCTGCCGCCATTATCGCCCAGTACGATTTCGCCCGAAGCCATCCCGATGCTCGCACCGAAGGTGAGGTCTTCTCCCGCAGCGAGATTGACCCCGGCGCTCACCCCTTGGACATTGTGGTCATAGGCCAGTGTTGCGCCTGCCGCGCTGCGATTGCCCCATGCGCCAAAGCCGCTCGCCCACAACCGGTTGCCGTCGCCGTGACGCTGATCGACCACGCCAAGGCTATCGATGAAGGAAAGTGCGCTATCCGCGCCCGCCAGCGATTGCGCATTAAACGTGCTGGGCCGCGCGGTCAGCACCGAGGGAGCCATGATGCCCGCAGTCGGCTGGTAAATCACCGCCAGCGGCAGCTGCGCGCCCACGGTTTCGACATTGGCGAAGGTGCCGGTCAGCGTGCCCCCCGTTTGCAGGAAGGTGCCGCCCTGCCCCTCGGCCCCGCCGATAGAGACAAAGCGCAATGTGCCGCCATTGATTGTCGCATTGCCGGTCACATCGAGCAGGTCGATATTGCCCGCACCGTCAAATTCGATCTCCAGCACCGAGCCTGTGTTGTGCGTGTAATTGCCCTGCACCGTCAACGTGCCGATACTGTTGCCCGGAGCAACCGTACCGCCACTATTGGTCAGATTGCCGACAATCCGGCCCGTGCCGTCCAGCGTCGCCCCGGCATTCACGGTGACATTGGTGGTCGCCACCGTGTTGATGCGCGTGCGGCCCGCTTGCAGGCTTAGCGCGCCGACGGTGAAATTGTTGGCAAAGGTCAGCTGGCCAGCGCCCAGCTTGTTGAAAGTGCCCGTGCCGGCCAGCCCGTTGCTGAACGTCGCCGCGCCCGCATTGGTGTAGCGCAGGTTCGCGCCGCTCTCGATGGTCACCGTACCCGTGCCGAGCGCAGCATTGCCCGTCACATCCAGAATGCCGCCCTGGATGTTCACTCCGCCGGTATGGGTGTTGGTGCCCGACAGCGAAGTCACGCCCGCCGAGGTCTTGATGATCGAACCCGCCCCGCTGGTGTTGTTGGCATAGGCCACATCACCAAGTGCCAGCGAAGCCCCCGTGCCGATTACCACATTGCCCGTACCCAGCCCGGTGCCGAAGTTCAGGCCGAGTTGGCCGCCGTTGATCGTCGTCCCGCCACTATAGCTGTTGGCGTTGTTGACCACGACCGTACCCGTCCCGTCCTTGATCAGCGCGCCCACGCCGCTGACCACATTGTTCAAGGCAGCGTTGCTCGCCCCGCTATAGTCAAGCGTCAGCGTGGTGTTCGCACCGCTCAGCACAACCCCGCCCGTGCCCAAAGCCGCGGGGCTGTTGACCACGATGCCGCCCTGTTGGATGTCGATGCCACCGGTATGGGTGTTGGTGCCCGTCAGGGTGGCGGTGTTGTTCGCGGTTTTGATAATCTGGCCTGCGCCCGAGACATTATTGGCAAAGCTGACCCCGCCAAGCCCCAGAACGGCGCCCTGCAACACGATCACATCGCCCGTGCCAAGACCCATGCCGTCGTTGAGGCCGATCCGGCCGGAATTGATGATCGTGCCGCCGGTGTAGCTGTTGGCATTGTTGATCACCAGCAAGCCGGAGCCGTCCATCGTCACCGCGCCCGCGCCGCTGATCGGCGTGTTGCTGACTTCCGTGGTGCTGTTGGTGAAGACCAGTTGCGTATCCGCCGCCGTGGTGACCGGGCCGCTGCCCAAAGCTGCCACCGAGCCGACGAGCACCCGCCCGCCAGTAATGTCGACCCCGCCGGTGATGCCGTTGCTAAGCAAGGTCAGATCGCCTGTATCCGATTTGCGCAGGATGCCCGCGCCCGAAATCGTCTGCGCCAGCGTCTGCTGCCCGGCAATCGACAGATCGAGCGCCGCACCCTGCTGCACCGTGATCGCGCCGGTCCCGAGGAAGCTGGTATCCGTCACCCGGATCGCGCCCTGCTGTATATCGGTGCCGCCCGCGTAGGTGTTGGCTCCGGTCATGAATACCGTGCCAGTGCCCGTCTTCACCACACTGCCGTTGCCGACGACATTATTCGAAAGAGTATTGAGAGAAGCCGTCGACAGGTCGAGGACAGAGCCTGATCCGGCCAGCACGATATCGGCCGTGCCGATGTTCTGATCGCCTTCGATCTGGAGCGTTCCGCCGCTGACGAAAACCGTCCCCGTGAGGCTGTTGCTTGCCGCGAGGGTCAGGCGGTCGCTACCCAGTTTTTCAAAGTCGCCTGCACCGGAGAGAATGGCCGCAATCACCGTATCGCCAACCGTGCTATCGACAACAAGCGAGGTGCCGCCGCCGATGCTGACCGTGCCCGAACCGGCAGAGCGTCCATCTTGAAGAACGACGCTTCCGTTCTGGATTTCGAGCACGCCGCTAAAGCCGCTGTTATCGCCGGAAAGCGTAGCGACATTGTTGGCGGTTTTGACTATGTTACCGATGCCGGTAATCGCGTTTGCAAGGTTGATGCCGCCGATGCCGAGCGTAGCACCGCCTTCAACTTGGATCGCACCGGTGCCCAGCGCGTCGCCATTGTTCAGCCCGATCCGCCCCTCCCGAATGATCGTGCCGCCGGTGTAGGTGCTGGTCTGGCTCATCACGACATCGCCGGTTCCCTCTTTGATGAAGCCGCCGCCGCCGGTCATGAAGGGCGTGGTCTGGAGCAGTTGTCCTGCGCCATTGTAATCGAGGATCAGGCTTCCGCCTGCATTGGACAGCACCGGGCCGGTGCCCAGCCGCGCGAAATCGTCCACCCGGATCGCTCCGCTGTTGATCAGCGTACCTCCAGCGTAGGAATTGGTGCCGGTCAGATCGAGGATGCCTCCTCCGGCCTTGACCAGGGCCAGATTGCCGGTGAGATCATTCGCCAGCACTTCATCAGCGGTGTTACCAACCGCCAGAACACCACCCGCTGTGCTCGATGTGACAAAGCCGCTGCCGAGTGAATTGACGCTGGCAACATCCAGAATGCCACCCTGAATATCCAGCCCACCAAGGAAGGTATTCACCCCGCTTAGGCGGCTGTTACCGTTGCCGGTAACAACCACCTGTCCGGCGCCGGTGATATTGTTCGCAAGATTGATTCCGCCGAACTGAACCGTTCCGTCGTTGATGAAACTTGCCAGACCAAGCGCGTCGCTCGTGCCAATGATCGCTGTGTTACCCGATCCGATTATGAAGTCGCCAATAAAGGTGCTGCCGGTACCGCCGAAGGTGTAAGCGGCCCCGCCGGAATTGAGCACGAGTGTGCCCGCACCGCTCAGCACATGATTGAAAGTGCCACTTGTCGGCTGGATCAGGTTCAGCAGCGCACCAGAATCGATAAGCACATTGCTGTTGGCCTGCCCAAGCGCGGCCAGATTGCCGATGTTCGCCGTGCCAGTGTTCAGATTGAACTGCGTCACATCGGCATTGGCACCATTGAGCGTGACGTTACCGGCCGAACCAGCCGCAATCGTCAGTGTTTCGATACCCGCTGTGTTGAAGTCGAAGGTGCCGCTGGCAAAAATTCCCAGCAGATCATTACCGAGCCCGCCGTCGATCAGGATGTTGTTGCCCGTCCCGCCGACGAAATTGCCGTTTTGCTGAATGAAAATCTCGTCATCGCCATCGCGCGTGTTCAGCGCCAGACCATCAGACTGTACCGTCACAAAATTGCGCACGAACACACGCTGCTGGCCGTCACCGCCCTGGATCAGATAGCTGCCGGTCGAAACACTGCCGGTAAGAGTTCCTGCCAGAATGATGTTGTTCGTGCCGCTTGGGCTGGAAAAAACTCTCAGGTTGCCGGGTGCCAGAGTGACCGTACCCAATATGTCGATAGCAAAGTGGGAGCTGTCGCCGTCCACGGTGAACCCCGATCCGGTCGACGAGCCGTTTATCCCGACTAACCCCGACTGCCCCTGAAGATAGACCGTCGAGGCATCGAACGCAGTGCCTGCACGAATCTCGACAATGTTCATGTTGCCGATTGCGAAGATATTGGATCCGCCGTTCACGACGGTGCCCGCGCCGGTCACATTCACTTCCACCTCATTGGCGGAGACACCGACGCCCTGCGAGGTAACTGTGCCCGAGCAGTTGACGATCGTACCATCAACGGTGACGTTCGTGGCTGGCTGGGCATTATTGGTAACACATTGCTGCGCCTGCGCCTCGCCTGTCATCATCAGCGACATCACCGAGGCCGAGACCAGCAGGCCCAGATTGCGAACCAGCTTGTGATTTTTGCGCCCGCCCAGAACGGATCCAACACCAGACATCATATTCCCCTTCATGGATTGTTTCACCCTGCCCCAATCCCACCCGGCGCGGCGGGGCGATATCCCCTCAGAGGAGGGGGGGGGCAGTCGGGGAAGGAGAAGGCCCTAGGGCCGGTCGATGCGGATCAGCTTCGCCTGGATCGCTTCAAACACCGCTTCGCCGCGCGACTTAACCTGCAGCTTGCGGTAAATGCCCTGCACATATTCGGCGACGGTATAGGGCGAGAGATTCATGATCCGCGCCGCTTCCTTGCGGCTGAAACCGCGTGCCAGATATTCCAGCAATTCGCGTTCGCGCGGGGACAGATGCGGCGCATCGGGCGCGGCCTCCTCTGACACCGGCTCATCGCGGACAAGGCTGAGCAAGTGACTTGCCGCGCGCGCACTGATCGGGGTTTCACCCGCCAACGTGGCGCGGACATAGGCAAGGATCATCTCTGCTGAAGTGTCTTTCAAAATATATCCGTCCGCTCCGGCGCGCAGCGTGTTGAGCACGCTCGCCTTGTCCTCGAACACGGTGAACACCAGCACCCGGCAGTCCGGCACCGTAGCGCGGATCGCCTCGATCACCTGAATACCACTTCCGTCGGGCAGACCGAGATCAAGCAGCGCCAGATCGGGCAGCAGCTCGACCAGCGGCAAGCCGCTTGCCAGATCGCCTGCATCGCCCACCACTGCCAGGTCTGGCACCCCGTCCAGCGCGCCGAGCGCGTAATTGCGCAGACGCGCATCGTCCTCGACAATAATGACTCGCGCAGGAGTGGGCTCGCCAGAGCAAGCGGGATCGGTGTCGCTCATAATAGTCGTGGTGCCTTCAGCACGCCGCAATGTCCATCCCGGCACATGCCCGCGACTAACGCGCACTCTAGCACTGCCCTGAACGCAGCTCCGATAACGTCATGTGTGCAAGAAGCCATAGGTTCGCTCTCCGGTTGATGCGGTCCTGTTTCATCGAGCTGTTCATTGACCAGAAAGGAAGCGCGCAGGCATTCCCGCCAGATGAGGGGGTGGGTTCGAAGAACCATCGCGGCGCTGTCATGCTAACTGACACTTGCTTCTGGTCGATGGCGAAACGGGTCACGCGAGAGTTCTCTGCCAACAATCTTTCCGAAAAAAAGGGCAAGTCCCTCTTTCCGGTCCAAGCAGCGCGGGGAGGTGGGGAAGCAATTCCGCTTGGACCAGTGCTTCGGCTAAATGGCGGAGCAGTCGGTCTGCTGCGAACCGCTCTCTGCGCGCATTCCCTGCATAACAGGGATTATACACGGAAAGTGCTCGATATTCGTCGATCACGCTTTCAAACTCTCTGGCAGAATTGGCGCAAAACTGCCATTTTGACTGCACAAATCCCTGACGCTGGATGCAGGAGCCTAACAGGAGCCGAACACGGAATGCCGCTGGCCAAAGCAGACAACCCGTTCCTTGCCACCGTACGGCCCGAGGCTGCCGATAGCCGCTTCGACATTCGCGTCGACGCCCGGATGATCGAGCGCCGTCTTCAGCGATCTGAACCCGCAGCAGACGAGATGCTGCTCGAGGCCGTAGGTTGGTTCGACCCTCCGATCTTGGCGACAGAGATGGAAGAGCTGCTAGCGCGTGAACTCGATGGACGGACAAACCGCGCCGGCAGACCGAGATCGAAAAAAACTTCACTCGATGATATTGCCTCCTGCATTGAGCAGCTCGATCGGGAAGACATTCCGCCACTCTTCAGAGCGATTCTCGTAAAGAGACTGCGCTCGCGCGAACGATTTACGAGCTTCAATCTGGCCAAACCGTGCCACAAGCTATTAAGAGCGCGCAAAAGAGATGGGCTGATTACATTCCTATACCGCGAGTTTCGTTCCCTGATAGGACCGGACACGAAGACTATAAACTACGAACCGTTCGGCGTTCTTGTCGTACCACTGCCTGATTTCGCGCCAGCGCACAGAGCGGCAGAGCTGGTCAGCCTGGTCATGCACGATAGACTGCATCTGGACCCGCCCGCTCGAAGGAGGATCAGGAACATCGCAGCGCAAAATTCGGTGCGTTTTTCGTGATCGCCAATCTTCAAACCCTGCTCTAGCTGGACTGCTCCCTGTTAAAGAGGAGCAAGACAGTGAAGAGTATAAATCGGTTCGAGGTCGAGTATCTCGCGACCTCCGCCCTCACCCCAAATCCGCGCAACCCCAAAGAGCATCCGGACCGGCAGGTGCGGACGCTGGCGAGCGCAATCCGCGAAAGCGGGACGATTTCGCCGATTTTCATCGATACAGAAAGAATGATCCTGGCTGGTCATGGCAGATGGCTTGCAGCAAAGCTCCTGAAAATCGCGGAAGTGCCCACGATCACCGTTTCCTTTAAGACAGAAGCGGCAAAGCGGGCCTTCATCCTGGCCGACAATCGCGTGGCCGAGCTCGGCAGGTGGAATGACACGCTCGTACAGGAGGAGCTCGAGGCGCTCTTTGCGATCGACTTTCCACTTGAGGCTGCCGGCTTCTCAGCAGCTGATCTGGACTTCCAGATCGTAGAGAAGCCGGCACCAGACGACGTCCCGTTGCCTGACCCAGCGACCGATGCTGTCACCCGGGTGGGCGACCTCTGGGTAATAGGCGAGCACCGCGCCATTTGTGGTGACGCAAGGGACGCGCTGGTCTGGGAGCGATTGCTCGAAGGCAGGCTGGCCAGCGTTGCGTTCTGCGATTTACCCTACAACGTACGTGTCGACGGCTTTATCTCGGGGAAGGGTCAGAACCGCCACCGGGAGTTCGCATTCGCGTCAGGCGAGATGAGTACGCCCGAGTTCATCGCATTCATGCGAGCGATATTCAGGAACTGTGTCAGGTTCTCAAAGGACGGCTCGATCCACTACCAGTGCATGGACTGGAGGCATGCTCGCGAGATTCTCGATGCAGCAGACGGGGTCTATACAGAGTTCAAGCAGCTCGTTGTCTGGGACAAGCAGGTGGGTGCGATGGGCACCTTTTACCGTAACCAGCATGAGCTCGTTTTCGTGTTCAAGTCGGGCCGCGCCCGCCACATAAACAATTTCGGGCTGGGGGATAAGGGCCGATATCGAACGAACGTCGTCTCCTATCCCGGCGCCAATGTCTTTCGAAAGGGTCGCGACGAGGACCTCGCTGCCCACGCCACCGTCAAGCCGACTGCGCTTGTCGTCGACTTCCTGCTCGACTGCTCACACCGCGGCGATCTGGTCATCGATGCCTGTCTCGGGTCGGGGACGACCCTGCTGGCGGCCGAGCATACCGGCCGGGTTGGCGCAGGCATTGAGATCGATCCGATCTACGTCGACACCCTGCTAAGGCGCCTGTCGGCAGTCTCGGGCGAGACCCCGATCCTTGCAGGCGACGGCCGCTCTTTCGACGAGGTCGCCGCCGAACGGCTATCCGGGAAGGAGGGCTGAGCAATGTCGGACGACAATGAAGTCGGCTACGGCAAGCCGCCGAAACACAGCCGCTGGCAGAAAGGTCAGTCGGGCAATCCGCGGGGGCGTCCGAAAGGCGCACGCGGTCTCAAGAACGATCTCGACCGCGTCCTACGCAAGGTCCTCACCATCGAGGGCCGCGGCAAGACGCTCAAGGGCACAACCCAGCTGCTTGCACTGGAGATGCTGGCGCGCCGCGCCGCGACCGGTGACGTACGCTCTATCAAAGCGCTGGTCGATCTCGTCCTGACCGTGTTCGGGCCAGGCGACCGCGGCGGCGAACGCGAGCAGCTGTCGGACAGCGACCAGGCCCTCCTCGACACTTTCCTTGCAGATCTCGCTTCAGGAAGTGGCAGCCCCGCGCTTGCGGACGACGAGGAACCCCAGACAAGCGCCCCTTCGACAAATCACGACAATGACGCGGGAGACTTAGCATGAGCCGCCGCATCGACAATCCGCGACTGCTTCTTCGACAGGTACTACGAAGCGATCTGGGCCTATTTGCGCGTAAGGCCTGGCCGGGCGGTGGAATGGAATGGAATTGGCATCACGATGCTATCGTCCATCAGCTCATGCGCGTGCTGAATGGCGAGTGCCGCCGGCTCATCATCAACCTGCACCCGCGAAGCGGCAAGTCGAACCTTGCCAATGTCATTTTTCCGGCCTTCGCAATGGGCAGACGTCCCGATCTGAAGTTCATCGGAGTGAGCTATGCGATGGAGCTGGCTGCAAAGCACGCCCGCGACTGCCGGGCCATTCTCGACGAACCCTGGTATCGCGAGGTGTTCCCCCAAACGATGCTTTCAAGAAGCCGCAGTGCGGCGCATGACTTCGAGACCACAAGGGGCGGCGGCCGCCTGTCCACATCCGTCGGCGGGGCGCTTACCGGTCGCGGGGGCAACATACTTATCCTTGATGACGTGATCAAACCCAGCGAGGTAAACTCGGAACTGGCGCGCGAAAACCTCAACGAATGGTACCGTTCGACGTTTTCATCGCGGCTCGACGACAAGCGCCGGGGCGCGATTATCCTGCTGATGCAGCGCCTCCACCAATTTGACCTCACCGGAATGCTCACGGAGAGGGGTGGCTGGGATATCCTGTCGCTCCCGGCCATCTCGCAAGAAGACCAGTTGGTGCAATTGACCAAGGGACGGCACCGGCTGTTCCGGGCGGGTGAATTGCTCCACGCGGAGCGTGAGCCGCTCGAGGTTCTGGAGCAGCTCAAGGCTGAAATGGGGTCGGCGGCCTATGCGGCCCAGTTCCTGCAGAAGCCATTTCCGGCCGAGGGCAACCTGTTCCGGGCAAGCTGGCTGCGGACCTATGCTAGCAATGCGGATAGTGGCTACGGCCAGATCGTCCAGTCCTGGGATACCGGCATCAAGGTCGGCGAGCGCAACTCGTATTCGGTATGCATAACCGCTCGTGTCCTGCGCAATGACATACAGATCATCGATGTCTGGCGGGGAAGGCTGGAATTTCCCGATCTTGAGCGCCAGGTAACAAACCTTGCGCGTAGTCATCGCGCGAGCGTGCTGTTGATCGAGGACCGTGCATCCGGACAGGAACTGATCCAGAACCTGCGCGCCAAGGCTCCACCCGGCGTTCCCGCACCCATTGCACAGCTGCCTCGAGGCGAGAAGGCCGAACGTGCCGCGGGCATCTCCAGTATGGTCGAGGCTGGACAGGTATATCTTCCCGAAGAGGCGCACTGGCTCAGCGACTTCCTTGCCGAGCTACTGGCATTTCCAAGCTGTCGCTTCGACGACCAGGTCGATGCGTTCACGCAGCTGCTGGGTTGGGTTCGCCAGCGCGCGATGATTCCCGTCATATCGAATGCTGGTCCGGAGGAGATGGATGCATACGGGGTAGCTGACAGCGCAGATGACTTCCTGCTGCCGGATGCAGAGTATGATCCATGGGGCGCCTGACAAATGCCTAGCGGTCAGTTGGCATTCAATCCGGTGGTCCGTGTGTGCAGCCGTGCCTTCCAGCTTGCCTCAAGAGCAACAACCTCGCTTGCCGGCAGGTCAGGCGAGGTTCGCTCAAGGATGCTGAAGACAAGATCGTCCGGCTGGCTGTCCCTCAGTTCCCTGTTGCCGCCATGTCCGCTGCGGGCATAATCCTGCCACCGCCCGAGGATGTTCTCCGCGCCGCTGGCCGATCCGACATAGCCTGCATTGCGGGCCCGGTCGTGAATGAAATACACCCCGCGCCACTGCGCAAGCGCCGTCTTCCACGAGGCTGGCATGCTACCAAGCTCGGCCCATGACAGGACAATGTCGCGCCAGTCGGGAACAGCAACGGTGAAGAGATTGTCGGTGGCGATCGAGGATACTGGAATGGCGCCCCGCCCTCCCCAGCGCCACCACTGCTGATAGGGCGGCGGCCAGGTAACCGAGAGCCTGCCAATCCAGTCATCATGGAAAGGCTTTGGTTGCAGATCAAATGCGAGGCAGTCGGGCATGTCTTCGCGGCGCCCCGTCATTCCCAGTTTTTCGAGCTCGGCATTGCCAGGAAAAGTCCGGTACCCCTCATAATCGAGCACCTCCCAATCGCCGATGGTATAGAAGCCTGCAAATGTGGCCGATGCAGCTTCAAGGCCAATGAACGAAGCGATATGGCTTGCCCGCGCCATTACCTTCTCGAAACTTGCCCACTGGATCCGCTGATACGCCAGCCAGAGATCAGGGCGCTCCATCACCAGCCATGGGAGCACACGCGCCAGATCCTTCTCAACGGGAGCATGGCGGACGATCAGCGTGGTAACGGGATCGTAGCCAGCCAGTTCGAGCAGGCTATTGAGGTCGAGCGACCGGGTTCGATCATGCGCATACACACTATAGTTGATAAATAAGACCGCGGCACATCGCCAATGGTTTCTGGCATGGATATGCGGAAACTTGTTGGCGAAAACTGTGCCCGGCTCCGCAAGGCAAAAGGGTGGACACAGGAACAGCTCGCCGAGCGCTCGGGGTTCTCCCAGCAATATCTCTCCGATCTGGAACGCGGCGAGCGCAACCCTACCATCGTAACCATCTACGAGATCGCGCAGGCACTGGACGTGTCACATATCGAGCTCGTGGCGCCGGCCGACGAACGGTAGCGCCGACACCGCCAATTTCCGCTTGCCGTTGACTTTTCGTCGCCGCACCTTGTGATCGCATCAGGTTGGGCTGTGAGCTCTCCTGTTGTCCTAGCAACGATCAGCTCTAGGTGGTTTCACCTTCTGGACACAGAACCGGGTTTACGAGCGCCTCGCGCGCCACGTCCATGAGCGACCATTGTCGCGAAGGCCGATGGCGTGTGTTCGGACCTACTGAGCATTGTGAGATGGCAAAGCGATGACTCCTGTGTGCGCTACTTACTCCGGCGGTCGGCGGCGCATGGAGGCTCTGGTGGTGTCGGCGTCCGCTTCGGGAAGTGGTGGGCGGGGTTGGGCTTCGTAGACTATCGTAGGCGCGGGATTGGGGCGGGCGGTGTCTGCGGGGGAGGCCCAGTCCATCATGGCGGCGGCGATGGCGGGGGCGGCGAGGAGGAGGGCGCAGCCGAGGATGACTTGTGCGCCGCGGCGTAAGGGGAGGCGTCCGGTGAGCATGGAAAAGCCGACCAGCGCGACGGCTATTATGCAGAGTGTGATGGCGACCTCGCTGAGGAGTGTGCCCTCTATCCATCTTAGCGAAGCTTGGACGGGTTGGCTGGTGGTTGGGGCGTTAAACATGGTAGGAGCCATACTGAGTAGATGATTGAAAAAGAGAGACTAATTGGTGATATCTCGCGTACCACCGTCAAAGTAAATTGGCTTGAATCTGAACCCTAGCGCGACCAATAATCATCAAATCAAACCAACCAGACTACACGCCCGACGCTCGCTCAGCCCGTGCTGTTCACGGGCATGGGCGACGGCTTCCCGCTTAGCGCCGGGCGTTACCATTTTTTTGATGCCAGATCCTTCAGCACGACATTGTCGAGCATCGCCTCGGCCAGCAGCTTCTTCAGCCGACTGTTCTCCTGTTCGAGCGTCCGCAGCCGACGGGCATCGGACACCTCCAGCCCGCCAAACTTCGACTTCCACTTATAGAAGGTCGCCGAGCTGATCCCGTGACGGCGGCACACCTCCGCCGTCGGCATACCAGCCTCCTGCTCCTTCAATACCGCGATGATCTGCTCTTCGCTGAACCTGCTTCGCTTCATTGTCGTCCGACTCCTTTGCGTCGGACTCTACCAAAAACCGGTCACATTCCAGGGGAGCACGTCATATACGCTGTCCCTGATATCTCCGAACAGCTTTGTCGAGAGCAAACTGTCAACTCTGTGAAGCTCTGGCATACTCGCAACACAAAATCTCACTCCGAGGTAGCGAATCCGGTAAAATGGTAGTGAGATAGACCGTTTTCTTGCAGGATTTATCTGCCCTCTGATACTTCTCATTGGACTGCGTTTTCTGCTTTATCCTCCGCGAAAGCTTCCAACTCAGGACAAATCACTTCGCCGTTTACGCGGGAAGGCCTGATATTAGAGACGAAAACGTGTATATATTCGCTATAATCCTCACTTGATAGATCCGACGAATAAGTTAGCTCTTTTGCATTGCAGATATCGATTTCGATAGAATACGGAGAATCCCAAGAGACTCGTGCACCGCTGCCGCCTTTCGCCTCGAAAAAACGCTGATTCAAACCATCAAAAATGCTGTCTTGGCCACCTGATATCTCGGCGTATGTTAATGATGTGCAACAGGCACCAAGATCATTGCCGTAGAGGGTAATAACGTAGTCTCCATTGGGAGAAGTCAACTCTTCAAGGGGTTGTTGCTTCGAACTACAGCCAAAGAGCAGCGCCGTAGAAAGTGCCACAAGTGTGATTGGTTTCATAAGATTCATTCTCTGAAGCATCCCGCGTTGTAGTAGTCATGTCCATTGTTAATCATTGCCATCTGGGACTCGAAGGTTCTGTTTTCCAATACGGAATAGCCGTGAGCCCCGACTGCCGCCTGAAACTCACTAAATCCGACGGCGAGCGAAGTGGCTCCAAACGCGAAGTTTCCAAAATCTTGGTTTCCGCGAGTGCCAGGCTGATTCTTAAAGTCCCAAGGCCCTCCGGTTCTAACTTGGTCAATATACCATGCTCTTCTCGCATCATGAATTCTCGCTATACGGAGATAGCGTTCCTCTCGGTCAAACACAGTACGTCTTATCTCTTGGACTTGTCGCATATCACTTGCGTATCTGGCGTGAGCCTCTGCTATCGCACGATCAAGCGTGTCGCGTGGTCCAGGTACATCACACGGATCATTTTTTTTGTCTGAACCGGGCCCTCCGCCGCCCGGTCTACCGTTGTCTCCGCCCGGCCCGTTAGGACTGACATCAGGTCCTGGGGGATCAATCAGAGTACATTCCCTACCAATCTTTCTTGGTATGCCGGGGACCTCTCGACTGCCATTCCAGTATATAGTCACACTATAGATGTCTTGGCAGATTTCGTTACCGACCAACCCAGTCGGATCCACGCCATTCACCGGATCATTCCCGACATAGGCATAAATGTTCATGCCATCGGCGTATCCGATGGGGTCTGTCTGCATGAACCTGCCGACATATGGTGAGTAGAACCGTGCTTTGTAATAGTAGAGATCAAGCTCGGGCACATATTGCTGTCCGGTATACTGGAACCTGCCGCCATTGGTGGCAGCGGGGGTGCCGAACTCGTCATAGGTGTTGGTCTGGATGGTGGTCCCGGCGCGGTTGTAGATAGCAGTGACCGAGCCGAGGCGGTCGGTGTAGAGGAACTGCGCAGCACCGATGGAAGTGCCACTGCCGACGTACTGCACCAGCGGATCATCGCCGCCTGACACGCCGTGTACATAACGGTGCATCATCGTGCCATTGCCGCCATATTCGAGGACGAGATCGTGGCCATCGTAATAGAGGCGCCGCAAGCTGCCTGCCACACCGTCGGTGGTATTGGCATCATAGGATACCTCGTACATCCGCCCCAACGGATCGTAGCGGATGATGGTCACCTCGGTGCCCGGGCCTGCGCCGCCCGAGACATTGGCGGCCTGTACCAGGCGGTTGCCATTGTCATAGGTCCACACCGTCTCGCTGTCCGAGGTGAGGTTGCCATTGGGATCGTAGCTGTAGGGATCGGTGCTCTGCGCGCCGGTATCGGTCACCTGCGTATACTGGTTCAGCCCGTTCGCCTGATAGGCGAGGCTGGCATCGGTCTGTTCGTTAAAGTCGAACAGCGCGTTGTTGCTGCTTTCCTGCGTTACCTGCCCTGCCGGGTTAAAGGTGAAGTCATGCGTGACGTCATAGGCGTTGTTGGTCGGGTGATCGATCAGCAGCTGGTCTAGCCGCCCTGCGTCATCGAACCCGTAGGTGATATCGGGCGCGCTGGCATTGGCGATGCTCGACGCCATCCGGCCTTCGGTGGTGTAGGTCCAGCTCCACAGATCGGCCTGCCCGCTGCGATTGATGCTGGTGAGGCGGCCCAGCGGATCGAAGTCGTAGATGAACTGGATATTATCGGGATGCGTGATGCTGGTGCGCCGACCCGCCGTGTCATAGCCGTAAGTCAGCGTGCGGCTTACCCCGTCCATATTGTTGGTGGTGGAGATAAGCTGACCGAGCGCGTTCCAGCTATTGGTGATGCCCTGCCCGCCATGGCTGTCGAACCGGGCATAGCTCAGATTGCCGAACAGGTCGTAGCCATAATAGATGTCGCGCGAGTGCGTGGCGGCGAGATCGGCGCGCCCGGTATCGTCTGCAAGAGTGATCCGGCCCAAATTGTCGCGGGTAAAATATGTCCAGCGGCCATTGCGCCCCTGATAGCCATCGACCCTGCCAAAGGCATCGAAGCGAACACGGTCTGTATCGTTCGGGTTGGCGGTATGCTCGGCGTTCGGGCCTGTCGCAGGATACTGTGTCTGATAATGCCGACCGAACGTATCATAGACATACTGCGTACGGTTACCCTCGGCATCCTCCACCCAGTCAAGCTGGCCGTTCTGGTTTGCACCCGTGCGATAGCTGAACCGCTGGGTTACCTGTTGCAGCGAGGTGCCTTCGGCCGAGCGGCGCTCGAGCACCCGTCCGTAATCGTCATACACCGTCCGGCTGATCCGGTCGGTGCCGTTGAGCCCCGCTGCTGAGACCACACAGGGCGATGGCAGACTGGTGGTGGTGAGCGGTGCGTCCATGCGCTGGGCGATGCATTCGACAAGGCCCATCGGATTGTAGCTGGCTTGCACCACGCTGTGCTGCGTTGTGCCCGTCACATCGCGGTGGCGCTGAACGATAGGGCGGCCCAGATCGTCATATTCGATATCCTGCCGCTGATCGGCAACAAAGCCGGAGAGGTCAGCGGTCGTCGTACTTGTTCCGCTTTCCTGGCGGGTGACCAGACCATTGACGATGGTGATGCGCGAGGCAAGCCGCGGCAGCGGTCCCGACCCGTCGGGATCGCCGCTGACCGAGCCGATCTGGCGGTTGAACGCGTCGTAGATCGCATAGGATGTGTCATCGGTGCCGGGCACCGGGCCATCGACGCTACGGGGTTGGCCGAGCGGTGTGTAGGTAAAGGTGCTGGTCGCGGCCAAAGTACCATCACCAAGGCTGGTAGTGACTGAGACAGGTTGCAGATTGTTGGGCGTGGTCGCGGACGGATAGGCCAGCGTTGTGCGCGCCTCGTTCACAGTGCCCTCGCAGGTCGCCGCCGTACGGCAGGCCCTGCTGCGAAGTGGTACCGTAATGGGGGCAGAGGTTGTCCAACTGCTCGGCCCGCTGCGGTAGTGCGCCTGCGCGGTAGTGTATTCGATGATCGTTGTCGGCCGGGGCTGTCCCGAGGCTGCCGCCGGAGCCTGCACGTGCGTCACCCCGCCATGGGTCTGGTCATAGGTGTAATTGGTGACCTGGCCTGCCGCATTGGTCGTCGTCAGCGGCAAATTGCAGGTGACAGGATTGGTGCAGGTGGCAGAGTATGTCGCACTGGTGACGATCGGGTTCGCGCCCCCGCTGTCGGTTGTGGTTACCCTGTAGAGATTGCCACGCGAGTTATACCGGTATTCGGTCGTCTGGCCCTCAGGCGTCACAAGCGTTTGCAGCAGCCCGTCGCGGCACACCAGATTGTTGGTCGTGCAATAGGTATAACTGGTCGTCTGACCGTCAACGGTACGGCTTGCCAGTTGATCTTCCGCATTGAAGTTTGCGACCGTTATCCCGCCTTCGGGATTGGTCGTCGTGGTCGATGTGGCAGTGTAAAGATAGTTCCAGGTTCCGCCGCCCGTCTGCACGCTCTGCACCCGGTTCTGGCCGTCATAGGTAAACTGGACGGTATCGTTTGCCCCGCCAGGGCGCGTAATCGCCGATATCCGGCCACCAGGGCCAGCGTAATCGTAATCGACTGTCTCGCCTGCGTGGTTGGTCACATCGCCATTGGCATAGGTCGCCCGCGGCCAGTTACCGGTGAGCGCTGTGCAGTCTCCTGTCGGATTGCAGTATTCAACAGCATTGTTGATGGCATCCACACGGGTAATCGTGTGCCAGCCTGTCGCAAGCTGGTTGCTGATTGTGTCGGTCTGATAATCGAGTTTGATCTGGTAACCGGTATTGCTGGTGATCGATTCCAACCGGCGGTAATTGTAAGTGACGGTGCCGCCTCCGGGCAGGCACTCAGGGTCGGGGTTGCCACCGCCGCAGTCCGGCACGGTAACCGTCCAAGTGCCTGTTCTGAAGTGATACTGCCAGGTCACCCCATCTGGGAACTGCACGAGCGTCGGGGAAGCCAGTCCCGAAACTGCTGGCAGGTACAATTCAGAGTTTGGCCCTTGCGGCGCTTCGACGAAAGTAATCTGGGTCCCATCGGGCCCTCGGTAACTATACGTTCCACCGGAATAGGTTAGCGTCGCACCATTCGCGTAGGTAGGAGTGTAGGTGCCCGATCCGCCATTCTCGAAGCTGCTCGTCGATCCCATGAAGGAGATGACAACCGTTTGCGAACTACCGCTGATGGTCGGCAGTTCAGAGACACGCCAACCAGTTCCTACCCATGTCTCGGAATAGCTGAGCCCATGGTGCCCGCCCGAACCAATAGCGACGCCGGGCCGCTGCATGATCACTTCGCCTGTCGGCAGATTGACCTGATGCCGATCAATCGTGGCGTTTTCTGGCGGTGCCGCCACCTGCGCCTGCACAGGCAACGAGACCGCCATAATGATGCTGGCCAATAGCAATCCGAACCACAGCACAACCTTTCGGTTGCTCACCTCTGCCGCGCCTGCCCCTGCTGCCCCCTTTGCTCTCATTGGGCGGCCTCCGCAGTTTGGATCGCGTCCTGTCGCCCGCGTGTAAGCCGGCGCTCCAGCGAAACCTCCGCCGCTCGCGCAGGTCGCGCGCCTCTCCTCGTCATCTCGGCAGGTTCGCGGTCGGGCTCAGCTCCGATCACGCCGGTCGCCCGGAACCGCGCAAGATTAATGCGCACATCTGCAAGTCCCCCGGTCGGCGAACGGCCCACAGCCCGGGCAAACTCATAGGTCAGATCCTCGAGCAAAACCGTGCCATCCTCGCGGCGCGAGAACAGCCAAACTGTCCGGTCGTTCTCACGACCCACGACCACTGCTACAGCGCCGGTATCGCGGTGCGGCATCATCACAAACCCGTCTGCCTCACCCAGCGCATAGCCGCGCCCATCGCAGATAGCAGTGACTAGACCGCCGTTAGCCTGCGCGCGTTCAACGTCCAGGACATTGCCCTGATCATCACGCATCTGGACCTGGCAGATTGGCGCTACACCGCGGTCAGGCGAGGGCTGGCTTGCCTGCAAGGTCTCTTGTGCCGCGACGGACGGACACGCCAGAACCCCGCCGATTGCCGCAATCCCTGATAGAAAAAAATATCTGCCCATACCGTCACACCGCCAAACAATTCTGAAAGCCTCAAACGCAGATTGAACGCAAAAATCAGGGAGGCGGGCCGCCGCCGCCAAGGCAACTTGTGATAGTCGTTACCTCCAGGGTTCCGGTCGAACTGTTTCCGAAAGTATCTGCGACCGTGTATTGAAAGACCGAGTAATCGTAATCGCCCGCAAACATCACACTGATCTCGCCGTTCAGCATCAAGGTTGCAGTAGCATTGCCGCTTAATTGGCTGACCCCTGTCACGGTCAGAGGTACGTTACCTTCTGGATCGGTGTCGTTTGCCTTCACGTTGACCATGACGTCGCTCAGGCACTCGCCCGAGACCATATCGGGATTGGCCGTCGGCGGATTATTGGAAGGAGGTGGTGTTGGCGTTGGCGTGGGCGTAGGGCTCGGTGTTGGCGCCACCCCTGTCCCGTCATCGCAATGATTTGAAACGCCAGCAGAATTGGTAACATTGGACGTACGGTTGCCGACTGCGTCATAGCATAACGACATCACCTCGCCATTGTTCGCACCGCCTGTCGTCTCGCGCTCAATCAACCGCCCCAAAGCGTCATACGTGAAGGTCTCTGGATCCTGCGCCAAAGCGCCCGTTGCCACGCCGCTCAGGAGCAACGCAACGAACACAGGAAAAGATGGTCGCCTCATTATGGCCAGCGCTCCCTGTACTTGAAAACAGGAGCAGATTTTCAGCAG
The DNA here is from genome assembly GCF_056933515.1 of Aurantiacibacter sp. KMU-128. NCBI lineage: Bacteria > Pseudomonadati > Pseudomonadota > Alphaproteobacteria > Sphingomonadales > Erythrobacteraceae > Aurantiacibacter > Aurantiacibacter sp. KMU-128. Next base: position 1,944,723 of record NZ_JBXORT010000001.1, read on the forward strand.
ATCGACGTCTGGTCAATACACCGACCAAGTCGGGACCGCACGAACACTTGTAGAATTGCGACATTTACGGATGGCCAGACCACCAAAAATTTTTTTCAGCTACAAATGTAGTTTCCTCCTATATTTCAGTGATGTTACAGAATCTTAATACAGGAAAGCATGTGCGACTCGGATAGCTTGCGGTCTTCGGATCCGCTTTTTTTGGTGAACCAGGATAACGGGGAAAACATGATGACGGGGAATGCAAAGCAGGCATGGACTGCGGTTACTTTGGCAGTGACGGCGGCCGCTATTCACGCTCCTGCGCTCGCGCAGGAAACCGCAACCGAAACACGCGAGGAACCGAAACTGTTCGAGATCGTCGCCGAGGTGGCGCCGCAATGGACGAGCCCCGATGTGCTCGATCTTGACGATGTCACCGATGCGACGACGATTTCGACGGCACTGTCATTCAGACTTCCGCTTGGCGACACGACGTCTGCCAGCGTATTTGTGAAACCTACCGCGCGCCTCGACAGCGATGGCGATGATCCTACTGGTGCCAGCTCGTCCCTTGGCTTCGGTGCAGAGTTCTCGCATGGACTGGTCGGCCCGCTGTCTGTTTTCGCCGCGACGGGCTACAGCGACAACTATGCAGATTTCTTCGGTGACGCCGCCGCTGACGAGTGGACTGTGTCGGGTGGATTGCGCCTTGGATACAATCGATCCACATTCCTCCCTTACGGCTGCGATCCCTATGGCTGCAGCGACCCGCGAACCACGCGAGTTACCGGTCAGCGTCTTAGCGGCAGCCTTCAATACGCCTATGTGGATTCAGACGCGCCGCTCGATGACCGCGAGGTCGTGTCAGCCTCTGCAGGGTTTCGTACGCCAGTCTCCTGGTGGGGTATATTCGATATTGAAGGCACAGCCGCCAATCGCTGGTACTCGAATGTCGATCCCGTCTTTCTCGACAATCAGGAGCGGCTCGATCTGGGTCTTTCTGTTGGCATCGATTTCGCGCCTGCACTCATCTATCTTCTCGAGGACGACTGGTCGAACCCATGGATCAGCAGGGTGAAACTGGGATATACCGTGTTCGATCGCAATTCCAGCTTCGACGCGAACGACCGGAGCGGCGGTTCGCCGTCTCTCACTCTCCAGTTGGGCAGAAAGTTCTGAGGAGGCGCTGCGGCGGGCCTTATAGGACTGACTGTCGATCAGGTGTCGTTCAAAGCCAAAGTGGTTTGGACGTTGGCGTGAGCCGACGATAGCTTGAGCAAGCTATTCATTTGTTAGGACCTGAACACTGCGCATTCCCTTTTGTCTGTTAGGTCCCTTAGGCATCGCGCTTCACTTCCTGTTCGTTGTAATACCATCCGATGGCTAAGGCGGCGATAAAGACAGCCCAGCTTGGCGGCTGTAGCCAAGCGGTGATCGCAAATGTGGCGATTATCCAAAGGAAAATATGATTGCCGAAACGCGCCACACTGACTCCAAGTTTGTGCGGAAAATATAGGCATGGCGCTCGGCTGGCGCAAACGGCAGTCAACAGCCGCTATTTTCAAGCTGAGACACTTCCATCTCTTGCGATTAGGCGTTGCCGCGCTCGGTCATTGCGGCCCAGTAGAAACGCAGCCCATCGGTAGTGATAGCCTCCGGACAGCCGTGGCGGTTCGGTGCATTCTTCATGAATCTGAGAGCTGTCTGCTTGTCCCTTGTCTTGGTGACGTAGCTCTCCAGCACCTCGCCCTCCTGGTCGACCGCGCGCCACAGGTGATGCATCTCGCCATTGATCTTTACGTAGATCTCGTCGAGGTGCCAGCGCCACTGGCGGAAGCCCTTCATACGGCTGACCCGCTGGCGCTGGACATCTGCACCGAACAGCGGGCCAAAGCGGATCCACCAATGCCGCACGGTTTCGTTGTAAATATCGATCCCGCGTTCGAAAAGAATGTCCTCAACGTTCCGCAGGGTCAGCGGGAAACGGCAATAAATCATAGTGACGCGCCAGATCACCTTAAGCGACGAATTGAAAGGGCGGAACGGGCTGCAAAGCTTTCTTGATGGTGGCGTGGCGCCCCACTACCCGGCTCGGCTCAATTTGCGAGCGGTGCATTTGGTTTGTCACAAACTGTATGAGCTCTAAGGCGGGGCGGTGGGCGTGTAGCGGGTTTGCTTAAAGCAGCGAGGTACAACTCCCACGACACACTGCTGCTGCGCTATCTGCACGGCAGCAACGTGAGGGCTGATGATCCGCTGGCGTGCTACGAAAGCATTGCGGTCAGCGATGCAGGGCAGCTAACCGATCGGCAGACTGAACCCGCTTGCGGAAACGGTCAGGCCCCGAGCCTCTGCAGCGGCCGTAAAGCCGTCGATTTCCTTGCAGTAATCCGCGTTGCGATCGGTGTTGATCAGCATCGTCAAGCCATCGAATGCAGCGGGCCTGGCCAGTGCGCACGCTTCTACAGCGGACAGTATGCAAGCCGCCGCCGCTTGCGCGAAGGGTGGCAAGGGCGCGCCGCCGCGGTAGATTCCTGACGAGAGCAGGGTCAGACGGAATCCGCCATAGCGCGTTTCGCTGCCTGCAAGGGCGTTCATCGCGTCGACGTAAACCTGCGTGTAGAGCGGTGTAATTGTCTCGGTCAGCCCAGCGCTGGTGAGCTGCGGCCCAGCCGAGTACATCATCGCTTGCGCAGAGCCTATCATCCGGTCCAGCAGTGGCACCAGCAGCGAGGTGAGCGGCACTGGCGAAGGCGGATGGCGGTTGTCGGCGTCCCACTGCCCTTCGCCGAATTTCCCATCGTAGGCTGCCTTTAGTGCCGTGTTCACTGCATCGCAGGAGGTACCCAGAGCACTGGCGAACGCTCCATTGAGACCACCTCCGCCAACTTGGTAATAGATACCTGGATTTGTGCTCCCGGCATTCTGAGTGACGACAGGGCCATCCACCAAAGAACTCCCGTCAAGAACCCCGACGTATCCGCCAGTGTGGCTCGACTCAAACATGAAGGTAATACTGGTCATCGTATCTATGCTCCTGTGCGCCTTACTTTATTCAATGCATCGAAGGCCGCGTGGCTCACGCGGCGACCCCGGTTATGACCTTATTATCTTCGTGCCAGTTTACGACGCCCCAGCCTGTCTGCCGAAGTAGCTCGCGCAGGCTCTTGGCGTCGAGCCGGTCTGGATTGGTATCAACGGGCAATCCTGCACTCAGCGAGAATAGCAAGGACCGGCCAAACGGGCGCAACCGCTCAAGCAGCGCGCGCGACTTTGCGCTGGCGTCAAGGCTTTTGTGCACCACGATTGCGTCGAACATGCCGGGTGGGAGCACGGAATCGAGTGGTCGCAGGCGGCTGGCAAAGCCGAGCCGAGCAAGGCGCTGGTGACACCTTTCTGAGATAGTATCGAGGACGACCTCGCACTCTTTCTCCTCGCGCAGATACAGCGGCAACGCGCCTCCGCCATATCCCGCCAGGTAGACCCGCGCTCCCTGCTCGATGTGCTGGACCATATGGCGCATCGGACTGAGTCGGCGGCCAGTATCGGCCCGGAACCAGGCGGGCTCTCGCGCACCGCCATGCGATGGGACAGCCGTCTCACCGCCGGCTGTACTGAGGCCCCCAGCGAGGTGCACCAGAGTCTTGACCAATGGCGAGGCAGCATGGGTCTCTGCCGCGAGCTGGATAGAGTCGCGCATATCAGCCAAGGTTTGAGGAAAGGATCCGCAGTGCCCGCTCAGATAGACAGTCGCACCTCGGCGCGCGCGGAGATTAAGCGCAATGTGCCTTAGCCGCAGCGACGCATGGCGTTCAAGCGCGGCCGGCGCAACCCCGATCAAGGTGAGCGCGTCACGATGATCTCCCAGCCGTGGATGCTGCGGAAACAGCAGCGACACCTGCTCGGGATGGTCAGGATCGCCTCGCACCCAAACCCCAGACATGGCCTGAAGTACTGGATCTTCAACCAACTGCCGGAAGCAGTCCCTCAAACCGATGTCGATACGCGCGGCCAGCGCGCCTTGCACACTCGAACCGTCCCCCGGAGCGTATGAAAGATAGGAGAAGCGATAGTCCCGGCGGCGTTGACCGGAATAGGCGCGGTAGCGCGGCGGCCCACTCTGTTGCAGCGTCGAATGGATGTAGCAGTCAGTGCAGGTGCCCATTGTGAAGCCCAAGCCCAGGCGCACGATCCGTTCGCCTTCATGCTGGGCAAGCGCGGCAAGTGGCTCATGCAACTCCTCGGATTTTGCCAAGTTATGAAGTTGCTGCGGGTCTGGTCCGACCAGCCAACAAGTCCATTTGCGGCGCGGGGTTACCCCTTTCGGATCGATCGACAGCGACCACTCGAATATTGTCGAAGTCTTGGGATCGATCAGGTGGCGCAGACGCCCAAGTGCCAAATCGTCGAGCGACGGCGTCATCACATCGTCGCGAACCATTGATGCATGATGCTGCCCTGTTCCAGGTTTCCGCGTTCAACCGCGCTGCGAACGCTGCTTTGCAACTCGTCCGGCGTCACCCGAAAACCCAGCGTGGCAAGCGCAGCGCATGCTTCGTCCCACGCGCCGTGTTCAATCCGCAAGAGATGACCCGCCAGGCGGCGTGGCAATTCGCTGTCGCTGCGCAGGCTTTCAATCAGACGTTCGACATCGCTCATGTGATGTTCCTCGTTGCTCTACCAGTTTGTGGGATTGATTGCGTGAGTGACAGTTTCGACTGCACCTGACAGCCAGTCACCGACGGCGGCAAACGGTCCGCCAATGGCCTTGAAAACATCGGCAATTACATCGACCGGATACCCTACGCCTTTGAGCACATCGCTGATCGTGTTGGGCGAAAGCGTGAAGATGTCGTTGAGCACCGTGGTGATCTGTTCGAGCGGAAAGCCGACGTCCTTGAGAACCTGCGCCGTTGCATTGGCGTCCAGTCCGAACACCGACGCCAGCGCTTGCCCGACCTGATCTGCGCCAAAGTCGAGCCCTTGCAAGATTGTAGCAGCGGCTTGGCTTTCCAGATTGAACCCGAACTTGAGCGCACCGGCGAGATCGTTGGCTGAGGCATCGAAGGCAGATTGTAATTGCCTCGCCGCCTCCTCCACCGCCATCCCGATATTGTTCAGCGTTTGTGCGGCGTCATCGATCGCATGGTTGAAATAGCTGCGCAGGCCATTGGCAATATTCTCGACTTCGCTGATTACGCCCTTGAAGGCCATCTCCGCCCATTTTTCGGCGTCTTCCAAAATGTGAACAAATATTTCAGCGGCATGCTGCACCAGGTAGTCACCGCAAGCGGCGATCACCGCATCGATGCTCCTCATATCGAGGTCCAGATCAACTGGGCCGAAATCAAGTTCCATGTCTTCGAAAGTGAAGCCACCTCCTACAGAGAAATCGACTACACTTTCGGTCACTGTGATACCAAGAGCCGCTGCAATCACGGCCTGCAAGTGGATCGTGCCGAGCGGGCTTGGCAAAGGTATCCTGAAGTCGGGTCCAAAGCTGAATGCACCCGAAAAGCTGCCACTGGTGCGCAATGTGCAAGCCATGTGCTCCCGGATGACGCTGCCGAAATCGAGCGAAAAAGTCAGTCCGCTATGATCGACCAGTGCTGTGATCTCTTGTTCGAGCAGGCCTAGCAGGCTCGCTTTAGCATCCAGCGAGAAATAGGGCTCGGATGAGGTCGAAATACGCATCGCCGGCCCCCCAGCCGGGACCAGCACCTTGGATGCTGCGCCGGCGATCGCAGCGCGCTCAGCCTCGGTCTTAGGGATAAAATTGTTCTTGATCGGATTGCCGCTGGCATCCACCTTGATGGTGACTTCGCTTCCATTCCCGGTCAATGACAACACTTCTCCGAGTTTGACTGGCGACATGACCGCTGTGCCCTCAAAGCCGGTCATGCTGATTTCAATATCGGCATAAAAGTCGAGTCCGAAAACATCCATTGCCGCACTGAAGCCGTAGCCAGGCTTGCTCATTGTACCATCAGGCAAAGCGAGCGGCTCAAGCGGATTTTCGTTCCAGCGGAACGAGATGTCGCTGAAATGGATGGGCAGGTCGATGGACGGGCTACTGTCTGTAAACACCGCGATCAACGTCGGCAAATCGAACCTCGGCACATAAAACGACAGGTACAGAGGATTGGGAATGTCGCCTTCCAGATCGAGTACCAGCGCAAAAGTATCATCGTCGAGCGAAACCACGGTATCGCCTGCCCCGACGTGAAATTTCCCGCTCAAGCCAATGGCATAGCCCGGTGGCTCGAAGATGATGCCCATGCCAATCCCGAACTCGTCGAAATGGAAGCCGCGCAGCTGCGGTGGGGCAGGCAGCGAGGAGTGATCACCCCGTATGTCGATCGCGGCCTCAATCTCGACATTATCCAGCAGTGCTGACAGCTTTGTGTCGAGTGGCGTGTCAAAGATGGTGAACGGAAAATCAGCCTCGATTTCAAGAATGACGAACTTGAACAGCGGATTGATCGACAGCGATAGGGTGGGCTTTACGATCCGCAGCTTGGCGTCGCCACCCAGAGCCATATCAACTTCGGCCAAGAAGAACTCGATTTTTGTCCCGCCGATGCCTACCCCAAGCTGAAGGTCAAACACCAGGCGCACGTTTAGAGGGCCGGTGGTCGGCACCAGATCGTTCGCGACCTTCTGCATCACCTCGTTCTGGAACGTCATGTCCCGGATATCGACCTTGCCGCCGAACGAGAGGATGTCATCATCGTCACGGTAGAAAAAGTCGCTGATAATGATGTCGGGCAAGCCGTCGGGATAGGTTTGACCCGAGAGCAGACTGACAAGGGCCGAAAGTGAGTAGGTGCGCTCTTCGGGCGGCTTGGCGACCGTGTCGGGGTGCGTCGCCCTGTCGGTGAGTGCCAGCATGTAGAGCGGGGTCGTAACCTCGCTGTAATCAGGCATCGTGGCAAAGTAGGCGTCGATATCCTTCGCGCCCTTCAGCGACTTGACCTTGGTAGCCACCGGATCGGCCGGATTGGCGGTAATGTAATCGACAAAGGCCTTGGCCTGACCCATCGCATGGACGGTGGATTCATCGATGCTTGCATCGGTGTGGGCCACTCGGCATGAAATCCGGGTTAGCGGACGTTGCTGGTCATCGAACAGAATCAGGACATTGAGCACCTCGTGAGCAAGGGTCAGTGTGCCAGACGAACCTCCTGGAACCGAACCAAGTACCGCAAGCTTGCCATAGTAATTGCCCTGATCGTCCTTGTCCTGCGTCGAATCGTAAACCGTCAGAGGTGCCGCAAGGTCATTCTTGATAGTTATATCGGCCATGGTCGGATCCATTCGGCAAATTGAGATCAATGATCGGTAATGACGGGGTCAACGGCTTCTTCGGGTGGGTCTTCAATGTCCGGATCTTCGAGATCAGGATCGAGCTCGGGATTGGCGACCCGCTCAGCGGCAGCTTCAATTGCCCGTGTTATTTCGGCGAGCGACTTCGAAACGCTGCCTGAAACCCTCAAGGTTTCCTGCTCGATCGCTTGCAGCCCTTCGACACCGCTCGCTTGAATTGAATCGATATGTGATTGCAGTTGACCCAAAGATTCCACCATTTGTGCCAGATCTCCGCTGCCGATGGCATCTTTGGTGGCGGCGACCTGTTCCGCCATGGCATTGAGCATGGGTGTCGAACCAAAGTCCTCCAGCGTAATTTCAATCTGCCTATTCAACGCTTCAATGCTGTGGCTCGCAACGCCATTGAGCATTTCGACGAATTGCTTGGGCGGCGGCAACTTGCCCGGGTCTAGAGCCGGATCTTCGAAGGTCGCGTTGTAAAGCATGTCCGAGATAGTAAAGACGCCTTTGCCGACCGTGCCATCGCTCGCGAAAAAGGTGCCTCGCCCAAGCGGGACAAGCCCTTCGACCGGCATGGCTCGCCCGCCTTCTGGGGTCGGGCCGCGCCCGCGCAGGATCACATTCGTGCTCAGCAGATCGCGTACTGAGGTTGTGTCGAAATAGTGCGCGTCGGTGACATCGAGGCAGGCGTTGCCGACCGCGCGGCAGAAACTGGCGTCTTGCGGGTCGCGGTAAAGCGACTCGACGGTGTCACTCTCGGCGATAACCTCCGGCGCGGTCGCGCGCGCATCGGCGAGGATTGCATCAAGTAGCGGGTTCGTCGCGGTCCCCCCAAACCGAAGGCGCAGGTCGAAACCAGTTAGTTCATTTGCCACGCTGAACTGGAACATGGACCGCAGCTTGCTGACCGGTGCCGTGCTAAGCTCTGGTGGTGAGGCCGGTTCGCCTGGCTCGGGCGGGTGATATTCGATATATGTAATATCGCCCTCAACCGGTGCGGGCCCGCTTGTGGCCTGATAATGTTCGAGTTCAGGGAAAGGGCTTCCTTCGTTGACGAAATCAGCCGAAAGATAAAGCCCTTGATCGCTCCCCATGCGTGCTTCGGGTGCCCTGTCCGCTGGATCGTTGTCACCAACGTTAGCACCAGTCCAACGGTTGTCGAGATCAAAGGCCAATGGCCGGAAAACCGTGCGGCCGGAACCTTCTGCCTGCGCCATGTTCCGATAATAATCGACATAGCGATAGAGCGTCGAGCCGGCAGGTCGGGTGGTCCGATAAGCGCTGACGTCACCGCGAAATCGGTTGACCGCACTGCGGTAGATGGCGTCGTAAAACAGACCGCGCAAAATCCTCGGCATACCTTCCCCCTTCTTTTAACTTTCTGTACTGAGCCAGCACCATTCCGAAGACTGGGCAGCTGCGAAGCCGCGCTACTCGCCTGCGGCAAAGTCAATCGGATCGGGCTCTGATGCGTCGAGATCCTCGTCGCCCATTTCCTCGTAGGCATCGCGAGCATCACGGTCTGCTTGGTCTTTTGCAGCTTCTCTTTCGGCTTCGGCTTTGGCCTGTGCTTCTTCAATCGAGTTGTCGAGCGAGGCCTGTTCCTCGACCAGGTTCATTCTTGCGCTTTCAGACAAAGCCTCGAGATTTGTGCCAACTTCGGAAAAGCTCTCTAACGCCGCGTCCACATCACCACTTTCCAAATTATTCTGGGCCTCGGCAAGAGATGTTGCCAAAGCCTCGGCCTCGGGACCTGGAGGCGCTTCCTCCAGAACTTCGTTCAGCGCGTCGGATTGCTCATTGATCTGTTCCTGCAGATCGAGTCGCTGCTCCGCGCTACGCACTGCCTGTTCCTGTGCCGGAAGATTAGCCACTTCGAAGTCGATCTGGCGGGCCTGCTCAGGAAGGTTTTCGGCGGCCAACTCTGCATCTGCTGCCTCAGCGTAATTGGCCTGCGCGGCTTCGATCGCCGCTTGATCAGCGACAGGATCAGGATCGTTGTTAACGATTTCGCGCGCGCGCTCTTCTTTCGATTGCTGCCATTGCTTGTACATTATAAAAAGCATCCCAGCCGAAATTAGCATCGACACATTGAGGTTCTTTTTAATCCACGTGCCGACATCGGTCACCACTGAACCAGATGAACTACCGTTGCCCGGCGCGGTCATCTGCTGGCTGTTGCCCATAACCTTCTTGCCATTGATGGTGCCAGAAAGCGCCGGGCCGAGCAGGTAGCGAATTTTGCCATCGCTCTTGTCGACAACGTTCATCCAAAGGGGCGCCAGGCTAACACTAACCCCGCCAGCGCCGACATCGGCCTCGGTTATGGTCCCGCCGTTCATTGCCAACGCGACCTTCTCCGACGCGCCTGACCACTGGCCACTCGCATCGGCCATGCAAAGTTCGGCAGTCGTTGTCCCCGCCTTCGTGACAATATTCACCCCAGCCACAAGTGTAATCGCAGACACCCCCTCCGTCGCATCGTAGAGGTAATATCCACCCTGCCAGGGCGTTAGGAACTGATTCATCCACGTCATCACGGCCGACCAGCGACTCATCGTGCACAGCTTGAAACTGGCAGACGCGGCAAAGAAAGCATTGACCGCATCGACCGAGTTCTTTTGCGTCATCGCATCGCGGAATTGACCGGCGATCTTAGATGCCGGGTTGGCCGAGATGTAGCGGATGAACTTGAACGTTTGCACCATCGCAGCGGCGTCACCTGCATTGATCGTAAAGGCGCGCTCCCTTGAAGAAATAAGGACGGCGAATACCGAAACCGGGAAGTTATCATACTCAGCAGCACCCAGATCAGGCAGCCCACCCTGCATCACGGCCAAAAGCTGGCTAGCAGCACGCAGAGTAGTGACCGATGTGGTCTGTGTAGGTCCGATCTTGCCAAGGCTCGTATATTCGAATGGATCAGTTGTCTTGCCCGTAGGTCGATATACATCAAAAATCTCGACTTCACCTGCCGATTTATTTGTTATCGATACAGAAGGATAGTCCATTAACATCTCTCCCATCACCACACAGATCGAATTTATTGACAATCAAATTCTGAAACACCAGCTGCATAAAATACCGAAGCACGTACGCAAAGTGCGCCTAAATGATCCCAAAAAATGACAAATATATAGATATCTGCCGATAATTTTAATTGATTTCGATTCGTGTTCTTCTGGCGCAAAGATGACGTAATTTTGCGCTCGTGCCAACAGAAAATTTTACGTAATAATGATGCTTGTTTTGTGCCAGAAATACCCGATCCCAAGGCATGTTACGCTGAGATTGAGAAACCTTTGGAAGCAAACAATGTGCTTGTCTTGGCAGGGACGACGCAGCGCTATTGTTTCAGCCTGCTGAACATGCGCTCGACGCGGCCGCGGCTTTGGAAGCGGAAATATTCGGGACGCACTGGTACCTTGCTGTATAAGGGGGAGATGATCGGCAGGATGCTTCAGATCAACATGCTTTCCTGAAAGCGATTACCCTCGCAGCCGCCTGCCGTCCGTAGAGCCTTGGCGTGGCTCCGGATATCTTGAACAGCAGCTTGGCTACGGTGTAACCACATGTCTCGCCGCTGGTCAGGACAAAGCCAAGAGGCAGTACGTGATTTTAAATGAGGATGGATTTTGCTTATAAAGCTGCGGCGCGGTCGACCAAAACCCTCCGGACAAGCGACCATTTTCCGGCAGCTGCCGAAACATGGCGGCGAACGCTGCTGCATTTGAGCATGTGCGGCCAGTCGTCGGCTAACCTCAGGTCAACCAGTGTTTCCAGCGTGGCATCCCAAACTCCCTGCTCGGCCCATCGCTGGAACCTGACATAGTTCGAATTCCACTCGCCGTATCGCTCGTGTATTTCGCGCCAAGGTAAGCCGATCCACAGCAAACTTAGGTTTGCTAATAGGCCCGCCTCGATCAAGAATGCCGTATAAACAGTGTGAGCGTCGCCTCGAGGCCACAACGGCAATTGATCGATCAGGCGTCCGCCATGATCTCGTAGAGCCCCACAAAGCCGGTCAAATAGGGCAGCCCCACCGGTATGCCGTGCTCGGATGCTGTAGCCCGGCTAATGCTCCAGCCCATCCAGCGGACAATTGCGGCGTCGATCGCCTCATCGATGGGAAGACCTGATTTAAAGGCATTGTGAACATCGTCAGCAAAGTGCCGGCCGTGGCGGCTGTCGAGAAAGTCTCTGACTCCATCCTTACTTGCGCATGCAGCATTTGCGATCTTCGCAGTGGCTATAGACCAGGCTGCGTCGGCATCGGTGAACTCAGCTGTAGTACCAAAGAAGCCCCAGGCTTCGTTGCGGGTTGGCAGGACTGGGTCAATCATCTCGGTCTCCTTATTTGGCACAGGTGAACAGTACTCTTCTTGTGCGCACTATCCACTTATACCGACGGATTTTGCTTCATTTTCAGGACCCACCGGGTGGCAAAGGGCAATAACCTGATGTGGCGACTGCTCTGCCTCGCACCTCTTGCTCGAATTGAGGTTGATGCGAGTTTTGAGAATGCCTGCTCTAATTGCGAACGGCTTCGCGCGCTGACCACAGCAATCTGCCTAGCTGCTCCGAATGGGCGTAGGCTGTGACACCTTCAGTGCTAACGAAGTGTTCCCAAGCCACAGCTGTCTTCTGGCCATAGACGCCGTCGAGAGGCCCCGGAGGATAGCCAGCGAGACGCAGGGCAAGCTGGAGGTTGCATACTCTTTCTCGTCGATCACTGTCGCTCAGCCCGTCTGCCTCCCAGTCAAGCGACCGTTCGGCGAGCTCGCTGAACTCCCCGAAGTTGATCGAGAACCCCAAATCGCTCTCACAGGTTGACCCTGAAATCGATCGTTCCAGCGTCGCATTGTAGCGCCACTGGACAACCAACTTGCTTGCACCGACACCCGCGCCTGCGCCTGCAAAGGCGACCAGGAATGGGAGAGAGAACCTCACGAGGCCGGATTTGGCCTTTCGAAGCGAGCCTTCTTCAAGAAGCGTGTGATCGACGAGGAAATCGATCGTTCCATTGCCCATGCGCAAGCGCATCAAGCGAAGCGGCAGAAACTGATTTCGATGCTCACCCAGTCGGGAATCGACGCTCGCTGAACGGAAGGAGAGCTCGACCCTGCTCCCGCGGTTCGGCATACCAATTGCGCGGCCTGCCAATCGCCTGTCGTCAAAATCCAGGAACTTCGAGGATAGCAAAAATGCGGTTCGGCTCATCTCCCGAGCAATTGCGTAAAGCGCCTCTTGCTCCAGTTCGATCAGGGATGCCGAAAGGTAATCGAACGCTGCGGGTTTCGGGATCGCTTCCTGCTCATAGGGAGGAGAGATCAGCTGAGCATAGCCTTCGATCAGGAACGTCCCGGGTTCGATCGATACTGCCTGAGTAAGTTCCATCATTCCCCCTCCCTATCGTCACGCATAGCTAACCCAATTTGCAGCGCTTGCCACTAGGGCATTAGCAAACCAGACTGGCCTGCCCGGCTGTTGCGGCCGACGGCGCTTGTACTGGGACAGAGCTGCTATGATCGCTGGCGCGTGACGATCAGGTCTTCAATGCCCTCTATGATCATTTGCTTTTGCTTGGAGCCCGCTGATCTTCACGCTATTCTCGCTCGGATGTTCGATCTTCTGCTTGCCGTCACCATTGCTGTTTGCCCCGCCAGCGGCGTGCGCATCACCTGTGTGCATGACGGGGACTCTATTGTGATCGAACGCGAGCGCATCCGCATATCCGATATCGATACGCCCGAGCTCGATGGCGAATGTCCGCGCGAGCGCGCATTGGCGATCGAGGCCCGTGACACGCTGGTGAGCCTCCTTAATGCCGGCCCTTACCGGATTATCCGCGAGGGCGAGGACCGCTATGGCCGGACATTGGCCATCATTACCAACGATGCGGGGTCTATTGGCGATCAAATGGTGGCTGCAGGGGTAGCCCGAACCTGGAGCGGGCGCAGGGAGCCCTGGTGCTGATGAGGGAGTGGGATGATCCCAACAAGCACCGGGCGCCGACCCCGCGGCAGCGCATCCTCGAAACGGTCCTCGGGCTGATATCGGTCCTCATCATGCTGGCGATCGCGATATCGGCGTTCTTTCTCCTCACAGCCTCTGCCTATGGCCATCCCGGCACGCTGGCGGCCACCGAGGACGGCACCATCTCATTACCGGCAGAGCGAACAAGCTCGCTTATGTTTCCGCAGCAAACTGGCGCAGACACTGGTGACAGTACCATGGCCGCGGCGACAGAACCTTGTGCGGCGCATGACGCGTGACAAGGAAATTCTGGGCATGGCGCTGTGGGTAGAAAAGCACCACGGTGCGGATGGATGGTTCCACATTGCGCAGCAGCAGGACCGGCTTCTCGAAGCCGGAGACTTCGCCGGGGTCGCCCTATGGCGCAAGGTCGCGTGCCGGTTCGAAGAGCTTATGGCAGCTAAGTCACCTGCGCAGTTGCATTAGGATTGATTGCCGAGCGTTAGCCGGCTGCTCTCGCTTCAGGCTTCTTGATTAGCTGTTGCTGGCCCAACTGGGGAACCGGAACACGAGAGGGTGATGCCAGGCCAACCGCAAGTGTCGCGGATCGACGCAGACCTCCCTTAATGCGAATTTCTTGGGGTTCGTGACCTGTCGAAACTTCAGCGATGCGCACACTTGTCGTCACGACGAGAAAAAACTTTTCACGAGCAAATGTAAAACAGTAGCTCAATTCTTTCAATGCGTTCTCATATCAATCCGCTTTTCTAATTGGACAAATCTGCCTATGCTCGCGCAAATATAGAGGGCCAGCCCGAAATATTGGGTCTGGAAAATGGGGGTCGTAATGAAGAAGCTATATTTTGCAATAAGGGATCGGGCACGCCAGCCTGTTAAAGGCATACAGGTCGAAATAGGCTATTTCATTCCACAATGTGCTCCTGATGACGCAAAGCCAGACGATGATAAGGCCTTCGTGTCGATCGCATTGCTAATCACAGGCGAGAGGGGTCTGGTCGGCTTTGAAACCGACCAAATAAAGCGCAAACTTAAGGGTCCTGGTGCTCGTGATCTCAGCGTCCGAGTGGGCGGCGCAAGCAATAGCACCTCCACATTTGACGCAGAGTTCCTGTTCGCGCTTTCAGGTCCTTTGGAAATCATAACTGAAAGCTCTGCGCCGGCTGATGCCATCGGTGTTTCAACTGCCAGCGAAAGCGATACGTCTTCAATCCAGGGAGGGATCGGCATCGACGATATCGACCTTCTTCCGTCACTCATTCAGAACTTTGACGACCTACAGTTTGGGAATGACCGATGCAGTCGTCTGGTCCCGATGGATCAAACGCGCAGGCTGTTCAATCACAAGCAGGTTGTTCTGACGGAGCGCAATGCCTTGCAGTGCACCGACGCTACTGGCGTTACGCACGCAATCCACCGCGGCGAGGCACTCCTCTTCTCTGTGCAGTGGGATCGTCTTGGATATTCCTACGGTGATCTGCTTTATAGCCTCGCATTAGCTCCCGGTGAAAGCGTTACGCTGGCAATCTCTTCATGGGAGCAGCGGCAATTTGCGCGAGCGTCGCGAGACACCGAGACAAGAGAACTTGCCTCGACATCGCTCTCTCGCGCCAACGCCCTGTCTGAAACCATGAGCGCGCTTGGCCAGTCATTCGGGATTAGCAGGGCCGCAAGTGCGGAAATACCGATTCCCAGCGCCGGGATTTCGGTTGGTTTGGCAGCTGGCGCGTCGTACAATAGGAACAGTTTTTCGGCTCAATCAGCAAGAAACTTTACCGAAAGCATCCGCAGCTCGGCAGAGCGGTGGCGGAGGGACCACCAGACCATTGTTGCAGAGCAGTCCGCATCCCAGAATCAGCAGCTCTCGTATCGTGCGATTTGCAACAAGAACTACTGTCATGTTCTCAACATATTTTATCACGAAGTTCTTGAAAATCATGCTGTTAATACCAGCCTTCTTGGACATCAGGATGTTTATTTCGTTCCACATGAAATTAAGCCATTCGATTCCCGTCGCGCGAGATGCGTTTATCCGCTCCTCAAGGATTTCCTCATTGACGATTGTCTGCCGGATCTGTGCGACGCGCTTCGCCTTACCGAAAAGGGTGATGAAGACGCCCCTTCTCCCGGCCTTCCAGCTCAGGACGACAACAAGCTGACGAGCCAGTTCCAGCTGTCAGTTCGCATCGGCAATAATGGGTTGGACAAGAATCGTCCCTTTTACCTTGTTCTGCACTTGCGTGACGGAAGCGTCAGGAAGTTGGCAGTTTCTAGAAGCGACAGATGGAAGAAGAGAAGTAGCTATACCCACACGGTTACAGGCATCTCGGTTGATCCAGCTCAGATCCAGTTTGTGGGCCTCGAAAATGGCAGCTCCTGGGCCGTAACGATCGACTCCTATGACGTCAGCTACAGTGACCCGAATGGCCAAGGTTACAAGCCGCTGGGATCAGGGACGCCCGGAGAAATTCGCGGAAAATCAAGCACCAAAACTCCGTCAATCGTTCCAGCACCGCCGCCCGCTGCTCCGCAGCCCGACCTGACTGCTGACGTTGACAAGGACGCCGAGGCCAAGTCGCTGGTCAACGCCTATGTCAATCACCTCAATTGCAACAGTCACTATTACAATATGCTCCTGTGGCTGCTTGAAGACGTAAATTCCCGAATTACTCGGTTCGAGGGCATTGCTTGCGGCGCCTCACCGCTTAGTGAGCTTGTTAACCCTCTGCCAATTGGAATATTCGGGCACTATCTGGTCTTTACCGTTGCAGGAAGTGGCGAGGAGCTCCTCGATGACCCCGAGCTGCTTTCAAGAGAACTGGTCGTATTGCCGACCTCAGGTGTTTTTGCAGACGCAGCTCTCGGGCAATGCGATGCCTGCGAAGAATTTCCCGACCTTGAGGATCCGTTCTGGAAATGGGTCGACAAACCCAACGAGTGTAAAGGCAATACTGGCATAAAGCCCGCAGACCCTTCGGTGTCCAGCTTGCTCGGTGCCAACGGCCTGACATTTGCGACGCCGGTCACGACCGGCTTTGCGACGTTGCCGACCTTACCTTCGTCTGACCCCGCAAACTCGCTGGTTACTGCTTTCGGAGCGAAGCTGGCCGAAGCCATTCTTTCCGAAAACAGCTCGCAGTCACTTGCTCAGCTCGCCGCGATCTTGGAAAAACTTAAAGATGCGGTGAAGGAGGCAGAAAAGCCGAAGGAAACGCCACCGCCCGGAGACAACCCCGGCTCTGATCCGGATGTGGAGCCACCAGGCGGGGATCCTGACACACCTGTCGACCCCTCGGACCCCAATGCGGGTGGTGGCCCGATTTTGGTCTGAAGCTGATCACAAAAGTCCAGGCGCTCTTCTCCACCAGCTTGACTGGCTATTTTACAAAGGAAAATGTCGGCTTCACTTTCATTCCTTGGCCACGACGAGGAGACCCAAATCCTCTTGTAGGTGTTGTCAGAGCAAATGCACTTTGCCCATTCAGATTGCCGTTCTTAGACTCGCGATGAAACGCTTCTGGTAAAAGAATAGCGTTTTTGCGATGTGACCAGAATTAGGTGGACGACGCGAAAAAGTTGCATTCGGGCAGGATCGCCACCTCCGGGATTAATCAGCAGATACGCGCGTCTGGGTGCTGTCGGTCCGGCCGCAACTTATATCCGCTCAACTCAGCTAGCCCTCACCCATTTTTAGCTCGGGCCGCGAGGATCTGCCACTCAGCCAGAACGGCTGAGCGGCGGGTCTTGTAGGTCACTCTTATGTTCTGCGCGCGCAGATCGATTGATCCGCGAGCGCAGCCTGGCGATCGGTCAACTCACCGGCCCGGCCGTCGGCACGGCGGGCGCTTCGGCATAAGTCAGCGCCGCGGCGCATTCACCGTCGCGATATGCGATGCCGACTACATCGCTCACCAGGCGGCCTTCGGGCAGGCGGCTCATCAGGATGTCGTACATCCCCGATCCGCAGATGGCTTCCACGATCTGCGTGATCCTGTCTTTCAGTGTCGTCCCGGCTTGGCCTTGGTTAAGCGCTGCATACTCGTGCCAGCCAAGGAAGATCTGATCGAGCTGGGCCTGCGAGCCGTCATCGATGTCGAAGTAGAACGAATCCCGCCCGTCCATCGCCACCAGGTAGACGGTGCTGGGTCGCGGAAGGTTCGCCATGCGGTAGACGACCGTGCCGATCGGCCAGCTGTAATTCTCGATCAGCGCGTTGCAGCGGGCATCGCCGGTCAGGTCTTCAGAAATCGGTCGCACAAGCGGCCAATGAACAGGTGCGACCTGGTCTCCCATGCCGATCTGTTCGTAAAGCCCGGCGTCGGGAAGGCGTTCGAAGGCCCTGCAGATCTTGCGGTTGCGGCCGAGATCGTCGTTGTCGAGCAGGATGAACGCGCGGATTCCCTCATCGGTCAGCGCGGCGGCGTGTTGCGATGGCAGCAGGTAGTTTCTGGCCGAAACCATTCCCTCCGCCCCAGCAAACGGACCTCCCACATTTGCTGATGGCGCTATGGAGGCGCAGCCGGACAGCGTTGCCGCGGCGGCTATGGCAGTAAGCATTCTCTTCATTTCAATTGCCCCTCTTGAAAATCTCATGACGCGCCCTTCGTCGCCTGCGCTTCCCCGGTTATTCCACCTCCGCCGAGACTTCGACAGCGGTTTCAGCTCCTGTGGAACCGTCAGTTTCCAGCACCGCCGGCTGCGCCGCGACAATACTTACCGTGCCCGCCGCCTGCGCGCGCGCATCGGCAATCGCCGCGTCGCGCATCTGTCGTGCCTGCATCACGCGCGCCGAGGGTGTAAGGCTTGGGTCGGTGTACGGGTAATAGGTGTGCCAGTTCGCATCGGCTTCGCTGATCTGGGAACTCTGCTCGGAAATCTCACTGGCGAGCACATCGAGCTCGAGCGGGTGTTCAGTCGTCACCACCAATTCGCGGCCGTTCGGGATGGTCGCGCTCTCACCGGTGACGAAGCCCGCGAAGATCCCCGCGACCAGCACCCCGCCGAGCGTCTCCAGCGTGGCGCCTTCGCCTTCCTGCCGGAAGGTGCCGTTTACCGCGATCTGCTGGCCCTGCACGACGATATGCTCGATCTCGACATCCATTTTGCCCGAGCGCCCAAATGCGCCGCGGCTCGACAGATCGGTGATGCGGCCCTGCACCGGCGATCCGGCCGGAATTACGATGTACTGCCCCAACATGATGTCGTGCGCGACCACGAGTCGGAACGTGTCGCCCGCCTCCCAGTCATCGCCGCTGGTGGTGACATTCTCGATGAGCCGGACGGTGACCTGTGTGCCCTGCGGCAGCACGGCGTATCCTTGAGGCCCAGCGGCGACGGACAGGCGCACCGGCACGGGTGAGGACGTTGGCGCGGCAGCCTCTTGCGCAAGAGCGGGCGAAGCCGCGACAGTCAAGGCGGCAGCACAAAGCATCGGAAATTTCATTTTACGTCCCCTGTCTGCGACGATCCCCCGATCGCCGTTTCGCAAAGACTGGCACCGCACGCAGAAAAATTCCACTTTTATTTCAGATACACGCGAGCGCAGCGCTGTAGTCCCCGAGGTCGGCTTCGAGCGCGTCGGTGGCCCAGCGTCAGGAAAGGCGGCGCATCGTGCCCCTGGAGACACTGCTAGCGGCGCATGGCGCGGGTAACGGCATCGAGCTATATGGCGCTATTAAAGCTTATGCACTGTGCCAATCCAAGCCGCAGTTCTTGGACTTGTGCTGGGATGCTTTTGACAAAAGCGCAGGTTTTTGGGCCGTGATCAGCGACAGGAGCGAAACTGACAGCGACGCACCATTGGAGGTGTGTTTGCTTTGACAATGCCACTCTCGGCATTCTGATCGCTGGTTTCTCTCAGAGCAACGTGCCTGAGACAACTGTTCGAGACGCATTAGGCCGCACCTTCGACACAGCCGTTGTCCGGTCGGTTCGCGTCGACGAGATTGATGAGATAGCCTCAAGTTCACTTGCTGTCGTAAATAAATCCATAGCGACAACCAGCAGTCGCCTGTGCGTATTCTCCATCATCAAACCGTGCGCGGATTACCCCCAAGCCAGTCATCGATATCATCAGAAGAGACTTTGCAAATTCCGCGAGACTACCGAACCAAGTCCCGGGCGCTTGGGAGAAATACAGAACTCTTGCAGAATGCCATGAACGGCAGTTTCTTTTGAGGCGCAGCTCCGATGCTGACCTGCTCACGCGGGATTGGAAAGCTTGCCACGCCGCGGACGCCCGAAGAGCAGCTTCGAGCACACCTCCCTTGATGGCGCAGAAAAGCCGAACAGCTTGCGCTGCACGGCCCAGTCGAGCGGTACGTTCGCCTTGAAAAGCCCGTCCGCTGTCAGCGATTCAGGCTGGGTTCCGTCGAGAATGGCTGTAACAATGTCTGGTGCGAGATAATTCAGGCGGACGAGGCGCGAGAAATGCGCTGACCTGCACCTCAGCACTTTGGCCAGCTCATCGGGTGACTTCTCGCGGTTCTCCTCGACGAGCCGCATCGCCTTTCGGGCCTTCTGGATAAGTTGAACGAGTGTTGGATCGGGAGTGGTTGCCGGACTGGCTGGGCGGGCAGAAAGATTGAGAACTGCGCTGCGTTCATCAGATATCGCCCTCGCGGCAATACTAAGCTCGTATCGCGCATCGCTGCAGGACCAGTCCGCCTGCCTTCCGTGAAAGGTCGCAGTGCCCTGCCAGGTGAGGAAGCGGCGCAGTTCGAGCGAGCGAAAGATGATCGACACATGCTCGGCTCCGAGCTCGATCGCGATGACCAGTGCCGTGAAAAGGTCTTTGAAGGCGCTCGAAGGAGTATTCGAAAGGCGATCCGCTGCATCGCGGCCACGGGTGACAAGCCCGTCGAGCTCGGCGCCGAAAACGCCAAGGGTTTTGAGAGCCGCGCGAAGCTTCCGTCGGTCGCACAGGAACTCGCACACACTTGCCAGGATCAGTTTGTCCAGCTTGCCGGCATTGGTCCTGTAGGCCTTGACGCGTTCGCGCTGCGCCCAGAAGGCGTTGCTCGAATTGTAATAGTAGTACGGCTTCCCCTTCCACCAGTCGACCGACAGGAGCATGTGGCGGCCGTAATCGTCCCATAGCAGACCTGCGAGGAAGTGATCGGTCTGACGGCAATGCGGTTTTGCCATGGTTCGCGACGCGCACAGGGCAACCGCCGCATCCCAGACTTCGCGCGAGATGATCGGCTGGTGCCGCCCTTCATGCATCCCGTCATGCCCGGCAATGTCGCCCACATAGACCGGATTGCGCAGGATGTTGTATACCGTTCCCGCCGACAGGATGTTGCCGCCCCTCTGCTTGCCACCTTTGGTGAACTTTATCGTGTGCCGGAATTCGCGGTCGTATACTGTCCTCGAGACCGCCGTATATGTCCCGGAGCGCAGAAACTCGTCAAAAATGAAGCGGACGATTGCCGCCTCCTCATCGACGATCTCGAGGCCGTTATCTTCAAGGACGTAGCCGAACGGCGGCAGGCCGCCATGCCAGAGCCCATGTCGCTTGCGGGTGCGCATGCTGTCGCGGATCCGCTCCGAGATCAGCTCATGCTCGAACTGCGAGAATGTGAGCAGGACATTCATAATCATCCTGCCCATGCTGTCGGAAGTATCGAACCTCTGCGAGATCGAGATAAAGGCGATGCCATGGCGATCGAAAATCTCGATCAGCCGCACGAAATCCATCAGACTGCGGGTAAGCCGGTCGATCCGGTAGACAACGACGGTATCAATCTCGCCCGCCTCGATCGCGTGCATGAGACCGGACATCGCCGGGCGATCGATGGTGGTGCCCGGCTGCCCGCCATCATCGAAATGCGCCGGGAGTTCGACCCACCCGCGATATTTCTGGCTGGTGATATAGGCCGAGCAGATTTCCCGCTGGGTCTCGAGCGAGTTCGCCTCGCGATCGAGACCGCGCCCCGAACTCTTCCTTGTGTAGATAGCGCAGCGGTTGAGGGATTGGGCGGGCTCTTGTGGCATCGGAAGGACTCCTGGTTCTTACTGCCCCTGTCCATTACGACACATACCGCCCGGAGCAGACCAGCGACCGGCTTGGCAGAAGTTCAGAACCCGCATTGCTTAGGGTCACACCAACCAACTTCTGCGTATTTGAATTCAGTCTTGGCCTGCACTTCATTGAGCGGGTCATATTGGCTGATGATTGAGTGAACTGGTGTTGTCGGACAAAATTCTTATGCAAATTCGACCAACCCACTTGCATGATTCCTTCCCACTGATAGCTTGACAATTATGGAGGAGTAACAGGGGTATGACTGCATCGGGAGCGCTGTCAGTCCGAGTAAGAGAACGCCGCGATTTGGCGGTCGATTCGCTCGAGATTGACCAAGCCGGGCGCTTTGGTCTGCGTTCGGCCCCTGCAGTTGAAAGCGAAGCAGACACACGATCCTCTCCTACACTTGCGAAGTCGCCGTTGTCGCGTCTTGAAAGCTTTTCTACCCGGTCGCTTGAACTACGACGCAGGGCCAAGCCTCAGGAACTCGATTTTCTCATTCTGGTGCCTACGCTTCGCTGCAATCTAAGCTGCGAGTATTGCCAGGTCTCAAGAGCGTCCCTGAACGCGACCGGCCACGATTGGTCGGAAGAAACCGTTGATGCAATTATCTCACTTGTTGGCGGCCTGACCGCGAACTCCGTCAAGATCGAGTTTCAAGGCGGAGAGCCGACACTTCGCCCGGATCTCATCACAAGAGTGATTGAGGCGGTGCCAGCGCGCGTGAAGGCCCAGTTCGTCATCTGCACCAATCTCGAAGTTCTCACCGACGAGATTACCGATATTTTCGATAGGCCCAATGTCGCCATTAGTACCTCGCTCGATGGACCTTCTTCGCTTCATTCAGCGCAGCGCAGCGGCACTTATAGAGAGCCAAGCAGGTTTCTTCAAAACCTGCACTTCGTGGTTGATCGCTACGGCCCCAGCAAGGTTTCAGCGCTTCCCACGATCAATCCACAGGCGCCGCCTGAGCCCGATGCACTTATCGATGCCTATCTCGAGTTCGGCCTGACCGAAATCTATCTCAGACCGATCAACTTTATGGGCTTTGCGCGCAAGAAGCATCCGGGATCGCGGGAAACCAACTCGCAATGGACGGCGTACTACGAGCAGTTCCTCAGACGGATCATCGAGAGAAACTATCAGGATCGCGCCCAAGTCCTGTCTGAAAGCTACTTTACGCTTATCCTGAAACGCATTTTCCGGCCGGGCCTCGACCGTCACGTCGATTTGCGCAATCCAAATCCGGTCGGGGTGGACTATGTGGTCATTGATCACGATGGGACGGCCTATCCAACTGACGAAGCCCGAATGCTAACACGCGCAGGTGTAATCGATCTTAGCATCGGCGATGTTCTCACTGGCTGGCAGACTGAAGCTCGGGACGCATTGGATCGAGCGTCAACCAATGACGGCGATCCCGCCTGTGAAGCATGTGCGTACAAACCCTATTGTGGGCGAGACATCGTGGACGATATCTCTCGCTATGGCCGGATCGATTTGCCGCGCCACGAAACCGCTTTCTGCAAGAGGCATCTGCATCTCTTCGATCTCGCCTTTGAACTTCTCTATTCGTCGGATGAAAAGGTCCGCTACTCGCTGGCGCGATGGCTAGAACTTCCCGGGGAGCTTCCCGGATTGGAAACCTTCCAGTGATCCCGCTTGCCTTCGAGGCCACCAGCGAAGCAAGCACGCCCTTTGTAACCCGGCTGTCGGCTGGCCAGGGAGTATTGCCAACAGATAGCGTTCAGATCGGGCGGAGCGACACAACAACGCTCTGGAGCGGGCAACACGGGCTTTTCGAAATCCGCTCCCGAGGGCAGAAAATCGAGAATGATGTTGTTCTGGTCGATCCTGCCAGGGGAAGCGCCGAGCGGCTGATCAGGGCAGCTTCCGATCACAATACGCTTCTTGTGACCGAGCGATGCGATCAGCTCTGCGTCATGTGCTCCCAGCCACCCAAGAAATCCCATGTCGACCGGTTCGCTCACTTCGAGGAGGCTTGCCTGCTTGCCCCAATCGGCAAGACAATTGGCTTCTCAGGCGGCGAACCAACGCTTTATCTCGAACAGCTTGTTGCGCTCATTGAAGGGGTATCTGCTAAACGACCGGATCTATCCTTCCATATTTTGACGAATGCGCAGCACTTTGAACAGGAGCATCTCGATCGGCTTTTGGCCCTCCCGCGCGAGAAGGTCGTATGGGGCATTCCCCTCTATTCGTCGAAGCCTGAGCATCACGACATTGCAGTTGGAAAACCCGGTGCCTTCGAACGGCTAATGGAGTCTTTCTCGACACTGCTGCTTGCAGGCGCGCGCATCGAACTCAGAACCGTTATGATGCAGCAGAACATCGCAGGCTTGCCCACCCTCGCGCGCTTCATCACGCGCTATCTCTCTCATATCGACCAATGGTCGATCATGGGTCTTGAGAATATCGGTTTTGCAAAGGGGCGGTGGGATGAGCTCTATTGCGATCCGCGAGAGAACTTCGAGCACATAGCAGAGGCAATCAATTTTGCTGTCCTGTTTGGCGTCGAGCCAAGACTGTTCAATGTTCCGCTTTGCCAGATCGAGGAGGCCTATCGCGGCTATGCCGTAGCCTCGATCTCCGACTGGAAGCAGCGATTTGGCAAGGCGTGCAACGCGTGCGCGGCAAAGCCGCGCTGCGCCGGTTTTTTCGAGTGGCATCCAGACCACCTTGTTGAACGCGTAGAACCGATATGAAGAAGCGAAAATACCTCATCAGTGGACTCGTGATGGCCGGTATCGTGCCGACTACGGCGTGCCAGCCACTCGAAAGCGACCTGGGTGGCACAGCTACGGGTGGTATTGGGCCAGACGAAGACGAGCTGCTTGGTCGCTTCGCGCAGGACCATCTCTTCAGCCTGGCGCAGCACCGTTCGCACCAGAGCCATTCTTCTCATAGCAGCCACCGCTCAGGCACCAGTAGCCGGCCAAGAGCGCCCGCTCCTCCCCCGCCGCCGCGGATACCTAGAGCAACTCCAGCGCCCGCCCCTGCCCCGGCCCCTGTTCCCACTGGAAGCTCTACAAGGAACGAGAGCAGCACGCCCGCCTCCTCCATTCTGCCTGCCTCTCCCGCGACCGCCCCACAAACGCTCCTCTCACAGGAAGCATCGCAATCCGAACCCTCTCCCTCGCAGATCACCGAAACCATAATGCGGGTGCAAATCTCGCTTATGGCCGCGGGCTATTATGACGGCGAAATTGACGGAATGAGCGGGCCGATGACGCGCGATGCGCTAGAGCGGTACCAACGCGACAATGGACTGACCGTCACCGGAACCATAACACCTGAGGTGCTCGATGCTTTCAGGATTACGCTCGAATAGGTTTGCTTCGCACGGCGCTGCGCTTGTTGCCGGACTGATTCTGGCATGGGTAGCGCTCCCGCTTTGGCGGGCGGGGCTCATGTGGCTTCACCAGGGCGAATACGGGCTACTGGTCCAACAATGCGATGTTGCGATGCGGGATCATTACCAGGCCGAGCGGTCAAGCGAGTCCGAGACCACTGCATCCAACGCGGCGGCTCTCGAGGCTGCTGAGATCGGCCTGCTCATTTGCCAGGACTATGACCTTTACCAAAAATGGCTCATGCAATGGGGGCTGCGCGAGAATGAACTTGCGCTTATGCGCCTTCGAGCAATCGAAGCGCGGTCCTCCGACCTGCAGGAGGTGATCGATATCCATGAAATCCGCTACTAGGAATCTGATAGCGCTTTGCGCCGCCTCGCTTCTGTTCACGATTGCGGCATGCAGCAATGAGAGCGGTACGACACACCGATGGTCAGATGAATCGGACACATCGCCCCTTGCGGACCCTTCTTTCGAGGGCTTGCGCATCTCGGCATTGCGCGAGGCCGCTATCAGCAACGGCTTTGTCCGAGCTGCCGAGCTTGCAGTACCCGTCGATCCCGCTCAGAGCGAAGTCGGCGGGCTCATATTTGAATCCGATCTGATGAGCCTCAATGCAGAGATAAGCTGCCGCGATTGTCATCTCGACGAGTTTGGCTCGGCTGACGGATTGCCCAATGCCGTGGGAGTCGGTGGCGAGGGCTCGGGAGCGCAGCGGCTGAACTCAGGAGGTCAAATCTTGCCTCGTAACGTCCTGCCCCTATGGGGCCGCGGCGCGCCGGGTTTCGAGACGTTTTTTTGGGACGGCAAAGTCGAATCCAGAGATGGCGACATCGTCAGTCAGTTCGGCAGCGAAGCGCCTTCTCCCGATCCCTTTATCGTGGCTATTCATCTCCCGTCCGTCGAGCTTGATGAGATGGTCTCTCACACCGAAGAAGTTCGAGACAATTTCGTAAATGAAGCCGTGGGCGGCGCAGCAGCCATACAGGATGAGATTGCCAGCAGGTTTGCCAATGATGAAACAATCGGACCGCGCCTGACATCGGTGCTTGGAGTGGAGCCGCGCGATATTGAGTTCGCCCATATCGCCGAAGCTCTCGCAGCTTTCATACGAGACGATTTCCGTATTCGAGCGACGCCGCTTGAGGCCTTCGTATTCGATGAAGCTCCCATCTCGCAAAGCGCCTTGAACGGAGGTCTGCTCTTTTACGGGCGAGGCCGCTGCGCAATCTGTCATTCCGGTCCGCACTTTTCCGATTTCGACTTTCACGCCGTGCCCTTCCCCCAAGCAGGCTTTGGACGAAACGGTTTCGGGATCGATGAAGGCCGATACAACGTCACGCACAACACCGCCGACAGGTTCCTGTTCAGGACTGCGCCGCTCTTTAATGTAACAAGGACTGCGCCCTACTCGCATTCAGGCTCTGTCCCGACGCTCGGCGAGGCGATCATCTGGCATTTCGATCCGCTGCGCCTTGCTGGCTCAGATGCGATGGAACGAACCGAGCGCGTGGATTTCTACGAGCGCCTTGGCCAGTCTTCGCGCGAGACTCTGCCATCGGAACTGACCGATGAGGAGGTGCGGGATTTGATCGCCTTCTTGGGACTGCTTGAATTTGACGCTGAGGAGTAACAGCGCCAAAGCAAAAACGCCCTCAATTGATCGCGTAAACGATAGTTGTGCTCCAGCTACCGGAGACAGGAGCACCCGATGCATCGAGAGCAGGTTCGAAGCGGGCGTAGCGCTGGATGTCCGCGCAAGCCGAACTGTCGAGGATCGAAGAGCCGCTGGAAGATGTAACCGTGCATCTCGAAACGCGGCCTACTGGGTCGACCGTAACGCTCAGGCCGACCGTGCCCTCGATTTCTCGGCGCAATGCTGTGGATGGATAGTTCTCGATCACGCGCCGGGTCCAAGATGCCTGCCCTGACGGCCTCGCCGGTCGCGATAGATCCCGTTCGATTGGCGCAGCCTCACTCTCAACCTGTTGCTCGGCCAATGGCTCGGCAGCAGCGTCGGCAAGCGAAATCTCTTCCGCAGACTCAGCCGCGGCAGGGCCAGCCTCGCTTTGCGGTGTCTCGCGCTGACCAAGCGGCGCTTCTTGCGCCATGTCTGCGCTCGTTTCCAGAGTGATCGTTTCGCTTCCGAAAGGTGTTGCAAGTATCGCCAGGCGCCGGCGGTCAAGTTCGCTACCACTGAGCCCCATACGATCGAGAGCCGACTGCCAGCGCTGGTTGGCTGCATCTTCACCGAACCAAATCGCATTGGGCTCAGTCAACCCCGATCCTTCGATCCTCGCCGAGACAATCCTGTCGAACGCGTAGCAGCGATCAAGGTCCTGGATCTGCGCTGCTTCCTGCACCGCCTCGTAGCACACTAGGCTATACTGCTGCGCGCCTTCCAGACCTGCCGCGGAGATGACCTTTTCAGCATGCTGCTCGGCTTCCACTAAAGCTTGCTGTGAAGGCGCATCAATTGCGTCACCCTCGGGGAATTCCGAAAACCCATCGCCTGGGAAAACCGACCGCACGACAAGGACGATCAGAACGAGGCCGATCGCCAAACCCCATCTATTTGGCCGCTTATCCATAGCAGTTCTTGGCGACAGGCGCATAATCCCAACGCTTGCATACCCTGGTCCGAGACCGCCGTTTTGCAGACAAGCTAGGTTTGGGCTGGCGCGGACGCGAACATCCCTGAAGATCAGCAACGCACGCGGAATAACTCTGAGAAAAGCGACCCAAAGATCGGACACAAGAGGTACAGCAAAGTGCGAGCGCCCGGCGCCTCACCAACGTTGCATACATATTTCCACTGCTTTGGATTCCGGGTTTCATTGTAACAGGTTATTCTGTTAGTCTCGCAAATACAATGTGAAGCAACGAGCATAGGGGCACACAAGCAGATGACGGAACTTGAGCAGACACCGTTCGGCGGCGCCGAATTCGCTGAGAACCCTGAGCCGCGCTGCCCCTGTATATTGCTGCTCGACACCTCGAGTTCGATGTCAGGCAAGCCGATCGATGAGCTCAATGCAGGCCTGGCTGCCTTTCGCGATGAGCTGCAGTCGGACAGCCTTGCTGCAAAGCGTGTCGAGGTGGCGATCGTCACTTTCGGTCCCGTCGAGATCGTCAACAATTTCACGTCCGCCACCGATTTCTATCCGCCAGTTCTCGAGGCCAACGGGCTCACGCCTATCGGTGAAGCAATCGAGCATGGCATCGAATTGTTGCGGGCGCGCAAGAACGAATACCGCGCGAACGGCATCGCTTACTACAGGCCGTGGATATTCATTATGACCGACGGCGCGCCGACCGACACATGGGCCAATGCCGCTCGGCTCGTGAAGTCTGGCGAAGACGCAAAGGAGTTCATGTTTTACGCCGTCGGTGTTGAAAACGCAGACCTCCAAACGCTGGGAGAAATCGCAGTGCGCGCGCCGCTCAAGCTAAAGGGTCTCGCCTTCCGCGAGCTCTTTGCCTGGCTTTCAAGTTCACTTGGCTCGGTCTCCCGGTCCAATCCTGGTGACAGCGTTCCGCTGCAAAATCCTGCTGCTCCCGATGGCTGGGCGACAGCTGACTAACGGTGTGGAGCTGGATCGCGGCCTCGGTTCGAGGCACATCACATGACAAATCTGGGCAGCGGTTGCAGGACGCACATCGCTGTTTCAGCACTGGGTCTCCGGACACGCTCGTAGCGGTCATTTGTGATGGGGCTGGAAGCGCCAGCTTTGGCGGTGAGGGCGCCTCGCTTGCCGCCAGGTTTATCTCCTCACGCGCACTGGAATTCGCTCGCGCGGAAGGCACGCTTCCGGACGAAGATAGAATCGAAGAATGGATTGACGACCTTCGCGAGCTTATTACGGAGGCGGCCCGGCTTCGCGAGCTGACCCCTCGCGACTTTGCAACCACCCTGGTCGCAGCGATCGTTACCCCGGTAGAGGCAATCGCATTCCAGATCGGCGACGGAGCGATCGTCGCACGAAGTGAAGGTAGCGACAACTGGACCATAGTTTCCTGGCCCGAGCACGGGGAATATGCATCGACGACCTATTTCGTGACCGACGATGCGGGAGCAAGATTACGAACAGCGAGGCTCGATCAGCCGATCCGCGAAATGGCTCTCTTCAGCGATGGGATCGAGCGATTGGCGCTCGATTTCCAAGAGGTGGCGGCGCACGAACCGTTTCTTTCGCCTCTTGTTGCTGCTCTCAGACCGATCGAAAGAGGAAAACAGCTCGAACTGTCGCGGCAGCTCGCCGCATTTCTGGGCTCTGACCGGGTCAATCAAAGAACCGATGATGACAAATCGCTTATTA
Organism: Aurantiacibacter sp. KMU-128; assembly: GCF_056933515.1. NCBI lineage: Bacteria > Pseudomonadati > Pseudomonadota > Alphaproteobacteria > Sphingomonadales > Erythrobacteraceae > Aurantiacibacter > Aurantiacibacter sp. KMU-128. The sequence goes on from NZ_JBXORT010000001.1 coordinate 1,973,747, forward strand.
TCGCTGCGCGTGCATGAGCCGGCGCGATCTCGTAGCTAATGGAAAACCAATCCGGCTGGGACGGATGATTGGTCGCGGCGGCGAAGGAACCGTCTATGAGATTGCTGATACTCCCGACCTTGCGGTCAAACTTTACACGAAACCGGACCGAGAACGCGAGACCAAGATCGAGGCCATGGTCGCAGCCAAGCTGCACGAGCGATCCGGGCTGATCGCCTTCCCGGTTGCGACAGTCAGAGGCCAAAATGGGGCTTTTGCGGGCTTCACCATGCGGCTGGTCAAGGGCTATCAGCCGCTCTTTGAACTCTACGCGCCAGGCGCCCGAAAGAAGTCCTTCCCCAACGCAGATTACCGGTTCCTGATTCATGCTGCGCGCAATATCGCGATCGCTGTCTCACATGTTCATGATGCAGGCTGCATCATCGGTGACATAAACCACTCAGGCATACTCATCTCGGACAAAGCCATGGCGGCAGTGATCGATGCTGACAGTTTCCAGTTTGGAGACAAATATCGATGCCGCGTAGGCGTCCCCGAATACACCCCGCCTGAACTTCAGGGGATGAGCCTTGCTGGCATCCACCGGACCCCTACCCATGACGCGTTTGGCCTTGCTGTAGTTATCTTCCAAATGTTGTTTATGGGCCGGCATCCCTATGTCGGTAAGTTCGCTAGAGGCGACGTAACTATCCAGGAAGCCATCGCCAGTGGCCAGTTTATCTATGCCAGATCTGGCTCTGTCGCCGGCAAACCGCCTCCAGCCAGCGCAAGCCTCGGGGATTTTCCTTCCGATCTGGGCTCGCTCTTCGAGCGGGCATTCGATCGCAATTTTTCAGATCGGCCAAACGCTAAGGCCTGGGTCGGTGCCCTGGCGGCGTTGGAGCAATCGCTTTCGCGCTGCACCGAGAATGAACTGCACTATTTCCCGAGCGCGGCGCGCACTTGCCTCTGGTGCCGCCTAGATAAGGCAGCCGGTATCTCCCTCTTCGAGAAGCCGCTACCGCAAGGCTCGCCTGCGCGAGATCCAGGCGCTGCCAATTTTGATCTTGAACAGGTCTGGCGCGCAATTGCGGCCGTGCGCATACCGCGTGAAGACGATCTCCAGCCTAACATCACGCTAACTGCTCTGGAGCCCGGTGAAGAAGTCCGCGAAATACTCAAGAGCAGACGTTTGAGGGTGAACAGCGGGATCATGTTAATGATCGCAGCGGCAATTGTCGGCGGCTTCGATTTAGCTCTCTGGTTTCTTTACGTGCCGCTTGGCCTTTGGGGTTACCACCGCATTTACAACCGGACACCCGACCCAAAGATCACTGATCGCTACCGGAGGTCCTTCGAAAGCTATCACAGGGCGCTTGATGATTGGCACCGACGCATTGGCTTGCACGAATTGCACACGCGGCGCCGCGAGCTAGAGGCCGCGCGGACCAGATTTGGTAACCTTGCCGAGGCGCGAAAACGCGAACTTGCAAGCCTGCATTCGCAAAGACAACAGATACAGCTGCGCCGTCATCTCGAACGCTACCGCATCCAGCCTGGTTGCGTGAACGGCGTTGGCCGCGGAAAAATCGCTACCCTTGCATCCTATGGCATCGATACAGCTGCTGATATCGACCGCGGTCGTATTCTCTCTCTACAAGGTTTTGGTCCGGCCACGGCGCAAGCACTCATTGACTGGAAAACGCAGCTCACATCCCTATTCCGCTACAACAGGAACGCGACGCCGCAGGACAAGGAAGACGAGCAGCGTATCGAGCGCAAATTTGCAGACGAGGCACGAAAGCTCCGACAAATGTTATCGGGCGGAGCTGCAGAATTGCAGCGGGCAGCTTCTCACGTCATCAGCCAAGCTGCGCGCCCTGATCCCACTTTTCAGAGGCATGCCAATGAGCTGGAACAGGCGAAAGTTGATGCCGAGGCTTTGGGAATGCCCCTGCCTGATGTCGCAATTCCTGCGAAGCAGCAACTGCGCGCCGTGCCACCTCCTGCCTCGGGACTTCGGGTGGCGCGCAGCGCAACTCCCGCTGCTTCGAACTTTGCTCCGCCTTCATGTCCAAAATGCCAGAGACCGATGGTGAAGCGCCTCGCCCGGCGCGGCCGAAACCGCGGCAACCAATTCTGGGGCTGTTCTCGCTACCCTGCTTGCAATGGCACACGGCCAATATGAGGAGGGGCTTGGAGGCCATGGCAGGAAGGCATGCTAGTTATCTGGGTCTCAATCGAACCCGCTGATAGCAGCATGAGCACGCGTCAGGGCGAACTCACATCAGGCAGGGAGGTGGTCCCTAATGAACCTCAGTGCGTTAAGGGTTCGGCCATTTGCTGATGGAGAACAGCCGGCAGTTGAACCGGGAGGCGATTACCAAACGATCCACTCATCGATGGAGAAGATTGGTCTGGTTTGCGCCCTAACCCAAGACATTGCCGTCTGAGAATTTTGCTCCTGAAAGCGGACATTTTACGCGGCCATTTTGCCTTAGGGGGAATGAAAATGACTTACTCACAATTCGAACCCGCTGCGCAAAACAGAGTGCCTTGGAACTCTGGTGCGAAGATCGATCTCAAGCGTCCCTTCACCTAGATGCAGATTCGAACGATTCGCGTCTCCCTTGATCGCGAACGACGTCTCCGAGACCGGGTGCTGTTCGACTTTGCAATCGACAGCAAGCTACGCGGATGCGATCTCGTCGAACTGCAAATCGCGATCTGGTAAGCGGTCCAGATATCAAAGAACGAGCGGCGCTTACCCCGCCAAGACAGGCAGACCCGTCCAGCTTGAAATTGCGGCGGATGCACAAGCCAGCCTGTTTGCATCGCTCGAGATTCGAGGTGGCTCGCGTGTTTCCAAGCCCCGTATACCACTCGCGTCATCTCAGCACTCGGCAGTATGCGAGGCTCGTGAATGAATGGGTTGAGGGAATTGTCTTTGCAACCTGAAGAACACGGCGCTCATTCGCTTCGTCGAACCAAGGCTTCGATTATCTACAAGGCGACAGGCAACATCCGGGCAATCCAGATCTTGCTCGGTCATTTATAGATCGAAAACACAGAACGGTAGCTTGGCGTTGACATTGAAGACGCTCTCACACTTGACGAGAAGACCGAAACCCGACTGCTACTGGGCGCCAGCCTCGATGGGGCTGGGGTCCGCTATGGGGGTTGACAAGCGGACAGAAGGCCACTCGCTTTGATTTGGCTAATACTCGGCGGTTCGAGGCCGAGCCGCGCAGGAGTGCCCTTCACTCCGGCAGTTTGGCCAACTCCTTCAAGAATTCCTCGAATTTCGGTTTGAGCAGATCCCTTGCCAGATCCATTCCCGAATACTTGTTGGAAAAACTTCCATCATGGTGTTTGGCATAAGCCTGCCAGATATCCAGCCCTCGCGTCTTCGCCGAAGCGATGTTCACCGATGTATGCTCCGCAAGGGTCGCGGCTTGATACCAGATACTCCAGCGATTATAATCGTTTACGTGATACAGCTCCGCCGTCGCGTTGACGAATTGCCCCAATCCGTGGGCGGATGTCGTGCCGGCGGCCGCATCCGGATTGAAGCCGGATTCCACATAGGCGATGGCCAGCAGAAGTGCGGTTTCCTCAAAGCTGAAGCCGATATCGAGCGCGGCGCCACGTAGGGCCTTGATCGCTGCGATCTGGGTCTCCTCGGGGGCATCTCCCCAGATTCGCGAGCGCCCCCTGTTCTCGGTGCCGACGATCGGGTCATTGTAGTATGAATAGCTGACTATCTGACTTTTTCGGTAAGGCTTCCCCTTGGGTGCGAAAAATTTCTCGTACTTTACAATATCTTTTAAGAACTGTTCGATTTCCTCGGCTTGATTCCTGGCAAGAACCTTCGCTTGACCGCCGGGACGCTTGTATCGGAAGCCGCCATAATTTTCAGCCTCCCGTTCGCTCGCTTTCACACCTTGGTCGGTTTTCACTTCGGATTTGAGCTGGAAGAACGTGCAAAGGGGAATGCATGGAAAATCATCGAAATACTGAAGCAGAAACCACGCACTGAATATATCCCAGTCCACAAAACTCGCAGGAAATTTGTCAGGGCCGTTGAAAAATTGTAGGTAATCCTTGTGATCCATGCCAAAATGATCGTACATATAGGCGCGAATTTTATATGTATCTGATTTTGAATGTTTTACAGACGTTGAAGAATGGTGCCCGATCGGTTTTAATTCGAATTCGTTCTCTTTTTTCTTTGCCGCGAAAACCGTCCATGCGGTCAGGCCGCGTATGAGTATTCCCAGCCCGGCGTCCTCTCCGGGCGCGATGCTGTCGTAGATCTGCGATGTGTCCTGACCGAAAAAACTCCCGGCGAAAGTCGGCCTGTTGCCTTCTTCTAGGGTCTGATTCCGGTAATGTTTGTATCCGGTATCAGTAGGGTCGTTCCGGTCCACCAGTCTCAGTTCGCCATCGGAAAAGGCGGTCGCGAGCTGAATGCTCCATCCCATGTCCGCCAGAAAATTCCGTATCCCCGCATACCGCATTGTGATGGGGGAAATATCCGACAGGTTGAGCAATCGCGTTTCGGATTGCGAGGTCGGTGCGACGAATTCGTCGCAGATTTTCATCGCGATATCTTCCAGAGACCCCTGCGTCAGCCACAGCAGTTCATCCCTGAAGACGGCAGCGATCTTTTCGTAGCTGTTCCAATCCGTCGCGGCCTGTCGAAGCCTGGCGATGGCATCGTCGATCCTGTCGTCGGGATACGTCACGCCGTCGGTCAGGGATAATTCGTCCTGCAGGTTGGCCTTGAAATCCGCGACGAATTGAGCGCTGCCGATGTCGCTGAGGGAGTAGAGATTGGACCTCAGGTCGAAGGCCGGTTCATCGAGTCGGGCGCTGCCGGTGTTTTGATCGTAACTGTGTCCCAGCCGCCCCCTGCTCCGGTGAACCATCGGTGTGTCGTCGGCGTCCGCGACGACAGCGAACGGCCCGCCGGTCCCGCTGGAAAACGAGGTGCGCGGCGGTACCTGGCGAAATCGCCCGTACATCAGCGGCTCACTGACACCCGACCGGATAGCACGGCAGGCACGGATTGGGCGTGGTGCCGTCGTCTTGGAACAGGTCGCCCAGCCACACCATCTCGGTCGGCAGTCTGAAGTAGAAATTGTCGCCCACATACCGGGCGCCGACCGCATGCTTGAGATTGCCCGCGTCGGCACCTTCATAGGGCCGTTCCAGCGTGATCACCCAGGTCCAGCAGTCAGGGTCGAAATCCGGATCGCCCGGCAGCCATTTCGGTTGCACGTCAACGATCCGATACTGCACCCCGCCGGTGAAGATTTCGCGGTCGAGGTCGAGCGCGAGGATATCCGGATCGACCACCCCGGTCGCGCCGGTGGTGCCGGGCATCAGGTAGAATTCCGAGCATTGCACCTCGATCTTCGGGGCCCCCTGCGTGACCGCGACATTGCCCGGCCGGTCGTTCTGGTGGCAGTCGTAGGAATGCTTCAGCTCGGTCGCGACCGCCTTGTAACGCGGGTCGCTCGCGTCGATGACGTCGAAATCGTCTCCGCCCCAGATCTCGCCGGTCTGGAGATATTTCAGCACATCGTCCTCCATGCCCGGGGCACAGGGGATCTGGACCCGGGCATAGCCCGCGCGCTTGAACGCCTTGAGCAGGAAATTGGGCTCGTCGGGGTCGTAGCGTTCGTGCCACTGGCAGATCGGATTGCGGAAATAGTCGTAGAAGATGTACTCGGCCTGCTTCCAGTCGAACGCTCGGTCGAAGAAATACCAGCGGTTCGCCGCCTCCTTGGCCTTCCGGCGGAACACGGTCGGGTAGCCGCACGGCTCCGTTCGCATGTTCATGACCTCGTCGCCGAATTCGTCGCACATCATGAAGATCGACGCTTGCTTCATCTGGGTGCGGATATGTTCTTCCGCGGTGAACGGATGCATCAGCTTGCGTTCTTCACGGTAGCGCATGTCGTGTTCGGCCAGCAGGCGCTGATACTCGGCCAGATCGGCTTCGTATTGAGCCATCACCGTAGCATAGGCCTCTTCTTGCCACGTGGTGTAGTCGTGCTGGATCGGTTCGAGATGGATTTCGCCCTGCATATAGGACCGGCTGCTCATCCAGTGGCCGGAAACGGTAATGGTGATGGATCCGTTCGCGCTGACTGTGATGCTGGTCGGCGAAGCGTAATTGTTTTTGTTGTATTTCTCGATTTGCTTGCCTTGGGCGTTGATATACATACGTAGATTGTTGCCTTGGCCGACAACCCCGCTTTCCTTCTCCATCCATGAATCGACATAGCTGACTTTGACCCCCCGGTAGCCGGGGAAGGAGAACGGCTTGCTTTCGCCGTTGACCATCTGTCCAGTGCCGATCGGGCCGCGCGGCGGCATCATGTCCGGCGGAGGCTCGGGGAAATCGGAAATCTCGTAGCTTTCCATCAAATATTCCCACAGCGCGCGATAGGTGGCCTCGCCGTTATAGCCGGGGAAGGTGCCGGGATCGAAATCGCTCGGAGCTAGATCGGGGCGTTCGGGCTCGTCCAAGCCGGATTGCTGCTTCGATTTGCGTTTCTCGAGTTCCAGGAACAGCGCGGCCGGAGAGGGAATGTTGAGATCCAGCATCAGCCGCAGGCCGTGGCTGAAGACCTGGCCTTTCTTGACCTGCGTGACATAGAAATATTTCGCCACCCGCCCGATGGGGTCGTCGGTGTTGTCGAACACGTGCTTGTTGACTTCGGTCGAATCGGTCGTGACCCGGCGGGTCGTCAGCTTGCGGGTCTCGGTCTGTATCGTCTGGACCGCCTTGGTCACCATTTCGCGGAAATTCTCGCGCGCCTCGCGCTGCGCGACGTCGCGCGAGAGATGGGCGTTGGAGGTGATGGTGTAGGTGCCGCCGGTCACCTTGGCCTCGACATCGAGGCTGGCCTTCATCTGCTTGCTGATTTCCGATTGCACCTGATTGCGCTCGGAGACCGAATGATCGCGCTCCTCCGAACGTGACTCGGTCACTTCCTCCTCCGAATAATCCTCGATCACCTTGCGGAACGTGTGCGTGCGCACGCGCTTCTCGCGCGGTGCGATATTCTCGATATAGGCGAGATCGCCCGGCTCATAGCGGTGGGTCTCCTCCCGCAGTTCGAGCAGATCCGACAGATAGTATTTGATGTCCACGCATTCGGGATCGACCGGCAGGCAGGGCGCATCGTCGCAATCGCAGTCGCAACCAGCGTCGCCCGCGTCGTCGCCATCGTCGGCCTGGGCGCCGGCCTGGGCGGCGGGATTGGCGCGATCCTCGGCGGCGGCCACGCGCTCCCGCAGGGCCGCCAGCTGTTCGGTCTTGCCGAGCCGGTCGGCCAGCCGGGGCGACGACTGCCTGTCCGTCCGCGAGCCGCAGGGGTCGGTATCGAAGGCGAAGCCGGGGACGCTGATCGAGGCGGTCAGGACATGGCGCACGAACGCGTGGCGTTCGGCGAGGGCATCGGAATCGATTGTCAGCGAGGGGCAGTCCCGGTCTTTCTTCGAGCCGGATTTCCGGGCCGGTTTCGCCACCTTGCCGGCAATAGCGACGGCAGCGGCCAGTCCCAGCTCGGCGCGCAGCCGTTCGACGACGGTCCGTTGGCCGTCTCTGACAGTACCGAGCACGGTTCGCGCCAGCAGCTCGGCTTTCAGGGCATCGATCCGCTCGGCGGAGCCGGACAGGTAGTCGGCCAGGCTGTCGGCCGGCAGACGGTCGAGGAACCGGGTCGTATCGGCGGCCGATGCCGAGGCCCCGCGATGCGCGAAAAAGGCATGGCAGCGATCGCGCAGCGCCATTTCCGTGCGGGTTCGGCAATTGTCCGGCGCAGTGTCGACTGTGAGCGCGAGCTTCATCGCGCCTTGCAGGTCGCGATCGCCGATCAGCTTCTCCAGCCGCTCGTGCAGGGGATCGTAGACCGAATCGAAATCGTCCTGGGCGACGGGAAAATCGTCCAGTGAAAAAAGATCGATCTGCGCGTTTTTTAATATATGGGCGAGCGGATTTTCTACCGCATCGGTAGCATTCTCATGACTGGGCAGAATATGTATGGCTTTGTCATCAGCGTACAGGGCGAGTGAGTAGTCGACATCTCGTACGATTCGCGCCTGAGCCACCGTCTGCATGATACTCTCTTCCCCCCAACTGTGAAATTTCACAAAGTTCATAAGGCACTTTTTGGAGGAATGTCGAGTCCGCCTGCCTTGGCGTCAATAGGTGTCGAGGAGCCGGTTTAGCGCCGTGCGGAGCATGACGGCATTTCGCGTACGAACTTATCAATGCTTTGAACTCGCCCACTTCGCCGCTCCATTCAGCGTCGTTGCCACATAGGCCTCGTGCTGCGAGCACTATGGCCCCGACACGTCAGGATACACTCCTGCGGAAGGGTTCGCATCTTTCCTTCAAGCAATTCGATTCTGACCAAGCGGGAGCTATCCCCTTGTAAGACACCCGTGGGATAATGATCGCACCCTGAGAGGCATTCACGCTTTTGAACGGGAGGCGGCCTTGAAAGCTATCAGCGGTATCGTTGCAGGCCATAGATATTCTATTAGGGTCGGAAACCGAGTGTCCGGTTCTCCGCGTAAGTAAATCGGAAGCTGACAGTCTGAAATCGGCCCAGCTTTTGCCGGTCAGCTAAGCGCCCCAATGTCGGCCATAAGCCGATCTAGGTTCGTAGCCCTGTAGCTGACGTTCCGCGAAGGCACCGCAAAGGTCTTGTTTGCGGGTCGATAAGGTGACCGGATTGACCTTTTTGTGAACTTTTGGGATGCACTAAAATCATAAACATACTGCAATCGGGCCTGCTTTAGTTTGCTGATCAAACGACGTCTGGTCTGTTTGGTCGCGCGTAGGCCGATTTGTGATTGATTTGCCCTATCAGTAATGCCAACCGGAGGACTTTCCTTGCTGTTTGAAATGGGCGCATACTTTGCGGTATCTGGCGGTTTCGACGGGCTGATAAACTGGTTCTCTGAAATAGACTGGTGCACAGATGATGAGCCTTGGGCAGTGTGCACAAGAAGCTGGCTCGCTGCGTCGTCAGGCTGGGCTGCATTCTTCGCTGCAATTTTTGTTGGGTGGCTTTCTTGGAGAGGGGTGCTGAGCCAGGTCCGATTGGCAGAGAAGGCCACGGATTTGGAAGAGACGAAATTTCGTCAGTCTGAAATAGCCTCTTATCGGAGCCGCCTCCGAGTACTTGAGGAGTGGCGGGGCAGCTTCGAACAAGTTCGGACCTGCTTTATTGATGCAAACCAAAGCGATAAATATCCTTATCTCGCTGCCCTAGCTCGGATCGATATCGACACGTTTGAAGCACTTCCCCCGACCGATCAAATGGGTGACGTTGGCAAAGAAGCTGAGTCTATCCTCGCAAAATTGCGACGCTTGCAAGCTACACCCTCTGCAAAGGGTGTCTCAGCCCCCCAATTGCTTGCTGCAGAAGCTGACGCGAGGGCTTTAGGTACAAAGGTCGACGCGTTGTTAAGCCAGTTTAGCCAAAAGGAATGTGAGGTTAAAGAGAAGCTTGACGGTTCGATCTGAGTTTAGCAGTTCGGTGTTATGGACATCCCAGCCAGTCATACTAGCACGGAGCTTTCTCTTCCTCCGTTGCTAGCTCAGGAGTGCCTTATAGGTACTAGCAGAGCTCATCGAACTGCACCAATCTCGACATTTGTGGAGCAATGGAGTGAGAGCGCCTCAAATTTGCTCATAGTAGTCGGTCCTTATGGGTCAGGGAAGACTTTTGCGCTCAGGAATATCAACTCAACTCAGCTGCCCGCCAGCGAGATTGTAGATTACTTTGAGCTTGCTAGTAATGTTGACGAAGGCGGCCAGCTTCCCTTCAGCATTGAAGCTCCTTACCGGTTGATCGATAATTTCGATGTCCACACAGGTATGAACGGAGAAGTTTCTGCTTCTCCGAACCTACGTTTGCTGAAGGCCAATCTTAGCGATGGCCGCGTAATCCTTGCGACAAGGCGGCATATTGATGTGGTCAACGAGGAACTGTTCAAGCAGATTTTCACCGAGAGCCGCTGGTCAGCGCTCGGTTTGAAACAACCTGCGGTTCTTGAGCTTTGTCCTTGGTCTGTGCCTGAGCTGAGAGAGTATGCCGAGCAGAAGTCCGAGAAGCATTTGAAAGCGGTGGTTGAAGAGTATTTCGACAGGTTCGGGGACGGCACTCCCGATCTGAGAAGGCCTCAAGCTCTTGCCATGATATCGAGCATCATCAGAAAGCAAAAGTCACTCGAACGTCCTCTCATGCTATCTGGAGTGCTGGCTGAATACGCGAACGTTTCACTGGCCGCGGACTATGATGAAAATAAATCTCAGATCCCTTCGACGACAAAAGAACGGATCCTTACACAGCTCGCTTATGATATTTTCACGGGGCTTGGCCGCAAGAAAGGTCGGCCTCATTCTCCAAACACGTTGCCACAGGATCGAGTCCAAGCTCGGGTCGGAGAGGCCGTCCAGGTTGAGCGACTTATCGAAGGTAATCCAATCAGGGATTCCTATGACTGGACGGGAGACTTCTTGCGAACCAACCATATGTTCACGGCTGCTGGCTCCTCCGGGACAATGGCTGAGCCCGAGTACCACTTTAAGCAGTCGTCACATTATGAGTACTTTGTGGCACAAGCGATCTGTAAGCGTATCAATGATGGTGATCCTCTCGGCTTAGACGACTCGAGCTTCATGCCAGAAACTGTTGAGTCTCTCGCGTTTTCTATCGCCAAAGAAATTGCTGGCGTAAGGTTTGCTGATAGGCTTGTGGAGATTGCTTCACGGAACTCACTGGGCTCACTTGATCGCATGATAGTGGCATATTTCTTGGAGGATGACGAAAGGTTCGAAGGTGTTCTTGCGAATGCACCAGCCGGATATCACGAAGACCTTAGAGCATTCGAGAATCCCAAAATGCCTCTATTGATCAGAAAAATGGCTATGTACCAGAGGGTTATTCTAGGAGAGGCTGATCCATACGAGTACATTAGCAAGCTTATTGCAGAAGAGGGCGAAGAGCACCGTCAGGCGGAAGCGCGGCTGCATCAAGCTGCAGAGCCAATAGCCCGGCAGCTATTGGCCAGATTGAAGAATCCTTCGCTCAAGTCCGCAAGACCAATTACGGTTCATAGGCTGGGCCAGTTTGGCGATCGGACTGCAATTGAACCTCTTGAGTATATCGCCCCCAGCGCTGACGAGCGACTCGGCCGGTTGATTCATCAGACTATCAATTCAATTCGCGAACGCGGTAAGGTCTCATGATATGTCCACGTTGATTATTGGAGCGAGTGGGGAGGTAGGCAGCGCTACGGCGAGGATACTTGCGTCTTCCGGCGAAAAACTTGTGCTCCATGCCCATTCCAATTCATCCAACGTACTCGACCTCGCAGATCGCACGGACGCACTGGGTGTGATCGAAGCAGACGTCGCGGATCCCGCCGACGTGCAACGAATCTTTGCAGAGACCGACGCGCTAACAGCTATAGATAAGATGGTATATGCAGTTGGAATAAATCCGACGGCCCAGAGTATTTCTGAAACGTCTTTGGACGATTGGAATCACACTATTGCAGTAAATCTCACAGGCGCATTCTTATGCATGCGTGAGGCGGCGAAGCGCTTGAGGCCAACTGGCAGAGGTGCAATCGTATTAGTTTCTTCGATATTTGGCATTTCTTCACCTGCTAATCGGGGAGCTTATGGCGTTTCAAAGCATGGCCTGAACGGACTAGTTCAGAGCTTCGCGAAAGAAGAGGCGCCAGCAATAAGGGTCAATGCAGTTTGTCCAGGAGCAATGTGGACAGAGAATGTGCGGACCATTTTCCCGGAGCATGCCCAGTCAGTAGGCATATCGGTTGAAGAATACATCAAGGAAAGAACGTCCAAGGTTCCATTTGGGCGCTTCGTCGATCTTGAAGAGTGTGCAAAGCTCATAGAGTTCCTGCTCAGTGAAAGATCAAGCATGATAACAGGGGAGAGCATTCGTATTTCTGGTGGCGAGACGTAAAGGAATATAAAATGGAGAGACTAGAGAAGCTTATCGTCAATTATATTCTCGAGGGAAAGCTTCTGCATCTCTCGACTTCGAATGGTACTAAATCTTGGGTCACGCATGTGTGGTACGCTAGAGACGAACAAAATGGGGATTTGGTATTTACTTCGAATAAGTCTAGACGACACTCAATTGATATTTGTCGGTACAAGTATGTGGCGGGAGGGATCGTGTCCCTAGACTTGGCTGGCCTCGGCCAGAAAGTCAGGGGTCTTTCATTCGAGGGAACAGCATTCGAAGCCAATGGTGAATCCGCCGTGTCTGCTTATCAAGCGTATAAAAAACGGTGGCCGATTGTTGCTTCGATGTTTAGTGCAAACGATGTCGTGGCCGAGGTGACTGACATGAGAATGTATCGCGTAAAGCTTGGGCGAACAGTCTTGTTCGACGAGGTGAACTTCCCAGACGATCCACGGCAAGAGTTGGTTTTTGAAAATGCTTCAAAGTGACTGGTTTCGTTATCAGATAGTGCTTGCGATTGACCACAGTGCGCAAACCCTGAAACGATACACGACTGGGCTTGACCTCGACTCCTGGGCGGAGCTCCATAATAAGTTGAGATCCCTCATTAGAACACTGCCGTGCGACGGGTTTGTTGTCCGTCATGATGATCGCTATTCTCAGCTTGAGTGTGCGCGTGCCGGGCTTAACTGTATCATTGGTATGCCTGACCGTCGCGCTGGTTCCATCCTAGCTAGTGAGATAGAGAGTGCCTCTCAATCCGCTCTATCGCTATTTCCGAATAGAGCGACCGTGAAGTTCGGGCTAAAATTCGAAGAATGCGGCGAATCGGCCTCTGCAGCTACGCTCCAATGCATCAAAGACTATTCCGAAGTTCAGTTTGTCTTTGAACCGTACTTCAAAGATCTCATCGGCGTGTCCGAACGAACGCAAGTGCTCGAAAAGTTCGCGAGCATTCCTTCAATTGCGGCGTTTAAGCTCGACTGTTCTCAAGAAACACTGAGCGCGGTGAAAGGTATACCCGACGAGGCTAGACGACCTTGGTTCCTGAGATCGGATGGAATGAAATTTGATTCTTTTCTCCTCGCAGTCTCAAAGGCCAAGAATGAGGGCTTGCAGGGCGCAATTGTGGGAAGTGCGATTTGGCGATCACATATCAGGCGTCTCTTGGGATCTACGAATGAGTTTGACTCCGCCGTCCAAAATATGAAGCATCGAATTGCCCAATTGCGTGGGGTCATTGATGACTGCGTGTGAACGGGTAGCGACTGTTCACGTTTGTAGCGCGCTTAAGGTAATGGATTGATCACCTGCACCGCCTCAAATTCCCGCCGTCACCTTCAAAAAAATGATGGGCGTACTAGGGTTCGAACTTAGGACCCGCTGGTTAAGAGGCAGCTACCTTGCGATATGCGATTAGAGCAGTGACGTGACCCCCTGATTTTCCTCCAAGTTGGATTAGAGTCTGGCCTTGAAGGAAGGACAGACAATGAAGCGTACGAGGTTTTCAGAAGAGCAGATTATCGGGGTGCTGAAGGAGGCAGAGGCGGGTGCGAAGACCGCCGAACTTGCCCGTCGGCACGGTGTATCTGAAGCGACGATCTACAACTGGAAGTCGAAGTATGGCGGGATGGAAGTGTCCGACGCCCGCCGACTGAAGGAACTCGAGAGCGAGAACGCAAAGCTCAAGCGGCTGCTGGCTGATGCGATGCTGGACAAGGCTGCACTGAAGGATCTTCTGGCAAAAAAGTGGTGACGCCCGCCGCGAAGCGGGAAGCGGTCGCTCATCTCCAGGCGTGCCACGGGATGAGCGAGCGGCGGGCGTGCCGTGTCATTGATGCTGATCGCAAGACCGTGCGTTACCGTTCCACGCGGGACGATGATGCCGGTCTACGTGAGAAGCTACGCGATCTGGCCAACCAGCGTCGCCGGTTCGGCTATCGCCGTCTGCATATCCTGCTGCGCCGGGAGTGCGTAATGATCAATCGCAAGAAGACCCAGAGGCTCTACCGGGAGGAAGGCTTGGCGGTAAGGCGACGACGAAGCCGCAGGCGTGCTGTTGGCACCAGAGCACCTGCTCCGGTGCTGGCCCTGCCGAACCAGCGCTGGAGCCTGGACTTCGTTCACGACCAGATGGCCTCGGGCAGACGGTTCCGGGTCCTCAACGTGGTCGATGACGTGACCAGGGAGTGCCTTGCGGCGGTGCCGGACACGTCGATCTCGGGTCGCCGCGTGGTGCGGGAACTGACCGAGTTGATAGCCAAGCGTAGCAAGCCTGTCATGATCGTCAGCGACAACGGCACCGAGCTCACCAGCAATGCCGTGCTCGCATGGTGTGGGGAGATGCACGTGGAGTGGCATTACATCGCACCGGGAAGACCGATGCAGAATGGCTATGTCGAGAGCTTCAACGGTCGCATGCGGGACGAACTGCTGAATGAGACGCTGTTCTTGAGCATGGCCCATGCCCGGGTCGAGATCGCGGCCTGGGTGGAAGACTACAACCGGGAGCGACCACACTCGTCTCTCGGTTACGCAACACCGGCGGCGTTCGCCGCCGAACTGGATAAGCAATGGCCTGCTTCGCTACGCCCTACGGGCTCCGCTACGCAGCCCACTGCTTCAACCGCGCTGATGCGCAAAACAACCGCTCGGCTCTAATCCCAGCTGGGGGAAAGCTGGGGGTCACGTCAGCAGCTATGATCGATGCCCCACCTCAAGTTCGAGTTCGACTTATGGTGAAACTTTTGGTCTAAGCAGCTAACTAAAATTGGATTATCGATAGCTAGAGCCTTGTCAGAAAATTCGTCTCGAGAAATGGCAGTTTGTGGCCCGGCATCTCACACACCGGAGAAGCCGTCTTTAATCTCGATCGAGCCCGTGAGCGATGCGCTCAAGCGCGTTCCTCGGACACGCTACTATGGCAGCAAGAGAAATCTGTTGCCTTGGATTTATCAGCACATCGCTCCCTTGAAATTTGAAACGGCTCTCGACGTATTTGGAGGGACCGGATCCGTGTCCATGCTGCTGCGCATGATGGGTAAATCCGTTCGCTATCACGATGGCTTTAAATTCAACCACGACGTCGCCCATGCGCTGCTCTCAAGCGGAGAGCTTCCAAGTCGACACGAACTGCAAGACCTGCTTGACGGTATTGTTCCGCGGGAAGGTTTCATCTCAGAAACCTTCGCGGGCATTTTCTACAGCGATGAAGAAAATCGATGGCTCGATGGATTTGCAGATGCAATCGGAGCCCGCAAACATTCGTACGAAAAAGCGGTGTTGCGCTACCTGCTATATCAGGCATGCCTCAAGAAGCGGCCCTTCAACCTATTTCACAGAGCCAATTTCGCGCTGCGAACTAACTCCGACGTGAAGCGATCGTTCGGGAACGCAAAAACTTGGGAAACTGAGTTCTCGGTGCACATGATGGGTGCATTCGAAGAACTTTCGCGTCTGAAATGCTCGTCGAGCTTGCGAGGTAATATCGAGATCTCTGCTGGGTTCGACGCTTCAAAGATTGAAGATCAATTTGACCTTGTTTACATCGACCCCCCTTACATAAGTGAAAATCCATCTCGAAATCGCGATGGTTATTGGAAGAAGTATCATTTTCTGGAGGGCTTGGCGGACTATCAATGCTGGCATGATCGGATCGACAGTGTGTCGCCTATCCGCATGATCGCAGAACCAGTTTGGTCGAAGGAATGGTCGAGCAAAGAATTTTTCAGGGAAAAATTATTTGAACTGATTGACTCACACAGCCAATCTTTGGTTGTTCTGTCATATGTTGAGGACGCCTACCCCAGCTTTGATGAACTACGAGCTAGATTCACAGCATCATTCGAGAATGTCTCTATTCATACGTTGGATCATCACCATGCTCTCAGCAAGACGCGCAAGCAGGAACTCCTTTTTGTAGGGCGGCCGAAGTGAGTAAATTCACTGAGATAAGGGATGAGGTCCCTCGCTGGGTGTGGTTCGTAGGACTGCTAACACTTGCGTTGGGTTTGCTGGGGTATCTCCTGTATGTTGTCGATAGCAGCAACGTCAAATTGCTTGGTCTAATGGGAGGTGTTGCGAGCGGTATCATAGTTTATTTGGTCACGTTTCTCAGTGTCCTCGGCCCCCTGCAGCGGGTAGACCATTTTGATCGCTTGGGGGTGATCGATCTTTTAGAGAACCGACACGATAAAGAGTATTATCGCGAAATAATAAAGAATTGTAGGGAAAGGGTCGATGTGATGGGTGCGAGTTGCACCCGATTTGTGGAGGATTTTCTAGATTTAGAAAGTGAAAACAAGGTTCTTGTTGAAGCTTTAGATAGACACAAGAGGTTGGCTATCCGATTCCTAATACCTACCGACGAGTTCTTGTCGCAAAGTACTCAAAATAGAATTGTGGACCTGATGCCAAAATTCAATGAGTTGAAGAAAAGGTATGCCGATCGGGTGCAGTTAGGTCGGTTTGAAGGCGAGGCAGCTCATAGTTTCGTTCTGGCCGATGAGCACCTTATTGCTGGCCCGATCTTTGCGCGTGAAAAGAGTAAGTACGCACCAGCTGTCCATGTTGCCGCTTCCACTCCATTTGCGCGCAAATATGCGGAGCACTTTCAGGATGTGTGGGATGCGGCCCCCATCAAGGTCTGAGGTTTCGATCGAGGTCGATGGAAGGCTGCACCTAGGCCTAATATCTATGCATGCGACTGCTCGGCGCATGAATGGAGGGATTGGTTTTGGTGTCGCTGGATTAGGAGCGACGGTCCGGGCCGAAGCTTCTGAACGATTGTCGCTTGCAGATAACAGACCAGGAGCCTTCTCAAAGGCAGAACTTGAACTTGTGCGGACGAAGCTGACCGAAGCTGCGGAGCTTCGCAACTGGACAGTCGCTGCCGCAATCCAGTTTTCCGGGGAATTGCCGACTCACATTGGTTTAGGGTCAGGGACAGCGTTGCGACTAGCAGCGATCGAAGCTCTGTCGCTTATCAACAATGATGATCTATCTAGAGATGATCTGGTCAAATTGTCTGGGAGAGGCGGAACATCAGGGATCGGCATTCGAACATACTTTGACGGCGGTCTTTTCATGGATTTAGGTGTTGCTCGTCATAACGCGAGATATATGCCCTCATCGCGCGCCCTCGCTTCGCGAGTGCCAAGTACCTTACCGCGACTGATCATGCCAAATTGGAGCATGGTGGCTTGCCTGCCAAAGAGTATCCCATCCAAATCTCAAGCTGAAGAGATCGCTTTCTTCGCTGAGACAACCCCTATTCCAGAGCCTGAAAGCCACCGGGCCGCCTACATCGCACTGTTTGATATCTATTCCAGCGCGCTCGATGCCGATTACAATGGCTTCTGCGAAGGAGTTGAGCTTATGCAGACCACGCATTGGAAATCAGCCGAGATTGGCCAGTATGGTGAGCCTTTATCGCAGCTTAGGGAGGCTGTGAGGCAACTGGGAGCTGATTGCTCTGGTTTATCAAGTCTCGGCCCGGCAATCTTCGCCATGGGATCAAAAGATGCCTTGCGTAAAATTTGCGATCGACAAGAGGAGCTCGATTGTATCGTCGTACCTCTATCGCCTTCAACTGAGGGCCGACGGGTAAGATACAATTGATAAGAGAGCTCACATTTTTTACCGGAAACCACGTCAAGCTAGCTCATGCTCGCTACATTGCCGAACAGTATCCAATTTCAATCGTAGGTTTTCGAGAGAGAACTTACCATGCTGGCTACCATGAGCCTCGCCTGACATCTCGCGATGAGATCTTTGAAGCGTCTTATGAGAGCGCGAAAGGTCAATTTGCGAAGGCCAAGCTTTCACCTGAAAACAACCCATTCATACTGGAAGACACCTCAGTCAAAATTCATGCGCTTAGCACCGAGGCAACCGAGGTGCCTGGTGTCGACATTAAGTACTGGATGCGTGAAATAGGCTTTGCGGCTCTCGACGCTGAACTTAATTCAAGAGGACGGGGTCGCACTGTCGAAGTCCGATCCGACATTCTGCTCCATGTGCCTGAGAACAAGAAACGCCTTTGGGGTGTGAACGAGCCATTTATCACTTTCACCGGAACGCAGTCCGGTCATATCGTCAACTCCGAGCAAGACTTCGATACGAACTTGGTATTTCCATGGCTTGATAATCAAACATTCAATAAATGGTTTGTCCCGACAGGCTCTGATCGCCCTCTTGGAGCACTGCCGATCGATCAGGCGGACAAGTATGACTTTCGGCGAAAAGCGTTCGC
The DNA here is from genome assembly GCF_056933515.1 of Aurantiacibacter sp. KMU-128. Taxonomy (NCBI): domain Bacteria; kingdom Pseudomonadati; phylum Pseudomonadota; class Alphaproteobacteria; order Sphingomonadales; family Erythrobacteraceae; genus Aurantiacibacter; species Aurantiacibacter sp. KMU-128. The sequence continues at coordinate 1,992,011 of NZ_JBXORT010000001.1, forward strand.
CAAGCTCTTCCAATTTCTTGCGTCAAAGGGAGAAATCGCCAAGTCCGCCGAGCAAATGTCTCTCCCGCTAGAGACCCGTCCGAAGACCATACTCTTTTGTGGTCCGACGTGTGCAGGCAAGACGACTGCAAGCCAGTATCTGGCCCAAAATCTAGGCTTCCTTCATCTCGAAGCCAGCGATTTCATGCACCTTTGTTACCATCTCAGGCATGGATATGAGGCTGAGATTGAGATTGGTGATTTTGCAGAGAGTGCCTTGGCTCAAAAGCCGCTTATAGCTGCAGAAAAAGTGGTTGAGTTTATCCGTCCGTACGTCCGGAGCTCTATCGTAGTTTCGGGTTTCAGAGCGCCCGACGAGGTGGTCCATCTGGAAGACGAGATGAAGGTTTTGGGAAGGGAACTTCAAACCATTTTCATCGAAGCAACGCCGGCAGAAAGGTTTGAGCGAATGAAAGCTCGAATGCGTCCGGGTGACATCGTCAGTTTCGAGAGATTTTGTAGGCGCGACCTGCAGCAGGACCGGATGGGACTTTCAAAAATAGCGCAGCTTTCGGGAGTCACCAAGCTTCCCAATCATCGCACGATACCTGACTTTTATGATTCTGTTGGGGCTATTGCCGAGGATGGCAAATTGGGGAGTCCACGAGAGGCGCAAAAAGTAGATGATCTGCGGGAAGTAGGTGCCCTTGGCCTTGAAGAGGCGATACTGCTGACGTTGCTGAAGAGATGGGATTTCACAGAAGATCGCACTTCCTTCACCACTACCGAGATCGCGAACCTTATCGCCGCTGATTTCCCCAAGATGCCTGCAAAGCACAAAGACAATGTCAGCCGCTTTTTTAATCAAGAATACTCACCGCTTTTTGAAGTCGATTCACAAGCTGTCGGGGGTGCGCGACGCTTTAGACTCTCAAACACAGGTTTCGGGATCGCTTCGCAAGTCCTGCGAGAGCAGCTGTCAAATTAGTTGACTATTTCTACTTGCGATGAATTTTGGTAGCAATCGATCATCACCCCTCGTTCCGGCCGCTTTTGGCAACTCCAATGGGTGGGTTTGACGTCCGATATTAGGGCGCGAAGCAGCCAACGCTAGAAAGCTGCGTCTCGACTTCAGCGCGGGTTAGGCCATGTGCAGGTCATGCCGACCTTTGACTCAGACCTGCACAACGAACTGATCGCTGCACTGGTTCTCAAATTTGGCAGGCTGGTCGAGGATGCAGCACCCGGTCTCGCACGCGAGTGGCCCAGCCATCCAGGGATGCAGCAGCAACGCCTGACCGAGCTTTCCGAGCTGGCAGCGGCGCTTGGCGACCTTGCTGCGGCTGCATCGTCTCTGCACCGGCTGCAATCGACACATGCAGGCTGAGAATGGCACATTCCATTCGACTTCGAAGCCAAGTCAGGGATTGGTGTCATCACTGAATTGTACCGCTCAGGCGGTGCAGCCCCCCGGCGAGTTCGAACTCGCGGGGCTTGCGGTGGTGGGAGCAGTATGTCGCTGCTTCTGTGAAGGAGAACCACCGATGACAAAGACAACCAGCAGTAAGCCCAAGCGCCGCTACGCCCGCACGCCAAAACCGGCACAGGAAGCAGCTACCGAACCCACTTCGACCATCGAGGCAGATACACTGCGGCGGGAGACCAAAATCGGCAAAGTCATTACCATGCTGAGCAGCGCAGAAGGCGCCACGCTCGACCAGATCGTGGCCGCAACCGGATGGCAAGCCCACACGGCGCGCGCTGCAATGACCGGCCTCAAAAAGAAGGGCCACACGATCAAGCGCGAGGCGGTGGATGGGGTCTCACACTACCGCATCAGCGCGGCCACTGAGGCATGACCATGCTCGATGAGCAGCTTGCTGCGCTTGAGAAGCTCGGCAAGTCTGAGCTTGGTGACCGGTGGGCAAAGCTCACCGGTCAACCAGCCCCCAATGTCAGCGCAGCCCTGCTGCGCCTTGCGGTCGGATATGAGCTGCAGGCAAGGACGCTGGGCAAGCTGTCACGCAAGACGAGCAAAGCGCTCGACGCGGGCACGAGCGGCAAGGCGACCACTCGCAGCATCAGGCCCGGCATGCGGTTGGCGCGCGAGCATGGCGGCAAAGTCCATGTGGTGACCATCGGTGACGATGGCGAGATCATCTGGAACGATCGCCAATGGAACTCGCTGAGTGAGGTCGCCCGGGCGATCACCGGAACGCGCTGGTCAGGCCCTGCCTTCTTCGGCTTACGCGAAAAGGCCAAAGCAGCGTGAAGAAGGTCCGCTGCGCCATCTATACCCGCAAGTCGAGCGAGGAGGGTCTGGAGCAGGACTTCAACTCGCTCCATGCGCAGCGCGAAGCGTGCGAGGCCTATATCAGAAGTCAGGCCTCCGAGGGTTGGTCGCTGATCGACACAAGCTTTGATGATGGCGGCCTGTCTGGCGGGACCATGCAGCGCCCTGCCCTTCAGCGCCTGCTGGACGATATCCGCGCTGGCAGGATCGACATCGTGGTCGTCTACAAGGTGGACCGCCTGACCCGTTCACTTCTCGACTTCGCGAAGCTGGTCGAGACCATGGACAAGGCCGAGGTCAGCTTTGTCTCGGTGACCCAGTCGTTCAACACCACCACCAGCATGGGACGGCTGACGCTCAATATGTTGCTATCGTTCGCGCAGTTCGAACGCGAGGTGACCGCCGAACGGATCCGCGACAAGATCGCAGCTTCCAAGGCCAGAGGCATGTGGATGGGCGGGATACCGCCGCTGGGCTACGAACCGGATGGACGATCGCTGCGGATAGTCGATGAGCATGCTGAGCTTATCCGCGATTTGTTTGGGCGCTACCGCAAACTCGGTAATGTTCGACTGGTGTTTGAACAGCTGGCAAACGAACAGGCCAAGGTCCCACGGCGCACTCTCAGCACAGGCAAGATCATCGGCGGCGGCAGCTTTACCCGCGGGCAGATCTACAAGATCCTCTCCAACCCGATCTATGTCGGCGAAATCCATCACGCTGGCAAAACCTACAAGGGTCAGCACGATGCCATCATCGAGCGCGAGCTGTGGATCGCCGTTCAGTGCAAGCTTGGGGAGAACCGGCAAGGCGAGCAGCGCGCAGCGACGATCCGGTCACCCAGCTTGCTCGCTGGCAAGGTGTTCGACCAGAACGGCGAACCGCTGGTTGCCAGCCATGCCTGCAAGGGAAAGGTGCGTTATCGCTATTATGTCAGCAGGTCGCTCCAGCATTATGGAGACAGCACGAACGATGGCTGGAGGATACCTGCCAGGGAACTCGAAGGAACGGTCATCGAGCGATTGACAAGCGAGCTTCAGCAGCCGCTTGGATTGATCGAACAGATGGGTGTTGACCTTACGGCCTACAGCTTCTCGACGCTCACGAACAAAGCTGAGGATCTGATCTCGCGCATTCGCAGGAAAAAGGTGTCATCAATCCGTCCGCTCATTGAGCGCGTGCAGGTCTCATCCGAGAGGCTGACTATAACGCTTGATGCAGCCGAGCTTTGCTCCGAGCTGGGCATCCCTGCCACCATGGCTGCTCGCAACCCTGAGCTCGTGGTCCACGTCAGTCTCAAGCGAACAGGCATGGCACTCCAACTCGTTCATACCGACGGTCGTAGTGATAACCGGCAGGTCGATCCCACGCTCCTGCAACTCATCCAGCAGGGCAGAGCCTGGTGGGACGAAATAGTATCGAGCCGGAGGTCGGTTGCCCAGTTCGCGCGCGACAATGATGTCACCGCCTCTTACGTCACCCGCATTGTCAGGCTCGCATTTCTCTCCCCTCGAATCATCGAAGCCATCACCGCAGGCACCCAGCCGGTGTCGATAACTGCCGACCGGCTCCGCCGCCTCGAACTCCCAACAAGCTGGTCCGATCAGCACGAGATGTTCGGCCTCTAAGCCATCAACCAAACTCACATCCCGTACCGCCAAAAGGGCGAGGAGAGAAACTCTCCATTCTGGCGCGCAATGATGGTTTTCCCAGGTTCTCTGCGGTACCGGAATGGGTGCGGAATGGCGCAGTTCTGCGGGGTTCTGGCGAACCCAATTATCATTCTATATCATTGACTTAAGCAGTGGCGGAGAGGGAGGGATTCGAACCCTCGATACGGTTGCCCGTATACTGCATTTCGAGTGCAGCGCATTCGACCACTCTGCCACCTCTCCGCGAGGGCCTGCAGTGGCAGGCGGAAGGCTCCCCGGTCGAACAGGGAAGCGCGCGGTTAGCCTTTCGCAGGGGACTTGCCAAGTCCCTGATTGCCACACACAGCGCAAAATCGGGTGATTGCCGCATGGTCTCGCTTGTTGCGGCGCTTAGCCCGCCTATATTTGCGGATATGGACCGCAAAGCTTTCGTTTCGATCCGCCCCGGAGGTTCTCCCGCCGCTCCGCTTCGTGCGCGCGCCCGTTTTGCCATTGGCGACGTGGTGAAGCATCGTACGCATGATTTTCGCGGAGTGATATTCGATATCGATCCGGTCTACGCCAATTCGGACGAATGGTATGAAGCCATCCCTGAAGGAATGCGGCCGCGCAAGGATCAGCCGTTCTACCACCTGCTCGCGGAGAACGAGGAAAGCTCCTACGTTGCCTATGTCAGCCAGCAGAACCTGCTGATGGACACTGTAGGCGAAGAGATCGACCACCCGCAGGTCTCGCAATTGTTCGAGGCGTTTCGTGGCGGAAAGTACCAGCTTCGCCGCAGCCTGACCCATTGATCTAAGATCAGGATTTGATCTTCCAGCCGCTTTTCAGCACCTGATAGGTGATGACGGCTAGCACCAAATTGAGCACGCCCACGCCAATCGCCGCCCCCAGCACTGCTTCGTTGCTGTTGCCAATGTCGCTCTCGCCAAGGAAGCCGAAGCGGAAGCCGGAAATCATGTAGAAGAACGGGTTCGCGCGGCTGATCGCCTGGAATAGCGGTGACAGATCCGAAATGACGTAGAATGTGCCCGATAGCAGGCTGAGCGGGGCGACAACGAAATTGGTGATCGCCGCATTGTGATCGAACTTTTCCGCCCAGATGCTGGCGAGGAATCCGATGATGGCCAGCATTGCCGCCCCCATCAGCCCGAACCAGACGATCGCCCACGGATGCGCCGCTTGCAATGTGACGCCGGGATACAGCCACATAGCCAGCGCCACCGTGCCGCCCACCATCACCGCGCGGGTGATCGCCGCGGCAACGATCCCGAGCATCAGCTCCGCATTGGACAAGGGCGGCATCAGCAGGTCGATAATTGTTCCTTGCATCTTGCCTGACAGCAGGCTGAAGCTGGAATTGGCAAAAGCGTTCTGCATCATGCCCATCATGATGAGGCCCGGCGCAACGAAGGTTCCGAAAGGAACGCCTAGCACTTCGCGCCCCTCGCGCCCCAATGCGACGGTGAAAATCACCAGAAACAGCAGCGTGGTGACCGCAGGGGCCCAAATCGTCTGCGTCTGCACCTTGAGAAACCGGCGTATCTCCTTAATATAGAGCGACCACAGGCCAATCCGGTTGAAACCGGTGATCTGCGGTTCTCCCTTGGGAGGGAAATTGCGTCCGCCGGTGCTCGTGCTCCGCGTCATTTGCGATGTGTTTTCCGCCATGGAAGCGCCGCCTATCGGTTGCGAAGCGGCCTGACAAGAATTTCGGCGCGGGCAAGCCCTTCCCGCGCAGCGCATGAATGGATACGGATTTTATGAGTTGGACTGAAGAACGCATCGCGGCGCTCACCAAGATGTGGGAAGGCGGTTCCACTGCCAGCCAGATCGCGGAAGAGCTTGGCGGCGTGTCGCGCAATGCTGTGATCGGCAAAGCGCACCGGCTGGGACTGAAAGCCCGCCCGAGCCCGGTAAAGGCGAAAGAGGCAAAGAAGCCCGCGTCGAAGAAGAAGACCGAACCGGCCAAGCCGGTGACGAAGAAGGCCGCGCCGCCGAAGGCGCCTCCGGCTCCGGCAACCGCAAAACCCGCCACAAAGCCCGCCCCCGCACCGGCGCCCGCTCCCAGTATTCCTGCCAACCAAAGCCAGCCGCTGCCCAACCGGCAAGAAGATTTGCCGAAGATCGTCTCCTATGGTCCGGGCGGTTTTCTCCGGCAGGGTCCAGGCGATCAGCAGGCACCAATTCCGCCAGCGCCGCCGCGCCGTCTGGTGCCCGCTAAGCCGAGCCCGGAAATCGCCAACAAAACCAGCCTGCTCGATCTGTCCGACCGCGTTTGCCGCTGGCCGATGGGGCATCCGGGCGAACCCGATTTCCATTTCTGCGGCGAGAAAGTGAATCCCGGCTTCCCCTATTGCGTGGAACATTGCGGCCGGGCGTATCAGGCACAGCTGCCGCGCGGTGCGCGCCGTCCCCCGCCCCCGCTCCCGTTTGGCGGTCCGCGCGTCCGTTAAGGCGGTTTCCGCCAGCCCAGACAAAACAATGGCCCGCTTCCTTATCGGAGGCGGGCCTTTTTCGTGCTCGCAATGAAAAAACGCCCCTCGAACCGGGGGGATGGTTCGAGAGGCGTCCAGTCTTCCAGCGAGCATTGCGGCCCGCCACGGAAACACGATGGTTTGGCGTCCCGGCTGTGGGCACCGGGACGCCGAGACGCGAGGTCGATCCCACGGTGCGACCCGAAAGCTCGCTAGCGCCTCTGGACGTGCCTATAGGGGAAGCGATTTTACAAGTCTTGTCACGTAATCGCTTTAATTTCAATATTTTACTCTGTTTTACAAATTGTGGGGAAATTGTAAAATTTCGAGCGATTTCAACCCGCTTCGCTGCTTTCCCGCCGTGCACGGCGGACAAGTCGTTCCACTTCTTCGCTGGCAATCAAGCCAAGGGTCAGGGCCCGGACACAGGCCGTTGTCCTGTCGTTCACGTCCAGCTTGGCGAAGATCCGGCGGATATAGGCGTCGATCGAGGAACGCGAGACGCCCAGCGCCAGCGCCATTTCCGGATTGCTGCTGCCCCGGCACATCAGACGCAAGACATCCAGTTCGCGATTGGACATAGGCGGCACCTCCATGTCCGCGCGCACGATGGTGCAATAGCGCTGGAAGGCCGTCTGGCCGATCTGGTGGACCGCCAGCAGCACCGCTTCGGAAGCAGGGATTTCTGAGTCCCAACCGCCTCCAAAGAAAATCGCCCGTCCCTGCGGGCCATAGCACGCCGTCCCCACGACCCGGCGAAAGCCGCATTTTGCCGCCAGCTGCATATAGCGGTGCTGCTTGGCTGACAGCTTGTTGGCAGGAACATCTTCGGGCCAACGGAAGGCATTGGGATAGTCGAGCGAGAGCACCGGCAGCGGATCAAGCGGTGCCAGCCGCGCGCGATAATGTCGCTCCCAGACGCGCGGAAAGCCAAGATTGGACAGGATTTTCTCCGCCCGCGCATCGCGAACCAAGGGCGCGACGGAATAAATGCGACAAATGCCCAGCACCTCGGCAGCTTCAAGCGACAGCAGCTGCAAATCCGTAACCCGGGTTGCGTCCCGGATTGCGGCCAAAGCCGATACCAATTGATCGCTGTCTACGCGCATTTCGCACCACTCCAGCTGGTTTGCTCAGCAACCCTGCATGACGGCGCGTTGATCGATGCGCGCTCTCTTAGACTCGATGATGATGCCATGTTACCAGCACAAGGTCAAAACCTGCCGCATCCAACCGGAGCCCGCCGCCCATGTCCTTTTCGCTTTATGAAGCCTTTGTCCCCTCCTGCATCCAGATCCTGCAAGCCTCGCAAGGCTGGATCGAGAAGTGCAAGGACTGTGGCTCATCCGAGGAGGACTTGGCGGGCGCGCAGCTGCACGAATCCATGCTGCCCTTCGCCTATCAGGTGAAAAGCATGGTGGTGCATTCGGTCGGCGCGATCGAGGGTGTACGAAAAGGCAGCTTCTCGCCCGACCTTAGCGAACCGGCGACCGAACTGGAGCAGATGCGGCTCAATCTTGGAGCAGCGGAAAACACTCTACGCGCCTTGTCGAAGGGCGAAGTCGACAGCTTTGTAGGTGGCGAAACGCATTTTGTGTTTGAGCAGATGAGGCTCGACCTACCCTTCGCCAGCGAGGATTTCCTGCTCAGCTTCAGCCAGCCGAACTTCTATTTCCACGCGACCACCGCCTACGCCATCCTGCGGATGAAGGGACTCGATGTGGGCAAAGTGGACTTTATGGGCAAGCTGCGCATCAAGCGCAGCTAACTCTTACCGCACACGGCAGGCAAACCAGATCGTGTGGCGCGGGCCCTTGTTATTGGGCCGGGCGCGCACTGCCTCTACCCGAACATCAAGCCCCGCATCCTTCAGGCGGCGGGTGAATTTGTGATCGTCAGCGGCTGACCAGATCGCCAGCAGACCGCCGGGATTGAGCGCGTCGCGCATCCGGGCGATGCCAGTTCGGGTGTAAAGCCGTTCATTCCCGTCGCGCACGATGCCGTCGGGGCCGTTATCGACATCCATCAGGATCGCATCATAGCGCTGCGTGGTGCCGTCCACCGCATCGTCCACCAACGCGGCGACATCGGCGAGGATGACTTCGCCGCGCGGATCTCGCAGGCAGTTGCCGGTCAGATGCGCGAGCGGCCCCCTCGCCCATTCGAGGATTTCCGGCACGACTTCGGCCACGGTAACACTGCCACCTTCGGGCAGCTTCTCCAGCGCGGCACGGTAGGTGAAGCCCATGCCGTATCCACCGATGAGCACACGCGGGGCGGGTGTTTCCAGCCGCTCGAGCGTGAGACAAGCCAGCTGCTCTTCGGAAAACTGCATCCGCGTGCCCATCAACTCGTTGCGGCCGAGCATGATGATGAAATCGCGGCCATGGCTGACCAAGGTCAGCGTGTCTCCGCCAGGGATTTGTGCAGTGGCGATCTCTTCGCGTGGCAGCATCTTTGTCTCCAAAATGGAAAGGGCCGCGATCGCTCGCGGCCCTTCCGTTAAAGCCTGTTGGCCGGACTCAGTCGTCCTTCAGGAAAGCGGGCATATGGTCGGCACCGCCGCCGTCCTTCGCATCTCCGCCATCACGACGACCACCACGGTCGCCCTTGCGGTCACGATTGCCGCCCGGGCCACGACGGTCACCGCCGCCACGGCCACCACGACCGCCACGGTCGCCGCCGCGGCCACCTTCACGGTCACCGCGCGGTTCGCGCGGCGGGCGGGTGTCTTCCAGCTCTTCGCCGGTTTCCTGATCGACAACGCGCATCGACAGGCGGACTTTGCCGCGACCGTCGATTTCGAGAACCTTGACCTTCACGTCCTGCCCTTCGGACACGACATCGGTCGGCTTCTCGACGCGCTCGTTCTTCATTTCGGAGACGTGGACGAGACCGTCCTTGCCACCCATGAAGTTCACGAAAGCACCGAAATCAACGATGTTCACGACCTTGCCAGCGTAGATCTTGCCGATTTCCGGCTCTTCCACGATGCCGAGGATCCATGCCCGTGCGGCTTCAATCTCGTCGGCGTTGGAGGAGCTGATCTTGATCATGCCTTCATCGTCGATGTCGACCTTCGCACCGGTTTCGGCAACGATTTCACGGATAACCTTGCCGCCCGTGCCGATCACGTCGCGGATCTTCGACTTGTCGATCTGCAGCGTTTCGATGCGCGGTGCGTGCTTGGAGACGCCCGAACGTGCCGAACCCAGCGCCTTGGCCATTTCGCCAAGGATATGCGTGCGGCCGGCCTTCGCCTGCTCCAGCGCCTTGGCCATGATTTCCTGCGTGATGCCGGCAACCTTGATGTCCATCTGCATCGTGGTGATGCCGTTTTCGGTACCGGCCACCTTGAAGTCCATGTCACCCAGGTGATCTTCGTCACCCAGAATGTCCGACAAAACGGCGAATTCTTCACCTTCGAGGATCAGGCCCATCGCGATGCCCGACACCGGACGCTCGATCGGAACGCCTGCGTCCATCATCGACAGACAGCCACCACACACGGTCGCCATCGAGGACGAACCGTTGGATTCGGTGATGTCCGACAGGATGCGGATGGTGTAGGGGAAGTCCTCATGGCTCGGCAGCACAGGGTGCAGCGCGCGCCATGCCAGCTTGCCGTGGCCGACTTCACGGCGACCCGGCGCACCGAAGCGGCCCACTTCACCGACCGAATAGGGCGGGAAGTTATAGTGCAGCATGAAGTGCGAATACGACAGGCCTTCGAGCCCGTCGATCATCTGCTCGCTATCCTTGGTGCCGAGCGTGGTGGTGCAGATTGCCTGCGTTTCACCGCGCGTGAACAGCGCCGAACCATGGGTGCGCGGCAGGAAGCCGACGATGGCTTCGATCGGGCGAACCTGATCAAGCTTGCGGCCGTCGATACGCTGGCCGTCCTTGAGGATGGCACCGCGAACGATTTCGGCTTCCAGCTTCTTCACCAGCTTGCCTGCAGTCATCTGCGTCTGGCCATCGGCCTCGGCGAAATGCGCCTTCGCCTTCGCGCGCGCTTCGTTCAGTGCGTCCGAACGGGCGGACTTGTCGGTCAGCTTGTAGGCGGCAGCGATATCTGCACCAACGAGGCCGCGCAGTTCTTCCTTCATTGCGGCCTTGTCATCCGACTGGTCGATTTCCCACGGATCCTTGGCAGCCTGCTCGGCGAGATCGATGATCGCGCCGATGACCTTGCGGCATTCATCATGCGCGAACATGACAGCGCCGAGCATTTCTTCCTCGGTCAGTTCCTTGGCCTCGGATTCGACCATCATCACCGCGTCCTGCGTGGCGGCAACCACCAGATCGAGGCGGCCATCGGTCAGGGCAGCGTCCTGCTTCGGGTTGAGCACGTATTCGCCGTCGATGAAGCCGACGCGGCAAGCGCCGATCGGGCCCATGAAGGGAACGCCGCTGATGGTCAGAGCAGCCGAAGCGGCAACCATGGCGACGATATCGGCTTCGGTTTCGCCGTCGAATGACAGAACCTGGCAGATTACGTTGATTTCGTTGTAGAAACCTTCGGGGAACAGCGGACGCACGGGGCGGTCAATCAGGCGGCTGGTCAGCGTTTCCTTTTCGGTCGCGCCGCGTTCACGCTTGAAGAAGCCACCGGGAATGCGGCCTGCTGCGGAGAATTTTTCCTGATAGTGAACGGTCAGCGGGAAGAAGTCCTGCCCTTCCTTGACGCTCTTGGCGGCGGTCACGGCGCACAGCACCACGGTTTCGCCATAAGTGGCCAGAACGGCGCCGTCTGCCTGACGGGCAATGCGGCCGGTTTCCAGAGTGAGGGTCTTTCCGCCCCACTCCAGCGATACGGTTTTCGTGTCGAACATAATTATCCTTCTGAACCCATGCGCCTTATTGCGGCATGGGGCCTACAGTTTCCGGGGGAACCGTCCCGGCACGGTGTGGGGCCTTTCGCGCCCCAAGCCCCTCCACCGGAATGTGAAGGATGCCATTGTAGCTACATCCCGATTGTGACGGAACGCAGATAAACGAAGCGGCCCAGATACGGGCCGCTCCGAGAAACTCTTACTTACGAAGACCAAGCTTCTGGATCAGCGCATTATAGCGACCCAGATCCTTGCGCTTGAGATAGGCCAACAGGCTGCGGCGCTTGTTGACCATCTTCAGCAGACCACGACGCGAATGGTTGTCCTTGTGGTGGTCCTTAAAGTGCTCGGTGAGATTGCGGATACGCTCGGTCAGGATAGCGACCTGTACTTCCGGCGAACCGGTGTCGCCCTTGGCGGTGGCGTTGTCCTTGATAATCTCGGTCTTTTTTTCGGCAGTTACCGACATATTTCTCTTACCTTCTGCGGTATCCTTTTAGAGGTTGAACCCCCGCACGACTTTCATCATGCCCCCTTCAAGTTCAACCAGCGCCACCGGAACATCGTCCAGCTTCGCGAAGTAGAGCCCGTCAGGGTGGGGCAGATCAGAAACGACCCGGCCTTGTCTGGCCGCCTGCGCACTGTTCTGATCGAGAGCGAGAGCCGGGATACCGTCCAGCCCCGCCTCCAGTGACAGGAGGTGGTCTTGAAGAGGCGCGCCCTTACCGATTTCGTTGAGTTTGTCCAGCGAAATCGCCTGTTCCTCGCGGAACGGACCGGCCTTGATGCGCCTGAGATAGGTCACATGGCCCAAAGTTCCAAGAGCGCGCGCAATGTCGCGGGCGAGACTGCGAATATAGGTGCCTTTGGAAACGTGCGCCACAAGGGTGACGGCTTCGGCGAGTTCGAGCGGGGCTTGCGGATCGTAAGGATCGGGGCGGCCTGCGGTGGTCGCGAAGGTGCTCTGCAAATCCAAATCGTCATCCCGGCGAGGGCCGGGATCCAGTTCCGCCCTTCCGGCTGGGTCCCGGCCTTCGCCGGGATGACGCAGAGGCTGCAAGGAATGCACGGTCACCCGCCGCGTTTGCAGTTCCACCTCTTCGCCTGCCCGCGCCAGATCATAGGCGCGCTTGCCATCGACTTTCAGCGCCGAATATTTCGGCGGGAGCTGATCCTGCTCGCCGGTAAAGTGCTCGCAAATCGCCGCGACCGCCGCCAGCGGAGGCCTGCGGTCGGTGCGCGCCACCACCTCGCCTTCTGCATCGAGCGTGTCGGTCTCTTCGCCGAACTGCACGGTAAACTCATAGATCTTGTCGGCATCGAGCATCCGCCCGGTCAGCTTGGTCGCCTCGCCAAGCGCAATGGGCAAAACCCCTTCCGCCGCCGGATCGAGCGTGCCGCCATGGCCGACCTTGACCTTGCCATAACCCGCCTCGCGCAGATTGCGCTTCACTGCCCCCACCGCCTGCGTCGAGCCGAGGCCGGGCGGCTTGTCGAGAATCAGCCAACCATGCGGTTGCCGCTTTCCCTCAGCCACCGGCTATCGCCTCTGCGATCGCCACATAAAATCCCATCACCCATTCGACCGGCGGCAACACCACACGTTCGATAATGTCCGCCTGCGGGAAGATGTAGGGAACCGCCACCAGCAGCACGAACAGCAGCGGGAAACCAAGCGGACGGATGCGCTCGTACGCCTGCGCAGCGCGGCGCGGCAGCAGGCCTTCGATCACATGGCTCCCGTCAAAGGGCGGGATCGGCAGCAGGTTGAAGAGGGCAAGGAAAATGTTGATCGAAATAAACGTGTAAAGCGCAGCCGTCAGCAGTTCAGGGCCACCTTCGCCCGACGCCAGGTCGAAGGAGAAGGATATGCCCATGGCCACCGCTCCAAACAGCGCGAGCAGGAAGTTCATCCCCGGCCCCGCTGCCGCCACCGCCATCATGCCGAAGCGCGGATTGTTCAGCCGCTGCTTGATCACCGGCACCGGCTTGGCCCAGCCGAAGACCGGCATCCCCGCGAGAGCAAGTCCGCCGGGTACCAATAGGGTGCCGATCGGATCGACATGGCGGAGCGGGTTGAAGCTGAGCCGCTTCTGCTCCTTGGCGGTGGGATCGCCCAACATCAACGCCGTCCAACCGTGCGCGACCTCGTGAAAAACGATGGCAATTATCAGGCCGGGGATCAGGATCGCGGCGAGGAGTAGGGTTTCGGTCATCGCGCCCCAGATGGGGAATGGCGGCACAAGGGTAAAGACCAAATCGTTTGGCGGTGTTAGGAGTTGCGAATCATTTTCAATGCAGAGGACGCATAAGTATGAATGACACCGCTGCCGCCACCCCGTCGCAATCGGGTTTTCTGGGCTGGGTAGAGCGAACGGGCAACAAGCTGCCCGATCCGGTGTTCATCTTCTTCTACCTGATTATCGCACTGGTGGCGATTTCGGTGGTGGCCGCGATGGCGGGGGTTTCCGCCATTCACCCCACCGAAGTGGACGAGGCCACGGGCAGCAACACCGTGATCCAAGCGGTCAGCCTGCTGTCGCCGGACAATCTCCAGCGCTTGTGGGTGGAAATGCCCGCAACCTTCACCCACTTTCACCCGCTCGGTTACGTGCTGGTGGTGATGCTGGGCGCGGGCGTTGCCGAACGCTCGGGCTTTTTCGCCGCCGGTATGTCGAAGGCGGTGAAGGCCGCGCCCACGTCCCTGCTGACACCCGTGGTGGCGCTGGTGGCAATGCTGGGCAACCACGCAGCCGACGCTGGCTATGTCGTGCTGATCCCGCTGGCCGGCATCCTGTTCGCCGCTGCCGGACGCCACCCGCTCGCAGGCATTGCAGCCGCTTTTGCGGGCGTTTCGGGCGGTTTCTCCGCGAATATTTCGCCCGGCCAGCTCGATGCGCTGCTGTTCGGCATCACCGAGGAAGCCGTTGCCGCCTCCGCGCTCGATCCGGCTTGGACCGCCAATATCGCGGGCAATTGGTATTTCATCACCGCGATGACGGTCATCTTCCTGCCGATCATCTGGTACGTCACCGACAAGGTTATCGAACCGCGCCTTGGCCCGTGGACGGGCGGCGCGCAGGCGGGCGCAGGCGATGCCGCCGCCAGCCCCGATCCGACCGAGCACGACGGCGCGGGCGCTTCAAAGGGGCTGCGCGCAGCTGGTCTCGCCGCTTTGGGTGTGATCGCGCTGTGGCTGGTGATGACCTTCGCGCCGGGTACCCCGCTGATCAACGAGGCCGCGTGCCTCACCGAAACCGGCGAAGCGGTGGCCGATTGTTCGATCCACACCGAGCTTGGCCCGCTTTACCAAAGCCTTGTCGCCGCTTTCTTCCTGCTCTTCCTCGCCACCGGCTGGGCCTATGGCCGCGCGGCGGGCACGATCAAAGACCACCGCGACCTCGTCAATATGATGGCCGAAAGCATGAAGGACATGGGCTATTACCTCGTCCTCGCCTTTGCCGCGGCGCATTTCGTGGCGATGTTCGGCTGGTCAAACCTTGGCCTGATTACCGCCGTGCACGGCGCGGCGGGGATTGAAGCGACCGGCCTGCCGCTGCCCATCGTGCTGGGCCTGATGGTGCTGTTTGCCGCGCTGCTGAACCTGTTCATTGGCTCGGCCAGCGCCAAATGGGCGTTGCTCGCGCCAATCCTTGTGCCGATGCTGATGCTGCTCGGCGTTAGCCCCGAAGGCGCGACGGCGGCCTACCGCGTCGGCGATTCCGCGACCAATATCATCACGCCGCTGATGGTGTATTTCCCGCTGATCCTCGTCTTCGCGCAGCGCTGGAAAAAGGATTTCGGCCTCGGCAGTCTGACCGCGATGATGCTGCCCTATTCGATCTGGCTGCTCATTTCGGGCACGCTGCTGATTGTCGGCTGGGTCTATCTCGGCATTCCGCTGGGGCCGGATGCGCCGGTGGCCTATTCGCTACCGGGGGCCGGCCAGTAACACCTGCACAGGGGGGGCAGCGGGATGAGCACAGCGAGCAGCGCGCCGGAGCAGACCCAATCGGGCTTCCTTGGCTGGGTGGAGCGGACGGGGAACCGCCTGCCCGATCCGGTACTGCTGTTCGTCTACTTCATCGCCATTCTGATCGGCGTTTCGGTGTTGGCGAGCGTGCTCGGATGGTCGGCCCCGCATCCCGGCGAGATCGATCCGGAAACCGGCACCAACCGTGTCGTCACCGTGCAAAGCCTGCTCTCGGTCGAGAATCTGCGCAAGCTGCTGACGCTAACCCCCGAAACCTTCACCCATTTCCCGCCGTTGGGTTTCGTGCTGGTGGTAATGCTTGGTGCGGGCGTCGCCGAACGTTCCGGCCTGTTCACCACAGCCATGAAAGCGAGTGTCGCCAAAGCCTCGCGCTTCTGGCTGACGCCCACCGTGGCGCTCGCTTGTATGCTGGCGAACCACGCGGCTGACGCGGCCTTTGTGGTGATGATCCCGCTCGCCGCGATCATCTACCACGCCGCCGGACGGCACCCCTTGGTGGGCATCGGTGCGAGCTTTGCGGGCGTTTCGGGGGCGTTTAGCGCGAACCTGTTCCCAGGCCAGTTGGATGCGCTGTTGCTCGGCATTACCGAGGCGGCGGTGCAGACCGTGTTCGGCGAATACACCATCAACATTGCCGGCAACTGGTACTTCATCGCCGCGATGACGGTCGTGTATTTGCCGGTCATCTGGTTCGTCACCGACCGGATGATCGAACCGCGCCTCGGCCCCTATGACATCGCGCTGGCAGGCGAGCAGCCCGCCGAGGAAGCGCAGGATGCGCTGACGGCGGGCCAGAAGCGCGGGCTAGCCCATGCTGGGTTGGTGGTGCTCGCTCTGGTAGCGTTGTGGGTCGTCCTGACCATCGGCCCCGTCGCGCCGCTGGTAGATGACGCCGCCCCGCCCGAGGCGCGCCTGAACCCGCTTTATGAAAGCCTGCTGCCCTTCTTCCTGCTCGTCTTCCTGCTGCCCGGCTATGCCTATGGCCGCGCGGCGGGGACGATTGCGGACCATCGCGAGCTGATCGGCATGATGGCGGGCGGGATGAAGGACATGGCCTATTACCTCGTCCTCAGCTTTGTCGCCGCGCATTTCGTGGTCATGTTCGCCTGGTCGAATATCGGCATCGTGCTGGCGGTGAACGGTGCGGATGCGTTGCGCGCCAGCGGACTGCCGGTGTGGGCGATGCTGATCGCGATCGTCCTATTCGGCGCGCTGCTCAACCTCATCATCGGCTCGGCCAGCGCCAAGTGGAGCGTGATGGCGCCGGTGCTGGTGCCCATGCTGATGCTGGTAGGCGTCTCGCCCGAAATGACCACAGCGGCCTACCGCGTGGGTGACAGCGCGACCAATATCATCACGCCGCTGATGGTCTATTTTCCGCTGATCCTGATCTTCTGCCAGCGCTGGAACCGCCATTTCGGGCTCGGCAGCCTGACCGCGCTGATGATGCCCTATTGCGCGGGGATTATCGCAGCGGGGCTCGGCATTACCGTTCTCTGGGTGGTGCTCGACTTGCCGCTGGGGCCGGGTGTTGGCGTGTTTCTGGAAAGCCTGCCGGTGGCGGAGTGAAAACACTCCTGCTCGTGTGGTACAGCTGGACAGGCGGCTCGCGCCAATTGGCCGAAGCAGCGCGCGATGGTGCGCTGGAGGCAGGCGGCGTGGCGCTGCGGTTTCTCGCGGCGGAAGAGGCACAATCGAGCGACCTGCTGGAATGCGACGGCTATATCTTCGCCTGCCCCGAAAATCTCGCCGCGATTGCTGGCGTGATGAAGGCGTTCTTCGACCGCGCCTATTACGACGCGCTGGGACAGATCGAGGGGCGGCCCTACGCCGCGCTGGTCTGCGCCGGCTCGGATGGCGAAAATGCGCAGCGCCAGTTGGAACGGATTTGCACTGGCTGGCGGCTCAAACGCGTGGCGGATACGCGGATCGTCAATGTGGGCGCGCAAACGCGGGAAGAGATTCTCGCGGAGAAGGTGATTGGCGAGACGGACCTGGCGGCAGCGCGGGAATTGGGCGTGATGCTGGCGGCGGGATTGGAGATGGGGGTGTTTTAAGCGGCCTCCTTAGATCCGCTCATCCTGAGCTTGTCGAAGGATCGTTTTTCCTTTTGGTGTGGCACCAGAAGTTAAGGACGATGCTTCGACAAGCTCACCATGAGCGGGCTTGGGTCTACTCCTAACGATACATCCCCAGCTCCCCCGCAAAATGCCGCCGGCATAGCGCGACGTAGCGTTCGTTCCCGCCGATCTCGGTTTGCTCGCCCTCGCCCACGGCTTCGCCGCTTTCGGTGACGCGCAAATTCATCGTCGCCTTGCGCCCGCAATGGCAGACCGCCTTCAGCTCCTGCAAACTGTCCGCGACACCCAGCAGCACTGCCGAGCCGGGGAACAAGTCACCGCGAAAATCGGTGCGCAAGCCGTAGCACAGCACGGGTATCCCCGCCTCGTCCGCCAGCCGCGCGCATTGCCACACCTGCACGGCAGTAAGGAATTGCGCCTCGTCGATCAGCACGCAGGCGAGCGGCGACGCCTCGTGCTGCGCCATCACCTCGCGCCAGAGATGGGTGCCCGGCGTATAGCGATGCGCATCCGCCTCCAGCCCGATCCGGCTGGCGATGGCGGCATCGGCGCGGGTATCGATCGCGGCGGTCCACAGCATCGTCGCCATACCCCGCTCGCGATAGTTGAAATCGGCCTGCAACAAAGTGGTCGATTTGCCCGCATTCATGCTGGCATAGTAGAAATAGAGCTTGGCCACTAAGCCTCCCTTCCCCGCTCATGCTGAGCCTGTCGAAGCATCGCTTTTTTCTATAGGCGCACAGCTATGAAAGGAAGGGCGACCCTTCGACAAGCTCAGGGTGAGCGGGTCTGGGGATTACTCGCCCGGTCGGACAATTTGCGCGTAGGGGCCGTCTGTAGGCATTTCGAGATTGTCCCATTCGAGCACCCGGAACGAATCTTCGACGATCTCGCCAGAGTCCAAATCGGAGATCAGGACGACCGGGAGAACTTCCTGCTCCGGCCTCAGCGGGCCGTACTGCTGAATACCCCTACACGCATCGAGGCGTGTCATCATGATCCACGCAAGATAGCGACCGTCGCGCGACCAACCTTGCACATTCCCGTACGCCCATTGCCAATCGGGATTGTCAAGGCAGGGAAACAGTTCGGCAAACGCATCCTGCGCAGGTCCGTAAAACTCCGTGCGCTCGACAATACCGTCAGCCGCAATCTCAAAAACGCGCACCGCCTGCATTCCGGAGCCCTGATGGTGATCGACAAAGAACCAGTTCGGACGCGGTGACCATGCCATCGCAAAGGGGAAGCCGTTGGCCAGCTCGGGCAAATCGTATTCTTCATCCCCTTCGGAGTCCGTCACGGAAACGCGATAGGACTCCAGTTCCCCCTCAACCGCATAGTTGTCGAGCACGAAGCGCCATTGAGCATCCGGTGATACCGAAAGGTGGGGGCAAGCAAATGGGGGATTGTCCGAACCAGCAGGTGCAGTTGACTCGCCTACACATGGCCCGCCCCACATGAAGGCGTCGCTATAGAGCGGGGAATGATCGGCCACAGTCAAGGTCGGCAATGGGATTTCACTATCCTCGCCAACGCCGAGAAACAGCACTGTCCCGATGGCAATACTCAGCGCGGTCACAACCGGTATGACCGCACCGCGCTTCATTCGTCCCCCAAATCCCGCCGCACTTTCGGATCGTCGAGCAGGCTTTCGATCCGGCTCGCCTCATCGAAGCTCTCATCGGGACGGAATTGCAGTTTGGGGGCGAATTTCAGGCCGAGGCGCTGGGCGACTTCGCGTTGGAAGAAGGCGGTGTTGGTGCGCAGCGCTTTCACCACCACATCCTCATCCTCACCGAGCAGCGGTTTCACATACACCTTCGCATTGCGCAGATCGGGCGACATCCGCACTTCGGTGACGGCGATGGTGTGCGCGCGCAACACCTCGTCATGCGCTTCCCCACGCGCGAGCAATTCGGACAGGATATGCCGCACCCGCTCACCCACTTTGAGCAGACGGACGGACTGGTCTTGCGGAGCGGTGTGTTTGGGCATCAGGCGTCCGGCCCTTCCGGCTTGGCTCCCGGCCAACCTGTCATCATCGTCGTCGCGGTCGCGCGAGCGCAGAGTTTGCCGTTTACGTCGAACAGCTCGCTCTCGACATAAGTGACGCGCCGCCCTGGCTTCACCGCGCGCGCTTTTACCGTCATGCGCTCCATCGGGACGGGCCGCAGCAGCGAAAGATTAATGTCGAGCGTCAGCTGCAAACCGCCTTTGGTGGCGAGGAACACTGCCGCTCCCATCGCCTCGTCCATCGGCCCGGCGAGCAGGCCACCCTGCACACAGCCGCGCATATTGGCGAAGCCCTCAGGCGGAGTGAACGCCATTTCCACGGTGAGCGTGTCCTCGTCCATCGACAGGAATTCCGCGCCCATCAGCTTGGCAGACGGCCATTGGAGCATGGGTGGGGTGTCGGTCATCAAATTTACCCGTCATTCCGGCGAAGGCCGGAATCCAGTCCGGCCTCGCACCAAGTCAGCTGGATCCCGGCCTGCGCCGGGATGACGATAGGGCAATCAAAGCGTCCGCTCCTGCTCCGACACCTCGAACACTTCAAGCTGGTCGCCCGGCTTGATGTCGTTCGTGTCTTCCAGCACCACACCGCATTCGAGGCCGGTGCGCACTTCGTCGACATCGTCCTTGAAGCGTCGCAGCGACTGGATGACGGTGGCCGAGACGATAACGTCGTCGCGGGTGAGGCGCGCGTGCACGCCCTTTCGGATGACGCCTTCGACCACCAGCAGACCCGCTGCCTTGTCGCGCTTGCCCGCCGGGAACACCTGCTTGACTTCGGCACGGCCAATGACGTTTTCGACCTTGAGGGGCCCAAGTTCACCAAGCAGTTCCTTCGTCACTTCGTCGGTCAGGTGATAGATCACATCGTGATACATCATCCGCACCCCGTCGCGCTTCACCAGTTCGCGTGCCTTGGCATTGGGGCGCACGTTGAAGCCGATGACCGGCGCTTTGGAGGCGTTCGCCAGCGTCACATCACTTTCGGTGATGGCACCCACGCCCGCATTCAACACGCGCACCTTGATGTCATCGTTCGATAGGTTGTGCAGCGCGGTAACGATTGCTTCGACCGAGCCCTGCACATCGGCCTTCACCACCACCGGCCATTCGATCACATTGCTCTTGTTGAACATCGTGTCGAAGCTGGTGGGGGCGAGCGCCGTGCGCTTCTCGGTCGCCTTTTCCTTGCGGTAGGCGGAGACTTCGCGGGCGCGCTGCTCGTTCTCGACCACTGCCAGCGTGTCGCCCGCGGAGGGGACGCCAGAAAGGCCCAGCACTTCCACCGGCATGGAGGGGCCGGCTTCCTTGATCTGCTTGCCCTGATCGTTGATCAGCGCGCGCACCTTGCCGCTTTCGGTGCCGACGACAAAAGTATCGCCGCGCTTCAGCGTGCCGCGATTGATGAGCACGGTGGCAACAGGGCCGCGGCCCTTGTCCAGCTGCGCTTCAATCACGGTGGCTTCGGCGTCGCGGTCGGGCCGCGCCTTCAGTTCGAGCAGTTCGGCTTGCAAAGCGATCTTTTCGAGCAGTTCATCAAGACCCGCGCCGGTTTTTGCCGAAACTTCGGCATCCAGCACATCGCCCGACATTTCTTCCACGACCACTTCGTGTTCGAGCAGGCGCGTGCGCACCTTGTTCGGATCGGCTTCGGGCTTGTCGACCTTGTTGATCGCCACGATCAGCGGGACACCCGCCGATTTGGCGTGATTGATGGCCTCAATCGTCTGCGGCATGATCCCGTCATCGGCAGCCACCACCAGAATGACGATATCGGTGACATTGGCACCGCGTGCGCGCATTTCGGTGAAGGCGGCGTGGCCCGGCGTATCGAGGAAGGTGATCGTCTGCTTGTCCTTGGTCGTAACCTGGTAAGCACCGATATGCTGGGTGATCCCGCCTGCTTCACCGCGCGTCACATTGGTTTTGCGCAGGGCATCGAGCAGGCTGGTCTTGCCGTGATCGACATGGCCCATAACCGCGACAACCGGCGGACGCGGGCGCAGCGTCTCTTCGGGATCGGCATCTTCGGCCGTATCCAGATCGACATCGGCTTCGGAAACCTTCTGTATGTTGTGGCCGAATTGTTCGACCAGCAATTCCGCCGTGTCCTGGTCAATCGTCTGGTTGACGGTGACCATCATATCCAGATTGAACAGTTCCTTGACCAGATCGGCGCCCTTTTCGCCCATCCGCTTGGCAAGTTCGGCCACGGTGATGACTTCGGGCACCACCACATCGCGCACCTGCTTCTCGCGCGGCTGGCTGGAGAACCCGCCCTGCGCACGGCGTTCTTTCTCGCGCGCACGTTTCAGCGCGGCGAGGCTGCGGGCGCGGCGGCCTTCATCCTCGTTGAGCGCCTTGTTGACGGTGAGCTTGCCCGAACGGCGATTGTCGGTCGCACCGCTGCCGCCGCCCGCACTGCGCTTGGGCTTTTCTTCCTTCTTGGGCGGACGCTTGGGCTCGGGCCGCGCAACCGGCGTAAACTTGCGCGCGGCAGGGACCCTCGTGTCACCATCGTCCTGCGTGGGCTCGGCATCAACCGTGGCGGCATCCTCCGCTTGGGGCGCTGTCGCAGGCTCTTCGGCGGCGCGCTTCTCGGCCTCTTCGCGGGCCTTGGCATTCTCCTCGGCGCGACGCTTTTCTTCTTCGGCAGCTTGCCGCGCTTCTTCTTCCTCGCGCTTGCGTGCTTCCTCAGCCTGCCGCAGCCGGTCCTCCTCGGCTTCGCGCTGGAGGCGCTTGACCTTTTCCTGCGGCGTTTCACCCGCAGGCGCGGTCGGCTTCTTCGCCGCGGGCTTCGCAGCGACGGGCGGCGGCGGAGGCGGCGGGGGTGGCGGCGGAGGCGGCGGCGGGGTCTCGCCCGGTTTCACGAGCTTGCGGCGACGCTTCACCTCGACCGCCACCTTGTTGGTGCGGCCGTGGCTAAAGGTCTGTTTGACTTCGCCACCGTCAACCGCCCGCTTCAGGCCAAGCGGCTTGCGGGTGCGTTGCGGTGTGTCGTTTTCTTCGCTCATGAGCTCGTACTATTCCTTCAAAATCAATCAACAACGCCGACGCCGGTCAAAGCTCCGGCATCTTCGCTAGTCCCGGCCGCTGGTGCGGCACCCAGAAAGGTCTGCAAACGCCCCAGCGGGACGGCTACCCGCTGCGCCGATTTACCATCGGCAAGCGCCAGGTGGACGACATTCTCGCGGCCCAATGCCACAGACAGGGCATTGCGGTCTAGTGGCAGAACCTCTCCCCGCAATCCCGAGCCTTCGGCATCGTTGCCCACCCGGAACGCCTGGTCGAGCTTGCGCCGGCCATCTTCGCTTGCATCGCTGGCATGGTAGAGCGCGGCGACCTTGCCCATCCGCGCTTCATCTTTGATCCTGTCGCTGCCCAAGATAATCCGTCCGGAGCGCATTTCCAGCCCAAGCCGTTGGAGGAATGCGGTTTTGAGACCGCTTTCCACCAGATCGGGCAGATTGTCAGGAACGTTTAGCTTGCCGGTCTTGAACGCGCGCGACAACCCGCCGCGCAGCTTGCCGTTCGCCATGGCCTGAGCAAGCTGGGCTTTGTGCACACCGATCCACGCGCCGCGACCCGGTGCTTTCGCATTGGGATCGGGCAGCACATCGCCATCGGGCGACACCGCAAGGCGGATCAGCGCGTCGCGCGCACCGCTCTGGCCGGTGAGCACGCAGCGCCGTTCGCTCCCCGTTTCGGGGGAGGCGCCTTCGCAGGGTTCAGACGAACCTAATGGGTCATGTTGAGGATTCCGCATCGGCGGCCTCCTCTGCTTGGGTCTCGGCAGTGGCCGGTTCGGCTACGTCCTCGTCCTCGAACCAGTGCGCGCGGGCGGCCATGATGATCTCGTTGCCCTGCTCTTCGCTCAAACCGAATGCACCCAGCACGCCGCCCTTGTCCTCGCTACGCTGCGAGCGGCGCTGCGGCGGACCGTCCTGGCTCTGCCGGCGACGTGGTGCTTCACGCTTCTTGGCGATCAGCTCATCGGTGGCGAGATCGGCGAGATCGTCGAGCGTCAGAATTCCGCTCTTGCCCAGCACGACGAGCATTTCCTCGGTCAGATGCGGGATATCGGCAAGTGCGTCTTCCACGCCCAGTTCGCGGCGGGAAACGCGGTGCGCTTCTTCCTGCCGGTCAAGCGCTTCCTTGGCACGGCTCTGCAGTTCTTCGGCCAGTTCCTCGTCAAAGCCTTCGATGCTCGCAAGCTCTTCCAGCTCGACATAGGCGACTTCTTCCAGCTCGACGAAGCCTTCGGCAACGAGCAGCTGCGACAGCGTTTCGTCGACGTCCAGTTCTTCCTCGAACATATTGGAACGCTCGGCAAATTCCTTGCTGCGCTTCTCCGAGGCTTCTTCCTCGGTCATGATGTCGATCTGGCTGTCGGTCAGCTGGCTGGCGAGACGCACGTTCTGCCCGCGGCGACCGATGGCGAGCGAAAGCTGGTCATCGGGCACGACCACTTCGATGCGACCTTCCTCTTCGTCGAGCACCACGCGCGCCACGGTGGCGGGCTGAAGCGCGTTGACGATGAAGGTTGCGGTGTCTTCCGACCACGGAATGATGTCGATCTTCTCACCCTGCAATTCCTGCACGACGGCCTGCACGCGGCTGCCCTTCATGCCGACGCAGGCGCCGACCGGATCGATGCTGCTGTCATGCGAGATCACGCCGATCTTGGCGCGGCTGCCCGGATCGCGGGCGGCGGCCTTGATTTCGATAATGCCATCGTAGATTTCCGGCACTTCCTGCGCAAACAGCTTCTTCATGAAGTCGGGATGCGCGCGACTGAGGAAAATCTGCGGGCCGCGATTGTTACGTTCCACCTTGCTGATCAACGCGCGCACGCGCTCGCCCACGCGGGCGGCTTCGCGCGGGATCTGCTGGTCGCGGCGGATCACACCCTCAGCGCGGCCGAGATTGACGATCACATGGCCGAATTCGACCGACTTGATGACACCGGTGATGACTTCGCCCGCGCGGTCCTTGAACTCTTCATACTGGCGCTCGCGCTCGGCATCGCGCACCTTCTGGAAGATCACCTGCTTGGCGCTCTGCGCGTCGATACGGCCCAGATCGTCCATAGCGGGGAGCGGGTCGACGATGAAATCGCCGACCTTGCTGCCCGGCTCCAGCTTTTCCGCCTGCGCCAGATCGACCTGCTTGAAGTAGTCTTCGACTTCCTCGACCACTTCAACGACGCGCCACAGCCGCAGATCGCCGGTCAGCGGATCGAGCTTGGCGCGGATATCGTTTTCCTGCCCGAAACGGGCGCGTGCGGCCTTCTGGATCGCTTCTTCAAGAGCTTCGATCACGATGCTCTTGTCGATCATCTTTTCCGATGCGACCGCGGTGGCGATTGCAAGCAGTTCTGCCTTATTGGCTGAAATGGGGCTGGCCATCAGCTATTAGCCTCTTCTTCCTCTGTGTCCGTTTCCGGAGCTTCTTCGATATCTTCGACACCGCTCATATCGAGCGGGCGCGTGGCAGCGATCAGCTTGTCGGTCAGGACGAGCTTCGCCGAATGAACCTTTTCCAGCTGCACCGCAACAGTGCCCACCTTGCTATCCGCGATGGTGACAACATCGCCGTCGATCCCGACCAGTTCGCCGCGCAAATTGCGGTGGCCGTCAATCTTGTCGGTAAGCGCGATCTTCGCTTCGTGCCCTGCCCAATCGGCGAAATCCTTCGCGCGGGTCAGCGGGCGGTCGATGCCGGGGCTGCTCACTTCAAGGTGATAGGCGCCTGCAACCAGTTCCTCGCCACCTTCCTCAATCGCATCGATGCGGTCCGAAATACGGCGTGAGAGTTCCATGCACTGGTCGACCACAAGCTGCCCTGTCGCCGGGTCTTCCGCCATGATCTGCAAAGTGCGCTCTTCGCCCGAGCCGGTCATTTTCACGCGCACGAGTTCGAACCCCAAAGCCTCGGCTTCGGGGGCGATCACTTCGGTCAGGCGCGCGATATCGGCCATCGGGTCTCCAATTGCAGGACATTGGCTGCGACAAAGAGGTTCGGTGCCGGCCCCTCGCGGCGCCAGCCCCTTCAGTGTCACGACAATGTCGGGATGGCAGCTATGTAGGCGCGCCGCCGATGGAAAGCAACAGGCGAGTTAGTCAGCCGTGATAGCGCCCGGCGGGGCGTCGGAAATATCGTCTTCCGACAGCTCGCGGATCGTCCCTGCATCCACCACCCATACTGTGCGCGAGCGCGGCGTGCTGACGAAGAGCGGCACGGATCGCATCATGCTGGCCCAAACGTGGACCTCGCTCGGCTCAGCAGCGCGAGTGAAGGCGACAGGAGAGAGGACAACCGCCTGCGTTTCGGGGGTAATCTCAGGCAAGACTGCGGTGGGGCAGCCATCTTCCAGCCGGTGCAGCTGCGTGACTTGCCCAGCCCCATTGACCGAAAAGCGGTAATGCCCGCCCAATGGAATGCTCTCCATATCCGTGAGCGGGGTCATGACATAGACATGCGCGCCTTCGCCATCGGGCACGGTAATCGTGTTGGCCTGTGCATTGGCGCATAATGTAATCTGCACGCCCGACAGCGAAGCAACTACTGCCTGCCGCGCGTCGGCAAGACGGCTCGCCATGGCGGACAGCGGTGGCCTTGCATCGGCAGGGTGAAAACCACCCGCAACCACTTCCGACCCGTCAACCGTATAGCGCGCCACTTCGACCCGTCCCGCTCCGAAATCGCCGAAATAGACCGCGTCGAGCGTCTCGCCTGCATCCGATGGGACCACGACATAGCCGCGCATATAGGGGCCGAGGGCTTCGTCATAAGCGGCAAGAAACGCGTCGGTCGAATGCCATGCGGCCTGATCATACGCGAAAATCAGCTGCCCGCGCTCCTGTGCGAAGGCAAGCGCCTCTTCCGACGGAGCGTTAAACGGAAACTCGGCTTGGGTTTCCTCTTCCGGCAATTGCTGCGCCTGCCCCGGAATAGCGGCGACGGCAGCAAAGCTGCAAAGGGCGGCAGCACCAAGGATGCGCGAAAGTGCAATGGGCATTGAAAAAGGGTCTCCTGTCCGCCGCGCAGGATGGCGCGATGCAGTGGAATGTCAAATGACGGACGCGAAATCTAGTCTCCGATCCGTGATGTTCCGTGGGCTTCACCGCGGATGATCTCCCACACCAGTTCATTGTCTGTCGTGATAACGTAGAGCGGGATCATGGTGTATGTAGAAGCGAAAAAATGGATTTCTGTCGGATGCGGGTCAAGGAAATGCGAGATTCCCGAACTCATGGGCTCATCTCCATTCACCGTGACTCCCGGAAGTGCCAGCTCGAAACACGTGTTCAGGAAACGACGCCAACCAATGATAGTATCATCTGCGCCGACTTCGAACAGGTAATGCCCGCCAAGCGGATAGCTTCCCGAACGAACCGGCGGAGTCAGTAGATAGACATCGATCGATCCGTCTGGATCAGGCGGCAGCACGACCGTGTTGGGCACGGCGTCCGCGCACATTCCGATTTCTACATTGGCAGCGGCCTCCAAAGCGATTTCGCGGACATGGGCCAGCCTGCGCGCCTGTGGCGACAAGAGCGGACGCGCATCAACCTCGTGATATTGACGGCGCGTCACACGGTTACCATCCACCGTGTAGCGCGCAACTTCAGTCATTGCTCCCGCAACGTCTCCGTAAAAGATCGCGTCGAGCAAGTTCCCCTCGCCTTTGACAATGATGTAGCCACGCATCATGTCGCCATCGCGACGTTGATTGAAATCTTCGAGAAAAGCGTCCGTCCCGTGCCACGCGGCCTGGTCATATCGATAAAGCAGCGCGCCGCGTGCCTCTGCCTCGTCAACCACGACCTGCATTTCCGGTGAAAGATCGACTTGCTGCGCTGCGGCACCCGCAGGCGCAAGCGCCATTGCGAGGCTCATGGCAGCACAGCTCAACAATGCGATGAATTTCATAAGCGTCCTTTCAAGCGTCACCGTAATCAGTTGCCGCGCGAAATCAAATGCTTAATCGCCGTCCGCCAGGCCGTGCTTCTTAATGCAGTGTCGCAGCTGGTCGTAGGTCAGGCCGAGAGCTTTCGCGGTTTGCCGCTGGTTCCAGCGGTTGGCCCCCAGCGCGTGTTCGACGATCGCCTTCTCATGCGCGTCGACCGCAGCGCGCAGGTCTCTGATGTCGTCGAAGCGTGGCTGGTGCGGCTGGCTATGACCTATCGGTGCAGAGCCTGTCGCGCGCGGCGCGGGGGCGGAAGAGGCCATAGGCTCAGGCTTCCACGGGCTGGCGAAGGGATCGAACACCATTTCACCAATCGGCATATCCCAATTGTCCCAGCGATAGACCGCGCGCTCCACCACATTGCGCAACTCGCGCACATTGCCGGGCCAGGGATGGTCCTCCATCCGGTCGGCGATGTGATCGGCAAAGCCCGGCCACCTTTCCCAGCCAAGCTCCGCCGCCATGCGCCGCCCGAAATAATCGGCGAGCACCTGGATATCGCCTTCGCGCACCCGCAGCGGCGGCAGCGTGATGACTTCAAAGCTCAGCCGGTCGAGCAAGTCGGCGCGAAACTCGCCGCGCTCGGCCTTCGCCTGCAAATCCTCATTGGTGGCCGCAACGATCCGTACATCCACCCGTGTCGGGCGGCTCGATCCGATGCGCGTGACTTCGCCATATTCGACCGCGCGCAGCAGCCTTTCCTGCGCGCCCATCGACAAAGTGCCCAGTTCGTCGAGAAATAGCGTCCCCCGGTCGGCTTCTTCAAACCTTCCGGCTCGGGCTTTGGTAGCGCCGGTGAACGCCCCTTGTTCATGGCCGAACAGCTCGGCCTCTATCAATGTTTCGGGAAGCGCGGCGCAGTTCATGGTGACCAGCGGCTCTTCCCACCGGTCGGAAAGGCGATGCAGACGTTCGGCGATCAGTTCCTTGCCCGTCCCGCGCTCGCCGATTACCAGAACGGGGCGCGCCATCGGCGCTGCACGGCTGGTGCGTTCCACCGCATCGAGGAAGGCGCCCGACTGGCCGATAAACTGGCTTTTCTGCTCCATGCACCAAGATATAGTGATATTTCCCACATTCTGGCAAGAAAAACCACATCCGGTTACAGGAATCTACAAAAATCTCTCGGAAATCCGCCACTCCTGCGGTTTGGCACGCCCTTTGCTATTCATGGCGTAGAAAGTTTTTCAGGAGATACCCACGATGTTCGACCGCAGCTTCTTTTCCAGCAAACTCGGCTACGCCGCGCTGGTCAGCGTTGCCGCGATGATCATGTTCACCGTGTTCACGCAGATGCAGCAGGATATGGGCGCCGCCGATATGCTGATCGCCACGCACGCAGCGGTTGAACTTGCATGAGCGACGACGACCGCAATCCCCTGACCCCGGTGGGCAACCAGCTGAAGCGCGTCGGCTCGCGTCTCGATGCCGAGATCGACCGTCTGCGCTCCAGCCCGCAGCCGACCCGTTCCGCAAACTTTTCCGGAGGCAACTGGATGGGCATTTTTTCCCGTACCCGTGATATCATCGCCGCGAATTTCAGCGAGCTTCTCGACCAGGCCGATGACCCGGCCAAGATGATCCGCATGATCATCCTCGAAATGGAAGAAACGCTGGTGGAAGTGCGCGCGAGCGCGGCGCGGACGATTGCCGACCAGAAGGAAATGCAGCGCCATGTTGTGAAACTGGATCGCCTGCAGACCGACTGGGCCGAAAAGGCGCAGCTGGCGCTGTCGAAAGACCGCGAGGATTTGGCGCGGGCCGCTTTGCTCGAAAAGCGCAAGGCGACCGACATGATCGACAAGCTGAAGCAGGAAATGGCGGTGCTCGACGATGCCCTGCGCGCTTACGAGGCGGATATTGCCAAGCTGCAGAACCGCCTGCGCGAAGCCCGCAGCCGCCAGACGCAGATCGCCGCACGGCTCGAAAGCGCGGAAAACCGCGTCAAGCTGCGCAGCCTGATGACCAATGAACGCGTGGACGAGGCGCTGACCCGCTTCGAACAGCTCGAACGCCGCGTCGACTATGCCGAAGGCCGCGCCGATGCGCTGCAGATTTCGAATGGCAGCGGCAACAGCCTCGCCGACGAATTTGCCGCGCTCGAAGGCGGCGACAAGGTCGACGAGGAGCTGGAGGAAATGAAGCGTCTGCTCGGCAAGAGCGGTGACGCTGGAAAGAACAAAGGGGAATAACAATGGATTTCGGAGAAGTATTGGCCTTTGCCATGTTCTTCATCGCCTTGCCGTGGATCGTTTTGCACTATGTGACCAAGTGGAAAACCGCCGCCACCATCACCACGGATGACGAGGCGCTGCTGGAAGATCTCTACAGCCTCGCCAAGCGGCTGGATGAGCGGATGGACACTGTCGAGCGTCTGGTTGCAGCCGACAACCCCGCCTTCGATCCGCCGCGCCTGCAAGCCGACAAAGAAGCCGACAATGCGCCCCTGCGCGAGCTTGAACAGCTGCTCGCCCAGCAGAAAGGAGCCCGCAAATGAACACCCCCCGCACCACTCTTTATCGTGACAAGCAGAATGCGAAGCTTTTGGGCGTATGTTCAGGCATCGCGGATTATACCGGGATCAGCATCTTCTGGGTGCGACTGATGTGCATCATATCGTGGCTCACCCCGGTCGCTACTGTTACCATTCCGGCTTACATCCTGATGGGCCTGCTGCTGAACAAGAAGCCGCCGCATCTTTACGCAGCGGATACGAAAGAGACCGAATACTGGCAGGGCGTTCGCCAGAACCCCAAGCGCACCGCCCGCGAAATCCGCGCCCGGATGAAGGATGTCGATCGCCGCCTGGCCGAGGTCGAGAGCTTCTATGTCAATTCGAACCCGCTGCTGACCCGCGAAATCGAACAGCTGCGCTAAGCCAGAAACCTAACTGAGGGGACAAACCCATGGGCGAACTCGCCATCCTTATTCCGATCCTCGGCGTGAGCATTCCGATCATAGCGATCTGGACAAGCCACCAGCGAAAGATGGCGGAAATGCGCATTGGCGCGACAGCGGAGGAAACCGCCGAACGCGCAGCGCAATACGCCAGCAAGGTGCAGCAACTCGAAGACCGCGTCCGTGTGCTTGAACGCATCGTCACAGACAGTGGCTACAACGTCGCCACCCAGATCGAAGCGTTGCGCGACACCAAGTCGGTCGAAGAGAGCGGCAGCGGTGTGCAGATGGACTTTGCCCGGAAGGAAAGCGCACAATGAGCTGGGAACTGGCCTTCTTGATCGTCGGCATCACGCTCGCCTGCAATGTCGGCTGGCTTGTCAACAACTGGATTCGCGCCAAGCACGGCTACCCGCTGGAAGACGAGTGGGGTGGCAAGACCGAAAGGGTGGACAGCGCCGCTAACACAGTCCGCGAGGAACGGCTGGCCGAGCAGAACGCCAAGCTGATGGAAACGATGGAAAAGATGCAGGATCGCATGGTCGTGCTCGAACGCATCGTCACCGACAGAGGATACCGCGTGGCCGAGGAAATCGAGGCTTTGCGCGATGTGCCCGCAAGCGTCAAAACCGATAGCGGCACGCCGCTCAACTTCGCACAGAAGGATACAGTATAATGGATTTCGGTCTTATCACTCCCGCGGTTATGGGCGTGGGCATCATTTCGATCAGCGCCGGCTGGGTCATCACCACCTGGATCAGGGTCAAGAACGGCTACCCGCTGGAAAACAGCTGGGGCAAGGCGGTCTATCCCAAGAGCCAGGAGAACGAGGAGCGGGTTAAGCTTCTTAGTCAAGAAAACGCTGCTCTGCGCGCCGAACTCGGCTCAATGAAAGACCGGCTCGCCAATGTGGAGCGGATCGTCACCGATAGCGGCTATCACTTGACGCACGAGATTGAGAGCCTGCGCGGCAAGCAGGGGACAAACTGATGGAACCGAACCTGATCCTCATTTTCGGCTTCATCACCGTCGCCCTGCTGGTCGTGATGACCGGCGTGTACTTCTTCATGCAGGCCGAAGCCGCGCACAAGGAACGCAAGCTGGAGCTGCAGGCGCGGATCGAGGAAGCCAAGGCGCAGCAACAGCTTACCGCAAATGTCAGCATGGAGAACTGGGAAGACCGGCTCCGCGTGATCGAACGCATTGTCACCGATCCCAGCGCCAATCTGGCGCGCGAGATCGAGGATCTGCACAGGCTGGAAGCAAAGTCGGAGAATGCGCGATGAGCTTCCCCGCCGCACTCGTCCTGATTGTCCTTATCATCGGCGTGTGCAGCGTGATGATGGAGCGTACACGTAGCCGGAACTGGCAGAGCGGCACGCTCGAGGAACAAGAGCGCCGCGCGCTCGAAGCCGAACGCGATGATGCAAGGCAGGAACTCGACCAGTTGAAAGAGCGGGTCAAAGTGCTCGAGCGCATAGCCACCGATCCGGCGCGCCGCACCGCCGAAGAAATCGACAAACTGCGCGACGACTGAACGCGCGCATTGATGGGACGTATTGAAAGGCCCGCAAAGGGGAGACCGAGACTATGATGGATGCAGACCTGCTGATTGCCGCCACCGCGCTGCTCGCGCTGGCCATCATGACCGCCGCTGTCCTCACCGCATGGCAGGGCTGGCTGGCGCTGAAAAACCGCGAGCTGGAAATGCGCCGCCTGCCGCCCGAAATGGAGAACGGCAGCGCCGAAGGTATGGCGCGGATCGAAATCGCAGACCTCAAGGAACGCATCCGCAAGCTGGAAGCGATTGCCAGCGGCGTCGATATCTAGGGGCTGATTCACTGGTTTGGGAAAGTGGTGCCCGGGGGCGGATTCGAACCACCGACACGACGATTTTCAATCGTCTGCTCTACCCCTGAGCTACCCAGGCATTCACGGGATACGAGCCGCCAAAGCGTCGCTCGCCATCAAGGGAAGCGGCCCTATGGCGAACCCCCGCGCGCTTGGCAAGAGCCAATCGGCGCTTTCGTCAATCTTCGCGCGCAATGTCTTCCGGTGGCACCGGATCGCCGGGCACGGCGTAGCCATCGCTGAACCACGCAGCCAAATCCTTGTCGCGGCAACGCTGCGAGCAAAAGGGTGAGGACTCCTCGCTGCGGGGCTTTTTGCAGATGGGGCAGAGTTTGCTGGTCATAGAGGGACGAGTTGGGCGTGGGGCCTGCTTGATGCAAGTGAGTCATCGCCGACAACGCGCACTTCCCGCCCTGTGCGCTGGCGAAGCGTAACGATCAATTCGGGATCTAGGCACACATCGAACATTGCTGAATCCCCGCGGAGCTCGATAACGCCTGCACCTTCCAGCTGTTCTGCCTGACGGAGAAGCCGGTACAGGTCAGCTCGCCCTTCACGGAAACTCAGCAGATGCGGGATCGACTGGCGTTCCAGCCGGGCGACAATCTGGACGAAACCGAAGCCGTTCATTGCCGTGCGTTCGTGCGGCCAATCGGCAAGCGCTTCGTCCAGAGCCTCATCAACTGCTTTGCGCTCTGCCTTGCTTGAGAGAGTGGGAAAATCGATGCCGATCGAGCCGCCAAGTGCAAAGCGCTTCAGCGAGCGGGCGATTGGCTCTACCGCCGCCATTGCGCCGCGCGCAGGCGGGAAATCGCTATCCACATCGATGAGTGTCATTGCCGGTGTCAGGCTGAAATACAGTGCGCCCCCAGTAAATGCGACGCGGCGATCCATTGCTTCTTCGAGCAGGTCATCCCAGTCGCATTCGGGAAAGCTCCGGACAATTTTCACGTGCTCGCCACGTTCTCGTAGGTTCTCCGCCAGTCCAAGCCCCGGAGCCAGCGGCTTTGCGGTCGGGCGCGCCTGCGCCGGTTTCGAACGGCGCGCCTCAATAAGAGCAGCGCGCGTGACTTCTAGCCGGATCATGGCACCTTCGGACGCACTCGCTGGCAGTTGGTCGACCACCGCCGTTTGTTGATTGGCAAAGCGCGCAACGCCGCGCGGCGACCCCGCTCTACGCGAAACCAGCTTCGCTTCAGCGACTTGGCCGACCCGCAAATCATTGTGCCAGTCCAGAATCGCATGGGAGATAATCGAGCCATCAAGCCGAATGGCACGATCCTCGCCTATCCCCTGTTCGACCAGCCACTCAGGCAAGCGCGAAACCCGCCGCCTTCAGCAGCGCCCTCGTCTCGTAAAGCGGCAGGCCGACCACGCCCGAATGGCTGCCCTGTATCCACGGGATCAGCGCCTCCGCCATGCCCTGGATTGCATATCCGCCAGCCTTGCCGTGCCACTCGCCGCTGGCGATGTAAGCGTCGATCTCTTGCGCCGAGAGGCGCTTAAACTTCAGCTGCGTTTCGGAAAGCCGCTCGCGCACCGAGCCATCGGGTGCGGCGAGCGCTATCGCGGACAAAACGCGGTGCCGCCTGCCGGAGAGCAGCTCGAGGCATTTGCGCGCGGTCGCCTCATCCTCCGCCTTGGGAAGGATGCGCCGACCGCAGGCCACCACCGTATCACCCGCCAGCACGAATGCGCCCTCGCCCGCCACCGCCGCCGCCTTCTCGCGCGCCATGCGCTGGGCATAGGCGCGCGGAAGCTCGGCCTTCTGCGGCGTCTCGTCGATATCGGCAGGAGCAATCGCGTCCGGCTCCACCCCCAGCCGCGCGAGCAATTCGCGCCGGCGCGGGCTGGCAGAAGCTAGGATCAGTTTGGGAACGGGCGCGCTCATGCCCGGTCGCTTAGGACGGGTTGTAGCCCGGAGGCCCGCTGCGTCCCGGCATAAAGCGGTAAGTGATGCGCGCCTTGGTAAGATCATACGGCGTCAGCTCGCACAATACCTCATCGCCCACGAGTACGCGGATACGGTTCTTGCGCATGCGTCCGGCGGTGTGGCCCAGCACTTCATGGCCGTTTTCGAGCTCTACCCGGAACATCGCGTTGGGCAGCAGCTCCACCACCTTGCCGCGCATTTCGAGGAGTTCTTCTTTAGCCATTCAGTGACAAAGTCCTTTGCGGTTTGGTTTCAAAAGCGTTGGGGGCGCATAGCCGCGTGGTTGGCAAAAGGGAAGAGCGCCCGTTCATTGCCCCCTGGAGCAGGCTGCCTGTTGCGCAAATGCCGCAACATCCTTGCGACCGTTTGATACATTGGAGCCGATTGCGGTCTCGTGCGTTAGGCGGCAATGGGCGGTCTGTGAACACGGGCCGCGACCCAGTATTTTTCAAGGACAAGCTGTGCGATCACACACCTATTGCAGCCTTGCGGCGATTGCCGCAGCGCTGGTCTTCCAACCGCTGGTAGCAACGACTGCGCTTGCGCAGGGGCAGGAACCGACGACGCCTGAGGGGCCGGACCCGGCCTTGTCGGAAGATGATATGAACACGATCATCGTCAATGGCGCGCGGCTGATCGGCCGGGTGGACGCTCCGCAACCGCCCATTCTGGAGCTGAACGAAGACGATATTGCCGCCTACGGCGTCGGATCGATTGCCGAACTGCTCCAGCAACTCGGGCCCGAAATCACCAGCGGCCGCGGGCGCGGCGGTGGCGGCGGGCAGCCGGTGATCCTGGTGAACGGCATCCGCGTTGGCTCTTTCCGCGAGCTTGCCAGCTATCCCCCCGAAGCGATCGAGCGGTTCGAGGTGTTTACCGAGGAAGTTGCCCAGCGCTTCGGCTATTCGGCTGACCAGCGCGTCGTAAACATCATCCTTAAGGACAA
Source organism: Aurantiacibacter sp. KMU-128 (assembly GCF_056933515.1). Taxonomy (NCBI): domain Bacteria; kingdom Pseudomonadati; phylum Pseudomonadota; class Alphaproteobacteria; order Sphingomonadales; family Erythrobacteraceae; genus Aurantiacibacter; species Aurantiacibacter sp. KMU-128. Next base: position 2,026,935 of record NZ_JBXORT010000001.1, read on the forward strand.
TTACCAAAGCTATGAAATCGAGGGGGAATACAGCCAGCCCTTCGACGGCGGATTTTCCAGCCAGGAAGTGCAAGGCACCTATCTGCGCATCGATGGAACGGCGCGGCTCAACATCAATTTGGAATGGGAAAACTCCAGCCTGCTGACCGAGGCGGAGCGCGGCGTCATTCAGGCCGATGGCGGTGTGGCGACCATCCCCACCGATCCCGATCCCGCGGCCTTCCGCAGCCTTGTGGGCGATTCGAGCGGGCTGGAAGCGACGGTAAACTGGAACAACGCGATCTCGGATACGGGAACGACGCTTAGCCTGAACGCCACATATGAACGCGATAACAGCCGCCGCCTGCAAGGGCTCGACAGCGTGGTGTTGACCGATCCCTCGGGCAATAGCGTGCGGCGCAGCTTCAACGCGATTGACCCGTTGGCAGTCGACCGCACCAGCGATAGCTATTCCACCGCCGCCACGCTCAACACCAATCTGGGCGATTGGCAAGTCACGGGCACGGTCGATGCCACGTTGACCGAGGCGCGAACCGAAACGCAGGCGCGGATTGACACGGCGGCTCTGGTGAGCGCAGCGGCGGCAGGCACGCTTGCTCTGGACGCCGATCTGGGGATGTTCCCCGACGCCGGTTTCGACCAAGCGGACAGCCAGACCTACACGATCAACGCGCTCGCCACCGCGCGCGGCAATCCGCTGTATATTCCGGGCGGCGATGTTTCGATGACACTGGTCGCGGGCTATCGCGGCAATGGCATCGACAGCACCGACACGCGCGATCCCAGCTTCGATATCGACCTTGACCGCAGCCGCTTCCAGGCGGGGGTCAATCTGGGTATTCCGATCACCAGCCGCGATGAAGATTTTGGCGGAGCTTTGGGCGATATCGCGCTCAATCTGAACGGCAATATCTACGAACAATCCGATTTCGGCACACTCACCGACTGGTCTGCCGGGGTGAGCTGGGGCATTTTCGGCGATATCACCCTGTCGGCCACCTATCTGTCGCGCGAAACCTCGCCATCGCTCACAGAGCTTGGCGCGCCCAATATCTCGACGCCCAACGTGCCGGTGTTCGATTTCACCAATAACGAGACCGTGCTCGCCACGGTTATCACCGGCGGCAATCCCAACCTGCTGGTGCAGGAACAATCCGACTGGCTGTTCGGCATCAACTGGCAACTGCCTTTCCTTGAGCGCGGCAGTCTGCAAATCCAGTATTTCGACAATTCCTCGCGCAATGTAAGCGGCGGCTTCCCTGTTCTTACGCCCGAAATCGAGGCTGCCTTCCCCGGACGGGTGGAGCGCGATCTGGCGGGGCAGCTGACCCTGCTCGACGAACGCTTCGTCAATTTTGCCGAGCAGGACGTGCGGCGCATCCGCGTCGGCCTCAACATGGGCGGCCAGTTCGGCGGCGGCGGGGACGAGGCGCGGGGCGGTGGCGGCGGTGGCCCGCCTGCAGGCGCAGGCGGCGGACGTCCCGGCGGCGGCGGCGAAGGCGGCCCTCCGGGCGCCGGACGCCCCAATGCCGAGCAATTCGCCGCGATGCGCGCGCGTTTCTGTGAGGCAGAGCCCGCCGATCTGGTCACATTGTTCAATTCTGTCCTCGAAGCGCAGCAAAACGGCACCGAGCCGCCGCGCGACGAGGAAGGCAATCCGATCAACATTCCGCCGCAAATGCTGCAAAGGCTGGTTGGCGATGACGGCCGCGTAAGCCTCGACCGCATCAATATGGCGCGCGGATTTATCTGCAGCGGTGACGGGCCACCCGCGCGCGCTGGTGCAGGCCCTAATGGCGGGCCAGGAGCCGGACGGCCCGGTGGCGGCGGTGGCCCGCGCGGTGGTGGCGGCGGTGGCCGTGGTCGCGGCGGGGGCTTCCCCTTCGGTGGCAACAATGACGGTCCGCCCGTTGCGCGCTGGTTCGCCAATCTCAATTACACCTATGAAATCGACAACACCGTGCTGATCGCGCCCGGCCTGCCGCGGCTCGACCTGCTCGATGGCGATGCGCTTTCGGGCGGCGGCCAGCCGCGCCATTCGGCACAGTGGCGCAGCGGTCTGTTCTATGACGGGATGGGCCTGTTCCTTCTCGCCAATTACACCGGTTCATCCGAAATCAGCGGCTCTGGCCTGCCCGGCAGCACCGATCTGTTCTTCGACGATTTCGCCACTTTGGACATCCGCACCTTCTTCGATCTCGGCCAGCGCGATTCTTGGGTGGAAGCGGTGCCCTTCCTGCGCAATGTCCGCGTCGGCTTCGATATCGAGAACGTGTTCAACAGCCGCCAGCGCGTGGTGGACAGCAATGGCGACACGCCGCTGCGCTTCCAGCCCTTCCTGCTCGATCCGCGAGGCCGCAGTTTTGAGCTCGAATTCCGCAAACTGTTCTAGGCTTGAGGGGAGCGCGCTCCCCTCCTATGTCCCGCGCCATGCGAACACTCGATGACATTTACGAAGAATATGACTTTCTCGAAGGCGATGAACGCTATCGCCTGCTGATCGAGCTGGGCCGCGAGCTGGACCCTATGCCCGACGCGCTGAAGACCGACGCAACGCTGGTGCGCGGTTGTTCTGCCCAGGTGTGGGTCTACCCCACGCATGAAGGCGATACGCTGCATTTCCTTGCCGACAGCAATGCGGCGATTACCAAGGGCATTGTCGCGCTGGTCGTATCCGCGGTGCAGGACAAGCCCGCCGCAGAGGTCGCGGCAATGGACATCACAGGCGCGCTTGCGCGCTTCAACCTTACCGCGCAATTGAGCTCGAACCGCACACAGGGTGTGCCCAATATGATCGCGTTGGTGCAAGAACACGCGGCGCGGATCGCTGCCGGATAGGCAAACGGGCACAAATCTGCGTATCGTGGGTTAGCGTTTGACAGCGGGGTGGTCCGGACCTTGCTTTTTGGCAACGGGGACACAGATGCGCGAACACGAATTGAGACGGCGGGTTGTATCGGAAATGCACCTGCGCCGCTGGCCGCCCTTGCAGGTGCCGGGCAAAATCCTGCAATGGGTGCTGGTGGTCGACAAGGAAGAGCGCGATGCCGAGATCGAGTATCTCGACAAGGTGCTGCCCGCCCCCACCGACAATCCGAACGCCTCGCACCGCTCGGGGCTGTTTTCCGAAGGCGTCCACATAGCATGGGAACGCCATAGCGAAGGCAGCAGCCTGACGATCTTTGCCGCCGGCACCGATCCCGATGTCAGCGCGGCCGTGGACTGGGCGCAGTGGCTGCCCGGCCGCATCGTGCGCGCCACCAATGTGACGCTGGTGAAGGATGAACGCGCGGCCAAGCGCCGCCTCCCCAAGATGAATTTCAAGCCCGAAGAAACCGTCTCCTGTATGATCGGCGGGAAAGCACGGCTTTGGGCCGATTTCCGCCTGCAAGGGGACGGGTTCGGGCATATTTTGGTCGCCAGCAACGGCATGGACGCGCAGGATTTCACCCGCACCGTGCAGCGGCTGCAAGACCTCGGCAATTACCGCAACAAGGCGCTGCTTGGCCTGCCCGAAGCGCAAGCGAACTGGCCGCGCCTCGATGCGATCGAAGATGATCTTGCCAAGCTGGCAGACAAGCTCTGCGCCAATCACGGCCGTGATGATGATCTGATGGAGGAGCTTTCGGCGCTCTCACTCGAACTCACCACCGTCGCCACGCTCACCGGCTATCGTATGAGCGCGACCCGTGCCTATGCCCAGCTGGTGCAGGAGCGGCTGGAGGAGTTGCAGGTGGAAGCGATCGAAGGCTACGCTTCGCTCAACACTTTCACCAAACGCCGCTTCCAGCCCGCCGTGCGCTTTTGCGAGGCGCTGGTGGTGCGCGAAGAGCAATTATCCGAGCGCGCCGACCGTTTGGGGAGCCTGCTGCGCGCGCGGATCGACACGCGGATCGAGAACCAGAATGCTGAGCTGATGCGCAGCATGGACCGCTCCAGCCGCCTGCAACTGCGCTTGCAACAGCTGGTCGAGGGTCTTTCGGTGGTCGCGGTCAGCTACTACCTGCTCGGCCTTGTCAAATGGGGGCTGGAGGGGATTCCCGGTGTCGATGTGAAGACAACCCTAGCGATCCTCGTGGTGCCGACAGTGCTGGTGATCTGGGGTGGCCTGCGGCTCGCCAAGCGCCAATTGCTCGACGAAACGCCGGACTGACCGCCGCTACCCCTTGCGCACCATAACAAAAGTGCCGCCATCATGCGGCAGCTTCCACGTGCCCGAGATCTCGCTGCCATCGGCATTGATCGTGCCGGAATACTCGACCACGTTCTTGTAGTGATCGCTTGCGTGCAGATAACTCTTGGTGAAGCGTAGCGACTGGCCGGACAGCGTGCCCTCGATCTCGGCCTTCACCGTGCCGCCATGCGCGACATTGTCTTCCATGATCAGGCCGGAGATTGCCCCGTCCTTCTGGATGATCTTGGCCTTGAACGGGAAGTCGCCCGCATCGGCGGAAGATGTGTATTGGAACGCGCCTTCCCACAGTCCGCGAATGTCGATCTGCTCGGCCACCGGCCCTGCTCCCTCAAGCGCCTGCGCTGTCCCTCACCACAGCGATACCCTCTTCACGCTGGCGGCGCAGCTCTGCCTTGAGCTTGGCCGGATCGCGCGCGAACAGGAAGCCGAAGCTTACACCGCCTTCCTTACCAATTGTTGCATGGTGCAGCTTGTGCGCCTGCACCAGCCGCTTGGCATAACCCTTCTTGGGCACCCATTTGAAGTAACGCTGGTGCACCAGCCCGTCATGGATCAACGTGTAGATGATGCCGTATCCAAGAATGCCGACGCCGATCCACGTGGCGTTGGGCCAGGCATATTCGCCCATCACCACCGGCCAGCCCCACATGAAGCAGGAAATGCTCATGATCGCGCCGACAACGCCGTATAGGTCGTTCTTTTCGAGGAGGTTATCATGCGGCTCGTGATGGTCGCGGTGCCATCCCCAGCCCCAGCCATGCATGATATATTTGTGGCTCGACCAGGCGACCACTTCCATGGCCAGAATGGTCACAATGACGATCAGCAGGGGAACGAGAATGCTCATGCCGTGCCTTATAATAGCGGGAGCGCGGCAGCGCAAAGGCCGACGTTAGTCGCCGGTAAACCGCTTCTGCGCTTTGGGCAGGCCGAAATGCGTTTCCGCCACGTCGCGGTCGATGCGCGCGGGGCGCAGCGTTTCGCTGTCGAGGCAGCACCACATGGATTGCACTTCGACGATCACGTCCTCGCCGCGCTTGATGACGGTGTTGTAAAAGCTGCGCGCACCGGCGATCTTCTCCAGCACGGTTTCGGCGATCACTTCGTCATTGAGGAAGGCCGGGCGGCGGAAAGTCATTTCGTGCTTCAGCGCGACCCAGGCCTTGCTCGCCACTTCCTCTGCCGGAGCCAGCTTCTGCCAATGCGCCAGCACCACATCCTGCACCCAGTTGAGGTAGCGCGAATTGTTCACGTGGCCCATGAAGTCGATATCTTCGGGAACGATGCGGATCGGAATGGAAAAAGGTTTCGCTGACATAGGTGTAAACTAGGCACTAAATCCTAAAATTCCAAGACAGTCCCACGCGCAAACCAGCGAATTTTTGCGGTGCATCAAATTCGCAACAATTGTGCGTCAAATCGCCCTTGTCAGTACGGAACGAGAAGCCTAGCTCGACCCGATGGCCAGCAAACCGCTCACGCTTTACGAAAAGATCTGGAACGCGCACGTTGTCGAACGGCGCGATGATGGCACCTGTCTGGTGTTTATTGACCGGCATCTGGTGCACGAAGTCACCAGCCCGCAGGCGTTCGAGGCGCTGCGCATCGCCGGACGCAAAGTGCGCCGCCCCGACCTCACGCTCGCCGTGCCCGATCATAATGTGCCGACCACCGCGCGGGTGGATGCGAACGGGGTCAACATCCCCATCGCCGACCCGCAAAGCGCGCAGCAGCTCGCCGCTTTGGAGAAGAATGTCGCTGATTTCGGCATCCGCTATTTCAACGCCACTGCGCGCGAGCAGGGGATTGTCCATGTTGTCGGGCCGGAACAAGGCTTTTCGCTGCCGGGCGCGACCATCGTGTGCGGGGACAGCCACACCGCCTGCCATGGCGGCATCGGCGCGCTGGCATTCGGCATCGGCACCAGCGAAGTCGAACACGTGCTGGCGACGCAGACGCTGCTCCTGAAGCCCTCCAAAACCATGGAAATCCGTGTCGATGGTGAGCTTGGTCCCGGCGTGACACCCAAAGATCTCATCCTACACATTATCGGCGTGATCGGCACGGCGGGCGGCACCGGCCATGTGATCGAATATCGCGGCAAAGTGTTCGAGGAAATGAGCGTAGAAGGCCGCCTGACTGTCGCCAATATGAGCATCGAGGGCGGCGCGCGCGCGGGCCTGATCGCGCCCGACGAGACGACCTTCGCCTATCTGAAAAACCGCCCGCTCGCACCGCAGGGCGAGGAATGGGACAAGGCCGTCGCATACTGGCGCACGCTCGCCACCGATCCGGGCGCGCAGTTCGACAAATCGGTGACGATCCTCGCCCGCGATATCGAGCCGACCGTGACATGGGGCACCAGTCCCGAAGACACCGTCGCCATTGGCGGGGTTGTCCCCTCGCCCGAGAGCTTCGCCGATCCGTCCAAGCAGGAGGCCGCAAGAAAGAGCCTCGACTACATGGGCCTCACCCCCGGCACGCCGATGCGCGAGGTGGAGGTGCAGAACGTCTTCATCGGCTCTTGCACCAACAGCCGCATCGAAGATTTGCGTGCCGCCGCCGACGTGCTGCGCGGACGCAAGAAGGCGGACGGTGTGAAATGGGCGATTGTGGTGCCGGGATCGGGCCTTGTTAAAGCGCAGGCGGAGGCCGAGGGGCTCGACAAGGTCTTCACCGAAGCGGGGCTCGAATGGCGCGAGCCGGGCTGCTCCGCCTGCCTCGGCATGAACCCGGACAAGGTGCCGCCGGGCGAACGCTGCGCCTCCACCTCGAACCGCAACTTCGTCGGCCGCCAAGGGCCGGGAAGCCGCACGCATCTGGTGAGCCCCGCAATGGCCGCCGCCGCGGCCGTGACCGGCAAGCTCACCGATGTGCGCGAGCTGACAGGCTGATCTTGAAACGCTGCACAAACAGGCGCATTTGAGTTCCATGACAGACAAGACCAAGAAGGCCGCCATTGCTGCGGCAGGTGCTATCGGTTCGGCGGCGATTGCTGCGGCGCTTCTGTATGTGAACAAGCGCAAGAAAAAGAACGAGCCGACCCAGCCCGGGCCGATCCCCAGCGGCGAGAAGCCCGAGACCGATTGATGGAAAAGCTGCGCGCCGTGGAAGGCCGGGCGATCCCGTTCGGCCGCAAGAATGTCGATACCGATCTCATCATCCCCGCGCGCTGGCTGAAGACGATCAGCCGCGAGGGGCTAGGCGCAGGCGCGTTCGAAGCGGTGCGTGCGGACGATCCCGCCAATGTGTTCGACAATCCCGAATTTGCGGGCGCGCCGATCCTGATTGCGGGCGACAATTTCGGCTGCGGCTCCAGCCGCGAACACGCTGCATGGGCGCTGCTCGATATGGGCGTGCGCGCGGTTATTGCGCCGAGTTTCTCGGACATTTTCGCAGGCAATGCGTTCAAGAACGGCATCCTGACCGTCGCCTTGCCGCAAGAGGCGGTGGACCGCCTGCTCGAAGTCGCCGCGACCGATCCGATCAGCATCGATCTGGAAGCGCAGAGCGTTACCACGCCGTTCCAGGACCGTTTCGCGTTCGAAATCGATTCGTTCCGGAAGCATTGCCTGCTCGAAGGGCTCGACGAAGTCGGGCTGACGCTGGAACGCGGCGATGCAATTGCCGCCTATGAGGCGAAGCAAGCGCAGCACCGCCCGTGGCTCGCGCGCGGAACAGGTGTTGCGGGCTAGGCTCACAGGTCTTATCCCGCTCATGCTGAGCTTGTCGAAGCATCGTCCTTCACTTGTGGTACCACGCCAAAAGGAAAAGCGATCCTTCGACAGGCTCAGGATGAGCGGATTTTCAAAGGGATGACTAACAAATGACCGATTTCAAAGACCGCGAACGCGCCGAAGAAGCCAAATATGCGATGGACGAAGAAACCGCGTTCAAGATCGCCGCGCGGCGCAATCGGCTGCTGGGTGAATGGGCCGCTGGTTTGATGAGCCTCACGCCCGAAGAAACCGAAGCCTATAAGAAGGCCGTCGTGCAGGCGGATTTCGAGGAAGCGGGCGACGAAGATGTCATCCGCAAGGTGCTGGGCGATCTGACCCAGGCCGGCACCGATATTGACGAAGCGACGGTGCGCGCCAAGCTTGAGGAAATGATGATCGAGGCCAAGCGCCAGTTCATGGCGCAAGGCTAAGCCCATGCCCATGCCCGCCGAAGACATCGCGGCGCTGATCAAGGCCGCCATCCCCGATGCGACGGTCGAGATGGAAGCGCTCGCCAATGATAACGACCACTGGCTCGCCCGCGTCACCTCGTCCGAGTTCGCGGGCAAAAGCCGCGTGCAGCAGCACAAGATGGTCTTCGCCGCACTCGGCGGGCGTATGGGCGGCGAGCTGCACGCCTTGCAACTGCACACCAGCGTTCCCAACTGACGGGTAACGACAGACAAACCGGGTGGGACACGTGACCGATCTAAACACCGAAACGAATGACCGCATCGCCAAGATCGTTGGCGAGAATGATGTTGTGCTTTTCATGAAAGGCACGCCGCTTTTCCCGCAATGCGGCTTCTCCAACCGCGCCGTGGCGATTCTCGACCACTGCAATGTCGCGTTCGAAAGCGTCGACGTGCTGCAGGACATGGAAATCCGCCAGGGCATCAAGGCCTTCTCCGACTGGCCGACCATCCCGCAACTATATGTCAAAGGCGAATTCGTCGGCGGCAGCGACATCATGATGGAAATGTTCGAAGCGGGCGAGTTGCAGACGCTGATGACCGAAAAGCAGGTTGCTAAGGCTGAGGGTTGATAAGGCTGCTCATGTTTGAGCAATCTCCCCTTCCCTAAATCCCGGTTGCCCTGAGCTTGCCTGCGCCCGCGTAGGCGGGTGTCGAAGGGCTGTCCTTCCTTTTTGGAGTGGGCACATACTCAGAAGAAAAGCAGTCCTTCGACAGGCTCAGGACAGTCGGGACCTTGGGGCTGAAACGGGATTTTAATGCTCAAACACGCTCTCACCCTTGCGGCCCTTTTTGTCGCCCCCACCACACTCGCGGCGCAGGACTTTTCCGCCGGGGAGGCCGCGCAGCGCACCGCTGACGAGATGCTCGCGGTCCAGCAGGCCACCGCGATTGCGCAGCGGCAGTTTTCCGGCATGGTCTCAGGCAATATCGGCTCAAGCTATCAAGGCGCGATAGCGCTGCCCGGTGCGCAGGATGGCGAGTGGCTTGCCATTATCGTGGGCCGGCGCGGCGACGGGCCGGATGCCGACTATGTCGCGCTCGCCGAGTACGAGATCGTGGGCGGCGCGATCATTTCCGAAGTGATCCACTTGTCAGGCGATGCCCCGCTGTTGGACGGCGTGGCCTCCGCGATGGCGCAGGCGCGCAGTTTCGCCCCGCGCGCGGTGCTGGCGACGAGCGCGGCATTGTGCGTGGACGAGGGATCGAACGGATCGGTCAACCTTTCCACCATCGTCCTGCCCCCGCGCGAGGATGCGAGCTTCGATGCCTATGTCCTCAACGGCCCGATCGAGGATGGCGCGGTGCCGCTGGGCAAGCATTGGCGCGTGTCGTTCGACGAATTCGGCATCAGCGGCGATCCGGAACTGCTCACCGATACGTGTGAAGTGGTGACGTGGACGCAAGAGACGCCGGGCTTGGAATTCATGATCCATGTTACCGAACATTCGGGCGCCGCGCCTTCGCCTGTGCACATTTTCCTCTCGACCCTCGTGCCTATGGAACTGGGCGTGGTGACAGGCGAGGTGCTTTGGCCGATAGAAGCTGGAACGCTGGGCGCGCCAACCGGATTGCCGGAGGCGGCGCGCGATCTGCCGGAGTAGGAAACGCCCATGTGCAACCTCTACAAAATGTCCAAATCGGCGGACGAGGTTGCACAATTTTTCTCCGACATCGCGCAGGACATGCGCGTCTCACCCGGCGGGAACGCGCCCGAAATGCTCTATCCCGGCTATCCCGGCATGGTGCTGGCAGAGGACACGCTGCAACCGATGGTCTGGGGCTTCCCGCTCCAGCGCAAGGGCGCGAAGGGTCAGCCGCTCAAGCCCAAGCCGGTCAACAATGCGCGCACCGACAAGCTGGGCAGCAGCTTCTGGAAGCCGAGCTTCGAAGCACGCCGCTGCCTGATCCCCGTCAGCGCTTTTGCCGAAGCCGAAGGGCCGACCGGCGGCAAGACGCGCACATGGTTCTCGCCAGCGGATGCGGAGTTGTTCGCCATCGCCGGTTTCTGGCGCGATACCACCGAATGGGGCCGCGCCTATACGATGCTGATGACGCAAGCGAATGCGACGGTGCGCGGCGTGCACGACCGGATGCCGGTGATCCTCGCGCCCGCTGACTGGCACAGCTACCTCACCGCCGAACCGCGCGACGCCTATGCGTTATGCGTGCCTTATGCGGGCGCAATGCGGAAGGATGCCACGGACGAGCCTTGGGCGGGCAGACGCTGAGTTTTTGTAGAGGGAAAGTCGGGGAGGCGGGACCGGGAGACTGGTCGGGTAAACCAAAGCAGTCCCGCCTCTATCGAAGACTTGGGTATCGCATTTTACTTTGCACACCCCGTGCCAGTTTCGCGCATTGGCAGATTCCTGCGGGAGACGATGGTTGGCGAAAAGTTAACGGGGTATCGCGGTGTAAAAAAGTTCGACATTCACCCGGCTAACCCGTCATTGCGAGCCGCAGGCGAAGCAATCCAGTTTCAACGCCGGACTGGATTGCCGCGTCGCCTAACGGCTCCTCGCAATGACGAGGTTGAAAGGGACTGCCGAAGGCCCGAGGGCGACCGCCCGACCGCAGATGCCGCGCAGCCGGAACGAAGTCCCGGCGGAGCGAACAGCATCGAGGACGATTGCGCGGATGCGCAATCGAAAAGCAAACAAGCCATTCTTTGCAACAGCAAAGAATGGCGCGCCCGGCAGGACTCGAACCTGCTGCCTCAAGATTAGAAGTCTCGCGCTCTATCCAGATGAGCTACGGGCGCGCGCTCCACGTGCGAATAGCGATGTTTGCTGTCCGCGCAAATGGAGATACACCGCGCAAATGAGCGATCATCCCCAAAAACTCGAAGGCGACGCGCTGCGGGCCGCGTCCTTCCGCTATTTCCCCTATGTCATGGCGGCCTTCGTCGCGATCTTGCTGCTCAGCAATATCATCGGGGCGGCCAAGCCGAGTTACGTCACGCTGCCTAACGGCACGCAGTGGGCGTTCGGCGCGGGGGTTTTGTTCTTTCCGATCAGCTACATCATCGGCGACGTGCTGACCGAAGTATATGGCTACGCCAATGCGCGCCGCGTGATCTGGACGGGGTTTGCCGCGCTTATCTTCATGGCGTTTATGGCATGGGTCGTCGTCGCGCTGCCGCCTGCCGAGGGCTGGCCGGGGCAGGAATCCTATGAATTCGTGTTCGGGAACAGCTGGCGCATCGTGCTTGCCAGCATTGTCGCTTTCTGGGCGGGGGAATTTGCCAATTCCATCGTCATGGCCAAGATGAAAGTCTGGACGAAGGGAAAGATGCTGTGGAGCCGCACAATCGGTTCAACCTTCGTGGGCCAGGGCATTGACAGCCTGATCTTCTATCCGCTGGCCTTTTACGGGCTGGCAGGATGGCCGATTGAGCAATTGTGGCAGGTCGTGCTGTCCAGTGGCTCATCAAGACGGGGTGGGAAGCGCTCCTCACCCCGGTTACCTATCAGGTGGTCGGTTTCCTGAAACGCCGCGAAGGCGTGGAGGTGTTCGATACCGACACCGATTTCTCGCCATTTGGCAGAGGTGGCGCTGGCCGTTGAGCGCGTAAGCTCAGTTGGCCAGCAACCAGATCAGCAAGTAGATCAGGATGAAGCTGCCGACACCGGCAACCGCACCGATGGCGAAGACGATGCGCACGATCAGCGGATCGACATTGAAATAGTTGGCAAGCCCGCCGCACACGCCGGCGATTTTCGCATTTCCCCTGTCGAGGCGGAAGCCTGCAGGGCGGTTGCCGTTCGAATTCTGGATATTGCTCACATCAGCACCTGTGAAATCGTGGTTGCGGTGGGGTTGGCAAAGCTGCTGACAAACAGCGTGGCGGTCAAGGCCATGGCGCCGAAAATGGCAGCGATGCGGTTAGAATACGTCTGGGTCATTATCGTTGTTCCTTTGTTTCGGTCGGGTCAGACCAGCGTGCCAGGGGTGGCGAAGCTGCTGACGAGAAGCGTTGCGGTGATCGCGAGTGCGCCAAGAGCAGCGAAAACGCGGGCAGAAATGTCGTTGGTCATGGTCATTGTTCTGTTTCCTTGTTCAGTAGTCTTGGTTGGATCAGACGAGCGTGCCGGGGGTGGCGAAGCTGCTGACAAAGAGCGTTGCGGTCATGGCGAAGGCGCCGAGGACTGCGAAAACGCGGGCGGTGAAGTCGTTGGTGTTGGTCATGTCAAAAAGCTCCTGTTGGATGGGGTCGTTGGTGTGTAGTTACGCGATCAGCATCAGCACGCTGGGCGAACCGGGGTTGGCAAAGCTGCTGATGAACAGCGTGGCCGAGATGACAACCGCGCCAAGTGCGGCGCCGATTTTGCCGAGAATGTCGTTCGAGTTGCTCATGGTCTATTTCCTATTCTGAGAGACTGTTGGTCTGTATCGTCCCATGCCGACTACTTTGCAGAGCGCGTGCCAAACTGGAAAAACCGCAGAATTCTGCCATTCCCGTTCATCGCGTAGACAGTTTACATTCTGTTACTCCCTATTCATCGGGAATTAATCCCAACATTTGGGAATTGAATTTCAGGTGGAACGGGCTCCCGCGCTGGAATAGGGACGATCCGACCTATGGCGCTCGACCGCATCACCCTTTCCCGCTTCCGCAACCACGCCGAAACCCGGCTTGAAGGCACGCGGGCGATCAATTTGCTGGTGGGCGAAAACGGCGCGGGGAAGACCAATGTGCTGGAAGCGCTCTCGCTCTTTGCTCCCGGGCGCGGAATGCGGCGCGCGGCGCTGGCCGATATGGCGGGAGTGGGGGGTGACGGCGCATTCGCGGCCAGTTGCCAGCTCGATACCGGCGATGGCGGGGAGCCGGTCAGGCTCGGCACCGGAATGCAGGCGGCGCGACCCGGCAGGCGGATCGTGCAGGTCAATGGCGCGGAGGCGACTGCGATCAGCCTTGGCGAATGGCTTGGCCTTGGCTGGCTCACGCCTGCAATGGACCGCCTGTTTATGGACAGCGCGGGCACGCGGCGGCGCTATCTTGACCGGCTGGCGGTGGCGCTGGAGCCAGGTCACGCGCGCTATGCCAGCCGCTACGAAGCAGCTTTGCGCGAACGCAACAAGCTGCTCTCGGCGGAGTACGCCCCCGATCCTGCATGGCTGGACTCGATAGAGGCGCAACTCGCGGCAGAAGGCGCAGGGCTAGCGCAAGGACGCGCGCGGCTGGTGGGCACGCTGATGGAAGAATTGCAGGCCCTGCCGCCGCAGCCCTTCGCGCGGCCTGCCCTCACCTATATCCCCGGCGGCGCGCTGGAAGAAGGCGAGTTGCGCCAGCAATTCGCCGACAACCGTACGCGTGAACGCGCGGCGCAGCGCACACTCATCGGCCCGCACCGCGATGAATTGCAGGTGGTGATGGACGCGAAATCCATGCCCGCCGCCGAATGCTCGACCGGCGAGCAAAAGGCGATGCTGATCGCCATCACCCTCGCCCATGCGGCATTGGCCGCGCGCGGGCGGCCCAGCCTGCTTTTGCTCGACGAAGTGGCAGCGCATCTCGATCCCGTGCGGCGCGATGCCCTGTTTGACCGATTGAGAGGCAGCGGCACGCAGGTCTGGCTCACCGGCACCGAACGCGTGCCGTTTGAGGGCATTCTGGAAGAGGCAGCGGTCTGGCGCGTCGCGGGCGGCGCGGTGGAGCGGCTTTCGTGAGCATGATTTACGGCGTGATGGCGCGCGGCAGCAAGCGCGTGCCGCCTGACTGGATCGCCGCGATGGACGAGCGCGCGGCGAAATGGCCCGCCGACTACTGTGAAAGCGACACGTCTGCCGCCGCGCACATCGCCATCGGCGAGCGCTCGCCCTATGCGGGTGCGCCTCCGCAAGGCTTCGTCCACAACGCATCCGGCACACTCGTTTTTGACGGGCGGCTGGACAATCGCGGCGAGCTGACAGCCGCCTTGGAGCTTGGCAAGGCGAGCGATGCCGAGGTCGCGCTTGCCGCTTGGCAGACATGGGGGGCAGACTTCGCACGGCATCTGGTCGGCGACTTCGCCATTGCCGCGCTCGATCCCGGTGGCGGGCATTTGACACTCGCCCGCGATGCGATGGGCATTCGCCCGCTCTTCGTCGCCGAGACGCAGGACTTTGTTGCTTTCGCCAGCAATATGGACGTGCTGCTCGCACTGCCATGGGTGGATCGCGCTCCCGAAGCGATGTGGCTGGTCGATTGCATGGAGCAGATCAAGGGCGAAGAGCCTTACACGCCCTATCAGGGCATCCGTATCATCAAGCCCGCGCACGCACTTGCGATCACAGCTTCACAGCGTAGCGAAACGCGGCACTGGTCGCCCCCGCCGCTCGACGACTTACTCGATATCACGGCGGACGAGGCAATCGCCGAATACCGCCGCCTGTTCGATCAGGCGGTCATTTGCCGTCTGCCAGCCAAAGGCGTCGTTGCCAGCGAATTCAGCGGGGGAATCGACTCTGGCGCCATCACGCTGACCGCCGCGCCGGTCTTGGCGGAAAGGGGGCAGCGTTTCCTGACACTGTCCCATGTCCTCGGCGAAGCGGCGGTGCTCAACGAAACGTTTCAGGACGAGCGCGAGCAGATCGAGGCGATGCGCGCGGTGATGCCCGAAACCGACCACCGCTGGCTCGACGATCAGCCGCAATCGCAGATTGCGCTCACGGCAGCGATGGTCGCCCGCCATGGCGGGCCGGCACAGCGCGATTTCGCATTTCTCCAGCCACGCCTTGCCGAAATCATGCGCGAGGAGGACTGCCGGGTCATCTTCTCCGGCCACGGCGGAGACCAATGCGCGACCGGCCAGGGCGAAGGCTATGGCGAGAGCCTCGCGAAAGCGGGCGCGTGGGAAGATCTCGCGCAAATCGCGGACTGGAAATGGCGCTTCCTGTGGCGAACCGGCCCCGGCCGCGCGATTCTGAAGCGACGTGCTTTCGCCCAGCGGCACGCGGTGCTGGGCCGTCGCCACCGCACGACCAAGCCGGCATGGATTTCCGATGCCGCATTGCGCGCACGTCACAACGCGCATCCCATGCGCCCGCTATGGGGCACCATTGGCGAACGCGAGCGTGAAGTCATCGCCAGCCCGCATATTGCCCAGCGCACGCAAGACACGGCTGTCGGCTCCGGGCCGAACGGCTTCGCGCACACCTACCCCATGCTGGACACCCGCCTCGTCGAATTCTGCCTGCGCGTTCCCGACCTGCTCAAGCGCACGCCCACGCAGCGCCGTGTGCTTGTGCGCGGCGCAATGAAAGGCCGGATGCCCGACAGCGTAAGGCTGCGCGACAACAAGCAGGGCGGCGCATCCATGCCCGTGGCCATTGCCGGCTTCTATGCGGAAATACCTGCGTTGCAGTCGTTGCTTGAGCAGAATCGCGATACCTGGTTGGGGCGCGAGCTTCTGGACCTGGACACCATCCTTGCCGAATTGGAGCGGGTGCGCGTGACTGCACAGCCCGGAGAAAAGGTGCGAACGGGCCAGTTTCGAAAGGCTATGCAATTGTGTCTTTGGCGCAAATCGCCAAATCCGCCCGCCGAGCTGCCCTGAAACCGATAGTGCAGATTGGTTGACCACGGGCAGTGATTGGTTGACTTTACAAATGGGTGCTGGCAACCCGTCCGAAACTAGCGCCTGTGGGGGAAAACCATGTCAAAGAAATCTTCGGACAGCACCAAGCTCGATTGGGAAAAGCCAACACTCGAAGTGGTCGCCATGACGAGCGATGTTCACGCCAACATGGCCATGGACGTTGACGAGGATTTTGACGGCCTGCCGTCCTGATCTTTCGCTCGATTATGAAACGCATAGCGGCTCCGGCATTCGGGGCCGTTTGTGTTTCGGGATGAGATAAATTGGCCAATGCGCTACACCGTGCATGGACTTGAGCTGCAGTCCGACTTGCCGTTGCCGCCGCTTGCTGCGGCAGGCAGCGCAAAGCAGTCGACTGCGACAGCTGAGATAATGGCCGGGTGTGTCCCCGAAGCTCTCGAAAATGCGGAAGTCACCCGCACACATTATCAAAGCGCGCCGGGAGAAGCGCTGCTGCGGGCACCCGGCGTCGGGCGGATGCTAATCAGTGGCGGGTCGGCGATCACCTATGAACTGGCCAGCCAGCAAAGCGCCGCCGATATGGCCGCGCATATCCTTGGCAGCGGCTGCGCGCTCCTGCACCAGCAGCGCGGTAATGTGGTGCTGCACGGCGCGAGCGTCTGCCTCGATGGAAAGGCGTTTCTGGTCTGCGGGCCTTCCGGAGCGGGTAAATCGACCATTGCCGCGCATCTGCTCGAAGCGGGCGGACAAACGCTTGGCGATGATGTTGTGCACATCGGCGAGGCGCCCGAATTTCTCGCCTTCCCCGGCCCCGCATCGGCCAAGCTTGCAGCAGATGCCTTGGCCAGCCTGCCCTCCTATGCCGCAAGCGAGAAGCTGGGCACTTGTCCAAGCGGCAAGGCGATCCTTGCAACAGCCGAACGGTTTGTGCTCGCGCGACAAAAGCTGGCCGGTATCATCGTTCTCGAATGGGCGTTCGCGCATGAAGAGGTTGCCGCCACACGCCTCCCGCACGGTGAAGCCCTCGCCGCGCTGCGCGACAACACCTTTCGCAAACGCTGCATCACCAGCGACATTGCACAGAGGCTGTTCAGCAAATGGAGCGCGATTGCGGATGGCGTGCCGATGTGGCGGATTACCCGCCCCGAAGGACGTGACACGCGCGGCGAAATCGTCAAGATTGCGAGCGAGCTTATCGCTCAGATGCAAAACCGGCCGGACAGGGCAGCGGGATCGCCCGAACCGGTCGACGGGGTGAGACAGTGACGGAGAAAACGGAAATGCAGCAGGTGTTCGCACCCGCAGAGGATGTCCTCATGTCGGATTCGGGCGAGAAGAAAGTCCTGATGTCGATGCAGCAGGGGCAGTTCGTGGAATTGAACGCAACGGGCAAGGCGATTTGGGAACGGCTCGACGGCCAATCCTCGCTCGCCGAAATTGCTGCGGCATTGCACGAGGTTTACGATATCCCGCAGGATCTGTGCGAGGCGGAAGTCCTGCAATTTGTCGGCCATCTGCGCGATCACAGACTGGTCGAACCGGTCGGCGCATAGCGGCGCGCCGTGCACGAAGATACGCGCATCCAGTACGGCCAGCTTGCACGGCTTGGCGATGCCTCCGTCAACGCGGCGATGCTCGCGCAGCTGGAGGGGAAGTCTTCCGATCAGGCACAGATGCTCCGCGCCAATCTGTTGCGGCGGAGCGGCGATCTGGCAGCGGCGCGCAAGATCCTTATCGGCGAGGATGGACAATCCATCGAGGAACTCGCCATTCCCGCAGGCCTGACGACCCCGCCCGACAACTTCATTGCACCGCTGATTGTGATCGACGATCTGCTTGCCCCCGAAGAGATGGCAACGCTGTTCCGTCACGCGTGCGAGCGCGAGGAGCATTTCAAAAAGGCGCGGCTGTCATCGGGCGACCAGCCGTACGATCCCGACAAGCGGGAGACGCTGCTTGATTGGCACTTTACCGAGCGAAAGGACTGGTTTCTCGCCTTCATCGAAGACAATCTTGCGCGCTTCCAGCAGGCGATGGGATTGCCGGGTTTCACGATCACCAAGTCTGAGATCAAGCTGACCAACCATGTGGAAGGCGGCTTCTTCAATACCCATCGCGACAACCACAATCCGCCAAATGAGGCGGGGCGCGCGCTGACATGGCTGTATTATTTCGGACACGAGACACCGCGCTTCACTGGCGGCGAACTGTTCGTTTTCGATTCCAACTTCGCCAAGGGCCAAATCTCGGACAGTTTCTTCACCAAGGTCGTGCCACGCCCCAACCGCTTTGTTGCTTTCCCCAGCTGGTTCTACCACGCGGTCGGATCGACGCAGGTGCCGGGGAACGGTTTTGCCGATGGCCGTTTCGCGGTAAGCGGACACGTCAGCAAGGGTGAAGACACAGCGCAATGGCCTGGCCTGTGAGCGCGCCGGACTTTCTGCCGATCCGCGTTCAGCGGGCGGGCGAGCATCTGCTGCTTCGCCTGATCGACATTGCGGATTTCGACTGGTCGGCGGGCTTCTTCCGCGACGGCGTGCCCATGAATGCAAAGGCGCACGCAATGCGCGCCTTTCCCGAATGGCAAGCCGCACTGGGTCAGCGCGATCCCGACTACAGCGACGTGACGTTGATCTTCCATGTCGCGCGCTGCGGATCGACGTTGCTCGCGCGCAATATCGAAGCGACGGGCCAGGCGCTGGTGCTGCGCGAACCGCCGTTCTTTTCGGTGCTTCATGGACGCGATGCGCCGGATGCGACGCCGTCCGCGCGGATGGATATCGCGCTCGCCATTCTGGAGCCTTGGCGCAGGTTTGCGAAGAGACGGGGCAAGCCGCTGGTTATGAAACTGTCGAGCCGTCTCAACCGCTTTATGCCGGAGCTTGTCGAGGCGATGCCCGGCGCGCGGATCATAGCGCTGCACCGCGAACCGCTGGCCGTGCTCGAATCGCTCGACCGCAAGCGTAGCGACCGTCCCGAAGTGGTAGCTGCTGCGAGGGAAGCGCCCCTCCCCGAACCACTCGCCGGGTTCCAAGGCGACCCGTACGTGCTGGGCAGTGCTAGCATCTATCTGCGTACGCTGGACGCGATGCGGGACTTGCCGGAGCGCGCGCTGGTGCTGGGCTATGCGGAGATGGCCGAAAGGTTCGGCGAAGTCCTGACGCATATCGGACTGGAGCAGGCTACGGCTCCAGAGTGGACTAGCGCCAGCAACGCCAAAGCGAGTGGCACAATGGCGGCGGAACCTTACGTTCCCGTCGCGCCTGCAAGGCTGGCAGACTTCGCCTCGGCTAACGGCCCTCTGATCGAGCGGCTTGAGAAACACTATACCGCATTCTGCGAAACGATCCGACAAACGGAGCCCGTGCTGTGAACGATGCCACTTTCACCTCCTTGGCGCCGATCGCTGAAAAGCGGCGCGACTACCGGCTCTGGCTGGTGATTGCGCTGACAATCGCGCTGGCGGTCTTTTTCTGGTCGGGCAGCCGTTATCCGGCGTTGAGCGAGAAGGCTCTGATGGGCGGCGACACCCCGCTCTCCGGCCTGTCCTTCGATATCGCCATCGAAGTGGTGCCGGGCTCCGGCTTCCTCTCCGTGCTGTGGGCGAACACGATCAACTGGATCGTCACCAATATGAAGGGCATGACCTTCGGCGTGCTGTTTGGAGCGATGGCGCTGACTTTGTTGTCGCTGATCCAGCGGCGCAGCTTCAAGAACGGCTTTGCCAACTCCGCGCTGGGCGCGGTGATCGGTGCTCCGCTCGGCGTGTGCGTCAATTGCGCAGTGCCGATTGCGATGGGTCTGCACGCCGGGCGCTTGCGGCTGGAGACAACGCTGTCCGCCATGCTCGCCAGCCCGACGCTGAACGTGATCGTGGTGACGATGAGCTTCGCGCTGCTGCCCGTGCAGGTGGCGGCGGTAAAGCTGCTAGCCGCGCTGGCGATGGTGCTGGTCGGCGTACCGCTGCTGTGCCGCTTCATCCTGAAGGATGAAACCGAGGCAACACGCCATACCAGCGCCGCCAGCGAAGTCGGGCAGAAGCTGACCGGCCTTTCCGGATGGCTGATGCGGCACCTCGCCCCGCGCGAATACGAGGCGGGCGAATATGGCGTAGTGGACACACTAATCTGGTTCGTGCGGCATTATGCGCGCAATTTCTTCTTCATCTTCATCGTCACCGTGCCGATGATGTTTCTGGCGGCATTGCTCGGCGCGCTGTTTGTCGAAATATTCAGCCCCAGCGCCTTTGTCGGCGTGCTGCCAAGTTCCAGCCTGCTGGCCATTGCCGGCGGGATGCTGATCGTCGCGCTTTTCCTCAGCTTTGCCCCTGCCCCCATGGCACTCGATGTCATTCTGACGGCAGTCTTGCTGAGTATCGGCATGAACGATGCCTATGGCGCGGCGGCGGTTGTCGCGCTGGGATCGTTCAGCGTTTACGCCTTCATCGTCATCTGGCGCGCGATTTCGCTGCGCACAGCGGTCTCGATGTGGCTGATGGTGGTCGCGGCGGCGGTTTGTGCGGGCTTGCTGGCGCAAGCACTGGCCGAACCGGCGCGCGATTTCCGCCTCGCCAGCTATCGCGCGATCATCGCGGCAAGCCCGCCGGTTGAGTGGCCCGAAGCCCCCGATACCGAGCAGGCGGTGCCGCTGGCCGAGCTGCGCCCGCTTCTTGACGAACAGACGGTGCGCGGAGAGCGCGTCGCTTTCACCAGCGAGGGCGAAAGCATTGCCGCGCTCGACCTGCTGCCGATCACCACCGCGCCTTCACCCACAAGCGATGGCCCCGTCTTCTCCCGCATCATCGGCCGCGATATCGGCATCGGCATCAGCGAGCCGCTGCATTCCATGGCGCGCTCCTTCTTCCACCAGTTTGACGGCGGCGTGGCAGCGGGGGACATTCACGGCGATGGCTGGACGGACATCGTCCTGCGCAAGAGCTTCCTTGCCACCGGCGCCGCGATCTACGCCAATATCGGCGGGACTTTCGTCCGCCAGCAGGCCGATCTCGGCCCGGTTGACGCGGCAATCGTCCACAATATCGCGCTGGCCGATCTGGATGCCGACGGCGCGCTTGATCTGTTCGTCTCGACGCGGGCTGACGGCAATTACCTGTTCTGGAACCGTGGCGGCGGTTTCGATGCCGGTGCCATGGTGAAGCTGGAAGGCGATGACCGTTCGATCACGCAATCGGTGGCCTTCGCCGATTTCAACCGCGACGGGGTGCTCGATATCGCGCTCGGCAATGCCGGGGTTGGCCTGTCCGCGCCCGGTTTCAACAACCACACCGCCGAAACGCAGCAGAATTTCATCCTCTACGGCGATGGCGAAGGCGGCTTTACGCGCGCGCCATTTGCTGATTTCAACGGCCAGACGCTGACCCTGCTTGCCAGCGATTTCGACCGCAACGGCACGATCGACATTTTGTCGGGTGATGACGTCGCAGTGACCGACGAATTCCAGCTGTTTGACCGCGAAGGCCAAATGTCATCGCCGCGCGGTGCCGAGGTGCCCTTCCCGTTCCGCTTGCGCACGTCGATGAGCTACGACGAAGGCGACTTCAACAATGACCTCGTCCCCGATTACTACGGCGGCCAGATCGCGCCCGCAGACCGCGCGGGGACAACGGGAGAGCGGATTGCCAATCTGCGCACGCTCTGCGCGCAAATGGGCGACGATGAAGGCTGGGACGCAGACAGGCGCGAGGCCTGCGTGGCGCAGCTCAACGCCATCGCGCAGCTGAAGGGCGGCTATCAGGCGGGCCTGCAATCGGGCTGCGAGACGATGCGTGACCCCGGCCTGCGCGTGCAATGCGCGGCGCGTGCCTTCACCCAGTATTACGCCAATGCGCGCAGCGATGCGCCGGACCAAGGGCTCTACCGGCGTTGCCGTCAGGACATGGCGGGCAATCCCCGCTTCGTTGAACTCTGCGATTCGCTGCTGCTGCGCACGCAGCCGCAACCGTCGAGCCGCGAGATGGAGCGACTGCTGGGCCCGAGCTACAGCGATCGCAACATCCTGCTCCTTGGACGAGCCGATGGCGGTTTTGACGAAGTAGCAGCACCGCAAGGGGTGAACCGCCCCGGCTGGACGTGGGATGCGCGCTTCACCGATCTCGATCAGGATGGCTGGCAGGATCTGCTGGTGATGACCGGATATTGGGCGCGCACACCGGAGGATGATCGCAATGTCTTCTACCGCAATGTGCGCGGGCAATTCGAGGATGCGAGCGCGGCTTTCGGGCTCGACGATCCGCTGCCTTCCTACAGCGCCGCACGGCTCGATTTCGACCGCGATGGCGATGTCGACCTGATCCGCTCGCTGTCCGGCCCCAATGTCATCGCCCACCGCAACGACCGCCCCGCCGGACGCGGGCTATGGGTACATTTGCGGCAGAGCGGCGGCAACACCATGGCGATTGGCGCGCGGGTTACGATCTGCACCGGCGGCGTGACACAGGTGACAGTGGGTTTGTGCCAGGTACGCCCGATCAAGGCGAGCGGCGGTTACCAGTCCTTCGACCCCATCGCCGCGCATTTCGGCCTCGGCAGCGCGGGTGCGGTGTCGCTGATCGCGGTGACATGGCCCGACGGCAGCGAAAGCCTCATCCGCCCTCGATCCTTGCGCGGTGGTGAGGTTGTGGTGACGCGGGGGCGTTAAGCGCCCTCGTCCTCCTCGGGCAGCGCGCCGATCACCGTATCGACCGTCGCCGCGACCATCGCGTCGACGCCCTCGGCGGTGGGGTGGATGCGGTCGGGCAGCAGCAGGTCGGGATTGGCGGCGAGGGGTTCCATAAAGAACGGCACCAAGGTCGCGCCATATTGTTCGGCGAGCGCGGGATAGAGCCCGTCAAACGCCGCTTGGTATTCCGGCCCCAGATTGGGCGGCGCGCGCATTCCCATCAGCACCACGGGAATGTCCCGCTCGGCGAAGGTCTGCAACATGGCTTCGAGATTGGCGCGGGTCTGTTCGGGTGAAAGCTGGCGCAGCAGATCATTGCCGCCCAGCTCCAGAATGGCCAGTTCAGGCGTTTCGCCCAGATTATCGAGCACGAAGGCGAGCCGGTCACGCCCCGCCTGTGTCGTGTCACCCGAAACGCCCGCATCGATCACCCGCGCATTGATCCCGCGCGCGCGCATCACCGCTTCGAGCCGTTCGGGATAGCCCTCTTCGTCTTCGAGATTGTATCCCGCCATCAGACTGTCGCCAAAACCGAGGATCACCCGCTCCGGCCCCATCACCGGCAGCACCTCTTCAATCGGCGCATCGACTTCCGCCTGCGCCTCGCTAACAGGCGGAGCTTCGGCACCGCACGCGGCCAGCGCCAGCGCGGGAATGATCGACGAAAAGCGCATCACGCTCTTCCACGGGATTAGGGATGGGTTGTTCATAGCCACTAGCTATGCCATCGGCAGCGCGTGACAAGCCCCCAAGATACATCCCCCGTCATTTCCGCACGCGATCTGCGCCTTACCCTGGGCGAAGGCGAAGCGGCTGTTGAAATCCTGCGCGGCATCGATCTGGATGTTGCCCCCGGCGAAACGCTGGCTTTGCTCGGCCCTTCGGGCAGCGGCAAAAGCTCGCTAATGTCGGTGCTGTCCGGATTGGAGCAAGCCACATCGGGCCAGCTCACGGTCGCGGGCAAGGACTTCACCACGTTGAGCGAGGATGAACTTGCCCTCGCCCGCCGTGGCCGCATCGGCATCGTGTTGCAGGCGTTCCACCTGCTGCCGACGATGAACGCGCTGGAAAACGTCGCCACGCCGATGGAACTCGCGGGCGATGCTGCGGCGTGGAAAAAGGCGGAGGCGGAGCTGACCGCCGTCGGCCTCGGCCATCGCCTCACCCATTATCCGGCGCAGCTTTCGGGCGGCGAGCAGCAGCGCGTTGCCATCGCCCGCGCCATCGCCGCGCGCCCGCCGCTGATCTTCGCGGACGAGCCGACCGGCAATCTCGACACCACCACCGGCACCAGCGTGGAAGACGTGTTGTTTGACCGCCGCGCGGAAACCGGCGCAACGCTGGTGGTGATTACCCACGATCCGAAGCTCGCCGAACGCTGCAACCGCGTGGTAACGCTGGGCGATGGCGTGATTGTGAGCGATACCGCTAATCCTCCCCCATCGGGGGAGGGGAACCATGCGTAGCATGGTGGAGGGGCACCCCCATCATTCGCGCGCGGTGATGCCGTTTTCAGCCACACCCTGCCCCTCCACCAGACTACGTCTGGTTCCCCTCCCCGTGCCGGGGAGGAACTGGTGAGCTGGGCCCGCGCCTGGACGATTGCGCGTCGCGACCTTTCCAGCGGGTTCCGCGGGCTGCGGCTGCTGCTCGTGTGCCTGTTCCTCGGCGTGGGGGCGCTTGCGGCCATCGGCTCGCTGACCTCGGCAATCCAGAACGAGCTTGACGGCCAAGGGCAGGCGCTGCTCGGCGGTGATATGGAAGTCGAGCTGTGGCAACGCCCGCTCAACGCAGAAGAAACCGCGCTGCTCGAACAATATGGCGAACTGTCGCCCGGCTACCGGATGCAGGCCATGGCCAGCACCGAAGAGGCTGCGGTTCCGGTCGAGCTGAAAGCGGTTGCGGGCAATTACCCGATGTATGGCACGCTGCTGCTCGAAAGCGGCGCGGCGCAGGCTCCTGAAGGCAATAATGCCTATCTCGCACCCGGCGCGGCGGAGCGTCTCGACGTGGCGGTGGGCGAGACGATCACTATCGGCACCGAAAGCGTCACCGTCAGCGGGATCATCGCCGAAGAGCCCGACCGGCTGAGCGAAGGCTTTGCCCTGGGCCAGACGGTGATCGTCGCGCGTGACCTTCCCGAGCGCGCGGGGCTCACAGCACCCGGCGCGCTTTACGAGACCAAGACCCGCCTGCGTTTTGACGGTGCTTACGACGCCGAAGCCATCGAAGAAGAGCTGCGCGTTGCCGCGCCCAATGTCTCCTACGATATCCGCACTGCCGGACGCGCATCACCGGGCGCGGACCGCTTTGTGAGCCGCATGGGCGAGTTTCTGACGCTGGTGGGGCTAGCCGCTCTGGTGATTGCAGGGATCGGTATTGGCGGCGGGGTCAATTCCTATCTGGAGGCACGACGCAATTCGATTGCGACGCTCAAAATCCTCGGCGCTACCTCGCGCGATATTTCCCGCATCTACGCGCTCGAAGTCGGCGCGGCTGCACTGGCGGGCTCGCTGGCGGGACTGTTGGTCGGCGTGCTCGTCACACCCTTGCTGGCGACCCTGCTCGGCTCGCTGCTGCCGGTTTCGACCACTTTCGTGATCGACCCGTGGGCGCTGGCCCGTGCGTTGCTGTTCGGCCTGCTGGTGGCGCTGATCTTTGCCGCGCCCCCGCTTGCCCGAGCCAAGACATTCCCCGCCATGGCACTGATGCGTGCGCGCGTTTCTCCGCTGGCGCGGCAGTGGAAGGATGCGGCGATCCCTGTCGGTATCGGGCTTATCGGCATCACCGTATTGGCGGTCGCCTTCTCGCCCACCCCGCTATTGTCGGCGGGCTTCCTCGGCGGAGCCGCCGCGATCCTCGGCTTTCTCGCGCTGCTCGGCTGGGCCATCCGCAAGGCGGCTGCGAAGGCGCCGCGCCCCTCCAACCCCATCGCCCGCGCTGCCATCGCCAATATGCACCGCCCCGGCGCGGCGACCGGTTCGCTGGTGACCGCATTGGGCTTCGGCCTTGCCGCATTCGTCCTGCTCGCCGCTTTGCAGACGAGCCTCGGCAACAACATCCAGCGCAGCGTGCCCGATTTGGCGCCCGACTATTTCGTGCTCGATATCCCCAAGGACGAGCTCGCGAATTTCAATGCCGTGGTCGAGGAAACCGTGCCCGGCGCGCAGATCGACGCGGTGCCGACAATGCGCGGGACGATCATTTCTTTCGGGCCGGAAGACAACCAGCAGATCGTCGCCGAGATCGAGGAACTGCCTGATGGCGCATGGGGTTTGCGCGGCGAACGCGGGCTGACCTATGCCGCCGCTTTGCCCGACGGCAATGTTATTACCGAAGGCGAATGGTGGCCCCCGCTTTATCGCGGCGAGAATCTCGTCTCGGTCGATGTCGATCTGGCCGAGGCCGCAGGGCTCAATATCGGCGATATGATCACCGTCTCGATCCTCGGCGTGGAGCGCACCGCGCGGATTGCCAGCTTCCGCCGGATCGATTGGGAGAGCCTTGGCTTCAACAATGTCTGGGTGTTTTCGCCCAGCACGCTGGAGGATACGCCGCACAATCTCGCCGCGACGATTTCCCTGCCCGAAGACGCAGAAACCGGCGGGCTGCTGCGCAATCTTGTGCGCGCTTTCCCAAGCTCAAGTGTAATTGAGGTTGGGCCGCTGCTGACCGAGGCGCGCGCCGTGCTCGATCAGGTGTCGCTGGCTATCCTTGCGGCGGCTTCGGTGGCGGTGCTGGCGGGCATAGCGGTGCTGCTGGGCGCGATTGCAGCGGCGCGGGCGGCGCGGATTTACGACACGGTGATCCTGCGCGTGCTTGGCGCGAGCCGTCGCCAACTGCTTGCGCTGCAATTCGCCGAGTTTGGCCTGCTCGCTGCGGTTCTGGCGGGCGTTGCCCTGGCACTGGGATCGGGCGTCGCGTGGCTTATCATCACGCAATTGTTCGAATTCGACTGGCTGCCTGATTGGGGCCAGATCTTTGCCGTCCTCGGCGGGGGGCTGGTGCTGGTGCTCGGTTTTGCGCTGGGAGCCTCTCTCCCGCTGCTGCGCGCACGACCGGCGCAAACGCTGCGGTCGCTTTAAGGCGCATACGAAAAGCCCGCCGCTGAGCTTCCTCACCGACGGGCCTTTTCTCGCCAAAATCGCGCTTATTCGAAGGTCGCGCTGACGCTTGCGGCGGGCGAGAGCCCAGCGTGCAAGGCCGACATAAAGCTCGACATGACCATCGCGCCCAGCGCAGAAAGCAAACCAAAGGCAACCAGCGCAAGGATAACCCCGCCCGACATCGCCGCCATGCTTTCTGTACCCGACGCACCCATCATGGTCGCTGCCAAGCCGCCACCGAGCACCGCGAAGACAAGAAACGACAGCACGATCAAGAGCACAGCGAAGACCAGCACCGTGGCGAATATCCGCAGGGCGTTGCCGCTGGTGAGGCTCCATGAGCGGGTGATCGCGTTGATCGGATTGCGTTCTCCCTCAACCGCGATGATCGGCATGGTGAGGATGAGACGGCACACGATCCAGAGGAACACCAGCACGGCAGCAAGCGCGCCGATGGTAGAGCCAAAATCGCCCGCGATGGAAAGGATCGCCACCACAATCGCCAGCGCGATGCCGATAATGAAATAGCCGACGATGAAAATCAGCACGAGGCCGAGCGCGGTCGGAATGCTCTTGATCCCGGTCATGAAAGACGTGCCGATATCGGGCGAGAGCAAGGGCGATGCCTGGTGCGCCAGCGAAATCTGCGAGGCGAAAGAGACAACGAAAAACGCGAAGTAAAAGACGAAAATCATTGCAAACAAGCCGATCCCGAGGCCCGCTGCTCCCGCCGGAGATTCGAAATCTCCCATCCCCGCCAACATGAATTGCGAACCGATCGCGCCGAAGACGACGAACATCAGCACGATTTGCAGTGCGAAATAGATCGCCCAAACACCCAGCAAGCCGCCGAAGCGCTGCTTCACCATGCCGAATGTGTTGGATATCACCTGCCCGATATTGAGTTCCATGATTGAGCCCCTTCCCCTGAAAACAGCAGGCAACAAGCCATCACAGTTTGGCAAGCAAGGCAAGCGCGAACAATCAACACTGCACCGCTTTGCGCTTTGAAAAGCCGCATGAAAAAGGGGGCCCGAAAGCCCCCTTTCCCAAATCCCGTTTGAACGATGCCGTTACCAGTTGAAACGCAGCGTTGCACCGTAGGTGCGCGGATCGTTCGGGTAGCCCGACACGCTGCGCGGCTGCGCGGGGCTGTCGAACACCGTACCGAAGTCGCGGTGGTCAAGCAGGTTGCGGCCCCAGAATTGCAGCGCGAAGCCGCTATCGTCTTCATAGGTGATCGACGCGGTCAGATTGCTCTGGCGTGCGGTGAAGGGCAGGCCGGCGTCGATCGCGGGCTGGCCGTTGGCAATCGTGCCGTCGGGCGCGCGCACTGCGAATGCGGGCAGGCCTTCGACCAGCTGGTACTCGGTCGACCACAGATAGTTCACGCGCGGGATGAGCATACCGCGACGCAGCTGTCCTTCATACTGCGCGCCGACAATCACGGTATATTCGGGGATGCCCGAAGGACGGGTGCCCGAAATATCGCCCTGCGCAGACTGGATGAAGCTGTCGAAGGTCGGATCGAGATAGGTGACCGCAGCGTTGAGGGTCAGGCCGTCAGCCGGGAACCACTGCGTTTCCAGTTCGACACCGAAGGTCGACTGGCTGCCCGCATTGGCCAGCACAAAGCCCGCACCGGTGAAGATGTTGGTCTGGAACCCTTCGATTTCCTGATCGAACACGGTCAGGTTGATCGAGGCGAAATCGTAATTCGCCTTGATGCCCGCTTCCATCACGGTCGATTCTTCGGGGCCGGCAAAGCGCGAACCATAGGTCTGGTTCGGCTGGGCAAGACCCGCATTGATGATCGCCTGACGATCCGCCAGCGAAGGACGGGCGTCACGCGACAGGTTGATCGAGCTGGCCTTGAAACCGGTGGCGTAGCTCAGATAGATGTTCACATCGGGCGTCACGTCATATGCGAGGCGCGCGGTGTAGCTGAAATTGCTGTCATTGGTCGTGCCGTCTTCAACGGAGTTGGGAACGCCAAGGAAAGGCGGCAGGAACTGCAATGCGCGCAGCGGGTTCAGCGGGTTTGCCAGCGGGTTGTTGACATTAGCGGCAGCAAACTGGCCAGCCTGGATCTGGATCTGCTGGAAGGCAGCAAAGTTCGCCGCGCTCGATCCGGCGAAGGCAGCAACTTCGGCAGCCGTCGCGCCGCGACCAAGACCAAGCACGGTTCCCACGGCCTGCGACACGAAGCCTTGGCCCAGCACCTGCCCGCGGAAAGGCGCCAGCTGCGGCGCATTGAAGTCGATCGACGAGAACACGTCGGTCGACACCGCATCCTGCGTGAAGACCTTGCTGTCATCGGTGTAGTTGCCGCCCAGCGTCAGCACCAGACCATCGACGATTTCGAAGTCGACCTGCCCGAACAGCGAGTAGGCTTCCGAATCCAGCGTGTAGTTTTCGGTGAAACCCTGACCCTGATTGAAGAAGGTGCCCACGAAGTTCTGGCCGAAGGATGCGCTGAAGACCTGCTCCAGCGGCACGGCGGTCGGGAACAGCGGCGACGGAGTGAGCACGAAAGCGCCACTCGACAGGTTACCGACGAGCAGGTTCGCGTAGTTGCGGAAGTCCGCGCCATACAGCAGCTGCTGGTAGGATTCGACGTCTTCGTTGATGTAGAACGCGCCCAGCAGCACATCGACACGGTCAGCAATCGAACCGGTGATGCGGAATTCCTGCGTAAAGGTGCCGATTTCCAGATCCTGCGAGTTCGGGAAAATCAGGTCGGCGCTGGAGAAGTCCGAGTCCTGGAAAGTCAGCGATTCGGTGGTGCGGCTGGCGGTGATCGAGGTCAGCGTCCAGTCACCCACTTCGTAATCGATCTGCGCCGAAATGCCGTGATTGACGATGTCGTTGGTCGAATCGAAGTTGTTGAACACGATATCGGCGAACGGATCGTTGGGATCGGTCACCTGGCCGCCGACGCCGAGAATGGCCGCGGTGGACGGGCCGCTTTGCGCATTGATAGCGGCGCAGCAGATTTCGTCGATGCTGTCATAGTCGGCGATCAGGCGGACGCGCAGATTGGTGCCGTTATCCACCAGCAACTGGCCCCGTGCGAACCAGCGGTCGCGGTTGTTCGAGGCGCTGCCGGTGTTCAAATCTTCGAAGAAGCCCTGACGGCTGTTGATGCCGCCAGCGATGCTGACCGCAACCATGTCCGACAGCGGGCCGGTGGCGTAGGCGCGCGCAACCACCTGATCGTAATTGCCATAGGTGAATTCGGCATTGCCGCCGAAATCGAACTGCGGTTCCTCGGTAACAACCGAGATTACGCCCGCCGAGGCGTTTTTCCCGAACAGGGTCGACTGCGGACCGCGCAGCACTTCGACGCGCTGCACGGCGGGAAGATCGCTGATCGAGGAGGCGGTGCGGCTGCGGAACACACCATCGATGAACACACCGACCGACGGTTCGATACCGACATTGTTCGCGCCGTTGCCGAAGCCGCGGATGAAGAAGCCGGTATTGGCCGAGGACTGGCGCTGGCCGACAGTCAGCGAGGGCACGACGGTTTGCAGATCGCGGATGTCGCGGATCACGTCACGCTCGAGCGTTTCGGCACCGGTCACCGACACGGCGACGGGAATTTCCTGCAGCGTCTGTTCGCGCTTGGTGGCGGTCACAACAATGGTGTTGCCTGTCTGCGCGGTCTCTTCTTCGCCCGGATCGGCGTCCTGCGCATAGGCAGCGCCCGGAACAATCAGTGCAGCAGCGGCGACGCCGCAAAGGAAATTGCGCGAATAACCGGCCTCACCGGCACGAAACTTGGTCATTGATTTCTCCATCTCTCCCGCGGGACATGGAAACCGTTGCCATCTCGCAACGTTTCTCCCATCCCCCTCAGCGACCTAAGGGTCAGGCCTTGTCTATTACGCAGCCTGTAACCGGCGCACAATTGACAGATTCGCAGGGCTTTCACAATGTTCAACACACTGTAACATTAGCGCAACAGGGAAAGGTCTGACGTATACGTAAGGCGCGTGCTTGCGGCTTTGCCTCCACCGCGCATCTTGCGGCTGGCGGCGTTAGCGTCTAGGGGCGCTCCCGTTCGCAGGTGCAACATTCCCGCCCTGCCGTTTTGACGCCTGCCAAGGCCCCTGTTCAGGAATATGCATAATGTCCGCGCCCCTTCGTAACGTGGCGATCATCGCGCACGTTGACCACGGCAAAACCACGCTGGTTGACCAGCTCTTCCGCCAGTCCGGCACCTTCCGCGAAAACCAGCGCGTCGAAGAACGCGCGATGGACAGCAACGAGCTGGAGCAGGAACGCGGGATCACCATTCTTGCCAAGCCCACGAGCGTAGAATGGGCGCCTCCGGGCGGTACGCATACCTACCGCATCAATATCGTCGATACGCCCGGCCACGCCGATTTCGGCGCCGAAGTGGAGCGTATCCTCAGCATGGTTGATGGCGTGATCCTGTTGGTCGATGCCGCCGAAGGGCCGATGCCGCAGACCAAATTCGTCACCGGCAAGGCGCTGGGCCTCGGCCTCAAGCCCATCGTCGTCGTCAACAAGATTGACCGCCACGATGCGCGCGCCACCGAAGTGCTGGACGAAGTGTTCGATCTGTTCGTCAATCTCGACGCGAATGACGAACAGCTCGATTTTCCTGTGCTCTATGCCTCCGGCCGCAGCGGCTATGCCAGTGCCGATCCCGAAGCGCGCGAAGGCGATCTGCTGCCGCTGTTCAATATGATCGTCAGCCACGTACCCGCCCCCGATCTCGACGAGGAAGGCGATTTCGCCATGCTCGCCACCCTACTCGATCGCGACGCTTTCCTTGGCCGTATCCTGACGGGTCGCATCGAAAGTGGGCGACTGGAAGTAGGAATGCCGATCAAGGCGCTGGACGTGTTCGGCAAGCAGGTTGAAGTTGGCCGTGCGACCAAGGTCTTCGCCTACAATGGCCTCGAGCGTGAGCCGGTGCTGCACGCCAAGGCGGGCGATATCGTCGCTATCGCTGGCCTGACGGATGCGACCGTTTCCAATACGCTTTGCCACCCGAATGTCACCGCGCCGATCCACGCCCAGCCGATCGATCCGCCCACGCTCAGCATGACCTTCTCGGTCAATGACAGCCCCTATGCGGGCCGCGAGGGCGACAAGGTGCAGAGCCGCGTGATCCGCGACCGGCTGGAGCGCGAGGCCGAGGGCAATGTCGCCATCCGCATCACCGAAAGCGCGGGCAAGGACGCGTTCGAAGTGGCAGGCCGCGGCGAATTGCAGCTCGGCGTGCTTATCGAAACCATGCGCCGCGAAGGCTTCGAGCTGTCGATCAGCCGCCCGCGCGTGCTCTACCGCGAAGAAAACGGCGAGCGGCTGGAGCCGTATGAAACCGTCGTCGTCGATGTCGACGATGAATTCAGCGGCACGGTTGTCGACAAGATGGCGCAGCGCAAGGCCGAGATGACCGAAATGCGCCCCAGCGGCGGCGGCAAGACGCGCCTCACCTTCATCGCCCCTTCGCGCGGCCTGATCGGTTATCACGGCGAGTTCCTCTCCGACACGCGCGGCACCGGCATCATGAACCGGCTGTTCGACAGCTACGGTCCGCACAAGGGCAAGATCGCCGGACGCCAGAACGGCGTGCTCATCAGCATGGAACAGGGCGAGGCGCAGGCCTATGCGCTCAACACCATCGAGGAGCGCGGCGTGCTGTTCGTCAGCCCCGGCGAGAAGCTGTATCAGGGCATGATTATCGGCGAAAACGCGAAGCCCGAGGATCTTGAGGTGAACCCGCTCAAGAGCAAGCAGCTCACCAACTTCCGCGCCAGCGGCAAGGACGAAGGCATCCGCCTCACCCCGCCGCGCAAGATGACGCTGGAGCAGGCCATCGCCTATATCGGCGATGACGAAATCGTGGAGGTGACCCCGCAATCGATCCGCCTGCGCAAACTCCACCTCGACCCGCACGAGCGCAAACGGGCAAAGCGCGCTGCGGGGGATTGAGTTAAGCAAAAGGCCCGGCCGTCTCTCGGCGGCCGGGCCTTGCCTTCGGGGCGACCCGAAGGCTCCTTGTTCCTGAGCAGTGGGGGGAAGCGGAGCTCAGGAACGGGGGTTCATTGTGTGTGCCCTCAGAAGCGTGTGGTGAACTCCACCAGCCCCTGCGGCAACAGATCGAGCGCCCAGACTTCGATCATCCGGTCAAAGCCCGTCACCACCAGCATTCCCGCCAGCAGCACCGCGCCGCCGAGCAGGGGCTTGGCGTAGCGGGCAATCGACTGCATCGACTTGCTGCGCTGGCCCAAGGCCTTGCGCGATCCGTAGGCGAAGACGAGGATCGAGGTCGCCACGCCTAGCCCGAAGACGAGGAAGATGCCGAAGGCGGAGAGCAGGTTCTCGCCCTGCGCCGCTGCGGCAATCGCGATGCCGAGCGTCGGCCCGACGCACGGTGCCCAGACAAGGCCGAGCAGGCCGCCGACCACGAACTGCCCGATAGCGCCCTCCCCGCTCGTGCGGCCCAGCATTCGCTGGCCAGCGCCCGTCAACGGAGCCGCCGCTGCGCTCAATGCCATCTGCGCGCGCGGCACGAGCAGCACCGCGCCCGCCACCATCAGCAGCCCGCCCGCCGTGTAGCGCAGCAGCTGCTCGTCCAGCCCGATCTGGAAACCGAAGGCGATTACCAGCAGACCGAAAGTGGAGAAGCTCAGCACCAACCCGCCAGCCAGCGCCGCCGGGCCCCAGCGGCTCTTGCCCATGGCGGTGGCGATAATGATCGGCACCAGCGGCAATACGCAGGGGTTGAGGATCGTCACCAGACCGGCGACGAAGGCGAGGGCGAGGCTGCCGAGCATGGCGCTGGTCTCCAGTCAGCCGGATCAGGCCGCGCCGAGCACGAAATTGCGCAGCCGCGTGCGGTTGGTCTCGGCCACCGAGCGACCGGTTTCCTCGCGCCCCTGGAACACCAGAATGGTCGACTGGCGGGGGATATTATGCGCGCGGCGGAAGGCCGCATTGCTATCGAAATCGACACGGATGAACAGCGCATCGGCAAGGTCGGGGTGGCTGCGCAGCTCGCGCAGGATCGGTTCCTGCGCGCGGCAGGTGGGGCACCACGGCGCGTGGACATCGACGATGATCGTCCGCCCCTCGCGCTGCGCCGCTTCGAACGTGCTCTGCGAATATTCGACCAACCGCGCCTGCGCCTGCGCCGCCACGGGAACCATCGCAAACAATGCCGCGACGGCGAGGATAAGGGTCTTGAATGGCTTCATCGGAAATCTCCTTCGAACGGGTGATAGGAGGCCATTCGAAGGGGATGTGCGGAGGGTTACACAGGTCACCGTGGATTTGATCCCGATCAATGCATGGAAGGGGCAACAGGCGCACCAAGACAGCACAACGCGGTAGGTCCAGCCGCCAGACACGAGAGGCTGCCGCATGAAAATCCTGTTCGTCCATCCCAATTACCGCTCCGGCGGGGCCGAGATTGCCGGCACATGGCCGCCCGCCTGGGTCGCTTATCTCTCAGGCCCGCTCAAGCGCGCTGGCTTTACCGACATCACCTTTATCGATGCGATGACCGAGAATGTCTCGGACGAGGAATTGCAGCGCCGTATCAATGAATTGCAGCCCGATGTGGTGGGGACGACGGCAATCACACCCAGCATCTATGCCGCAGAGCGGGTGCTGGAAATCGCAGCGCTCTGCGCGCCCGATGCGGTGCGCGTTCTCGGCGGTGTCCACGCCACTTTCATGTACAAGCAAGTGCTGACCGAAGCGCCGCATATCGATGTCATCGTGCGCGGCGAAGGCGAGGAGATCGCCGTCAACCTGTTCACCGCGATCAAGGAAGGGCGCTGGCCGCAAGACCGCGAGCGGATCAAGGGCCTTGCCTTCCGCGATGGTGACCAGATTATCGCCACCGGCGCTGCCGACACGATCAAGGATATGGCGTCCATCCGGCCCGACTGGGACATTCTCGACTGGCAGCAATATATCTACCTGCCGCTCAACACGAAGGTCGCCATTCCCAATCTGGCGCGCGGTTGCCCCTTCACTTGCTCCTTCTGCTCACAATGGAAATTCTGGCGCGATTACCGCGTGCGCGATCCGAAGGACGTGGTCGACGAGATCGAGGAATTGCACGTAAAGCACGGCGTCGGCTTCTTCATCCTCGCGGACGAGGAGCCCACGATCAACCGCAAGAAATTCATCGAATTCTGTCAGGAGCTCATTGATCGCGGCCTGCCCGACAAGGTGAAGTGGGGGATCAATACCCGCGTCACCGATATCTACCGCGACCGCGAATTGCTGCCTTTCTATCGCAAGGCGGGGCTGGTCCATGTCAGCCTTGGCACCGAAGCGGCTGCACAAATGAAGCTCGACCGGTTCAACAAGGAAACCAAGGTCGAGGAAAACAAGAACGCCATCAAGCTACTACGCGAAGCGGATATCTTCGTGGAAGCGCAATTTATCGTCGGGCTCGACAATGAAACGCCCGAGACGCTCGAAGAAACCTATCGCATGGCGTGGGACTGGCAGCCCGACCTCGCCAATTGGGCGATGTACACGCCCTGGCCCTTCACCCCGCTGTTCGAGGAGATCAAGGATCAGGTCGAGATCCACGATTTCAGCAAATACAATTTCGTCACTCCCATCATGAAACCCACCGCGATGGAGCGCGGCGAACTGCTTGACGGCGTGATGAAGAATTACCGCCGCTTCTATATGCAGAAAGCGCTGTTCCATTATCCGTGGCGCGGTACCGGTTTCCGGCGGCGTTATTTGCTCGGCTGCCTCTACGCCTTCCTGCGCGCCGGGTTCAAACGCACCTTCTATGATCTGGGCAAGGCGGGCTATTGGGGCCCGCAAACGAAGAAGCAGCTGGACTGGCATTTCGACGAAACCCGCGAAGTCGCAGCCGCTGCCGCAACCGACTGGCAGACCAATGCCGACAAGGCCGCGCAGGCACAGGCGCGGCGCGATGCGGTGCGCAAGCAGATGAAAGAACGGGCAGAGACACGCCAGCGTGACCGGCTGGATGTCGGCGCAGCTGCATCGGACGATTAGCATGACAGCGGCCCCCAGAATGGCGGGCTGCTCGCCCGCGCTGATCGGGCCCAATGCGGTGCTGCAAATGGTCGCCGCAATGGATCGGCGGCTGGGGAGCGAAAGCCGCGAGATCATCATGCGGGCGGCGGGGATCGCCTTAATGCCCAGCGGGCACGACATGATCCCCGAACGTGATGCCATGCGGCTGCATCAGGCGCTGCTCGCGCTCGCGCCGCGCCATGCAACCGAGATTGCGCGCGAGGCGGGGATCGGCACGGCGGACTACATCATCGCCAATCGCATCCCCGCCCCTGCGCGTTGGCTCTTGCGGCTCCTCCCGGCTCGCCTCGCCGCGCCGCTGCTGATGACGGCAATCCGCAAACACGCCTGGACATTCGTTGGTGCCGGCGCATTCAATGCGGAGACACCATGGTCGTTTTCGATCGACCGCGGCGGCCTGTCCGAAGCCTCGCCACCGCCGACGGCCTATGTCTGGTATGCAGCAGTATTCTCCCGCCTGTATCAGGAACTGGTAAGCCGCCGCTGCGAATGCCGCGATTGCCAGAGCGGAGCGTGGCATAGCCCCCGCCATTCCTTTCGCATCACACCTTTCGCGGTGTGAAGCGGCGCAACCGCGCCCTCCCCCTTCCCCTCTATGGCGCACTCGCCTAAGGGCTGGCGGATGGAAATGTCCGACCTTCGCATTGCGCTGTTCAGCGGCAATTACAACTACGTCCGCGACGGGGCGAACAAGGCGCAGAACCGGCTGGTGGAAACGCTGCTGGCGCACGGTGTCGATGTGCGGGTCTATGCTCCGACGGTGCCGGAGCCTGCATTCGAGCCGACGGGTACGCTCGTATCGGTGCCCTCCTTCGCCATTCCGGGGCGCGGTGAATACCGCATTCCGTGGAGCCTTTCAGGCGAGGCGCTGCGCGATCTGGAGGCGTTTGATCCGCACGTCGTCCACATCTCCAGTCCCGACCGCGCGGCGCGCAAGGCGGCGGACTGGGCGAAGGCGCGCGGCAAGCCGTTGGTCTGCACCATCCACACGCGGTTCGAGACCTATCCCGAATTCTACGGCTTCGGCTTCCTGCAACCGGCGGTCGAGGCGTGGCTGCGGCCGCTCTACGCCAAATGCGACCTGCTGTTGGTGCCGAGCCCGACCATGGTGCCCGTGCTCAAGGAGCAGCGGATGAACGAGGAGGTCGCGATCTGGTCACGCGGGGTGGAGAAAGGGATATTCCATCCCGGCGCGCGTGATCTGGAGTGGCGGCGCGGCATAGGTCTGGCGGACGAACCGCCAGTCATCGGCTTCCTCGGGCGGCTGGTGCTGGAAAAAGGCCTTGGCATTTTCGCCGAGACGCTCGCCGAATTGCGCACGCGCGGGGTGCCGCATCAGGTGATGGTGGTGGGCGACGGCCCCGCGCGCAGCTGGTTCGCCGAGCGCGCTCCGGATGCGGTGTTCACCGGCTTTCAGGGCGGCGCCGATCTGGGCCGCGCGGTGGCGAGCATGGATATGCTCTTCAACCCCAGCACGACCGAGACCTTCGGCAATGTGACTCTGGAAGCGATGGCCTGCGGGGTGCCGGTGGTGGCGGCGCAGGCGACGGGCAGCAGCGGCTTGCTAGAGAACGGGCGGACGGGACGGCTGATGCCTCCCGGCGACCCGCAAGGCTTCGCCGATGCGCTGGCGGCCTATTGCCGCGATCCGGCTCTGGCAAAGGCGCATGGGGAAGCTGCGGCGAAGGATGCCGAACCCTATGACTGGGAAACGATCAACCTCTCGGTCGCCGAACAATATCTCCGCCTGCTGGCAGAGCGCGGCTCAGCGTAGCACGCCCCTTGCCCGCATGGCGCGCGCATAGAGCGTGAGGCCAAGCATGACGACGAACACCACCGCCACCATGATGTAAACGGTCGAGGGCTCGCTCATTCCGGGGATCGGATTGGCAATCCCGTAAGCGTTCGATACCAGAAAGGCGATGATCGAGGCGACGAAGACGGGAAAGGCGAATCGGCTGCGCAGCAGCAGCAGCACCGCGCCCGCAAGGCCGCCCCAGACGCCAACCGCCCAGATTGCGTCCATCCACACCGGAAAGGCGGCAAAATAGGCCAGCGCAGCATCGGTATCCACCCCGGCAGGCGCCATCGCCGCTTCGATATAGGCGCGGTCCGCCGATTGCGTCATGAAGTAATCGTAGCAGCCGAATGATGTAAACAGCACGGCAACAACCGCCACTGCCCACAAATGCCACGGCGTCTGCACTCTTTCCGGTTCCAACATAAACCCCTCCCCGAGTTTCTTCGGGAAGGGGTATCATGAGTTGCCGGAAAGGAAAATCCGGTGAACGAAGTTACATCCGCTCGATCTTGCGGGCGAGCGCGTCGATCAGGTCAATGATCTGGTCCTGGTCGATTTCCTTCATCCCGCCTTTCGAGGCCTTGTTGGTGAGCACCGTCGCCAGATTGCCTAGCGAGCGGAACAGATCGGCTGAAGCCTTGGGCTTGGCACGCTGCGCGCGGCGGCCCAGCCGTTCCCACAACTCGGTCACTTCGTCCGCGCGGTCTGCCAGTTCGGCAAGGCCCGCTTCGGTCGCCTGGTAGAGCTTGCGCGCATCGTCGCTTTCCTCAACCGCGATCACGCCTTCGTCATTGAGCATTTGCAGCGTCGGATAGACGATGCCTGGCGACGGCGAATAGGCGCCGTCGGTCATCTCTTCCAAGGCCTTGATCAGTTCGTATCCGTGGCGCGCTTCCTCCGCGAGCATGGCGAGCAGCACGAGGCGCAATTCGCCCGAGCCGAACATCCGGCGGCGCTTTTGCGGCGGACCGCCAAAGGTTTCACTTGTGGTGCGGCGCGATGAGCCTCCGCGGCGCTGGCCGAAAATGCCACCGGGGCCGAAGAATCCTTGCGCACCAAACGGGCCTTGCGCGCCGAAGGGTCCTCGCGGTCCGAACGGGCCGTCGCGCCCGAAGGGGCCATCCGCTCCAAAAACGTCATCCAGCCGCACTTTTGCGCGGCGGCTCCGGGGGGAGCAATCGTCGTCCTCGATTTCGATCTCGACCTCCACATCGAAGTCCTCGCCCTCGGGAAAATCATCGATCTCCACATCGACATCTTCCATGTCTTCCGGTTCGATCACTTCCTCGGTCGGCGCGGCGCGCTTGCCCTGCTTGGGCGGCTTCGGGGGTTTGGGCGGCTTTGCGCCCGTTGCATTGCGTTTGGCCATGGCCATGTCTCCAATCTCGTCCCACAGTTAAGATATATCTTAGACCTATCATAACAAGAGGCGGGTGAAAATTTTTGGCCACCGCTACCCCGCCCTGCTTCCAGCCATTAGACGTTTAGCCATGGCCGACCTTTTCGCTGATGATCCGCCCCAGCGCGCGCCCGATGAGCCAAGCGAGGACGCGCCGCTGGCTGATCGCCTGCGACCACGCTCGCTTGAGGAAGTGATCGGGCAGGAACATCTTACCGGCCCCGAAGGCGCGATTGGCCGGATGGTGGCCGCGGGCAAACTCTCCAGCATGATCCTGTGGGGGCCGCCCGGCACCGGCAAGACGAGCATTGCCCGCCTGCTCGCCGATGCGGTGGGGATGCGATACGAGGCGGTGAGCGCGGTCTTTTCCGGCGTCGCCGACCTCAAGAAGGCCTTTGCCGCCGCCGAGACCGCACAGAAAGCGGGACAGCGGACGCTGCTGTTCGTGGACGAAATCCACCGCTTCAACCGCGCGCAGCAGGACGGCTTCCTGCCCTTCGTCGAACGCGGCGCGGTGACGCTGGTCGGCGCGACGACCGAGAACCCCAGCTTCGAGCTGAACGCCGCTTTGCTCAGCCGCGCGCAGGTGCTTGTCCTGAAAAGGCTTGATGCGGCGGCTTTGGGCAAATTGGTGGAGCGGGCGGAGGCGCTAAAAGGTCCGCTTCCGCTCACACCAGAAGCCCGCGAGGCGCTGATCGCCACCGCCGATGGTGACGGGCGCTTCCTGCTCAATCAGGCAGAGACGCTGTACAACGCGCAGATCGACGCGCCGCTCGATCCCGCCGCGCTCGGCCAGTTCCTGCAACGCCGCGTCGCGGTGTATGACAAGGACCGCGAAGGCCATTACAACCTCATCTCTGCCCTACACAAGGCGGTGCGCGGATCAGACCCGCAGGCGGCGCTGTATTATCTCGCGCGGATGCTGGTGGCGGGGGAAGAGCCGCTCTTCCTCGCACGCCGCCTCATCCGCATGGCGGTGGAGGATATCGGCATGGCCGACCCCGCCGCGCTCA
Organism: Aurantiacibacter sp. KMU-128; assembly: GCF_056933515.1. Classification (NCBI taxonomy): domain Bacteria; kingdom Pseudomonadati; phylum Pseudomonadota; class Alphaproteobacteria; order Sphingomonadales; family Erythrobacteraceae; genus Aurantiacibacter; species Aurantiacibacter sp. KMU-128. Next base: position 2,066,938 of record NZ_JBXORT010000001.1, read on the forward strand.
CCCAATGCATGGCGGCAAAGGATGCCTACCAGTTCCTCGGCAGCCCCGAAGGCGAGTTGGCGCTGGTGCAAGCCTGCATCTACCTCGCCACCGCGCCCAAATCGAATGCGGTCTATGTGGCACAAAAGGCCGCTTATCGCTGCGCGAAGGAAACGGGCAGCCTGATGCCGCCGATGAACATCGTCAATCCGGCAACGGGGATGATGAAGAAGCTCGGCTACGGCCACGGCTACACCTACGATCACGATGCAGATGAAGGCTTTTCCGGCGACAATTACTGGCCGGAAGAAATGGAGCCGCAGGAATTCTACAAGCCGGTCGAGCGCGGGTTCGAACGCAAGGTGCGCGAACGGCTCGACTATTGGGCGCGGCTGCGCGAGGAGCGGCGTGGTTAGGGATTTCGAGCATTTCATCGCGGTCGACTGGTCGGGCGCGCGGGGGGAGCGGCACAGGGCGATCACCATGGCGGTTGCGCATCGCGACGGCGGGCCGCCGGTGCTGGTCGAGCGGCGAAAGGGTTGGTCGCGCGAGGAGGTGCTGCACGTCTTGCGCGACGAATTGCCGGACAACACACTGGTCGGGCTCGATCTAGGGATCGCCCTGCCCTTTGCCGATGCCGGTGCGTTCTTTCCCGGCTGGAATCGCTCGCCCGCCGATGCGAAGGCGCTCTGGGCGCTGATCGACAGCATTTGCGAAGGCGACGCGCATCTTTCCGCCAGCAGCTTTGTCGATCACAAGCAGGCGAGCGCCTATTTCCGCCGCCATGGCGGGCGCGAGGGCGCGCATTTCGGCGGAGGGCGCGGGCGTTTCCGGGTTGCAGAAGAAGCGCAGGCCAGGATGGGGTGCAAGCCCTATTCGAACTTCAACCTCGTCGGCGCGGCGCAGGTGGGCAAGTCGAGCCTTACCGGGATGCGCGTCTTGCACCGGCTGGATGGCAAGGTGCCCGTTTGGCCCGTCGACCCGTTGCCGCATGGCGGCCCGGTCATCGTGGAGATTTACACCGCGCTCGCGGCAATGGCGGCAGGGCGCAGCGCCGCGCGCAGCAAGATCCGCAGCTATGAAGAACTGGACGAGGCGCTCGGCAATCTGGGCAGTCCGCCCGTGGGCCGAACCGGCGATGTCGACGACCATGCCACCGATGCGCTCATCACCGCCGCTTGGCTGCGCAAAGTGGCAGGCGATATTGCGCTGTGGTCGCCCAAGGGCCTCACCCCGCAAATAGCGCGCACAGAAGGCTGGACGTTTGGCGCCGCTTGAGGCAAAGGCGCGGGCCCGATCTGGTTCCGCCGGTTTAGCTCAGTTGGTAGAGCAGTTGATTTGTAATCATCAGGCCAGGGGTTCGAATCCTCTAACCGGCACCAGTTTTGGCCAGAGAAAACCGTCCGGGGGACGGTTTTCCGTCAAAACTCCCGAGCGCAAGCGAAGGGTCTCTTGTCGAAATCGCGCATCCGCGCCTTCGTCCTCGCGGCTACTCCCTCCGCCGGGACTGCGTTCCGGCTGCGCGGCATCTGCGGGTCGCGCCGTGCGCTCGGGCGCTGGTGCGCGTGCTCAGATTAGATGGCGTAGCCTGTTTAGACTAGTCAACGCCCCACCGCGACATAGGTGAAGCCGTGCTCTTCCACGTCCTTGCGGCTGTAGAGATTGCGCAGATCGACCAGTAGCGGCGTTTTTAGGAGGCCCTTCACGCGTTCCAGATCGAGCGCGCGGAAGGTGTCCCATTCGGTCACGATCACCGCTGCATCCGCGCCTTCCAGCGCCTCATAGGGGCCATCGCAATAGTGCACGTTGTCGAGGACCTTGGCCGCCTGCTCCATGCCCTCGGGATCGTGCGCCTTCACGGTAATCCCTGCGTCCTGCAAGGCCTGCACCACGCTGATCGCGGGGCTATCGCGCATATCGTCGGTATTGGCTTTGAACGTCAGGCCGAGCACAGCGACGGTCTTGCCGTGCAATTCGCCGCCGCCCATCGCGTTGATGACCTTACGGCCCATGCTGCGCTTGCGGGTATCGTTGCTCGCCACCACGCTTTCGACAATCCGCAACGGCGCTTCATAGTCCTGCCCCGTCTTGATGAGCGCGAGCGTATCCTTGGGGAAGCACGATCCGCCATAGCCGGGGCCGGGCATCAGGAAGCGGTTGCCGATGCGGGTATCGAGCCCGATACCCTTCGCCACATCGCGCACATCCGCGCCGACTTTCTCGCACAGATCGGCGATTTCGTTGATGAAGCCGATCTTGGTCGCAAGGAAGGCGTTGGCGGCGTATTTGGTCAGCTCGGCGCCGCGACGGCTCATCGTCACCAGCGGGGATTCGTTGCGGGTGAGCGGGCGGTAGATTTCGCGCAAAACCCGCTCGGCGTGTTCGTCATTGACGCCGATCACCACGCGGTCGGGACGCTTGAAATCGTCGATTGCCGCGCCTTCGCGCAGAAATTCGGGATTGCTCGCGACGGAGAATTCCAGCTCGGGCGCGGTTTCGCGGATAATCCGCTCGACCTCGTCACCGGTGCCGACGGGCACGGTCGATTTGTCGACCACCACCACGCCAGCTGGCAGCAGCGGTGCCATTTCCTTGGCCGCAGCGTAGACATAGGACAGGTCGGCATGGCCATCGCCGCGCCGCGAGGGTGTGCCGACCGCGATGAACACCGCATCGGCGCCGGGAAGCGCTTCAGCCAGATCGAGCGTGAAAGACAGGCGGCCCGCCGCCACATTCTTCGCTACCAGCTCGTCAAGGCCCGGCTCGAAAATCGGAATTTCGCCATTCAGCAGCGCGTCGATTTTCGACTGGTCTTTGTCGACGCAAACCACATTGTGCCCGAAATCGGCAAAACAGGCGCCGGAAACAAGGCCAACATAGCCGGTGCCGATCATTACGATGCGCATAGAAAATCCGTCCTAGCGTGAAAGGTCAGGGGAGCGCCCTACCCCACAGGGCGTTAACAAGACAAGAGTCGCCGCTTTTGCTCAGCCGCGCCCGCGATAGGGAGCCACGCCCTGATCGGGCAGCCACAGGCCCTCAGGTGGCGCGCCGCTCTGCCAGAACACGTCGATCGGGATGCCACCGCGCGGATACCAATAGCCGCCAATGCGCAGCCATTTTGGCTGCATTTCGTTGAACAGCCGCTGGCCGATCCCCACGGTCACATCCTCGTGAAAGCCGTTGTGATTGCGGAAGGAGCCAAGGAAGAGCTTGAGGCTCTTGCTCTCCACAATCGTGTCACCCGGAGCATAATCGATCACCAGATGTGCAAAATCAGGTGCGCCCGTCACGGGGCAGAGCGAGGTAAATTCGGGCGCCGCGAAGCGCACCAGATAGAGCTCTCCGGCGCGCGGATTGGGCACGTAATCGAGCACCGCCTCTTCCGGCGAAGCGGGAAGCGGGGTCTGCTGGCCGAGAAATTGCGGCTGGCCTTTGCTGTCGTCAGTCATGCGCAAAGCCTTTGCCGTGAGAGGCGCTGCGACACAAGCGGGCTTTATACCGCTGTCGCCTCGCACTATGCTCGCCCGCATGAGCGAAGACAGCGCCAGCACCGGTGATGCCATTGTCCGCAGCACGCTGGACATTGTGCTCGAACCGCTGCGGCTTTCGATTGGCCCAGGCAATGCACGGATGAACTGGCGGCTGACGCTCACCAATACGGGTGAGGCGCATATTGTCGGCCTGCGCACTTGGAGCGATCTGGTGACCACGCGAACCGCTTCGCCCGACAGGGAGGATTTGTCCGGCCCCGACACAATGCAGGCTCGGCTGCACCAGATCCGGATGCTGGCGCCGGGCGAAGCGGCGTCGCTTTCGGGTGAATGGCAACTGCCGCGCGAAAAATTCGTGCCGTTTCTGGGACTTGCGCACAAAGTCCTGCCGCTTGTCCGTATCCGAATGGTCGGCGCGGGGATTTTGCCGGTGAAGCGGGCCTATCTTGTAGGCAGACGCCCGACACAGGACGACACGATGCCCGAAGCATTGGCTTGCGACGGAGCCTTGCAGGTCCATTCCAGCCTCGTCGCCGCGCTAGTGGGCAAGCGCAAGAGCCGCGCCGCCATTGCCAGCGGGAGCGACGCGGCCTAGTCCGGCAAGCCATGGATATTCTCGTTACGACTGAGTGGCTGGCAAAGAGGCTGGGCGATCCTGACTTGGCGATCCTCGATGCCTCCGCACATCTCCCCGATGCGGGCCGCGATGCTGCGGCAGAGTTCGCGCATGGCCACATACCCGGCGCGCGCTTTCTCGATCTCAAAGGCCTGTTCGATCCCGATAGTCCTGTGCCTTCCGCCATTCCCACCCGCGCGCAAGTCGAAGCGCGGCTTGGCGCGCTGGGTGTGCAAGCGGGTGCAACGATTGTTGTCTATGACAATTCCGCCTTGCGCTCTGCCGCGCGAGCATGGTTCGTTCTGCGGCTCTATGGCATTGCGCCGCTCTACGTGCTCGATGGCGGAATGCAGAAATGGCAGGCCGAGGCGCACCCAGTCGAGAGCGGCGAAGGATTCGCCGAACCTGCCCCCTTCGCCAGCAGCGGCGGGACGGGAGAGGTACGGTTCAAGGCAGATATGCTCGCCAATATCGACAGCCGCGCCGAGCAGGTCGTCGATGCGCGCGGTGCAGCGCGGTTTCGCGGAGAGGAAGGCGATTTCCGCCCCGGTGTTGCCGCTGGCCACATTCCCGGATCGCGTAACTTGGCCTTTGGCGAAGTGTTGAACACGGACGGCACATTCAAGGATGCGGAGGGTATTCGCGCCGCATTTGCCGGTGCAGGAATCGACCTTGATGCCCCCATCACCGCCACTTGCGGCAGCGGCATCACCGCCTCGGTATTGCTGCTGGCGCTCGCTCTGATCGGCAAGGACGGCGCGCTGTATGACGGCAGCTGGAGCGAATGGGGCGGAGACCCATCGCTACCGGTGGCAACAGGAGACGCGGATTGAGCGACGACACGCACAAGCCTGCCACTCGGCTGGTCGAGGTCGGGCGGCGCAAGCAATGGACACGCGTCGAGGGACAACCCGGCGGTGTCGTCAATCCGCCGGTGTGGCGCAGCAGCACGCATCTTTACGACAGCACGGCCGATCTGGCGCAGGGGCGCCCGAATGCCGATGGGCACTTCTATTACGGTAGACGCGGCGGGCCGACGCAGTGGGCGCTGGCCGAGGCGCTGACCGCGCTCGAACCGGGAGCGGACGGCACCGAGCTCTTCCCCAGCGGCGTCGCGGCGATCAGTTGCACGCTGATGGCGTTGCTGCGTCCGGGCGATGAATTGCTGTTCGCCGACAACGCGTATGAACCCACACGCACGGCCGCTTTGGGCCTGCTCAAACGCTTCGACATTGCCGCGCGCGCCTTCGACCCGCTTGATGTGGATGGTTTCGCCCAAGCCATCGGCCCTGCCACCAAGGTCGTGATGCTGGAAAACCCCGGCAGCCTAACGATGGAAGTGTGCGACATCCCCGCGCTCACCGCGATCGCGCGGGAGAAGGGCGTGCTCTCGGTGATCGACAACACCTGGGCCTCACCGCTGGGATTTCCCGCGCTGGAGCGGGGCTGCGATGTGACGGTGATGAGTCTCACCAAACACGTTGGCGGGCATTCCGACCTGATGATGGGCAGCGCCTCTGCCAAGCGACCGCTTATCGAGCGCATCCGCAACCACGCGCAATTCCTGGGCCAAGTCGTCTCGCCCGACGATGCCGCGCTGGCCCTGCGCGGTCTGCGGACAATGGGGGTGCGACTTGAGCAAGCGACGAAAAGCGCACTTGCGGTGGCCGAGTGGCTGCAAAGCCGTTCTGAAGTCGCCAGCGTCCTTTGCCCGATGCTCCCCGGCGCGCCGGGCTATGACATCTGGCAGCGCGATTTCTCCGGCGGCTGCGGGCTGTTCAGCTTCACTTTGCGCGATGCCGACGTGAAGGCGCGCGCCAGTTTCCTCGATAGTCTGGAACTCTTCGGCATCGGTTTTAGTTGGGGAGGGTATGAAAGCCTTGCGATCCCGGTCGATCCCGCCCGGGTGCGCGATTTCAACGCTTGGCCGAGTGACGCCGACGCCGGAAGCGGCCTTGGAGTGCGGCTGAGCATCGGGCTGGAAGACCCCGGCGATCTGATCCGCGATCTCGAACACGCCTTTTTTGCGATGGAAACCCAATGACAGCAATAACACCTGCCTCTCCAGACATAGAAAGCTCAACGTCCGGTAGCAGCGAAGCCGTCCCCATGACGGACCCAGAGACCGGCGAAACCATCATCGATCCGGATACTGGCGAGCCATTGCTGGCCATTCCGCAAACCCGAGTAGAGGCGTCGCCGGAAGTTTCCGAACCCGTTGAGGCAATCACCACGGCAAGCGATCTTGGGGAAGCGGTTAGCGGCAGGAGCGAGACGGTTGGCGGCATGGTCTCATCGATGCAAGACATGGCCATCGAAGTCGGTTCTATGCGCATATCGTTATGGGATGCATTTGTGGTGATAGCCGTCATCGCGGTCATCATCACCGCCGCGTGGCTCATCACCGGCGTTATGCGCAGCGGTGTGCGCCGGATAACAAAATTCGACGAGTCCCAGCGCGTGCTGCTGGAGAAAATTGCCACCATCGTCATTTGGGTCGCCGCATTTCTGATCGGCATCGACATTCTCGGCATCGATTTAACCGCGCTCGCGGTCTTTTCGGGCGCGTTCGGCCTCGCCATCGGTTTCGGCCTGCAAAAGACCTTCGGCAATCTCATCGCGGGTATCATCCTGCTGATGGACAAGTCGATCAAGCCGGGAGACGTGATCGCGATTGCCGATCAAGCGGGCAATGAAACCTTCGGGCAAATCCGCAAGATCGGCATCCGCGCGGTCTCCATCACGACGCGGGATGAGCGCGAATATCTGATTCCGAACGAAAACCTGATGGTCAATCAGGTGGAAAACTGGTCCTATTCCAGCCGCAAGGTGCGCATGCAAGTCAATGTCGGCATCTCTTATGGCTGCGACCAGAAGCTGGCACAGAAGCTGATGCTGGAAGCCGCGGCGAGCTGCAAACGCGTGCTCGAAAGCCCGAAGCCGACCGTGTGGATGGCCGAATATGGCGACAACAGCGTCAATTACACCATCCATTGCTGGATCGAAGACCCGGAAATGGGCGTGGGCAATGTCCGTTCCGAAGTGCTGAACCGGCTGTGGGATCTGTTTCAGGAGAACGGCATTGAAATCCCGTTCCCGCAGCGCGACCTTAATCTGCGCGACAATGCGCAGTTCCAGCAGTTGGTGGCGGCGATTTCGCAGCGGGTGGACGCCAAGCGCGAACCGGGCGGCTAAAGCTCACCTTCGCACTGCACAATGCATTCTCGTTGGCGCTGAGCGCATCGCGCGTTCATTTGGGGCGCCATGCAAAGTGGCACCATATATCTCGTTGGCGCGGGGCCGGGCGATCCTGACCTGCTGACCCTGCGCGCCGCGCGGCTGATCGAGCGCGCGGAAATTATCGTGCATGACGGACTGGTCGATCCCGCCATTCTGGCGCTCGCCCGTCCCGATGCGGAGCTGGTTTCCGTCGCCAAACAACGCGCGCGGCATACTCTGCCGCAAGACCAGATCAACGCCCTGCTGGTGCGCGAGGCGCTGAAAGGCCGCGATGTCGTGCGCCTGAAAGGCGGCGACCCGTTCATTTTCGGGCGCGGCGGGGAGGAAATGGAAGACGCCCATGCCGCTGGAGTACGGGTGGAAATCGTCCCCGGCATTACCTCCGCCAATGGCGCGGCAGCAGCATCGGGCATCTCGCTCACCCACCGCGACAGCGCGAGCATTGTCAGCTTTGTCGCCGGCCAGTGTAAAGGCCTGTCCGAACAGGACTGGTCGGGCCTTGCGGGCGTGGGCCGCACGCTGGTGATCTATATGGGCGTCAAAACCGCCCCGCAAATCGCCGAGAAGCTGATGGCCGACGGGCTTGCACCCGATATGCCGCTGGCGGTGATCGAGAACGCCTGCCGCCCCGAAATGCGTGTGCTGCGCGGCCCGCTGGCGGCATTGTCCGATCTCGTCGAAGCCGAGCGGGTGAAGAGCCCTGCTCTCATCGTGATCGGCGAAGTGACGGCGCGCGCTGATGCCACCGTGGCAGCAACAGTTTCGGAGTATGCGCTGTGAAAATCCTCACCGGAAACGATCTCAAGACCGGCGCGGTGGTGTGGTGGAACGGCCAGGGCTGGTCGCTCCATATCGCCGACGCCGCCGATGCGGGCGAGCACGCCGCCGATATCCTCGCCGTGGAGGAAGCCGCGCGGCGCGTCAACGCCTCCTACGCCATCGACGCCGAGCTGACCGACGACGGCCCGCGCCCCGCACATATCAAAGACCGCGTCCGCGCCCTCGGCCCGACCGTGCGGCCCGACCTTGGATACAAAGCCGCCGAAGAGCGCGGCTGGGACTGGGTGATCTAGAATGTACCAATACGACCAATACGATCAGGCCATGGTCGATGCCCGTGTGGACGAGTTCCGCGACCAGGCGCGTCGCCGCCTTGAAGGCAAGCTGACCGAAGACCAGTTCAAGCCGCTGCGGCTGATGAACGGCCTCTATCTGCAACTCCACGCCTATATGCTGCGCGTCGCCATCCCTTATGGCACGCTGTCGAGCCGCCAGATGCACGCGCTCGCCGACATCGCGGACAAATACGACAAGGGTTACGGCCATTTCACCACGCGGCAGAACATCCAGTACAACTGGATCAAACTGGAGGATGCGGGCGACATTCTGGCCGATCTCGCCAAAGTCGAAATGCACGCGATCCAGACGAGCGGGAATTGCATCCGCAATATCTCCTCCGATCACTTCGCGGGCGCTGCGGCGGATGAATTAGTCGATCCAAGGCCTTACGCCGAATTGCTCAGGCAATGGTCGAGCTTCCATCCCGAATTCAGCTACCTGCCGCGCAAGTTCAAAATCGCGGTGATCGCGTCGGAGAAAGACCGCGCGGCGATGCGGCTGCACGATATCGGCATCAATATCGTCGAGCAGGACGGCGAGTTGGGCGCGGCCTTCTATGTCGGTGGCGGGATGGGGCGCACCCCGATGATCGCCCCGATGATCCGCGACTTCGTCCCGCTCGACCAGCTGGTGACCTATGCCGAGGCCGCCTTGCGCGTCTACAACCGCTACGGCCGCCGCGACAACAAGTACAAGGCGCGCATCAAGATCCTCGTCCACGAACTGGGTGCGGAGGAATATGCGCGGCAGGTCGAAGAAGAGTTTGCGCATTTGCTGGATCAGGGCATCGAACCGCCACTGGCGGAGCTTGAGCGGATAAAGGGGTATTTCGAGCTTCCCCCTTCCCTTCGTCATCGCCGCACAGGCGTGGATCCAGCTGCCTTTGCGCAGCGGATCGAACAAAAGCTGGATTCCCGCCTGCGCGGGGATGACGGCTTTGCAAAGTGGGCGAGAAGGAACCTTCACCCGCATCACCAGCCCGATTACGTCTCCGCCGTCATCAGCCTCAAACCCGTCGGCGGCATTCCCGGCGATGCGACGGCAGAGCAAATGCACCTGATGGCAGACCTCGCCAAGGAATACAGTTTCGACGAATGCCGCGTAATGCACACGCAGAACATCGTGCTGCCCCATGTCGAAATCTCGCGGCTGCCCGATCTTTACGCGCAACTGGAAGCAGCGGGGCTCGGCACGCCCAATCTTGACCAGGTGGACGATATTATCGCCTGCCCCGGCCTCGATTATTGCAGCCTCGCCAATGCCCGCTCGATCCCGATCGCGCAGAGCATTTCGAAGCGCTTTGCCGAAAGCGGCAAGGGCGATGCGCTGGGCGAGCTGAAGCTCAAAATCTCCGGCTGCATCAATGCCTGTGGGCACCACCATGCGGGCCATATCGGCATTCTCGGCGTCGACAAGAAAGGCGTCGAGAATTACCAGCTGCTGCTCGGCGGGAGCGAGGCGGAGGACGTTTCGCTCGCCAAGATCACCGGGCCCGGCTTTGACGAGGCGGGGATTGTTGATGCGGTAGAGAAAGTCGCCGACACCTATCTCGCGCAGCGGCAAGAAGGAGAGCGTTTCCTCGACACCTACCGCCGCCTCGGCATGAGCACGTTCAAGGAGGCGCTTTATGGTTGATCCCGTTCTCGGCACCGGCCCAGATGCCGTGCAGCTGCGCTTCCGTGACGATCCGGTGGCCGATGGCGCACAGGTGACGGTCGACTCGTTCCTCGAACAGGATGACGCCACCGCTGTACGGATCGAGCCGGGCGATGATGCCCGCGAATTGCTGCCGCATCTCGCGCGCCTGCAACTGGTCGAGGTAAACTTCCCCGTGTTTGGCGACGGGCGCGGTTATTCCGCTGCCCGCTTGCTGCGCGAACACGGCTACACCGGCGAAATCCGCGCGGTTGGCGATGTCGGGGTGGACCAGATCGCTGCAATGCGCCGCTGCGGGTTTGACGCTTTCGCACCCGACCGACCTCTCGACGAAGCCGATGTCGAAGCGGCACTTGCGCGTTTTCCGAACGTCTATCAGCCAACCACCGACGGAGCCGTGCCGATCTGGAAGCTGCGTCATGGGTGAGGCCGCGCGCCGTGTGGATGTGATCGACACCGCTCCTGCCTTTACGCAGGCGGATGCGGACGCGCTCAATGCGCGCTTCGATGGGGTCGACACGCTTACCATGCTGCGCGAGGTTTTCGCCGACGGAACGCTAGGCCGCGTGGCCGTCGTTTCCAGTTTCGGCACGGAAAGCGCGGTGCTGCTCGATCTGGTGGCGCGTGCGGACCGGAGCATTCCGGTGATCTTCGTCGATACGCTGAAGATGTTCCCCGAGACGCTCACCTACCGCGAGACGCTGGTGGCGCATCTGGGCATTGAGAATTCGCTCACGGTCACGCCTGAAGCAGCAGTTTTACAAGCGAAGGACGAAACGGGCCTCAGATGGTCATACGATCCCGATGGCTGCTGCGCGATCCGCAAGGTCGAACCGATGGCGCGCGCCAAGGCAGGCCTCGACACATGGATTTCGGGCCGCAAAGCATTCCAGTCGCACACGCGGCAGAACATCGCGCGTTTCGAGGTCGAGGAAGGCCGGTTGAAGCTCAACCCGCTCGGCGACTGGGTTAAAGCCGATTTGGAAGCCTATTTCGAAGAGCACAACCTGCCGCGCCACCCGCTGGAAGCGCAAGGTTTCCTCTCGGTCGGCTGCGCGCCCTGCACATCCCCCGTCGCGCCGGGCGAGGACCCGCGCGCGGGCCGCTGGCGCGGCTGGGACAAGACCGAATGCGGCATTCACGGGGCCAAAGGCGCCGATGGTGAAAACAGCGCGCTACCGCCGGGTTACGAACCCTTTTTGTGATTGCCTAGCTGGCGCGCAGCAGTAGGCCGTAGGCGACCAGCGTATCGATCACATCGTTCAGCTCTTCGGCATCGCTGACACTAAAATCGCTTTTGCGCATCGATCCTGCGGCGATTTTCTCGCGCAACTGATCCGCAAGTTCGTCGCTCATCGGGATGCTTGCGCCCGATAAAACGATCTGCTGCTCGACCCCGCCATCTTCGGTCGGTGCCGCTTCGAAGCTAAACAGGATGTGCTCGCGGATGGTGAGCAGATCGTCCGGCCCGATGCCGTTGGCGAGCGATAGCAGCGCGCCGCGGAGACGTGGCCCCTGCCCGCGCACGAAATTGCCCGAAAACGCGGCCAAGGTCGCATCGAAGCTCGCCTTCTCCGCCAGTTCGTTCACCAGGTGGCGGAAGGTCTGCGCGTGGCGCTCGGTCACTTCGCCACCTTCGAAGAACAGGTCACGCGGCAGCGAGTGGCGCATTTCGGGAATCCGCAGGCTCGCCTCGGCCACGGCTTCCAGCATGAACTCTGCCCAGGTCTGCACCAGAATGCCGACGGTGATGTGCAGGCTCGGTTCATCGCCATGGTTGGGCGCACGGTGCGCGGTGCCGCGCGGCACGTAGAGACACTCGCCGGGGTTGAGGACGAATTTCTCCTTCAACTCGCCGGTATCGTGCACGCCTTTGCGAAAGCCCTCGCCCTTGAACGGCAGACCGTCGCGGTCGCCGTAGATTTCCCATTCCTTCGCGCCGGAAATCTGGATCACGAACACATCGTGATCGTCATAATGCACGCCGAAACCGTGGGCGCTGGGTGGAGTCAGGTAAATATTGGTCTGGATGCGCGCGCCGAATTGCCGCTCCAACGCGAGGCAGAACTGGTAGAGCTTGCCGTCGGCCAGATGCAGCTGTGGCAAGACAATGGTGGCACCGTCGCGGAAATTGTCGAGCACCGACCCGCGATCGACCACGCCATTGGCAAAGGTATATTCGCTTTCGGGCAGGCCTTCGCCCGATTTCGCCATGCTGATCGATGTCGGCGGCAACTCGCTATCGGACAGAATCTCGTCAATGCGGTCAAGGCTCAACAACGCCGCTGCGGCCTCGGATCTCTGCGGTTTGCGATAATATTTCCGCTCGTAATACTGGGCGAAGAATTCTTCTGCCGAAAGCGGTGCAATCATCATCGCCAGCGCATCCTGCGCCGAAGTATCGAGGCTCATTTTTCCATTCCGGTTTCAGGTGCCAGAAACGCAACGGGGGCCAGCAATGCCAGCCCCCGATTTGGTCTTCAGCGTATCTGCGAGATTATGCGCAGGAGCCGCGACCACGGCCACGACCGGCACGGTCGCTATCGTCGCTGTCGGTCACGCCGGTGCGGCCATAACCGACGCCGTCGCTCGGATCGCTGTCGCTGGTGCCATTGGTAGCCCCGCGACCGCGACCGCCGCAATCGCTGTTCGCGCCGCTATCCGAATCGGAGATGCCCGAAGAGCCACGGCCATAGCCAGCGCGGTCATTGGCGTCCGAATCGGTAATTCCCGTACGGCCATATCCGGCGCGGTCATTCGGATCGCTGTCCGTGCGGCCGGTGCGTGCCTGCTGCGCAATTGCCGGAACGGCGATAACGGTTGCCGCCGCTGCGCCTGTGATCAGGCCCACGAACGAACGACGCGAAACAGGCTTTGCCCTTTTTGCCATTGGTTTTCCCCCAACTCATGCCTTCGGCGTCCCTGCCGAAGGTTTCCAGAGCGCCGATGTCCCTATCCGCGCTTCGATAGCGGGATAGTAGAATTGCAACGGCAAATGGCAAGCCCTCCAACCAAAAATGTCAGCAATTGTCATAACCACGCATTGTCGCGATACCATTGCGCGGTCTGGTGAAGCCCGCGTCGCGTTTCGACCATTGGCCGCCAGATGGCGCGCGGCACCGCCTTTGCGGGATCGGACACCCAGTCGGGATGTGCCATGTAGCGGGCGCGGTCGGGCGTCAGCTTGGCCTTGGCCCCGCGCAGCGCACGATCAAGTTTGGCCGCGCCAATCAGTACGGCTTCGGGCATCGCCGGTGCCCAGACCCGTTTGCCCATCGCTTGCCCGATGGCGTGCGCGAAATCCTTATGCGACCAGCCAGCTGGCGTGCCGTCATCGGGCTCCAGAATGCGCTCCCGTGCGGCATCTCCAGCATTTACGAGCGCAAGCAGCAGCCGGGCCAAATCGTCGACATGGATGAAAGACGCGCGCCCCGCGGGTGGCATCGGCATCACCCGCAGTCGCGCGGCGCGGAACAGTTCGAAGATTTCGGTGTCGCGCGGGCCATAAACGCCGGGCGGGCGTACGATCGTCCATTCGAGACCGGAGACTTGCACCACTTCCTCGGCCAGCCGCTTGGAATGGCCATACATCGACAGTCCTGGCTCACGCGCGGCGAGCGAGGAGACGTGGATGAAACGGGACACCCCCGCATCACGCGCGGCGGCAACAACATTCTGCGTACCCTCGACATTGCCCGCGCGAAAGCCCGCTTCGTCGGGCGCGTTCACGACCCCGGCAATATGCACCACCGCCGCGCATCCCTGCACCAGCTGGGCAAGCGCGGCGGTGTCAGAGAGATCGCCACGGACCCAGCGTACACGATCGCGCGGCGCCTGTTCGCGCCGGGTCAGCGCGTTGACCGGAAGACTTTGCACACCCGCCAGATCAAGCACGGCCTGACCGACAAAGCCGGTGCCACCGGTAATGGCGATGGTCACATCAGCACCAGATGATCACGGTGGATGACCGCCGAGCGCGGGCTATGACCGAGAATCTCCGCGAGCGCGTCGCTCTGCTGTCCCTTGATCGCCTCGACATCCTCGATGTCGTATTCGACCAACCCCTTCGCGATTTCGCGTCCGGTCAGATCGAGCACCTGGATGATGTCACCGCGCTCGAAATCTCCCGAAACGCCCGTGATCCCCGCAGCCAGCACGCTTTTGCCGCGCCGCAACGCCTCAACGCAACCGTCATCCACGCTGATCGCGCCGCTAAAACGCATTCGCCCGCCGATCCACGCGCGTCGCCCGCTTTCCTCACGCTGCGGCACAAACAGCGTACCCGCCTGCGAGGCCATCGCCCGCGCCAGCGGCATCTCGTGTCGTCCGTCAATGATGGCCAGCGCAATGCCCGCCCGCTCGGCAATTTCGGCAGCGAGCAGCTTGGCGGTCATTCCGCCCGATCCAAGGCCGGAACCCGATCCGCTATCGGCCATGGCATGGATTTCCGGCGTTACCCCGCGCACTTCAGCCAGCCGTGTCGCGTCGGGCTCGCTAGGATGCTTGTCATATAAGCCGTCAACATCGGTGAGCAGGAAAATGCCGTCGGCATCGCAAGCCTGCGCGACCCGCGCGGCGAGCCGGTCATTGTCGCCGAAGCGGATTTCCCCGGTAGCAATCGTATCGTTCTCGTTCACCACCGGCACCACACCGCTTTGCAGCAAGCGACGCATGGTGCTGGAAATATTGAGATAGCGCCGGCGGCTTTCGAAATCGTCGAGAGTCAGCAGCATCTGCGCGGCGATCAGATTGCGCTCGGCCAGCAGGCTTGACCAGACCGAAGCAAGTTCGATCTGGCCGACCGAAGCAGAAGCCTGCGCTTCTGCCAGCGTCTTCCTGCCCCCGCCTTCGAATTGCAGCCGCTTGGCACCGATGGCAATCGAACCGGAGCTGACGACCACCACGTCCATCCCCAATTCGCGCGCGGTCCAGATATCGTGGACGACCGTGCGCAGCCATTCCATTTCCACCCGCCCGGACGCGTCCACCAACAACGCGCTGCCGATCTTGATGACCAGCGTTTTGCAGATCGTGGGGTCACGAAAGTCGAGAAGCGTCTGGATAGGCATGGGGAAAAGACTAGGCCAAGCTCCAGCTGCGGGCCAGAAGGATTTTCTGTCTGTGCATGGCGCTCAGCTTGCCGGTGCGATCAGATGGGGGACCACGGCTTGTCTTCGGCAGGCTGGCCGCCATCTTCCTCGGGCAGCGTATCGGGCTGTTCGGTCATGGTTTTCTCCGGCAGATAGCCGAGTACGGCATCCAGCAGCTGACTGATGCCCGCGCCGGTTGCACCCGAGATCACGAACACATCATCCGCGCCCGCCTTTTTCAGCTCCTCGCCAAAGGCTTCGCCCAGCTCGGCATCGGCCAGATCGAGCTTGTTGAGCGCCACCAGCCGTGCTTTGTCTTCCAGACCCGCGCCATAGGCTTCGAGTTCGCTATCAATGATCCGCATCGCTTCCACCGGGTCTTCACCGGCGATGTCGATCAGGTGGATCAGCACGCGGCAACGTTCGATATGGCCGAGGAAGCGGTCGCCGATGCCAGCGCCTTCCGCCGCGCCTTCGATCAGGCCGGGAATATCCGCCAGCACAAATTCGCGGCCCTTGTGGTTCACCACACCCAGCTTGGGCACCAGCGTGGTGAAGGCGTAATCGCCAACCTTCGCACCCGCATTGCTCACCGCGTTGATGAAAGTTGATTTGCCCGCATTGGGCAGACCGACAAGCCCCACATCGGCGAGCAGTTTCAGCCGCAGCCACACCCACATTTCCTCGCCAGGCATCCCCGGCTGGTGCTGGCGCGGCGCGCGGTTGGTGGATGTTTTGTAGGAAGCATTGCCGCGCCCGCCCATGCCGCCTTCGAGCAGCACGATCTCCTGCCCTTCATGGGTGAAATCGGCGAGCACTTCTTCCTTGTCTTCGGACAGGACCTGCGTTCCTACGGGCACTTCGATCACCAGATCGTCCGCGCCTGCGCCATATCGGTCCTTGCCCATGCCGTGGCCGCCGCGCGACGCCTTGAAATGCTGGGTGTAGCGGAAATCGATCAGAGTATTGAGGCCGGGCACCGCGCGCATGATGATATCGCCACCCTTGCCGCCATTGCCACCATCGGGGCCGCCATATTCGATATACTTCTCCCGCCGGAAGCTGACCGCTCCCGGGCCGCCGGGGCCGGACTTCAGGAAGATCTTGGCTTGGTCGAGGAAGTGGATCGGAAATCTCCAGAGGTAAGGCAAGGCGGATGGAGCCTAAAGCGCTTCTAGTATCGGTATCGGGTCGCGTCCAGCGGCCCGCAAGGGCGTCCGCCCGCCCGCAGCAGGCGCAGCTTGCGCGCGCCTCTGGCGAGGACAAGAGCGCTGATGCGCTCTCGCGAAGCAAGAAACCTAACTGGTGGAGCCGAGGGGGATCGAACCCCTGACCTCGTCATTGCGAACGACGCGCTCTCCCATCTGAGCTACGGCCCCGTTCCAGTTTATCCGCTTTGCACAACGCTGCGCGAAGGCGCGGCTCTTAGCCCGTTGCAGCGACGCCGAAAAGAGGGAAATTCGCCCCAGGGAAGGCGTCGGCGTTACCCTTCGTCACTGCCCGATGCGGTTGGCGGCACAACGATGTCCTCCCCCGGAATCGGTTGCACCACGGGACGCGACACGTTGCCTTCGTCCACCGGGATGATCGGTATGGTCGCCCCGCTCTCGTCGCCGGGAACGGATACCAGGCTATCCGCAGTGAAGCCCTGCGCGGTCACGCCTGCGTTCTGTTGCTGCAAACCGCTGCCATACAGGGCAACCCAGCCGGGCTGCGACGGGCCATATTCCGCGCCATATCGCGCATCCCACGCGGCGGATTGCTGCTCGTATTCCTCATATGCGGAAAAGAATGCTTCAAACGCCATTTCATAGCGTTGCAACCCCGTCATCGCGAACATGGAGAAGCTTTCCGGCGGAGCGGCAAGGTAATCGTTCGCCACTGCCAGCGCGGTGGCGCAGAAATTGGCGCGAACAGCGGGTGCGGCAAAGTAGTTATAGACCCCTGTCATGCGCGCTTCACGGTCGCGGATCGCCTGCCGCCGATCACCGCCGGCAGCCTGGCGGTAACGGGTATCGAGCCGGGTGTTAACGCTGGTCAGCGCGCTCGCATGCGTGCGCAGCATGGCGCCATAAGCATCAAGAATCGGCTGGTGCTCTGCCCGCGTGCAATTGAGCGCCGCCACATTCCAGCCGGAACGGAAGTGCCAGATCGTTTCGTCCTCGCTCAGGCCGACATTCACGGTCTGCCGCACGCCCATCGCGTCCTTGCGCGGAATTTCCATTGTGTAAGGTGCCTGTGATGGCGGGATCGGGCGATAGGGAATGGTTTCAACCACCACCGGCGGAGGGGGAGGCGGCGGCGGAGGAGGCGGCGGAGGTGGAGGCGTCGTCGCGCAGGCGGCGAGCAGTGCGGCACCGCCCGCTGCGAAAGCCGCCTTGGCCGCCAACCGGCGGATGGTCAAAGGGGGACGGGATGCAGAGCCCTTCGTCATGTTACGCGCAAATCCTCTCATGCGGGCATTATGCCCGTGCTGTGCCTGAAGCGTAGCTGACTATCGCGCGCGCGCCACAAAGAAAATGCCCGGAGTGCAGATTTGCACCCCGGGCACGTTCAAGCGAATCTGGCTTGCGGTGAATAGCCGCGAGCAGCGCGTCCTATTCGCGCGCAGCGCCCATGAAGCGCAGCAGGAAGAGGAACATATTGATGAAATCGAGATAGAGGTTGAGCGCCCCCATGATCACCATCTTGCCCAGCGGATAGGCTGCCGCCACCGAAGGGTTGGTCATCTTCAACTGCTGGATCGTCAGATACTCGGTCTTCAAACGCTGCGTATCGTAGGCGGTGAGGCCTGCGAAAATCAGCACGCCGATGAAGCTGATCGCCAGATCAAGCGTGCTCGAACCGAGGAAAATGTTGATGACGCTGGCAATGATCAGGCCGATCACACCCATGATCAGGAAGCTGCCCCAGCCGGACAGATCTTTCTGCGTGGTATAGCCGAACAGGCTCAGACCGGCGAAGGCACCGGCCGTGGCGAAGAACGTCGCCGCGATCGATGAGCCGGTATAGACGAGGAAAATCGTCGAGAGCGAGAGGCCCATCAGGACGGCAAAGCCCCAGAACATCGCCTGCAACGTTCCGGTCGAAAAACGGTCACGACCAAAGCTCATCGCGAAAACGATGGCGAGCGGCGACAATGCCACCAGCCACATCAGCGGACCACTGGCGAACTGGATCGCCAGCCCGCTCTGCGCGGTCAGCATCGCCACAATGCCGGTCAGCAGCACTGCCGACGCCATGTAGTTATAGATCGAGAGCATATGCTTGCGCAGGCCGGCATCGAAGGTCGTGCGGCCAGTGACATCGCCCGTTTGGCTCGGAGACACTCCGAAACCCTGCCGGGTCTGGTTGTCATTCCAATTTGCCATGTTTCAAAACTCCTTGTGCCCGGCCACCCCATAGTGGGCCGGATCACCGATGATATTGGCATATTGGACACGATTTTCAAGGGAAACCGGACGCGTGTTACACAGTATCCTGTTAACCAAAAGAACGGATCAATCGCGCGCTTCCCGCGCCATTTCCACGCTGCGATCACGCGCAGCGCGCAAGGTTTTGGTCACCAATTGCGTCATCGCCTCGGCATCATCGAGCACATCCAGACCGGCCCGAGTCACTCCGCCGGGGCTGGCGACCATATCCGCCAGCCTGCCGGGCGAATGTTCGGACTGCGCCGCCAGCGCGGTCGCGCCTTCGGTCATTGCAATCGCGAGCTCGCGCGCCTGATCCTCGGGCAAGCCCAACCGCACCGCTGCCGCACCCAGAGCATCGATAAAGCGATAGACAAAGGCAGGGCCACTCCCGGCCAAGGCTGTCACCAGATCAAAGCGATCCTCGCCCACCCATGCGGGCGTGCCGAGATGCTGCATGAAGGCAAACAGCGCTTCGCGCGCCTCGTCGTCCAGACCCTCCTCCGCCAGCGCCACGGGCGATTTGCCCAGCGCGCAAGCAAGATTGGGCATCACCCGCACCACTGCACCCGCAGCGGGGAAGTGGCGGCGCAGTACATCCAGCTCCACCCCTGCCAGAACGGAGAGGACAACCGTGCCCTCGCCCGCAACACCTTGCAGGGTCGGCGCAATTCGAGAAAGCATTGGCGGCTTGAAACCCAGCAGCACGGCGTCGAAATGCCGGTCCTCCGGCACTTGGCGCAGCAATTCGACATCGCCGGGCACCGTTGGGCGTGACGGTGTTACCACGGTAAAGCTTTCGCGCGGAACGCCGCCCGCGAGCCAGCCTTCGAGCATGGCGCCGGCCATATTGCCGCAGCCGACTAACAGGATTTTCGCGGTGTCTGCCATATGCGCTCCCAATGTGCGACCGCAGACATAATCGTGCGGAAGAAAGTCTCAAGCCTCTCCCATCGCATCGACCATGGCCGCGTCCAGCGCGGCGCGCGGTGACTTGTCGCCCCACAGCACGAACTGGAAAGCCGGATAGAAGCGGTCGCTTTCCGCAATCGCCGATTCGATGGCCATTTGCGCCATGTCGATGCTCAGCATTCCGTCATCGCCCAGCATCAGGCCGTGGCGATAGAGCAGCATCCCGCCTTGCGACCAGATGTCGAAGTGTCCGAGCCAAAGCTGTTCATTGATGAGCCCGAGCAATTCGAACGCGGTTGCCCGCTTTTCATCGCTGACGCGAATCTCCGGTAGGCAAAGCAATTGCAGCACGCGGTCTTCCCGCCGCCAGATCGCACGGAGCTGGTAAGTCGTCCAACTGCCGGGAATCTGAGCGGAAACTTCCTCTTCAATGGTCTGTTCATAGGCCCAGCCATTCGCTTCGAACACGGCACAAAGCATTTCGACAGGCGCCGCATCATCGGCTTCCTCGATCCGTGCGCGGGCAGTATTCATCGGGCGGTTCGGCGCTGGAAAATCATGCCATCCTTAATGCCTTGGCAAGCATAATTCGCGCAATCGGGGGGTCCGTAAACGGCTGGGCAAAACCCAACTGGCCTGTTTACAAGATGTGCACAACCTCCGCCCGTCTCCGGCAAAGACGGTGTCTGCTGGGCCTAGTCGATGGCCCGTACTTCCTCGCCTTCGGCGCTGGTGAAGCGGAAGGAATCGACGCCCGCCGCCGCGAGTTCGCTGACAAACTGGTTGGCGGCCTGCCGCGATTCGAACGGCCCGGTGAGCAAGCGGTTCGTGGCATTCCACGGCGCGCTATACGCCTCACGCCCGTCGAGCAGACCATTGGCACTGCGCACTATGCGCCGCCAGTCGAACCGGAAGGCGGCCGTGTCCTGCCCGGTTGCCACCTGCACCCAATGACGGCTGGGATGCGCGGGCGGAGCAGGCTCCGGCGCAGGCTGCGGCGGCGGGGCCGGGCGCGCAGGCTCGATCGTGGTGATGTCCACCGCACCAGCCGCAGGGACGACCGGAAGGCCGCCGGGGGGCAGGCGGAAATCGGCGAAGGCCTCGGCCAGTTCCAACTGTTCGCCGGTGCGTTCTTCGGGTTCGGCAAATGCGACCGGCTCGGTGATGGTGAAAGACGGGCGCGGAAGCTCGCTGGGAGGCATCTGCGCGGGCGGTGCTGGAGGAGTGGCCGCGCTGGCGGCATCGGCCATCGCTTCGATCTCCCGCGTAGCTGCGACAACCGGTGAAGCTTCGCGCGGCGGCGGAGCGGGAATTTCGACTGCGGGCGTCTGCGCCGCAGCAAGCGCGGGAAGCTCACCCGATGGTTCGCGCAGTGGTGACGGTTGTGGCGGCTGCGGCGGCTGCATTTCAGCGAAGGCTTCAACCGCAGGCTCTCCAGCTGGCAGTGCCGGAGCAACGGCCGTTTCGGCAATGGCGGGGCCAAGCGGCTCGCCCGATGGCGTGAGGCGGTCATTCGCGGAAAGCTCCGCAGCAGAAGTATCGGGAGCGTCCGCCATTGCGAGCACCTCTACGCTGTCCTGACCGATCTGTGCCACCGCAGGAAAGCGGCCTTGATTGGCAGCGGCGGCCTGTTGTGCAGGGGTAAGGCGCGGCATATATTGCAGATAGGGTGCAAGTCGCTGCGACAAGCGCGGCGGCAGCATCGTTTCGGCAATCGTCAGCGCTTCCTCGTCGCGCCCGAGAATGGCGAGCGCAAAAGCACGGGTACGGAAAGCCCGCCTGTCCTGCCGCTGCAGCAGCGGCAACAGCGTGGTTTCCGATGCCTCCGCGTCGCCCGAAATCGCGTAGGACAGCGCGAGGCGGCGGATGACCTCGTCATCCTCCTCGCGCGAGAGAGCCTGCCGGTAAAGCCGCTGTGCGCGACTGTTGTTGCCCACCAGATCATACGCCAGCCCGCGCTCCGCCGCATAGGGTGCGAGATAGCCGCCTTGCAGATTCGCGTTGTCGAACAGCTGGATGGCCGTCACCGCCTCGCCGCGTTGCACGGCGATCAGCGCAAGGCCGGTAAGCACGCGCGGGTCGTCGGGCCGTTCCTGCTGCGCGCGGTTGAAGAAGCTGAGCGCCGCGTTGGGATCGCCGAGTTGCAAGGAGGCATTGCCCGCCGCGATCAACGCCGGGACGTTGCGCGGATTGCTCGATAGGCGGGCAAGTGCGTCGGACAGCTCGCCCTCGGCCGGATCGGGCAGGGCCTGCACCACTTCCTGCGCGCGGACGTCGCCAGAGGTCACGGTGATGGCGGGCATGATCGCCGCAGCAAACGCGATGGTGGGAATAGAAAACCGCATAAGGATGGGCCTATACCGGCACCGTCCGACACGGGCGAGACAGTTTGTGTCCGCCCGTGTCAATAATTGGACAGGTTACTGGTTGTTCTGCCTTCCAAGAAAGCGCGGAATCCGTACCGAGCCCCCGTCACCATCCTCGTCGTCGTCATCATCGTCGCCAGCTTTGCCTTGGCGGGAGAGATTGGCCATGCGTTCGAACAAGGTGCTGCCGCCACCCGATGCCGGAGCACTGGCAGCGGCGCCCGCAGAGCCCGCGCCGGACGCGCTGCCTTCAGCGGCCTCACCATCGCCCGCTTCCTGCGCTGCAGCCGCAGCGCCAAGCATCCGGGCACGGCGGCCACCGGCAGGTTGCACCGGTTCGTCGGCATCGGCGAGGCGTGATGCATCAAGCAGCAGTTCGTCTTCGCCGCCGTCATCCCCATGGTCCGCAGCCGCGGGCTCCTCTGCGGGTTCAGAGGTCGATGCATAGGGTTCGGGGGCAACCGCCTCCTCTCCGAGATCGAGCGCGTCCTCGTCAAAATCTTCGTCCGCAGAACCATAGCCGTCTGCATCATGGGAAGCGTAGTGCTCGTCTGCCGCCGGTTCGGGAAGCGGCTCTTCCTCGGCTGCGATGTCTACCGCGCCAAGATCGAGAGGATCATCCTCTTCATCGAGAATGTCGGGCTCGGCCGGGATCGGGATGGACGGACGCGAAGGCCCTCGCGATGCCGACAGGTCAACCGCACGGGCGGGTTCCGCCATCTGCTCGCCCGAAGACTCGATGCCGGTGGCGACCACGCTGACGCGGATCTTGCCGTCGAGTTCGGGATTGAAGGCGCTACCCCAGATAATGTTCGCCTCGGTGTCGACCATTTCGCGAATGTGGTTCGCGGCCTCGTCCACTTCGAGCAGCTTCATGTCCTCGCCGCCGATGATTGAGATGATGACGCCCTTCGCGCCATGCATCGACACACCGTCGAGCAGCGGGTTGGCGATGGCACGTTCGGCCGCTTCCAGAGCGCGGTTCTCGCCCTCGCCCTCGCCCGTGCCCATCATCGCCTTGCCCATTTCGCCCATCACCGAACGCACGTCGGCAAAGTCGAGATTGATGAGGCCCGGCATAACCATCAGATCGGTGATCGAGCGGACACCCTGTTGCAGCACTTCGTCAGCCAGCAAGAAGGCTTCCTTGAAGGTCGTTTCCGCTTTGGCGACAAGGAACAGGTTCTGGTTGGGAATGACGATCAGCGTGTCGACATTCTTTTGGAGTTCATCAATCCCTGCCTCCGCGCTGCGCATCCGGCGCGTGCCTTCGAACAGGAACGGCTTGGTCACCACGCCAACGGTCAGAATACCTTTATCGCGCGCGATCTTGGCAATGACCGGAGCCGCGCCCGTACCCGTACCGCCGCCCATGCCGGCGGCGATGAAGCACATATTCACGCCTTCCAGCGCGCGCTCGATCTCCTCCACCGTTTCTTCGGCAGCCGCGCGGCCGACTTCCGGACGCGAACCTGCGCCCAGACCCTGCGTGATATCGGGCCCCAGCTGGATGCGGTGCTCCGCCGCAGAGGTGTTCAATGCCTGCGCATCGGTATTGGCGACAATGAAATCTACGCCTTCGATTTCGGCATCGATCATGTTGGCGATGGCGTTTCCGCCCGCGCCGCCCACGCCGATAACCGTGATGCGGGGACGCAGTTCCTCCACCGAAGGCGGGCCGATATTGATGCTCATTGGTCAGTTCCCCCAGGGAGACGCGCGAAGTGCGGAGACAAAATTGTGATTACCATATGTTTTGCCATAAAGTTTCCCGCTGCGTGAACGCATTTATGACACTATCCACAACTGTGCATAAGTGTCAGAAATACTCCTTCATCGCAGTCCACACACGCATTACCGTGGCAATCGGCCCGAAACTGCCGGTTTGGGTGTAGCGCGAGCCGACCGAACGGATATCGATCGGGTCTTCGGCGGCATATAGAACAAGGCCCAGTAGCGTGGCGAAACCGGGGGCGGAATGCGCTTCGGGCAATCCGCGCAAGGCCACCGGACGGCCGATGCGCACCGGCACTCCCAGCGTGCTTTGCGCGTAATCGGCAAGGTCGGACAATTCTGCCCCGCCGCCGGTAATCACGATCTGCCGCGCGCCCGATCCGGCATTGCGGCTGATATAGCCCATATCCTCCAGCGCACTGGCGATCTCGCGCAGCAGCAGGTCGAGCTCGCCCGAGATGATCCCGATCAGTTCTGCACGCGGCACCTGGTTGCGGTCATCCGCACCGCGCGCCACCGGCCCGCGTCCTTCTTCGCCGGGGGCCGTCACCGCAATCATCTCGCGCGTGTCGCTCGCCCGCGAAATCGCTGAACCGTTGACGCATTTGAGCCGTTCGGCCTGGAACCGGCGGATGGAAAAGGCGCTGGCGATGGCGTCGGTAATGTCGCTCGACCCGCGCGGAATGGCCCGCAAGCCCACCAGCATTCCGGCGGCATAGACCGAGACGTTGGTCACTTCGCCGCCAAATTCCACCATTGCGACGCCCAGATCGCGTTCCTCTGCCGTGAGGCAGGCAAAACCCGTCGCCAGCGGGCTGGCGACCACGCCTTCGACATCGAAATGCGCGTTCTGCACCGCTTCGGTGACATTGCGGATCGGCGCGCCATCGGCCTGCATCACATGGACATCGACACCCAACCGGTCGGCATGAAGCCCCTTGGGATTGGCGACGCCATGCGCGCCGTCGAGGAAATAGCAGGCGGGCTGCGCGTGCAGGACGGTGCGGCCATCGGGCTGAATGGTATCGCGCGCGGCCACCAGCAGCGCCTCGATATCCTCCTCTTCAATCCGCCGCCCACCAATGGCGATTTCAATGGGGCGGATTTCGCTGGCGAGCCCTGCTCCCGAACAACCGATCCACACGCTGTCTACACGCGTGTTGGCGAGCTTTTCCGCACGGTCGAGCGCGTCGCGCACGGCATAGGTCGCCGCTGCCATATCCACCACATAGCCCCGGCTGATGCCCTGGCTGGCGCGGTGGCCGCTGCCAAGCACCTGCATCTCCCCATTTTCCATCAGCGCCGCGATCATCGCGGAAATGCGGAAAGAGCCGATATTGACCGCGCCAAAGACACGGGTGATGCGTTGCTGGCTGCTCATCAGCTTTCCTCCTCCATGGCGACTTCCTGCGCCTCCGACCGGCCCGGAATCGACATATACATACGCGGCGCATTGCGCAGATCGAAGCTGGCCGCCTCCCCGCCGATCAGGCGGTGCACACCATCGGCCTGTGCGAAGCTGATCAGCGCGGCGGCGGCGCGATCATCGCCCTCGGGCAGGGCGAGGCGCTGGTCGGTGGAAAAGGTGAGGTTCCAGCGGCGGTTACCGACCCATTCGGCGCCAGTGATCTGGCTTTGCAGAGCGGGGGCCGCATCAAGCAGGCGGGTGAGATCCTCGACCCGGTCTTGCGCGCCCGGCCCCTCGATACGAAGATATTCGGACGCGGCTTCGCGCGATATCGGCTCCAGCTCTACGCCGGTAGGATCAATCAGCATCAGCCGGTCGGGCCGCGCCAGCACGGCGTGCGGTTCGCGTTCGATAATGTCGATCACCAGCGTATCGGGCAATTGCCGCGACACGCGCGCATCGCGCACCCACGGCAGCTCCATCAATTCTTCGCGCAGGCCCCGCAGGTCGACATGGGTCATCGCCAGATTCTGCTGCCCGAGCGCCCGTTCGTACACGGTCTGCACATTCATCCGCTCGACCCCGCGCGGCTGGATATGCTGCACCTTGTATCCGGCATTGGACGCGATATGGGCAAAGCGTTCGGAAACAACCGTGGTGGCCCCCGAAATATTGGCGATAAACAAAGCCAGTGCTGCGGCGGCAGCCAGGATCAGGACGGTAAAGGTCTTCTGCAATTGCGCGTCGGTGAAGGGCAGCAGAGCCAGCCCGCGCCCGATGATCGACTGGCTGGTGCTGCGCACCCGGCGCGCGCGCTGGCGGGTGTCCTGTGCCCGCGCCTGTCGTCGCACGCCCTTGGTATTGCGGGTGACCTTGCGCGCCATCAGACCTTACCAAAATGCCGAAGCGCGTCGGCGACGATCATTTCGCACAATGCCGGATAGTCGATGCCGCAATACTTCGCCTGTTCGGGCACGAGGCTGAGCGGCGTCATCCCCGGCTGCGTGTTTGTCTCCAGCACGAACAGCCCCGCCTCGCCCTGCTCGTCATCCCAACGGAAATCCGTCCGGCTCGCGCCGCGACAACCCAGGACGCGGTGCGCCTGCTCCGCATAGTGGCGGCACAGCGCGGCGATGTTCTCGGGAATATCGGCGGGGAAGACGTGCGTCGTGCGCCCGTCGGTGTATTTGTGTTCAAAATCGTAGAAACCGCTGTCGATGATAAGCTCGGTCACGCCCAGCGCACGCAGCCCATCCTCGGTGGCGATCACCGCCGTCGTCAGCTCGCGCCCGCGAATATAAGGCTCTGCCAGCAGCTGCTCGAATTGCTGCCAAGGCCCCGTGGCATCGCGGCTGATCGGATTGCCGTAATTGCTCTCGTCCGTGACAATCGCGACGCCGACCGAGGAGCCTTCATTGACCGGTTTGAGCACATAGGGCCGTGCAATCGGATCGGCAGTGTAGAGTTCCTCCGACTTCACAACACGCCCGCCCGGCATCGGCACGCCGTGCGGGACGAGCGCCTGCTTGGTCAGTTCCTTGTCGATGGCAACCACCGATGTGGCAAGGCCCGAATGCGTGTAGGGCACGCCCATCAGATCGAGCATTCCCTGCACCGTCCCGTCCTCGCCCGGCACGCCGTGCAGCGCGTTGAACACGACATCGGGCGCAGCCTCGGCGATGCGCGCGGCAACATCGCGGCCCATATCGAGCCGTGTCACGCGGTGGCCCGCGCTTTCGAGCGCATCCGCCACCCCCTTGCCGGAGGCGAGCGAGACTTCGCGCTCATTCGCCCAGCCGCCCATCAGGACGAGGATGTGATATTTCTGCGAAAGTATGCTCACGGCCGGCCCACCCGCTTGATTTCCCATTCGAGGCTCACGCCCGTTTTCTCGCTCACGCGCCGCCGCACTTCTTCGCCCAGCCCTTCGATATCGGCGCTTGTCGCATCGCCGGTGTTGATAAGGAAATTGGTGTGCTTCTCGCTCACCTGCGCACCGCCCATGGTAAGGCCGCGGCATCCCGCTTCATCGACCAATTGCCACGCCTTCTGCCCCGGCGGGTTTTTGAACGTCGATCCGCCCGTTTTGGTGCGGAGCGGCTGCGATGTCTCGCGCGCTTCGGCGATGCGGTCCATTTCCGCGCCGATTGCGGCAGGATCGCCGGGTTCGCCCTTGAACCGCGCTGCAACCACCACCGCGCCATCGGTCAACCGCGAGTGGCGGTAGGAATAGTCTAGATCGCCAACCGGCAAGGTCAGCAGCGCGCCATTGGGCATCACCACGTCGCAATCGACCAGAATGTCGGCCACCTCGCGCCCGTAAGCGCCGCCATTCATGCGCACGAAGCCGCCGACCGTGCCCGGAATGCCGCGCAGGAATTCCAGCCCCGCAATCCCCGCATCGCGCGCCTTGCTCGATACCAGAATGCCCGGCGCGCCGCCGCCGCATTCGATCACGCAGTCGCGCTTAACCTCGACCGTGCTGAACGCCTTGCCGAGCCGGATCACGACGCCCGGAACCCCGCCATCGCGGATGATGAGATTGCTGCCCAGCCCCAGCGCCATTACCGGCGTGCCGGGTTCCAGCTGTGCAAGGAAAGCGCGCAAATCCTGCAAGTCAGCAGGTTCGAACAGCCAGTCCGCCGCGCCGCCGCTTTTGAACCAGACCAGCTTGGCGAGCGGCGCGTCCTTCTTCAGATCGCCGCGCACATCGGTGGGGATAAGGCCGCCCATCGAAGGCTCCTCGCCTCCACCGGGAGCGCCATTCACCCGCCGCCCTTCGCCAAATTGCAATCCGCCGCTCACGCGCCATTCTCCGCGGCCCGCCGTGCGGCGATATCGGCGGCAAGGCCGGCTGCCCATTTGGTGATATCGCCCGCGCCGAGGCACACGACCATGTCGCCGGGTGCAAGCTCTTGGACGAGTTTTTGTGCCAGATCGGCAGGGCCATCCACAGTTTCCGCATGGCGATGCCCGCGCGCCTTCAATCCGGCGAGCAGCGCATTGGAATCGATCCCCTCGATAGGGTCTTCACCAGCGGCATAGACAGGCGCTGCATAAACGAGGTCAGCGTCGCTGAAGGCACCCTGAAAGTCTTCCAGATGATCGCGCAGACGGGTGTAGCGGTGCGGTTGCGCGACCGCGATCACGCGGCCCTGTGCAGCGTCTCTGGCAGCGGAAAGCACGGCGCGGATTTCGACCGGGTGGTGCGCGTAATCGTCGATCACGATGGCCGGAGCGTCCTCGCCAAATGCGATTTCGCCCACGCGGGTGAAGCGCCGCTTCACCCCGCCGAAGCGGGCAAAGCCTTCGCGGATCGCATCGGGTGTGCAGCCCATTTCCAGCGCCACGGCAATCGCGGCGCAGGCGTTCTGCACATTGTGCCGCCCCGGCATGGGGAGCGCGATATTGTCGATGCGGGTTTCGGTTCCGTCACGGTCGCGCGACACGGCATCGAAATGCGTGACGCCGCCTTTGGGCTCGATATTCTCCGCGCGCAAATCGGCATGGGTTGAAAAGCCGTAGGTTATCACCCGCCGGTCGCGCACTTTGGCGATGACATTGCGCACTTCGTCATGGTCGAGGCACAGCACCGCCGCGCCGTAGAACGGCACGTTTTCGATGAACTGGACAAAGGCGTCCTTCACCTTCTCGAAATCGCCATAATGGTCGAGATGTTCGGGATCGATATTGGTGACGACAGCGATGGTGCCGTCGAGGCGGAGGAAGCTGCCATCGCTTTCATCGGCTTCGACCACCATCCAGTCCGACGCGCCGAGCCGCGCGTTGGAGCCGTAACTTTCGATAATCCCGCCATTGATGACCGTGGGATCAACCCCGCCCGCATCGAGCAGCGCGGCGACCATGCTGGTGGTTGTCGTCTTCCCATGCGTCCCCGCCACCGCGACGGTGCGCTTCAAACGCATCAGCTCGGCGAGCATTTCGGCACGGCGCACCACGGGGATGCGGTTTTCCAGCGCGGCGGCGACTTCGGGATTGGTGCGCTTCACAGCGGTCGATGTCACCACCACCGCCGCATCGCCCAGATTGGCGGCATCGTGGCCGATGGCGACTTTCATCCCCGCTTCGCGCAAAGCGAGCACGCGGGCGCTCTCGGCCATATCGCTGCCCTGCACCGTATAGCCGAGATTGTGCATCACTTCGGCAATGCCGGACATACCGATCCCGCCGATACCGACGAAATGGATCGTCCCGATATCGGTGCCGATGGCCTTCATTCGCTGCGTTCCTTGGCCGAGCCGTTGACGGCGGCTTCCTGCGCCTTGGCGCGCTGCGCGCCCTCGCCCACGCGGATGACGTCCATCATATCCGCACCGCCAAAGCTCTCGATCAGATCGGCCAGATCGCTCGCCGCATCGGGACGGCCGCAATTCCACGCCGCGTGCGCCGCATTGGCGAGCGTGTCCGGACGCTGCGCCATAGCTTGAATCTGGCGGCTAACATCGCGCGCCATTTTTTCCAGCGTATCGGATTGCTTCAAGCGTTCGGCATTAGCCTTCGTCGATCCATCCGCCAGATCGAGATCGGCCACCGTGCTCATCGGCTGCTTGATCGCCCGCGCGCCGCCCGCTTTCACCATTTCGCGCGCATTGGCGGTCTGGTGGTCGTCAGTTGCAATGGGAAGCGGGATGAGGATCGCGGGGCGCCCTACAGCGGTCAGCTCGGCAATGGTGGAGGCACCCGCACGCCCGATAAACAGATGCGCATCGGCAAGGCGCGCGGCCATATCTTCGAAATACGTGCCCAGCTCTGCCGGAATGTCATATTGCGCATAAGTTGCGCGCACGCCTTCCAAGTCTTCGGGACGGCATTGCTGCGTCACCTGCAAGCGGCTGCGCAAAGCGGTGGGGAGCATCGAAAGGCCAAGCGGCACAATCTGCGAGAGCACGCGCGCACCCTGGCTGCCGCCGGTCACCAGCACGCGGAACAATCCGTCCTCGGTGAAGGGCGGGAACGGCTCTTCGCGCAAAGACAGCACGCCGGGGCGCACCGGATTTCCCACCAGATGGGTCTTGCGCGAATACTTGGCATCCAATCGGCTGACTTCGGGATAGGCGGTGGCGATGGCATCTACCCGGCCCGCCATCAGCCGGTTGACGCGGCCCAGCACCGCGTTCTGTTCGTGAATGACGGTGGGGATTTTCATCGACTGCGCGCCGAACAGGGCGGGCATTGCGGGATAGCCGCCAAAGCCGATCACTGCGCTCGGCTCGAACGTCTCGAACAGGCGCTTGGCCATGCTCCGGCCCTTGAGCACCGCCTTGATCCCCGCAGGCCAGCGCAGCGGGTTCTTGCCGAAGCGGCCTGCGGGCAGAACGTGCGCGGTGAGGAAATCGGGCTTGCCCGGTATCGCTGCTCCACGATCATCGGTGATCAGCGCGACATGGTGCCCGCGCCGCTCCAGCTCATGCGCCAAAGCAAAAGCGGGCGTCAGATGCCCGCCGGTGCCGCCTGCTGCCAAGACAAAATGGCGCGATGATCCGGTCATTTCCCATCCTCACTCTCAAACGATGCTTTCAGATCGAAAGGTTCTCGTTGGAGATAGGGATTTCGGCGAGTCACTGCCAGCAGCAGTCCCACGGTGAAACAGATCGCCAATGTCGACGACCCGCCATAGCTGATCAGCGGCAAAGTCATGCCTTTGGAGGGGAAGAGCTGCAGGTTAACCAACATATTGATGAAAGCCTGCCCGCCGAACAGCGCCGTCAGCCCGCTCGCGGCGAGGATGATGAAGAGCCGGTCTTCCTCCACCATGCGCACCAGCACGCGCAGGATGATGGCGAGATACAGGATCACGATAAGCGCGCACACCACGAGACCGAATTCCTCGCCGATCACGCTGAAAATATAGTCGGTATGCGCTTCGGGCAGGCGCATTTTCTGCTCGCCGAGCCAGAAGCCGCTGCCGAACCAGCCCCCTGCTTGCAAAGTGCGGCTGGCAAGATCGACATGGTCATACGCGGTCGGTCCGCCCAGAAACGCGTCGATGCGGTTGCGGGCATTGTCGTAGAACATATAGGCAGCCGCGAGCAGCGCCACACCGCCGCCCACGAGCATACCGATGCGCTGGAGCGGCAATCCCGCCAGCATCACCATCACGAACCACGCGCCGATAAACAGGATCGCATCGCCCAAATTGGGCTGGAGCATCAGCAGCGCGCCGATCATCGCCACATAAGCGCCCGATGCGCCGATCACCGGAATCTTCGGATCGCGCACTTTCCACGAAAGGATCCACGCCATGCTGATGGCGAAAGCGGGTTTCAGGAATTCGCTCGGTTGCAGTGACATCCCGATGTTGAGCCAGCGCTTGGCACCGTTCACTTCGCTGCCGATCAAGGGCACCAGGCACATCAGGAACAGCATGATCGCCGCCAGCACGATGGAGCCGCGCCGCAAGAGGTTGAGCGGCATGAGCGAGGTGACGAGCAGAACGCACAAACCCATCAGCTGCAAGACGATGTGCGCCTGAAAGAAATACAATTCGGGCAAGGTCGTGTCGGCAGTCGACAGGCGGGCGGCACTGGCCGGAGAAGCCGCCGCAACCGCCAGCGTACCAAC
Source organism: Aurantiacibacter sp. KMU-128 (assembly GCF_056933515.1). NCBI lineage: Bacteria > Pseudomonadati > Pseudomonadota > Alphaproteobacteria > Sphingomonadales > Erythrobacteraceae > Aurantiacibacter > Aurantiacibacter sp. KMU-128. The sequence goes on from NZ_JBXORT010000001.1 coordinate 2,098,547, forward strand.
CAGCATCAGCGCGATGACCAGCGCCAGCAGCACGCGGTCCACCTCGCGCCACCACACGCGCAATTCGTGCTGCCAGTCGAAATTCTTGCCAGGACCGCGCGGCAGGGAAAGTTTTTCGCCGGGACGCGGAATGTAGATTTCGCCGCCACTCATCAGCCCTTGCTCCCCACATCGCCCGCCGGATCGTCCAGCCCGCACGCTTCCCTGTCCCCGTCGCAGCACAATTGCGCGACCAGTTCCTTGAAGGTGTCCCCGCGGATTTCATAATCGCGGAACTGGTCAAAACTGGCGCAGGCCGGGCTCAGCATAACGACATCGCCGGGCACCGCGTTCTGGCGCGCCTTGTTGACCGCCTGCGCCAGCAATTCGCACGGCTCTACCGGCATATGCGGTTCGAGCAGGCGGGTGAACAGCGCCCCCGCCTCACCGATCGTGTAGGCGCGCGCGACATTGCCGAAATGCGGCGCGCAATCGTTCAGATTGTCTTCCTTTGCCAGCCCGCCGCAAATCCAGTGGATGCGCCGGTGGCCCTCTTCCGGTGGGAACGCGGCGAGCGCAGGCGCGGTGGAGGCGGGATTGGTCGCCTTGCTGTCGTTCACGTAGAGCACGCCGTCGCGCGTGGTCACGCGCTCCATCCGGTGCGGGAGGCCGGGATAGGTGCGCAGGCCATTTGCGATCTGCCCGTTGGAGAGGAACAGCTCCCCGCAAATCCGTTCGGCGAAGGCGGCGTTTTCCAGATTGTGCGGGCCTTGTAGCGTCGGCCAATCCGCTTGCTGGCCATCATCAAAGTCGGGGCCGAGCCATTCGAACGGCGCTTGCACGCCTTTAAGCGCAGCGATCGGCGGCAGATGGGCGGCAGACTCGGGGAGCAGGGCGACACCGAACGTGTCGAGCATCCTCATCAGCCGCGCCTTGGCGGCGGCGTAGGCGGCGAAATTCTCGTAGCGATCCAGATGGTCGGGCGTGATGTTGAGCAGCGCGGCCACTTTGCATTTGAGCGAGTAGGTGAGGTCGATCTGGTAACTCGACAGTTCGAGCACGTACACGGGCAAGCCCGCGTCGTTAGCCTCCAGCGGCTGCTGCGCCATGATCGGCAGGCCGATATTCCCGCCCATGATCGTGGACACACCCGCCGACTTCAAAATATGGTGCACCAACGCGGTGGTGGTCGATTTGCCATTCGTGCCGGTAATGCCGACGACGTAGTGTTCGGGCAATTCCGGCTGCGCCTGCGCGAACAGCTCGATATCGCCGATCACCGGCACGCCCGCCGCCTTTGCGCGCGGCACCAGCGGATGGGTGTTGAGCGGCACGCCGGGGGAGACGACAATCGCGTCAAACCCTTCCAGCGGTATCTCCAGCGGGTCGGCGATCTCCGCGCGGCCCGCGAGCGCCTCGCGCGGTTCGAGCTGGCGATCCCATGCAGTCACCCGCGCCCCGCTCGCCAGCAGGCTTTCCACCACGGCCATGCCGCTGCGCGCCAGCCCGAGCACCATGTAGTGCTTGCCGGAAAAGGCGCGCGCGGTGATCATCGCACCTTCAACGTCGCAAGACCGATAACGGCGAGCACGATGGCGATGATCCAGAAGCGGATCACGACCTTGCTTTCGCTCCAGCCCAATTGTTCGAAATGGTGATGGATGGGGGCCATGCGGAAGATGCGCTTGCCGGTCCGCTTGAACCAGAAGACCTGCACGATCACGCTGACGGCTTCGAGGACGAACAGCCCGCCGATAATGCCGAGCACGACCTCATGGTGGCTCGCCACCGCAATCGCGCCAAGCGCGCCGCCCAGCGCGAGCGAGCCGGTGTCACCCATGAACACAGCAGCAGGCGGGGCGTTATACCACAGGAAGGCAAGGCCTGCGCCCATGATGGCTGCGCACAAAATGGCCAGTTCCCCCGCGCCCGGCACGTGCGGAATGCCGAGATATTCGGAAAAGTCGACGCGGCCCACCAGATAGCAGATCACAAGAAAAGCGCCCGCCGCGATCACCACCGGCATGGTGGCAAGCCCGTCCAGCCCGTCGGTCAGGTTCACCGCGTTGCCAGCACCCACGATCACGAAGGCGGCGAAGACGTAATAGAACGGCCCCAGCGGAATCTGCACATCGCTGAAGAATGGCACATACAGATCGGTGTTGATCTGGCTGACGATCAGATAGCTGGCGATACCCGCCACGATAAATTCGCCCAGCAGCCGGATACGGCCCGAAAGCCCGGCATGGCTGCGCTTGGTCACCTTGTCGTAATCGTCGAGAAAGCCGATCAGGCCGAAGCCCATGGTCACTGCGAGACACGCCCAGACAAAGGGGCTCGACAAGTCCATCCACAGCAGCATGGAAATCGTCAGCGCGATAAGGATCATCAGCCCGCCCATAGTCGGCGTGCCGACCTTGGCCTGGTGGCTGGCGGGGCCGTCCGCGCGGATCGGCTGGCCCTTGCCCTGCCGTACGCGGAGCATATTGATGAATTTGGGGCCGATAATCAGACCGATCAGCAAGGCCGTCATCATCGCCGCACCGGCGCGGAAAGTCTGATAGCGGATGAGGTTGAAAAGCCCCTCGAATTCAAGCATTTCGGCGAAGAAATAGAACATGGGTTAGCGCACTGGCCTTTGCTGTCAGCTTGTCCTTGCGGTGAAGTGTTCCACCACGCGGGCAAGCCCCACCGAATTGGAGCCTTTCACCAGCACCGCATCGCCGCCCGTCAGTCCGTATTCCTGCAACGCTGCGATAGCCTCACCCGCATTGGCGCAATGCGCAAAGTGGGGGGCGTTGCCAAGCGATTCCGTGTGTGCTTTCCCCATTTCCCTTGCCAGCGCGGTCATCTCCTCGCCCACCAGCACGGCGTAATCGACCTTTGCCGCGGTGACCGGCTCCAGCAATTGCGCGTGGAAAGCGGGTGCAAAATCGCCCAGTTCCTTCATGCTGCCGAGCACCGCGATGCGGCGGCTGGCGGGTGTCTGGCCGAGCTGTTGCAGGGTCGCGCGCATCGATGCGGGATTGGCGTTGTAGCTTTCGTCGATCAGCAGCGCATGGCCGCCCGGAGCCGCCACGCGGAACCGCGCGCCGCGGCCTTTCAGACCGCCCATCTCGGCCAGCGCAAGCCCCGCCGCGCCCAGATCGCCGCCTGCCGCTTGGACAGCGGCCATGACGCAGAGCGAATTGTCGATCCAGTGCTCGCCGGGTTCGGAGACGGTGTAGCACAGGCCGATTGATCCCATGCTCGCTGTAACCAGTGCGCCGCCATTGGCCTGCGGGATCGCATCGAGCAGGCGCATATCGGCGTCCGGCTTGCGCCCGAAGGAGAGCACTTTCGCCCCCTGCGCCAGCGCCGCATCGCGCAGCTGTTCGAAGTGGTCGCTATCGGCAGGGATAACCGCGATGCCGCCCTTTTCCAGCCCTTCGAAGATCTCTGCCTTGGCATCGGCAATCGCTTCCATGCTGCCGAGATTCTCGATGTGCGCGGGCGCGATGGTGGTGACGACCGCGACATGGGGTTTCACCTGCGCGGTCAGCCCGCGAATTTCGTTGGCGTGGTTCATCCCCATTTCGAACACGCCATATCGGCTGCGCGAAGGCATCCGCGACAAGCTCAAAGGCACGCCGACATGGTTGTTGTAGCTGCGCACCGAGCGATGCGCCGCGCCCCTGCTGGTGCGTTCCAGCGCGGTAAAGATCGCTTCCTTCACGCCCGTCTTGCCGACCGAGCCGGTAACGCCAATGATCCGCGCCGAAACCCGCTGGCGCGCGGCAGCAGCAAGCGCGTGGAGCGCGGCGGTGGTGTCTTCGACCAGAACGTGCGGGTAATCCACGGGGCGGTCTGTAATCGCCGCGGCGGCGCCGTTGCGGAAAGCGGCATCAAGGAAGCGGTGGCCGTCCATCGCCTCGCCCTTCAAGGCGACGAACAAATCGCCCGCCTGCACGTCGCGGCTGTCCATTTCTACGCCGCTGACCTGGAACGCGCCCGAGGCCTTGCCGCCGGTGGCCGCAGCAATCTCGTCCGAAGTCCAAAGCGCGAGGCGCGCGTTATCCGATGCGGCGCGCGGCCAGCGCAGCGTTTGCGCAAGCGCGTTCACTGTGCGCCTCCGGCCAGTTCCGCCGCGCATTCGCGGGCTACAGTCACATCGTCAAACGGCAACACCCGCATAGTCTCTCCTGCACCCACAATCTGTCCCTGTTCGTGGCCCTTGCCCGCGACCAGCACGATATCGTCCTTGCCCGCCTGCGCGATGGCAGCGCGGATGGCATCGCGCCGCCCGCCCACTTCCTGCGCGCCAGGTGCGCCTGCGAGCACGGCGACGCGAATGGCTGCCGGGTCTTCGCCGCGCGGATTGTCGTCGGTGACGATCACCACATCGCTCGCTGCCATGGCGGCTTCGCCCATAGGCGCGCGCTTGCCTGTATCGCGATCCCCGCCCGCGCCAAAAACGGTGATAAGCCTGCCCGCGACGTGCGGACGCAGTGCGGCAATCGCGGCGGTGAGCGCATCGGGCGTGTGAGCATAGTCGATATAGACCGGCGCGCCGCTGGCGGTAATTACAGCCCGTTCGAGCCGCCCGCGCACGGGTTGCAGCCGCGCTACCGCGTCGAACACTTGCGAAGGGTTCGAACCTGTCGCTAGCGCCAGACCCGCCGAAGTGAGCGCGTTCGCCACCTGATAGGCACCGATCAGCGGCAGGCGGAAGCGGTGCTCCTGCCCGTCATGCTCCAGCGTCAGTTCCTGCCCCAATGGCGTGGCAGAGCGCGCGGTCAAACGGATGTCCGCCCCGGACTCGCCCACGGTGAATACCCGCAGGCCGCGCTTTTCCGCGACCGCAATCGCGCGCGCTGACCATTCGTCATCCGCCCAGATCACCGCCGTGCCATCATCGTCGACCACTTCGGTGAACAGCCGCATCTTGGCCGCGAAATAGTCTTCCATATCGGCATGGTAATCGAGATGGTCGCGGCTGAGATTGGTGAAACCGCCCGCCTTTACCGACAGGCCTTCATTGCGGAACTGGCTGAGGCCGTGGCTCGACGCTTCGTAAGCGACATGGCTCACCCCTTCGCGCGCAAGGCCGGTCATGTTGGAAAGGAAAGTGACGATATCGGGTGTAGTGAGGCCGGTGGAGACGCTTTCTTCGGGTGTGGTAACGCCCAGCGTGCCGATGCTCGCCGCCCGCTCTCCGCACATCCGCCAGATTTGCCGCGTCATCTCGACGCAGGACGTCTTGCCATTGGTGCCCGTTACCGCGACCACCGTTGCCGGCGTAGGCTTGAAATATGCCGCCGCGATTTGCGCGAACAGGCGGCGGGGATTGTCGCTGGCGAGGTGCAGAGCGCCCTCCACCCGCGCCTCGGGCCGGGCCACCACGGCAACCGCACCGCTGGCGATGGCGGCGGGGATGAAATCCTCGCCATTTACCGCGCTGCCCTGGAACGCACCGAACACATTGCCGGGCGCGATCTTGCGGTTGTCGATGGCAAATCCGGTGATGCGCTCATCGCCGGTATCGCCCGCGTCCGCTCCGGCAATCGCTGCGCAATCGGCCAGCCGCATCAATTGCCTCCTACCAGCGGGCGCAGATCGGTGAGATCGATATCGCGGCTTTCATCGGGATAGATCCCCAGCTGGGGCCCGATGCGCGGCACCAGGCGACCGACGATCGGTGCGGCGTTCCATGCGGCGGTGCGCTGGTACGAGCTGGCAGCCGTGCCCTGCGGTTCGTCGAGCATGGCGATGATGACATAGCGCGGATTGTCCATCGGGAAGGCGGCGGCAAAGGTCGAAACCAGCGTGGTCGTGCGATAGCCGCCAGCGCCCGGCTTCTCGGCACTCCCGGTCTTGCCGCCCACGCGGAAGCCGGGCGCATCGGCATTGCGGCCGGTGCCATAGGCGGTGATCATCCGCAGCAGCTGGTTCATCCGCGCGCTGGTGCTTTCCTTGAACACGCGGCGGCCGCGCGGCGCCTGTCCCGGATCGAGCCGGTTGAGCGTCGCCGGACGCCAGATGCCGCCATTCACCATGGCCGCATAGGCGCTGGCAAGGTGCAGCGGCGTTACCGCAATGCCGTGGCCATAACCGACGGTAATCGCGCGAATACGTTGCCAGTCCCCCGCTTCCCAGATCGGAAAGCCGCGCGCGGGCAGTTCGATATAGGGGCGTTCGTTGAAGCCCAGCTCCACCATATACTGCCGCAAGGTGGCCGCACCCATTTCATCGACGATATGGCCGGTGACGATATTGCTCGAATGCATCAGCATTTCGGGCGTGTTGAGCGTCGCGCCAAGCGGGTGGCTGTCCTGGATCATGTGGCCCTGCACTTCATATGGGGTCGCGCCGAAGCGCCGCCGCATATCCACCACCGCACCGCTATCGATGGCGGCAGCCACGGTGAGCGGCTTGAAGGTGGAGCCGAGTTCATAAACCTGGTTGGTCACGCGGTTGAACGCGGGCGCGGTGATGCCGCGCGCGTGCTGCTCCTCGGTCACCCGCACATCGTCTGCCGTTACCGCATTGGGATCAAATTCGGGAAGCGAGGCCAGCGCCAGCACTTCGCCGGTGTCGACATCGAGCACAATGCCCGCCGCGCCAGTTGCATTGACCGACAGCATCCCGCTGCGCAGCTCTTCCTCGAGCGCGCCCTGCACCCGCATATCGATGCTGAGCGCCACCGGCTCGCCGCGGGTCGCGGGATCGAGCAGGCGATCGTTGAGCACTTCTTCCATGCCGACATGACCGTTTCCGTCCGACCCGACATAGCCGAGCACGTGCGCCGCCATGGAACCTTGCGGGTAATGGCGGTCTTCCTCTTGCGGCAGTTCGAGCGCGAGCTCGCCGATCTGCATCACGCGGTTCGCGTCTTCCGGCAGGATGCGGCGGCGGATATAGGCGGGCCGCCCTGCGGAAAGGATGCGCGCGGTTTCAACTTCGTCGAGATCGGGGAAAATCGCTGCGAGTTCCTGCGCGACCGCTTCGGGCGAACGTACCAGCGGCGGGCCACCATCACCGCCCTCGCTCATCGCATCGGGGTTGTACCACAGCGCATAGGCGGGAAACGCGCGCGCCAGCGGCACGCCGTTGCGGTCGGTGATCTCCCCGCGCGGCGGCAGCAGCGCATCGGCCAGACTATGTTGCGCAGGACCACGCTCGACCGCGCCGATAAAGGTCAGGCGGACCAGCGCCACAACCCCGATCAGGGTGAAGATCAGGATGACCAGCAGCAGCCGCAGCCGCGCTTGCAGCAGCGAACGGCGGCGGAAATCCACCATCCCTGCCTGGGTCGCGATAATCGTGCGGGGGGCGGCGTAGGCGCTCAATTCCCGGCGGCTCCCGCGCTGGCGATAACCGCTCCGCCTTGCGATGCGCGGTTCGCCGGTGCGGTCAGCGGATTGGAAATGACCGTCACCGCAAGGCCGCTGCCATTGTTCTCGTCGGCTTCCGCTCCTTCAAGCACGGCGGGATCAATCGGCTCGCCGGTCAGCGGCGAGACGAGTTGCGGAAATTCGGGGAGGTCCTCACCCGACCGCAGCCCTGCAAGTCGGATCGGTGCTGGTGCATCGGCCGAGCGCGGCACACCGAAGCTCGCCAGTTGCCGCGCATCATCGACGAACTGGTCGGCGCCGGGAGCCTGAAAGCCGAAATCGACGCGGTTCCATGCCGCGAGCTGCACATGGTTTGCACGGGTCAGGAATTCGGTTTCCAGCAGCAGTTTCTGCTCTTCCAGCGCCACGATTTCACGTTCTGCCTGCACCACTTCGGCGTGGACCGCGGTCACCCGCAGATGCAGCATGATATAGAGCACGAAGCAAATGCCCAGCGCGGCGATCCAGCCGATCCGGCGTACAGGTTTGGGCGGAGTGACGGGAAGCTGGCTCATGCGGCGTTCTCCCTGGCAGGAGCGGCGGTGCGGATGGCGGCGCGCAACGTGGCGGAACGCGCGCGCGGATTGCGATCGAGCTCGGCCACAGAGGGCCGGATCGCCTTGGACAGTTGCCCGAAACGCGCCGAGGGGACGGGCTGCGTTTCGGGCAGGTGTCGCGAGCTGCGGGGGTTCTGGTTCGCAGCATCGCGGAGGAAGGTCTTGACCATGCGGTCTTCAAGGCTGTGGAAGCTGACAACGGCGAGCCGCCCGCCCTCTTTGAGCAGCCGCTCGGACGCGGCGAGCGCGGCATCGAGCTCGTCCAGCTCGCCATTCACGTGAATGCGGATGGCCTGGAAGCTGCGGGTCGCCGGGTCCTTCTTGTCGCCGGGGCGGTAACGCAAAGCCTTGCGCACCACTTCGGCCAGTTCGCCCGTCGTCGTGAGCGGGCGAGCCGCCACAATCGCGCGGGCGACACGGCGCGACTGGCGTTCCTCGCCATATCGGTAGAGCACGTCGGCAATGTCGGCTTCGGCAGCTTCGTTGACGAAATCGGCGGCATTGGGGCGCGAACGGCTCATCGTCATGTCGAGCGGGCCATTGCTGCTAAAGGCAAAACCGCGCTCCGCCTGATCGAGCTGCATCGAAGACACGCCGATGTCCATCACGATGCCATCAACCTGCGCGATGCCAACCTCTGCCATTGCCTCGACAATTTCGGAAAAGCGGCGCGGGTGGAGCACGAGGCGCGGCGTATCGCCCTGCGTTTCCGGCCATTCGCTGCCAGCAGCAATCGCATCGGGATCGCGGTCAAACGCGTGCACCGTCGCGCCGCGTTCCAGAATCGCGCGGGTGTATCCGCCCGCACCGAAGGTTGCATCAATTATGCAGTCACCTTGCTGCGGGTTCAGCGCTTCCAGAACTTCATCAAGCAGCACGGGGATATGGGGAGCGGGAGCGGTCATTTGCCCTTCCCCTTGGCCGCTGCTTTCGCGCGCACTTCCTCGGCCTCTGCAAGGCAAAGCTCGTACTGGTCTTCCCAGTCTTCGCCCGCTGCGCCCAACTGGTCGAGATCCCACATGGTGATGAAATTGCCGCCGCCGAGGAAGCAGATATTGTCGCCGATCCCGCCCACTTTGCAGAATTGGGCCGGAAGGACGAAGCGCCCGCTCTTGTCGAACGGCACTTCGGTGAAGACCCACATTTTGGTGGAGCGCACTTCGCGGTTGTAATCCTGACCGCGGCGCACGGCGTTGTCTTCTTCCTTGTCGAGAATGTCCTCGAACATCTCGGTGCGGGAAAGGCCGAAAGCGCGCAGGCATTTGTAGTCGGGGTGCGTGCCGATGCACAAAGTGCCTTCGTCACCCAGTTCGGCAAAGGTTTTGCGGAAGAGCGGAGGCAGGACGAACCGGTCCTTTTCGCCGCGAAGCGAAAAGCCCTGCCCCCTGTATCCTGTCGGCCGCTGCGACACGCCTCAAATCCCCGCTCTGACTTCCCCGTGGACAGACCTCCCCCGCTCCGGGCCGCGCGCAAACGCGACCGGACCGCCCCGAAAACGAGGCGCAACACGGGCTTGTTGTCCGATGAAATGGGTGAATAACGCGGGTTAACGCGGGATGGAAGGGGAAATTGCGGGAAATTGTGGGATAGTCATGTAACTTATTGTTTTTATGGGTGCTGAATGCCTCCCATTATGGTTACCTCATCCAAGATTGAGCGTGATGCTCTATCCGTATCCGACGGGGACTCGCTGGCAAAGTGGGGAATCGGGGGCACAATTCCCGCGCTATCCCCGAATCCCGGGAAAATTGCTGTCGCCAGCGCCAAAAACGCCTCTCGCGCACCATCAATCGGGCCGTGGAAATCAAGGATGGCGGCATCGGCTACGGCCAGCACTTCGCCCTCGCCCAGCCTACAGCGGGCAATCACGGCGTGATGCTCTAGCGTGCAGCTATCTCCGGTCGCGGCGAATTCGCCAGCGAGATTGACCGGCACCCGCGTCCCGTCAAATCCCCGATGCAGCACGCCTTCGGCTTGGCTCTCGTCAAAGCGCAGCTCTAGCCCCCAATGCGCGAGAATGGGTGAGAGCAGCACGGTGTCCTGCGGACGCCTCCGGTCACCAAGGCCGAAGCGTGATTCCCCGGTCATCGCCGGGTCCGCGAACAACAGCACGCGACCACCTGCGCGCACCCAGGCATCCAGCGCCACATTCTCCTCGCCCGTTAGCCCGCGCGGCTGGGCGAGCAAGAGCATGGTGTATGGAGCGAGGGCCTCTTCCGAAAGATAATCGAGCGGTGCCAACGGCGCGTGCGCTTCTATGAGTGCGCGGGCCCAATGCGGTTCCGCCACACCGGACAGAATGTCTTCGATACCAGCAACCTCGCCCCAGACGAGCGGGATGGTGCCCATCACCGCTAGTGGCGGCGCAGCCGTATGCTCCTCCTCCTGTGCTGTCACTGGCGTCGCTGTGCACAACAATGCGGCGGCAAGCAGAAACCTACTGCAATTGCGCATTGGAAGCCGGATCAGGAACATCGCCGGTCGGCTGGGTTTGCGGGGCGGAAGATCCCGAAGGCGTGGGTGTCGCGGGCAAGGCTGGTGCGACCCCGGCTTCTACCAGCGGGTCAGCCGCCGCTGCGGGCGTCGCGCTCGCCTCCACCGTAGGCGCGGCTTCGGGAACGACACTCGCCTCGGTTTCCTGCACCCGGCTGCCGATCACGTCCGCCAGACCAATCAACAGCACCATGCCGAGAATGCCCAGCCCGCCGACCTGCAGCCGCTGCATCCGTTCGGAGCGTGAGCCGCCAAGCGGGCCGCCAGCAGGCACCGGCGCGGCCTGTGCCTGCGCGTTTCGCCGTTTCAGATAGTCTCGCGGATCAAACGCCATCTGCCGGAAGCTACACGATCAAGATGAACCTAGCCAGTCGAATACGGGCAGGTTTTTGCTTGCCAGCCATTCGGCGTTGTAGAGCGTCGAGAGATAACGGAAGCCGGTATCGCACAGGATAGTCGCGACGCGCGCATCCTCGCGCCCTTCGGCGACCAATTGCCGCCCCAATGCCACCGCGCCTGCGACATTGATGCCGCTCGACAGGCCAAGGCACAGCCCCTCCTCGCGCAGCAGCCGCGCGACCCATTCCAGCCCTTCCTCGTCGGAAATGCGGAATTGGGTGTCGATCGGCGCATCTTCCAGATTGGCGGTAATGCGGCCCTGGCCGATACCCTCGGCAACCGAACTGCCTTCGGCCTTCAGTTCACCGCAAGCGAAATAGGAATAGAGCGCCGCGCCGTGCGGATCGGTGAGCGCGATGCGGACATTCTCGTCAAAGGCTTTTAATCCCATGCCGACGCCGGAAATCGTCCCGCCCGTGCCCGCTGCGCAGGTAAAACCGTCCACGCGGCCTTCCAGCTGCTCCCAGATTTCGGGCGCGGTGCTTTCGATATGCGCGCGGCGGTTGGCGACATTGTCGAACTGGTTCGCCCAGAGCGCGTTGTCCATGTCCTCCGCAATGCGGCGGCTGGTGTGGACGAAGTGGTTGGGGTCGGCGAATTTGGTTGGCGGGACGGTGACGAGCTCCGCGCCCAGCGCGCGGAGCGTATCCATCTTCTCGCGCGACTGGTTGTCCGGCATGACGATGATCGTCTTGTAGCCGAGCGCATTGGCCACCAGCGCAATGCCGATGCCGGTATTCCCCGCCGTGCCTTCCACCACCGTGCCGCCCGGCTGCAGCTCGCCCCGCGCCTCGGCATCGCGGATGATCCACAGGGCGGCGCGGTCTTTCACGCTCGCGCCCGGATTGGCGAATTCGCACTTGCCCCAAATCTCGCACCCCGCCGCCTCGCTGGGGCCGGAGAGCAGGACGAGCGGCGTATTGCCGATAAGGTCTAAGGTATCGCTACGGACAGGGGCGTTTATCATGCGGGGAGAAGTAGGCTCCGCGCCGCGATTGCGCAACGCGAGAGGTTCTTGAGGGCGCTAAACTCAATCTTCCTCCGCAATCGTCACTTTCAATCCGCTCAGATCGTCGGTGAACGGTATCTGGCACGACAGGCGCGAGGTCGGCGCGCGGTGGTCGCTGCTGTCGAGCAGATCGTCCTCGTCCTCGCTCATCGCGGGCAGCTTGTCGGCGAAGGCCGGGTCGACATGGATGTGACACGTCGCGCACGAACAGCAGCCACCGCACAGCGCCAGCAGCTCGTCAAAGCCATTGTCGCGGATCGCTTCCATCACGGTCAGGCCGCTTTCGACCTCGATGGTGGATTCCTCGCCTGCGCGGTTGACGACGGTGAGTGTAGGCATGGGCTTGCAATTCCTTTGAAGTAACGCGACGGGGAGCTAGGCAATCGTGCCCGCAATGGCAAGGATGGACGTTGGGATGGGGCTTTCAGCTGCGCAGATCAAGCACGCGCTCGACGAAGTGGCGGCCCGCGAACCGGCTATAGCGGTTGCGCTGGAGAAGGCCGGCTACCCCGAAACGCGCATCCGGCCCACGGGCTACAAGACGCTGCTGCGCACCATTGTCGGTCAGCAAGTGAGCGTCGCTGCGGCGTCATCGATGTGGAACAAGCTGGAGGCGGAACTGGGCGAGGATTTCACCCCGTCATGCCTGCTCGAACGCGATTTCGATACCTTGCGCGCTTGCGGTCTTTCGCGGCAGAAGCAGGGTTATGCTCGCAGCTTGTGCGAGTTGGTGAGCGCGGGCGAAGTGGATTTCGACAACCTTCCTGCAGATGACGAGGAAGCGATTGCCGAGCTCACCAAGATCAAGGGCATCGGGCGCTGGTCCGCCGAGATTTATCTGCTCTTCGCCGAGGGCCGCCCGGATATCTGGCCCGCCGGTGATCTTGCGGTGATGGCAGGGATCGGGAAGATCCTCGGGCTGGAAGAACGCCCCGACGAAAAGGCCACCCGCGCGCTTGCCGAACCATGGCGTCCGCATCGCGGCGCGACGGCGATTTTCACCTGGCACTGCTACAATAATCCCGCGCTTTAGGCGGCTTCGGCCACCCAATCCTTGCGCAGCGACTTGCCAGCGAGCGCCATCAGCAGCGCGGCAATGGCATACAGCACCAGCGAATAGAGCATCGAATAGCGCAAAGCCTCGTCACCATAGGTCGGCGCGAGAAAATCGGAGAGCGCGCCCAGCGCGTAGATGCCACCGCCGAGGCCGATCAGATTGTTGATCAGCAGGAACAGCGCCGATGCGGTCGAGCGGGCGGCGGGCACCACCAGATGCTGGATCGCCGAGAGCACCGGGCCAAGCCAGATATAGGCGAGCGCTTGCGGCAGCAGGAACAGCACGAAGGCAAGTTTCCAGTCGCTGCTCGAAATCCCGGCGGCGAATAGCGGCGCGCCGAGGAAGAACGCGGTCGCGGGCACCCAAGCATAGAACGCCCGGTCGCGCCCGCCCAGCCGGTCGGCCAGCATCCCGCCGGCGAGCACGCCGATCACTCCGCCGATCAGCAAGATCGCGCCGAAGAATTGCGAGGCTTCGACCAGTTCGAAACCGAAGCTGCGCATCAGCAGGCTCGGCAGCCAGAAGGCGATACCGTAGCCGAGCATGGACGACATCGCCGCGCCGAAGGAGAGGAACCAGAAGGAGCGTTTGCGTGCCAGAATGCCAGCGGTCTCCGCCAGCTTGGGCTGGACGGGCAGCGGCGCAGGATTGTCCACGGAGACAACCGGCTTTGCCTTGTCGCGCACCAGAATCTTGAACACCGGAACGATCAGCACGCCGAGCAGACCAACGGTAAAAAAGGCCGTGCGCCAATCGACCGTCGCCGCGATATATCCGCCGAGCAGCACGCCAAGGCCGGAACCGATAGGGATACCCAGCGAATAGACCGACAGCGCGGTCGCCCGCTGCTCGCTGGGGAAATAGTCGCCGATCAGCGCGTAGGACGGGGCCACACCGCCCGCCTCGCCAATCCCGACACCCAGCCGCGCGAGGAAAATGTGCCAGAAGTTTTGCGCCAGCCCGCACAACGCTGTGAACCCGCTCCACGCGAAGAGCGAGACCGCGATCACCCAGCTGCGGCTCGTCCGGTCAGCCAGCGCCGCCAGCGGCACCGCCATGGTCGAATAGAGGATGGCAAAGGCAATGCCGCCCAGCAGCCCCAATTCGCCATCGGTCAGCCCAAGATCGGCCTGCACCGGCGCTGCAAGGATCGAGAGAATCTGCCGGTCGATAAAGTTAAAGATGTAGACCACCAGCAACATTCCCAGCACGACATTGCGGTTGGGATCGGGCCTGACGGCGGTTGCAGTGGTCATTGCGCGTGGTCTTTCAAGAAAGCGCTTATCGCGGCCAGTGCGGCTGGCTCGTCAAGCAAGGGTGCATGGCCGCGGTTCGGGACTTCGACGCTGGCGAAGGGGCCTTGGTGGCGCGTTTGCATTGCCGCCAGCGTATCGCGGCCAAGCAGATCCGACAATGCCCCGCGAATGGCGAGAACGGGCGTTTGCCCCAGCATTTCCCAAAGCGGCCACATATCGGCCTGCGGCTGGCTCTCGTCTTCGGAAAAGCCCTGCGCGATGGCGGGATCATAGGCGAAGGCGATGCCTGCGCCTGTCTCGCGGCAGGTGCGTTGCGCCCATGCGAGCCAGTCCGCCTCGGCAAAATCGGGGAAGGCCGACTGGTTGATTGCCGCACAAGCCTGCGCCGCCGCCTCCCAATCGGCGAAGACCGTCCCGCCGCCGACATAGGTCTTGATGCGATCCAGCCCTTCTTGCGACAGCACCGGGCCGATATCGTTGAACACGATCAGCGGAAACGCGCCCGGCTGCATCGCATTCATCACCATGGCGATCAGCCCGCCCATCGACGTGCCGATAATGCCCGGTGTCTCCACGCCAAGTGAGGCGAGCAGCGCGAACATATCGGCGGCGTAGATATCGGGGCGGTAATTGCCCGGATCGCTATCGTTTGCAGACAGCCCCCGCCCGCGCTGGTCGGGAACGATCAGCCGATACTGTCCCGCCAGATGCTCCGCCAACGGCTCGAAGTCGCCGCTGTTGCGGGTCAGTCCATGCATCAGCAGCAGCGGAGGGCCATCCCCCTGATAGTCGCGGGCGAACAGCTTTAGCCGTCCGTCCGCGCTATCATAATAGTGCTCAAGATAATCCATCATCGCGTTCCTGAACCGGTGCGAACCGAATCAGAATTCGATGGTGGCCGTCACATAAACCTGGCGCGGATTGCCGTAGAAGGCGGTCAGCGTGCCTTCGCGGCCCAGATTACCCGTCGGCTGGCCGCCGGTCAGGATTGGCTCACCCGTGGTCGGATTGACCGCGATGAAGGTGTAGCCCGAGGTGCGGTATTCCTGATCGGTCAGGTTGCGCCCGTACAGGCCGAGGCTCCAGCCGCTGTCATCGGTGTAAAGGATGCTGGCATCCCACAGCGCATAGCCATCCTGATCGAGGAAGGGGCTGGGAATTTCGAACTGCGTCGTGGCGCTGCGGAAGGACAGCGTGCTACCCAGATACAGCTCCCCATTGGCCAGCGGGGTCGCATAGCCAAGCGTTGCCGCGCCGCTCCATTCGGGCGTGTTCTGCACCTCGCGGAATTCGGATACATCGGTCGGTACGCCGCCGATATTGGTGATGAACTGAGTGTATTCGGCATTGATCCAGCCGAGCGCGCCCTGGAAACGTAGCTCGTCCCCGCTGCCCAGCAGATCGCGCGCGAGCACCGCATTGGTTTCGAATTCGAGCCCGTAGAACTCCGCCGCACCGGCATTCGATACCACACCGCAGAACGTCTGGATGCCGCCGACATTACAGGCGACCGAGCCCGGGATTTGCACATCGGTGTAATCGGCATAGAAGGCGGCCAGCGCGACATAGAGATCGCCGTCCAGCAGATCGCCCTTATAGCCCAGCTCGTAACTGTCGACGCTTTCCGGCGCGAAGCTAAGGAAGTCGGCGATCTCGGCATCGGTCGGCGCGCCGGGCGTTGCGGCAGGCGCGTTCACGCCGACACCGCGCGGATCGAAGCCGCCGCCTTTGAAGCCTTGCGAGAAGCTGGCGTAGATATTGTGGTCAGGCGTCGGCTGGAAGCTAAGCGAGACGCGCGGGGTGAACTTGTTGAAGTCCTCCGAACCTTCGAAATTGGTGCTCGGCGCGCCGAAAGCGATGCCCGCACCCCCGAAGACCGGCGAACCGCCGCCGAGGTAATTCTGCCGCAGAATGTCCGCCGTCCGTTCGTCCCACGTATAGCGGCCGCCGACCGAAAGGCTCAGCTGGTCGGTAATGTCGTAGGTGAAGTCGCCGAACACGGCGAAGGTCTGCGTATCGACATTGGCCTGCGTGAAGGCGGTGAAACCGGCAAAGGTGGTGAACAGGCGCACATCGAACTGCGTGTCCGCCCGCGCATCGAGATAATAGGCGCCCAGCAGGCCGGCGAACGGCCCGCCATCGTCCCACACCAGCTGGACTTCCTGGCTCAACTGTTCGTTCGAGTAGAAGGCGGGAACGTCCAGATCGACCGCGGGCAGTGCGTCGAAGTCGATGGGGCTCGCGCTTTCGTCGGCGCGATAGGCGCTGATCGAGCGCAGCGTCAGCGCGTCTGACAGGTCGAAGCGGATATTGGCGGCAATGCCCCATGCTTCCACATCCTGCGCGGGATCGACCAGCCCGCCGCGCGTGTCGAAGACATTGTCCAGCACAGGCGCACCCGAAAGCGCGCCCGGAATAAGGCGGTGGCCGCCGCGCGCATTGCTGCGGTCATGCGTGTAATCGCCCGAGATGCGCACGAAGACAGGCTCGCCGCCTCCGCCGATTTCCAGCGTGCCGCGTGCCGCCCAGATATCCTTGTTGTAGTTGTCCTCGCCCGTGGTGAGGTTTTCGCCGAAGCCCCCGCGCGAAAGGCGCGCAACGCTGGCCCCGATGCGCACCGGATCGGCGAGCGGGGCCGAAACGGACACGACACCCTCGGCCCGGTCGAACGAGCCGTAGGTTGCGCGGGCGCGGACGGTGAATTCGTCGGGCAGTTCGCGGGTCACATATTTCACCGCGCCGCCAATCGTGTTGCGGCCATAGAGCGTGCCCTGCGGCCCGCGCAGCACTTCGATCCGCTCGATGTCATAGATGTCGAGTACGGCAGCCTGCGGGCGGTTCAGATACACATCGTCGAGATAGATGCCGACGCCCTGTTCGAAGCCGGAGACCGGATCCTGCTGGCCGATGCCGCGGATAAATGCCGACAGCGTCGAGTTGGTGCCGCGCGATTCCTCCAACGTGGTGTTGGGCGTGATCTGCGCGATATCGGTGATGTCGGACGAACCGCGACGCTCCAGCTCCTCGGCCCCGAAGGCGGATACGGCGACAGGCACATCGACCAGATTTTCGTCACGGCGACGCGCGGTCACGACAATGCGGCCACCGCTGACCGTATCGTCAGCCTCGGGATCGCCTTGCGCAACCTGCGCATAAGCGGGCGTGGCAAAGGCTGTGAGCACAAGTGCGGCGGCAGTGGACTGCCAAAGAGCGGCTTTCGACATCGATACTCTCCCAAGGTGATTCTGTTCTATCAGGCGCCGATATTGAAAGTTGAACCACCTTTCAACTTTTTTCTTTGCACATAGTTCGCATTGACGGTAGCGCGGTGGTATGCCTGCAACGCCAGCCACCGCCGTTACCGATCACAAACCTCCGCGCACGGCGCGCGGGCGGGAGACTTTGCGCAAGCTGCTGGACGCGGCGGCGAAGGAATTTGGCGAGAAGGGATTTCACGAAGCCTCGATCAGCAGCATCACCCGCCGCGCGGGCACGGCGCTGGGCAGCTTCTACACCTATTTCGACAGCAAGGATGCGCTGTTCCGCGCGCTGGTGAAGGACATGAGCGGGCAAGTCGCGGCGCGAGCGCGGGAGGCGATTGCACAGGAAGACAGCGCCCTCGCCATCGAGCGCGCCGCCTTGCGCGCCTTCCTGCAATTCGCGCATGAAAAGAAGGAAATCTACCGCATCATCGACGAATCCGAATTCGTCGATCCGGCAGGGTATCGCCAGCACTACGAAGCCACCGCCGCGCGCATTCTGGAACGCCTGAAGGGGGGCGAAGCGGCAGGCGAATTCCGCGAAAACCTCGAAGAAGCGCACGCCTGGGCGCTGATGGGCATGAACGTGTTCCTCGGCCTGCGCTACGCCGTGTGGTCGGACGGCGACGAGGCGGAGCGGATTTCGGCGCTTGCTAACGAAATGCTGCGCGCGGGGATTGGTGCTCGCTCTGAAGACTAAATCAGGATACTCCCCTCCCCCTGGGGAGGGGTCGGGGGTGGGGGTTCCACGCCAGTGAGGCCGAACCCCCATCCCAACCCTTCCCCAAGGGGAAGGGCTTATCGGTTGGCAAAACAAGTGGCCCTCCCTACTTGGCAACTCACACCAAGGGAGACACCATGACCACCACCGCCGCCAGCCTCATTGCCGACACTCCGCTCATCACCCGCGATACGCTGTTCGGCAATCCGACGCGCGCCGCCGGGCGGATCAGTCCCGATGGCAAATGGGTGAGCTGGATGGCGCCGTGGGAAGGCGTGATGAACATCTTCATGGCCCCGTTCGACGATCCCGAAAATCCGCGCCGCATGACGAGCGTGACCGATCGCCCGATCCCCACCTATCTCTGGGCCCCCGATAGCCAGAGCCTGCTGTATATCCGTGACAAGGACGGGGACGAGAATTTCCTGCTCTACCAGGTCGATCTCAATGGCGAGAACGAGAAGTGCCTCACCCCCTTCGAAAACACCCGCATCCAGCTGGTGGGCGGTTCGGACACGATCCGCGACAAGATACTGGTAGGCGTAAACAACCGCGATCCGCGCTTCCACGATGTGCACCTGCTCAACCTGACCACGGGCGCGCTGGAGCTGGTGTTCGAGAACAATGAATGGGCAGGCTTCGCCGCCGATGACAGCCTGACATTGCGCTGGGCCATGCGGCAAAATGCAGCGGGCGGCACCGATATGCACGAGATTATCGATGGCGAAGTGGCTGCGACCCCGCGCGAAAGCACCGGCCTCGACGACGCGCTCACCACCGGCATGGCCGGCTACACCACCGATGGCGGCACTCTCTATTGGCTCGATAGCCGCGGGCGTGACACAGCAGCGCTCTATGCCGAGAACACCGCGACGGGCGAACGCACGCTGATTGCCGAGCATGACAAGGCCGATATCGGCGGCACCATGCGCGACACACGGACAGGCGAGGTCCAGGCCTACAGCGTCACCTATCTGCGCACCGAGCATCACGCGATCCACGAAGGCATCGGCGCCTCGCTCGCATGGCTGCGCGAGCGGCTGGAAGGCGATTTCGGCGTGCAATCGCGCACCGATGACGATCTGCGCTGGCTGGTGTGGAACGACCCGCTGACCGGCCCGATCGCCTGCTATCTGTACGACCGCGAGGCGGAATCGCTAACGCTGTTCTTCGTCACCAAGCCGGAGCTGGAAGGTGCGCCGCTCCAGCCGATGTATCCGCGTGAAATCCCCGCGCGCGATGGCTTGACCCTGCCCAGCTATCTCACCCTGCCACCGCAGGTCGATCCCGATGCGGATGGTGTGCCCGATGCGCCCGTCCCGATGGTGCTGCTGGTGCATGGCGGGCCGTGGGCGCGCGACGGATACGGGTTCAACCGCACCCACCAATGGCTCGCCAATCGCGGCTATGCGGTGCTGAGCGTCAACTTCCGCGGCTCGACCGGCTTCGGCAAAAGCTTCATCAGCGCGGGCGACAAGCAATGGTCGGGCAAAATGCACGACGATCTGATCGACGCGGTCGAATGGGCGATTGCCGAGGGCATTGCGATGCGCGACAAGGTGGCGATCATGGGCGGTTCCTATGGCGGCTATGCGACGCTTGTCGGCCTGACCTTCACGCCCGAAGTCTTCGCCTGCGGGGTGGATATTGTCGGCCCGTCCAATCTCGAAACGCTGCTGGAAACGATCCCGCCCTATTGGGAACCGCTGGTGAAGCAATTCCACGAGAGGATGGGCGATCCGACCACGGCGGAAGGCAGGCAGTTCCTGAAGGATATATCGCCCCTTTACCGCGCCAAGGATATCGTGAAGCCGCTGCTGATCGGCCAAGGCGCGAACGATCCGCGTGTGAAGCAGGCGGAAAGCGACCAGATTGTCGAGGCGATGCAGCGCGACGGCGTACCCGTCACCTACGTGCTCTTCCCCGACGAAGGCCATGGCTTTGCTCGCCCGGAAAACAACATCGCCTTCAACGCAATTGCCGAGAATTTTCTGGCCGAAGTGCTGGGAGGGCGGGCGGAGCCGGTGGGCGATGTGCTGGTCGCCTCCACCGCAGATATCCGCGCGGGCAAGGAGTATGTCGGGCTTTAGGGAATTGACAGTAATGTCAGTAGTGGTATCCGCCTAATGTCCGTCATTGCGAGCGCAGCGTAGCAATCCAGTCCCGTAAGTTGTGCTTGGCAATGACCGTTCGGACTGGATTGCCGCGTCGCCTGCGGCTCCTCGCAATGACGAAAGTTGGCAAATGAAAGACTACAAAAGCATCCTCATCACCGGCGGCGGTTCGGGCATTGGCCGTGCCGTTGCGCAGCGTTTCTCGCGCGGGGGCTGGTTCGTCGGGCTGGCCGATATCAACGATGCTAGCATGGCCGAAACCGGCGCGCTGCTGCCTGAAGGCACGTGGTCGGCACACGTGCTCGATGTGCGCGATCCGGCGCAGTGGGACAGCGCGCTGAAGGACTTCCACGCAGCCTGCGGCGGGCGCATAGATGCACTTGCCAACAATGCCGGTGTCCCGCTGGGCGGCGATCTGGCTGACCTCACAATCGAGGAAATCGACCGCACTTTGGCGATCAATCTCAACGGCGTGATCTACGGTGCGAGGGCGGTTTACCCCTATCTCAAAGCGGCAGGGCCCGGCTCCTGCCTCGTCAACACCTGCAGCGCGGCGGGGCTTTACGGCCAAGCAGGCATGACCGTCTATTGCGCCAGCAAATTCGGCGTGCGCGCGATCACCGAAAGCCTTGATGTCGAATGGGCGGCGGACGGCATTCGTGTAACCGACGTGATGCCCAGCTTCATCGACACGCCGCTGCTCGCGCAATCGAGCCATCATGGCGACAACACGCAGATCCGCGACCGCGTGATTGCCGCCAATCTCGAATTCACACCGGTCGAGGACGTCGCCGAGACCTTCTGGCGCGCGGTGCATGGTGACAAGCTCCACAACACGGTGGGCAAGACCGCGAAGAAGATCGAGACAGCGGCGCGCTGGCTTCCCTCCTACATCCGCAACAAATCGCGCGATCTGGCTGAACGCGGGCTCAAACCGATGGGTTGACGCGGAGCTTCTTTCCTCGTCATTGCGAGCGGAGCGGTTGCGAAGCACAGGCGCAGCCTGAACCAATCCAGAGAGATTGCGAACAACGGGACTGGATTGCCGGGTGTGCTCCGCACAGCTTCGCTTCCGCCTGCGGCTCCTCGCAATGACGGGAAATGGCAATGAGAACACGCAAGAGCATATTCATCACCGGTGGCGGCAGCGGGATTGGCCGCGCCATGGCACAGCATTTCGCCGCGCAAGGCTGGATGGTCGGCATTTCCGATCTCAACCAGCAGGGGATGGACGAGACCAAGGCACTGCTGCCCGACGGCCAGTGCAAAACCTACAAGTTCTCCGTCACCGATATCGCTGCGTGGGACGATGCCCTCGCCGATTTCACTCGCATCACCGGCGGCAAGCTGAACGTGCTCGCCAACAATGCCGGCCTGCCATCGGGCGGCCCGCTGACCGAAGTGACGCATGACGAGCTCGACCTGCTGATCGATGTGAACCTGCGCGCGCTGTTCTACGGCGCGAAAGCTGGTTTTCCCTACCTCAAGGCCGCCGCGCCCGATGCGTGCCTGCTCAACACCGCGAGCGCCGCGGCGATTTACGGCATGGCGAACCAGAGCGTCTACGGCGCGACCAAGGCCGGGGTGCGCAGCATGACCGAGAGTCTTGATGCCGAATGGTCGGCCTACGGAATCAAAGCGCGCTCCATTATGCCGAGCTTTATCGATACGCCGCTCCTCCAGAACCCGCCCAACCGCAGCCGCAACACGCCGATCCGCGACAGCGTGGTGAAAGCGGGGCTGGAATTCACGCCGGTCGAGGAAGTCGCGCAGGAAGCGTGGAACGCGGTGCATGGCGACAAGGTGCATATCCTTGTCGGCAAGACCGCGCGCAAAATGGGCTTTATCGGCAAATGGTTCCCCGGCAAGCTGCGCCAGCGCGCCAAGACGCTGGCAAAGGCGCATGAGGCAAGCGAGGGACGGCCGGCGAACGCTTAGGGGGCCGCCGCCGCCATCGCCGCCAGCTTTCGCACCGTATTCATATTGCGGCCCGTTCCCGCCTTTGCCGCAGGCACAACCAGTTTGGACTGGGCCATTCCGCTTGGGTGATTGACGAAAATCTCGCGCTCACCCAGCGCCAGTTCTTCGTCCGACTGATGCCGCACGCCTTCCAGCGACGGCGCTTCATCGGTGAACAGGACCAGCAATTGACTGCCTACCGCATCGGGAAAGGGATTGCGTGCGATCACCGCCGCCATCTCGGCTCCGGTGCGCAACAGGATGGCAGGAGATGCGCCGAACTCTGTCTCAATCGCACCGGTTAGCGTCGCGCGCACCGCCGCCGCATCATCCGGCCCGGTGAACACCAGATTACCGCTGGCGATATAGCTTTGCACATCGTCAAAGCCTGCCGCCGCGACCGCCGCGCGCAGGGGCGCCATCGCGATTTTGCCCGTCCCGCCGACATTCACCGCGCGCAGCAGCGCGATCCAGCGGGTCACTCTGCGCTGGTCATCGACAGCCGCACTGCCTGCCCTTCCAGCGTCAGGAACGGCTCCGCATCGGCCCATGGCAGCACGATGGTTTCCGCGCAGACCGAGACGACGTGTGGCAGGATCGGAATCATCGCGATTCCTTCGCGCGCCAGCCCCACATTCCAGCTGCTTGCGGACAGCTGTACGTCGTCGCATTCCGCGCCAATAGCCGAACCGGCATATGGGCGCAGGGCAGCCAGAAAGCCCTCGGTGGCGGTGCGGTAGACATAGCTATCCGCCCCGCTCTCAACGAGCTCGCTCATCAACGCCGCTTCGTTGAGCCAGGTTTCGGCATCGACCTCTTCGCCCGAATTGCGATCAAACACGCGGCGCTCGTTCCAGTAGGAGCCATGCGCACCGCCGCAATAGACGCCGTTCGATTCCATCGCCACCAACCAGCGGCTGGTCAGCAATTCCGGCTCCAGATGGCGGCCATATTCGCCGTTCATCGCACGGTCGACGACCATCGCCATACATTCGGCATGGGCATCGCCCATATTGCCCGCTGGCAGAACCGCCCGCAAAGCGGCGTTGATCGAATTGTCGTAATAGAGCTGCGGTGCGATGGCGAAGGTTGTGATCTCCACCGCATTATAGCCGCCATTCGCCTCCTCGCGAAGATGCGCGGGAGCGATATAGGTATATTGCACAATGCCGGTGCCTTCGAACACCGCCGCATTTTGCGCGACTGTACCGCCCTGCAAGCGCGGGGCCATGAAGGCCTCGCTCGAACAGGGGCTGGCATATTCGTCTGTCAGGACGACCTCGCGCGGTGATAGGCGTATGTCCCGCCGCGCGCCGCCCTCCCGCCAGCTGCCGGTAAGGCCTCCGTCGGCAGCGGCCGATATCTGCCACACGGGCAGCTGCTCCTCACCGAGTTCGCCGGCGTTCGGCACCATTTCTAACCAGCCGCCATCCTCTTCGATCAGCATGGTCAGGCGCATATCGTCCATGCGGTAGAACACGCCATTGCCGTTAAAGCAGGCGAGGATCGGGCTGTCCCCCAGCGTGCCTTCCCACACGCCATGCAGCGGTTCCCCGTCAGACTGCGCCGCTGCCGGGGTGGAAACCAAAGCGGCCAAGCCGATTGCGGCAACTCTCCAGACGTTCATGCCAGCACCTCCTCGATAGCCTGCGCCAGTTTGATATCCCGCATGGAAAGCCCCCCTGCATCATGTGTTGTCAGTTCGATCTGCACCTTGTTGTACACGTTCGACCATTCGGGATGGTGATCGTGCTTCTCCGCCAGAATCGCCACTTGCGTCATGAAGGCAAAAGCCTTGCTGAAATCGCGGAATTCGAACGTGCGCCCGATCGCCTCGCCGTCGCGAGTGAAGTCCCACCCGTCCAATGCGCCCACCAGCGCTGCGGCCTCGCTCCTGTCCAAAGCTTCAACGGTCATGCTGTGTCCCCCTGCTTGCGTGTTCGCCCCTTCATGCCCTAACGCTTCCCGCAATGGAACCATGTCGATTAGCCGCGAGTGACCTTGCCTGCCGCCGCGGCGACCGTGTGCTGTTTTCCGGCCTCTCGCTGACGTTGCAGGCGGGAGAAGCGTGCCATGTGACCGGCCCGAACGGCATCGGGAAAAGCTCGCTGATCCGCATTCTTGCAGGCCTGATGCGGCCCTTTGCTGGCGCGGTGGAGCGCAGTGGCACGATGGGGTTGGTGGACGAGCGACTGGCGCTGGACGAGCATTTGCCGCTGGGCAAGGCGCTCGGCTTCTGGGAGGCGCTCGACGGCTGTTCGGACGCGAGCCGCGCGCTGGCGGTGATGCAGATCGACCATCTACTCGACGTGCCGGTGCGCTATCTTTCAACTGGACAGAGGAAACGCGCCGCGATTGCGCGGCTGCTCAATGGCGGGCGGCAGATCTGGCTGCTCGACGAGCCGCTCAACGGGCTGGATACCGAGGCAAAGCAGGCGGTCGAGGCGCTGGTTGCGCTGCATTGCGGCGGCGGCGGGATTGCGCTGGTGGCGAGCCATCAGGACTTTGCCGTGCCGGATATCCGCAAGTTGCATCTGCCGGAGTTCACCGCATGAGCGTGCTCGGCACCCTCCTCCGCCGTGACCTCGCCGCGCTGATGCCCGGCAGTTCGCGCGGCAATTCGCTGCTGCCGCTGCTGTTCTTCCTCGCGGTGGCGATGCTCTATCCCTTCGCCGTGGGGCCCGATGCAGAGCTGCTCGGCGCGACCGGCGGCGGGATGATCTGGGTGGCGGCGCTGCTCGCCGCGATCCTGCCGCTTGACCGCCTGCTCGCGCCCGATCTCGAAAGCGGGTTTTTCGACCAATGGGCGCTGCGCGGCGTGACCGAGGAAGTCATCATCGCCGTGCGCCTGCTCGCCCACTGGCTCAGCTTCGGCCCGTTCATCCTGCTGGCGAGCTTTCCGGCAAGCGCACTGCTGGGCATTGACGGGGCGACCTTGCATACCGTGCTGCTCGGCCTGCTGGCGGGAACGCCGGGACTGGCAGCCATCGGCATCATCATCAGCGCGGTGACGGTAGGCCTGCGCAGCGGCGGCGCGGCATTGTCCGGCCTGCTGATGATCCCGCTCGCCGTGCCGCTGCTGATTTTCGGCGCAGGCGCGCTCTCGACCGGCGGCGAAGGCGGCCTCGCACTGACCGGAGCGATCAGCCTGGTGCTCGTGGCAATAGCCCCCTTTGCTGGTGGCGCAGCGATACGGGCTGCGCGGGAGGGGTAAACCCGCTTTACCGTCGGCATTATTGCCCGTAGCCTTCCCGCCGATGGTCTGAGGGAGGAAACGCCATGCTACGTCTCGCACTTGCCGCGCTCGCCGCGACAACCGCTATCACCGCCGTTCAGCCGCAACAAGTCGCCGCGCAGCAGCTCGCTCTGCCGACGGGCCGCGTTGACATGATGATGGCGCAACAGATGCTGATGTTGCTGTCCGAAGACCCTGAAACCATTGCGATGCTCGGCATCATCCCACCCGGCGGCCCCAATTCTCCCTATGCGCAGCTTACCTCGCAAAGCGGCGATCAGGTCGAAAGCTCGCAGGTCATGTTGCGCCGGTTTTACGCGCAGGCGAGCGCGCTCGACCGCAGCACGCTGGACGAAGACCAGCTTCTCTCGCTCGATATCTGGCTCGCTTATCTCGGTGCCGAAATCGCGGTTGCCGATGCGGGATTGAATGGCTCACCCTATGTCGTCGACCAGTTCTGGGTGCAGAATATGCCCAGCCTGTTCCTGCGCACGCACCAGCTCAATTCGCCCTTTATGGCCCGCGCCTGGGTCGAGCGGATGGAGCAGGCAGGCGAAGTCATCGCAGAGCGCGAAGCATTGTTCGAGGAGGAGACGGCGCGCGGCGTGCTGCCACCGCAGATCATCATCGACAATGTCATTGCCGATATCGACGCGGTGCTCGCGCCCTCGCCCGAACAGCATCCGATGTATCTGCGTTTCGTCGCCGAAATGCCTGCGGACGTGCCTGCCGAAGAGGCGGAGGCGCTGCGCGCCCGCGCCCTCGCGGCGATCACCGACGGGTTCTACCCCGCCTACCGCTCGCTACAAGCCGCCTTGCAGCGGCACCGCGACCATGCGCGCACGGAGAATGTCGGCATTCT
The DNA here is from genome assembly GCF_056933515.1 of Aurantiacibacter sp. KMU-128. Taxonomy (NCBI): domain Bacteria; kingdom Pseudomonadati; phylum Pseudomonadota; class Alphaproteobacteria; order Sphingomonadales; family Erythrobacteraceae; genus Aurantiacibacter; species Aurantiacibacter sp. KMU-128. The sequence continues at coordinate 2,124,821 of NZ_JBXORT010000001.1, forward strand.
CGGCCTGCCCGATGGCGAGGCGCAATATATCGCGCTCGCCCGCCGCTGGACGACCGTCGATATCAATCCCGCCGCAGTCCACCAGCGCGGGTTGGAGGAAGTCGCGCGCATCAGGGGCGAGATGGACCGGCGGCTGACCGAACTGGGCTTCACCGAAGGCAGCTTTGCCGAGCGGTTGGCGGCGGCGACACAGGCGGCCAATTACGGCTATCCCAACTCGCCCGAAGGGGCCGCAGCCGTGCTCGCGCGCACCGAGACGATGATCGCCGATGCGCAGCGCATCACCGCACCCTATTTCACCCGCTTCCCCGAATCGCCGGTGGAAACGATTCCCGTGCCCGTGAGCGCGCAATCGAGCGCGCCCAACAGCTATTCTCCGCCCGCCGCCGACGGCACGCGGCCCGGCGTGTTCAACATCAATCTCGTCGATCCGTCGAGCTATGGGGACATTTCCTATCCCAGCCTCGTTTATCACGAGACGATCCCCGGCCATCACTACCAGATCGCGCTGCAGCAGGAGACCGATCTGCCGATTGTCCGGCGCTTCCTGCCCTTCTCCGCCTATTCCGAAGGCTGGGCGCTGTATGTCGAGACGATTGCCGAGGAAATGGGCCTGTACGAGGAAAACCCCATCGGCGTTTTGGGCGCGCTGTCGGGCGAACTTTTCCGCGCGGCGCGGTTGGTGGTCGACACCGGCATCCACCACCAGGGCTGGAGCCGCGAACAGGCGCAGCAATATATGCTGGAAACGGTGGGTGACCCCTCGACCCGCGAGATCGACCGCTACATCGTCATTCCCGGACAGGCGCTCGCCTACAAGACCGGCCAGCTCGTCATCGCCGATCTGCGCGCCGATGCCGAAGCGCGGCTGGGCGCGGATTTCGACATTGCCGCCTTCCACGACGAAATCCTGCGCGAAGGCGCGATGCCACTAAGCGTGCTGGAAGCGCGGCTGGAAAGCTGGGTGGCAGCGCAGGAGTGAGAGCTTACTCCACCGGCCGGTAATCCGCCCGCCGCAACGTCAGCATATAGTCAACCAGCAGTTCCACCTCGTCCTCTTCGAGATAGAAATCCATCTGTTCGGGGTAATTGTGCGCTTCAACCAGCCAGCCGGTCAGGCTCTCGCGCGTCAGGCCCGGCGTGTTGGCGATGGCTGCCCATTCGGGCGCGTTCGGATTGGGCGAGAGGCCATAGGGTTCGACCGAGTGGCACTGCGCACATGCCGCTTGCGCCAAAGCGTGCGCCTCGCTTCGGGCTTGCGGATTTGTCGCCGCTGCGGTTTCGGGCGCGGTGTGCTGGCATGCGGTGAGCACCATTGCGCCAGCTGCAAGAAGTGCGAATCGGTATTGCATCGTCGGTCTCCCTCACCCTGTTGGAAGGGAGCTATACCAGCAGAAGCCGCGCGCGAATTTGCGCCAGATCAAATATAGGGCGGCTGGTGCAGACCCTTGGGCGAAGCGGTGAAAATCTCCGCGCCGTCTTCGGTGATGCCGATCGAGTGTTCGAATTGCGCGGAGAGCGACTTGTCCCGCGTCACCGCAGTCCAGCCGTCATTGAGCAATTTTACGTGCGGTCGGCCGAGATTGATCATCGGCTCGATGGTCATGAACATCCCCGCTTTCAGCTCCGGCCCGGTACCCGCGCGCGCGGCGTGGACGACTTCGGGCGCGTCGTGGAACAGGCGACCGAGGCCGTGCCCGCAGAAATCGCGCACCACGCCGTAGCGGTGGCTTTCCGCGTGCCGCTGGATCGCCGCGCCGATATCACCCAGCCGCGCGCCGGGGCGCACCTGCGCGATGCCGATCATCAAACATTCGTACGTAACCTCGACCAGCTTCTTCGCCTTGAGCGAAGGCTCGCCAACATAGAACATCCGGCTTGTATCGCCGTGCCAGCCGTCGAGCAGCGGGGTCACGTCGATATTGACGATATCGCCGTCTTTCAGCCGCTTGTCCGACGGGATGCCATGGCACACCACATGGTTGATCGAGATGCAGCAGCTATGCGTATAGCCGCGATAGCCTAGCGTTGCGGGCACGGCGCCGCCATCCAGCGTCATTTCGCGCACCACGCGGTCAAGCTCTTCGGTGGTGACACCGGGCTCCACCCGCTGCGTCAATTCATCAAGTATCTGCGCCGCCAGTTGTCCGGCCTTGCGCATTCCTTCAAAGCCTTCCGGCCCGTGGAGCTTGATCGTGCCGTCGCGATAGACCGAGGTGTCGGCAGTTACGTGCTGATATTGCGTCATGCGCGACTATATAGCGGCGGAGCGGGCAAATTGCGAGGCGGGCTTTCGCCCCGCCACTCACGCCGCCGCTTACTCGGCGCCGGCAAAAGCGGAACGGTATTGCGGCTTCACCGCCGCCAGCACCGCTTCGTCCACCGGGAAGGTGAATTCATACGCTCCCTCGGCATAAGGCCCTGCGACATAGGGCGCGATCTGCACGCCGATCCGGTTGAAATTGCGCCGGTTGCTCGAACCGAGCAGGACATTGGTGTCTTCCAGTGCCACGCAGCTTTCGTAGGCCTCGCCCGCCTCGGGATCGACCGGCTGCCCGCGCCGCTCCGCCCGCTCGGCATTCAGCGCTTCGCACAGCCGTTCGCCCAGCGCGGCATCGAGTGCCTGGGCGGACGTAAAGAGCGCTAGCGGTTCGAGCGCGCGCCGGTTTTCGCGATCCCAGACAATCGAATCGAATCCATAATTGGGATGCGCGCCGCCGTAATAGGTATCGAGCGCGGCAGAGAGGCTGAGCCAGCCGGGCAATTGGGCCACCACTTCCCACGTCGTGCTGCTGGAATATTTGTTGAACGGAAAGCCGTTGTCGCGCGCCTGCTCGCGCCCTTCCATCGCTTCACGCTCCAGCGTGGCGCGTTGGCGTTCCATCCGTTCGTCGAGCCAAGCGGCAAGCCCGGGTTCCTCGCCCGCTTCCTGCGGATAGGCGTATTCGAACAGGAAGGTGTCGGTTTCCTCGGTCACTTGCCGTGCGCCACCGGTGGTCGTTTCGGGCGGAGGCGTGCCGCTGGAAGAGGCGCTTGCGCTGGGCGCGGGCGTGGCCGGGGGATCCGGCGGCGTCTCCTCCCCGCCCAATGCGTCGCAACCCGCCAAAGCGAGCGCCGGAACCGCAAGGCACAGGAATCGTCGTGTCATCACGCGCGCAGCCTTTCCAAACGCGAGCGAAAACGGCAAGCGTTATTCTATGAGCATAGCAACAGATCTGATCCAGCCCGATCGCGGGCAGGATGCCATCGCCATCCACCTCGTCAGCAAGTCCGGCTTCGAGGAATTTGCCAAAACCCTATCCGGCCCGCAACGCGCTGCTTTGGCGGCGCAAAAGTTCAACGGAAGCGGCTACCAAGTAGGTATTGTGCCCGCCCGCGACAGCGGCGACGAAAGCTGGTTCGCGGTGGGCGGGGTTGCCAATCCGGCAGAGCTTTCCAGCTGGTGCCTTGCGCGCCTGGCAGAAGTCTTGCCCGCTGGCACCTATCGCCTGCATGGCCTGTCGCCCGGCCCCGCGCTGTTCGGCTGGCAAAGCGCGCAATACCGCTTCACCCGCTATCACGATGATCCCGAAGCCGAGGGACCGCGTATCCTGTTGACCGAGGATGTGGCCAAGATCGACCTCGCTGTGGCCGAGGCGCAGGCCTGCGCGCTGGTGGCAACGCTAGTGAATACGCCTGCCGAAGATATGGGCCCAGCCGCGCTGGAGGCCGAGGCCGAACGGATCGCCAAGGCGCACAAGGCAGAGCTTGAGGTCATTCGCGGCGACGCGCTCGAAACCGGCTTCCCGATGGTGCACATGGTGGGCCGCGCCGCCGCGCGCAGCCATGCGCCACGGCTGATCCGCTTCACCTGGGGCAATCCGGCGCATCCCAAAGTGGCGATTGTCGGCAAGGGCGTGTGTTTCGATTCGGGCGGGCTCGACATCAAACCGGCGAGCGGAATGCTGCTGATGAAGAAGGATATGGGCGGCGCTGCGCACGCACTGGCGCTGGCCGAGCTGGTGATGAAAGCGGGCCTCAAGCTGCATCTGCACTGCATCGTTCCGGCGGTGGAGAATGCGATTGCAGGCAATGCCTTCCGCCCCGGCGACGTGCTGCAAAGCCGCAAGGGCCTGACCGTGGAAATCGGCAATACCGATGCCGAGGGTCGCCTCATTCTTGGCGATGCGCTGACGCTGGCGAGCGAGCACGAGCCAGAGCTGGTGATCGACTTTGCCACTCTGACGGGCGCTGCCCGCGTGGCGGTGGGGCCGGATTTGCCCGCGCTCTTCACCCGCCGCGACCAGACCGCGGAGCAGTTGATCGCCGCAGGCAAAGCGCATGATGACGAACCTTGGCGCTTGCCGATGTGGGAGCCGTATGGCGAATGGCTGAAATCGGACATCGCCGATATGAACAACACCCACACCAACGGCTTTGCCGGCGCCAGCGTTGCCGCCAGCTTCCTCGACCGGTTTGTTGGCGAAGGCATCGACTGGGCGCATTTCGACACCTTCGCCTGGCGGCCCGTGCCCAAACCCGGCAGACCCAAGGGCGGCGCGGCGCTGGGCCTGCGCGCAGCCTTCCATATGCTGCGCGGGCGCTACGGTTAACGCACCGCTGTTCGGGCAACTTGCCCAAAGCGCGCGACGCGGCTAAGCGCGCCACGTATTTTACTGGAGAGGACATCTCGGGTTGCCATCGGGTGATGCACAGCAAGCGGGCAGCAAGCCGCAGGGGCCGTTCGTCCTTGCGGGGCCGGTTGCACGCCCTGATCCCGCATCGGTGCCTCTGCGCGGCGATCTGGCGCATATCGCACTCGCCGGGCGCTACTTCGTGCCGCATTACGCCGTCCCTCAACCGCGCGCGGTGCTGCCCGGCGGCGCACCGTTGCTGCGCGAGAACCGCGACAATGCCGAGGAATTGTGCGTGCTGATGGAAGGCGACGGTTTCGAAGTGCTCGATGTCACCGGCGACTGGGCGTGGGGCTGTCTCGGCGTTGACGGGCCGGTGGGTTATGTCCGGGCGGGCCTGCTGGAACCGCTCATCGCATGACGCACACGGTATTTATCGACGGTGCCGAAGGAACTACCGGGCTTGAGATCGCGCAGCGGCTGGAAGGCCGCGCGGAGTTCGATCTCATCCGCCTGTCCGATGCCGAGCGCAAGGACCCCGATTGCCGCCGCACGTCGCTCAATTTCGCCGATTTCGCCATTCTCTGCCTGCCCGATGATGCTGCGCGGGAAGCGGTGGCGATGCTCGATGCGGACAGCGGCACCCGCGTGATTGATGCCTCCACCGCGCACCGCACCGCGCCGGGCTGGATTTACGGCTTCCCCGAACTGGTCGGGCCGAGCGTGATTGCGGGGGCCAAGCGCGTCGCCAATCCCGGCTGCTACCCCACCGGCTTCCTCGCTCTGCTCGCGCCGCTGGTACGCGCCAAGCTGCTGCCGCGCGACTGGTCGTATTCGGTCAATGCGGTGTCGGGTTATTCGGGCGGCGGCAAAGGCCTGATCGCCCGCTTCGAGGAAGAAAGCGATATCGCCTTCCGCTCCTATGGCATGAGCCTCGATCACAAGCATCTGGCGGAAATGCAGAAAAATGCCGGATTGCAGTATCCGCCCGTTTTCGCCCCCGCCGTAGTACCCGCCTTTCGCGGGATGCTGGTGGAGATACCGCTCGGCCTCTCCGCCATGCGCACCGCTGCTTCGGCGGACAAGCTGCGCGCCGAACTCATCCGCTATTACGCCGATGCGCCGCTCGTCACCGTCAACGAAGACCGGCCCGCCGAACTGCTGCTGCGCGCGGACGAACCCGCTTCCGACCGGATCGACCTTTGGGTGATGGCAGACGAAGCGGGCACCAGCGCGCGGCTGGTGGCGCGGCTGGACAATCTCGGCAAAGGCGCTGCAGGCGCGGCGGTGCAATCGCTCAACCTGATGGCCGGATGCGATCCGCTGGCGGGCTTAAGGGTCTGATCGACACCGCCTGTTAGAGCGCATTACTGCCCAGCTTTTGGGCACACCTGCCTGCTAATTCACCACCCAAAGCGAATCCCGCGCAGCCGTTTTGCGCAAGCATATTCCGCGTACGCCGTGCTGCGCTGCGCAAATGTTGCGAAAGCGCCCTTTCGCACCCGCACACAAACCGCTAGGCCTGCTGGCATCAGCTTTGGCACGATTCTTGAGTTGCATGAAGCGAAACAGGTGGCCGCCTGATGCCGATAGAGCCACCGAGCCGGAAGAGAATTACGAAGGACGGGCAAACCCTGTGAAGAAGATCGAAGCCATCATCAAACCCTTCAAACTCGACGAAGTGAAGGATGCGCTGCACGAAGTCGGCGTTTCGGGCATCACCGTGACCGAGGCGAAGGGCTTCGGGCGGCAGAAGGGCCATACCGAGCTGTATCGCGGCGCCGAATATGTCGTCGATTTCCTGCCCAAGGTGAAGCTCGAGGTGATCGTGCCCGATACGCTCGCCGAACAAACGGTGGAAGCGATTGCCAACGCTGCACAGACAGGGCGGATCGGGGATGGCAAGATCTTCGTGTCCGACATCGCCACCGCCATCCGCATCCGCACCGGAGAGCGCGACGACGACGCCCTCTGATCCCCTTTTTGCATACCAACTTACCCAACGCCTATTTTACCCCAGGAGGATAATCCAAAATGGCAACCGCAGCAGATATCGTGAAGCAGATCGCAGACGAGGAAATCGAATGGGTCGATCTCCGCTTCACCGATCCCAAGGGCAAGTGGCAGCACCTGACGATGGTTGCCAGCGCGCTCGATGAAGACCAGCTTGAAGAAGGCCTGATGTTCGACGGTTCGTCGATCGCCGGTTGGAAGGTCATCAACGAATCCGACATGATCCTGAAGCCCGATCTGGACGCGACCTATATGGACCCGTTCAGCGCCACGCCGATGATGGTCATCTGCTGCGATATTGTCGAGCCGAGCACCGGCGAAGGCTATAACCGCGACCCGCGTTCGACCGCGAAGCGCGCCGAAGCCTATCTCGCCACCACCGGCATTGGTGACACCGTCTATGTCGGCCCGGAAGCCGAATTCTTCATGTTCGACGATGTCCGCTTCGAAGACGGCTATGCCGGATCTGGCTACCAGATCGACGATATCGAACTGCCGACCAATACCGGCGCCGAAATCGAAGGCGGCAACATGGCGCACCGTCCGCGTGCCAAGGGCGGCTATTTCCCTGTCGCTCCGGTGGACAGCGCAGTCGACATTCGCGGCGAGATGGTCTCGACCATGCTCGAAATGGGCCTGCCGTGTGACAAGCACCACCACGAAGTCGCCGCTGCCCAGCACGAACTGGGCCTGACCTTCGGCACGCTGGTGGAAACCGCCGACCGGATGCAGGTGTACAAATATGTCGTGCACCAGGTCGCCCATGCCTATGGCAAGACCGCGACCTTTATGCCCAAGCCGATCAAGGAAGATAACGGTTCGGGGATGCACACGCATATGTCGATCTGGGCCGATGGCAAGCCGACCTTCGCGGGCAATGGCTATGCCGGTCTGTCGGAAACCTGCCTTTATTACATCGGCGGCGTGATCAAGCACGCCAAGGCGCTGAACGCCTTCACCAACCCGACCACCAACAGCTACAAGCGGCTGGTGCCGGGCTTTGAAGCGCCTGTGCTGCTCGCCTATTCGGCGCGCAACCGTTCGGCATCGTGCCGCATTCCCTACGGTTCGGGCGAGAAGGCGAAGCGCGTGGAATTCCGCTTCCCCGACGCGATGGCCAACCCATACCTCGCCTATGCCGCGCTGCTGATGGCGGGTCTGGACGGCATCCAGAACAAGATCCATCCGGGCGAAGCGATGGACAAGAACCTCTACGATCTGCCCCCGGCAGAGCTCGCCGAAGTGCCGACCGTGTGCGGTTCCCTGCGCGAGGCGCTGGATTCGCTGGCGGCCGACCACGACTTCCTGCTCAAGGGCGATGTGTTCTCGAAGGACCAGATCGAAGCCTATATGGAGCTGAAGTGGGAAGAAGTTATGCGCGTCGAAACGACACCGACTGCTGTTGAGTTCGACCTCTATTACAGCGCCTGATCCCACGGTCAGTTTGCAATGAAAGAGCCGCCCGGAGCGATCCGGGCGGCTTTTTTTCGCCCTCCACATTCCGCTTGAAAAATCCAACGCTCCAGCGCAAATCCTGCGCCACCACCGGGCCCCTCTGGCGTGTCGCAACCGGAGCGCGCGCGATGTCGGCGGGATTGCTTTTGTGATCCGGTGGAAACACATCGCATGACTGCAGTGCTTATTCTGGGCGGGCTTGCCCTGCTCGCTATCGGCGGGGAACTCCTTGTGCGCGGCGCGGTTGGCCTCGCCGCGATCCTGCGCATTTCGCCATTGCTCGCTGGCCTGACCATTGTCGGCTTCGGCACCTCGACGCCCGAACTCGCGACCAGCCTGCAAGCGGCGTTCGCCGGTTCGCCGGGGATCGCGGTGGGCAATGTCGTCGGCTCCAACATCGCCAACATACTCCTTATTCTGGGCGTGAGCGCGCTCATCATGCCGCTCGCCGTGCGGCCCGATGCCTTCACCCGCGACGCCATTGCGCTGGCGGGATCGACCGTGCTGTGCATTGGCGCGGTAATGCTGGGCACGATTGGCGCGCTGACCGGCGCGGTGCTGCTGGTGGCGCTGGTGGCCTATGTCGTGTGGGCCTACCGCTCCGAGAAGGATAGCGGCGGCGCGGAGGAGGAACGGCACATTGCCGAGGCCGCAGACACCACACCAAAGACGCACAGCACACCGATCCTGCTCGGCATGATCGTCGCGGGACTTGCCGCTGCGATTTTCGGCGCGGGTTTTCTGGTCGATGGCGCGGTGATCCTCGCGCGCAGTGCGGGTATGTCCGAAGCGGTGATCGGCCTCACCATCGTTGCCGTGGGCACTTCGCTTCCCGAGCTGATTGCCTGCCTCGTCGCGGTCTATCGCGGCCATTCGGAAGTGGCGCTGGGCAATGTCGTCGGTTCGAACATCTACAATGTGCTCGGCATTCTCGGCATCACCGCGATCATCCACCCGCTTGATGTGCCCGCAGAGATCGCCGCGTTCGACGTGTGGGCGATGGCGGGCGTCACCGCCGCGCTGCTTGTGATGCTGCGCACGGGATGGAAGATCACCCGCACCGAAGGGGCGGTGTTGGCGGCGGCCTATGTCGGCTACACCGCCTTCCTGCTGATGCGGTAGCGGCCAAGCGGATACGAAGACGCGGCGGAAAGCTTGGAGCCTTCCGCCGCGCCTTGGGACAATCGTTTTGGATCGCTCGCCTAGCGGGGCTTGAGCAACCCACGCTTGCCGGTCGACCAGAAGGCGGCGATCAGCAGGAAGCTCGCGAACATCGTTATCCAGTCGAGCATCGCGGGGCCGGCGGTATATTCCAGATGCGCCAGCATCGCCCAGCCGCCGCCGAAAAACATGATCAGATAGAACGCGGTAGAGGCGCATTCATAGCTCACCTGCCGCATCATCTCGTCCATATGCGCCCGCTGGCGGTGACCCATCCACCATGCGGCGAAGAAGGTGAACACTGTGGCACCCATCGCCAAACCCGCGGGCACCGGGCCAAGGGGTTGCGCAAGGGCAAGCAGCATCAACACAGCACCCATCAGAACCATGCTAACCGCCGAGTAAGTGAGCATCTTGCGCTGTTCCATCAACTCTTCCGGGTCTTCGACATTGAGGAACTTCGCCCCCACCTTGGGGCTAACCACGCCGATGCCGACAAAGCCGCCGGTCACCACGTAAAGCAACCCGATCAGAGCCGCGATTTCGCGCGATACGTCCAATGCACCAAGGGCGCCGCTATCGACCAACCGCAACAGGCCGAATGCACCGACAAAGCCGACCACGGCACCAATTCCCATCGACGTCAGCAGCTTGCGCCACTTGATGCCTTCCTTCGCTTCGTTCTGCTCGATAGACATATCCATCACTCCGAACCTTCCTGTGTCTGGGGTTCCCAATCGTCGATAAACAGTTCCGGCACGCTCACGCCGAACAGCTTCGCCATACGCAATGCCAGCGGCAGCGAGGGATCGTATTTGTCGGTCTCCACCGCATTGATCGTCTGCCGCGACACGCCGAGCCGCCGGGCAAGCTCGCCCTGGCTCCAGCCATGAATCTCGCGGTGTTCCTTCAACCGGTTCTGCACCGAATCACCTTTCTGCCTGACAAGAGCTCTTTACTGACAAGAGGTCTTTACAGTCAAGAGCTCTTGTCACCCTTTCCTACACGCGATCTGTCGCCCTAGCCCTCGCTGCCTCTCCCCCAAGATGCGAGGAAACTGTTATGACCTATGCCGCCATGCTCGAATTTTTCCGCAAGCTGCGCCGCCACGCCTCCCCCCGGCCTGTCCTTCAGGGAGCCGCCCGAATGCACACGGATTTTTCCGCTCAGGACAGTGTAACAGGTGTAACAGGTTCGGCGCCAAACCCCTCAAAGATCGGGGAAAAGGGCATTGCGCTGATCCAACACTTCGAAGGCTGTGCGAAGAAGCGGGCGGACGGGCTGATCGAGGCCTATCCCGATCCCGGCACGGGCGGCGATCCGTGGACAATCGGCTGGGGCGCTACGGGCAAGGACGGGTTCCATGGTGGTCGCATCGCCAAAGGGACGGTGTGGACGCAGGCGCAATGCGATGCGCGGTTGGAGGCTGATCTGGCGCGCTATGCCCGCGAAGTTGCCCGCGCACTGGGCGATGCGCCGCGCTCGCAGAACCAGTTCGATGCGCTGGTCAGCTTCCACTACAACACTGGCGCCATCGGCAAGGCGACGCTGACGCGCAAGCATATAGCGGGCGACCATGCAGGCGCGGCGCGCGAGTTTGACCGGTGGGTCTATGCCGGAGGGCGCGTGCTCAAGGGCCTCGTCCGGCGGCGCGCGGCGGAAGCGGCGCTGTATCGGGAGGGCTAGTAGTCCCGCCGGTATTCCAGCGCGGCGCTGTGGCGGCCTATCGTGCTCACCGTCGCCAGCAGGTTGAGCCAGTTGGAAATGCGGAACTCGGCATTGGTAGCGGAATAGCCCGCGCCGTCAGTGATGATCTCGACATAGAAGCGGTTGGCGAATGTCCGCCCCAGCGCAATCGCGGTGCCGCGCCCCAGTGCAGTGTCGGCAGGGACAAGCCGCAGCCGGTCGAGCCCGATGGCATCGCGCAGCTGGTTGATCGGGTCGATCCCCGCCCCGCCGCGCAGGCTCGCCACCGCCGCGCCCAGTTGCAGCGCATCGGTGGCGGAAAGGTTGGAGATCGATCCGCCGAACAGCAGCCGCGCGAGCAACTCCTCCTGCGGCAGCGAGGGGTTGGAGGTGAAGCTGATTTGCGGCTGGCTGGCGCGCCCGACAATGTCGACCGACACCGCCAAACCGTCTACGCGGGTTTCGGCCACCAGATCGATCTGCGGATCAAGCGCCTCGGCCGCACTGAAGCGGATGATACCTTGGGTGATCGCAAACTGGCGTCCGGCGAAGGAGTAGAAGCCCTGCCGCGGCACCACTTCCACCGTGCCGCCCAGCCGTGGATCGGCGGTGGTGCCGCGGATTTGCAGGCTTTCGGTGCGCCACTGGCTGTCGAGCCCCAGCCCGTCCACCTCGATGCCGCCCGGCGCGCCGACATCGATCAGGTAGCGCCAGCGGCCCGTGGTTGTGGCAATGGGCGCGATATCGCCGGGGACGTTCCGCTCGCGCGTCAGCACTTGCGGCAATTCGGCAATCGCCTCTGCCGCCGCGCCCAGCCGCCAGCGCGCGCTATCGGCGGTGAGGCGACCGGCAATCGTGCCGCCCCGCCCGTCGGAGATGATGCGCATTGGCCCGCTGATGACCGCGCCCATATTGGGCAGGTCGAGCAGCTCCGCCCTGCTTGCTGCGATACGCAAATCCATGCTCGGCCCGCGCGTGCGGCTGATGTTCGACAGGTCGATATAGCCGCTGCCGCTCACGCTGCCGCCATTGGGCGCGGTGCCGCTGAAGCGCGTGAGGTTGAAGCGCGAACCCGTGAAGCGACCGGCGGCGGAAACATCGCTCAGATCGGTGCCGATCAGCCCGCTGCGCACCCGCAAGCCGTCGCCCGCGAGCGAACCCACCACGCGCGGGTTCTCCAGCGTGCCGCGAATGTCGGCGGCAACCGCGACATCGCCGGTCACATCGAGCAGGCTGATCGCCGCCAGCCGCCAGAGCGCAGCGGAGGAGCCGTTATAGCGCAGCTGCGCGAACAGGTTGCCGCGATAGAGCCGCTCGGTCAGCGTACCGCTTGCGGGGAGTCCGGCAATCCGTGCCTGCAAGCGCCCGTCGAGCCCGTTGCCGTCATCCATCACCGCGCGCGCCTGGAACAGCGTTTCGGAAAGGTCCGCTACCAGTGCAATGTCCATCGGCTCCGATGTCAGCAGCGCGCTCGAACGGGTCAGCCCCTCGATCATCAACCGCGCCTCGCCTGTCGGCAGGCTGCCGCGACCGGCGGTGATCTCGGCAACGCCCGACACGGTGCCACCCACGCCCAGCTCGCCGGTCAGCACATCGGAGAGACTCAGCGGCATATCGACGAGCGAGAGCGTGCCCTGCATCGGCAAGCCGCCACCGAAACGCCCGCTCGCCAGCACGAAGCCGTTGCCGAAGGAAAGCTGGCTGCGCTGCAATTCCCAGCCGCCATCCTCCAGCGGCAGCAAGACCGCGCGGCGCGGCATGGAAATGCGGCGGTTATCGTAGGAACCGTCCACCGCCACCGCAATCCGCTCGGCACTGGCATCGCCCGTCACGCGCAGTTCGAAGCGGCTGCCGCGCCGCCCGGTCAGCGCGGCGTTGAAGCGGCCGACATTGTCCGTCACCTGCGCCCGCGCCGCGAGGCGGCCGATGAAGATCTGACCATAGCTGAGGCCGGTGAGATTGGCGTTGCCATTGAGGCTCACCGCGCCATCGGCAAACACCCCCGCCGCGTCAATCGTGCCGCTGTTGATGAGCAGCGGCGTCGTGCCATCAAAGCGAGCATTGCGCGCGGTCAGGTCGATATCGAAGCCCTGCCCGCCAGCGCGCACCGCCAGCGCAATCGTCCCGTCAAGCCCGCCGCGCCCGACATTGAGATTGCCCTCGACCCCGCCCTCGACGAGCGTCAGCACGCCCGCCAGCTGGGTTGCGGACACGGTGAAGCGTGTGATGTCGAACGTCGTCGTCCCGTCCCGCGCGATGTTGAGCAGCAGTTCACCATCAAACGCGCCGAGCAGCGATCCGCCTTCGGTTGCGATCCGGAACCCGTCATCGGTAGGCGCGAGCGCAACGCGGACGTCGCGCAGACCCGCAGCAGGCAACGGGTTGGCGAACACCAGCACCGCGCGCGGGCCGTCATCCGCCAGCTCCGCCTCCACGGTGAACGGGCCGTATTCGACATGGCGTCCGCTTCCCGCCAGCGTTGTGGTTCCGCCATCGATATCGCCCGAGAGGATGGCATTGGCCTTGGTCGATACGACGCTGAAGCGGTCAAAGGCGATGGGCGTGCCCTCGCCCAGACGCACGCCGCCGCCGAAGCGGATATTGCCGCCCGACAGATTGGCGAGCGTCGCATTGGTCACCCGCGACACCACGCCGCTGACATCGGCTTCCAGCTGCCACGGATTGCCGCCGCCGATCACGAAGCGGATTTGCGCACCGCCATCGATTTCGCCAATCCCGTCGAACAGCAAGTCCTGCATATCGACAGGCCCCGTCACCCGCGTGACGCCGGTGTTGAAGTCGCTGGAGAGGCCAAGCTGCGCGCTCAGCCGCTGGAACTGCACATCGAGATCGTCGGAGGTGAGCGTGCCGCCTGCCAGCACAACATTGCCGCGCACGCGCCCGTCCACCAGCCGCGGATCGGCGAGCTCGATGCCGCTCACCACGCGCCCGATTGCGGCATCGAGGCTGGAGGTGAAGCGGGCTCCGTCGTAGGCCAGCGTGCCGCGCTGGAGGACATTGGTGACAATCGTGCCCGCGAGATCGATCTCGGCAACGCGCAATTCGTGCGGCATCGCAAAATCGCGGAAACCGCCCGACAGCGTCCCTTCAATGCTCGCGCCATTCAGGGCAATCGTCTCGCTGAACAGCAGCGGGTCGAGCAGCTGCGCGCCAATCACAAGGTCTTCGAACCGGTTATTGGCAAGGTCGATACCGCCCGCCCCGTCGGCATTTACGCCGCGCCCACGAAGCACGAATTCGCCTTCCGCCACGCTATCTTCGAGCGTGCCCGATGCGGTGAGCATCACCGTGTCGCCCAGCGCCCTTGCGGCGAGACCTTCGACATAGGCAAGCGGGTTGATGCGGGCGACCAGCCGGTATTCGCCGCTTTCATTGAACAACTGTCCTTCGACCAGTTCCTCCCCGCCTTGCAGCGCGAGTATCTCGCCCTCCCAGCGCGACCAGCTGCCATCACCTTCAACCTGCAGCGCAAGATCCTGCTCCGCACCGACAAGCTCGGCCAGCACTCCGCCTGCCGGAGCCTGGTAATCGACCGCGATATCGAACACGTCGCCATCGGGCTGCACGTCGATCAGCGCGGTAAAAACATCCGCCCCGCCCAGATCGCCGCCCGCATCGAGGAACACCCGCCCGTCGCGAATATCCGCTTCGGCCGCGAAGCTCACGATCCGCTCCTCGCCGATCAGCCCTTCTGCGATGGTCAGATTGTCGATGGCAAAGCGGTCTATGCGGATATCGAAATCGGGCAGGATCGGCGCATCGGGATCGCCTTCCAGCAGCTCCGGCGCGGCATAGAGCGTGCCGTCGGTCAGCACGAGATGCCGGATATCGAGCCCGCTGACGAACCACTTCAAGGGCCGCCAGTTGAGGTCGACCGTGGGCACTTCCAGAAACAGCGTGTCATTCGCATCGCGGAGTTCGACATCGTGCAATGTCGCGCTCCACAGGATCGAGCCGTCGATTTCGCCAATATCGATCTGCAAACCGGATTCGAGCTCCAGTTCCTCGATCTGGTCGATAACGAATTGGCGGCCCGGCGCCGTGTGCAGAAAGGCGATGAAGAGCAGCAACAGCAGGAACAGCGCGAGCAGCGTGTAGACAATCCAACGCACCGCGCGAAAAGCCCAGAAATCGCGAAATGTCGAGGAGACGGGAGCAGCGGGCGCTGGCACCTCGGTCTCGTTCTCTGTCGCCGGTGTTTCCGCCATCAGAACGCCTGACCCAGCCCGATATAGACCGCGATCCATTCATCGTTCGGCCCCCGGTTTAGCGGCACCGCCACATCCAGGCGCAATGGGCCGAAGTCGGTTTCGTAACGGACACCCACGCCCGCGCCGAACTGGATATTGCCGAAATCGGGCAGCTCGTCCTCGCCAACGGAGCCTGCGTCGATGAACGGCACCACGCTCAGCGCACCATCGAAGAAGGGCGTGCCGATCCGCGCCTCTGCCGACACCTCGACAAGGCTGCGCCCGCCCGCCGGATCGCCTTCATCGGTGCGCGGGCCGATCTGGCGGTAGCCATAGCCACGCACCGATCCGCCGCCACCGGCATAAAGCCGCCGTGACGGGGCAATCCCTTCTAACTCGCTGCCCGGCGTACTGGCCAAACGCAGCCGCCCGGCCAGCACCGTATCGTCGCCCACTTGCTGGTAATAGGAAAAGTCCGCCTGGCTGCGCAGGTAGAAGCTCTGCACCCCGTCATTGTCCGAGGCTTCGGGCGAAAGGCGCAAGGATGCGCGCCAGCCCTCAGTGGGATCGAGCAGGTCGTCTGTTTCGTCGATCTGGCCGAACAGCGGCAGCGCGGCGATGAAATAGTCCTCGCTCGGCAATTCGACGCGGTTTACGTCAAACTCGCTTTCACGCGTGGCCACCAGTTCGATGCCGACAGACCAGCTATATTCCTTCTGGAACAGGAGGTTGCTCACCCGCTCGAAACTGCCGGTCAGCGAAAGCGTGCGGGCATCATAGGCTTCGTAATCGATGGTGCTGGCGAAGGCATCCACCGTCAGGATACGGTCGCGCCCGGTGAAATTGGCGCGGCGGAACGTCACCCCCGCCAATTGTTCCTGCGTGCCGAGAATGCCGCGTACGCGCAGCAGGCCTTCGGGCGGGAAAAGGTTGCGGTGTTCCCACATCCCTTCGATCCGGATACCTTCCTCGGTGCCAACACCGATGCTGCCCGCCAGCGTGCGCAAGGGTGCGGGCGTAAGCGATGCGGCGATGTTGACGATGCCGGGTTGATCCCCGTCAGGCTCTGCCACCACCACCGGCTGGAGATCGACCGAGCCGACAATGCCGGTGGCCAGTATCGCGCTGCGCAGATCGACCACGTCGCTGCGCATATAAAGATCGTTGGGATCCCACCGGGCAATGCGGGTGAGGTGTTCGCTGGAGAGGAAATCCTCGTTCTCGCTCACCACTTCGCCCATGACGAAGACGCCACCCGGCTTCACCTGCATGGTAAGATCGCCCTCGTCGCGGGCGTGGTCGATATCGAGTTCGGGATCGCGCACAACGGCGAAGGGGAAGCCGCCTTCGGCCAGTCCTTCTTCAAGGGCTGTGCGCCCGTCGGTCACCGCGTCGAGCGAGATGAAATCGCCCGGATAGACGCCGAAGGCTTCGCGCAGTTCGTCATAGGCCGCGCCCGCCAGCACCAGATTGCCCAGATCGACCGCGCCAAAGCGGTAACGCGGGCCGGGGATGATATCGAAGCGCGCGGCCGGGATATCGACATCGCTCTCCACCCCGTCATCGACATTTCCTACGCTGCGGATCACCTGTGCATCGTAATAGCCGTAAACGCGCAGCAGCTCGTTCAGCAGCGCCTCGTCATCGCGTGCCTGCGCAGCCAAGCGGGCGAGATTGTCGTCATCGTCCAATTGTTCGATGCTGGACAAGGCCTCGAAACGGGCGAGGAATTCGTCGCGTTCGGGGAACAGCGCATTTTCGCTGGGAAACACCAGTACCAATTCGTCCGAAATCCGTTCCTCGCTGCCGGGCGGCAGCGGCGGGATTTCTTCGTCGAAGGCGACGAATTCGATGGGTTCCTCATCCGGCGCAAGCGGCGCGAGCTGCGGACGCTCCAAGGCATCGGGCCAAGGAAGGGTTATCTCGGGCAAATCGGCGAGCGGAGAGTTGGCATCGATCCTCGGCAGAGACAAAAATTCGTCCAGGCCCACCTGGAGTTCGGCATCGGGCACACCTTGCGCCGCCCACGCCTCCGGATCGGCCACCGCTGCATCGGGGATCAGGTCTTCAAGCGAGCGATCTTGCGCCCTGCCTTGCGTGTCCTGCGCAAAGGCAGGCTGCGCGGCGAGGCTGCACGCGCCCAGCGCCGCCAGCACGGCAGCACGACGAAGCACGCGCTCAGGCGAGCTTATACTCGGCTTGCAGGCCCGGCGTATTGTCTTTTGATCCGCCATCGGGAGCAGGTATCCTTTCGCCCCCGTCGCGCGTGAATTTGTCGATAAGCGCGCGCTGTTCGTCATCCCCCAGACGCCGCCAGCCCTGCGGTCCAAGCACTTCCAAGGGGCGGAAGCGCACCTTGTATTGCATCCGCGCGCTGCCTTCGACCCAATAGCCGAGATAGACGAAAGGCAGCTTCCCGCGCGCAGCACGGCGAATATGGTCCAGAATGACATAGGTACCAAGCCCGCTGCGATCCTTGTGGTCTGGGTCGAAGAAACTGTAAATCATGGACAAACCGTCCGCTTGCCTATCCATTAGACACGCTGCGACCAAACGTCCAACGCCGCCGGTGGGCGACGGCTCCCTGTACTCCACCACAAAACTCGAGACGGCGGTGTGTTCCACCATGTCGGCATAATCGACCTCGTCCATCGCCGCCATGCCCCCGCCGGGGTGGCGATGCTCAAGATAGCGTTGCAGCAATTCAAACTGCTCTGCCGTTGCCCAGGGCTTGCATTCGGTGGCGACCAGATCCGAATTGCGCTTAAGGATACGCTTTTGCGATGCCGATGGCCGGAAATCGAAGGCAGACACGCGCACCGAAACGCAGGCGCGGCAATCGGCGCAGGACGGGCGATAGGCGACCGTCTGGCTGCGGCGGAAACCGATGCGGCCCAGCGCATCGTTCAGTTGTTCGGCGTGCGGGCCTTTGAGCTCGGTAAAGACTTTGCGTTCGGTCTTGCCCTCAAGATACGGACAAGGCGCGGGGCTCGTGACGAAGAATCGGGGGAAGCGAACGGGGGCCGTCACGGTCTTGGTCGATCCTCTCGAATTCAGCACATCCCGCGCCACCAAGGCGCGTCGAACGGGCGATTGCAACTGCCGCCTGTGTTGCACGGCTGAATCGCCCGTAGAACCATGTTAACCAAAAAAAGCCGCTTGGGGAGGAATAATTTCCACAAGTCCCTTGCCCATGCAGGCAAAGCATCCCGTATCGGGTCAGTTCAATTCGACCTGGCTAACGGCATATCCCTTGGCGGTGAGCGCCTGTACCAAAGCGTCGAGTTGCGCCTTGTCGCGCGCTTCGCACTCGATATCGGTCACCAGCCCCTTGGCGGGCAGATTGGTGAAAATCCGCTGGTGATAGATCTCGATGATGTTGACGCTGTGCGCATCGAACTCGCGCATCACCTTAAACAGCGCGCCGGGGCGATCCTGCAAGGTAATCTGCAAACGGGCAAGACGGCCCGAGCGGGCGAGATCGCGCAGCAGCACATTGGCGAGCAAGCGGGTATCGATATTGCCACCGCACAGCACCAGTCCGATGCGCTTGCCGCGGAAGCGTTCGGGGTAGGAAAGGATCGCCGCCAGCCCCGCCGCGCCCGCGCCTTCCACCACCGTCTTCTCGATCTGCAACAGCAGGCTCACCGCTTCTTCCAGATGCGGCTCGTCCACCAGCACGATATCATCGACCAGCCGGTTGATGACCACTTGGGTGAATTTGCCCGGCTGCTTGACTGCAATCCCTTCGGCCAGCGTGTCGCCGCCGCTCGGCAGATCCTCGCCCTTGAAGGCATTATAGGAGGAGGGGAAAAGCTGCGCCTCCACTCCGATCACTTCGACCGGATCGGGCATCGCCTTGGCCACGGTCGCCATGCCCGAAATCAGCCCGCCGCCGCCAATAGGCACAACGATGCAATCGAGATCGGGCGCATCGGCAAACAGTTCGAGTGCCGCCGTGCCCTGCCCTGCGGCAACTTTGGGGTCGTCGAAGGGATGGACGAAAGTGAGGCCCAGTTCCTGCTCCAGCGTACGTGCATGGGCGCTCGCTTCGTCGAAGGTCTCGCCCTCCAGCACGACATTGCCGCCCACCGCCTCGGTCTGCATCACTTTCACCACTGGCGTGGTGCGCGGCATGACGATGGTGACCGGCACGCCTAGCCGCGTGCCGTGATAGCTAAGGCCCTGCGAATGGTTGCCCGCGCTCGCCGCAATCACACCGCGCGCACGCTGCTCGTCGGTCAGTTGCAGCAGCGCGTTCAACGCGCCGCGTTCCTTGTACGCAGCGGTGAATTGCAGGTTTTCGAATTTGAGCCAGATTTCCGCGCCGGTAATCTTGGAAAGCGTTTGCGAATACATGGTGGGCGTGCGCACCACTGCACCTTCAATCCGCTGTGCGGCTGCTTCGATATCGGCGAGGTTCAAAGTCGGCTCGGTCATGGGGAAGGTCGCCTAGCCGCTGGAACGGCGAAGGGGAATAGGGTGCAAACTATCGCCCCCTGAAAGATTGCCTTTCAGACGCATTGCCTTTGGCATGAGAACACGGCACCTATCCGCGCCATGACAGCAATCGCTTTTCTGGGCCTCGGCGTAATGGGCGCGCCGATGGCCGGACATCTGGCCCGCGCCGGGTTTGCCGTAACCGGATACAACCGCACCTTCGCCAAGGCGCAGGCGTGGGAGAAGGCGCTGGCGGACGAAGGGCTTGCGGTGAGTGTCGAAAAGAATGCCGCGCAAGCTGCTACGGACAAGGACGTGGTACTCGCTTGCCTCGGCAATGATGACGACGTTGCATCGGTGCTGTTCGGAGAAGCCGGGGTGCTGGCGGCGATGAAGCCGGGCGCGACCTTTGTCGATCACACCACCGTCTCCCCCGCTCTCGCCCGCCGGATCGACGAAGAATGCAAGCGGCTGGGCCTCCACGCGGTCGATGCGCCGGTGTCGGGCGGGCAGGCTGGGGCGGAAAACGGCCGGCTCGCGATCATGTGCGGGGGATCGGACGCGGCGATGGCGAAGGCCACACCGGTCATGGACAAATATGCCGCAAGGATCGTGCATATTGGCGGGCCGGGCGCAGGGCAGGCATGCAAGGCGGTCAACCAAGTGTGCATCGCAGGCGTGCTCGCGGGCCTCTCCGAAGGTGTGCGACTGGCACAAGCGACCGGTGTGGATACGGACAAGGTGCTGGAAGCGATCAGCGGCGGCGCGGCGCAAAGCTGGCAGATGGAAAACCGCTGGCAAACGATGGTGCGCGGCGAATTCGATTTCGGTTTCGCCATCGACTGGATGCGCAAAGACCTTGCCATCGCCTTGGGCGAAGCGAAAGCGGAAGGCCTGTCGCTCCCCGTCGCCGCGCTCGTCGATCAATTCTATGCGCAGGTGCAGGCTGCGGGCGGCGCCCGGCAGGATACCAGCGCGCTCATCCGCCATTTGCCGGAGGTAAAATCCAAGTGAAGTTACTCGCCACTCTGGCAGCCAGTGCTGCCCTCCTCACGGCCACACCCGCCTTTGCACAAACATGGATCGACAATGTCGACGGCATTTCCATCGACCGTGAAGGTAATGTCGACCGCTTTGTCGGCATAGTGATCGATGCTGACGGGCGCGTCGTGGAACTGCTCGATTTCGGCGACGATCCTTCCATCACCGTGCAATTCCGCGAAGATCTGGAAGGCCGCGTCATCGTGCCGGGCTTTATCGACGCGCACGCGCATCTCATGGGGCTGGGGCTCGGCACCATGGTGCTCGACCTGTCGGGTACGCGTTCGCTCGACGAGGCGCTCGCCGCCATCGCCGCCTACGCCGAGGAATATCCCGACCGCCCGTGGATTATCGGGCGCGGGTGGAATCAGGAAATCTGGGGTCTTGGCCGCTTTCCTACCGCTGCCGAACTGGACGCGGTGGTGTCTGACCGGCCCGTCTGGCTCGAGCGGGTTGATGGCCATGCCGGCTGGGCCAACACGCTGGCTTTGCAGGCGGGTGGCGTCACAGCCGCTTCGCAAGACCCATCCGGCGGGCGAATCGAACGCTTGCCCGGCAGCCGCGCACCGGCGGGCGTGCTGGTCGATGCAGCCATGCCGATGGTCGGCGCACAAGTGCCGCCGCCGCGCGCGCGCGACCGCGAACAGGCGCTCTACAACGCGCAGCAATTGCTGCTGAGCTATGGCATTACCGCAATGGCCGACATGGGCACGACGCTGGAAGACTGGATGACGATCCGCCGCGCGGGCGATGCCGGTTGGCTCTCGGTGCGGGTGATGGCCTACGCCGATTCGGTCGAAACCATGCTGCTGATCGGCGGCGAACGCCCGACCGACTGGCTCTATGACGATATGCTGCGGCTTAACGGGGTGAAGCTGTATCTCGATGGCGCACTGGGTTCGCGCGGCGCGCTGTTGAAGGACGATTATGAGGACGACCACGGCAATCGCGGCCTCCCGCTGCTCACCCCGGCGCAATTGCGCAATCTGATGAGCCGCGCCGCGTTAGGCAATTATCAGGTGGCGGTGCACGCGATTGGCGATGCCGCCAACGCAGAGGCGCTGAACGCGATCGAGGAGTTGTCCGCCGACTTTGGCGGCGACCGGCGCTGGCGGATCGAACACGCGCAGATTGTCGATCCCGCCGATATCGCCCGTTTCGGCCAGCACGGCATCATCGCAAGTATGCAGCCGGTGCACCAGACCAGCGATATGTTCATGGCGGAAGCGCGGCTGGGGAGTGACCGGCTGGGCGGCGCATACGCCTGGCGCACCATCCTGAATGCAGGCGGCACGCTGGCTTTCGGCACCGATGCGCCGGTGGAGCCGGTTGATCCGCTGGCAGGCCTTGCCGTGGCGATCAGCCGCGCCAACGCCGATGGCGAGCCGTTTGGCGGATGGCGCGCGGAAGAGGCGGTAACCCGCGAACAGGCGCTCTCCGCCTACACCGCCAATGCGGCCTATGCAGGCTTTGCCGAGGGACGCTTCGGGACGCTGGCACCGGGAGAGCGCGCGGACTTTGTGGTGCTCTCTGCCGACCCGCTCATGTCGAGCCCGGAACAGATTCGCGCGATCGAGGTTGAAGAGACATGGGTTGCCGGACGGCAGGTTTATGATGCAGATATGCAACGCCTGCCAAGCGATGGCCCCTCTCAAGGCGCAAATGTGACAGATTGATACCTAATTTTAGCTCGCCATTAACGCAAAGACGCGCTAGGGCGGAATCAACGAGGGATTAAATAGTGAGGATTTTACCCGCGATGACTGCCAAGTTGTTTACAACCGCCGCCGCCGCAATCGCCCTGACGGCTACGCCGACTCTGGCGCAGGAAAGCCAGTTTGACCGTGCACCGGCTTCGATTGATGCTCAGGCTGAACGGCTTGACGATCATGACGAAGACAACGGGCCCGGTTTGCTCGTGGGCATCTTTGCTCTCGCCGCCATTGTCGGTGCGATCCTGATCGCCGCTGGCCAAGAAGGCGAAGACGAAGTTCTGCCGACCAGCCCGTAAGCTGATCGCGGATCACAGAATTTGAAGACGGGGTCGCTTGCGGCCCCGTTTTTGTTTGTACAGCGCAGGAATTTCTCTCTGCTTGGCCTTGCCAACAGGGCGCGGGCCGGACGCGGAAAAAGCGCGGAACGCTGCCTCAGTCGGTCGGTTCGTCACCCGCAGCCGCGGTTTGCACCGCCGCTTCGCCCGAGGGCGTGCTGTCCTCAGCCTGGGCCGCCGCGGCTTCCTTCGCGCGCTTGCGTTCACTCAGCAGCATTAGCACTAGCGAGCCTTCGAACAGCAAGAGCAGCGGCAGCGCCAGCATAAGCTGCGAAATCACATCGGGCGGCGTAATCAGTGCAGCCAGAATGAACACTGCCACGATGACATAGCGCCGCACCGAAACCAGTTGCGACCGCGTAACCAGCCCCGCCGAATTCAGTAGCATCAGCAGCACCGGCAGCAGAAAGCTGATCCCAAAGGCAAGAATGAAGCGCATTACCAGATCGAGATACTGCCCCATCTCGGGCAGCGCATTGGCCGGCAGCCCGCCAGCCTCGCCCTCAAACCCAAGGAAGAAGTCGAAAGCCAGCGGCATCACCACGAAATAGGCAAGCGCCCCGCCCATGGTGAACAACACCGGCGTCGCCAACAGGAACGGCAAGAACGCCCGCTTCTCCTTGGCATAAAGGCCAGGTGCGATAAACGCCCACAACTGGTTGGCGATGATCGGAAAAGCGATGAAAAACGCCGCGAACAGCGCGACCTTGATCTCGACAAAGAACGCACCGTACAGCTGGGTGTAGACCAGCTGGCCCTGGCCCTCGGGGAACGCATTGGTCAATGGGCGCACCAGCAGGCCGAAAATCTCGTCGGCGAAGTAAAAGCAGCCTAAAAACGCCACCATCAGCGCTGCGACCGCCTTCACCAGCCGCCCGCGCAGCTCGATCAGGTGATCGAGCAGCGGCGCCTGTGTGTCATCCAGATCCTTGATAAAGCCCATGGCTCAGCCGTCCTTCGCCGGCGGATCGAGCGGCAATTGTGGCGCTGCCTCGCTGTCCACGGCGGGCGGCGTAGCATTTTCGTGATCGACTGCGCTCGCAGCAGCGGCGCGTTCGGCACGGGCCGCTGCCGCAGCTTCGGCCGCAACCGCTTCTTTTGCAGCAATCCGTTCCTCGGGTGAAAGTCCCTCCAGCCGCGCCTTTTGCTCGGGCGTCAGCTGGCGCGGCGGATAGGCTCCGGTCGGCTCCATCTCGGCGGGGGCGCCGTCGGGATGTTCGCGCATGATCTTCTCGTTCTGCGCCTTCCACTGCTTTTCCATGTCTTCCAGTTCCGCCTCGCGCACCATCGCGTCGAGTCCAGTGCGGAAATGGGCCGAAAGCTTGCGCATCTTGCCCACCCAGCGCCCCGCAGTACGGAAGGCCAGCGGCATATCCTTAGGGCCGATGACAAGCACCGCCACAATGACGATCATCAAGAGTTCGGTGGCGCCGATATCGAACATGGTGCGCGGCGCTCGCTAGGCAGGATCAGGAACGGGTGGTGTCGCCCGAGGTCGTCTCGGTCGTTTCACTCGAAGCGGGCGCAGAGGTCGCGGTGGGCGCCTCGATCCGTGCATTGTTCTCGGATGTGCTGCGCTGTTCTTCGTTCATGCCCTTCTTGAAGCTGCTGATTCCCTTGCCGAAATCGCCCATCATCTCGGAAATGCGGCCTCTGCCGAACAGGACAAGAACGACGACGGCGATGATCAGGATCTGCCAAATACCCGGCTGCATGAGAATTTCCTTGTGAACGCTTCAGTCGTGTAACTTAGGCGTTATCGCGGGGCATTTCCAGCGGTTCCTCGTCGTCATCGGGATCGGGAGCATCCGCAACCACCTGCTCGGCGGCAAGCTGCGCCTCTTTCTCCGCCACCATGTCCTCATAGGCATCGTCTACCGGATCGAGCAGTCCAGCGGCTTTCAACTCGTCCAAGCCGGGCAAGTCCTTGCGCGTTTCGAGGCCGAAATGGTTGAGGAAATCGGGTGTCGTTGCATAGATGACCGGACGCCCTGGCACTTCGCGGCGGCCGGCAACGCGCACCCAGCCCGCCTCCATCAGCACATCCAGGGTGCCGGATGACGTTTGCACCCCGCGAATCGATTCGATTTCGGCGCGACTGACGGGTTCGTGATAGGCGATGATTGCCAGTACTTCGGTGGCCGCGCGGCTCAGCTTGCGCGCCTGTTCCTTCTCGCGGCGGAGCAAATGGGCGAGATCGGGCGCGGTCTGGAATTGCCAGCGTTTGCCCCGCTCCACCAGCACAATCCCGCGCCCTTCATAGGCCGCCTGTAATTCGCCAAGTGCGTCTGCCACATCGGCATCGCCGACATGCGCGGAGATGGCCTCTTGCGTCATCGGCTCCTCCGCCGCGAACAGGCACGCTTCCACCGCGCGGGCGAGGTCGGAAACGGAGTTCACGCCACCACCCGCCGCAATGCGAGCGGGCCGAAGGCGTCGTCCTGCCGGATTTCTGCCTTCCCCATGCGCGCCAGTTCCAGCGCGGCAACAAAGCTCGATGCGAGCGCGCTCCTGCGCAGGCGTGGCTCGGCATTGGCAGGTAGGAAGCTGCGGATTTCCATCCAGTCGAGCGTCACGCCAAGCATGGCGGACACGCGCTGGAGCGCCGAATCGAGCGTCATCACCGGGCGCTCGGCAACCATATGCACAACCGGTTCGGTGCGCAGTTTCACCTGCCCGTAGGCGCGCACGAGGCTGAACCAATCGCATTGCCAGGCATTCTTGCGCAGCACTTTGAGGCCCTCGGGCGCACCGCGCGCAAACACATCGCGTCCCATCAAGTCACGCGCCATCAGCCGAGCGCCCGCCTCGCGCATTGCCCCCAGCCGTTGCAGTCGCAATTGCAGCCGCAGCGCCAACTCTTCCGGGGAGGGGTCTTCCTGTTCTTCCTTGGGCAGCAGAAGCGCCGATTTGAGGTAAGCGAGCCATGCCGCCATAACCAGATAATCAGCGGCAATCTCCAGCTTCAGCGCCTCGGCCCGCTCGATATACTGGATATATTGGTCAACCAGCGCGAGGATGCTGATCGCTTTGAGATCGACCTTCTGCCGACGGGCGAGATCGAGCAACAGGTCGAGCGGCCCTTCCCACCCGTCGAGTTCGAGATAGAGCGCGTTCGAATCGTCCGGCGTAGGGGCAGCAATGCCGCGCCAATCATCGGCGACCGTTTCCTCGGCGGATTCTTCGACCGTAAGGATGAGTTCGTCTTCGTTCATGCTTCGGCCCCGACCAGCTTTAGCAATTCATCGCGGGTGCGCAGCAATTCTTCGCGCGGTGTATCGTCAGCAACCTCGCCCACGCCCTCCAGCGCGCGCCCCAGCCTTTTGGCGGTCTGGTCGGACATCACCGGAAGCGCTTCTACGATGCCCGCCATATCGTCGATTTTTGCCCAACAATTTAGCACGATATCGCAGCCCGCCGCTATCGCCGCCTTGGCACGCTCGGGGATGGAGCCGTCGAGCGCCTCCATGTCGATATCGTCGGTCAGCAGCAGGCCATCGAAGCCGATGCGCCTACGGATGATTTCATCGATCACTTTTTCCGAAAGCGTCGCCGGATTGGCCGCATCCCACGCGGTGAAGCGGATATGCGCGCTCATCGCCATTGGTGCGTCAGTCAGCTTCGCGAAGGGTGCGATATCGATGGCGAGTTCTTCATCACTCGCGGTGACGACCGGCAAATCCTTGTGGCTGTCCACCAAAGCGCGGCCATGGCCCGGCATATGCTTGATGCAGCCCGCCACCCCGCCGCGCCTGAGCCCATCGAGCACGGCGCGGCCCAGTGCGGCCACTTGCATCGGCTCGCTGCCCAAAGCGCGGTCGCCAATCACGTCATGCGCGCCTTCCTGCCGCACATCGAGCAGCGGGAGGTAATCGACCGTAATGCCGCATTCGGTAAGGTCGAGCGCAAGCAGTTGCGCATTCGCCCGCGCCGCCTGGATGGCGCTGGCGGGAGCGACATCATACAGCTCGGCAAAGACGCCCTGCGGCGGATATTTGTCCCACACGGGCGGCTTCATGCGCGTGACGCGGCCGCCTTCCTGATCGATGCTGATGAGCAGATGCTCGCGCCCGTGCAGGCTGCGCAGATCATCGGTCAGCGCGCGCAGCTGTTCGCGGTTTTCGCAATTGCGGGCAAACAGGATGTAGCCTGCGGGATCGGCCTCCATGAAGAAGGCGCGTTCGTCATCGGTCAGGGTGGGACCGGACAGGCCGAAAATTGCGGGTGTCATCGACCGTATCTACGCCCGAATTCGCCGCATCGCGCAAGCATTTACGGATAGCAGGCGGGGGAAAAGACCGGCAAAACCGGCCCTGCTAGCGGATGTAGCAGTCCCCGCCGCCATTGCGGATCGCGCGGCAGGTGGCATCGGCGCTGGCACGGTCGCCCGCGATCGCTTGCAAACGATAAACGGTCGCCCCGTTCACATCGCCCTCGACCACGCGATACCGCATTCCGGAGAGCGCGCTGAACCGGCTGGTCGCGCTGCGCCAAGCCGCCTCGGCGTCTGCCTGGCTACCGAACGCGCCGATCTGGACATAGACATTGCTGCCGCTATCTGCCGCGGGCGTTGCACCGGCAGCGCCAGTGCCAGCACCGGCTGCCTCGCCCGCCTGGTCGACATCTATCGAGGGACGCGGGCTGTCGCCGCCATCCTCGCCCGCCACACGGCCGCGATCCTGATCACCCTCGGCGACCTGGAATGCCTGACTGCCGGTTCCTTCGACCTCGGAAGTAGCGCCTTCTTCGGGCCGCACCTTGTAGTCGCCTTCGGGCGCTTCGATTGTCGATCCGTCCGGCACCATTTCGGGATCGGGGGCTTCACGCGACAACCACCAGATAGCGCCCAGCGCCAAAGCAAGAGCAACCGCCGCAAATGCAAGGAGGCGCACAAAGCCCCAGTCGAAGCCCCGTTCTTCTTCGTACTCGTCAGCTTCCAGCCACGGCAAATCTTCGTCTTCGTCGGTGAGGTCGAGTTGCTCTTCCTCCTCCCACGTCGCTTCGATTTCGCCGTCCTGGTATTCCAGGTCCTCGTCCCGATCGCCCGGATTATTCATCGCTCACAACTCCTCGACCGCTTCGACCCCCAAAATGGCCAAGCCGTTTCGGACTATCTGCCCGATTTGGGACGCGAGAAAAAGCCTTGCCGCCGATACATCCGGTTTATGTTCCAGTATGAACCGTTTTTCCGGATCGTCATTCCCCAGATTCCAGAAGGCGTGGAACGCTGCCGCCAGATCGTAGAGGTAGAAGGCAATGCGGTGCGGCTCGCGCGCTCGTGCCGCCGCCTCGACTTCGCGGGGGAATTGCGCCGCTTGCTTGACCAGGGCCAGATCGGCCTCGGTCAGCAGGTCGAGATGCACGTCCGAGGGCGTAATCCCTGCGTCTGCCGCCTTGCGCAGCGTCGAACAGATGCGCGCATGGGCGTATTGCACGTAGAAGACCGGATTGTCTTTCGAGGCTTCCACCACTTTGGCGAAGTCGAAATCCATCTGCGCTTCGGGCTTGCGGGTGAGCATGGTAAAGCGGACCACATCCTTGCCCACTTCATCGACCATATCGGCTATGGTGATGAAATTGCCCGAACGTTTGGACATTTTCGCCGGTTCGCCGTCGCGCAAGAGTTGCACCATCTGCACCAGCTTCACATCAAAGGGGGTAACCTCACCCTTACCGGCGGACAGCGCGGCCACCGCCGCCTTGATCCGCTTGACCGTGCCTGCATGGTCCGCGCCCCAGATATCGATCAGCGCATCGGCGGTTTCGGCCTTCTGCATATGATAGGCAAGGTCGGCCCCGAAATAGGTCCACTTGCCGTCCGACTTCTTGATCGGGCGATCCTGATCGTCGCCGAATTGGGTCGAGCGGAACAGCGGCAGTTCGACCGGCTCCCAGTCTTCGGGCGGGGCCTTGCCCTTTGGCGCTTCGAGCACGCCGTCATACACCAGATCGTGCTGGCGCAGCCATGCCTCGGCGGCTTCGGGCTTGCCCGCCGCTTGCAACGCCGCTTCGGACGAAAACACATCATGATTGATGCCAAGCTGCGCCAGATCGGACTTGATCACCGCCATCATCCGCTCGACCGCGAAGGCGCGGAAAATCGCCAGCCACTCGGCTTCGTCAGCGCGCTGGTAGCGGTCGCCGAATTCCTTTGCCGCCGCTTCGCCAACGGGGATCAGATAGGCGCCGGGATAGAACCCTTCCGGAATGTCGCCAATGTCTTCGCCCAGCGCCTCGCGGTAACGCAAGTGCGCAGAGCGTGCGAGCGTATCGACCTGCCCGCCGGCATCATTGACGTAATATTCGCGGATCACTTTGTGCCCGGCAAATTCGAGCAGGCTCGCCAGTGCATCGCCCACCACCGCGCCGCGGCAATGGCCCATATGCATGGGGCCTGTCGGATTGGCCGAGACATATTCGACATTCACCGTTGTGCCCGCGCCCATGTCGGACTTGCCGTAGCTATCGCCGAGCGCGGCGATGGCGGCGATTTCCTCACGCCACACGGTCGGCGCGAGGCGCAGATTGATAAAGCCCGGCCCGGCAATTTCGGCGCTTTCGATCAATGGGTCGCGCGACAAATGCTCGACGATCTTTTCAGCCAGCGCGCGCGGATTGGTGGCGGCGTGCTTCGCCAGCACCATCGCGGCGTTGGTTGCCAGATCGCCATGCGCGGCATCGCGCGGCGGCTCCACGCTGACATTGCCGCGCGGGCTGCCTGCGGGAAGCACGGCTTCGCCTTCCAAAGCGGCAAGGATGGCATCGATTTTGGCCGCAAAGGCGGCGTAAAGGGTTTGTGATTTGGTCATATCATTCATGCGCTCCAGCACAGGCTGGAGCCTTTCCGGAAGAGGTCCCAGCATTCGCTGGGACTCACACTTTTTGCAAGAGCGTGATTAGCGCGTGACGTTGTAAGCCAGCTGCTCTTCGGTAAGCTGGAAGCCGATCAACAGTTCGAACGTCGCGCGCGCCACCGCGGCGCGGACATCGGGCTCGGACAGCGGATCCACCGCAGCGGACAGGTCGCCCGCGCGGCGTCGCCGCGTGATGCGTTCACGGATATCCTCGGGCAAAGTCGCTTCGGCACGGCTGACATAGCTTTCCGCCGCGCCGCTTGCCTGCGCGCGCTCCTGCCCGTCGGCGAAAGTGAGCGTCACCGTGCCCACACGCTTCGCCACCACTGAGGTGCCCCCGCGCATCACGGTGGAGAAATAGGGCAGTTCGACCGTGCGCGCGCCGCGCGTATCCCGCCGGGTTGCCACCACATCAAACGTGGCGCTGGTGTACACCAGATCGCCCTGGTCGTTGCAGGTCGAGCGGACATTGGTGATCGCCGCAGAAACATCCAGCGCATCCGCCGTGCGTGCGCCATCGCGGCTGAACAGCGTCACATCGCCGGTATAGTCGGGCACGCCCACCGCCGGGCAGACCGAACGCAGCGCGGTGATGCCAACGCCCTGATCGACAACGAGCTCGCCATCCGATGCACAGCCTGCGAGCAGGGTGGCGGAAGCGGCGAGAGCAAAAAAGGCGGATCGAAACTGCATAAACGTCCTTGATACTGGCACAGGAATGGCGACATGAGCGCCGGATTCCTTTCCAAGCCCCCTAGCCCTTTCGCCGGAGCCCGACAACCGCTAGAGCCATGACTATGAACGCCCCCTTTCAGGAATCGCCCGTGAATGGCGACAAATTGCCGCTCAAGGTGCTGATCGCCGCCCCGCGCGGCTTCTGCGCCGGTGTGGATCGCGCCATCGACATTGTCGAAAAAAGCATCGAGCGTTTCGGCGCGCCGGTCTATGTGCGGCACGAAATCGTTCATAACCGCTATGTGGTGGAAGGCCTGCGCGAAAAGGGCGCGATTTTTGTCGAGGAACTGGACGAAGTGCCCGACGATGCACCGGTGGTGTTCAGCGCGCACGGCGTGCCCAAGTCGGTGCCTGCCGAGGCAGAGCGGCGCAATATGGTCTATCTCGATGCGACCTGTCCGCTGGTGTCCAAAGTCCACCGGCAAGCAGAGCGGCAGATCGAGAAGGGCCAGCACATCATCTTTATCGGGCACGCGGGCCATCCCGAAGTGATCGGCACGATGGGGCAAGTGCCCGAAGGCCGGATGACCTTGGTCGAGACTATCGAAGATGTGGGCAAGCTGACTTTCTCGCAGGAAGACAGCCTCTCTTTCCTCACCCAGACCACGCTGTCGGTAGACGATACCGCCGAAATTGTGGCGGCGTTGATGGCGCGCTATCCGCAAATCGTCGCGCCCAAGGCGGAGGACATTTGCTACGCCACCTCGAACCGGCAGGAAGCGGTAAAGGCGATGGCCGATTCCTGCGATCTGTTGCTGGTGATCGGCGCGCCCAATTCCTCCAATTCGCTTCGGCTGGTCGAAGTAGCAGAGCGGCTGGGCACAACCTCCTACCTAATCCAGCGCGCGGACGAGATTGACCCGGCATGGCTCGATGGAATCGGCACCATCGGCGTCACCGCGGGCGCTTCCGCCCCCGAAGTGCTGGTGCGCGAAGTGGTGGCGAGGCTCGCTGAATGGCGTGCTATCGAAGAGCAGGAGGTCAAAACGACCGAAGAAAAGATGACCTTCAAGCTCCCCCGCGAACTGACCGACTAACGCGGCATCGATGGCCGTTTACACCCAGCTTTCCGCCGAGAGCCTGGCCGAACTGATTGCCTGCTATGATGTGGGCGAGCTCGTTTCGGCCAAGGGCATTGCCGAAGGCGTTTCCAATTCCAACTGGCTGATCGAAACCACCGGCAGCGCGGCTAATGGCGCGCGCTTCATCCTCACCATGTATGAACGGCGGATCGACATAGGTGAGTTGCCCTTCTTCCTTGGTCTGCTCGATCATCTGGCGGCCAAAGGCGCGCCGGTGCCGCGCACGATTCACGACCGGGAAGGCAATGCCTCGCGCAGCATTGACGGCAAGGCGGTGGCGCTGATCGAATTTCTGCCCGGCATCTCGGTCGATCATCCCACGGTCGCGCAGGCGCAGAGCGTGGGCGTGGCGCTCGCCAAAATGCATCTCGCGGCGCAGGATTACCCTGCCACTCGCGCCAATGATCTGGGGCCGGACGCATCGGCGCGCGTCTTGTCCGAATGCGGAGAGGCGGCGCTCGCGGCGATTGATCCGGCTCTGCCAGCCGCGATTTCCGAAGCGAAAGCCATTGCCGCAGCTTGGCCAAGCGATTTGCCCGCCAGCGTGATCCATTCCGACCTGTTTCCAGACAATGTGCTGATGCGACGGAGCACGGTCACGGCGCTGATCGACTTCTATTTCGCCTGCAACGATGCCATGGTCTACGACCTTGCGGTGACCCATGCAGCGTGGAGTTTTTCCAAGGACGGCAATAGCTTCCGCCCCGAAATCGGACAGGCCCTGCTCGCCGGTTACCAGTCGGTACGCCCGCTGCTACCGGCCGAGGCCGAGGCCTTGCCGGCGTTAGCGCAGGGCGCGTGTATGCGCTTTGTTTCCAGCCGCGCGCAGGACTGGATCGACACGCCCGCCGATGCCTTGGTGACACGCAAGGATCCGATGGATTTTATGCGCCGCTATACATTCTACCGGTGCGAAGGAAGGGGTGCCTTCGGGTGAAGCAGGTCGAGATTTTCACCGATGGTGCCTGCAAGGGCAACCCCGGCCCCGGAGGCTGGGGCGCGCTCCTTCGCATGGGGCGGCACGAGAAGGAGCTCTCGGGCAGCGAGGCGGAAACCACCAATAACCGCATGGAAATGACCGCCGCGATCCGTGCGCTGGACGCGCTGATCGAGCCGTGCGAGGTCACGCTCTATACTGACAGCAAATATCTGATCGATGGCATCACCAAATGGGTGCATGGCTGGAAGAGAAACGGCTGGGTCAATGCCAGCAAGAAGCCGGTGCGCAATGCCGATTTGTGGCACGATCTGATCGAGGTTTCGGGTTCCCACACCATCCACTGGCAATGGGTCAAAGGCCATAGCGGCCATCCGGAAAACGAACGCGTGGACAAACTCGCCAGCGATGCCGCCGAGGCGGTGGCCCAAGGCTGAAACGAAAAGGGCCAGTCCTTCGCGGACCGGCCCTTCGGAAACATCGTGTCAGCGCAGCTTAGCTGTCATCCACCACATCGGCGCCCGGGCCGTTCTTCTTGATCGATTCGATAGCATTCTTCGCGCTCGCCTTCGAGGCGTAGCCTTCAGTCGAGAACATGATCTCGTCATTGTATTTGAAGCGCACGCGGAACTCGCCTGCCTTGTCCTTGTAGATCTGGAAATGGTGAGCCATCGAAAGCCTCCTCCTTGGTGTTGTTAGCGGTTTACATACCAAACATCGCCCGCTTGGCTAGACCATCGCCGGGGCAAAGCGGGCGGGGGTGTATAATTTTACATCGAGATCAGCCGTCATTCCATCACGCGGCGCGCCCGCGAGCAATTGCGCCGCGAAACGCGCCGCCGCGGGCGCGGTCTGGATGCCGTAGCCACCTTGTCCGGCGAACCAGAAGAAGCCCGCTATGCCGGCGTCATAGCCGTAGACCGGCAGCCGGTCTGGCGCGAAACTGCGCAGCCCGGCCCACTTGCGCTCGACCGCCGCGATCCGCCAGTCCACCACTTGCTCGAACCGGTCGATGGCGAGCGCGATGTCGATTTCCTCCGGCGCGGCGTCGCACGGTTCTGACGGCGTTTCGTCATGCGGGCTGAGCCAGAGCTTGCCATGTTCGGGACGGAAGTAGAACGCGCCCTCCAGATCAATCACCAGCGGCAGATCGGCGAGTGCAGGTGGTTCAGTGCGCAATTGCGCCACCGTGCGGCGATAGGGGGTAATGCCCAGCGGCGCGACACCGCAGGCGCGCGCCACCGGATCGGCCCACGCGCCCGCCGCGTTGACAACTACGTCCGCGCGCACTTCCCCCGCTGCTCCGAAATCGAGCCGCCATCCAGCGCCCTCCCGCTCCGCCGCGTCGAGCCGGTGTCTTACGCGCAGCTCCGCTCCGCCGCGCTTGGCCAAAGCGAGATAATGCTGGTGCAAGCCCCCCACATCGATATCGGCGCAATTGGGCTGAAGCAGCGCCTGCGTCCATTCCCCGCGCACGCCGGGCAGCCTTGCTTTCAATTCCGCCCGGCCAAGCGGCTGGATCGTCACCCCGGCATCACGGAACTGGTGCATGAAGGCGGCCAGCGCCTGCTCTTGCCCCTCGCGCGCAATATACAGGCCTGCACGCGGCGTCAGGAATCCGCCATCGCGCAGGTAATCGCCGGATGCGAGGGTGAGCGGTACCACGTCCGTCCCGCCATAACATTCCTCGCGGAAGGCAGCGGAGCGGCCCGTGGTGTGATAGCCGGGCATATCCTCCGCCTCGGCCACCAGTACCGAAAGATGCGGCACAAGCTCGGCAGCGATACTGGCCCCTGCTATCCCTGCACCGATTATAACAACGTCAAAACGGTCCATTAGGCGGGCGCTTCCTTGGCGAGGAAGGCGTCAATCGCAGCCAGGGCACGGTCGCGAATATGGTCTGTCTCGCGCAGGATTTCATGCGCCGCTTCGTTGCCGAACACCAGCGAATCGACGTGCGGCATCCGCGCCAGCGCGCTGCGTATGGCAGACGGGCTGACCAGCTTGTCTGCCTCGGTAGCGACAATGAAGGTGGGCGTGGTCACGCTTTCCAACGCACCGCGCGCGAACAGGGCGGAAGAGCTTTCCATCGCTCCGCGCACCCAGCCCCAGCTGCCCGGCCCCAGTTCCAGTTCGGGCCGCGTGCGCCGCCACCATAGCTCGTCTTCATAGCGCGCCTTGTCATGCGTCAGCAGCAGCTGGCGCATACTTGGCGTGACGCCGGGCTTCTCGCTCATTTTCCATGCCGGTCGCTTGGGATCGCCGATCCGCGCCATGACATTGGCGAATCCGCGCTTCAGCGGCATCGGCACAAATTCTGGCGAAACATCGAGCATCGGCGCCGATAGCACCAGCGCATCGGGCATCGGGTCGAGCACTTTTTCTAGCACGGCGCGCAATACCAAGTGCCCGCCCATCGAATGACCGACCAGCACCCGCGGCCCCTTTTGCACGGCAGCCCAGCCGCGCCAGTAATCCGCCAGATCGGCAATCCACAGCGCGAAATCGTCGATATGGCCTGTGCGGTTGTCATTGCCCAGGCGTCCCGAACCGCCCTGCCCGCGCCAGTCTGCCGCCTGCACCTGCCAGCCCTTCAGCCGCCAATGTTCGAAACTTTCGAGGTATTTCTCATAGGCATCGCCGCGCCCCGCCATGAACAGCATCGCCCCGCGCCCGGCCGTATCCGCAGGCGGCGCGGGCCAGATGATATGGCGGATTGGATGCCCGTCTGCCGCGTGCCACATTCCCTCCACTGCCCCAGCAGGAATGGCACGCCTGTCAAAGGCAGTCGCGGCATCAGTGGCGGCATCACCGGCGACTACGCTTGCTGTTTGCCTAATTTGAACCTCCTGCCTGTGGTTACTTTTTAGTAAGTCATACGCGCTAGCACGATGCTCCAGATTACTTTGGGGACATCATGTTGGACGATCCGATCAAATACGGCCTGCTCGGTGCATTGGCAATCGCGCTGCTTATCGCAGCCTTCACCGATCTCAAGAGCCGTCGCATCGCCAACTGGCTGAACCTCGCGATTGCGATGGGGGCGCCGCTGTACTGGTTCGCCAGCGGCATGAGTGTCTGGCCCGACATGGCGATTCAGCTTGGTCTGGGTATTGCCGCCTTTCTCGGCTTTTCCGTCCTGTTCGCGATGAAGTGGATGGGTGGCGGTGATGTCAAATTGCTGACTGCATTGGCGCTATGGATGACACCGGCGGTCTATCTGAAGCTGCTCATCATGATGGCGCTGCTTGGCGGCGTTCTGACACTGGTCTTCGGTGCCTGGAACGTGATGTCCCGCCGCAATGTGAAAAGCAGCGAGAAGAATCCGCTGACGATCCCCTACGGCGTGGCCATCGCGCTCGCCGGTCTCTGGAGCATCGGCAGCTTCTACATTCCCGCTTCTGCTGTCGCGGGGGTGACGGGGTGAACCTCATTTTAACCAATGCCGCGGTATTCGGCACAACCATTATTGCAAGATCCAACTGAGGGGGCTTGACGCACCATGGATAAGAAGAAGCTCATTTTGCTGGTAGGAGCGCTGGTCATAGCGATCGGTACCGCTCTTGCTGCCCGGAGTATGTTCGCCGGTGCCGCAACGCCCGAGGTTGAAGCCGCCGCGCCGGAGCCGCAGGGCCCGAAAGTGCTGGTGGCCAAGCGCAACCTCCCGGTTGGCACGATCATCACCGCCGATGCCATGGCTTACCAGCTGTGGCCGCAGGAACTGGTGCAGGACGCTTACTTCATCGACGGCGAATCCGACATGGAATCGCTGCTTGGCACGGTGGTGCGTCACCCGATCACCGCTGGTGAACCGGTCACGCAGGGCTCGCTCGTTTCGCCGGGTGACCGCGGCTTCCTCGCCGCTGCGCTCGGGCCGGGTATGCGCGCTGTGACAATTCCAGTTTCCGCCCGCACGGGTGTGGCCGGCTTCATCTTCCCGGGCGACCGTGTCGACATGGTGTTGACGCAGACCGTCGCCGGTGAAGGTGGCGCAGGCGCGCCGCTGCAAACCTCGGAAACGATCCTGACCAACCTGCGCGTGCTCGCAACCGACCAGCAGACCGAAACCAGCTCCGATGAAGAAGGCCGCACGGTTGTTCGCGCCTTCAGCACGGTGACGCTCGAAGTGACGCCGCGCATCGCCGAGAAGATTGCCGTGGCGCAGACCATTGGCACGATCAGCCTGTCGCTGCGCTCGATTGCCGACAACCAGACCGATCTCGAACGCGCGCTGGCTTCGGGTGATGTGAATCTGCCCGAAAACGCTTCGCCGGAAGAGGAAGAGGCGCTGCTCCGCCGCGCTGTCGCCCGCCCGGGTGAAGGTGGCACGACGTTCGTGACCGGCGGCGATGTCTCGCGCTTCCAGCGCAGCACGGTGCCCACGGCTCCGGCGGTGCGCGATGCTGCTCCGGCGGCACCCATGGCTCCGGCGCAAGTCCAAGGCGGCAATGCGGCACCCGCCGTACCTGCCGGCCCGACCGTGCGCGTCCGCCGCGGTGCAGCAACCACTGTCGAACCGGTCAATCGCGGCGAAGGCCGACTGCTTGACCGGCAGGGGGGTCGGTAATCGCCATGACCCTGATGTCTAACACGACCCGCAATTCCACCGCCTCCGTTTCGAAAGGCAACACTATGACCAGCCGTCTTATGAAGACAGTCATGAGCGCCGCTGTGGCACTCGCTCCGCTGGCAATGCTGCCGGCCACGCAGGCCCAGGCCCAGACGATCCGTCCGGCACAGGATCTCGTCCTGTCGATCGGTCGCGGTGAACTGGTGACGGTGCCCGGCAACATGGCCGACATCTTTATCGCCGACAACACGATCGCCGATGTACAGGTGCGCTCGGAGCGTCAGCTCTATGTCTTCGGCCTCGCCGGTGGCGAAACCACGATCTACGCCAGCAACTCCGCAGGCGATATCATCTGGTCGGCCAATATCCGCGTCGGCTCGAACATCGATAGCGTCGATCAGATGCTGTCGCTGGCCATGCCCGAAGCGAATATCGCAGTGTCCACCATGGGCAGCAACACGGTGCTGCTGACCGGCACGGTGGCTGCTCCGGAAGATGCTGCCGAAGCCGAACGGCTTGTGCAGGCCTTTGTGGGCGAGGAAGCCAATGTGATTTCCCGCCTGCGCATGGCAACCCCGCTACAAGTAATGCTGCGCGTTCGCTTTGCCGAAGTCAGCCGCTCGCTGGTGCGCAATATCGGCATGAACCTGTCGACTGTCGACAGCACGGACGGCTTCCGTTTCGGCCTCGGCCAGGGCCGTTCGCCGTTCTCGCAGATCACTCCGGGCGGCGCGCCCGTCGCAGTGGGCGGTGCTCTGCAAGGCGATGGCTATAACATCGTCGACCAGCTCTCGCCCGGTTCGACACTCGCTGCCTTCGGCGAGTTTCTCGGCCTCGATATCGGTTCTGCGCTCGACCTCGGCGAACGCCGCGGTCTGGTGACGACGCTTTCGGAACCGACACTGGTCGCACTTTCGGGTGAAACCGCCAGCTTCCACGCCGGCGGCGAATTCCCGATCCCGCTGAGCCAGGGTCTGGGTACCACCACTGTCCAATATCGCGATTTCGGTGTCAGCCTTGTCTACACGCCGACGGTGCTTTCGAACGGCCGGATTTCGATCCGCGTGCGTCCGGAAGTCTCCGAACTGTCGACGCAGGGCGCCGTCGTTCTCAACGGCTTCCAGATCCCCGCATTGACCACCCGCAGCGCGGAAACGTCGATCGAGCTGGGCTCGGGCGAAAGCTTCATGATCGCCGGCCTGATGCAGAACAGCTCGCAGAACACGATCGACCAGATCCCCGGCGTGGGCGATATGCCGATCATCGGCAATCTGTTTCGCTCGACCGAGTTCCGCCGCGGCGAAACCGAGCTGGTGATCGTGGTGACGCCGTATCTGGTGCAGCCGGTCAATGATCGTGACATTCGCTTGCCGACCGATGGTTATGGCGTTCCGGGCGCTGCCGAACAGACCCTGTTCGGCCGCGAAACCAGCCGCCAGCCGGGCACCCGCCCGATGCCGCGTCCGGCGAATGGCGGCCCCAATGGCCCCGATCTCAGCCTGATTGACCAGACGGGCACTGCGCTGGCCGGTGGCCAGCAGCCGCAAGGCGCGCCCGCCCAGTCGGCCAGCGCAGCCGCCCTGCCCGGCTTCAGCTTCAACAACGGAGAGTGATCCCCATGATGTATCCTGCAAAACGCTTCGCCATGACGGCGCTCGCTCTCTCGCTTGGCGCTGGTCTGTCGGCCTGTGGCACCATGAACGAAGGCCCGCAGAACATGACGCTTTACAGCGTCAACCAGCCGGTGGTCGAACGCCAGAACTTCGCACTCGATCTCGCCGCCAATGGCGCAGGATTGAGCGTGCCCGAACAGGCGCGGCTTGCCGACTGGTTCGAAACCCTCGAACTTGGCTATGGTGACCGCGTTGCCATCGACGATCCGACGGGCAGCCGTGCGGTGACCGAAGATGTCGCTGCTGTCGCCAGCCGTTTCGGCATCCTTCTGAGCGACGGCGCGCCGATCACCGAAGGTTATGTCAATCCGGGCAATATCCGGGTCGTGGTAACCCGTTCCAGCGCCCATGTTCCCGGCTGCCCCAACTGGCGCGACCAGTACGGCTTCAACCAGGGCAACCAGACCTCGCCCGGTTATGGCTGCGCCGTGAACAGCAACGTCGCCGCCATGGTCGCCGATCCCGAGCACCTGCTCAACGGCGCCAGCGGCACCGGCACCACGGTTATCCAGACATCGAACCGCGCGATCAACGCTTACCGTGAAGCTGCACCTTCGGGCGCTGGCGGCACTGTCCTGCCGGAAGCCCGCGCTGGTGGAGGGGGTGAATAAGATGAGCAATTCCTGGAAACCCGGCCCGCTGGGCAACCGCGATCCGTTCTCCGCCTATATCTGCGATGATGGCGCGCTCGATGCGCTGCGCCCGGTCGTTATCGAAATGGGCTGGCAGATCGAAAAGTGCAACAAGGGCGGCCTGCGCAACGCGATCCAGTCGCTGTCTATCGCTGCCAGCCCGGCCATTCTGATGGTCGATCTGTCTGAGAGCGGCGACCCGCTTAACGATATCAATGCGCTGGCAGAGGTTTGCGAACCCGGCACGGTGGTGATCGCGGTCGGTCAGGTGAACGATGTGCGCCTCTATCGCGATCTGCTCGCGAGCGGCATTCACGATTACCTGCTGAAGCCGCTTTCGGCGAGCCAGCTGCGCGATTCGCTGACTCAGGCACAGGCCGTGTTCTCCTCGCCGCGCAATGGTGGCGATGGCGATCAGGAACACGAACACGTTGCCACCGCCGTGGTCGGCACGCGTGGCGGCGTAGGTGCCTCGACGCTGGCAACCTCGCTCGCCTGGCTGTTCTCGATCGAGCACGAACGTTCGACTGCGCTGCTCGATCTGGACGTCCATTTCGGCACGGGGGCGCTTTCGCTCGATCTCGAGCCGGGCCGCGGCCTGACCGACGCAATCGACAACCCCAGCCGCATTGACGGTCTGTTTATCGAACGTGCGATGATCCGCGCGAACGATAACCTTGCGATCATGTCGGCCGAGGCACCGATCAATTCGCCGCTGATGACCGATGGCACGGCCTTCCTGCAACTGGAGGAAGAGTTCCGTCAGGCCTTCGACATGACGGTGATCGATCTGCCGCGCAATATGCTGATCAACTTCCCGCACCTGTTGCAGGATGTGAATGTGGTGACGCTGGTGACCGAGCTGACCCTCGCTTCCGCCCGCGATACGATCCGCATCCTGTCCTGGCTCAAGCAGAACGCGCCGGGTGCCCACCCTATGATCGTCTGCAACAAGATGCAGACCGGCGCGGCGGAAATCAGCAAGGCCGATTTCGAAGCCTCCATCGAACGCCCGATCAATTTCCAGATCGCGTTCGACCAGAAGGCGGCGGCCAATGCGGCAAAGCTGGGCCAAACCTTTGCGGAAGCCAACAAAGGCAGCCGCGCGGTCGCGCCGATCCGCGATATCGCCAAGACGATTGTCGGCGTAGCTGCGGATGACGGAGCCAGCCTCGAAAATCTTGGCAAGAAGCCTTCGATGCTCAGCGGTTTCGATCTGAAATCGCTGCTTGGCGGCGGCAAGAAGACGTCGGCCAAGGAAGCGGTTGACGCAGACTAAGGATACAGGGGCGGGCCTTCCCCGCCCCTGCAACCACCGGCCTTCGGGCACGCAAATTGACAATTTCAAGGTGAGAGAAGAGCGATCATGAACATCATCCAGCTCGTGCTTGTGGCCGGTGGCCTGATGGGTTTGATGATCCTCGGCTATTTGCTGCTCGATGGCAAATCGCCGGCGAAGGAAGGCCAGCGCCGGCTTGAATCGCTGCGCCACCGTCATTCCGAAAGCACCGTCGACAAAGTCGAAAGCCAGCTGAAGAAGGCAATTGCCGCGCGCAAGCCGAAGCGGTTTACCACCGCCGGCTCCGGTTCGCGCATCCAGGCGCTGGCGCTGCGCTTGAACCGCACTGGCAAGGGCTGGTCGGTCGGAAATTATATCTACGCATCGGTCGGCATTGCCGTTGCCATCACCGCGCTGCTGTATCTGCAAACTGGCGCAGCATTGCTCTCACTCGGCGTGGGCTTGCTGATCGGGGCCGGTCTGCCGCATCTTGTGGTGGGCAATTTCATCAAACGCCGCACCGCTGCCTTCAACGCGAAATTCCCCGATGCCATCGAATTGTTGGTGCGCGGCCTGCGTTCGGGTCTGCCGGTGGCAGAAACGCTGACCGTCGTCGGGCAGGAAGTCCCCGGCCCCGTGGGCGTCGAGTTCCGCCAAGTGGTGGAGCGCATCAAGATCGGCCGCACGATGGAAGAATCCTTGCAGGAAACCGCTGACAAGCTCGGCACCGCAGAATTCCAGTTCTTCGTCATCACGCTGGCTATCCAGCGCGAGACGGGCGGCAACCTTGCCGAAACCTTGTCCAACCTGTCCGACGTGCTGCGCAAACGCGCGCAGATGAAGCTGAAGATCAAGGCGATGAGCTCCGAATCGAAGGCCTCGGCTTACATCGTCGGCGCGCTCCCCTTCATCGTGTTCGGCATGATCTACTGGATCAACCCGAATTATATCGGCGGCTTCTTCACCGATGATCGCCTGATTGCGACCGGCCTGTTCGGCCTGGTGTGGATGTCCATCGGTGCGGGCATCATGGCCAAAATGGTCAGCTTCGAGATCTAAGGCGGAGGACGATATGACCCTTTTGAGCTTCGCCCCCGCATCCGGCCCCACCCTGCTTGGCGTGGATGTGATCCTTGTCGGCACGATCCTGGCAGGGATCGCCGCTGCGGCCACGATGTTTGCGATTTACGCCGCCGTCACGGTGAAAGACCCGATGGCCAAGCGCGTCAAAGCGCTGAACGATCGCCGTGCCGAACTGAAAACCGGGATGCTCACCCAGACGTCCAAAAAGCGTCAGAGCCTGGTGCGCAAGACCGACACCACAGAAAAGGTCAAAGACACGCTGCAGGGTATGCGTGTGTTGCAGGAAGACCAGGTGAAGGACGTGCAGCAGAAGCTGGCGCAGGCCGGTTTCCGCAATAAGGAATATGCCGTCGTCATCATTTTCGCGCGCATGATCCTGCCGATTGTGCTCGGCCTGATCGGTGTGGTGCTGTTCTACTGGACCGACACTTTCCCCGATTGGGGCAGCATGAAGCGCTTCGGTGGCTTCGCCGCGATGGTGATTGCCGGATACAAGGGCCCCGAAGTCTATCTGAAGAACATCGCGAACAAGCGCACCAAGGCGATCCAGAAGGGCCTGCCCGACGCACTCGACCTGCTGGTGATCTGCGCCGAGGCCGGCCTGACCGTTGACGCCGCTTTCAACCGCGTCGCCCGTGAACTGGGCCGTGCCTATCCCGAGCTGGGCGACGAGTTTGCGCTGACCGCTATTGAACTCGCCTTCCTCACCGAACGGCGTCAGGCTTTCGAAAACCTTGCCTATCGTGTCGACCTGGATGCCGTGCGCGGGGTGGTGACCACCATGATCCAGACCGAACGCTACGGCACGCCGCTGGCATCCGCGCTGCGTGTGCTTTCGGCCGAATTCCGCAACGAGCGCATGATGCGCGCCGAGGAGAAGGCCGCACGCCTGCCCGCGATCATGACCGTGCCGCTGATCCTGTTCATTCTGCCGGTGCTGTTCATCGTGATCCTTGGCCCCGCGGCCTGTTCGATCGGCGATGCTTTCTCCGGCGATGGCCCGGGCAGCAACACGCCGCCGAGCTAAAGTTTCACCTGGCTTCGGCCAAAAAGGAACCCCCGCACAGCCTCGGCAGTGCGGGGGTTTTTGTTTGCCGCGAGCGGCCTAGCGAATGCCGTAGCCGCCGGTAAAACTCGCTTCCGACAAATCCTCTGCCTGATGCCGTGCCTTGTGCAAGAGCGCACGGAACAGGTCGAGCTCCTCTGTCGAGAAGCCGGCAAACAGCTTGCGTT
Source organism: Aurantiacibacter sp. KMU-128 (assembly GCF_056933515.1). Lineage (NCBI taxonomy): Bacteria > Pseudomonadati > Pseudomonadota > Alphaproteobacteria > Sphingomonadales > Erythrobacteraceae > Aurantiacibacter > Aurantiacibacter sp. KMU-128. The sequence continues at coordinate 2,167,569 of NZ_JBXORT010000001.1, forward strand.
CCATTTCCAGCGCCAGCGGCAGGATTTCGGAATGCATGGCCGCCCCATCCGGCGTCAGATCGAGCAGGTGCGAGCGGCCGTCCTGTTCGTTGGGCTGGCGTTGGGCGAGACCGCGTTCTTCCAGCACTTTGCACGCGCGGTTGACGGCCACCTTGTCCATCAGCGTGCGCTTGGTCAGATCGCGCTGAGTCATCGCGCCAGCATCGCCCAGCACCGCCATCACGCGCCACTCTGGGATGCTCAGGCCCCAGCGCTGGCGATATTCCATCGCGATGCGCCCGCTCACCGCATTGGAGGCGAGGGACAACTGGTAAGGGAGAAAGCGAGCGAGTGTGCTGGTTGGTTGCATAAGCAACAACATTGTTGGCATTTTGCCGATTTGGCAAGGATGTTAATGTTTGGAGCGCCTCCGCGACATCAAGCGTCCTGTTCCGGCACCTGCGCGAGCAATCGTCCAGCAACCGCATCAAGCCGCGCCGCTAGCGCCGGGTTCCAGGAATCCTGCGGGGTAATGATCGCGGTGTCGAGCACCGTGTCGATCGGGCTGGCACTGCGCGACTTGGGTAGCGCTGCGCCCAGTTCAGCAAGCAAAGCCCGGGCGTTTTCGGCATTGCCGGACATGACTTTCAGGATATCCGCCACATCGACGTCCCCGTCAGGCGCGCGCCAGCAATCGTAATCGGTCACCATCCCGACCAGAGCATAGGGCAGCTCGGCCTCGCGGGCGAGGCGGGCTTCGGGCATCGCTGTCATGCCGATCACATCGGCACCCCAGGCGCGGTAGAGCGTGCTCTCCGCGCGGGTGGAGAATTGCGGGCCTTCGATAGCGACATAGGTGCCGCCCTGGTGGGTTGTCGCCCCGGCATTGTCCGCCGCCCTCGCCACGAGCGCGGAAAGACGCGGACATACAGGGTCGGCGAGCGGCACGTGCGCGGTTATGCCTTGCCCAAAGAAGCTCCGTTCGCGCCCCGTGGTGCGGTCGATCAGTTGGTCAACCACCACGAAGTGGCCCGGCGCATAGCGTTCCTGCAGACTGCCTATCGCCGAGATTGCCACGACATCGGTCACCCCGCAGCGCTTCAGCACATCGATATTGGCGCGGTAATTCACATGGCTTGGCGAATAGCGATGGCCCTTGCCATGGCGCGCAAGGAAGGTGAAGCGAACTCCGCCGATAAAGCCCGTTGTGACCGGGCCTGAAGGTTCGCCGAAGGCGCTGGCGACTTCGATCTCCTGCGCGTCGGTCAACGCCCCGGGATCATACAGTCCCGAACCGCCGATAACACCGATATGCCATTCTGCCATGGAGAACTCCGCTGATTACTCGGGGTCTTACTTCGGAGGCATCCGGATTGCCCCGTCGAGGCGGACGCATTCGCCGTTGAAATAGCCGGTTTCGATCATGAAGCAGGCGAGCGCGGCGTATTCGGCCGGATCGCCCAGACGTTTGGGGAACGGCACCGCCTCCGCCAGCGCCGCTTGCGCTTTTTCGGGCAATCCGGCGAGCATCGCCGTGCCGAAAATGCCCGGAAGGATGGCGTTGACGCGGATGCCCTCGCCCATCAGATCACGCGCGAGCGGCAAGGTCATGCCCTTTACGCCTGCCTTGGACGAGGCGTAGGCGATCTGCCCGATCTGCCCGTCCTCCGCCGCGACAGAGGCGGTGTTGACGATGGCGCCGCGCTCGCCATGCGCGCCCACCGGATCGAGCGTCACCATGCCCGCCGCAGATTTGGCGCAGCACAGGAAAGTGCCGACCAGATTGATGCGGATGACCTTTTCGAAGGCGGCGAGCGGTAAGTGGCTGATTTCGCCCGTGTCGCGGTCCCGCTTCACGGTCTTGGCGGCGGTGGCAATGCCGGCGCAATTGACCAGCACCCGTTCCTGACCGTGCGCGGCGCGGGCCTTGGCAAAGCCTGCGTCAACCGATGCTTCATCGGTCACATCCACGGTGCAGGCGATCCCTCCAATCTCGGCCGCGACCTCGGCGGCGCGCTGCGCATTCATGTCAAACAGCGCGACCTTGGCACCCTTGGCGGCAAGCGCGCGGGCCGTGGCCTCCCCCAGGCCGGAGGCGCCGCCGGTGACGACGGCGGCAATGGTGGAGTCGATAATCATGCCTGTGCCTTGCTCCCTAGCTCTGATGCCAGCGTCCTACGCCATGCGATGACGTGGTCAAGCGAGGCGCGTCGCGCCCACACAAGAAAAAGGCCCCGCAGCGTGAACTGCGGGGCCCTTTCGTTTCGGTTGTGACAGCGATCAGAAGCGAACGTTGATCGAACCGAAGAACTCGCGACCGTTAATGTCGTAACCGTTACCGATGGCGGTGTTCGAGCGACCGAACACTTCCGAGGTATCGATCAGCGGCGGATCGCGATCGAACACGTTGGTCACACCGGCACGCAGCGTGATGTCGTCGCTGAAGTCGTAGCGCACCGAAACGGTGTGTACGAAGTAATCATCAGCGAAGTCGACGTCGGAGCAGTAGTTGCCGTCTCCAGCCACGATCCCGTCAAGCTGACCGAAGTTCGGCCCAGCATCAAGGATACGCGAACCTGCACCCAGACAGGTATCCGAGAACACGCCAAGGAACTCGCCAGCTTCGTTGAAGCCCCAAGCGTCTACGAACGGATCCGAGGCGCCGAAGGCCGAGGTCTGACCGATCCAACGGGTCGACCACGTCAGGACGAAGTCGGAGTAGCCAGCCGCGAAGGTGGCACGGCCAGTCCAAGCAGGGAAGCCGAAGGTGCCTGCAGCTTCGAACGAGTCTGCGTTACCTTCATCGTCGAGGAAGATCGTCTCACGGCGGATCAGGTGGTTGGCGCGCAAGTTGAGGCTCAGATCGAGCGTCTCGTTGCCAAGCGGCACACCGTAATCAAGCGTCGCGTTCAGATCGATACCGCGAACCGTTTCCTGGTTGACGTTGATGAAGCCAGCGAAAACGCCGTTCACCAGACGACGACCTGCCGGATCCGAGTCATATTCGATGAAATCGCACAGGTTGCTGCGGTCGGCATTCTCGCTCAGGAAGCACCCGTTCACAACCGACTGGCCGGTCGGTTCGATAATCGCACCGCGGACGTCGATATTGAAGTAGTTGAAGCTGAACGAGATACCGAAATCGCCAATGTCTTCGGTGATGCTGATACCAGCAGTCAGCGATTCCGACGTTTCCGGATCGAGATCAAGGCTACCACCCGAGGTGATTTCCGTGCTCGAAACCTGCAGCGTGTTGATACCGCTGCTGTCGATACCGACGGTGGTCGGATCGCGGCCTTCCCGGCGGCAATTAGCAAGGATGAACGGATCACGGTTGTCCTGACCGGCGACATAGCCCGCACCACCAAGGCCCGGCGGCTCGTAAGCGGCATCCGGAACGGCACATGGGTCAAAAATCCCGCCGAAGCCCGACTGGCCGGCAAGGAAGTTCTCGCGCAGGTTAGGCGCACGGAACGACGTGCCGTAGGTCATACGCAGCAGAACTTGCGGGATCGGCTGCCAGCCCGCACCCAGCGAGTAGGTAGCGTTGGTACCGTAGAATTCCTCATCGCTGATACGGCCAGCGGCTTTGAAATCGAAGGTACCGAACGTGTCCGAATCGAAGACCGGAACGTTGATTTCGCCGAAGCTCTCGATGATGTACTTGCTACCCACGGCGCCTTGGTCGGCGAAGAAGCCCCAGAACAGGCCATCCGACGCAACGAGGTCCGGCTGCGAGTTGATCGAGTCACTGCGATATTCACCGCCGAGCACGATCGAGAGCGGGCCGGCAGGCAGTTCGAACAGGTCACCCGTGATGAACGCCGATGCAACGACCTGCTCGTAAGTGGTGTCGAAGGTACGTTCACCGAACAGGTAGTCACGCTCTGCCTGCGTCGCGAAATCACCGGCTGGGCCTGGGAGATAGAGCGAGGTGGCAAACAGGTTGACCGGCACACAGCCTTGACCGATTCCCGGTGCAAGCAGCTGCGGGTTGCGGAAGTTTGTGCCGCAAGGACCGTCGGACAGCAACGGAGAAGTCGTCAACGAGATGTAGTCATCCGCAACGCCATTGCCGTTGTTGTCGACGATACCGTCACCGTTGAAGTCGGCAGTCGGGTCGATACCGAGCGCGTGGGCGAGGAAGTCTTCACGGATACCGCGACGGATCGAGGAACCTTCCGAACGCGAATAGACAACCGATGCTTCGTAGCTCCAGCTGTCCCCAATGAACGGCAGGTCAAGCCGCACACCGAACACGCCGCGATACTGTTCCTGCACCGTTTCGACGTTGTTACGGTCACCGATGATCGACGGGATCGGGCGAACCGGCAGACGGAAGCCCGTGCTGTTAACCGGACCAAAGCCGTAATTTTCGGTGAAGTAACGGTTTTCCGCAGCACGACAGTCAACGCCATTGGGGTTGGTCGTGAAGTTACACGGATTGAACACGTTGCTCGAGGGAACCCACGGGAAGAACTGCGGCGGGCCGCTGTTCCGCACGTTCACTTCGGCGCGGCTGTACAGCGCTTCGAAGAACGGCGTGATGTTCAGATCGGTGCCGAGATTGTACTCGCCATAGGCCATGACGTTGTACAGATCCTGCGGACTGATGAACGACTGGTTGGGGTCGTTACCGTTCACAGTCCGGGTCGACAGATCGATATCCTGGAAACCGTCGCCATCGGCGTCGACCGGAACACCCAGTGCGTCATTCGTTTCCGAGAGGAACGGAATGTAATAGTTGCCCGGGAAGCCGGTGCCGAGGCCACGATCGACGTTGTCGAGGTAGAGCGAGCCACCGAATGTGCTGGCAACCTGCACACGGCCGGTAATACGGTCGAACTTACAGGGCTGCACCAGCGAGGTAATCCGACGACCGATTTCGGTCACCGAGGTCTGCTCGTTGAAAGCAGCCGTCGCCACGTCGTTGCGGTAAATGTTGCCCGCCGCATCGGTTTCGTAGTGCGTATCGCAACCCTGGAAGAAGTCACGGTCACCGTTCAGCACTTCGTCACGGCGCGAATATTCCGCACCGATGCCGAAGAAGCCGCGGTCGAAAGTCGTGCCCCAAGCACCGGAGATGGTGTAGTCGTCACCACCATTGCTCTGCTCGTTCTTGTTGCCGCTGGCAAAGAACTCGAAGCCGTCAATATCGGTCCGCAGCACGATGTTGCCCACACCGGCCACAGCGTCCGAACCGTACACCGACGATGCACCGTCGAGGAGCAGGTCATAGCGCTGGATCAGCGAGGTCGGCAGCAGGTTGATCGAGGGGTTGGTCGGCGCGCCTTCCACACCGGCAGGTGCGAGGCGGCGGCCATTGATCATGAGCAGCGTACGGTCAGCACCCAGACCGCGCAGGTCGAGCGTTTGCGAGCCCGGACCGTTGTTCAGCACGAAGCCCTGGAAGGTTGCGTCGATCTGCGTACCAGCAGCAGCTTCCGAGCGCTGCAGAATCTCTGCCGCGTCGAATTCACCGACGTCACGGGCCGCTTCGCTGTCAAGCACCTGCAGCGGCGAGATGCTGTTGTAGGTGGTCGTCGTGCGCAGACGCGAGCCGGTAACAACGATGCGTTCTTCCGATTGCTCGGTTTCCGGATCGCCGACCGATACCTCTTCCTCATCATCGGGATCTGCCTGCTGCGCAAAAGCCGGCCCACCGGCCAGCAGCGCAACTGCCGATACCGACAGTGCAAGACCCGTTAGGGCGTTCTTCTGAAATTTTTTCATGTGTGTCCCATCCACCTTGTAGATTTCGAATTCACAAACCGTTCAGCGCCAGAGAGCAAAGGTGCGAGGCTCCAAAAACGCCGAGCGTACGATCTGCAGGGGTAAGCTGCGATTGAATCACGCTGTGTCGCATGACTGCAATAGCGTCTCCCCCTTGTCAAAATGGCAAATGGGAGAAGCGCGGGTAATCCTCACATTTGAAACAATCTGTGGCTAAAAGCACACACTTGGCCGCAGGTATGGCTGATTGTTGCCGGATACCCAGCTGCCGAGAACGATCCGCGACGCAAACCGGTACTGTGTTGTTGCAATGCAACATGAGCCCTCCAAAATCTGGCAAAGCCGAGCCATGAAATTGCAATGGCGTGCGAAATCCAACAGGTTTCTCGTATCGTGGGACATTCCTGTTCAGCCAGAAAGGGCTTTTTGTAGTGAAATTCCAAACCTCCCTGCGTGCTGCATGCGCACCATTCGCCATTTCGGTTGCCTTGTGTTCGGCGCCTGCCTTTGCACAGGACGCTGGTGCTTCCGAGGACCCTGAGGGCGACCCGATCGTGGTGGTCGGCTCGCGCATCCAACGCGATGCCAACGAAGCGGCTGCCGCCCCGGTGGCGACCGTCTCGGTTGCCGATATCCGCGAAACCGGCGTGATCGACGCGACCGATGCACTGCGCGAAATCCCAGCCCTTTCGAACTCCGGCACGGTTGCTGACTCGCTGCAGAACGGCGCGGGTGGCATCGGCCAGGCGACGCTCAACCTGCGCGGCCTCGGCGCGGTGCGCACGCTGGTGCTGGTTGACGGGCAGCGCCACGTCTCCGGTGTCGCCGGCAGCCAGATCGTCGACGTGTCGACCATTCCCACTGGCCTGATTGAGCGCGTCGAAGTGCTCACCGGCGGCGCCTCCGCCGTATACGGTGCCGACGCTGTCACGGGCGTTGTGAACTATGTGCTGCGCGACGATCTCGACGGCTTCCTGCTCGATGGCGTTGCGGGTCTGTCGGGCAATGGCGACGGCTTCACCGCCTCGATCGACGGCGCCTACGGTATGAACTTCGCCGACAATCGCGGCAATGTCACGCTGGCGGTCGGCTATTCGAATAGCGAGCAATTGCTGCAGGGTGATCGCGATTTCTTCGCCAATAACGGTCGCTTCAACACCGGTACGACCTATCCCAGCCCGCTGCTTCGCTTCCAGCGCGGCGACATCACCAATGCGACGCCGAACTTCCAGAACTTTTACAGCATCGCCAATTTCAGCTTCCCCATCGGCTTCCGCATCCCGCTGCCGGGCTCGGCAGACTACAACGCGATCTTCACCGGTGGTGTCACACCGACCGCTGCCGAGCAGGCCTTGATCGACCGTGCGACCAACGCCCCGGCCCTCGCCTACCAGGCCGATCCGCGCTTTGCGATTTCGTCGGGCGCTGGCCTGATCTTCCGCCGCGATTTCGGCTTCTTCGATGCCGACATCAACAACAACGGCATCAATGACTGTCAGGAAAGCTTCATCGGCCTCACCGGCTTTGGCGGGGGTGGCTGCTACGTTTCGACCCCTGACGGCGGCGTAAAGATTTTCGAAGACGGCATTGTGGCCAGTTCGTCGAACCAGTTCGGCGGTGACGGTGCGCCCGAGCGGTTGAGCGGCGCGACGCTGATCCCGGGCAATGAGCGCGTCTATGCCAACCTGCTCGCCAATTACGAGCTAACGCCGGGCGTCGAATTCTTCGTCGATGCCAAGTATGTGAATTCGTACACGGAATCGCAGAACCCGTATAACACCTTCTACGACTCGCTGCTCATCTTCGCCGACAACCCCTACATCCCCGCCGTGCTGCAAGCCGATGCGGATGATGCGGGCGGTCTGCGCGTCAGCCGCGACTTCACCGATCTCGGCCTTGCCCGCCAGCTGGCCGAGCGCGAAACCTATCGCGCGGTGGCTGGCCTGCGCGGCGAGTTTGGCAGCACCGATGAATTTGCTTGGCAGATTTCGGGCAATTACGGTCGCTTCGAATCTCGCATCGAAAACGAAAACACCGTTCTGCCCGACCGTCTGTTCGCGTCGATCGACGCGGTGGACGAAGGCGAGTTCCTGAATGGCCGGGCCAATGGCAATATCGTTTGCCGTTCCGACCTTGACCCGAATGCCCGCCACCCGGGCAGCCAGTTCTTCCCGGTGATCGATGGCGGCTTCTTCACCTTCAACCCGGGCGACGGCAGCTGCGTCCCCTCCTCGCTGTTCAACGGCGAGCGGTCGGTCAGCGCAGCGGCGGTGGATTTCATCACCGAGACGACCGTCAACACCACCACGCTCGAACAGCTGGTGTTCAGCGCCAGCCTTGTGGGCGATACCAGCAGCTTCTTCGAGCTTCCGGGCGGCGCGGTCGCATTCGCCGTGGGTGCGGAATACCGTGAGGAGCGCAGCAGCTTCGAATTCGATCCGCTGACGCTGGGCATCGCCCAGATCACCACGCCCGATATCAATGCGGGCCAGTTCATCGGTGATGTGTCCGGCAACCAGCAGCTGGTGTTCGACGCGCAGACGCAGGTGTTCAATTCGGGCGGCGAGTTCGACGTTGCGGAAATCTACGGCGAAATCAACATTCCGATCCTGTCGGCAATGCCGTTCTTCGATACGCTCGAAGTATCAGGCGCAGCGCGATTCTCGGAATATTCGACCGTCGGCAGCACCTTCACTTGGAGCGTGAGCGGCATCTGGGCACCGGTGGAAGACATCCGCTTCCGGGGCACCTATTCGCAGGCCGTGCGCGCGCCGAACATCGACGAGCTGTTCAGCCCGCAACAGGGCACGGTGTTCCGTCCGTCCGATCCGTGTGACGTATCGCAGATCGCGGTGCTCGATGCGGCGGCAGCGGCCAACCGTCAGGCCAATTGTATTGCCGACTTCCAGGCGCTGGGCGCGGCGGCAAGCGCCTATTCCACCAACGGCGTTTACGATTATTCGGATCCGCTGACGGCGCGCTTCTCGGGCACCACTGGCGGCAACCCGAACCTCAATGAAGAAACGGCGACGACCTACACCTTCGGTACGGTCATCCAGCCACGCTTCATTCCGGGCCTGACGATCTCGGCGGACTATTACAACATCGTGATCGAAGACGCGATTTCCGCCGTTGGCGCGCAGGACATTGTCGATACCTGTTACGATTCGACCGCGTTCCCGAACCAGTTCTGCGGCCAATTCACCCGTAACGACGATCCCGGCAGCCCGACCTTCCTTGGCTTCAACTTCCTCAGCCAGACGCAGTTGAACTTCGGCAAGATCGAAACCGCCGGTATCGATGGCACCATCGCCTATCGCTTCAATATCGGCGAATTCGATATCGGCACGCGGGCATCGGTGAACTGGGTCGATTATCTCGACTTCTTCTTCGATCCGACCGATCCGACCAATGTCGATCCGGAGTTGCGCGAAGAGCAGCGCCCCGAATGGGCCGGTGTCGGCTCGATCAGCGTCGGTTTCAGCGATTTCACGCTGCGTTACGGCCTGCAATATGTCGGCAGCACCGCCTTCTCGGGCATCGAGATCGAAACCGCCGATGCACAGGTCGGCCCCGCTGGCTTCGCGGATGAGTATTTCATCCACGATCTGGCGCTGACCTATGACGCGAGCGACAGCATCTCGATCTATGGCGGGGTGAACAACCTCACCGACGAGCGTCCGTATCCGACGAACTTTGCCTATCCGGTGAACCCGTATGGCAGCTATTACTTCATCGGAATTTCGGTGCGCAACTAAGCCGCACCGCAAGCGCTAACGAAAAAGGGCGGGGAGCAATCCCCGCCCTTTTTGTTTCCGTTTGGCGGCTTGAGTTAGCTAACAACCATCGCCAACTCGCCCTCGCCTTCGTCGATCTTGACCGTGGAGCCATCGGGCACTTCGCCTGCCAGCAGCTTTTCAGCGAGCGGGTCTTGCAGGTAACGCTGCACCGCCCGCTTCAACGGCCGCGCGCCATAGACCGGATCATAGCCCACGCGGCCAAGCCACTTCTTTGCCCCCTCGGTCAGGTCGAGCACGATCTTGCGATCCTTCAGCAGCTTTTGCACCCGCGCTACCTGGATATCGACGATGGGCGCCATGTGCTCCTGCGCCAAGCGATGGAACAGCACGATTTCATCCAGCCGGTTTAGGAATTCGGGGCGGAAATGCCCGCGCACCACATCCATCACCTGATCCTCGACATCCTCCACCTTGCCGTCATCTCCAAGATTGGAAAGGAACTGGCTGCCGAGGTTTGACGTGAGGATAATCAGCGTGTTGCTGAAATCGACCTGCCGCCCCTGCCCGTCGGTCAGGCGGCCATCGTCGAGCACTTGCAGCAGCACGTTGAATACATCGGTATGCGCCTTCTCGACCTCGTCGAACAGCACCACCTGATAGGGCCGCCGCCGCACCGCTTCGGTCAGCACGCCGCCCTCGTCATAGCCGACATAGCCGGGAGGCGCGCCGATCAGTCGGGCGACCGAGTGCTTCTCCATGAACTCGCTCATGTCGATCCGCACCATCGCATTGTCGTCGTCGAACAGGAAGGCGGCCAGCGCCTTGGTCAGCTCGGTCTTGCCGACACCCGTGGGGCCGAGGAACAGGAAGCTGCCAAGCGGCCTGCCCGGGTCTTGCAAACCCGCCCGCGCGCGGCGCACGGCCTTGGACACGGCGGTAATCGCCTTTTCCTGTCCGATTACGCGCTTGCCCAGCGCCTCTTCCATCTTGAGCAGTTTTTCGCGCTCGCCTTCCATCATCTTGTCGATGGGAATACCCGTCCAGCGGCTGACGACAGAGGCGATATCGTCTTCGGTCACCTCTTCCTTCAGCAGTGCGTTTTCGGTGTGCGAACCGGCTTCGGCCAACTGCTTTTCTAGCGCCGGGATGGTGCCGTATTGCAGCTCGCCCGCCTTGGCGAGATCGCCGCCGCGCTGTGCCTGTTCGAGCTCGATCCGCGCGGCATCAAGGTCTTCCTTGATCTTCGCCTCGGCGTGGATCTTGTCGCGTTCGTTCTGCCAGCGCGTGGTTAGCTCGGAGGATTGCTGCTCCAGATTGGCGAGCTCTTCACGCAACGCAACCAGCCGCTCCTTCGATGCCGTGTCGCTTTCTTTGGTGAGCGAATGCTCCTCGATCTTGAGCTGGATAATCCGCCGGTCGAGATTCTCGATCTCCTCGGGCTTTGATTCCACCTCCATGCGGATACGGCTCGCGGCCTCATCCATCAGGTCGATGGCTTTATCAGGCAGGAAGCGGTCGGTGATGTAGCGTTCGGAGAGTTTCGCTGCGGCCACAATCGCGCCATCGGTGATGCGCACGCCGTGATGCAGCTCGTACTTTTCCTTGATGCCGCGCAGGATCGAAATCGTGTCCTCAACGCTCGGCTCGTCGACAAAGACCGGCTGGAAGCGGCGCTGGAGGGCGGCATCCTTCTCGACATATTTCTGGTACTCGTCGAGCGTGGTTGCACCAATTGTGTGCAGCTCACCGCGGGCTAATGCGGGTTTCAAGAGATTGGACGCATCCATGCTTCCCTCGGACGCGCCCGCACCGATAAGGGTGTGCATTTCATCAATGAAAAGAATGATTTCGCCATCCGCGCCCTTCACCTCGTCGAGCACGGATTTAAGCCGCTCTTCAAATTCGCCCCGATATTTCGCGCCTGCGATCATCGAGCCCAGATCGAGCGCCATCAGGCGGCGATCCTTCAGGCTGTCGGGCACGTCGCCATTGGCGATGCGCAGCGCAAGTCCTTCTGCAATAGCGGTTTTCCCGGTGCCGGGTTCGCCAATCACCACCGGATTGTTCTTCGTCCGTCGCGCGAGAATCTGCACCACACGGCGGATTTCCTCGTCCCGCCCGATCACCGGATCGAGCTTCCCGTCCCGCGCCGCCTGCGTCAAATCGCGGGCATATTTCTTCATCGCGTCATAGGTTGCCTCGGCATTGGCGCTGTCGGCATTCTTGCCCTTGCGCAGCTCTTCAATGGCGGAATTGAGCGCCTGCGGAGTGAGGCCCGCATCGGCGAGCGCCTTGCCCGCCTTGGTCTCCATCGCCAGCGCAAAGGCCAGCAGTAGGCGTTCGACGGTGACGTAGGAATCGCCCGCCTTTTCCGCCACTTGCTCGGCGCTATCGAGCAGCCGCACGGCGTCATTGTCGAGCCCCGGCGTCGCCTGTGCGCCCGAGCCGCTAACGGCAGGCACTTTGGCCAGCAGCGCGTCCACCTGCTGTACCGCCACACCCGGATTACCGCCCGCGCGTTGGATCAGTCCGGCGGCCATGCCTTCCGAATCCTCCAGCAGCGCCTTCAGGATATGCTCGGGCGAAATGCGCTGGTGCGACATCCGGATCGCCACGGTCTGCGCGCTTTGCAGAAAGCCCTTGGCGCGGTCGGTGAACTTTTCGAGATTCATGTGCGTGTTGTCCCCTCTCGGAATTACCCTCGACACATAGTGTTGCACTTACGCCACACAAGTGCGCCGGACGGTAATTTTCATGCCCTCGTCGAGGCCGGCCGACGTTTACGCTTCAAGATCAGCGTTATCGGGCAAATAATCAAGCAGGTCACCCGGCTTGCAGCCAAGCTCCAGGCACATTTTGGACAGGGTCGAAAAGCGGATGCCGCGCACCTTGCCCGAACGGAAAAGCGAGAGCTGGGTTTCGCTGATGCCGATGCGGGCGGCCAGCTCCTTGCCGGTCATGCCCTTGGTCTCCAGAACAGCGTCGAGCGTGATAGCGACCGGCATCAGATGAACTCGCCCAATTCGCGGGACATCGCAGCGGCGCGTCCCATCAATCGTCCCACCAGCCATAACAGCAAGCCAACGACGCCGAGCGCGATGAAACCGGGGTTGAAAATCGCATAGCTGCGAAACCCGCCAATCTCGAAAATCCGCAGAAGAAAGGCGACGCCGAATGCCTCCCATAGCGCACCCGATGCGATGCACACGCCAACTAGCGAGAGCATCCGCGGCAGGACAAGCCCGAACGCCTTGCCCCTTGCCGTTTGCCTGCCCGCAATCGCCACCGCGACGCAGGCAATGAAATAGAACACCATCGTCGAGCGCAGGACGATCCATGTCTCAGGCTGCCAACCATTGCGGCCGAGCGAATAGAGGTCGAGCCCGATCAATACCAAGAGGCCAAAGGCGCAAAATCCGGCCACACCGGCCACCAACATTCCCTGTCTGCGCAATTCCCGCATCTCGCTCTCCAAATTTAATCTTGACTTAAATTTTTACTTCATCAATTTAATTAAAGATTAAATACACGAACAGGCTTTGGCAAATGGAATTCGCAATCGAAACGACGGGGCTGTGCAAGCGGCTAGGCGGGCGCGAGGTTATACGCGGCTGCGATCTGCGCGTGCCCGCTGGCGGCGTTTACGGATTTATCGGCCCCAATGGCGCCGGGAAGACTACGGCCATGCGCCTCATCCTCGGCATATTGCAGCCCGATGCAGGAACGGTGCGCTTGCTGGGGGAGGACATGGCCAGCGATCCGCGCGCCGCGCTGGCACGGACGGGAGCATTCGTGGAAAGCCCCGCGCTCTACGACCACCTGAGCGGCGAGGCCAATCTCGATATCACCCGCCGCCTTTTGCGGTTGGAGCGCAGCGAAATCGGCCGCGTGCTCGATATTGTCGATATGACCCGCCACGCATCGCGCAAGGTGGCCGAATATTCGCTGGGGATGCGCCAGCGCACTGCCCTCGCGCGTGCTTTGCTGGGGGCACCGCAATTGCTGATGCTGGACGAGCCGACCAACGGGCTCGATCCGGAAGGCATCAGCGAAATGCGCGAGCTTATCCGCGCCTTGCCTGACCGCATCGGCGCGACAGTCTTTGTCTCCAGCCACTTGCTCGCCGAAGTCGAGCAGATCGCTGACACCGCAGGGCTGCTGCGCGCGGGTCAGGTGGCGCTAGAGGGGCCGCTAAAGGACCTGCTGGCAGGCGAACGGGCAATCCATCTGCGCACAGACCGGCGCGATGATGCGCTGGCGCTGCTCGCGGCGAGAGGCTTCGTCCCCAGGGCCAGTGGCCGCGACGGGCTCGACGTCGCGTGCTCCGCAAACACGGGGGCTGACAGTTTTGCCGCAGAGATTGCCCGCCTACTGATCGACAGCGGCATCGCGGTCTACGCACTGGGAGAGAAGAAGCGCACGCTCGAAGACCTCTACAAAAGCTCCGCCGGAGCAGGACTGAAAGGAATGGCCGCATGATCTCCCTGATCCGCGCCGAACTGGCCAAGCTCGGCGGCTCACTCGCCATGCTGTTTGCCCTTGTTGTGCCGGCCTTGACCGCTTTGCTGGCGCTGCTGGTGATTGTCGTCAACGATCGCCAGTCGAGTTGGTCTTCGGTGATCGACAAATTCACTCTGCCGCTGTGGGCGATGTTTATCTTCCCGATGGCCGCCGCAACCTTTGCGACGCTGGCCGCACAGGTGGAATACCGCGCCAAGGCATGGGATCACGTGCTCGCCCTGCCCTATCCACGCTGGCAGATATTTGCGGCAAAGACGCTGGTGATCCACGGCGCGCTGGCGGGCATGACCGCGCTGCTGCTGGTCTATACCTACGCGCTGGTCAGCCTGGCAGGAGCGATAACCGGTGCGATGCCTACGGGCGATATGGCGGTTGCCGACGTCACGATACGCGCGCTGCGCCTGCTGGCTGCCGGCCTGCTGCTCGCCACGCTCCAGCTATGGGTTGCCCTGCGCTTCGCCAATTTCGTCATCCCGCTGGCGGTCGGCATCGCGGGCACACTGGTGGGGCTGGCGGTGCTGATCTCCGGAACGCAGGATGCGGACTGGTTCCCTTGGGTCGTGACATTGCGCACAGTGACCGGTGGAGATTGGCAACAACCGGTGCTGATCGGTCTGGTCGGCGGCGTGCTCGCAATCGGCGCGATGCTGTTTGATCTGTCACGGCAATCGCTGCGCTGAGCGGACTTTCGACAAAGCACCCAAATCGCTCTTCAAACGGCGTGTTTAAACCGCTTCCCCTTGCCCGGCAGTGTGCTAACAGTCGCGCCCATGAGACTCCGCACCACGATCCGTTCGCTCCTTCCCGCCACTGCTGCTCTGGCCCTCATCGGCTGTGCCACTGTCGAAGCGCCGCCCTCTGCCACCGCCGATCCGGTCGTGGCCGAGGCCGCACCGCAGGCTGCCAGCCTCGAAGCGATCATCGCCGATTTCCAGGTTCCGTATGAAACCTTCACGCTGGAAAACGGCCTGCAAGTGGTGGTGCATACCGACCGCAAGGCACCCATCGTTGGCGTCACGACCTATTACCGCGTGGGATCCAAGCACGAACCGCGCGGCCGCACCGGCTTTGCGCATTTGTTCGAGCATTTGATGTTCGGCGGCAGCGAAAATGTGGAGAATTTCGATATTCCGCTGGAAGCGGCAGGCTCTACCAGTACCAATGGTTCGACCTGGTATGACCGCACGAACTATGTCGAAGTTGTGCCCACCGGCGCGCTCGATCTGGCGCTGATGATGGAAAGCGACCGCATGGGCTATCTGCTCGGCGCGGTGACGCAGGAGAAGCTCGATAACCAGCGCGGCGTGGTGCAGAACGAAAAGCGGCAGGGCGATAACAGCCCCTACGGCCTTGATGATTACGTGATCAATGAAGGGCTGCTGCCGGTCGGCCATCCCTATCGTCACTCGACCATCGGTTCGATGGCCGATCTGTCCGCCGCTTCGCTGGAAGACGTGCAGAGCTGGTTCCGTGACAATTACGGCCCGAACAATGTCGTCCTCGCTCTCACCGGCGATATCGATGCCGAGACCGCGCGCCCGATGGTCGAACGCTGGTTCGGCGATATTGCGCGCGGCCCCGATGTGGTGACGCCAGAGGCCGGGCCGGTCACTTTGGCCGAGCCGATTTTCCGCGAAATCACCGATCAGGTGCCGCTGACCCGTGTCTATCAGGCGTGGACCGGCCCCGGCATGGAGCATCCCGATGCGGTGCCGCTGCAAATTGGTATGTCGATCCTTGGCGGGCTGCGCTCTTCACGGCTCGACGATTCGATGGTGCGCGGACAGGAACTGGCGACCAGCGTGTTCGCCTATTCGCAGCAGCACGAGCAGCTGACCTTCCTGCAAGCGCAGGTCGATGTCGCCAGCGGCGTGGCACGCGAAGATGCGCAAGCGGCGCTGGAGGCGGAAATCGCCCGCATGATCGCCGAAGGGCCGACGCAGGAAGAAATCAACCGCGCGGTAACGCAGATCGCAGCGGGAGCCATCGGCTCGCAGCAGCGCGTGGGCAATTTTGGCGGCAAGGGCGAAATGCTCGCCGAAGGACTGCTCTACACCGGCAATCCCGGCTTCTTCATCGGGCAGTTGCAACGCATGGCGACGCTTACTCCCGAAGAGGTGCGCGCGGCGATGGAACGCTGGCTTTCGCGCCCTGCGCTGACGCTGGTGGTCACACCCGGAGAGCGCACGCTCGACGGCGCGCTGCTCGGCGGCTGGGGTGACGAGGCGACCATGCCCGCCCCCGAGCCCGACACCGGCAGCGATATCGCAGTCGCCCGCACCGGCCCCGAACGCGCTCTGCCCGAGCCGGAACCGGTGGGCGATCTGACCTTCCCCGAAGTCGAGCGCGCGACGCTCTCCAACGGCATCGAAGTGGTGCTGGCGCGCCGCGAAGTCGTTCCGCAAATCTCCCTGGCGATGATTTTCGATGCCGGATCGGTCGTCGATCCCATAGGTCAGGCGGGCGTGCATGAAACCATGGTCGATCTGCTGACCGAAGGCACGACCACCCGCAGCGCGATGGAAATCGCGCAGGAGCAGGAGGCGCTTGGCGCATTCCTCGGTGCCGGTGCCGGGGCGGAAACGACTACAGTGTCGCTCACCGCGCTGACGGCCAATCTGCGCCCCTCGCTCGATCTGTTTGCCGACGTGGTCCGCAACCCGGCCTTTGCCGAGGCGGATGTCGAGCGAGTGAAGAACCAGCGTATCGCCGGGATCGAGCAACAGCTCGCCAATCCCGGCGGGCTCGCCTCGCGCGCTTTCATGCAGCAGGTTTATGGCCCGGCACATCCCTACGCCTTCGCCTCTTCGGCAGGCGATGCGGATGTTGTCGCAGGCTTGACCGCCGCGGATCTGCGCGCCGAGCACTCCGAATGGTTCCGCCCCGATCTCGCCACCATCACTGTGGTCGGCGATATCAGCATGAGCGAACTCACCGGCGCGCTGGAAGAAGCCTTCGGCGATTGGGAAGCCCCTGCTGCCGCGCCCTCGCCGCGCCATATCGATGCGCCGACGCCGGCTCCGGCTACCCGCCTGGTGGTGGTAAACCGCCCGAATTCGCCCTCCAGCTTCCTCATTCTTGGTCGCCTGACGCCGTTCCGCGGCCAGCCTGAGGGCTTCGAGACGATCGAGCTGGCGAACGAAGTGATGGGCGGCGGCTTCCTCTCGCGGCTGAACACCGATCTGCGCGAAACGCGCGGCTGGACATACGGCATCAGCAGCTTCATCGCGACTGCCGAAGGGCCGCGCCGCTATCAGGTGCAAACGCAAGTGCAGGCAGACCGGACGGCGGATTCGATCCGCGTCATCCTCGACCAGATGGCCGCCTTCCCCGCCACGCGCCCCGTCGATGCGGTGGAATTCCAGCGCGTGACCGATGGCAATATCCGCAATCTGCCCAACCGGTTCGAAACGAACGGCCAGGTGCTGGGAGCGATTACGTCCAACATCCTGCTCGGCCGCGATCTGCGCTATCAGCTGAACCTGCCGGATATCTACCGCGCGGTGGATGCCGATGCGATCAATGCGGCGGCGGCGACCTATCTCCAGCCCGACAATTTCGTCATCGTGGTGGTGGGTGACCGCACGACCATCGATCCGCAGCTGGAAGCGCTGGGAATGGATATCACTTACATCGACGCGGAAGACCTGTAAGGCTCAGCGCGGAAACTACCGGATTCAGGAGAGCAGTATGAGCACCGTTGGCGGCACCTATGATTTCGTCGTGAACACCCCGATGGGCGAACAGACCGGCGAGATCACCATCGTTCCCAACGACGATGGAACCGGCTTCAACGGTTCGCTGACCGGCTCGCTGGGGCAGATGGACATCAAGGATGGCACCATCACCGGCGATACGCTGAACTGGAAGATGAAGATGAATATGCCGCTGCCGATGACGCTCGATTGCGAGGCAACGGTGGACGGCGACGATGTGAAGGGCACGATCGACGCCGGTATGCTCGGCAAGATGGCGCTGACCGCGACGCGGAAGGCCTGATCTTCCCAAGGCGAGCCGCGACGGTGACCGCTCCGCCGCCCATCGCCATTTCGCTCTCCGCATTGTTCGGCAAATTCCTGCGCTTCGGCGCGTTCGCCTTTGGCGGGCCGGTGGCGCAGATTGCCATGGTGCGCGAAGAGCTGGTCGACCGGCTCGGCTGGATTTCCTCTGAGCGTTTCAATCGCCTGCTCGCCGTCATGCAGGCGCTCCCTGGCCCCGAAGCGCACGAGCTATGCGTGCATATGGGCATCGTAGCGCGCGGGAGGCTGGGCGGGCTTGTTGCAGGACTAGGCTTCATGCTGCCCGGCTTTCTGCTGATGCTCGCCTGTGGCTGGGCCTATATGCGCTTTGTCGCGGGCAATGCCGATCTGGTGGCGCTGCTGACCGGCGTGCAGATTGCGGTGCTGGCGATCATCCTGCGGGCAATCCACAAGATTGGCGGGCATATCCTCACCAATGCAGATCTGTGGGGGATCGGCCTTTTCGCGCTGGTCGCGACGGTGGCAGGCGTGCCGTTCTGGATTACCCTTGCCGTGGGGGGACTGGCTTATGCGGCCAATCTGCGCACAGGCGCTGCGCCGCTGATCCTTGCGCTGGTATCGCTCGCTGCATGGACCTTGCTGCCCGCCGCGCCAACCGCCAGCATTGCGCAAGGCGGAGCTGTCAGCACGGCAGCGCCGTTCGCGCTGTTTCTGGCGGGGCTCAAGGGTGGTCTACTCACCTTCGGCGGAGCGTACACCGCTATCCCCTATGTCCGCGCCGATACAGTCGGGCGCGGGTGGCTGGAGGATGCGCAATTTCTCGACGGGGTGGCGATTGCCAACGCGCTGCCCGCGCCGCTGGTGATCTTCGCCACTTTCGTGGGCTATGTTGCGGGCGGGTTTACAGGCGCGTTGGCGATCACTGCGGGGATGTTCCTGCCGGCCTTTGCCTTCTCCATGTTGTTTTTTGAACGGATGGAGGCGCTGCTCACCCAGCCGCGGCTGCACCGCCTGCTGGACGGAGTGGCGGCGGCGGCGGTGGGCGTGATTGGCGCAACACTGGTCGATCTCTCCATGGTGTTGCACGACCGCGTGGCAGCACCGCTGATCGGCGGAGCCATTTTCGTGGCGGTAATGCTCGGCGCATACCGGCTCAAAGGTGCGTGGGTCGCCCCTGCGCTGATCGGCGCAGGCGCATTCGCGGGGCTAGTGCTGGGCGGAAGGCTATAGGTCGTAATTGGCTGCAAAGAACGGGAACCAGCAGGGCACCTCGTTCCTTGTGTCATCACTGCCCACGAGAAAGCCCCCGCCATGGATGACGACACCCCTGACGATTACCGCAGCCGCGCTGTCCCGAGCAGCCGTGCCGCGCGGCTGGGCGCGTTCGGGCGGTTGGCAGGCGGCGTCGCGGGCGGCGTGTTGGCCGAAGGTGCGCGGCGGCTTGCGCGAGGTGAGCGACCGCGCCTGCGCGATGCCATGCTCACCCCTGCCAATGCCGCACGATTGGCGGATCGCCTCTCGCATTTACGCGGCGCGGCGATGAAAATGGGGCAGATGATCAGCATGGATGCGGGCGATATGCTGCCGCCGGAGCTTGCGCAAATCATCGCCCGCGTGCGCGAACAAGCGGACCGGATGCCGCCCAAGCAATTGCGCGACGTGCTTGATGCCGAATGGGGCAAGGGCTGGCTCGCCCGTTTCAAGCTCTTCAACCCGCGCCCGATTGCCGCCGCCTCAATCGGACAAGTCCACAAGGCCACGACCAAGGACGGGCGCGAGCTGGCGATCAAGGTGCAATATCCCGGCGTCAAGGAAAGCATCGATGCCGATGTCGACAATGTTGCGACGCTGCTGCGCGTCTCCGGCCTGCTGCCCGCCGAGCTCGACATGAGTGTGTTGCTCGAAGAGGCGAAGCGGCAATTACACGAAGAAGCCGACTATGTGCGCGAGGGCGAGCAGATGATGCTCTACCGCCAGCGGCTGGCGGGCGAGGACGGATTTATTGTCCCCGCGATTGCCGAGGAATTTTCAACGGGGCGCGTGCTGGCAATGGACTTCATCCCCGGCCGCCCGGTCGAGGAAACCGAGAGCGCCTCGCAGGAGGAACGCGACCGCATCGCTCGCACCATCATCGCGCTGGTGCTGCGCGAAATGTTCGAATTCGGGGTGATGCAGACCGATCCCAACTTCGCCAATTACCGCTATCAGCCCGAGACGGGAAAGCTGGTGTTGCTCGATTTCGGTGCGACCCGCGTGGTCGATCCGGCAGTGGTGGAAAGCTATCGCGCTCTACTGGTTGCTGGCCTCGCGCAAGACCGCGATGCGGTGCGCGCCGCCGCGCTGGAAGCAGGCTTTATCAGCAATGCCATGCTCGCATCACAGGGCGCACGGTTCGACACAATTGCCGACATCATCATCACCGAACTCAACCGCCCCGGCCCGTTCGATTTCGGTGACCGCGCCTTTGTCTCCGTCATCCGCGACGAAGGCATGGCCATCGCCGAGGATCGCAGTGCGTGGCACATCCCGCCGGTGGAAACCCTATTCGTCCAGCGCAAAATCAGCGGCTCCGCCCTGCTCTGCGCGCGGCTGAAGGCCGTGGTGGATGTGCGCGAATTGCTGCGGCCCTATGTGGCGGACGGGGTGGAGAGCGAGGCGGCCTAATCCCTCCCCTTGGGGAGGGCTATTCGCTCAGATCTTCCCCCGCAGCGCCTGATACGCCGCCGCCGTTACCGTATTCGCCAGATTGAGCGAGCGGATATGCTCAGACCGCATCGGCAGGTGGAACAGCCGATCCGGATGCTGCGCGAGAATCGCAGGCGGGATGCCCTTGGTCTCCTGCCCGAACACCAGCAGCGCATCATCGGGATAATCGGGCTCGTAGAAACTGGTGCTGCCGAATTCCTCGAACAGGAAGAGCTGGTCGGCGCGCGGTTGCCGCTCCGCCAGAAACGCTTCCCACGAAGGAAACTCCGCCAGCCGCACGTGCGGCCAGTAATCCAGCCCCGACCGTTTCACCCGCTTGTCGGTGATCGTGAAGCCCAGCGGATGGATCAGCACCAGTTCCATATCCAGCGCCACACAGGTGCGCCCGACCGCGCCGGTATTGCCGGGGATTTCGGGATGGATCAGGACGATGGAGGTCATGGCGGAAGTGCCTTACCTCCGCCGCGACCGAAAACCAGCCCTACTTCGATTTGTAGCCGAAGCGCGCTTCCCAATCCGCCATATTACCCGCTGCGAGCAGTTTCGCCTGTTCGACCCAGTTGTCGCGGGTGATACGGCCCTTGAAGCTGCCGAGATAGCCATCGACTTCGGCGATTTCGGCATCGCCCCAAGCGGCGATCTGGTCAAACCGGCGCACGCCGAGGCTGTTGCACAGCGCGCACAATTTGGGGCCGATGCCGTTGATCTTGGTGAGATCATCGTCCTCGCCCACTGCAGCGGCAATTCGCGGGCCATCGCTGGTGGCGGCGGCAACGGGCGCAGCGGCAGCCATCGGCTCAGGTGCCGGAGCGGGTGCGGGGGCCGGAGCAGGCGCCGGTGCCGGTTCGGGTGTGACCTCTGCCTCGCTTACGGTTGCTTCACCTGCGAAACGGCCCCAGATCCACCACGCCGTGGCAAGCCCGATGATGGCCGCCAGGATGAACGGGATAGGATGCGCGAAAATCAGATCGAACATGGTTTTATCTCCTCTTCGCGATCACTTCTGCGCCCAGATCAGCCAGCCAATGCCGAGGCCGATCAGGAAGCACACCATCAACAGGATCCAGCTTTCAAACAGCAGTGCCATGGGTTTACTCCCCTCCCTGGGCGGGCGCAGCCGCGCCGCCGGAAATGTCGAATTCGATGCGGCGATTGGCGGCATTGGCTTCGGGCGAAGCGCCTTCCATCACCGGCTCGCTCGATCCCTTGCCGGTCGCGGTGATCCGTTCGGCGGCGATACCGCGTTCGGTGAGTGCAGCGGCGACGGCATCGGCGCGCGCCTGGCTGAGCGTCTGGTTGACCTCCGCGCTGCCCGTCGCATCGGTATGGCCTTCGATCGCCACCGCGAGATCGGGGCAATTGCCGAGTGCTTCTGCAACTTCGCTCACCACGGCGAGCGAGGCATCGGGCATATAGGCGCTGCCGCTGCGGAAATTGATGACCTTGCCTTCCATCACCGCGTCGATGTCGGACTGGCAGGCGACGACTTCGGCGCTCTCGGTGGCTTCGCCCGCGCCAGCGGAAGGAGCCTCTTCGCCCACACCATCGGCAGCATCGGTGAACTCCACGCCGCCCATGCCGGGAATGGCGAGCAGCGCTTCGCGGATGCGGTCACGCTCTGCCGGATCGGTCACACCCGAAATTACCGCCACCCGCGCAAGCGGATCGCGCTTCATGGCGAGCGTTGCGCCTTCGGGCAGGCCGAGGCCATCCAATGTGCTTTGCGCCGAGCTTTCCAACCCGTCGATATAGTCCGCGCCCGTCATCGCGTGCGCACCCCAGGCGAGCAGCGAGGTCGCCGCCGCGCCGACGAGAAACTTTCCGAATCCTGTCATGGTTACCGTCCCCTTCACCACGCAACTTACGGAGAATCCGTTGGTCGTAAAGGGAGAGGACGGAGGGCTAAGATGATTTTACAAGTGCCGCGCCGGATTGGGACGGGTTGCACTGACACGCGGCCGGCGGGCGCTTGTCAGTAGATCGGCTCAATGTCCCAACCAGTCAGGCCAAGAGCGAAGACCCCAAAATCGTAAATCGCGCCCGACTCGGGAGACTGACGATTGATGTATCGGTAGCCGTGATCGTCTAGGCTTTCGACAAGCCATCTCGCCCCATCTGCCATTACGACTATCACTTCCGCACCATTCTCATCGAATTGATGAATGCAGTCGTCGAGCGACATCTGAAAAAGCGCACGATCGGCAAGCAGATCGCGTAAGGCCTCAGCTTCCGAAGGGGCGAGATTTCGTGACACCTCAGCATCAACAACGCCTTCGTCATAGCCGCCCGCTCCGGAAAGCCGTGTAGCGTGCATCACCCATTGCTCACCGGAGTACTCAGCTAGCCGCACAATCATGGGCTTATCGAAAGTCCTCAGCCAAGTGAAACGCAACAGTCGAACCGGCTGCATTTCTGTCCGGTAGGAAAGAAGCGCGCGTTCACCGGCGGCCTCGAAGTGTCGTGAATACCATTCGCGTTCGTGCGCAGATAGCACCGGATCTGACCCCGAACCGGGCGGCGCTCCCCATGTTTCAGGGCATCCGTCGCTGATTTCATTCAGATTTTCCGGCAGGACTTGTCCGTCGTCGAACTGCAAATCCGCAATCGGTATAGGAACAAAGTCGCTGCCCGTTACCGGAGGGACCGTAGCGCAGGCTGTGAGGCTGGCTGCGCAAATCGCAGCGACCATCAACCGGCGCCACGAAGGCTTCATCCCAGCTTGTCTTTCAAAATCTGGTTCACCACCGCCGGGTTCGCCTTGCCCTGCATCGCTTTCATCGTCTGGCCGACGAAGAAGCCGAAGAGCTTGTCTTTGCCGCCGCGATATTCGTCCACCTTGTCGCCGTTCGCCGCGATGATCGCGTCGATGGCGGCTTCGATGGCGCCGGTGTCGCTGACCTGCTTCAGGCCCTCGGTATCGGCGATTTCGTCGGGTTCGCGGCCCTCTTTCAGGACGATCTCGAAGATTTCCTTTGCCTGTCCGCCCGAAATCTCGCCCGCATCCTGCATTTTGAGGATCGCGGCCTGCCGTGCGGCGGTGGCGTGGCTGGCATCGGCCTCGTCACCCAGCGATTTGATCACGCCCGGCGCGACCGAGAGCGCCCAGTTGGCGACCGGCGTTGCCACCTTCGCCTCGCTCTTGCCGAGCGCCTTGGCGGTCTCTGCCAGCAGCGTTTCAAACCGCGCGAAAGTCTCCACCTCGGCGGTCAGTTCGCGGGCATTATACGGCGTCAGGCCCAGCTCGTTTTCATACCGCGCGCGCTTGGCATCGGGCAGTTCGGGAAGCGAGCCGCGGCATTCCTCCAGAAACGCATCGTCCAGTTCCAGCGGCAGCAGATCGGGATCGGGGAAGTAGCGGTAATCATGCGCGTCCTCTTTGGAACGCATCGTCCGCGTCGTGCCGGTGCCCGGATCGAACAGCCGCGTTTCCTGATCGACCGTCCCGCCGCTCTCCAGCACATCGACCTGCCGGTTCGCTTCGAACTCAATCACCTGCATCACAAAGCGGACCGAGTTGACGTTCTTGGTCTCGGTCCGCGTGCCGAATTCTTCGCCCGGTTTGCGCACGGAGACGTTCACGTCGGCGCGCATCGAGCCTTCTTCCATGTTCCCGTCGCAGCTGCCGACATAGCGCAGGATGCTGCGCAACTTGCGCACATAGGCACCTGCCTCCGCAGGCGAGCGCATATCGGGCTTGGAGACAATCTCCATCAGCGCGACGCCGGTGCGGTTAAGATCGACATAGGACATGGTCGGATGCTGGTCGTGCATCAGCTTGCCCGCATCCTGCTCGACGTGAATGCGCTCGATCCCGATCACCTTGTCTTCGGCAATGCCCGCCTTCTCGTCGGCATCGATAGTGAGCGAGCCTTCGCCCACAATCGGGTGGTAGAGCTGGCTGATCTGGTATCCTTGCGGCAAATCGGCGTAGAAATAGTTCTTCCGGTCAAACCGGCTCCACGCATTGATCTGCGCGTCAATCGCCATGCCGGTGCGCACCGCCTGCCGGATGCATTCGCGGTTGGGCACGGGGAGCATCCCCGGCATCGCTGCATCGACGAGGCTGACCTGGCTGTTCGGCTCCGCCCCGAAAGCGGTGGCCGCGCCCGAAAACAGCTTGGCGTTGGAAGTGACCTGCGCATGGACTTCGAGGCCGATCACGACCTCCCACTCGCCCGTTGCGCCCTGAATTCTGTATGTGCTCATGGCAATTGCGAATAAGCGAGCGGCGCGCAAAGGAAAAGGGGCTTTGCGGGCTTTTCTGACGGCGCGCGATGGGCGAGAAGGCTTGCCGATGCTGCCGCACTGGAAAGCCCGCTATTACGCCGCCTCTTTGCTGGGACGCGCCTTTGCGACCTCGCGGCTGAAAACGCGCCATGGCTTCGCGCTGCGCGGCAATGCGCGCGATATGGTGAGCCGGTTTATCTACACTTTCGGCACTTGGGAGCCGAACCTGACCACCCTCGTGAAAGAGCGCGTCGGGCCGGACACGCATTTCTACGATTGCGGGACGAATATCGGCTATTTCAGCCTGCTGGCGGCGAGTTTGGGAGCGAAAGTGACGGGGTTCGAAGCCTCGCCCGAAATGGCGCGGCTGGCGCAGGCGAATTTGCGCGATGCGGGTTTCGATGGTGAAGTGCTGAACGTGGCGTTGGCGGCGGAGGAAGGCGAGCTGGCGCTGCACGATGTCTCCGGCGCGACCAATACCGGCAGCCGCAGCGTGGTGAAGACCGGTGGCACGGTGCACGCCGTGGTGCCAGCCGCGCCTCTACTGTCGCTGGTGGAGCTCGACCCGGCGGCGGAACTGTTCTTCAAGATCGACATCGAAGGCGCGGAAGGGCCCGTGCTGGCCGAGCTGCTAAGCTGGATGGCCGAGCATTCGTCGGCGCGGGTGACTATCGTGGCGGAGGTGCTGGACGGTGCTACCGACACGGTACGAGCGTTCGCCGATTTGGGCTGCGAAGTCGCCTATCTGCGCAACAGCTATACCTTCGCGGCCTATCTGGCGGATAGCGAAAGCGCGGAGCTGGTGCCGATGGCAGATTGTGAGCCGGAAAAGCCGTTCGAAACGGTGATCTGGCGGGGTTAGCTGCCCCTGAGCGCCTGCACCCGCTCGCGCAGCATATGCGCCCTCTTCGCGCCCACTTCGCTATAGCGGAACGCATGTGCGTCCGCCCGCGCCTCTTCGCCCAGCCGCTGACGCAGAGCAGGATCGCCCTCTAGCTTGTGTAGCGCCTCAGCCAAAGCCTCCGGATCATGGCACGGCACGATCAGCGCGTTGCGATCATGTTCGAGCATTCGCCCCCGCGCCATCGGCGTGGCAATGATCGCCGCGCCCGTTGCCGCCGCCTCATAGGTCACTTGCGGGCCGCCTTCGTCGAGCGTCGGGATCACCACGACATCGCAAGCGGCGTAAAACGCACCCACATTGGCCAGATAGCCCGCCAGCGTGATGCGTGGATCAGTCTGCCTCGCGGCGTTTACGCGCGCCTCGACCGACCAGTCGACCGGCCCCGCCAGATGCAACTCGCCCGCGCCATCAAACCGCGCCCACGCATCGAGCAGGTCGGGTATTCCCTTCCCTATCGACAGTGTGCCGAGATAGCCGACCTTGAGTGTTCCTCCGGTTGCATGGCGCGGTGGCGCATTCTGCGCATCGGGCCAGCCGAATGTCGTCTTGAGGATTTGCGCGTCATCCACGCCAATATCGCGCAATGAATGGTCCACATCCGCGTTCGAGGAGAAGACAAAGTCATATCGCGGCAGAATCGCGTTCTCGGCGGCGACCAGCGCCTCGCTGATATGGTGCGGCCGCGTCTCGCCTGCGCGGGCGAAGCCTTGGTCGAGACTGGCTTTCGCGGCGGCAAGCGTGCGGTTGGTCATTTCCCGCACCGTCACCCAGCCCGCCGCCTTCGCGGCTTCGACCATTTCGGGATCGGGCGTCGGCCAGAAATAGGCGATGCCCGGCGCGCCGCTCGCCAAGGCCGCGCGAAATTGCCGGTCGAGCCGCTCCGTGGCGAGCCGCTGCACAAAGCGCCACGGCAACAGGTTGAACAGGCCGGACAGCGCCGGACGGCTCGCTATCGTCTCCGGCAGCACCCGCCGCACCCGCCCGACATGAAGCTCCGGCTCCAGCCCCTCGGCACGGAAATAGCGGATGATCTGGACACAACTCTCGGCGGGTCCGCGCCCGGTATAGCTATGCGGCAGATAGACAAGGCAACGGAGCGGCATGGGCGGAGTTTAGCCTGCCGGTGGGGTTGTTACCACCACCGCTCCGGCTTCGCGACAAACCCGGCACGCTGCTCAATCGCTAGCCCTGCATTCAACACACCCTGCTCGTCCATCGCCTTGCCGACGAGTTGGAGGCCCAGCGGCAGGCCGTCGGCGGTCACGGTCGCCGGAACGCTCATGGCGGGCAGACCTGCGAGCGAAGCGGGCACGGCGAACACGTCGTTCAGGTACATCGTCAGCGGGTCGTCATTGAGCGAGTTCAGCGGGAAGCTCGGTGTGGGCGTGGTCGGGGCGAGGATTACGTCGCACTCGGCAAAAGCCGCGTCGAAATCGCGCTGCACCAGTGTGCGGACCTTCATCGCCTGCGTGTAATAGGCATCGTAGAAGCCCGCGCTCAGCACATAGGTGCCGAGCATCACGCGGCGCTTCACCTCGTCGCCGAAACCGGCGGCGCGGGTGGCTGCGTACATATCCTGCAGGCCAGCGCCCTCGGGCAGATCGCGCAGGCCATAACGCACGCCGTCATAGCGGGCGAGATTGCTCGACGCTTCGGCAGGGGCGACGATGTAATAGGCGGGCAGCGCGTATTTGGTGTGCGGCAGCGAGACCTCGACGATTTCCGCCCCGGCATCGCGCAGCCACTCGGCCCCCTTGTCCCAGCTGTCGAGGATCGCCTGATCGGTGCCTTCCATCCGGTATTCGCGCGGAATGCCGACCTTCTTGCCGCGCAGATCGGCGTCCAGATTGCCGAACCAGTCGGGCACGGGCGCATCGAGGCTGGTCGAATCCTTGGGATCGAACCCGGCCATCGCGCCGAGCATGATCGCGCAATCCTCAACGCTGCGCGCCATCGGCCCGGCCTGGTCGAGCGAGCTGGCAAAGGCCACCACGCCCCAGCGCGAGCAGCGGCCATAGGTCGGCTTGATGCCGCAAATGCCGGTGAAGGCGGCGGGCTGGCGGATCGAGCCGCCGGTGTCAGTGCCGGTCGCGGCAGGCGCTATGCGCGCGGCAACGGCAGCAGAGGAACCGCCCGATGAACCGCCGGGGCTCATCGCCGCATTGCTGCCTTCCTTGCGCCAAGGCGAGCAGACATTGCCGAAATAGGAGGTTTCGTTCGAGGAACCCATCGCGAACTGGTCAAGATTGAGCTTGCCCAGCATCCCGCAACCCGCTTCCCACAGCTTGGCCGAGACAGTGCTTTCATAGCGCGGCGTGAAGCCTTCGAGGATATGGCTCGCCGCCGTGGTCTGCACGCCGTCGGTAGCGAAAAGGTCTTTCATGCCGATGGGCACGCCCGCCATGCTGCCGAGCGGTTCGCCCTTAGCGCGCGCGGCATCGACTGCATCGGCGGCTTCCAATGCCTTTTCGGGGGTGGTGACGATAAAGGCGTTCAACGCGCTGGCGGCTTCAACAGCTGCGTTGAAGGCCTCGGCGACTTCGCGCGCGGTAAAGGTGCCAGCGGCCACACCATCGCGGATTTCGCGGACGCCCAGGGATGTAAGATCAGTCACTTAATTTACCTCGTCATCCCCGCGAAGGCGGGGATCCAGAGTGGCAAGGCTCAGCGCGCGGGGCGCTGGATTCCCGCCTTCGCGGGAATGACGAATTGAAGAATCTGGCACGGCTACTCAATCACCTTGGGCACGCCGTAAAATCCGTGTTCCGCCACGGGAGCGTTGGCGAGGACATCGTCCTGCCGCCCGCCGCCGGTTTGCGGATCGGCGTCGATCACATCGTCGCGCAGGCGCAGGGCTTGCGGGATGACGGCGGTCATGGGCTCGACCCCGGCGGTGTCGACCTCGCCCAATTGCTCGACCCAGCTGAGGATATTGTTGAATTCGGGCACCATCCGGTCGAGCTCCTGCTCGTCCATCGCGATGCGCGCCAGCTTGGCGATTTTCGCCACATCTTCTCGGGTTACGGACATAGCCTAGCCGATAGCGATGCGGGGGGCGCGCTTCAAGCTGCTAAAAGCCCGCCCCTCCCTGTGCGGAAGGCTATTCTGTTACACCCGCCGTGGGTGCAGGCTGCTCTGCTACTACGCGGAACGGATCACCGACGGGCTGTCCGTCGATGTAGAGTTGTTGCCCCTGATAGGGGCGCAGCTCGATCTCTTCGATATCCGGAGAAGCAAACATCTCGGTCGCCGTGCTGTCAGCCAGCACCCCGTTGCGACTGTACTGTTCAACCGCGCGGACAGCACCGGGAGGAACCAACAGCAATCGGGGATTGCTGGCGTAGTCTTCTGCGGGGATCAACACTGCCAATTTGCCCTGTGGCGTTTCTGCCAACAATTCGACCCGGCAGGGATCGGAGCCTTCACTCGCTTCACAAAGATAGCCCTCATCGCGAATGTAAGCGCGGATCGCGCGGGCGGTGGCTTCGTCAAACGCAGTGAGATCGACGTTTTCCGCGATTCCCGCCAGTTCCTGCTGCGGGCGCTCGCCATACCACGGCCGCTCGGTCTGCGCCTGCGCCTCGCTTGCATATTGTGCGATTGTCGCGTCCTCGCTCTCGGTCAGCCGCGCCAAAGCCGCGCGCCCGGCATCGCCGAAATCCCAGCGCAGCGCGGCATAGTCGAAGTCTTCGGCAGAAACCTCACCGTTCTCAAGCCGCGCGATCTGGTCGCGGGTGGAAATCGCGCCGAAATCGAGGATGGGCAGCGCAAGGAACAGCGCGATGCCGCAGGTCACCACTGCCAGATGCAGATTGGCGCGGCGTAAGTATTCGCTCCACCCCGCCAGCCGCCCGCGCGCCACGCCGACCCAATAGGCAAGCCCGTAAGCGGTCGAAATCGCAATCGCGATAAGAGCCCATATGCGTTCGGGCGCGAGGCCATACTGGTCGATGCGGATGCCCATGCTAATGGCGGCGAACACAGTCAGCGGCAGAATGCACAGCGCCAGCACCAGCGCGGCAGCTTGCATGACCACATTGCCGCTGCGCGATTCGTCGTCATCGCGCACCACGGCATTGGTAAGGATGAAGCAGATCACCGCGCAGGCGAGCAGCACCGGCGTTGCCGAATCGGTCGCTTCCCACAATGCGCTGCCGCCCGAAGCGAGCAGGATCACGACAAATATGAGGATTGCGAACGCAAAGGGCACCGCCAGCAGCGAGAACACCAGCATCACCACGCGTTGCAGCGTGCCGATAATGCCCTGCTGGTTGCGCAGCACGCCGAGCGCCGCGCCCAATGTTGCGCCGACAAACATGGTGGAGAACCAGCCAGTCTCAATCAGTGCCTCGATCACCTCGATCCCGACAAGGCTAAACAGGCCGTGGAGCAACCATAACAGCGCCCAGCTCAACCCCATAAACAGCACCGCCCCGCCCGCACTGACCGCGTCTGTCCAGACGTGGAAGTGTGTCAGCGGATAGGGCGTGTCCCAGCGGGTGCGGTGGAAGCCGGCCTGGAACAGCGGGATCGCGAGCAGCGAGAAGAACACGCCAGCCGCAAAGGCGAACCCGGTCGCAGCGCGGCTTTCGGCGGAACTGGCGGCGAGAAACGCGATACCGCCCATCACCGCGCCAAGGCCCAGCGCGAAAACCAGCGATTCGATCAGCCGGACAGGCCGCAGGACGAAGCCCGCCGCAGCCGCTGCAAAGCCGATAAATGCGGCGATGCCGGGTTGCAGTCCGCCGCTCTCCCACCCGTCAAGCAGGTGGTAGAGCAACAGTCCCGCAAGCCCGCCAATCGCGGCGAGCAGCCACGGGCGGAGCGGCCAGTCTTCCTCGTGAAGCGCGGACTGCGCGGTTTCGATCTCGGCGATGCCCTCCCCCGCGCTCACCGGACTATTCTGCCGGAACCACGGGCGCTTCCGCGCCTTCCTCGCCCGCCGCCTCGCCTTGGGCCTGCATCAACATCTGCTCCATCGCTTGGAACCGCTGGCGTGCTTCGGCTTCGGGCATGAAGTCCACGATTTCGACGTTGAAGGTCAGGTCAGCATTGGGCGGGATCGGCGCGCCTTCGGGCGGCTCTGCGCCATAGGCCTTTTCCGCCGGGATGAAGATTTCATACGTGCCGCCCTTCTGCGTTTGCAGCAGGCCTTCGTAGAAGCCGACGATCAGCGCATCGGGCTCCAGCAGCATCGGCGTGCCCTCGGGCAGCAGGCCGGGGATCGGCCATTGCGCAGGCTGCGACTGGTCGAACACCGTTCCGTCCTCCAGCATGCCCGAATAGCGCACGAAGACGACATCGCCCTGCTGCGGGCCTTCGCCCTCCCCTGCAGTAACGGTGTCCACCGTCACGCCCTTGGGCATGGCCGCCCAGGCGATCCCGCCCGCCAGCAGCACTGCGGCGAGCACGCCAAGCCATAATTTGACGAGCGATCCCCCGGCAATCGGGCGCAATGGAACGCGGGTGACTTCGGTCATGATTCTATCAATCCTTGCAAATGCTTCCACGCAGGTTTCAGCGCAGCAAAAAGGGCGCGGAAGCCGAACTTCTCACGCCCCTTTGGCTTAGCTGCGGCGCGCTTTCAAGCGCGCGCTTCGGATTACCCCGAATGCAGACTTACTTGATGCCGTCACGCTCCATCCGCTTGCGCTCCATCTTGCGGGCGCGGCGCACAGCGGCGGCCTTTTCACGGGCGCGCTTTTCGCTCGGCTTTTCGTAGTGGCGGCGCAGCTTCATCTCGCGATACACACCTTCCCGCTGCAGCTTCTTCTTGAGCGCGCGGAGGGCCTGTTCGACATTGTTATCGCGGACGACGATCTGCATAAAACCAATACCACCTTGTCTATTCAAAACGATCAGAGCCCGCGGATCAGAGCGCGGGGTGCACCGCAAATTCCAAAAGAAAATGCGCCGAATCCTTTGCCGGATCGGCTCGCTGGGGGCGCAGATATGGGAATCGGCGGCGAAAAGCAAGCGAAACAGGCGCGCTTTCGGGTTTCGCTTGTGCCCGCCAGCGGCTAGAGGCCGGGTAATGGCAAATACCACTCCCCAATTGCAGGCATCCCTGATGGTCGCGCTGGGCGGCGGGCTGGGCGCATTGGCGCGCTACCAGCTCGGCCGCGCTATGACCGCGTGGATGGGGCCGCAAATGATGACCTTCTTTCCGTGGGCTACGCTGGCGGCGAACACGCTGGGCAGCATCGCTATGGGATTGCTCGCCGGATGGCTGGTGAAAAGCGCGCCGGAGAATGCGGAGCAATTGCGCCTGCTGCTCGGTGTCGGCTTGCTGGGCGGGTTTACGACCTTCAGCGCCTTCAGCCTCGAACTCGCCATGCTGGTGCAGCGCGGACAAGTGCTGGTGGCGGGCACCTATATCATGCTGAGCATCGGTTTGGGCGTGAGCGGGTTCCTGTTCGGCCTTTTCGCGACGAGGCTTTTTGCATGAGCGGGGACGGGAACGATCAGGGTACCGATCAGGTTCGCCAGTTCACTGTCGATGCCGATGATGATGGCGTGCGGCTCGATCGCTGGTTCAAGCGGCATCTGCCGCAGGTCGGTTTCGGCACGGTCAGCCGCTGGGCGCGCACCGGCCAATTGCGCGTCGATGGCAAGCGGGTGAAGCCCGAAGACCGGCTGGGCGCAGGCCAGGTTCTGCGCGTCCCTCCGGGCGGAGAGGATGGCGGGCGCACCCAACGCGGGCGGCGCGAATTGACCGAAGCGGAAGTTGCCGAGGCGGAAGCCATGCTCATCACGCGGACCCATTCGGCTTTGGTGCTCAACAAGCCGCCGGGACTGGCGACACAGGGCGGCACCAAAACAAAGCACCATGTCGACGGCCTATTAGATGCCTTTGCGGGTGAGGATGAACAACGCCCGCGCCTCGTCCACAGGCTCGACAAGGATACGTCGGGCGTTTTGCTGGTCGCACGCACCGCTGGCAGCGCGGCGTTTTTCTCCAAGCGGTTCTCGGGCCGCAGCGCGAAGAAGATCTATTGGGCTCTCGTCGTCGGCGTCCCCGAAGTGCGCGAAGGCACCATCGAGGCTCCGCTCGCCAAGCAGCCGGGCAGCGGCGGCGAGAAGATGCATATCGACACCGAAAACGGCCAGCCCGCCAAGACGGTGTACCGCGTGGTCGAACGCGCGGGCAATCGCGCCGCCTGGGTCGAACTGCAACCCTTCACCGGGCGCACCCACCAGCTGCGCGTGCATATGGCGGCCATCGGCCATCCGATTGTCGGCGATGGCAAATATGGCGGGCAGGAAGCCTTTCTGACCGGCAGCGTCAGCCGCAAGATGCATCTCCACGCGCGCCGACTGATTATCGACGCGCCCAAGGGAGAGACGCTCGACGTGACTGCTCCCCTGCCCGAACATTTCGCGGCGACGATGGAGCAGCTGGGGTTCGACGAGAACCTGAGCGATGCAGGGCCCGTTGCCACCCCTCCCCCTGAACGCAGCAAGGAAGAAAAGAAGCAGGCCGCGCGCCAGCACGCCAAGCAATACCGCAAGGCAAGGCGTGGGGAACGCAAATCGCGCGGCGCATCTGCGGAAAAGAAGCGTCCCGGCGCCAAGCCGAAGGGACGGCGGTGAGCGCCATCCGCCTCGCCGTATTCGACTGCGACGGCACGCTGTCGGACGGTCAGGCGGGCGTGTGCAATGCCATGGACATCGCCTTTGTCGAGGCAGGTCTGCCCGCGCCCGACCGGCATCATGTCCGGCGGATTGTCGGGCTGAGCCTGCCGCAGGCGGTGCGCCACCTCGCGCCCGACGCCGCGCCAGAGCAGCACGTGGTAGCGGTCGAAGCCTATAAGGCCGCCTTCAGGGCATCGCGCGAAAACGGTTCCTTGCAAGAGCCGCTATATGACGGGATCGTCGATTTGCTCCACCGGTTGTACGAGCAAGGCTGGACGCTGGCGGTGGCCACTGGCAAATCGGATCGCGGACTGGCCGCCACTCTCGCCGCGAACGGGCTGACGCAGCTTTTCGCATCAACCCACACCGCCGACAGGCACCCGTCCAAGCCGCATCCCGCCATGTTGCAGGCAGCTATGGCGGACACGCTGGCAGAGCCCGCGCACACCGTTATGATCGGCGATACCGTGTTCGATATCGACATGGCCAAGGCCGCCGGCACCCGCGCCATCGGGGTCGCCTGGGGCTATCACGAACCGGCCGAATTGCTGCGCGCCGGGGCAGAGGCTGTGGCCGAAGATATGACCGCACTGGAGGGGCTGCTGAATGGCTGACAATTCCCCAACCGAAGCAGAAGCGCGCAACCGCTTCCTCCTCCTCAATGCCGTGCGGCTTGGGGGCGTTATCATGGTGATGATCGGCATCGCGATTGCGGTGAGCGACTGGGACATCCCGCGCGTCATCGCCTATGTCCTCATCGCGCTCGGCCTTGTCGAGGCGCTGGTCATTCCCCAAGTGCTCGCGCGAATGTGGAGCAGCAATCGCAGACCATGAAACGTTTCTATTCCGAAGTATCGGTCGCCGAGGTTGAAGGCGGCTGGCAGGTGATGCTCGATAGCCGCGCCGTGAAGACGCAGGGCAGGCAGAACCCGCAAACAATGCCGACAAGGGCGAGCGCGGAATTGCTCGCCGGGGAATGGCGCGCGCAGGGCGATGAGATCGACCCCAAGACCTTTGTCTTCCGCGACCTTGCCGATTTCGCCATCGATGTCGTGCGCCCCGATACCGGCGCGACGGTGGACAAGCTGTTGCAATATGCCGCCACCGATACGCTGTGCTACCGCGCCGATCCGGACGAGCCGCTCTACAAGCACCAGCAGACGGTGTGGGAGCCGCTCGTCACCGCCTTCGAGCAGCGCCATGGCGCGGATATGGCGCGGGTGAGCGGGATAATCGCGAAACCACAGCCCGAAGCGACGATGGCGGCTTTGCGCGAAAGGCTGGCAGGCGAAGACGAATTTACGCTGGCGGCGCTGGTAACACTGGCCTCGCTTGCCGCGTCCATTGTCGTACCGCTCGCCGTGCTCGATGAAGAGCAGGACATGGCGCAGCTGTTCTCCGCCGCGAATGCCGAGGAAGACTGGCAGGCGGAACTGTGGGGCTGGGACGAAGCGGCTGAACGCACCCGCAAAGCGCGGCTGGAAGCGTTCGAGAAAGCGGCAGAGTTTGCGCGGGCTGTGCGCGGTTAGGTTGCCTACTCTACCCACTCCGCAACCTGATTGGCTACCGTGTTCGCGGCTTCGTTCAAAGCCGCACCCACAGCCGTTGCTTCGGGTGCCACGCCGTCGATCCGCTCTTCAAAGCGGCGTGTCAACACGCGGCCGCCTGGCAATTGCAGCACCGCGTCATAGCGCACTACGACGCTGCCGGTGACGGCATCGTAATCCATCGCGGCGAGCTCGCCCGCAAGCTGGGTCGCCGCAGTATATTCCATCGCGCCGCCCGTCACCACCATCCGGCTACTCTGCGACCGGATCGTCTCGGCGAGCACGTTGGCGAACAGTTGCGCGGGCTTTTCCACCCAATAGGCATCGGCGAGATAGGCGAGCGAGCTGTCGCTGGTGATCACCGGAATGCGTGTCACATTCAGCCGCTGCGTCACCGATGGCGTGCGCACCGCCAGCGCGGCGGCGGGATCGCCTTCGCTCGCATGACCTGCGGCCACCTGCGCACTGCTGGTCAGAGTGAGCAATTGCGCGGGCGCTTCGGGCGTCAGGCTGATGCAGCCGGTCAGCAGCAGGCTGGCGGCGATAGCGGAAAGAACTTGTGTGCGGATCATGGTCTGTTTCTCCCGCTCAAGGTTCGTAATCGGGCAGCGGCGGACTGCCGAGCAGCGAGCCCGCGCCCTGCGTTTCCAGCCGCTCGGTGAGGTTGCGCAGCGTTTCGGACGTCACCCGCAAATCCTCCATCGTGGCGGCAGCCGCCGGCAGCGTCTCGCGCGACAATTGCTGGGTGAGTGGCTCGACATTGGCGAGCGAGGCTTCCAGCGCCGCCGCCGCATCGCGGGCAGAGGCCAGCGTTTGCTGCAAATCGGCGGTCAGCGTGCGCCCGTCGCGTTCGACCGTGGCGTTCACTTGCGCCAGCGTCGTCTCGAAGGCGGCCAGCGTCTGCGTCGACTGGTTCAGCGTCCCCTGCAAGGCGACCAGCGTATCGCGCACTTCGGGCGATGTCGCGGCCAGTTCACCGCTGATCGCGTCGGTATTGCGCAGGATGCCGGCAATCGAGTTCTGGTTGTCATCATCGAGCACGCGGGTCAGCCGGTCGGTCAGCGTGGCAAGGCGTTGCAGCAGCAACGGCGCGCTGGCGAGGATTTCACCGATCGCACCGGGCGCGGGCGGGATAACCGGAACGCCCTCTTCGCGGCAGGTCGTCGTCTCGCAATCGATCAGCGGCAAGCTGCTGCGCCCACCCGAAAGCGAGATATTCGAATTGCCGGTGAAGCTGGCGGAAACCGTCGCTTCGGTACCGACATGGATTGGTGTTTCCTTATTCAGTCGGATGCGCACTTTTACGAATTCGGGGTCTTCTTCCCAGATCGAAATATCGGTGACTTCACCCACCGGCACGCCGTTATAGGTGACCACCGAGCCTTCGGCGACGCCGCCTACCGATTGTTCGAAAAAGATATCATATTCCTGGCGGTTGGTTTCGCCCAGCCGAGCGAGCCACACGAAAAACACCGCCGCACCCAGTAGCAATGCCAGCGTGACGACCCCGACCCAGACATGATTGGCGCGTGTTTCCATATGCTTTGTCCTATGAACCCCCGGCCGCCTGCTTGTCTAACGCTTTCCCCGCTTCGTGCGTTTGCGCGGCGGCGCGGCTGCGCGGGCCGTTGAAATATTCCTGGATCCACGGGTGATCGGTGGCGAGCAGTTCGGGAATTGTCCCCACCGCCACCACCTTCTTGTCCGCCAGCACCGCGATCCGGTCACAAATCGCGTACAGCGTATCAAGATCGTGGGTGATAAGGAACACGGTCAGCCCCAGCGTATCGGTCAGTTCGCGCAGCAACTCGTCAAACTTTGCCGCCCCGATGGGATCGAGCCCCGCCGTCGGCTCATCCAGAAACAGCAGTTCGGGGTCGAGAGCCAACGCGCGGGCCAATCCGGCCCGCTTTTTCATGCCGCCCGATAGCTCCGACGGATATTTGCTGCACGCATCCTCCGGCAGGCCGGTCAGCACCGTTTTGTAGCGCGAGATTTCGTTGAGCAGTTTCTGCGACAGTTCGGGGTAGTATTGCTTCAGCGGCACCTGCACGTTTTCCGCCACGGTCAGCGTGGAAAACAGCGCCCCGCCCTGAAACAATACGCCCCAGCGGTTGCGCACGCCGATCTGCTCGTCGGGCTCCGCACCGGTAATGTCTTTGCCGAACACGGTGATGCAGCCCTCGTCGGGGAATTGCAGCCCGATGATCGAGCGCATCAGCACCGATTTGCCCGTCCCCGATCCGCCGACAACGCCCAGAATCTCGCCGCGCCGCACGTCGAGATCGAGATCCTCGTGCACCGCAAATTCGCCGAAACGGTTGGTCAGCCCGCGAATAACAATCGGGTGTTCGCCGCAATAGCGCTCCCATTCGGGATCGGGGTCTTGTTCGCTCATATCCAGCCGATGCTCGAAAAGAAGACCGCGAAGAAGGCATCGAGTACGATCACCAGGAAGATCGCCTGCACCACGGCCATGGTGGTGCGGGAGCCGACTTCCTCGGCATTGCCGCGCACTTGCAGGCCCTGATAGCAGCCGGACAGCGCGATGATGAGGCCGAAGACCGGCGCCTTGATCATCCCGACCCAGAAATCCTGCGTGGGCACCACTTCCTGCACGCGGGCGAGGAAGGTCAGGAAAGGTATGCCCAGCATCGCATCGCCGATCACCGCGCCACCGATAATCGCCACCACGCTGGCGTAAAAGCCGAGCAGCGGCATCATCAGCACGGCGGCGAGGATGCGCGGGATAATCAGCGCCTCCATGGGAGACACGCCAATCGTGCGCATCGCATCGACTTCCTCGGTCAGCTTCATCGTGCCGAGTTGCGCCGCGAAGGCAGAGCCCGAACGGCCCGCTACCATGATCGCCGTCATCAGCACGCCCAGTTCGCGCAGGGTGATGCGGCCGACGAGGTTGACGGTGAAGGCCTCGGCCCCGAATTGCTGCAATTGCACCGCGCCCTGCTGCGCGATGACGATGCCGATCAGAAAGCTCATCAGCCCGATGATCGGCAGCGCGTTGACGCCGACCATCTCCATCTGCCGCACCAGCGCGCGCACGCGAAAGCGCGAAGGGTGGCGGATGATGCCGAAAAAGGTGACGACGATCGCGCCGAGAAACCCGATATAGCGGCGGATACCCCCCGCCATGTCGATTACTTTACTGCCGACGCTTTCGGTCACCCGGCCAAACACATAAGGGCGCGGCGGCGTGATCGGTGCCCGACTGGCGCTTTGGGCGACTGCGTGGAGCAGCACTTGCGCTGCCTCGCCCGCGCCGGTGATCTCGGCGCCCTTGTCCTCGGCAAACCGATGCACGACCCATGCACCGACGGTGTCGATATGGGTTGCGCCGGAAATATCCACCGCCTGCACCGCATCGTCCAGCCCGCGCAGCGCCGGATCGAGCATGCCAATGCCGGATACGGTCAGCGGCCCGGTCAGCGAGACGGTGGCGCGCCCATCGCGCTCTTCCAAACTGTATTCGGCCCATTCGCGCATTGCCCGCCCGCTATGCGGACAAAAGCACAGGCCCGCAACCGTTTCCCGTGTTGAAAAGGCGACAACACGGTGGCAGGGCGCGGGTTATGACCACCGAGCTAGCAACGACTTTCGATCCCGCCGCGATAGAGGCGAAATGGTATTCCCACTGGGAAGAAACCGGCGCGTTCCGGCCCGAGCGGCCCGATGCCGAGCCCTATACCATCGTCAACCCGCCGCCCAATGTGACAGGCAGCCTGCATATCGGCCACGCGCTCGACAACACGTTGCAGGATATCGTCATCCGTTACGAGCGTCTGCGCGGCAAGGATGCGCTGTGGGTGGTGGGCATGGACCATGCCGGGATCGCCACGCAGATGGTCGTCGAACGCCAGATGGAAGCGCGGCAGGACAAGCGCACCAATTACAGCCGCGAGGAATTTGTCCAGAAAGTGTGGGACTGGAAGGCCGAAAGCGGCGGGCAAATCACCCGCCAGCTGCGCCGCCTCGGCTGCTCGATGGACTGGAGCCGCGAGCAATTCACCATGGACGAACATTTCTCGAACGCGGTGCTCAAGGTGTTTGTCGACCTGTACAACAAGGGTCTGATCTACCGCGACAAGCGGCTGGTGAACTGGGACCCGAAGCTGAAGACCGCGATCTCCGATCTCGAAGTCGAGCAGGAGACGGTTGCGGGCAGCTTCTGGCATTTCAAATACCCGCTCGCGGACGGTGCAACTTTGGATAGCGGGCAGGACTTTATCGAAGTCGCGACCACGCGGCCTGAAACTATGCTCGCCGATATGGCGGTGGCCGTGCACCCGTCGGACACCCGCTATGCCAGCGTTGTGGGCAAGCACATCATCCTGCCGATCACCGGACGGCGCATCCCCATCGTGGCGGACGAGCACGCCGATCCCGAACTCGGCAGCGGCGCGGTGAAGATCACGCCGGGGCATGATTTCAACGACTTCGAAGTCGGCAAGCGCGCCGGAATCGCAGCGGGCGAAATGCTCAATATGCTCGATGCCGAGGCGAATGTCTGCCAGACGGCGGACGGGCTGGTGCCGGACGAATTTATCGGCCTCCACCGCTTCAAGCGGGATGGCGTTGATGGCGCGCGCGAACTGGTGGTGCAGCGGATGAAGGAACAGGGCTTCCTCATCCCGCACATCACCAAGTCGAAAAAAGGCGAGGAGATCGAACTCGACGCCGAACCGCGCCAGATTGCCACGCCCTTCGGTGATCGCGGCGGCGTGGTGATCGAACCGTGGCTGACCGATCAATGGTATGTCGATGCTGCCGAACTGGCCAAGAAGCCGATCGAGGCGGTGCGTTCGGGCGAAGTCGAAATTGTGCCCAAGACGTGGGAGAAGACCTTCTTCAACTGGATGGAGAACATCCAGCCTTGGTGCGTGAGCCGGCAGCTGTGGTGGGGGCACCGGATTCCGGCCTGGTATGACGCGGATGGCAATGCCTATGTGGCAATGAGCGAGGAAGAGGCGCAAGCGCAGGCTGGTGCTAGCGTTTCGCTAACCCGCGACGATGACGTTCTCGACACATGGTTCTCCTCCGCGCTCTGGCCCTTTGCCACGCTCGGCTGGCCGGAGAGCACCGCCCTCCTCGAAAAGCACTACCCCAACTCGCTGCTCATCTCCGGCTTCGACATCCTGTTCTTCTGGGATGCGCGGATGCTGATGGCGGGCTATTTCAACCTGGGTGAGCGCCCGTGGGACAAGCTCTATCTGCACGGCCTTGTGCGCGCGGCGGACGGCTCGAAAATGTCGAAGTCGAAGGGCAATGTCGTCGATCCGCTTGGCCTCATCGACCAATATGGCGCCGATGCGCTGCGCTTCTTCATGGCGGCGATGGAAAGCCAGGGCCGCGACATCAAGATGGATGAACGCCGCGTCGAGGGATACCGCAACTTCGCGACCAAACTGTGGAATGCAACCCGCTTCTGCCAAGCCAACGGCATCGGCAAAAGCACTACGGTGAAGGCTCCCGCAGCAAGGCTTGCAGCGAACCAGTGGATCATCGGCGAAGTGCAGCAGACCGTCGAGGCGCTGGATGCGGCGATGGCCGATCTGCGCTTCGATGCCGCTGCCAACACCATCTACCAATTCACATGGAGCCGGTTCTGCGACTGGTATCTGGAGCTGATTAAACCCGTCCTGCAGGGCGAGGCAGACAGTCCCGCAGCCGTGGAAACGCGCGAAGTCGCCGGATGGGCGCTCGACCAGATCCTTGTGATGCTGCACCCCTTCATGCCCTTCATCACCGAAGAGCTGTGGCACGCGCAAGGTGAACGCAGCTACGATCTGATCCTTGCCAAATGGCCCGATCCGCGTGCGGAAGTCTCCAAGGATGCGACCGACGCCATCGACTGGACGATTGCACTTACCACCGCGACGCGCGGCGCGCGCAACGAGCTGGGCATTTCGCCGGGCGAGAAGCTGGCGGCTTACATTCCCTATCCTTCCGATCTTGCGAAATACGTATTGCACAGGAGCAGCGCGGCCATCGAACGTCTCGCACGCTTGGCTCCAGTCACTATCGGTGACGCTCCTGAAGGTGCTGCGATGCAAGTGACAGCGCGTAACGACATGGTGATCGTGCCGCTCGAAGGCGTGATCGATATCGACGCCGAACGTGCGCGGCTGGAAAAGGCGCTCGCAGCCTCACAGAAGGAAGCGAAATCGCTCGAAGGCCGTCTCGGGAATACGAATTTCGTCGATCGCGCGAAGCCCGAAGCGGTCGAGAAGGCTCAAAACGATCTCGACCATCACACTGCCGAAATCGCCCGCCTCGAAGGCGCGCTGGAGCGGTTGAGGTGATTGCGGTCATTGGCTCTCCTCCCCTCCTTTTCAAAGGAGGGGATCGAGGGGTGGTTTTGCGACCGGAAGGTCGCACCGGATTTGCTCGCTGCACTCGCCACCACCCCCAACCCCCTCCTCTGAAGAGGAGGGGACTCAGTTGAAATTGGCTTTAGCCACAGACGACGCGGGCGGGCCGGAAATTTTCGCCACCGTGCAAGGCGAAGGCACGGCCATCGGGCGGCCCGCAACCTTCGTGCGCCTCTCCCGCTGCAATCTCGCCTGCGCGTGGTGCGACACACCGTACACCTGGCATTGGGACGGCGATCCGCGCCCGCATGACGACGGCATCACCTTTGACCGGAAGGCCAATCAGGTGACGATGGATATCGCGGAGGT
This sequence comes from Aurantiacibacter sp. KMU-128, assembly GCF_056933515.1. Taxonomy (NCBI): domain Bacteria; kingdom Pseudomonadati; phylum Pseudomonadota; class Alphaproteobacteria; order Sphingomonadales; family Erythrobacteraceae; genus Aurantiacibacter; species Aurantiacibacter sp. KMU-128. The sequence goes on from NZ_JBXORT010000001.1 coordinate 2,209,239, forward strand.
CGCTCACAGCGTCTGCGCGCTGCCGCCAAACTATGTGGTGTTCACAGGGGGCGAGCCGATGATGCAGCAAAAGGCACTTCTGGCGCTCGCCGATCTGCTCGACGAGATGGCGCCCTTTCGCTTCAGCTATGCGGTGGAGACCAACGGCACCGTGCTGCCCGAACAGCCCCATCGTTTCGAATATACGGTCAGCCCGAAGCTGGCGCATAGCGGGAACGACCCGGCGCTGGCCCTGCCCTACGAGGCGATGGCGCATTGGGCGCAGTCACGACACGCGATATTCAAATTCGTCATCGGCAATCCTGACGATGTGCGCGAAGTCGATGCGCTGGTGCAGCGTTTCAGCATCCACCCCGGCGCGGTACTGCTGATGCCCGAAGGACGCGAATCGCAGGTTCTGCACGAGCGGGCCAAGTGGCTTGCCCCGATCTGCATCCAGAAGGGCTATCGCCTGACCGACCGGCTGCATATCCACCTGTTCGGGGATACCAGAGGAACGTGATGTGTTTTGCGAAAGCGCATCCGCGCTTTCGTCCTCGCTAGACGCGCTCCGCTACACTTCGCGCCCGCTGCGGGCGGGCAGTCGCCCTAGGTCGTCCGCTGGTTGCGGCCGATTGCAGCGTGCTCTTAAAATTCGCGCGTGAAACGAGCGACCGAGCGCACAGCGCGACCCGCAGGTGCCGCGCAGCCGGAGCGTAGCCCCGGCGGAGCGAATAGCACCGAGGATGCTCGTGCGGATGCACGAGCGTCAAGCAAACCATCAAGGCAGCTTAGCTGCCTTGAGCTCTCCAGCGTTGCACGGTGCGGTGCACCAGATCTTCCTCGCCGCCGCCCTGGTTCCACAGGTCGACAAAGCTGGGGTCTTCGGATGCCGGGCGCTTGTTCTCTTCCAGATTGTCGAACGCCACGCGCATCGGAATGGCGACACCCTCGCCGCAGACGATGCATTCGCGGTTGCGCAAGGCCGGGATCGAATCGAGGAAGCCGCGCGCGCCTTCGGGCATGGCGGCTTTCACGAAAGCCTGGTCGCGCTCGTTGTTGAGACGCATCGAGATGATCGTGCCGCACTGCGACAGCACGCCTTCGGCAAGGTCGGACGGGCGCTGCGTAATGAGGCCCAGGCTGATCCCGTATTTACGCCCTTCCTTGGCGATGCGGCTCAGCACGGTGCCGACCGAATTGCCATCGGCATTGCGCTCGTTCGGTACATAGCGGTGCGCTTCCTCGCACACGAGGAGGATGGGGCTGGTGCTTTCGTTGCGGCTCCAGATCGCAAAGTCGAACACAAGCCGGCTGAGCACGGCAACCACGGTGCTGGTGATGTCCGAAGGCACGCCAGACACGTCGATAATCGCGATCGGCTTGCCCGCCGACGGCATCCGGAAAATCTTGGAGATAAAGTCCGCCATCGTATCGCCCACCAGCATGCCGGAGAACATGAACTGGTAACGCGGATCGGCCTTCAGCTCGTCGATCTTGGTCTTGATCCGCATATAAGGCGCGGTGTTGGTGGCCTTGTCCAGCCTACCCATTTCGTCCTGGATCATGTTCGTCAGGTCGCTGAGCAAATAGGGAATGGGCGAATCCACCGTGATTTTGCCCATCTGCTCGGCCAGCCGGTTCTTCGAACGCGCGGCGAGCAGACACTTGGCGAGAATATCACGGTCATTCTGCAGGTCATTTCCGCTCGACTTCAGCAGGACTTCGCAATGCTCTTCGAAGTTCATCAGCCAATACGGCATTTGCAGGTTCGACACGTCGAAAATCATGCCCGTGTTGCGGAAGGCCGCGGAATATTCGCCGTGCGGGTCGATCATCAGGATATGGCCCTGCGGCGCGGCCTCGCAAATGCGGTGGAGGATCAGCGCGGCGCTGGTCGATTTACCCGTACCGGTGGAGCCGAGCAGCGCAAAGTGCTTGCCCAGCATCGCATCGATATACATCCCCGCGCGGATATCGCTGGTGGGATAGACCGTGCCGATCTGGATCGCGCTGCGTCCGTCGCTGGCGTAAATCTGGCGCAAATCCTCGGTCGTCGCGGGATAGATGAGCGCACCGGGAATGGGGTAGCGGGTCACACCGCGGCGGAAGCTGTGGATTTTGCCCGTCAGCTTCTCTTCCATGCCCTCGCCCATGAAATCGATATTGGCGATGACCGAATTGCCTTCACCGCGGCGATCCTGCCGCTGGTTGCGCACGCTGGCGAGCAGCCAGCCGTCATTGGTCTTGATCTTGATCTGCGAACCGACCTGACCGGCAAGAGCAATCGACGGATCGGCATCGGCCATACATTCATTGAGCCGCATCAGGTCGAGCGCGATGGCCGAGCCCGAACCGGCGATTTCCAGCACCACACCAATCGGCTGGCGCGCGCATTCGACGCTCTGTTCGCGCTGCGCTTCGGTGACGGCGGCCTGTTGGCGCGAACGCTCACTTGCAGGCGCAACACCAGGGCTCGCGACGGGCGCAGGACGGGGCATACCGGACATATCGTTCATACAGTCGGCTCACTGGGACAGTTTCACTGCCCGTGGGCCTAGCCCGACAGGGTTAAAATCGGGTCAATAATACCGCAATGCCTGCTAGATCAGTGCGAACAGCCGTCCTGCGGCAAACCCCATGCCGACCGACAAGCCCACCGCAAGCAAGCCGTAGAACAGTGCAAAATCCTCCGCTCCCTGCTCCACCCGGCGTTCGAACCCTTCCTTGCGCACCTGCACTTCGGACGTGGCCGAGGTGATGACACGGCCGTTGGAAATGGCGAAGGTTTCCGCAACGTAGCGGCCGGCACGAACGTTTGACGGGATCGGCAAGACGGCGCGGTAAAGGACGCCTTCGGACACCGTTATGCCGTTTTCATATTCCGCATACAGCCCCTGCCGCTGGCGCAGGTCGACAAGTCCGGCGGAAAATCGCTCCTGCTCCTCGGGGTCGATCGAACCGCTGGGCGAAAGCTGCAACCAGCGCAGACCCAGCTCGAAAATCGCCGCAGTCTCCTCGTCGACGATCTCGACCACGGGACGGGAACTGGCAAGCGCGTAGAAGCTGGGCACCGAACGGTAATCGACGCTATCGGCGTTGACCCACATTCCCAGAAAGCGCTCTTTCTCTCGGATGCGGATTTCTTCGGTCGGGCCTTTGAGCACCACGATAATGTCGTAGGATGCGCCCGACTGCCCGCCCTCGGGATCAAGAATAGCGCCGAACAGCAGCAGATCGGCGCCCGTAAAGCCCTGCCGCAGCACGATATCGTGCTCGGAAATATCGGGCACCAGCACCGGATCACGGTTCTGCGCCTGCGCGGGGACGGCAATCAAAAGGCCGAAAAGTAGCGCAAATATCGCTCGCCCAAGCGAGCCCAAGCGCGACCGCGCGCCCGCAGCTGCCGCGCAGCCGGAACGCAGTCCCGGCGAAGCGAATAGCAGCGAGGAGACCATCATAGTGGCACAACCGTATACACTTCGTCAGGTGTCAGAATCAGCCCGTAGGCCATGCGCAGCGCAATCGCGACGACGATGGCCGCCAAAATCAACCGCAGCAATTCGGGCTTGAGCTTTTGCGCAATGCTGGTTCCAAACTGCGCCCCCAGCACCGAACCGAGCAGCAGCAGACCCGCCAGCACGATATCCACCGCACGGGTGGTGAAGGCGTGCACCATCGTCACCAGCATGGTGATGAAAAGGATGTTGAACAGGCTCGTCCCCACAACGACTTTGGCGCTCATACCGAGGATATACAGCATGGCGGGCACCATAAGAAAACCACCGCCCACGCCCATCAGCATGGTGAGGATGCCCACCACCAGCCCCAGCAGCAGCGGCGCGATGGGCGATATGTAGAGGCCCGAACGGTAAAAGCGCATCCGGTAGGGCATGGCCGCGATCCATGGATGGTGGCGGCGTTTGGCCGCGCGGGGCTTACTTCCGTCAGCCGAGACATAACCGAGCGATTGCAGCGCCTCGCGCAGCATGATCCCGCCAATCGAACCGAGCAGCAGGACGTACAGCACGTTGATGACCACATCGATCTGGCCGATGGCAGAGAGCAGGTTGAACAGCCCTGCCCCGATAAGCGCGCCAACCATACCGCCTGCGACGATCACCGCACCGATTTCATAATCGACACCGTTGTTGCGGCCATGCGCCAGCACGCCCGAAACGCTCGCGCCGGTGACCTGGGTTGCAGCGCTGGCTGCGGCGACCGTGGGCGGGATGCCGGTGAAAATCAGCAACGGCGTCGTCAGGAAGCCGCCGCCCACGCCGAACAGGCCGGACAGCACCCCCGTTAGCGCGCCAAGCAACACGATCCACAAACCGTTGATCGAGAGATTGGCAATGGGCAGGTATACGTCCATCCCTAGCGCCTAAACCATGGCGGGGCGGGTTTGAAGATCAATGCGCGTTTACGCTCAAAAACCTGCCGATAAGGTGATCGCCGGGCCACTGCGGGGTTCGGCATCGCCCGCCACGCGGAAGCGGTAGTCGGCGGACAACCGGCCATTGGTCTCGCCCACGCGGAAAATCACCGCCGCACTCGGCCCGACATCCAGCCTTTGCGCGTCGTTCTGCGCGCCGCCCCAAGCGCCCGCACCCGCCTCGAGCCGGAAATCATCGCGCCCCGCTACAGGCCGTGTGATCCGCGCCAGCCCGTCGACGAAGGGCGTTGCGGCATTGCCGGTGACATAGCCTGCCTGCGCATAGGCCTCTGCGCGCAATCCGCCCGGCAGCGCGAGCGGCGGCAATTCGGTGACCGCATAGGCTGCCGCGCGGACTTCGGCGCCGCTTGCGGTCTCGCTCAGCCGGCTCTCGGCAGCGAAGCGGACGGGGAGCGCGGGCAGCGGGCGCGCGCTCGCGCCGAACGCGACTTCTCGTTCGCGCGCGCCTTCCAGCGCGGAGGTCGCGCGCAGATACAGTTGCGGGCGGTGGCCGCTCGCCTCGGCCAAAGTGTATCGCAGAACCGCGCCCGCCTGGCTGCGGCCATAGCTCGGCAGGCCCGCTACCAAGGGCGCGTTGCCGCCTTCGCGCCACATCGCCCAGGCATCGAGCGACCAGCGCGATGGTGCGGGCGTTGCGCGCAGCTCGCGCGCGGCAGCAGGAGCATCGTAAATCGCCAAAACGGCACTGGGTGCCGGAAGATCTCGCGTCTGACCGGCTCTGACCGGTGTCCGCATCCCGAAACCCATCCGCAAGAGATTGGCATGACCCAGCGCGCGGTTGGAACCGTAAGCTTCACGCTGCAACACGGGACTGCGAATCTCGCTTAAAGCTTCGGGGGAGCGCCAATCCGGAGCCGTCAGTGTCGGCAGCAGCGGCGCAATCACGCGGTCGTTTTCCCATGGGATAGAGACCCGTGCAGTCCCCTCTGTCAGCGGCTGCGATACTGAAGGGACGGGTATCGCCGCCTGATCACCCCCCGGCGCGATCGCGGCCAACGGCGGCACGATTTCGGGCAGCAGCGGCGATTCCCACAAGGCCAGGCGCATCGTGCCCCACGCGGCGACCACCAGTCCGATTGCCAACAGCCCCCGCCCTCGCGGCAGTGCCGCTTCCCTTCGTGCAGAGGCGCGATAGGCGCTCATTGCCCGCCCTCCGTCACCAAACGCGGCGGCGCGGCAGCATCGAGCGGGTGGCTGTCATGCGCGGTCTTGTCCCACACGACTCTTTGGCCGAGAAGCGTCTTGCCATAAGCCACCAACGCGCGGCGCGCGGCCATGATCGCGATGACATTGGCAACCGGCATCCGTAGCACCGCGCGCAGCCCCTCGGCCACGCCGTAATCGCGCGCGGTAAAGGCAAAGCGCATCGCCGCGCGCCACAGCAAAGCGGCGAAATTGAGCGCGAGGAGCGTCCACAGCAGCGGCGTCATGCTGCTGATACGCTCAATCCCGAACAGGTCGAGCAGCATTAGCGTGCCCGCGAGGACAAACAGCACATAGCCTGCCAGCAGCACCAGCGCCGCCAAGGGCCCGCGCCGGTCGCGCAGGCGCATCCAGTTCTCTGCCAGCCGGTTGCTCCAGCCAAGGCTGTCCCAACCTTGCAAAGCGATGCCGTGCATCCAGCGCGCCTTTTGCCGAACGGCGGAGGGCAGATCGGCGGGGAAATAGCTGCGGGTGGCGATCAGCGAGCCGTCCTCCCCGCGTACGCGCAGGAAGCGCCCCTGCCCGCCTTGCGCGGTGACGCTCAGGCCCAACTCGTAATCCTCGGTCAGCGATTGTCCGCTGAACGGCCCCGCATCGCCGCCGCGCATCGCCGCCAGATTGCCCAGCAGGCTGCGGCGGAACCCGCAACCTACGCCCGCCGCCGGGATGCCCACGCGCAGCAGATCGCGCACAACCATCGCCTTGCCATGCGCCTCAGCAAATTCCTCGCAATAATGGCTCGCGACCCAGCGGCTTTGCGGATGCACGAGCGGCAATACAGGCAATTGCACGAAATCATTATCGTCAATCGCGCGGTCGATCAGCGACAGCGCGGCGGCATCGACCACATCCTCGGCATCGTGCAGGATCACGGTGCGCACGCTTGTCCCGCGCCGCCGCTCGTCCTGCTGCATCGCACGGTAGATCCGGTTGAGGCAATCGGCCTTGGTGGTCGGCCCCGCCACATCGTGCACGATCAGCCGCACGCGCGGATCATTGCCCGCAGCCGCCATCGCCGCCATCAGCGTATCGGGATCGTTGCGATAGCAGCCGATATAAAAGAGCAGGTCTTTCTGCGGCCAAGCGGTCAAAGCATTGCCCAGCGTCGGCCCGATCACCACGGCTTCTTGCCATGTCGGTATGAAGACGGCGGTCAGCCCGGAGAGATGGCGATGCCGCAGATCGGCGCGGGAGACCCGGTGGGTGACCAGCCGTCCACGCAGCCGGTGCCAGAACCACAGGCCATCAACCGCCAGCTCGTCCAATGCGCCTATCAGAAAGAACACCCCCGCAAACAACAGCAATTCGTGTTCGATCACCGCCAGCCATTGCAGCAGGGACAACGCGCCAAGTTCCATTCCCGAATTGCCCCCGCAGATTAGGTGATTTCGCGTAAATCTACATTTTACAATGGTCTTTGCAAGCGTCAGGCGCGCCTCGGCCCGCCCCGCCGCGTGCGCAATTGGTATTGTTTCGCGCCAGCGGGCTTGCATTGCGCCGCCAAATCGCGAATTGGGAGCGCGATATGGCAAAACCCAGTTTTCTCGTTTCGTCCGTCCGCAACTTCAAGACGCTGTTCAAGGCCGATGCCTTTGCGGGCATCCTGCTGATCGCTGTTGCCATCGTGGCGATGGTGGTCGCCAATTCGGGCGTGTCCGGCGCCTATTTCGAGCTGTTCCAGGGCTATCTTTGGCCGAAAGAGACCTTTTACCTCAACACCATCCACCTGTGGGTGAATGACGGGTTGATGGTGATTTTCTTCTTCGTGGTCGGGCTGGAAGTGAAGCGCGAACTGATCGCAGGCAATCTTTCCGATCCCAAGGCGCGCAATCTGCCGGTTCTTGCCGCAATTGCGGGGATGGCTGCTCCCGCCTTCGTTTACATCCTAACCGTGGGCGAGGCAGAAGGACTTTCGCGCGGCTGGGCGATCCCGGCAGCGACCGATATCGCCTTCGCCATGGGCGTAGTCGGTCTGCTCGGCACCCGCGTTCCTGCAGCCTTGCGCCTTTTCCTGCTGACAGTCGCCATCGTCGATGACATCGGCGCTGTCACGATCATTGCGGTTTTCTACACAGAGACAATTAAGATCGAATATCTCGCGGCTTCAGCTGCCATTTTGGCTGTGATGTTCGCACTCAACCGCGTGGCATTTCCCAGCAAGCTGGCTTTTATCGTGCTGACCATCGCGCTGTGGTACACGGTTCTGTATTCCGGCGTTCACGCAACCATAGCCGGTGTACTCGCCGCACTAATGATCCCCTTCCGCTGCCGTAAAGGCTCCACCATGCTTGAAGATATGGAGCACGCGCTGGTGCCGTGGAACTCTTATATCGTGGTGCCGATTTTCGGCTTTGCCAATGCGGGCGTAAACCTGTCGGGCATCGGCATGGAAGCGCTGCTCGATCCGCTGCCGTTGGCTGTTGCTGCGGGCCTCGTCGTAGGCAAGCAGGTAGGCATTTTCAGCACTGTCTGGCTATCGGTGAAACTGAAAATCGTCGAAAAGCCTGCCAATTGCAGCTGGCCGGAAATCTGGGGCGTTTCGGTGCTGTGCGGTATCGGCTTTACGATGAGCCTGTTTATTGGGGAGCTGGCCTTCCCCGGAACGGGTGAAACGGCGCGGCTGCTGCGTGACGAAGCCAAGATCGGCATTCTCACCGGCTCGCTGATCTCGGCGATCCTTGGTTACACGATCCTGCGCATGACCACGACGCATCCCAACGAGAAAGACGATCCGAACGATCCGGTCGTCTGATACGAAAAAGGCGGAAAAGGGCCGCAGCCCGTTTCCGCCTTTTTGGATCGTTTTGGTGGCGCGGCTCAGTCCGCCTTGCGGTTGACCGGTGCGTCCTCACCCAGATCTTCGTACCACGCTTCGACCGGGCCACTCAGTTTGATCGTCAGCGGGCGGCCCTTGCGGTCCACCGTCTTGCCCGCCTGCACGCGCACCCAGCCTTCGGGGATCGAATAGGCTTCGATATCGGTGCGCACGCGGCCCTTGAAGCGGATCGCGACGCCGCGTTGCAGCTTCTCGGCATCGAAATGCGGGCTGCGCGGGTCGATCGCCAGCTGGTCGGGCGGCATATCCGCGCCAGTATTTGCGCCGGTGCCGGAAGGAGTGTTTTCGGGGGTTTGATCGGTGTCTGTATCGCTCATGGCGCTGCCCGATAGCCATGCCACCACAAAAAGCAATCACATTGGCCCGGAAATGGCGCGAATTGGCGAGACTCCATCTTGCCCTTTGCTCCCGCCCCTTCTAAGGGCGGCGCTTCGTGCGCAGGCGTCCCCGCCTGCACGGTTCGCTTGGCCGCGGGCGTGGCGGAACTGGTAGACGCGCTGGTTTTAGGTACCAGTATCTTACGATGTGGGGGTTCGAGTCCCTTCGCCCGCACCAGTTTCGCTTGGCTTGATGGCCGGCATGAATCGGTAAATGGATTTGAGTAAAGGCTGACAATGCAGATCGTCGAAACCACCAATGAAGGCCTCAAGCGCGCCTACACCCTGACCATTACCGCCAAGGATATCGAAGCCAAGATCGATGCCGAGGTGAAGAAGGTCGCTCCGCAGGTGCGGATGCCGGGCTTCCGTCCGGGCAAGGTGCCCGCCAATCTTGTGCGCAAGATGCATGGTGAAGCGCTGCACGCCGATGTGCTGAACAAGACGTTGCGCGATTCGGTCGACGGCCTGATCCGCGACAAAAAGCTGCGCCCTGCCTTGCAGCCCAAGGTCGAAATGAAGGACGGCTACGCCCAGGGCAAGGACGCCGAACTGACCGTGGAAGTCGAAGTGCTTCCCGAAATCGAAGCGCCGAGCATCGATGGCCTGAAGCTGGAAAAGCTGGTGGTTCCGGTCAGCGACGCACAGCTCGACGAAGCGCTGGGCAAGATTGCCGAAGGCCAGAAGAGCTACAAGGACGCCGCCAAGAGCAAGAAGGCCGGTGATGGCGACCAGCTGATCATCGATTTCGTCGGCCGCGTCGATGGCGTGGAATTTGAAGGCGGCAAGGCCGAAGGCGCGCCGCTGGTGATCGGTTCGGGTGCTTTCATTCCCGGCTTTGAAGACCAGTTGACCGGCGTGAAGACGGGCGATGCGAAGACCATCACCGTGACCTTCCCCGAAGATTATCCTGCGGAACATCTGGCGGGCAAGGAAGCCGAATTCGACGTGACCGTGCAGCAGGTCAAAGTCCCCACCGAAACCAAGGTGGATGAAGACTTCGCCAAGCAGCTTGGCCTCGACGGTCTCGACAAGCTGAAAGAACTGGTGAAGGGCCAGCTGGAGCAGGAAAGCGCCGGCCTCACCCGCACGCAAATGAAGCGCCAGCTGCTCGATACGCTGGCCGCCGATCACGACTTCGCCGTCCCGCCGAGCATGGTGGACGCCGAATTCGAGCAGATCTGGAACCAGCTGACGCAGGAAGCTGCGCGCGAGGCTGATCCGGCAGCTGCGATGAAGGAAATTGAAGCCGAGAAAGATGATTACAAGCGTATCGCCGAACGGCGCGTGCGGCTCGGCCTGCTGTTGTCCGAAATCGGCCAGGCGAACGGCGTGGAAATCACCGCGGCGGAAATGCAGATGCTGATCCAGCAGGCAGCGCAGCAATATCGCCCCGAAGATCGCCAGCGGTTTGTCGACTATGTCCGCAGCGAGCCGATGGCGCAGGCGCAGCTTCGTGCGCCGCTGTATGAAGACAAGGTCGTCGACTTCCTGTTCGACAAGGCCGAGGTGACCGAGCGCGAAGTGACGCGTGAGGAACTGGAAGCCGCGATCGAAGCCGAAGAAGCGGCCCCCGACGACGTCAAGAAGAAGACCGCAGCGAAGAAGGCTCCGGCCAAGAAGGCTGCCGCCAAGGACCAAGCGCCTGCTGCGAAAAAGGCGCCGGCGAAAAAGGCCGCGCCGAAGAAGGCTGCTGCCGAGGAAGAGAAGCCTGCTGCGAAGAAGGCTCCTGCTAAAAAGGCTCCGGCCAAGAAGCCTGCCGCGAAAAAGTAAGCGCCCCGCGCTGAATGGAAAAAGCCCTCCCGGCACCCGCCGCGGAGGGCTTTTTCGTGCGCGTCAGAAACTTCCCGTGAGCGTCAGCGTGATGGTCTGGCCAAGATCGCGGCGGCGGTCTTCGGTGAAACGCACGGGCGAGGAACCGCGCAGCCCTTCGTAAACGGTGCGGAAAAGCACATCCTCGTCATCGATCAGATTGCCCAGCCGCAGGTTCGCCGTCGCGCCGAACACATCCTTGTGCTCGACAAACACCGATGCCGAAGTGCTCGGCCCGTGTTCGCGGATTTCCTGCCGGGTGCGGAAAAACGGATAGCGCTCGCTGGCCAGAAATCCCCAGCCCCACGCGATATCGGTGCGGGGGACATCGTGGCGGAAGTCCAGCGCCAGCTCGAACGGTTCATTCCCGTCAAAGCGCCGTTCCACCGCCGTGACCGGATCGACCACTGAAGAGGTTTCCCAGTCGATCTCAACATCGAGCTGCGCCCCTTCGAGCCCCATGGCCGCCAGCTGGAATGTGCCGAGGAAGTTAATCCCCGTGCGCCGCGAAGAATCGATATTGCCCCGCGCCTCGCCGCCATTGTCGAGCGGCAGGACAAGAATCAGATCGTCGATCTGCTCGTCGAACAGCGTCAACGTAGCCGAGCCCCAAGCGCCCAGGTTCTTGGCAATTTCCAGCGTCACATCCCAGTTCTGCTGCGGGCGCAGATCACTGTTCCCGGCGTTCTCCTGTTCGTCCGACAGATCGACACTGGCGAGGAAGTCGCCGAAATCGAGCTGGCCGACGCGGCGCGCGACTTCGAAATTCACATCAAGCCCGCTAACAGGCGCCCAGGCCAGGTTGAGCGAACCCTTGGGGCGGGTAAAACTGCGTGAGCGGGCATTGTCGCCGGTTTGGCGGATGTCCGAATATTCCGCGCCGCCGATCAGCTGCAGGGTGAGATTGGCGGCAAGCGGGAAGCCAACGCTCAGCAGCGCCTCATACCGGTCCTCGCGCACATTGGCCGCGCCCCCGGGAAAGGCCACTTCGACATATTCCGAACGTGCCGGATCGTAACCGAACAACCGCCCGGACTGGTCAAGCCGGTTGAACGCCGCCTCTGCCGAAAGCTGCCAGTCCGCGCCGAGCATCCCCCAGCTATACTCGCCGCGCCCGATCCGCTCGCCGTCCTCAGCAATGCGGATGAACTGCGAACCGCTGGTGGGCAGGCCAGCGGTATCTAGCAGCGAGCTGTCGCGCCGTTCGCGGTAATCGTAGCTTTCGAGCACGATCAGCTTCAGCGACCCCGGCCCCACCGGGAACGTCACATCGCCGCCCAGCTCGTAAAACCATTCGTCGCTATCGGTCACAAAGCTTTCGGCAAAGGGGCCAAGCGGGGAATTGGCGATGCGGCTTTCCGCCTCCTCCGAATCGAAAATCTCGATCCCGCCCGACAGGTTGAGATTGACGGCAATGTCTGGGGCAGGCGAGAAAGCAAGCAAGGCGCTGAGATTGGGCCGGTTGAACAGGTTGGAGGCGCGGTTGATCCGCTCGTCCACGGTGCCATCGGCGATGGTGAAGATATTGGGGCCAAGCCGCCCGCGTGCGAAATCGCGGTTTTCCAGCGCGACAGTGTAATCGACGCCGAGCGTACTGCCGGTAAGCGACAGCTCGCCTTCGAACCATTGTGCGGGCGCGGTGCCGGTGTTCCATTCGGGCCGCCAGCGGAATTGCCCCGTCGCGCCCTGCTGTTCGACGATGATATTGGCGACGCGCCCGGTCAGGCCGGGGATATCGAGGCTCGCGCCATCGACGATCTCGATCCGCACCACCGCATCAACGCTGATGCGCGCCAGCTGGTCGGCGGTGCTGGTCGACTTGCTGGAGAGCCGCTCGCCATTGATGAGCAGATTTTCCGAAGCCTGTCCAAAACCGCGCCCGCCGCCGTCACCGCCGCTGCGGTCGACACTGAAACCGGGGATGCGTTCAATCAGATCGAGCGCGGTGCGCGGCGCGAAGCGCGTGAAATCGGCCGGTGTGTAAACCTCGCTGGCGGCGCTCCTGACCGCAGCGGTGTCGCTGGCGCCGGCTTCATCCTGCGCGATCGCTGGCACGCTGGCCAGGGCCGCTGCCAAGGCCAGCCATGCGCAATGATGCGATGGAATGCGGGCGGCCAAAATCAGTGTCTCCGGATCGAACGTGCTCCGCGCCGGGGCGGATACAGCAAATGGCACGCCGCAACGGCGCTTGAATCAGTGGTCAATCAGCGCCCGTAGCTGGCAAAGGTTCCCAAGGGGCCAATGTCGGCTGCGGCAAGGTGACGCTGCGCGCGCGCTCATACGCCGCGCCGGCTTGCAGGACAAGGTGATCGTCCCACGCGGTGCCGATGAAAGAGAGACCGACCGGCAGTCCCTCGATATCGCCCATCGGCACGGTGAGATGTGGATAGCCCGCAATTGCGGCGAAGGAACCGATGCCGATGCCGCCGCGGAAATTGTCGCCATTCACCAGATCGCTGACCCAGGCGGGGCCGCGAGTGGGCGCGACGAGGAAAGCGACATTGTGCTCGGCCAGCATCGCATCAATCCCTTCGGGCCCGGCAAGGCGGAAGCTGTTCGCCCGCGCGGCTTCGTAGGCTTCGGTGTCGGTGGTTTGCAGCGCGAGTTCGAAGATATCCTGCCCGAACCAGCGCATTTCACTGTCGGCATTGGCGATGTTGAACGCGATCAGGTCTTCCAGCGAGCGCACCGGAATATCGGCGGGCGAACCGGCGAGATAGGCGTTAATCCCCTCGCGGAATTCGTACAGCAGCACGGTGTATTCGTCGCCGAACATCGCCGGGTCGCTTGCGAATGTTACATCGACCAGCACCGCGCCCGCGCCCGCTAGGTCGGCGAGCGCCTGTTCGTAGACCGCGCAGAGCGGCGCGAAATTGCCACAGCGTTCGCGCATCACGCCGATGCGCACACCGGTGAGCGAATAGTCGGCAAGTCCGGCGGTGAAATCATAGGCGAGATCGCCCTCGCCCAACTCGCCATAATTCGGCCCTGCGATGGCGGAGAGCAGCAGCGCCGCATCGGCTACGTTGCTCGTCATCGGCCCGGCAGTATCCTGCGAGTGGCTTATGGGAACGATCAATTCCTGGCTCACCAGTCCCACAGTGGGCTTGAACCCGACCACGCCATTGACGCTGGCGGGGCAGGTGATCGATCCGTCGGTCTCGGTGCCGATGGCCGCCCAGGCGAACCCCGCCGCAACCGCCGCGCCGCTGCCCGAGGACGAGCCGCAGCTGTTGCGGTCGGTGGCGTAGGGATTGCGCGTCAGCCCGCCCACCGCGCTCCACCCGCTGGTGCTTTCGGAGGAGCGGAAATTCGCCCATTCGGAAAGGTTCGTCTTGCCGAGCACCACCCCGCCGTTCTGGCGCATCCGCGCAATCAGCGGCGCATCGCGGCCTGTGTCATTGTCGGCAAGTGCGAGGCTGCCAGCGGTGGTGGGAAATTCGCGCGTTTCGATATTGTCTTTGACGAGGACGGTGCGGCCTTGGAGGATGCCATCGCCGGGAAGTGCGGAAGCCAAAAACGCCACATTGGCGTTATAGGTGATTACGGCATTCAGCTCCGGCCCGCTATCATCCAGCGCCTCGATGCGGCTGTTATACTCTTGGATGTCAGCTGCGTGGGTTGATCTTTCCGAGTCCTGCGCGGCGGCTGGCAAGGCGAAAAGCAAAAGAGAAGCGGAGGCTAAAAGCAGTCTTTTCATACCGGCCCTTTTGCGCCGCCGTCGCATGAATGGCAACGGGCGAGCAAAAGGAAGCCCAGCCCCGGATCAAGTCCGGGGCGACGAGGTGAAGGGTTTAGGGTTCCGCCCCTAAAACTCCCCGCTCAGGCGGAAGTTGAAGATCGGTTGCACGCTCAGATCCTGCGTCTCACGGAACAACAGCGGCGAGCGGTCGCGGTAGCCGTCGTAAACGAAGCGATCCAAGCGCGCGCGGCCGTCGGTCAGGTTGAACACGGTCAGGTTCGCCGTCATGCCGAACACGTCCTTGTGCTCGATAAAGGCGAAGGTGTAGGCGGGGCCTTCGTTGTTCAGGCCTTCCTCGGTCAGCCGGTAATAGCGTTGCGCGCGGGTGTAATCGACGCCGAAACCCCATGCGAAATCGGAACCGGGAATGTCGTGGCGCAATGTGCTGCTGATTTCGATATCGCGGTTCTCGCTCCATTTACGCGTTTCGCCGGTGAGCGGGTCTTCAAGGCTCGTCCAGTCGAAATCCACCGTCAGGTCGAGCTGCATTCCGTTGAGGCCCAGCGGTGCAAGCTGGAACGTGCTGTTCGAACGGATGCCATAGACGCTGGCGCTGTCGATATTGCCGATCGTCTCGCCGCCATCGGGTGCGGGGATGAATTCGAGATAGTCTTCGATCTCCTGCCCATAGAGCCTGAGTTCGGTGCTGCCCCAGCGGCCAAGGCTTTTGGTGATGTCGATCTGCGCTTCCCAGCTCTGCTGCGGCACCAGCTCAACATTGCCCGCATTCTCCTGCTCCTGCTGCAGCGAGACGCTGGCGAGGAAGTCGCCAAAGCTCAGCTGGCCCACGCGGCGGGCGAGTTGGAAGGAGATGTCGAGCCCGTCCTCGACCTGCCAGGCGAGATTGACCGAGCCCTTGGGCCGCCAGAAACTGCGCGTGAGGCCGTTTGCGCCGGTTTGCGCCAGCGTCGAATATTCATAGCCCGCGCCGATCTGGAGCGAGAGATTGCTGGCCAATTGCCGGCTGTGGGTGAGGATGCCTTCATAGCGGTCTTCGGTCACCCCGCCGCTGCCATTGGGGAAATTGAGCTCGACAAATTCGCCGCTGCTATCGAGCTCGAACAGTTGCGCCTCGCGGTCGAGCCGGTTGAACGCAGCCTCTGCCGCCAGCTGCCAGTCGCCGCCGAGCATATTCCAGCTGTATTCGCCGCGCCCGATCCGCTCCCCGCTGGTGGCCTGCGAGGCAAACCGGTTGCCGGTGTCGGGTGAATTGTCGACGAAATCATTGATCGAATCGGATGTCGAGTTGCTGCTTCTGAACCGCTCGAGCCCGATCAGCTTCAGGCGGCCCTGCCCCAGCCCGAACTCGACATCGCCGCCGAACTCGTAGGAATAGCCGCGGTCGCGGTTCTCGAAACTGCGCAGCCGGTCTACGCCGGTTGTCAGGTCGCGAAACTGGGTGTCACGGAAATTGACATAAGAGCGGCTGTAATTGGCGTTGGCATTCACCACCGTGCCGCCGGGGCTGGTCCATTGCGCGCTGCCCGAAATGCGCGGATTGTCGGCGATGAACTGGATTTCGATGTCGCGGCTTTCGAGCACATTGCCATCAGCATCGAAGATGAAGGATTCGCCGCCACCCGCTGCGCCGCGACCGACACCGTTGCCGATCGCCACCGTCCAGTCGAGCGTGTCGCCCGATCCACTCAAGGACACTTCGCCGCCGATAAAGCTCGGTTCGGCATAGCGCGGGCGGAAGGTCGAGCGGTAAGTGAAGCGGCCCGAAATATCGCTGGGGCGGGTGATGACATTGGCCACCTGTCCGGACAAGCCGGGAATGCCCAAAGTCGCGCCATCGACAATCTCGATCCGCTCCACCCGGTCGGTGCCGATGCGGCTTAACTGGGTGAACACGCCTTCGGACTTGTTGGTGATGCGAGCGCCGTTGATGAGCACATTAGCGCTGGCTTGCCCCAGCCCGCGTTGGTCATCCTCTCCTCGCAAAGTGAAGCCGGGAATCTCGCCAATCATGTCGAGCGCATTGCGCGGTGCGAAGCGGGCGAAATCCTCGGGCGTGAACACCCTTGCGCCGCCAGGCGTGACGGTCGCCTCCGGCGGCGGCGCGGTCTCGCTGCCATTGGTTTCCTCCTGCGCCAAGGCGGAGACAGGAAGCGCAGCAAGCAAGGCGGCGCCAGCGACAGAGGCGTAAAACTTTCCCAAATTCAATCCCATCCATTTGATGACGTTTGTAGTCACAACCGTCAAAGCCGATTGTCGCAGGCGAAGCGCGCTGCAATCGACCAGCGACGAATCGATGCCGACCAATCGACCAAGGGCGATTCTGGCCGGACGAATGCAATTTTCAGGGACGAAAGCGGCATTCCCCTTGAACTTCGCGCGGGGCGGGGCGACATAGACCGCTCAAATCCCGAGACGAGAGGAAAGCGCTCCCATGTTCGACCTGTTCGGCGACAAGCAAGACCAATTCACCACCGATCCCGTCACCGGCGCGCTTGTGCCCGTTGTTGTCGAATCGACCAGCCGCGGGGAGCGCAGCTTCGACATTTTCAGCCGCCTGCTGCGCGAACGCATCGTGTTCGTTACAGGGCAAGTGGAAGACAATATGGCGTCGCTGATCGTCGCCCAGCTGCTGTTCCTCGAATCCGAAAACAGCAATGACATCTCTATGTATATCAACTCACCCGGCGGCGTGGTGACTGCCGGCATGGCGATCCATGACACGATGCAATACATCAAGCCCAAGGTGCGCACCGTGTGCATCGGGCAGGCGGCATCGATGGGTTCGTTCCTGCTCGCTGCAGGCGAGCCGGGTATGCGCGTGGCGCTGCCCAATGCGCGCATCATGATCCACCAGCCTTCGGGCGGCGCGCGGGGCATGGCGTCGGATATCGAAATCCAGGCCCGCGAAATCCTGCGGATCCGCGCACGGATGAACGATTTGTATGTGCAGTATACCGGCCAGAAGCTTGAAGATATCGAGAAGGCGATGGACCGCGACACCTTCCTCGAAGCCGAGGAAGCGAAGAAATTCGGCCTGGTTGACGCGGTATTCGCACATCGCCCGAAGGACGATGAAACCGGCGATGCCTCGGGCAGCGGCGGCGCACCCACGAAAGACGGCGAATAATTCCTTCCCCTTGGGGAAGGGGGACCATCCGCAGGATGGTGGAATGGCGTGATACGGACGCCTCCGCGCCCCTCCACCACTCTGCGAGTGGTCCCCCTCCCCGTGCCGGGGAGGAATTGTTGTAGCATTTTGGCAACCCTGCCACTTCACACTGGAGCAAGGCGGGGATGTTAAGCATGGGAATGATTGATCTCGCGTCCATGGGCCTTACCATGGGCGGCCGAGTCTTCGCGCCGGACAGAACGTCTTGCTCCAAAGGCGAAAAAGGCGCAGTGGATAGAGAATTATGACGAAATTGAGCGGATCCGATAGCAAGAGCACGCTGTATTGCAGCTTCTGCGGCAAATCGCAGCACGAAGTGCGCAAGCTGATTGCCGGCCCCACCGTGTTTATTTGCGATGAATGCGTGGAGCTGTGCAACGATATTATCCGCGAGGAAGCCAAGTCGGGTCTGGCCGGCCGCAAGGATGGCGGCGTGCCCACACCGCAGGAAATCTGCGATGTGCTCAACGACTATGTGATCGGGCAGGATCGCGCCAAGCGCGTGCTCTCGGTCGCGGTGCACAACCACTACAAGCGCCTGAAGCACAGCGGCAAGGGCAACAACGAAGTCGAACTGGCGAAATCGAACATCCTGCTGGTAGGCCCGACGGGTTCGGGCAAGACGCTGCTCGCCCAAACGCTGGCGCGCACTTTCGATGTGCCCTTCACCATGGCCGACGCCACCACGCTGACCGAAGCGGGTTATGTGGGCGAGGACGTCGAGAACATCATTCTCAAGCTGCTGCAAGCCTCGGACTACAATGTCGAAAAGGCGCAGCAGGGCATCGTCTATATCGACGAAATCGACAAGATCACGCGCAAGGCGGAAAACCCCTCCATCACCCGCGACGTGTCGGGCGAAGGCGTACAGCAGGCGCTGCTCAAGCTGATGGAGGGCACCACTGCCAGCGTTCCGCCGCAGGGTGGCCGCAAGCATCCGCAGCAGGAATTCCTGCAGGTGGACACGACGAACATCCTGTTCGTGGTTGGCGGCGCATTCGCAGGGCTCGACAAGATCATCGGCGACCGCTTGCAGAAGCGCTCGATCGGTTTCGGCGCCAATGTGGCCGAGCCGGACAAGCGCCGCATCGGCGAGTTGCTGGAAAAGTGCGAACCGGAAGACCTGCTGAAATTCGGCCTGATCCCCGAATTCGTTGGCCGCCTGCCGGTGATCGCCACACTGCACGATCTGGACGAGGAGGCGCTGGTCACCATCCTTTGCGAGCCGAAGAATGCGCTGGTGAAGCAATATGCCAAGCTGTTCGAGCTGGAAGACGTGGAGCTGACCTTCACCGACGAAGCGCTCACCGCCATCGCCAAAAGGGCCATCAAGCGCAAAACCGGCGCACGCGGCCTGCGCTCGATTGTCGAAGCGATCCTGCTCGATACGATGTTCGATCTGCCGGGCATGGACGATGTCACCGAAGTCGTGGTTGATGGCGATGTGGTAGAAGGCCGCAAAGAACCTGTCCGCGTGCTCGCCAACGATAATGGCAAGGGCAAAAAGGAAGAAGCGGCGTGATAGAAATCATCTTGTGTGATGGTTGCTAGCGGCAAAGTCCGTTTACGCCGGTTCGGGATCGGCATTTCGCTCGGTTGCGGCGGCGCATGGCTCGCTGCCTTGTTTGTCGGCCCAGGTGTGGCCCTCGCAATTGCGGTTCTCGCTTTCCTCGGCAGCGTTATGGTAGCGGATGATGGCGCTGGGACATTTTTCCCTCTCGCTTTGTTAGCGGTGATCGCTATCGTGCTCATCCTGATGATGTTTATGGCAACCGTGCTCATCAACACCTGAGAAAGTCAGAGTCTCGTGGTCGACGGGAGGGCGAGGACCGCCGGTTCCAAAGGCACCTGCTTCCGCGACTTCGACAATGATAATGGCAAGGGCAAGAAGGAAGAAGCGGCGTAGATGCGCGTGCATGACGACATTGATGCCGATATTTTTCCGCTCGGCGTCAAGATCGTCGCGGTTACCGTTTTCGCAGTTCTGTCCCTTTGGTTGTTCTTTTTTAGGGAGCCCTCGGAAGGGCCCGAGCCTATTGATGTAACCGGCTGCTACCAGTCTCCCGGCGCACCAGACATCCTGGTAACCGAAGGCGAAATGGTATTCCTTCAGGAACAGCCTGTCCGTCGCTCATATCGCCTCGATTATATCAAAGGCTGGACGCTCGTTCTCGAACCGGGCGTGGAGTGGATTACCGATGAAGCCGGTGAGGTTCGCTTTCAAAGCGGGTGGCCTCACGGGCGAATTATCTCCATCACACGCGAAGGGCTTCGACTCAGCGATCCGGAGACCTTTTCAATCAGCTCAAGCGCGGAGTCGAGAAGTCTGGAGTATCGGCGTTCCGACGGCGGATGCACGGGAGCCTAATCCCCCAACGCTTCCATCCGCGCCTCCAGCGCATCGCGCCGCTCGCGCGCTTCGGCGAGGCCGGGGATGCGCGCGCTGACCTGACGGCGCCCAAGGGTCCCGCCCTGTCCGGCGTCTTCGCCCGAGCCTCCGCTCACCTGAATTGCGTTTCGTGCGCGCGTTGCGCGGCCGGCCTGCGTGTAAAGCTCCAACGCGTAGTCCCAGTTCTGCTCGACCCCGCCAATACCCTCTTCAAAGCGGATGCCGAGTTCGAGCTGCGCCTGCTTGTTGCCCGCCTGTGCCAAGCGCGCGAGATCGACCAGTGGCATTTGCCGGATCGTGTTTGCTTGCGCTTCTTCGAGCGTTTCCCCGCTCCCTTCCGCGCTCGAATTGCCCTCGGAAGCGGCGATCAGGCGTTGCATATACGCGCGGCATTCGTCGCTATCGTTTGGTATCTGGGCAAAGGTTGCCGGAGGTTCGAACGACAGACAGCCAAGGTCGACGCCGCTCTGTAACAATTCCAGCATCTCCGCTTCCAGCGTCCGTCGTTCAGGAGTGTCGGGCTGGGTGAGATCGATCCCCATATAGACCGTGTCCGCGTCCTGTGCGGCAGCGGGTGCGGCCAGCAGCAGCAGTGATAGCATCGCAAGGTATCTCATCGGCGCGTCCCTTCTCTTGGCCACACACAAGCCCGATGGCGGCGCAATTGCAAGCACTTGGCGCGCAAAACACAAAGCCCCGCCCGGCTGAGGAAAAGCCGGACGGGGCCGAGAGCGCCTTTGCGGTGAGGGGAACCTATGGCGCTCTGGGGGGAAGGTTGCGCCGCTCAGCCTGTCGGCAGCAGCACGCGGTCGAGCACGTGGATCACGCCGTTCGACGTGTTGATATCGGTCTGCGTCACCAGCACCTGCCGATCGGCCTGGTCGGTCAGCACGACAGTGCCGTTGTTGAGCCGCGCGACCAGCGTCTCGCCCGAAAGCGTAGTGATGCGCGCATGGCCGTCACCGGCGCGGATCATGCCGATCAGATCGTTGGCGCTCACCCGCCCGGCGACCACGTGATAGGTCAGGATCGAAGTCAGCGTATCGCGGTTGCGCGGTTGCAGCAGCGTGTCGACGGTGCCGGCGGGCAGCGCGTTGAACGCGGTGTTGGTCGGCGCGAAGACGGTGAAGGGGCCATCACCCGACAGCGCACCGGCAAGATTGGCCGCCTGCACTGCAGCAACCAGCGTGCTGAACTGGTCAGCCGAGGCCGCCGTCTGCACGATATCGGGGGTGTTGTTCGATGAATGGTGATGCTGCGCCATGGCGGGCGCGGCGAAAGCGAGGGCGGCGGCACCGGCGAGGCTGGCAGCGATGCGCGAAGTGGACTTCAACATTGGTAATCTCTCCTTGTCAGCATAGGCCCCGTCCTGCCTTGCATGGAGAGTTACGGAAGGTGTTTGCGGATGGTTGCAGGTTTCTTGCGAATTTTTTCGCACCACCCACAGACCGTCCGTCCTGAGCCTGTCGAAGGACTGTCCTTGTTTGAACCTTGGTCTGAGACCAAAGAAAAAGCAGTCCTTCGACAAGCTCAGGACGAACGAACAATAATGGAATCAAATCGCCCGGAAAGCGCCCTCGGCCACGACCGGCCCTGCATCCACGCCTTCGGGCTTCCCGCCAAGCGGTTCGCGCGTGAGCAGCAGGCGCGAGCCGTCGAGGAACTCTTCCGACAGCTCCGGCGCAATCGCCACGCGCGCTTCCTCTCCCGGCACGATCACGCCGAGCGAATGCAGCTCGCCCGCGCGGTCGACCAGCCACAGCTCGTGATCGTGCACGCCGTCCGCGGTCAGTCCCGCTGAAGAGACGGTCATCACATCGCGGCCCGGCACATAAGTCAGCGCAAGGCGCAGATCGGTCTCGCCAATCGGGATATTCGCCGCGAGCAGCATCTCATCGCTCACCACCGGCGCTGCCGGATCGACCGCATCGCTCACCGGCCCTGTCAACACCACGATGGCGAGCACCGCCGCCGCCGCTGCCGAAAGCCCGCCGAGCAGACGCCAGCGGTCACGGCTCGCCTTGAGCGCGACAATTTCCGCCGCAACCGGCTCTTCCGCAGCTTCCACGGTCGCCGCCGCAATGCGTTGCCACACCGCGCGCGAAGGCTCGGCCTCGCCCAACCTGTCAAGCAAAGGCGCGAAATGCTCCTCCCACCGCGCAATCTCGTCCGCAAACGCCGGATCGCGGGCAGCCATGGCGCGGGCGCGCAGCAGTTCCTCGCCCTCGAGCAGGCCAAGCACCCATTCGGCAGCGAGCGTTTCGCGCGGGGTCAAAGAGGCAGCTTCGGTACTCATTCGCGTTCTAAACAGGTCTTCAGTTTGGCGAGCCCACGATGAACCCGCGATTTGATGGCACTCACGGACATATCACCGGCCTCCGCAAGCTGAACATAGGTCGCTCCGCCAAAAAAGGCATCGCGGATGGCGCTGCGCTGCTTGGCGTCGAGCGTTTCGAGGCAGGTGTGGATGCGCGCATCGCGTTCATCAAGCACCAGCTTCTCATCCGCTGCAACCGCACCGTCGGCAACATCGAACGCTTCGTCTTCTGCCACAGCTCCGGCGCGAACCTTGCCGCCTGCGCGCAGCCGGTCAACCGCACGGTTGCGCGCCATACAGGCGAGCCAGCTGATCGGGCTCGCGCGCGCCGGATCGAACCGGTCGGCGCGACGGTACAGATCGATATAGACGTCCTGCAACGCATCTTCGGCTTCTTTCTCGTCGCCCAAGATACGGAGGCAAATTCCGAAAAGTTTCCGGTTGGTGGCCGAATAAATCGCCTCCAGCGCATCCCCCTCGCCCGCCGCCAGCCGCGCGATGTTGGCGCGCAATGCCTCACGGGCGCTATCAGAGTTATGGGAGGAATCGCGCATTGCCTCGCTTGCATAGCGCGCAGAGGCGAGAATGGGAATTGGTCGTTAAGAGCCAGTCGAGCCAGCAGTGCTCAGCAATTCGCCCACCGGCACAATCTCGTATCCGCGCGCCTGCAATTCGCGAAGCACAATCGGCAACGCCGCGCGCGCCGTATCATTGTGGCGGTACATCGGGTGCATCAGAATGATCGAGCCCGGTTGAACACGGTCGACGATATCCTGCGCGAACAGCGCTGGATCGGTGAAATCCTCGGGCCTGTCCTCCACATCCCACATGATGGTACGGTAGCCTGCATCCTCCACTTCGAGCGGCAGGCCGATCAGCCGCTTGCCGAAAGGCGGGCGGAACAGGTCGGTCGATGCGCCCGCATCGCGCAGCAACCTGTCCGCCTCGCGCACTTCGCTGCGGTAGAAATCCTGCGACCGGAAGAGATTGCGCTCGTGGCTGTATGTGTGGTTGCCGAGCTCATGACCGGCCTCCAGCAGCCGTTCGGCCTGTCCCGGATATCGCTCTATCCGGTCGCCGATTAGGAAAAAGGTCGCTTTGACTCCGAATTGCTCCAGAACGGGCAAAACCGCATCCACCCCTTCGGGGGTCGGCCCGTCGTCGAATGTCAGGGCGACGATCTTGCGGTCGGTCTCGACCCGGCAAATCGCCTCCCCAACCAGCTGGAAGCAGCGGGCCTTGGAGATTTTGTGGGTCGCTCCCGCCGCCAGCAGGAGCAGCACAATTCCTCCGACAACGAATTTCCATTTCCGCATCGCAAACCCCTTCCGGCGCAAGCGCTAGGTCTGGCGCGATGAGCGACTGATGAACCCGCGCCGAAGTTTCAGCAGGTGCAGTCGGCGCAGGCCCGCTCCGTTTCAACCTGAATGGTGGCGTGCTGGATGCCGTGATCGTGTTCGAGGCGATGGGCGATATCGCGAAGGAAGGCATCGCCGGGATGGCCCGCAGGCATCACCAGATGTGCGGTCAGCGCGGTTTCGGTGGTGCTCATCGGCCAGATATGCAGATCATGCACCGCCTCGACTCCGGGAAGCGCCTCCAGATCGGCGCGCACACGGTCACAATCGACGCTGTCGGGCACGCCGAGCAGGCCCATTTTAACCGAGTCTTTGAGCAGCCCCCACGTCCCCCAGCCGATCACCAGCACGATGGCGAGGCTCACCAACGGGTCGATAATAGCATAGCCGGTCAGCAGGATCGCCGCGCCTGCCACCACCACGCCAACGCTCACCAGCGCATCGGCGGCCATATGCAGGAAGGCGCCGCGAATGTTGAGATCGTGCTTCCTCCCGCGCATGAACATCAGCGCGGTGGCGGTGTTGATGACGATGCCGATGCCCGCCACCCAGATCATCGTCCAGCCCTGCGGCTCGACCGGATCGATCAGGCGGTGGATCGTCTCGAACAGAATCGCGCCGATGGCGATCAGCAGCAGGATGGCGTTGGCGAAAGCGGCCAGAATCGTGCTGCTTTTCAGGCCATAGGTGAAGCGCGTGCTCGCGGGGCGTTTCGCCGCGATGGTCGCGCCCCAGGCGATCAGCAGTCCCAGTACATCGGACAGGTTATGCCCCGCATCCGCCACCAGCGCCATCGAGCCGGAGAGGAAGCCATAGGTCGCCTCGACAATGACGAAGGCGGTGTTGAGCACAATCCCGATGGCAAAGGCGCGCCCGAAATCGGCAGGTGCATGGGCGTGCGCATGGCCTAGCCCGTGCGAGTGCCCGTGATGATGACCGTGGCTATGCCCGTGGTCATGGCTGTGAGAATGCCCTGCGCCCATTCGTGCTACTCATAGACGCAAGCATCGAGCCCGTCACGCCTTACCACCGCAATACGCGCTTCGATGGTGTTGCCGTAGCGGCGGGTGAAGCCGCCGGGGTTTACTGCCTCGCGCGTTTTCGGGCTTGGGAGCACGGCGGCAATCCGGCTCGCCTCGTCGGCGGAGAGGCGCGCGGCGGAGTGGCCGAAATAGCGTTGCGCGCCGCTTTCCACGCCATATGTCCCCAGCCCCGTTTCGGCGACGTTGAGATAGACTTCCATGATCCGCCGCTTTGACCAGAGGTTCTCGATCAGGAAGGTGAAATAGGCCTCCAGCCCCTTGCGGAACCAGCCGCCGCCTTGCCAGAGGAAGACGTTCTTCGCGGTCTGCTGGCTGATGGTGGAAGCACCGCGCTCGCGCTCGCCCGCCAGCCGCTCCTGCAAGGCCTCCTCGATAGCCTCGACATCAAAGCCGTCATGCGAGCAGAACTTGCTGTCCTCCGCCGCGATGACGGCGCTCACCATATTGCGGTCAATGCGGGAGAGCGGCTCCCAATCGCGGGTGACGGAGCGCTCGTCCATCAGCATGGTCGCGGTGTAGGTGACGGGGACAAAGCGCAGCAGCAGCACCATCGACACGGTGATGATGAGCCACCAGATCACCGCCTTGGCGAGGAATTTGAGAATGCGGAGGGGCATGGTGGGGCTCTTACTCTGGATCGTCCTGTCCAGCCAATCTGTTTTCCTTGTCACAAGTATCTGATGGGAATATCCTTCCGTGATGAGATGGACAGCTTTCATTTTGGCTCAGGCCCTTGCAGTTACGGCCGTGGCGCAAGAAGATGAATCTGAGCCATCTGATCCAGAAACGGACTTCCAAGCAGTGCGCGTCCGCTCAGACTTGCCTTTGTATACCTCGGCATGGGTTGAGTTCTGGCCGAGAAGTTTTCAAAGGGAGCAGTATTTTGGTTGTGAATCGCGGGTAGAGACTGGCGATTGGCTTTTTACGCCAAATCGCAACGATGCCTTTGGGGCTTCTGGCTGGACACGCATTTGGCTCAACGGAATTATACATTGTTCCGCTGGTTTTCGCTACGCTGAAACCCAAGAGAGCCTCTCAGAAACTGACGAATTTGAAACTGACGGATCTGAGGTCGGCTTCTTTGTCAAATTGGGTGAGGTCGAAAGGGCTGGCAGCATCGTCGAGCTCTGGGCCATTCAGGAAGGCTTCTATCCGGGAAGTGAATACTCCCTTTGGGCTCGCGAACCCGCCGATGGGATAGTCGACTCTTTTGTTGCTTTACAAAGCCGCTGCCCGGCCGGTGCGATGAGAGAGCTCGAAGGAGGATTCGATATCTTCCGAACCGACTACTGCGCCATCAACAGCCAAGAGGACTTGTTGGCGCTGGCAGTGGAAATGCTCGACTATCCGCCGCTCGGGACAATGACGCACGTTGGAGACAGCGACTGGGTGGCACCGCTTGAGCCGGAAGATCAGGAGCGGGAACCTGAGCCCGAAGACGGTTCCTTCCTGCTCGAAGCGCTGACCTCTACCCCGCAATAGCAAAAGGGCCGAGCGTCGCCGCCCGGCCCTTCTTTTATCTGTATTCGCTATCGCTTACGCCGCAACTGGCAACAACCGCTCGCCAGCAATCCGCTGCATCGCCTTCTGCAGCTTCTCGAAAGCGCGCACTTCTATCTGGCGGATGCGTTCGCGGCTGACATTGTAGACCTGCGACAGCTCTTCGAGCGTTTGCGGATTTTCGGTCAGGCGGCGTTCTGTCAAGATATGCTTCTCGCGGTCGTTCAGCGCATCCATCGCTTCCACCAGCATTTCGCGGCGGACATCGGCTTCCTCGGCCTCGGCCACCGTCTCGTCCTGCAACGGGCGGTCATCGGTCAGCCAGTCCTGCCATTCGCCAGAACCTTCCTCGCCATTGCGCATCGGCGTGTTGAGCGAGCCGTCGCCGCCCATCATCATGCGGCGGTTCATATTGACCACTTCCTGCTCCGACACGCCCAGATCGGTGGCGATCTTGGTCACATCATCGGGATGCAGGTCGGAATCCTCATAGGCTTCCAGCTGCTTTTTCATCCGGCGCAGGTTGAAGAACAGCTTCTTCTGCGCGGCGGTGGTGCCCATTTTCACAAGGCTCCACGAACGCAGGATATATTCCTGGATGCTCGCCTTGATCCACCACATTGCGTAGGTGGCGAGGCGGAACCCGCGATCGGGCTCGAACTTCTTCACGCCCTGCATCAGGCCGACATTGCCTTCGGAAATGAGGTCGGCCACGGGCAGGCCGTAACCGCGATAGCCCATCGCCAGCTTGGCGACGAGGCGCAGGTGACTGGTCACCAGCTGCGCGGCGGCGTCCTGATCCTCGTGCTCGGCGTAACGCTTGGCGAGCATATATTCCTGCTCTGCCGTCAGCACGGGGAATTTCTTGATTTCGGAAAGATAGCGGTTGAGGCTCTGCTCACCGCCCAGTGCCGGCACATTCGGCCTGCTATTGCTCATTTTGGTCCCAAACCTTTCTTGCGTCGACCGCAGCTTCCAGGCCCCTGCTGGGCACCCGGCCTTAGCGGCCACATTGTTGGTGCATGATTCTTATACACGCACTGGGGAGATATAGGGTGCATTTCATCGATTATAACCACCCAGTTGGTCGATAAGTTCCATCATATCGGCGGGAATTTCGCTTTCGAACCGGCAAAAGTTACCCGTTACCGGATGCGTAAAGCCGAGAATCGCCGCGTGCAGCGCCTGACGGGTGAAATCCATGGCTTTGAGGTGCGCTCTAAGCGGTGCGGGTGTGCGTCCATAAACGGGGTCTCCCAATAGCGCATGACCAATTGATGCAAGGTGAACCCGCACCTGGTGGGTTCGCCCTGTTTCAAGGCGGCATTCGATCAGACTCGCATGATCCAGCCGCTGGACAGTGGTGTAATGGGTAACCGCGTGTTTGCCGCGCAAGGAATCCTTGGGCAGCACCGCCATTTTCTTTCGGTCGGCATCCGATCTGCCCAGCCGCGCGTTGATGGTGCCGCTTGCAGGGTTCGGGTGTCCGCCACAGACCGCGAAATAGGCGCGTTCGAGCGAATGGTCGGCGAATTGCTTGGCGAGCCCTTCATGCGCTGCGTCGGTCTTGGCGACCACCAGCAGGCCGGAGGTATCCTTGTCGATCCGGTGGACGATACCGGGCCGCGCTACCCCACCGATCCCGCTGAGCGAGCCGCCACAATGGTACAGCAGCGCATTCACCAGCGTGCCATCCGGATTGCCCGCCGCCGGGTGAACAACCATGCCCGCGGGCTTGTCGACGACGATCAGATGCGCGTCCTCGAACACCACATTGACCGGAATGTCCTGTGGAAGAGCCTGTGGATTATCAGGGGGCGGAATGTGGATGGAAAAGCTGGAGCCCGCCTGAACTTTGGCCGAGGGGCTGGTGGCGGGCGTGCCGTCAATCACCACTTTCCCGTCCGCAATCAACGCCTTGATCCGCTCGCGGGAGAGGTCGGTGACCGCAGCGAGCGCCTTGTCGAGGCGGGTGGACTCGGTGATCGTGCCGGTGAGGGTTTTGTCCGCGCTCATAAACCCGACTCCGACTGCCCTGAGCTTGTCGAAGGGCGTGGTCCAATATCTCCACACCCGCTCATCCTGAGCTTGTCGAAGGATCGCGTCTTCGCCACCCATCTCTCCTCCGACTGCCCTGAGCTTGTCGAAGGGCTGCTTTTCTCTTTAGACCGAACCATGCCTTTTTGGACCTACATCCTGCACTGCCACACCGGCAAGTTCTATACCGGCCATACGGACGATTTGGAGCGCAGGGTCTGGCAGCACGAGCAAGGCCTGTTGCCCGGTTTCTCGCGCGATTGGCACCCTGTAAAGCTGGTCTGGTCGCAGGAATTTGTGACGCGCGAGGAGGCGAAGGCAGCGGAGAAGCAGATCAAGGGCTGGTCACGGAAAAAGAAGCTGGCATTGATCCGTGGTGATTGGGATGCGGTGTCGCGCCATGCCAAAAGCAAGGGCAGCCCTTCGACAAGCTCAGGGCAGTCGGAGAAAGAGAGCGGGGTTGTGTTGGAGAAAACTGTCCTCTCCCAAATCCGCACCCACGCCAGCCACACCGCCCCCCAAGAATGCTGCGGCATCCTCACCGGCAGCGCCAACCGCATCACCGCCGCCATCCCTGCCGCCAATGTCCACCCGGCGCCCGAAACGCATTTCGAGATCGACCCCGCTGCCCTCATCGCAGCCCACCGCGCGGCGCGCGAAGGCGGCGATGAGGTGCTCGGTTACTACCATTCGCACCCTGCTGGCCCGGCCCGGCCATCGGCGGAAGACCAGGCGCAAGCCTCGGGCGACGGGCGCATCTGGGCCATTATCGGGAAGGATTTGCACGTGACGGTGTGGCGGGACGACGAAATTGGATTTACACCGCTTCCCTACACGGTGTCGCATAGCTAAAGCATGGGGCAAATCTGGTAACAGGAGATGGACGGGGGCCCACCCCCATGTGTCACCTTCGGCAAGACCTATGAAAATGTGTTTTTTATCAGATATATGAACCATCACTAACAGGTTGACACAGTGTCAACTTTGTCACCTTTGAAATTCATACTGAACGGCCCTAACCTGAATGACCTCGCAAACCGATCTCGCCGCCCTCCTCTGCTCGCGCCTCTGTCACGATATGCTGAGCCCCGTGGGCGCGCTCAACAACGGGCTGGAACTGCTCGCGGACGAGAGCGATCCGGAAATGCGCAAGCGCTGTATCGAACTGCTCGAACAGAGCGCGCGCACCTCGGCGAGCAAGCTCAAATTCTTCCGCCTCGCATTCGGCGCGGCAGGCGGCTTTGGCGACCGCGTTCCTGCCGAAGAGCCGCAGGAATTGCTGCAGGCGCTCACCGCCAATGACGAACGGCTGACGCTGGCTTGGAGCGTGGCGGAACCCACGCTGTCCAAGCCTGCGGTCAAGGTGCTGCTCAACCTCGCCGCCATGGGCCTCGACGCGCTGGTGCGTGGTGGTACGCTGGAAGTGGGCGCGGAATCGCGGGGCGGGACGACCGAAATCGCGATCCGCGCGGCGGGGCCGAAAGTCGCGTTCGATCCAATGCTGGGTCAGGCGCTCGCGGGCCGCTTGCCGGTGGCCGACCTCAGCGGACGCACCGCGCCTGCGCATATGGTGCATATGCTGGTGCAGGAACAGGGCGGCGGTGTGCAGCACGCGCACACGCCCGAAGCGCTGGTGCTGGGCGCGGTATTGCCCGATGGCGAAGGCATGATTGGATAGACGCGATTGACTGACGAACTCGTCCACCGCGAGCATCCCTCGCCCAATTTCAACGAGCGGAAATTGCCCGTCTCGATGGTGGTGCTCCACTATACCGAGATGAAGCCGGTGGAGAGCGCGCTCGAACGGATGTGCGATCCGGAAGCGCAGGTGAGCGCGCATTATTGCATCACCGAGGAAGGCGAGGTGATCCGGCTGGTCGATGAAGACAAGCGCGCCTGGCACGCAGGCGCCAGTTATTGGCGCGGACACCGCGATGTGAATTCGGCGAGCATCGGAATCGAGCTCGACCATCCCGGCCACGCGCTCGGCTATCGCGCATTTGCCGAGGCGCAGATCGACGCGCTGGTGCCGCTGCTGCACCGGATCGTGAAGCAATATGACATTCCGCGCGCCAATGTCGTCGCCCACTCGGACGTCGCGCCCGCCCGCAAGACCGATCCCGGCGAGCTGTTCCCGTGGGACCGTCTGGCCGAATACGGCCTCTGCCTCGCCCGCCCGGAGAAGCTCGAACAAGGCGATGTGTTCGACAATGATGCGAGCTTCTACCTCGCGCTGGAACGCTTCGGCTACGACATCACCGACGGCCACAAAGCCGTGGAGGCGTTCCAACGCCGCTGGCGACCCGAACGCATCGACGGGATTATCGACGGCCAGATACGCGCAATCCTGTTCCAGCTGCTGCTGGATCGGGATCGAGGATTGGCGCGGTGACCAGATTTTACACCGCGCGATTCGCCTTTCCTACGGCTTCGCATTATCCCTAAGCCCGTCTTAATCAGGGGAGAGGGACTTTCACATGATGCAAAAACTTGGCGCCGAGTTCTTCGGCACATTCTGGCTGGTGTTTGGCGGCTGCGGTTCGGCAGTGCTGGCGGCGGCTTTTCCGGAGCTTGGTATCGGCTTTGTCGGCGTGTCGCTGGCGTTCGGCCTGACGGTGCTGACCATGGCCTATGCTGTGGGTGGGATTTCGGGCGGACATTTCAATCCGGCGGTGTCGCTGGGCCTGGCGGTTGGCGGGCGTTTTTCCTGGGGTGAACTCCCCGGCTATTGGGTCGCGCAAGTGCTCGGCGCGTTCTGTGCTGCGGGCACGCTGTTCCTGATTGCGAGCGGTCAGGACGGCTGGAGCGCGGGCGGTTTCGCCTCCAACGGCTTTGGCGACCTGTCGCCGGGCGGATATTCAATGCAGGCCGTGTTGATCGCCGAAGTCGTGCTGACAGCATTCTTCCTGATCATCATTCTGGGCGCGACCTCGCCCAAGGCTCCTGCGGGCTTTGCACCGATTGCCATCGGACTGGGCCTGACGCTGATCCACCTGATCTCGATCCCGGTGAGCAACACATCGGTCAATCCGGCGCGCTCGACGGGCGTTGCCTTCTATGCCGAGACCGCAGCGGTATCGCAGGTCTGGCTGTTCTGGGTTGCTCCGTTGGTGGGTGCGGCCATCGGTGCCCTGATCTGGAAAATGGTCCTGTCGCCGGACGAAACGCTCGACCAACTCGGCAGCAAGGGCGAGTAATCGCGAATGGTTGCGGGTGGCGGCTTTCCTAAATCCGCCGCCCGCCCTATATGCCACGCCGTGCCGGGGAGCCGGGCAGCCGCGTCTCTCTTTTGAGGGCCGAGGAAAGTCCGGGCTCCACGAAACAAGGGTGGCGGGTAACGCCCGCCCGGTGAAGCTTTCGGGCGAAGCCGAGGGAAAGTGCCACAGAGAGTATACCGCCGATGGCCCGCGCTCCTTCTGGAGATTGAGGGCACAGGCAAGGGTGAAAGGGTGCGGTAAAAGCGCACCGGGGTTCTGGTAACAGCGCCCGCATGGCAAACCCCACCCGGAGCAAGACCGCATAGGGGTCTCGCGCCTTACGGGCGGGAGCGTTTCGCTCCGAGAGACCCGGGTTGGTTGCTGGAGCGCGTGGAGCAATCCACCGCCTAGATGAATGGCTGCCCCTGCCGATACGGTCCCTTTTGGGATACCGTCGGCAGGACAGAACCCGGCTTACAGGCTCCCCGGCACTTTGGGCTTTCCTACAGTCATCACAGGCGGGCGATGCTGCGCGGGTGCCTTCACCCTGCCATTGCTGCGCCCTTGATCTTGATCGAGCCCTTCTTGGTCTCCACCGCCGCAAGATAACGCCGCGTGCTCCCCTCCAGCACCAAGGCGGTGAGCCGACCCGTCGCATAGGCGCCGGTATCGATCCCGATCCGGTTGCCGGTGTCTACCACATCGTCGGTAATCGTGTGGCCATGCACCACCACCGCGCCATGCGATTTCTTGTGGCTGAGGAACGGCTCGCGAATCCAGCGCAGCGTCCGCGCCTTTTGCGCGCCCAGCGGCACTCCTGGCTCGATCCCGGCATGGACGAAAACGAAATCGCCGACGCGAACCATGTCTTCGAATTTGCCGAGGAACTTGCGATGCTTGCCCGGCACCACCTCCTGCATCAGCGCCTGCAATTCGCCGACGCCCAGCTTGCTGAATGTCTTGCGATCCACGCCGTAGCTCATGAGCGTCTCGCGCCCGCCATGGCGCAGGAAATGTTTGAGCATTTCCTTGTCGGCAAAGCTTTTGAGGAACATTTCCTCGTGATTGCCGCACAGCACGCGCACATTGCGCGTTTTGGTCCAGCGCTTGGCAAGGTCGATCACGCCAGCACTGTCCGGCCCGCGATCGACCAGATCACCCAGCAGGATCACCTGGCATTCCACGCCATTGCTCTGGGCTGCGCCAATCTCCTCCTCGATCGCCTCCACCAACCGCGCGAACAGGTCCGCGCGCCCGTGGATATCGCCCACCGCATAGACGCGCTGGCCCTTAGGGATGCGGGGAAGATCCTTCTTCTTTTTGGAGAAGGTGAACATGGTGTCGAAATACTTGATCATGGACGCAATAGACAGGGCACATAGCGGTTACGCACAGCCGCGCAAATGCCGGGCGTGCAAAGCGGGACTGTGGCGCAAAAACCTGTCCGTCGGCTGAATGTGATGCAAAATCGACACACGATTACGAGTGGTGGATAATCTGCGCAATAAATCTTGTGCAATGCAGCATCGCTGTGCATGATAGTTTCGCTTTTGCACAAATCGGCACAGCAAAGATGCCGGACGCGCGAGGGCGCAGGTGGGACGAGGCATAGTTCACCACAGCAATTTGAAGGAAATTGCCCATGCTTACGTCCGTTCGCAGCCTTTCGGCTGCTTCTCTTTTTGCAATCGCTGCCCTGTCCGCTGCGCCCGCTATGGCGCAAGAGGAAGATGGTGGCATCGGTGTCGAGGTTTCGGCCAACGTCGCGCTTGTCAGCGAATACAAGTTCCGCGGTGTGAACCTCTCGGGCGGCGATATCGCCGTTCAGGGCGGTGTCGATGTCGGTCTGCCCGCCGGTTTCTATGTCGGCACCTGGGCGTCCTCGCTTGACGAAGACACGGTCGGCTACGGCCACACCGAGCTCGACATTTACGGCGGCTGGGCCGGCGAATTCGGCAACATCTCGACCGATGTCGGCGTGATTGTCTACATCTATCCCAATGCCGGACTACTGGCTGGCCCCAATGGCGACGGCACGACGGACTACGCCGAATTCTACGGCTCGGTCGGTGTCGGCCTCGGCCCGTTCGAAGCAACGGTCGGTGTCGCTTATGCGCCTGAGCAAGACTCGCTCGGCGGAACCGACAACTTCTACATCTATGGCGATCTGGGCCTTGGTGTTCCGGGTACGCCGCTCACCATCACCGGCCATGTCGGTTACACCGATGGCTTCCTGACCTTCACCACTGATGGCGAAGCGATCGACTATTCGATCGGTGCCGAAGCCGCGATCCCCGGCACACCGGTGTCGATCGGTGCGGCCTTTGTCGGCGTCGAAGGCGATGTGCTGATCGATCCGAACGGCACTTTCACCGACGACTCGGTGGTGCTGACGCTGTCCGCCAGCTTCTGATACGTCGCTAACAAGCGAGGAACGGGAGGGTTCGTGCCGGAAACGGTGCGGACCCTTTCGTTTGTTAGGTGCGTTGCCTAGATCAACAGACGACACTTTTCCCAGGAGCCCACCCCATGGTCAAATACCTCCACTCGATGATCCGCGTCGCCGATCCGGACGCGACAGTCGATTTCTTCAAGCTGATCGGGCTGGAGGAAGTGCGGCGGATGGAGAGCGAGAAGGGACGCTTCACGCTCATCTTCCTCGCCGCACCGGGGCAAGAGGGCGTGGCCGAGGTCGAGCTGACCTATAACTGGCCGCCCGAAGACGGCAGCGCAGCAGAAGAATACACCGGCGGGCGCAATTTCGGCCACCTCGCTTACCGCGTCGACAACATCTACGAGACGTGCCAGCGGCTGATGGATGCAGGCGTGACGATCAACCGCCCGCCGCGTGACGGGCACATGGCTTTCGTCCGCACACCCGACGGGATCAGCATCGAATTGCTGCAGGAAGGCTATCTCGACCCGCAAGAGCCGTGGGCGAGTATGGAGAATACGGGAAACTGGTAAGCGGGGTGCGCTGACGATTCACTTGCCATTCTGCCAACAAACCGCCACCTGACGCCGCATCATGCCCGCTCGCAAACTCCCCCAGGTCGTCATCATCGGTCGGCCCAATGTCGGCAAGTCGACCCTGTTCAACCGGCTGGTTGGCAAGCGCCTGGCGCTGGTTGACGATCAGCCGGGTGTCACGCGGGACCGGCGGATGGGCAATGCTGGCATTGCCGGGCTCGAATTCGAAGCGGTCGATACCGCCGGTTGGGAGGATGAGGACGACGCCTCGCTCCCCGGACGGATGCGTGCGCAGACGCAGGTTTCGCTGAAGGGCGCGGATGCGGCGCTGTTCGTGATCGACAGCCGCGCCGGGCTCACCCCGCTCGACGAGGAAATCGGCCGCTGGCTGCGGCAGCAGGAAGTGCCCGTGGTGCTGGTCGCCAACAAGGCGGAAGGCAATGCGGGCGAGAGCGGCATTCTCGAATGCTATTCGCTCGGCCTGGGCGATCCGGTGCCGGTGAGCGCCGAGCATGGCGAGGGCGTGGCCGATCTGTACTCCGCGCTCGTCCCGCTGATTGCCGACAAGGCTGATCAATTGTTGCTCGAAGCCGAGGCCGAGGCCGCCATCGCTGCTGATCGCGCCGCCGCGCTGGCTGCGGAGCGCGAGGCGGAGGAAGGCGGCGAGTTGGTCGAGACCGATCCGGCCGCGCCGCTCAGCCTTGCCATCGTAGGCCGCCCCAATGCAGGCAAATCGACGCTGATCAACCGGCTGCTCGGCGAGGACCGGCTGCTGACCGGCCCGGAGGCAGGCATCACTCGCGATTCCATCGCGGTCGATTGGGAATGGCACGACCCGGCATCGGGCGAGACGCGTATAATCAAACTGATCGACACCGCCGGTATGCGCAAACGTGCCAAGGTGGTCGACAAGCTGGAAAAGCTTTCGGTCTCCGATGGTCTGCGCGCGGTGGATTATGCCGAAGTCGTCGTGTTGCTGCTCGATGCGACGCGCGGGCTTGAAGTGCAGGATCTGAAAATCGCCAACAAGGTG
The DNA here is from genome assembly GCF_056933515.1 of Aurantiacibacter sp. KMU-128. Lineage (NCBI taxonomy): Bacteria > Pseudomonadati > Pseudomonadota > Alphaproteobacteria > Sphingomonadales > Erythrobacteraceae > Aurantiacibacter > Aurantiacibacter sp. KMU-128. The sequence continues at coordinate 2,244,618 of NZ_JBXORT010000001.1, forward strand.
CTCGACGAAGGGCGCGCTCTGATGGTGGCGATCAACAAATGGGACGTCGCCGGAACGGTGGGCGGCGAAGACGCTTCCTCGCTGTTCAACGGCATCAAGGGCGCGCTGCATGAAGGGCTGGCACAGTTGCGCGGTGTGCCGCTGTTCGCTGTCTCCGCGATGACCGGCAAGGGCCTCGACACCATGCTGGGCGCGGCGTTCAAGCTGCGCGATGACTGGAGCCGCCGCGTGCCGACATCGGCGCTCAACCGCTGGTTCGACGATGCGCTGTCGGCCAACCCGCCGCCAGCGCCCGGAGGCCGCCGGATCAAGCTGCGCTATATCACGCAGGTCGGCACCCGCCCGCCGCGCTTCGTGATCTTCGGGAGCCGCCTGTTCGACCTGCCGACGAGTTACGAGCGGTATTTGCTCAACGGCATCCGCAAAGAGCTGGGCTTTGGCGCAGTGCCGGTGCGGCTGACGCTGAAGAGCCCCAAGAACCCTTACGATTCCAATCGCGGTGGTGGCGGCAAATTCAGCGGCGGCGAAGGACGCGACTAGAGCACTTTCCCCGCAAAAAGTTTACTCGTCGCCCGCAGCCTTGCTTTGCAGCTGCACGTAGTTTTCCAGCCCCATCCGTTCGATCATGTCGAACTGGGTTTCGAGGAAATCGACGTGCTCTTCCTCATTGTCGAGAATATGCGCGAACAGATCGCGGCTGACATAGTCGCGCACGCTTTCGCAATATTCGATGGCATCGCGCAGCAGCGGGATCGCTTTTTCTTCCAGCGCCATATCGGCCTTGAGGATTTCCTCGACCGTTTCACCCACCTGCAATTTGTGGATCGCCTGGAAGTTGGGCAGGCCGTTCAGGAACAGCACGCGCGCCGCCAGCTTGTCGGCGTGCTCCATCTCTTCGATCGATTCCTTGCGCTCGTAAGCGGCGAGCTTGGCCACGCCCCAATCGTCGAGCACGCGGTAATGCAGCCAGTACTGGTTGATCGCGGTCAGCTCGTTCGTCAGCGCCGCGTTCAAGAATTCGATGACCTTGGGGTCGCCCTTCATGGGTGTGTCTCCATTGCTTCCTGTGCCGCCCTTCTAACGCGAGAGTGGGGGGCGAAAGCAAGCAAAAGCGGTATGAAAACACGCCAAAAACCGCAGAAAACCGCGCTAATGCGAATGCGTATCAGGAATAGGGAAAGTGCGACCGTCAGGCTGCGTGGGCGGGTTCCAGCAGCGCCTCACGCTCTTCGCGGATCACCGCGTCAGCCTCTTCCAGGCAGTGGCCGCAATTGGGACGCTTGCCGAGCTTGGCGTAGACCGTTTCCGCACTGCCCATACGATGCTGCCGCGCTGCCTTGCGCAGTTCGCATTCCTTGATGGCATTGCAGATGCAGGTGTACATGAGCGTGCAGCCTTTCGTCCTTACACACTTATGTTAGTGCGAGTCGTTTGCAATAGCAAGGCTAATGCGAACTGTTCTCAAAAGAAACCGAGCGCTGCTGCCCTACCGCTTCAGCGGGAAGAGCCTGCCATAGGTCAGGCAGCGCCACAGCCATTCGAGCGGGCCGTAGCGATACCGCTCCAGCCACGGTTTCGACCACCACAGCATCACTGCCCAGCCAAGCGCCACGACAAGGTAAAGCTCGGGCCGCGAAAGCTCGCCCCACAGCCCGCCCGCCCATGGGTGGAAGATCAGCATCATCAGCACCGACGTGCCGAGATAATTGGTGAAGGCAGCGCGCCCGGCGGCCGATACACGCTCGGCCAGCCAACCGCTGGCATTTGCCCCGTAAATCGCCAGCACGGCGGCAAGGCCGAGGATCACCGGCAATTTGGGGTAATGCGCATAGGCCATGAAGGCGGCGATCGATTCCCAGAAAGTCAGCCCCCCGCGTGTCACTGCCAGCGCTGCAAACAGGGTCACCAGCGAGCCCGCGATAATGCCCGTCCACCCCCAGAACAACTGCTTGCGCCGGTTCAGTCCGCCGCTGAACAAGCCCACGCGATAAAGCCCCATGCCGATGAGAATCAGCGGCAGGGTCTCGAACAACAGCATCACCGGTGAATCGGCGAAGGGGTCGGCACCATGCTCGCTGAAATTGTGCGCCACGAAATCGGGATAGCTGCCTTGTGTCAGTATCTCTGCCTCGACTGCATCGTCTGCCAGCATCTCGGTTTGCGCCCAATCGAGTTCGCCGCGCATCTCCGAAAACTTGGGCTGGTTACCAAAATCGGTGTCCGCCACCAGCGACGGGCTCGCATACATGGTCAGATAAGCGAGCCCGCCGAGCACATAGCCGAGCACACCGGCGACAATCAGATTGCGCCCCTCCATCCGCAGGAAGAGCAGCGCCAACAAGCCCCCCATCGCGTACAGCGTCAGAATATCGCCGCGCCAAATGAGGAAGAAGTGCGCTAGGCCGAACAGCAAGAGCCAGAACAGCCGCCGCGCCAGCAGCCAGCGGCCCGATCCGCGCTCCCACGCTTTCTCGACAAACAGCACCAGCCCGACACCGAAGAGGATCGTGAAAAGCCCGCGCATCTTGCCGTCGATCAGCACATATTGCGCGATCCACAGGTAATAGTCGGGGTCGCCCGCATCGGAGACGAAACCCTCCGGCCACATATAGGCCATCATCGGCTGGCCGAAGAAGACGATATTGGCCGCCAGAATGCCCATCACCGCCAGACCGCGAATGAAATCGAGATTGGCGAGGCGGTTGGTGCCGACGACCGGCGCGAGTGTGTCAGGCGTATCGCCAAAAACGGCGGCAGCATTGCTCATGTCAGATTCCCCGAACGTCCCGCCGCCGACTTTAGCCGAAAGCGGGCCGTTGGGAAGCTGCGTACCCTAATTGCGTGTGACGAGGCAGTCCTGCCCTGCGCGTTGCAGGCTTGAACACGCCGCCTGCGCCTCCGCCTGCGTGGCATAGCCGCCCGCCAGCAAGCGCGTGACGCGGCCACTGGGGACAAGCAACCGCTCGCGCCCGCGCAGCTCGGAACGCGAGGACAGGCGCTCCCACAACCGTTCGGCATTGCCCTGGACCCCGAATGCACCCAGCTGCACGCGCCACGGGCCGCTGGTGAGATCTTGTGCCGGAGCAGGAGCAGGGGTTGGCGTCGGCGCGGCCGCGACTGTTGTGGGCGCAGGCGCGGGGCGCGTTGCCGGGCGCTGCGGAGCGGGCGTTGCCGGGCGGCTCGCATTGGCGAAGCTCGCCCCGGCCTGCCCTGGATCTTCGGTGCCGGTCGCTTGCCGGGCCTGGTTCACCGCATCCTGCGCGGCGGCCACCGAAGGCGAAACGGCGACGGTCGGGATCGGGCGCGGCACTTGCGGGGTCGCCGCGGGGCGTGCGGGCGGAGCGCTGGTGGCGCGCGGCTGGCCTGCGGTGCCCAGATCAAATGCGGCAAGCTCTGCCGAACGCGCCTGCACCGCCTCGTCTTCCATAACGCGGGCGAGTGCGACGCCGCTCTGCCGCTGTTCGAGCGACATGTACTGGTCCATCTCGGCAATTGCCGATTGCGCGTTGGGAAGGCCTGCCGCCTGCGCCAGTGACAACAGCGCATAGGCGCGTACCCAATCGCGCGGGACAAGGTCGCCGTTGAAATGGGCTATGCCGAGCAGATAGCGCGCGCGCGGATCGCCCCGGCGCGCGGCGGCCTGGACGAAGGGCAGCGCGGCTTCGCGGCGGCCATCCTGGAACAGCATGAGGCCATAAGTGTCGGCAGCCTGCACATGGCCTGCCTGCGCCGCGCGTTCATACAGGCTTTCCGCCCGCGCCATATCCATCGGCACACCACGTCCAAGGCGATAGGCCTGTCCCAGATTGAACATAGCATCGGGATCGCCCGCAGCCGCCGGCCCCTGCCACTGCGAAACGGCAGCAGCGTAGTCTCCGCGTGTCCACGCGTCGACACCGGCCTCCACGCTCTGCGCGGCGGCGGGCAGCGATAGTCCGGCGGCGATGGCCAGCACGGCACTCGTCAACCAGCGGGATTTGGTCTGCGGCATTGGCGATACTTCCTGATCGTCTGAAACTGCGATTCACCGGCGATATAGTAAATGGCACATTAGCAAAGCGTTTATGGCCGCCAAATTCGGCATTGCGCAAGCTGTGACTGGCTCAGTCCGCGTAGTACCCCCAATCAATACCCGCCCGTAGTAGCCGCCACCACTGACAATTTTCCTTACAAACAAGGGGCCCGAGTTAACTCAAAATAAACGGTATCCTGCGAAGTCCATAGCACAAGGCCCATTAGACCAGGTCCGGTCAGGGTCAGGAGACTTCAAGGGGGAACAGCCTTGCGCGTTCTAGCTTTGGCATCGCAGAAGGGTGGTTCGGGTAAGACCACTCTCGCCGGACATCTGGCAGTGCAGGCACAGCGTGCCGGCGCCGGCCCGGTCGTGCTTATCGATATCGACCCGCAGGGTTCGCTCGCCGATTGGTGGAACGAACGCGAAGCGGAATTCCCGGCCTTTGCGCAGACCACGGTTGCGCGTCTAGCCAATGACCTTGCGATCCTGCGCCAGCAGGGCTTCAAGCTTGCTGTCATCGACACGCCCCCCGCCATCACCATGGCGATCCAGAGCGTGATTTCGGTGGCCGAGCTGATGGTCGTCCCGACCCGCCCCAGCCCGCACGATCTGCGCGCTGTCGGCGCCACGGTCGATCTGTGCGAGCGCGCAGGCAAGCCGCTTATCTTCGTGGTCAACGCCGCCACCCCCAAGGCGAAAATCACGTCGGAAGCCGCTGTCGCGCTGTCGCAACACGGTACCGTTGCCCCGATCACCATTCACCACCGCACCGATTTCGCGGCCTCGATGATCGATGGCCGCACGGTGATGGAAGTCGATCCCGAAGGTCGCAGCGCGCAGGAAGTCACCGCGCTGTGGCATTATGTCGCGGATCGTCTGGAAAAGAACTTCCGCCGCACCGTATTTGCCGCTCCGGGTGGCCGGATGGCGGTTGCTCCCAGCCAGCAAGGCGGCTTTGGTCGCCGGGCGGCACAGTAATGAGCAGCGCGGCGATGACAGAAGAGAACCGCTTCGCATCGCTTGGCCCGATGCTGCTGGCCCGCAAGGGCACGGCAAAGCCCGCCATGCGCGCGCAGCTTGGCTCCGATTCGCGGATGGCCCAGCTCAGCGACGATTTTGACGAGCTTGCCAGCAGCCAGGATGCGCTCGGCTGGAACGATATGGGCGAGGATGTCCCGGCAGCGGTTGTCTCGCTGCCCGTTATCAACAAGCGCGCGCCGATCACGCCTTCGCAAATGCCGCAAACGCGCGCCGACAATGGCAAGCGCGCGGCATTTACGCTGCGCCTCGATGCCGAACGCCATCTGAAACTGCGGCTGGCGAGCACGATGCATGATTGCAGCGCACAAACGCTCGTTACCCAGGCGCTCGATGCGTTCCTGGCGCAACATCCCGAACTCGATACCCTTGCCGCGCAGATGCGGCGCACACACAAGTCTTGAAGAAGAGGACTGACGCGATGGATACGGTGCAAAAGCGCAATCCGATGATCGGCCTTGGGGTCACCACGGCGATGGCCGCAGTGATGCTGAGCGGCTGTGCGACCAATCCCGGCCCGCAAGCAAGCGTTGCCGCTGCCGATGCGCAGCTGGCGATCGCCAATGGCCAGCACGCCTCCGCCGTCCATTCGGCCGAGGCCGCTGTTGCTGCCGATCCGCGCAATGCCGAATATCGCATGACACTGGGCAATGCCTATCTCGAAGCAGGCCGCTTTGCCGCTGCCTCGACCAGCTTTGAAGACGCCATGGCGCTGGGAGAACGCAGCCCGCGTGCCGCGCTCAGCCTCGCACTCGCGCTGACCGGCCAAGCCCGCTACGCCGAAGCCTCCTCGCTGCTCAATGACTGGCAGGGCGAAATCGCCGCGTCCGACCTTGGCCTTGCCTATGCGCTGGCCGGGCAGCCCGAACGCGGCATTCACGTGCTGACCAACGCCATCCGTGGCGGGGACAACACGGTGAAGACCCGCCAGAACCTCGCCTATGCCTATGCCGTTGCCGGTCGCTGGCGCGAATCGCGCATGATGGTGGCGCAGGATGTGCCCGCGCACGAAGTCGGCACCCGCATGGCCGAATGGGCGCAGATGACCCATGCCGAAGCTTACAATGCCCGCGTTGCCGGTCTGCTGGGCGTGCCTGCCAACGTCCGCGACGGCGGCCAGCCGGTGCATCTGGCGCTGGTGAATTCGCCGAGCGCCGAACACCTCGCAGCCGAAACGACCGGCCCTGCGCCTGCTCTGGCGATTGCTCCGGGCGAGCGGATGAGCGTTCCCGCCACAGGCGGCGAATTGCCTGCGGTCGGCGCACCTGCCCCGCGTTACGAGGCTGCACGCAGCCCCGCACCCACCAGCTTTGCCGAGGCTTTCGTCAATGAAGCCCCGCGCGCTGCGCCCGCTCCCGCGCTGCCCGAGGTGGCTCCGGCCATTCCGGCGGTTGCAGCGCAGGCTCCGGCGCTTGCTCCGCTTGACCGGCCTGCCACGACTGCCGCTCCGGCCCGTTCTGCTCCCGTAGCAGCAGCTCCGGCGGCATCGCCTTCGCGTGCCGCTCCTGCTCCGCGCGCCGCTGCCACCAGCGTCACGCCGGCGATTGCCCGCCCGGCGATTGAGACCGCGCCGGCCAATGCCAGCGGCAATGCGACGCACCTTGTCCAGCTTGGCAGCTTTGCCAGCGAAGCAGGTGCCGAGCGCGCCTGGGGCATTTACGTGAGCCGCTATCCCGAACTCGCCGAGCGCGAGATGGTCATCACGCAGGCCGTGGTGAACGGCCGCAATTACTGGCGCGTGTCGGCTGGCGGTTTCGACCGCAATGGCAGCCGCGCCATGTGTGGCCGGGTCAATTCGTCGAATGGCGATGGCTGCATCAGCTGGGCTGCATCGAGCCCGCTGCCGGGCGCGATCGACACCGGCGTACGGATGGCGCGCCGCTAAACCCTGTTTTTCTACCCCCGTCTCCTGTTGTTGACGCACAAGAGACAAACAGGAAACCCCGCCCTCCCCCGGGCGGGGTTTTTTGCTTTTGGGGAGGTTTTGGGCAGTAGGCAGTAGGCAGTAGGCAGCAGTGCGAACCCAAGAGCCGTTCGTCCTGAGCCTGTCGAAGGACTGCTTTTCTTCTGGCTCGCGCCAGGTTCCAAAAGGAAGGACAGCCCTTCGACAAGCTCAGGGCAAGTGGGTTCAGCTAAATTCTACTGCCTAATGCCTGCTGCCTAATGCCTCACAACCTAAACCCGCCATCGCTTACCAGCGTTGCTCCGGTAATCCCCACCGCCTGATCGGAGAGCAGGAACAGGATCTGCCCGGCGATTTCCTCAGGCGTTGCAAAGCGCCCCATAGGGGTTGCCTGCGCCGCCATGGTCGCCAGTGCCCCGGCGCGATCGCCTTGGTGCTTCTCCACCAGATCCTCGAAGAACGGCGCGCCATCCCAGATTGCGGTGTCGACGCCGCCTGGTGCAATCGCGTTTACCCGCACGCCATGCGGCGCGGCTTCCTTGGCGGCGACTTTGGCGAGCTGGATCACTGCGGCCTTGGACGAAGCATAAGCGGCAATGGTCTTTTCCGGCTTTACGCCCGTCACCGAAGCGGTCAGCACGATCGCGCTGCCCTTTTCCGCCATGCGCATCGCGGTGCGCAGGGAGAGGAATGCGCCGTCGAGATTGACCGCCATGATCCTTCGCCAATTGTCGAACGTGTGGTGAATGACCGGCGCGGCATCGCCTGCAATCCCGGCATTGAGGACCGAAACGTGGATTTTCTCGCCGCTCGCCTCGATGGCATCCCACAGCGCCTCGTCCGCCACGCTGCCCGCATGGATCTGCGTCTCGCAGCCGAGCTCCATCGCTTCGAGCACATCGCCCTGCACATCGACGAGGATCAGCTTGGCGACCCCGCGCTCTGCCAAAGCCCGCGCGCAGGCCGCGCCGATGCCCGATGCGGCGCCGGTAACGAGAGCGGTCTTCCCGCTGAAATCCTTAGGCAATTGCTTTTCCTCCCTTGAACAGCGCGGTGACACGGCCCTGCACGGGCTGGCCATCGAACGGCGTATTGCCCGCCCGCGCTGCCATTTTTGCACTATCGACGATCCAGGGTGCATGCGCGTCGATGATCGCCAGATCGGCTTCTTTGCCCGCCGCCAATTCGCCTGCCTCGACCCCCAGCAACTTCGCCGGATTGCGGGCGAGGAGGTCAAAGACGCGCGGCAGATCGATCACGCCGTCGCGCTCCAGTGTCAGCGTCATCGGCAGCAGCGTTTCCGCGCCTGCCATGCCGGGAGCCGCATCGGCGAAGGGCAGGCGCTTGTCCTCCGGCCCGCGCGGATCGTGGCCGCTCGAAATGACATCAATGGTGCCATCACCAATCGCTGCGACCACCGCCTGCCGGTCGGCTTCGCAGCGCAAAGGCGGCGAAAGGCGGGCAAAGGTGCGGTAATCGCCCAAAGCGAGGTCGGAGAGCATGAAATGCGCTGGTGTCACGCCAGCGGTGACGTTGACGCCGCGCGATTTGGCGGCGCGAACAAGATCAAGTCCCGCAGCGGTGGTGACTTGCCGGAAATGCAGCCGCGCCCCGCTCATTTCGGCGAGCGCGATATCGCGGGCCAGCGCCAGTGCCTCGGCCTCGGCAGGCGCGCTGGGCAGGCCGAGCCGTGTCGCCATTTCGCCCGCCGTTGCCACAGCCTTGCCTGCCAGTGCAGCATCCTCGGCATGGGTGACGACCACCAGATCGAGCATCGCGGCATATTGCAGCAGCCGCAGCATGACGCCGCTATCGCTGATCCACTGGCGACCGGTGGCAACCGCCCTCGCACCCGCATCCTGCATCAGCGCCAGTTCGGCCAATTGTTCGCCCGCGAGCCCCGCCGTCGCGGCGGCGAGCGGATGCACCCACAGATCGGGCTTGCCGCTATAGGCCGCAAACCGGATGCGCGCCGGATGGTCGAGCGGCGGCGACTGGTCGGGCATTAGCGCCGCGCGGGTAATCCCGCCAAAGTGGAATGCCGGACTATCGACCGCAAACACGCCGAGATCGACAAGGCCGGGCGCGAGGAGCTTGCCCTTGGCATCGACGACATTGTCGCTGTCGGAGGGCGCAGTTTCACCGACAGCAGTGATCTGTCCGCGCTCGCAGCGCAGCGCGCCCTCGGTCACCCCATCAGGCGTGACGATGCGCGCATTGGTGATGGTCAGGTCAGGCGTACCGCTCACAGCCATTCGCCGTCTCCCCAACCTTCAACCCCACGCGCTTTTCGGGTGAGCACGTCGAGGCACGCCATGCGCATGGCGACGCCCATTTCCACCTGATCGGTGATGATCGAGCAGCCCGGCATTTCGGCCACATCGCTATCGATCTCGACCCCGCGATTCATCGGGCCGGGATGCATGACGATCGCATCATCTGCTGCCAACGCCAACCGCTCGCGCGTCAAGCCATAGAGGTGGTGATATTCGCGCGGGCTCGGAATGAACTGGCCGTCCATCCGTTCATTCTGCAAACGCAGCATCATCACCACATCCGCGCCCGCCAAAGCCTCGTCGAACCGATTATGCAGCGCGCAGCCCATGTTCTCGACGCCTTGCGGCATCAATGCAGGCGGTGCGCAAAGCCGCACGCTCGCCCCCATCGCCTGCAGGCACAGGATGTTCGAGCGCGCGACGCGGCTGTGCAGAATATCGCCGCAAATCGTCACGGTGAGGCCGGTGAAATCCTCCGCCTCGTGACCCCTCGCCCGCAGCGCATAGCGCAACGCCAGCGCATCGAGCAGCGCCTGTGTCGGGTGCTCGTGCTGGCCGTCACCGGCATTCAGAACAGGGCAATCGACCTTGTCCGCGATCAGCTGTGTCGCTCCGCTCGACCCGTGCCGGATCACAATCGCATCGGCGCGCATGGCATTGAGCGTCACCGCTGTATCGATCAGCGTTTCGCCTTTTTTTACAGAGGATTGCGCGGCGTGCATATTCACCACATCGGCGCCCAAGCGCTTGCCCGCGATCTCGAAACTCAGCAGCGTGCGCGTCGAATTTTCGAAGAAGGCATTGATGATGGTGAGGCCCGCGAGTGTCTCCGAATGCTTGGCCGCCTGCCGGTTGAAAGCGACATATTGCTCGGCCTCGGCCAGCAGATAGAGGATCTCGTGCCGCTCCAGATCGCCGATGGCGATCAGGTTGCGATGCGGAAAGGCGCGCCTGCCCGCGGGAAAGCGGGAGGATGCGGGAGAAGGCGTCGATGCTGTCATTAAAGCCAAGCCGTTAGTCGAGACAGGGGCGCTTCTCAAGCGGTTAGTGCTGGCGTTTGCGCCAAGCCGCCTTAAGTGTGGCAGAACTCTATCGGTAGACACGGAAATTCGCACATGGTTTTCGCACGCATGGTTTGGAAGCTGCTGGTTGGCGTCAAGGATGCGCTGGCCCTCATCTTCCTGCTGCTGTTCTTCTTTGCGCTGTTCGCGATTTTGAGCGCGCGGCCCAATCCCGGCCTTGTCCGCGATGGCGCGCTGCTGCTCGATCTGGATGGCGTGGTCGTGGAAGAGGTCGCGCCGGTCGATCCGATCGCGGCGATCCTCAGCCAGTCGGCGCCTGTGCGCGAATATGCCGTGCGGGATCTGGTGCGCGCCATCGACGCGGCTGCGGCAGACCCGCGCATCAAAGTCCTCGCGCTCGATCTCACCGCATTTCTCGGCGGCGGCTATGTGCATATGCAGGAGCTTTCGGACGCGGTGGAACGCTTCAAGGCCACCGACAAGCCCGTTTACACCTACGCCTTTGCCATGAGCGATGACGCGCTGATGTTGGCCGCGCATTCGGACGAAATCTGGCTCAACCCGCTGGGCGGCGCGGCCATCACCGGCCCGGGCGGCGAGCAGCTCTACTACGCCAACGCGCTGGAACGCTTTGATATCACTGCCAATGTCTATCGCGTCGGCACCTACAAGAGCGCGGTCGAGCCGTGGACCGAAAGCGCCATGTCCGAAGAAGCGCGCGAGAATATGTCGCAATTGCTCGCCACAATCTGGGGCGAATGGCGCGCCAATATCGCCGCCGCGCGGCCCGATGCCGATATCGATCTGGTGACCGGCGACGTCGCCGGATGGCTCGCCGCATCAAACAACGATCTGGCCCAAGCCTCGCTCGCAGCAGGCCTTGCAGACCGCATCGGCACCCGCGTCGAATGGGGCGAGCGCATTGCGGAGGTCGTAGGCGAAGACGAATGGACAAGCGAACCCGGCGGCTTTGCCGCGACAGAGTTCGATCCTTTCCTCGCCGATGTGGATGCCAATTTCGAATGGCTGGGCGGGGACCGAATTGGCGTCGTCACCATTGCCGGCGCTATCACCGATGGCGATGTCGGCCCCGGTTCTGCGGGCGCGGAGCGGATCGAGCGGATACTCGACGAAGCACTGGATGACGAGCTTGATGCACTGGTGGTTCGCGTGGATTCGCCCGGCGGATCGGTAACGGGCTCGGAAACCATCCGGCAGGCGATCCTGCGGCACAAGGATGCGGGCATTCCGATTGCTGTGTCGATGGGCAATTACGCGGCAAGCGGCGGTTATTGGGTTGCAACACCGGGCGACCGCATTTTTGCCGAGCCCGAAACGCTTACCGGCTCGATCGGCGTCTTTGCCGTGTTCCCCAGCTTCGAGAATGTTCTGGCTGAATATGGCGTGACAACTGACGGCGTGCGCACCACCGGCCTTTCGGGTCAGCCCGATCTGCTGGGCGGCCTCACTCCCGAAGTCGACGCGCTGCTGCAAAGCAATGTCGAAAACATCTATGCCCGCTTCCTCGGCATCGTATCCGAAAGTCGCTCGCTCACCCTCGCCCGGACCGACGAGCTTGCCCAAGGCCGCGTATGGGACGGCGGCGCGGCGCGGCAGCTTGGACTGGTCGACCAGTTCGGCGGACTTGACACCGCCATCGCCTGGGCCGCAGAGCAAGCCGAGCTCTCCGAAGGTAGCTATGATGTCGTCTATCTCGGCGAAGGCGCCGACCAGTATGGATCGCTGCTGTCCAACCTGCTCGCCGCAGAAACCCCTGAAAGCACAAGCGGCAGCCCCGACCTCGCAGCCATGTTCGCTCGCCGAGAGATGGCGCGGATCGCCAGCATTCTCGGCGATTTCGAAGCGCTGATGGGCCGCGAGGGCGTGCAGGCACATTGCCTCGAATGCAGCGTCTTGGGCGCACAGCCCGAAGCGCGGATGTCCGAGACACCGGAAGGCGGCTGGATGGGGCTCGTTGCCCGCTTTTTTGCCGACTGACGATCAACCAGCCTAGAGGCGCTTGCCTTCGCCGCGTCCCCGTGGCAAAGGCGCGCCCCTGCCGAGAATCGGCGGGCGCGTAGCTCAGTGGTAGAGCACACCCTTCACACGGGTGGGGTCGCAAGTTCAATCCTTGCCGCGCCCACCATCTTTTCAATAACTTAGAAGAGATGGCTCGGGTTTGCTTATACAATAAGAAGCGCGGTGTAGGCGCCTTTGGGCTAAAAGCGGGCTTTTTGACTTCGGTTTAGCAGCGCCCAACTTTGCTCAGACCCTAGTAGCTATCGATCCCTGCCAGATTGACAATGCCCGGAGCTCATTTGCAGCGCCAACCCACGCTTTTCGACCTCCGCGACACTTCAAGAATGCACACAGAATGGTCGTCGTCTGGCCGATAGACTACGCCGTCGGTCAGAGGATCTTCCCAGTCCGCGACTGACATTTCACCACCCGCTAGCCTGTGCCACAGACCAGGTTCTGGAAAGCGGTTCTGCGCGGTGTCGCGGCGCTGGCGGTCCCGCGCCAGACCTGCAACGAAGTCCTCCAGTTCGCAATCGCGCCCGGTCCAATCGACCCAGCCAGTGCGATTGTCCTGGCAGTAAGCGTTGTTGTTGCCCGCCTGGCTGCGCCCGAACTCGTCACCGGCAGTGAGCATGATCGTGCCGGTGGAGGCAAAAAGCGTGGCAAGCAAAGCGCGCTGGTAGTCTTTCCGGAGAGCGGCGATCTCCGGATCGCTGGTGGGCCCTTCCACGCCGCAGTTCCAAGAATAGTTTTCGCCATGGCCGTCGCGGTTGTTCTCGCCATTTGCATGGTTATGCCGCACGGCATAGGCAACGGTATCGGCCAGCGTAAAACCGTCATGCGCTGCAAGGAAATTGACACTGCGGCAATCGCTGCCGAACAGGTCGGTCGAACCGGCGATCCTAGTGGCCAGCGCTCCGATCCCGCCATCGCCGCGCCAGAACCGGCGCACATCGTCGCGAAAGCGATCATTCCATTCGAGCCAGCCGGGCGGGAATTGGCCAAGCTGGTATCCTCCCGGCCCGATATCCCAAGGCTCGGCTATCCATATGCGGTCGGCGAGCACGGGGTCAGCGGCCAGCTCGGCGAAGATCGGCGCATCCGGCGAGAAGCCCGGCCCGCGCGCCATCACCGTTGCCAGGTCGAACCGGAAGCCATCGATACCGCAGTGGCGCACGAAATGCCGCAGGCTTGCCAAGGTCATTGCGCGCACGGCGGGATTGGCGAAATCGAGCGTGTTCCCGCAGCCGGTATCATTGATCAGCGTGCCATCGGGCGCATGGGCATAGGCGGCATTGTCGAGCCCGCGCAGCGCGAGCACTCCGCCATGGCAATCGCTCTCGCCCGTGTGATTGAACACGAGATCGAGGATCACATCGATGCCGGCCTTGTGCAACGCGGCGACGGCCTTGCGCAGTTCCGCGACCCCGCCGGGGCACAGGCCGGGATCAAGCGCCATCGGCACCACCGGATTGTAGCCCCATGCATTGGCAAGGCCGAGCGGCGGCAGGTGTCGCTCGTCGATCCAGGCCGTAACCGGCATCAGCTCGACCGCGCTAACCCGTAGCTTACGCAAATGCGCCAACACCGCAGGGTGCGCCAGCGCCGCCACAGTACCGCGCTGCGGTTCGGGAATGTCCGGGTGGAGCATGGTGAAGCCGCGGACGTTGATTTCGTAAATCAGTCCGCCGCGCACAAAGCGCGGCTTGCGGTGTCGCGCGGTGGGCATTGCGCCGGGCACGACAGCGCGCGGCACCAGTGCTGCCGTATCTGCCCCATAGACGCCCAAGCTGGGGTGCTGGACGAAGCGCCGGTCAAGCTCGATAGCGTGCGGATCAACCAGCAACTTTGCGGGATCAAACCACAGCCCGCGCTCGGGTGCCCACTCACCCTCGGCGCGATAGCCATAAAGCTGGCCGGCAAGATTTCCGGAAAGTTGGGCCACCCAGTCATCACCCTCGCGCCACATCACAATGCGCGTTTCGGCCTCTCCATCAAACAGGCATAGCCAGACTGCCGATGCTAGAGGCGAACGGACGGCGAAATACGTTTTGTTTTTGCCCGCTCGCGCGCCGTATTTGCGCGTCACGTCACGACGTCTGGGCTGGTGCGACCGGTATGGCGCGCAATCCCGGCGATGTCCTCCGCCGCCGCGATCAGGCCGGTGAGCATTTCCGGCGTTTCGCGATCAAGATCACCGCCCGCGGGTTCGTAGCGTTCAAGATAGACCCGCAGCGTCGCGCCTTCGGTGCCGGTGCCGGAGAGGCGGAATACGACACGCGAACCGCCCGCAAACAACACACGGATGCCTTGGTTGGCGCTGGTGGAGCCGTCAACCGGATCGGTATAGGTAAAGCTGTCAGCTTCACTGACTGTCAAATCGCCGAAGCGCTTGCCCGGCAAACCCGGCAGCGATCCGATCAGCTCGCTCATTAAAGCATCAGCGCGCGCAGTTTCTATCGCTTCATAATCGTGGCGGGCGTAGTAATTGCGCCCGAACCTCGCCCAATGGTCGCGGGCAAGGGCATCAACGCTGATTTTCCGCACCGCCAAGATGTTGAGCCAAAGCAGTACGGCCCACAGCCCGTCCTTTTCGCGCACATGGTCGGATCCGGTTCCGGCGCTCTCCTCGCCGCAGATGGTCGCTTTGCCGCCATCGAGCAGCGTGCCGAAGAATTTCCATCCGGTCGGGGTCTCGAAACACGGCACGCCCAGCGCCTCTGCAACACGGTCTGCGGCGGCGCTCGTCGGCATGGAGCGGGCAATGCCCTTGAGCCCGCCCGCATAGCCCGGCGCAAGGTGGGCATTGGCGGCGAGCATCGCCAGCGAATCCGAAGGCGTCACAAAACGGTGCCTGCCAATAATCAAATTGCGGTCGCCATCACCGTCCGATGCTGCGCCAAAGTCCGGCGCATCGGGCGCCATCATCAGATCGTAAAGCGCCTTGGCATGGACCAGGTTGGGATCGGGATGATGGCCGCCAAAGTCCTCCATCGGCACACCATTTCGCACCGTTCCCGGCGCAAAGCCCAGCCGCCGCTCGAGGATTTCGGTCGCATAGGGGCCGGTCACCGCGCTCATGGCGTCGAAGGCCATGGTGAAGCCGCCTGCCACCGCCTGCCGGATCGCAGCGAAATCGAAGAGATCCTCCATCAACAAAGCATAGTCGGCAACCGGATCTATGACCTCGACCGCCATGCCGCCAACCTCGCAGCTGCCCAGCGTATCGAGATCAATGTCGGCTGCCTCGACAGCCATCCAGCGTTCGATGGTCTGCGTCCGGGCATAGATCGCCTCGGTCACCGCTTCGGGCGCGGGGCCGCCATTGGCGATGTTGTATTTGATCCCGAAATCTTCCTCTGGCCCGCCGGGATTGTGGCTGGCCGAGAGGATCAAGCCGCCGCTCGCGCCGTATTTGCGGATCACAAGGCTGGCCGCGGGAGTAGAAAGAATACCGCCTTGGCCAACCAGAACCTGGCCATAGCCATTGGCAGCGGCGATGCGGATTGCAATCTGGATCACGGTGCGGTTGTGAAAACGCCCGTCGCCGCCGATTACCAGCGTTGAACCAACCGGAGCCCCGACTGCATCGAAGGTCGCCTGAATGAAGTTCTCGGCATAGTTGGGCTGCTGGAACACGCGGACTTTCTTGCGCAGGCCCGAAGTGCCCGGCTTTTGCCCGGCAAAGGGTGTCGTCGGATGGATTGTTGCCGTCATTGTGCACTCACCAGTTCGCGATAAAGATCGGCATAGGCGCTGCCGCTGCTTTTCCATGAGAAATCAGCCTTCATGGCATTGCGCTGGATCGCCCGCCACACGTCTGGCTGGTGATAGAGCGCCACAGTCCGACTGACCGCTGCTGCAAGCGTGGAATAGTCGACGCCGGAGAACTGCACTCCGGTCGCCGCGCCCGCCGCAATTGCGGCAAGGTTGGCATCGATCACAGTGTCGGCCAGCCCGCCCGTCCGCGCCACCACCGGCACGCAGCCATAGGCAAGGCCATACAGTTGCGTCAGCCCGCAAGGTTCGAACCGGCTCGGCACGAGGATCGCATCGCCGCCGCCCTGCATACGGTGGGACAGGCCTTCGTCATAACCGATGCGTACGCCGATCCGCCCGGGGTGGCGCGCTGCGGCAGCGGCAAATTCGGCCTCCATCGCGCGGTCTCCCGATCCCAGCAGCGCCAGCCTGCCGCCGATCCCGACCAGATGGTCAAGCACTTCGAGCAGTACGTCCATGCCCTTTTGCCAGGTCAGGCGGCTGACGACGATGAACAGCGGGCCATCACCCGGCTCAAGCCCGAACTCATCTTCAATTGCGCGCTTGTTGGCGGCACGTTTGCCAAGCGAACGCGCGGTATAGTTGGCAGGGAGCTGCACGTCTTGCGCCGGGTTCCACTCGGCGTGGTCGATGCCGTTGACGATCCCGCGCACCCGGTCACCACGGCTCGCCACAAGCCCTTCCAATCCCATGCCGAATTCGCTGCTCCGGATTTCGCGGGCGTAGGTCGGGCTAACCGTGGTGATCACGCTCGCCGCCTCCATCCCTGCTTTCAGAAAGCTGACGCCCTTGTGATATTCGACCCCGTCGATCGCCCAAGCCCGTTTGGGCAGGCCCATATGCCTGAACACCTCGCGCGGATAATAGCCCTGAAACGCCATGTTATGCACGGTCATCACCGAAGGCACCGGCTTACTGCCCGCAACAGGCGCGAAACGCAGATAGGCTGGCGCCATCCCGGCCTGCCAATCATGTGCGTGGAGCAGATCGAACTTTGGCAGCTTGACCATCCCGCCGGCAAGGTCCGCCGCGGCCCGGCCCAGCGCGGCAAAGCGGCGCCAGTTGTCGTCCCAGTCCTTGCCAGCCGGATCGCCATAAAGGCCCCCATCGCGGGAAAAGAACCCCGGCGCGTCGAGCACGATCATCGGATGCTCGCCGAGCTTTGCGGAAAGCAGCCGCGCCCGTTCGCCCAGCAGATCTTCATAAGCGTGCAACACCTTGCCGCGTTTGACCGCCCGCATCACCGCCGGATAGCCTGGCAGCAGCGTCGTCAATCGCACCCCGTGCGGTGCAAGCGCAGCGGGCAGCGCGCCTGCGACATCGGCAAGCCCGCCGGTTTTCACCAATGGCACCGCTTCGGAAGCGACCGATAGGACGTTCAGCGGCATTGTCAGGCCTTGAGCTTCTCGATCATGGCACGGGTGATCAGGCAGACGCCGTTCTCGCTGCGGCGGAAGCGCTTGGCATCGAGTTCCGGATCTTCCCCGACCACCATACCTTCGGGAATGCGAACGCCCGAATCGAGAATGACCCTGTTGAGGCGCGCGCCGCGGCCAATATTGCAGTGCGGCAGGATCACGGCCTCATTGACGCTGGAAAAGCTGCCCATCTTGACGCCGGTGAACAACAGGCTGCGCTGCGCCACCGCGCCCGAGACGATACAATCCTGGCTGATCAGCGAGGATATCGCGTGCCCTCTGCGGCCTTCCTCGTCATGGACGAACTTGGCCGGAGCTGCCACGATCTGGTCAGTCCAGATCGGCCAATCCCGATCATACAGATTGAGTTTGGGGACAGTGTCGGTCAGGTCAAGATTGGCATCGAAATAGGCGTCAAGCGTTCCAACATCGCGCCAATATTCCTCGATCTCTTCGGCTGCGCGGATGCAACTGTCGGTGAAGCGGTGGGCCACCGCCTTGCCGTGCTTCACGATGTAGGGGATGATGTCACCGCCGAAATCGCGTTTTGACCCCGGTGTTGCCGCATCCCGGCGCAACTGTTCGAACAGGAATGCGGTCTCGAAAACATAGATCCCCATCGACGCAAGCGCATGGTCGGGATCGCCGGGGATGCCGGGCGGGTCGGCAGGCTTTTCGACAAACTCGGTGATAGTACCCTTCGCATCGACCGCCATCACGCCAAAGCCGGTCGCTTCTTCGCGCGGCACGACAAGGCAGCCCACCGTCACATCCGCACCCGAATTGACGTGCTGTTGCAACATCAGCTCGTAATCCATCTTGTAGATGTGATCGCCCGCCAGAATGACCATGTATTTGGGCATATGCGACTGGATGATGTCGATGTTCTGGTACACCGCGTCCGCCGTGCCTTCATACCACAGCTGCTCCGAAATGCGCTGCGAGGCGGGCAGGATGTCGAAGCTTTCATTGCGTTCGGGGCGCATGAAGTTCCAGGCGCGGTTCATGTGCCGGATCAGCGAGTGCGCCTTGTATTGGGTGGCGACGCCGATGCGACGAATGCCCGAATTGATCGCATTCGACAGGGCGAAGTCGATAATCCGCGACATGCCGCCGAAATAGACGGCCGGTTTGGCCCGGCGGTCCGTCAATTCGAGCAGACGGCTTCCGCGCCCGCCTGCCAGAACATAGGCCATGGCATCACGCGCCAGCGGCGATTGTCGTATTTCGACCATGCTTTTTCTCTCCCGGTTCACGCCTTTTGGCGTTTGTTATCCTGCAAATTCGAACATCACCGTTGCGAGCGGCGGCAGCACGATTTGCGCTGCGCCGTCTTGTGCCTCAATCGCGCCAAGGTTCCCTTGGCCGCTGCCGCCATAAATCTCCGCATCGCTGTTGAGCACCTCCCGCCACGTCCCGTCGCAGGGCAATGGCAGCCGGTAGTGGCTGTGGAGCGCCGGCGTCATATTGCTGACGACCGCGATCGGCGACGCGCCGGGTGCCTTGCGCAGCCATGCGAAGACCGAGGCGGCTGCATCATTCACCACCAGCCATTCGAAGCCCTCTGGCTCGCAATCGCGGGCATGGAGCGCCGGCTTTTCGCGGTAGAGGTGATTGAGATCCTGCACCAACCGGCTGACACCCGCGTGTGCGGGACTATCCAGCAGTTCCCAATCGAGCGCGCGTTCTTCGCTCCATTCGCGGCGCTGGGCAAATTCCTGCCCCATGAAGAGCAGCTTCTTGCCGGGATAGCCCCACATCAGCCCATAGTACGCACGCAGATTGGCGAATTTCTGCCAGTCGTCCCCGCTCATCTTGCTGAGCAGCGAGCCCTTGCCATGGACGACCTCGTCGTGGCTCAGCGGCAGGACGAAATTCTCGCTGAAGGCATAAACCAGCCCGAACGTGATTTCGTCGTGATGGTATTTCCGGTGCACCGGATCACGCGCCATATATTGCAGCGTGTCGTGCATGAAACCCATGTTCCATTTGAAACCGAAACCAAGGCCGTCTTCATGCACTGGCTTGGAAACTCCGGGCCACGAGGTCGATTCCTCGGCAATCGTCACGATCCCGGCATGGCTGCCATACAGCGCGGTGTTCATCTGCCGCAGGAAAGCCACCGCTTCCCAGTTTTCACGGCCGCCCTCTGCGTTGGGAATCCATTCGCCGTCCTTGCGGCTGTAATCGCGGTAAAGCATCGAAGCGACGGCATCGACCCGCAGTCCATCGACATGGTAGTGCTCGGCCCAGAACAGCGCGTTGTTGACGAGGAAGCTGGCCACTTCCCGCCGACCGAAATTGTAGACCGCCGTGTTCCAATCGGGATGGAAGCCAAGCCGGGGGTCCGCGTGCTCATAGAGCGCAGTGCCATCGAACATGGCGAGGCCGTGTTCGTCGACGGGGAAGTGCGCCGGAACCCAGTCGATCAGCACCGAAATGCCCGCGCGGTGCGCACCGTCGATGAACCGCGCGAACCCATCAGGCCCGCCAAACCGCGCTGATGGAGCGTAAAGGCCGGTGGTCTGATAGCCCCAGCTCGGATCGTAGGGATGCTCGCTGACCGGGAGGAACTCGATATGGGTAAAGCCCATTTTCGCCGCGTAGGGGATCAGGGTCTCGGCCATGGTGTCCCACGTCTGGAACCACCCGTTTTCGTCGCGCTGCCACGATCCGGGGTGAACCTCGTAGATGGACATCGGCTCGCGGCGGGCGTCGGCACTGGCCCAATGGGCACGGTGCGCGGCATCGCCCCAATCGGGCTTGGCCGGCTGCGCAGTCACCGATGCTGTTGCCGGACGCAGTTCGGCGGCAAAGGCATAGGGATCGGCCTTGAGCGGCAGCACCGTGCCATCAGCGGCGACAATCCTGAATTTGTAGGCGCGCCCGGCACCGATATCGGGGATGAAAATCTCCCACACGCCGATATCGCCGCGCAGGCGCATCGGATGGCGGCGAGAGTCCCAATCGTTGAAATCGCCAACCAGACTGACGAGTCTGGCATTGGGCGCCCAGACAGCGAAATGGACACCGTGTGCGCCCTGATGCTCGATCAGATGCGCGCCAAGCTTGTCAAACAGCCGCAGATGCGTGCCTTCCGCGATCAGAAAATCGTCGGTCGGGCCCAGCACCGGGCCGAAGCTGTAGGCATCGGTCACCCACCATTCGTGCGTGCCTGCGGTGCAGCGGTATTTGACCGGTTGGCGGGGGCCCTTCACCTTGCCTTCGAACAGGCCGCGATCATCGCTGCGCCTCAGCTTGCCAAGCTTCTTGCCCGAAAGATCATGCGCCTCGGCGGTTTCGGCCCCCGGCAGAACCGCTCGGGCAAATGAACCTTCCGGCCCTTCGTGAACGCCAAGCAGCGAAAAGGGGTCGGCGTGGGTCCCTTCCAGCAACGCAGCAATAGCCTCTCCCGATGGCTTCATGAGCCTCAGACTTTCCAAATATCCTTCGCATATTCCGCGATGGTGCGGTCGGACGAAAACCAGCCGACATTGGCGATGTTGTGTATTGCGCTCTTGCGCCAGCCCTGCTGGTCGCGCCAGCGCCGCTCGACGTCGCGCTGGGCGGCGGCGTAGCTTTCGAAATCGGCGGCGAGCATGAACCAGTCGCTGTTGTACAGCCCGTCCATCAGCCCGGTGTAGCGATGCGGGTCATCAGGCGAGAACACACCCGACGAAATCGCCTCGACCGCTTGGTGCAGCTCGCGGTTGCCTTCGATCAGCGCGCGCGGGTTGTAACCGTCCGCGCGCTGCGCGGCGACTTCCTCCGCAGTCAGGCCGAAGATCACGATATGCTCGTCTCCGACACGGTCCTTGATTTCGATATTCGCCCCGTCGAGCGTGCCGATGGTCAGCGCACCGTTCAGCGCGAACTTCATGTTGCCGGTGCCCGAGGCTTCCATCCCGGCGGTCGAAATCTGTTCGGACAGGTCGGCGGCCGGAATGATCCGCTCGGCCAGGCTGACGTTATAATTGGGAACGAACACTACCTTCAGCACACCGCCAACCGTTGGGTCGGCGTTGATCCGGCGGGCGATGTCATTGGCCAGTTTGATAATCAGCTTGGCGTTGTGATAGCTCGACGCCGCCTTGCCGCCGAAAATCTTCACCCGCGGCACCCAATCGCGCTCGGGATGGCTGCGGATCTGGTCGTAGAGCGCGACGGTCTCGACGAGATTGAGCAACTGCCGCTTGTATTCGTGAATACGTTTGACCTGCACGTCAAACAGGGCGTCGGGGTCTAGGCGGATACCGGTGAGCTCTTTGAGATGCGCGGCAAGGGCCACCTTGTTGGCGCGTTTGACCTCGGCAATGCGTTCACCCAGCACCGCGTCGCCCGCCAGCGCGTTGAGCGCGACAAGCTGCTCGGCATCATCCAGAAACGCATCGCCAATCGCATCGCGCAGCGTTGCCGTCAGTCCGGGGTTGCACTGTTGCAGCCAGCGGCGCGGCGTAACCCCGTTCGTCTTGTTATTGATCTTGCCAGGGTAGAGCTTGTGCAGGCTGGAAAACACCGTGCTTTTCATGAGGTCGGTATGCAGTGCGGCAACCCCATTGACGCTATGCGCGCCAGCAAATGCAAGGTTGGCCATCCGCACGCGGCGTTCACCACCTTCGTCGATCAGCGAGATCGCGGAAACGTCGCCATCATCCATGCCGTTCTTGCGCGCTTCACGCAGCACGCGCGAATTGATCGCGTAGATGATCTGCATATGGCGCGGCAGCAGCCGCTCGAACAGCGGCAGTGGCCAGGATTCGAGCGCCTCGGGAAGCAGGGTATGGTTGGTGTAGCCGACGGTCCGCTGGGTGATGTCCCACGCTTCATCATAGCCGAGCGAATGAACATCGATCAGCAGGCGCATGATTTCGGCAACGGCAACAGCGGGGTGCGTATCGTTGAGCTGGATCGCCGCTTTATCCGGCAAAGTGCGGACGTCGCCGTGATGCTGCAAATGACGGCGGAAAATATCCTGTATCGAAGCCGAGGTGAAGAAATACTCCTGCCGCAGCCGCAATTCCTGCCCGGCCGGACTGGAATCCGCCGGATAAAGCACCCGCACCAGACTGTCCGCCCGCATCTGGTCAGCGAGCGCGCCGAGATGATCGCCCGCGTTGAAAGCATCGAGACGGATCGGATCGAGCGCGCTGGCACTCCACAAGCGCAGCGTGTTGACCCGCTTGCCGCGCCAACCGACGACCGGGGTATCAAACGCCGTGGCTTCAACCTGCTCGGCGGGCCGCCATGCCACAGCGTCGCCATCGGCGACAACCTCGCCGCCATAGCCGATCCTGTAGGAACTCTCGCGCCGTTCAAATTCCCACGGGTTGCCATGGGCCAGCCAGGTTTCCGGCAGTTCGACCTGCCAGCCATCGTCCACACGCTGGCGGAACATACCGTTCACATAACGGATGCCGTAGCCGTAAGCGGGGATATCGAGGCTGGCGAGGCTTTCCATAAAGCAGGCAGCAAGACGGCCAAGCCCGCCATTGCCCAAAGCGGCATCAGGCTCCAGCTCTTCCAGCGCGGAGAGATCGAGCCCGTGCGCGCGAAGGGCCTGTTCCATCTCGCGCACCAGCCCGAGATTGCTCATCGCATCGCGAAGCAAGCGACCTATCAGAAATTCAAGGCTGAGGTAATAGACCCGCTTGCCATCTGCCTCGTAAGTCTTGCGGGTCGATTCCATCCAGCGATCGATCACGTCGTCGCGGAGCGCCAGTACGGCGGCAGTAAACCAGTCATGCGGCTTGGCAGCGCGTTCGTCTTTCCCGACCCGGTGCCTCAGAACGTCAAGAATGCGCGCTTCGAGCAGTTCGGCCTCGGGATTGGGACTGATTTGCACGAACCACTAACTCCTGCACACGATTGGCACTGCGAACCGAAGTCGGCTCGGCTGATTTCAGGCTTGAATTGGATTACCCCGGCCCTGCTCCAGACTAGTCTGTGTCCCGTACGGATAGCAACCGCAGATTTGTCCGTGCCTTCGTATGCATACCCGCATTTGGCGCACCAGACGGTTGCCAAACCGCAGGCTTGGCCGGATGTTGGCGGCGCTATGGTCAAGGCGACGAATCCCGAATTGTACGAATTGGCAGAGGTCGCGGGTCTCGCGCGCCATTGGCGCGATGTCGATGGCCGCGATCAGCAGGTAAGCGATGACGCCCTGGCGGCCATTCTGGGATCGCTGGGCCATGAAACCGGGAGCCAGCGCCAGATCAGGTCGAGCCTTGCGAGCCTTGGCGAGCGCCAAAGCGGCCTTCCGCCAATGGTAGTCACAGAGGCGGGCTTTCCCACCCCCTTGCAAACGCGCGCAACCAGCGCCGAGCTGATGGACGAAGACGGCGCTTGCGAAGCGATACCCATTACGGACGGCCAGCTCGCCCCGATCCTTAAGCCCGGCTATTACGACATGGCGATTGATCGCCAGCGCGTACGTCTGGCAGTCGCCCCGCGCCATTGCCCGCTACCCAGCGGCCATGGGCGGCGCTTATGGGGAACCTCGATCCAGATCCCGGCTTTGCGCGGAGAGCGAGCGCAGGCTTTCGGCAGCTTCGGCGAACTGGCGGGGGCCGCCCGAACGCTTGGCCGGCATGGCTGCGGTGCCGTGGCGATCAATCCGGTGCACGCCCTGTTTCCGGGCGTGGGCGAGGATTTCAGCCCCTATTCGCCTTCGAGCCGGACGTTCCTCAACACGGCGATGGGCGATCCGGCGCTTCTGGGTCTGCTGCCCCTCGCCAACACCCCGCAAACCGAAGGCCTGATCGACTGGGCCAAGGCCATGCCAGAGCGGCTCGCCGCGCTGCGCCAGAGCTTTGCCGATCTCGGCGCGGAACAGCGCGCCGTCATAGCAGCGGCGAGCGCGGACGAAGGCCCGGCCTTGCACCGGCACGCGCTGTTCGACGCGCTCTATTGCCACTTCCGTGCGCTTGGCTGTGCCGACTGGCGCGCATGGCCGTCCGCCTACAGGAACCCTGACAGCGAAGAGGTGCAACGCTTCGCGGCACAAAACAGCGAGGAAGTGGCATTCCACCTCTACACGCAGTGGCTGGCCCGCGAAGGACTGGACACAGCGCAGCGCCAAGCGACCGCCGCAGGTATGGCGATAGGTCTCGTCACCGATCTTGCGGTTGGCGTGCATTGCGGCGGCAGCGATTGCTGGTCGATGCCAGACGCCATGCTGCAAGGCCTCACGATAGGTGCGCCGCCCGATCCGCTGGGGCCGCTCGGGCAGAACTGGTCGATCACGGGATTTTCGCCCGACGGCCTGCGCAGCAGCGGCTACGCCCCCTGGATCGCTATGCTGCGATCGGCGCTGCGCAGCGCGGGCGGCCTGCGGATCGACCATGCATTTGGTCTGGCACGCCTGTGGGTCATTCCCGCTGGCGGGAGCTCCTCGCAGGGGGCCTATCTGACCTATCCCTTCCATGATCTCTTGCGTCTGGTGACGCTTGAGGCGCACCGCGCTTCGGCGCTGATCATCGCCGAGGATCTGGGCACCAGCCCGCATGGGTTCACCGAGGCGGTTTCCGAGCGCAATATGCTGGGAATGCGGGTCTTGTGGTTCGAGCGTGCCGCCGATAACGGCTTCATCGGCGCACACGATTATCCTGCCAATAGCGTGGCGATGACCGGAACGCACGATACGCCGACGGTCGCCGGCTGGTGGCGCGGCCGCGATCTGGACTGGGCGGACAAGCTCGGTCGTCTGCCCGACGATGTAGACCGTCAGAAGGCCGAAGACATTCGTGACTGGGACCGGGGACTGCTATGGTCGACGATTGCCGAGGGGCCGCGGCCAGCCTCCGATGATCCCGAACCTGTTGTTATTGCTGCACTCGATCATGTCGCCAAAACGCCTGCCTTGCTCGCCATCGCCCCGCTTGAGGACTTGCTGGCAGAGGCCGAACAGCCCAATCTGCCGGGCACGACGAGCGAACATCCAAATTGGCGCCGCAGACTGCCCGCGCCGCTGGATGAACTCCTGCAGGAACCGCAAGTAACGGCAAGGGTGGCGGCAATATCCAGCCGCAGCTGATACAGACATCGCAGAGGTTGGCCGTTTCTAGCGCGGCCCAACTCCCGTCTTCGGCTTCAGCCTTTCCTGTCCATGCCGCGCCCGCCACCTGCCGCAATCTTCCGGACCTTCGAGCAACACGATTGGCAGCACGCCCGCAAATGCGCTAGCCTCGCGCGCGATGTTCGACGCCACCGCCAGCCAAGACCCGCTCGCCAGTTCGATCGGCTGGATCACCGGCACGCTGCTCGGTGATCTGGCGGTGACGCTGTGCGTGCTGGCCGTGGCATTTGTCGGCTTTTCGATGCTGACCGGACGTATTTCGCTGCGGCGCGGCGGGCAAGTCATTCTCGGCTGTTTCCTGCTGCTGGGCGCGCCAGTGATCGCGGCGAGCCTGCTCGGCCTCGCCGATGGCAATAGCGCGCGCGCAGATGCGCGGCCTGCCGTCGTCTACGAGGCGCAGCCGCGCGAACCCCTGCAACCGGCAGACGATGCGACCATTCGGCCAGCGCCGTAACGCCCGCCCACCGCTCCAATGCGGCACACTGCCCTCAGCGAAGGCTCGACTCACGCCGCAAGCCTTGCAATAACCCGGACTCGGTATTTTTGCGGATACGCCGTGAACAGCGGCCTTCGCGGAAAAAGGGGGATGAGATGGCAGACAGCTTGCGCAGCGATACGCTGTTCGTGGCGCTGACGCGTCCGCAAATGTTTGCGGGCGTCACCTTCTCCTTCTTCGTCATCAACGCAATCATCTGCGTCGAGCTGTTCCTCGTTTTCCGCAGCTTCTGGATCATTCTGCTGGCACTCGCCATCCACGGTGCGGGCGTGGTGCTTTCGCTGCGGGAGCCGCGCATTGTCGAACTGTGGCTCACGCGGATGCGGCATTGTCCGCGCGTCAAGAACCATGCCCATTGGGGCTGCAATTCCTACCGCGCATGAGCAAAAGGCGCGATCTGGCACGGCGGGAAGCGCCTGCGGGGATGCATCTCCCCTATGCCCGCCATCTCGACGCGGCGACGCTGGAAACGCGCGACGGGCTGCTGATGCAGACGATCCGCATTGCCGGTTTCCATTTCGAGACCGCCGATAGCGAAGAGCTGAATTACCGCACCGAACTGCGCGATGCCATGCTGCGCGCGCTCGGCAATTCGCGCTTCGCCGTCTATCACCACGTCGTGCGCCGCCGCGCCGATGTGGATCTGGAAGGCGAGTATCAGGACAGCTTCAGCCAAGGGCTCGATGCGCGCTGGCGGCAACGGCTCGGCGCGAAGAACCTCTATGTGAACGACCTGTTCCTCACCATCGTGCGGCGTCCCTTGCAAGGCCGCGTCGGCTGGGCCGAGCGGATCGGCAACTGGTTCACCAAGAAGAGCAGCCGCAATGCCGCGATGATCGCGGGCGAGAAGGCGGCGCTCGACAATGCGCGCGAGGCGGTGTTCTCTGCCCTGCGGCAATATGATCCGCATTTGCTCACGCGCTATGACACGGCGGATGGCGAGCGGTCGGAGCCGCTCGAATTCCTCTCCTATCTCTACAATGCCGATATGCGTCCCGTCGCGGTGCCGCATGGCGATGTAGGCCAACATATCCCCGCGCGCCGCATCAGCTTTGGCACGCACACGGTGGAACTCGGCCCGGCGGGCGCGCTGGGCCGCCGCTTTATGGCTCTGGTGTCGATCAAGGATTATCCGGGGCGCACCATGCCCGGTATGTTCGACGAACTGTATCGCCTGCCCTTCGAACTCGATGTGACGCAGAGCTTCGCCTTCGTCGAACGCGCCGCCGCGCTCGACCGGATGAATCTGGCGATCCGGCGGATGCGCTCTGCCGAAGATGAGGCGCTGTCGCTGCGGGACGAGCTGGTCGACGCCAAGGACGAAGTCGCCGCAGGCCGCGCCGGTTTTGGCGAGCATCACACCACCATCACCATCCACGCGGACGATCTGGGGCTGCTCGACGGACAAGTCGCCGAAGTGATCGCGCTGCTCGCCGATCTGGGCATTACCGCCGTGCGCGAGGATCTTGCGCTGGAGCCGACCTTCTGGGCGCGTTTCCCCGCAAACTTCAAATATATCGCGCGGCGCGGCCTCGTCTCGACGACCAATTTTGCAGGGCTTGCAAGCCTGCACAATTTCGCCACCGGGCGCGCGCATGGCAACCATTGGGGCGATGCCGTCACCCTGTTCGAGACGACGGCGGCTGGCCCCTACTATTTCAATTTCCACCAGCGCGATCTGGGCAATTTCACCGTCATCGGCCCCTCGGGCAGCGGCAAAACGGTGGTGATGAACTTCTTGCTCGCGCAGGCGCGGCGGTTCGATCCGCGCATCATCTTCTTCGACAAGGATCGCGGGGCGGAGCTGTTTATCCGCGCGATTGGCGGGCAGTATGACCGCCTCTCCTCCGATCGTGCCTCGGGCCTCAACCCGCTGCAAATGGACGATACGCCTGCGAACCGGCAATTCCTGATCGAGTGGCTTGGCCTGCTGGCAAACGGAGTGGACGAGGAAGAGCTGGACGCCATCCGCGATGCGGTCGACACCAATTTCGCGCAGCCGATGGAACGGCGGCGGTTGCGGTTTCTGGTCGAACTGTTCCGCGGCGGCGCGCGGCCCCACCCCCGCGACCTTCATGCCCGCCTGCGCCCTTGGCATGGCGATGGCGAACGCGCATGGCTGTTCGACAATCCGCTCGACCAGACCGACTTGTCCGCCAAGGCGGTCGGCTTCGACATGACGAGCATCCTCGACGATCCCGCCGCGCGCACGCCGGCGCTGATGTATTTCTTCCACCGCGTGGAAGAACGGCTCGACGGGACGCCCGCCATCATCGTGGTCGATGAAGGGTGGAAGGCGCTGGACGATGATGTCTTCGTGCGGCGGATCAAGGATTGGGAAAAAACCATCCGCAAAAGGAACGGCATTGTCGGCTTTGCCACGCAGAGCGCGCAGGATGCGCTCGAAAGCCGGATCGCCAGCGCGATTATCGAGCAGGCGGCGACGCAGATTTTCATGATCAATCCGAAAGCGCGCGCGGAAGATTACATGAACGGCTTCGGCCTCACCCGCCACGAGTTCGATCTGGTGCGCAGCCTGCCCGACAATTCGCATTGTTTCCTCATCAAGCACGGCAATGACAGCGTAGTCGCGCGGCTCGACCTGTCGGGCGAGCGTGATCTCCTCACCATCCTTTCAGGCCGCGAAAGCACGGTGCGCCTGTTTGACGAGCTGGTGGCCGAAACCGGCCCCGATCCCAAGGCGTGGATGCGCAAATTGCTGGAGCGTGCGGCGTAATGGCCTGCCCGCAGATCCTGACCGGCGGCGAATTCGTCACCCGCGTAGTGACGCATATCGATTGCCAGGCGCGCTATCTTGGCAGCTATGGCTACGGCGCGCTCAGCGATCCCGGCTCCTTCGCCGCGACCGCCATGGCGGGATTGCTGACCTTGTTTGTCGCCATCTGGGGTTTCCGCATCGCTTTTGGTTATGTGCCGCAAGGGCGCGATATAATGGGCGATGTTTTGAAGGTAGGCATCGTGCTTACCCTCGCCTTCAGCTGGCCCGCATTCCGCACGGTGGTGCATGATCTGGTGCTGGACGGCCCCGCGCAAATCGCCACCGCACTCGCCAATCCGGGTGCGACCAGCGCAGGCGGAAATTTCGTCGCGCGGCTGCAAGGCGTCGACAATGGCATACTCGCGCTGATTGACCTTGGCACCGGGCGCTGGTCGGAGCAATTGCTGGAGGGACAGGCGGGCAATGCCAGCTTTGCCGGAACCGCCTTGCAGGATGATGCAGCGCTCGGCTGGGCGCGGCTGATCTATCTGGCGGGGTTGATCGGCTCGCTCGGCCTATTGCGGCTGCTGGCGGGGCTGCTGCTGGCTTTGGCGCCGCTCGCCGCAGGGCTGCTCCTTTTCGAGGCGACGCGCGGAATTTTCGCCGGTTGGCTGAGGGGCCTCGTGCTGACTGTGCTCGGATCGGTCGGCGTGACAGCCATACTTGCGATCGAGTTGGCCGTACTAGAACCCTTCCTGCGCGATGCCCTGCTTGTCCGCTCGAGCAGCTACGCCGCGCCCAGTGCGCCGATTGAATTGTTCGCCATCGTTGCCGGTTTCACGCTGGTGCAATTGCTGAGCATCTGGCTGCTCGCCAAGGTCGCGTTTATGCGCGGCTGGCCCGAGGCATTGCGCCTGCCTGCTTGGCCCGATGCGTCGAGCCTTGGGAGCGCCGCTGCTCCCGCCATGCAGCGCGTTTCCATCGGGCCCGTGAACCGCGCAGAGCGGATCGCGCAGAATGTCGAGAACCGGATGCGCTTTGAAGACCGCCGGATGGTGAATTTACCAAGCAACTCGGCACCCGTTGGAGGTGGCGGCGGCAATGCAGGGGCACGCATATCGGGCTCCGGCACCACCATGTCCGCCAGTCGCAGCGAGGCCCGCACCCAGCCACCCGAACGGCTCGGCAATTCCTATCGTCGCAACAGCCATGCGCGGTCTCTGTCGAGCCGCAGGAGAGATCAATGAGCGCGCACGAACCCTTCGATGAGAGCTACGCCATCGCCGATAGCTGGGGCGAAAGCGTGACCGAGCAGCTGGAAAAATCGCGCCGCAACGCGTGGATTGTCGCCTGCGTTTCCGCTGCTGTGGCGATCCTGCTGGCCGTGGCTATCGTCATCATGCTGCCCCTGAAAGAGCGCGTTCCCTATACGCTGCTGGTCGACCGGCAGACCGGCCATGTCGAGGAACTCGCCCCGCTCGACCAGACGATGATCGCGCCCGACGCCGCGCTGACCCGCAGCTTTCTGGTGCAATATGTCACCGCGCGCGAAAGCTATGACTACGCCGATCTCAACGAGGATTACCGCAAGGTCGGCCTGTGGAGCACGGGCGAGGCGTGGCGGCTTTACGAGAACATGATGGCCGCTGACACACCGGGAAGCCCGATCAACGCCTATGGCAGCACCAGCCGGGTGACTGTGGAGATACGCAGCGTCTCCTCGCTCGCGGCAGACCGGTCGCTGGTGCGCTTCTCCACCGTGCAGACCGATGCGGGCGGGCAGCCGCAGGCAGCGCAGCATTGGGCAGCGGTGATCGACTACACCTTCAGCCAAGCGGCGATGAGCGAGGCCGACCGCTATCTCAACCCGCTCGGCTTTCAGGTGACGCGCTATCGCCGCGATGCCGAGACCTTGCCCGAAGTGATGGAAGCGCAAGAGGCCGTGCAGTTGCAACGCTCTGCCGAAGCGGAGACGGCCGAGTGATCCGCGCGCTCGCCCTGCCTCTATTGCTGCTCACCGCATTTCCGGCGGGCGCGCAGACCGTGCCCGATGTGCAGCTCGACAATCCGCGCATCCAGCGCGTGCATTATGCCGAAGGTGCATCGGTGTTGCTCACAATCATGCCGGGGTCGGGCACCACGATCATGCTGGAACCGGGCGAAGAGATCACCAGAGTCACGCTGGGCAGCGAATTCGACTATTCGGTGCGGGTTTCGCCCGAAGGCAACAGCCTGCTGGTGCTCGCCGATCATCAGGCGGAGGAAAGCACAATGCTGGTCGAGACTGACCGGCGGCGATACCCGTTTGTCCTTCGCATCGGGCAGGGCCTGACCGCCGCCTATCTTGTGCGCTTTACCTATGGCGAATTGCCGTCTGCCGACGCTGTGGAGACGCTGCCCGAAACGCCGCGTGCTGCACAAAGCTGGTCATACCGAATGCGCGGCGATGATGAAGTGCGCCCGCTCAGCATCAGCGATGACGGCGAACGCACCTATATCGCCTACCACCCCGAACAGGCGCTTCCCGCCGTCTTCGCCATCGGCCAGACGGGGGAAGAGGAACTGGTGAACGGCCATATGCGCGGTGACCTTTTCGTGATCGACCGCGTCTATTCCGAGCTTGTCTTCAGGCTCGACAGGGAACGGCTGCGCGCGCAGCGCAACAGCAGCCCCGATCCGGCAGAGGAGCGCGGCGGATGAGCGAGCAGGCCATCAGCGAAACCGACGATATGCGTCCCGTCGTCGCCACTTCGGGTGCGGGCAATTGGGGGCTCTACGCCTTTATCGCCATCCTCGCGCTGGGCGGCTTCTGGCTGTTCAGCACCTTGAATGCCACCGGCAATGCGGAGAGCGACAATGCCCTCCCCGCTGGTGAAGCTGTCGACCGGATTGCTTCGCCTTCCCCGCTCCGCCTGCCCGAAGGCGCGCGGCGCTTGCCGGTCGACCTTGGCGCGGCATCGGATGCAGAAGCGGCACCCATATCGGCGCCACCGTCCGGCCCCGCCGTGCTGCTTCAGCCCGCCCCCTCGCCTTTGCCGCCGCCGCCACAAGCGCCGAGCTATGCTCCGCCCAATGCGCCGCCGCCCGTGCTTAGCGAACCGCTTGGACCTGCCGTCGTGTTCGACCGCGCGATGGAGCCCCCGCGCCGCAATGAGGAGGAGAACGTCACCACTGGCGGCGTCAACGCAACGCGGCTCGCCAACCCGTCCTACACCGTGCCGCAGGGCACGATCATTCCCGCCGTGCTTGAAACCGCCTTCGATTCCACCCGCCCCGGCCGCGTGCGCGCGCTGGTGCAGCGCGATGTGCATTCTTTCGACGGACGCCGCGTGCTGGTGCCGCGCGGCAGCCGGTTGTTCGGCGAATATGAGGCGGGGCTTGCGCCGGGCGAAAGCCGGGCAATGATTCAGTGGACACGGCTGATGCGGCCCGACGGCGTGAGCATTTCATTGGACAGCCCTGCATCCGACCCGCTGGGGCGCGGCGGGGTGGAAGGCGATGTCGACAGCCATTTCTGGGAACGCTTGGGCGGCGGCCTGCTCAACACGGTGCTGGGCCTAGGCGTGGGCGTAATCGCGGGTGAAGCATCGGGCGGCAGCACGATCCTTGCCCTGCCCGGCAGCACGCAAAACATTGCCGAAGGCGGCTCGCGCGGCCCCCGGCCCGTCTTGCAGATCGCCCACGGCACCAGCGTTTCGGTCTATGTCGCGCGCGATCTCGATTTCTCCAGCGTCGATCGCTGATGGATAGCGGATATTATCTCGACAGCTTCCTCGCCCCGCTCGCTCCGTGGCTGGGGCGCGAGGATGTGACCGATATCTGGATCAACCGCCCCGGCGAAGTGTGGTTCGAGCAGCTGGGCGGCGGAATTTCCTGCGAGCGTGTCGAGGCGCTGGACGAAGTCACGCTGGCCCGACTCGCGCGGCAGGTGGCGGCGCATTCCTCGCAAGGGATCAGCCGCGCGCAGCCGCTGCTCGCCGCCAGCCTTCCCGACGGCAGCCGCGTGCAGGTGGTCGCTCCGCCTGCGACGCGCGGCGGGCATATCGTGGCGATCCGCAAACACGTCGCGCCTGAATTGTCGCTGGGGGACTGGCAGGCAGAAGGCGCGTTCGACGCGCTGGCGCCGGGCGAAACGGCGCTGGAACCCAAGCTTAGCCACCGCACGCTGGGGCCGGACGAAGCGCCTGCGGCTTTGCAACAGGCGGTGCGCGAACGGCGCAACATCATGGTGGCGGGCGGCACCTCCACCGGCAAGACGACCTTCCTCAACGCCCTGCTGGCCGAAATTCCGCAAGAAGAGCGGCTCGTGCTAATCGAGGACACCGAGGAGCTCAATCTGAAGCACCCCAACGCGGTCGGCCTTATCGCGGCGCGCGGGCAGATGAGCGAGGCGCAGGTCAGCGTCGAAGACCTGCTGATCGCCGCGCTGCGATTGCGGCCCGACCGGATCATCCTCGGCGAATTGCGCGGGCAGGAGGCGTTCACCTTTCTGCGCGCGGTCAATACCGGGCATCCTGGTTCGATGACCACGATCCACGCCGACACGCCCGCCCGCGCCATTGAGCAATTGACGTTGCTCGTGCTGCAAGCCGGCACCCGCCTCAGCCGCGATGATGTGCGGCATTATGTGCGCGAAAGCGTCGACGTCTTCGTCCAGCTTTCGCGCCATAACGGCAAGCGCAGCATCGCGCAGGTAATGGTGACCGAGCGGGTGTGAAACCGGGCTAGAAGCGCGAGAGGATATTCAGGAACGGCCCGTGGCTGGAATAGCTCTGGTCGGTCAAATCATCCGAGAAGTCGCTCCACGAATAACCGACGCCGACTTTCACATTGTCGCCGACATGGCGGTAGACCGCACCAAGCGCGCCGAGCCGCAGATCGTCCGCCTGCGTCACCCAAAGCGCACGCCCTTCGGCGAGCACGTCCCATTCGCGCAGCACATTATAGTCGAGGCGGATAACCGCGAGATGCGCGTCGGAGCTGACGAATTCGTCCGAATCGCGGCCCAGCGAGACGCTGCCATCGCGGTAGCCATAGCGGCCACCAATGGTCAGGCGGTCGGTCAGGTCGTAATTCACATCGACAGTGAAAATCGTGCTCGATTGCTTGGGCGTCTCGATCTGGCCGGAGCCGGTGATCTGGCCGACTGGGCCGAGATCCTCGAAATACTGCAAGCGGACAAGCGCGTTCAGCCGGTCATTAGCAACCGGGCGATAAGCAAAGCCGGCAATCGCTTCGGTGAACTCGGCAGCGCGGATCGACGTGCTGTCGGTATCGGCGCGGGCGATATTGAACTGGCTGACAAAGCGCCAGTCGGGGTTCACCGCATAGCTGAGATTGGAACGCAGCAGCCAAACGGTCTGGTCTTCGCCCGCAATCGTCGTGCTGAGTCCTTCCTCGTTGCGCACTTCGATGGCGGCACCCGCGCGCACATCCTCCGCGGTGTAGCCCAAAGCGACCGAGCCCGCCGTGCGGCGGAACACGCCTGTGTTCGGGTCTTCGATCCGGCCGTTTTCGAACGTGCCGTTGATGCTGACGTGCTCGCTCGGCTCGAATTGCAGGCCGAAACTACGCGAGAGGGTTGGCGTGTCGCCGCCCACGCTCACACGGTTTTCGCCGAAGACCGAGAGGCTATCCGAGAAGCGTTGCCGCCCGCCGACGACCAACGCGCCGCCGGGGCGTCCGGTGAAGAGATTTTGCGGCTCCAGCCCGGTATCAGTGCGGTCTGCCAGCAGCGTGTAGCCGACATAGGCCTCCGAACCTTCGCCAAGACGGTAATTCACACGCGCATCCGCGCCAAGCCCGCCGTCGCCGCCCGAGACCTCGCCCGACAGCGTGGTGCGGTCCGAAATCTCGGCTTCCAGCCCCACACCGGCGCGGTTGTTGCGCTGGCGGCTCGCATCGCGGTCGATCGTAATCTGCCCGAAAGCGCGACCGGTGAAATTGGCGCGCGTCGGCTGGAACGCCAGCTCCAGCGCGGCATCGGTACGGCTGCCATCCTGCACCGCGTTGAACAGGGTGTTGGGCGAAAGCTCGTCAAAGCGCACGCCAGCACTCGCGGTCAACTGACCAGCGGTGAGCGCGAAACGGTTCGACAGGTCGAGTTCTGCCGTGCGGTTGCTGCCGCGTCCCTCGGCAGAGAAGTCGTCATAGCTAGCCGCGATATTGCCGGTTTCGCCAAGCGGAATATCGGCAGCAACGCCCCAACGCTCGATAGCGCCCGGAGCAAGACGCCCAGCGGCGCTGAAGCCCGCCTCAAGGTTCTCGTAGAAGGCATTGATCGTGCCCAGATTGCCCTGTTGCCCTGCCAGTTCGGCGAAGTTCACCGCCGCTTCGGCGCGATAGGCGTTGGCGGTCACATTCGCGCCCGGATTGGCGATATCGAGGAAGCTCAACCCGCCATCGATGGAATTCGATTGGGCAAAGCCCGCGCCATCGCTCTGCGCGAATTCCGCCTTCAGATAGGTGCCAGCGGTCAGGCGCAGCAGCGCATCCACGCCGAACAGTGTCTGGTCGGCTTCTTCCACAGTGTCGATCTGGCCGGTTGCGCCAAGACGCACAACGTCGCCCAGCCACACCGTGCCGCGTCCGCCCAGCGTATAGCCGTCGAGCTCGCCGACCGTGGGCGTGTATTCGTAGCGCACGACCAGCACCGGCACATCGCCCGGCGCACTGCCTTCGCGCACCGTCCCGCCGCCATCGGCGAAAGAGCCGAGCGGGCGCAGCAGCGTGAGGCGGCCACTGAACGGGTCGAAATCATAGTCCTGGCGCGGATTGAGATTGCGCGTCTCCAGCACAATGCCCGTCTCGCGGTCGCGGATTTCGATACGCACACGCTCGCTGCCGACCGTCACATCCTGCCGCTGCAGGAAGTAGAGCGAGCCACCCGTGCCGCGGAATTCCTCGCGCGCCGGAACCGTACCCGGATCGGAGGCGAAGGCCAGCACCTGCGCGGTGCGTTCACCAAAGCTGGTGGTGCCCGCCGAATTGATATCGACCAGCGCGCCGAACAGCCCGCGATCCAGCTCGACCAGTTCGGAACCGCTCGCCTGCGCGGTGAAGTTGCCGATAATCGCCTGGCTCAGCCCGTTCTCGAGGCGGAAATAGAAGCGCCCCTGCGTCGGCGCATCCTCGACCAGCGTCGAATCATCGCCATAGGTTGGGTAATATTGCTCCGAATTGAGGCGGCGCAGCAGGGTGCGCGGGTCCTTGCGATCCAGATTGGTGACAAGGTCTTCTAGCAGCGCTTCGCCGGTGTCGAGCGAAGCGGTGAGTTCCCAATCACCGCCGACGGGGCCGTTGGCGTAGAAGGCCACGCGGCCAATGGCATAGTCGCCCTCGGCAAGGCTGGAGCCACTGACGCGCTCTGCAGGGCCGCTCGAAATCGAGGTGCCGACCGTGACCTCGCCCTGCCCGACAATCAGCCAGTCGTCGCCGTTCTGCTCCAGATCGCGCATGGCGACAAAGTTCAGTTCATCACCCTGCCCGATGGAGATCAGGATCCGTTCCATGTCACGCGGGACGATCTGCTCGCTGACGAAGCGGCCGGTCTCGTCCACCGGCACGATCTGCCCGCCAACGCGGACGATATCGGTATCGGGATCGGCGAGGCCGGTCACGGTCACCGTCGACACGCGGCGCTGCGGGATGGTGCGCGTGGCCGCTTCATCCTGCGTGCCGAACAATTCGCGCGCGGGTGCCTCGTCGGCAATCGGGCGCTCGTCGAGCACGGTCAGTTCCTGCGGCGCGGTTTCGTCGAACCGGCCTTCTGCATCATAGACACGGAAGGTGTAGAACATATCCTGCGGAGCTTCTGCCGCTACCGGCCAACGCACCACGCCATTGGCATCGGCAGAAAGTGTGGCGAAGGGCACAGCATCGGGATGGGCCCCGGCTTCGAACAGGCGGATTTCTCCGCGCTCGACCAGCGCCGGATAGTTGGCGTAAGTGACAAAGGTCGCCTCTTCGCCGCGCACCACGATGCGCAGGCTTTCGGCAAGGCCGGTTGCCAGCACCGGATCGGCGCGGCGGTCTTCTACGCGGATATCGATCGCGTGATCGTCTGGGTCAGCAGTAACGGCAGAGGCGCGATTGTCTTCGCCCGCCTCGGAGCGGGTAATCACCAAGCCGTCAACT
The DNA here is from genome assembly GCF_056933515.1 of Aurantiacibacter sp. KMU-128. Classification (NCBI taxonomy): domain Bacteria; kingdom Pseudomonadati; phylum Pseudomonadota; class Alphaproteobacteria; order Sphingomonadales; family Erythrobacteraceae; genus Aurantiacibacter; species Aurantiacibacter sp. KMU-128. The sequence continues at coordinate 2,281,517 of NZ_JBXORT010000001.1, forward strand.
TCGCCATCGACCGGATCGGTGACCGGATCGGCAGCGAGCGTGTGGCTGATGCCGCAGGAATCGGTCGCGACGATGCTCGGCAAGCAGCCGAAGGGCAGCAATTGCGCGGCGGCAAATTCGCCGCTTTTCGCATCATGGCTGAGCAATTGTCCGCAAAGATAGAGCCGCGTGGCATCGCCATGCACCACGCCGCTAACATCGGCGGAGAAGGCGGTGGTGAGCGGGATCATGCGCGCAGCGGCGCTGTCCACTAGGCCGAATTCCGGACGGCTGACCGCTTCGCGCGGCAGGTACTGCGCTGCTGGAATCACGGTAAGCGACTGCGGGGCCGTCTCGTCGAAATGCCCCTCGGCATCATAGACACGGTAGACCGCAACCATATGCTCTGCGGCGTATGTGCCCGGCATCCACTGCATTACGCCGTCAGCATTGGCGGGGACGACTTCGTGGGGGACCCCCGACAGATCGCTGCCCTTGGCAAACAGCCGCAACTCGGCGCGCTCGACAAAAGCCGGGTAGTTCGAATAACCAAGAAAGCGCGCGGGCGTGCCACGCTGCACCGTGTCCTGCGAACCGATCAGGCCGAGCGAGAGCACCGGCGCAATCGCGCGGGCCGCAGGCCTGACCGAGTAATCGGCAAGCGCAGGCGCCTTTTGCCGCTGCGCAGTATCCGGGGCGCGTTCGGCGGCTTCGACGAGTTGGTCAAATTCGACCGGTATCGGCAGCGCCCCCGCCTGCGCGGGAACCGCCGCGAGACACGCGAGGCCGGAGACACCAGCGAGCAGAATGCGCGACTTGGCCGAAGTGATTGCAGGAATGTGCGGGAAGAAAGTCTGGGTCATGGCGCTTACTCCCCTCCTGACGCGGCGCGGGCGCGGGATGCGTCCACCTGGATTGTTGGCGGTGGCCCGTCGCGTTGCTCGGCAAACACGGTTTCGAGCGCGGCGCGGATGGCGGTGATGCGGGACGTGATGAGCGACTCGCTCTCGCCCGGTGCGATGGCGTAGGTGGCGCGCACCAGCATGTGCGTCTCCTCGCCTGTGGCGAGCGCACGCAAGCGTTCGAGCACTTCGGGTTTCAGATTGCCCGCTGTGTCAAAGGCATTGGCACCGATATCGAGCTGAACCAGATCAGCCTCGCTCGCGCCGAAATTGAGCACACCCATGATGCCGCGCGTCAGACGGATCGAGCGCGGATTGTCAGTGGTCATCGCCCAGCCCTGCGGCAGCGATGCCTCGTCGACTTCGAGCACGAAGTTGGAACCGATGCGCGCGTCCGGAACGGCGGCACAAGGAATGTGATAACGACCGAATTCGTCGGTGGTGATGATCTGGCCGTTGACTGTGGCGAGGCGCACGGCAGGCACGCCGGGTTCGCCATCATCCTGATAGCCGTCGCCGTCATAATCCTCGAACACCTGACCGATCAGCTCGGTGCAATCGAAGACGGTGCTCGGCGTGATGATGACCGTCGCGGTGCCGCGGTTGGAGATTTCACTGCCGTCGAGGCCGTTTTCGGCGAGGCCGGTATTGACCGCCTGCCCTTCGGTTACGCCCGCGCCGACGACCAGCACCAGTTGATAGGTCATTTCGCCATTGGCGGGGATGATCTGCCCTGGCCATACCAGCTCGCGATTGCCGTTTTCGAATTGCGGCTCCTGCGCCATCCCGTTCACCCGCGCGGTGCCGGTGACATAGGTCATGCCCGGTGGGAGAACGTCCACCACATCAACGCCAGCGCGCTGCACATTCTCGGTGTTGCGCACGGTGATCTCGTAGGGAACCAGATCGCCCGTGCTCGCGGAGCGGCGGGTCGAAGTCTTGGTCACCACCAGCCCGTCGCGCGCCAAGAAGGGATCGAGCGCGATGTGGTTGTTGATGATGTCGGGATCGCCCGTCTCCAGCTCGAAGCTGATGAAATAGACCGGAGCGTTGCCCACCGGCACGGCGGGCGAAACGCTGACCGAATAGGGATTGCCCAGCCCCGTCGGATCAAGCGGCCCCGGCTGCGGCGGCAGCACGGTGGAAGTAAAGCTGTAGCCCGGCGGCGGCGTGATGCGGATCGTGTAATCGCTTTCACCCGTGGGACAGGCAGGCGCTGCGCCCGGCACCACGTCGAAACGGTAGGCCCCGCTTGCGCCCGTCACCTGATTGCTTTGCGAGGCGTCGACATAGCAATCCTCGGGCAGCGGAATGCCGTTTGAATCGACCAGCGTTGCGGTCGCGCCAGCCACCGGCAATCGGGTGACCGAATCGTAGATGATGCCCGATGGATCGATCGGCAGGTTCTGGTCTGGAAGCGTGGTTGCGTCCTCGAGGAAAATGCCCGTGATTTCTTCGTAAACAACGCCGCCGTCGGGGCTGCGGAAACGGATGGTGTATTCAGTGCCGCCCGGAAGGCCGGGGAAGGCGTAGGAGCCATCAGTGCCTGTAATTGCCGTGCCAACGACGCTGCCGCCGGAGAGCACTTCGACAGTCCAGCCGGCAAGCCTTGTGTCGCCGTCATCCAGCTCGCGGTCGCCATTATTGTCGAGATAGACGGTGCCGTCGATCTCGCTGATCGGCGTGACGATCTCGATTGTCACCAAAGCGGTTTCGCAATTGGTCGGGATCGCCAGTTCGCAGATCCGGTATTCGAACGTGTATTCGCCCGGAGCCATTCCCGGCGCGACATTCACATTGCCCGTCACCGTATCAAAGGTGATTCCCGTAGGGAGATTGGAGCCCGGCGCAAGCGAAAGCACGGCGTTATCACGGGTTGCCGGGCCGCCATCGATCGTGTCGCCGGTAAAGACGTTGACCACGCCCGTTCCGCCAACCGCCGCATTGATCCCGCGTCCTTCATCAGGCGTGGCCACAATCACGGCTTCGACATCAGTGATGGTCGTTGCAGTATTGTTGCCGCCATCGGGATCGAACGACCCGGTGGGCGGAGCCACGCTGGCGGTGTTGGTGACGGGGTCCATCGCCAACACCACGCCAGTGGGCAAAGCCACCGCAAGGAATGGAAGGATGCTGGTAAACATCCGCGCAAGCGGCAAGCCTGGCAAACCCAGATTGTTCTGTAGGGTATACATAGACTTAGCCACCTTGCGCTTCCGTCCTATTCCTTAGCTTCAGTCGATCGAGCAGCTGTAGGTGATGGTGGTGCTTTCACCCGCCGCCAGCGAACCGAGCGTGATGCCCGCACCCGTCAGGTCAGCGATGGTGAAGCTGCCCACCGGCACGCCGTCGCCCGTCAGGGTTACGGTGTTGCCGACCGGGCAGGTCAGGCCTGCGCCCGGGACGTCGGTGACAACCGCGCCAACCGCTGCATCGGGGCCAGCGTTGGACACGACCAGCGTGTAAGTAACCGTATCGCCCGACTGGACGGTGGTGACACCGTTGGTCTTGGTGATCGAGAGATCGACCGTCGGGGCAATGATGACCGTTGCAGTAGCCTGCGCGGTGTTGCCCGGATTGTTGCGGTCCTCGATCTCGTAGACGATGGTGTAGGTGCCACCGGGCGTGTTTGCCGGAACCTGCACCTGGCCCGTTGTCAGGTCGATAAACGGCACGTTGCCGCTGCCGCTCGCCGGAGTGACGATGGAGATGCTGACTTCGGTGATGTCCGTCTGCACGCCGTTTAGCGTGTCGCCTGCCAACACGTCGAGCACGTCGGCAGAGCCTGCCACGCCGCTGAGGCCGGTGACGCTGTCATCATCCGCCGTGATCGCCGGCGCCACCACGTTGACGGTTGCCGTCGCGGTATCGCAATTGGTCGGGTTGATGACTTCGCAGATCGTATAATCGAAGGTGTAGACGCCTGCCGGGGTGCCCGCTGCAACATCCACCGAGCCATCGGTGATGTCGAAGGTGAGGCCAGTGGGGACGCTGGAGGTGGTCGCCACCGCCAGAGTGACATTGCTGACCGTGGCCGCGCCGCCATTGAGCGTGTCATTATCCAGCACATTGATGACATTGGTGCCACCATCCGCGCCGTTAATGTCGAGCGAGCTGTCATTGACCGCATCGATCACCGGTGCATCAACCGTCACGCTGACCGTGTTGGTCTCGCAATTGGTCGGGTTGAGCACGTCACAGATCGTGTAGTCGAAGGTGTAGACGCCCGCCGGAGTGCCCGGATCGACGCTGACGCCGCCATCGGTCGTATCGAAAGTAAGGCCGGTCGGAACCGACGAACCGCTCGCCACGGTGATGGTGACAGTGGACGGGGTCGCAGGGCTGCCGCCAATCGTGTCGCCGTCGAGCACATTGACCACATCGGTGCCGCCATCGGCGCCATTGATGCCGGTAACCGTATCGGGATCGGCGACAATCACCGGCGCATCAACCGTGATGCTGACGGTGTTGGTGTCGCAGTTCGACGGGTTGACCGCATCGCAGATCGTGTAGTCGAAGGTGTAGACACCCGCCGGGGTCGCTGGATCAACGCTGACCGAACCGTCGGCGGTGTTGAAGGTAAGACCTGCCGGGACGGACGAACCGCTGGCAACGGTGATGACGACATTGCTCGTGGTCGCTGCGGCGCCGCCAATCGTGTCGCCATCAAGCACGTTGAGCACGTTGCTCTGGCCTGCCACGCCATCCACGCCGGTGGCGCTGTCTGGATCGGCCAGGATCGTCGGTGCTTCCACCGTCACGCTCACCGTATTGGTGTCGCAATTGGCCGGGTTGAGCACGTCGCAGATCGTATAATCGAAGGTGTAGACACCCGCCGGCGTGTTCGGAGCGACGCTGACGCCGCCATCGGTGGTGTCGAAGGTGAGGCCTGCCGGAACCGAGGAACCGCTCGCCACGCTGATCGTGACATTGCTGGTCGTCGCCGGATTGCCGCCAATCGTGTCGCCATCGAGGACGTTGAGCACATCGGTGCCGCCTGCCAGGCTGTCGACGCCGGTAACCGAGTCCGGGTCGGCGACAATCACCGGCGCATCAACCGTAATGCTGACGGTGTTGGTGTCGCAGTTCGACGGATTGATCGCGTCGCAGATCGTGTAGTCGAAGGTGTAAACACCGGCCGGAGTGCCCGGATCGACGCTGACGCCGCCATCGGTCGTATCGAAGGTGAGACCTGCGGGGACAGAGGAACCGCTCGCAACGGTGATGACGACATTGCTGGTCGTCGCCGCCACGCCGCCGATAGTGTCGCCGTCGAGCACGTTGACCACGTCGGCCACGCCCGCCACGCCGTCCACGCCGGTAGCGCTGTCCGGATCGGCCACGATGGCCGGATCGGTGACGGTTACCGTCGCGGTGGCCGTGTCGCAGTTCGTCGGCTGACCGGCTTCACAGATCGTGTAGTCGAAGGTGTAGACGCCGCTGCCAGTGCCCGCTGCCACGTCAATCGTGCCATCGGCGGTATCGAAGGTAAGGCCCGCCGGGACCGAGGAGCCCGAGGCAACCGCAATGGTCACATTGCCGGTCGTCGCCGCCGCGCCATTGCTGGTATCGTTGCCGAGCACGCTGAGGACATCGGTCGCCCCGGCAAAGCCGAAGGCACCCGAAGCGGAGTCGTCATTGGCGATGATTGCCGCGAGCAGCGTATCGGTATCGGTCGCCGAGTTGTTGGTGGGATCGGTATCGATCGCGCCACTCGGCACCGAGATCGACGCCGTGTTCGACGGGTCAACCTGCGCATAGGCCGTGCCGGGAACGGCAACGGCGATAAAGGGAAGCGCACTCGTCAGCATCTTGCGCACAGGCAAGTTGCCGATGGGGAACGCAGGCGGGGGAGCTGCAATGCTTTGTACTGAGTTCATCATGTTAGTTCACCTGGCAAGAGTAAGAGAGAGTGGTCGTTTGACCGGTAGAGAGAGTGCCGAGCGTGATGCCCGCACCGGTTAGGTCTGCGATTGTGAAGGAACCGGCAGGGACACCGTCGCCCGTGATCGTCACGGGACTGGCGGCATCGCAGGAAAGCCCCGCGCCGGGAGTATCGGTAAGGATGGCACCAACGGCATCGTCAGGGCCGTTATTGGTCACGCGAATGGTGTAGGTTGTGGTCGAACCCGAAATGAGCGTGTCATCCGGCTGATCGACTTCGCCGTTGACGCCCGGCGTGTTGGTCTTGGTCAGCGCCAGATCAACGGCCGTCGTCAACGTGACGATGTAGTCCTCGACCTCGCCATTTCGGGCCGCAACCGTTGCGCCAGAGGCCGTGAGCGTATCGCTCGTGTAGCGCAGGCGGACATAGGTGCTTGCGCCCGAGGTAACGCCCGAAACGCCGCTCCAGACCAGATCGCTGGCAGGAACGCCGCCGGTGACGGTTGTCGATGCGAATTCGTCGGTGTCGAACGTGCCGTTGCCGTCAAAATCGACCCAGCCGTAAAGATTGCCCGAACCCGAAACCGAGATGTTGGATGCAGGCAGCGTGTAAGTGGTGGTGGCGCGTGTCAGCGTCCCGAACGAAGAAATGCCGTTCTCGTCATCACCACGCGGGTCGGTATCATCGCCATCGGCGTTGACGCTCGCTTGCGCGCTGAATTCCGGATCGATGCCGGTGCCGAGAATGGGCTGGCTGGCATCCGCCACCAGACCGAGGCCCAGCGGATTGGCATCCTCGCGGAAGGCATGGACGGCCGAACCGTAGGATGCGGGCGCGTCGGAAAAATCGCACGGCAACAGCACGCCGAACGCGACCGCCTGATTACCGCCGGCGACCATCGCCACATCGGTACGGCTCACCGCCTTTGTCAGCAGGACGGGGGAATTCGATGGCCCTTCGGTTCGGGTAATGGTGATTGTTTGGCTTCCAACGCCGGCCATCACATACCCTGTGCCGCCGATGTTCTCGATCAGCGCCCAGCCGCCACCATTGGTCGTCGCGGCGATGGACTCGCCTCCACCATTGGTGGCTTCCGCATCGAAGAAGATCAGATCGAGCGGCTGCGCTTGCCCGCCTACCGTGAACGTCCAGTTGATCGTAAAGCCGAGGTCGTCATTGACAGTGTGGATCGCCTCGCCCGCGCCTGGGCCGTTATAGGCCTGAAACGCCGATGATCCGACCCATGTCTGCATATCGCGAATGTCCATGTTTCCGGCATTCACGACATTGCTGAAGGTCGCCGTCAGCGTTCCCGTGCGGCAGCCGGTCAGCGCGAAATTGACGACGTCGCCGTTCTGGATGCCATCGACGATCGAGCTGGTCGACCAGTCGAGGATCGCGATGCTGGACTGGTGCAGGCCGTTGCCGCTGGTGGCATAGGACATCGTACCCGGCCCCGTTGAGGGCGCCGGGATAACGCGGTCGCTATCGGTTGCGGTGTTGTTGGCGGCATTCGGATCCGTCAGCCCGCTAGGTCCGGTAATCTGGACGGTATTTGTGGCTGTTTGCGCATACGCTGTCACGGGGGCAGCCGTGGCTGCCATCGCGATTGTTACAGGCCACAATCGGCAAGCACCGGTCAAAAGCATCCTGAGAGAAAGGCGATGTTGTGCCATGGTCAGTTCACCGTGCACGCGTAGCTGAGCGTGGCACTCTGGCCGCCCGCAAGAGTGCCGAGCGTAATGCCCGCACCGGTCAAATTTGCTACCGTGTAGCTACCTGCGGGAACGCCGTTGCCCGAAATTGTAACGGTGTTGGAGCCGGCACAAACAATGCCGCTGCTCACCGTGTCCCTGACGATGATGCCATTTACACTCACCGTGCCATTGTTTGTTACGATGACCGTGTATGTCGTTGTCTGGCCAGCATTCACGGAATCGTTGGCCTGGTCGACATTGCCGTTTACGCCCGGCGTATTGGTTTTGGTGACCGATATGTCTGCGGAGCCGGTCACGGTCACCGTCGCAGTGGCGATGGCGCAATTGGCTGGAAATCCGGTTTCACAGATCCGGTAGTTGAAGGTGTGCACACCCACGGGCGTGCCTGCGGCAACCGTGACCGCACCGGTCGTGGTGTTGAAGGTCAGACCCGCGGGCACAGTCGATCCGGGAGCAACGCTCAGCGTGGTATTCACGCCATTGACGGCAACCGTGTTGAGCGTGTCATTGGCGCGGACATTGGCAATCGCCGTTCCGCCCGTCGTTGCGCTGGTCGAGCCGGTATCGTTGCTGGCAACGACGCTGCCCGACGCGACGACAATGACGATATTGTTCAAGCTTATGCGCGAGGTTGCATCGCGCCCGGCTTGCACATCGTCATAGATCATACGGAAGGTGCGGGTTGGCGTGGCCATCGTGAAGGTGGCCGCTTCGTCAACGGGGTTGTTGCCAGAATCATTGGCGATGAAGCTGCCCACAGCTCCCGCCGCCGTTAGCCGTGCAGCTTGGTCGGCGTAGGTCGGCGGGCTCGCAAAAGAGTGGACTTCGATGGTGGGCGACGTCCAAGTGCCCGGAACGTTCATCGCCATCCCATCGCGCGGGCCAGTGCCATCGAAATCGTCGATATCGATGAAATTGATCGACTGAACGAGAAAGCCGGACGTCTCGAAATCAAAGGTGATAGCGCGGTCGCACGCTGCGACGCTGACCCGCGCATATTGGAAAGTCCGCCCGGTCGCATCGATCGAGGCGCAACTGGTGTTCTGAGGCTGCATCCGCACAGTAATCGTGCGACCAAGACTGTCGGCAAAGGTAGCGGTCCAGCTGTTGGGCACCGATTGGACGGTAAAGGTCGATTGTGCTGCCGCATCGTCCGGCGCGCCGATCAGCGACAGGCCAGCGGTAGCGAGCAGCGCCGCGGCTTTGCCTGTTCCTTTTCTGATCCAGCCTGTGAAGGCAGCGAGCCGAAGCATTACGTAGTACCCGTTAGTGTTCAAACAATCGGGGTTTCGTCGAAGGTCGGATAAGCCAGAGCAAGCGCCCCGCGTCGAAAACCCGAGGCGCTTTCTGGACAGAAATGGTTAACAACTATTTGAGGAGACCGGCCCGTTACGCGATTTTACAAGGTTTGCTGCAGGATTGCGGGTTAATTGCAGCCCATACTCCAGCGTTAGGAGAGTTTAACAAGGGCTTGCCGCGCCCTAAGGGAATGGCCCCGAAAATGCCGCGGCAAGACGCAATGCTGGACAAGCCCGCCAGCCTGCGGGCATAGGCGCTGGCCATGCACGATATCCGCTCGATCAGAGACAATCCGCAAGGCTTCGATAACGCGCTGGCAAGGCGCGGGCTGGAGCCGGTGAGCGCCGCCATCCTCTCCCTCGACACGCAATTGCGCGACGTGACGACGCGGCTGCAAGAAATGCAAAGCCGCCGCAACGAAGCGTCCAAGGCTATCGGTCAGGCGATGGGCCAGGGCGACCGCGAGACGGCCGATGCGCTGAAGGCCGAAGTCGCGCAGATCAAGGGCGATATGCCCGCGCTGGAAGACCGCGAACGCGCGCTGGGCGATGAATTGCGCATGGCGCTCGCCACCATCCCGAACCTCCCCGCCGCCGATGTTCCGCAAGGCGAGGACGAGGCGGGCAATGTCGAAGTTGCGACGTGGGGCGAGAAGCGCGCCTTCGACTTCACGCCGAAGGAACACGCCGATCTCGGCCCCGCGCTCGGCATGGAGTTCGAGACCGGTGCGAAGCTCTCGGGCGCGCGCTTTACCTTCCTGCGCGGCGATATCGCCCGCCTGCACCGCGCGCTGGCGCAGTTCATGCTCGACACGCAGACGCGCGAAAACGGCTACACCGAATGCAACCCGCCGGTGCTGGTGAACGATGACGCGATGTACGGGACGGACAAGCTGCCCAAGTTTGCCGGGGATAGTTTCCGCACCACCGATGACCGCTGGCTCATCCCCACGTCCGAAGTCAGCCTCACCGCATCGGTCGCGGGTGAAATACTGCCCGATCTTGCCGCCGCCATCCGTCTCACCGCGCACACGCTCTGCTTCCGCAGCGAAGCGGGCGCGGCGGGGAAGGATACGCGCGGCTTTATCCGCCAGCACCAGTTCGAAAAGGTCGAGTTGGTCAGCATCTGTCGCCCCGAAGATTCCGATGCCGAGCATGAGCGGATGACCGGCTGTGCAGAAGGCATTCTGAAGGCGCTCAACCTGCCCTATCGCAAAGTGTTGCTCTGCACCGGCGATATGGGTTTCGGTGCGCGCAAGACCTACGATCTCGAAGTCTGGCTGCCGGGCCAAGGTGCTTATCGCGAGATCAGCTCCTGCTCGAACACCGGCGATTTCCAGGCGCGGCGGATGAACACCCGCTACCGGCCAGAGGGCGAAAAGAAGACCGAATTCGTCCACACGCTCAATGGCTCCGGCCTCGCTGTAGGCCGCACGCTTGTGGCGGTGATGGAGAATTACCAACAGGAAGACGGCTCGGTTCTGGTTCCGGAAGTGCTCGCGCCCTATATGGGCGGGGTGACTGCGATTTTGCCGGTTTAGTTGCCGCAAGCACCGACGATGCGGTCCAGTCCTCGGATAATTGTTCTCCTTTGCATCCTAATTGCACTCGTAACCGGTTGGTATTTCAATGTTGAGCCAACTGGTATGGGTGCCGGTGCTTCCCCAACTGACCGCGATCACACCCAGCGCTGGATCGATGCCAGTCCGGAACGGCAACAAGCCTATGCCGATTTCGTGCAATTCCTTCAAAGTGAAGAAGTCAGTGACATCGTTCCGCCATATACGCTTCTTCGCGCTGATCGCCCAAATGCGCACCGATGCAATGGTGAACTGCTCTCTATTCCTCCAGCAGAAATGTGGCCACAGATAGTTCCAACGCTGAGGCTGGTGCGCGATGTGGTGATCCCCGAAATTGGCGAAGTCGAAGTGATATCTTCCTATCGTTCACCGGCGATGAATGAATGCGCCGGTGGAGCGTCAAACAGTCGGCACCTTTCGTTTTCTGCGCTTGATCTAGTTCCCAAGCAGCAACGATCGGCGCTCAATACATTCACCACTCTTTGCCACGTGTGGCGCAGCGCAGGTACATCATCACAATGGGGCCTTGGCGCGTATTTCGACGTTGCACAGCCAGAAAGAAACGAGCGCGCAAGATTCCATGTTGACGCTACGGGTTGGCGCACTTGGGGTTATACCTACGAAAACGAGAGTAGCGCCTGCCATCAAGTTTGATGTGACTTTGAGACGACCAAGGCCTTTACATCGCAGCCACATTATACGATCCGAAAAATAGTGCGTATCCTCCTCACCAATGATGACGGCATCCATGCCCCCGGCCTTGTCGTGCTGGAGAAGCTGGCGCGGCAATTGTCGGACGACATCACAATTTGTGCGCCCGCCGAAGAGCAATCGGGTGCCGGACACTCGCTCACGCTGCACAGCCCGGTGCGCCTGCGCCAGCATGGCGAGAAACGCTATTCGGTCACCGGCACGCCGACCGACAGCGTGAACCTGGCGCTGCGCAAGCTGTTTGCCGACGGCAAGCCCGATCTCGTCCTGTCGGGCGTCAATGCGGGAGAGAACCTGGGCGATGACATCACCTATTCGGGCACCGCATCGGCAGCGATGGAGGCGGCGCTGGCAGGCGTTCCCGCCATCGCGCTGAGCCAGGCCTTCCGCGACAATGGCGCGAGCTTTTCCGCGACCGAGGATTGGGGGCTGAAAGTCCTCACTCCGCTGGTTGATGTGACGATGGCCAAGCGCACGCTCATCAACGTCAACTTTCCCGCTCTTCCTGCAGACAAGGTGCGCGGTATCCGCGTGGTGCGGCAGGGGTTCCACGATTATTCGCGCGGCTCGCTGGTCGAGGCAACCGATCCGCGCGGGCGGCCCTATTTCTGGTTCGGTCTGCAAGATGCAGAGCATACGCTGGATCATGGCACCGACTTGGAAGCGATCGAGGACGGCTATATCTCGGTGACCCCGTTGCAACTCGATTTGACGCATTACGCTGCAATTGGCACTCTGGCAGAACGGTTTGCTGCGGAAGAGGGCAACTGAGGCGGGATGCGGCTCACAACCAACAAGAAACGCGGCAAGACCGATCTCGGCCCCGCCCGGTTGCGACGCGCGGTCAAGATCCCCGTATGGGGCGACTTGGGCCTGCGAATGGGCCTGGCGCTGCTTCTGATCCTTACTGTGATCATGATCCATTGGTTCGATCGGGGAGGGCTGGTGGACAATGTGGACGGCCATGTCAGCTTCACCGATGTGATCTATTTCACCATGATCTCTGTCACCACCACCGGCTTTGGCGATATCGCCCCGGTGACAGACAGGGCGCGGATGGTCGAAGCGATTGTCGTGACCCCGGTGCGCGTTGCGGTGATCTTCATTTTCGTGGGCGCGGCCTACAGTTTTGTGCTCAAACGCAGTTGGGAGAAATGGCGCATGGCGCGGATCCAGGAACAGCTTTCGGACCACATCGTGGTGCTCGGCTTTGGCGTCTCCGGCGCGGAAGCGGTGGGGGAGCTGATCGAGCGCGGCACCGATCCCGGCAATATCGTGGTCATGGACCCCGGCGAGGAAAGACTTGCGCTGGCCGAAGCCATGGGTTGCAACGTCATCCAGGCCGACGCCACGCGCGACGAGAATCTGGAAGCCGTACGCATCGCCGCTGCACAGACCGTGCTCGTCTCTGCCGGGCGTGACGACAGCTCGATCCTGATCGTGCTCACCGTGCGCCATCTGGCGCCGCACGTTCCCATCAGCGTGGTGGTGCGCGCTGCCGATAACGAATTGCTCGCGCGGCAGGCGGGCGCGGACAATGTAATCAACCCTGTGCGCTTTACCGGTCTGCTGCTGGCGGGCAGTGCGCGTGGAGCGCATATTGCCGAATACATGGCCGATCTCGCGTCGGTGACCGGACGGGTCCAGCTGGTGGAGCGTGCCGTCTTGCCCGAAGAAATCGGCAAGCCCTTGTCCGAACTCGCATCGGGCGGACGGGGCCTGCGCATTTACCGCAATGGCGGCGCTTGCGGCTTTTGGGAGCACGAGGCCGATTGCCTGCAGGCGGGCGACATCGTGGTCGAAATCCTGCCCTCCGATCCCGCCAGCAGCAATGGCGAAGCGGCAACGCCCGAAAGAGCCTAGCCCCCGTCCGCCGCCGCGTGTAAGGGCGCGGCATCATGGCTACCCTCATTCCAGACCAGAAGCGCGTCGGCATGGTGTCGCTCGGCTGCCCCAAGGCGCTGGTCGATTCCGAACGCATCCTCACCCGCCTGCGCGCCGATGGCTATGCCATGTCGCCCGACTATGCCGGGGCGGACGTGGTGCTCGTCAACACCTGCGGCTTCCTCGACTCCGCCAAGGAGGAGAGCCTCGAAGCCATCGGCGAGGCCATCGCCGAGAACGGCCGCGTCATCGTCACCGGCTGCATGGGGGACGAGGCGGAGATGATCCGCGCCCGCTATCCCAAAGTCCTCGCGATCACCGGCGCGCACCAGTATGAAGACGTGGTCGAGGCCGTTCACGAAGCTGCGCCGCCCTCGCAAGGGCCGTTTATCGACCTTGTGCCGCAGCCCGACGTTAAGCTGACACCAAGGCACTACTCCTATCTCAAGATCAGCGAGGGGTGTAACCACTCCTGCGCCTTCTGCATCATCCCGCAATTGCGCGGGAAGCTCGCCAGCCGCCGGATCGACGCGGTGCTGCGCGAGGCGGAAAAGCTGGTCGCGGCGGGCACCAAGGAGCTGCTCGTTATCAGCCAGGACACCTCCGCCTACGGTGTCGACACCCGCCACGAGGAACGCGAGTGGAAGGGCCACCCCGTCCGCGCTCATATGACCGACCTCGCCCGCGAACTGGGCCAGCTGCGCACGCCCGAAGGCACCCCGCCCTGGGTGCGCCTGCACTATGTCTACCCCTACCCCCATGTCGACGCGGTGATCCCGCTGATGGGCGAAGGGCTGCTCACCCCCTATCTCGACATCCCGTTCCAGCACGCCGCGCCCAAAGTGCTCAAAGCCATGCGCCGCCCCGCCAATGAGGCGAAGGTGCTCGAACGCATCAAGAGCTGGCGCGCCATTGCGCCCGATCTCACCATCCGCTCCAGCTTCGTGGTCGGCTTTCCGGGCGAGACCGAGGAGGACTTCCGGTACCTGCTCGACTGGCTGGAGGAAGCCCAGCTCGACCGCGTGGGCGCTTTCCGCTTCGAACCCGTCGAAGGCGCGGCGGCCAACGCCCTGCCCGATCCGGTGCCCGAAGCGGTGAAGGAAGAGCGATACGCAAGGCTGATGGAAGTCACCGAACGCATCAGCGCCGCCAAGCTGGCCGCGAAGGTGGGCCGCACGCTGCCCGTCATCATCGACGAGGTGGGCGAACCCGACGAGGATGGCGATATCGGCGCCACCGGCCGCAGCCAGGCCGACGCGCCGGAGATCGACGGCGCGGTGTTCCTGCGCAACGTGCCTGCGACGCTTGAGCCGGGCGACATCATCGATGTGGCAATCGAGGATGCCGACGCGCACGACCTGTTCGGGGTGCCCATAGCCTGATTCGTTCAGTCTAAGTCGCTCCAGCCTGAACAACGGCGCGGAAATTCACGAAATACATCCGTGTGAAACACTGCAAAAAGTTTCGCTGCGGGGCGGAGGGGGATCGACGTTAGAAAAGAGCCTGCCCGACGGGTGAAGTTGGGCGAAGCGACGCTAGGCACGATGGCGGCGTGTAGGAAAGGGTACAACGGTCTTATAGGTGCGGTCTGCTTTCGGTCGGTCCGAAGGAACGAAACTGGGCCGGTAGCGGACTGTCCGGTTTTGGCGATGAAAGTGCGGATAGCTGACTCTGCTATCTTGCGACTATGTCCCAATCCAATCCAAACTTGGCTAGGTATTTCCGCAGGCGATCTGAATCATTGGTCGATGTGCGCTGTTCGCGTGAGGCGGCAAAGAGGGTGCGTCCTGCGTCAGAAAGGCTGGCTGAGCGTCGGCACACGCCAACCACATATTCCAGCTGTACCCGGTCGAAAGGGTCAATCGCCTCCACTCGCTCCGTTCCTAGCAAGTCGGTCAGGCTGTCGCTCTCCGCCTTGTCGCCTGACCAGAGCCGTGCAAGGCGGCCGGTTTCGAAGTCCACTGCCTCGCGGTCGATCCGGCCGGTGGGGCAAAGTGTTGCCATGCGGGTGACGCTGGCAGCGAGATCGCGGAAATTGCCCTGCCACCGTGCTGACGGGCTCTCGGCAAAAGCGAGATACCGGTCTCGCGCTTCCTTGTTGAATGTAACGCGCGTGCCTTCACGTTCGGCGAAACGCTCAAGTTCGTAGTCGAGGTTGGGTTCGATATCTTCGCGCCGCTCGGCGAGCCCGGGCAATGCGAAGGTCCACAGATTCAGGCGCGCAAACAAGTCTTCGCGGAAATTGCCAGCAGCGACTTCATCCATGAGGTTGCGGTTGGTGCCGGCGATCAGCTGGAACTCGCTCTTCGCCTCGCTGTCTGCGCCAACAGGCAGGAAGCGCCCTTCCTCGATCGCCCGCAGGATCATCGCTTGCTCGTCGAGACCCAGCTCGCCGATTTCGTCGAGGAAAAGGAGGCCCTTGTCGGCACTCTTGAGCAAGCCAGGCCGGTCCGCCACCGCGCCGGTGAAGGCACCCTTCTTGTGACCAAACAGCGCGGACATTGCGCTGTCGCCCTTTAGGGTTGCGCAATTGACCTCCACGAATGGCCCCTCGACCTGATGGCGCAGCTTCTTGAGCTCATATACCTTGCGCGCGAGCTGACTCTTGCCTGCGCCGGTCGGGCCCATTAGCAGAATCGGCGCGCGGCTGCGAACCGCGACCTGTTCGATTTCCTCGACCATGCGGTTGAAGGCCGCATTGCGCGTCTCGATCCCGCTTTTGAGAAAGCTGGTGCTTTCCGCGCTCGCCTCGGCAAAGCGACTGGCGATAGAATCGTAGCGGGAAAGGTCGAGGTCGATCGAAGCCCAGGTGCCGATCGGCTGCGGCGCTCCCTGGTGAGGCTGTGTCTGCAAGAGCTTTCCGGGCAGATAGCGCGCCTCGGTCAGCAGAAAGAGGCAGATCTGCGCCACATGGGTGCCGGTGGTGATATGGATCAGGTAATCCTGTGAGTCCGGATCGAACGCGAATTCTCGCGCGAAATCGAGCAGCTTTCCATAAACCTCCTCGAAGTCCCATGCGTCTTTGAAATCCATGACGTGGGGAACAACTTCGGTCTCGGGCGAAACATCCCGGATATCCTGCATGACGAACTCGGCGAGGCGCCGGTGATAGCTGCCGTGGATCAGCACGAAGCGATCCACCCGCAAGTCCTCTTGCATGCAGATGCTGACCGTGGGCCGCCACTTGTTCCAGCGCGACGGACCGAACTTTGCGGCATCTAGCGTCGAGCCGAGAAAACCTATGACTGTAGTGGGCTTCACTCTTACTCTGATAAAATTTTATCGTTGGCGATACAAGAGGATAGATTTTCTTTGCAACGACAAGTCGGCTGGCGGAAGCGCAAAACCAGATTTTCATCCTTATTTCATAATCTTATAAGAAAGTCGCCGCACTCAACTCCGAATTGGCACGCCTCATGCGTCACCCACACCGTCGGGCCAGTCGAACGTCCGGCATGAAGCGGCGGAAACGGGTGGTCGGAATGGGCCGGCCACCCACACCCGCCAGACAGTTCAAGGGTGGATCGGTGAGCGCATGGGCGCGATCCGGACTCCAAATCCGACGTCCGCCGGTTCGATTCCGGCCACCGGTGCCACCCATGACGCGAAGGAGTTGGACTATGGCCAACAAGACACTTTTTTCCTCTGCGCTGGCGAAGTTGCTGCCGCGCACTGACACGGTAAACCAGGCAGGTGGCAACGCTTATGCCTATGGCCCCGAAGCTCTGCTCGCGCAGCTTGCAGCAACCGGCACCTTGTCGGACGGTTTCTACGCCGATGCGCAGGACCAGCTTGCCAAGGCGCTCGAAGCGGCCTGGGCGGTCGACGCCGAGTGGGTCGCCAAGTGTGCGATCTATGCTCGCCAGTCGGGCGCGATGAAGGATATGCCGGCATTGCTCACTGCAGTGCTGTCGATGTCCGATCCGGACCTGATGGTCCCGGTGTTCAAGCGCGTGATCGATAACGGCCGCATGCTGCGCAACTTCGTGCAGATCATGCGTTCGGGGCAGACCGGGCGGACTTCGCTGGGCTCGCGGCCGAAGCGGCTGGTGCGTGAATGGCTGGAAAATGCCTCGACCCGCCAGCTGATGCAAGCGGCAACGGGTAGTGATCCGAGCCTCGCGGATATCGTAAAGATGGTTCACCCGGCTCCGGCTTCGGCCGAACGGCGTGCCTTCTACGGCTGGCTGATCGGCAAGCCCTATGATGTCGCGGCGCTACCGAAGGAGATCGCCGAATTCGAGGCGTGGAAGGCGGACCGTTCGCGGCCTTTGCCCGATGTGCCCTTCGAATGGCTGACCGCCTTCGAACTGACCGCGAAACAGTGGGCCGTGCTGGCAGAGCGCATCGGGTGGCAGGCGTTGCGGATGAATCTCAACACGCTGGCGCGTAAGGGAGTGTTCCAGATCGACGGAGTGACCGAGATGGTTGCTGCGCGGCTGGCCGATCCCGATGCCATCGCCCGCGTGAAGCCGATGCCCTACCAGTTGATGACGGCGCTGACTCAAGTCGGTGACGGCGTCCCGCTGGCGGTGCAGGCTGCGCTTGAGAAGGCTCTGGACCTGTCGCTTGCGAAGGTCCCGGTGCTGGAAGGTAATGTCGTGGTGTGTCCGGACGTGTCGGGCTCGATGAGTTCGCCTGCGACCGGTTATCGAAAGGGTGCGACTTCGGTCGTACGCTGCATCGACATCGCCGCGCTGGTTTCGGCCACGATGCTGCGGAGCAATTCGCAGACCCGCGTGCTGCCGTTCGAAGTGGACGTGGTGGAGCTCAAGCTTGATCCAAAGGCCCGCGTGGCGGTGAATGCCGCAAAGCTGGCGGGGGTCGGCGGTGGCGGAACCAACGTCTCGGCCCCGCTTGCCTTGCTGAACCGCGAGAAGGCGATGGTCGATTGTGTAGTCATCGTTTCGGACAATGAGTCCTGGTTCGATGCGCCGCGTCCCCGAGGAGTTTGGGGGTCCTATGGCGATGCTTCGGCGACGATGAAGGAGTGGAACAAGCTGAAGGCCCGTAACCCGGGTGCGAAGCTGATCTGCATCGACATCCAGCCTTACGGCTCGACGCAGGCGAAAGATCGCAAGGACATAATGAATGTCGGTGGTTTCACCGACTCGGTGTTCGACGCAATGGCACGCTTCGCCAACGGCGATGCGAAAGATTGGGTCGAGATCGTCAACGAAGTGGAGGTTTAAAATATCAGAGGTCGGGGCAAATGCCGGTGGGACTACATATTCCGAGCAGGCCCGACGAGTAAAGCGCCCCATGGGAGCAATCCTGCGGGGAGATGCGGGTTCGAATCCCGCCGCCGGAACGTAGCTTAAGGGCCGATTGTCTCACCAACACTCGTTGCCCCGACCTTTTCCAAATTCACGGCGGATGCCGGAAGGACTACATCGACTTGTAATCGCCATGTCGCGGGTTCGAATCCCGCCAGGTCCACCAAATACGGGCCTGTAGCTCAGTGGGTAGAGCAGGAACGTCTTTCCAGAACCTCGTCGCCGTGAACCCAAAAAAGCAATTTACGCTGGCGAATGCCGGTCAGGACTACATCGGTACAATAGGCGGTTCGAACCCGCCCCCGGTCCGCGTGGACCGGAGAAGTCTTGCCAATCCTCGTCGCCAGCACCCAAAAAGGTTTTCAGGAGGTCACCATGACCCAGACGACGTATGAATTTCAGGAAGTGGAAGGCGGATCGCCGATCAAGATGTGGACGCGCGGCGTGCCGGTTGATGACAAGGCGCGCGAGCAGCTGACCAAGGCGGCGCAGATGCCTTTCATCTTCAAACACGTTGCCGCCATGCCCGACGTCCATGTCGGGATCGGCGCGACCGTGGGTTCGGTTATCCCGACCAAGGGCGCGGTGATTCCGGCGGCTGTCGGCGTCGACATTGGCTGCGGCATGATGGCCGCGCGCACCTCGCTCGTCGCGAGCGACCTGCCGGACAACCTTGCCGGTATCCGGTCCGCGATCGAGGCGGCGGTGCCGCATGGCCGCGATGTCGGGCGCGGCAAGCGTGACAAGGGTTCGTGGGGCGATCCGCCTCCGTCCGTGGTCGATGCCTGGGCAAAGCTCGCCGAACGGTTCGGACAGATCGTTGCCAAGTACCCGCGCCTCAAGAACACGAACAACCTCGTGCATCTGGGGACGCTGGGAACCGGCAACCACTTTATCGAGCTGTGCCTCGATAGCGAGCAGCGGGTGTGGGTCATGCTCCACTCGGGTTCGCGAGGGGTGGGTAACGCGATCGGCACGTTCTTCATCGAGCTGGCCAAGCAAGACATGCGCAAGTGGCATA
This sequence comes from Aurantiacibacter sp. KMU-128, assembly GCF_056933515.1. Taxonomy (NCBI): domain Bacteria; kingdom Pseudomonadati; phylum Pseudomonadota; class Alphaproteobacteria; order Sphingomonadales; family Erythrobacteraceae; genus Aurantiacibacter; species Aurantiacibacter sp. KMU-128. Next base: position 2,300,771 of record NZ_JBXORT010000001.1, read on the forward strand.
TCAACCTGCCGGATCAGGACCTCGCCTATTTCCCCGAAGGGACTGACCATTTCGACGACTATGTCGAAGCGGTCGAATGGGCGCAGGACTTTGCGGCGCTTAACCGGCGTGTGATGATGACGCATGTGCTCGACGCGCTGCGCAGCCAGATCGCCAAGCCGTTCGAGGCCGAATGCGAAGCGGTGAACTGCCATCACAATTATGTGACGCGCGAACACCATTTCGGCGAAAACGTGCTCGTCACCCGCAAGGGGGCGGTGCGCGCGGCGAAAGGCACAATGGGCATCATTCCGGGCTCGATGGGCGCGAAGAGCTTCATCGTGCGCGGGCTTGGCAATGCCGAGAGCTTCGACAGCTGCTCGCACGGTGCGGGTCGGGTCATGTCCCGAACCCAGGCGAAGAAGCTGGTGACGCTCGACGAGCATATCGCCGATACCGCCGGTGTCGAATGCCGCAAGGACGAGGGCGTGATTGACGAAACGCCCAAGGCCTACAAGCCGATCGAAGCCGTAATGGCCGCACAGGCCGATCTGGTCGAGATCGTGCATACGCTGAAACAGGTGGTGTGTGTGAAGGGGTAACACCCTTCACGCCGCCATTGGGAGGCCTTCATGCGAGACTGGGTGAACGAATGGCACCAGGAAGGTCGCATCTTTATCTGGCGCTACGCTGAGCCGAACCGTTCTTGGCGGGGCTGGCATTTCACTGGTGATCAGACGGGCTGCAGGTCGCTCCGAAATTTGCTCGATCGAATGCGAGGTGGCGAACCCTGCTATCGAACCTTGGATTTGGGTTCTGTGACGGACGCGATACTCAGCGTCCCGAACTACGGGCACAAAACCAAAGGCAAGTTCGACAAAATGCAGATCGAGTTTGATCCCGACGCGCCAGATCTGATCCTTGAGCCTGATGGCCAGAAGCTCACGATGATTGTGGGCGATGCACGCCTACGGTTTTTGACCGCTGCGTTGGCAGACGTCGAAATTGGGCGTGGCGATTTTGGAATTAGGACATCCGATAACCGTGAGTCTGACCCTTGGATGTTTTGGTGGATGCCTGCAGTCTAAGTACAGATAGTTAGATAGTAGAACGAGAATGATCACAATCGACGGCTCTGAAGGCGAAGGCGGTGGGCAGGTCTTGCGGTATTCCGCAGCCCTGTCGCTGCTGACCGGCGAGCCCTTCACCATCCGGAACATCCGCGGGGGCAGGCCCAAGCCCGGCCTGATGCGCCAGCATGTTACCGCGCTGGAAGCGGCCTGTGCCATCGGCGGAGCGGAATGCTCCGGGCTGACGGTTGGTGCCAGCGAGCTGACCTTTCAGCCCGGCAGCGTGCGCGGCGGCGAATACCACTTCGCAGTCGGTACCGCCGGTTCGACCGGGCTTGTGCTCCAAACCGTGTTGGTGCCGCTGATGCTGGCTGACGCACCGTCGCGGCTGCTGATCGAGGGCGGCACCCATGCGATGGCCGCACCGCCTTTCGAATTCCTGCAGAAGACGCTGTTGCCGGTGCTAGACCGGATGGGGCCAAATCTATCCATCAGGCTGGAACGTCACGGCTTCTACCCGCGCGGTGGCGGGCGCATCGTCGTGGACATTGAGCCATCGCCACTGAGCCCAATCGAATGCGTTGATCGCGGCGCGTTCAAGGCGGGCAAGGTAGAAGCACTGGTCGCCGGAATCCCGTTCGACATCGCTGACCGCGAACTGACGGTGGCACGCAAAGTGCTGGCCGAATGGCCGGAAGAAGCCTTCGCTCCAGTGCAACTCCCGGCCGAGAATGGCCCGGGGAATGCCCTGATTATGGTAGCCGAATTCGAACACGTCACCGAAGTCATGTCTGGCTTCGGCAAGCTCGGCGTACCTGCGGAGCGCCTGGCAAAGACTGTGGCCAAGCGGATGGCAGGTTATCTGGCGTCGCAGGCCTTTGCCGGGCCCTATATGCAGGACCAGTTGCTGCTGCCGTTTGCAATGGCGGGCCGTGGAGCGTTCACCACAGTCAAGCTCAGTGCGCACACGCGCACCGCTGTAGACTTGATCGAACGATTTTCCGGCAGGGGCTTTCGCTTCGCGGAAACCGCTGACGGGGCACATCTCGCAGAGGTTTACTAACTGGCGCGAATTGGGCCGGAAGAGGACTGTCAGCTTTTGGAGCCAAAAGTGAAGAAGGCCGCCATTTGGCTTCCGCCCCCAGATACGGACACTGATTAAGCGCGAGGATATTATTACCCGGATATAATTGACTCTATTTTCACCCGGGTATAATACCGCCTCTCAGGAGGCAATCGAAGATGACGAATTTCACGGCTTTTCTCGCGCACCAGAGGGTCGCCTCGGGCACGCGCGATGAAGTCCAAAGGCAAATCCTGTCGGACTTTGCGGAGCACAAAGAAACCATCCTCGTCTTCGATGACGAAACCGGGCGGGTGACCGACCTCGATTTTCGGGGAACAATGGCCGGGACCACGCCCCAACCTGTTGGGCGCCCAAAACTGGGGGTTCAGGCGCGTGAGGTGACGCTGCTTCCGCGACACTGGGAGTGGCTCTCTCAACAAAGCGGCGGCGCTTCTGCTGCGCTTCGACGTCTCGTCGATGTTGCACGCTCACAGGGGCGCACTGTCCGTGAGCGCCAAGACGCGGCCTATCGATTCATGCAGGGCCTTTGCGGCGATATGGAAGGCTACGAGGAGGCGCTGCGCGCGCTATACCGATCGGATGCCACCATGTTTGCATCAACCATTGCGCACTGGCCGGAAGACGTACGGCTCTATATCAACAGCGTGCTCAACGCAGCTGCGGGCGATCAGGAAACAAAATGATGCGCGTCGCCTCTTGCCGTTGCGGTCACCTTAGAGCGAATTGCTCAGGTGAGCCCCTCAGACTTTCTGTCTGTCACTGCCGTGCCTGCCAGCAACGGACCGGGAGCGCTTTTTCGGCACAAGTTCGCTTTCTCGTCGACGCCGTGACCGTTGAGGGTAACTGGGTTGAATTTGTTCGGACTGCTGACAGTGGACGCGAGGTCACTTACCGGTTTTGCCCGAGCTGCGGATCGACGGTGTCCTACATGATCGATGAGTGGCCTGACCTGATCGCGGTCCCTCTAGGTCTTTTCGATGAGGCAGATTTTCCGCATCCTGCATATTCGATATACGAGAAAAGCAGGCACCCCTGGGTCAGCATCACTGGGGCTGAAACCCAACATCATCTGTAATGCGCTTCCCTTATCCCACGCACACCTCACGGGTCATGAGCGGGATTGATGCGCGATCCCGGACCCTGCGGGGCGGTATCAACCGATTTTCATCAGCAGCCGCCATTCGAAAACTGACCTCTTGGCAGCCCTCGCGTGCCTTCGGAGAAGAGGGTAAGGGTGGAAGTATGCGACGCAAGGCAATCATGGTAGATGTAGACGGCGTGCTCATTACGCACCCGAATATGGGTGGCTGGGCCGCCAATCTCGAACACGACCTCGGCATCCCGCCTGCCTTGCTGCATGACAGATTCTTTCGCCGCCATTGGTCTGATGTCGTGCACGGACGTGCTGCTCTGCGGGATCGACTGGCACTCGCTCTTGCCGAAATTGCGCCCTCGGTCTCTCCGACAACCCTGATCGAATACTGGTTCGAAAACGACGCGCATATCGACGAGCGTTTGCTGGCAGAGCTTCAGCAGCTGCGAATGGAAGGCTTCGAACTCCATCTGGCGACAGTCCAGGAGCATCAACGTGCCGCCTACCTTTGGGATCGTCTGGCGCTGAGAGATAGCTTCGACGGCATACATTACGCTGCCTCGCTCGGCTTTTCCAAGCCCGATCATGCCTTCTACCGGGCGGTTGAAACCGCTGTGCACATCGAACCCGAAGCCATCTTCTTCATCGACGACAAAATCGACAACGTGGAAGCGGCAAGAGTATGCGGTTGGGCTGCAGCACTGTGGTCAGGGGACTGCACCGTCAGGGAACTCATGCAAGTTATGCAGTGGCAAGACCCTTAAACAACCCGGAGCCAACCTTTGCGGCAGCGTTCACAACGACTGTGCCTGCCATGTAGCTGCAACGGGATTCTTGGCGGAAGCCACCATTTTGAAAACGCCCATGTAGCTTAATCTCTACAATGTCGGCATTGATCCAGGTTGCATGAGGGGCGCGGTTCGGTGAGGTATTCTTATGAGGGATAAGTGCTTTGCTTGCGGCGGCAGTTTTGTGGCTGTCGAAGGTCACACGCACCAATATATGCTTTCATCTCCAGGGTGTTGGAAGGCATATGGTGAGCTTCTGGCGCGCGAATATGAGAACCCGATGTTATTTGGTGCCGTCCACCGACTGACAGTGGACGCCTATGCGCTGCAACATCCCGGCGATGCTTCAGACAGACGTGCCCTACAATCCGTCTGGGTTCACTATGCAGCCCTTTACTTGTCCCTTCATAAAAAGGAAGCACACTCGAGAATTCCGTCTGTCATGCAGAAGCTGGTGGCTGGTCCCTTCCCGGCGCTGCCGCCGCCTCCCGCACATTTCGATGTCACACTTGAGGACGTTCTCGCCCAAGGGGACACAAATCATGTATCGGCGGTGAAGGCATGGGCCGACTGCGCATTCCACGCTTGGGCCGAGCTCAAAGATCAGACCGTCGCGATGCTGAAGTCTCTTTAGCTGGAACTGCGGAATCCGCCCATCACCGATCATAGGTGAGGCCAGTCCGCGATCCCGAAATCTATACGGCTGCTTCGGCCTGTTTCCGCCAGCGGCCGCCATCTGGACACCGACCCCATTACGGTCAGAAGCGCGCGGCGGATTACACTCGCTCTAGCGGCAAGAATGGCGGTTGGGGCAACTCGACAACGATGCGATCACCGGCACGCACACGCCCGCCTCTCAATACGGCGGACATTATACCGGATTTGCGGATCAGCTTGCCGTTTGGTCCCCGGTCGAGCACCACAGACAGCAATCCCTTCTGCCAGTTATCGATTTGAACACAGGGATTGCGAAGGCCACTAATCTCGAGAACCACTTCCTCGCCGACCCTAAGGTGTGCTCCCCGCGGGAGGCCAAGCAAATCTATCCCCTTGGTCGTGATGTTCTCGCCCAGGTCAGCGGGCCCAATTCGAAAACCTTGCTCTGCGACTTCGTCGAACAGTTCGGAATGGATGAGGTGCACCTGGCGAAGATTTGGTTGGGTTGGATCAGCCTTGACCCGCGAACGATGCTTCACCGTCACGCCCTGGTGCGCATCTCCGTCTACCTCAAGGCCCGCAACAATCGTGATTTCGCGCACGATCTGCTTTGAGAAGCGATGGCTTCCATCCATCGCAACAGCAAGAACTTGACCGCTCATGTTGGAAGCTCCCGCATCGGCCACCCCCATCACAGTTCACGCAAGACCACAAGCGGCCATTCAGCAAAGCACCCGCGACCGGCCATGCGCCGGGCCCGCGCGCGATATCGAAAGCGGCTCGGCGGCTTGACTCCGGTCGCGAAAAGTTGCTGCCATTCGGCAAACGACCCCGAAACGGACTCAGGGTCTGCTGATTGATGCTGTGGAATAGGGCGAAACCGTCTCCCACCCCAATGCTGAATAGAGAACTCTGCCAGCTTCCGTTGCAACAAGCACCTGAGGTCCATCGATCTGCCGCGCTGCATAAAGGTTTGCCATCAGGACTTGCGCCAAGCCTTTTCGGCGATGCGGAAGTTGCGTTATGATACGGTCATATATGAAGACATCAGCTGTCTCTGCGGCGTAGCCTTCCGCAGCCAGTTCCCCTGTATCGCAAAATATTTGTGCGTGGGTCACGGCCCCGTCGCGTCTGACCCGGATCTGATAACCCACAGCCAGCCTCCTCGCTGCGGGTTCTGCCGAGGCTTGCATGAAGTAGCCCGGATGGTGGAGCGTCCACTGCGCAGGTAGTAGGGCGCTAAGTCCGTCGGCCGAACCGCAAAGCTTCAGGAGATAGCCCGGCTCACTGATGGTCTGAGCAAGCGTTGTTAGTCGCGGCTCCGCTTTCGGAAAGACCCAGCGAGCAATTTCGTCATTCGCGTTTGTATCGACGCGAAATCCTCCATATTCTGGGACCGGCATCGGCAGTCCGCGTGCGATCGAGCGAGCCGATAGCCACGCGTTCAAGAGCAATGGATCAACGCCTCCGCAGGTCATCCTGTCCTTCTAATTCACCCCGCAACTATCCGTCCATTGAAATTGGAAAGCGGACAGTCGCAAAGCCACCCAATTCCCGCTGGCCACTTCGCAGCGACTGGTGCCTGAAAGCGGTCGGCCGAAGCTGACAGCCGACCGCTTGAACCAATCAGATTTCAGTTCTCTCTGCCAGGAGCAAAGCGTCCTCAACATCGACCCCGAGATAGCGGACCGTGTTCTCGATTTTGGTGTGCCCCAGCAAAATCTGGATCGCCCGAATGTTGCCGGTGGCCCGATAGATCATTGCGGCTTTTGTCCGCCGAAGCGAATGCGTTCCGTATTCGGACTTCCGAAGACCAATCGCAGTCACCCATTCATCGACGAGGCGGGCATACTGGCGCGTGCTCATGTGTCCGGCATGATCAACCCTGCTTGGGAAAAGGTAATCGCCCGTCGAACCGCCCCGTCGTTCTAGCCATGCAAGTAATGTCGTTCGCACATCGGCGGTGAGTTCGAACTGGACTGGTCGATTGGTCTTCCGCTGAACGACGATCGCACGATTGCGGATGTCAGCGCCGGCGACCACATCGCCAATCTTGATCTTCACCAGATCGCAGCCGCGCAACTTGCTATCGATGGCGAGATCGAAGAGCGCCTTGTCTCTCAACCGGCCTTCGCGATCGAGGTGAAAGCGGATCGCCCATATCTGTTTTTGCGTTAGCGGGCGCTTGGTTCCGACGTCTTTGCCGGCGTTCCAGGCCACGCGTCTCTGCATGGCAGGATCAAATCGTGAGTATCCCATTGTCTTTTCTCCTAGGCCGTCATTGGCCAAGGGAAGAGCATCCGAAGAAGGTAAAGATCTGGGCCGGTTGCAGACTGTCCGTTTTCGTCTTCAAAGACCGGCAAGCAGACATTCCGCAAGCGACCCGAAGCGGACGTTCGCATTTCCGCCGCGCTTGCCTTATCCGCGCCGGGGGTGACATCCGTCATGTCGCCGCGCTGACACCGGGCACTGCTGACCCATGCGACAGCGGGCTAGATCGGGCTCCACAGTCAGGAGAACGATCATGCTTTCCAACCATTCTTCGACCATCGCCGCACTTGATGGCGCGACCAAGGCTTACGGCACGCACCGGGTGCTTGAAGCATTCGACTTCACGCTTGCGGCCGGATCGGTCACCGCGCTGCTTGGCCCCAACGGTGCGGGCAAGTCCACCGTTGCGGGGCTGTTGACCGGCCGGTTACGGGCCGATAGCGGCCGCGTGAGCCTGTTCGGGTTCGACCCCGCCGACCGGCACGCCCGAGCGCGGATGGGGATTATGCTGCAAGCAGGCGGCCTGCCCGAAACGCTGACCGTGGCCGAGGCGGTCGATCTGCACGCGGGCTATTTCGCCCGCCGCCTCCCGATTTCCGCGGTGCTCGAACAGGCTGGCCTGACAGAGCTTGCCAGTCGCCGGTGTGACCGGCTGTCAGGCGGTGAGGCGCGCAAGGTGCAGTTCGCCATCGCCATCGCCGGGGCGCCCGATCTGCTGGTGCTGGATGAACCGACCACCGGCTTCGATCCCGATGCCCGCCGTGCCATGTGGGACGTGGTCCGCGCCAAGGCCGATGCGGGCGCAGGCGTGCTGCTCGCCACGCACCACATGGACGAAGCCGAAGCGCTGGCGGACCGGATCGTGGTGATCGCAGGCGGGCGCATCATCGCCGATGGCACGCCGGCCGCAATCAAGGCGCAGGTCGCCGCGACCGCGATCCGTCTGCGCACCCGCCTTCCGGCCGAACGCTTCCGCGCTCTGCCCGGCGTGGCCAAGGTGGAGACGGTTGGCGCTGACCTTTCAGTCCTGACCACCGCACCGCGCGCCAGCCTTGAGGCCGCTTTCGCAATCGATCCGGCGCTCCAGCACTTTGAAGTCACCGGGGCGAGCCTCGAAGATGCCCTCGCCAATCTTGTCCAGTCCAACCGCACCGCCCTGAAGGAGGTCGCATGATGTCCGCTCTGATCGCACCCGCACCCGCCGTCTATGCCCGCGAAAGCCGGGCCGAGATCGTGAAGTCGGCAAGGATGCCGCAATTCATCATTCCCACCATCGCGCTGCCGCCAGCCTTCTATGCGCTGTTCGCGCTCGCCATTGGGCAGGGCAGCGCGGACGGCGCGACCCGGGCCTTAGCTACCTTCGGCGTGTTTGCGGTAATGGGGCCGGCGCTGTTCGGCTTCGGCGCCAATATCGCCGCCGAGCGCGAGAGCGGTCAGCTGGAGCTAAAGCGTCTTTCGCCTATGCCCGCAGGCGCGCAGATCGCCGCCAAGCTTGTGGCGACGGCCGCCTTCAGCTTCCTTGCTTTCGCGCTGCTCTATGCGCTCGGGATCGCAGGGGGCGTGCGGCTTGATGCCGGCCAATGGGCGTTGCTCGCGGGAGTTCACACGTTGGCGATCATCCCCTTTGCGCTGATCGGGCTTGGCATTGGTTACCGGCTTGGCCAGAAAGGTGCGATAGCGGTTGCCAACATTGTGTTCCTGGCGATGGCCGTGCTTGGGGGGCTTTGGATGCCGATTTCCGTCTTGCCGCAGGCCATGCAGACTATCGCTTGGGCGCTGCCGTCCTATCACCTTGGCGAGCTGGCGCTGATGGCCGCGGGTCAGCGCGATGCTGCGAACGCGTGGTTGCATGCCGGTCCGCTGGCGCTCACCACGCTTGCTGCCGCGCTGTTCGCCTGGACGGGCGAGCGGACGCAGGCGCGGTAAGATGAGCAAGGCCGGGCTACATGCAAAGACCAGGGGCCGGATGCTCCGGTGGGAGGGCATCGACCATCCAGCCATATGGCTGGCCTATCTGCCGCTGTTCTTCATCCCGTGGCTGATCGTTCTTCCGAGCCCGCCGCAGATGATCGCAGCGGGAATCGGGCTGGCGATTTTCCTGTGGATCTATTTCCTGTCCTTAAAGGCCGAAGGTGCACGGCTTTTGGCGCTGGCGGTAGCATCTTTGCTTCTCTCCTTTGCGCTGGCATACACGAACAGCAACTGGACGGTCGTGTCGATCTATGCCGCTGCGATGATCGCCGAACTGCGTCCGGCTCGGCATGCCAGCATCGGCGTAGCTGTGTTCGCCGCTGCCAGCGCCGCGCTGGGGCTGGCGACCGGTCAACCCGTCATCTACTGGCTGTTCGGCGTGTTCCTGATGATCATGGTTGGCATCGGCAATCTCTCGCGCGCGGCCCTCCAGGACAAGAACGCCGCTCTTGCTGCGGCGCAGACCGAGGTGCGCCAATTCGCCGCCGCCGCCGAACGTGAGCGCATCGGACGCGATCTGCATGATCTGCTCGGCCGCACGCTGACCCTCATCGCGATCAAGGCTGATCTCGCCGCGCGCCTTGCGGATTCTGCGCCGAACAGGGCAGTGGCCGAAATGCGCGACGTCGCCGCCGCTGCACGAGAGGGGCTGGCCGAGGTCCGCGCCGCGGTTAGCGGGATGACGGGTGCGAGCCTTGCCCGCGAAATCGCCGGGTCCAAGACCGCGCTGGCCGCAGCCGGGATCGCCTGCGAGGTTGAAGGCGACGCCGAGGCCATTGATCCGGGCACCAGCGCGGTGCTCGCCATGGCCTTGCGCGAGGCGGTGACCAACGTCATCCGCCACTCGGGCGCGGGCACATGCCGGATTGCGCTGATCCAGCAGGCAGGCGGGCTCGAACTCAAGGTCAGCGACGATGGCAATGGGCAGGCCGTGCGCCCCGGCGGAGGGCTCGCTGGCCTCACCTCGCGCCTCACGGCAGCAGGGGGCGAACTGGCCATCGAGGGTGATACACGCGGCACACGGCTGACGGCACGCGTGCCGCAGGGGGCGCTCGCATGATCCGCATCGTGATCGCCGAAGATCAGGCATTGGTGTTGGGCGCACTGGCAACCTTGCTCGGCCTTGAAGGCGATATCGAGATCATTGCCCGTGTGGGTGATGGTGCCGCCGCGCTCGACGCGGTGCGAGAGAATAAGCCAGATATCCTCCTCTCCGACATCGAAATGCCGCAGATGAGCGGCCTTGATGTAGCAGAGGCTATCGCACACGAGGGGCTGGCGGCGCGGGTGCTGATCGTCACCACCTTTGGCCGCGCGGGCTATTTGCGTCGCGCGATGGATGCGGGTGTGCGCGGCTATCTGCTCAAGGACACCCCCGCCGAAGCCCTTGCCGCCGCGATCCGTAAGGTTGCTGCAGGGGGGCGCGCGATTGCACCGGAACTGGCCGAACTCGCCTGGGACGCGCCCGCCAATCCGCTCACGGAACGCGAACGCGATGTGTTGAGGCTCGCCGATGAAGGCCGCTCGAACAAGGAAATCGCCCGCCAGCTCGATCTCTCTCCCGGCACGGTCCGTAACTACCTCTCTGAAGCCTCGGCCAAGCTGTTCGCCGCGAGCCGGATCGAAGCCGGGCGTATCGCGCGCGAAAAGGGGTGGCTGTGACTGGCGGCATGACGCTTGTCACCTCGCCCGGCTGACACCATGCACTGCACGGCCTGCGCACCTTGCAGCACTCCTTAAATCAACAAAGGAGTTTGACGATGAAGTGGAAAAATGCAGCCATGGTGACCGCCGCGCTCGCCGCCTTGCTGGGCGGGGCAGCGTTATTCAAAGGGCTGGCGCCGGATCGCTACGGTCTGCCCGAGATTGAGGTCCTTGCCCCCGGCCCGACCGGCACGCGGATCGTGCAGGGAGAGCTTTTCGGTAACTACTTCCCCGCGCAAGGCCCGGATGCCGGCCCCGGCCCGCACCCGGCGGTGCTGCTGCTCGGCGGATCGGAAGGCGGGCTGGGCGGCGGCGCGCACCAGATGGCGCTGGCTTTGCAGAAGGAGGGCTTTGCCGTCTTTCACCTCGCCTATTTCGGCGCGCCGGGCCAGACAGATGCGCTTGAGGGTATCCGGCTTGAACTGTTCGACAAGGGGCTCGATTGGCTGAAGACGCAACCCGGTGTCGATCCGGCGCGGATTGCGGTGATGGGCGCATCCAAGGGCGCGGAGGCCGCGCTGCTGGTCGCCTCGCGCCGTCCTGATCTGACCGCTGTGGTCGCCGGGATGCCGACCAGCGTTGCGTGGAACGGCGTCAATTGGGCCAGCGGCGGGCAAAGCGAACGCTCGTCATGGACCGCAAATGGCATGGAAGTGGCGACCATGCCGTTCGGCGACTGGGATCAGGCCGATGGCATCATCAGCGTCTATCGCACGATCGAGGACTCGGCCCGCCAGGCCGAAGCAGAACGCGCCGCGATCCCGATCGAACACGGTCGGGCCGAAGTGCTGCTCGTGTGCGGCGAGGCGGAAACAATGTGGCCTGCCTGCCCGATGGCGCAGCAGGTCGCCGCGCGCAGCAGGGCTCGCTCCGGCCCGCCTGTCACCGTGCTATCCTATAAGGATGCCGGTCATTTCGTGTTCGGCCCGCCGATTGCGCGCGATCACCGCTTTTACTCACGGCTCGGAGAATATGGCGGCAGCGTGGAAGGCAATGCCGTTGCACGAATCGACAGCTGGCCGCGGGTAATCGCCTTTCTGAGGCGCGCTATGGCGGATACCTGAAGCCCCTCGGCAATGCTGATCATTTTCAAGGCATGCCCGCATTGGATCGATCAGACCAGCAATTCAGCTTGCCACCCCAATACCGGACATTCCTCGCTTCAAACTGTGAAGCTGAAATCTGCCGATCGCAATCCATTTGGGTTGTGGCAGAAACTGGGCCGCTTGCTGCCTGTCAGGTTTCGGGCAGTGAACCACAGATAGCTGCCCTTCCTCGCGAAGCCCCGTTGAGGAAGCCGTCGACCCAAGCCCGGTCGCTTATTCAACCACTAGGAACGCCTACTTTGGACAGAAGCTGCCGGTGGGGCGAAGCGGACAAAGCTGCATAGGTGACGCGAATATGTGTATAGGCGGAATTCAAAGGAGGGTGGGGGCACCATGCACTTATCACGCATTACGATTGAGAATTTCCGTAATTTCCATAAACTTGATGTCGCACTTGGCGGCAACCTCGTGATCGTAGGCGAGAACAGGGTAGGGAAAAGCAATCTTCTCTACGCCCTACGACTCATCTTCGATCCCTCCCTACCTGACAGCAGCCGGCAACTGAGTCTGGCAGATTTCTGGGACGGCCTCGACGCGATCGATGAGAACTCAAGGATCACCGTCACGGTTGAAATCAAGGATTTCGAGGACGACCTCGACGTTCTTGCGGTCCTGACCGACTTTCGACTTGACGACGATGCTGACACGGTGCGGCTGACTTACCAGTTGCGGCCTGAGCCGGGGCTGGAGCACGCGCCGACGAGCGATGATGATTTCTCCTTCATCTGTTTCGGCGGAGAGGATGAGGCCAAACGCTTCGGCCACGACCTGCGCCGACGGATCACGATGGACCTCCTGCCTGCACTGCGAGATGCCGAGGGAGATCTCGCAGCCTGGCGCCGCTCGCCCCTCCGGCCGTTGGTCGAAGACGCGTTCGTCGGAATCGATTCCGATGCTTTGGCAGCGATCGGCGAGAAAATTTCGGAGGCATCAAACGCCGTCCTAGCGTTTGACGAAGTTGAGTCGCTTGAGAAACAGATTGCCGATTTGTTTCTAGCAATGAGCGGTCCAAAACAAAATGTGAACCCGTCACTCGGCTTCTCGGCGACCGATGCCGCGCGGATTAACCGTCAGATCCGGTTGCTGATTGACGAGGGGCGTCGTGGGATTGCCGATGCTAGTCTCGGTTCCGCGAATTTGATTTTCCTCACGCTCAAACTGCTCGACCTGAAGCGGCTGATCGAAACCAACAAGCGCGATCACTCGCTGCTCGCGATCGAGGAGCCGGAGGCGCATCTCCACCCGCATCTCCAGCGCCTCGTCTACAAACATTTGTTCGAGACGATCGTCGAAACCGATGATGATGATGATGAGGAGGAGGAGGCCGAGGCCCAGCCGCTATCGGTGATCCTAACCACGCATTCCCCCCACATCGCAAGTGTTGCGCCGCTCACCTCGCTGATGCTGTTGCGTGAGCAGGCCGGGGCCGGAACCAAGGGATATTCGACGGCTTCGGCCGAATTCTCCTATGACGATGTCGAGGACCTCGAACGCTATCTGGACGTAACGCGCGCCGAGTTGGTCTTCGCGCGTGGGGTGATCTTGGTGGAGGGCGACGCCGAGCGCTTTATAATCCCGACCTTCGCCGATGAAATGGGGGTTTCGCTCGACGAATACGGCATTACTGTTTGCTCTGTCGCCGGTACAAACTTTCAGCCTTACGTGAAGCTGCTTTGCGCGCTCGGCATCCCGTTCTCGGTGATTACCGACTATGACGAGGTCAATGATGTGCCTCGTGCCTATAATCGCTGCTTGAAGATTGTTCGCACCATCGAAGAAGCGCGAGACGGAGAGGATACAGATGTTGTTCTGAGCGACATCGAAGAGGGCACCTACGAGGAGTCCTTCGAGAAGATGGAGCCGTTCGGCCTATTCGTAAATGCAGACACCCTCGAGACCGAATTGTTCGACGGTGATTACGCACAGGAAATGATCGATACGTTGCGTGAGCATAACTTCAGCAAGAAGCGTAAGACGCTGCTCGGCGAGTGGGAGGAAAATCCAAGCACCGTGGATTACAAGCTCCTACTCAAGATGATCGAGCAGATCGGCAAAGGGCGCTTTGCGCAGCGGCTAGCGATCCGTGTACCCGGTAATCCCGTCCCCAGCTATATTTCCAAAGCAATAAATCACGTGATCGGCCTTGTCTGACCCTGCACTTTATCTCCGCGGCGCAGAAGACCTGCGTCGCAACGAGCGCCAGTGGCAGGCATATGAATCAACCGGCCACTGCGTGCTGCTCGCTGGTCCGGGAAGCGGCAAGACCAAGACCCTCACTGTCAAGCTTGCTCGAATGCTCGGTGAGGATCTCGATGAGCCACGCGGGATCGCTTGTATCACCTACAACAACGAGTGCGCCCGCGAACTCGAAATGCGGCTCGACGCCCTCGGCATTTCGCCAAGCGGCCGGGTCTTCATCGGCACGGTCCACTCATTCTCGCTAACCCAGATTTTGTTCCCCTACGCGAAGCTGGCCGGGGTCGGCTTGCCGGACGAGTTCACCGTCGCCACCCGGCAGCAATCCCGTGCGGCGCTCGAGCGCGCTCATGCCAAAGTCATCAAGGGACCGGAGAACCCGCAGACCTGGGATTTCCGGATGGGCGTATATAGGCGCCGTTTCCTTGTTCGCGAGCAATCGGATTTCGATACCGCCAATCCGCAGCTGGCGACGCTAGTGACCGCCTATGAAGCCGAATTGCGGGCGAAGGGCCTGATTGACTTCGACGACATGCCGTTGCTGGCAGTGCGCGCGCTCGCGACCAACCCGTGGCTCCGCAAGGCGCTTGTAGCCAAATATCCGATCCTCGCTGTCGACGAATATCAGGATCTCGGGCGCGCGCTGCACGGTATGGTCATGGGGTTGTGCTTCAGCGCCGGCATGCGGCTGTTCGCGGTGGGCGACGTCGATCAGTCAATATACGGCTTCACCGGCGCCAATCCCGAGCTGCTGCGCCGTCTATCTGACCGCCCGGATGTCGAGACGGTCCAGCTCGGTCTCAACTATCGCTGCGGCTCAAAGATCGTTGCTGCGTCCGAATATGCCTTGGGCGAGGAGCGAGGCTATCGTGCGCCCGACGACGCGCACGAGGGGACGATCTACTTCCATCCCTGCACCGGCAGCTATGCGGGCCAGGCCCGCCATCTGATCGAACAGCTGATTCCCGAGATCCGAGAGCGCCGCCCTGACCTCAACCTTGGCGAGATCGCCGTGCTCTATCCGGCGGCTTTTATCGGGGACGAGGTCGCGAATGCCGCCGCCGATGCGGGCTATTCGGTCACCCGCACTGACGCCAATGCACTGTACCCGCGATCGAGCCGGCTGCTACGGTGGCTCGAGCAATGCGCTATGTGGTGTTGCGGCGGTTGGCGCAGCGGTGACCCGCGGCTTAGCCGTGTGATCGGCGAAGGTTCGCGGCTGTTCCACGAGGTTCTTATTGACGACGCGGCCAGGCTCGAATTCCAGCGGACATTGACCGCCGCTTTGTGGAGCCGGCGGGATGACACCCTTGCGCTCGATGCCTGGCTGACAACGCTTCGCGCGGAGATTGTCGAACCGCATGTGGCCGGCGCGCGTTCGCTCAACGACGATCTGGGTTTGCTCGACGATTTTATCGCGCGGCTCGGCCCGGAAGGGGACGTCGAAGACCTGTCGCTGGGTGAGTTCGCCGGCATCGGTACAGGCCTTAACCGTATCAACCTGTCGACTCTTCACAGCTCAAAGGGCCGCGAGTTCGATGTCGTCATCCTAGTGGGAATGGAAGAAGGCCGCTTGCCGCGAAACAATCCGAGTGCAAATGACCTGCGCGAGGCGCGACGGCTTTTCTACGTCGGGTTCACGCGGGCGCGTCACGAGGTCCATCTTCTCTACGGAAAGAATACCCAGTCGCGGTTCGTGAGCGAGGTTGAGGAGCGGCTGGCAAATGAAGCGGAATGACGCATGCCGCTCACACTCATAGCTTCATGAACGGATGACAGGTTTCAGGATCGCGCCAGCGCCCTTCAAACGACCGAGATTGGGGCGCAAAGGGGTCGTCACCCGTCTTAATTCTGCTCGCCGCCCGCCCCCTCACCTCACCTCCCGGCTCACCACCTCGCCCTCGATCACCACGCCAATCGTGTGGCTCGTATATTCGAACGGGTCGCCGTCAAACAGTGCCACGTCGCCGTCCTTGCCCACTTCCAGCGAACCGATGCGCTCCTCCATGCCGATGATGCGGGCGGCGTCTATCGTGATGCTCGCCAGCGCGTCTTCGGGTGACAGGTCGTTCGCCACGGCGAAGCCTGCTTCCCACAACACCACGCGCACCTTGGGCACATAGGCCTCGTATCCCGATTGCAGCGCGAAGGGGATGCCTGCCTCGGCCAGCACGGCGGCGGTGGTGAAGGCGGCGTTTTGCAGCTCGCCTTCATTGCGCGCCATGGTCGGGTGGAGGATGACCGAACCGCCCCAGTCGCGCAGCTCGTCCAGCATCATATGCGCGTCCGCCGCACCGTCGAGGATCACGGTGATGCCGAACTCCTCGGCCAGCCGCAGCGCGCTTTGCATATCCTGCATCCGGTTGGCGGTGATGAGCAGCGGGACCTCGCCCTCGATCACGCGGATAAACGCCTCGTTGACGAGATCGCGGCTGCGGTCTTCATCGTCCATGCTCGCCTGCGCGCCGATCAGCGCCTGCCGGATCATCGCCATCTGCCGCCCGCGCGTGCCGGGCGTGCCCTCGCGGTCGAGCGCCCAAGCGCCGAGATTGGCGGCGATCATCGTGCCGTCTTCCACCAGCGCGGCCTCGACCGTGTTGCCGCGCGTCTTCACCACCATGGTTTGCCCGCTCACCAGCGCGCCGGGGCTGTGGCCGGTGTGGACGGTGGTGATGCCGAGCTCGCGCAGCCAGGTCACGAGCCGGTCATGCGGGTTGTAAGCGTCGATAGCGCGCAAATGCGGCTGCACGGGGGAGCTGTCGTCCAGCTGGTCCTGATCTTCGGACTGGTTGAGATAGCCGGTGAGGCCAACGGTCGAATGCGCGTCCACCAGTCCGGGCGTGACGACGGGCGCGGTGAGCACTTCCATGCCTTGCGGAATGGGCGTGCTGGCGGCGGGGCCGACCGCAGTGATGCGCCCGTCCTCGATCACGACGACGCCATCGGTGATGACGCCTTGCGGGCCCATCGTCCACACCTGCCCTCCACGCACGGCAACATCCTGCGCGGCGGCGGTTCCGGTGAAGGCGGCGAGCGCGAGGCCGGCGGCGAGTGCTTTGGCGAAAATGCTCATCGTGCGGCCTCCTGCATACGTGCCTCGCCTTCGAGGACATGGGTGTTCATCTGCGGATTGCCCGCGCCAAAGCCGCCGGTGGCATGGAGCAGATCGTCGGGATTATCACGGTCGAACAGCAATTCGCCCATCACCCACGTCTCCTCGATATCGGTGTAGACGCTCAAGGGGTCGCCGGTCAGGATCAGGAAATCGGCATATTTGCCGGGTTCAAGGCTGCCGACGCGGTCTTCGAGGCCCAATTGCACCGCGCCGTTGATGGTGAGCGCGCGCAAGGCGCCGTCGCGGCTCATCCCCCCGCGCACCGCAAGTCCTGCGTGGCGGAACATGAGGCGGCTGTCGATCACATTGTCGTCCGAATGCAGCGAGATGAACACGCCCGCCGCCTCCAGCTGGCCGGCGGTGGTGATGTCGGCATTGGCGGCTTCCAGCTTGCCGCCGGGGCTATCGACCAGAATGGCCGAGACGGGCACGCCCGCCGCGGCGATTTCCTGTGCGATCTGGCCGCTTTCGATCCCGTGTTGGAGCAGCATCCGGAAACCGAATTCGTCGCGCAGGCGGATCGCGGTCATGATGTCGTCGGTGCGGTGCGAGTGGAAATGGACGAGCCGCTCGCCCGAGAGGATTTCGCACATCGCTTCCATGCCGATATCGCGGGGGGAGCGTTCGCCCGCACAGTATTCCTGCGCCTCGACAAAGTGGCTGCGCACCATCGCCGCGCTGCGGGCGCGGGTGCTGGGGAAGGCAGGGTTCTCGCGGATGGGATTGGTGCCATTGGCCATTTTCATCCCGCCCATCATGTCGCCATCATCGTCGAGGAAGGCGAGATCGCGGATATTATAGCCGTCGCGCAGGTGCATATAGAAGGTCTGCCCGCCCATCAGATGGCCCGATCCGGGCATGACATTGGCGGTGGTCACCCCGCCCGAACGCGCCCGCGCAATCGAGCTGTCGCGCACATTGATCGCGTCAAGCGCACGCACATCGGGCTGGATCGCGGCGGAGCTGTCTGCGCCCGAAACCTCGCCAATATGCGAGTGGGTGTCGACAATGCCGGGCATGATGACCATGCCGGTGGCATCGCGCACATCCGCGCCTGCCGGGATGGCCGTCTCCGCCCCGCCAACCGCGACAATCCGGCCATTGTGGATCACCAGCGTGCCGCCTTCGATCGTGCCGAGACCGCTATCGGTGCCCATCGTGTGGATGGTCGCGCCGGTAAAGGCGATGGGCTGCTCCTGCGCGGCCGCCGGACTGGCGCAAAGCGCAATCACAGCCGCCGAGGCCGCAAGCGCGGGCTTGATGAATGGCATGGGGATGTCCTCTCCTGTTTGGCGGCGAGACTAGCGGGGCGCGGTGGCTTTGCAAGGTTCGATCACCGTCATTGCGAGTGGAGCGGGCGGCGCCAGCCTGCTATCGCCTCCGCCATGCCCATCGCCATCACCAGCAGCTTTGCCTTCCACCTCGAACGGGCGACCGATTGTCTGCTGCAATTCCAGGTGGCCGATTTGCCCGAGCAGCGGATTGTCGCCAGCGAGACGATGCTCACCAAAACGCTGCATCTTGCCACGGTGCCGGCGCAGGATGCGATTGGCGAGCGGCTTTGGGTGCGGGCGGCAGGGGATTTCCGCGTCGATTATTCCGCGACGGTGGAGGTGCAGCGCAAAGCCGCCGATATTGCCGCGCTCGCCGCGCGCGATCCGCATGATTTGCCGGGCGAGGTGGTCGAATATCTGTTCGATTCGCGCTACTGTCAGGCAGACAAGTTGCAAAACTTCGTCGCCGAGCATTTTGGCCAGCATTCGGGCGGCGCGAAAATCGCCGCGATGCGGACGTGGATTGCGGACAATTTCACTTATGATCCCGCTGCCTCCGATGCTTCCACCACGGCGGTGGACAGCTTTGCCCTGCGGCGGGGGGTGTGCCGCGATTATGCCCATGTGCTGATCGCCTTCGCCCGCGCTTCCACTATCCCCGCGCGCTATGTCAGCTGCTACGCCCCCGGCGTCGCCCCGCCCGATTTCCACGCGCTGGCCGAAATCTATCTCGACGATCCTGCCATGCCCGGCAGCGGCGCGTGGCATATGGTCGATGCGACCGGCATGGCCGACCCCGCCAACACCGCGATTATCGGCATCGGGCGCGATGCCGGCGATGTCAGTTTCCTGACCACATTCGGCCTCTGCCGCTTTGACAATTGCCGCGTCAGCGTGGTGGAAAGCGGCTGAGCACACGCATCCGGCAGTATCAAAGCGCGGGCATTCCTATGCGCTGCGCATTTATGTTGCTTTGCTGGTAAGGGATGCGCAGAAATTTGCGCGATGCATAAGGGAGTTTGACCGCGTCCATGGAAACCAAGGCTGAAACGCTCATCCTGTTCGGCGCGACCGGCGATCTGTCGCAGCGTATGCTGCTGCCTTCGCTCTGCGCGCTCGACGCCGAGGGGCTGCTGGCCGATGATCTGCGGATTGTCGGCACCGCGCGCTCGGATCTGGACGATGGTTCCTTCCGCAATTTTGCCCGCGCCGCGATCGAAAAATTCCTGCCCGATCACCGGCGGGGTTCGATGGCGCGGTTCCTCAACCGCCTGCATTACAGCCCGCTCGATGTAACCACGCCTGAAGGGTATGAGGAGCTGGCGAAGAAGGCCGGAAGCGACCGCGAGATTGCCATCTTCCTCTCCACCGCGCCCAGCCTGTTCAAGCCGACGATTGCGGGTCTTGCCGCGCACGGACTCGCGGACAACAATTCGCGCATCTGCCTCGAAAAGCCGCTCGGCACCGATCTGCAATCCTCCTGCGCCATCAATGATGCGGTGGCGGGCGCCTTCCCCGAAAACCATATTTTCCGCATCGACCATTATCTGGGCAAGGAGACGGTGCAGAACCTTATCGCGCTGCGCTTTGCCAATGCCTTTTTCGAGCCGCTTTGGAATTCGCAGCATATCGAACACGTGCAGATCACTGTCGGCGAGACGGTGGGGCTGGAAGGGCGCGCGGACTTTTACGAAAGCGCGGGCGCTTTGCGCGACATGGTGCAGAACCATATGCTGCAATTGCTCGCGCTGCTGGCGATGGAGCCGCCCAGCAGCTTCGATGCCAATTGCGTTCGCGACGAAAAGGTGAAGGTGCTTCGCGCGCTGCGCAAGGTCTCTCCCGATGAAAGCGTTACCGGCCAGTATCGCAAGGGCGCGGTCGAAGGCCAGCCGGTGGCAGGTTATGACGAGGAGCTGGGCCGCGAAAGCGATGTCGAGACCTTTGTCGCGCTGAAAGCCCATATCGACAATTGGCGCTGGCAGGGCGTGCCCTTCTACCTGCGCACCGGCAAGCGGATGCCCGAGCGGGTGACCGAGATCGTGGTGCAGTTCCGCTGCGTGCCGCACTCGATCTTCCCCGGCGCGAAGCTGAAGCAGAACCGCATGGTGATCGGCATCCAGCCCGAAGAGAACATCACCCTGTCGATGATGGCCAAGGTGCCCGGCATCGAGCAGGAGGGCATGGTACTGCGGCAAATGCCGCTCGACATCAAAATGCCCGATGCCTTCACCGGCAAATTCAAGCGGATCGCTTACGAACGGTTGCTGCTCGACCTGATCGAAGGCCGCCAGACGCTGTTCGTGCGGCGCGACGAGGTGGAGGCGCAATGGCGCTGGATCGATTCCATCCGCGCCACCTGGGCCGAAGAAGGCCGCATCCCCAAAACCTATGCCGCCGGTAGCTGGGGGCCGAGCAAGGCCATCGCGCTGGCAGAACGCGACGGAGTAAGCTGGCATGACTAATCTCCACCCCACTATCGCCCGCGTAACCGACCGGATTATCGCAAAGTCGAAGGCCAGCCGGACGGCCTATCTCGACCTCATCCAGCGGGAGGCGGATAACCGGCCCGATCGCAGCCAGGTCAGCTGTTCCAACCTTGCCCATGCTTTTGCGGGGGCGCTGGAGGATCAGGAAGCGCTCAAGACCAATGCCGGGCCGAATATCGGCATCGTCACCAGCTACAACGATATGCTGAGCGCGCATCAGCCCTATGGCCGCTATCCCGACCGGCTGAAAATCTACGCCCGCGAAGTCGGCGCAACCGCACAGGTCGCGGGCGGCACGCCTGCCATGTGCGACGGGGTGACGCAGGGCGAGACGGGAATGGAGCTGTCGCTTTTCAGCCGCGATGCGATTGCCATGGCGACGGGCGTCGCGCTCTCCCACGCCATGTATGACGGGATGCTGCTGCTCGGTATTTGCGACAAGATCGTGCCCGGCCTGCTGATCGGCGCGCTGCGCTTCGGCCATCTGCCCGGCATTTTCGTCCCCAGCGGCCCGATGCCGAGCGGCATTTCCAACAGCCAGAAGCAGAAGACCCGCCAGCTTTATGCCGAGGGCAAGGCGACGCGGCAGGAACTGCTCGAAAGCGAGCTTGGCAGTTATCATTCGCCCGGCACCTGCACCTTCTTCGGCACCGCCAATTCCAACCAGATGATGATGGAAATGATGGGGCTGCATATTCCGGGTGCAGCCTTTATCCAGCCGGGCACGCAGCTGCGGCAGGCGCTGGATCGCGCCGCTGTCCACCGCATTACGCAAATGACGCAGGACGGGAACGATTATCGTCCGCTTGGCCATTGCGTCGATGAAAAGGCGATTGTGAACGCGATGGTCGGCCTGCTGGCGACCGGCGGCAGCACCAATCACGCGATCCACATTCCCGCCTTCGCCCGCGCGGCAGGCGTTCAGGTCGACTGGACGGATCTGTCCGAACTTTCGAGCGCGGTGCCGCTGCTGGCGCGGGTCTATCCCAACGGCTCGGGCGACACCAACCACTTCCACGCAGCGGGCGGCATGGGCTATGTCATCCGCGAACTGGTGGGCGCAGGGCTCGCGCATGGCGATGTGCTCGGTGTCGGCCAGCAGCGCGGCATGGGCGAATATGCGCAGGAGCCGGGCTTGGACGAAGACCGCCTTGTGTGGCGCGATGTCGGGCCTTCGGGTGACGAGACGATGCTGCGGCCCGCCAGCGATCCGTTCCAACCCGATGGCGGGATGAAGCTCGTCACCGGCAATCTCGGCCGCGCCTGTTTCAAATCTTCCGCCGTCGCGCGCGAACGCTGGACGGTCGAAGCGCCGTGCCGCGTGTTCCAGACGCAGCATGATGTGGTGAAAGCCTTCAAGGCGGGCGAGCTGGACCGCGATGTCGTGGTCGTGGTGCGGTTCCAAGGGCCGAAGGCGAACGGAATGCCCGAACTCCACAGCCTGACCCCGCCGCTCGCGGTGTTGCAGGATCGCGGCTACCGCGTCGCGCTGGTCACCGATGGCCGGATGTCGGGCGCGAGCGGCAAAGTGCCCGCTGCGATCCACTGCTCGCCCGAGGCCTTGGGCGGCGGCCCGCTTAGCCTGTTGCAGGATGGCGATATCGTGAAGGTCTGCGCGGAGACCGGCGAACTTTCCACCAGCGCCGACCTGTCGAGCCGCACCCCCGCGCCCGATCCGGCGCCCGAAATGGGCACAGGCCGCGAACTGTTCACGATGTTCCGGATGCTGGCGGACGAAGCCGAAAAGGGCGGCAGCGCCATGCTGGCGAGCGCGGGGCTGTGATGGTTCTGGATAACGCGAAGACGCGGAATGAGGGAGACATCGCTTCCGCGCCAAAGGCGCAATGTGGTTTCGCGCAGAGAGCGCAGAGAACACAGAGATGCTGTACTTCTCGCTCGCCTCTGAACCCTCTGCGTCCTCTGCGCGAAAAAATCTATGCGCCTCCGGCGCGCATTGCTTTCGCAGTAACTCCCCATCTCCGCGTGATTGCCCGAAGGAGCAATGTATGACCCAGATCGTCGCAGTCGATATCGGCGGCACCCATGCCCGCTTTTCCATCGCCACACGCGATGATGCGGGCGCGATTACACTGGATGAACCGATCACCATCCACACCGTCGATCACGCCAGTTTCCAGACCGCGTGGGAAGATTACGCAGCACGCAAGGGCGGCACCTTGCCGCCGCGCGTTGCGATGGCGATTGCCGGGCCGGTGGGCGGTGAGGTTATCCGCTTCACCAACAATCCGTGGATCATCCGCCCCGCGCTGATCCCCGAAAAGCTGGGCTGCGAGAGCTACACGATCGTCAACGATTTCGAAGCGGTGGCCCATGCTGTCGCCCGCGCGCCGGAAGAACAGTTCCTGCATCTCGCCGGGCCGGACCAGCCACTCGCGCCGACCGGTCGCCTGTCGGTGCTCGGCCCCGGCACCGGCCTCGGCGTCGCGCATCTGTACCGCGAACCCGACGGTTCCTACCGCGTGTCGGCAACCGAGGGCGGGCATATCGACTTCGCCCCGCTCGATTCGGTGGAGGACGCGATCCTTGCCCGCTTGCGCAAGCGGCACACCCGCGTGTCGGTGGAACGGGTCGTGTCCGGCCCCGCGATTGTCGATATCCACGCGACGCTTGCAGCGCTCGAAGGCCGGGCGATTACCGAACAGACCGATATCGCCATCTGGACAGCGGCGATGGACGGCTCTGACAGCCTCGCCGCCGCGGCGATGGATCGCTTCTGCCTCTCGCTGGGCGCGGTGGCGGGCGATATCGCGCTGGCACAAGGCGGCTTTGGCGGCGTGGTGGTGGCGGGCGGCCTCGGCTACCGGCTGCGCGAGCATCTGCCGCATTCGGGCTTTGCCGAACGCTTCCGCGCCAAGGGGCGCTTCGAAGGCCTGATGGCTGCGATCCCGGTCAAACTCATCACCCATCCGCAGCCCGGCCTGTTCGGCGCGGCGGCAGCCTATTTCCAGAACCACGGAGCATCCTAATGAGCGACACCATCCCCTACGAATCCGGCGAAATCGAGCGGATCATGAAGTTGGGCCCGGTCGTGCCGGTGCTGGTGGTGGACGATATCGGCAAGGCACGCGAAACGGCAGAGGCGCTGGTGGAAGGCGGGCTGAAAGTGCTCGAAGTCACGCTGCGCACGACCCACGCGCTCGATGCGATCAAGCGGATGAACCTCGTTCCCGGCGCCATCGTCGGTGCAGGCACGGTAACGGGGGTCGAAACGTTGCAGCAGGCGCTCGATGCGGGCAGCGAATTCATCGTTTCCCCCGGCCTCACAACGAAGCTCGGCGAAGCGGCACTGAAGGCAGGCGTCCCCCTGCTTCCCGGCGTCGCCAATTCGGGCGACATCATGCGCGGCATGGAATTGGGGCTGGAGCATTTCAAATTCTTCCCTGCCATGGCCGCTGGCGGCATTCCCGCGCTGAAGGCGCTGTGCGGCCCGTTCAACAAGGCGAAATTCTGCCCCACCGGCGGCATTTCCGCGTCGAACGCGCCCGACTGGCTCGCCATGACGCAAGTGCTGTGCGTCGGCGGCAGCTGGGTTGCTCCCGCTGGTGCCTTACCCGAGGAGATCGTGGCGCTGGCCCGTGAAGCGAGCGGCCTGGGTCAAGGGCATACGGGCCAATGACCAGCGTCGCCGCGCTGACCGCCCGCCTGCAAGAACTGCACACCCGTACCGAGGAAACGCCCAACTTCAATCCGGTGTTCCAGCTGGCGCATGATACCAGCCGCCAGCTCGAAAGCGGGGAGCTGTCGCTCGATGATATCGAGGCGGCGATTGCCGAGCTGGAGGTCGACGCCTTGCAAGCCCGCGCGGACCGTCTGGCGGCAATGGTCGCCCCGCTCGATGCGGCAGGCAATGCCGAGGCGCTGGCGGCGGATCTTGCGGGCGACGATTTCGACGCTTTTGCCGCGCGCTGGGCCAGCCCCTGCCTGCACGCGGTCTTCACGGCGCACCCGACTTTCCTGCTGACGCCCGACCAGTCCGCAGCCGTCGCCGATGCCGCGTCAAACGGCAGCGCCATCGACTCCGCGGTCGTCAATAGCGAGCGTCCGCAGGTGACGCTGCAATATGAGCACGAACGCGCGATGCAGGCGATTGCCCATGCACAGGATGCGCGCAACGCCATCGTGCGGCAGGTGCTCGCTCATGCGCAGGCGATCTGGCCCGACCGCTGGCATGAAGCCAATCCACTGCCCTTCCGCTTTGCCAGCTGGGTCGGCTACGACATGGATGGCCGCACGGACATCACCTGGTCGAACTCGATCGGCTTCCGCTTGTCGGAAAAAGCGCAGCACCTCGAAAGCTATCTGGCGGAGCTGGAGGCGATTGACGCAGACCATCCGCTCCTCGGCGAATTGCGTCCCGCCGCCGCCTATGCCCGCGAACGGGCGAGCGATTTCGCCGCCGACCTCTCCGATCCCGCCGCGCTTTCGGTCGCCGCCAACCGCCTGACCGCCGCCGATCCGCGAAAGCTGCTCTCGCTTTCCCGCTATATCGACGCGCTGGAGGCCGAGGCGAAGGCAACCGATGATGCGGCCCGCGCCGTTAGCCTCAAAACACTCGCCGCCGCGATGCGCGCGGACGGGCTGGGAATGGGCTGGATCCATTTCCGCGTAAACGCCAAGCAGATGCACAATGCGATCCGCCGCCGGATCGACCCCGAAGGCAATCTCGACCTCGCCAGCAAGGGCGCGGTCAGCCATCTGCGCCGCGCAATTGCCGAGGTAAAACCGCGCAAGAGCAATTTCGGCGCGCTGGCGATAGAGGCCAGCTCCGCCATCCGCCAGTTCCTCGCCATGGCGCAAATCCTTGCCCATATCGACGCCGACGCGCCGATAAGGATGCTGATCGCCGAATGCGAGGAACCCGCTACCGTCCTCGCCGCGCTGTATTTCGCCAAGCTGTTCGGGATCGAGGACAAGGTCGATGTCTCGCCCCTGTTCGAAACCGAAAGCGCGCTCGAACATGGCGGGCGCTTTCTAGACGAGTTGCTCGCCGAGGACGTTTACAAAGACTACGCGAAGAAGCGCGGCCGCGTATGTATCCAGACGGGCTTCTCCGATGCGGGGCGCTTTGTCGGCCAAGTCCCCGCCAGCCTCGCCATCGAACGCCTCCAGGGTCGCTTGGCGCAGGCGATGGACGATAACGGCCTCACCGATGTCGCCGCACTGATATTCAACACGCATGGCGAAAGCATGGGCCGCGGCGCGCACCCGACCAAAATGGCCGACCGGCTCGACTGGGCGCTCTCGCCCTGGGCCAAGCGCCGCTTTGCCCGTGCCGGCATCACGCTGGAGCCCGAAGTCAGCTTCCAGGGCGGCGATGGCTATCTGTGGTTTGCCACCCCCGAACTCGCGCGCGCCACGCTCACCCGCATCGCTTGCCTGCGCCCGAGCGAGACCGACACCGATGCGCCGGTCGATACCTTCTATCGCCGCACCGATCTCAGCCTCGATTTCTACCGCGCGATCAAGGATCACCAGCGCGAGCATCTCGAAAGCCGGACCTACAGCCGCGCGATTACCGCATTCGGGCTGGGCCTGCTCAATTCGACCGGCAGCCGCGTCAGCCGCCGCCAGAGCGACCTTTCCGCCGACCGCGATATGAGCCTGCGGCAAATCCGCGCCATTCCGCACAATTCCATCCTGCAACAGCTCGGCTATCCGGTGAATGTCATCGCCGGGATCGGCCATGCCGCCGATGGCAATTACGAGGAAATCGCCGCGCTGCTCAATGAAAGCCCGCGCGGGCGCGAGCTGATCCGGCTGGTGCGCGCCGCCAATGCGCTCGCCAGCGTGAAGACGGTGGCCGCCTATGGCGAGCTTTTCAACTCCGCCTATTGGGCCAGCCGCCCCTATCGCGGCACCGAACAGCACCTCTCCGACGCCTGCGAGGCGCTGAGCGAATATCTGGTGAAGGATGACCGCATCGGCACCTTCCGCCGCCTCGCCAGCCGTCTGCGCGTCGATGCGATGAAGCTGCACCGTTTGCTCGAACACATCCCCAACGAGGCGCCGCTCGAAGGGCGCGAGGACAAGCGGCGGATGATCGGCGTGCTCCAGGCGCTGCGCCTCACGCTGATGCAGGCGATGTTTATCCGCGCGGTCAGCGTGCCGGTGTTCAGCCGCGCCAATGATGTGAGCCGGGAAGACGTGCTGGAGATGATCTTCACCCTGCGCGTGGACGAGGCGCTCGCGCAGCTGCGCCGCGCCTATCCGACCAGCTTCCCGCGCATCGACCGGTTTGACCTGACCGAGCCGACCGATTGGCCCGATGGCGCGGATGAAGGCTATGAGGCGATCAACCGCGACTTCATCGATCCCATCGAACGCGCGCATAAGCTCTCGCTGCGTATCACCACCGCAATCGCCAATATATTTGGCGCGCACGGGTAACCCTGCTAACGGCTCCGCCGATTAGCCCACCGGCAGGGATATCGGGTTTGCGCACACTGGGACATTACTGGGAATTCGCCGTGTTGCGGAACCTGCGCGTTGTGCGGGCGAAAGCGCAGGGCGTGGCGATGCACGCGCTGGAGAAGCGCGGCCTGCTAAAATCGCGCGCGCGCACCAGCGTGTATGGCGTAAAGCTGGCGGCGAATTACGGCGACAAGACGTTCCGATATTGCCTCTACGGCACTTACGGCACGCATCTTTCCAGCGTGTTGGAGGTGCAGGATACGCCCTTCGTCTTCGTCGATGTTGGCGCGAACCAGGGCCTGTTCTCCGCCATCGCAGCGACCAATCCCGCTTGCCAGGCGATCATCGCCTTCGAACCGGTGCCCGCTACCCACGCGCTATTGTCCGAAAACCTCGCTTTGAACGGAGCGAACGGCCGCGCCACACCGCTGATGGCGGCGCTATCCGACAACGAAGGCGAGCTGAGCATCGGCTATCAGGACGGGCATAGCGGCGTCGCCTCGCTCACCGCGCAACGGCGCGATGCATTGAACAGCCGCCTCACCATCCGCACGGTAACGGTCGCTGCGCTCGATGCAGTGCTGCCGCCCGACCTGCCGATCATCGTCAAGATCGATGTCGAAGGGCACGAGGAAACGGTGATCGCGCAATTGCTGCGATCCGCCCATGCCGACCGGATCGCGGCGGTGTTTTACGAGGCGGACGAGCGGTGGTCGGACGCTGCCGCGATGCGCGCGCGGCTGGAAGCGGCGGGTTTTGCCAGCTTCACCAAGCTCGGCATTCGGCGGCATTACGACATGCTGGCGCAAAGATAGCTGTCGGTTACTTTGCACCACCCAGCCGTCTCGCCTTGGGACGCGCGCCGATTGCATTGTGGGATTGGCAAGGATTGCGCGGTATATTCCCGCGCATGGCTAACGGCACCAAATGGTTCATCGCATTCGCACTCGGCATGGTCGCGCTGATCGGCGGGGTGACGTTTTTCGGCAATCCCTTCGCAGCAGCCCCTTCGCAGGCGGCGCTGTTGACAACCGAAGACGCCGCGCCCGCTGGCGCAACCGTCGCCGACCAGTCCGAACACGCCGACGACCAGTATTACGGCAACGATCCTGCCACTGCCGAGGAGCGCGCAGCTTACGAGGCGGCGGCGGAAAACCACCGCGCTGTCTCTTTCGACGAGAACGATCCCTTCGTGATCCGCCGAGTGCTGCCGATCGACGGGCCGATCCGTTACGGCGAATGGTATTGGGACGATGAAGGCGTGCCCGATGGCCCGCTGGTGATGACGGTGGATTTGCAGGCGCGCGTCATCAGCGTGTTCCGTGGCGGGTATGAAATCGGCGCGGCGGCGGCGCTGCTCGGCACCGAGGCGCACCCGACGCCCACCGGCGTGTTCCCGATCCTGACCAAGGAGCGGCACAACGTCTCCGAGAAATACAACAACGCGCCGATGCCGTGGACCTTGCGCCTGACCTGGGACGGCATCGCCATCCACGGCGGCAGCGAAGTCGAACTGGGCTATGCCAGCCACGGCTGCATCGGCGTGCCCGACGAATTCGTCTCCCGCCTGTTCGACATTGCCGAACTGGGCGATGTGGTGATTATTACGGATGGCGTGCGGACGGGCGTTGGTGGATCGCTGAATTACAGCGTGAATTGACGGTTATCCCCTCCTCTTCAGAGGAGGGGCAGCGAGACTTGGCGTTGCGCAGCAATGCCTAGTCGCAGCGGGGTGGTGCCTGCGGCACCAGCGCAACCTTGCGGTCGCGCAACCACCCCCAACCCCTCCTTTGAAAAGGAGGGGCAGTATCCTAACCCGTCCGCCGGGGCGGTTCGGGGCGGAAGACCC
The DNA here is from genome assembly GCF_056933515.1 of Aurantiacibacter sp. KMU-128. Taxonomy (NCBI): domain Bacteria; kingdom Pseudomonadati; phylum Pseudomonadota; class Alphaproteobacteria; order Sphingomonadales; family Erythrobacteraceae; genus Aurantiacibacter; species Aurantiacibacter sp. KMU-128. Next base: position 2,329,849 of record NZ_JBXORT010000001.1, read on the forward strand.
ATTCATCGCCTTCTACGCTCGCCAAAACCCCGGCGAGATTGCCCTTGCCACCAGCCCTTAACGTCTCAATGAGCGAAATAAGCTCCGATCCACGCGGCTCACTGCCGAAATTTTGAAAAACTGCCTTCAGCAGGCGCAACTCCATTTCACTGCCTACATTCGGCTTCATCGTGTAGCTGCGCTGATCGAAAGCATCGTCATGATGAAGCGTGACACGCTCGTGCCACAAATGCCAAGCGTAAGCTTGGAGCGCCTCTTCCGCATCCGCGAGACAAGATGCCGAATGTGTAAGAGCGAGCGGGTCGATCCAGTCCGCCTCAGCCAAGGATTTGCGCAAACGCGCCCTGTCGTACCGGTCGTGTTTGTTGCTCGGGTCGTTTGCCACCTCAATGCCACCAGCAGCAATTACAGACAGCAATTCTTCGCGGCGAAATCGCAATAGAGGCCTGATTACCTCGATCGGCAGCCAATACTCGTTGAAACTGTCTTCACGAATTCCAGCGAGACCCGAAAGGCCGCTCCCGCGATTCAACCGCATCAGAAGAGTTTCCGCTTGATCGTCCGCGTGGTGTGCCGTCGCGATCACCTTGATACTGCGGCCCTCGGCCCACTCGCCAAGCGCCATATACCTGCCCATCCGCGCGGCAGTCTGGAGATTGCCGGGTCTGATGATAGTGGTTGAAAGCACCTCGCACGGCACACCGCGCTCCGCACACGCCGCCACAACCAGTGCGCATTCGTCTTTCGCTTCGGGGCGCAGGCCGTGATCGACCGTGGCGACTTCGAACCCGCCGGGGATCGCTTCCTGCGCCAGCAGCAGCATCGCCATCGAATCCGGCCCGCCGCTCACCGCGAGGCCGATTTTCCCGCCGCTCGGATTCAGCCGCTCGAGCGCGGCCGCAAAACGCGCGACGAGCGCCGGATCAATTGCAGGTGACGCGGCCACGCAGCGTATCGTATTGGCTCTGCAAACGCCCGATTGCCAGCGCCGGATAGGTGTCCCCGAATTCGGCGAGCGCGATGCAGGCGCGGTTGGTATCGTTGATCGCGATCATCGCTTCGGTGAGATAAAGCAGGCTGTCGCCCGCGCGCTCGCCGCCCGGATCGTTCTGGTAATTGGCGAAGAAGTAGGACGCCGCCGCGCTGGGCTGCCCGTCATCGAGGAAGGCGCGGCCCAGCAGATTGCGCCCGCGCGACACCAGCCGGTGATTGGGGTGCAAATCGAGGAAGCGCGCCAGCTGCTGCTGCGCCTCGGGATAGAAACCCGCTTCCCACAGGCGGAAGCCATAGGTGTATTCGTCATCGCCCGCGTCGGCCGTTGCCGGTTTGACGATGGCCTGCACCGCCGCCACCCGCTCCGGCGAAGGACGGGGCGTGGTCGTTGCAGGGGTGGGCGTCGGCGTTGGAGCAGGTACCGGAATGACACCGGTCGGACGCGTTGCGGGAGTGGGTGCAGGAGTCGGCGCGGGCGTCGCGCCTGCGAGGCTGGGCAAGGGAGCCGGAGTAGCCGTGGCCGCAGTCGCCTGCCCCGCTTCCAGCCGGATCACCCGCTCCTCCATCCTCGCCAGCGCGTTCTGGTTGACCTCGGTCGCCGCGGTCAGCCGCGCGAGCTGCGATTCGATGGCATCGAGCCGCGCCAACACATCGGTGATCGCGGAGGAGGATACGCCCGTGCCCGTTCCGGTGCCGGTTCCGGTGGGCCGCGTCTCGGGCGTGATTTCGGGCTCGAAAAACCGCTCGTCCCCGCCGGGAAACACCGCGCGTTGCAGCGCGCTGATCTGGCGTTCGATCCGGTCGATGCGGGGATCGGCCTGCGCCGCCGCAGGCATCGCTACCAGCATCAGGCCTGCGCCCAGCACGCCTGCAATGGCCTTTGGTGCGCCAAGCGCGCTCATCCGTGTCATCGCCGAAGATCCTCCATATCGGGCCAAATTGCTACCGGCAGCCACGCTGCCACAGTCAAGCAAGATAGAGGATTAACCACGGCGGGAAACAGGCAATCGCGCGTATTCCCCGCAAATTCCGGTCAGTTCGTGGCGGGTGCAGCCTCGCTTGGCGCAGCGTCGCGCGCCAGCAGAGCTTCGGCCGAAATCGGTTCGGCCTCCAGCGTCTGCATTACGTCAGACAGCTTGGGCACGCTCTGCCCGCCAACCGTGATGGCAAGCAGATCGGGCCGCGCGGTGGTGATCGTCGGCGCCTCGGCATCGGCGGGGATGGTGTAGCTTTCGCCTTCCTGCAAAATCTGTTCGGACAGCACGCGGCCCTGCGCAGCAGAGAAGCGCACCCACGCCTCGCCCTCGGCAGTCACCACGACCGCACCGCTGGCATCGGGAGCAGCAGCTTGGGCATCACCCGGCGCCTCTGCGCCATCCGCGACCACCGCTGCCTCTTCCTCGTCCGCAAGCAGCGAGGGCAATTCGGCAGCGGGCGAGAACAGCACCCGCGCGGCAAAGAACAGCCCCACCAGCAGCAGCACAACTGCAAACACCGAGAACCAGACCAGCTTGCTGCCCGGCGCGCGCGAGGGATCCCCCGGTTCGAACGTTGTGCCGGCACCTGTCGTCCGGCTTTGCCCGATGCCCCCCGCATCCAGTTCTGCCCGGACCATCGCAACCACATCGTTCTGGTCGAGCCCCACCGCCTTTGCCAGTGTTCGCGAGAAGCCCACGGCATAAGTGCGGCCGGGCAATTCCGCGAAATTGCCGTCCTCGATATGTTCGATATGGCGCGACGAGATACGCGTTTCGGCAGCGATCTGTTCGCGCGTCAGCCCCTTGGCCTCGCGCGCCGCACGCAATTGTGCGCCAATGCCCTGCGGCACGGCTTCGGCAGTAGTATCAGTATCCAGCGGCGTCTCTTCGGACATATGCGCTCCAGCTTGGGGGATGCTGGCTCGGCGGTGCGAACCCTTGGTTAATAGCAAAACGGTGATGGCGGGCGAGAGTCAAGCGATAGTACGCGATGTTACATCTTGGGGCGCATTTCGGCCATTTTCGCAAAGCGCCCTAATCGATCTCGATACCCTTCTCGCGCGCCCATTCCTGCATCGTCTGACGCATATTTTCCGGCGGGTTGAGCAACCAGCCGCGCATCGCCTGGCCGATTTCCTTGGTATCGACCTTGCGCACCAGTTCCTTGATTTGCCCGACAGCGGCAGGCGTGATCGACAGGCGACGGATGCCGAGGCCGATCAGCGCCAGCGCCTCCAGCCGCCGACCGCCCATTTCCCCGCACACGCCGAGGCTCACCGGTGTGCCGGCGCAGGTCTTTACCACCCGGTCAAGAAAGCGCAGGATCGACGGGCTGAGCCAGTCATAGCGTTCCGCCAGCGCCGGATTGGCGCGGTCAGCGGCGAACAGGAATTGCGTCAGATCATTGGTGCCGATGGACACAAAGGAAATGCGCGGCAGCAGCAGATCGAGCGTTTCCGCCAGCGACGGCACTTCCAGCATCACGCCGTAATTGATCGCGGTGGGCAGCTGGTGCTTCCTCGCCTTCAGCCATTCGCGCTGGGCTTCGAACACGGCCTTGGCAGCATCAAACTCCCACGGTTCGGACACCATCGGGAACATGACGTTCAGTTCGCGCCCTGCCGCGCCATCAAGCAGCGCGCGCGCCTGCGTTTTCATCAGCCCTTCGCGTTCCAGCGCGAGGCGCAATGCGCGCCAGCCCATCGCGGGGTTCTCGTCTTCCTGCGCGGTGGTGTTGGAAAGATAGGGCAGCGATTTGTCGCCGCCGATATCGACCGTGCGGAAAATCACCTTCTTGCCCTTCGCGCCTTCGAGCACGTCGCGGTAAAGCCGTTCCTGCCGCTCGCGCTGCGGCAGGGTGGCGGAAACGAGAAACTGGAACTCGGTGCGATAAAGACCGATCCCGTCGGCCCCCGTCATCGCCAGCATCGCCACATCGTCGCGCAGGCCGGCATTCATCATCACTTCGATCCGCTCGCCATCGCGGGTGAAGGGCTCGACATCGCGCAGCTTGGCGTAAGCGGCCTTCTTCTCGCGGCTCTGCGCGAAGCGGGCTTCGAAGGCGGAGAGCACGCCTTGCCCGGGGCGCAGCGTGACCGTCGCCTTGTCGCCATCGACCAGCACGGTATCGCCTTCACGCACCTGACCCCGCAGGTTGCGGAGGCGGCCGACCACCGGAATGCCCATCGCCCGCGCCACGATGACGACGTGCGCTGTGAGCGAGCCTTCTTCCAGCACCACGCCTTTCAAGCGGCGCTTGTCATATTCGAGCAGTTCCGCCGGGCCGAGGTTCTTGGCGACGAGGATCGTGTCTTTCGACAGGCCCTTCTGCGCCGCTGTTCCCAGCTGGCCGGAAACGATGCGGATCAGCCGGTTCGCGAGATCCTCCAGATCGTGCATCCGGTCTTGCAGCAGCGGATCGGAAATCTCGCGCATCCGCATCCGCGTGCGTTGCTGCACGCGCTCGATCGCGGCTTCGGCGGTGAGGCCGGAATCGATCGCTTCGTTGATGCGGCGGCTCCAGCCTTCATCGTAGGCGAACATCTTATAGGTTTCGAGCACCTGCACGTGTTCGCCGCCCATGCCGAACTCGGCCTGGCTGGTCATCGCGTCGATCTGTTCGCGCATCCGGTCAAACGCGAGATAGACGCGCTGGCGCTCGGCCTCGGTATCCTCGGCCACGGTCTGCTCGATCTGCACGCGCGGCTGGTGGAACACGGCTTCACCGATGGCGAGGCCTTTGACCAGCTGCATCCCCTCGCTCACCAGCTGGCCGGTGACCATCTCTGCAGTGCCGCCCAGCGTCTCGCCATCGACCAGCCCGGCATTGTTGATGAGTTCGGCCAGCACCATGGCCACCGTCTGCAAGGCCTCGATCTCGACCTCTTCATAGCGGCGCGGCTCGACGTGCTGGACGGTCAGCACCCCGATCGCGCGCTCGCGCCGGACGATGGGAACGCCGGCGAAGGAATGGAACTTCTCTTCGCCGGTTTCGGGGCGGTACTGGAATTCGGGATGGGTCGCGGCCTGATCGAGGTTCAGCGTTTCGATATTCTGCGCGATGGTGCCGGTCAGCCCCTCGCCCACGCCCAGCCGGGTGACGTGCACCGCCGCCTGGTTCAGCCCGCGCGTGGCGAACAGTTCCAGCATCCTGTCGCGCAGCAGGTAGATCGAGCAGACTTCACTATCGAGCGCGTCGCCGATCACGTCGACCACCTGGTTCAGCTTGGCCTGCGCGTGGGTACGCGCCGCCATCACTTCGTGCAGCGTGGTGAGGATCGAACGGGCGGCAGAGGCGGCAGACATTATCTACCGCCTAAACCACCAATCGTTTCTGGTAAATTGCCCTGGCACTGCCAGTGCATATTTTCCCGGATCAATGATGCGCGATTTCTTCCTTGATGCGCAGCTTTTGCTTCTTGAGCAGCTGGATTTTCGCGGCATCCGGGGCGGGACGGGACATTTCTTCCTTCAGTCGGCTTTCCAGACCCTGGTGTTTGGCCTGTAGTGCGCTGACGTGCGAAGATTCCATAGGTTCGTCTCCTTTGCCGTACAGGGCGGACCATCCGCCCTTTGGGGGGAACGGCCACGCAGGCATGACGACCGGCGAGGCCGCGTGCTGCGGACGACTCGCCAGGCGGCGAGCGCCGCAGAGTTGTCATCAAACCATAATATTCTTAATTGTCCAATGCCGCTGTCGATGAATCGCCCTTAACCTTCGCCATCCTGCGAACGGGCAAACGGGTAGCGGGGGCGAAGAGGGAATTGCACGCGTGACCGAAGACGAAATGCGCAAGCGGCTCGCCGCGCTCAAGACCGAGCACCGCGATCTCGATGTCGCCATCGCCGCGCTGGAGGCAACCGGCGGGCCGGACCAGTTGCAGGTCGCACGGTTGAAGAAGCGCAAGCTCGCGCTGCGTGACCAGATGATGCTCATCGAAGATTATCTGACGCCCGACATTATCGCCTGACGCGCCCCGCCCCTGCTGCACTGCAAATCGTCTTGCTCTGAAACAGTCCACAATTGGTGCGGACAAGTGTCCTTAACGCTCTGGCCTGCGCGCGCGCCGGGGAGTAGCCCTTGGTGCGAGAGGAACGTCATTCACGTATAACTGCGCCCTTATGTCACTGCCTGCCAACATCACCGCCGCGATTGTCGATGCCCTGTATGAGGACGCGCTTGCCCTGAGCGAGGAGGCGCGCGCGGTGTTTGACGAGCAGTATCAGGCGCCGAGCCGGTTCCAGCCGGAACCGGAACTCCGCATCGCCATGTCGTGCGAGGCCTTGCGCACGACGACGCGGCTGATGCACGCGCTGGCGTGGCTGCTGAACCAGAAGGCCTATTTGAATGGCGAGATGAGCGAGTTCCAGCTGCGCCGCCATGGCCGCCTGCCCCCCGCCGAACCCGCGAGCGATCCCGGGCAATTGGCGCTGCTCGATCCGCGCACCCGCGACCTGATCGACCGCAGCCGCGCTTTCTACGCCCGCGTCGCCCGCATCGACACCGCGTGGCGCAAACATTTCGCCATGCAGCCCGCCGCGATCCACCGTTTGAGAGACCGGCTGGGGCAAGCCTACGCGGTGCATTAGTTGGGAGTGAGTAGGCAGTAGGCAGTAGGCAGTAGTGGCTTTCACCCACAACCGTTCGTGCTGAGCCTGTCGAAGCACGCTGGCAAATTATCAGATGTCCGACTGCCCTGAGCCTGTCGGAAGCGCAGCTGGCCAAAGGCCTACGGCTGCACTTCCGACAGGCTCAGGACGAACGGCTTTCTGATCCTACTACCTACTACCTACTGCCTACCGCCTACTACCTACTGCCTACTGCCTACTCACTACTGCCTCAAAACAGCCCCTACCGCCGCGTCCCACCGCCGCAAGCGCTCTTCGCGCTCGCTTGCAGCCATTCCCGGCACAAACGCTTGCGCCTTGCCCGTCATCGCTGCGGCGGCATCCTGCAAAGAGCCGTGCCAGCCGCAGCCGACACTTGCTAGCATCGCTGCGCCCAGCGCGGTCGTCTCGACGAAATCGGGGCGGATCACGGTCACGCCGAGCAGATCGGCAATGTCCTGCGCCATCCAGCTGTTCGCGGCCATGCCGCCATCGATCTTGAGCGCGGTAGGCCGCGCCCCGTCAGCGGCAAAGGCTTTCGCAAGATCATAGGTCTGGTGCGCCATCGCTTCCAAGGCAGCGCGGGCGATATGCGCGCGGCCGGTGTCAAAGCCCAGCCCGCTGATACTGCCGCGCGCCTCGGGCTGCCAATGCGGTGCGCCAAGCCCGGAGAGAGCGGGCACGATCACCACGCCGCCATTGTCGGGGATCGAGCGCGCCAGCTCCTCCGACTGCGCCGCGTCGTCAAGCAAGCCCAGCGTATCGCGCAGATATTTGATAAGGCTGCCCGCCACAAACACCGCGCCTTCCACCGCGTAATGCCGCTCACCGTTTAGCTGGTAGAGCACTGTGCCCAGCAATCGATGCTGCGAAGAAGGCAGGTTCGTGCCGGTGTTCGACAAGACAAAAGCGCCGGTGCCATAGGTCGCCTTGGTCTCTCCGGGCGATAGACAGCCCTGCCCGATTGTTGCCGCCTGCTGGTCTCCCGCCATGCCGCAGATCGGGATCGGCGCGCCGAACAGGTCGGGATGCGTGGTGCCGAGCGCTCCGGCGCAATCGACGATTGCTGGCAAAGCGGATTGCGGCACGCCAATCAGCGCGCACAGATCATTGTCCCAGTCCGCGCCATCCAGCGCCATCAGCAGCGTGCGGCTGGCATTGCTGGCATCGGTGATATGCGTGTTGCCGCCGGTCAGTTTCCAGGTGAGCCAGCTTTCCACCGTCCCCAGCGCCAGCCGCCCGCCCTTTGCCGCCGCGGCCACGTCGGGCACATTATCGAGCAGCCAGCGCATTTTGGTGCCGGAGAAATAGGGATCGAGCAGCAGACCGGTTTTCGCCTGCACCGTTGCCTCATGCCCCGCCGCCTTCAACTCCGCACAAAATTCCGACGTGCGGCGATCCTGCCAGACGATCGCTTTGGCGAGCGGTTCGCCCCGTGCCTTGTCCCACGCCACCACGGTCTCGCGCTGGTTGGTGATGCCGATGGCGGCCACGTGCTCCGGCCCGCCCGCCTGCGCGACCATAGCGCGCGCGCAGGCCAGCGTCTTTTCCCAGATTTCGCCGGCATCATGCTCGACCCAGCCCGATTGCGGATAGAACTGCGTCAGCTCTTCCTGCGCCACACCGCGCAGGCTTCCATCCTGCGCAAACAGCATGGCGCGCGTGCTGGTGGTTCCCTCGTCAAGAACAAGGATCAACGGCTCGGTCATTGGCATTCCCCTCTTCGCCCGCCATATGGCCGAGATGGCAAGTCCAGAGCAAGACCCCAGAGACCCCGCGAGCTGGCCCACCGGCTTGTGCGAGCAGTTGGAGCCACTGGTGGCGCGCGTGCTTGCGCCCAATCCCTCGCCCTTCACCTATACCGGCACGCAGACCTATCTGGTGGGGACGGAGAGGCTCGCGGTGATCGATCCCGGCCCGGACGAGCCCGCGCATATCGACGCGCTGCTGGCGGGCATTGGCGGGCGCGAGGTCGTCGCCATCATGTGCACCCACACCCACCGCGACCATTCGCCCGCCGCCGCGCCGCTCGCCAAGGCCACCGGTGCGCCGGTAATCGGCTGCGCGTCATTGGTGATCGAGAGCAACGAGCCGCGCATGGATGCCGCCTTCGACCGCGACTATGCGCCCAACTGCGTACTGGAAGATGGCGAGGCAGTGGCAGGCCCGGACTGGACTTTGCGCGCCGTCGCCACGCCCGGGCACACTTCCAACCACCTCTGCTTTGCGCTCGAAGAAAGCGGCGCGCTGTTTACCGGCGATCATGTGATGGGCTGGTCGACCAGCGTGGTCGTTCCGCCCGATGGCGATATGGGCGATTACCTCGCCAGTCTGGCGCTGCTGTATGACCGGGCGGACAGCGTCTATTATCCGGCGCACGGCCCGGCGGTGGAGAAACCCCGCCAGCTGGTGCGCGGCATGATCGGCCACCGCCGCGCGCGCGAGCGGCAGATCGGCAAACTGCTGGGCGAGCAAGCGCAAGCCATCAGCGATCTGGTTCCGGTCATGTATAAGGGCGTGGACGAGCGCCTCTGGCCCGCTGCGGGCATGAGCGTGAAGGCGCATCTCATCGATATGGAACAGCGCGGGCTGGTCAGCCGTTCAGGGGATATATGGACAGCGATACACGAAACCGAACCGACAGCCTGATTGTGGAACCGCGCGCCGCCGGAACGCTGGCAGCGCGCCCGACGGGCATCACCCCATGGGTCGTCATCGCGCTGATGGCGGCCGCCTTGGCGTGGCTGGCATGGGAGAAATGGGGGCCGCAGGAACGGGGCGATATCGTCGCCACGTCGATGCTCGCCTTCGAAAAGCAGAATTCGCTTACTGTGTTTTCCAGCCGCTTTGATGTGGTGGCGGAAAGCACCTCCACCCCCAGCATCGGCCCCGTCGAGCTGGGCGTGCTCGAATCACGGCAGGCGATGATTGTGCCCGCGACGGTGGAATACCGGCTCGATCTGTCGGGCATGGATACGGGCGATTTCCGCTGGGACGAGGCCAGCCAAGTACTCGAAGTCGAGCTGCCCGAACTCACCGTCTCCACCCCTAATCTGAACGAGGCGCAGGCGCGCTTCTTCACCGATGGCGTATGGGTCAGCCGCGATGCATCTACACTGCTCATCCGCTCCAACTCGCAAATCGCCGAACGGCGCGCGCGCGAGTTTGCGAGCAACCCCGAAATCATGGGCCTCGCCCGAACCGCCGCGCGCGAGGCGGTGACACAGAACCTCGCCATTCCCTTGCAAGTTGCCGGCTTTGGCGATGTTACGGTGCGCGTGCGATTTGCCGATGAATAACCCCGTTTGGCAACAAGACTTGGAAAATCGCCACGAACGGGCATAGTCGCCGCCGGGGATCGCGCTGTTTGAGGGGGGAACGCACATGGCTTCATCGCCAGCACAGCAATTCGTCAAGGAAAACGGCTTCTACAGGCGCGTCGGCCTTGGGCTAGCGGGGTTTGCCATAGCCGCTTTCGCCATCGTCAACATCGGCGGATACACCAATATTTTCGCGATGCCGCGCGCCACCCATATTCACGCCTTTGTGATGGTTGCATGGGTCGCCTTGTTCGCGGTGCAGAACATTCTGGGGGCGGGCGCAAATATCGCCTTGCATCGCAAGCTCGGCTGGGCGGGGCTGGTATTGGCAACCGCCGTCGTCATCACCGGGCTCGGCACACAATTGGCGACCCTGTCGGCTGGGCGTGTGCCGCCGATCTTCGATCCGGGCTATTTCCTCGCGCTGGGATTTGTGAACATGACGCTGTTTGCCGCGTTCATCACGGCTGCGATCATCAATCGCAAGCGCACCGACTGGCACCGGCGGCTGATGCTGGGCAGTTTCGTCGTTTTCCTCGAACCCGTGCTGGGCCGCGCCATGCTGATTGTCACCTCGCTGGCCGGAATGGATAACAGCCCCGGCGCCACGCCGCCGCCGGTAGTCGTCGAAATGCTGCGCTTCGTGCCGCATCTGCTGATCGTCGGCGCGATTGTGCTGCGCGACCGCACCATTCGCGGAAGCGTGCATCCGGCGCTGTGGTGGGTGCTGGCGTCCGTGCTCGTCAGCTATGGCGCGACCAATCTCCTCGGCTATTCCGCACCGTTCCAGGAACTGGCGGCATCGCTGGTTCCATAACAACACGCGCAGAGAGCGGAACCCGCTCGCATCCTGCCCCGTTGTGATTATATGCTAGGCAAATCAAAATGAGACGGGGCCAGACATGACCAAACAGACCGCCATTCCCACAGGGATCGACCTGCGCGAAGAAATCGACCGCCTGCGCAAGGAGCGCAATGCGGTGATCCTTGCGCATTATTACCAGAAGCCCGAATTGCAGGATCTGGCCGATTTCGTCGGGGACTCGCTTGAACTTTCCAAAAAGGCGGCGGAGACGCAGGCCGATGTCATCGCCTTTTGCGGCGTCAAATTCATGGCCGAGACGGCGAAAATCCTCTCGCCCGAGAAGATCGTGGTGCTGCCCGACATGGATGCCGGATGTTCGCTGGAGGACTCCTGCCCGCCAGAGAAATTCGCCGCCTTCCGCGAACGCCATCCCGATCACATCGCGCTCACCTACATCAATTGCTCGACCGAGGTGAAGGCGCTGTCGGACATCATCGTCACCTCTTCCAGCGCGGAGACGATCCTGTCGCAAATTCCGGCAGACCAGAAGATCATTTTCGGGCCGGACCGGCACTTGGGCGGCTATCTCAACCGCAAATTCAACCGCGAAATGCTGCTTTGGCCGGGCGTGTGCATCGTGCACGAGGCGTTTAGCGAGCGCGAGCTTTTGAAGCTCAAAGCCGAGCATCCCGAAGCCCCCATCGCCGCGCACCCCGAATGTCCGCCGCACATTATCGACCACGCCGATTATGTCGGCTCGACCAGCGGCATTCTCAATTTCGCCAAGACCTTCGATGGCGACACGCTGATCGTCGCGACCGAGCCGCATATCATCCACCAGATGGAAAAGGCACTGCCGGAGAAAACCTTCCTTGGCGCACCGGGCGCAGACGGCAACTGCAACTGCAATATCTGCCCCTATATGGCGCTCAACAATCTGGAGAAGCTGTATCTGTGCCTGCGCGATCTGGAGCCACGCATCGAGATCGAGGAACAGCTGCGGCTCGACGCCAAGAAGAGCCTCGACAAGATGCTGGAGATGGCGGCGGGGACAATCGGCAAGGGTGATCTGGGGCGGGGTTGATGCTGCGCTTAGCTCTTGCGGCCTTGGCCTTCGCGCTTCCAGTGTCGGCTGCAGCGCAGGATCACACCTATGCCGTCGGACAAGTCTGGGAATACGAAGAAGCCCCCGGCGATGAGGGCTCGTTAATCAAGATCCAACAAATCGAGACAATCGGTCCGCCAGACGACCCCTTTCTCGTCTATCATATCTCAATCATCGGTCTTGATTTTTCCGACTTTGGTATCCCGGGCGAGGTGCAACATGTGCCCGTCTCTGTTGGTTCTCTGGACATGAGCGTGACACTGCAACACACTGGCGACGCAACGTTCCCGGATCATTCCGAAGGTGTTCGAATGTGGCGCGAAGCAAACGGCGGCGTATTTACAATCTCTCTCGCTGAGATCGTCGGCATCGTGAGAGAGCAAATCGGACCGCAAATGCAACGTCAGACGAAATCCATCAAATGACCACCAACCTCAAATTCGCACTGCGCCGCCTCACGGCCAATTACTGGTTCTACCCGGCGCTGTTTTCGCTCGGTGCGGCGGGGTTGGCGTTCGCTATGATCTATGTCGACCGCTCGGGGGCGGCTTCGGTGCTCAACGGGCTCGACTGGTTCACGCCCGCGCGGCCCAAGGGTGCGGCGGATATGTTGACGGTGATGGCGGGCAGCATGATCGGGGTGGCGGCGACCGTGTTCTCCATCACCATCGCGGCAGTCGCCTATGCCAGCGGCAATTACGGCCCGCGCCTGCTGACCAATTTCATGGAGGATCGCGGCAACCAGTTGAGCCTTGCCACCTTCATCGCCAGCTTCGTTTACGCGCTGATCGTACTGCGTGCGGTGCGGGCGGAGGATGAAACTCCTGCCGCCGCCGCTGCGACCGCGCTCCCCGGTTTCACCCCGCAGCTCTCGCTGCTGGTCGCCTACATCCTGATGGCGCTGTGCGTCGCGGTGCTCGTCTATTTCCTCAACCACATCCCCTCCTCGATCCGCATCAGCAAGGTGCTGGAGGACATTGGCGACCGGCTGCTCGGCGCGATTCGTGAAACCTATCCGGTGGAGGACGATCTGGGCGAAGCGCGCGAGCCTGTGGGCGGCACCGACGTGCTCTCCGAGGGCACCGGCTATGTGCAATTCATCGATTTCGAGGAATTGGAGAAATGCGCCCGCGCGCAGGGCTTTACCATTTCGCTGATGATCCGCACCGGCGATTTCGTTCACCGCGATTTGACGCTGATGCAGGTGGCGGGCGGTGATCCTGAGGATTTCGCGGACGGCTTGCGCGCCTGCTTCACGCTGGGTGCCAACCGCACGCCGAGCCAGGACCCGCAATTCCTGATCGACCAGCTGGTCGAAATCGGGCTGCGCGCGCTTTCGCCGGGGATCAACGATCCCTTCACCGCAATCACCGCCCTGCACTGGCTTGGCGCGGCGACGGCGGAAATCGGGCGGCGCGATTTGCACAAGGATATTTGCCGGAGCGATGCCGAGGATTGCCCCGTCATCCCGCGCGCCGATGACTTTTCGCATTATGTCGAGCGCGGCTTCGGCTCGATCCGCAGCGCTGTGGCGACCAGTCCCAACGCCGCGCGCATCATGCTCGAAGCGATCGAAAACGCCGCCTCGCCCATCCCCCACGCCAAGCGCAAGCAGGTGCTGCGCAAGGAAGGCGAGGCTTTGGTGGAGCAGGCACGGATCGCGCTGTCCGGCCCCGATCTCGAAAAGGTCGAAAGCCGCTACACCGAATTTGCCGCCAAATTCGACGCTAAGCCTGTGCGGGCGGCTTAGCATCAAGCACTTTCGGCTGCGCCATCCGCGCCAGTACAAGCGCGCTTCCGACCAGCGCAATGCCGAGGAAATCGAGCGGGACGAGCACTTCGCCAAAGCGCCACCAGCCAACCACCGCCGCGACCGCAGGCTGGGTGAGCAGGGCGATCCCGATAATCAGCGGCGAGAAGTGGCGCAGCGCGTAAACCAGCAATCCCTGCCCCACAATCTGGCTGGAGAAGGCCAGGATCACCACCGGCGTCCAGTCGGTCGGCATGATCGTCTCACCCAAAGCCAGCGCGGTGGCGAGCAGCACCAGCGCGCTCGTCATCCCCGCCCATGTGAGCACCGCCCAGCCGCCCATCACCTTGCGCGCATCCTGGGCGGTGAGGAGGTATCCGGCATAGAGCAACCCTGCGAGCAGGCAGAACAGATCGCCGATGAAATTGCTCTGCGATATCTCCAGCGAACGGCCGAGCAGGATCGCCGCGCCGGTCAGCGCGGCCAAGATCGCGGGCCATTCGCGACCATGCGGCAGGCGGCGCAGCGCGATGAAGGCCCAGCACATAAGCACAACGCTGCCTGCATTGCCGAACAAGACCGCGTTCGCCAGCCGCGTCTCGCCAATGCCGAGGTGCCAGCTGGCAATGTCGAAGCCGAAAAACACGCCCCCCGCCAGCGCGAGGCCGATTATGCGGGGGCTGTGGCCGCTAAGTGCTTGGCGGTTTGCCAGCGCGATCAGCGCCAGAAATGGCAGCGCCAGCGCCACCCGCCAGAATCCCGCCGCAACGGGCCCGGTATCCGCCAGCCGCACCAGCCAGGGGCCAAGCGCCAGCGCGGCATTGCCCGCCAGCAGCGCCAGCATGGGCAGGGCTTTTCCCCTATCTGTGTCATGCGCAGTCACCACGCCGCTCTAGCGCGTGTGCCGCCTTGGCTATAGAGCCGCCCACAAAACACTTGCGGAGAATGCGATGCCGATACGGTCGTGGTTGTTTGTGCCAGGGGATAGCGAGCGCAAGCTGGCGAAAGCACCCCATAGCGGCGCGGATGTGGTGATCGTCGATCTGGAAGATGCCGTCGCGCCCGACGCGAAAGAGGCCGCGCGCGGTCTCGCGTGTGAATGGCTAAGCGAACGCACTGCCGAAAGTAGCACCGCTGCGTCTCCGCAATACTGGGTGCGCATCAACCCGCTCGATACCCCGCTATGGCAGTTCGATGTCGAGGCGGTTCTGCCCGCCAAGCCCGCCGGGATTGTGGTGCCCAAGGCCGCCGGGCCGTTGCAATTGCAGCGACTGACGCAAATTCTCTACGAACTGGAGCCGCGCAACGGGATCGTGCCGGGTGCTACCAGAGTGTTGCCGCTGGTGAGCGAGACCGCGCAAGCCGCAAACGGCATTGCCGCCTATGGCCGACCCAAGAACCGGAGTGCACGGCTGCTGGGGCTGACCTGGGGCGCAGAGGACCTCTCCGCCGCCATCGGCGCGTCGCGCAAGCGCGATATGCACGGCCAGTGGACCGACCTTTTCCGCATGGTGCGCGCGCAGACCCTGCTGGCGGCACACGCGGCGGGGGTGGCTGCAATCGACACGCTGCACGCCGATTTCCGCGATATTGCCGGGCTGCGCCGCACCGCGCGCGACGGCTTTGCCGACGGTTTTGCCGGAATGCTGGCGATCCACCCGGCGCAGGTGCCGATCATCAACGAATGCTTCACCCCCACGTCCGAGCAGATCGCGGAAGCGCGGGCGATTGTCGAACTGTTCGAAAGCAATCCGGGTGTCGGTGCGTTGCAGCTGGACGGACGGATGGTCGACCAGCCGCATTTCGTGCAGGCGCAGAAGCTGCTGGCGAGTGTGGAGTAAGATTCTCCCCTCCCCTTGGGGAGGGGCTGGGGGTGGGGGTTCCACGCCAATTTGATTCCGAACCCCCATCCCAACCGTTGGCGCTGCGCGCCGTCTGCGACTCCCCCAAGGGGAAGGGCTTATTCGGTACCCTCACCCGCATCAGGCTCTGCAACTTCAGCATCGGGCACCGGCTCCACCGCCGGTTGCGAGGTCTGCGTGGGCGCTGGCGCGGCGCTCCCGGTCGCTGCACCCGCATCGCCGCTTGCCGGCTCGGGATCGGCTTGCGGCGCTTGTGATCGCACCTGGTCAAGCGGCAGCATCGCATCGCTGATCGTGCCTTCGAGCACTTCGCCGCTTTCTTCCGCCTCGCCCGTCTGCTCCGCGGGCGCGGTTTCGCCATTGCATCCGGCCAGCAGCAGCGCGGCAGGCAGCGCCAGCGAAACAATGGTGGCGGTTCTCGTCATGCTGCAAACCCTCTATGGCGTGTCGATCGCGGCGAGGAAATCGCCCGCGCGGGCGAGCAATGCCTCATCCCATGCCTCCGGCGCAACGGGTTTTCCCAAGGCTACCATGCTTGTCACGCCATATTCGGCAATGCCGCACGGCACGATACCCGAAAAATGCGCAAGGTCGGGCGAAAGGTTGACCGCGAAACCGTGCATCGTCACCCAGCGCCGCACACGCACGCCGATGGCGCCGATCTTTGCCTCCGCCCCGCTCGCATCGCGCGTCCAGATACCGATCCGTTCGGGCACGGCAAAGGCCTCCACGCCGAAATCGCCAAGCGTCGCGATCACCCAGTCTTCCAATGCATGGACAAAGCCGCGCACATCCTTCTGTCGCCGCGCGAGATCGAGCAGCACATAGCACACGCGCTGTCCCGGCCCGTGATAGGTGTAACGCCCGCCGCGCCCCGTCTCGACCACATCGAAACGCGGATCGACCAGTTCGGCCACATCCGCGCTGGTGCCTGCCGTGTAGACTGGCGGATGTTCGAGCAGCCAGACCAGTTCCGTCGCCTCGCCCGCCGCAATCGCGGTGTTGCGCGCCTCCTGTTCGGCCAGCGCCGTGCGATAGTCGGTCAGGCCGGAGGAACGCCGCCACTCTATGCCATCGGGCAGCAGCAGCGGGGGATCGGATAGCGGGGTCATCTTCGTCATGGGCCGATTAGCATTGCGTGGGCGGGGTCGCCGCGACTATCAGGGCCTATAGCCAATTTGCGAGGGAAAACCGAATGTCGAAATCGCTGGATCTGGGCAAGGCGTGGGAAAGCGCAGTCGCCATGCTGGGCGCGAACAAGGATGTGATCCTGATTGTCGCGGCGGTGTTCTTTTTCCTGCCCAACGCGATATCGGGCGTCGCCATCCCCGCACCGGCGGAAATCACTGCCATCATGGAGTCGGGCAATCCTGATCCGCAGGCGTTGACCAATGCGCTCTCGGCCTATCTCGGCGGCGTGTGGTGGATTTATGCGCTGGTAGCGGTGGTCTCGGGCATCGGCACGCTCAGCCTGCTCGCGCTGCTGACCAATAGCCGCCGCCCGACCGTGGGCGAAGCGATCGGCATCGGTCTCAACAGCGTGCTGACCTATATCGCGGCGCAATTGCTGGCGTTGCTGGCGGCTTTGACCGTGATATTCCTGCCCGCCGCGCTGGGCTTCATGATCGCGCCGGCGCTCGCCATCCTGTTCTATCTCGTCGGCCTGGTTGTGGCGGTGTATCTCTACATCAAGTTCTCGCTCGCCTCGCCGATTATCGCCATCGAAGGCGTGCGCAATCCGCTCACCGCACTGGGCCGCTCGTGGCGGCTGACCAAGGGCAATTCGTTCCGGATATTCGCGTTCTATCTGCTGCTCGGGCTAGCCATCGTAGTGCTGACGCTGCTGGTCAGTCTGGTGCTGGGCGTATTCTCGCTGTTCGGCAGTCAGATCGGCCTGTTTGCCGGAGCAATCGGCGGGGCATTGTTCGGAATGCTGACCACCAGCGTAATGGTAGCGGTTATGGCCGCCGTGCACCGCCAGTTGAGCGATGCACCTGCGGTGAGTGTGGGGGATACGTTTGAATAGAGGGAGGATCAGTCGGCCCGTTCAGGCCGTCTGCCAGCCCCAGGCAAGGATGCAGGGCGGGATGTTCCACCAGACATAACCGGTTTCCACCTTGGGGAAGACTTCTGCCGTCAGATCCCGCGCCGCGCCTTTGAACTGGTAGGTCATGAAGGCGCCGCCTTTGCGGATCACCCGTCCGGTGGCGGCGACAATCGCCTCGCCCACGCCTTCGGGCAGCGTGGAGAAGGGCAGGCCGGAGAGGACATAGTCGGCTTTCTCGTGGCCGATCATCCGGACGATGTCCTCCACATCCTCGGCGGAACCAAGCACGGCATGGAAGCGGCTGTCGCGGATTGTCTTTTTCAGATAGTCGATAAACAGCGGGTTGGTGTCGATCACCAGCAGCTCGCCATCACGAGGGAGCCGGTCGAGGATCGGCTGGCAGAAGGTACCGACGCCGGGGCCGTATTCGACAAACAGTTTGGTATTCGCCCAATCGACCGGTGCGAGCATCGCATTGATCGTCGCGCGCGAGGATGGAATGACCGATCCGACCATGCGCGGTTCGTCGATGAAGCCTTTGAGGAAGACACCGGCCGGGCCGAGAAACCGCTTGATCCGGGTGCCGAGGCCGACGCGCTGTTTGCGCGCGAAGTCATTGCTGCTCATCGCTAAAATCGAACCCTTTGCAATTTGTAACTCATGCGTTCGCATTGTGCCGCGACGAATGCAAGCCGCGAGGCGCGCGGTTAGAGGATTTCCTCGACCCGCTCCTTGGGACGGCACAGGCGCACACCCTTGGCGGTTTCCACCAGCGGGCGTTCGATAAGGATCGGCTCCGCCGCCATTGCGTCGAGCACGGTGTCGTCATCGGCGTCGGGCAGGCCGCGCGCCACCGCATCGGTGCCGCGCAGGCGCAGCCCTTGCGCTGGCGCCATCCCGGCATCGGCGAAGAGCTGGGCCAGCTTGTCGCGGCTTGGCGGGCTCTTGAGATATTCGATCACTTCGACCTCCACCCCTTCGCGTTCCTGCAGGATCGCCAGCGTGTTGCGCGAGGTGCCGCATTTCGGATTGTGCCAGATCGTTGCTTTCACGAGTTTTGCGCTCCTCTTCCGCGACCGGAGATGTAAACCGGATAGTGGCCCAAATACCTAGGTGCGAAAAATTCTGCCGCAAGGCCGTATTCCCTGTTGCCAGTGCAAATCATTCGCAATAAGAACCTTCTTGCAAATCACTCGCAATAGCGACTCAAGAGATAACTCGTAGGGGAAGTACCATTCGTTACACCGCCATCCGCCTCGCCCTGTTCGCCAGCGCCGCCGCCATCGCGCTGCCCGCCGCCGCGCAGGAAGGGCAAACCTCAGCGTCCATCACCGATTCCGCCACAAATGGCGGCGCGCCGGTCGCCACTACCGACACTGCCGTCGATCCCGACGATGTGATTATCGTCACCGGCGAAGTGCTTTATTCCGACCAGGTTACCGCTTTGCGCACCCCCACCCCGATCATCAATGTGCCGCAGAGCCTTTCCATCGTCACCGCCGACGAGATCGAGCAGCGCGGCTTCACCAGTATCGGCCAGATCGTCGATTACACGCCCGGCATCACCACCTCGCAAGGCGAAGGCCACCGCGATGCCGTGGTGTTCCGCGGCGTGCGTTCCACAGCCGATTTCTTCGTCGATGGCCAGCGCGACGATGTGCAATATTATCGCGGCCTGTATAATCTGGAGCAGGTAGAGGTGCTGCGCGGCCCCAATGCGCTGCTGTTCGGGCGCGGCGGCACTGGCGGGATCATCAACCGCGTCACCAAGAAGGGCGAAATCGGCGAAAACTTTGCCGCCGGGCAGATCGCGCTTGATACGTTCGGCGAATTCGCCATCCAGAGCGATCTCAACCTGTCGCTCAGCGACAATGCGGCTTTCCGCCTCAATGCCTCGTTTGAAAGCCTCGCCAACCATCGCGATTTCTACGAAGGCGAGCGGATCGGCATCAATCCCACCCTGCGCTTCCAGCCGGGCGCGGGCACGGTGATCGACCTGTCCTACGAATATATCGATCACAACCGCTTTATCGATCGCGGCATCCCCACCGGTGCCGATGGCCGTCCGGTCGAAGCATTCTCCGATATCGTCTTTGCCGATCCCGAGCAGAATTACCACGAGCTGGAAGCCCATGTGCTGCGCGCCAACCTGCAGCACCGCTTTTCGGACAATCTGAAAGGCGTGTTCAGCGCCTTCTACGGTGATTACGACAAGGTCTACGTCAACGTCTATCCCTCGGGCTATAACCCGCTGCGCACGCCCGATGTCGTCACGCTGGATGGCTATATCGACGCGACCCAACGGCAGAACCTGATCCTGTCAGGCAATCTTATCAGCGATTTCGACGTGGCAGGCACGCACCACACGCTGATTGTCGGCGGCGAATATATCAATACCGGCTCCGACCAGTTCCGCTTCAATACCTTCTGGGACCGGACGCAGGACGATAACGAGATTTTCACGATCGCCCGCCCCTTGGCGCTGCGCGACAATCTCGGCACCAACGCAGCAGGCCTTACCACGCGCAACGATTACACTGTCGATCTGAATGACGACACGCGCGTGACGCTGGATGTGGTTTCGCTCTACATCCAAGACGAGATCGAAGTGACCGACTGGCTGCACGTCATTCTGGGCGCGCGGTTCGACAGCTTTGCGATTGATGTCGACAATGTGGTGTCGGGCGAACAGCGCAGCCGCACCGACGAGGAAATCTCCCCGCGCGGCGGCATCATTCTGAAACCGGCAGAAAATATCTCCTTCTACGCCAGCTATTCCGAAAGCTTCCTGCCGCGTTCGGGCGAACAGTTCACCGATATCAATGGCAGCGCCAACGCGCTGGCGCCCGATATCTTCACCAATCTGGAAGCGGGGGTGAAATGGGATTTTGTCGACGGGCTGAGCCTCACCGCCGCCATCTTTGAAATCGAACAAAGCTCGCCGCAACCCGCTGACAATGATCCGGCCACGCTCGACGTGATCGATTCTGCGATCCACGGTTTCGAGCTGTCGCTGGTAGGCGAAGTAACGCCGGGCTGGTATGTCTCGGCAGGCTACAGCTATCTCGACGGGGCGCAGGTCGATGCCTTCGGCAATGAAGGGCTGCGTCCGCGCGAATTGCCCGAAAACACCTTCTCGATCTGGAACCAGGTCGAAGTAACCGACGGGTTGAGCCTCGGCCTTGGCCTCACGCATCAAGGCGACAGCTTCGCGAGTAACGGCAATGTCACCTATACCGGCCTCAATGGCGACAGCGTGACCACACGCCCGGTAATGCCCGCTTACACCCGTCTCGATGCCTCGATCAGCTATGATGTTTCGGAAAATCTGCGCCTGCAGGTGAATGTCGAGAACCTGACCGACACGCTCTACTTCCCCAATTCGCACAGCACGCATGAGGTGAGCGTGGGCGCACCGCTCAATGCGCGCTTTGCGATTAGCGGGCGGTTCTGACTATGCTCCCCTCCCCGTGGGGAGGGACTAGGGGTGGGGGTGCCACGCCAATTGAGCGTCGAACCCCCATCCCAACCCTTCCCCCAAGGGAAGGGCTTTAAAGGCTTTAGCCGGCAACACCGGCTTTTGCTTATGGAGAGCGGGGATAGTCCCCCTTTAGTCCCCGCTCTCTCCAACCTCGCCAGCGCCCTCTCCCCCCGAAGGGTCCATGGCGGGAACGGCACGCGCCGCGTCCGCCGGGTCAATTCCCGGAGCGGGCGCGGCGCTGATGCGTTCCTGGCGGCGGGTGACGCGGCCCGCGCGTTGCACAGCGGCAATCAAGCGCGGGTAAACCCCGCAGCGGCACAGATTGGGGATCGCCGCGCGGATATCGTCCTCGCTCGGGTCAGCATTCTTGGCAATCAGCGCGGCGGCGGCCATCGCTATACCCGGCGTGCAGAAGCCGCACTGGATTGCCTGTTCGGCCACCAGCGCCTGCTGCACCGGATGCGAGCGGTCGCGGCTCAGCCCTTCGATGGTGGTGATGAAACGCCCCTCGGCCTCGGCAATGGTGACAAGGCAGGAACGCAGCGCCTCCCCGTCGATCAGCACCATGCACGCACCGCAATCGCCCGCGCCGCAGCCATATTTGGTGCCGGTCAGATTGGCCGCATCGCGCAGCGCCCACAGCAGCGGCGTCTGCGGATCCATATCGAAGGACACCGGCCTGTCATTCACCGTCATTGCGGGCATGGGGAAATTCGCGCTCCGAAACCGTGGTTGAGACCGTTTTGCCGATCGTGCGGGCAATGTCGAGATGCGCGGGGCATATCTCCCCATTGCCAACCGTGCTGGGCCAGCTAGAGCATTGGCATGAGCGCGGCCACACCGAGCGACGTTGCAACGTCCGACCCAACTGCTCCCGAAACCTCCTCCCGCGCCAAGCTTGTTCAAGGCTCAATCGCCGGACATCTGCTCGGCCAGACCGCGCCCGCCATCATCGGCGTCGCCGCGATCATGTCGGTGAGCGTGATCGACGCCTATTTCATCGGCCAGTTGGGCGGCGCGGAACTGGCGGCGATCAGCTTTATCTTCCCCGTCATCACCGCGCTTTCCAGCCTGGGCGTCGGAGTGATGGTGGGCATCAACTCGGTGGTAGCGCGCGCGCTGGGCGAAGGTGACCACGACCGCGCGCTGGCCCGCGCCAATCTGGGAATGCTCCTTGGCCTGCTGGCCGGGCTGGCCATTGGCGTGGCGCTTTTCGCATTGCGCGAACCGCTCTTTGTGCTGATGCAGGCCGATGCCGCCATCCTGCCGCTGATCGACGAATTCATGGCGCCCTTTGCGCTCGGCTTTCCGCTGATGATGACGATGATGGGGATGACCGGCGTGATGCGCGGACAGGGCGCGGCGAAGAGCAATACAGCGGTGCTGATCGTCTATTCGGCGGCGAACTGGGTGCTCGACCCGCTGCTGATTACCGGCGCATTCGGCTTTGCCGGTTACGGAATCGCAGGCGCGGCCTATGCGACCATTGGCGGCTGGCTGGCGGCCATCGGCTTTGCCTATTGGCTGCTCGGCCGGCTCGATCTGCCCTTCGCGCCGGGATCGGTCCGCAATTGCCAGTGGAGCAAGCAGCTCGCTGCGATCACCCGCGTCGCGGCACCTGCCGCCTTCACCAATGCGATCAATCCTGCCGGTCTGGCAGTGCTGACAGCGTTATTGGCGGCGGAGGGGCAGGCAGCGGTGGCGGGGTTCGGCACAGGCGGACGGTTGCAAAGTTTCGCGGTGGTGCCCTTGCTCGCCCTTTCGGCCTCAATCGGCGCTATCGTCGGGCAGAACTGGGGAGCAGAAGCACATGCGCGGGCGCGCAGCGCGCTGTTGCAAGCCTGTGGCTGGGCGGTCGGCTATGCGCTGATCGCGGCAAGCGGCCTGTTCCTGTTTGCCGACTGGTTCGCGAGCCTGTTCAGCGATGACCGCCAGGTGACCGATGCTACGGTGCAATATCTGGCGATTTCGGTGTGGGGCTATGCCGGTTACGGCGTGCTGATTGTCGTCAACGGCGCGCTGAACGCCATCGACCGCGCGTCGAGCGCATTGGCGCTATCGCTGTCGCGCGTGCTGCTGGTGATGATCCCCATCGCATGGCTGGCCCGCGCGGCACTGGGTACCGAAGCGATCTTCTATGCCGAACTGGCCGCCAATCTGCTCGGCGGATTGGCGGCGGCGGCTATTGCGTGGTGGGCGCTGTGGCACAAGGTGCCTGCCACGCCCGAACGTTAGAGCGGGCGGGTGGACCCGAAAAACAGCGCCTGACTGATCGCGGCACGCACCGTATCTTCCTGAAACGGTTTGGTAATCAGATAGGTCGGTTCCGGCCGGTCGCCGGTGAGCAAGCGTTCGGGATAGGCGGTGATGAAGATCACCGGCACGCTCGCCAGCGCGAGAATATCGTCCACCGCATCAAGCCCGGACGAACCATCCGCCAGCTGGATATCGGCAAGCACCAGACCCGGTGTCTGCTGCGCCACAACTTCCTGTGCCTGCGTGCGAGTGGCCGCTGTGCCGCAAATATCGTGACCGAGCGCGCGCACCAGATCTTCCAACTGCATCGAGATAAGCGGTTCATCTTCGATGATGAGCACGCTGGTGCTTGTTTCGCGGTCGATCTCTTCAACGGCTTCGCGCACGAGCGTGTCTACCTCTGTGGGCGCAATCCCCATGATCGCAGCTGCATCGGCGGAGGAGAAATCCTCCACCGTCGTCAGCAGCAAAGCCTGACGGTTGAGCGGGGTGATGCGGCGCAACTGGCCCTGCGCAGCGATTTCGTGCACGCTCCCTGTTTGTTGGGGATCGGCGACTTCGAGATAGGCGCTCGACCACACGCGCGAAAAGGCGGCATACAGCGGCACGCGGCCGCCGCGCAGCGATCCGGCAAGCTCTTCGTCGGCTAGCGCCGCCTCGAGTGTTGCCTGGACGAAAGCATCGCCGGTTGACTGCGAGCCGGTGAGCGCGCGGGCGTAGCGGCGCAAGAACGGAAGATGAGCCGCAACTTCGGCACCGATGGACATAGGAAACCCTTCCCGGAATGGATGATGCAAGGGCAACGCCCGGTGCGCGCGGCGGTTCCACCCGGCGCCAATGGTTTTGCGGTCTTTGCGCGCGAAATGGGTGTTCCGGGAGTGCGCAAAAATATTTTTGCATCGCCGGGAACCGAGTCGAGGGGCGGGCATTTTCTTTTTGTCACCGCCGAAGACCCCCCCCTCCCGTCCAAATCGGCAGGTGACATGATCCCGAAAGGCCCTCGCTCTTAACCGGAGCGGGGGCCTTTTAATTTCCACGCGCCAGATTTGGCGGTTCAGCTTCTTGAGGGGCTTTGCAATCCAACGTTGCCGCAGCGGCAATCAGCCCAGCAGCCGCGCGATCAGGCCGCGCTTGCTGCGCTCCATCATGCAGCGCACCAGCGCGTCGGGTTCGTAGGGCTTTTCGAACACCGTGCCCAACGCCGCGATCTTGTCCGGGATTGCTTCCGGCGAACCGGTCGAGAAGGCAATGCGCGGCGGCTTGGGTCCGAGCATGGTAACGAGTTCGGCGAGCGCCCAGCCATCGTCGCGGTCTGCCAGATGCACATCGAGCACCATGGCATCGGGGCGCGGCCCATCGACCAGCGCATCCTTGCTGGCCTGCATGGAACCGCAGACAATAACTTCGCTTGTCCCAGCGCGCAGGAAGGCATCCTCCAGCGCGAGCGCCAGAACCGCATCATCCTCGGCCAGCAGAACGCGCCGGAATGGCCGAAGGCCGCCGTCCTCGGGCGTCTCTTCCTCTGATGCCTGAATTCGCTTTGGCGCAGCCATGGCAGTCGCTCCCGATGCGCCCACCGCACCCTTCAGCGCAACTGCTCGATAGGCTCCCGGTTCCCGCTAGCAAGCGCCCCGGTGCGCGGCCTTATAGCGTCTTTTCGTAAATCCGGTATTCGCGGTTGATCTTGGATTCGATCGCATCGGCGATGGCAACCATCCCCTGATTGTCTTCCAGAATCCAGCCGACCTCCGCCCGCTGCGCCCCGTGCTCGGCCACGGCATAGCGGCGGATATATTCGATCATCATAAAGGCCAGCTGGCTGGCGAGCCGCGTGTTCTGGTATTCGGGCACCACGCCCATCAGCGGCACGCGCCAGTTCTTCGAATCCGGATTGCGCAGCCACCACAGCAGCTTAGCCCAGTTGAAGGGGAAGAGCTTGCCGTCAAAATCCTTGAGCTTCAGATTGATATCGGGCCATGCGAGCATGAAGGCGGCCGGCTTGCCATCGACTTCGGCAATCATATTCGCGCCCGCTTGGATCAGCGGTTTCAGCTTCTTGCCGCCATAGGCCTTTTCACGTTCGGTAAAGGGCACAAAGCCCCAGTTTTTCGACCATGCGGAATTGAGAATATCGAGGATGATATCCGCCTCCTCGGCAAAGCGCGACGTGTCCACGGGCCGCACCTTGATCTTGCTGCTGCGTTCGCCCGATGCGACGATGCGGTTCACCAGCTCGGGAAAGCCGTCGCGCACATTGTGCAGATCATAGGTGTAAAGCCGCTTGGCCACGTCATAGCCTTGGCGCTCCACCCAGCCTTCATAGGCGGCGTTGTGGTGCCCCATCAGCAGCATGGGCGGGTGATCGTGGCCTTTCACCAGCAGCCCCGGCTCTTCCCACACCGAAAGGCTGATCGGCGCGAGCACGCGGGTCATCCCCTGTTCGCGCAGCCATTGCTCGGCGCGGGCGATCAGCGCGGCCATCACGGCCTCGTCCGTCGCTTCCATCAGCCCCCAATTGCCCGTTCCCGGTCCCATCCCCTGCTCGGGCGGCTGGGCGAGCGCCAGCTCGTCATAATGCGCGGAAATGCGCCCGACGACCTCTCTGCCGCGCCTAGCGAGGAACAATTGCACCTTGGCGTGATCGTGAAACGGGTTCTTCCCCGGCGTCAGCAGCTCAACCATATCGGCGTGCAAGGGCGGCACCCAATTGGGGTCATTCGCATTCAGTCGATAAGCGCAATCGATAAATGCATTGAGGTCGGACTTGCCCGCAACGGGCACAATCTCTATTTCAGCGGCCAATTCCGGCGTCCTTCGTTCAGCTGCGAGCAGCACGTTTTGTGTCATGGGCGTCATAACAAGCGTGCGCCGCGCCGCAACGGTTTGAAGCCAAGCGCTGTGGAACACTTGGAAAGCGTAAAGAGCAGACCATCGTCATGAACCCGGCGACATCACCCGATAATGTGCATACCGGCCCTTCCGTAGAGCGCCGCCGTGTGCACGCCGATATTCCCGATGACAAGGCGATGCTGAAAGCCGCCGCGCAGTTGACG
The DNA here is from genome assembly GCF_056933515.1 of Aurantiacibacter sp. KMU-128. NCBI lineage: Bacteria > Pseudomonadati > Pseudomonadota > Alphaproteobacteria > Sphingomonadales > Erythrobacteraceae > Aurantiacibacter > Aurantiacibacter sp. KMU-128. The sequence goes on from NZ_JBXORT010000001.1 coordinate 2,356,106, forward strand.
CGCGACATCGACAAAGCCCGCCCCGAAATCTACTGGCCCGATATGCTGGTGAGCGCCTTTGCGGGATATGCTTTGCTCGCGGGTGCCATTCTGCTGGAGCCGACCTGGCTCGCCGTGCTGAGCGGTGTGCTGGCGATTTACCCGCTGTATCGTGCGCTGCTGTTCATCCACGAAATCAGCCATCTGCACCGCGACGCGCTGCCCGGTTTCCGTACGGCGTGGAATCTGGTGGTGGGCATTCCGATGCTCACGCCGAGCCTGATGTATGACAGCCCGCACCGCATCCACCATTCGCGCCAGCGTTATGGCACGGCGGAAGATCCCGAATATATGCCGCTCGCGCTGATGAAGCCGTGGAGCCTGCCCTTCTTCGTCCTCATCGCCGCGCTCGCGCCGATTGCGCTGGTGGTGCGCTGGGGCATTCTTGCGCCCATCGGCGTGATGATCCCCGCCGTGCGCCGTTTCGCGTGGGAGCGGTTCTCCACCCTCGCCATCAATCCCGAATTCCGCCGCCGTCCCGCTGACGAGAAAGACCGCAACTGGTTCCTGTTCCAGCAGGTCGGATGCAGCCTGTGGGCGCTGTTCCTTATGAGCACACCGTTCTGGCTCGGCTGGAAGCCACTGCTGGTCGCCATGGTGGTGACGGGCGCGGTGGCGACCTTCAACCAGCTGCGCACGCTGGTCGCGCATCTGTGGGAGAATGACGGCGAGGCGATGACGGTGACCGCGCAATATCTCGACAGCGTCAATGTCCCGCACTGGATTGCCGGCCTGTGGGCACCTGTCGGCCTGCGCTATCACGCGACGCACCATTTGATGCCCTCGCTCCCTTATCACTCGCTGCACGAAGCCCACAAACGCATCAGCGCGCATCTGGGCGCAGGCTCGACTTTCGACGAGGCGAGCCACAAGGGAATGTGGCCGCTGGTGGGCCGCATCGCGAAAAGCACGATGGGGCGGCGGGGTTAGTCCTCGCTCTCCACTCCCCTTGGGGAGGGGCCGGGGGTGGGGGTGCTACGCCAGTGAGGTCGAACCCCCATCCCAACCCTTCCCCAAGGGGAAGGGCTTTTTTGCGCGACCTTTTAAGGCGGGCCGCTACTCCTCCGTCCGCACCAGCACCGTCTCGCCGACGAACAGGAACAGGAAGAACGGCGCCCATGCCGCAAGCAGTGGCGGGTATCCGCCGAAGCTGCCCATAGCGAGCGCGGCATTGTCGACCACGAAATAGGCAAAGCCCAGAAACATCCCGATCACCGCGCGCAGAAAAAGATTGCCCGAGCGCGCGAGGCCGAAACCCGCCACCGCGCCCAGCAGCGGCATCAGGATCGCAGACAGCGGCCCTGCGATCTTGTGCCACCATTTGGCTTCGAGTTCGTCGGTGCGGCGGCCCGCTGATTGCAGTGCTTCGATGCTCTCGCCCAATTGCGCCAAAGTCTCGCCATCGGGATCGACGCGGCCCAGCTCGACCTGACCGATGGTGACGCCCTCGGCCATGACGACCGTGCCCAGATCGCTCGCTTCGGCGGTGGCGACGACAAAGCCTGTTGCGTCCTCCATCTGCCAGCCGGGATTGGCGAAGGTCGCGCGCTCGGCGCTCACCTGCCGCACGATCATGCCATTGCCATCGCGGCTGTAATAGGTGACGTCGCTCAGCACCGTTGCCTCGCCGCGCCCGCTCGCACTGCGTGCCATCAGCACGCTCGACCCGTCGCTGAAATAGACATTGCCGCGCGTGTCGGGCGTTGCAGGGATGGCGGCATATTCCACGTCCTCCCACGCTTTCAGAGTCGCGGTGGCACGGGTGACGATACGCTCGTTAAACGCGAAAGAGACGCCCGCAATCACCACGCCCAGCAGCAGCAGCGGTGCGAGGATCTGGTGCGCGGACAGCCCCGCCGCCTTCATCGCGATCACCTCGGAATTCTGGTTCAGCCCCGCCAGTGTGATGATCGTCGCCAGCAGCACCGAATAGGGCAGGAAACGCGCCACCAGCTGCGGCACGCGAAGCGAGACATACGTCCACAGCTCGGCATTGCCATTGCCTTCGACCGCAAGGATGTTACCCGTCTTGCCCAGCAGATCGAGCGACATCAACACCAGCACCAGCATTGCCAGCACGGCGATAATGCGCACCGCGAACATCTTGGTGAGGTATAGCGTCAGTCGCCGCGAAGGGAAGAAATCAAGCAGCACCCGCAGCTCCCTTCAAGGCACCGCTTTCGGCCAATTCGGCCTGCTGCATCGCCTGATCGTCCTCCGTGCCAAACTCGCCCTCGGGCACCACGCCTTTCAGCCGGTTGCGCCCGAACAGCTTGCTGAGCGCGCGGCCGATCTTCGAATAGGCCTTTTCAAGGAATCCGATGGGCCGCCCGCCCGGCACGAAGGCAACCTGATAATACATCCAGAAGATCAGCGCCGCGAGCACCGCAAACGGCCCCCACAGCGCGAGGAAGGGATCAAGCTGGCCAATGGCGGCGACTTCCGATCCGTACTGGTTGATCTTGTGATAACTCACCACAATGATGATCGACAGGAACACGCCCAGCGCGCTGGTAGAGCGTTTGGGTGGGATGGCGAGCGAGACCGCGAGCAGCGGCAGCATCAGCATCATCACCACTTCGACCATGCGATAATTGAACACCGCCTGGCTGGCGATGCGTGCCTCTGCACTGCTGTCCTCGCTCCAGCCGATCTCGAGCAGTTCGGGCAGCAGATATTCACGCTCGCTCTCACCCCGCTCGCGGAATTGTTCGAGCGCCGGCAGGTCGATCGGGAGGTCATGCTGGGTGAAGCTGAGCACGCGCGGCGGGCCTTCGGGCACTTCGTGGACAATCGTGCCATCCACCAGCCGCAGGATGATCGTGTTGCGATCCTCCCGATTGGCGAGGAAGCGCCCGTGGCGGGCCGAGATCGACAGCACCTGCCCGTCATCATCCGCCAGCCGCGCGAAGATGCCGTCAAGCTGGCGGCCCTCGTCCTGACTGCCCTCGATGCGCAAGGCCATCCGGTCCTGGATGACGTTGAATTCGCCGACCTTGATCGACGCACCCAAAGCGCCCGAGCGCAATTCGAACTGCAGCTCCTGGTAATCGAAATGCGCGCGCGGCTGGATATAGCCGACAATCGCGAAATTGAGCGCCACCAGCCCCAGCGTCAACAGATAGGGCACCCGCAGCAGCCGCGTGTAAGACCAGCCGACCGCGCGCATCACATCGAGCTCGCTCGACGTCGCCAGCTTGCGGAACGCCAGCAGCACGCCGAGCAGCAGCCCCAGCGGGATCGACAACCCGGCATATTCGGGAATGAGGTTCATCAGCATCCGGAAGACGACATTGATCGGGCCGCCTTCGGAACTGACAAATTCGAACAATCGCAGCATCTGCTCCAGCATCAGCAGGCTGGCCGCAAGAATGAACACGCCCACCATCGGCACAATCGTGAGCCGGAAAATGTAACGGTCAGCAGCGGTGATGAAGCGGGACAACAGGTTCACTCGATTATGCAGCGATTGCACCCTGCCCTAGCGGCATTTTTGCAGGAGGTCAGCCCCCGCTTGAAGCCTGTAGAATTCGCTGGGCTACGCTCACGCCTTTTCCAGCGTACATTGCAGCGGATGCTGGTTCTGGCGGGCGAAGTCCATCACCTGGTTCACTTTGGTTTCGGCGACTTCATAGGGGAAGATACCGCACACGCCGACACCGCGCTGGTGGACGTGCAGCATCACGCGGGTCGCCTGTTCCAGATCCATGCGGAAGAAGCGTTTCAGGACGAGCACGACAAATTCCATCGGCGTGTAATCGTCGTTGAGCATCAGCACCTTGTACTGGCTCGGCTTTTTGGACTTGGCGCGGGTTTTGGTGGCGACGCCGACCTGCCCTTCGCCTTCGCCCACACCCGCATCATCGCCATCCTCATCGGCGGCGGTCACGGCCCAGTTCTGGCCAAGCTTATGCGGGGGAGAAACTGTCATCGGAAAAGGCAAATATCGTATCGCGGGCACCGGCTGCAAGGGGGCTTAGGAACTATATTCCGTAACGCCCGAGAGATAGCGGTTGGCGCTTACGAAATTCCTACGCGGCATTGCGGCTTAACTGGGCGCGCCAAAGCAAACGGGCCGGACAGCTGCTGCTGCCCGGCCCGAAGCGTGCCGTCCGCCGAAGGGAGAGGAGGGTGGCGGAGCGGCGGGATTCGTTAGGTTATGCGACCTTCGAAAGCTTTTCAGCGGCAACGTTCACGCGGCCCGAGATCGGGGCGGCAACGTCGTTGGCCAGCTTCACGGCGGCGTCGGTGTTCTTCGAGGTGGTAGCAACCAGCGCATCGAAGTTGCGACGAAGGATCTTGCCCTGCAGCTGGAACAGCTCGGTCGGGCTCTTGATCGCAGCCATTTCCTTGAGGTCGGCGGTCATGGTTTCATAAACCGTCTTGGCTTCGTCGGCATAGGTCTTGCCCATGGTCTGCACACCTTCGGCCAGAATCTTGCCGCTTTCGACAACGGCTTCGACATTGCCCTTGGCGAATTCGGTCATTTCGGTGACTGCTTCGGTGCCCTTGTCGTAAGCAGACTGCGCACGATCCTGCATTTCCTTCATGGCGTCGGTCATCGTGTCGGTGACGACGGCGGTGTAATCGGTAGCTTTGGTAGCCATAATCTTTTCCTTGAGCTGGGTAACAGTGGGTTGGGTCTTGGCTGCGGGCGCCTTCTTTGCAGCAGGCGTTTTCTTCGCAGCAGTTTTCTTGGTTACGGTTTTCTTGGTCGCGGCTTTCGGGGCGACTGCCTTCTTGGGAGCAGCCTTGGCCTTTGCCGGAGCCTTCTTCGCGGGAGCCGGTTTGGCAGCCGGCGCCTTTGCCGGAGCCGCCTTTTCAGCCGTCACCGCCGCCGATGCATCGGCGTAAGCCTTCTCAGCATTCTCTTCGGTTTTCACCGGAGCTTTGGTGGTTGCCTTTTTGGTGGCCATACAATCCTCGCTTCCGGGACGCTCCATTGCGATCCCTTGTTGCACTGCACAATATATGTTTGTGCAGCTGCGAAGTCAAGAATTATTGTGCACTGCACAAAAGTCGTACAGGCTCTGATTTTACGGCATATTTCTACGCATACGCATGCCTAGCGCGATTTTACGTAGCGGCCGGGGGCATCCTCGATCACCGTGTCGCCGCGCCCGCCGGGCTTGCGCTTGCCAGCCGCTTTGACACGCTTCGGATCCTGGCTTTCGATCCACGTGAACCAGTCGGGCCACCAACTGCCGGGTGTCTCTTGCGCGCCTTCGATAAAGCTTTCGAGCGAGTCGAACTCCCCTTCATTGGTCCAATACTGGTATTTGCCCGCTGCCGGGGGATTGACCACGCCTGCAATATGCCCACTGCCCGCCAACACAAAGCGGATGGGGCCGGAGAAATGCTCGGTCAGCTTCCACACGCTGGAAGGCGGCGCGATGTGGTCCTCGCGGCCCGCCTGCACATAGCTGGGCGTTTGCACCTTGGTCAGATCAATCGGCGTTCCCGCCACGCCCACCGCATCGGGCTCGACCAGCAGATTGTCGCGGTAGAGATCGCGCAAATAGGCCGCGTGCCATTTGGCGGGCAGATTGGTGACGTCGCCGTTCCAGTAGAGCAGGTCGAAAGCCGGATAATCCTCGCCCAGCAAATAGTGGTTCACCACGTAATTCCAGATCAGGTCCGACCCGCGCAGCATATTGAACGTCGCCGCCAGATAGCGCCCGTCAAGATAGCCGCCCTTGCTCGCCTGCCGGATGAATTCGAGCTTCCCGTCATCGACAAACAGTTTCAAATCGCCCGCATGGGTGAAGTCGACCTGCGCAGTGAAGAACGTCGCGCTCTTCACCTTCTCCGCTTCACCCCGCCGCGCCAGCACGGCGAGCGTGCCAGCCAAAGTCGTGCCCGCCACGCAATAGCCGATCGTGTGGACGCTGGGCACTTTCAGCCGATCGCGCACCACGTCGATGGCTTCCATCTGCGCGAGGAAATAGTCGTCCCAATCCACATCGACCAGGCTTTCGTCAGCGCTTTTCCAGCTGACCATGAACACGGTCAGACCCTGATCGACCGCCCATTTGACGAAGCTCTTCTTCGCATTGAGGTCGAGAATGTAGAAGCGGTTGATCCATGGCGGGAAGATCACCAGCGGGGTTTCGATCGCCGTGTCGGTGCTGGGCGCATACTGGATCAGCTGGAACAGCGGCGTTTCATACACCACCTTGCCCGGCGTCGTGGCTATATTGCCGCCGACTTCGAACTGGCTGGTGTCGGTATGCGTCAGCTGGCCCTTTTCGAGATCACCCGTCAGCCGCTCCAGCCCGCGCACGATATTCTCGCCGCCCGTCTCCATCGTGCGTTCGAGCACGACGGGGTTCATCATCGGGAAATTGGCAGGGCTCATCGCGTCGAGCACGTTCTGCGTGGCGAAGCGGAGGTTCTTGCGATCCTCCTCGCTCAGCCCCTCGGCGCTTTCGATCCCGGCATTGAGCTTCTCGGCAATGAGCAGATAGGTCTGGTGGATAAGTGCGAACACCGGTTGCTCGCGCCACGCCTTGTCCGAAAAGCGCCGGTCGCGGCGCGGCAGCTGCGGGTCTGCCTCTTCCCCGTCCGCAGAATATTGCGCCAGCACGTTCTGCCACAGCTCGAAGCTTTCGGACCACAATTGCTGCTGCGCTGTCGGGCTCAATGCAGGCATGGCGGCGGTCCATTTGCGCATCGCCTCCATCCAGTTCGCCGGGCTAGAAAGCATCGGCGCAGGCTGCTGGTCTTTGGGCAGCCAGAATTGCAGCCAGGTCGCCTGAAACTCCATCATCGCCGCGCCCATGGCATCGATAGCGGCATGGTCGGGCAAGCGGTCTTCCGCGCCCGGAGCGACCGTCTGCATCAGCTGCCTCGCCGCCTCACCCTGGATGCGCAGCATTTCGGTGAAGATATCGGCAGCATCCTGTCCGTCGCCCGTTCCGGATGTGGTCTTGTCGCTCATGGCCCTGCCTATAGCCCAATTTCGTGCGAAGTGCAGATAGACAAAGCGCGCATAGCATTGCGAGGCCGCCGAATGCGCGCAGACACAAAGGTTCCGTTGCGCCGAACGAAACTTTCGTTCATTTGAGCCCGCATTCGCGCCATTTTTATCGCACCAACCAAGGACTGCCTCCCCGATGATGGACCAAGAGTTCTACCGCATCAAACGCCTGCCCCCCTATGTCATCGCCGAAGTGAACGCGATGCGGGCGGCCGCGCGGGCGGAAGGGCGCGACATTATCGACCTTGGCATGGGCAATCCCGACCAGCCCCCTCCCCAGCACGTGATCGACAAGCTGTGCGAAGTTGCAGCGAAACCCGATGCGCATGGATACTCGCAGTCGAAAGGCATTCCCGGCCTGCGCCGTGCGCAGTCGGACTACTACGCCCGCCGCTTTGGCGTTGATCTCGATCCCGAAAGCGAAGTGATCGTGACGCTGGGTTCGAAGGAGGGCCTCGCCAGCCTCGCCACTGCGATCACCGCGCCGGGGGACACGATCCTTGCGCCCAATCCCAGCTATCCGATCCACACCTTCGGCTTCATCATTGCCGGCGCCTCGATCCGCAGCGTGCCGACCACGCCCGACGAGAATTACTGGAAGGCGCTGGAACAGGCGATGACCTTCACCGTCCCGCGCCCCACGATTCTGGTGGTCAATTTCCCGTCGAACCCTACCGCCGAAACGGTGGATCTCGAATTCTACGAGCGGCTGGTCGACTGGGCCAAGTTCCACAAGATCTGGGTGCTGTCCGACCTCGCCTATTCGGAGCTGTATTACGACGGCAAGCCCACCGTCTCCATTCTGCAGGCCAAGGGCGCGAAGGATGTGGCGATCGAGTTTACCAGCCTCTCCAAAACCTTCGGCATGGCTGGCTGGCGCATGGGCTTTGCGGTGGGTAACCGCACGCTCATTTCCGCGCTCACCCGCGTCAAAAGCTATATCGATTACGGGGCGTTCACACCCATCCAGGCCGCCGCCTGCGCCGCGCTCAATGGCCCGCAGGATTATGTCGAACAGAACAGGCTGATGTATCACCGGCGGCGCGATGTGATGGTGGAGGCGTTTGGCCGCGCCGGTTGGGATATCCCGCCGCCGCCCGCCAGTATGTTCGCCTGGGCACCCTTGCCGCCGGCGCTGAAAGACATGGGCAGCCTCGAATTCTCCAAGCAATTGCTCACCGAAGCGCAGGTCGCGGTCGCCCCCGGCGTTGGGTATGGCGAGGATGGCGAAGGCTATGTCCGCATCGCCATGGTCGAAAACGAACAGCGGCTCCGGCAGGCGGCGCGCAACGTGAAGCGCTATCTGCAAAGCAAGGGCGTCAACACGCCTAGCGGGTGATGCCGGGCGGTCGGATGCAGCCGGACTGCCGCTACGCAGCTTTGCGCAGCAGGTGACTTGCCCATGGGCACGGCGCGTTCCCGATGGCATGGATAGGCCATGGTCACTCGCAAGCCTGCCCCGCAATTCTTCGGCTGGATCGCCCCGCATGCGCAACCGCCCGCGCGCTGGGATCTGGCGGCGCTAGATTGGGAATTGTGCGGCGGCAAGGGCGGATGCCGCGCCGAATGCCGCCATGTGCTGATCTGCGACACGCGCGCGCTCACTCCGGCAGAGCGGTTGGCGTTGGCCGAATCGGACCGTCCGGCATGGCGGCTCATCCTGCTTGGCGTAGAGGACCCGAAGGAACGCGCAGAGCTCATCAATCGCGGCTGCGCCGAGGCGCTACCGGCGACAACCGGCCTCCACGAATTGCAGGCCCGCGCCCGCCGTGTCGCCGATATGTTCGGGATGCTGCCGCGATGGCGCGATACCGGGCCGCTCACGCTCGACCTGTTTCACCGCGACGCGCGGCTCGGCGCACGCTGGCTCAGCCTCCATCCGCGCGAATTCGGCGTGCTGTGGCGGCTCGCCGATGTTCCAGGCGAACGGGTGACGCGCAAGCAATTGCTCGAAGATGTCTGGCGCTTGAGCCACGAGCCCGAGACCAACAGCGTTGAAGTGCATATTTCGCGGCTGCGTTCAAAGCTCGCATTGGCAGGCTGCGAAGGGTTGGTGGAGACGGTGCCGCAAGGCGGCTATCGTTTGGCCGAACCGAGCGGCTTTATGCGCGCCAGCCGCCCGGCGGAGGGCGACGCGCTCGACCGCTACTTGCGCGAACTCGGCTGGACACGGATCGATTCGGAATAGCGTTAGTCAAAGGGACGGCGCACGGCAGTGCAACAGCGTCAGCCTGCGCGCAGCATCCCTGCAAACCGGTCAAACACCGTTTCGTGGAGCGGCTGCTCGAAAGCGAGCCCTGCGCGCCCGTCCTCGCGCCACACCAGCTCCGCCGGTTGCGCGCTTAGACCGGGCAGCGTCACCAGCACGCGGTCTCCCGGTTCCACGGTCCAGCCCTGCGCTTCGACCATGGCCCCGCCAATCGACAGGTCGAGCACTTGCAGATCGGCGCTCATCCCGCGCCGCGTGCGGCACCGGACGCGCAAGGTCTGCTTTTCCCCGACTGCGAGCGAAACCATGGACTGCCTTTCGATTACCGCCCCGCTGTGGCGGGAGGTGACGGGAAGAATATGCCTCGCACAGGTTGCAAAGCCGTTTACCCGCTCTTCACCAGAAGCGCTAAGCCATTGCTCAAAAGATGCGTTAAGGCGGTGCTAGGGATGTTTCTGCGCTGCGGCGCACGAAGGGCATTGCACCTTCGCCCCGCCTGCGTTAGGTGGCGCGCCTTCTGGCCCGATGGCGGAATGGTGACGCAGCGGATTGCAAATCCGAAGACGCCGGTTCGATTCCGGCTCGGGCCTCCAAACTTCCCGGCAATGGGAATGTGCCGCTTTAGCTCAGTTGGTAGAGCACATCATTCGTAATGATGGGGTCACGTGTTCGAGTCACGTAAGCGGCACCACCACCCGAACCGCCAAGCGCGTGCCTTCGCGCCTAGAGCCAGCGCCTGACGCGGGCCTTATAGGCAGTGTATTGCGCGCCGAAGATCTCCTCCAGCCGCGCCTCTTCGGGCTTGATCTGGAATGTCGTGATATAGGCGACGAAAGCGACCAGCACGAACAGGTTTAGCGGAGAGCCGAACCACACCGCTATGCCGGTCAGCACCAATAGCATTCCCAGATACATCGGATTGCGCGTGATGCGGTATAGCCCGCCTGTCACAAGGCTTGAGGCCTTCTCGGGCGCGAGCGGGGTCACAGTGGTGCGCGCTTTCACGAAGGCTGCGACCGAGACGAGATCGATCGCCAGCCCTGCCCCACCCAGCACGTAAGCAAGCGGCCGACGGAAGGGGAAGTCGAACACGAGCTGCGGGAACCATGATGCAATGCCCCACATCAGCAGGGCGCAAGTCAGCGCAACCAGCGGCGGGGGCACAAGCAGTTTCATCTCACGCCTTCAACCAGAAGCGGATCACCATCGCAACCGCTCCCAGAAACGTGACACTCGCCAGCCAGATCGCCGCCATCCATGCGAGGCGCTGCCACAGCGGCTTCTCTGGCTCTTTTTCCGGTGGAGCGAGCATTTTATCGCGCTACCGCTTCGCTGCTTGAGCGCAGAGTGCCTTTTCGCGCTACCGCTTCGCTGCTTGAGCGCATTAGTGATACCCCTCGTCGCCAACCTTGCCGCGAAACACCCAATAGGCCCAGGCGGTGTAGCCTATAATCAGCGGCATGGTGATCGCCACGCCCACCAGCATGAAAATCTGGCTGCGCTCGGGCGCGGCTGCGTCCCAGATCGTCAGGCCCGGCGGCACCACATAGGGCCACATCGTCACACCCAGCCCCGCCATACCGAGGAAGAACAGCGCCAAGGCGAGCCAGAACGGCTTGCTGTTGCGCTCCTTGCGGATCGCACCGATCATCGAGAATGCGATAATGCCGGTCAACACCGGCACTGGAGCGGCGAAATAGATTTCGGGAGCAGTCAGCCAGCGCGCAGCGTATTCGGCATTGAGGGCGATATTGTAGAGGCTGACCGCGCCCATCAGCACAATCGTCGCCAGTGCCGCGCGAAAGGCGAGGCTGCGGGCGTGCGCCTGCCCTTCCCCGTCGAGCTTCCAGATCAGCCACGTGCTGCCCAGCAGCGCATATCCGGCGACCACACCCAGCCCGCATAGCAGCGTGTAAGGCGTCAACCAGTCGAACCAGCTTCCGGCATAGGCGCGATCGACCACCTCTATCCCCTGCAGCAGCGCGCCCAGAATCATCCCCTGCGCCATCGCTGCCACCAGCGATCCGCCACTGAACGCCGCATCCCAAAAGCGCCGGTGTGCCGGATCGCGCCAACGGTATTCGAAAGCCACGCCGCGAAAGACGAGGCCGAGCAGCATGGCGATAATGAGCGGATAGGTGGCGGGCAGGATCACCGCATAGGCCAGCGGAAAGGCCGCGAACAGGCCGCCGCCGCCCAGCACCAGCCAGGTCTCGTTCCCGTCCCACACAGGCGCGATGGAGTTCATCGCCCGGTCCCGCTCGCGCCCTACCTCGAAAGTGGGGAAGAGAATGCCGATGCCCAGATCGAACCCGTCCATCACCACATAGGCGAACACGGCAAAGGCGATGATGAAAGCCCAGATGACGGTGAGATCCATCACACATCCTCCTTTTGCGTGGGCAGGGTTTCGGCATGGCCCGGATTTTGTGTCGGCCCCGGTGTAATCCCGGCGGTGCGGATCGGCCCGGTATCGCCGCGCTTCGCGCCCAGCTCTCCGCTATGCGGAGCTTTGCTCATCAGCCGCAATATATACCACACGCCGATGCCGAAGACGGTAAAATAGACGAGGACGAACGCCAGCAGCGATGCCGCCACGGCAGGCGCCGCAAGCGGACTGGCAGCATCGGCGGTGCGCAGTAGGCCATAGATCACGTAAGGCTGGCGCCCCACTTCGGTGGTGATCCATCCCGCAAGCACGGCGACAAAGCCCGATGGTGCCATCAGCACGGAAGCGCGGTGCAGCCATGGCATATCATAGAGGCGTTTGCGGAACCGGCCATATAGGCTCCACAGCCCGATACCGAGCATGGCGAACCCTATCCCGACCATGATGCGGAACGACCAGAAGACCATGCCGACAGGCGGCTCCTCGTCATCGGGAATGGTGTCTAGCCCGGCGAGCGGGGCGTCGAGATCATGCTTGAGGATCAGCGAGGAGAGCTTGGGAATCTCCACCGCGTAATGCACCGTCTTTTCCTCGCTGTCGGGAATGCCGAACAGGATCAGCGGCGCGCCATCGGGGTGGCTTTCGAAATGGCCTTCCATCGCCATCACCTTGGCAGGTTGGTGCTCCAGCGTATTGAGGCCGTGCAGATCGCCCGCGAAGATTTGCAGCGGGGTGACGATAGCGGCCATCCACATCGCCATGGAAAACATTTTGCGCGCGTGCGGGTTCGCCTTGTTCTTCAGCAAATGCCACGCACCCACCCCGCCAACCACAAAGGCCGTGGTGAGATACGCCGCCATTACCGTATGGACGAGGCGGTAGGGGAAGCTGGGATTGAAGACGATGTCCCACCAGCTGTCGCCCGGCAGGAATTGCCCGTTCGCCCCCATTTCAAAGCCCGTGGGCGTTTGCATCCAGCTGTTCACCGAGAGGATCCAGAAGGCCGAAACGAATGTGCCGAAGGCGACCATGCAGGTGGCGAAGAAGTGCAGCTTCTTGCCCACCTTGTTCATCCCGAACAGCATCACCCCAAGGAATCCGGCCTCGAGGAAAAAGGCGGTGAGCACTTCATAGGCCATCAGCGGCCCGATCACCGGCCCCGCGACATCGGAGAACACCGACCAGTTGGTGCCGAACTGGTAACTCATCACGATGCCGGAGACGACGCCCATGGCAAAGGCGATGGCGAAGATTTTGAGCCAGTATTTGAACAGGTCGAGATAGACTGCCTTGCCGGTCTTCAGCCAAAGCCCTTCCAGCACAGCGAGATAGCTGGCGAGCCCGATAGAGAAGGCGGGAAAGAAGAAGTGGAAGCTCACCGTAAAGGCGAACTGGATGCGCGCGAGCAGCAAAGCGTCGAAATGTTCGAACATGGCGAACCTCTTACCAGATTAGCGGATCAACCGGCTTGCATTTCCTGCATCAACTGTGCCGAAAATTTCAGATCATCCCGCGCGCCATATAATGGTCCACGGGGTCGGGCGGCTCACCCGTATCGAGCGACAATTCGGCAAAGGCGCGGTCTTGCGATAGGTAGACCTTGCCATTCAGCTCTTCGACGAAATGGGTGCGTTGCAGGCGGTCCATCACCGGGCCTTTGACTTCGGACAGGTGCAGCCCGATCCCGCCATCGCCGAGGCGATGGTTGATCGCTTCAAGGCTTTCCAGACCCGACGCATCCACCTCGTTCACCGCGCTGCACATCAGGATCACGTGGCGCACGGCGGGACGGTCGGCGACCTGTTCCAGCACATATTCCTCCAGCCAGCGCGCATTGAGATAGGTCAGCGCCTCGTCAATGCGGATCGAGAGGACGTGCGGGACGGTGAGCACCTTGTGCCGCTCGACATTGCGGAAATGTTCGGTCTCCGGCACGCGCCCGACAATCGCCGCGTGCGGGCGGCTGGCACGCCAGAGATAAAGCAGCAGGCCGACCGCAACCCCGGCGATTACGCCCATTTCGACACCCGCCAGCAGGGTGATGCCGATGGTCGCTATATGCGCGGCAAAGTCGGCCTTGGAATATCGCCATAGCCGCCCCGGCGTCTTCAGATCGACAAGGCTCAGCACAGCAACGATGATCGTCGCCGCCAGCGTTGCAATCGGCAGGCTGTATAGCAGCGGAGTAAGGAACAGCGTGGCGAGCGCGATGCCGACGGCGGTGTAGGCTCCGGCAGCAGGCGTCTGCGCGCCCGCATCGAAATTCACCGCCGAACGGGCAAAGCCGCCGGTCACCGGATAGCCGCCCGAAAAGGCGCTGGCGATGTTCGCCGCGCCAAGGCCGATCAGTTCCTGATCGGGCGAAATGCGCTGGCGGCGTTTGGCGGCGAGCGTCTGCGCGACCGAAACGCTCTCAACAAAACCGATAATCGAAATAAGCAGCGCGGGCACCCACAGCTTTTCGATCAGCGACAGGTCGGTACTGGGTAGAGCGAAGGGCGGCAGACCTTGCGGGATAGCGCCCACCAAATTGACGCCCTTTTCCTCCAGGCCGAAGGCGAGCACGGCAAGGATCGTCAGCGCGACAGCGACCACCGGCCCCGCCTTGGCGGTCATATCCGCCGCGCGCTCTTTCAGGCCCAGCCTCTGCAAGGCAGGCTTGCCGCCCTTGCGCACCCAGAACAGGAACAGTGTCGCTGGAATGCCGATGGCGAGCGTCACGAGATTGGTCTCGCCAATCGCGCTCGCCAGCGAGCCGAGCATTGCGGGCCAATTGTCGCCGCCCGCCTGGATGCCGAGAATGTGCTTCACCTGGCTCGTCGCGATCAGCACGCCCGATGCGGTGATGAAACCGCTGATGACGGGGTGCGAGAGCAGATTGGCGAGGAAGCCAGCCCGCAGCAGGCCCAGCACCGCGAGCATCACACCCGAGAGCATTGCCAGCGTAATCGCCGCTTCGAGATATTCCGCGGTGCCCTGCGCCGCGACGCTACCGGCAGCCGAGGCGGTCATCAGCGAGATCACGGCCACCGGCCCCACCGCCAGTGTGCGGCTCGTCCCGAACACGGCGTAGAGCACCAGCGGCAGGATCGAGGCATAGAGGCCCACCACCGGCGGCAATCCCGCCAGCAAGGCATAGGCAAGGCTTTGCGGGATGAGCATGATGGTGACGATCACCGCCGCCATCAGATCGTCGGTCAGGACGCCGCGATTATATGTCCGGCCCCATTCAAGAATGGGAAAGAAGCGCGAAAGCATCCTGCCTGCCCCGTTCCAGCGCCTATTGCGCGATCATATTGCCCGGCCCTGCCAGCCACTCGCGGCCCTTGAGCATACCGTTCCAGTAAATCCACGGCAGCGCATCGGCCTTGAGCATCCATGACAGGCGCTGCGGCTTGGTGCCATCGATAATCCATTCGGGGAAACTCGGCATCAGCTTGCCGCCATAGCCGAATTCTGCGAGCACGATCTTGCCGCGCTCTACGGTGAGCGGGCACGAGCCATAGCCGTCATAGCCCGCCTTGGGGCCGCGCCCGCCAAGCTGCTGCAGCACATTCACCGCGACCACCGGCGCCTGCTTGCGCGCGGCGGCGGCGGTTTTCGCATTGGGCATCGCGCCGCCATCGCCCAGCCCGAAGACATTGGGATAGCGCACGTGCTGCAAAGTATGCTGGTCGACATCGGTAAAGCCGCTTTCGGCGGCAAGCGGGCTGTCGGCGAGGAATTGCGGCGCGACCTGCGGCGGGACGACATGGATCATGTCGAAACTGCGGGCGACTTCGCCATCGGCAGTCTTGAAGACTGCGCTCTTCGCCGCGCCATCCACGGCCACCAGCGTGTTCTCCAGCTGCAGATTGATGCCGTATTTCTCGACATAGGACATCAGCGCTGGGACATAATCGGCAACGCCGAACAGCACCGCGCCCGCATTGGCAAATTCCACCTCGATATCGCCGAGCACGCCCGCGCGGTTCCAATGGTCGCAGGAGAGATACATCGCCTTTTGCGGCGCGCCCGCACATTTGATCGGCATGGGCGGCTGGGTGAAAATGGCGCGGCCCTGCTTCAGTTTCTGCACAAGTTCCCATGTGTAGGGTGCAAGGTCGTAGCGGTAATTCGAGGTAACGCCGTTCTTGCCGAGGGTTGTTTCCAGACCGTCGATCTTCTCCCACGCAAGGCGTATCCCGGGCGCGACAACCAGCGCATCATAGGTCACCGTCGCACCGCCTTCCAAAGTCACCTGATTGTTGTCCGGCTGGAAGCCTTTCGCCGCTTCCCTGATCCAGGTGACGCCTTTGGGAATGACGCTTGCCATGCTGCGGCGGGTGGTTGCGATATCGAAGATGCCACCGCCCACCATTGTCCAGCCGGGCTGATAGGCGTGCGTTTCCGCCGGATCGATGATCGCGATATCGAGGCCGGGGCGGCGCTTCAGCAGCGAGGCTGCGGTGGCGACACCAGCAGCGCCGCCGCCGACAATCACGACGGTATGGGTGTTGGGCATTCTCTATCTCCGGCGGGTTCAGGCGAGTTGTTCGCGCATATGGGTAAGGTCGTATCCGGCATTGGCAGCGCGTTCGATCCGTGCCTCCGCGCCCAGCCCGTCCGGATTGGCGAGCGTATCGAGCGTGATCGAGCGCGTGCCGGTGCGGCAATAGGCCAGCACCGGCCCGTCTGCGGACTCCCGCACGGATCGAAACGCAGCGACTGCTTCGTCGGGAACGGCGCCGCCCGATACGGGGATATGATGGAAGGCGAGCCCATGCGCCTTGGCCGCCGCCGCGATTTCCGCGACGCTTGGCTGGTCGCATTCCTCGCCGTCAGGGCGATTGCACACCAGAGTGGCGAAGCCCTGCGCAGCGATTGCGGCGACCTCTTCGGGCAGGATTTGCGGTGCGACCGCGAAGGTCTCGGTAACGCGGCGGATTTCCATTACGCATCCTTCTCGAAAAGCCGCACCACCAGCATTCCGGCGAGCATGGCGGCGACAAAGATCGCTGCCGAGAGTGGCTCGATCACCAGCGCGGCAATACCGGGGCCGGGGCACAGGCCAGCCACGCCCCAACCGATGCCGAACAGCGCCGAACCGCCGATCAGCTTGGGCGTCAGATCGGTGCGGTCGGGAATGGCGAATTTGAGGCCAAACAGCGGATGCGCCATGCGCGGCTGGATGCGCCAGGCAATCGCCATCACCAGTACCGCGCCGCCCATGACGAAAGCGAGCGTCGGATCCCAATTGCCGAACAGGTCGAGAAATCCGCGAACGCGCGCCGGATCGGTCATCCCGCCCAGCGCAAGGCCCGCGCCGAACAGGCTGCCCGACAGCAGCGGCGGAAGATATTGCTTGATCATGGCAGCACCACGATGCCTGCGGCATTCATCACCGCGACGGTGGCAATGCCGGTCGCCATGAAAGTGATCGTTGCAACAAGCGAGCGCGCCGACAGACGGCTCACCCCGCACACGCCGTGCCCGCTGGTGCATCCGCTGCCCAGCCGCGTGCCGATGCCGACGAGCAGGCCGGCGATGCCGAGCACGAGCGGGCTGGCGAAACTCGCCTCCAGCCCGCCAGTCAACATGGCGACGACAAACGCGCCGAGCGGCAGGCCAAGGAGGAACATCCACGCGCTCGAAAGCGACATCCCGCTATCGCTGATGCCGGTCGCGCGGGCGGTGATGCCGGAAACACCGGCAATCCGTCCCGCGCCCAGCAGCATCAGCGCCGCCGCCAGACCGATCAGCACGCCGCCGATAAGCCCCTCAAGCGGGGCCGCGTCAGGAAATCCGGGCAGCATCATACGGCGTTCACCGGGATCTTGAGGTAGCGGATGCCGTTGTCCTCGGGGTCGGGCAGATGCCCGCCGCGGATATTCACCTGCACTGAGGGCATGATGAGCGTGGGCATGGCCAAAGTCGCGTCACGCGTCGTGCGCATCGCATAGAATTCGTCCTCGCTCACCCCGTCGCGCACATGGACATTGCCGTCGCGCTGCGCCTTGACCGTGGTTTCCCAAGCATAGGTATCGCGGCCCGGCGCCTTGTAATCGTGGCACATGAACAGCCGCGTATCGTCGGGCAGTTCGAGCAGGCGGTGGATCGAGCGGAACAGTTGCCGCGCGTCGCCGCCCGGGAAGTCTGCACGCGCCGTGCCGAAATCGGGCATGAAGATGGTGTCGCCCACAAAGGCCGCATCGCCGATAATGAAGGCCATATCAGCGGGCGTGTGGCCGGGCACGTGGAGCGCGATGCCCTCGATCGAACCGAGGTGGAACGTCTCGCCATCGCTGAACAGGTGATCGAATTGGGAGCCGTCGCGTTCGAACTCGGTGCCGGCATTGAACAGTTTGCCGAACACTTCCTGCACCCGCACAATCTGCGCGCCGATGGCAAGATTGCCGCCGAGCTTTTCCTGCAGATAGGGCGCTGCCGAGAGGTGATCGGCATGGGCGTGCGTCTCGATCAGCCACGTCACTTTCAGATTCTGCGAAGTGACATAGGCAATAATCGCGTCCGCCGAAGCGAAGGACGTCCGCCCCGCTGCCGGATCATAATCGAGCACCGAGTCGATAATCGCCGCCTCCAGCGTCGCCGGATCGTGCACGACGTAGCTTGCGGTAAAGGTCGCCTCGTCAAAGAAGGCCTTCACCTCCGGACGCAGAGCCGCTTCGGCCAATGCGCGGTCAACCTGCTGCGATGCTGCTTCCAGCGCAGAATCACTCTCAGTCATTTCAATACTCCAATTAAATTACATAAAGTATGTATATGTCTTGCAATCAGCGAGTCAAGTGGTAAGACTTCTCGCATGGACGAAACCACCGCCTCATCCCCTCCGCCCTGCTCGGGCCTCCGCATCGGTGACACGCCGCCCGATTTCGAGGCGCGCAGCACTTTGGGGCCAGTCAAGCTCTCGACCTATCGCGGGCGGTGGCTAATCCTGTTCTCGCATCCGGCGGACTTTACCCCCGTCTGCACCACCGAATTTGTCGAGCTGACGCGCGAGGCGCACAGTTTCGAAGCACGTGACTGCGCATTGATGGCGCTCTCGGTCGACAGCCTGTTTTCGCATTTCGCGTGGCTGCGGCTGATCAAGCAGCGATTTGATATCGAAGTGCGCTTCCCAATCGTCGAAGACCCTACTCTGGTGATCGGGCGCGCTTTCGGCATGGTCGCCCCGCAGGACAATGACAGCGCAACGGTGCGAACCACCTTCTTCATCGATCCTGCAGGCGTGATCCGCGCGATGACCTGCTATCCCGCCAATGTCGGACGTTCGATCCCCGAAATGCTCCGCACGCTCGACGCCTTGCAGGCAATTGACGCGCAGAGCGGGCTCGCTCCCGCCAATTGGCAGCCTGGCGATGCACTGCTGCAATCGCCCACGCATGATATCGACGATGTTTACGCCGCCGACAGCGAAACCGGATGGTTCCTGCGCGAAATGCCGCGGAAGGGCGCGAAATGAGCGACGACGTGATCGAAGAACTGAAAGCCCTAGCCCATCCGTTGCGCTTCCGCATTCTCGAAGTGCTGCGCGGCGGCGAACGCAATGTCGGCGAAATCGAGGAAGCAGCACAGATCGGCCAGCCTGCACTTTCGCAACAACTGGGTGTGCTGCGCAAAGCGGGGCTGGTGGAAACGCGCAAACAGGCAAAGCTTGTCTATTACCGGCTGGAGGAAGCCCAGATCGCCGCGCTGGCCGATCGGATAGAAGGCCTCCTCGGCCCCGATCGCCAGACCGTATCGGCGGCCCGCACGCCCTCGCCCGGCGCGGCCAATTTCGCGCGGCTTACCTGAAGGCAGTTTAGCGGCTGGCGAACCAATCGCGCAGACGCTGCTGTGCGGCCTCGTCAAGATGCAGGCCCAGCTTGCTGCGCCTCCAGAGGACATCATCGGCACCGCTTACGAACTCTTCTGCCACCAGATAATCCAGCTCCGCTGCATACAGATCGCCACCGATATGCTGGCCAAGATCGTTCAAACCCTGCGCCTTGCCCAGAATGCGCTCCATCCGCGTGCCATATGCACGCGCCAGCCGCAGCACGCCTGCCTCGGGGAACCACGGGAAGGCCGCGCACATATCATCGACAAAGGCATCGAAATGCGCCGGATCGATATCACCGCCTGGCAGCGGGCGGCTGGCTGTCCAGCTGTCACCGCCCGAAAGGCCCATCTTCTCCAGCGCGTGTTCGGCCAGCTTGCGGTAGGTCGTAATCTTGCCGCCAAAGATAGAGAGGATCGGCGCACCGCCATCTTCGTCCAGCGCGAAGACATAATCGCGGGTGACAGTAGAATTGTCGGCTGACTTGTCGTCATAGAGCGGACGCACGCCCGAATAGCTCCACACCGCCTGCGCCGGCGTTACGTCGGTTGCGAGATATTCGTTGATGGCATCGCAAATATAGCGCGCCTCCTCGTCGGAAATCGTGATCCCCGCCGGATCGCCCTCGAAACCGACATCGGTGGTGCCGACCAGCGTGAATTCGCGCTCGTAGGGGATAGCGAAGATGATGCGGTTGTCGCTGTTCTGGAAGATGTAGGCGTGCCCGCCTTGGTAGAGGCGCGGGAATATCAGATGGCTGCCTTTGACCAGCCGGACGTTGTCGGCGGGCTGGTCAGGGTTGGAGCGGTTCAGCACCCGGTCCACCCACGGCCCGGCGGCGTTCACGACCTTGCGCGCCGTCACTCTGCTCTGGCCGTCGGCGCTTTCCAGCGTTGCCACCCAGTGATCGGCATGGCGTTCCAGCCCGGTGCATTTGGTGTGGGTGCGGATCTCGGCCCCGCGCTCCTTCGCGTCCATGCAATTGAGCACGACCAGCCGCGCATCCTCCACCCAGCAGTCCGAATATTCGAAACCCTGCGTCAATCGTGCTTCGAGCACGTCCCGGTGCGGCGGGGCGCGCAGATCGACCGAGCGGGTCGGCGGCAGTAGCTTACGACCGCCCAGATTGTCGTAAAGGAACAGCCCCAGCCGCAACATCCATTTGGGCCGCAGCCCTGCATCATGCGGCAGCACGAAGCGCAGCGGCCAAATGATATGCGGCGCCATGGCAAGCAGCCGCTCACGCTCTATCAGGCTCTCGCGCACCAGGCGGAATTCGTAATGTTCGAGATAGCGCAGGCCGCCATGCACCAGCTTGGTGCTGGAGGAAGATGTGTGCTGCGCCAGATCATCCTTTTCGACCAACAGAACCTTGAGCCCGCGCCCCGCCGCGTCGCGGGCAATGCCCGAACCGTTAATGCCTCCGCCGATAATCAGCAGATCGAACTGCGGAGCGTCTTGCTGCGATTCTGCCGATGGCGTGGTCATGGTTTGCGCGGTGCCAAGTCGGCGCGCATTACGCAAGCACCGTATGCGGGTGCAGCTCCACAACCTGCCCTGCAAGCCGCGCGACTTCGTCCGCCGAGTGGCTGACCAGCAGGATCGGAATGTCCAATTCATCGCGGATACGCTCGATCAAGCCGGCAAGCGCTTCAGCGCGCAGCGAGTCGAGCGCGGCGAAGGGTTCGTCGAGCAACAGAAAGCGCGGGCCGCTCAGCAAGGCACGGCCAATCGCCACCCGCCGCGCCTCGCCGCCCGACAGATTGGCAGGCCAGCGCGTGAGTAGATCGCCGATTTCGAGCAGCGCGACGACTTCGTCCTGAGTGATCCAGCGATCCTGCGGCGCGGCAAAGCGCGTACCATAGGCCAGATTGGCGGCAACGCGATAATGCGGAAACAGGCGGGTGTCCTGAAAGACATAGCCCGTCCGGCGGCGCTCGGGCGGAAGGTTCACGTCCGCCGCCGCGTCGAACAGCGTCGTCCCCGCCACACGGATGTGTCCGGCAAGCGGTGTGGCCAGCCCTGCCACGGCGTTGAGCACGCTGGTTTTGCCCGCCCCCGAAGGGCCGACCAGCGCGGTGAGTTTCGCATCGGAGACAATGCGGCAAACGATCTCGCGCCCGCCCGGCGCAAGGATAATGTCGATATTGATACGATGGGTCATAGCACGTGTGCATCCTTACCCTGCGCGCGCCGCACCAGCCATTCGGACAGCACCAGCGCGCCCATCGAGAGGATGATCGACATCACCGCCAGCCGCGCCACCGCGTCCTCGTTCCCCGGCACTTGCAGCCCGGAATAGATCGCCAGCGGCAGCGTGCGGGTCTGCCCTTCGATATTGGCGGCAAAAGTGATCGTCGCGCCGAATTCGCCTAGCGAACGGGCAAAGCCGAGCATGGCTCCGGCAGCGATACCCGGCAGGCTTAGCGGCAAAGTCACAGTCAAAAATGACTGCCAGCGCGTTGCACCCAGCGTCCGCGCTGCGCCGACCAGCTTGCGGTCAACCGCTTCAATGCTCAGTCGGATAGCGCGAACCATCAGCGGCAGGGCCATCACCGCTGCGGCGAGCGCGGCTCCGCTCCAATGAAACACCAGCGCCACGCCGAATGCCTCGTAGAGCCAGCTCCCGAACACACCGTTGCGGCCGAACACGATCAGCAACAGCCATCCGGTAACGACCGGCGGCAGCACCAGCGGCAAATGCACCGCCGCATCAAGCAGCACCCGCCCGGGAAAGCGCCGCCGAGCGAGCAGATAGGCGAGACCATACGCGATTGGCAGCGTTGCTAGCATAGCAACGAGACTGACATGTAGCGAAAGCGCGATCACCGCCCATTCGGCTTCGCTCATAATGCCCCGCCTTCCGCCGGTCCGAAGCCGTGCTGGCGCAGCAATGCAGAGACCTCTGAAGAGCGCAGGAAGCGGTAAAGCGCCTCACCCTCGCCGTGGGTCGATCCACGCAAACGGGCCAACGGATAGGTGATCGGCCCGCCCTCAATGTCGCTCCAGCTCTGTACGATGGCAAGGCTACCAGAGCCGCCGATCATATCGCTGCCATAGACAAAAGCGAAATCCGCCTCCCCCCGCTCCACCAGAGCCAGCGCCGCGCGGACATTCTCGGTGGAGACAATGCGGGCGGCCAGCGCGTCCCATTGACCTCCCGCCACCAGCACGGCCTTGGCATAGCGACCTGCAGGCACGCTGTCGGGATCGCCCATCGCAATGCGGGCTTGGCGATCGGTCAGCTCCATATCCGGCGGTGCATGGCCACTGCGCACCAACACCAAGCGGTTGGTGCCAAGCACTGCGCGCGAACTCTCCAGCAGGAGGCTTTGTTCGTGCAGCCAATCCATCCATTCGTTATCGGCGGTGATGATGATATCCGCCGGCGCGCCCTCGGCCGCTTGCCGCGCGATGGCGGGCGTTCCGGCAATGCTAAGCACTGGGCGCGGATGTCCCTGTGCTTCCCACGCATCGGCCACACCCTCCATAGCTTCCTGCATGCTCGCAGGCGCAAGTATCACGGGACCACGTTCTACAGCAGGGGTACAAGAGGACAGCAGCACCGTGGCGCAAACGCACATCAGCCGCCAGAGATGTACGAACCGCGCCATAGGCTGCCGCTCTAATCTGCGGCGGCCTGGTCGTCCAGCGGATCAGGAATTGGGGGCAGTCGGCTTGGCCGCGCGGATTGCGAATTCGCTGCGCTGGCGCACCGGAATGCGCAACACGCAGCGCACGCCCGCGGGATCGAAATCGAGCTCGACCGGATGCCGCAACTCGTGCGCGACAATGCGTTCGATCAGATCGGTACCAAAGCCCCGGCTGCGTTCCTGCGGAACCGGCGGCCCGCCACGCTCTCGCCATTCCACCTGTACCAGATTGTCTGCCAGCGCGTGCCAGATGACGCTAACCTTGCCCGCGTCCGTGCTGAGGGCACCGTATTTGGCGGCATTGGTGGCAAGCTCGTGCACGGCGAGGCCAAGCGACAGCGCATCATTGGGTGCCAGATCGACCTCTGGCCCACCCATTTCCACCTTCTGGTCTTCACCGAAATTGTAAGGCAACAGTTCGGCCCGGATCACCGCGCCGACCGGGGTTGCACCCCAGTCGGACTGAGTGAGCAGATCATGCGTGGCAGAAAGCGCGCGGATGCGTCCGTCCAGACCCTTTGCAAACTCTTCCAGGTTGTTTGCGCGGCGCTTGGTCAGCGCGATGATCGACAGCACGTTGGCGAGCGTGTTCTTGACCCGGTGATTGAGTTCGCGCGTCAGGGTGTTGCGGATAGAGGCCTGTTCCTCGAACCGCTTGAGCGACTCCTCGTCCTCCTGCGCCTGCTGCGTGAGCATCCGCAACAACAGCATCAGCAGCACGCCCACCAACAGTCCAAAAACCAGCGTAACAACGCTAAGTCGGGTCAAACCCGCCGTCCCGCGTGCGCTGAGCACCAGAACCGATGGATTGTTGGCGATGGTCACCGTCTGCCGCACTTCGCGCAGCACCGTTCCCTGTGCCGGCAATGTGCTGGCCAACAGGCTCGCCTCGCCCGGAGCTCCGTCGAACAATTGCACGCCATAAGCGCCTGCATCTTCCAGCTCGAGCGCGCTTTGGAGGAAATCATTGGCGTTAAATGGGCTGTAGATAAAGCCTTTGAGCTCCCGGTCCCCCGCTGCGTTCACAAACACGGGCATATAGATCAGGAATCCCGGCTCGGGCTCGCCGCCTTCCTGCAACAAGACGATCTTCTCCGACGCGGTGGGACGCGACGTGCGCCAGGCCTCATCCATCGCGGCGCGGCGCACCGGTTCGGAATACATATTGTAACCGAGCGCGCGGCGATTGCGCTCCGTGTCGGGCTGCAAAAAGGTAACCGGCGTCGCAAAGCGCGCGTCACCTTGCGGAACCGGATTAAGCGCGTAACGAACCGGCCCTGCCCGTGCGGCGAAGGCATTATACGCCTCGACCTCTTCGGGCCGCACGACCGGCGCCCAGCCGATCCCTTCGGTACCGCGATAATCGGCATCCAGCCGCAATTCGGAGACGAAACGGCGGAAATCGTCAGCAGGGACATCATCCATCGTCGCCAGCAGAGCAGCTCCGGCGCGCAAATAGGCACTGCTCGCATTCGCACGGCGCTCCAGTGCGGCAGTGATAGCGGTCGCGCGGGCCGAAAGTTGCGCCATATCCCGCTGCGCTTGCCCAAGCTCGATGGCATAAATGCTCACCAGCGTAATCAGCGAAACGAGGCTGAAGACAGCCGCAGGCAAGGCGCGCGGCCAGCGCAGTAGCCACCGCCTCGTCCTGCTCCGTTTCGCGACTGGCTGTAGCAATGTGGCCCTTTCCCTAGCCTGCCGACCGGGCAGGAAAGCGGTGCGGCAGCATTATCCGGCATTGCCGAAAGACATGAAAACAATAAGCGGGGAACCGTAGGGCGGGCATTTCGTTCCTCATGCAACCACTATTGTAATCGCACAAGCACCGTCGGGGTCTGGTCCAATCCCCTCTCTCGGCGGCTTTGGTAGAAAAGCTGACGACACCATGGGATCTTCTGATCACACAAAATCTGTTGCAGGATCGCCCGGAAGGGCAGTTACCGGCAAACCGGACGAACCGGAATGGACGGCCGGCCTGAAGCGGCTGTATGACAGCGTAGTCGAAGAACCGCTGCCGGACAGCTTCAAGGCCCTGCTCTCCAAGCTTGATGGCAGCGAGAGCAAATGAGCGACACCACACCGGCCCGCACGCCGCCCACGCGAAGCGCCGAGGACAAGCGCGCCTTCAAGCGCGAATTGACCGAGGTCGTGCCGCATTTGCGCGCTTTCGCCAGGGGTCTGTGCGGACGCCCCGACATGGCTGACGATCTGGTGCAGGAGGCGCTGCTCAAGGCTTGGGCCGCGCAAGACCGGTTCGAGCCTGGCACTTCGATGCGCGCCTGGACATTCGTTATCCTGCGCAACGCCTATCTCACCGATATGCGCCGCAACCGGTTCCGCGGCGAATATGATGAAGGTGTGGCCGAACGCATTCTTACCGCTCCGGCAGGACAGGAGGAACCAATCCATCTGTCCGACCTGCACCGCGCGCTGCTGACGCTGCCGCCCGAACGGCGCGAGGCCCTGCTGTTGGTTGGCGCAGGGGGGTTTTCCTACGAGGAAGCGGCGAATATCTGCGGTTGCGCCGTCGGAACGATCAAAAGCCGGGTGGGCCGCGCACGCGCGGCGTTAACAAGCATGATCGAGGATGGGGACATTCCCGACCGCTCGATCGACGATCCTGTCGCGCACCGTGCCATTCTGCAGGAACTGGACGATGTCGCCGCCGGGCGCGGCGAGGCTGCGCCGGTCACGTCTGACTGACGGCGGTCGGTCCACGGCGCCCCTAAAGCGCGATTGCCACCCGTAAGCCATCCCCGCTAAAGAATGCGCAATGCAGGTTTCCGATGCCGACTCCAATGTAAACGCCGATGACGCCTCGCTGCGGCAGGAGATGACTTTTGCCGCGCAGGAAGTGCGGCTGGTTTCGGCGCTGGTCGTATTGCTTGCCATCGGGCTGTTTCTGGCGCTACCTTTCGTGCTCTCGATCGGTTCGGTGGTGTTCCTGCCGCTGGTCGCAGCAGTTATCCTGACGATTATCCTGTCTCCGCTGGCCGACAGGCTTTCCAACTGGGGAATCCCCAATTTCCTTGCCTCCTTGATGGCGCTGATGGCATTTTTCGCGATCCTTGCGCTGGCTCTGTCGGCAGTGCTGACCCCGGCGGTTTCGTTGTATGACGAGATTCCCGAAATGGCGGCGCAGGTGGAAGAACACTTCACCCGCATCGCCGCGACGTTCGCTTGGGTGGGAGAACTCAACCGCCAGCTCGCCGCGCTGTCGGGAGAAGGCTCGCAACAAGTGGTGCTGGCGGGGCCGACAATGCTTGAACAACTGGCTTTCGCCACGCCTACCGTGTTGCTGGAAGTCCTGCTGACCTTCCTGCTGGCCTTTTTCATGATTGAAGCGCGGGTGCGTCTGCGCCGTCGCCTGCTGCTCGACCGGCAGGCCGTTGGCGCTAGCCTCAAGGCGGCGCGCGCGATGCGCGAGGTGCAGGACAGGGTCGCCGCCTATATACTGACTGTAGGGATCATCAACATTGGCGTCGGCGTTGTTGTCGCGCTGGGCGCGTGGGCGCTTGGGATGGATGCGCCGGTGATGTGGGGCGGGCTGGCCGCGCTGTGCAATTTTGTGCCCTATATCGGCCCGCTGGCCATGCTGTTGCTGCTCGGACTTTTCGGCATCGGTTCGGCCGATACGGTGCTGGTCGGCCTGATCCCCGCCGGTGCCTATCTGGCGCTGCATACGGTGGAGTCAAACATCGTGACCCCCAGCATTCTGGGCGCGCGTTTCACAATGAACCCGGTGCTCATCCTGCTGGCGCTCGCCTATTTCGGCTGGATCTGGGGCGTGGCGGGCGCGCTGCTATCGGTGCCCATTCTGCTAACGCTTACCGCGCTCGTCGACCATCTGGGCCGCCCCAATTTCATCGGTTTCCTGTTCGGCGAACCGCTGTTTGCAAGCAATGTGCTGGAATTGCGCGAGGCCGACTAGACGCAGACCGCGGACACAAGAAAGGCCCGCGCCGTTGTGGGCAACGCGGGCCTTACCGTCTCGCAAAAGAGCGTTCAGGCTCAGGCAGGGTATACCCAAGTTGTGCCGCGCGCCAGATTGTCGGCAGCGAAATCCCAATTCAGATGGCCGTCAACCACGGCATCGAGATAGGCCGGGCGCGCATTCTGGTGGTCGAGATAATAGGCATGTTCCCACAGATCGATGACCAGCAGCGGGTTCATATCCTGATCGGCGGCGGTATCGGCATCATGCGTGTCGACAACTTCGAGCTTGCCGCCCTTTTCCACCAGCCACACCCAGCCGCTGGCAAAGTGGCCCGCGCCCTTGCTCTTCAGCTGGCTCTTGAGCTCTTCGAGCGAGCCGAAGCTTTCCTCGATCTTGTCCGCCAGATCGCCGCTCGGCCCGGTGCTGGTGGGGGTCAGCGAATGCCAGAAGAAACCATGGTTCCACACCTGTGCGGAGTTGTTGAACAGCCCGGCATTGGTGCCGCGCGACGCCGCGATAATTTCTTCCAGCGACTTGTCCGCATGGTCGGTGCCGGCAATCGCATCATTGGTCTTGGTGACATAGGCCTGGTGGTGCTTGCCATGGTGATAGCTGAAGGTTTCCGCGGTGATCGCAGGCGCAATCGCTTCGGCATCATAGGGCAGCGGCATAAGTGTGAAAGCCATGGGGTATCATCCTTCCTGTGTGTTCGGATTTACGGTCTTGCCCCACCAACGCGTGAAGCCGCGCTGGGTTGCAAGACCATGCAGATTTCCGCCCGCCCCTTTGCCCGCCCGCTTCGCAGGTGACAAGACGGCTTTGACGCGGCAAAGACGGGCAACGCAGCACAGCAGCAGGAACACACATGGGACGCACCTATTTCGGCACGGACGGCATCAGGGGCCGCGCCAATGGCAAGAAACTCAACGCCGCTACCGCGATGAAAGTAGGCCAAGCCGCCGGGCGCCATTTCCTGCGCGGCGATCACAAACACCGCGTGGTGATCGGCAAGGATACGCGCCTGTCGGGATATATGATGGAGAACGCGCTGGTAGCGGGTTTCACCAGCGTGGGGATGGACTGCATCATGACCGGCCCGCTGCCCACCCCCGCCGTGGCGCTGCTGACGCGGGAGATGCGTGCCGATATCGGGGTGATGATCTCCGCCAGCCACAACGCCTATGGCGATAACGGCATCAAGCTGTTCGGGCCGGACGGCTTCAAACTGTCCGATGCCGATGAAGAGGCGATTGAGGCGGCGATGGACGCAGAACCCGTGCTGGCCGAGGGCGACCATATCGGCCGCGCCCGCCGGATCGAGGATGCGCGCGGACGCTATATCCATGCGGTCAAACGTGCGCTGCCTTCCGATCTGCGGTTGGACGGGATGAAGATCGTGGTCGATTGCGCCCATGGCGCGGCTTACAACGTCACCCCCACAGCGATCTGGGAACTGGGTGCGGAAGTCATTGCGATGGGCGTTTCGCCCAATGGCACCAACATCAATGACGGCGTTGGCTCGACCGCACTGGACGCGATCAAGGCGCGTGTGGTGGCGGAAGGCGCAGATATCGGCATCGCGCTGGACGGTGATGCCGACCGGCTGATCGTGATCGACGAGAAGGGGCAGGAGGTCGATGGCGACCAGATCATGGGCCTCATCGGCAGCCGCTGGAAGCTGAAAGGCCTGCTGAAAGGCGACGGGATTGTCGCCACCGTCATGTCCAATCTGGGGCTGGAGCGGTTTCTGGCGGGCGAAGGCCTCAAGCTGGTACGCGCCAAGGTGGGCGACCGCTACGTGCTCGAAGCGATGAAGGCGGGCGGCTACAATGTCGGCGGCGAACAATCGGGCCATATGATCCTGCTCGATCACGCCACCACTGGCGACGGCACGATTGCAGCGATGCAAGTGCTCGCCGCGATGGTGCGCACCGGCAAGCGCGCGAGCGAGCTGCTGCATCTGTTCGATCCCGTGCCGCAATTGCTCAAGAATGTCCGCTTCGAACACGGCGATCCGCTGGCGGATGCCAAGGTGAAGCAGGCAATCGCCTCTGCCGAGGCTGAACTGGCGGGCAGCGGGCGGCTGGTGATCCGCAAATCGGGCACCGAACCGCTGATCCGGGTTATGGCCGAAGGCGATGACGGGCAGCAGGTAGAGCGCGTGGTCGACAGCATTTGCGATGCGGTCGAGGGGGCGGTGTGAGCCTCCACCGCCTAACTAAGACCCGTTCGTCCTGAGCCTGTCGAAGGACTGCTTTTTCTTCTGATCTTTGACCAAGTTCATGAAAGAAAGTGCAGCCCTTCGACAAGCTCAGGGCAGTCGGATAAGGGAAGCAAGTGACCAATCCCCGCCCTCCCCGCATTCTCGTGATCGCCGGATCGGACAGTTCCGGCGGCGCGGGCATTCAGGCGGATATCAAGACCATCACCATGCTCGGCGGCTATGCGATGACCGCGATCACCGCCTTGACCGCGCAGAATACGCGCGGCGTGCGGGTGGTGGAGGCGTGCGATCCCGACTTTGTCGCAGCGCAGATGGATGCCTGCATGGAGGATATCGGCGTCGATGGGGTGAAGATCGGGATGCTCGGCAGCGCGGATATCGCCGAGGTCGTGGCGGACCGGCTGGAAGACCTGCCCTGCCCGATCGTCTTCGACCCCGTGATGGTCGCCACCAGCGGCAGCGTGCTGGCGGATGCGGCGACGATCGAAGTGTTCGAATGGCTGATGGAATTGGCAACGCTCACCACCCCCAATGTTCCCGAACTGGAGGCGCTGGGCGGCGTTAGTGCGATGGCGGAGCGCGGCGTGGCCTATCTCGCCAAGGGTGGCGATGCCGACGGGCCGATGGTCGAAGACCGTCTGGTGCGCCCAGGAGCGGACGACGTCGTGTGGAGCGAGGCGCGCATCGTCACCAAACACACCCACGGCACCGGCTGCACGCTATCGAGCGCAATCGCCACGCATCTCGCACAAGGATTGCCCTTGGAAGAAGCCGTCGCCCAAAGCCGCCGCTTCGTCCGCGAAGCCCTGATGCACGCACCGGGCTTCGGCCTCGGCAATGGCCCGCTGGGGCATCAGGCGGTGCGGTACCTGGATCATTAGTCAGACTGGCGGTCAAGCTGCGCCATGGCATCTTCGATCCGGGAATATGAGTACGGCCCAACGCGAAAATGGACTGAAGTCACGGCGATTATCCCTTCGGGAAGTCCGCTGCTTGTGCCCGGCTTAAGGGAGCCGCCTTCGCTTTCCCATTGGCTGGTTCCGGCCTGGTCGGAAACGCTTTCGATTGTTGTTGGGCTCATGTCAGCCGTCCTTGCTCACAGGTTGACGCTCGTCATGCGGCCATCCCAGATTTGATAAACCGTTTGCCAATCGCCAATGCGTAATCTGCTTTGCCCGATCCCCCAACAATTCGACAGCCGCCGAGTTCTCGCGCTCGGAGCCCGGGCGGGCAGCATTCATAGCCGCAAGCTGGTGATCGAATAGGAGCTTGTTCATCGGCATGGCGTATGATCCTTTTTGGTGAGATGGCACTAGGGGCCGGAAGCAGTCAGCCCCCGGCCCATAGTGGGTGGTGTCAGCCCTGCTGATTGCGGGCCTGATCCTTCTGGCTCGCGCCTTCGCCCTGCTGGTGCTGCAGGTTCACAGCGTGCTTCTTGCCGCCATCGACTTCGCTGGTTTCGTAACTGAACCGCTGATCGACCTTCGGCATCTCGGCTTCCTGCTGCAGATCCGCCTTCTTGAAGCGAAGTGCATCTCCGCCCCCTTCGGGCGAGATTGAGCCGGTGCCGGAGCTGCTGTCATAGCTCTTGATCTTGCCAAAATGTGTCATGGGAGTTCCTCTTTCTTTGGCGCAGGCGATCAGTAGCAACCGCTTATGCGCGGGCTAAGAGGCGAAAAGGAAAGAAGAGAGGGTTAAGTATTGGCCCTCAGGACCGTCGATTGCGACTGGTAGCTGACTATTAAATGGGAACTCCAAGCCAAAATGACAACCCGTATATCATCAATTAATCGGATAAATATTCACAAATATCCCAATTGCCATGCCCACATAGGTGACCGAAATCACAAAAATTATGATGCGCCTTTGTGTAGTCATGTCTTTCCCTTCACGCGCGTGCAACGTGCCATGATTGGCGCGGCTGCAACTAAGTGGCGGAACTGAAGGAAAGAGCCTCCGAATGGCGGAGGCGGTGACCGTCTATTGCGACAGGTAGCAGTGCAGGAGGTAGCCATGCCGGGCCATCATTACAACCGCAGCTTGCGGTGAAGGTTTCGAACCGGGTCAAGGTTCGCACATCGGATCGCAATCAGAAGATGCAGATCACCTCACAAACCATACAACGCCAGAATCGCCGCTCACTTGGCGCAAGGATTCATGCTGGAAGAAGCCGCAGCCCAAAGCCGCCGCTTCGTCAGCGAAGCGCTGATGCACGCGTCGGGCTTCGGGCTAGGCAACGGCCCGCTGGGGCATCAGGCGGAGAGGCTAAAAATCAGGCATAAAGCTGTATTCGACATTCTCGACATCGACGCCCCGCGCCTCGGCCTGTTCGGGGAAGCGGACGAATTCGTCGAAAGTCATGTAATAGGTCTGCATCGAGAAAATCCGCTCGCCGCGGAAGTAGATCATGGAAAACAGGCGGCGGTTGGATTCTTCGAGCCGCCATTGGCAAAACACCGGCCAGAGAACGTCGCTGCCCGATGCTCCTTCGCAATCGGAAGCGACAATCGCGCCGACATCCTCGCGCGCCTGCTCCATTTGCGCGCGCAATTCGGCCATGCCTGCTCCCTCGCGCAAAACGATATCAACGCCGAAAAACGGATCGCGAATGCGATAAGCGAAATGGCTGTCGGTTGCGAAGTGGATTGCCACAGATGACAGGTCTTCGCTCTGGAGCGCGAGCGCAATCTCCGCAATTGCAGAGTCGCGCCGATCGGCCAACAATTGCCGGGCCTCGGCTGCACGGGCGCGTTCCTTTTCGCTCATCGGCTCTGCCGAAGTGGTCGCAAAGAAACGCGGCGGAGGCGGAGCAGGAACATTTGTTTGCTGGCGCAGAAGATTCGCCGCCAGCATCCGCTCGTCAACCAGCCCCACGATTGTAACATAGGGGCTGAGCGCATTGTCTTCGGCCATTAGCAGCAATTGCAGGCGTTCGCCTCCGCAATCGAGATTGGCAGTTCGCATCAGCGTGCCCGGCAAACCGATAGTTTCGATGCTCTCCGTCCGGCAATCGGCGACAGCCTGCAAAATGGCTTCACGGTCGCGGAGAAGGAAATCGAATTCCCAGTTTCCCGACAGCGGAAAAATGTTGGCGATTTGACCGCGCGCAGCATCGATATTGCCATCGGCCAACCGTTCAAGAAAAAGCTGCGTCGCGTCCGGAGATGGCGCGCTTTCCTGCGCCGAAGCGCGCAAGGGGAGCGTGGCCAAAGCGCCAAGCGCACACAGGCCGACGAGGGCAGAACGCGTCCGGCCGCACCGGATCATGCTGCGCCTGCGTTCATAAGTCGTAAAACGCCGCAATCGCCGCCCAACCTTCTTCAGCGGTTTCGCACCACGTAATCAGCTCAAGGTCTTTCGGCGAGATCGTTCCTTCTTCCGCAAGCGCGTCGAAATCGATCACCCGCGTCCAGAAATCCTTGCCGAACAGCAGGATCGGGATCGGCTTCATCTTGCCCGTCTGCACCAGAGTCAGCAGTTCGAAAAACTCGTCAAACGTGCCGAAGCCGCCGGGGAACACCGCCACGGCGCGGGCGCGCATCAGGAAGTGCATTTTGCGCAGCGCGAAGTAATGGAAATTGAGCGAGAGGTACGGTGTCACATACTGGTTGGGCGCCTGCTCGTGCGGCAGGATGATGTTGAGGCCGATGCTTTCCGCCCCCGCGTCGCTCGCGCCGCGATTGGCCGCTTCCATGATCGACGGCCCGCCACCCGAACACACGACGAACTGCCGCTGTCCTTCCTCGACGATCGACATTTCGCTCACCATCTTGGCGAAGCGATAGGCTTCTTCGTAATATTTGGCCTTGGCGGCGAGACTGGCGGCCACCTTCTGGTCGTACTCGCTGCCGTCTTTGGCCGCGTCGATTTTCGCCTGCGCCTCTTCGGGCGAGGGAATGCGCGCCGAGCCGTACATCACCAGCGTCGAGCCGACGCCTGCTTCTTCGAGCAGCATTTCGGGCTTCAGCAGCTCCAGCTGGAAGCGCACGGGGCGCAATTCCTCGCGCAGCAGGAAATCGGTGTCGCGGAAGGCCAGCTTGTATGCCGGATGGCGCGTTTGCGGCGTGGATTGCGGAATGGAATCGGCGAACTTGGCTTCGCGGTCCGCGTGGTAAAAGCGATGATCTTTCAATTCGCTGTCTTTCTTGGATAGGTCTTCGCTCACACGGCTCTCCTCACAGGCAATGACTAAGCCCTAGAGTGCGTTGGCGATGAAGGGAAGGATGGATGCCCCGCAAGGACTCGAACCTTGATTGACGGAGTCAGAGTCCGCTCTCTTACCATTAGAGGACAGGGCAATACCAATGGAGGGCGGGCCATTATCCCGCGTGCCGGATTCGGTCAAGGGGCTAGTGGTCAGCGCGCCGGCCACGTCACTGTGCGGCAGAGCACCGTCACGCAGCCCTGCACGCTGAGTGCGCCATTGCGGCCCGGACGCACGACCGCGCGGTAGGTGCCGCCGTCTTCGGGATTATACACTTGCCCCCGCCATGCGCCGTTATCCCAGCGTAAATTGCTGAGCACGCGGATGCCAGTGATCGGGCGATCCCGCAAAGCAGGATCATCATTGTGCCGGTCGCGGTTCGTTTCGCCCGGCTTGTTGCGGATAATCCGCGTGATCGTGCCGCAGCGGGCATTGCCGCAGGGTGCCACGCGGATTTCGACATAGCCGCCCTGGTCGGTATAGGTGCCGTCAATCGCGGTTTGCGCCGCGGCTGTGGCCGGGAAGGCGAGAGGCAGCGCGAGCGCGGCGGCAGTCATGAAGGTTTTGGTCATATGCACAGATACGTCCGATAGGAGCGGAAGGTTTCACTCAGGCTGAACAACTCGCCCCGCCCAGCACGCAAAAGCGCGCGCAATGCGGGTGGTTGAGCGGGATATCCCGGTCAGCCTCGGCAAGGCTCGCGCCGAGATCGAACTCCGCATCATAGGGTAGCAGCGTGCAGGCAACGACGCGCGCCTCGGGCTCGCCCTTGCGGCGGACGACCATGCGCTGGCTGGCGCACATCACATCGTCGGGCGATTTGCCGAGAATATCCCAGCACGCGGTGGTGATTTCGGGCACGTCCGCCTTGGCATCCATTTCAGGAAAGAGCACCAGACGCGCCGGGTTGGTTGCATCAATGGCGATGCCCTCGCGCTCGAACAGTGCGGCATAGGCCAGCCGCGCCTGTTCCTGCGTTTCGCCCGGGAGCGAGCGCCCGGCGGCAGCGATGGAAAAGCCGTTGGCCGAGAGCCAGCGCAGGCCCTCCAGCATCGGTGCCCAGCTGTTCGGCCCGCGCTCTGCCTCGTGGAAGGCTTGGGTATAATGGTCGATACTCACTCGGATCGTCAGCTTCGCGCCATAGGTCTCGCGCAGCCGCAGCAGCGCCGCCTCGTGCCGTCGCATCGGCTTCATCGCATTGCTCAGCACCAGCACATCAAACCCGCGCGCCAGAGCGTCCTCCACCATCGCGATGATGTCGGGGTTCATAAACGGCTCGCCGCCGGTGAAGCCGATTTCGTGGGGGCGGAGGCGCGGTGGCCCGGCTTCCACTTCATCGAGGAAGCGGGAAACTTCGTCGGCGGTTAGGTATACTAGCGCATCATTGGTCGGGCTGCTTTCGATATAGCAATTGGCGCAGGCGAGATTGCACAGCGTGCCGGTGGCGAACCACAAAGTCTCCATCTGCCGCAAAGCGACGCTGGCGCGCGGTTCGCCCTTGGCGGTGACCAACGGATCGGCGAATTTCTCCGCGCCAAGGCGTTCGGCCTCGACCGCAAAAGGCGATGCTCCAGTCGGAGCGTTCCGGGACAACGAGCGCGACGCCATATCAGAACATCCGCCGCATTTTGGCGAGGAATGCAACCCAGCGTTTGGGCCATTTGCCGAACACGGTCGGCTCCCACGCGGTGAACGCCGCGGCCTTGGTGATTTCCGAGCGGGTCGGGTAAGAGATGATCGCGCCGCCGACATCGAACGTGCCCGCTTTGCCGGTGATCATCTGGGTGAAAGGCAGCAGCAACTCGCCCGCATTCGGCCCGCAAATGCTCGCGCCGACGACCTTTTTGCCGTTCAGCATCACTTTGCAATGTCCCTCGGTCACGCCCTCGGCGATGGCGCGCTCATTATGGTCGAAGCCTTCCTTCACTACGGTCAGCTTTTCGCCGTATTTCTCCCGCGCCTCGGCCTCGGTCAGGCCGATCTGCGCGACTTCGGGCTCGGTATAGGTGCACCACGGCAGAGCGCTGTAATCGACCTTGCTCGGCAGGCCGAGTGCAATTTCGAGCACGACGCGGCTGCCTTCGTAACCCGCCGCATGGGTCAGGCGCGGCCCTTCGCGGCAATCGCCGATGGCGTAGATGTGTTTGAGGTTGGTGCGCCGCCGCGCATCGACCGCAATGCCGTTGCGGCCCAGTTCCACGCCGATCTCTTCCAGCCCGTAGCCCTTGGTGCGCGCTGTGCGACCGACCGCCACAAGCAGGTGCGAGCCCGCAATGTCCTCGCCGCCATCGGTGGTGACGGCAACGCCGCCGCCCTCGCCCGCAGTGACTTTCTCTGCCTTGCCCTTCACGAAGCGCACCCCTTCGCGCTTCATAGTTTCGACCACAACGGCGACAGATTCTCGATCATCGCGGCCCATCGGTTCGCCCGGCTCGATCACTGTCACCCGGCTACCGAGGCGGCAGAAACTCTGCGCCATTTCCATGCCGATCACCCCGCCGCCGATAATGACGAGATGTTCGGGCTGCTCGGCCAGATCGAACAGGTTTTCATTGGTGAGATAGGGCACATCATCGATGCCGGGGATCGGCGGCACAAACGGCCCGCTGCCGGCGGCGATCACGATGCGCGGCGCGGAAAGCGTGCGTCCGCCGACTTCCACCGAATGCGGGCCGGTGAATTTGGCGTAGTCCTGAATGACCTCGCAGCCCATCTCCTCGAACGTCTCGACCGAATCATGCGGCTCGATATCGGCGATCGCCTTGTGGACGTGCGCATGGACGCCTCCCCAATCGACGATGGGCGCGGCGAGTTGCACGCCCGCCCGCTTCTCCTCGCGCGCCTCGGCCGCACGGCGGGCGGACGCGATCAGCGCCTTCGACGGGACGCAGCCATTGTTAAGGCATTCGCCGCCCATTTTATGGCCTTCGATCAGCGCCACTTTAAGCCCGAACAGCGCGCAGCCGCCCCCTGCGGTAAGCCCTGCGGCCCCGCCGCCAATTACGATAACGTCATGCGTGTATTCCATGGATTTCCCCCACGTAACCTATTGTTGCTGGGAAACGAAACGCTTCCTGTCTATGGCCACCAACTTCGCAGTGAAGGGATGAAGAGTTTCATGAACCTCCAAAATTCGCAGGACTATTACGGCAAAGTGCTGGGCGGCTCGGCCGATCTGCGCACCGATGCCTGCTGCACGTTCGAAATGCCCGGAGAAGCGGTGCGCAAGGCGCTGAAGAACGTGCATGAGGAGGTGAAAGCGCGCTATTACGGCTGCGGGCTGGTGACGCCGCAGGCGCTCGAAGGGTGCAAAGTTCTCGATCTGGGTTCGGGCAGCGGGCAGGATGCCTATCTGCTCGCGCAACTGGTCGGGCCGACCGGCAGCGTAACCGGCGTCGATGCGACGCCCGAGCAGCTTGCCGTGGCGCGCGAATATCAAGGCTGGCACGCCGAACGCTTCGGCTATGCCAATGTCGATTTCGTCGAAGGCGATATCGAGAAGCTCGACGAGCTTGGCCTTGAAGAAGGCAGCTTCGACGTCATCGTCTCCAATTGCGTCATCAATCTGGTGGCGGACAAGGAGGCGGTGTTCCGTGCCGCCTATCGGCTGCTGAAGCCGGGCGGAGAGCTGTATTTCTCCGACGTTTACGCCGACCGCCGCGTGCCCGCACATTTGCTCGGCGACCCCGTGCTGCACGGCGAATGCCTGTCGGGCGCGCTCTATTGGGGCGATTTTGACCGGATCGCCAAAGCCGCCGGTTTCGCCGATCCGCGTCTCGTCACCGACCGGCCGATGGGCATCAATGACGCAGAAATCGCTGCCAAACTGGACGGGATCAATTTCGTCTCCGCCACTTATCGCCTGTTCAAGCTCGACGGGCTAGAGCCGCAATGCGAGGATTACGGGCAAGCCGTGCGTTACAAGGGCAGCGTTGCGGGCGAGGAGCGGATGTTCCTGCTCGATGCACATCACGCCATCGAGAAGGGACGGATTTTCCCGGTTTGCGGCAATAGCTGGCTGATGCTCGCCGAAACGCGCTTTGCGGAGCATTTCGAGTTTCTGGGCGATTTCGCCACGCATTACGGCGTGTTCCCCGGCTGCGGAACGGCGGTTCCGTTCGGCCAGTCCGACGCCAATCCGACGAAGTCCGAAGCGCCCTGCTGCTGATGCAGATACTCGTTACCGGAGCCGCCGGGCTGATCGGCGGCGAAGTCTGCGCGCGGCTAGCGGCGCGCGGGCACGAGGTTGCGGGGCTGGTTCGCCGCAATCCGGATATCCGCGGAAATGACGGCGCGCTGGTTGAGGGCGCAAGGGCGCTTGCGGGCGATGTGACCCAGCCGTTGATGGGGCTCAAAGCAGAGCCCTTCGACCTTGTCATCCATTGCGCAGCGAGCCTCGAATTCGACGCGCCCGAAGAGGAGCTTCGAGCGGTCAATGTCGAGGGCACACGCAACGCGCTGGGCTTCGCCGCGGCGGCTGGGGCGCGCTTTCTCCATGTCAGCACCGCCTATGTTTGCGGGCAACGCGACGGGGTGATCGCAGAAGAGGCCGTGCCCGAGGGCACAGTTTTCACCAATCGCTACGAAGCGAGCAAGGCGGCGGCAGAAGCGGCGGTGACCGCAAGCGGCGTGCCCTTCGCAGTGGCACGTCCAAGCATCGTGCTGGGCGACAGCGCGAGCGGCGCAATCCGCGACTTCCCATCGCTGTGTAACGTCTTCCGCCTGATGGCGCGCGGCAAGGTGACGCAATTCCCCTGCGTGCCGGGATCAACGCTCGATCTGGTGCCGCTCGATCACGTCGCGGCGGGGATCGTCGCGCTGGCGGAGCGGATGGAGGAGGCGGAGGGCGGCTATTTCCACCTCGTCGCCCGCGATCCACTACCCGCTGCCGCGCTGGCACATGGCGTGCAAAGGGTAGCGCACTTTCCTGACCCGACGGTGGTCGCACCGGAGGACTACGATCTCGAAGCCCTGTCTCCCACGGAACGCCTGCTGGCGGGCCGGATGCTGGGGACGTTCGGCGCGTATTTCACACGTTCGCCGGTTTTCGATGACGCGCAGTTTCGCAGCGTGACCGGCCTCGAATGTCCGCCGACAGACGATGCGTGGCTCGACCGGTTGATCGCCTACGGGATTGCGCGGGGGTATTTGCCGTCGGCGTAATTTCCCTTCCAAGTCACCCCGACTTGTTCCGGGGGGTTGGAAGGAAGTACCCCCCTCCCTTGTGGGAGGGGCAGCGAGACTTGGCGGCTTGCCGCTTAGTCGCAGCGGGGTGGGTTTGCAGCGCTTCTTGATCGGGCGGCGGAACCCCCATCCCCCAAACCCCTTCCCCAATGGGAAGGGGAGTTTTGGTCGGTTCCTCTACTACCTCCCACTACCGCACATCGGGATAATACCGCTCCAGCCGATCGCGCGCGCCCAGTCCCCAAAGGAAGCCCACTTTCAGGTAAATCCAGTTCGCCTTCAACGCGCCCCATTCGGCGATGCGCCTGTCCGAGGTTTCGATAAGGCGCCGCACCAGTTTCACCCGGCCAAAGCGCGTCATGCGGATGCACAGGTCTGCTTCCTCCATCACCTTGGCCTCGGGATCGCAGCCGCCGCATTCGAGAAATTGCGCGCGGCGGAAGAACATCGCGTGGTCTCCGAACAGCAGGCGGCATCCTTTGACGAACAGCAACGGGCGGAAGAGCAGCGGCGCGTAATAGGTCTTTGCCCAATTGTGGAAGCTGGTACCCCAGCGCGTTTTCTCCGGCCCGCGCAGGATCGGAGTGAACCCCGCGAGCGAAATGGCCGGGTTCGATAGCGTCTCTTCGATCACCGCGACCATATCGATGGGTGGGACGGTATCGGCGTGGAGCACGACCATATTTGCGCCCTTTGCTGCTTCGGCCCCCGCATTAATCTGCCGCCCGCGCCCTGCCGGCGTTTCGACAACGCGCCAGCCAGCCTCGCGCGCCAGCTCGACCGTGCGGTCTGCGCTCCCGCCATCGACTGCAACCACTTCGAGCGGCGGCGGATCGAGCGCGGCGATGTGGCCGATGAGCGCGGGCAGCGCCTTAACTTCGTTGAGCATGGGGATGACAATGCTGGTGCTCATCGCAAAAGCTCCGGCCATTTGGCCAGGTCTTCGGGCCGGTCGCAATCATCGAGTGTTTGAAGCAGACGATAAGAGATGCCGCGCGCTTCCAGCCGCGCTTCGGTCAACGCGCGCACCTGTTCTGTGCCCCATGGCATATCGTCGAAAAGAAACGGCACAGGCTCACGAAAGCCGAGCAGATAGTATCCGCCATCGCTCGCAGGGCCGATCACCACCGGCACCTCCGCCAGCGCGTCCGCGGCTGCCTGCAAGTGCTCCGCCGACACGTCGGGAATATCCGCACCCAGCAAAATCGCCGGTGCGGGCACCCGCGCAAGCCTTGCCCCAAGGTCGCCCTCGCCTTGTGCGGTCATCGGCACATCCTCGCCCAGCCACTGCGCGAAGGCGGCGTGCTCTTCGCCCGTCGTCCAGACCGCAAACGGCAAGCCCGAAGCGCGCATAGTGGCGAGCGTCCGCTCCACCAAAAGCCGGTGCAAATGCGCAGCGCCATCGGCCCCCAGGGACGGGATCAGCCGCGTCTTCGCTTTGCCCGCCACGGGGTAGCGGGCGAACAGGGCAATGGTGGGGAGCGGGGCGGTCATCGCGCTGTCCTAACCGCTCACAACCGCAGCTGCTACAGCTTAACTTGTATCGAACCCGCCTCTGGTATAGCTTCATGTCAGGTTCCGCTCGATTGTGGCGGGTTATGAAGATTAGAGAGTTCAGAAATGGCGGATTATTCTCCGCCGGATGGACGCGCAAAGCCCGAAGGAAAAGCGGGCGGCAGGAAGCAGGGCAAATCCGCCCGCCGCCGCGAAGCAAAGCAGGGCAGAAAGCGCGCTCCCGGCACCAACGGG
Organism: Aurantiacibacter sp. KMU-128; assembly: GCF_056933515.1. Lineage (NCBI taxonomy): Bacteria > Pseudomonadati > Pseudomonadota > Alphaproteobacteria > Sphingomonadales > Erythrobacteraceae > Aurantiacibacter > Aurantiacibacter sp. KMU-128. The sequence goes on from NZ_JBXORT010000001.1 coordinate 2,396,492, forward strand.
GCAGACGACCCGACCCACGGCCCGACCAGCAGTACTGCTGGCGGTGCGAATGGCGGTCCGTCCCAAGTCAGCAACTGGCGGCGTCCCCCACACGCGTCCTACAAGCAATCCTATGCAGCCATTGATCTCGGCACCAACAACTGCCGCCTGCTGATCGCACGACCGGCGGGCGAGAACTTCGTCGTGATCGATGCTTTCAGCCGCGTCGTCCGTCTGGGCGAGGGGCTGGCACAAACGGGCCGGCTGTCAGACAAGGCGATGGAGCGCGCGCTCGGTGCGCTCAAGATCTGCGCGGACAAGTTGAAGAAACGCAATGTCCACCTCGCCCGCTCGGTCGCGACCGAGGCGTGCCGCCGCGCGAGCAATGGCGCGGCCTTTATCGAGCGGGTACGCCGCGAAACCGGCATCGTGCTCGATATTATCAGCGCGCAGGAAGAAGCGCGGCTGGCGGTGCTCGGTTGCCATATCCTGCTTGAGGACGGGCGCGGCCCGGCGGTGATCTTCGACATTGGCGGCGGCTCGACCGAGTTGGTGCTGATCGAACCCGGCGCGCCGGTGCCGCGGATTATCGACTGGCAGAGCGTGCCGTGGGGGGTCGTCTCGCTGTCGGAAACGGTGGGCCATGAAGGTGGCGACGAAGCCGCCCGCCTCGCCCGCTATTCCGAAATGAAGGCGCTGGTGCGCGAAAGCTTTGCCGAATTCGCCCGGCGCATCGCGCCGCATCAGGATGAAGAGCAGCGGCTGCTCGGCACCAGCGGTACGGTGACGACGCTGGCCAGCGTGCATCTCGGCCTTGAACAATATGACCGGCGCGAAGTCGACGGGCTGATCGTGCGCAGCGACGATATGCTCGCCGTGTCCGAACGGCTATCCGCGATGTCGATCGAGGACCGCGGCGCGATCGGCTGCATCGGCAAGGAACGCGCCGAGCTGGTGGTGGCGGGCTGCGCGATTCTGGAAGCGATCCTCGAAATCTGGCCCGCCCCGCGCCTTGGCGTTGCGGATCGCGGGATTCGCGAGGGCATCTTGCGCAGCCTGATGGCCGCCGATGCCGAGGGTGCACAGGCGCAGGCCGCCAAGCGCCGCGACCGTGCGTGGAACGCCCGATGACCCGCGCCGGACAGGATTCGCAGCGCCGCCTCAAGAGCGGCAAGAAGCGCAAACCGTCGAGCCAACGCTGGCTTGAGCGGCAGTTGAACGATCCTTACGTCAAGAAAGCCAAGGACGAAGGCTGGCGCAGCCGCGCGGCGTTCAAGCTGATCGAGCTGGACGACCGATTCGGCCTGGTCAAAGGCAGCACTCGTGTGATCGATTTGGGGATTGCGCCTGGCGGCTGGAGCCAGGTCGTCCGCAAGCGTGCGCCCAAGGCCGCGATTGTGGGCATCGATCTGCTCGAAACCGAACCGATCGAAGGCGTCACCATCCTGCAAATGGATTTCATGGACGAGGCTGCACCCGCTGCTCTCGAAGCCGCGCTGGGCGGACCAGCCGATCTGGTGCTCTCCGACATGGCAGCGAATACCGTCGGCCACAAACAGACCGACCATTTGCGCACCATGGCGCTGGTGGAAGCCGCCGCATGGTTCGCGGTCGAGAACCTGACCGAAGGCGGCGCGTTTCTGGCAAAGGGGTTCGCCGGTGGGACCGACAAGGATCTGCTCGACCTGCTCAAGAAGCATTTCAAGACGGTCAAACACGCCAAACCGCCCGCCAGCCGCAAGGGGTCGAGCGAGTGGTATGTTGTGGCGCAGGGCTTCAAGGGGCGCGGCTAGCGCCACTCAGGAACAAAAAAGGCTCCGGCGCAAACCGGAGCCCCTTTTGGTCAGGCGTTAACGCCCGGATTATTCGGCAGTAGCCGCAGCCTCTACTTCCGCTTCCGCCGCTGCAGGAGCAGCTTCGGCGGCACCGGCTTCCGCGCCTTCGGCTGCGGGCACAGCTTCCTCACCTGCGGGAGCCGCTTCGGCAGCCGCCACTTCGGGAAGCGGCAGATTGCTGCCCATCGAATTGAGATAGGCCATCAGATTGGCGCGGTCTTCAGGGTTACCCAGACCGGCAAAGCTCATCGACGTGCCATCGGCGAATGCACGCGGACTGGTGAGCCAGGCGTTCATGTTTTCCCATGTCCAGTCACCGCCATGGCCCGAAAGCGCAGCCGAATAGCTGAAACCGGGCATATGCTGACCGATGGGCAGGCCCATAATGCCATACAGGTTCGGGCCGATGCCGTTGGCGCCGCCCTGCTCTATGGTGTGACAGGTCGAACAACGCGCAAAGACCTGCTCGCCCGCAGCCGGATCGGCCACTGCGAGAAGCTCTGCAAGCGAAGGGCCGCTATCGGCCACCGCGCCTTCTTCCTCGGCCACGATAACATAGCCTTCGCCTTCGATCGGCTTGAAAACCTTGCCCGCGATGATCGACCCGCCGAGGGCGATGCCGAGGCTGGCGAGCACCCAGCCGAAAATCGTGTTCATCTGATCGTTCATGATGGACCAATAAATTGCTAAAACGGTTCTGCGGCGCGCTCTAGTGCCCAGCGGCGCGCGGTGCAAGGGGACTTTCGTCGGGTTTGCGCAAGTTCGGCCATGCTTTCGCACGCCATGCTGGTGCTTGTCGGCAAGGCACGGGGCGGCTAGGCGCTCCTTCCTGATGCAGAGTTTCCCAACCCCCGCCATCGCCATGGTCGAACAGATGCAGGCCGCCGCCGCTGCCGAGCCGGATCGCGCCATCGCTTTCCAGGGCGCGCCGGGCGCCAATTCGCACCGCGCGGTGAATGAATGGGCGCCAGAGGCACTGCCCTTGCCGTGTTTCAGCTTTGCCGATGCGATTGACGCGGTGAAAGACGGGCGCGCGGGCTGCGCGATGATCCCCATCGAAAACTCGCAAGCCGGGCGCGTCGCGGATATCCATTTCCTGCTGCCCGAAAGCGGGCTGTCCATCGTGGGTGAGCATTTTCTGCGCATCAGCCACGCGCTGATGGCGATTCGCGGCGCGACGGGGCCGTTCCAGGCCGCCTACAGCCACCCGCACGCGCTGGCGCAGAGCCGCCACTTCCTGCGCGAACGGGACATAGTACCGCTAAGCTTCGCCGATACGGCGGGCGCGGCGGCCTATGTGGCGGAGAAGGGCGATCCGTCGGTCGCGTCGATCTCGCCCGCACTGGCCGCCGATCTCTACGGTCTGGATATCGTGGAGGAAGCGGTCGAAGACACGCATGACAACACCACGCGCTTCGTCATTCTGGCGCGCGAACCGCTCGACCCTGCGCAGCTTGCCGGGCAGGAAGCGATGACCACCTTCGTGTTCGAAGTGAAGAATATCCCCGCCGCACTCTACAAGGCGCTGGGCGGCTTTGCGACCAATGGCGTCAATATGACCAAGCTGGAAAGTTACCAGCAGGGCACCAGCTTTGCCGCGAGTATGTTCTACGCCGACATTATCGGCGCGCCGGGCGATCCGGCGGTCGATCGGGCGATGGAGGAATTGGCCTTCCACTGCACGCAGGTGTCGATGTTCGGCACCTATCCGCTGGCGCGCAAACGGGGGTAAGCATGGGGCAAGCTCCGGCATTTGTGATCGCGGAAGAGCCGCCCACCACGCCGGACATTCTCGCATTGCTGGACGCGCATCTGGCGGAAATGCACCGCTGCTCGCCAGCGTGCAAAGTCAACGCCCTTCCTGCTCGCAAACTGGCTAATCCCAATGTGACCTTCTTTGCCGCACGGTCGCAGGGCGCGCTCGCAGCCATCGGTGCGCTGCGCTGGCTGGACGAGGTACGATGCGAAATCAAATCGATGCGCGCGGCGCAGGCATGGCGCGGCAAGGGGGCAGGCAAGGCCATGCTCCAGCATCTGCTTCGCACCGCCAGCGAGAATGGCCGGCTATGGGTGGGCCTCGAAACCGGTCGCCATCCGGTGTTCGAGCCTGCGCAAAGGCTTTATTCGGCAGCAGGCTTTGCCGAGTGCGAGCCGTTTGACGACTACGTGTCGGATGATTTCAGTATGTGCATGGCTATGCGGCTCGACCCTGCCAATTTCCTGTTATCGTGAACAAAAGATTGGCACAGCGCCAGCAAGGCGTTGCGTAGTGCGCCATGCCGTGCAACTCTGCCAAGCGTGACAGCCGTTCAGGGGATTCCGGTCGACAGTAACGACGCGCCGCCAGCGCCCGCCGACGGCTTCGCCGAGGCGTGGGAGGATGTGCGCAGCGACGAATCGATCCAGTTTGCCGAAGTCGAAATACCGGAGGCCGATCCGCCGCCCGACTGGCTGACTGATCTGCTGGAATGGCTTGGGCAGGCCTTCCGGCCCGTCACCAGTTTTCTGGTCAATGCCTGGCCCGTGCTCAAATGGGTGCTGCTGGCGCTAGCGATTGCGGCGGTGCTCTATGCTGTCATCCGCATCCTTGCCCCCGATCTGCTCGCACGCCGCCGCCGGGTGGTGACCGAAGGCGAATGGGTGCCGGAGCAAAGCGAGGCGCTGGCCTTGCTCGAAGAAGCCGACCGGCTGGCGGCAGAAGGCAAATATGACGAAGCGACGCATTTGTTGCTCAAACGCTCGGTCGGGCAGATTGCGGCGGCACGGCCCGAGATAGTCGAACCGTCGAGCACGGCGCGCGAACTCTCCGCCGAACCGCGCATCCCCGAAAAGGCGCGCACCGCTTTCGGCATTATCGCCACGCGGGTGGAGCGCAGCCTGTTCGCGCTGAGTGCGCTCAATCGCGAGGATTGGCAGGTGGCACGCGATGCCTATGCCGAATTCGCCTTGCAGCAAAAGGCGCTCAGCGCATGAGCGCGGCGGCTCCCATAGTTTCGACGCGGCGGCGCAATCCGTTCCGCGCGGGCACCGTTCTGGCGGTGCTGGCGATCGGCGCGGTGGCGTTTCTGCTGATGCTCTACGCCATCGGGCAAGGCTGGACAGGCAATGACGAGCGCAATGGCGGCGAACACGCGACGTCCACCGCCATTCCCGGTTTCAAGGGCTTGCACGATCTGCTCGAAAACCAGGGCTATGATGTGCAGCTTTCGCGTAGCCAGGCTGGTTATGACGAATACGGCTTGCTGGTGCTCACGCCGCCCAAATTCTCTAGTCCGGAACAGATTGCCGACCTGCTCGAACAACGGCTCGAATCGGGTATGGGGCCGACGCTGCTGATCCTGCCCAAATGGACCGCGTTCGAAGTGCCGCCGCAGGCGCAGGAACAAAGCGGCGCGCAGGATGGCTGGGTCTTTCTCGCCGATGCGTCCCCAACCGGCTGGTTTGACGACCTGCCCTTTGCCGAAGGGGTAGAGCTCGCGCTGGGGCGCACTGGCGGCTGGAGCGGGATGCAGCGGCGTGGCACCCTGCCCGCGCCCGAGCAGGTGCAAGCCTTGCAGAACCAGCCGGACGAGGCGAAACTTACGCCCCTCGTTACCGACCGCGAAGGCGATATGCTGGCGGGCGCATATGCCGACCCTTCCGCGCTGTTCGATACCGGTTACGGCTATTATGACGGGCAATATCCCTTTATCGTCGTGTTCGAACCTGATCTGATGAACAATTACGGCATGGCAGACCGCGCCCGTGCCGAACTGGCGATGGCAATCATCGACGAGGCGATGGCGGGCGATCCCGATATGCCGGTGCTGTTCGACATGACGCTGCCCGGCCTCGGTTCGAGCGAGAACCTGCTGACGCTCGCTTTCAGCCCGCCTTTCCTCGCCGCAACCCTGTGCCTGCTCTTCGCCGCGCTGGTGATTGCGTGGCGCGGGTTCAACCGCTTTGGCGCGCCCGTGGCTGAGGCGCCCACCCGCGCGCAGGGCAAGCGCGAGCTGGCGCGCAACGGCGCAGCCTTGGTCGCGCGGGTGAAGCGTTTCCACCTGCTTGCCGATCCCTATGCCGCGCTGATGGGCAAGCGCATTGCCGCGCAACTCGGTATCAGGGACACCAATCCCGAAGCCCGCGCGCAGGCCATCGACCGCGCCTTGGCGCGGCGCGGCCATGAAGCGGCTTTCATCGCCCGCGCCAATGATCTGCGCAATGCGGGCAATCCCAAGGACATTATGCGCGCTGCAGGCGCCCTCAAAGACATCGAAAGGATGCTGAAACGATGAGCATGACGCTGGAACAGACCGCAGAAATGGCGGCGTCGATCCGCACCGAGGTGGCCAAGGCGATTGTCGGCATGGACGAGACGGTCGAGCATCTGCTGATCGCGCTGGTGGCGCAGGGGCACGTGCTGCTGGAAGGCCCTCCCGGTACGGCCAAGACGTTTCTCGCCAACTGCTTCGCCCACGCAACCGGCCTCGATTTCGGGCGCATCCAGTTCACGCCTGACCTGCTGCCGGGCGATATTCTCGGCTCCAACCTGTTCAACTTCCAGACCAGCCAGTTCACCCTAACGCGCGGGCCGATTTTCTGCGAGCTGTTGCTTGGCGATGAAATCAACCGCACGCCGCCCAAAACGCAGGCCGCGCTCTTGGAAGCGATGCAGGAACGCAAGGTGACGCTGGACGGCGAGACGCACCAGCTGTCCGAACAGTTTATGGTCGTGGCGACGCAGAACCCGATCGAGAACCAGGGCGTCTACCCGCTGCCCGAAGCACAGCTCGACCGGTTCGCGTTCAAGCTGCTGGTGCCTTACCCCAGCGCCGAGGAAGAAGCGCAGATCGTCAAGCGCTTTGGCGAGCGCAGCGGGCCGCAAAAGCCCGCCGATTTCGGTATCGAGCGGGTCGCAACGCCCGAAACGATTGGCGCGGCACAGGCGGCGGTGAAGAGTGTGACGCTCGCCCCCGAAGTTATCGACTACGCAGTGTCGCTGGTGCGCGCCACCCGCGAAAGCGCCGATCTGGCGAGCGGGGCGAGCCCGCGTGCCGCCGTGCTGCTCGCCAATGCCGCCCGCGCCCGTGCCGCGCTGCAAGGTCGCAATTACGTGATCCCGGACGATGTGAAGGCGCTCGCCACCGCCGTGCTGCGGCACCGCCTGCTGCTGTCTCCGGCGGCGGAAATCGAAGGCAAGTTGGTGGAAGACTTGGTCGCTGGCATGATCGAACAGACCGAGGCACCGCGGTGAGCTCTTTGGCAAAATCCTCCCTCCTCTTTAGGGGAGGGATAACGAGACTTGGCGGCTTGCCGCCTAGTCGCAGTAGGGTGGGGCTTGCAGCCCCAGCGAGCCTGGCGGCTCGCCCCCACCCCTTGATCCCCTCCCCCGAAGGGGAGGGGAGTAATTAAGTGAAGTTCCTCCGCCGCCTCAAACCTCCGGCCTCGCCGATAGTCCCCACCGGGCTCACGCTGGGGCTGCTGGTGCTGCTCGCGCCGCTGGCGGTGGTGGTGGCGGCGACGGCCCCGCAAGCATGGATTATCGCTCCGGCGGCGGCAGCGGCGCTGCTGCTGGTTGCGCTGATCGATGGCTGGCTTGCGGGGAGTATGCGGCATTTCGAATATAGCGTGCCTGCCGATGTCGAAGTAGGCCAGCCAGCGCGAATTGAAGTCACCGCGCGAATTGAGCGCGATCGTGACGCCCGCGCACCCGAAGCCTCGCTCGGCTTCGATCCGCGGCTGGGCAAGGACGGCAAGGCCGAATTCACGCTGCAAGCCGCGGACAAGGCAGAGACTTTCGCGGGTTTTGCCGAGGCGGTGCCGGTGCGGCGCGGAACGGGCGAGCTGCACGATCTGTGGCTGCGCTGGCGCGGACCTATGGGGCTTGCCGTCCGGCAGAAGCACATCCCGCTCGCCGCCGAAATCCGCGTCTGGCCCGATCTCTCGCCGGTGCGCTCCCCCGTTCTCCAAGCCTTCATGCGCGACGCGCAATTCGGCATCGTCGCGCGGCGCATTCGCGGCGAGGGCACGCAGTTCGAGGCGCTAAGCGAATACGAACCCGGCATGGACCGGCGCCGTATCGACTGGAAAGCCAGCGCCCGCCACACCGCGCTCTATGCCCGCGAGAATGAAAGCGAGCGCGACAATCAGGTCGTCCTCGCCTTCGATTGCGGGCAGTCGATGTGTGAGCCTGTCGACGGTCTTCCAAGGATTGACCGGGCAGTCTCGGCGGCACTCACCGCCGCATACGTCGCGCTGAAAGGCGGCGACAGGGTGAGCCTGTTCGGCTTTGCCGATCACCCGCAGGTGATGACGCCCTTCGTCACCGACACCCGCGCGTTCCACCGCCTGCAAAGCGCGGCGGCAGAGCTCGATTACACTCCGCGCGAACCCAATTTCACGCTGGCGCTGGCGACTTTGACCGCGCGGCTGAAGCGGCGTTCGCTCATCATCCTGTTCTCCGACTTTACAGATCCGACCTCGGCAGAGTTGATGGTGGAAAGCGTCGAGCGGCTGGTGCGTCACCACCTCGTGATTTTCGTCACCATGGTCGATACCGAGCTGGAGGAACTGACCTCGGGCGAGCCCGACAATATGGGCGATATCGCGGTCGCCGTCAGCGCCGATGCCCTCGCCACCCAGCGCGCACTGGTGCTGCAACGGCTGCGGCGGCTGGGGGTGAATGTAATCGAAGCGCCGCATGACGCGATCGGGTACCAGCTGATCGACCTCTATCTGCAAACCAAACGCGCGGAGGCGATCGGGTGATGGCTGCTATTCGCTCTCTTTTTCCCCTCCTCTTCAGAGGAGGGGCAGCGAGACTTGGTGAGCGTAGCGAGCCTAGTCGCAGCGGGGTGGTGCTTGTGGCGGGTGCGACCTTGCGGTCGCAATACCACCCCCCTGCCCCCTCCTTTGAAAAGGAGGGGGAGCTGTCATGATCAACCTTCCCTTCCTCAAATCCGCCGAAATCACTCCGCCCGCCGATATCGAGGCCGCGAGCCTGCGGTCCGACCGTTTCCGGCTGGAGCGCGAAGTCGACTGGCAGCGGCTGGAGCAAATCGTCACCGCGCTCGAAAAGGGGCGTCCGGGGCGGATCAATGATGATGATCTGCTCGAACTCCCCGTGCTCTATCGCAAGACCGCCTCCAGCCTGGCGGTCGCACGCGAGACGTCGCTCGATGCGGCAACACTCGACTATCTCGAAGCGCTGGTGCGGCGCGCCTGGTTCCAGATTTACGGGCCGCGCATTGGCCTGTTCGGCTGGCTGCGACGCTTTTTCGCCGGTGGCTGGAGCGCGGCGATCCGCGATATCTGGCTCGACATCTGCATTTCCTTTGCGGTGATGGTGGCGGGCGCGCTGGTCGGCTGGCTGCTGGTCGCGCGCGACAATGACTGGTTCTTCGCGCTCGTCCCCGGCGAAATGGCGGGCGGGCGCGTGCCCGGCGCAGACCGCGCAATTCTGGAAGAGACTCTTGCGCATCAGGGCGGAGCGGAGGGGCTGACCGCTTTTGCCGCCTCGCTTTTCTCCAACAATACCGGCGTTGCCATCATGGCCTTCGCACTGGGTTTTGCCTTTGGCGTACCGACCTTGCTGCTACTCGTTTACAACATGGCCTTGCTCGGCGCGATGATGTGGGTGTTTGCCGATGCGGGGCTTGGCTGGGAATTTGCCGCATGGCTCTCTGTTCACGGCACAACCGAAATCGGCGCGATTATGCTGGCTGGCGCGGCGGGGCTGCATATCGGGCGGCAGATGGCCTTCCCCGGCCAGCGCGCGATCCTCGCCGCGATGCAGGATGCAGGCGTGCGCGCGGCGGTGGTGATGGTGGGTGTGACGGTGATGATGATCATTGCCGGCCTGCTTGAAGGCTACGCCCGCCAGCTGGTGGATGACACCGGCGCGCGCTTTGCCATTGGCGGCACGATGCTGGCCTTCTGGATCGTCTATTTCGCAGTGCTCAAACGCCCGCGGGAGAGTGACACATGAGCCTGTCCGACGCCCTCTCGCGCGACGCCAATACCAAACGGGACCGCGTGCTGGTGACGCCCGAGGGCCTTGCCCTGCCGCTGCGCGTGGGCAGCAAAGGCGCACGTGCGGGGGCGCTGCTGCTCGATCTGACGATCTGGTTTGTCGGCCTGATCATCTTCTTCCTTGCGATGGCGGCCATCGGCTGGGGCCTGTTCGATCTGGAATCGACGCCCGAGACCAACCCCGTCCTCGAATTGCTGTTCGTGATCGTGGTGCTGTTCCTGTTCCTCGCCCGCTACGGCTATTTCATGATTTTCGAACTCGGCCCGCGCGGGGCGACGCCGGGCAAGCGCGTGCTCGGCCTGCGCGTGGCGGCGCGCGATGGCGGGCGGCTGACCGCGGAAATGGTGATCGCGCGCAATCTGATGCGCGATGTCGAAGTATTCATCCCGATGTTCTTCCTGCTCGGCGGCTCGCAAGAGGCAGGCGTTGCCGGCATCGCCGCCTTCTTCTGGCTCGCCGTGTTCGTGCTGTTTCCGTTCTTCAACAAAGACGCGCTGCGGGCAGGCGATCTGGTCGCGGGCACATGGGTGGTCGAGGCGAAGAAGGCCAAGCTAAAGGAAGCAATGTCGCTCGCCCCCGACCGGACCAAAGACTACCGCTTCGGCGAGGCGGAGCTGTCTGTTTATGGCGAGCACGAGCTGCAAGTGCTCGAAAACGTGTTGCGGGAGGACAATGCGGACGCGCTGCGCGATGTGGCCGAAGCGATCACCAGAAAGATCGGCTGGACAATGGGCAGTGGCGACGAGCGCGAATTCCTCGAAGCCTTCTACGCCGCATTGCGCGGCCATCTGGAAAGCGGAATGCGGTTCGGCAAACGCAAGAAGAACAAGTTCTCCTGACGATGCTGCTGCGCGCTGCTGTTTCCGAAGATGCCGAAAGCCTCGCCCGACTGGGACGGGAAAGCTTTTGCGCCGCTTTCGAGCATCTTTACCGGCCCGAAGACCTCGAAGCGTTCCTGCAGCAGGTTTATTCGGTAGAGGCCGTCGCGGGCGAAATCGCCGATCCGGCGATCACCCACCGTCTGGCGCAGGAGAACGAAAACGGGCCGCTGCTGGGCTTTATCAAGATCAAGCAGCCGAGCGGCTATGAGGAATATTCCGACGCAGCCAATCCGCTTGGCCTCGGCCAGCTCTATTGCGCCCCCGACGCCACCGGACGCGGGATTGGCGCTAAGCTGATGGACTGGGCACTTGCCGAAGCCAAGGCGCGCCAGTGCGATGCCATCCAGCTGTCGGTCTATGCGGAAAATTTCGGCGCGCAGCGGTTTTACCAGCGATACGGCTTTGCCAAGATCGCCGATATCGGCTTCTGGGTGGGCGAGCAGCGCGACGACGAATTCCTCTACGAATTGCGCCTCTGACCGGCAGTTTGCCGCGCTATAAAGTTAAGTCCGCCTTAGGGGTTTTCTGGCACTCAGGTCCACTATGGCCACAGCCCCCATCCTGCTGCCCGAATTCGAGGCACCCGCCACCCCGCTTGCCGACGAGCTGGTGAACGATCCCGCGATCGAGCGCGTGCTCGCATCGGTTCGCGGTCACCTTGGCGTCGAAATTGCCTTCGTCTCGCGCTATGTCGAGAACGAGCAGCGCGAGCTGACCCATGTCAGCAGCGATCTCGATCTGCCGATGGGGCCGGGCTTCCGTGAGGACCGGGCGGACTCCTATTGCTGGCATATCCTGCAAGGGCGCTTGCCCGAACTGATCCAGGATCCGGCCGACCATCCGCTGACCGCAAAGCTGGCGATCACCGAGTTTCTTCCCGTGGGTTGTCACATCAACACCCCGCTGCGCCTGTCAGACGGCACCGTCTGGGGCAGTTTCTGCGCGCTTGGCCGCCAGCCCGACCGGACGTTGACCGAGCGCGATTTGAACGTGCTCAAGAGCTTCGCCGGGCTCGCTGCCGAACGCATCGAAAGCTCGCTCGCCGGGCATATGGCCCGCGAAGATGCACGCAAGCGGGTCGTATCCATGCTGGACGGGCATGGCGTTTCGACCTTCCAGCAACCCATCGTGTCGCTGGAGACGGGCAAGCCCGTGGGTGTCGAATGCCTCAGCCGCTTCCCCGATGTGACCAAACGCGGCCCCGATGCGTGGTTCGAGGACGCCGAACTGGTGGGCCTTGGCAAGGAACTGGAGATGACCGCGGTGCGCGTCGCGCTGGAGACGCTGGGGCATATTCCCGAAGGGATGTACGCCACCATCAATGTCTCGCCGCAAACCGTCGTTTCAGGCGTGCTGCGCGAACTGCTCGCGCAATCGGAACCCGCCAATCTCGTGGTCGAGATCACCGAACATTGCCAGGTCGATGATTTTGACGCGCTGGCCCAGGAAATCGCGGCGCTGAAAGCCTATGCGCGCATTGCCATCGACGATGTCGGCACCGGCTATTCGGGGTTACGGCACATTGTCGATCTGCAACCCGATATTCTGAAAATGGATATGGTGCTCACACGCGGCATCGAAGCCGACCCGGCACGCCAAGCCATGACCAGCGCGCTTGTGCGACTAGCCGGCGAAATCGGCTGCATCGTGGTTGCCGAAGGGATCGAGACCAAGGACGAAGCCCGCACGATGAAGCGGCTCGGCGTCCAATGCGGGCAAGGCTATCTCTATTCGCGGCCCCTACCCGTAGTGGCAGCGCAGCAATTCCTGCTGAGCGGCGGGAACGCGGCCTAACCCTCTTCCCGCATCGCGCGCTGCTGTTCGCGCGTCATATCCTGCGCAGCGTAAATATCGCCGCCTTCGATCTGCACCTGCATCCGTTCGGCATCGAAGCTGCGGAATTTCGCTTCCGCTGCGTCAATCTGCTGTTCACCGACCTCAAGTTTTTCGAGCGCCATCCGCGCCATCCGGACGGCGGATTCGAAGACTTCACGCATCACATATTCGGCGGGGCTTTGGGCAAGCTCGATCACCGAGCGCCGGTCAAACCCGCGCACATAGATTGCGGCTTTGGGGAAGGCTTCTTTCACCGATTCGAGCAGATCCACTTCGGGCACTTCGTCGATACAGAACATGATGAGCTGCGCGTCTCCGCCGCCCGCCTGCCGCAGCAGATCAAGCCGCGTGCCGTCGCCATAATAGACCTTGCTGCCGAACTCCTCGGCAATATCGATTTGCGAGGCCTTCTTGTCGATGGCGGTCACCGACAACCCTGCCATGCGCAACGTTTGCGACACGCTTTGCCCGAAGCGGCCATAGCCGACCACCACCGCGCTGGCGGACTGGTTGTCGGGCGCTTCGCGTTCCTCCGCCGCGCCATCGGGCTCGCGGCGGATGCGCGCGGTCGCCATCATCAGGAACGGAGTGGCAGCCATGGAGAGGGTGACGATCGCGCCGAAAATGCTCGCAGATTCCGCCTCGATCAGCATAGCCGTCTGCGCCTGTGTGTAGAGGACAAAGGCGAATTCCCCGCCCTGGCTGAGCAGCAGACCGAGCGCGAGTGCCGCGCGCCACGTCATCTTCATCAGCAGGCCGAGGCCGAAAATGATCGCGGCTTTGACCGCTATCAGCAGCACCGCAAAACCGACAACGAACAGCGGCCGCTCTGCCACCGCGCCCAGATCGAGCATCATCCCGACCGAGACGAAGAACAGGCCGAGCAGGATCGAACGGAACGGCTCAATATCGGCCTCCAACTCGTGCCGGTAGGGCGTATCGGCGAGCATCACGCCCGCGATAAACGCGCCCAAGGCCGCCGACAGGCCCAAGGATTGCATCACGAAGGCGCTGGCAATCACGGTGAAGAGCGCCGCGACGATGAACAACTCGCGTTCCCCCAGCCCGCCGATCAGGCGGAACAGCGGGCGGATCAGCAGCCGTCCCGCAAGGATCAGCCCGATAATCGCGCCTGCCGCCATCAGCGCCAGTACCCAGCCCGCAGGGCCTTCGCCAGCATCGGGATTGCGGCTCATCGCGGCGATGATGGTGATGAGCGGAATGATCGACAGGTCTTGGAACAGCAGGATCGAGAACGCCTTTTCGCCGAACGGCGTCTTCAGGCGGCCCGCCGATTGCAGCATCGGCAGCACCTGCGCGGTGGATGAAAGGCCCAGCGGCAGGCCGATCGCCAGCGCGGCTTCCAGCGTGTAGCCGGTGAGCGCCAGAATGGTCGCCGTGACAGCCAGCCCGCAGGCGGTCACCTGCGCCAGACCCAGCCCGAAAATCGCCGATTTCATCCGCCAGAGGCGCGCCGGGCTGAGTTCAAGACCCACGACGAACAGCAGCATGACAATGCCCAGTTCGGCCACCACCGCCATCTGTTCGGCCCCGCTCACCAGCGCAAAGACTTGCGGCCCCAGCAGCGCGCCCGCGACCAGATAGCCCAAGGTCGCCCCCAGCCCCGCGCGGCGGAAGGCGAGCACCGCTACCAAGGCAAAGCCCAGCATAAGCAACGCGTCGCGCAGCATCAGGCCGTGTCCGTGTTCCATTTGGCGGTTTCCTTTGTGATGCGTCCGGGAGGTGCGGCACGGCTATGCCGCAAACAGGCGCGACTGTCATTGTCCCTTCGCGCAAGCGTGTCTATATGCAAGGCCATGTCAGCAGACGCTATTTCGCAAATCCGCCCGTGGCGCATGATAGAGCGCCGCAAGTGTCGTCAGATTATGGTCGGCAATGTGCCGGTAGGCGGCGATGCGCCGATCACCGTGCAGACGATGACCAATACCCCGACAGAGGATGTGGGCGCGACCATTGACCAGATCCGGCGGTGCGAGGATGCGGGCGCTGATATCATCCGCGTCTCCTGCCCCACGGCGGAATCGACGGCGAATTTCGACCAGATCACCAAAGCAGCGAACATCCCGATCGTTGCCGATATCCACTTCCACTACAAACGCGCTCTGGAAGCCGCCGACAAAGGCGCGGCGTGTTTGCGCATCAATCCGGGCAATATCGGCTCGTCAGACCGCGTTGCCGAAGTCGTCCGCGCGGCCAAGGCCAATGGCTGCGCAATCCGTATCGGTGTGAATGCCGGCAGTCTGGAAAAAGACCTGCTCGAGAAATATGGCGAGCCTTGCCCTGAAGCGCTAATCGAAAGTGCGCTCGATCATATCAAGCTGTTGCAGGATCACGATTTTCACGAATTCAAAGTGGCGGTGAAGGCAAGCGACGTGTTCCTCGCCGTCGCTGCCTATCATGGCCTTGCTGAAACGGTCGATTGCCCGCTGCATCTCGGCATTACCGAGGCAGGCGGGATTATCGGCGGCACAGTGAAGAGTTCCATCGGCATCGGCTCACTGCTGTGGGCAGGGATTGGCGATACGATCCGCGTCTCGCTCTCGGCAGAGCCCGAGCAGGAAGTCAAAGTCGGCTTCGAAATGCTCAAAGCTCTGGGCTTGCGCACGCGCGGTGTGCGCGTCGTCTCCTGCCCCAGCTGCTCGCGGCAGGGTTTCGACGTTATCCGCACGGTCGAGGCGCTTGAAGCTCGGCTGGAGCATATCAAGACGCCGATGAGCCTCTCTGTGCTCGGTTGCGTCGTCAATGGCCCGGGCGAAGCGCGCGAGACCGATATCGGGATTACGGGTGGCGGCGCGGGCAAACATATGGTTTACCTGTCGGGTGTCACCGACCACCATGTGGAGTCGGAACATATGCTCGACCATATCGTCGCTCTGGTCGAGAAAAAGGCGGCGGAGATCGAAGCGGGCACGGCCACGGCTTTCGATCCCCATGCCGCCAAGGCGCAAGAAGCGGCAGAGTAAGCGAAGGGGGATATACCATGAGCGAAGACAAGAAGACCACGCAGCTTTCGCCCGAGGAAGAAAAGCGCATCATCGCGGAAAAGAACGCGAAGGCAGCTGCTGACAAGGGCGCGAAGAAGTAAGCGAATGGCGGGTGCAGGCTTGGCGGGCAGAAGCTCCGCGCGAAAACTGGCTGCACCCGCATTTGCGCTCGTGCTGGCTGGCGCGCTGGGAGGCTGCGTTAGCATCACTTCGGTCTCGAATGCTGCACCACCAGCGCCGCGCGCAGCGGTCGCGCACCCCGAAGCGACACCCTATACGGTTTCCTCCGATCCCATGGCCGAGATTGACGCAGCGCTCGCGCTAGCAGCCGCGCGTGATGCCCGGCTGCTGCTGGTGATGGGCGCGAACTGGTGCCACGATAGCCGTGCGCTGGCCGGATGGCTGGAAACAGAGCGCTTCGCCGCGCTCGTCGCCGACCATTACGAGCTGGTCTACGTGAATATCGGAATGCCCCAGACTGGCGACGGCCACAATCTCGACATCGCGGCCCAGTTCGGCTTGGAGCAGCTGCCAGGCACGCCCAATGTGCTCGTCGTGACTCCCGAAGGCCTGCTGGTGAACCCCGAGACTGCCACCACCTGGCGCAACGCCGCCAGCCGCAGCGAAAACGCGATCTATGACGAGCTGCACCGACTGGCGCATCAGCCGGTGGACATGACAATGCCAACCGACGGGGTTGAAACCGCTGAGTAAATCGCAAGTTTAGCGGATGCTCCACGTCGTCCACCACGCCGACTACATGGCGCCGCGTCCTGAGCGCGGGACGTTCAAGTTCGACAAATACTATCTCGTCATGGAGGCCCTGCGCGCCAGCGGCTTTGCGCTGACCGAGCACGCGCCCGATCCGATGCCGCGGCGATGGCTTGAGGCGGTGCATGATCCCGCATATGTCGACGAGGTTTTCCGCGCCGAGGTTCCGCGCGAGAAGGAGCGGCGTATCGGTTTTCCGGTCACCCCGCACATTTCCAGCCGCGTGCGGCATACCAATGGCGGCACATGGCTCGCTGCGAAGCTCGCGCTGGACCACGGCTATGCCGCGAACAGCGCTGCAGGAAGCCACCACGCGCTGCACGAAACCGGCGCGGGCTATTGCGTGTTCAACGATCTTGCGGTGGCCGCCAACCGGCTGCTGGCCGAAGGCGATGCGCAGCGTATCCTCATCATCGACCTTGATGTGCATCAGGGCGACGGCACGGCCAGCCTGCTGGCAGGGCGCGAGGATGTGTTCACCTTCTCCGCCCATGCGGCGAAGAACTTTCCCGCGCGCAAGGCACGCTCCAGCTGCGATGTCGAACTTCCCGATGGCATGGGTGATGACGACTATCTGGCCATGCTCGACCGCCATCTCCCTGCAATCATGGCCGATTTCGCGCCCGATCTGGTGCTGTATCAGGCGGGGGTTGATCCGCATGAGGGCGACAGGCTGGGCCGTCTCGCGCTCAGCGATGCAGGGCTGGTGCGGCGTGACCGCTATGTGCTCGATCTGACGCGCAACCGCAGCCTGCCAATCGCCAGCGCGCTGGGCGGCGGATATGGCGAGGATCAGCGCCTCGTTGCTGCGCGCCATGCCCGCTCCATGCTCGCCATGGCGTTCCCGGAGGCGAGCATCGAACAGCTTGCCGCGACCGAGGCAATCTTTACCGTGGTTTAAGGCCATGCGCCTAAGGCAGGCGTGATGGATATGCGTATTCCCCTTGCCGGCGTGCTGGTCGCAGGCGGCCTTGTCGGCCTTGCTTGGCCGGTTGTCGCGCCGGAAGCCGGTTCTGCCGCGCCCGAGGCCGAACAGACCGAAGCGCTCGACACCGCATTGCCGGTCATCGCCAACAGTAATGAACCCGCCACCTGGAGCGAGGATGTGACGCTCACCCGCGAAGGCGACGGGCATTTCTACGCCGATGTCAGCGTGGACGGGATCACCGCACGGATGCTCGTCGACACCGGAGCCAGCGTGATCGCGCTGACGGGGGCCGATGCAGCGTCCATGGGGCTCCACTGGAACCCGAACGAAGTCGTTCCGGTGGCGCAGGGCGCGAGTGGCACGGTTTACGGCGTCAACACCACGCTTGCCACTGTCCGCCTCGGCAATTTCGAAGCCACCAACGTGCCCGCCATGATTATTCCCGAAGGCCTGCCGATCTCGCTGCTCGGCCAATCCTTCCTCTCGACCATCCGCACCGCGCGGATCGAGGGCGACCAGATGGTGCTGGAGAACTGACCGCGATGAATATGACTTCGTTTCTCCCGCATCGCTGGCGCGCCAAGCGCGAAGCCACGCGCCATGCCGAGGCGATTGCGGGGATTCTCGACACCGCGCCGATCCGGCCCAAGCAGGACGGGCTCGTGCTGTTCTCGATGATCGGGACCGCCGTGCTGCTGCCCTATCTGGTGGCGGTGAAAAGCCTGTGGAACGAGCTGGAGCGCGGGCGCGTCGCGATTCTCGACGATGGCACGCTGACCGCGCAGGACCGCGCCATTCTCGCCCACCATTGCGGCGATCCCGAAATCATGCGGATCAGCGACGTTGTGCTGAACGAATTTCCGGCGGGCGGCACGTGGGAGCGCTTGCTGACCATCCTCGACCGCCGCTCGAGCGAATACTGGATGCAGATCGACAGCGACACGGTGGTGATCGGCCCCGTCCCCGAAGTCGAGGAAGCGATTGCGCGCAACCGCAGCTTCATCCTGCTTGGCGAGGAAGAGGCCGAAGGACCAAAGGCGCTTCCCGAATTCGTGCGGCATTTCTACCCCGGTGGCGAAGAGGCCGAAGGCCACGTGCAGGGGCGCATCGAATCCTGCATGGGCCGCATCGATCCCGCGCGCGGCTGGCGCTATGTGCGCGGATGTTCGGGCTTTGCAGGCTTCGCAGCGATGGGCGCGGGCCGTCCGCTCGCCTCCGCCTTCCTCACCGAAATGAAAAGCATGATCGGCGAGGCGGATGTGACGATCTGGGGCACCGAGCAGGTGACATCCAATTTCGTGCTCGCCAACGAAACCGCACCGGTCGTGCTGCCTTATGACCGCTATCTCAATTATTGGGCGCAAGCCTGGGGCGAAGATGCGCGCTTCCTGCATTTCGTGGGAACGCACCGCTATCACGGCGGCGCCTACGCGGCGGCGAGCCAGCTCGCCATCGAGCGGATCAAGGCCAAAGCCCAGGCGCGCTAAGCGTATGGACAAGGTTCATCGGCCGTGTGCATTATTGCAGGTGATGAATCGGAGAGAACTGCTCACCACCGGATTGGCCGCCAGTGCTGCACTGACTGCCCCTGCACGAGTCTTTGCGCGCCCCGCACCGAGCGTGCGCGACCAACGCCTGCTCGATATTGCCGCGCGCGAAGTCGAGCGCAATGCGGCCTCGCTATGGCACCGCGATGTGGTGGGCATTTGCGATTTCGGCCTGCATTCCAGCCAACCGCGCTTCCATTTCGTCGATCTGCTTTCCGGCCAAGTGAATAGCGCGCTGGTGGCGCATGGCAGCGGGTCCGATCCCGAACATGACGGCTGGCTCAACGATTATTCCAACCTGCCCGATAGCTGGGCGACCAGCCGCGGGGCCTATATCACTTGGGAGTGGTATGAAGGCCGCTATGGCACGTCGGTGCGGCTGGGCGGGCTCGACGAGACCAATTCAAACGCCTTCCCGCGAGCCATCGTGATGCATCAGGCCAATTACGCCGCGCCCGCCCATGTCGAGCGGTGGGGGCGTTTGGGCCGGTCAAACGGCTGTCCCGCTTTCGGGCCGGAAACCTTCCCCGAGGTGCTTTACCGCCTGCGCGGCGGGCGGCTAATCTTTGCCGAGACTTTGGGCATTGGTCTGGATGGCAGCGACGTGGAGATACCGCCGCAAGCGCCGGTCGATTTCGAAGCCGCGATTGCCGAGCGGCGCGCGGCTGGCCAGCAAGAACCCGAACCCGCCGAGGACGAATTGGAGCGGATTTACCGCGAGGCCAATCCGTCCCTCACTCCCGCCGGGTAACCGGCTAGCGATTAGCTCGCCGTCGTACGAATATCGTCGACGATCTCGATCACTTCCTCGCTGGTCGCGCGGGCGCGGTTGCCCTGACGCGGCGCGTCGAGCGCGGCAAGCACCGGCGCGTCGCGGCCGTAAATGTCTTCGAAGCTGCGCAGATTGCCGTCAATATCCACGCCCATGGTGAAATAGGTGATGTAGACCGGCATCGTCCGTTCCACCGGAACGCGGGTGTATTCGCCGCTGGTGGAAATCTCCACCGCCTCGTCCCGCGTCGCACCGCGGCCAAGAATTGCCACGGTCATGGCCAGTTCCAGCGCCCGCTCGACGCGGATGCAGCCGTGGCTGCGCGCACGGTTGGCAGAATCGAACAGGTGGCGCTGCGGCGTGTCGTGCAGGAAAATCGCGTGCGGATTGGGCATATCGAGCTTCATCCGGCCGAGCGAATTGTTCGGCCCGGGCTGCTGCACCACCGTTACCCAACCATTTGCGCCGCGCGTGGCGGAATAGCCGTTGGCACGCGCCCAGGCCGGATTGTTGAGCACTCGCGCGCCCAACCCTTCCCCGCGCACAATGCTTTGCGGCACCGTCCAGGTGGGGTTGAAGACCACGCCTTCCACGGTTTCCGCGAGCTGCGGTGTGGCAGTGCGGCCGGGTGCGCCGACAATCGTGCGATAAGTGCGGATGATCTGGTTGTTCACTGTCAGCCGCAACTGGTATTCGGGGACATTGGTGATGAGATACTGTCCGCCGAGATCGCGCGCGAGCCAGCGCCAGCGATCCATATTCGCGCGCAACATCCGGATGCGGCGCGTGTCGCTGGCCGGCGTTTCCGCCAACGCCGCGCGCAGGGCAGCGTAATCGGGATGGGTGGGGTTGAGTTCGGTGAGGACGCGGGCGATTTCGCCGGTTGCCAGCGCTTCCATCATCACTTCGCCGGTGGGGAGCAGATCGGGATCGGGATCAACCACGAACCACTGCCGGCGCGCCTCCATCGGCGTGCGGCCATCGCGCAGATCTTCAACCAGCCACGCAAACACACCGCTAGCGCGGCGGTTGAGCGCATCCCGATCGCCCGCAGCAATCGCCTCGCGCAGCAGATCGGGGCGGTAATCGGCGGGGTCCAGCCCCTCGGCGCCGATGCCTTCGATGAAAGCGAGCAGTGCGTTGGCATTGTCAATCGACCAGTGCGCCACTGCGGGATTGGCAGAAACGTCTTGCACCACGTCGCCGGTGGGCGAGCCGGGTGTCGCGGTGACTTCGGCGGCATCCTCGTTGCCGAGGACGTCTTGCGCAAACAGCGTCTGCGCCGTCCCCGGCGCGGTGAGAGCGGCGGTTGTGGCAAGTGCGCCGAAAAGGCCGACGAAACGCATCAGAATCAAGTCCCTGTTAACCATGGTCATGCGGCGATATTGCCGCGTATTGCCCTATCTATCAAGCAAGCCCGCTTTCACAGGGCTGAACCGCTCTTTTGAGCCGTTTTTTGCGCATCCGGCGTGACCTTCGCATCGGTGCGCAGTACGGGTTCGGGCGATGGAGCCGAACCCGCGCCTGATCCTGCCCTTCCTGGCCGCGATTGCGGGCGTTGCCTTGCTGTCGCTGATGGACGCGCTGATGAAAGACGCGTCGCTGGCGACGGGCGTTTACACCGCATCGCTGCTGCGTTCGCTTATTGCCGCAGTGATGGTCGCACCGTTCTGGCTGGCGAGCGGCTTCGTCTGGCCGCGCGGCGCGGTGCTCAAACTGCATATCGAGCGCGGCTGCGTGTCAGCAGCAATGGCATTGAGCTTCTTCTACGCGCTCACAAAGCTGCCGATTGCCGAAGCCATCGCCATCAGCTTCGTGGCTCCGCTGCTCGCGCTGTATCTGGCGCACTGGCTGCTGGGAGAGCGGATTGAGCGCAAGGCAATCTGGGCGAGCGTGATGGGCTTTGCGGGAACGCTGGTCATCATCAGCGGGCGGCTGGGGCGCAGCGATTTTGACGAGGGCGTGGCATGGGGGCTCGCCGCCCTGCTGGTCTCGGCAACGCTCTATGCTTATAATTTCGTGGTGATCCGCAAGCAGGCTCAAGTCGCTGGCCCGCTGGAGGTTGCCACTTTCCATTCGGGCGTGGGCGGGCTGGTGCAATTGCTCGCCGCGCCTTTCTTTTTCGTAATGCCCGACAGCGCGGCTTTGCAAACGATCACCGGCGCGGCGGTGCTTACGGTGATCGCCTCGATGGGCCTTGCCTGGGCTTATGCGCGGGCAGAGGCGCAGGTGCTTGTGCCTGTGGAGTATACGGGGTTTCTCTGGGCCGCCCTTTTCGGCTGGCTGATGTTCGGCGAGAAAGTGACGCCAACCACGCTCGCGGGCGTGGTCATCATCGTGATCGCCTGTCTGATCGCTGCGCCAAAGACAAAGCGGAAGCCCAATCCGGCACAAGCCTAACGCGCTGCTCGCTCCCGGGTCACGACTTCCTCTTCCGGCTCTTGCGAAAACCAGTCGGTGCTTTGCCAGACAAGGCCGATAACCGCACCCAGAAAGGCGGCGATTACAAGCGCCAAGGCCATGGCGAAAATACCCAGCGACTGGCGATTCGGATTCGGATTGCGCAATGCCATAAACCCTTCCTATCTTGCGCGAGGGGCAAAGAAAATTGCCAAAAGCCGCGTAATGCCATCGTCTACTTGACGTGAAGGCACCAAACGCGCAGGTCGCCCGCAAACATGGCCGCCCTCGTGCAGGGCTGCCAGGTCCGCAACACTTTCAATGAGGAAACCTCGCCCATGACTCAGGTCGGCGCCAACTCGCTCGGAACCCGCAAGACGCTGGATGTGAACGGCACCAGCTACGCCTATTATTCGCTCAAGGCCGCTGCCGAGAAATTCGGCGATGTGTCGCGCCTGCCGCACTCGATGAAAGTGCTGCTCGAAAATATGCTGCGGTTCGAGGATGAAGGCTTCACCGTCGGCGAAGAGCACGTGAAGGCGATTGTCGACTGGCAGAACAACCCGACCACCGGCGAGGAAATCCAGTACCGTCCCGCGCGCGTGCTGCTGCAGGACTTCACCGGCGTGCCGTGTGTCGTCGACCTTGCAGCGATGCGCGACGCCATCGGCAAGCTGGGCGGCGATACCGCGAAGATCAATCCGCTGGTGCCGGTCAATCTCGTCATCGACCATTCGGTGATGGTGGACGAATTCGGCCATCCCAAGGCGTTCGAAAACAACATGGCGCTGGAATATGAGCGCAATGCGGAACGGTATGACTTCCTCAAATGGGGCGCGAAGAGCCTCAAGAACTTTTCCGCCGTGCCGCCGGGCACCGGTATCTGCCACCAGGTGAATCTGGAGCATATCGGCAAGGGCGTGTGGTCGTCGGTTGACCAGCATGGCGAAACGGTCGCCTATCCCGACACCTGCGTCGGCACAGACAGCCACACCACCATGATCAACGGCCTCGGCGTGCTGGGCTGGGGCGTCGGCGGGATCGAAGCCGAGGCAGCGATGCTCGGCCAGCCTATTTCGATGCTGATCCCCGAAGTCGTCGGCTTCAAGCTGACCGGAAAGATGGCCGAAGGCGTCACCGCAACCGACCTCGTGCTCACCTGCGTGCAGATGCTGCGCGAACACGGCGTGGTCGGCCGCTTCGTCGAATTCTACGGCGAAGGCGTAGCCAATCTCAGCCTCGCCGACCGTGCGACCATCGCCAACATGGCCCCCGAATATGGCGCGACCTGCGGCTTTTTCGGCATTGACGACAAGACGCTCGATTATCTGCGCCTCACCGGTCGTCCGGAAGAAACGATCGCGCTGGTGGAAGCCTATGCCAAGGAACAGGGCATGTGGTTCTCGCCCTCGGACGAGCCCGTCTTCTCGAGCACACTGTCGCTCGACATGGCGGCAGTCGTCCCCAGCCTTGCTGGCCCCAAGCGCCCGCAGGACAAGGTCGCGCTTCCTGAAGTGGACGAGCTGTTCAACGGCGACCTTACGAAAGTCTACGGCAAATCGGCCGCTGCCCGCGTGGCGGTGGAAGGCAAGGATCACGATGTCGGCGATGGCGACGTGGTGATCGCGGCCATTACCAGCTGCACCAACACCTCCAACCCCGATGTGCTGATCGCCGCCGGTCTTGTCGCCAAGAAGGCGAATGAAAAGGGCCTGAAGCCCAAGCCATGGGTCAAAACCAGCCTCGCGCCGGGATCGCAGGTGGTCACCGATTATCTGGTGAAGAGCGGGTTGCAGGCGCATCTCGATGCCATCGGCTTCGATCTGGTCGGCTATGGCTGCACCACTTGCATCGGCAACTCCGGCCCGCTCGCGCCGCCGATTTCGGCAGCGATCAACGGCAATGATATCGTCGCTGCCAGCGTCCTTTCGGGTAACCGCAACTTCGAAGGCCGCGTTTCCCCCGATGTGCGCGCCAACTTCCTCGCCAGCCCGCCGCTGGTGGTGGCCTATGCGCTGAAGGGCACGGTGACGCAGGACATCACTACCACGCCAATCGGGCAGGACCAGGATGGCAACGACGTGATGCTCGCCGATATCTGGCCGTCCAACCAGGAAATTGCCGAGCACCGCGCCGCCAATATCGACCGTTCGATGTTCGAAACGCGCTATGCCGACGTCTACAAGGGCGACGAGCATTGGCAGGCGATCAAAGTCGAGGCGTCGGACACATACAACTGGAACCCCGCCAGCACCTATGTCGCCAACCCGCCTTATTTTGAAGGGATGGGGATGGAACCGGCGCCCGTCACCGATATCGTGGGCGCGAAGCCGCTGGCGATCCTCGGCGATTCGGTAACGACCGACCACATCTCGCCGGCAGGATCGATCAAGGAGGATTCGCCGGCTGGCGAATATCTGCTCGGCCATCAGGTGCCCAAGCAGGACTTCAACTCCTACGGCTCGCGCCGCGGCAATCACGAAGTGATGATGCGCGGCACCTTCGCCAACATCCGCATCAAGAACGAAATGGTGCCCGGCGTCGAAGGCGGTTTCACCACCTATGGCGGCGAGACCATGCCGATTTACGACGCGGCGATGAAGCACAAGGCCGACGGCACCCCGCTGGTCGTCATCGGCGGCAAGGAATACGGCACCGGCTCCAGCCGCGACTGGGCGGCCAAGGGCACGATCCTTTTGGGCGTGCGCGCGGTGATCGTGGAGAGCTTCGAGCGTATCCACCGTTCCAACCTTATCGGCATGGGCGTGTTGCCCCTGCAGTTCAAGGATGGCGACACCCGCGAAACATTGGAGCTGAACGGCGATTGCAGCTTTGCGATCAAGGGTCTTGCCAGCCTCAGCCCGCGGCAGGATGTCGAGGTGGAAGTGACCCGCGCAGATGGCACCACCTTCACCTTCACCGCGCTGTGCCGGATCGATACCGCCAACGAGCTTGAATATTACAACAATGGCGGCATCTTGCATTACGTCCTGCGCAAGCTGGCGGCGTGATGATGCGTAGCGCGGCTTTTGCCCTCGCGCTGGCGACGGGAGCGGGCCTTGCTGGCTGCGCTCCCGTTTCCCCCGCTCCCATCGCTGCGGTGCAGCCGGGGGCGCAGGTGGCGTTCGTTTCGTTCGAGGAGCTGGCGACGATGGTCGATAGCGGCCAAGTCGTGCTGATCGACGTGCGCACGCCGGAGGAATTTGCCGCCGGTCGCCTGCCCGGCAGTCTCAACGCGCCGTTGCAGACGTTTGATCCGCAAAGCATTCCGATCGAAGCTGCCCGTGAGACAATCCTCTATTGCGGCAGCAGCCGCCGCTCGGCTGTCGCGGCAGAGCAGCTGGCAGCCTATCTGGACCGCCCCGTGCGGCATCTGGAAGGCGGCATCCAGGCGTGGCAGGATGCAGGCGGTGAGGTGATCCGCTCGCCCGAATAAGAGCACAGGAAAGTCCAAGCAAAAAGGGCGGCCCCTCGCGGAGCCGCCCTTTTTCGTTGTTCGCTAAGGCTTTGGCTTAGGCCGTAGCTGCCTCCGGCGTACCGTCCTTCTTCGCGCGGCGGCGACGCAGGAACACCGCGCCCGCGCCCGCACCGAAGAGCAGCAGCATTCCGGGCGCCGGAACCGGCGTGCCCGATGTGGTGGTCGTGGTTGGCGTTCCCGAACCACCCGAAGTCACGACACCGCCCGAGGTCGAAGTCGAGCTGCTCGTGCTGGTCGAGGTTGACGAGCTGGTGCTGGTCGAGCTGGAACCCGAAGTCGAGCTGCTGACATTGCCCGAGCTCGAGCTGGTGCTCGTTACAGTGCCGCTGGTGCTGGTCACCGTGCCGCTCGTGCTGGTGATCCCGCCCGAGCTGGTTGTCGTCGTGGTCGATACGCCGCCGGTGCTGGTAGTGGTACCGCTCGTCCCGCTTGTGCCCGAAGAACCGCCAGTCGTCGTTGTGGTCGAGGTGATGCCGCCGCTGGTGCTGACATTCCCACTGGTCGTCGAGACACCACCGGTCGTCGTCGAGGTGGTGTTGCCACCTGTCGTCGAGCTGGAGGCCACATTGCCGCTCGTAGTCGAAGAGCTGGTGCTCGTCGTCGAGGAGCTGGTCGTGGTGCTCGAGCTGGTGATCCCGCCCGTGGTGGTCGAAGTGCCCGATGCGCCGCTGGTGCCCGAAGTACCCGACGTGCCCGAACTCGTCATGCCGCTGGTCGTGCCGGGATGGCCGGTCGTGCCCGATGTACCGCTAGTGCCCGAAGTGCCCGACGTTCCGCTCGTGCCCGAAGAGCTGCCGCTGGTCGAAGTGCTCGACCCGCTGCCGCCCGACGTGCTCGACGAACCCGAAGTCGAGGACGACCCGCTGGTCGAAGACGAGACATTGCCCGAGGAGGAACCGGTGCTCGACACCTGGCCCGACGTGCTGGTCACCGTGCCGCTGGTGCTGGTGATGCTGCCGGTCGAGCTGGTCGTGGTGCTGGTCAGGCCGCCGGTCGAGGACGAAGACGTGCTCGTGATCGTGCCCGAGGAACTGCTGACATCACCCGAAGTGGAGCTGCTGACATCGCCCGAGGTCGAGGTCGAACCACCCGAAGTCGAGGTGGAGGTCGAACCACCCGAAGTCGAGGTCGAAGAACCGGTGCTCGAATTGTCGATATCGATGATGATGTCGCCGCTCGAACCGCCGCCTTCACCGCTGGTCGTGGTAGTGGTGCTCATATCGACAATTGCGCTGGCGCTGCCGCCACCACCGCCGCCGCCGAAGAAGCCCCCGAAGAAGCCGCCGCCAAAGCCGCCGCCGAAACCGCCGCTGCTACCGCCGACGATCACCTGCTGGCCGCCACCGCCGCCGCGCACCGGTGCGCTGGGGAGAGGCGGAAGCGCGATGGGCGCTTCGGCATACTGTTCTTCCGCACAGCAATCTTCGGTGCGCTCGATCGTACGGCGCACGCGGCGCTGGGCGCGTTCATGTCCGCGATCGGGGACGTAGCGTTCGCCATAGCCGCCGCTGGAGCTGGAGCTGCCGCCCCGCGTCTTTACGTCGATCAGTTCGCCCGAACCGCCGTTGTCGCCGGATTTGTAGCGGACAACCGAAGTTTGCGGTTCGGCCACGTGTACGGCGCCCCCGCCAATGATGGCACCGCCTGCGGCAGCGACACTCAGTTTCGCAATAGCCATGCGTACGGACATGAGCTGGTCTCTCTTACAGTAGCAGACGCAGCCTGCAGCCCCCTCAATGGCGCCGACGGCTTTGTCCGGTTGCTGGCAAGAGAGCGTGCTTATTCACGGGCCGCAATCCCGTTAACCATGTTTGCGGCACCCCAAATGCAAATAAATCGGCGATTTCCGCGCCGCTTTGCCGGGTTGTCCCACAATGGAACCGAACGGGGGGCGAAAGAGAACAAAGCCTTAACGGCAAAAGGGGTTTGCGGCCTATTTCCCCCCGTCACCCGCACTATCGAAAAGGCCGCTTTGCCCCCCTGTTGGCGCCGCGAGCCCAAGGTGATTCCATCCGCGATCATTCAAGCAGCGCCCGCGCGCGGTGCGAGCGATCAGGCCCAGCTGGATGAGGTAAGGCTCGATCACGTCCTCCACCGTATCGCGCGGCTCTGCAAGGCCTGCGGCGAGCGTTTCAACGCCGACAGGACCGCCCTTGTAGGTCTCGGCAATCATGGTGAGATAGCGCCTGTCCATCGCGTCGAGGCCGAGCGAATCGATCTCCAGCCGGGTCAGCGCCTCGTCCGCGATGGGCGCGGTGACGGTGCCCTGCCCCTTCACTTGCGCAAAATCGCGCACCCGGCGCAGCAGCCTTCCGGCGACGCGCGGGGTGCCGCGTGAACGGCGGGCGATTTCACGCGCGCCTTCCTCTGCGATGGCAATGCCGAGCAGCCGCGCGCCGCGCGTGACGACAAGGCTCAGCTCGTCCTCGGTGTAGAAAACCAGCCGTACAGGAATGCCGAACCGGTCGCGCAAAGGCGTGGTGAGCAGGCCCTGCCGTGTCGTGGCACCGACCAGCGTGAAGGGCGGCAGATCGATCCGCACGCTGCGCGCCGATGGCCCCTCGCCGATGATGAGAACGAGCGCGCGGTCTTCCATCGCCGGATAAAGCACTTCCTCGACCACCGGATTAAGCCGGTGGATCTCGTCGATGAACAGCACGTCATTGGGTTCGAGATTGGTGAGCAGCGCGGCAAGGTCGCCCGCCTTGGCGATGACGGGGCCGGACGTGGCGCGGAAGCCTGCGCCCAGTTCCTTGGCAATGATCTGCGCCAGCGTCGTCTTGCCGAGGCCGGGCGGGCCGAAAAACAGCGTATGGTCCATCGCCTCGCCACGGCTTTTGGCCGCGTCGATAAAGACGCGAAGATTATCGCGCGCGGCTTCCTGCCCGATAAATTCGGTGAGCGACTTGGGCCGCAAAGCCGCGTCGGGGTCGTCCGGCTGGCGCGAGGGGGAGTGGATGGGTTGGTTGGTCATTTGGCCCGCCATGGCAGAATGGCCTCGCTGGTCAACGGAGCCAAGTCGATGCCGCTGGCGCGTTCGGGGTGAATCCACCTCGCTTCGGCTATTTCGGCGCCACACTTGACTTCACCAGTGTAGTCGAGGCTGAAAACCGACGCCTTTACGCGCTCACCCGGTTCGTTGGCAGCCGCGGCTTCTGCCTCGCCGAGGTAGGTCAGGTCGGAGAGCGGAATGTCGAGCCTCAGCTCCTCACGCAGTTCGCGCACGAGTGCATCGGCGGCCGTTTCGCCAAGCTCGAGCTTGCCGCCGGGCTGCATGAACGCGGCTGTAGACCTCTTTCGCACGAGCAGAACCTCGCCGCGCTCGTTGGCAATCCGGGCTACCGCAATGCAGATCAAAACGGGTTCACCGTATAGCCCTGCTGTTGCAGCAGCGCGTGGGCGGTCATCGCGGAGAGGGCCATTTCGACGCCGGGGATCAGGTCTTCGCGGGTTACGCCTTGCGCGCTGGCGCTTTGGCCGCAGACCACGAAGCGCACGCCGTGGTCGAGCATCGCGCGCACCATCGCCGCGCTGCCATTGATCGGCGCGTCCTCATCCTCCCCGCGCGGGCGGGCGGCGAGTGCTTCGCCGGTCAGCAGGTCGAGCACCGCGCTGCCATGCACCACCACGGCTGTATCGATGCGCCTGACATCGACACCTGCCGCCGCGTGCATATTGATAAACCGCGCCGCGCTCTCGAACCCGCGATTGCGCGTGCCTGCATCGGCGCGGGCTGCGACATCGAAGCTGTGGCGGAACTCGGTCGGAAGCGGAAACCGCTCCAGCCCCTCAATATGCGCGTGCGGGCCGAAATCGTCGAAAACGGGGCCGGTTTCAAAGCCATCGGGCAGAGACTGCGCGGCGGCAGGGGTGGCGAGAGCGAGTGCTCCAACGGCTATCAGACAGCGAAACATTTCAAATTCTCCCGTCATGCTGAACTCGTTTCAGCATCCATTTTTCAACACGCTCCGGCCTCCGCGCAACTGGCACCATGGATCCTGAAACACGTTCAGGATGACAAAGTGGAGGGGTATCCATCACCCCGCCGCCCTCTTCAACGCCACGCGAATGAGGTCGCCCTCTGCGGCGCCCTCACCCAGTTCTTCCTGCGCGCGAGCCACGGCTTGCGCCGCCACGGCAGGCTTGAAGCCGAGATTCTGCAAGGCCGAAACCGCGTCCGCGCTCGCCCCGCCTTTGGGAGCCGCGACCGCAACGCCAGCTGCGCCGCCGCCCGGAAGCGCGCCCGCCTTGTCCTTCAGCTCGTTCACGATCCGCCCCGCCAGTTTCGGCCCGACGCCCTGCGCTCTCGCCACCGTCGCCGCATCGCCGCCCGCGCAGGCATCGCGCATTTCGCCAGTCGAAAGCGCCGAGAGGATCGCCAGCGCCACCTTGCTCCCCACGCCCTGCACCTGCGTCAGCAGGCGGAACCAGTCGCGCTCCCCGCTTTCGGCAAAGCCGAGCAGGCGCATATCGTTTTCGCTCACCTGCAGATCGGTGTGGACGGTACACGCCTCCCCAACAGCGCCCAGCGCGGCCAGAGTCTTGGTCGAGCAGTGAACAAGATAGCCCACGCCCTGCACATCGACGATGGCCCAGTCCTCGCCGGTTTCGTCCAGCCGCCCTGAAAGTTTCGCGATCATGAAGGGAGGTTTGGCGGACAGAGCAAGAACAGTCCAGCCTTGCTAGACACTTGCCCGCAACTGCGCCAAAGCGCACTCCCATGAGCTGGAACACATTCGGACGCGTCTTTCGCTTTACCACTTGGGGGGAAAGCCACGGCCCTGCCTTGGGCGTGGTGGTGGACGGGTGCCCGCCGGGAATCGAACTCTCCGAGGCTGACATCCAGCCCTTCCTCGATGCGCGGAAACCCGGCCAGTCGAAATACACCACACAGCGCCGCGAGGCGGACGAGGTGCGCATCCTGTCGGGCGTATTCGAAGGCAAGACCACAGGCACACCGATCAGCCTAATGATCGAGAACACCGACCAGCGCAGCAAGGACTATTCCGAAGTCGCCAAGGCCTATCGCCCCGGCCATGCGGATTACACCTATGACGCGAAATACGGCTTCCGCGATTATCGCGGCGGTGGCCGGTCGAGCGCGCGCGAAACGGCGGCGCGGGTTGCGGCGGGCGCGATTGCGCGCAAAGTCATTCCCGAAGTCGAGATCACCGCTTGGGTCGAGCAAATTGGCGAGGTGCCGCTGCTCTATTCGCGCTTCGACAAGGGCGAAATCCGCAACAACCCGTTCTTCTGCCCCGATGCCGAAACCGTGACGCGGTGGGAGCAACTGGTCGATAATGCGCGGCTGGCAGGCTCCTCGCTGGGCGCTTTGGTCACCTGCTGGGCGGAGGGCGTTCCGGCAGGCTGGGGCGCACCGGTCTATGCCAAGCTCGACAGCGAACTCGCCGCTGCAATGATGACGATCAACGCGACCAAGGGCGTCGAAATCGGCGATGGCTTTGCAGCGGCGATGAACACCGGCGAAGGCAATGCCGACGCGATGCGGCCCGATGGCGAAGGCGGCGTGGCCTTTGCGGCGAACCATGCCGGCGGGATCGCGGGCGGTATTTCGACCGGGCAGCCGGTCACCTGCCGCGTGGCGTTCAAACCGACCAGTTCGATCCTGACAGCGGTGGAAACGGTGACGCGCGAAGGCGAGGCGACCGAAATCCAGACCAAGGGCCGACACGACCCCTGCGTCGGCATACGCGGCGTGCCGGTGGTCGAAGCGATGATGGCGCTGGTGCTGGCCGACCAGAAACTGCTCCACCGCGCGCAATGTGGGGGTGGGTGATGAAGGTAAGCCGCGAATTGCTTCTGGGAGTCGCTGTTGTGGCGATGGTTGTGACTCTGCCTTCAACCATGGAAGCCTATTCCGCAGTGCGCGGCGGTGCCTGCGATGACGCCGCAGGCGGAGTGTGCGTTGCCGACCCCGACAATTGGCGCCACGGCTCCACCTTTATGGCAACGCTGCCGACCATGCTGACTGTTGGCGCGATTATCGCGAGCGCCTTCACTGCCGAAAGCGCCCTGTCCAAGCGCCGCCAATGGATCGCCATCGGCCTGACGATTCTCGGATTGGCGCTGCTGCTCATCTGATTGACGTTGCATAAACCGCATCACCTAATGTGCGCAGTGCAACATTATACTAGCTGATCGAAATATCCGATCTTCGCAATCGCAACATTCGTCTTTGTTGCGCTGCAACAAAACCTATGTCCCACGCGTTGAGTGATCAAACGCAATTCCAACCAAAGGGACATAACATCATGGGTATCATCGGCAGCCAGATTAAGCCGTTCAGCGCCACCGCCTTCAAGGCGAATGAAGACTTCTTCACCGTCACCGACGAAGACGTGAAGGGCAAGTGGGCCGTGTTCTTCTTCTATCCGGCGGACTTCACCTTCGTCTGCCCGACCGAGCTTGAGGACATGGGCGAAAAGTACGACATGCTGCAGAGCATGGGCGTCGAAGTGTATGCCATTTCGACCGACACGCATTTCAGCCACAAGGCCTGGCACGACACCAGCGACAAGATCGGCAAGCTGAAGTTCCCCTTCCTGGGTGACCAGAACCATGTGCTCGCGCGCAATTTCGACGTGCTGCGCGAAGATGCCGGCCTTGCCGACCGTGCGACCTTCGTGGTCGACCCCGATGGCGTGATCCAGATCATGGAGCAGACCTGCGAAGGCGTGGGCCGCAATGCCAACGAATTGACCCGCAAGATCAAGGCCGCGCAATATGTCCGCGCCAACCCCGGCCAGGTGTGCCCGGCGGCGTGGGAAGAAGGTGCCGACACGCTCGCACCGTCACTCGATCTGGTCGGCAAGATCTAAGCCATCACTATAGAACCGCCGCCAGCGAACTCTCCTGTTTGACACAGAGATCGCAATGCGGCGGCTTCTGATCCCGGGCGAGCATTCTTGCTGCCCGGGCACCGAAGGCCCGGGGCACCCTCCCCCCTCCCCCCGCTCCGGGCCTTTTCCCCTCCTCAGTCGCCTGCACTTTGCGTCATTGCGAGGAGCCGCAGGCGACGCGGCAATCCAGTTCGACGGGACTGGATTGCTTCGCTCCGCTCGCAATGACGAAGGGTTTGAACGATGCTAGACCAGAATCTCAAAGATCAGCTGAAGGCCTATCTCGCCAATTTGCGCGAGCCGATCGAGCTTGTCGCGTCCTTGGGCGAAGGCAAAAAATCGGACGAAACGCGCGCTTTGCTCGAAGCTATTGCGCAGCTTTCGGACAAGGTTTCCGCGAGCTTCGACGGTTACGATGCGCGCAAACCCAGTTTCGTCGTGCGGCGCGCCTCCGATACGACACGGCAGGTGCGCTTTGCAGGCCTGCCGATGGGGCATGAATTTACCTCGCTGGTGCTCGCACTGCTGTGGGCCGGGGGCCATCCGCCTAAGGTGTCGGACGAAGTGCTTGAGCAGATCCGCGCGCTCGACGGTGATTTCGCGTTCGAAATGTATTTCTCGCTCTCGTGCCACAATTGCCCCGACGTGGTGCAGGCATTGACGCTGATGGCGCTCGAAAACCCCCGCATTTCCGCAACTTTGATCGAAGGCGGGACGTTCCAGGACGAAGTCGAAACGCGCGGCGTGATGGCTGTGCCCGCGACCTTCCTTAACGGTGAAAGCTTCTTCAATGGCAAGATGACGCTCGAAGAAGTGCTCGCCAAGCTGGACAGCGGCGCAGACGCAAAGGCGGCGGAAAAGCTCTCCGCCAAGAAGCCGTTCGATGTGCTGGTGGTCGGTGGCGGCCCCGGCGGCGTGGCCTCGGCCATATACACCGCGCGCAAGGGCATCCGCACCGGCATCGCGGCGGAACGCTTCGGCGGGCAGCTCAACGATACGCTGGGAATCGAGAACCTGCCCGGCACCGAATATACCGAAGGACCCAAGCTGACCGGCGATCTCCAGCGGCAGGTGGACGCGCAGGAGAGCATCGACCTGATGAACCTTGCCACCGCCAAGCGTTTGATTCCGGCAGAAACAAAAGGTGGCTTCCACACCATCGAACTGGAAAATGGCGGGGTGCTGAAGGCACGGGCGCTGATCCTCTCGACTGGCGCTCGCTGGCGCACGCTCGGCGTGCCGGGCGAGGACGAATACCGCAACAAAGGCGTGGCCTATTGCCCGCATTGCGACGGCCCGCTGTTCAAGGGCAAGCGCGTTGCAGTGATCGGCGGCGGCAATTCGGGCGTCGAGGCGGCGATCGACCTTGCAGGCATTGTCGGCCATGTGACGGTTATCGAATTCGACGCCAAATTGCGCGCGGACAAGGTGCTGGTCGACAAGCTGGAGAGCCTTGCCAATGTCGAGATTCTGGTGAATGCGCAGACGACGCAGATCACCGGCGATGGCCGCAAAGTCTCTGGTTTGACGTATAAAAACCGCTCGACCGGCGCAGAGACCAATCTCGCGCTCGAAGGCGTGTTTGTGCAAATCGGACTTGTCCCGAACACCGAATGGCTGGAGGATTCAGGCGTCGATCTCAGCCACTATAACGAAGTGGTGGTGGACGCTGCGGGCAAGACCAACATCCCCGGCATTTTCGGCGCGGGCGATTGCACCACAGTGCCCTACAAGCAGATCGTCGTGGCGATGGGCGCAGGATCGAAAGCGGCGCTTTCCGCCTTCGACTACCTCATCCGAAACGAAGCTGCGCCGGAGGCTGCCAAGGTTCTCGAACCAGCCTAGCAATCGCTGCATAATCGGTTCAACCAGCCCGCCATCGGCCAATCCGGTGGCGGGTTTTTTGTTGTCCTACCGCTCCGGGCAAACGCCTCACCCCAATTCCACAAAATCCGATCAATCCATGCCAACTAATCGATTGGACTAATCAGCGGGAAACACGCATTCTCTCGGCCATTGAACGAACGACTCAATGTCGACCCAATCAAGAGAGGAACGAACGATGGACGCGAAGACAGGTTCAATTTCCGGCGGCTGCCCCTTCCATGGCGACGGCGGAATGCGCTCGCTGCTCGGCCGCACCAATAAGGACTGGTGGCCCGATGCGCTGCAACTCGAAATCCTTAAGGAAGGTGGCAAGTCGCCCGATCCGCTGGGTGAAGACTTTAACTACGCCGAGGCGTTCAACGCGCTCGACTATAACGCGCTGAAGGCAGACCTGACCGCGCTGATGACCGACAGCCAGGATTGGTGGCCGGCGGATTACGGCCATTACGGCCCGTTCTTCATCCGCATGGCGTGGCACGCTGCGGGCACCTATCGCACCGGCGACGGGCGCGGCGGTTCCTCCTCCGGCCAGCAGCGTTTTGCGCCGCTCAACTCGTGGCCGGATAACGGCAATCTCGACAAGGCGCGCCGCCTGCTGTGGCCGATCAAGCAGAAATACGGCAAGAATATCAGCTGGGCCGACCTGTTCATCCTGACCGGCAATGTCGCCATTGAAAGCATGGGCGGCCCGGTCTTCGGCTTTGGCGGCGGCCGTGCCGACGTTTACGAGCCCGAAACCGTCTATTGGGGCACTGAAGAACTGTGGGTCGACCAGGGCGTGCCCACCCGCATAAACCCCGACGAAGGCAAGGCGCTGGAAAACCCGCTCGCGGCGATCCAGATGGGCCTGATTTACGTCAATCCCGAAGGCCCGGGCGGCAATCCCGATCCGCTGCAATCGGCGCGCGATATGCGCGAAACCTTTGCTCGCATGGCGATGAATGACGAGGAAACCGTTGCCCTTACCGCCGGTGGCCACGCTTTCGGCAAAGCACATGGCGCCAAGCCGTCGGACACCTTCGGCGGCGCGCCGGAAAGCGAAGTGCTCGCCCTACAGGGCTTTGGCTGGCTCAATGACGAAGAAGAAATTGCTGCGGGCAATATCACCACCTCGGGCATCGAAGGCAGCTGGTCGAACAACCCGACTTCGTGGAGCCACGATTATTTCCGCCTGCTATTCAAATATGATTTTGAACTGGTGCGCAGCCCGGCCGGTGCGCAGCAATGGACGCCGATCAACCCCGATCCGGAAGACATGGCACCCGACGCGCGCGATCCCAACAAGCGCGTGCCGACCATGATGACCACCGCCGACATGGCGCTGAAGATGGACCCGGAATATCGCAAGATTTCCGAACGCTTCCTCGCCCATCCGGAGCAGCTGGACGATGCCTTCGCCCGCGCATGGTTCAAGCTGTGCCACCGCGATATGGGCCCCAAGGCCTGCTATCTCGGCCCCGAAGTCCCCGCCGAAGATTTGATCTGGCAGGACCCGGTACCCGCAGGCACCACCCCGTCGGATGCCGATGTCAGCGCGTTCAAATCGGCGGTGCTGGCCAGCGGCCTGACCGTCAGCGAACTGGTGAAGGCTGCATGGGCCTCGGCCTCGACCTTCCGCAATTCGGACCGTCGCGGCGGTGCCAATGGTGCCCGCGTCCGTCTCGCTCCGCAAAAGGACTGGGCGGCGAACGATCCCGAAGAGCTGGCCAAGGTCCTCGCCAAACTGGACGAGCTGCGCGGTTCGCTCAGCATGGCCGATGCCATCGTGCTCGCGGGTGCCGCAGCCATCGAGAAGGCAGCCAAGGATGGCGGCCACGATGTGAGCGTCAATGTGACCACCGGTCGCGGCGATGCGGGTGACGAGCATACCGATGCGGCAAGCTTCGAACCGCTCGAGCCTTTTGCCGATGGGTTCCGCAATTATCTGCGCACCAAGGCAAGCGTGAAGACCGAAGATATGCTGGTCGACAAGGCGCATCTGCTCGGCCTCAGCATTCCCGAAATGACCGCGCTGGTCGGCGGGATGCGCGTGCTCGGCGCGAACAGCGGCAACACGTCGCACGGCGTCTTCACCGACCGCGTCGGCACGCTGTCGAACGACTTCTTCAGCAACCTGCTTGACATGGGCACCAAGTGGACGGTGGTCGACGAAAGCGGCGACGAGGAATTTGTCGGCACCGACCGCAAGACGGGCGCGGAAAAGTATCGCGCGACGCGGACCGATCTCGTCTTCGGCTCCAACTCGCAGCTGCGCGCCATCGCCGAAGTCTATGCAGAAAATGGCGGGGAAAGCCGGTTCATTTCCACTTTCATCTCCGCATGGACGAAGGTAATGGACGCCGACCGATTCGATATCTGATATAGATATCAGATAGACAAACGCCTGGAGAGCTTGCCCCCCAAGCTACTTCGGGTCGCTGGAAGACCCTCACTGGCCCCCCCAGTGAGGGTCTTTTCCGTTCGGGGGGATTTTTGCGTCGCATCTTTCCCTTTGCCATCGCCGCGCTAGAAGCAGGCGATGAATCGCACCCGCTCCGCTCCTCCCCTCGCCCGCCTGTTCGCCGCGATTATCGGCATCGTCGCAATTGCCAGCATTGCGCTGCAAATCGGCCTTAATATGCGCGGTGGAGAGCCGATCGGCGACGTGGTCTGGGGAATGTTGCGCTTCTTCACCATTCTTACCAATCTGCTGGTGGCGGGCACCTTTGCCGCGATTGCCACCGGCAAGCCGGTTGCCCCGCGATGGTTGCTATGCATGGCATCCGCCATCGCCGGGGTGGGTATTGTCTATCACGTGGCGCTGGCCCCGCTGCTGGAACATGAAGGGTGGGAAATCGTCGCCGACCAGGGCGTGCACAGCGTGGTGCCGGTTCTTACCGTGCTGTGGTTTCTCGCCTGTGTTCCCAAAGGGGTGCTACGGTTGGCCCATGTCCCGATGGTGGTGATCTGGCCGACGCTCTACTGCGTCTACGCGCTGGTGCGCGGAAGCGTGGAGGGCGACTATCCCTATTTCTTTATCGACGCGAATACGCTCGGCATCGGCGAGTTGATAATCAACATTGCCGGGCTGACGGTGTTTTTCGCGCTGCTCGGCCTGCTGCTGGTGCTGGCGGTGAAAGCGCGCAGTTCGAATGAAAGCAGGGTTCCGGCCTAGAACCAGCCTGCCGCTTTCAGCGGGGTGATATTGGCACGGCTGACAGGCGCTTCGATCCCGTTGTCGAGCAGCAGGCGGATATTGCGCCCGTCACGCTTCACTTCGGCCACCGCGCCGCGCGCGACCCACCAGCTGCGATGCACTTGCTCGCCCGCAATCCCGTCCAGCTCCGCCACAGCATCGCGCATCCGCAGCAGCACCAGCTCGCTCCCCAACGCGGTATGCGCACGGACGTAGTGGTCTTCCATTTCGAGCGCGAGCAGGTCGCTGCCGAGTTCGGGGGGCAGACGGTCGAGGAATTTGACCGGTGCCGCATTGGTTACAGGCGCCTGCCGCTCAGCGGGCATGGCCGGCTCAGGCGCTTGCGGCGCGGGCACGGTTGCTCCGCCGCTGCGCTGGATCAGAGTGTTCACCAGCGTTATCAGCCCACCGATCACCACCACATAGGTGTAGTGCGTCAGTGCCAGCTCCAGCCCCGGCCACGCCCGGTTTCCCCGACCGTGCTGGATGAACCAGACGATCACCGCCATCGGTATCGAGGCCACGAACACGCCCGCCACTCGCAAGGCCCAAGCGGGCAATTGCAGTCGCGGCGCGAGCCTTTGTGCAACCGTGTCGATCGGCGCGTAGAGCGCGTAGCCGAGCAGCGCGAAGCCCGTCCACACAACAAGGCGCAGCGGCAGCGGATCGTTGAAACTGCCGAACGGCCCGATCAGCGCGAGCACCACGCCGATCATCACCATGATCGCCAGATCGACCAGCAGACGGCTGACGAAAGGCTTTTGGTGGCGGGGTGCAGGGGCGCTCATGGCGGCGAACCTAGCGCCCGTTCGCGCTTCGTAAAGTGGCATTCGCCCGTAAATCCGCGCTTTTCGCGAAGGGCGCGCGCCAAACACGCAGATGAAGTTGCCCGCAAACGGGCTTGGCTCATCACGGCTCTCACAGCTTCAACGGGAGACCGACACATGACCACTGCAACTGCCAATCCGATGCGCTTCTTCAACCCATGGTACCGGCCTGCCGGTGCTCTTGATCTCGGCCCGCTCATTCGCGGGCTGGTGATCGTCTCGGGCACGCTGATGACCGCCATTTGCCTGCTCGCGATCAGCCGCGCGGCGCTCGGCCTGTCGGGCGATCTGCCGCATTTCCGGCACTTCATGATCATGTTTCATATAAGCACCGTGCTGCCTTGCGTACCGCTCGGCCTCTATCTGCTGCTAGCGCCAAAGGGCACACCGATGCACAAGCAATTGGGCAAATTGTGGGTCGCACTGATGGTGATTACCGCGCTCAGCACCATCTTCCTGCGTCCGAATATGGAGCTGACATGGATCCATATCTTCGTGCCGATCACGCTGCGCGGCGCCTATCTGGTCATCGCCAAAGCGCGGGCGGGCGACATCAAGGGCCACCGCAACGAGATTGTCGGGCTTTACCTCGGCGCGCTGATGATCCCCGGCGTGTGGGCCTTCGCCATCGAGGGCCGGATGATGAATGCGATGCTGCTGGGCTGGGGGTGAGCGACAAACCTAACGCCGCCGTTTGAGCACGATATAGAGCGCACCCTCGCCCCCGTGGCGGCGGTGCGCTTTGCGGATCGCGGCGATGTCGGAGGCGTGCTGGCCTGCCGCCAGCCAGTCGAGGATTTTCGCGCGGATCGCGCCGCGCCGCTCGCTACGGTCGGCGGCATCGACGGGGCGGGACTTGCCGGTCACCACCAGCACCAGCCGCGCGCCCATTGCCTTCGCTTGGGTCAAACCATCATTCAGCCGGTCATAGGCCTGGTCGAGCGTGTGGCCGTGCAGGTCGAGCGAGAAATCCGGCTCGGTCGAAGGGCGCGAGAGGCGGCGTTCCCAGTGGGAATCGAGGCCGTGCGGTGCCTTTGTGTGCAGATGGGCGGGTTGATGCACGGTGCGCGGTTTTTCGCGCAGACTGCCCGGCACACTGGCTTGGCGCGGCTTGGTGACAGGCTCTGCCGCTACGCCACTGCGCGTCGCCACCGGCTGGGCGGTCTTGCGCGGATCGAGCGGACGCACCGTGCTCGCCACCTTTTCCCATAGCGCGGCCTCTTCCGGCGAAAGGCCTTTGGGATGGGTCATCGCGCCAGACGCTGCGCCGCCGCGTTGGGGAGCAGGATCACCGCCTGCCCGCGCCCGCTCATGCCGCCTGCTATCTCGCGCGCATCCTCGCCCGCGCCCCAGAAGGTGTCAAAGCGGTTGGCCCCGCGGATCGCGCCGCCGGTATCCTGCGCGATCCACAATCCGTTGGCGACCGTGCGGTCGAGATCGAGCAGCACCGGCGCACCATACGGCACAAAGCGCGGATCGACCGCGACCGAGCTTTCGCGCACCACCGGCACGCCGATGGAGCCCAAAGGCCCCTCTCCCTGCAGCACAGTGAAGAACACCCAGCTTTCATTCTCGCGCATGATCGCGCGGCCTTCTTCGGGGAAGTCGCGCAGATACTGGATGATGCCCTGCATACTGGTCGCGTAGACGGTGTTACCGCCGATCAGGCCGCGTTCGCGCATCAGCGCGCCGATGCCGGTATAGCCGTGGCCGTTCTGCCCGGCATAGCCAATGCGGATCACTTCACCGCTGCGGGCATCGACCAATCGCCCGGAGCCCTGGATTTGCAGGAAGAAGAACTCGATGGCGTCGGCGGCATAGCCGATGACGGGCGCATTGCCGTCCAGCGCGCCGTCCTCGATCTCGGCACGGGTGTAATACTCGACGCAGCGGCCATCAGCCGTGCGGCGGCTGAGCGGTGCGCGGCCGGTCTGCTCGCTTTCAGGCGTGCCGTCGCGCCAGCAGCGTTCCAAATCGGCGGGCACGCCATAAACTGGCACATCGCTGACCGACCGGCGGGTGCGGCTGCCGGCGATCTCTGGTTCGAAATAGCCGGTGGCGAAGGCAGCCCCATCGCCCACGCGCACGGGGGTGAAATAGGTTTCGAAGAAAGCGGGCGCGTTGGTGTTGGCCCAGCCATTGGCGGCCTCGCACGGCGCGGTCCAGTCGGAAAGCTGCGTCAGGCCCGACACATCCTCGCGCGATGTGGCCACGCGGCAGGAGGTGCGAAAGGCGATCAGTGCATCGCGCGCATCGCCGCTATCGAGCGCGCCCAGACTGGCGGGCGCTAACGTGGTGATGCCCAATTGCGCCGCGCTGCTGGCAGCGGGCGGGGGCGTGCTTTCGACTTCGCTCGCTTCAGGAATGATCGGCCCGCAGGCGGCTACCAGCAACAATGTGCTCGCAGCGACAATGCGGCGCCACGGTTTCCCGCCGCCTGCCTGCATCACGCGACGTCGGTTTCGTCGAGCAGCCAGTTCGGATCACTGCTGCGCACATCGCGGCTGAACGTCCAGATATCGCGGCTCTCAATAGCATCGTCGAGCGAACCGGCGATCACATTGCCGTTCTTGTCGCGGGTGACGCTGGCAATATCGGCAACAAACCGCACGGCGATGCGTGCCACCTTGCCATCGAGCACAGCCGAATGCACCGTTTCGTCCTCGATCCGGATCAGCTTGTTGTCGAGCATGTAGCCAGCGGCCTCGCGCTCTTCGATAGCGGCGACGAAGCTGCGATAGACATCATCGTCGCACAATGCCTTCAGCTCGTCCTTGTCGCCGCGCCAGAACGCTTCAAGGATCACTTCATACGCGCCCTTCGCACCAGCAAGGAAAGGCAGCAGGTCAAAGCTGCGGTCGGCAGAGGAAATATCGCGCAAACCTTCTTCGATGGCGGGCGAGAATCCGGCGAGCGCGCGGTCATTGCGCGGCGTTTCCACCAGCTTGGGACGTTCGGCCAGAGCCTCTTCCTGCTGCTGGCGGGCCTGTTCCAACCGCGAGCTGATCGCTTCCTCCTCATGCTCCGCCTTGCGGCCCAGCACCGAATACAGCCGCATCCCCAGAAACGCGGCGATCATGGCGAGGATGACGATTTGCCAGATAATCATGCGATAAACTTCCCAACTTCTCCCGCAAATGCTGCCGGAAAAACGCTCCGGCGCGGGCTCTTGCATTAACAATGAACCAGATAGTGTCTGATAGCAAATGAACAACCACGGCTTAAGGGTTCGTGTATGGCGCAAAAACATCAATTCGTCGTATATGGCGACCTGTGCAGCGAGACATTGCGGCGCGCCACCAAGGGTGATAGGCGCGCGGGCGATTGATAACAGGCCGCGTGGCAGACGCGCGGCGCATGTAACACCAGACGAAAGAAGTGTATTATGGCCGATGAAGGCGACGTTCTCACCGATCTCGACGCAGCCCCGCAGGCAAATGGCGCGGACAACCAACCGGTGGCCGGGATCATCTCGCAATATGTGAAGGATCTCTCGGTCGAGAACCCCAAGGCGCCCGACAGCTTCCAGTGGCGCGACAAGCAGGAAATGGACGTCCAGTTCAATATCGGCGCGCGCAAGGTGAATGACGAGCTGCACGAAGTGGAGCTGAAAGTCACCGCCACCAGCAAGACCAGCCAGGGCACCGCCTATATCGTCGATCTTGCCTATTGCGGCCTCATCGGCATCCGCAACCTGCCCGAAGAGCAGACGCATATGTTCCTTTATGCAGAGGCTCCGCGCATCCTCTTCCCCTTCGCCCGCCGGGTGATTTCGGATGCGGTGCGCGATGCCGGTTTTGCTCCGCTGATGCTCGATCCGATCGACTTCAACGGTCTGTATTTCCAGCAATTGCAGGCCAAGCGCGCGCAGGAAGCCGCGGCGGCTCCGGCGGGCGGCGAGGCCTGATCGCCTACTGACCGCCCGGGCGGCACCGCAATGAGCCTCCTCAAAAACGTCGGCACAATCGGCTCGCTGACCATGGTGAGCCGCATCGCCGGAATGGCGCGCGAGATGATTTTCTCGCGCGTCCTCGGCGCGAACAATGTCACCGATGCGTGGTTCCAAGCCTTTATCATCCCGAACGTCTTCCGGCGGCTGTTCGCCGAGGGCGCGTTTTCGGCGGCCTTTGTGCCGATGTTTTCCAAGCGTTTGCACGGAGACGGCGGGCTGGAGGGTGCACGCAGCTTTTCCGACGATGTGCTGAGCGTCTTCTTGCCGGTGCTGATCGCGCTATGCGCGGTGATGATGCTCGCCATGCCATGGGTCATCACCCTGCTCGGCGATGGCGATGCGGAGCCTGCCAACTTCGCGATGGAAGTCGCCTTCGCGCGCATCATGTTCCCTTACATTCTGCTCGTCAGTCTGGTGACCCTGTTCACCGGAATGCTCAATTCGGTGAGCCGTTTTGCGCCCGGCGCGAGCTTCCCGATCATCCTCAACCTCGTCCTTATCGCCTCGCTGCTGCTGGGCGACCGGGCGATGGCGACGATGGGCTGGAGCGTTGAACAGGTCGGTTATATGCAGGCCTGGGCGGTGACGGTGGGCGGGGTGATCCAGCTCGTCTGGCTGTATATCTGGACGCGGGTGGAAGGCTTTCGCCCGCGCCTCATATGGCCGCGCATCACGCCCGAGGTGAAACGCCTTTCGATCATCGCACTGCCCGCTGCGATTGGCGGCGGCGCGTACCAGATCAACACGCTGGTGCAGCTCTATTTCCTCAACCAGTTCGATGCCGGTTCGGTGAGCTATATGAATTATGCCGACCGGCTGAACCAGTTGCCGCTCGGCATTATCGGCATCGCGCTGTCGACCGCGATCCTGCCGACGCTTTCCAGATTCATCGGCGCGGGCAACAAGGAAGGCACCGACCGCATCCAGTCCGACGCGATCGAGCTTGCCATGCTGCTCACCATTCCCGCCGCCGTTGCGCTGGCGGTTTGCGCGGTGCCGTTTGTGACGATGATTTTCCAGGGCGGGCGCTTCAGTCTGGAGCAGGCGGAGCTGACAGGACAGGTGCTCGCCATGCTGGTGCTGGGCCTGCCCGCCTATGTGCTGGTAAAAGTGCTCGTCCCCAATTTTTACGCCCGCGCCGATACGCGCACGCCGGTGGTCGCGGCCTTTATCTCGCTGATCGTGTTTGTGAGCCTGTGCATCGCCAATACGGGGCTCGACCTTGGCCCGCTGCGCTTTGCCGGCGCAGGATATGGCGTTCCCGGCATTGCCTTTGCGAGCGTAGTGGGCGCGTGGATCAATGTGGCATACCTCTACAGCGTGCTCGCCGCGCGCGGGTTCTACACCGTCCCGTTGCAGCTGCTGGGCCGCGTCGCCCGGCAGTTGGTCGCCGCCGCCGCGATGGGCGCCGCCTTGTTCTATGCGCGCGATTTGCTTACGGGCTGGTACGATGCGGGGCTGTTCGCACGGGTGGGCGCGCTGCTCGTGCTCGTCGGCTGTTCGGCGGTGGTCTATTTCGGCGTGGCCTTTGCCATCGGCGCGATAGACCGGCAGCGCATCCGCGCCCTGACCAAAAAGAGTGAAGTGTAATTCCCATGTCTTCCACGTTGACCGTCGTTTCCGGCATCCAGCCCACGGGTAAGCCGCATCTGGGCAATTACTTGGGCGCGATCCGCAATTATGTGAAATTGCAGGATCAGGCGCACGCGAACGGCGGCAAGTGCTTTATCTTCCTTGCCGATCTGCACGCCATCTCCATGCCGCACGTGCCCGCCGAACTGCACGCGAGCACGCTGGAAATGGTCGCCACGCTGGTCGCCTGCGGGCTCGATCCCGACAAGTCGGTGCTGTTCAACCAGGCGCAGGTTCCGGCGCACGCCGAACTGCAATGGCTGCTGATGGGCACGGCGCGGATGGGTTGGCTCAACCGCATGACGCAGTGGAAGGACAAGGCGGGCAAGAACCGTGAAGGCCAGTCGGTCGCTTTGTTCGGCTATCCGGTGCTGCAGGCCGCCGATGTGCTGCTCTACCAGGCGACCCATGTTCCGGTGGGCGAAGACCAGAAACAGCATCTGGAGCTGGCGCGCGATATTGCGCAAAAGTTCAACAATGATTTCGCCTCGGAAGACGCGCCCGTCTTTACCCTGCCCGAGCCGTATATCCCCGAGGAAGCCGCGCGGATCATGTCCCTGCGCGATGGCTCGCGGAAAATGAGCAAGTCCGAGCCTTCGGATATGAGCCGCATCAACCTGACCGATACGGCTGATGAAATGGCGACCAAGATCAAGAAGGCGAAGACCGATCCCGAACCACTGCCGAGCGAAGTGGCGGGCCTCGAAACCCGCGCCGAAGCGGCGAACCTCGTCGGCATCTACGCCGCGCTTGCAGGCACCAGCCAGCAGGCGGTGCTGGATGAGTTCGGCGGACAGGGCTTCGGTGCGTTCAAGCCTGCGATGGCAGAGCTAGTCGTGAGCGTCCTCGGCCCGATCCGCGACCGTTTCGTCGAGCTGAAAGACGACCGTGAAGCGCTGGACGCGATCCTCGCGCGCGGCGCGGCGCAGGCCCGCGAAGCCAGCCGCCCGACGCTCGACTCGGCCTATGCCGCGCTGGGGCTGGTGCGAGGGTAAGTCCCTCCGTCCGACCAGCCCGAACAAAGCACTGGTTTTACAGTGTTTTGCATTTCGCGGTTCAAGCCCAGTTCAGCCCGCCCTTG
Source organism: Aurantiacibacter sp. KMU-128 (assembly GCF_056933515.1). NCBI lineage: Bacteria > Pseudomonadati > Pseudomonadota > Alphaproteobacteria > Sphingomonadales > Erythrobacteraceae > Aurantiacibacter > Aurantiacibacter sp. KMU-128. Next base: position 2,441,349 of record NZ_JBXORT010000001.1, read on the forward strand.
CTATTGCACGGGTCATCGTCAAATATTCCGAGCGCCGGAGTGGGGGCCGCGCGCCTGCACCTGCTGATCGAAAGAGACGTGTTATGACCGGGACTTCCTTCACCAAATTCGCCGCAGCCGCCGCGCTCGCGCTGTCTGTAGCCGCCTGCGCCACCCCTTTCCGCGCCGATGTGTCGCGCTTTGAAAGCCAGCTGCCCGCGCCGCAGGGGCAGAGCTTCTACGTCCTCGCCGATGATCCGGCGCTCGCGGGCGGGCTTGAGTTTTCGCTCTATGCCGACCGAGTCGAGGAAGAGATGGCCGCGCTGGGTTACACGCAAGCCGCCTCGCCCGAAGAGGCAACGCTGCTGGTGCGCTTCGATTACGGCGTGGATGACGGACGCGAGCGCGTCCGCTCCTCCGGCTTCGGCTATGGCTACCGCGATCCGTTCTATCGCGGCTGGTACGATTACCCGCGCCGCGTCGCATTCCGCGACCGTCAGGGCCGCCTGCGCGTTGCCTTTGTGCCGGGCCGCAGCTGGGGCTATGGCTGGCACGATCCGTTCTTCGGACCCGGCACCGATGTGCGCAGCTACACCGTCTTCACCAGCAGGATCGAGCTGAAGATTGACGATGCGGCGACGGGTGAACGCCTGTTCGAAGGCAGCGCCGAGGCCGCCTCGACTTCCAACCGCCTGCAATATCTGGTGCCCAATCTGGTGGAAGCGATGTTCACCGACTTCCCCGGCAATTCGGGCGAAACGGTGCGCATTTCAATCGCGCCCGAAGACCAGCCGGTGCGGCGGGACGAGCGGTAGGGGTTTCCGTTTGGACAGATGAGAAAAGGGCCTTCTGCGGATGCGGGGGAGGATCTTTTGTCTTGCTGCCTGCAAGTCATCGAATAGGCTGGCGCAGATGAAGCGTAGCCTCCTCCTTATTGCTGCTTTGGGGTTTCCCAGCACACCGCTTTTCGCGCAAACCGCGTCTGGTGGGGTGGAGATATATGCCGAGACAGCAAGGTGGCAGGTCGCGCTTGACCGCGACGAATGCATCCTTCGCAGCCGGGCGAGCATCGGGACGCCTATGCTGGTGCTCCGGCGCTCTGTCCGCAGCGATATCGACCTGCTCATAGAACTAACCCCAAGTTTGGACTTGGAAGAACATCGCTGGTCGCTCGGAATGGTGATGGACAATTATTCGGAAAGCCTCGGCCTCACCAATCAGGGCAGGCGGCTGCAAGTCATCGGCCTTGGCGCAGACTTTGCTGCCGCATTTGTCCGCAGCTATTCGCTGGATGTCGTGTCCGGCGAAGAAGCGCATTTCGCTATCGATCTGGCGGGGTCAGCCGCCGCCTTCCGGGCATTCGAAAACTGTGCAGGCGGCCTGTCCGAACAGCGCACGCAGCCCACACTTCCTCCTGCCCCTCCGCGCCGATTGGTGCCCGGACCCGATCTGACGCCGCCATTGCCTCCGTCGAGAAGCGTAGCGCCTATTAGCATGACGCGATGGATCACAGGCAATGATTTGCCTACACATATGAGCGGAGAGGGACGTGTCGGGTTCAGAGTGACGGTAACGCCTCAAGGCCGCGCGCAGGATTGCGAGATCACGGAGTCAACCGCTGGCGAACGGCTTGATGAATTCACATGCTCAATGATCGAAAGGCGAGCCCGTTTTGACCCGGCCACCGATGCGCGGGGTAATCCTATCGAGAGCGTCTGGACGAGTGTGATTGAGTGGCGGATGCCCCAATAAATCTCGGTATGTGTCCGCACTGACGAGGTGGTTGCAACCTCGAGAGGCCGGTGATCCAGATTAGGAGCAGGCGGAAAAAGCTCTAGTCTTACAGCTTCGCATGCCCGCCCGTCGAGCCGAACCCGCCGCTTCCGCGTGCGGTGTCGTCCAACTCTTCAACCTCACTCCAAGCCGCCAAAGTCACCGGCGCCAGCACCAGCTGCGCAATCCGGTCGCCGCGTGCGATGACGAAATCGGTATCGCCCAGATTGATCAGGATCACTTTCAGCTCGCCGCGATAGTCGGAATCGATGGTGCCCGGCGTGTTGGGCAGGGTGATGCCGTGCTTCAATGCGAGGCCGGAGCGCGGGCGCACTTGCACTTCGTAGCCTTCGGGGATCGCCAGCGCAAAGCCGGTCGCCACCGAATAGCGCATTCCCGGCGTCAGCGTCACATCCTCGGCGGCGAGCACATCCATCCCTGCCGCGCCGTCGGTGGCGTAGCTGGGCAGAGCGAGGCCTTCACCGTGGGGCAGACGCTTGATCTGCACGCCTACCGTGTCAGGCATCGACGGTCAGCCTTTCGGCGATTTCGGTCACGAGTTTCATGGCAACGTCCTGTTTGGTCATTGCCTCCCAATGCTCGACCTGGCCTTCCTTGACCAGATGCACCTGGTTGTCATCCCCGCCCATCACGTCGCCGGAGACATCATTGGCGACGATCCAGTCGACGCCCTTGCTCTTGCGCTTCTTGCGGGCGTTATCGACCACATCGTTGGTCTCTGCGGCAAAGCCGATCAGCAGTTCGGGCCGGTTCTGGCTGGCGGCAACACCGGCGAGAATGTCGGGGTTCTCGGTAAGGATCAGCGCGGGCGGCGCGGCGCCGCGTTTCTTGATCTTGCTGTCGACATAATCGCGCGGACGCCAATCGGCGACGGCGGCGACCATTATCGCGACATCGGCGGGGAAAGCCGCCTTCACCGCCTCGGCCATTTCCTGCGCGCTGCCGACATCGACGCGGTCGACGCCCAAAGGCGTGCGCAGGTTTACAGGGCCGGAAACGAGCGTGACTTTCGCCCCCGCCGCAGCCGCTGCCGCCGCGATGGCATAGCCTTGCTTGCCGCTCGACCGGTTGGCGAGATAGCGCACAGGATCAATCGGCTCATGCGTCGGCCCGGCGGTGACGAGCACGTGCTTGCCGTAAAGCGGGCGGTGTTCGATATCGCCTTCGAAGCCGGGTTGGCCGGCGAGCGGATCGAAATCGTCATAGGCCTGGTCGAGCCCGCCTTCGCTGCGCGAATCGACCGGATTGATGCCCCCACCCTGAAAAGCAAGTGGATTGACCGGCGCTGCCGCTTCCTCGCCTTCGAAGGGTTGCGGCGCGGCCTGACGGGCGTTGACCGTGTGGTTGATCGCCTCGCGATCGGTGGGCGGCGCGGCGCTGGCGCTGCCTTTCTTGGCGAAGAGGTGTTCGGCGCCGGTAAAGTCGGGTTCGGGCAGTTCGGGCCCTTCGACGATGCCTTCGGGCAGTTCCATATCGGCGAAATCGTCGTCGTCTTCCTCGACAGGCTTTTTCGCCGCGCGCGGGATGATCGAGGAGAGCAGGCCGCCAAGCCCGCCTCCGCCGTAGGAGCTTTCCTCCTCGTGCTCTTCCTCGCCCCATTCGGGATCATTGTTGCGGCGCGCGAGATAGGCGGCGATGTCGGGGCTCGCCGCGCCCGCATCAATGCCCAGCGCATTCGCGATCTCAAGCCACACGGCTTCGGGTTCGGGCAAGCGCCCGGGGCCGAATTCGCCACAAGCCATGTCGCCCATATCGGGCTCCATCACATGGACGCCGCTGGCGCGCAGCGTCTCGACATTGCGCACCGTCGCCTCGTGCTGCCACATTTTCACATTCATCGCCGGAACCGCCATTACCGGCTGGTTGGTGGCGAGCAGCATGGTGGTGGCGAGATCATCGGCAATGCCCGCCGCCATTTTGGCGAGCATATTGGCGGTGGCCGGGCAGACGACGACAAGGTCGGCCTCACGGCTCAGCTGGATATGGCCGATTTCGCTTTCGTTTTTCAGATCCCACAGCGTGGTGTGCACCTGGTTGCCTGACAGGGCAGCGAGCGACATGGGGGTGACGAATTGCGCCCCGCCCTCGGTCAGCACGCAAGTGACATCGGCCCCACCGCGCTTGATCAGGCGGACAAGCTCGCAGGACTTATACGCGGCAATACCGCCGCCTACGACAAGCAGGATTCGGGGATTGGTCGACATACCCTCCGGTTCAGCATTGATGCGTTGCTCTAGCAAGCCATTCGTGTCCGCTCTACGTCCAAGCGGATGCCTTCGCAAATGATGGTTAAGATTGGCTTAGTTGTTGTGACGGAGTTTTTGCTCGCAGAGCGTGCAGCAGATCGCCAATGGCTCGCGGTGCGAAGGCCAACCCCGCGAGATAGAGCGGCATGGCAAGCTGCACCCAGTAGAAATTCTCGGGCCGCGCAAACAACGCAACAGCGGTGAGGAAGCCTGCGAACCACAGAGCGGCGAAGAGGCCCATGCGCCCGCCCAGCGCCAGCCAGCCGAACAGCGGCAGAATAAGCAGCGCAGGCTCCAGCCATGCGGGCACGAAAGGAATGGCGCTCAGCTTGGCGAGCGCGGAGAGCGGCAGCATGATCCCGGCAAAGGCGTTCCAGCCAGGCGATACGGGATCGCCGGGCAGCCGCGCGGCCTCTACGCCCATGGCGTGGAGATACATTCCGATGACGAAGAGGAGAAGCACGCCGCCCACAGCCGCCGCCTCTTTCCAGCGCCGCTGCACCAGCGCGAAGGCGAGCCACAGCAGCACGAAGGGCGCGCTCAACTCGCGCACGGCGAGTGCAAGCGCCGCAAACACCAGCGCGGGCCACCACCGCGCCGGCGAATAGACAAGCAGCGCGAGCGTCAGGCACAGTCCCGCGACGACTTCGTGGATCAGCGGCGCTTGCGGAATAGTGAGGCCGATGCCGCCCAGCAGCATGGCAAGCGCCGCGCCGATCCGTTCGGGCAGCCGCGTGGTGCCTTCCAGCCGCTTCACCAGCAGGATGATCGCAATCGGCAGCGCGGCGAAGAGGATATAACCGAGCATTTCCACGCCGATCCAGCGATGCGCCATGGCGAGCGTCGGCTGGCGCACGGTGACAAAGGGCGCGGTGGGATAATTGTTCGCCCGCTGCTCGGCGAGCGCGGCAGTGTAGTAATTCTCGCCCGCGACCACCCGCTCCGAAATCCGGCGGTAGAGCGCGATATCGCCATCGCCTTCTTCGAGCTCTTGCGCCTGCCCGGTAGGCGCATCCGCAGCGGCGTCATCGGGCAGCGAAGCGGCTATGCCATACGCCATCATTCCCGCGAGCAGCGCCAGCAATCCCGCCGCCAGCGCGCGCGAGGCGCGGCGCAAGGGACGCTCCATTGCTTCCCACCAGCCAACAGGGTCATGCCAGATGCTCATGCGCGCCCTTGTGAACGCTGCGCGTTACCGTCTCAATAACCGCGCGCCGAATTCCACAGGCTGGCAAGCGCGCGCGGGGTAAAGGCGAGGCCGACGAACCACACCGGCATGATGAGCAGAGCCCAATAGAAATTCTCGTACCGCCCGGTGATCATGAACATGATGCCGTAGCCGGTGCAGAGCAGCAGGCCGGTGAGGCCGAAATCGCTGCGCCAACCGGCCCAGCCGATCAACGGCAGCATGGCGAGTGGCGCGGCAAGCCATGCGGGCAGCAGATAGAGCGGGCTGGTGAGCACGATCTTGGACGTCCAGCCGCCCAGCCCCAGCAGACTGAGCCAGCCGGGCGAGGCCGGGTCTACCGCCCTGGTGACGTCGCTCACGGCGTTCATGTGGAACGCCATCATAACTCCAAAAGCGATCATCAAACCTGCCCACGCCGAGGCTTCTAGCCGCCTGCCCTGCATGAGCGCGAGCGTTCCCATCAGCATGACGAAAGGCAGCGCCAGCTCGCGGATCGCCAGCGCCAGCGCGGCAGCGAGCAGCGCCCAGCCCCATTTGCCGGGACGATAAAGGCCGAGCGAAAGCGCGAGCAGCAGGCCAGCCCACACCTCGTGCAGGACGAGATATTGCGGTTTGATGGTCATCGTGGTGCCGAGAACCACCAGCAATAATATGTAGCGCAGCTGCCCCTGCGTCCCGGGCACATCGCGCAGCCGGTAATGCCACGCGACCAAAGTCCCGCCGAGCAGGATCACGGCGAGCGGCAGCAGCGCCCATTGGCCGATGGTTCCGGTCACCACAGCAAGCGTCGGCAGCCGCACCGCGACACCCGGGCGCAGCGGATATCCCCGCGCGCGCTGCTCCTCGGCGGCGACTTCGTAGTAGCCCTCGCCCGCGCCAACTCTCTCGGCAATCGCGGCATAGAGCGCCAGATCGGTGTCGCGCTGGCGGGTAACGGGAGCGGCCTCAGGCGCTTCCGTTGCGCTTTCTGCGGTCTGGACAGAGCTTGGTTCGGCGGGGAAATGGCGGTCGGTCTTGGTATCGCTTGCAGTGACACCAGCGGTGAGGAGCAGAAGGGCAAAGAAAGCCAGCACCAACATTGCCGCTCCGGGTGCCAGACTGGCGAACCGGTCCCACTTCTGCGGGCGCGGGCGGATGCGGGATGTCAGCCGAGCCAACCGGCAAGGCTCCCTGCATAAACCGCCGCACCGCCCATAAGGACCGCGAGCACATAGCCCAGCCAGCCGCGACTTTTGCGTTCGCGCCGCTCCCAGATCAGCTCGACGTCATCAAGCGGTTGCTGCTCGGGCGCGCCTCCCTTGGCGGGGAAGCGGTCTTCGATGCGGCGGACGAGATCGGGGATGCGCAGCAGCGTGCCCATATCGGTGCGCAGCCGGTCGGCAATCGCGGCTTCGGGGCCCAGCTCGTCGCGGATCCAGCTGCGGACATAGGGCGCGCTCGTCTCCCACATATTGATCGCGGGATCGAGCTGGGTGGCGATGCCTTCGACCATCACCATGGTCTTTTGCAGCAACAGCAGATGCGGCTGCGTCTGCATATCGAAATCGCGGGTTATCGCGAACAGCCCGTCGAGCATCTGGCCGACCGACAATTCGCTCACCGGCTTGCCGCGCATCGGTTCGCCCACCGCGCGCAAGGCGGTCGCGAATTCGCCGACATCGTGATAGCTCGGCACATATTGCGCCTCGAAATGGATTTCGGCGACGCGGCGGTAATTGCCGGTGATGAGGCCGTAGAGAATCTCCGCCAGCCATTGCCGCGCGCGCAGATCGATCCGGCCCATGATCCCGAAATCGATGGCGACGATGGTGCCATCGGCTTTCACGAACAGATTGCCCTGGTGCATATCGGCGTGGAAGAACCCGCCCGCAATCGCCTGCGTCAGGAATGCGAGCACCAGCCGCTGCGCCAGATCGGGCAGGTCGTGCCCCGCCGCCACCAAAGCCTCGCGGTTGGAGATTTTGACCCCGTCGATCCACTCGATCGTCATCACCCGGCCATTGGTGCGATCCCAGTCGATATCGGGAATGTGATAACCCGCCACCCCGCGCATCGCCTCGGCGAGTTCGGAGGCAGAGGCCGCTTCGCGCCGCAGGTCGAGCTCCTGGTTGGTCCAGCGCTTGAAATTGGCGATGGTGAGGCGCGGGCGCAGCCGCTTGGCCTCGCCGCCCAAAGCTTCGAGATGCGCGGCGGCCCATTCATAGGTGGCGATATCTTCGGCGAATTTCTCGCGGATGCCGGGGCGCAGCACCTTGATCGCAACATCGCGCCCCTCGGTGGTGACCGCCTTGTGCACCTGCGCGATGCTCGCGGCGCCAACCGGCTCTTCATCGACATGGGAAAACAGCTCTTCCAGCGGGCGCTCGAAACTGCGCTCGATCTGCTCGCGGATCTGCGCGAACGGCACCGGCGGCAGGCTGTCTTGCAGGCTGAGCAGATTATGCGCTGCTTCGTCGCCGACAAGGTCGGGCCGCGTGGCGAGCGTCTGCCCCAGCTTGATCGCGGCGGGGCCGATAGCGCGGAACGCGCCCGCATAGTCAGGCTCGCGCGGCTGCACTGTGCCGAAACGGGCAACACGCATAAGGCGGCGGACTTGCGGCGGCGTATTGGCATCGCGCTCGATCCCGCGCAGCGCGCCGTGGCGCGCCAATGTCCTGCCCCATTTGAGAAGGCGGAAGATATGCGTTGAAGGACGCGTCACGCGTTAAATCTTCCATCCCGAATGGATATTCACCGCACCGCCGAGAATTTGCTCCACCCGCGTGCGCGCAAAGCCCGCATCGCGGATCATCGCTTCAAAGTCGGCGGGCTTGGGGAAGCGGCGGATGCTTTCGGCGAGATAGCGGTAGCTGTCCTCGTCACCCGCAATCGCCTTACCGATCTGCGGCATGAGCTTGTGTGAATAGAGATCGTAGACCTCTTTGAACCCGCCCCATTCGGTGGTGCTGAATTCCATGCAATAGAACCGCCCGCCGAATTTCAGCACGCGGTGCGCCTCGCGCAGGGCCTTTTCGATATAGGTCACGTTGCGGATGCCGAAAACGATCGTGTAGGCATCAAACTGTCGGTCAGGATAGGTCAGCTCCTCGGCGTTCTGGCACGACCATGAGAGGCCATCGATGCCACGCTCCATCGCCCGTTCGATCCCGACATCGAGCATATCCTGATTGATATCGGCGACCACCACTTCCGCCCCGCGCCCGGCCATGCGGAAGGCGATATCGCCGGTTCCGCCCGCCATATCGAGTATCGCTTCGCCCGGCTGCGGCTTCACGCGGCGCACGAACTGGTCTTTCCACAGCCGGTGCATCCCGCCCGACATGGCATCGTTCATGATGTCGTATTTGGCAGCGACATTGGAAAAGACCCCGCCCACGCGGGCAGTATGCTCTTCCGGGGCGACATCTTCGTAGCCGAAGGAACGGGTATCATTCATGGGTGCCCACTTAGGGACAATTGCCCCTCGCGCAAAGGGTGTTAAAGGCTGTGCCATGCCGGAATTACCCGAGGTAGAAACGACCGTGCGCGGTCTGGCGCGATTTATGGACGGCGCGCGGATCGAAAGGCTGGTGCTGAACCGCCCCGATATGCGCTTTCCCTTCCCCGGAGGACTGGTGCAGGCGATGACCGGCGCGCGCGTTGCCGGCCTTTCGCGCCGTGCCAAGTACGGGTTGATCCATACCGACCGTGATCGCACGCTGATCTTTCACCTTGGCATGAGCGGGCGCTGGCGGATTGATCCCGAGGCGCCCGACAAGCACGACCACCTGCTGATCGAAACCGCGCGGCACCGTTTCGCGCTCAATGACCCGCGCCGCTTCGGCTATGTCGATCTGGTCGACACACCTGCGCTTAATGAATGGCCCGCATTCGCCGCGATGGGGCCGGAGCCTTTGGGAGAGGCGCTGACCGCAAAGCATCTGCGCGCAGCGATCAAGGGCCGGAAGCAAGCGATCAAACTGCTGCTGCTTGATCAACACGTGGTCGCTGGGCTCGGCAATATCTATGTATGCGAGGCGCTGTTCCGCGCAGGGATACATCCCAATAGGCGGGGCGGCCTGGTCTATACACCTGCGCTCGAAAGGCTGGTGCCCGCCATTCGCGATGTGCTGTCCGAATCGATCCGCGACGGCGGCTCCTCATTACGCGACTATGCCCGTCCCGATGGCGAGCTGGGCTATTTCGCCACCAATTTCCGCGTATACGGGCGTGAGGGAGAGCCGTGTCTCAACGGCGATGGCGGCGTTATCAGGCGCATCGTGCAGGGCGGGCGCAGCACGTGGTTTTGCCCCGTTTGTCAGAAGTAAGGGTTATTCTTGGTTTTGGAGTTTTGTTTTTCGAAGCGGCATCCGCCGCTTCGTCCTCGCTAGACGCGCTCCGCTACGCTACGCGCCCGCTGCGGTCGCCCGTTCGGGCTCGGTCGGCTGCTGGTCGCAGCCGATTTCAGCGCCTTCGCAAAGCCCATCCAACAACACTTGCCTTTTGCCGATACACAAACTAACAGGCGCGCTTTCCGGGCGCTTATGCGTCCCCTTTACCGATTCTAACAGGATAACCGACCGGCCGTTCGCGGACGGCTGAGAGACAGGACTGAATAATGGCCAATACGCCGCAAGCCCGCAAGCGCATCCGTCGCAACAACAAGCGCGCCGCAATCAACGGTGCCCGCAAGAGCCGCATCCGTGGCTTCATCAAGAAGGTCGAGACAGCCTGCACCGAAGGCGACAAGAAGACCGCTGAAGATGCCCTGCGCGCAGCCCAGCCGGAAATCGCTCGCGGTGTTGCGCGCGGCGTGATGCACAAGAACACGGCTGCGCGGAAGATGAGCCGTCTGAGCAAGCGAATCGCTGCTCTCTGATTGCTCGCTGATTCGCCGGTGACGAGCTGCTGATTCGCAAATCGGCAGGCGATTTCCGGAACGAAATCGGAACAAATTTCGAAGAGGTCGGGACATGATCCCGGCCTCTTTTTTGTGCAGCTGCGAAGCCGTTGGGCGCGCACCGCGCGAATCCTAGGAAATTCAACGATTCGCGAGACTGTCACAAAACTATCGTTATTTTCCAGTGACATGAACGGAAGTCTGCGGCCTAGCACGCTGTCAATGGCCTTTATTTTAATAATTTTGTCACCATGCACTTGCCCGCGTGGCTGATCTGTTCATAACAGAATCCGGCTGCGGCGTTCTCTGCTGCTGCCACTACAAAAGAGCTTATCGACGAAACAGGCTGGTGCAGGCAGCGCGGCACCGGGCGGGGAAGCTATGTCTGCTTTGGCGAGGCAAAGGTTCTACGAGGATACAGGGGGACGCCTTCGGGCGCTCAGATGGACGGGGTTTTTTAGGAATGATCAGGATGGGCCCGCACAGTGCTCGCTCGGACGCCGCGAGCAGTGAGGAAGCGAAGAAGGAAATGGAAGAACGCGAAGCGCTGGATCTGGCAGCGGACTGGGCGGATATTTGTCAGGGGCTGCGCAAGGATCTGGGGCACCAATTGTTCAGCCAGTGGATCAAGCCGATCCAGCTGGGCAAATTGAACCGCGAAAACGGCACGCTCGATCTTTTCCTGCCTACCGAATTTGCCGCCAATTGGGTGCGCGAGCGGTATCACGACCGGCTGTCGCTCGCTTGGAAGATCGCTTCGTCCACCGTCCGCCATATCGCCATTCAGGTGCATCCCGGCCGCCGCAAGATCGCCGATCTCGATCTGCGCGGGCATGACGGTTTCGGCCACCGTGCCGCCAATGATGCGACGCTGGCGATGGAATCGATCGGCGATGACGGGTTCACCTCTTCGGTCGGCCTCGATCCCTCACAAACCTTCGCAGCTTTCGTCACCGGCAGCACCAATGTGCTCGCCAAGAATGCGGCGGAGCGGATGGCCAAGGCCGAAAAGCCGCAATTCAGCCCGCTCTACCTCAAGGCTGCCACCGGCCAGGGCAAAACGCATCTGATGCACGCGATTGGCCACGCCTATCTGCAAGCCTTCCCGCGGGCGCGCATCTTCTACTGCTCGGCAGAGCGTTTCATGGTCGAATTCGTGCAGGCGCTGAAATCGAACGAGATGATCGAGTTCAAGAGCCGGCTGCGCGCCTTCGATCTGCTGCTGGTGGACGATATCCAGTTCATCATCGGCAAGGCCGCGGCGCAGGAAGAGCTGCTCTACACGATCGACGCGCTGCTCGCCGAGGGCAAGCGGCTGGTCTTTGCCGCCGACCGCGCGCCGCAAGCGCTGGACGGTGTCGAGCCACGCCTCCTCTCGCGTTTGTCGATGGGCCTCGTCGCGGACATCCAGCCTGCTGACATCGAGCTGCGCCGCGCCATTCTCGAATCCAAGCTGACGCGCTTTGCGCCATTGGAAGTGACCGACGATGTGATCGACTTCCTCGCCCGCACCGTCAGCCGCAATGTGCGCGAGTTGGTGGGCGGTCTCAACAAGCTGATCGCTTACGCGCAGCTGACGGGGCAGGAAGTCTCGCTCCAGCTGGCCGAGGAACAGCTGACTGATATCCTCTCGGCCAATCGCCGCCGGATCACCATCGACGAAATCCAGCGCACCGTGTGCCAGTTCTACCGTATCGACCGTAGCGAAATGTCATCGAAGCGCCGCGCCCGCGCCGTGGTACGCCCGCGTCAGGTGGCGATGTATCTGTCGAAAGTGCTCACGCCGCGTTCCTATCCGGAAATCGGGCGCAAATTCGGCGGGCGCGACCATTCGACGGTGATCCACGCGGTGCGCCTGATCGAGGATCTGCGCGAACGCGATGCCGATATGGACGGCGATGTGCGCAGCCTGCTGCGGCAATTGGAAAGCTAATTCGAACAGAATTTCCACTGGCAATACCAGTGTTGTCGACAGGGTTCTCAAAGGGCCCTGCCCACAGGTTCTGCACCACTAACACACACCCTATCGACAGGCTCTCCCCAGCCTGCCAACAGGGCTGCGCACATGGCCGAGACACCGCATCCGCTAACCGAAGAGCGCCTGCAGCGCTTTGCCCGCCATATCGTGCTGCCCGAAGTCGGCGGCGCGGGACAGGCGGCTTTGGCGCGCAGCCATGTCGCGCTGATCGGGCTCGGCGGAATCGGCGCACCGGTGCTGCAATATCTCGCTGGCGCAGGGATCGGGCGCTTTACGCTGGTCGATGATGGCGATGTCGAGGCGAGCAATCTCCAGCGCCAGACTATCTACACCACCCGCGATATCGGCCACGGCAAGGCAGTAGGCGCGCGTCGCTGGCTCGCCAATTTCGATGAGAAACTGGTCGCGGAGATTCACGACCGGCGGATCGATGCTGGCAACGCCGCAAGCCTGATTGCCGGGGCCGATCTGGTGATCGACGGCACCGACAATTTCGCCACCCGCCTCGCCGTCTCCGATGCCTGCGTTGCCGCGCGCATTCCACTGCTGTCGGCTGCGGTTGGACGCTTTCAGGGCCAGGTCGCTGCCTTTCAGGGCCATCTCGAAGGCGAGGCCTGCTATCGCTGCTTCGTCGGCGATGCCTTCGATGCCGAGGATTGCGACACCTGCGCCGAAGACGGCATTCTGGGTGCGATGGTCGGCTGGGTCGGCACCTTTGCTGCGATGCAGGCGGTGCGCATTCTCATAGCGCCGCAGATGGGCAAAGCCGATTGGGGCAAGTTGCATCTGATGGATGGGCTGAAGCCGGGGATGCGGGTGCTGACAATCGCGAAAGATCCGGGGTGCACGGGGTGTGCTCCCGGCGATTCCGGACAAGGGGAAGGATAGGCCGATGGCCCGCAAGCGCCGCTATGACTGGGAAACCGAGGAACCGGAAGAAGCACCCCCGCCGCCGCCCTGCTGGCTTTGCGGCAGGCCCACTACCGTATCCTCGCTGGTCTGGCATCACCCCATCCCCAAAAGCCGCGGCGGGCGCGAGACCGTGCCGATGCACGCAATTTGCCAGAACACACTGATTACCAATTTTACCAATTCCGAGCTCGAGCGGCACGGGATGCATGTGGACGGGTTGCTAGCCGATCCGGCGGTGGCGAAGTTCGTCGCGTGGGTGGCCAAGAAGGACCCCGATTTCAACGCGGCTCCGGCGAAGAAGGGGCGGTGAGCGAGAGGCAATGGAGCCCGACTGCAAGGGCGCTTAGGTGGAGAGCATCTCCTCCAACCACTCCGGCACCAGTTCACTCGCCGGGCCGAGCCGTGTTTCGTCGAACCATTGCGAGCCTGCGCTTCGCTCTAGGTTCAGCTCCAAAGTCCGCGCGCCAGCACGGTTCGCTTCCTGCACAAAGCCTGCGGCCGGATAGACCGCGCCCGATGTGCCAATGCTGACGAACAGGTCGGCCCGCGCAATCGCGGCGATAATCTCGCCCATGCGATAGGGCATTTCGCCGAACCACACGATATCGGGCCGCAGCGCCACATCGCCGCAGTTGGGGCATGGCGGGCCGTCGCGCAAAGTGCCGTGCCAGCGATGGCGCGCATCGCAGCTTTGGCACCAGACCGAGAGCCCCTCCCCGTGCATATGCAACACGCGCCGCGCACCGCCCCGCTCATGCAGATCGTCGATATTCTGGGTGACGATGAGCAGTTCGCCCGGCCATGCCGCATCAAGCTTGCCCAAGGCAAGATGTGCCGGGTTCGGTGCCGCCGCGAGGATATTCGCCCGCCGCTCGTCATAGAAGCGCTGGACGAGGTCGGGATTGGCGGCGAAGCCCTCAGGCGTCGCCACTTCCTCCACCGGATGGTTCTCCCACAGGCCATCCTCGGCGCGGAAGGTCTTGAGGCCGGATTCGGCGCTGATCCCCGCGCCTGTCAGGATCACGATGTTTTTCATGCCCTAGTTTCTCTCGTCATGCCGAACTTGTTTCGGCAACCATTGTGCCGCACAGAGCGGACTGCGCTAGCGGAGAAATGGATCCTGAAACAAGTTCAGGATGACGTGTTGGAATGGAGTGATTGTGGCGAAAATCGGTATCATCGGCAGCGAAGGGCGCATGGGGCGGGCGATTGCCACCGTGCTGGCGGATGGCGAGCATGAATGCGCTGGCGGCGTGGATCGTGACGGTCCGGTCGGCGGACTGGCCGAGCGCTGCGATGCGCTGGTGGACTTCTCCTCGCCACAAGCACTGGCCGCCAATCTGGACGCGGCACAGGCAGCGGGCATTCCGATCCTGATAGGCACGACGGGCCTCGGCCCGGAACACCACACCGCGATTGACGCCGCCGCACAGACCATCCCCGTTCTGCAAACCGGCAACACCTCATTGGGTGTCACCCTTCTCGCGCATCTGGTGAAGGAGGCGGCATCGCGCCTCGGCCCCGACTGGGATATCGAGATCCTCGAAATGCACCACCGGCACAAAGTCGACGCGCCATCGGGCACTGCGCTGCTGCTGGGCGAGGCGGCGGCAGAGGCGCGCGGCATCGACCTTGCCAACCACAGCGAAAGCGGGCGTGACGGCCATACAGGCGCGCGAACCGAGGGTGCGATCGGCTTTGCCGCGCTGCGTGGCGGCAGCGTGGCAGGCGAGCATTCGGTGATTCTTGCCGGAACCGAGGAGCGCCTCACCCTCTCGCACTCGGCCGAAAACCGCAGCATTTTCGCGCGCGGAGCGGTGCGCGGGGCCGCCTGGCTTGTCGGCAAAACGGCAGGGCGCTACTCTATGCAGGATGTGCTTGGAATCTAGGCCATATTCCCATATGGGGCTGCAATCTATGTGGGGGGCTGCATGACATTTGACCCGGCGGCGGCGACGCAGGCCTATCTGGCGCGGTTGAGCGCGGAAGAGCTGGCGCTTGCTCGCGACTACACCACCGGCAATCACTGGCTGATTCTTGGCGGCCTTGCGGTATCGGCGCTGGTCAGCTGGCTGATCCTGCGGAGCGGCTTGCTCGACAGGCTCTCGGCTCGGCTTGAGAAGCGCGGCACGGCTCTGCGCGTCGCCCTCCTCTCGGCAGCCTTTCTGGCGCTGAGCACTCTGCTGTCCAAACCATGGACGCTCTATACCGATTGGTGGCGCGAGGCAGAGTATGGCCGCACCAGCCAGCCATTGGGCGATTACCTCGCCCAAAGCGGCGTTTCGCTGGTTTTGACTGTGATAGTCGGCGGTCTGCTTTTGCTCGGCCTTTACAGCTTTATCCGCCGCTCGCAGCGCCTGTGGTGGGCGTGGGCCGCGGCCTTTGTGACCGTCACCGCCGCCTTTATCCTGCTGCTCTCGCCCGTACTGGTCGAGCCGCTGTTCAATGATTACCAGCCAATCCCCGAAGGCGAAGTGCGCGATGCGGTGAACGCGCTCGCGGCAGAGGCAGGCGTGCCCGAAGATCATGTCTTCATGTTTGACGGATCGCGCCAGTCGAACAACTTTACCGCCAACGTCTCCGGCGTAGGGAGCAGCGCGCGGATCGCGATTTCGGACGTCGCGCTTACCTCCGCTTCGCTCGACGAAGTGAAGGCGGTGACCGGGCACGAGATCGGCCATTACGTGCTCGGCCATGTCTGGCGCATGGTCGGCTTTGTCACCATTGCCGGGATGCTCGTCTTCTTCCTGACCGCGCGCAGCTATGACTGGTTCGCACGGCTGTTCCGCTGCGACGCTGGGATTGCCGACCCGCGCGGATTGCCCGTGCTGTTCTTCGTGATCAGCCTGTTCGTTACCTTGGCGCAGCCTGCGCTCAATGCTTTGACGCGGCTGGGAGAGCGCGAGGCGGATGTCTATTCGCTCGAAAATGTCGGCCTGCCCGATGCGCTCGCCAGCGCGCTGATCAAGACCGCCGAATATCGCTATCCGCTGGCGGGGCCGGTGGAAGAGGCGATCTTCTACACCCACCCCACCGTCGAAAGCCGCATTCGCGCCGCGATGGAGTGGAAGGCGCAGAACCAGACGGCAGCCGAAGAGTGACCAAAGACCAGATCTTCGAATTCTTCCGCCGCCTTGCCGAAGACAATCCCGAGCCCGAGACCGAGCTCGAATATGGTAATGCCTATCAGCTGGTGGTCGCTGTGGCGCTTTCGGCGCAGGCGACCGATGTGGGCGTGAACAAGGCGACACGGGCGCTCTTTGCCAAGGTGCAAACGCCGCAGCAAATGCTCGATCTGGGGCTCGACGGGCTGATCGGGCACATCAAGACCATCGGCCTGTTCAATTCCAAGGCAAAGAATGTGATCGCGCTCAGCCAGTTGTTGATCGACGAGTATGGCGGCGAAGTGCCCGATACGCGCGAAGACCTTGTGCGGCTGCCCGGCGTGGGGCGCAAGACAGCGAATGTGGTGCTCAATTGCTGGTTCAAGCAGGAAACCTTCGCGGTCGACACCCACATTTTGCGCGTCGGCAACCGGACGGGTCTGGCCAAGGGCAAGACGCCCGAACAGGTCGAGGCGAAGCTGGAAAAACGCGTGCCCCAGCCCTTCCGCCTGCGCGCCCATCACTGGCTGATCCTGCATGGCCGCTATGTGTGCAAAGCACGCACGCCGGAGTGCTGGCGGTGCGGGGTGGCGGATTTGTGCAGTTTCAGGAAGAAGGTGCTGGAGAAGCCTAAGGGGCGCTAGGTTTAATAATTTATCTTATTTATATTGCTTTGTGATTTTTATGCGCTATAGTGTGGCCATCACCGGAATAGGAGAATGGTAAATGCACACGCATCATAAAGATCAACTGCTGCTTCGCCTTGAGAGGGTGGCCGATACCGGCACTTGTGAGATTCGAGCAGCCGAACTCAGGCTCTGGTTTGAGCGGGACCGACTGACAAAGACTATCTGGGCGGAAATCCTCGACCATTGGAATAACGTCGACTCCGATGATGGAAACGGGCTGATCGTTGGCTACGAAGATGGCGTTTACACCTTCGCATTTAACGATGACCTGACGGTAGGTCCGGACTCATGGTGGAAAGACCTTGCCGTTCTTGCTCAACGTGAGAACTCATAAGTGCCACGGTCAACGCATTATGAAACCGTCGGCGCAAGTAAGTCTTTGGCGAAGTCTATACAAATGCTCCGAAGCGCCTTGAAGCGTCGCGGCCCTTGGCCGCGCGGCAGCCTTAGAGAATATCACAATAGGTTGGTTTGGGAGCTGGCAACAACCAAACGCTCGAAGATCAATCTGGACGCAATCTGGACGTCTGAGGGCTGACCCTCAAACATCGTCCGCCGAGATCATTTCCGCCTTGTCGATTTCGCCCAGCACGCTGGCCACGGTCGTCGCCACCGCCGCATCGCCGGTGACATTGGTGGTGGTGCGCATCATGTCCATGATCCGGTCGACACCGGCGACAAAGGCAATCGTCTCCAGCGGCACGCCGACCGCGCCGAACACCAGTGCCATCATGATGAGGCCCGCACCCGGAATGCCCGCCGCGCCGATGGCGCCCAGCGTGGCGAGGATGGAGATGAGGAAATACTGCCCCCAGCTCAAATCCACGCCGAAGATGCTCGCCCCGAACAGCGTCGCCAACCCAAGATACATCGCCGTGCCGTTCATATTGATCGTCGCGCCGAGCGAGATCACGAAGGCAGCGATGGAATTGGGGATGCCGAGGTTGCGCTCTGCACAGCGCAACGTCACCGGCAGCGTCGCGTTGGAGCTGGCGGTGGAGTAGCTGACCGCCATCGCGTCCACTATCCCGCGGAAGAAATCCACCACCGGCAGCTTGGCGATGAATTTGATGATGGAGGAATACATCACCAGAATGATCAGCAGACAGCCGGTATAGTTGAGCACGACCAGCCAGCTCAGCGCCTTCAGTGCGTCCACCCCCAGCGTGCCCGCCACCCACGCCATCAGCGCGAAGACGCCGAAGGGGGTCAGCTCCATCACGATCATCGTCACCTTCTGCATGATGACCGAGCCGCTATCGAAAATCTTTTTGACCGGTTCGCCCTCTTCCTTCGCCATCAGAATGCCGATGCCGATCAAGAGACTGAAAACGATCAGCGGCAGCACCGCGACATCGGCCATCACCTGCACCGGGCTTTCGGGCACGATGGACAGGATCATGTCGACCGCAGTCGTCTCATTGGGTTCGGGCGTCGGCACGTCGGGCGTGCCAAGCGCCTCGCGGCTGGGGAACAGGCCGAGATTGACCGCGCCGGTGCCGAGCGCGAGGCCGAGCCACACGGCGATCTGTCCGGTAACGAGGAAGAGCAGCATCGCCCGTCCGCCGACCGCGCCCAATTTCCGCAAATCGCCGATGGCGGCAACGCCAGCGACAAGGCTGAAGAAGATCAGCGGGACGACCAGCATCTTGATCGACTTGATGAAGAAATCACCGATCCACTTGATGCTCTCGGCTTCCGGCCCCCAGTAAAGCCCCAGCGCGACGCCCAGTATCAGCGCACCGATCACCCGCTGCCACAGCGGAATTGCGAACCAGAATTTCATGCTTTGGCGTCCCTTTCTCAGCCCGCTGCGAGCGCGTCGTGGGCGATGCGTTTATAAATGCGGTGTAGCGCATAGAGATCGGCGATGGCTACAGCCTCGTCGGTCTTGTGCATCGTCGCGTTGACGAGGCCGAATTCGATCACCGGGCACAGATCTTTCAGGAACCGCGCATCCGACGTGCCGCCCGTGGTCGAGCGTTCGGGGTCGATGCCCGTCTCGGCTTCGATAGCCTTGGCGATAATGTCCGAAAATTCACCCGGCGGGGTGAGGAACGGCTCACCGCTGATGACAGACTTGGCAACGCCGCCATGCTTTTCGGCAATCGCGCAAACTTTCTCGGAAAGCGATGCGCCCGAATGCTGGTCATTGAAGCGGATCGACACCCGCGCCCGCGCCATGCCGGGGATCACATTATGCGCCTTGTTGGGCACATTGATCTCGGTGATTTCGAGATTGCTCGGCTGGAACCAGTCGGTGCCGGTGTCGAGCACCAGCGCATCGAGTTCAGCGAGGATCGCCACCAGTTTGGGCAGCGGATTGTCGGCCAAATGCGGGTAGGCAACATGGCCCTGCGTGCCGGCAACCTCGATCCAGATATTGACCGAACCGCGCCGCCCGATCTTCATCATGTCGCCCAAACGGTTGACCGAGGTCGGCTCGCCCACAAGGCACAGATCGGGGCAAATGCCTTCTGCCCGCATATGGCCGATCAGCGCCCGCGTGCCGTGCAGCGCAGGCCCTTCCTCGTCGCCGGTAATGATAAAGCTGAGCGTGCCCGCCTCCGCCGGGATTTCCGCTGCTGCGGATACCATGCAGGCGATTGATCCCTTCATGTCCACTGCGCCGCGCCCGTAAAGCAGTTCGCCGCGCTCTTCCGGCGCAAAGGCATCGCTGGCCCAGTCCGGCCCGGGCGGCACGACGTCCAGATGACCGGCAAAGGCGAAATGCTTCGATCCTACCGGCCCCCGGCGAATGGCGAAGAGGTTCTCGACCGCTTCCTCGTCCGATCCCTCCGGCCCCTCGCCGCGGGTGAAGCGGTGCACATCGAAACCCAGCGGCACGAGCATCTCTTCCAGCATCGCAAACACCGGACCGCGCGCGGGCGTTACGCTTTCGCAGGCGATCAGATGTTTGGCATTGGCCAGCGGATCGGCACTCACGCTTTCTTGCCCACTTCGAATTGCGAGATCGTCCATTCTTCGGCCGAGGCGGCCTCGATCCATTGCTGCATCCAGTCATGCTCCCACACCGATTGCATATAGGCCTCGGCAAAGCCGGGAACGCCGATGCCGTAGGTCTGGAAGCGGCTGACCACGGGCGCGTAGAAAATGTCCGCCGCGCTGAACGTGCCGAAGAGGAAGGGCCCGCCCCTGCCAAAGCGCGCCCGCGCCTCGGCCCACAGGCCGAGAATCCGCACGATGTCCGCCTTTACCGCATCATCGAGTTTGACCGAGGCGCGGCCCCTTATGTTCATCGGGCAGGTGCGCCGCAAAGGCAGGTAAGAGGAATGCATTTCCGCCACCATAGCCCGCGCCATCCCGCGCGCATCATCGGCTTTGGGCCAGAACCGGTCACGCCCCACCTTGTCCGCACAATATTCAAGAATTGCGAGACTGTCCCAGATGACGGTTTCGCCGTCCCACAAGACCGGCACCTTGCCCGCCGATGGCTGGAATTCGCCTTCCCGCGATTTGAGCGATTCCCATTCCTCGCCATACAGCGGAACCGTCCATTCCTCGAAATGCAGGCCGCTCTGCTTCAAGGCCAGCCAGCCACGCAGCGACCAGCTGGAGTAATTTTTGTTGCCGATAATGAGCTTCATAATGCGCCAGTTTTCCCCTGTTGACGCATGGTTAGGCGTTCAGGCTGGCGCTGTCGAGCCTGAACATTTTTGGATACCGGGATTGCTGCCGATGGTTAACCCCGGCCTAGGCACAGAACAAAATGTAAAAAATATCGAGAATGTTAACCATCCTCTGCGAAAGAGGAGGCTCCTACGCCTGTATGGGCGCTTTTTCGAGGTGATGGGTGGCCGAAAGCAACCCGACACAAAAGGCCAAAGCCGTTCGATCGGAGCGGTTCACGCACGCCCTTTGGGCGGGTGCGGTGGCGCTTGCGCTGTCGTTCATCGCGCTGTTCGAGCCGCTGGATTCGGTCGTCTGGGCAACGCAAGACCGGATGGCCGCCGAAGAAGCCTCGGGCGATATCGTGCTGGTATCGAGCGACAACAATCTGGCCGATCCCGATTTTCCCGAACGCCGGAGCAATCTGGCCGCTTTCATCCGCCAGCTCGACGCCGCGGGCGCGGAAGCGGTGTATATCGATCAGGTGTTCGAACGTCCGTCGGACCCGGTCAGCGATAACGAGCTGAACGCGGCCCTGCGCGACTTCTCTGGCGAGGCCTATCTGGTTTCGAAGATGCGCTCCTCGGCAACGGGTGCGACGCAGATCTTCCAAACAACGCCTTCAGTGGGACAGGGGATTGAAACGGTCGGAAGCCGCCATTTTATCTGGTATGCTGGCTATGTCTGGGACGCGACCTATTATGTCGAGCAGGGACAAACGAGGCTCCCGAATTTGGGAATGCATCTGGCCGGTTCCAGCGAGCCGACAAGCGACACTTTCTATATCAATTATAGCTTCCGTCCCGATTCCATCCCTGCCTATTCATTGCGAGACCTGAGCACATCGACCGGTTTGGCCACCGAATTGGCTGGCAAGACCGTAGTTATTACGAGCCGGGGGGCGGATCAGGTAGAGCAGTTCAGTGTGCCCGGTTTGACCGATGTCCGTGGGAGCCTGATCCATATTTATGCAGCGGAAACGTTGATGGCCGGAAAGGCCTCAGCAGTACCCGTACGTCTAACACTGTTCGTCTTTGTCGCTCTTTTGATCGCCGCGGCACTTCTCCGCCCCCGCAAAGTCCGGCGCGCGCTCTATCTGGCCATTTGTATTGCCTTGCCCGTCCTATTCGTCGCAACGGCCTTCGCCGGTGTACGCATCTGGCTAACGGATATTGCGGTGATGCTGGCGCTGTACGGCGCGCTGCGTGGACGGGCATCGTGGAAGAGTTCGTTTGCGCTGATCGATGCCGAAACCAATTTGCCCACCTTTGCCGCGCTAGAAGCCGAGGGCCGGATCGCCGAGTCCCTCCCTGGCCTGATCGTGGCCAAGATCCACCGCTTCGAACAGGTGAAGCGCACCTTGCCCAAGGAACTACACGGCGAATATATCCTGCGGATCATTGCCCGCCTGAAAGCGGCGACGCAGGATGCTACGATCTATCGCGGCGAGGGCAATATGATCGCCTGGGCGATGGATGAGAAAGACCCCGGCCTGCTGCAAGAGCATCTGGAGGGTCTGCGCGCGCTGTTCGCGTCGCCGCTGATCGTGGGCGACGCTCAAGTCGATGTGGGCATTACCTTTGGCGTCGATATCACGCCCAGTCCCAATGTCGCGCGGCGACTGGCGGCAGCCGTTGCGGCGGCAGAGCACACAAATGAGACCTATGATCCGATTGCGATCGCCGACAGCACGTCGGAAGAGGATCTGATCTGGAACATCTCGCTGCAAGCGCGCATCGATGCCGCACTGTCGAGCGGGGAAATCTATTTGGCGTACCAGCCCAAGATCATGGTGCAGACAGGCGAAATCATCGGGGTGGAGGCGCTCGTGCGTTGGAAAGACCCGGTGAAGGGGCATATCCCGCCCGACAATTTCATCCGCCAATGCGAGACCGCCGGACGGATGAGCCATCTCACCCGCTTCGTGCTCGAAGAAGCGTGCAAGGCCGGAAATGCCTTTGCCGCGCAGGGGCTCAAAATCCAGATGGCCGTCAATATTTCCGCGACGCTGGTGCATGAACGGGCCATCGTACAGATGGTTTCGGATGTGCTGGCCAAGACCGGCTTCGATCCCCGCAGTCTGACGCTCGAGATCACCGAGACCTACCGCATCTCGAATATTGACCGTGCTGCCGAAGTTCTTGGAGCCCTCCACCGTCTCGGTCCGAAAATCTCGATGGATGATTTCGGCGTGGGTGCTGCGAGTTACGAGGCGCTGCTGCGGCTGCCTTTTGACGAGCTCAAGATCGACCGAATGTTTGTCGCCCGCATGGCCACCGAACCCAAGGCGCGCGGGATTGTGCAAAACATCCTCCGGCTTGGCCAGGATCTGCGAATCATCGTGGTTGCAGAAGGGGTTGAAGACACAGGAACGCTCCGGCTCTTGCGCGAATCTGGCTGTCTGGTGGCCCAAGGATTCGGAATTTCGCGCCCGATCGAATTTGACGGAATTCTTGAATTTCAGAGAGATGGCGAAGATCGCCTGCGACAAAATATGGTTTAGAGTTTACAAACGGCCTCGGTTAATGCATTGATAACCCTGTCAACAACAGGAGAGTCGCAATGCGTGGTTTCTGGGCATGGCTCCTCGGTGGTCGTGAGACCGGCTGATTGAGCTGACAAACAAGAAGAAGGGCGTTGTGGGCGCCCTTTTTTTTCGCCTGAAATCTGTGGCTTTTTCTGGTTGACGCTTCGGCTGGCGAAGCGAGTTATTGCCGCACGTCAAACAGAATGGCGGCGCGCAGTTCATCCAGCCCCATCCCTTTTTCCGCGCTGGTTGCGTGTACCGTTGGAAAAGCGGCCACGTGCTTGCGCGCTTCGGCCTGCGTTTGCGCCATAACCCTTTCCAGTTCGCTCGCCTTGATCTTGTCGGTCTTGGTCAGCACCACGCGGTAGCCGACGGCGGCCTCGTCGAGCATGGTCATCATTTCGCGGTCACTGTCTTTGAGGCCGTGGCGACTATCGACCAGCACCAGCGTGCGCCGCAAGGGCACGCGCCCGCGCAGGAACGTACGCACAAGCTGCTTCCACTTCTCGACAACCTTAACCGGCGCCTTGGCAAAGCCGTAGCCCGGCATATCGACGAAGCGGAACTGCGTTGGCTCGCCCACTTCGAAGAAATTGAGCTCCTGCGTCCGCCCCGGCGTCACCGATGCCCGGGCGATCGCCCTGCGTCCCGTCAACGCGTTGATGAGCGAGCTCTTGCCGACATTCGAACGCCCGCAAAAGGCAATCTCCGGATAGTCCGGCTCGGGCAGGAATTTCAGCTGCGGCGCGGACAGCAGGAACTCGACGCGACCCGAAAACAGGCGACACGCTTCGTCGGCCAGCGCCTGTTCTTCCTCGGTCACGCTTCTTCGGCCTTATCCGCCTTCTCGCGCGCGGCAGCCCGTTCCTTTTCTTCCTTCTCTTTCAGCATCGCGGCTTTCAACTGCGGATTGCGTGCGTAGAGATATTTCTGCTGCGCCAGTGTCAGCACGTTGTTGCTGATCCAGTAGAGCAGCAGGCCAGCGGCAAACGGCGCCATCACGAACATCAGCACCCACGGCATGATCATGAAGATCTGCTGCTGCATTGGGTCCATTGCCGCCGGATTGAGCTTGAACTGCAACCACATGGTGAAGCCGAGCAGCACGGCGAGAATACCGATGGCAAGGAAGCTGGGCGGGGTGAAATCCAAGAGGCCGAACAGGTTGAGAATGGTCGCAGGATCCTGCGCCGACAAATCCTTGATGTAGGTGAAAGGCTGGTGCCGCATTTCGATGGCCAGCAGCAGCACCTTATACAGGGCGAAGAAGATCGGGATCTGGATGAAGATCGGCAGGCAGCCCGCCAGCGGATTGACCTTCTCTTCCTTGTAGAGCTTGGCCATCTGCTGCTGCAGCTCGGCCTTGTCGTCCTTGTAGCGCTCCTGCAGCGCTTTCATCTTCGGCTGCACCGCGCGCATCTGCGCCATGCTGGTGAACTGCTTCTGCGCCACGGGGAACAGCAGCAGGCGGATGATGAGCGTCAGACAGATGATAGCGATGCCGAAATTGCCAACCAGGCCAAAAAGGAAGATCAGCACCTGCCACATCGGCCAGGCGATCCAGCGGAACCAGCCCCAGTCGATAGCGAGTCCGAACTTCTCGACGCCTTGCGCTTCGTATTCGGACAGCACCGCACTTTCCTTTGCGCCGGCGAACAACCGCGTCGTGCGGGTCACGGTTTCACCTGCACCGAGCGTCACCGGGTCGTAGATCAGATCGGCGCGATAGGTGTCACCGCTCGCTGCGCGGAAGCTACCCGAAGCCGTTTCGCCTTCCTCCGCAATCAGCGCAGACATCCAATAGATATCGGTAAAGCCGAGCCAGTCGGTCGCGCCTTCGAGATTGACCGCGCCTTCTTCACCCACCTCGTCATAATCCCAGTCGAAATTGACCGCTTCGGAATTGGCCGCGATCGGCCCCGAATGGACGTTGAACGTGCTGCGGCTGGCCGTCGCGCTGGTGCGGTTGACGAAAGCATAGGGACGCAGCGCCACCGTGCCTTGCGCGCTATTGCGGACCGACTGATTGACGGTGATCATGTAATGCTCGTCAATCGCGAAGCGCAGCTGGAAGAGCTGGCCCTGTCCGTTGTTCCAGCGCAGGGTGACCGGCGTTTCCTGCGTCAGCCGTTCGCCGTCGACCAGCTCCCACACCGTATTCGCATCGGGCAGCGCCACCCCTTCGCCAATCCAGCCGAATTGCGCGAAATGCTGTGCGTCGGTACCGGCAGGCGAAAGCATACGGATATTGTCGCTGTCGGCCTCCACCGTCTGGCGGTGCGTCTTCAGATCGATATCATCGACCCGCGCACCGACCGGATTGATCGAGCCGTGGACTTCGGGCGCGTCGATGACGATCCGCTCTGCGCTGGCAAGTTCGGTGGCGAGATCGACCGGAGCGGCCTCTTCGCCAGCGGTAATTGCAACTCCTGCATCACCCCCTTCAGCGCGAAGGCTTGGCGCATCCTCCCGGCTGGCAACCTCGGTGGGCGTCACATCCGATTCAGGATAATAGGTCCGCATGGCCAGATCCCACCCGAACAGGAGAGCCGCGCTCAGCAGCACCGCGATGATAAGATTACGCTGATTGTCCAAGATGTGATCCGTCGAATTGTCTGTCTGTGAAAGCGCTATGGCACCGGGTCATGCCCGTGCCCGCCCCAAGGGTTGCAGCGCAATAACCGCTTAAGCGCGAGCCATCCACCCCTGATTGCACCATGGCGTTCAAGCGCGGTGATGGCATAGGCACTGCATGAGGGTTGATAGCGGCACGTGGGCGGCAGAATGCGACTGGGGCCAAGCTGCCAGCCCCTGGCGATCAGGATCAGCACACGCCTCACCCGCGCCCCAGGCCATGGGCGTTCCGGTTGCCCTTGCGCGGACGGCGCGCGGGATCGCCCTGGCCCGCCGCAGCGCGCTCCAAGGCGATGGCAAGCTCCTCAGCCATTTGCGAAAAATCCCGCTCGACCCCGCCTTCACGGCCGATCAGCACGTGATCGTGGTCGGGAAGCCCGCTATCCGGCAAGGCCGCGCGCAGCAATTCGCGGAAGCGCCGCTTCATGCGGTTGCGCACCACCGCATTGCCGATCTTTTTGGTGACGGTAATGCCGTACCGCACCCCTTCCCCGCCATTGGGCCGCGCGAGCAGCACAAATCCCGGCCGCGCAACGCGCAAACCCCGATTCGCGCTGAGAAAATCCGCGCGCCTGGTGAGGACGGAAATCGTCATGCGGTGTTATATAGGGATAATACGGCGGAGCGAGAAGAGCCCAGACACAAAAACGGACCCCGAAAGGGGTCCGCAAGGGCGACTGCCCGCCCGCGGCCGGCGCAGCTTGCCTGCGCGCCTAGCGAGGACGTTCCGGCGGATGCCGGAGCGCAAAAATCAAGCGCTCAGCTTGGCCCGTCCGCGACGACGGCGGGCGCGGAGCACCTTGCGGCCACCGACGGTAGCTTTACGGGCGAAAAAGCCGTGGCGACGAGCACGCACGAGATTGCTCGGCTGGAAAGTGCGCTTCATGGTTCTAACCTTCGAATCAGAATAAAAAGGGCCGCCAAAGCGGGCGGCCTCACGTCTATGAGGGCGCGCTTACTGAAAGGCCGCACCCAAGTCAAGATAGCTGAGGCGCGGCAATATGTCTTCATAGGCGAGAGACGGGAGCGCGGGCTCAGCTGCCGCTACGACCGTTTCGGCAGGTGAATCGACGCCCATCCAAGCCTGCATCTCCTCGCCCGTCAGCCACAGCGCATCTTCGAACGGGACCGAATTGGTCATCGCATAGAAAGCCCGCGCGGCGTCGGGGGCCATGCCCATTTCGGCGTAATATTCGAGGTAACGCTGATGCTCGGGCGCGCTCATAGGATAGTCTTCTGCACCCATGCCGCGATCATCCATCCAGCCGTGCACGGCAAACTCGCTATTGTCGGCGATGGCGAGCGTGTTCCCGGCGAGGAACAGCTCGACCCCGCCCGAACGCACCGAGCCGCCTTCGGGCACGCTGGTGGCAATTCCGGCTGCACGAATCATCCGCCCCACGGCGAAATTGGCGCGGTCGTCATGCGTGCCGGGCACTTCGACGAATTCGAGCCGCTCGATCTGCGGATAGGCGGCGAGCATGGCGGCAAACTGGCGCGGCGAGGCACCGTCGGTCACATCGACAATCGCGGCAGTGCGATCGTCCAGCACGCGGAACGGGCCATAGGCAGCGATAGCTGCGGCTTCGACGGTCTCCATCGGCGAAGCCACAGCGCGTGCAGCGGCGGGGGCGGGCGATGCCGAGGAGCCGGCATCCTCCCATCCGCTATGCTCCACGATGACCCATTCGCCATCGATCCACTCTTCGGTCCACTCTTCGACCGTCACCGTGAGGGTTTGCTGCGCGGCCACAGGCGACGCGACGAGCGTTGCCAGCGATACGAGAACCAGTACAAAAATGGACGACAGACGGGCCATGCATCCCGCTCTGCGCCCGCCGCCCTACGCAAATGCCAAGCATTGCGGTTGCCGGTGAATTAACCCTGTTCCCGATCTATTGAGTCTCGACACCGCGCGCTTGGGCGTTATCACTAGAAACAAAGGGGATTTTGGCTTGGTAGCTCTGGTTTCGACGGTGGCGTATCTGGGGCTGGAGGCGCGGCCGGTTGAAGTGCAGTGCCAGTTGACCGCCGGAATGCCCAAATTCCTCGTGGTCGGCCTGCCTGATAAGGCGGTGGGCGAAAGCCGCGAGCGGGTGCAGGCCGCGCTCGCCGCAATGGGCCTGTCCTTGCCGCCCAAGCGCATCACGGTGAACCTCTCGCCCGCCGATCTGCCCAAGGAAGGCTCGCATTACGATCTGCCGATTGCGCTGGCGCTGCTGGGCGCGATGGGGGTGGTGGATGCCGAGGCGATGAGCGAGTGGGTGGCGGTGGGGGAGCTGGCGCTCGACGGCCGCATCGTCCCCTCGCCCGGCGTGCTGCTGGCCGCTTTGCACGCAAGCGAGAACGGCAAGGGCCTGATCTGCCCGAAGGCGCAGGGGCCGGAGGCGCGCTGGGCGAGCGATGTGCGCATCCTCGCCGCGCCTGATCTCACCAGCCTGCTCAACCATCTGAAAGGCAGCCAGCGCCTGCCCGAACCCGAAGCGGGCGAGGTCGAGGACAAGACGCCGGGGCCGGACTTGCGGCAGGTGAAGGGGCAGGAGACCGCCAAGCGCGCTTTGGAAATCGCTGCGGCGGGCGGGCACAATCTGCTGATGAACGGGCCTCCCGGCGCGGGCAAGTCGATGCTGGCGGCGTGCCTGCCGGGAATATTGCCGCCTCTGACACCCGCCGAGGCGCTGGAAGTGAGCATGGTCGCCTCGGTCGCGGGAACGCTCGAGGGCGGCAAGATCAGCCGCACCCGCCCCTTCCGCGCGCCGCACCATTCGGCGAGCATGGCGGCACTTACCGGCGGCGGATTGCGCGTGCGCCCCGGCGAAGTGAGCCTCGCGCATCTGGGCGTACTGTTCCTCGACGAATTGCCCGAATTCCAGCGCCCTGTTCTGGATTCGCTGCGCCAGCCGCTGGAGACGGGCAAGGTCGATGTTGCGCGCGCCAATGCCCATGTCGCCTACCCCGCGCGCGTGCAACTGATCGCGGCGATGAACCCGTGCCGCTGCGGCCATCTGGGCGACCCCTCTTTGGCGTGTTCGCGCGCACCCAAATGCGCGGTGGATTACCAGAGCAAGGTGAGCGGCCCGATGCTCGACCGGATCGACCTGCACGTCGAAGTCGATCCGGTGAGCGCGGCTGACCTCGCCTTGCCCCCCGCCGCCGAGGGCAGCACCGAAGTCGCCGCCCGCGTGGCTGCGGCACGAGCAAGGCAGGTCTCAAGAGGCGTGCGCTCCAACGCCGAACTCGATGGCGACGCACTGGAAGAATTCGCCGCCCCCGACGAAGCGGGCCGCACGCTGCTGATGCAGGCCGCCGAAGCGATGCGCCTCTCCGCGCGCGGCTATGTGCGGATGCTGCGCGTGGCGCGAACGATAGCGGACTTGGCGGGAGCCGATCGCGTGGGCCGCGTGCATATCGCCGAGGCGCTGAGTTACCGGAGGCAGGCGCCTAGGGCTTGAGGGGGTTTTCACCGGGGGACAGTCGTGGCACGGGGGCTGCCCTATGCTGGCCGTCCTTATTCTCGCCTTCGCCCTTGCTATGGACGCTTTCGCAGTTGCGTTGGTGCGCGGGGCGGCTGGGCGACATTCTGTGTTGCGGGCGCTGGAGACGGGTCTCGCCTTTGGTGTAGCACAGGGTGTGATGCCGCTGATTGGTTGGGGACTAGGGATGCTCTTTATCGGGTGGCTCGCAGCAATCGACCATTGGATCGCTTTTACACTGCTGGCATTCCTCGGCCTGCGAATGCTGCGTGAGGGCTTGGGCGGTGATGACGGAAATGAAGCGGTTATCAGCTCCGTAGACGGGCGGGCGCACGTCACTGCTCTATTTGCGGCCTCTATCGCAACGTCGATTGATGCGGCTGCGGCAGGAATGACGCTCGACCTGTTCGCTTTGCCGGTTTTCCTTTCCTGCCTGCTGATAGGCGCGGTCACCTTGGTGCTTTGTGCCCCCGCTTACTGGTCCGCCGCGCGCATCGGCCCAGCGCTGGGGAAGAAAGCGGAGGTGATCGGCGGATTAGTGCTTGTATTTTTGGGTGCGAAAATTCTCGCCGAACATACCGGCTGGCTCTAACCGGGTCAGAAGCCAGCAGTGCACCTCTGCTGAATTTAGACGTCTTCCTTCGCGTAGTACCCGTCATGCCGTTCCACCGGCGTGCCGATCTTGTCGGGGGTTTGCCAGCCGAGCTCGTGCCAGCTCAGATCGCGGCCATCATGGGCGCGGATGCCGATTTTGCGGATGGGTTGTCCGTCACGGCAATCGACCAGCACCAGGTTGGGGTTGCAGATATCGGCATATTCCTCGCCCCACTGCCGCAGCGCGAGCATGGCGGGCAGCAGGCCGAGGCCTTTTTCGGTGAGGCGGTATTCGACCTTGCGGCGGTCGGATTCGCAAGGCGTGCGTTCAAGCACCCCGTTTTCCACCAGCTTTACCAGCCGGTTGGAGAGGATATTGCGGGCGATGCCCAACTCACTCGAAAACTCTTCGAAATGGTAAAGGCCGTTGAAGGCGGCACGCAGGATGAGGAACGACCAGCGTTCACCCATAACTTCCAGCGCGTGCGAGAGGCCGCAGCCCAGCTCTCCCAGCGGTTCTCTTATGCCCATAACCACAGCTCTCCTTGCCGCTTCCTAGCGCGAAACGCGGCAAAGCCAAAATAATCACAAAATAAGGGTTGCGAATCGAAACTCGGTTGGATAGGTAGCGAATGGCAACTGGTTGTCAAACGCAACCTTCAAGTTTGTCAGCACCGACCGATCCCATCCAGGAGCCTTGTGATGAAAACCCTCTCCCGCTTCGCCACCATTGCCGCAACTGCCGCAATCGCCATGGCTGCCCCGTTGGCGGCTGCGCCCTCTGCCACGTCGCATTACGATGTCGTACTGGCCCAGCCGACCGAGGAAGAAACCGTTATTGCAGGCGGCGTGGTGTTCACATGTGAAGGCACCACCTGCGTCGGACCGCGCAGCCGCGACCGGGCCTTGCGCGTTTGCAGCGAATTGCGCCGCGAAGTCGGCACGATCGCCAGCTTCACCGCCAATGGTGAAGCGCTGAACGAATCCCAACTCGCGCGCTGCAACGGCTAATTTCTCAGGAGACCCTGTCCGCGCCCCTCTCCATCCCGGCGCGGCACTCCGATGCCCCGGTGCCTTACGGTGCCGGGGCTTTTTTGTTGGGTCTCAGAGCAGGCCCATCCGCTCCAGCTCCGCCTCAAGCGGCCCGGCATCGGTAAACACGTGCCCATGCCATCCGCGCGCTGTGGCAGCGGCGATATTGTCGGCGCGGTCGTCGATGAAGAACAACTGCTGCGGTGGCACGCCATAGCGTTGCTCCGCCAGCGCATAGATCGCCGGATCGGGCTTTACGAGGCACTCGCGGCCCGACACGACGATGTCCTGCATATGCTCGAAGATCGGCGCGGTGGGGACGAACACGTCCCAGAACTCCGCCCCGAAATTGGTGAGCGCGAATTGCGCCACGCCGCGCTCCGCCAGCCGCTCGACCAGCGCGTGGGTGCCGGGAACAGGGCCGGGGATGGTGTCGTTGAACCGCTCCGCATAGGCGTGGATGTGGTCGGCATAGGCGGGGAATTGCGCGATGCGTTCAGGCACCATTTCGGCGAGCGCACGGCCCGCATCATGCTCGAAATGCCATTCTTCAGTCACGACATTGGCGAGGAACCAATCGAGCTCCTGCTCGTCCGCGATCAGCTCGCGGAACAGGTGGCGCAATTCCCAGCGATAGAGCACGCGACCGACATCCCAGACGACGGCGGAGATTTTCGGCGCATCAGACACGCAAAAAGCCCCCGTGGTGACGGGGGCTTTGCGAAAGACCGGTGCCGCGCTGTGTCAGCGGCACGGTGCCGGATTAGCCCTGACGGGCCTTGAAGCGGCGGTTGGTCTTGTTGATGACGTAAGTACGGCCACGGCGACGAATCACGCGGTTGTCGCGGTGACGTCCCTTGAGCGACTTGAGGCTGTTGCGGATCTTCATGGTCTATTCCTGAAAAATAAGCGGCACCGGAGATGCACTCCGATGCCGGAAATCTGGGATGGCCGATACGCAGACCGCTGGCGCGAGTCAAGTTGTTTGCTTTGCGCTCCGGCATCCGCCGGAGCATCCTCGGTGCTATTCGCTCCGCTTCGCTGCGCGGCACCTGCGGGCGGGCGTTCGCCCTTGCGGTCGGCTAGTCGCCGCCCGAGTCTCCGCGAATATCGGCGAGCTTCCGCTCCCAGGCGAGCGCGTGGGTGACGATGGTTTCCAGATCGGCGTGCTGTGGCCGCCACGGCAGCGTCGCCTTGATCCGCGAGGGGTCGGAAATGAGCGAATCCGGATCACCCGCGCGGCGCGGCGCCATTGTCCGGTTGATCTGCCGATTGGTCACGCGGTCAACCGCATCGAGCACTTCGAGCACCGAGAACCCGCGCCCGTACCCGCAATTCATCGTCATCGAGACAGCGGGCTTGGCGATCAGCTCTTCCAGCGCCAGCACGTGCGCCGCCGCGAGATCGCTGACATGGATATAATCCCGCACGCCGGTGCCATCGGGCGTGGCGAAGTCGGTGCCGAACACGCTCACCCCCTCCCGCTTGCCCAATGCCGCCTCGACCGCGACCTTGATCAGATGCGTCGCACCCGCGGTCGATTGCCCGGTGCGCGCCTGCGGATCGGCGCCCGCCACGTTGAAATAGCGCAAAGCGCAATAATTCATCGCGTGCGCGGCTGCGGTGTCGGCGAGCATCTGCTCGGTCATCAGTTTCGACCAGCCATAGGGGTTGATCGGCACTTGCGGCGTGTCTTCGCGGACGGCGGCGACATCGGGGATGCCGTAAGTCGCCGCGGTGCTGGAGAAGATGAAATGCGGCACACCCGCCGTCACCGCCGCTTCGATCAAGGCGCGGCTCTTCACCGTGTTGTTGTGGTAATATTTGAGCGGGTTTTCGACGCTTTCGGGCACCACCACAGAGCCTGCGAAATGCATGATTGCCCGCGTGCCCTCCTCTGCAAAGATGCGGGCGAGCAGTGCGCCATCCTCGATATCGCCTTCGTAGAACGCCACACCATCGGGCACGGCAAAGCGGAAGCCGGTGGTGAGATTGTCGATCACCGCGACCGGCCAGCCGCCGTCTTTCAGCGCGAGAACCGCGTGGCTGCCGATGTATCCGGCACCGCCGGTGACGAGGACGGGAGGTTTGCTATCGTTCATAACTGCCAGCGGTTAGCAGCTTGCGCCGCGCCCGCAATGCGCGAATTGGCGTCGATGGGCGATTTGGGGCATAATAGAAGCATGAAAAGACTCGGCCTGATCCTCCCCCTCGCTCTGCTTGCCGCCGGCTGCGCGCATCCTGCTTATGTCTCTCCGGTGGAGATCACCCGCTTTACCGGCGAAGCCCCGATGGCACTAGGGCGCGGTACGATTGCAGTGGTGCCGGCTGCGGGCGTGGATGACAGCACCGTGGAATACGCCGCCTATGCCGACGCCGTTGCGGCAGAGCTCGCATTTCTCGGCTATGACGTGGTCGCCGAGAACGCCGAGCAATATGCGCTTATCAGCCTCGAAAGCTCGCTATCGGGCGAAGCGCGCAGAAGCTCACCCGTCGGCGTGGGTGTCGGCGGATCGACCGGAACCTATGGCTCGGGCGTCGGCGTGGGCGTGGGCGTGGGGATCAATATCAACAGCCTCTCTGGCCCGCCGCCCGAAACCATCGCGCGCAGGCTGTCGGTTGCGATCCGTTTTGCCGAAGGCGACCGGCCCAATCTGTGGGAAGGCCGCGCGGAAATGGCCGCCACCAGCAATAGCGATTTCGCCGCGTCACCGCAGGCCGCCGCGCGCATGGTTTCGGCTCTTTTTACAAATTTCCCCGGAACCTCTGGCGAAACAGTTTCAATCGACTAAAGGGCGGTTGCATGAGTAACCACCCTATCGCCATCGACGCTGCGTTTGACAGCGGGAACATCGAAGTTGTCGCCATTGAAGGAGCCAATGCGCAGCTGCGCATCCCGGCCGACCGCAAGAGCGAATTTGCACAATGGTTCCATTTCCGTGTCTCCGGCGCGGCAGGGCGCGAACTGGTGCTCACCATAGACAACCTTAAGGACAGCGCCTTCCCGCAAGGCTGGCCGAACTACCGCGCCTGCGTTTCCGAGGATCGCGATTTCTGGGGCCGCGCCGATACCACCTATGACGAGAGCACCGGCAATGGCACGCTGACCATCCGCTACACGCCGGGTTCCGAACAGGTGTGGTTCGCCTATTTCGCACCCTATTCGATGGAACGGCACAATGATCTGGTGGCCGAGGCGTCCTGCGCCGAAGGTGTCACCTACCGCCGCCTTGGCGAGACGTTGGACGGGCGCAGCATCGATTGCCTCGAAATGGGCGAAGGCGAAACGCAGGTATGGATCACCGGGCGGCAACATCCGGGCGAAACGCAGGCCGAATGGTGGATGGAAGGCGCGCTGGAAGTGCTGACCGATCCCGCCGATGTGGTAGGCGTTGCCCTGCGCAAATATTGCCACCTGCACGTGGTGCCCAATTGCAATCCCGACGGCAGCTTCCGCGGCCATTTGCGCACCAATGCCGAAGGCGTAAACCTTAACCGCGAATGGGACAATCCGACGCCCGAACGCTCGCCCGAAGTGCTCGCCATTCTGGCCGCGATGGATGAAAGCGGCGTCGATTTTGCCATGGACGTGCATGGCGATGAAGCGATCCCGGCGGTCTTCCTCGCCGGATACGAAGGCATTCCCAGCTGGACCGACGATTTCGGCGAGACCTTCTACCGCTACCAGCGCATCCTCGACCGCCGCTGCCCCGATTTCCAGACCGAAAAGGGC
This sequence comes from Aurantiacibacter sp. KMU-128, assembly GCF_056933515.1. NCBI lineage: Bacteria > Pseudomonadati > Pseudomonadota > Alphaproteobacteria > Sphingomonadales > Erythrobacteraceae > Aurantiacibacter > Aurantiacibacter sp. KMU-128. Next base: position 2,475,742 of record NZ_JBXORT010000001.1, read on the forward strand.
TATCCCAAATCGGCACCGGGAACGGCAAACCTCTCGCTCTGCACCAATCAATTGGCCGAACGCTTCGGCGCGACTGCGATGACGCTGGAAATGCCGTTCAAGGACAATGACGACTGGCCCGATGCGGCGCAGGGCTGGAGCCCCGAACGCTGCAAGCTGCTGGCGCGCGAATGCCTTGGGGCGCTGGTGGAGTGGCTGGAGACGCGCTGAGCCCTAGCGCCGCGAGCGTTCCTCGAGGAAGCGCTCAAGGAAATGCACATTGGTTAGCGCCAGCCACACGCGGTTCTCGCCAATATCATCGTTCAGAAAGCCGGTGATGTCGGGCGTGCAAAAGCCCGCATCGAACAGTCGCGCGGTCGCCGAACCGGCCTCCAGCAACATTGCGCGCAATTCCTGCCGGTGGCGCGCGCCATCGGCCCAGGGGTTGGTCGAGCAGTAGATCGCGGCGGCATCCGCAATTCCTTCCGCATCATCGACCGCCCGCTGTGCGAGCGCCTCACGCTCGCTGGCGCTTGCCGTCTCGAAGTCGAAAATGAAAATGCCCTGTTCCTGCGCCGAAGCGGGGGCGGCGATGCACAACAAAGCGAGGGTGAGAGGGAGAATGCGCATGGATCTCTCTTGCGCCCGCTTTCGTGTCCGCCAGCTTAACAACCGCAGACCTAATTCTGCACCACCACCCAGCGCATTTCCTGCCCGTTCGCCGGATTGGTCAGCTGCGAATTGACCGTCCACAAAGTCCACGGGCGGCCCGCATAGTCGGGCTCGATCCAGTCGCGTTCGAGCCACAGATTGCGCTCGATCGAGGCAGCGATGCCGTACGTGCGCTCGAATTCCTCGCTGACTTTCAGCACCACCGGCTGCTCGGCATGGCCTTCGACCTGGTTGATGAAAGTCGTCAGCTCGCTTTCCAGCGCCGCTTCCACCACCGGATCGCCGCATTCGCTCGCCAGCTTGCTCAGCGAAATGGCGGGCGGCAGCATTTCGGGATCGCGCGGTACGATAGTGACGAAATTCGCCGCCTGTTCCTCCGCCGGGATGCACGGATCATATTCGTGCACCGCGCCGTGGCGGATGCCGGTGCCTGCCAGCGCGGCCAGATTGCGCCCGAACGCCTCGTCGCGTCCGTCATCGCCGCTGCTGGCTTCAAGATAGACGAAATCGGCGCGCGCGGTGCGCAGCGCGGAAATGTCGACTACGCCCTCGGCTTCTCCCGTCAGCACGCCCTGCACCGGATATTCGGACCGTTCGGGCATGAAATTCTGCGTCCGCCACCACAGGAACGCGCCCACGGCAACGAGCGCGATCAGCAGCAGTGCCTCGATCCAGAATCGCAGAATGCTTTTCTTCTTCTTGCCCATCGGGCGACCCTATTTTCGGCTAAAACGGTGTGGCGATGCGAGTAGCATCAGCCCTTGATATGCAGCACGCAAATTAATGTAAAAAGACGGCGCGTGGTTTCAAAATCGCTATCGATCTTGCCTTCCAGCGCTTCGGACAGGATACGCGACCCGCGATCATGGATGCCGCGCCGCGCCATGTCGATCGTCTCGATTTCCTGCGCGGAGGCGCGGCGTAGCGCCTTGTAATAGCTATCGCAAATGGCGAAATATTCGCGCACTACGCGGCGCATCCGGCCCAAACCAAGCCCGATTGTGCCCGCGTCCGAGCCGGCGCGATCTTTCAGGCTGAGCGCCAGCATCCCGTCGACAATCGCCAGATGCACGTGCCACGGGCCTAGCTGCCCGTTTTCCAGCGCGCGCAGCGGGCGGAAGCGGTTGTCCTCCACCAGATCGCGCAGCGCCACCTCGCGCTCCTTCTCGATCTCTTCATTGCGCGCGATAACGGTCGCTTCATCAAGCGTGATGGCTTCGATCCGGTTGTCATCGTCCTGCGACATAGCGCGCCTCTCTTGGCCCAGCCTTGGGGCATATTGCAATTGCGAAAAAGAGCGCGCGCGCCATTCGTCCCCGCTTTCCACAGGGGGCGAGGGAAATTTGCGACACCGTGCCGCTTGCTCTTGGCGCGGCGCCGCCGCATTACCGGCGATCCATGAATGATGAAGAACTTCTGATCCGCGATCCCGCCAGCGCGCCTTCCGATACCGTGAAGGATACGCAAGGCCGCAGCCTGCCCACCAATCTGGAGGCCGAGGCGGCGTTTCTGGGCGCGGTGCTGATCGACAACCGCGTGCTGGAAGAACTGCCTGTCGAATTGCGACCGAAGCATTTCTACGCGCCGGTCCATCAGCGGATTTTTGATCGCGTTCTGATCGGCGTGGACAAGCAGATGGTGGTGACTCCGGTCACGCTCAAACCCTATTTCGAAAAGGATGAAGGCCTCGCCGAGCTGGGCGGCACCGCCTATCTGGCGCAATTGACCGCCGACGGGCAGGGCCTGCTCGCCCCGCGCGAACTGGCGCAGCAGATTTACGATCTGGCGCTGCTGCGCGAACTGGTGAGCGTGGGCCGCGAGCTGGTGGAAGGCGCGCTCGACACGTCCGAATCGGTGGAACCGATGCGGCAAATCGAGGGGGCCGAAGCGCGCCTGTTCGAAGTCGCCGCCGGGGCGACCAGCGAAAACACCTCGACCACCTTCCGCGCCGCCTCGACCGAGGCGATCCGCATGGTCGAGGCGGCGATGAATTCGGGCGGCGGCCTGTCGGGCAAAACCACCGGCCTTGCAACAATCGACAGCAAGACCGCGGGCCTGCACAATTCCGACCTCATCATCCTCGCGGGGCGTCCGGGCATGGGCAAGACCTCGCTCGCCACCAATATCGCCTTCAATTGCGCCGAGGAGTTCCTCAATTGGGAACGCGATGGCGGCCCGCACTGCTATGGCGCGCCGACTGTCTTTTTCAGTCTGGAAATGAGCGCCGACCAGCTCGCAACACGTATCCTCGCCGAACAGGCCGAAGTCTCTTCCGAAGCCTTGCGTTCGGGCAAGCTGAACCGCGACGAGTTCCAGAAACTCTCCTATGCGGCGCAACGGCTGGCCGAATTGCCGCTCTATATCGACGATACGCCCGCGCTCACCATCGGCGCGCTGCGCACCCGCGCGCGGCGGCTGAAGCGCAAGCACGATATCGGGCTGATCGTGGTAGATTACCTGCAATTGCTGCAAGGATCGGGTCGCGCGAATGACAACCGCGTCAACGAGATTTCGGAGATTTCGCGCGGATTGAAGACGCTGGCCAAGGAATTGCAGGTACCGGTGATCGCGCTCTCGCAATTGAGCCGTGCGGTCGAGCAGCGCGAAGACAAGCGCCCGATGCTCTCCGATCTGCGCGAATCGGGCTCTATCGAGCAGGACGCCGATATGGTGTGGTTCATCTATCGCGGCGATTATTACCACGAAGCCTCGCGTCCCGATAATCCGAGCGAAACCTCCTCCGAAGCGGAGAAGGAGAAATACCGCGTCTGGGAAGACCGCTATCTCGAACTGCGCAACAAGGCGACGCTGATCGTGGCCAAACAGCGCCACGGTTCCACCGGCAACGTCCCGCTGCATTTCCAGAGCGAATTCACCAAGTTCACCTCGCCCAATCTGAAGGACTATTCGGATTACGGGTTTGAGTAAATTGCGAGACAACTTGGCTCGTTTTGCGATCTGCCTCTCTGTTGGATTGATCACTGTTGCTTGCCAACAGAGCTATTGGCCCGCACCTGTTACTGACGCGATGATCGAAGACTGCAACGCTAGGGGCGGTGAAGTGGTTCGCGGCGGAAGGCTTGGCTCCCCAGTCTGCTCTATCGCATATGAGGATGCCGGCACGCCCTGCCGCGATGGGTCGGAATGCCAAGGCAGATGTCTGCTCGACGCAGCCGATAGGGGGCCGCTCCCAACCAGCGGGACACCAGCCGCTGGCTTTTGCGAAGCTACCAACGTAACTTTCGCCTGCTTTGCCGAGATCAACAATGGGCAGATCGATGGTGGTTTTGTTTGCGTCGATTGAGCATCTGAATTTGACCTAAATCAACGTTGCCACCTACTCCCTGCTGTATCTCCGAATCACTTGATGAGGAGAGACCCCATGACCGGCCCCATTATCGTCACCACCGATTTTCACGCCCGCGCCGACCGCGCGATTGACCGGGCGATTGCGCTCGGCAAGCAAACGGGGCGCGAGGTTATCGTCTTTCACGGACGCTCGCTCGATCCCGGCAAGGAGGAAGATGCGCATACGATAAGCGCCAAGATCAAGGCAGTGCTGCCGCCCGGTGCAGGGAACGTGCAGATCGCCACCGAAATCGGCCATGTCCCGCAAAACATCGCCGCCTGCGCCGATGCCAACAATGCCGATTTGATCGTGATGGGTGTTGCGAAGCACAATTCGCTTGGCGATTTCATTCTGGGCACGGTAGTGGACGATGTGATCCGCCGCACGCCGCGCCCGGTGCTGGTGGTGAAACAGCGTCCGCAAGCGCCCTACGCCAAGATCGCTATTGCCACCGATTTCTCGGTCTTTTCGCTCGCCGCAACCGGATGGGCGGCGCGCTTCTTTCCCGAGGCCGAACTGCATTTGCTGCACGCTTTCCATATGCCCTATCAGGCCTGGAACAACGCCGAATATGTTGTGAAGGAGCTGGAAAGCTATGCGACAGAGGAAATGCAGTCCTTTGTCGGCGACTTGCCGCCCGACATTGTCGCGCGCGTCACCACGCATATCGCCAACGGCACCGTATCGGGCGCGATGCACCGCCTAATCGCCAGCGAGGGCATCGATTGCGTGGTGCTCGGATCGCACGGTGAAACCGGCTTCCGTCACGCGATGATCGGCAGCCAGGCGAATGATCTGCTCACCAGCGTGCCGGTGGATACCGCGATAGTCGGGCCGCAAGTGACCGGGTAAGTTGCACCCAGCATCGATAGGCGGGAAAATCTTGACCTTGGCGCTGGGCTCGCCTAAGCGGGCGCTTTCCGAAATACCCAAGCTATTGGAGTGCCCCTATGGCGCGCGTTACCGTCGAAGATTGCGTCGACAAGATTCCCAACCGTTTCGATCTCGTCTTGCTGGCAGCCCAGCGCGCGCGGGAGATTTCCGGCGGTGCGGAACTGACGATTGACCGTGACCGGGACAAGAACCCCGTTGTGGCGCTGCGCGAAGTGGCCGAACAGACGATCAAGCCCAAGCATTTGCAGGAATCGCTGGTGCAGTCGCTGCAGACGATTCTTCCTGACGAGGAAGACGAAGCGGATGAAATCGGTTCGCTGAGCCAGTCGGCAGAAGCCATGCGCTTGTCCGCCGCGGCGCCTTCGCGCTCGACTTCGATCGGTGGCGATTACGACGGCTGATCGCCCGCGATCATCTGACAAAAAGGCCGCGTCCTTCACGGATAGCGGCCTTTTTTGTGTCTGCTACCGGCGCTGGAAGGGCAGCAGCAGGCTGAAGCCGAGGTGCGCGGGGCGATCATCCTGCCATTCTTCCAGCCCGATGGTCATGCGCCTCTGTTCGCGCTCCGGCTCGCCGCGATAGGTGCCCAGCAGCTTATCCCATAGCGACAACGTGGTGCCGTAATTGCTGTTGGTCTCGCGCTCCAGCGCCGAGTGGTGGATGCGGTGCATATCGGGGGTGACGAACAGGCGTTGCGCCGCGCGGTCGATGCGGCGCGGCAGCGCAAAATTGGCGTGGGTGAACAAGGTCGCCACGGCAAAGCCGACTTCGAACACGAATACCGCCAGCGCGGGCGCACCGAGCGCAATCACCACGCCGCATTTCCACACCATGCTGAGCACGATCTCGACGGGGTGGAACCGCGCCGCCGTGGTGACGTCGAAATCACGATCGGTGTGATGGACGCGGTGGAGCCGCCACAGAAGCGGGATCGTGTGCGTCGCGCGGTGCTGCATATAGAGCGCCAGATCGAGCACGAGCAGCGTGGCGATGAACGCTAGCCATGTTGGTGCTTCAAGTGCGTTGAACAGGCCTACACCCTGCGCCTCCGCCCATACCGCCGCGCCGACCATCGCGACAGGCAGCACCAGCCGCACCGCCAGCGTATCGATGGCAAAGAGCGCAAGGTTGGTCAGCCAGCGCCGCGGCTTGGATTGCACCGCTTGCCGCACAGGTGCGGCCAGCTCCACCAGCGCAACAAGCACGAAGGCAGCGGCCATGATCGCAAGGCCGAGCATAGGCCATTGGCTTGGTGCAAGTTCCATCCCCGCAATGTGGGACAGTGCGATGGGTGGCACAAGCCCTCGGCATCAACCCTTCAAGCGCGCAGCAAGTCCGCGATTGCCAGCCTTGCCCTGCCGCCTATACTCCACCCCAAGGCGACGGGGACAAGCGCATGAATGATCTGTTCGACGGCATCGGTTCGGCAACGCAGGGCGGCCTGTTCGCCCGAGCGCTGGAGCCCGATTCGGGCGCGAAGGCTCCGCATCCCGACCAGCCCGAGCAATGCATGAATTGCGGCACCGCGCTCACAGGAGCCTATTGCCATTCCTGCGGGCAGAAGGGCCACCTGCACCGGACGATTGGCGCGTTCATGCATGATCTGGTGCATGGCGCGTTCCACTTCGAAGGGAAGTTCTGGCGCACGCTGCCGATGCTGCTGTTCAAGCCCGGCGCGCTCACCCGCCGCTATATCGAAGGGGAGCGCGCACGTTTTGTCAGCCCGATGGCGCTGTTCCTGTTCGGCGTGTTCCTTATGTTTGCCGTGTTCCAGATGCTGGGGCTCACCACGCCGACCGATCTCAATACGCGCGGCATCAGTTCCTCAATGGATACGCTGCAAACCGCTGCGCAAGCAGATCTCGATGATGCCCGCAGCCGGATGGAGGCGAGCGCAGCCGGCACGCCCGCCCACGCAGAGGCATTGCGCGAGGCCGCCGCCGCGCAGGAAGCGCTGGACGGGTTGGCGCAGGCTCGGGTGCTCGATTTTGAAGACAATCCCGATGTCACGCTTTTCGGCATTGAGTCGCTGGACGAAGGTATCGTGGCCAAATGGCGCGAGAATCCGGGGCTGATGCTCTACAAATTGCAGGCGAATGCGTACAAGTTCAGCTGGTTGCTGATCCCGATCTCGATACCCTTCGTGTGGCTGCTGTTCTTCTGGAAGCGCCGGTTCAAGGCTTATGACCACGCGATCTTCGTCACCTATTCATTGAGCTTCATGACCATTCTGTTCATCGCCGCATCGCTACTGATTGCGGCTGGGCTGGACGCCGGGCTTGTGGTCATAACGACGATGCTGGTCCCGCCGATCCATCTCTACAAGCAGTTGCGCTATGCCTATGATCTCAGCCGCTTCGGCACCTTCTGGCGGCTGATGGTGCTGAGCGGCTTTATCTGGATCATCGTCCTGCTGTTCGTGCAGTTGCTGCTGCTGTTGGGGGCGTTCTAACGCCTAACCGCGGTCGTCGCGGTGCCACCAGATCCACCAACGCAGGAAGACCAGCACGATATGCCAGCCCGCCGCCATTGCTCCCCATAGGAGCAGCGCGACGCTGCCTTGGGCGAGCACCTCATCCCGCGCTTGCAGGTTGAGCAGCCATACGACTGGCAGGATCACCAGCAAGGCGGGGCCAAGCCAGAGCAGGTATCGGCCACCCGCTTCCATCACCCGCAAGACGCGCTGCGAAAGCCTGCGCAGGCGCCGTGGCGGCGGCTCGTGGATCACGCGCCTTGCGGCGCTTCGCCTTCACCGCCGAAGCGCTTGCCTGCCTTGGGAACCGACGAGCCATGCGCCGGCTGCACAATCACCGGTCCCGACGGAGCATCGGGACGGTCGATCTTCCCGTTCTGCATCAGCTGGTTGATCTCCTCGCCGGTCAGCGTCTCATATTCGAGCAGCGCCTGGGCGAGCAGGTGGAGCTTGTCTTCCTGGCTCGTCAAAACCTCGGTGGCGCGCTTCAACCCGCCTTCGACCAGTTCCTTGATCTCGGCATCGATCAGCTTGTTCGTGTCCTCGCCCGCCATGGTGCGCATCGACTGCCCCATGCCGAGATAACCTTCCTGGCTCTGTTCGTACATCAGCGGGCCGAGCTTGTCAGACATTCCCCATTTGGTGACCATGTTCTTGGCGAGATCGGTCGCATACTGGATGTCTCCCGATGCGCCCGAGGAGACCTTGTCATGCCCGAAGATGATCTCTTCCGCCACGCGGCCACCCATGGCGACGGCGAGGTTCGCGTGCATCTTGTCACGATGGTAGGAGTAATTGTCGCGTTCGGGCAGGCGCATCACCATGCCCAGCGCACGGCCGCGCGGGATGATCGTCGCCTTGTGGATCGGGTCGGACGCAGGTTCGTTGATCGAGACCAGCGCATGGCCCGCCTCGTGATAGGCGGTCATCTTCTTCTCGTCCTCGGTCATCACCATGGACTTGCGCTCGGTGCCCATCATCACCTTGTCCTTGGCGTCCTCGAACTCCTGCATGGCGACCAGCCGCTTGTTGCGCCGCGCCGCGAGCAAGGCCGCTTCGTTGACAAGGTTGGCAAGGTCCGCACCGGAGAAGCCGGGCGTGCCGCGCGCAATCGTGCGCGGGTTCACGTCGGGCGCCAGCGGCACCTTCTTCATATGCACGGCAAGGATCTTCTCGCGCCCGTCAATATCGGGAATCGGCACCACCACCTGACGGTCAAACCGGCCGGGGCGCAGCAGCGCAGGGTCGAGCACGTCGGGACGGTTGGTGGCGGCGATGATGATGATGCCTTCATTGGCTTCAAAGCCATCCATTTCGACCAGCAGCTGATTGAGCGTCTGCTCGCGCTCGTCATTCGAATTGCCGATGCCATTGCCGCGGTGGCGACCCACCGCGTCGATTTCGTCAATGAAGACAATGCAGGGCGCGTTCTTCTTCGCTTGCTCGAACATGTCGCGCACGCGGCTGGCGCCGACGCCCACGAACATCTCGACGAAGTCGGAGCCCGAGATGGTGAAGAACGGCACCCGCGCTTCACCCGCGATGGCGCGGGCGAGCAGCGTCTTGCCGGTGCCGGGCGAACCGACCAGCAGCGCGCCCTTGGGAATCTGGCCGCCAAGCTTGGAGAAGCGCGACGGGTCCTTCAGGAACTCGACGATTTCCTGCAATTCCTCGCGCGCTTCGTCGATCCCCGCGACATCGTCGAAGGTGACGCGGCCCTGCTTTTCGGTGAGCAGCTTGGCCTTCGACTTGCCAAAGCCCATCGCGCCGCCCGCACCGCCGCCCTTCTGCACCTGACGCAGCGCGAAGAAGGCGATGCCGAGGATGAGCAGGAAGGGCAGCGTCTGGATCAAGATGTAGAGCAGCATATTGCCGCTTTCGGCCTGCGTGCCAGTGATCTCCACACCGGCATCCTGCAAGTCGGCGATCAGATCGCTGTCGCCTTCAACGCGCACGGTGGAGAAGCGCTGTTCATTGCCCAACGTGCCGGAGATGACTTCCGGCCCGATTTCGACCGATTCAACCGTGCCTTCGGCTACGCGGTTCTTGAAATCGGAATAGGAGATCGACGTGCCCGCCGCCTGCTGGTCTCCGCCGAACATCGATACGGCCAGCAGCAGGGCGAGGAAGATCCCGCCCCATACGAAGAGGCTCTTCATCCATGGGTTGGGCTGGTTTTCGGGTTCGCGATTGTCATCCATGCTCAGGGCATCCTTTCACTGCGTCCAATGTAGGCGCGCACGGGTGAATGGCAAGATAACGCGCATACGGCTTTTGGCGCAGGATTTCCGATCAGCGTGAACGGGGAACCTGTTACACCTGTTACAGTGTTCAGAGGAGAAAATCACGCCGCCTCACATCGCGCCCTTCGCGCTGTAATTCATAACTTTTCTGCAATCTGCAAAACATGGGCGGCCCATGCCGCGGCAGAGGGTTTGTAGGAAAGCGCGAAGTGTCATCGGCTTTCCCAAGAAGCATCAAACTACGTCAAGCAAGCCAAGCAATATGGAAAGGTGGCTTGACATTAGACGAATCGATGTCTAGTTACCTTTACATCACTTCAAGGGAGCTTGACATGAAACCGCTGACCAACGCGCTCATCTGGGCGAGCGCCATCATCCTCTTCGCATTGATCGCGGTGTCCGGCCCGATTGAAAGCGAAACCGCCCGATTCATGCTGATCATGCTGCCCGTGCTTGCATGGGCCACGCTGAGCAAGACGCGGCCATGCAAGCAGAGCGGAGACAGCGCATGACGACCACAACCCGCGCAAAGCCGGAAAAACGGCGCTATCTGATCCGCATTGCGGTGGCGATGGCGCTCTATCTCGGCACGCTCTTCGCCGCTGAAATCCTCATCGAGGATCGCGGACTTTCGGGGCCGGCAGCCTATGTGCTGGCGGCCCTTCCCGGGCTTTCCTTCGCCGCTGTGTTCTGGATTTTCGTGCGCCTGATTGTCGAGGAACGCGACGAGTTTTTCCGGATGCTCTATGTCCGGCAAATCCTTGTTGCGACCGGCCTTGCGCTCACCGCTGCCGCCGTCTGGGGCTTCATGGAAACCTATATGCCCGTCCCGCATATCCGCGCTTTCTGGTGGCCGACCATCTGGTGTTTCGGCCTCGGCATCGGGGCGATCTACAACAAGATCACGATGGGGACTTTCGGGGAGTGCGCTTGATGACGGATGCTGTCCAAAAGAAAGCAAAGCCGGGTCTGTGGGGCGGACTGTTTGCCGCAAACATGGCCATCATCGCAGTGCTTGCAGGCACTGGTGCGCTTGAACACCCGATACCGATAATTCTCATCGCGCTAAACATGACGCTGCTCATACCGTTGATCAAAGCGGCCAAGCAGGCGCATGAGGAGAAAGGCGCAATGACCCGCGCCATGCGCGACTACAACCGACGCTTTCTGATCGCCAGCGCGGTCTATGCCGTCGGAATGCTTGGCACGTCGGGCATTGCTGCCCGTATCGATCCCGCCTCACCGCTGATGTGGGCTTTGGCCATTCTTCCAATGCTCCCCGCCTTCGGCATGATCTGGGCGATGATGCGCTATTTGCAGGAAGAGAGCGACGAGTATCAGCGCCACAAGGCGGTGCGCGCGTCCATGGTCGGGCTGGGCCTTGTGCTAGTGCTCGGCACCGGCTGGGGCTTCCTCGAAACCTTCGGCCTCGTGCCGCATATCTGGGCGTGGTGGGTCTTCCCCGCCTGGGCGCTGGGCCTAGCGCTCGGCATGGCCCTACCTGAACGCACTGGGCCCGAAGGCGGGGGAGAGGACTCGTGAAGAACCGCCTGCGCGTATTGCGCGCCGAACGCAAATGGAGCCAGCAGGATCTGGCCGACCGGCTCGATGTCTCGCGCCAGAGCGTGAACGCCATCGAGACCGGCAAATACGATCCCTCGCTCCCCCTCGCCTTCAAGATCGCCGATGTTTTCGAGCTGACAATCGAAGATATTTTCCTGCGCGACGTGGCTGAACAGGTTGCCGAATAACTAGAACAGCGTGTGGCGGACGGGGATGACCATTCCCGCTTGGCTAGCGATCATGTCGAGCCATTGCTGCACCTGTCCGATCTCCTGCTCCAGCGCGGGAGATGTGGCGGTTGTCTCGTCAGCAAACGCACCGCCCAGCTTGGCGTGCTTGGCAAAGATCGGGCCGTCCGCCACCGCCTCGATTGCAGCCGGATCATAGTCCAGCCCCGCCAGCTCCAGCACCGCCTCCACCGTATCCGCCTTGTCGAGCGCAAAGCGGTCGCCATCGAGCACGCGCAGCCTTGCCCCATCCGGCCCTGCCGCGAGCATCGTGAACATACGCTGCGACAGGAACCATGCGAGGCCCGCCGCCTGCAGATCGGTCATGCTGAACTGCTCGCGAGCGTCCATGCCGAGGTCCATTCCGGCATAGGACATCACTTCAAGATAAAGCTGGCGGCCCCAGCGCCGCCCCATGATCGCCCGTTTGTCCACCGATTGCAGGAATTTGCGAAGCGGATTGGTCATCAGCACCGCGGTGGCATCGGGCCGCGCGGCGAGGAGCGCGGGGATCAGCATATTGGCGTGATTGGTCGGCTTGACGAACACCGCCTTGCTGCCTTCCCACGGGCGCGACAGCAGATCGCACACCGGCTTCACCAGATCGCGCGCCGCCGCTCCCGCGCCCGCCAGTTGCGCGAGGATACCGGGCTCCGCTATGCCCACACTCGTGCCCGGAATATTGAGCGCCCGCGCCAGCAGGGTCGACCGGCAGAAGGCGGTGTGGAAGATGAAATGCAGCGGGCCGGCCTGCACTTGCATCGCCTTGACTTCGGCCAGCGATACCCAAGCGCTATCCTCGGCCTTGGCCGGGTCGATATCCGCCAGAAATCCGCTCTGCGTGAACACCTCGCGCGAAATGCGCACGAACAGCATCCGCCCGCCCGCCAGATCAAGCGTGTGCGGCAGCCATTGCGGATCGGCGGCGATGGTGGTGGTATCGGACATCACCACGCGCTATCACCCGTCATTGGTAGAAATTGCAACATTTCTGCGTTAGCGCGCCTCGGTATGACACCGCTGTTTCAACCGGATGCGCCCGCATGATCCTTCAAACACGCACGGTAGAGAAGGTCTGGGGCATGGACGTGCTTCCCGCACCTTTCGTCGCGCCTGAGGGCAAGCGCATTGGCGAGATCTGGTTCGAGCCGCCGGAGGAGCTCTCCGAACTGCTTGTGAAATATCTTTTCACCAGCGAGAAACTCTCGGTGCAATGCCACCCCGATGACGATCAGGCCGAAGCCGCCGGGTTGGGCCGCAATGGCAAGGAAGAATGCTGGCTGGTCGTCGCCGCCGAGGCGGGCGCGACGCTTGGCATCGGGTTCAAGCGCGAATTGTCAGCGGACGAAATGCGCACCGCCGCGCTCGACGGCTCGATCGAAGAGCTGATGGTGTGGCACGAGGTGCATGCGGGCGATTTCTTCTATATTCCCGCGAACACCGTGCACGCGATTGGCCCGGGCTGCTCGATCATCGAGATCCAGCAGAATTCGGACATTACCTATCGCCTGTATGATTACGGCCGCCCGCGTGAACTGCACCTAGAAGCGGGGATGGCTGTGGCCGATGGCGCGCCCTATCCGGCGCAGTTGCACCAGCGCATTCCGGCAAGCGGTTCGGCAACGCTGGTCGACGGCCCGCATTTCGCGCTCGACCTGATCGACGGCGTGGCGGATGGCGCCCAGCTTTACGCCTATGCGGAAAGGCTGCTGGTCGTGCCGCTATCAGGCGATGTGCTGGTGTCAGGCGAAGTCGTCTCGCCTGGCGAATGCGCCTACGCGCCGGGGATCGCCGATGTGACCTTCGCGCCCGAGGGCAAGGCGCTGGTGGCTGCGCCGCGTTAGGCTCAGTCGTATTCGGTAATGATCGCCGAGAAGTCCCGTCCGCCATTTCCAGCGGCGTCGAAGGCTTCGTAAAGCGCCTTCGCCGTCGCGCCGATGCGCGGGTCCATACCGGCGGTTTCGGCCGCTTCCATCGCCAGTTTTAAATCCTTGAGCATCAGCGCGGTGGCAAAACCTCCCTGGTAGCCGTTGTCGGCTGGTGTGGTCGGCCCGACGCCGGGGACGGGGCAATAGCTTGTCATCGACCAGCACTGGCCCGAACTGACGCTGGAAATGTCGTAGAAAGTCTGAGGATCGAGCCCAAGCTTCTGCGCCATGGCGAAGGCTTCGGCGGTGCCGATCATATGGATGGCGAGCAGCATATTGTTGCAGATTTTCGCCGCCTGCCCGTTGCCCGCATCGCCCGCATGGATCACCGCCTTGCCCATGTGCTTGAGCACTTCTTCGGCGCGGGCGAACCCCTCTGCGCTGCCGCCAACCATAAAGGTCAGCGTTCCCGCATCCGCCGCCGCGATGCCGCCCGAAACGGGCGCATCGACCATCGGATAGCCCGCTTCCGCCGCCGCCGCGGAGACTTCGCGCGCGGTCGCAACGTCGATGGTCGAACAGTCGATCAGCACCGCGCCCGCTGGCGCATGGCCGATCACATCATTGGTGTAGACCGCTTTCACGATGGCCCCGTTGGGCAGCATCGAGACGACCGCATCGACACCCGCACAGGCCTCGCTGGCCGAAGTGAAGGTCTCGCAGCCCTTGGTCTTCGCCGCCTCCAACGCCGCTTCACTCAGGTCGAACGCGCGCACTTCGTGCCCTGCCTTCGCAAGGTTCGCCGCCATGCCGCCGCCCATATTGCCGAGGCCGATAAATGCGATTTTCATAAGTCTCTCTCCTTGGGATGGGCACCTGTCATTTCATCGCCAGCTACGCAAGAGCCAGCACCCCCGTCAGCACATGGCGCACCAGATCGACCTGCCCGCGCGCGCCGGTCTTCGCATAGATCTTCTTCGAGTAATTGCGCGCCGTCTCGATGGTCAGGCCATGCTCCGCCGCCGCCTCGGCAATCGAAAGGCCCTGCGCCATCGACCAGGCAAGCCGCGCTTCGCTTGGCGTCAGATCGAACAGGTCGACCAATTGCTCGGCGCGCGTTTCGGAGCTTGAGCGGTCGCCGCGCAGATAGACCACCGCCACCGCATCCTTGCCCCCCGCCAGCGCCTCCAGCCGCAAGGGCGCGACCAGAATGTCGATCCACGGATCATGGCTGAGATTGATCGCGCGCGGACGGGCCTTGGGATTGGCGGCAAACTCTTTCACCAGCGCGGTCAGCTGCCGGTCGATCGCGGGGGCGGAGGGCACCAGCCTGTTATACGCGCCGCGCGCGAGCAGGCCGGATTCGCGCAGCATCCGCTCTGCCTGCGCGTCGGCATCGACGATCCGGCCCTTGGCATCGAGGCCGATCCAGCCGAAATCAAGCCGCGCAAACGCCTCCGCACTCATCTCCGACCGCGCCCGCTCGCGCTCCAGCCCGGCGAGGACTTTGAGGGCAACGGCGAAATGCGGGGCAAGCGCGGTGAGCAGGCCGGATATGCCGCCTTCCCCGCTGACCAGCAGCAGCACGGCGGAAAGCCCGCCCTCCCCCTGCAAGCGGATCGCATGGCAGGTGCCGCCAAGTTCGTCGGGCGAATAGGCGCGGCCAAAGCGCAGTTCTCCGAGCATGGCGGGCAGCGCGATCTCGCCAGCAGACAGGCACACGCTCTCGCCGCCCGATTGCAGCAGGACCGCCGCCCCTTCCGCCCCCGCCACCCGCATGAGCCTTGCAAGGAAGGTGTGCCACATTGGCTGTTCGAACACGCCATCATGTAGCGGCACCAGCAGTTCGATCTCGCCAAGATTGGGAACGCGCATGGGAATCGCATACCCCCTCCCAAATGGGAGGTCTAGCGCAAAGCGCCCTCCCCTATGCCGCAGCGCAGCACAAGCATCAGGACACGGCCCATGACCGCACCTTTGACCCATCTCCAGCGCCTTGAAGCCGAGGCGATCCATATCATCCGCGAAGTCGCCGCAGAGGCGGAGAAGCCGGTGATGATGTATTCGATCGGCAAGGATTCGGCGGTGATGCTGCATCTCGCCAAAAAAGCCTTCTATCCCTCGCCCCCGCCCTTCCCGCTGCTGCATGTGGATACGACGTGGAAATTCCGCGATATGTACGCGCTGCGTGAACGCTCTGCCGAGGAAGCGGGGATGGAGCTGATCGTCCACCAGAACCCCGAGGCGAAAGAGCGCGGCATTAACCCCTTCGATCACGGGCCGCTGCACACCGATATGTGGAAGACCGAGGGGCTGAAACAGGCGCTCACCATGCACGGTTTTGACGCGGCCTTTGGCGGCGCGCGGCGTGACGAGGAAAAGAGCCGCGCCAAGGAGCGCGTCTTTTCCTTCCGCACCGCGTCGCACGGGTGGGATCCGAAGAACCAGCGGCCCGAACTGTGGAACCTCTACAACGCCAAGAAAAACAAGGGGGAGAGCATCCGCGTCTTCCCGATCTCCAATTGGACCGAGCTAGACGTGTGGCAATATATCCAGCTCGAAAACATCGAGATCGTTCCGCTCTATTTCGCTGCCGAGCGTCCGACCTTCGAATATGAAGGCGGGCTGTTCATGGCCGACGATATCGAACGGCTGGAGCGCGTGATGGGCCACCGGCCCGAAATCACCATGAAGTCGGTGCGCTTCCGCACGCTCGGCTGCTTCCCGCTGACCGGCGCGGTGGAGAGCGAAGCAGCGACGCTTTCCGAAGTCATCCAGGAAACGCTGCTCACCACCACCAGCGAACGGCAGGGCCGCGTGATCGACAAGGATGCGGGCGGTGCCGGCATGGAGAAGAAGAAGCAGGAGGGCTATTTCTGATGTCGCAGGACAGTGTCTACCAGACCGATGCCCTCATCGCCGAGGATATCGACGCCTATCTCGAAACCCACCAGCACAAGACGATGCTGCGCTTCATCACCTGCGGCAGCGTGGATGACGGCAAATCGACGCTGATCGGAAGGCTGCTCTATGACAGCAAGATGATCTTCGAAGACCAGCTCGAAGCCTTGAGCAATGACAGCAAGAAGGTCGGCACGCAGGGTCAGGAAATCGACTTCGCGCTGCTGGTGGATGGCCTCGCCGCAGAGCGCGAGCAGGGCATCACCATCGACGTCGCCTACCGCTTCTTCAACACCGAAAAGCGCAAATTCATCGTCGCCGATTGCCCGGGGCATGAACAATATACGCGCAATATGGTGACCGGCGCATCGACCGCCGACCTCGCCGTGATCCTGATCGATGCGCGCAAGGGCGTGCTCGTGCAGACGCGGCGGCACTCCTATCTGTGCCACCTGATCGGCATCAAGAATATCGTGCTGGCAGTGAACAAGATGGATCTGGTCGATTACGATCAGGCTACGTTTGACGCCATCGTCGCCGACTATGCCGCTTTTGCCGAGAGCATCGGCATTGAGAGCTTCACGGCCATGCCGATCAGCGGCTTCAAGGGCGACAACATCACCGCCGCGCCTTCGGCCAATACGCCGTGGTATTCCGGCCCGAGCCTTGTTGAGCATCTCGAAAGCGTCGAAGTGCTGTCCGAAGTCGCTTCGCAAAAGCCGTTCCGGATGCCGGTGCAGTGGGTCAACCGCCCCAATCTCGACTTCCGTGGCTTCTCCGGCCTGATTGCGACGGGCAGCGTGAAGCCCGGCGACACGGTGCGCGCGCTGCCTTCGGGCAAGACGTCTACGGTCAAGAGCATCGTGACGTTCGATGGCGAGCTGGAGGAGGCGATTGCCGGACAGTCGGTCACCATCACGCTCACCGACGAAATCGACATTTCGCGCGGCGATGTGCTGTGCGTGGCGGATGCGCCGCCCGAAGTGGCCGACCAGTTCGAAGCGACGCTCGTCTGGCTCAATGACGAAGACCTGCACGTGGGCCGCGGCTACTGGCTGAAGATCGGCACGCAGACCGTCTCTGCCACGGTGCAGCAGCCCAAATACCGCGTCGATGTGAACACGATGGACAAATTGGCGGCGAAAACGCTGAGCCTCAACGATATCGGCGTGGCGGAAGTCTATGCCGACAAGCCGATCGTATTCGAACCCTATGCCGACAGCCGCACGCTGGGCGGGTTTATCCTGATCGACAAGATCACCAATGCGACCGTGGGCGCAGGGATGCTCAACTTCTCGCTGCGCCGCAGCCAGAACGTGCATTGGCAGGCCACCGACATCACCCGCGAACACCATGCGAGCATGAAGAACCAGACGCCGCGCGTGCTGTGGTTCACCGGACTTTCGGGCAGCGGCAAGTCGACCATCGCCAACGAGGTGGAAAAGAAGCTGGCGCTTATGAACCGCCACACCTTCCTGCTTGATGGCGACAATGTCCGCCACGGACTGAACAAGGATCTGGGCTTTACCGAGGCCGACCGGATCGAAAACATCCGCCGTATCGGCGAAGTCGCCAAGCTGATGACCGATGCCGGGCTGATCGTGCTCACCGCCTTCATTTCGCCTTTCCGTAGCGAGCGACAGATGGTGCGCGAAATGCTGGCCGATCACGAGTTTATCGAGATCTTCGTCGACACGCCGCTGGAAGTCGCCGAGGAGCGCGACGTGAAGGGCCTCTATAAAAAGGCGCGTTCGGGCCAGCTCAAGAACTTCACCGGGATCGACAGCCCCTATGAAGCGCCCGAGCAGCCCGAAATCACCGTCAACACGGTCGAGATGACGCCGGAAGAAGCGGCGAATTACATCATCGACCAAATTCTGCCGTTGAAATAGGAACCCCGAATGACCGCAATGACCGACGCCCAGCTTGCCGCCCACCTCGCCGAATGCGCAGGTCGCATCCTGCTGGACGTGCGCGCTTCGGGAATGTTCGAAGGCAAGGCGCTCGGCAAGGCGGGTGACCAGACCGCGAACCAGTTCCTTGTCCATGCTTTGCGCCAGCAACGCCCCGAAGACGGGCTGCTGTCCGAAGAAAGCAAGGACACCGAGGAGCGCCTCTCCAAGGAACGCGTGTGGATCGTCGATCCGGTCGACGGCACCCGCGAATATGGCGAGGAGCGCGCGGACTGGGCGGTCCATGTCGGGCTCGCAATCAATGGCGAGCCGGTGATCGGCGCGGTGGCGCTCCCCGGACTTGGCGAAGTGCTGCGCACCGATCAGCCTGCTGTGCTTCCGGCGGCACCCGAGAAGCTGCGCATGGTCGTCAGCCGCACCCGCCCTGCGGCGGAAGCGTTGGCGGTGTCCGAAGCGCTCGGTGCAGAGCTTGTCCCGATGGGCAGCGCGGGCGCGAAGGCCATGGCGATCATCCGCGGCGAGGCGGACATTTACCTCCATTCGGGCGGTCAGTTCGAATGGGACAGCTGCGCCCCCGCCGCAGTCGCCGCCGCGCATGGCCTGCATATCAGCCGCATCGACGGCTCGCCGCTCATTTATAACCAGCGCGATACGTATTTGCCCGATCTGCTGATCTGCCGGAAAGAGCACGCGGAGGCGGTTTTCGCTGCTCTCAATGGCTGAACGCCCCCGCCGCGCGCCCGGCGCGTAGAAACTTTGTTAACCTCGTTCGTTCAAAAAGCCCCCGTGTAAAATGTGACACGAAGACATCGTTGTCACCATCAGGGGCTGATGAGAGATGGCTGCACGGGTTCGGGGTACGGGTTCCAACGGTATGATGGCGCGCTTCGGGGCATGGTTGTCTCGTGGCTCGATTACGCGCCAGTTCGGTATTGTCTTCAACGGCCTGGTTGCCATTGTCATCCTGCTCGGCGTCGCCGCCAGCAGCGGCTTCTGGCTCGTCCAGCAACGTGCGGAACGCCTTGGCGATCTGACCGAAGTGGCCTTCCTGACTTCCGAGATCTCGCGCGAGATTGCGGCATCCAAGAACAATATGGGCGCCTATCGCGCACGCGGTTACGATCCGGACTATATCGCCCTGTCGATCAGCCAGGCGCAGAACGCGCAGGCGCTCAACACCGAAATGCGGCCCTTTGCTGCATCGATCGATCCGCAATGGCTGTCCACCATCGACCGGCTCGACACCGAGCTCGCCGATATCGAGCGGGTTATGGAGGAAGTCCGCGATGCGCCGCGCGATATCGTCGAAGAAGAGAGCTTCCTCGGCCCGCGTTATGACCGCATCGACGCCACCGACGCCACTGTCATCGCTTTAAGCCAGGATGCCTCGACCCGGGTCGAGACGGTGCGCGGCGATGGCATGGCCGAAATCCGCTTCGCCATCGTCGCCATGGTTGTCTTGCTGCTCGCCGCCGTGACCTTCAGCCTGCTCGCCCGCAAGCGGATCGCCAGCGCCGTCGTCCAGCCGATTGTCGAGATCAGCGATGTCAGCCAGCGCATTGCCCAAGGCGAAAGCGGGCTCGCCATTCCCGGCGGCGCGCGCAGCGACGAGATCGGCGAAATGGCGCGGAGCCTTTCTGTTCTGCAAACCTATTCGGACGAGCTGGTAGCCTCAGCCCAGCGCGAACAGGAAGCCGCGCAACAGGCCAATGCCGCGCGCGAGGAAAAGATCAAAGCGCTGCAGGATCTGGCCGACCGTTTTGAAAGCATGGTGGGCGAAATTGCCGAACAGGTCGCGGTCGCGTCGGACCAGCTCGAAAGCGCCGCGGGTGAAATGTCCGCCAACGCCAAGGAATCCTCGCAGCGCGTGGCCAAAGTCAGCGATCTCATCGCCGAGGCTTCGCGCGGCGTCACCAGCGCGGCGGCAGCGAGCGACGAGTTTGCGCTGTCGATCGGCGAGATCAGCCGTCAGGCCTCCGATTCCGCCAATCGCGCGCGGCAGGCGACCGATCTGGCGCAGGAGGCCAACGGCACCATCACCGCGCTCGACGAAATGGCCAAGCAGATCAGCGATGTCATCGAACTGATCGGCCAGATCGCGGGCCGCACCAATCTGCTCGCGCTCAACGCCGCCATCGAAGCGGCACGCGGCGGCGAAACGGGGCGCGGCTTTGCGGTGGTGGCGAGCGAGGTCAAAGAGCTTGCCGCACAAACCGCCCGCGCGACCGGAGAGGTCGAGGCGCAAATCCGCCGCATTCAGGCCGGTTCATCGGAAGGGGCGAGCGCGCTGCGCAAGATCAATTCGGAAGTCTCCGAACTGCAAACGACCTCGATCTCGATTGCCAGCGCGGTCGACCAGCAATCGGTCGCCGGACAGGATCTGGCGCGCAGCATCGATCTGGCCGCACGCAGCGCCGAGGCTGTTTCCAGCGACATGAGCGAGGTCAACCGCATCACCATGGCCACAGGCAGCGCAGCCGAGCAGGTCGTTAATTCAACCAGCCAGCTGAGCGATCAGGCAGACCGGCTGCGCGAACAGGTCGCCGATTTCCTGCGCCATGTGCGCGCCGCGTGAGGCGGCCGGTTTTAGGAATTGTTAACCGCGTTCCTTCATGACCGCATAAGGCAGTAAACACCGTCGCCAGGGGCAGCCGGAATGGACGAAATCCTCGAAGAATTTGTCGCGGAAATCCGCGAAATGCTGGAATCGATCGGCAGCGTTATCGTGTCGTGGGAAGCAAGCCCACAGGATCGGGACAAGCTCGATGCGATTTTCCGTTTCTTCCACACCGTAAAGGGCAATTGCGGTTTCTTCGATTTTCCCCGCCTCGAAGCGCTCTCACACGCAGCGGAAGGCGCGCTGGCCGATGTCCGCAGCGGCGAGCGCGAGCCCGATTCCCGATTGGTGACAGCCGTGCTCGCCACGGTCGACCGTATCGCGGCGATGGTCGATGGCATAGAAAACGGCAAGGAAACCGATACTGGCGATGATTCTGCACTGATCGCAGCGCTGGCACCCGACGGCGCCGACACCGGCGGCGTTACCGAGCTTTCCGAAGACGCCATTCTGCAAGTTGCGCGCACCACCAATCTTCGCACCGTGCGGCTGCCGGTCGACCTGCTTGACCGCGTGATGAGCGGGGTGTCCGACATCGTGCTCGCCCGCAACGAGCTGGCGCGCCGCCTGCGCGAACTGCCCGAAGACACACCGCTTGTCGGCCATTTTGACCGGCTTTCCGCACTGATTTCCGAAGTCCGCGAGCGCATGACGCAAACGCGGATGCAGCCGATTGAATCGCTCTTCACCTCCTTCCCGCGTCTGGTGCGCGACCTCTCGCAGCAATTGGGCAAGGAAGTCCTGCTCGATTGCGACAGCGGCGATGTCGAGCTGGACCGCGAGATGATCGAACTGGTGCGCGATCCGATGATCCACATCATCCGCAATGCGATCGATCATGGCATCGAGACCCCCACAGAGCGCGCGGTGCAGGGCAAGACCGGCACCGGACTTCTGCAAATCGCCGCGCGGCAATCGGGCAACCAGATCCTGGTGCAGATCAATGATGACGGACGCGGCATCGATACCAGCCGCATCGTGGCGAAGTGCATCGCTGCGGGCGTGCTCACCGAAGAGCAGGCTGCCAAGCTCTCCCCCGCCGAACGGCATATGCTGATATGCGAGGCGGGCCTCTCGACCGCCGAAGCCGTGACCGAGATTTCCGGCCGCGGCGTCGGCATGGATGTGGTGCGCGCCAATATCGAACAGCTCGGCGGCTCCATCGCCATCGATTCAATGCGCGGCGAAGGCACGCAGATTGCGCTGCGCCTGCCGCTGACCCTGTCGATCACGCCTTCGCTGATTGTCGAGGCCGGGGGCCAGAAATTCGCCATTCCCCGCTCCTATGTGAAGGAAGTGGTCGATCTGCGCAGCGAGACGGTGCGCGTGAGCGAAGTCGGCGATACGGTGCAGGTGCGCATCAGGGACAAGCAACTCGCCTGTCTGGGCCTTGCCGATATGCTGGGGCTGGAAGCCGCCGAAGCGCGCGATATCAGCCCGCTGGCGGTGATCCGCTTGCCCGGCTGCGATGTCTTCACCTTGCGCGTCGACAAGCTGCTCGACCATGAAGAGCTGGTGATCAAGCCGCTCGCGCCGTCGCTGATGGCGACCGGGCTGTATGCCGGGACGACGCTCACCGACGACGGGGACCTGATCCTGCTGCTCGATGTGATGGGCGTCGCCAAGGCAGGCGGCCTCGCGCTCGACATGGGCAGCCGTGCTGCGCGCGTGACGGAAGAGGACGCCCCGCAGGATGTCGCCGAGGAAGACGTGCAGGTCGTGTTGTTCACCGGCCTCGACGGGAAGGCCCGCGCGCTGCGCATGGCGGTTGTCGAACGGATCGAAAATGGCGACCGCGAGAAAATCACCCGTTCCGAAAGCGGCGACCATATCGTGCTCGACGATGCGATCTACGCGCTCGCGGGGATCGAAGGCGGGCTTGATAATCTCACCGGCAAGCTGCGAATATTGCGCCTGAGCGATGGCGGCTCCTGTGTGGCCTATGCCTGTGTCGGGCACACCGACATCATTCCCGTGCCGATGCGCGGCAAAACCACTGACGGCGCAAAGGGCGTAGAGCGCATTCTGCTGATCGACGGAAAACCCGTCGAACTGCTCGACGCACACGCGATTTTCGCGCGTTTCGGCAGCGCGCCCGAACGGCTTGCCAAACCGCTGTGCCGCCTGCCCGATGGCGATCGCTGGATGCAGCAATTCCTGCGTCCGGTGATCGAATCCGCCGGTTACCAGGTGGTCGACGAAACGCACGAGGCCGAGGCCGAGGCCGATGTCGCTATCTGCGATTTCAGCACCCAGGCGCCAACTGCACCGGCGCGCAAGGTCATTCGCGTGGGTGCCAGCCCCGAAGACTGCGCCGCCAATCCCCACTCCATTTATCGCTACGATCGTGAGGCGCTGCTTTCGGCGCTGGCTGCGGCGCGGCGGGCACACGGCTGAGCGCGAGGAGACGAGCCATGGGTGAACTCTATCTGGCCATCGAAGTCGGCGGCAAACGCGCCGCCATTCCCGCAAGCGCGGTGCAGTCGCTGATCGTGCTAGAAGGCCTGACGCCGGTGCCGCGCGCGCCCGCGCATATTGTCGGGCTGACGGCAGTGCGCAGCCGCGTGCTGACGGTGATCGATCCGGCACAATTGCTGGGCATGGAACCGCTCGACGCCGGTGAAGACAGTGGCGAACGGCACGCTGTCATCATGGAATGCGGCGGACACGGCTATGCCATGATGGTCGATGCAATTCTGGATGTTACCCAAAGTCTGGGAGAGCCCGGCGCAGTGCCCGATGACCTCGGCAAAGGCTGGACGCGTGCGGCCTGCGGCACGATCGAAACCGCGCTAGGCCCGCTGCTGGTGATCGACACGGCGGAATTGCTTGCTGCCGAAACGACGGCGAAGGCAGCCTAAGAGAAATTTTACACTATGTGACATAAGCTTGCGGCAATCGGGCGGTGTGGGAGCCGGCAAACATAGGATCGCAAGAAATGAAGACCTGTTTGATTGTTGATGACTCCCGCGTGATCCGCAAGGTTTCGCGCCACCTGCTGGAAGGTATGGGCTTTGCTGTCAGCGAAGCTGCCAATGGCAAGGAAGCGCTGGAACAGTGCGACAATGCCATGCCCGATGTCATCCTGCTCGACTGGAATATGCCGGTGATGAGCGGTATCGATTTTCTCGGCCAGCTGCGCGGCCGCCCCGATGGCGATGCGCCCAAAGTGGTTTTCTGCACCACCGAAAACGACGTGGCGCATATCAAGGCCGCGATTGAAGCGGGCGCCAACGAATATGTGATGAAGCCGTTCGATCAGGAAACCCTGCATATCAAGCTGCAGCTCGTCGGCGTCGCGTAAGGCGCGTTCCGGTGTCCGGCAGTGCAACATTGACTGATTCCGCCAAGCCGGACGAACGCGGGTTTGCTCCTGCGCGGGTGATGATCGTTGACGATTCCATCACTGCACGCACCATGCTGGCGCGCATCGTCGAAGGCGATGAACGCCTGCAAGTCACCGCCCTTGTCAGCAGCGCCAAAGAGGCACTGGCGCAGGTCGAAACGACACCGGTCGACGTCATTCTGCTTGATCTCGAAATGCCGGGAATGGGCGGGCTCGAAGCCCTGCCAAAGTTGATTGCGCAGTCCGGCGGCGCGAATATTCTGGTCGTCTCCAGCCTTGCGGTGGAAGGCGCTGAACCGACGCTCAAGGCGCTTGCACTCGGCGCTGCCGACACCGTTGCCAAACCGACATCGGGCGTATTCGATCGCGATTATCGCACCCGCCTTGCAGATCGCATCGTCGCTCTGGGTGCCAAACGTTCGCGGAAAGAGACGCAGCGTTCTCCGGCTCCGCCCAAACCTGTCGTGCCGGCACGGCCCATTACGCCCGAAGTGCTCGCCATTGGCGCGAGCACTGGCGGCATTCACGCGCTCGACCAGTTGCTTGGCAATCTGCCGAAGCGCATCGGCATTCCCATCCTGATCACCCAGCACCTGCCCGACCATTTTATCGAAGTGTTTGCCCGCCAGATCGAGCGCTCCTCGGGCCGCAAGGCGCATATCGCGCATGAGGGACTGCCGCTTTGTCCCGACGAGATCGCCATTGCCCCGGGCGACGCGCATATGCGCGTCTACCGCAAAGGCGATGACGTTCGGGTCAAACTTGACCACGCCCCGGCCGAAAGCGGCTGTCGCCCCTCGGTCGATCCGATGTTTGCTTCGCTCGCGCAGGTTTATGGTCCGGGTGCGCTCGGCATTGTCCTGTCCGGCATGGGCAATGACGGGTCGCGCATGGCGGCGCAGATCACGGATGCGGGCGGGCAGATCTGGGTGCAGGATGCACAGAGCTCTGCTGTGTGGGGAATGCCGCGCGCGATTGTGAATGCGGGCCTGGCCGCCGCAATCCTGCCGCCGGCCCAGCTCGCTGCCCGGATTGCCGCCTGCCTCGAGTATGCCCCATGCCGGTGAGCCAGGAAGCCGTTCGCATACTGGCAGAGCTGCTGGAAGAGTTTACCGGACAGGAACTGACGCAAACCCGGCAATGGCGCGTTGGCACCGCGCTTGCCAGTGTCATGCGTGAACATGATTGCGCCGATCTCAACGTGCTCGCCGGACGGATTGCCGGCAATTACCGCTCGCCGCTGGCACGGCAGGTGGTGGAAGCGCTGCTCAACAACGAAACCTATTTCTTCCGCGATCTGGCGGTGTTTCACGACCTGCAGAATGTCGTTCTGCCGCAGCTGGCAAAGGCCCGCGCCGACAAGCGGCGGCTATCAATCTGGTGCGCGGGATGTTCGAGCGGACAGGAAGCGCTGTCGCTGGCCATGATGTTGGCGGAAAGCACCGCGATCTGGAACGACTGGCAGGTCGAAATCCTTGCCACCGACGTTTCGGAAAGCGCGATCCGTTCGGCGCGCAAGGGGTGCTACAACCAGTTCCAGATCCAGCGCGGGCTGGATATCGCGCGGATGCTGCGCTGGTTTACCGAAACCAAGGATGGCTGGGTGGCGTCTGAAAGGCTGCGCAATCGCATCACCTATGTCACGCACAACATCCTCGAAACGCCGCCCACCACGCGCCGCTTTGACCTGATCCTGTGTCGGAACGTGCTGCTCTATTTCGACAGCGCGACGCGCAAGAAGGCCTATTCGCGGCTGTCCTCGGCGCTGGCGGATGACGGCTATCTGTTGCTTGGTGGCGGCGAGGCGGTGCGCGGGCACACCGGCCTGTTCGCGCCCGATCAGGGCAGGCCGAGCTTCCAGCGCCCCATCCGCTCGCGGGAAAAATCCGCCCCGGATGCCGCCGCGGCGAGTGCCACGGTGTCGTAGTAAAGGCATTTTACACCTTATCTTAAGTGGCGCCGCCTACACCTTGCGGATTATCAATGGTCGCAGGCTGAATGTCCCGATGCGTAAACTGACCGAGGCACGGATCTCTCCCAAAATCACGGTATTCATACCGCTGATCGTGCTGACGCTTGTGTTCCTGTTGCTGGCAGGTTTGTTCTGGCAGCAAGCCTCGCCCGCCGAACCGGTAACGCTCGGCTATCTAATCGTCGGCATTGCGGTTTATGCGGTCGCCGTCGCGATCCTCACCCGGCTTGGTCTCAACAATTTCAACCAGCTCGAAATGCTCGGCCTGACCGATAGCCTGAGCGGATTGCCCAATCGCCGCGCCTTGCACCAGCATTACGGCGCGCTTTGCCCTGAGGACAAGGAAGCCGCGCTGGCGATGATCGATCTCGACGGGTTCAAGATCGTCAACGACCATTATGGTCACGTGGTGGGCGATAATCTCATTCGTGAATGCGCGACCTTGTTCTCGGAAATTTGTGGCGAGGATATCCGCATCTACCGTCTGGGCGGTGACGAGTTCGCCTTTTTCGCCAAGGGCGCGATGGCGGGCAATCTGCTCGAAGGCGCGTGCCGGCGCTTGCTCATCCGGCTGACCAAACCGATCTATATCGGCGAGCGGGCGATCACCGTGGGTGCATCGGTCGGGATGGCGCGTACCGATGCGACCAATCCGGTCAGTTCATCCGAGATGCTTCGCCGTACCGATGTTGCGATGTACGCCTCCAAACGCGCGGGCAAGATGCGCGTCACGTGGTTCAGCGAGGAATTCGACACCCATCGCGAGGCCTTGCAAAAGCTCGACGACGAATTACGGCTCGCGCTGACGCGGCAGGAATTCCGTCTCGTCTACCAGCCGCTGGTCGATGCGCAGACGCGATCGGTGGTCGCGGTCGAAGCGCTGATCCGCTGGGATCGTCCGGATGGCGAGCAGATCGGCCCCAATATCTTCATTCCCATCGCCGAGGAATCGGGCCTGATCAACGGCATCGGTATGTGGGTGCTGCGCAAGGCATTCGCCGATGCCAAGGCCTGGGATGATATCAAGCTCTCGATCAATGTCTCGGCAGCGCAACTGCGCAATCCCGAGTTTCCTCTCGAGCTGGGCTATTTGCTGGAAGAGACGGGGTTCCCTGCCGACCGGCTCGAACTGGAAGTGACAGAAACGCACCTTGTGCTCGATTCGGTCGTCGCCGGACGATCGATGGAAGTGATCCGTGGCTTCGGCGTGCGCATCGTGCTCGACGATTTCGGCACAGGCTATGCCAGCATCGGCTTCCTGCGCCAGTTCCGCTTCGAGAAGCTGAAGCTCGACCGCTCAATGATCGTCGACGCCGCCAATGACAGCAGCTCGCGCGCCATGATGCTCGCCTCGGTGGCGATTGCCCGCTCGCTCGATATGGGCGTGACGGCCGAAGGCGTGGAAACCGAAGACCAGGCTGACATGGTGCGCGTGGCCGGGATCGACCAAATACAGGGCTGGCTGTTCTTCAAACCGATGCCTGCGAGCGAGATAGACGTCCTGCTCCAGCCGAAGCCGGACACTGGCAAGGTCAGCAAGAGCGCCTGAGCAAGCGCGCACAGCGCCTCTACCGATACAAATAGATCCCCCTTCCCTATCCGCCTGCGGCTTGTTATGCCAACGTTGTCATAACAATGGACAGGTGGGCAGGGGGAAGAGAAAATGCAATTTTCACGCAGAGCAGTTCTTGGCTGCGGCTCGGCAATCGCATTGGCGGCGTGCCAGCGTGGCGGTGCGGAGAGCACGGCGGCTTCGACACCGCTGGAAGGAGGCTCTATCGAACGGCTTTCCGATGCACTCGATGCGCTGATTGCCCCCGATGCGGAGATTTCGCTGCTTGCCGAAGGGTTTCTGTGGAGCGAAGGGCCGGTCTGGGATTTCCGGCGCGGACGGCTGCTGTTTTGCGACATTCCCAATGACCGGATGATGAGCTGGAACGCGACGACCGGCCTCGACACCTTCCTCTCCCCTGCGGGCGCGGATCACGGCGGGGAAGACGGTTTTTCCTCGCCCGGCACCAACGGCCTTTACTACGAGAAGGCAAGCGACAGCCTGCTGGTCTGCAACCAGAATGCGCGTTCGCTCGACCGGCTCGATCTTGCGAGCGGGGAGCGGACAAAGCTGGTAGACCGCTATCAGGGGGCCAAGCTCAACTCCCCCAATGATGTCGTGCGCAGCGCCAATGGCACGATCTACTTCACCGATCCGCCCTACGGCCTGGTCGATTGGGAAACGTCGGCGGGTATCGAGCTCGACCAACGGGGTGTCTACGCACTCGCATCCGATGGCACGCTGAGCCTGCTGGTGGACGACATGACTCTGCCCAACGGCCTCGCCTTCTCGCCCGACGAGCGGATTCTCTACGTCTCGCAATCCGATCCCGCAGCGGCAATCCTTCGGCGCTTTACCGTGAATGGCGATGGCACGCTAGAAGGCGGCGAAACATGGATCGACCTGACCGCCCATGTTGGCGAAGCGCTCCCGGGACTACCCGACGGAATGGCCGTCGATACAAGCGGCAATGTCTGGGCGACAGGCCCCGGCGGCGTGCTCGTCATCTCATCGGCAGGTGAAGTGCTGGGCCGCATCAATACTGGCCGCGCGACCGCCAACTGCGCCTTTGGCCAAGACGGAAGCACGTTGTTCATGACGGCGAATGACACCTTGCTGAGCATCCCTACGCTGGCAAGGGGCGCGTATTTCTGATCCGTGCAGGTTCGCTGGACGGGCCGGATCGGCAGTGGCCAATCAGCCCAAGCCGTAATGGGCAAAGGCCAGGGCAGCGCCGAAACTGGCGATCGAAGCCGTCGCGACGGGGATGCTGGCACGCCAGCCCAGTTCCGCGATCAGATCGAGGCGTGATCGCATCGCGGTTGCGGTCACAGCCAGCAGCAGCAATCCCTTGGACAAATCGAGCAGCAGCGCGCGGGCGTTCTCCGGCACGCCGACCATGCTGTTGCCGACCAGAACCACCACAAATCCAATGATGAACCATGGCAGGGCAAGGCGGCGCACGATGGAACGGCGCGGCGCGCCAGACTCTTGCCCGATCCACAGGCTGACCAGCACAACCACCGGCGCCAGCATGGCGACGCGCGACAATTTGACGATGGTCGCGTTCTGGCCGGCACTGTCGGAAAAGCTGTATCCGCCGCCAATCGCCTGCGCCACATCATGCACCGACGCGCCGATTACAAAGCCCGCCTGCGCATCGTCGAAGCCGATCTGCGCGGCGATCACCGGGTAGATCGACATCGCCAGCGCGCTGGCCAGACTCACCCCGACAAGCGTCAGGGCGAATTGTGCCTGTGGCAAGCGATCCTTCCCGATAACGCCATACAGCGCCAGCGCCGCACTTGCGCCGCAAATCGCGGTCGCGCCGCCCGCGAGAATACCTGCAAAGCGCGATTGGCCCGCCAATTTGGCACTCGCAAGGCCTGCGCCAAAGGTCAGCAGCATGATAGAGGCGAGCGCCCCGAAGGCGACCGGGCCAAGGGTCGCCACCTGCGCCAGCGTGACCTGAAATCCCAGCAGGACGATCCCCACCCGCAGAAAGCCTGTGGACGCCAGATCCAGACCGGCATGGGTCGTGGGCAGCTTGCCGACGAAATTGAGACCGAGCCCGATGAGCAGGCCGAGCAGGATCAGCGGGAAACCGTAATGCCCGGAAAGCCACGCCGCCGCCGCGGCCGCCACCGCTGTTACCGCAAGGCCGGGCAGGCATCGGACCAGCCGCTCGCTTCTCCCCGTGACGGGGACTTCCGCACTGGTCTGCGCCAGATACATCTCGCCGAACAGATCGCCAGCGGCATCATATCGGTCATTGTCCGGCCCGCGCATTGTCGCTCTGCTCGCCTCCCTCGATACCTTCTATGTCCAACGCTGTCACATAGACCTTTTCACGCTTGGCGCGTGGCTGCAACTGCAAAGTTATGCGCTCGGGGAGCCGATAATCGACAAGCTGCCAAGAAAATGGCCCCTCCGCCTGTGCAGCGGAGGGGCCGTCAAGGTGCGGGAGCTTACCTTGCCTAGTTGCGTACCCGAAGGCTCACCCCGAAATAGCGGTCCGCATCGCGCGGTATCTGCAAACGCTGGCCGTTGCCGACATTGAGCAGCGCATAGCTCTCGTCGGTGATATTGCGCGCATGGAACGTCAGGCGGAACCGGTCATCCGCGTCCGAAATACCGACCGATGCGTTCCACAGGCCGTAAGCATCAATCGGCCCGCCTTCCCCGAGATCGGAGAACTGGCTGCTGGTGTGGCGGTAATCGGTATCGAAATAAGCGATCGCCGCGCCGAGATCGGCTTCGTAGCTTGCTCCGAGCGTGTAGACGAATTCGGGCGCCAGGGGCAGCCGCGTGCCATTGCGCGCGTCGGGCGCATTGGTCAGCGGATTGGGGTTGAATTCGTCCACCCGTGCATCGGCATAGGCCGCACTCGCGCGCAAGGTCAGCCCGTCGACCGGAACCGCAAGCAGATCGGCTTCGAAACCGGTGCTCGACACCGAACCGGCATTGGTCAAATTGGTGATGATCGTTCCGTTCAGATTGACGAAGTTGTTCGCCTGGAAGCCATCGTACCCCACGGTGAAAGCAGCCACGTTGAACTGGATGCGATCATCGGCAAATTGCGACTTGAAGCCGACTTCGAACGCGTCAGAGGTCTCTTCGTCAATCGGCACCGCATTGTTCGGCGCGGTGTGGTTGAAGAAGACGTTGAAGGCCGGGCCTTTGTAACCGCGGGTATAGCTGGCGTAGAACAGCAGATCATCGGTCGGCGTGAATTCCAGCGCCGCGCGGCCCGACAGATTGCCGTTATCGCTGCTTCCCGAGGAGGTGTTGGTGCCGTTGCCGCCGCTGGCAATCGTGCCGCCCGCCGGATTGCCCGAAACGCCCGGACCGGTGGCCGGCGCGCCGTTGAAAGCATTGACGCCCGGTGCCCGCACATGGGTGTAGGACAGGTCGTCCCAAGTGTAGCGGAGGCCCGCCGTCAGCGCGAGCGCATCGGTAAAGCGATAGGTCGCCTGCCCGAACAGGGCATAGTTGCGCGAATTCACATCGCTGTTGGACGTTGCCGTCGGGAACAGCGTGTTCACCGTATCGGAGAGGTTGCACGGACGTCCGCCCGTCACCGGATCAACCGGCAGGGTGGAGGTGGCGCAGGTGATGTCACGCCGCGTGAAAACCTGCTGGTTGTCCGAATGCCACAGGAAGGCACCCGCTTGGTAGAAGAACGATTCCGACGGGTCGGACGCAATGCGCGCTTCGAGCGAAATTTGCTGCGTCTCGACCACGCCGTTATCGTGCAGTTCGAACTGGGTGGTCAGCGGCCGCGGGACAAAATCGCCTTCGCGGATTTCCTCGTTCCACCAGTCGCGATAGCCGGCGATAACGCTAAGCGTGTAGGCATCGGACAGTTCGAATTCGCCCGAAGCAGTCAGGCTCCACTGCTGGTCATTGGTTTGGGTGACAAGATTGTGGTTGACAAAGCGCTGCTCAAGCCCCTGCGCGACACCGCCCGGCAGGCCCAGCTCGGCATCGAGCACGGCACCGCGGCTGACGGTGGTGACATCGGCGCAGCAATCATCTTGCGCTTCGAAATAATCGGCGATCAGGCGCAGGCTGGCACTGCCGTTGTCGTAATCGAGAATACCGCGCGCACCATAATGTTCGTAGCCGTTGATCTGCTCTTCCGAGCCGCCAAAGACATTGGTGATATTGCCGTCATAGCTGCCGTAGAAACCGGTGACCCGCGCGGTCAGATCGGTGGCGAGCGGGCCTGCCACAGAGCCGCGCAGACGGAATTCGTCGCCTTCGAAATATTCGGCGCGCGCATCATATTCGAAGCTGTTGCTGCCACCGCGCGAGACGATGTTGACGAGGCCCGCCGAGGCATTCTTGCCGAACAGCGTGCCCTGCGGTCCGCGCAGCACTTCCAGCCGCTCGATATCGACCAGATCCATGAAGGCCTGGCCCGAACGGCTCAGCACGATCCCGTCAACCACGGTCGAGACGCTGGGTTCGGCAGCGATGGAGAAGGTAATGGTGCCCACGCCGCGCATGACGATGGCGCTGTTGGCGCTCGTCGTGCCCTTGCGGAAGGTAACCGAGGGGACGATCTGTGACAGGCCTTCAAGGCCGTTGACGCCGGCCTGCGTCAGGCGGTCACCCGACACGGCGGTGATGGCAATCGGCACATCCTGCAAGTCCTGCTCGACCCGCTGCGCGGTGACGATGATGGTATCGATGCCGACGCTTTCGTCTTCTTCGGGATCCTGCTGCTGCGCGAGCGCCGGTGACGCCAAAGCCAGCGCGACCGCACTGCCCACAAGGCACTGCAGCCTTGCATTCCTAAAGAATTGAACTTTCATGCATTCCTCCCTTTCGAAGCATCGCTCTGCCGATCGTCGCACCGCATTTTCGTGGCGCTGTGCGTCCGATTTCCGCAAGGGAATGAACCCATCTCCTTTTTATGTCAAGCGCTGTCATACCGCGCTTGATTTCGACCGGCAACTGGTTCAGGAACAGCCACAAAGAGAGGGAAAATGCCGTGAAACCGGCCCTTATTGCCACTGAAGACGGTTTCGATCTCCATTTCGGGGAAAGGCTGCTGCTACGACATTCGAAAGCCTGTCCGGCGCTGGTCATAGGGCGCGGCGATCCTGAAATTGCGATGTTTCGCGGCAACTTCTCGATTGCCGACTTGCCCACGGGGCTGCTTGCGCCGGATGGCTGGCGCGAGCGAGCAGACGGGGTGGAGTGGCTGCATGGCGGCGCAGTGATTGCCGTACTGCGGCTGGCCGAAGGCGGCATGACGGTGGAGGCCGCGCAGGCCGAGCATGACCGCCTGTATGTCCACTTCTATGCCGAGGCGGATGAAACCGTGTGGGGCGGCGGCGAACAGCTGAGTTATCTCGCACTGA
Organism: Aurantiacibacter sp. KMU-128; assembly: GCF_056933515.1. Taxonomy (NCBI): domain Bacteria; kingdom Pseudomonadati; phylum Pseudomonadota; class Alphaproteobacteria; order Sphingomonadales; family Erythrobacteraceae; genus Aurantiacibacter; species Aurantiacibacter sp. KMU-128. The sequence continues at coordinate 2,508,683 of NZ_JBXORT010000001.1, forward strand.
ATGGCCGCCGCTTCCCGATGTGGACGAGCGAGCCGGGCGTCGGGCGCGACAAGACGACCGCGCTCACCCGCCTGATGGACCGCGAGGGGATGGCGGGTGGCGACTATTGGAACACCAATTACCCGCAACCCACTTTCCTGACCTCGCGCTGGCTCGCAGTGCATTGCGGCGAAAGCTGCTACAGCGTGCTCGATTTCAGCGACCCCGCCCGGCACACGGTCGAAATCTGGGCCCCCGCCGCCCGCTTTGAATTCTTCGCTGCCGATGGCCCTGCGGCGCTTGTTGAGCGCCTCTCCGATCGCTTCGGCCGCCAGCCCGAGCTTCCCGCATGGATCACCGGCGGCGCGATTGTCGGGCTCAAATCGGGCGCCACCAGCTTTGACCGGCTGGAAGCCTTCATCGCCGCCGGTGCCAGTGTGGCGGGGGTGTGGTGCGAGGATTGGGCTGGTGTCCGCGAGACCAGCTTCGGGCGGAGGCTGTTCTGGGACTGGCATCGCGGCGCCCGCAGTGAGGAGCGCTATCCCGGCCTGCCGGAAGCGATTGCGCGGCTCCGCGAACGCGGCATCCGCTTCCTTGGCTACATCAATCCCTACTTGGCCAATGACGGCGAACTGTTCGCGGACGCGCTGGCAGCAGGCCATTTCTGCCTGCAACGCGGCAGTGACGAGGTCTATCTGGTCGATTTCGGGGAATTCGATTGCGGCGTGCTCGATTTCACCCGCGAGGAGACCCGCAACTGGTTTGCCGAGCGGGTGATCGGGCAGGAATTGCTCGATACCGGCATGGCGAGCTGGATGGCCGATTTCGGCGAATACCTTCCCACCGATGTGCGGCTGGCGGACGGGTCGGACCCGCTGGAGGCGCATAATCGCTGGCCGGTGCTGTGGGCCGAAGTCAACGCCCGCGCCATCGCCGCGCGCGGCAAGAGCGGCGAAGCGGTGTTCTTTATGCGCGCGGGCTTTTCCGGCGTGCAGGCGCATTGTCCGCTGTTGTGGGCGGGCGACCAGTCGGTCGATTTCACCCGCCATGACGGGATCGGCACCGTCATCACCGCCGCGCTGTCTGCGGGCCTGGTGGGCAATGCCTACAGCCATTCGGACTGCGGCGGATACACCTCGCTCCACGGCAATGTCCGCACGGTCGAACTGATGCAGCGCTGGTGCGAGCTCGCGGCCTTTGCGCCGGTGATGCGCAGCCATGAAGGCAACCGGCCCGACGACAATCTGCAATATGATTCCACCCCAGAACTGCTCGCCTGTTTCGCGCGCTGGAGCAGGGTTCATGCGCATCTTGCGCCCTATGTGCGCACGCTGTGTGCGGAGGCTGCCACGCGCGGTCTGCCAGTGCAGCGGCCGCTGTTCCTGCATTATCCGCAACAGCCGGAGCTGTTTGCCGTGCAAGACCAGTTCTTGTACGGCCCCGATCTGCTCGTCGCGCCGGTGATCGAGGCGGGCGCAACGCGGCGCAAGGTGGTGATCCCGCGCGGTGACGCATGGATCGATTGCTGGAGCGGCGCGCCCCTTGCCCCCGGATTGCACGACATCGATGCTCCCATTGGCAGGCCGCCGGTTTTCTATCGCGCGGACAGCGGGCATAGGACGCTCTTCGAGACACTGCAGGAGGCATTGGCAGGATGAGCAGCAGGGCCAATATCAACGATGTGGCGGCAAAGGCCGGGGTTGCGGTCAAGACGGTCAGCCGCGTGCTCAACGGGCACGCCTATGTCAGCGACGCCACGCGGGCCAAGGTCGAGGCGGCGATGAAGGCGCTCGATTTCCGCCCGAGCGTGGCCGCGCGCATTCTGTCTGGCGCCAAATCGAACCAGATCGCGCTCATCTACGACAATCACAGCCCCTATTATATGTTCCAGATCCAGAAGGGCTGCTGGGACTATTGCCACCAGCACCGCATCCGCTTGCTCGCACAGCCGGTCGATGTCGAGGATCCGACCGTTGGCGAGCAGGTGCGCGGGTTGATTTCGGAAACGCAGGTGGACGGGATCATCCTCTCTTCCCCGGTCACCGATTGCGAAGCGGTGCTGCGCACATTGGATGCGCTGGATATTCCCTTCGTCCGAATTTCGCCCGGCACCAACCATGCGCTCACCAGCTCGGTGTTCATGGATGATGCGCAGGCAGCCGATGATATGACCACGCATATCCTCAATTGCGGCCACCGCCGGATCGGTTTCATCAAGGGCCACAAGAGCCATATGGCTAGCGAGGAACGGCTGTTCGGCTATCGCCGCGCGCTCGACCGGGCGGGTATCGCCTTCGAACCCAGCCTGGTGTGCGAAGGCGAGTTTGATTTTGACAGCGGCGTCGATGCCGCGCGCAGTCTCCTGGAAGCCCCCGATCCGCCCACCGCGATCTTCGCTTCCAACGACGATATGGCGGCAGGTGTGCTGGCCTATGCCCATGGCTGCGGCATCGATGTTCCGGGTGAATTATCGGTTGCCGGCTTCGATGACACCACGCTCGCGCGCACAGTATGGCCGCCGCTGACCACTATCCACCAGCCGATGGCGGAACTGGCACGCACGGCCACCGAAATCCTCATCGCAGGAGGCGACATTACCCACCGCCGCCTGCCGCACGAATTGATCGAGCGCGCTTCGGTCGCGCCACCCAGGGAGAAATCATGAGCGAACTGCCTTCCATCCCGCCCCAGCGAATCCTCGGCCATAGCGGCATTGCCATATCGCCCATTGCCTGGGGGATGTGGCGATTTGCGGAAGATGGCCGCAGCGCCAGCGATGCCGCGCGGCTGGTGAATGCCGCGCTCGATGCAGGGATTACGCTGCTCGACACCGCCGACATATACGGCTTTGACGGGACGAGCGGGTTCGGCGATGCCGAGGCGTTGTTGGGCGAGGTTCTAGCGGCGGAACCCGGCCTTCGGGCACGCATGGTGCTGGCGAGCAAGGGCGGCATCCGCCCGCCGCTGCCCTATGACCAGTCGCCCGCCTATCTCGCTGAAGCCATCGATGCGTCCTTGCGGCGGATGCGGGTCGACGCGATTGATCTTTACCAGATCCACCGGCCCGATATCCTTACGCATCCGCAGGAAGTGGCCCGCGCGCTCGACGCCGCAGTGGCAGCGGGCAAAATCCGCGCGCTGGGCGTCTCCAATTTCACCATGGCGCAAACCGAAGCGCTCCAGCATTTCCTTGGCACCGGCCTGGTAGCGACCCAGCCGGAAATCAGCCCCCTGCGCATCGATTGCTTCGAAAACGGCGAGCTCGATCAAGCCATGCGGCTGGGGCTGACTCCGCTCGCCTGGTCGCCGCTCGGCGGCGGGCAATTGCTTTCGCCGCAAAGCCCGCGCGACCGCGCTGTGGCCGAAGAGCTTGACCGGATTGCCAGCGAGCAGGGCGTCAGCCGTTCGGTCGCCGCCTATGGCTGGCTGATGGCGCATCCGGCAGGGATCGTGCCGATCATCGGCTCGCAAAGCCCCGAACGCATCGCCGAAGGCGCGCGGGCCGCAGGAATGCGCTGGACGCGGCAGGATTGGTACGCGGTGCTCGTTGCCGCGCGAGGAGAAAGGCTTCCGTAATGACCGAAACACCCCAGTGCGAGATCGCGTGGTTTTCCGCGCTGTGCGACGACGATTACGAATTTCTCGGCGTGCCCGACCCGCAGCTGGCCTCCAGCTGGGAGCATTGCCGCAATATCGTTTTGCGCGCCGAAGAAGGCGGGTTCGACAATATCCTGCTGCCGTCGGGTTATCAGCTCGGGGTCGATACCACGATCTTCGCCGCCGCCGTCGCGCCATATTTGCAGCGGATGAAGCTGCTCTGGGCCACCCGCATGGGCGAAGACTGGCCCCCGCAGCTGGCCCGCCGGATCGCGACGCTGGACCGTATTCTCGGCTGGAATGCCGACAAGACCGCCGGTCGGCTCAACGTCAACATCATCTCCTCCGATATGCCGGGCGAGACCATCGAGAGCGAAGCGCGCTACCGGCGCGGTACGGAGATCATGAAGATCGTCCGCACATTGCTGAATGGCGAACATCTCGATTTTGATGGCGAGTTCTACCAGCTAAAGCTCGATCCGGCGCGGATTACCACGCTCTCGGGCAAGTGCCCGCCCTTCTATTTCGGCGGGCTGAGCCATGCCGCGCGCGAATGCGCCGCCGAAGCGGCCGACGTCTACCTGATGTGGCCGGACACCATGGAAAATGTGCGCGCCAACATCGCCGATCTGACCGACCGCGCGGCCAAATACGGGCGGACACTGAAATTCGGCTATCGTGCCCACGTGATCGTACGCGAGACCGAGGAAGAAGCGCGCGCCTATGCCGACCGGCTGCTGTCCAAGCTAGACGAGGCCACCGGTACCGCCATCCGCGAAAAGTCGCTCGACGCGAAGAATTACGGGGTGCAGCGGCAACAGGAATTGCGCGGCGCGGCAGGCGGCGACGGGTTTGTCGAAGACAATCTTTGGACCGGCATCGGACGCGCGCGTTCGGGCTGCGGCGCGGCGATAGTCGGCACGCCGGATCAGGTGCTCGCCAAGCTGCGCGCCTATCAGGATGCGGGGATCGAGGCGTTCATTCTGTCTGGCTATCCGCACACCAGCGAAGCCGATCTGTTCGCCCGCCATGTGCTGCCACACATAGAGCATGGCCCGCTCCGTTTCTGAGCCGCCAACACCCGAAGGGAAAACTGCATGACTATCCGCATCGTCGGGATCGGTGGCACGGTCAATCCGCACAGCACGACCGAACAGGCGCTCAACACCTGCCTTGCCGAGGCTCGGCGCGGCGGGGCCGAAATCACGCTGTTCGGTGGCGAGTATCTAGGGGCCCTACCGCATTATCTTGGCGCGGGCCACGCCGCCGGTTCGGGCAGCGAGCTGGTGGACGCAGTGCGGCAAGCCGATGGCGTTGTGATCGCCGCGCCGGGCTATCACGGGACGATTTCCGGGCTGGTGAAGAACGCGCTCGATTATCTGGAAGACCTGTCGAAGGACGAACGCCCCTATCTGGACGGGCGCGCGGTGGGGCTGATTTCGACCGCCTATGGCGATCAGGCGACGATGAGCACGCTGCTCACCCTGCGCAGCGTGGTGCACGCGCTGCGCGGCTGGCCGACGCCGATGGGTGCGACGATCCGCACCTATCGCGGGCTGTTCTCGCCCGACGGGGAATGTCTGGAAGACCGGGCGCGGCTACAACTCGAAATGGTCGGCCAGCAGGTGGTGGCAGGCGCGCGGGGGCTGGCCCTGTCCAGAGCCGGATTGCCCGCATGAGCGGGGCGGTCGATACAGCGGTCGCGTCTTTGGCTGCGGGCCGGATGGTCATCATCACTGGCGACGAACATCGCAATGGCGATATCGATTTCTGTATCTCCGCCAGCCACATCACGCCCGAGGCGATCAATTTCATGGCGACCCACGGGCGCGGCCTGATCTGCCTGTGCCTCACCCGTGACCGTGCGATCGGGCTGGGCATCGGTCTGGTCAATCCGCGCCGGGAGAACCAGTCGGGCCGTCCGCATGGCCGTTCGATCGAGGCGGCCTCGGGCATCACCACCGGCATTTCCGCAGCGGACCGTGCGCACACGATCAGAGTCGCAACCGCAAAGGATGCGAGCGCGAGCGACATTGTCTCGCCGGGCCACGTCTTCCCGCTCATCACCGATCCGGGCGGCGTGGCAAGCCGTCCCGCGGCGGCAGAGGCAGCGGTGGAATTGTGCCGCCGCGCCAATGCGGGCGAAGCCGCGGTGATCTGCGCGATCCTGCGCGACGATGGCGAAATGGCGCGCCCCGACGATGTCGAGACGCTGGCCGCTGAACACGGCATTCCCTTCGTGGATATCGCCGACCTGCGGTAGCCTGCTAGCGAACACCGGTGCTTTCACGAATAATCAGTTCCGTGCTGGTCATTTGCGACCCCACCTCTTCCCCGGCGATCTTTTTCAGCAGCAGTTCCACCAGCAGCTTGCCGCCAAGCCCGATATTCTGGTCGATAGTGGTCAGCGACGGGATAGCCGCACCTGCCTGATGCACATTGTCATAGCCGACCACGGCGACATCCTGCGGCACCGCCAGTCCCGCCGCCCGCAAAACGCCCATCGCAGCGATAGCCAGCACGTCAGATGACGCGAAAACGGCGTCAAAGGCCGTGCCACTGCGGATGACGCCGGCCAGTTTGCGTGCCGCTTCAGCGCTGTCGAAAGACGTGCGGCACAACAGCTCTCCGCTATGCGCAATACCGTGCGCACCGAGCGCGGCGCCGAGCCCGTCATAGCGCAGCTTGACTTCAGGCAAGTCAATGTCTCCCAGAAACAGGATCCGGCTCCTGCCAATCGACACCAGATGCTCGCCGACCTGCCGGCCACCGGCAAAATTGTCGCTACCGACCAGCGTGTAGTCGGGTTCGCCAAACATCCCGCCCCACACCACCACGCGGCTGATGGCCTCGCCCAGCGCCTCCAGCCGTTCAGCCCGCCCGGCCTGCCCGATGATGATCAGCCCGTCTGCCTTGCCCGAAAGCAAGAGACGCCGCTCGGCGATCTCGTCATCCTCGCGCGGGAAACTGATGATCACATCGTAATCATACTGCGTCGCGGCTTCCGAAACGGCCGCGACCATTTCCATAAAGAACGGGTCGGACACGCTCTGGTTGGAATGCGGGCCCACGGGGATGACCAGCCCCAGTGTCTGGCTTTCCTGTTTACGCAGATTGCGCGCGCGGGCATTTACCGAATAACCGGTTTCGCGCGCCAGTTGCTGAATCTTTTCCTTGGTTTTGGTGTTGACCAGCGGGCTGTTGTCGAGCGCGCGCGAAACGGTCGAGATATTGACCCCCGCCAGCTTTGCGAGGTCGGTCATGGAAATCGATTTGGCCATCATCCCTCGATCAAAGCAGCCAGCAGGGCAGTTACGCGCGCCTGCTGCCATAGAGCAACCCGCCCGCGCTTTAAGCCGGTTTCACCCCGCCTTGTCGAGTGCCAGCGCCACTCCGCCGAGAATTCCCGCATCATCGCCCAAAGCCGCGCGGACCACCAGCCGTTCCGCCTGTGCGGCCTCGAAGGCGAGATAGTCCGACATCTGGGTCACCAGGCTGGTGCGCGTTCGCTCCAAAAGCCCCTCTGCCAGCATCAGCCCGCCGCCCAGAATAATCCGTTCCGGACGCGCGAGCAGAAACAGCGCGCGGCACGCTTGTGCCAGATAGTGCGCCTCGATGTCCCAGCCCAAATGGTCGGAGCCTAGCTGCGCCGGATCGCCGAAACGTTCATGCATGGCACGCGCACTGGCGAGGCCTTCGAGACAATCACCGTGAAAGCTGCACGAGCCCGGATGTTCGTCCTGCGGATGCCGCGCGATCGTGATATGGCCGAATTCGGGATGCGCAGGCCGCCCGAGAAATCCGCCATTGGCAAATATCCCCGCACCGATTCCCGTGCCTATGGTGACATAGGCGGCACTGGCCAGAGCCTGCGCCGCGCCCCAGCGCATTTCGGCGGCAAGCGCGGCGTTGACGTCGGTATCGATGGCAACGGGGATACCGAGTTCGCGTTCGAAATGGCTGGCAATCGCCGCGCCGCTCCAATGCGGTTTCGGCGTGGCAAGGATTGCGCCATATTGAGCCGATCCGGGGTCGAGATCGAGCGGGCCGAAACAGCCGATCCCCAAGGCGGTGATGTCCCTCCCGTCCCTATCGGCCTGGTCGCGGAAAAACCGGACGCAAGCCGCCAGCGTTGTCTGGGGGCGGTCAGCGGGGAAACGCTCGGTGGCAAGGATGCTGCCATCGCGTTCGGCAATGACGCATTTAAAAGTGGTGCCGCCGCCATCAATCCCGCCGACTAGGCTCATGCTTTCGCCCCCTCCTTGTGCGCTGCAGTGGCCCTAACCGTCTCCCCGTCCGCAGCGAAAATATGCACGTGGCCGGGATCGAACAGCACCCCCGTGCGATCGCCCGGTTTCAGATCGACGCCTTGCGGCACGGTGACGGCCACCGGCCCGGTGGCGGCAGGGAGAGCGATAAAGGCAAATGTCTGGCTGCCAAGGCGTTCGAGTTCAAGCACCTCGCCGGTCATCGCAGCCTCCGCCTCCACCGCAATCCGGCAGTGTTCGGGCCGGATGCCGAGCGTGTAGCTGCCTCCCGGTTCGCAGACCCGGCCCTGACGGGAGATCACCAGTTCCGGGCCTGCGCCTTCGCCGGGAGCGAAGGTCAAAGTATCGTCGCCCGTCGCACGATGGCGCAGCTCCATGAAAGCCATCTTCGGACTGCCCATAAAGCCGGCGACAAAGATGTTCTCGGGCGTGTTGTAGAGATCGAGCGGACTGCCCACCTGCCGCACATGGCCGCCTTCGAGCACCACCACGCGGTCGGCCAGCGTCATCGCTTCGACCTGGTCATGCGTCACATAAACCACCGTATTGCCCAGCTTGCGGTGCAGCTTGCCGATTTCCATCCGCATATCGACGCGCAGGGCGGTGTCGAGATTGGACAGCGGCTCGTCGAACAGGAACACTTGCGGACGGCGGACAATCGCGCGCCCGATGGCGACGCGCTGGCGCTGGCCGCCGGAAAGTTCGGCAGGCTTGCGGTCGCGCAGATGGGACAATTGCAGGACGCCGAGCGCCTCGTCCACGCGTTCCTGCCGCTCGGCCTTTCCGGTCTTGGCGAGCTTGAGGCCGAAGCCGACATTCTCTTCCACCGTCATATGCGGATAAAGCGCGTAGGACTGGAACACCATGCCCACCTTGCGCCGTGCAGGAGACCAGTCATTGACGCGGTCTTCGTTGAAAAACAGCTCGCCCGAGCTGATCGATTCCAGCCCGGCAATCATCCGCAACAGCGTGGATTTGCCGCAACCCGACGGGCCAACCAGCACGACGAATTCGCCGGGCTGTATCTCCAGATCGATCCCTTTGATGACCGATACCGCGCCATAATCCTTGCGGATATTTGCAAGCTTGATCGACGCTTTCATTGCTAGCCCTTTACTCCGCTGCCCATGACGCTCTGGACGAACTGCCGCTGGAAAATGATGAAGGCGACAAGGATCGGAACCGTGATCAGCGTGGCATAGGCCATCACTTCGCCCCACTCGGTCTGGAACCGGAAAAATTGCTGCATCCCGATCATCAGCGGACGCGCGTCCTCGCCCGGAACGGTGATGACCGGCCAGAGGTACTGGTTCCACATTTCCAGACTGTGCAGGATGGCCGCGGTCGCAAACACCGGCAGCGAAAGCGGCACAATCACCCGCCAATACACCTGGAACGGCGTCGCGCCGTCAATATAGGCGGCCTCGTCAAAATCCTTCGGGATGCCTTTGAAGAACTGGTAGAACAGGAAGATATACAACGCCTTGGCGATGAACGGGAAAATCTGCACGTGCAGCGTGTTGAGCCAGGACGAGGTGATGTGCAAACCGGTGTGATCCCAGCCGATCCATGGCAGATTGGCCACCAGCAGCATCATCGGCACCGCAATGGCTTCAAGCGGGATGATGAGCAGCACCACCAACAGACCCAGTGCGATGTTCTTGCCTCGCCATTCCAGCCGCGCGAGCGCGAAGGCGGCCATGCTGTTCACCAGCAGGCCCAGCGCGACCGTGACCACCGTGATAATCGCCGAATTGATGAAAAAGCCGACTACGCCCGACCCGGCAAAGACCCGCTCGTAATTCTCCAGCGAGACATTTCCGACAGGCAGGAAGGCGCGGAAGCTCTCCAGATCGGTGAATATCTGCGCATTGGATTTGAGCGAGGCCGACAGCATGAACAGGAACGGCAGGATAAAAACCGCCGCCATTACCAGCGCGATTGCGTAACCGCCGATCACCGCTGCGCCCGAGCTGCTGTTGCGGATAGCCATGTCAGTCGCCCCTGCTGAAATAGCGTTGTTGCAGCAACGAGATCGCTGCAATGATGACGAAATAGACCACCGTGATCGTGGCGCCGTAGGAAATGTCCTGCTGCCGCACTCCGCGATCGATAGCGTGATACATCACCGTCGAGGTGGCGTTGCGCGGACCGCCTTGGGTCATCACGTCAACCTGAGTGAACAGGCCGAAGGCTGCGATAGTCGTAACGATCACGACAAAGGTTGTGGTCGTCTTCAGGCCCGGCAGTGTGACGTTGACAAAGCTCTGCCAACGCGACGCGCCGTCGATCTTTGCCGCGTCGTAGAGCGAACGCGGGATGTTCTGCAGCCCGGCAAGAAAGATCAGCATCTGGAAGCCTGCCCCCTGCCAGGCAGACATCACGACGATGGCGGGAAGCGCCGTCGCGCTATTGCCCAGCCAGTCAACCGGCCCAGCCGCGCCAAAGCTGAAGAAGCGCAGCAGCTGGTTGAGAAAGCCGATGTCCTTTTCATACAGGAAAGCCCAGACGACGGAGACCACCACCATCGACATGACCACCGGCAGGAAATACACCGTCCGGAAGGCGGTTTGTCCGCGCAGCCCTGCATTCACCAGCAGCGCCAGGCCAAGGGCAAGACCGCATTGCAGCGGCACCACCATCAGCGCGAACAGAAATGTGTTGAAGAGTGAACGCAAGAAGACCGGATCGCGCGCGAGCACCACATGGCGCTGCTCCCCCAATTCGAAGGTCGTAAGCGGTCGATAACCGCGATATTGTGCATCGCTGCGAGTGACATCGCGGATACGCGGATAAGTCGCGCCCGCAGCAGCAGCGTCCCCTGCCGGCAGCGGGTCTTGCACCAGCCAGCTCACACCCAGCAGCCGCTCGTAATTGTTGACGCCGACATACTCGACCGGTTCGGGCGAGAGCAGCTTGGTGTTGGTGAAAGTCAGATTGATCGCCAGCACGAAGGGGATGACGAGGAACAGCATCAGTCCGATAATGGCTGGTGCACCGAACCCCGCTGCCAACAGGCCACCCTTTTCACCCGAAGTCCGGCCGATCATGCGCCGCCTCCCGGCAATGCGGTGTAGCGGCCATTGGCCTCGACCACCTGGGTGATATCGTCCACCGCATCGTCCAGCGCGTCGCGTTCATCCGCACCGTCGATAATGTCCTGCATCGCCCGCGTGAACGCGCCTTTGAGTGTCGCGAAGGCCGGCGTGTTGGGGCGCTGGCGGGCAAAGGCGCGCGAATAGTCGAAGAAAACACGCCAGTCGCCGTCGGCGTTGAAGCGGCTGGTCATTTGCGCCGCTACGGCAGTCACCGGCACCATGCCAGCGGCCTCCGACATCGCCGCGATCTCTTCGTCCTGCATGATGAAGGTGATAAACGCCGCCGCGCCCTCAGGGTGCGCGCAGTCGCGGCTGATTGCCCATTGCCAGCTTCCGCCGCCGATCACGACGCCGTTCCCCAGATCGGGCGGCGGCAGGATCAGCAGATCATCACCCAGGTTCTCGGCAATGTCCTCGACCCACCAGTTGCCGGTATAGGTCATCGCCACCCGGCCCTTTTGCAAGCCGCGATCATCGGGCTCGCGCCGGTTGACATAGCCATCGACAAACAACTGCCGGAACCAAGCGGCAAAGGCGGTGCTGGCGGGGCCGTTGAGATACCCTTCTGCGTTGGACGGATCGTCCTCTGCGCTAATGTCGCCGCCATAGCTCTGCAGCATCGGCAAAAAGGCATAGAGCCACCAGTCGGGATTGCCGTCGCGCGTTTGCAGATCGAGCGGATAGGCAAAGTCGCCACTTGCCTTGAGGCGTTCGAGAATGTGTTCGAATTCGGTCCGCGTCCAAGGATTGTCCATCGTCGGGATGCGCGCGTCGACCGCTTCGAGCGTCGAGCGGCGGGTATACAGGGCGAGCGCGGCATCGAACTGGCCGAGCGAATAGACCGATCCGCCGACCGTGCCGATCGCGGTGGGGGACACATCGGCATAGACTTCCGGTGCCACCAGATCATCGAGTGGGCGCGCAAAGCCTGCCCACACGAAATTTGCCAGCATCGGATGGTCGATATCGAGCAGGCACGGCATCTGCTGCGACAGCGCACCAACGGTCAACGCATCGGTGTAGCTGGTCTGCGGGATTTCCAGCGTTTCGACAAAATAGCGGTCTTGCGATGCGTTGAAGCGTTCAACCATCGCTGCATGCGCGTCGCGCTCATTCTGCGAAGTGTCGTGCTTCCACAGCTCGAGCAGGATGCGCCCCTCGGGAACATCATCGGCTGCACTGCAACTTGCCAGCCCAAGCGCGGCTGCGGCGATCAGCGCACGCCGCCAGCGGCGCATCCCAAGGCGGGCGACATCGTTCACAGCACGCTCTCGGCTTTTGGCGCGGCCGGTGTGGTGGCGCTGTCAATGGCAGGAGCTACGTCCAATTCGCGGAAAACCAGCTCGCCGATGTCGACACTTCCCGTTGCTGTCAGCACCAGCTCAAATGCACCTGCTTCGGGGAACAGCAGGAGCGACAGCACCATCGTGCCGGAATCGCTGAACAATTCCAGCGTGCTATCGTCCACAATCACCCGGAAACCGTCGAGTTCGGACGGGAAATTGAAGGGCACTTCTCGCGCTACAGTTTCCATTCCGGGCTCTGCAAAAGCGGCCCAGTCGCGGACATAGCGCAATTCCTGTTTCGCGCCGTCGATGGTGATCGCACCAAGCCGCCCGCCTTGTTGTTGCAAAGCGAGATGCAAGCACCCGTCACTTGCCCGGACTCCCGCAAAGCGCGCGTCGAGGGCGCGTTGCGGAAGGGCGCGCCGCTGCCCGGCACCTTCGCGCAAGTGCAGATCACTCTGCCTTTCAACAATCCGGCACCGCGCATCGAGCGCATCGACCGGTAATTGCGCAAGCCGGAGCACCCCATCGTCGGCACGGTGGAGCATGACCTGCCGCGGCAAGGTATGGCACCCGCGCCAGACGACGGCCGGCGTTTTCGCCGCATAGCCGCGATTGTTCATCCACGCCGTCCAGATGACCCGCTCTTGCTGCGCAGGCAGATTGGACCAGCTTTGCGCCGCGTAGAAATCGGGCCCCGCATCAACCCAGCGGCCTTCCTGCACGTCGGGAGTAAAAACCGCGCCATCGAAATGGCCGAGGAAATAGCGGATACCGGACACCGCCGCGGGCGCGCCCTCGCCCACCGAAACGATCATGCACCATTTCTGCTCGCCGGTAACGGGCTCTGTCAGCTGGAAGAGGTCGGGGCATTCCCACTCTCCCTGGCTTTCCGCGGTGACAGCAAAGGCAGAGACCTGCTCCCAGCCCAACAAATCGTCAGAGTGGAAGATTCCGACCTCGTGTTGCCAGGCAAAGGCCAGCAGCATGACCCATTTGCCGGCCTCCTCGCTCCAAAAGACCTTGGGATCGCGCACATCGTGCGTATCGCAAGCAATGACCGGATTCGCCGGATGCTCCTGCCAGCTATCGCCGCCATCGGTGCTGAAGGCGAGGTGCTGTTGCTGGAACGTGTAATCGGCCTTCTTTGCCGCGGTGTAAAACGCAACGAGTGGCGGACCGTCGTTCCCGCCCAGCCCGGAAGTATTGGCGGCGTCCAGCACGGCACTGCCGGAGAAGCTGCAGAATTCCGGCGTGTCTGCAATCGCAATAGGGCGATGCTCCCATTCGAGCAGATCGCGCGAAACCGCGTGCCCCCAATGGATGCGGCCCCAGTCGCATGAATAGGGATTGTGTTGGTAAAAGAGGTGGTACACGCCATCCAGCCAGATCAATCCGTTTGGATCGTTGAGCCAGTTTTGCGGGGCAGTAAAATGCAGGCGCGGCCGCGCGACCGGCGCGCCAGACACGCCACCGGCTGCAACACGACTATTGCCCGCTTGCGTCAAAACTCCCTCCCCAACTCTTCTTGCCGGAAGTGATACACGCATCCCGCGTCGAGACAAACGAAATTTTGCAATCGATTGTTTTTTGCCGTGGACAGGATTTTGCAAAGACACGGCGATGTGGCAGTTGCGGCAAGTCACGCAGAGGACACGGCACATCGCCAAGGCGGGGTAGCACCGCTTCCGACCACCCCCATTGTCAGGCGGGAGGGGCGCGACTAAGCATGCTTCATCGCCTGCGCAAACGTTTGTTACCGGAGACCCGCCATGACCGCCGATCCGTTCAGAATCGTCATCGTCGGTGGCGGCACCGCCGGCTGGCTGACGGCCGTGTTCCTCAACCGGCAATTGCCGCTCAAGCTGGATCGGCCGATCGAACTCACCGTGATCGAAGCGCAGGATATCCCGACCGTCGGGGTTGGCGAGGCAACCATCCCTTCGATCCGCAACACTCTCGCGGCGTGCGGGATCGAGGAACACATCTTCCTGCGCGAATGTTCGGCCACCTTCAAACACGGGATTGAATTCGTGAACTGGCGCCGACTGCCCGAAGAGGGTAGCCGGGACGCCTATTTCCACCCGTTCGGGGATCAGGTGCTGGTCGCCGGTCACGATGTCAGCTGGCAGTGGGCGAGATTGCCTGCAAGCGAGCGGCCAGACTATGCCGATGCTTTCTCCGTGCAGCGCGAACTGGCCATGGCTGGCCGAGCGCCCAAGGGATTTCGCGACGCCCCTTATGCAGGTGCGCTTTCCTATGCCTATCACCTCGATGCGGGAAAACTTGCCGACTATCTCAAACGATATGGCAAGGCGGGCGGAATCGCGCACAAAGTGGCGACGGTGGAGGACATACGCGAAGGGCCAAGTGGGATCGAGACCCTGGCGCTGAATGATGGCACCCATGCCGCGGCGGATCTCTTCATCGATTGCACCGGCTTTGCGGCGCGGCTGATCGATCACGACAAGACCAACCACTTTCATAGCCTGTCCGACGTGCTCTTTGTCGACCGGGCGGTCACCACCAGGGTGCCAATCGCGGATTATGAAGCAATTCTTCCCTACACGCGCTGCACGGCCCAGTCCTCCGGATGGATTTGGGACATCAGCCTGCAAGACCGGCGCGGTGTGGGCCATGTCTATAGCTCACGCCATATCAGCGATGACGCAGCGCTTGCTGAGCTGGCTGCCTATGTCGGGGCATCGGCTGATGCAATCGATGCACGGATGCTGCGGATGCGGGTCGGATTTCACGAGCAGCAATGGCGGGGCAATTGCGTGGCGGTGGGTCTATCGAGCGGCTTCCTCGAACCGTTGGAGTCGACCGGCATCTATCTTGCAGAAATGGCCAATTGGGCGCTGGTGGATCTGGTGCCGCGATATCGTTCCGGCAGCGCGCCACAGCCCGCCTATGACCGCATCATGCACCGGCACTATCGCAACATCGCCGACTTCCTGAAACTGCATTACTGCCTCTCGCAAAGGCGCGACACCGCCTTCTGGCGCGAGAATTGCGACGCCGGCTCGATCCCGCAAAGCTTACAGGAGCGGCTCGAGATCTGGCGCGGCGCGGTGCCCAGCGTGTATGACTTCGACAGCAAGGCGCAGTGCTTTTCGGAAACCAATTACAAGTTTGTGCTCTATGGCATGAATTGGCCCGATCATGCCGGCACGGCGCTGGCCCCTGCACCGCAAGCCAATGGGCTGCTGCAACAGCTTGCCGAAAGGCGCGGGCGTCTAAAGGAATTTGTCATGCGCGATACGGTGGGCGTCGCCGACTATTTCACCGCTCTCGCTCGGTTATAGCCGCGGCACCGGGAGATAAAAGCTGCGCCGGGCGCAAAGCGCATCCGTGCCAGACAAAAAAGGGCCGGCGGAACCGTTATCCGATTCCGCCGGCCCATTAAGCGATGTCGCGCCGCGTCAGAAGGCGTAGCGCAGCCGGACCGAAGTGGTGCGTCCGAAAATCGAGCGGCCGACCGTAGTATCGAGCAGGCCGTCGCCGTCGGCATCGATCCCGTCGCGGCCGTCATTGGCCGATTCGGTGATACCAGCGGCATCGAACAGGTTGTTCACGTTGAGCGACAGTTCCAGGTCTTCGGTCAACCGTACCGCGCCGGTCAGGTGCACGACCGAATAGCCTTCCTGCATCAGCGTATTCGCATCGCCGGAGAAGCTGTCGGTAGTACCGACCCAGCTCGCCGACAGGCGGAACCGGTCGAGATCAAGGCTCGGCGTCACGGCCCAGATCAGCTCGGCCTGCCGCTGCGGGCGGTTGCCGATCAGCGCGGCGACAGTGTTGCCAGCCGCATCGGCCGCATTGGTGATCTCGGCATCGGTATAGGTGGCGGTGGCGTAGATGTTGAACGGCCCATTTTCGTAATAGGCTTCAACTTCGACACCCATAGCCTCGTATTCGCGGACCTGGCCCGAAGGCGGCGTGATGTTGATGTTGGATTCTTCGGTCTGCGACAGGAAGAGCGTTGTGTAGAAGTCCAGCGTACCGCCTGCGACATTCGCATCCTGCAGCTTGAAGCCAAGGTCGTATTGGTCGACCTGGTCAACATAAGCGCCTTCACCGCCGGGCAACAGGTCGCCCGAGGCATCACGCACGGGGAAGTCGAGTGCACGATCGAAGTTGAACGAGGCACCGCTCGATGCACGGGCAAAGACCGACAGATTGTCCGTGAACAGATAGTTCGCGCCCACCGACCAAGCGAAATTGTCGGCGGTGAAGTCGGCCAGCGCATCAACCGTGCCGCGGTTCAGCGACACATTCGCTTCCGAACCGGTGATCTGCCCATCATTGTTCAGGTCGAACGGCCCGCCCGCTGCCGAGGTGCGGACGCCATTCTGGCTCATGCTGTCATAGCGCACACTGGCATCAAGGCTGAGCGCGTCATTTGACCATGCCAATGCGGCAAAGGGTGAACTCACCTGCGCCTCAAGGTCGTAATTGCGGTTCGAGCCATCCCAACCGAATGCCTGGTTGACGCCGGCAAGGCCGTTGATCGCACCCGGAGTCTGGATCAGCACCGCATCGTTCTCGGTCGTCGTGACGATGCGCGACCAGTGCCAGTCCTGCACGAAGTTCTGCGACATGAAGAAGTGGCCGACGGTCAGGTCGAGCGTGGAGCCGCCGAAATCGAACGACTTGGACAGTCGCACATCATTGGCGAAGTTGCTCATATCGTCGATGTTCACATCGAACACGGCGATATTGGAAGCGACCCCGTTCGGCAGGTTCGAAGCCGTAACCGCCTGTCCGGCAAGCGGGCCATTGAAGTAGGTCGAGCCGGCAAGGTCAGCCGGACGCAGCGCGCTGTCGGTGAAGAAGCCGAGGAATTCGCCCGAGATATCCTGATAGCGGGATTTGACGTCCAGCGTGATGCCGCTTCCCAGATCGAAGCTGGATTCGATGCCGATCGCCCGCACCTGGTGGTTGAGGCCATCCGCCACGTCATAGGGATCGAGCGCACCCTGCCCGTCAACGGCAAGGCCGAAACGCGTGAATGTACTGTAATTGCTGTTGTCGCGCGCATCGAATGTGCCGAGGCTGGTGCCGACAACACCGCCGCCATTGCCGTCATCGGTGCGCGAGACGAGCTGCGGGAAATAGGCCTGCTCCTGCTTGTCGATGATCTTTCCGATCACGCGCACATAACCGCCATCGAATTCACGGGTGAGGCTTAGGCGGATCTGGCCGCCCTGGATCGGATCATAACCGGAGTCGCGGTAGTCGCCGCCTTGCTGGTAATGTCCGCCAATGTGGAAATACAGATCTTCGCCAAGCGACGAGCCGTACTCGGCATCGATGCGCAGGTCGCTGTAGTCGAGACCGTAACCCACCATGACGCTGCCGCCGCCGCGCGCACCGGTCTGACCGATAAGGTTGATGATGCCGCCGGGGCCGTTTGTGGTGAGCGTGGAAGCCGTGCCGCCGCGCACCGATTCGACACGCGCCAGTGTTGCGTCGGCTTTGACGAAGCCGTCAGCAGGCGCGAACAGGTGATCGCCGAACAGCAGCACCGGCAGGCCGTCTTCCTGCAAGGACAGGAACTTCGCGCCGCCGGTGGAGATGGGGATACCGCGCACGTTGATGTTCGAATTGCCGCCGCCCGAAGAGCTTTCCGAGCGGATGCCCGGCAGTTGGCGGAAGATTTCCGCAACGTTGGTGGGGTTTGTATCTTCAATGGTCTGGCCGTCGATGGCCGAGACCGAAATGGAGGTTTCGAGGCGGTTGACGCCGCGCGCACCGATCACGCCGGTGACGACGATGGTGTTGTCCGATGCTTCTTCGGCACCAGCCGGGTCAGCAGCTTCCTGCGCCAGCGCAGTGCCGCCAACAAGAAAGCAGGTGGAAGCCGAAGCCAGCAAGGCCGTACGTAGAAAACGCATAGATAATCCTCCCCAATGTCTCTGCCCGAACGGTCTTGCGCCGGTGCGGACGATATCGTTTTTGCAAACGTTTGTATTTCCAGATGCGGGCATCTGGTTGTTCAAGGAGAGCGTGCATAGCTCCACATCGGGACGATGCAAAGCAAAAAATGCAATCGGTTGCAATTTTGCTGCTGATCGACAACGGCCGCCGCCCCGATCGAACCGCAGCGTGCTATCGCAAGCCGATCATCGCCGCCACCCCAACCGCAAGAAAGTCGAGCGCGGGTCCGGCGAGACCACGCTGCAACGCGGCCTCGCTACACGCGCGCGCTCGGCGGCATTTGTTCGCACGCTCTAGGAAGGCAATTCCCTTCGGAAGTCGCGCGGGCGCAATTCGTAGCGCGAGAGTTTGTCGTAGAGCGTTTTGCGCGGGATCTGCATCCGTTCGGCCACAATCCCAACATTGCCTTCGCTCATGCGGAGTGCTTCTTCGAGTACGGATTTCTCGAAATCTGCAACAAGGGTCTGCAATGACCCGCTGCCAGCGCCAACATCCGTACCCTTGCCGGTTGTAGCAATCCCCAGAATGAAGGCTTGGGCATAGCCCTGCAGATCATGCAAATTGCCCGGCCAATCGTGCGTTTGCATATGCCGCCACTCATCCGCACCTATCGGACCGGCGGTCTTGTTTGTCGCAACCTCCAGGTCCGCAACAAACCGGCGGAAGAAATCGGCAATGTCGTCACGTCGTTCGCGGAGTGGTGGGAGCGAAATGCGCACTGCTCCAAGCCTGCTTTCAAAGCTTGGCGTGAGCATGGAATCCCCCGCCGCAGAACTCTCTCTCGCCGCGACGATGACCCGGAAGTCGAGCTTGCGCTCCCGTTCTGCGCCCAGTGGCAAGAGAGTGCGGGTTTCCAATGCCGATACCAGCCGCGACCGGATAGCACCTTCCATCTCCCCGACATTGTCGAGAAACAGGGTTCCGCCATTGGCACGCTCGATCAGGCCGGTTCGCGAAAGTCCCGCCCCCGGTTCGCGGCCAAAAAGCACAAGCTCTGCATCACGGTGCGCCACCAAGCCGGGATCGATCGTTATAAAGGGTCGGCTGGCGCGCGGGCTTAGATCATGCAGCAGGCGTGCGGCATACGTCTTGCCGGTACCCGTCTCACCAACCAGCACCGCGTCGATGTCCGCTTCCGCCACCGCTGTGAGGACATTGCGCAAAGTCTCTGCCGCCGGAGAGGTGCCGATTATCCCGACTTTCCCGCGTTCGCTGAGGGCCGAGCGGAGCCGCCTGTTTTCCAGCACGAGTATGCGCTTTTCCGCAGCTGCCTGGATCGCCCGCAGTATTTCGGCGATGGAATAGGGCTTGGTGAAGAAATCGGCGGCGCCGTTCTTCAGCATATCCACGGCCATGGCCACATCGCCGTGGCCGGTGGTGAAAATCACCGGGATGTCCGGATCCTGCTTCCTGACCAGCTCAAAAAATTCGATCCCGTCCATGCTGGGCAGGCGCACATCGCTGACGATGACTCCGTCAAACACTGGCCCGATAGTGCGGATGGCCATGCGCGCATCGCCGAACAGGGCGACATCCATTCCTTCGAGGCGCAGCGACTGGGCCAAGGCCTCGCCAAGCGCGGGGTCATCTTCAACGACGACAACCTTGGTTGCTGGCGCGTCCGTCATGCCAGCGGGACCATCATGGTAAAGCGCGCGCCAGGGCCATTGGCTTCCGCGATGAGGCTCCCGCCAAGGTTGCGCATGATCTCCTGCGAAATAACAAGACCCAGGCCGAGACCGTCTTGCTTGGTGGTAGCGAAAGGCTGGAACAGGGTATCGCGCTGGGCGTCCGACAGACCCGGCCCGCTATCGGATACGGTGAGGGCGCATTCGTCGCCTTTACGTTCGACGCTGATCTCTATTGTGCCGCCAAGGCCTGCGGCATCAATCGCATTCTGGAGCAAATTGACGAGCACCTGCTCGAGGCCGACATGCTCGCCCCTGACTTTGATCGCCATGTCGTCGGCTCCCGGTATTTTGAACGCGATGTGGGACGTCGCAATGCGATCGCCCAGCAACAATTGTGCCCCTTCGATAACTTCTCCGAGCGAGACATCGCGCGGCCGCGTGCTGTTCTTTCGGCTGAACCGACGCAGTTCATCGGTAATTTTGCCGATCCTGTCAGCCAGCGAGACGATCTTGCCGAAATTCTCCTTCGCTGACGCTGCATCGCCCAATGCAATCATCTTGCTGCCGTTCTCGGCATAAAGGCGCATTGCACTGACGGGTTGACGGATTTCGTGGCCAATTCCGGCAGTAACCTGACCGAGCGTGGCCAAACGGTTTGCCTGTTGCATCTGATCGCGCAGCTTGGCCGCACGTTCTTGTGCCTGCATCTCCGCCTGCGCCTTGCGTCTGTCGGCCACGATAAACACCGCGCCGCCAACCAGCGCGGCGGCGAACAGGGCAAGGAGCAGCGCCAACTGGGCATTGGTGCGCGCCGCGGACAGACGCGGTGCCGGATCGAAGAGCAGATGCAGGTCCCAGCCATTTGGCGAAATCGTGTTCTCTGTCTCGATCCGCGCGGTTTCGACCAGCGTCGATCCTGCGGCAACATCCGGCAAAGTCGGCAAATCCGCCAAGCCGAATTGCAGTTCATCAGCCCGCTGGTCGCGCCCCGATGCCGCTTCCGGCCGAAGCGTGTTGAACCGCCAATCAGGATTGCTCGTCACCAATACAACACCATCGGCGTCAGTAACAAACACGCCTTCGGTGCCCTCGAGCCAGCTTGCTTCAAGCGCATCGAACTCTACCTTCACCGCCACGATCCCCAATGTGCGGGAATCGCTGACCACCCTTTGCGCAATGTAGAGACCGGGACGACGGCTGACCGTGCCGAGCGCGAACTGGGTAGCGTTGCCACTGTCGATTGCGGTCAGAAAATACCGCCGGAATGCATAGTTCGAACCGACGAAACTGGTCGGGAGCCGCCAATTGCTGGCCGCCAGCGTGGTGCCGCTGGCATTGGTGAGATAGATTGCTGCCGCGCCCGTTTGCGCTGCCAGCTCTTCCAGTCGCAGGTTCAGAACGGCTTCCCCGCTCGCGTCGCCTGCAAGCAAATCCTGCACTTGCGGGTCTTCTGCAAGCACCAGCGGGACAAGGGAAAACTTCTCCAGCTCGCTCTGCAAACCCTCGGCCAAGATCGCCGCATCTCCAGCTGCCGCCACTTGCGCTTCAGCCAGCGCAGAGTTTCGCAATGCGCGCTCCAGAGCGAGATATCCCAAAAGCGCAATTACGAGGACTACCGCCCCGATAATGGCAACCAGCGTCATGCGATCACGCGTGGTCGTGCTGGGAGCGCTCATGGATTTACTGTGCGGAATGTCGCAATTTGGTCAACCGATTTGTGCGGAATTTCCGAATTTCTCCGCGCTTGGATAGCTCAACCTTATGAAAAATAAGCAATCACATTTTCTTGCAATTCAGATTGCGGCCTTGTGACCCTTTCTTATGATCGGAGCCGGAGCAACGGCAAACGCCGAGCTTGGAGAGGAAATCGATGGGGACCACATCCGGGTCTGTTGCTGGTGGAGTGAAGGCTGAACGCCGCCCGTTCTATCGGCAGCTGTATGTTCAAGTGCTTACGGCGATTGTCTTGGGCGCGCTCCTTGGCCATTTTTACCCGGACTTCGGCGCGTCGCTGAAGCCGCTCGGCGATGGTTTCATCAAGCTGGTCAAAATGATCATCGCCCCGGTCATTTTTCTCACCGTTGCGGGCGGCATCGCCGCGATGCGCGATATGTCTTCTGTCGGCAGCGTTGCCGGCAAGGCAATGGTCTATTTCCTGTTCTTTTCGACGCTTGCCCTGATTATCGGTCTGGTGGTGGGGAATGTTGTCCAGCCGGGTGCCGGTCTGAATATCGATCCGGCGACACTCGATGCCAGTGCTGTGGAAACCTATGCCCAGACGGCGGAAGAACAGACGCTGTGGGCTTTCGTTCTGAATATCATTCCCACAACGCTGTTCAGCGCCATGACCGATGGCAACATCTTGCAGGTGTTGCTGGTTGCCATTCTTACCGGGGTGGCACTTTCGGCAACACGTCCGCACAGCGACCTGGTGATCGATGTGATTGCATCGCTCGGCGAGGCGGTTTTCAAGCTGGTCCATATGCTGATGAAGCTGGCCCCGATCGGTGCCTTCGGCGCCATCGCCTTTACCATTGGCGAGTTCGGAATATCCTCGCTTGCCAATCTCGCTGCCTTGATTGCCACCTTCTACCTTACATCGCTGCTCTTTGTTGTCGGCGTGCTTGGCATGGTCGCCTGGTTCACGGGCTTCTCGCTCTTCGCGCTGATCAAATACCTGCGCGAGGAATTGCTGCTGGTGCTCGGGACCTCGTCTTCCGAAGCGGCTTTGCCGAGTTTAATGGAGAAGATGGAAATCGCGGGCTGCCGCAAGACGGTGGTGGGGCTGGTCGTCCCGACCGGCTATTCCTTCAATCTCGACGGCACGAATATCTACATGACGCTGGCTGCGTTGTTCATCGCGCAGGCCGTTGGCGTCGAGCTGTCATGGGGTGAGCAGCTCACGCTGGTTCTTGTTGCCATGGTCAGTTCCAAGGGCGCAGCGGGCGTCACCGGCGCCGGCTTCGTGATCCTTGCCGCCACGCTGTCGGTCGTTCCCTCCGTACCGGTCGCCGGAATGGCGCTGATCCTGGGCATTGACCGCTTCATGTCCGAATGCCGCGCTATCACCAATTTCATCGGCAATGCCGTGGCAACCGTAGTGGTGGCGAAGTGGGAAGGCGCGCTCGATACAGACCGGCTGGCAGCGGCCATGGCAGGCACACCCATGCCATTGCCCGAGGAGGACACCGAACGGCATGAACGCACCGGGCCGTACAGCGAAGGTCTAGCCCATGCCGCAGGAGATGCATCATGATTGCCCGCCGCGACCTCTTTGGCCTTGCCGCCGTGATGGCTGCCAGCAGTTCGGTGCCGCTGGTCAATCGTACGGTGCTGGCGCAGGAGACGGATACGGATCCGGAGGAAATTCTGCTGTGGCCGGGCGACGCGCCGGGGCGTGGCCGCCCGAGCGGGCCTGAACAGATCGGCGGCGAAGGCGCAGGCTATGGTGCGGTGTCGAACATCTCGACCCCGCGTATGCGTGTATACCGTCCCGCCGAGTCCAATGGCCGCGCGGTTCTGGTTTGCGGCGGCGGCGGTTACTTCCGCATCCAGCTGTGGAAGGAAAGCACCCCGGCGGCACGCTGGCTGCAGGCGCGCGGCTACACCGTTTTCGAACTGCTGTTCCGCCTGCCGGGCGACGGCTGGGAGCCAAGCGCGCCGTTTGCCGACGCGCAGCGGGCGATGAAGATCATCCGCACCCGCGCCGAAGAATTCGCCATCCGGCCGGACCGGATCGGCATTATGGGCTTTTCCGCCGGCGGCCACCTCGCCGGATTCACTGCGCTCCAGCCGGCGCGCGAACTCTATGCCGGGCAGGACCGTTACGAAGCCGTCAGCGCACGGCCCGATTTCACTGTGCTGCTGTTCCCCGTGGTGACGCTGCGCGCGCCCTACGACACCACCCGCACCCGGCGCGAGATCGTCGGCCGCAACCCCACCCGCGCCGCCGAGGACGCATGGTCGCTCGACACCTATGCGCAGCGCGATGCGCCGCCGACCATCATCTTCGCCTCGGCTGACGATGCCACGACCCCGCCCGCCCATGGCATCCTGCTGGCGCAGGCGCTTTGGCGTGAAGGGGCACCGGCGGAATTGCATATTTTCGAGGACGGCGGCCACGGCTGGGGACTCGGTACGAGCGACCAGATCCTCAGCCAATGGCCGGATATGTTCGAAGCCTGGATCACCCGGCGGAGTTTCGGGACATAACAATAAGAGAGTGGAGGATACGACCATGAAATTCACATCCCTTGGCAAGTTGGTGTTGCTCAGCACTTGCAGTCTTGTCGCCGCGACCAGCGCCGCCCAAGCGCAGGATGCCAATCCGCCCAGCGCACCGGCGGACCAGCCCGAGGTCGTTGACGAGAACCAGATCGTGGTGATCGGCTCGCAGATCCAGGGCGCGCAGATCAATGATGTCCTGCCCGTGACCGTGATCGACGAACAGATCATCGAGAACACCGGCGCTGCGTCGGGTGACGAATTGTTCCGCTCGATCCCGCAGGCGGGCACGGTCGCCTTCAACGAACAGAATGCGACGACCCAGAACAGCGCGCGCGGCGATGTCGGATCGATCAACCTGCGCGATCTCGGCACAGGCAACACGCTGCTGCTGATCAACGGCCGCCGCATGACGCTGCACCCCGGCTTCCAGACCGAGCTGCTCGTGCCCGTGGTGAGCTCTGACACCAATGAGATCTCCCCGGGCAGTGTGCGCCGGATCGAAGTGCTGCGCGACGGCGCATCTGCCGTCTATGGCGCGGACGCGGTGGCCGGCGTGGTCAACACAATCCTGCGCGGCGGCATGACAGGCGGCTTCATCGAAGCCGACTATCGCGCTTCGGACGGCACCGATCTGTACAATTACACCATCAGCGGCGGGCTGGGCTTCGATTTCGGCGGCGGGCGCGGGAATCTGACTGTTTACGGCAGCTACTTCCGTGAGAGCGGCCTGCTGGCTTCCGAGCGCGACTATGCGGGCGAGGAAGACCGGCGCCCGCTGGTTGCGGGCACCGATTTCGAAGACGATGCCTCGTTCAACAACCGCAACACTTTCGGCCCGTTCGGCCAGTTCGACATCCAGGCGCCGAGCAGCCGGACACCCATCGGTGATGACGACTTCTATCTGCAGCCGAACACCTTCCCCAACTGCAGTTTGGACTTTGGCGGCGGTGTGTGTGCCCGCGCGGGCACCACGCCCACCACTGACGTCCGCTACAACACCAATTTCGGCAATCACCTGATCAGCGAGAAAGACCGTTACAATGTGATGGCGCTGCTCAGCTACGAATTGAACGACAGTCTGGAGGCCTATTTCGAAGGCAGCTTCTACCGATCCGAAAACCGCCGCAACATCGAAGCCTCGGCCATTCTTAGCGCGGTTCCGGTGGGAATCTCGCGCAATGCCTATTGGAACCCCTTCGGCCCGGTTGGCAGTCCCAACCGCCTCCCCGGCACCACCATCGCCTCTTCCGGCGCTGATGTTATCATGGAACGCTATCGCTTCGTCGATGTCGGCAACCGTGATGTCTCGGTAGACAAGGACACCTATCGCCTCGTGGCCGGGCTGCGCGGCAATTTCGGCGAGTGGGATTTTGACACCGGCTTCGTCTATTCGGAAGCCGAATCGCTCGATCTGGCGCGTAACCGCGTGTCGCTTACGTTGATGCAACAGCAGATCAATCTGACGACGCCCGATGCCTACAATCCGTTCAACGGCGGCTGCGTAACCGGCGATCCAGGCCAGGGCGACTGCACGCCCAATCCGGCCTCTTCGATCGACCCGTTCCGCATCGACGTCTTCCGTCGCGGTGGCACGAGCCTGGCGCTTGCCGATTTCAAGATCAGCCGGGACGACCTGTTCACCCTGCCTGGCGGCGATCTGGGCGTCGCGGCGGGCGTCGAGTGGCGGCGCGAGACGTTCTTCGACGATCGCGATCCGCGGCTTGATGGCACGATCACCTTCACCGACAGCGTGACCGGCGTGTTCAACGGCAGCGATGTCGCTGGCACCAGCCCTTCACCCGACACCAACGGAACGCGCGAAGTCTTTTCGGCCTTCGCCGAACTGTTCGTCCCGCTGATCGGCCCCGATATGGACATTCCGCTGATCGAGGAGCTGAACCTCCAGCTCGCAGGCCGGATGGAACATTTCACCGATATCGACCAGACTGCCATCGTTCCGCGCGTCGCGGCTTCGTGGACGCCGTTTTCAGGCGTGACCTTCCGCGGTGCCTGGTCGCAAGGCTTCCGCGCGCCGAACCTGGTGCAGGTGAACGACGAAGGCACCACCCGCTCCAACACTCGCGACGATTTCGTGGTGTGTCAGGCGCAGGTGGAGCGCGGCCAGATCGCCAACCTCGGTGCCTGCCCCGGCGCCGGCGTGATCAGCTTCCGCTCGGGCGCGCGCGATCTGGAGCCGGAGGACAGCGAGAGCATCAATCTGGGCATAGTGCTGGAACCGGGCTTCCTCCCCGGCCTGACGTTGACGGCGGATTATTGGGAAGTGGAGCAACGCGGCCTTGTCGGCACCTTCGGGGACGATAACGCCATTGCGCTCGACCTGCTGCGCCGCCTCAACGGCAGCACCAACCCCAATGTAATCCGCGAAGCTCCCACGGCTGATGACATCGCGCTGTTCACCGGCACCAGCCTCGCGCCGGCCGGCCGGATCGTCCAGGTGCTGGACCCCTATCTGAACCTCGACAGCCGCATTTCGAGAGGCTGGGACTTCGGCCTGTTCTACGATGTGCCCGATTTTGGCCTTGGCGATTTCCGCCTGCGCTTCAACGCGGCACGGCTGGACAGCTTCGTCCAGTCGGCCGGACCGGACGGTCAGGAACTGGTCGATGCCATCGCGGCGGGCATACTGCCCACCGATGTCACCGTGGGCGGTCTGGGCGAATTGCTGGAGATCGAAGGGCGGCCCAAGTGGCGCTTCAGCAGCTCGATCAACTGGGAGAGCGGCCCGGTCGATATCGGCCTTTTCGGCAGCTATGTTGGCGAAGTCTGGGATACCAGCGTCACCCGTGATGAGCTGATCGTGTCGGACGACGTCAACGCCAATTTCTACCGCGTCGACGACATCTTCACCGCCAATTTCTCGATTGCTTATACCTTCGACAATGAAGGCATCCTCGATCGCACCCGTATTCGCGTCGCGGTGACCAACATCTTCGACGAAGATCCGCCGCTTGCTGACGAGAGCTATGGCTTCTTCAGCGAACTGCACTCGGCGCGCGGACGGCAAGTAACCGTAGAACTGCGCAAGCGGTTCTAGGCGGGTTGCCGGTGTCGTCGATGCGTATCCTTCTGGCGATACCGGTGCTGGCGACGGGGGCGTGTTCCACCACGCCTCCGCCCCCGGCCCATTCACAGGCACAGGCACTAGGTTGCGCCAGCGACAGCGTGGAGATTGCTTTCGACTTCGAAGGCGCGTCGCAATCGCGTTGCTCGGCGGATGGCGAACGCGCCTTTACCATCGTGGTCAGCCCCGAGCACGCTCCGCCGATCAATCCTAGCCCGTGGTATGCCTTCCGTTACGTCGCGGCACCCGGCGGCCCCGAGAACCCGACTGACGATGTCAGCATTACGTTGCGCTACGAAGGTGCAGAGCATCGTTATCCGCCCGAATGGCGCGCCGGTGGCGAACTGCGGATGCCCGACGTCTCGCTCTCGCCCGATGGCGCGGAAGCACGTTTTGTCGTCCCGGCGGGCAGCGCCACGGTCAGCGCGCAGGAACTGTTCGGCATAGACCGCCACGCGGCATTACTGGCCCAATTGGCCGCGCGCGAAGGAAACACGCGTCTGACGCTAGGCCATTCCCGCGAAGGCAGGCCGATCGAGGCGCTGACGATGGGCAGCCCGAACGCACCGCATCTGGTGGTCCTGCTTGGACGTGCGCATCCTCCCGAAGTCAGCGGAGCAGTGGCGATGGAGGGCTTTCTCCAGCAACTTGCCGATGCGATGGCCGAGGGCCGGCTTGACGGTGAGCAGTTCCAGATCCTTGCCGTACCGCTGCTCAATCCCGATGGCGTGGCGCGCGGGCACTGGCGGGCGAATACGGGCGGGGTCGATCTCAACCGCGACTGGGGCAACTTTACCCAGCCGGAGACGCTTGCCGTCAAGCAGTGGCTCGACGCGCTGCCTGCGAATGTCACGCCGCTGGTGATGCTCGATTTCCATTCGACCCGGCAAAATCTGTTTTACGTGCAGGGGGAAAGCGAGACCAACGCCCTGCAGGAACGCTTCTTGTCGCAATGGCTGGCCGGGCAGGAGCAAGCCATCGCCGGCTACCCTTTCACGATTGAGCGGCGCAATGCCAACCCCGGCTCCGGCACATCCAAAAACTGGTTTTTCGGGCAGTATAATATCCCCGCCTACACATACGAAGTTGGCGACGAGACGGATCGCGATGCCGCCATGTTGGCAGCGCAGGTGCTCGCGCTGCGCTTTATCGCAGCCGCCGAGGAACTGGCTGAGGACTAGCTCGACGCCTTCGCAATAGGCGTGCAGACTTTTCGGAGAAATGTTGAGCTGCAGGACATCTGTGCCGGGTTGACTTCGCGGATATCGATAGCACCAGAAATTTGGGCCGACCGCTATGATTTTGCAAGCACCCCACCCAATAGCAATGCCGTTCTGGATAGCGTCCAGCTGAGTCGGCAGCAGCGCGAAATTCAGGGGCGACGGAAGCGGGGGAGCAGTGTTTTGTAATCGCTGCGCCGAATGCAGACAGCCTGCTACCGGGCCAGTTTTTGCCAAATGCGATGCGGCAGAGAGTATCTAAGCCAATTCTCGCATAGCCGCCCCGACCGAACAACTTCACAGCGCCCACAATGCTTTCAATATGCTTCTTGAGAAGCCGCCGAAGAGACCGGCAAAAATTCAGGGGTCTGATCCCACGGTACGGATCGATTTAAAGCCGGCAAGGCTCGCTAGAGCCAATAAAGGACAAAACTAAGGAAGTATTAAATGCCAAAGAGAAGGCCCTCAATCTTTGCTGGATTGACAAAATTGCGCCTTTGCCGACAAGAATGCCTCTGCAAAACACCTTTGGTCCTGTGTTGGTAAATTTGGAAGACGGACTGATCTAGGGCAGAGATGTCGAGGCTGGGAAGTCTTCCAGAAGACAAAGCCAAAGGAGCTTTCGCCGGGCAGGATACGTTTGATCAAAGTATAAAATCTGCTTCGGTCAGATCGATCAGCCCGGTTAGCGCGATGGCATAGTCAGTCTTCATATCACCATCGACATCCATGTAGACCATGGTCACGCCGCTTGTTTGCTCGAACCGCACCTCTCCCGCATTCCCGGAGAATGCGGCCTCGGCGATGAATGTGAATGCATCGTCATCTCCGCCGGTGATGGCATCCATCAACGACAGGTCGATCAGGTCATTCTCGGCTTGATCGAAATCGACGATCCTGTCTGCGTCAGCCTCGCTCATCCCGGCGAAATGACCATCGTCAAACACGAACCTATCCGCTCCGCTGTCGCCGCGCATTGTGTCGCGGCCAGAGCCGCCGGTAATCGTATCATCGTCGCGCCCGCCATAGATGGTGTCGTTGCCGAAACCGCCGTTGATCACGTCGTTACCATGACTGCCATTGAGCTCGTCATCGCCGCCGCCGCCTTCGATCAGATCGCCACCGGCGCGACCGTTTATCGTGTCATTGCCCCGACCGCCGACAAGGATGTCATCGAACTGGCTGCCACGGATTCGGTCATCGCCGTCATAGCCACGCAAAATCGCGGCGCCCCCTGCTGTCACGATGATGTTGTCAAGCGCATTACCGTTGCCGACCGTGCCATTGAGCGCGAGGCGCAGATATTCAATGTTATCGCCCAGCGTGAAGTCGACGAAGGAACGCACGAAATCTGTGCCCTCGTCGGCAAACTCGATGACCACGTCTCCCGCATTGTCGACGAAATAGTTGTCGTTGCCGGAGCCGCCATACATTGTGTCTACTCCAGCGCCGCCATCGATCCGGTCATTCCCGCCAGCACCGAAGATCGTGTCATCGCCTGCGCCGCCAAAGATGCGGTCATGACCAATGGCCCCAAAAATCGTATCCGCACCACCATACGCGAAGATGCGGCTGCCGAGCGCCTCGTTGGCATAGATGGTCTCGCCATTGTCGGTTGTATGGATGGCAACCGCGCTGCCGATCAGACCGAACACCTCGATATTGGCATAGCGATTACCAAAGGGGTTGAGGTTGATGCTGGTGTTCAAACGGTCGGTGCCTTCGCCTGCCAACTCGGTCACCACGTCGAAGATACTGTCTATGAAGTAAGTGTCATTGCCAAGCCCGCCGACCATCAGATCGTCGCCCGTTCCTCCGTCGATAGTATCGTGCCCGCGCTCCCCGAAGACCTGATCGTTCCCGGCACCGCCGACAAAGGTATCGCTACCACCACCAAGCGACGCGACAACCCGCTTGTCCGCTCCCGAGGCGTCCACCGTGTCGACCATTGCGCCGAGATCAAGATAGATGGTGTTGGGCGCGAGCGTCGTCTGGCTGGTGTCTTCGATGCCCCAGAAAACGTTCCGGTTAGGGCCTTTGATGTCAAGCTCGGCGAAGTTGGATAGCGCCACTTCATCGCTGAAGGCCGGTGTAGAATTTGCCGTTCTAAAACTGACAGGCAATAAGACTGAACCATCTGGACTTGGTACGAGCACCTGTGTTCCAGCCGAAAGCCTCACTTCGCTGTAATCGCCATCACTCAAGTCCAAAACTGCGCCTGAACCGCCCCGGGATTGCCGGAGGCCCTAACTCCTGAGAGGAAGGGTCTACGATGAGCAAGACGACGAACAAGTTTGCACCTGAGGTTCGCGAAAGGGGGGCTCGCCTGGTGCTGGACCAGGAGTGCGAGCATCCATCCCGCTGGGCTGCGATCACATCCATAGCCGCCATGATCGGCTGCTCGGGGCACACGTTGCTGGAGTGGGTAAAGAAGGCCGAGGTGAACAGCGGCAAGCGCGCTTGGCGTTCCTGTCGAGGTGGCAGATGCAGCGGGAGGGCTTCGATATTGCCCGCTGCACGGTGGAACGGTTGATGCGCGAGTTGGGACTGCAGGGCGTGATCCGGGGCAAGCCGGTGAAGACGACGATCAGCGACAAGGCCGCACCGTGTCCGCTCGATCAGGTCAACCGCCAGTTCCATGCTCCGGCGCCGAACATGCTGTGGGTGTCGGACTTCACCTACGTCGCGACGTGGTTGGGGTTCGTCTATGTCGCCTTCGTGATCGACGTTTACGCCCGCTATATCGTGGGCTGGGGGGTGAGCAGGACGGCTCACGCCAGCTTCGTGCTCGATGCCCTGGAGCAGGCGATCCATGACCGACGACCTGTTCACCGTGGCGGCCTGATCCACCACAGTGATCGCGGCAGCCAATATGTCTCGATCAAGTATACCGAACGCCTTGCCGAGGCCGGGATCGAGCCGTCGGTGGGCAGCGTTGGTGACAGCTACGACAACGCCTTGGCCGAGACGATCAACGGTCGTTACAAGGCCGAGGTCATCCACCGCCGAGGTCCGTGGCGATCACTTGAAGCCGTTGAATATGCCACGCTCGAATGGGTCGACTGGTTCAACAACCGGCGCCTGCTCGCGCCCATCGGCAATATCCCCCCCTGCCGAAGCTGAAGCACGATACTACGCCATGCTGGACGAAACACTCATGGCTGCATAATTTTGATGAAACTGGCCTCCGGCAATCCCGGGGCGGTTCACTGCGATTAGGACTGCAAGGTTGCAGCGATAGCCGGCCAAGAAAATTTTCCATAATCTCGGATTGCGCGATCTCGTCCAGCTATTGGTTGGAGAAAGACGATCATAGGGTTTGCGAAAACCGCGCCCCGGTCATTCAAAACCAACAGGACAGGCAAAGACGTGCTAGGCTTTGAACTCTTCTAATCTGGTTGATTTACAGATACTCCGGCAGCATTTGCCACGCCTACCCGGTTGAGGCGTTCTCGATCACCATGGCAATGCCTTGCCCACCACCGATGCACATCGTGATAAGGCCGAAGCGCCCGCCGGTCCGCTGCAACTCATACAGGCATTTGACGGTCAGGATCGCGCCCGTCGCCCCCACCGGATGCCCCAGCGAAATGCCCGAGCCGTTGGGATTGGTGCGCGCCGGATCGAAGCCGAGTTCCTTGGCCACACCGCACGCCTGCGCGGCAAAGGCTTCGTTGCTCTCGATGACGTCGATCTGGCCAAGCGTCAGCCCCGCCCTGGCCAGCGCCACCGGAACCGCGCCCACCGGCCCCAGCCCCATGACCTCCGGTTCGAGCCCGGCATGGCCCCAGCCCAGAATGCGCGCCAAGGGCGTGCGCCCGTCGCGGGCCACGGCATCGCCGCCCGCCAAGACCAGCGCGGCTGCGCCGTCATTGATGCCGCTCGCATTGCCGGCCGTGACCGTGCCATCTTTCTTGAACACCGGACGCAGCCCCGCCATCCCTTCGGGCGAGGCATCGCTGCGCACATGCTCGTCGGTATCGAATACCACCGTGCCTTTGCGGGTGGCGATTTCGACCGGAACGATCTGTTCTTTGAACCGGCCCTCGGCAATCGCGCGGGCAGCGCGGCGGTGGCTTTCGACCGCCAGCGCGTCCTGCTCCTCGCGGCTGATGCCGCAGCGTTCGGCCACGTTCTCCGCCGTGATTCCCATATGGAAGTTGTCGAACGGATCATGCAGCGCGCCGAGCATCCCGTCCTGCAAGGTCAGATCGCCCATCTTGGTGCCGAAACGCGCGCCATTGGTCATATGCGGCGCACCAGACATGCATTCCGCCCCCGCGCCAATCGCGTAGTCGCATTCGCCCAAGCGGATCGCCTGCGCCGCCGACACAATCGCCTGCAAGCCGGAACCGCATAGCCGGTTGACGTTCATCGCCACGCTGGAAACCGGGATGCCTGCTTTCACCGAGGCAACGCGGCTGACATAGGCGTCTGCCGGCTGCGTGGGGATCACAATGCCGACGATCACCTGCTGGATGGCGGCCGCATCGACACCCGCGCGCGCAATCGCTTCGCGCATCACAATCGTGCCCAATTCTGCCGGGCGGAAGGAGGCGAGCGAGCCGCCAAACGTGCCGATTGCCGTGCGCGCGCCAGAGAGAATATAAATGTCCTGCATTGCCGTATTCCACATCCCGGTTGAACCATCCGGCTCCCGCTTGCCACACCGGCAAGGGAGCAACTCACCGCCCTTCAATAGCCCTGAACGGCGCGCTTGCCACCCCCTAACGCGTGCAATAAAAAAACATTCATGATTGTTTTATCTGTTTCGTACGCTATGGTGGCTAGCGATTTTGGAGAAGGGCGAGATGGACGCTGTAATCACTGCTGAAATCAAGCTGCGGATGGAACAGGAAACCGCGCGCAAAGGGCCGCCAGAAGGCTTCCCCGCGCTCCCTTCCATCCCCGCTGGTCGGTACACCAATGCCGAATTTTTGCAGCTAGAGCGCGAGCGGATGTGGAAGCGCGCCTGGCTGTATGCCTGCCACGCAGACCAGATTCCGCAGCCGGGCGACTGGATGCTGGTACGCAACACCGGCTCACCGGTTATCGTGTTGCGCGATCTCTCGGGAGAGTTCCGGGCCTACTACAACACCTGCCAGCATCGCGGCGCGCCGCTGGTCACGGAAGACGCGGGCAATGGCCGCGGCTTTGTGTGCGGGTATCACGGCTGGTCTTACACGCTGGATGGCAAGCTCGTGGCGGTGCGCGACAAGCGCGATTTTCCGAACATGGATTTTTCCTGCCATTCGCTCAAGCCCGTGCGCTGCGAGACGATTGGCAAGATCATCTTCATCAATGAAGACCCGGATGCAGAGCCGCTGCTCCAGCATATCGGCCCGATGGCGGCAGAGCTTGCGCAGTTCGAATTCGAACGGCTCGATTTCGTCGAAAGCCGCTCTTACGAAGTCGAATGCAATGTGAAGGTGCTGCTCGATGCCTTCCTCGAAGTGTATCATCTGAAATCGATCCACCAGCAATCGGTGGACCGCTTCCTCGATCATCGCGGAATGACCGCAACGCTGTGGCCCAAGGGGCATTCGCGAATGGTGACGCCCAACCGTCGGCCCGACTGGAAGGATCCCGGCACGATCGGGATGCCCAAGCTGCCCAATGTCACCGAGATTCCGCGCGACAACAATGTCAGCTACATGATCTACCCGAACTTCGTGATGCCGCCGAGCGATAGCGGCATTCCGCTGCTGCAATTCTGGCCGACCGGAGAGCGCACCTGCCGTGTCGTCTCGACATGGATTGCGCCGGAATATGACGCGGAAAACCCGCATCCCAATTGGGAGCAGCGCAAGGCCAATTGGGAGCGCATCCTCTACGAAGACCTGCAATATGCGCCGCAAATCCAGGAATCGCTGGAATCGCCGGGCTTCGTCGGTATGCCGCTCAATTATCAGGAACGGCGCATCTATCACTGGCATGAAGAGCTGGACCGCCGGATCGGAGCGAACCGCGTGCCTGAGGGGCTTGCCGTAACGCCGGTGCTGGAAGAATGGCTTGAGGCATGAACAAGGTCGACCCCATCATCTCCGCAGACGAGGCGCGCCCGAAGTTCGGCTTCACCAATCACGAATTGGCGACGATGCAGACCGTCTATCGCGACGATTTGCTCAAGGATCAGGTCGTGTTGGTCAGTGGCGGCGGATCGGGGATCGGCAAGGGCATAGCGTTTCTTGCCGCGCGGCTTGGCGCGCATGTGGTGATTTGCGGCAGGTCGGAGGACAAGTTGGTCGAAACCTGCGATGCGCTGGAAGAGGCCACCGGCAGGCGGCCGATGCATATCCCTATGTCCATCCGCGAGCCCGAGCAGGTGGAAAGCCTGTATGATGCGATTTTCGAACGCCACGGGCGCGTCGATCACCTGATCAACAATGCCGGTGGCCAGTTTCCGCAGGATGCCATTGATTTCAGCCGCAAGGGCTGGCTGTCGGTGATCGATCTCAATCTCAACGGCACCTGGTGGATGACGCAGACCCTCGCCCAACGCTGGCGCGAGCAGGGCGCGAAGGGCAATGTCATCAGCATCGTTGCCAATGTCGAACGCGGGATGCCGCAGGCGGCGCATACCTGCGCCGCGCGTGCGGGCGTGATCTACCTCTCCAAGACGCTGGCGACCGAATGGGCGCCGCTGGATATCCGCGTCAATTGCGTCGCTCCCGGCGTGATCGAAAGCGAAGGCTTCAGGGTTTATCCGCCCGAGGCGCTTGCCCGGTTCCACGATGCCAATCCGATGAAGCGGCGCGGCGATGTGTGGGACATTGCCGAGGCGTGCGTCTATCTGATGGGCCCGTCGGGCGATTTCATCACCGGCGAGTTGCTGGTGATCGATGGCGGACAGGCGCAAAACGGGGCTGTCTGGCCCGCCGGTCGCCCCGACTGGTTCGGCGGACCGCAGTCAGACCGCAGCTAGAGCCTGTTCCCCCGTCAGTTTTCTGTCTCGGCAGCTTCGAGCAACATTTCGCGCAGGCGGAACTTCTGGATTTTCGATGTCGACATCGGCCACGCGGTTACGAAGTGGACGGCACGCGGCAGCTTGAAATTCGCGATCCGGCCTTGGCAATGCGCGATCAGTTCCTCGGGTTCAACGCTGCAATCGGGTGATAGCTCGACAAAGGCGACCGGCACTTCGACGTAGCGATCATCGGGCATCCCCACAACTTGCGCCAGCTTCACCGCCGCATGGGTTTGCAGCGCGCTTTCGATTTCCGCCGCCGCAACATTCTCCCCGCCAACCTTGAGCATATCCTTGGTGCGCCCGTGGAACATGATCGTGCCGCTCTCATCAAACGATCCGATATCGCCCGTATGCAGCCAGCCATCGCGTATGCTTTCCGCGGTCTTTTCCGGCGCGTTGAAATAGCCCGAAAGCATATTGGGGCCGCGCGCGCAGATTTCGCCCCGCTCGCCGGTCGCGCATTGTTCGCCGGTCTCGACATCAACGATGCGGACTTCCCACTCGTCGAGCGGCACGCCGAGGCGGGTGGTGCGGCTTTCCAGCGTTTCGTCCAAACGGCTGGTGCAGATCGTGCCCGCGGCCTCGGTCAGACCATAAGTGCCCACGTGCACGATGGAAGGCATGGCCTCGATCATCGCGGTCTTGATCCATTCGGGCTGGACGGCGAAATTGCTGTTCATCAACCGCATGGAAGATAGGTCGGTCGCCTTGAACCGTCCGTGCGAAATCAGATCCTGCATGATGGTGACAAAGGCGGGATAGGCAATGGTCGCGCGCTCCTGCTCCAGCATTTCCAGCGCGGTGCCCGCGTCGAAATAGGGGACGGTCAGGTACGCGCCGCCCGCATCCATAATCATCGTCATCGGCAGGATACCGGCGATATGATAGATCGGCAGCGGAGACCACACCTTGTCCTGCGCCGTCACTTCGTAGCGTATGCCAAGATTGCGGCTGTTGCCCACCATCGCCCGGTTGCTGATCATGCAGCCTTTGGGATTGGAAGTGGTGCCCGAGGTATAGAGGATCAAGCCGATATCCTCAGGCTGCACCGCGTCGGTCATCTGCGCGATCTCGGCATCGGTGATGCTGTCCCCCATGGCGAGCGCGCGGCTTTTTGGCAGGAGCGACGCGGCGCATTGTTCTTCAAGGCAAATGATCTGGCGCAGCGCCGGGGCTTCGGGCAGGCTGAGCGCCGCATTATTCTCTGCGCTCGCCAGCGAAGGGAGCGCCGCCGCCAACCGCTCGCCAAAGTCGAGCGAATCGGCAACCTTGCCGGTCGTGACCAGCACCCGCAGCGAGGCATCGTGCACCAGATAGGCCAGTTCGCCCGGCTGGTACCGCGCGTTCACCGGAACCGTCACCGCACCGATCAGCGCGCAGCCATAATATACTTCGAGGAATTCGCGGCAGGTCGGCAGCAGGATACCGACATGATCGCCGCGCTCCACACCAAGCGCCGCCAGCGCCTTCGCCCAGCGGGTGGCTGCGGCGGTCAATTCGGCATAGGTCTGGCGCGAATCCGGAAAGATCAGCGCCAGATTGTCGCTGTGTGATGCTGCCCGCGCGGTCAGCATTTTCCCGATCGTGTAAATCGCCTTAGTCATCACTCTCTCTCCACTGGCCCGGCCCCCGCCTTTTGGCAGGTGGCGAAAAGGCCGGTCACAATTCTCGCAATAGGCCCGTAGGATCGCCGTCCCACTCCTCCGCCGCGCGGGCGATGGCGGCAAAGAAGCTTTGGATCGCGGAACATTCCTCCAAAATCTCGACCATGTGGCCGAGCGCCGGGCGGCAATCCACGTAGCAGAAGCGCGCGGCGCCGAAGTGGCCTGCGCTGGCAATGTCGAACCCTTGCGCGACATACTCGGCAACGGTCGCATCATAATCTGGCACCATAATCGCGACGTGATGCATGGCTTCGCTGCCCTTGGGCACGCTGTCGCGGTAGCAGGACGGTGCGTCATCATGCTGCTGCACAAGCTCGATCTGCACCGGCCCTGCTTGCGCGATGGCGGTGGAAAAATCGACTGCACCGGGCGCGCCGCGATAGAGGGGTTCGCGGATCGGAATGTGCCGGTTCACCAGAAACGGCCCGATCCCCATTGTCTGGTGCCAGCGGCGTGCCGCATCTTCGAGGTCGTCGACAACCCAGGCCATTTGCACAATGGCATGACGGGCAGGCACGGAAACGGTCACGGCAATCCTCGACGGCAAGAGTTGCGCATATTCTAGCACCGCCTCCACGCTTGTAAACATACAGGCATGATTGTCTTTTTTTAGTTTGCGGCTAGTGTCGACGGACTAACCACGGAGGCAAACCCATGCAGCCTGATCGACCACCGTTGAAGTTTGAAGACATTGTGGTCGGCGAAACCCGCCGCTCCTCCACCCGCACGATTACCGAGGCAGAGATTGTCGATTTCGCGCGGCAATATGATCCGCAGTGGTTCCATACCGATCCCGAAGCGGCGCGCGCGTCCACCTTCGGTGAAGTCGTGGCCAGCGGGGTGCACGTGCTCGCCATCTGGCGGCAGCTCGATCACGAGATCAACGCCGATATCGATTTCGTCTGCGGGCTCGGTTTCGACAATTTCCGGCTGCGCAATGCCTTGCGTCCCGGCGACACCGTGTATGTGACATCGCGCGTAGTTTCCAAGGAGCCGTCCAAAAGCGGCAAGCCGCGCGGCACCTGCATCGGCCATTATGAAATGCGCAACCAGCATGGCGACATCGTGCTGGAGTTCGATAGCATCAATTTCGTCCACACCCGCGAGGGAGCGGCGGAAACGGCCTAATCCAGCGCCCAGCGCCGGGCCAAAGCGGCGGCGGCCTTGCAGGATCGCGCCATGGTTTCTGCTACAGCGTCTTCCGGGCCGAAGGTCGGGGCGACCTGGATGCGCTCGATCTCGTCCACGCCGATAAAGCCGAGCCACGCCGCCAGATAGGCATATTGGTGGTCGAGCGCGTCGAGTGACGGATCGTGCCCGATCGGCATCGCGCTCGCGCCGATCACCAGTGCGCGCTTGCCCGCTGCCATGCCTTCGACATTGCCCACCGCATCATTGCGAAAGGTCATGCCAGGCTGCGTGACGACATCGACGAAATGCTTGAGCCGGTATGGCACGCCGAAATTCCACATCGGGGTGCTTATGACGAAGGCATCATGCGCCAGAAAGTCCGCCGCAACCGCCGCAACCGCCTGCCACTCACCGGCGACCGCATCGTCCACCGGCCTGCCGAACAGCAGCTCGTAACGCCCTTCGATCATCTCGCCGCCCAACGAAGGCAAGTCCATCTTCCACACATCCCAGCGCGTTACCTGCACATCAGCCGGCAAACCGGCGAGAAACGCTTCGGCCACCACACGCGAGCGCGAGCGGTTGGCGCGCGGGCTGGCGTCGATATGCAGAATACGCATCGTCATTATACCCCCGCATCCAGCCGCTGTTCGAGATCGACCAGAATCCGCCCGCCCTCCTCGGCGCATTTCCACGCCTTGATCGGTGTGTCGGTCAAATCTCCGCTCGGGCAGCCATTGCGCAAGTCAAAGCGAACGCCGTGGAGCGGGCAGAAGATAAACACCTTGCGCACCTTGCCGCCGTGCAGTTCCTGATAGGCGTGGCTGCACCTGTTCTCGACCGCGAACACGCCCGCCTCGCTGCGCACGAGCAGCACCTGCTCCCCGCCATGCGCCACCACCAGCGAGCCCTTCAGCGGCACCTCATCGGCCGCGGCGATGTCTTCCAACGCCATCTTAGCGCCTTTGGTCGAAGCGGCGGCCGACCATGGCGCTGGCGATATTGGTTTTCTGGATATCGATCGCGCCCCCGGCAATGCCCCAGCCCCAGGCATCGCGCATCCGCCGTTCCATCGGGAAGTCCTTGCTGTAGCCATAGGCGCCCATCAATTGCACCGCATTGCCGGTGACTTCGCGGGAGATCGAATTGGCAAAGCACTTGGCCACCGAACTTTCGAGAATTGAGGGCAGCCCGTCCTGCGCGTTCGAGGCTGCGCGCCAGATCAGCAGACGGGCGGCATCCACTTGCATCTGCATTTCGGCGAGCTTCAGCTGCACCGCCTGGAAATCGACAATCGGTTTGCCGAATTGCTTGCGCTCCTGCACGTAGTCGATGACATCTTCCAGCGCGCCTGACGCCTGCGCCAGCGACATGGTGGCATTGCCGCAGCGTTCCAGATCAAACGCTTCCATCAGCTTGCGGAAGCCGCCTGCGGGCACCACCAGATTGGCTTTGGGCACGCGGCATTCATCGAACATCAGATCGGATGAGGGAATGCCGCGGAAACCCATCAATTGTTCGTTCGGGCCGAAGGAAAGGCCGGGCGTGTCGGCTTCGACAAACAGCGCGCCGATGCCCTTGGCTCCGGGATCATCGGACATCCGGCAGTACACGACATAACCGTCGGCATGGCCCCCGCCCGAACACCAACGCTTGGTACCGGTCAACACGAAGTGGTCGCCATCTTCCACCGCGCGGGTAGCGAGATCGGTCAGCGCGCTGCCTGCATCGGGCTCCGACATGCTGACAGCCACCACCATGTCCCCGCTGCACACGGCAGGCACCACGCGGCGCTGCAAATCTTCCCCGGCAAAGCGCTCAATCGCGCGCACCGGG
Organism: Aurantiacibacter sp. KMU-128; assembly: GCF_056933515.1. Taxonomy (NCBI): domain Bacteria; kingdom Pseudomonadati; phylum Pseudomonadota; class Alphaproteobacteria; order Sphingomonadales; family Erythrobacteraceae; genus Aurantiacibacter; species Aurantiacibacter sp. KMU-128. Next base: position 2,548,615 of record NZ_JBXORT010000001.1, read on the forward strand.
CCGACACAGGATTCGAAAATCGGGAAAGCGACAGCGGAGGAGATTTTGCCGAATTCCTCGAGCACTATCAGCGCCTCCAGATTGCCCAGCCCCATGCCGCCCAGTGCCTCGGGCACATTCATGCCGAGAAAGCCCAGCTCGGCATATTGCTTCAGCAGTGCGCGCGAGGGCGGACGGTTTTCCGCTTCGAGCTGCATCGCGACGGCGGGCAATTCCTCACGCGCGAAACGGCGCGCCGCCTCCTGCAATTCGCGCTGGTCGTCAGTCAGGGTAAAATTCATGGGAAGGAAACTGTCCTATCGCTTGGCAAACACCAGCAGCACATTGCCGGGCATATGGAAGTACAGGCCGTAGCCGCTGTTCACGATCACGTGGCCGTCATACACCGCAGGCCCAGGCCCGCTCATGCTGCCGCCCCGCCCTTCGACACCCGTGATCGTTTCCACCGGATTGCGCGTATTGAACGACCAGACCTTGTTGCCGTTGCGGCGGTCATAACCGAACAGCCGGCCATCCAGATGGCCCGCAATCACTCCGCCGGGAATGGCGGTGACGGCAGACGAAATGCCCGGATCGCAATAGGCTTCATCATCGCAGATATTGTCCGCCAGACTGCGCCAGAGCACGCGGCCATTGGTGGCGTTGATGGCATGGATGCCCGCGCCATTGATCGACGCATCATAAACGCGCCCGTCATAGGTATCGGCGAGGTCGGAGATTGGCACGTAAACCGTGCTGCCCTGTGCCGCGAGGCCGAAATGCACGCCGCCTTGCGTCCCGCCATGGCCCAACCGGCGTTCCCACACTTGCTCGCCCGTATCGGGGTCGACACCGTGGACAACGCCTGACTTCGAACCGACCACGATCATGTCGCCGCCATCATCGGTGGGCACCAGCAGCACCGATGCCGCGATATCGAGATCGGGGCCGTTTTCCTCAGGGCAATTCTCGTTGCCCAGCATACAGCCGACATTCCACGCGTCGTTTTCGGTGAACTGTAGCTGGAAAATCCGCCGCCCGGTGGTGGCATCGACCGCGAAGAGGGCGTCGCTGTTTTCATCGGCGGGAGAGGAATAATTCTCGCCCGAGCCGAAGTAGAAACGGTTGCGCGCCGCATCATAGGTCGGGCTGTTCCACACCGGCGCGCCCGAGGGGCCGAGAATGCGTGCGCCCGCGCTAGTCCTGCCTTGCTCGACCGGCGCTTCGGGCACGGTGTAATGCTTCCAGATTTCCTCGCCCGTATCCGGATCAAGCGCCGCCACTGCGCCGCGGAAGGTGCAGCAACTGTAATTGGGATCGGCAGCAGACGTCACTTCCAGCGAGGAAATCGGCACCGCCAGCACACCGCCGCCCAGCGTGGGCGTGCCGGTGATCGTCGCGTTGGGATGGTCATCGGCATCCACCCGCCAAAGCTGCTCGCCCGACATTGCGTCAATAGCGTAAACGCGGCCCAGAATATCGCCGAAATACAGCCGCTCATTCTCGGCATCGGCAACGATGGCCGTGCGCACTTCGGCGCCCGCACGATAGGTCCATTTCGTGCATCCGGTGTCGATATCGAAGGCGTAGACCATGCCCGTCTGGCTGCCGACAAAGATCGTGTCCCAGCCCACCGCGGGCTGCGAGCGGGCGCGGTTGGAGCTGGGGTAGGCGAAGGCCCATTTCAGCTCCATATCGGGCAGATCGGCAGCGGTAACACCGCCAACCGATGCGGGCACGAAGCGCGCATTATCGTGCCCCCAGCCCACCGCTGCGGGCGGCGCGCCGCTGCCGCCGATGCTGGCATCGGTGCAGGCGGGCGGCGGAGCGGGCGGAACGTAGTCATCCAGCTCGATCCGCGCCAGATATTCGGCGATATGCAATTGCTCGTCTTCGCTGAGATGCGCTGCCTGCTGCTGCATGATCCCGTCCCGCATGGAGGAGAGGATCATGTCAGGTTCCAGCATTTCCAGCCACACCACGGCAGGCGCCTTGGTGACAGTGCCGTTGTGGCAGGACAAGCAGTTTTGTTCGAACAGGGCCCTTCCCGGATGCGTCTCCAGATCGATGGGCGTACCGCCCCTCGCCTGCAGTTCCTCCAGCGAGGTCATCCGGGATGATCCGTCACCGGCTGCTTGCGTCAGGAACAATGCCGTTCCCACAGCAACCAGCGTCGCCGTGGCGACTGCGATCAAGGTGCCCTTGTTCTTCATGCGTCAGCGTCCCTTGCGTGCCTGCCTCAGTTGCCGAAGGTGAAGCCGACTTCGACACCGAAGTAGCGCGGGGGGCCGAACTGGCTGTTGAGCCACAGGCCCGCAACGTTTTGCGAGGCTGTACGGTAACGCTCGTCGGTCAGGTTCTGGCCGATCAGGCGGACGTAATACTGGTCATCCACCTGGCTCAGCGTGATCGAGCCGTTGAGCAGCGTGCGCGCATTGAGGAAAGTGTTTCCCAGCGGATCGTCAATCGCCTGCGTGAACAGGCTGCTGCTCTGATAGGCAACACTGCCGTTGAAGGTCAGCTCGTGATTGCTGCCGATGGGCTGCGCGTAGGTGGCATCGATCGTCCACTGCCATTCGGGCGCCCGGTCGAGCGGCGAGGTCGAAAGATCGTATCCGGCGTTGGGCGCGTTGTATTCGCCATAGCGCGCATCCTGATAGCCGAGCACACCGCGCAGCGTCAGATTGTCGGTCGGTTCCGCCGTCAGTTCGGCTTCGATGCCCGACACTTCGGCGCTCGCTGCATTGACGAAGATCGTCACCTGGTTGGGCGCGCCGTTGACAATCAGTGGCACGTTCAACTGGCGCTGCAGATCGTTGTATTCGACATGGAAGCCGGTGAGGTTGAACCGCATCAGATCTTCGAAGAGGTCGGCCTTGAAGCCCACTTCATAGCTGTTGGCGGTTTCCGGATCGGTCGCCTGCGCCGCTTCGGCAAAGGCATCAAGGTCGGTTCCGAACGCTGCGAAACCGCCGATCTGGTCGTTAAAGCCGCCCGCCTTGAAGCCACGCGATACCGTGCTGTAGAGGAACAGATCGGGCGTCGCCTGATAGCCGAGGCTCACCCGCCAGGTGAGCTGGCTGGCGCTGTCATCCACCCGGATGACGCCAGCGGGGAAATTGTAGACGCTCGCATCCAGCGCCTCGTCAATCGTCAGGCCGAGATCGAACCCGCCTTCGAGCGCGGGAATGAAGGTCTGCTGGCGGCCAAGCCAGGTCTTGTCTTCCCACGTGTAGCGCGCGCCTGCGGTCAGCGTCAGTTCCGGGGTGATTTCGAACGTGCCTTCGCCGAACAGCGCGGTCGACGACGCTTCCTGCGCGTTGCACAGGATGTAGGGCGTGTCATTCCAGTTGCCGAAGGGCAGCGGGCCTGAAGTCAGATCAAGGAAGCCGAGAATCTGCGAAACGCAGAAATCGGTGTTGTCGGACTGGTAGAAGCCGCCGACCACAAGGTTGAACGGCCCTTCGAAATCGCTGGCAAAGCGCACTTCCTGCTGGAAGGTCTCGCGGTCGTCATCGCGGGTCGCGTCGAAAATCGAGAGCGGATTGCCCTGCGCGTCGAGCGGAGCGTGGCCAGGATAGCTGTTGGGCAAGCGCGAACGCTGGCTGCGCCAGCCGGTGACCGAGGTCAGCGTGCCGATATCGAAGTCGAAATCGATGTTGGCATAAAGCCCGTCCACATCAATCCGCTGGCCGCGCCCAGCAAACAGCAGCGCATCATCGCGCAGCGTGATCGCGGCATTGTCGAGCGGATCATCGTTCGCGGGGTTGAACGATCCGGTGTTGAGCAGATCGGTGAGGAATGGCGCCGTGCCGGTATAACGGTCGTTCTCATTGACCGAAGGCACCGAGCCCGAACGGTCGCGCAGGATTTCATACTGGAACAGCGCGGAGATGTTGTCGGTCGGCTCGAACAGCAATTTGACGCGGCCCGAATAGACTTCGGTGCTGCCGATGCGGTCGCCATTGAGGCAGCCCTGCGCGCCTTGGAAGGGGTTGGCGACAAAGCCGGTCACCGGGCCATAACACCCCCCGTTGCGGTAATAGCCGTCATCGGTTTCCACCCCGCCGACCACGCGCAGTGCCAGCATATCGTCAACCAACGGGATATTGATTGCGCCGGCAACATTGAATGTGCCCCAGTCACCTGCCTGCGCACGCCCGCGCACGGTGAACTCGTTCATTTCCGGGCGGGTGGTGCGCACGGTCACCGCGCCGCCGGTGGTATTCTTGCCGAAAAGTGTTCCCTGCGGCCCGCGCAGCACTTCCACCTGATCGACATCGAAGGTGTCGAGCAATTGCGTCTGCACGCTGGGCATCACGAAATCGTCGACCAGTACGGCCACAGGCGGTTCGAAGTAGACGATAATATTGTTCTGCCCCACGCCGCGCATCGCAAAGCTGGCTGCGTTAAAACCGGTGATCGTTTCGGCAGAGAAGTTGGGAACGAACGCCGCCAAGCCGCCGATATTATCGAGATTGGCCTGTTCGATCAGCTCCGAATCGATGGCAGACACCGCGATCGGCGTGGTCTGCAAATCGGTATCGCGGCGGGTGGCGGTCACGATAATGCGACCAAGGCCCTCTTCTTCCTCTGCTGCGGGCGTTTCCCCCGCATCCTGCGCACTGGCGCCCGACGATACCGCAACACATGACAGTGCGGCCCACGCAGCCCCGATATAGAGTACCGACTTCTTCATCACGCTCTCCCAACAACTCTTGTGGCAGCCGGGTTCAGTCCCAGCTTGCCGGTTGACAACCACCTCCTGCCACAGCAGAATATAACAATCAATCATGCTTGTTTGTTTTATTGCGCCAAGCACACAGGTGCGGCGATGCAGGCAACAGGAGAGCTGGTGTGAATTTCGATTTCCGAAACTGGGATATCCATGTGGGCGACCCCCATCCGTTCAACGCTGAACGGCCACGCCCCGATAATGGCACGCATCGTCCTGATCCGGCTCGCTTTTTTACGCCCGAATATTGGGCGGAAGAGTGGGAGAAGGTGTTCACCAAAACCTGGCTGCTGGCTGGGGTGGAAAGCGACATTCCCGAAGAAGGCGATTGGCTTCGCTTTGAGATCGGGCCTGAATCTTTCGTGGTGGTGCGGCAGGCCGATGGCGGAGTGCGTGCGTTCTACAATGTCTGCCCGCATCGCGGCAGCCAGATCGCGCTTGCCGATTTCGGCTCGGCCAACAGTTTCGTCTGTCCGTTCCATAGCTGGAAATTCGATATTGATGGCACCAACACGCATATCACCGACCGCGAGACGTTCCATCCGGACGTGTTGTGCCACAAGACCGACCTGACCGAGGTCCGCTGCGAAGTATCATCGGGGCTCGTCTTCATTTCGATGAACGATGATGTGATGCCGCTGGCCGAATATCTCGGCGAAGTGGCGGAGCACCTCGCCCTTTATGAAATCCAGGACATGGTGGTGGTGCAGCACAAGAAGTCCGATTGGGCGGCCAATTGGAAAGGCGGTGTCGATGCCTTCTACGAAATCTATCATCTGCACGCCGTGCATCCGCAAACGCAGGCGGTGATGGATGATCGCACACAGATCGATCTCTTCCCCAACGGGATGAGCCGCCAGTTTGTCCCCTTCGCGCAGCCCAGCCCGCGCTTCCCCGATCAGGAAACGGTCAATCTGGGTATCCAGATGATGCTGGCCGATGCGGGGATTGATCCCGAAACCTTCACCGGCACCGCGCAGGAAAGCCGCGCGGCGATCCAGCAGGCAAAGCGCGCACGGTCTGACAAATACGGCCTCGGTTACGAGCGGTTCAGCGACACACAATTGAGCGATTCGACGATTTACGGGCTGTTCCCGAACATCCAGATCGGCTGCCACCCCGAGGCGGTGTTCATCCACCGCTTCCTGCCCGACGCCGATGATCCCAAGCGGTTCACTTACGAAACCATCATCCTGTTCAAGCCGGAGGATATTCCCGGACACCGTCCGCCCGCGTGGATGGGCCTTGCTGCCGATGCCGATATAACCGGGATGACCCGGCCCGATATCGTGCATACCGGCCTTGGCGAGCCGCCGGAGCTGGGCGAAGTGCTCGATCAGGATAGCGAGCTGCTCCCGATCGTGCAGAAGGGTGCCCGCTCGCGCGGCTTTGCCGGCCCCTTGTGGAGCGAGCAGGAAGCACGGCTGCGGCATTTCCATGTCGAGCTTGACCGTTATATCAACGGCGAAAAATAACCCAGCAGGAGCAGAAGATGCCGACCACTTTCCTTTCGAGGTTCAAAATAAAGCCCGGCGCCGATGCCGAATTCTGCGAGCTGATCGACGCGATGGAAGCCAATGCCGCGCGCGAACCCGATACGCTGCAATACAAGTTCTACCGGCTGGAAGAACCCAACGCTTTTGCCGTGTATGAGAGTTTCACCAATGAAGAGGCGGATGTCGCCCACCAGCAGAACCCGGAGAGCGCGCCGATCATCGCCCGCATGATCGAATGCATCGATGGCACCTACACACGGGAGTATCTCTACGATGTCAAAGGCTGAACGCGGCGGTGCTCCCGGCAAATCCTTTATCGCCACGCTGCGGGTAAAGCCCGAAAAACGCGATGAATTTATCGCCCTGCAAACCGAGCTGAAGGCGCTGGTGCACGAGCATGAGCCCGATGCCTATGTCTACGAGGTGATGCAGGCGGACGACGATCCCGACCTGTTCTATTGCATCGCCACCTTCAAGGACGAGGCCGCCTTCGATCACCATATGCATATCGACTTTCACGACCGGCTGGTGCCGCCGATCCTCGAATGCTTGGCCGAAGATATGCAACTGGGCTTCTTCCGCTCGCACGCATGAGCGAGGCGGCGCTGGCAGACAGGCTGCGCCTTATCGAGGACAGGCTCGATATCGGGCAATTGCAGGCACGCTACACGATCCATATAGACGATCACGATCTGGACCGGGTGGCGGAGCTGTTCGCCGAAAATGGCCGGTTCCGTTCGGCAGACGGCGTGATGGATGCGCAAGGGCGCGCGGCGGTGTGCGAGCAGTTCCGCGGACGATTCGCGGCGCTCGGCTTCGGTTTCCATGTAACCCACGACCATGTGATCACGCTCGATCCCGAACAACCCGATCAGGCGAACGGCATTGTCTCCAGCCATGCCGAAGTCGTGCGCAATGGCGCGCCGATGCTGGCCGCGATGCGCTATCATGATCGCTATGTGCGTGAGGATAGCGCGTGGCGCTTTGCCGACCGCTTGCTGCACTTTTTCTACTATCTGCCCGTGGCAGAATATGCCGCAGCCTTGCCGACGGCAGGGCGGATGCGCGCTTATGGCGATATCAGACCCGCCGATCTGCCCGAAAGCGCGCCGACGTTTGGCAGCAAAGCCTAGAGCTGTTCGGGGTTCTCGATCAGCTCCGCAATCGCCGCGAGGAAGCGGGCCCCATCCACGCCATCAATCGCGCGGTGATCGCAGCTGAGCGACAGATGCAGCACCGGCACAATCCGGATCGCGCCATTGTCATCGACTGGCTCGGGCCGCGCCGCACCGACCGCGAGAATCGCGCCCTGCGGCGGATTGATCACCGCATCGAAGGATTCGACCCCAAAGCTGCCGAGATTGGAAATCGAAAAGCTGCCACCCTGAAACTCTTCGGGGCGGAGCTTGCCTGCGCGGGCACGCTGGGCCAGCCGCGCGCTTTCCTTGGCGATATCGGCAACGTTGCGCTCGTCAGCCTTGGTAATGATCGGGGTGATGAGGCCGCGATCGGTCGCCACCGCCATCGCGATATCGCCATGGGCGAAGCGGTGGATCGCACCATCATGCACTTGCACATTGCAGCTTGGGACTTCGCGCAAAGCCAGCGCGGCGGCGCGGATCAGGTAATCGTTGATGGTGCCGACTTTGCCATCACTTTCGCGCAGCGCGATCAGCGCATCGGCGCGCACGCGGCGGCGCAGATAGATGTGCGGGATGGCCTGCTTCGCTTCAGTCAGGCGACGGGCGATGGTCTTGCGCATCGCGCTCATCGGCTCGACCGTCACGTCCGCGCCCGGCGCGCTGGATGCGGGTATGGGCCCGCTGGGCGCTGGAATATTGGCAAATGCCAACACATCCGCCTTGCAGATCCGACCACGCGGGCCGGTCCCGGTCAGCTGCGACAGATCAACACCGTTTTGCGCCGCGATCCGCCGTGCGAGCGGGCTGGCGAAGGCCTGCTCTTGTCCTGACACCGCGATGGGGCCGCGCAGCACGGGCGTGCGCGATCCGGCCATCGCCTTGTCGACATCCTGCCGGGTGATCCGCCCGTTGCGTCCGCTCGGCACGATATCGGCAACCGACAGCCCCGCTGCCTCTGCTGCGCGCCGGGCCGCTGGCGAAATGGCGATGCTATCGGCCATCTTGCTCGGCGAAGCAGGGGGAGGGGGGGCCGGTGCTGGCTCGGCCTCTCGCACTTCCTCCATATTGGCGGCAGCAGAACTTCCCGCCGGGCGGTAGGCCGCAACAAAGGCGTCGATCTCCGCTTCGCTCGCCTCGGGCGGGCCCATCACGGCGAGCAATGCGCCAACAGGCTTGGTCTCTTGCGCGCCGACCAGCAGCCGGACAAGGCAGCCGTCGGCATCGGCCTCGACCTCGTTCGTGATCTTGTCGGTTTCGATGAGGACGATGACATCGCCCTTGGCGAAGGGTTTTCCTTCCTCGACCTGCCAGCCCGCAACCGTGCCTTCGGTCATTTCGATGCCCCATTTGGGCATGGCAAAAGGCTTGAGCGCCGCCATATCTCAGCCCCAATCCAGCGTGCGCCGCACGGCGGCTTCGATGGCGGGCGGGCCAGGAACATAGGCGCGCTCCAGCTCCGGCGAGAAAGGCACCGGCGTATGCGGCGCGGTCACGCATTCGGGCGGAGCATCGAGGCTGGTAAAGGCTTTTTGCGCCACCAGCGCCGTGATATCCGCCGCCAGCCCGCAGCGCGGCGGGCACTCGTCCACCACCACCAACCGGCCCGTCTGCTCGACGCTATCGAGGATCGCTTCCTCGTCCAGCGGGCTGGTGGTGCGCGGATCGATAATGTCGCAGCCGATGCCGTCCTCGGCGAGCTTGTCTGCCGCCTTCTCGGCAAAGCTGACCATGCGGCCAAAGGCGACGATGGTCACATCGCCCCCCTCGCGCGCCATCCGCGCATGGCCGAACGGCACGCGGTAGTCGCCCTCGGGCACCTCGCCCTTTTTGCCGTAGAGCGCCTTGTGCTCGAAAAACATCACCGGATCATCGCCATTGAGGGCTTCGTTGAGCAATCCCTTGGCATCGGCGGGCGTGCTCGGCATCGCCACCTTGAGGCCGGGAATGGCAGTCAGGAGGTTGTAGAAAGCCTGGCTATGCTGCGCGGCGGAATTCATCCCCGCACCATAGATCAGCCGCACCACCACCGGGCAACGCGCCTTGCCGCCGAACATATAGCGGAATTTGGCAATCTGGTTGATCAGCTGATCGCCGCACACGCCAATAAAGTCGGCAAACATCAGCTCTGCCACCGGCCGCATTCCGGCGAGCGCCGCGCCTGCCGCCGCACCGACGATGGCGCTTTCCGAAATAGGTGTATCGATCACCCGGTCTGCGCCGAACTTGCCGAACAGGCCGGTGCTGGTGCCCCAGATGCCGCCAATCGCCTCTTGCCCGCCCGCCGTGCCCGCGCCGCCGGCAACATCCTCTCCGAGCAGGATGACGCTGGGATCACGCTCCATCGCATCGTGGAGCGTCTGGTTGATCGCTTCGCGGATATTCATCACACTCATCGATCAGCCTTTCAGTAACTTGCGTAAACGTCTTCAAGGACGTGCGAAGGGTCTGGCCGCTCGGCCTTGCGCGCAGCCTCCACCGCGCGGTCAATCTCTTCGCCGACAGCGGCGTCGAGCGCGTCGAGTTCGTCGGTGGAGAGATAGTTTTGCGTGACGGCGGAGGCGCGGAAGCTCTTGAGCGCATCGCGTTCCTCGCGCAGCCGCGCGACTTCGCCTTTGGCACGGTACCGCTGCGGATCGCCTTCGAAATGGCCATAGAACCGCTCGGTATCGAGCTCGATAGCGGCAGGCAGATTGGTGCTGCGGACATAGTCCAGCAGTTCCGCCATCGCTTCGAATGTCGAATAGAAGTCGCAACCATTGGCGCGCCACGCGCGCATCCCAAAGGCCTCTGCGCGGCTGGCAATATCCAGCGCGGTGCCCACGGCATAGGCATCGCCAGTATGTTCGGAATAGTGATTGTTCTCGAAAACGAAGATCGCGGGCACTTCGATAACAGCGGCCATATTCATCGCTTCAAACGTAGTGCCCTGGTTGCACGCGCCGTCACCCGAAAAGGCGATGGCGACCTTGCCCTTGCCCGCCGCCTTGGCGGCAATCGCCGCGCCGACCGCTTGCGGCGCTCCGGCCCCCACGATCCCGTTCGCGCCGAGCATTCCGATGGACGTATCGGCAATGTGCATGGAGCCGCCACGGCCCTTGCACAGGCCTTCACGGCTGCCGTAAATTTCCTTCATCATCCCGTCCACATCGCAGCCCTTGGCGATACAATGTCCGTGCCCGCGGTGGGTGGAGACGATCATGTCGCCACTATCCAGATGCTCGCACACGCCCACGGCGGCAGCTTCCTGCCCGGCATAGAGATGCGTGAAGCCGGGGATTTCGCCCTTGGCGATTTCTTCATGCAGGCGCTCTTCAAACTGGCGGATGGTGGCCATGCGGCGATAGGCGCGGAGCAATCCGTCTTTCGAATATTGCATCAGATATCCCCTTCGCCCGGCCCGTTATGGCCATACAGGTAATCGCCCAGCGTCTTGTGGAAATGCCGCAAGCGGATTTCCTGATCGCCGATCCAGAGACCTTCAAACGCCTCGCTGTTCATCCCCGCCTGCACATGCGGCAGGTTGAACGCGTCCTGATCGAGCACCTGGCCAATCGTCTTGTCGCCATGCTTGAAATGCTGGTGCGGCACGCGCGCGGGCCACTTTTCGCCTTCGGGCACCAATTCGAACATCCAGATATCGTAAAGCATCTTGTTCGGATCGGTTGGATGCGGGCGCTGGCGGAACATCATCACGTCATCGGCATGCACATTCAGCGAAACATTGGGAAAAATCGTGTAGTGATAATCGTCGGTTAGCTGGTCATCATTGAGCGCGGAATAATCCTTGCCCTGCGCCGCACCGTTTGCCCGCTTGAACTTCTGCAAAGCTTCGCGGACGCCGTCGATCCGGCCTTCATACCCGGCGGGATCCATGCCCGCCGCTTCCATCATGCCCGCAAACAGCGGCGGCATGATCGAGGGGAGTGAAACGCGCGGACTGACGGCGGCGAAGGGGATCAGATAGCGGTTGTGCTTGTCGTAGCAGTCATACTGCACGTTCACATCGTCCAGATACCATTTCAGCTGCGGGTGGATGCCCTGCACGTGATAGGTCTCGCTGAAAGCATCGACGCTGGCCTTCCAGTTGCAATCCCATTCCACGGTGACATCGCGCGTCCACGCCATCCGCTCCATATGATACGGATCGAGATGCTCTGGAATCACGCCCAGATAGTCGCGCAGCGGCTCTGCATCGGGGTTGAGCGAGAACCAGACAAAACTGCCCCACTCCTCCACCTTGATCGGCCGCACCCGCCCGCAGGGCGGCGCGCCTTGCGGGAAGGTCTCGCGGTCCGGCATGTGCAGCAGCTTCCCCTTGGGCGAATAGGCCCAGTGGTGATAGCTACAACGGAACACCCCGTCCTTGTCCTTCACCGAGCCGAGGCCCTCTTCGGGCACCAGCCGGTTCCCGCGATGCAGGCAGATGTTGTAGAACCCGGCGACCGAGCCATCGCGCTGGCGCACCAGCAGCACCGATTCTTTGCCGATATTGGTGCAACTATAATCGCCCGCTTCGGGAATATCGTCAGACCGGCCACCTAGCAGCCACACCTTCGTCCACAGCCGCTCCCATTCGAGCTGCATGAACTCCTTGGAGGTATAGCGCTCCGCCGGAATCAGCGCATAGCCAAGCTCCGGATCGGGCGCTTTTTCCACCGGTGTCCCGCCCGGCACCGGTTCGCTAACGCGCTTGACGAATTGCTCGCGTTTGACATCCATGGCTCTGGCTTTCCCGCTCCGGCCCTAGAAATGCGTGTTGTTGGTGAAGCCGCCATCGACAACGATGTGCGATCCGTTGCACCAGCTGGCCGCCGGACTGGCGAGGAACGCGACCACGCGGGCGATTTCTTCCGGCTTGCCGAAGCGGCCCTGCGGGTGCTTGCGGATCAGCGACTGGTAGAACTTCTCCATCGCCCCCTTGAGCATTTCCCAATTGCCGCCTTCAAATTCCACCGGGCCGGGGGATACGACATTGACGCGGATGCCATCCTTGCCATGCGCCAGACCCAGCTGCTTGCCATACGTAATGAGCGAGGCCTTGAGCGCGTTATACGCCTGCGGGCCACCCATATCCTCCAGCGCGGAGGTGGTGCCGATCAGCACGATGGAGCCACTTTTGCGCTCCGCCATCCCTTCAATCACCGCGTCAATCGCGCGCACCGGGCCCATCACATCGACGGCGAAGTTGCGTTCCCAGTATTTGAGACTGCCCACTCCGCCCGAGGCAGAGGTGACGGGCACGAGGATATCGACCCCGTCCAGCTCCGCATCCGCCCACTGCATCCACGCCTTGAACTGCTCGCCATCGGTGACGTCGCAGCCCTTGCCGATCACCTTCGTGCCGTATTTCTTGAGATTGGCGACAGCATCCTTCACCGAATCGTCGTTGCGGGCGGTGATCGCGACATCGCAGCCTTCGCGGGCGAAGGTCTCGGCAATGGCATAGCCGATCCCCCGCGCCCCGCCGACGACGATTGCTTTCTTGCCCTTCAGTCCCAGATCCATGCCTATGCCTTTCGTAACATCTTAAAGTCGCTCTTGTCGGGCAGGCGCCCCAGTTGCGCCCCGCCCGACAGCTGGATGATTTCGCCCGTGGTGAAGCACTCCGGCGACGCGAGCCACGCCACCGCCGCTGCGACTTCTTGCGGCGTCACCGCCCGCGCGCCGAGCGGCACATGATCGAGATACAGCCCGGTCAGCGCCGCATCGGCGAAGATCGCTTCGGTCATCGGCGTTTGCGAAAATCCTGGAGCGACTGCATTCACACGAATGCCTCGCTCACCCAGCTCAACCGCCGCCACCCGCACCAACTGTTCCAGCGCCGCCTTGGCGCAACTGTAGGCGGCAAGACCTACGCCTGCGAGCCGTGCGGTTAGCGAGGAAAACAGCACCACATTGCCGCCATCGGGCATAGCCGGAACGGCGTGTTTGAGCAGCAGCGCGTTGGCGGTGAAATGCAGTTCCATTTGGTCTTCGATCTGCGCCCGCTCGATCCGGGCAATCCCGCCCGCACAGGTCGTCCCCGCGGCGTTCACCAGCACGTCAATCGGGCCGGTTTGCGCAAACAGCGCCGCAATCGAGGTTTCATCGCGGATGTCGCAAACAGCGTGCTTGCCGCCAATCGCCCCGGCAAGATCGGCAACCGCACCGCTGCTGCGGGCGGCCACCGTCACCTGGCAGCCGTTACCGGCCAGCCGCCGGGCAACGGCCTCACCCAGGCCGCCCGGGCTGGATGCGCCGATAATGAGTGCTGTCCTGCCTGCAAAGTTCATGCCCTGACCTTAGAACCTGCAGCCGTCACTGCAAGAAAAAAGTCAGGCGTGATTGTTTTTAAGGGCGGATGCTCGAGCCGTTGTCGATCAGATATTCGCCCCCTGTCAGGAAGCGCGCATCGTCGCTGCAAAGGAACACGATCAGGCTGGCGACATCATCGGGCGCGCCGATGGAGCCTGCCGGCAGGACGCCTTGCGGAATCTCCTGTTCTTCGCCGGGCCGCCCCATTGCGCCCTGCACCATCGGCGTTTCGATGGCGGACGGATGGATCGTGTTGCAACGCACCTTGTAACCCTGATCCTGACAATGGATGGCAATCGACTTGCTCATCGATCGCACCGCACCTTTGGCCGCCGAATAGGCAAAGAAGGGCGGGAAACCGAAATGGCTGGCGTTCGAACACATATTGATGATCGAGCCGTTTTCGGACTTTGCAAGGAGGGGAAGCCCCAGTTTGCAGCCGAAGAAAACGCCCTTGCACATGATATCCATCGTCTTGTCGAACTGCTCGGTGGTGGTCTGCTCTGGGTCGGCGACAATCACGATCCCGGCATTGTTGACGAGAATATCGAGCCGCCCGTGATCGGCGGCAATCCGGTCATACACCGACTGCCATTCGGCCTCGGAGGCCACATCATGGCGCAGCGCCACAGCGCCCTCGCCGATCTGTGCCGCCACGTCTTGCGCTGCCGCTTCGTTCACATCGGTCACGTAAACGATAGCTCCCGCTTCGGCGAGGCGCAGGCAATCGGCCTTGCCCAAACCCGACCCGCCACCGGTCACCAATGCAATCTTGCCAGCCAGTTTGCTCATTCTTCTCTCCCTGATGATTCGTTTGACTGTTCGCTTCGCACCTATGTATGAGTCGTCGCTAAAGCAGTCACACCTGTTTTCTTTTTTTAGACATAAGGCGATCATGTCCGCGCGCAAGCAAACTTCCCGATTGAGCGAAATTCCGCGCGAAACATCGCGCCATTTGATCGAGCCGACTGCGCAGGCGCTCAAGAGTGCAAAGACCCGCTCGCGGCTGATCGAGGCGACGATCCGCTGCCTCGTCAAATACAGCTACGCCAACACCACAACGCCCAAGGTGGCGGAAGAAGCGGGCCTTTCGCGCGGGGCGATGCTCCACCATTTCGAAAACGGGCGGCAATTGATGCAGGCCACGCTGGTGGAACTGCATCACAAGCGGCTGCGCGCGTTCCGGCGCGGGGTGGGAACATTGAACGATGATGCCCGCACGTTGCTGCGATCCTATTGGGAACAACTGCTCAGCCCCAAATTCATCGCCTTCCAGGAACTTGCCAATGCCGCGCGCACGGACAAGGAACTGGCCGCCACGCTGGAGCCTGTGCGCAAGGAATTCAACGAGCGCTGGCACGATCTGGCCATCGAACTGTTCCCGCAATGGAGCAAAAATCCCCATGCATTCAAAATCGCGCTCGCGCTGACGCATAACACGCTGGAAGGCATGGCGCTGAACCGGCTGACCTTCGGGATTGACGAGGAAGAGATAGAGCTGGTTCTGGATCATCTCGAAAAGGTCATTCTTGATTTGCGGCCGGCCTAGCATCGAGGACTAAACCCCATCCCCCAGCGTATGCCGCGCCGCAAAAGCTCATAAAACACCGGATAATTCCACGCGCACCGCTCGATATGCGGGTAATAGGCGGTGATCGGCTGCAAATCGTAATGCCCCCGGCAGTGGCCCAGCGTGAGGTAGAGAACCGCGCCTTCCCCCACGCTGCGTTCATACAGCACCGGCACTTCGGGCTCATCGCAGTTGCTGAGGCCAAACTCCGGACAATCGCCTTTGAATGACGTGTGCAGCAAGGTCTCAAAACCGGCGAGCTGGCGGGTGAGATAGAGCTCATCCACCACCGAGAAATCGCGCAAACCATCGGTCATAGGGTGATCGTGGCGAGTGACGTGCACCTTGAACGGCCCGATGGGCGGATGGCCGATAAACTGCGTTCCCAGAAGCCGCATAAAGCGCGGTGCATCATCGGGCGTTTCGACCAGCCCGCCCTCAGCAAAGCGCAGCAGCGAATTTGTCCCGTGCAGAGCGAGCCAGCGCCCGCCCCGCTCCAGCCAGCGTTCCAGCACGTCGACCTCGGCATCATCCGGCACCAGATCGCAGGTGTAAGTGATTAGGAGATCGGCGGCCTCGATCAGCGCGCAATCGGCATAGCTTGCTGCTACTGTTGTGCGCAGCGCAGGCTGTTCGGCCAGCAGCTTGAGCAGTTCCAGCCGCGCAAAGTCGATATCGTGGTATTTTCCTGCGGCGATCAGGTGCACCCGCATCCAAACTCTCCGATTGTTCGCGCCCGGCTTTCAACTGCCCCTTGCACTTCGGCCATTCCCAGACCAAAAACAAGCATGATTGTTTTTTAAGGGATGGCAAATGGCTGGTGCAGGTGCTGGAAAAGGGCCGCTCGCAGGGGTGCGGGTCATCGATTGCACCAGCGTGCTGATGGGCCCCTATACCACGCAGATTTTCGCCGATCTGGGCGCGGATGTGATCAAAGTGGAAGCGCCTTCGGGCGATACCACGCGCGCCTTGCCGCCTGGCCCGACGGACGATTGTGGCGCGATGTTTATGAACGTCAATCGCGGCAAACGCAGCCTGGTGCTCGATCTGAAGGAGGAGCCGGGCCGCGATGCGCTGCTCCGACTGATCGACACTGCGGACGTGTTCATCCATTCGATGCGGTTGAAGGCCATCACCAGACTGGGCCTGTCCTACGCCGATATGAAAGCCCGCAATCCAAACATTATCTACGCCAATCTCTACGGCTATGGCCGCAGCGGCCCGTATGCTGACTATCCCGCCTATGATGATATCGTGCAGGCGGCATCGGGCATTGTGGCGCTGCAAGCCGCGCTTTCTGGCGGCGAACCGACCTATCTGGCGACGGTGGTGGCGGACAAGGTGGCAGGCCTTACGGCAGCCTATGCGGTGATCGCTGCGCTGTTCGCGCGCGAACGCAGCGGTATCGGGCAGGAAATCGAAGTGCCGATGTTCGAAACGCTCGCCTCTTTCGCCATGCTCGAACATTTGTGCGGCGCACTGTTCGATCCGCCGATTGGCCCGACCGGCTATGTTCGCGCGCTGTCGCCGGAGCGCAAACCCTATCGCACGGCGGACGGCTATATCGCGGTGATGATCTACAATGATCGCCACTGGCGCAGTTTCTTCGACGCCATCGGCAATCCCGAATGGTCAAAAGATCCGATGTTTGCCTCGCTGCGCACGCGGACGCAGAACATCTCACAAGTGCTCGGCCAACTCGCCGCCGTGATGCGCGAGCGCACGACGGACGAATGGATGACGGTGTTCGAAGCGGCGCAATGCCCCGCCATGCCCGTGCGCTCTATCGACGATCTGCTCGACGATCCGCATCTGGAGGCCGTGGGTTTCTGGCACCGTTGCGACACGCCCCATGGCAAGGTGCGGATGCCCGGAGTGCCGGTGCGCTTTTCCGCAACACCGGGAGAAGCCGGGCGTCCCGGCCCCGGCCTTGGCGCGGACAGTGCAGAGGTGCTGGCAGAGGCAGGCTTTAGCGAGCAGGAAATCGCCCAACTAATGGGGCGCGAAGCGGTGGATCAGGCCGGATGAAAAACGACCAGCGGCCCATCTTTCGTTTGCGCAATCGCGGCAACAACCGCGCTGCCGATAGCAATCCCATCCGCCGCCATGCCGTCCACCCGGCTCATCATCCGCACCCCTTCGGCAAGATCGACCAGCGCGACATTGTAGGGCTCCATCGGCGGGCGGGGATGGATGGTCGTGACCGCATAAACCGTGCCCGTGCCGCGCGCCTCAATCCATTCGAGCGCCTGCCCTTCCGGCCCGCAAACACGCGGCGGGAAAAAGACCGCGCCGCTGGCAGGATCGCGTTGCAGCAAAATCCGGCCTTGATCCAGCGCATCACGCCAGCGGGCTTCGGGGCCAGGAGCATCGTGGGACGTCATGCGACATTGCTATGGGCCTCGCCCGCAATCGTCAATCGCCGGTGCGCGGCATGACCGACCCCTTCCCCCGCGCTGCTGCTGCGATCGCCGGTCTGGCAACCTTCGGCGTGGGCGAGTGCCCCGGCTTCACCTCGCTGGAAATGGCCGCAAAGGCAGGACTGCTGGCGCTGGACGATGGCGGCATTCCGCTCGGCCAAGTCGATGCGCTGTTCTGTTGCCTGCCGGATGATCTTTTCGCGGGCCTTTCGCTCGCCGAAGCCTATGGCATTCGCCCGCGCTTTACCGACAATAACCGCACCGGCGGTTCGTCCTTCGCCAGCCATGTCATAACTGCTGCGGTGATGATCGCTGCAGGCTATATCGACTGCGCGCTGATCGCTTACGGCTCCAACCAGCGCAGCAGCGGCGGGAAACTGGCCACGCCCGCGCGCAGCTCGGCTTGGGAAGCGCCTTACAACCCGCTTTATCCGCTCAGCAGCTATGCGCTCGCCGCCGCCCGCCACGCCTATGAGTTTGGCACCACGCGCGAGCAAATGGCCGCCGTGGCGGTGGCCGCGCGGCAATGGGCCAACACCAATCCAGAAGCCTTTGCCAAGGGCGAGCTGACCATTGCCGATTGCCTTGCCAGCCGCATCATCAGCAGCCCGATCAGCAAGGCCGATTGCTGTCTGGTGACCGACGGCGCGGCGGCCATCGTGCTCACTTCGACCCCGCGGGCGCGCGACGGAAAGCAGGCTCCCGTCCCCGTGCTCGGTGCAGCGGCGGCGACGTGGCACAATGCGATCAGCCGCTCCGCCGATCTCACCCGCACGGCGGCGGTGGAATCCGGCGCAAGAGCGATGGCCGCGGCGGGCGTGACACCGCAAGATTTCGACACCGTGCAACTATACGATGCCTTCACCATCAACACGATCCTGTTCCTCGAAGACCTCGGCTTTTGTGCCAAGGGAGAAGGCGGGCCCTTCGTCGCCAGCGGCGCGATTGCGCCGGGCGGCAGCCTGCCGGTCAACACCAATGGCGGCGGGCTGAGTTGCTGCCATCCGGGAATGTACGGGCTTTTCGCGATTATCGAGGCCGCCCGGCAAATCCGCGGCGATGCTGCCAACCAGCAGGACGGGGCCAGCCTGTGCCTCGCGCATACCAATGGCGGAACGCTGTCCAGCCAGGCGACGCTTGTGCTCGGCGCGATGGAGACCGTTTGATCAGATAACCAAAGGAGAAGGATACCATGCCCCGCATCACCATTCCGCAGGATCAGGCGCACGATCCGCTGTCCTACACCTGGGCGCACTTTACGCCGGAAATCGGCGCGGCGGCGGCGGCCTATTCCTTGGCTGTGTACGAGCATTCGCAGCTTTCGATGCGCGAAATGGAAGCGGCGCGGATGCGCACCGCGCTCATCAACGGATGCCATCTGTGCCGCAATATGCGGGCCGAACGCGATTTGCCCGGACACATTACCCGCAGCGGCGGCGATGCCGCGCGGGCCGCAGCAGCGCGCGACAACACTCCGCCACCCGAGGAGTTCTACGCCGCCATCCCCGACTGGCGGAATGCAATGCTCTTTTCCGAACGCGAACGCCTCGCCATCGAATATGCCGAGCGGCTCGGCGAAGCACCGCAATCGATGGACGAAGACGAGGATTTCTGGGCGCGGATGCACGCCAGCTTCAGCGACCGCGACATTGTCGATCTGACCTTTGCCATCGGATCATGGATGGCGCTGGGCCGCTTCACCCATGTGCTGGCGCTCGACGGAGTGTGTATGCCAACCATGCCGGAGTGACGAAGAGGAAGGCGAGGACTGGCAAATACGGGCGTGTTTCAGCGCTCTTAAGACCATATTCCCCTTCAGATGTGCCACATGGGACGGCTCAGGATGGCAATTCCCTACGGAAGTCGCGGGGGCGCAATTCGTATCGCGAAAGTTTGTCGTAGAGAGTCTTGCGCGGGATCTGCATCCGTTCGGCCACAATCCCAACATTGCCTTCGCTCATGCGGAGTGCTTCTTCGAGTACGGATTTCTCGAAATCTGCGACCAGGGTCTGCAATGACCCGCTGCCAGCGCCAACATCCGTACCCTTTCCGGTTTTGGCAATCCCCAGAATGAAGGCTTGGGCATAGCCCTGCAGATCATGCAAATTGCCCGGCCAATCGTGCGTTTGCATATGCCGCCACTCATCCGCACCTATCGGATCGGCGGTCTTGTTTGTCGCAACCTCCAGGTCCGCAACAAACCGGCGGAAGAAATCGGCAATGTCATCACGTCGTTCGCGGAGTGGTGGGAGCGAAATGCGCACTGCTCCAAGCCTGCTTTCAAAGCTTGGCGTGAGCATGGAATCCCCGGCCGCAGAACTCTCTCTCGCCGCGACGATGACCCGGAAGTCGAGCTTGCGCTCGCGTTCTGCGCCCAGTGGCAACAGAGTGCGGGTTTCCAATGCCGATACCAGCCGCGACCGGATAACACCTTCCATCTCCCCGACATTGTCGAGAAACAGGGTTCCGCCGTATGCGCGCGTCCTTTGCCCGAAAGCCGCCTTCGGTTCGCGGTAACTCTAGCGACTTTCGATGATTTGCGATATCTGAACACGATGAGGGAGCGACACGAAGCCATTGTCGAAGAGGTTTTGCAATCCCCGTAAAGCGCCGCGCATTCGCTTGTCGCAGCGAGCTGGTGCCGTTCCGGCCTGAAGCACGGTCTCGATGCGGGTGCCAATCGTGCGGAGGAGCTCGTCTCCGGCATCGACCTTACGGAACGGCGGCAGCGTCATGAGCTGATGCTGGAAGTCGCGCGGCCGCTCCTCGATCAGCTGTTCCAGACCGTTTCCGCGACCGGCTGTGCCGTCATGCTGTCCGATAATGACGGTGTCGTTCTGGAAACGCGCAGTCTGGCGGGGGATCGCGAACTCTTCGACCGGGTGGGTCTGACCCCCGGCGGAGTGTGGAGTGAAAGCCGCGAAGGCACCAATGGTATCGGCACTTGCCTAGTCGAGGCGCGGCCCGTTACAATTCACCGCGACGAGCATTTCGCCAGCCGCAATATCGGCATCAGCTGCATGGACGCACCTGTTCGCGATGCGACCGGTCAGCTTGTCGGCGCGCTTGATATCTCGAATTGCCGCGACGATCACAGCGCCGCAATGGGTATACTGGTGCAGAACATTGTCCAGGACGCGGCGCACCGCATCGAGAGCGGCGTATTCCGCAAGCATTTTGCCGCGCACCGGATCATCGACGCCAATCTGCCTGGCGGCCATGCTGCCTTGCTGGCGGTGGATCGCGACGATCTTGTAGTCGGCGCGACCTTCGCGGCACGGCATCGTTTCGGTCTGACTGATGCCTGTTTAGAAGCGCGCCGCACGGCGTCAGACATTCTTGGGCGCGACGAGGGCATTTTCTTCCACGACTCAGAAGGAGCCGTGCTGCGGAGGGCCCTGAGGGAATCTGGTGGGGAATACCACGAAAGCAGCGAAATTGTTCGCGATCGGTCGGGCCACGCTTTATCGCCGAATGGATAAGGCGGGCCTGACGCGCGACTGATTTCGTAGATTGGTTCATAGTGTCTCGATAACGAGACGGTCTCATCTGCTCACCAGTTGCGCCCTTTGTTAATCCATTCGTTTTGACGGAACCATCATCCTCGCGACCGGGAGGGCCCGGCGAATTTGAGAGGATGACAACATGGACATACAGACCAATCCGGCCACATCGATGATCGCACCGTTCGCGGAGCGATGCGACAATTTCATTGGCGGCAAATGGGTTGCTCCGAAGGACGGGCGCCATTTCGACAACATCTCATCGGTAACCGGAAAGGCGGTCGGCAAGATCGCGCGAAGCCAGGCGGCCGATGTCGAGGCGGCGCTCGATGCCGCTCATGCCGCCAAGCAATCCTGGGGCCGCACCAGCGCGGGCGAGCGCGCCCTGATCCTGAACCGCATCGCCGACCGGATGGAGGAAAACCTCGAAAAGCTCGCCATTGCGGAGACGTGGGATAACGGAAAGCCGCTGCGCGAGACGATGGCGGCCGACATTACGCTGGCCATCGATCATTTCCGCTATTTCGCCGGCTGCATTCGCTCGCAGGAAGGCAACATTTCCGAAATCGATCACGATACGCTTGCCTACCATTTCCACGAGCCGCTCGGCGTGGTCGGCCTCGAAGCGGGCAAGCCGCTCGCCAGCAGCAACCGGATCGCCAAGATCGCCTTTACCGGAGAGACGACGACCGGACGTCTGATCATGCAGTATGCGAGCGAGAACCTGATTCCCGTGACGCTGGAACTCGGCGGCAAGAGCCCGAACATTTTCTTTTCCGACGTATGCCGCGAAGAGGATGATTATTTCGACAAGGCCATCGAAGGCTTCGTGATGTTCGCGCTCAACCAAGGCGAGGTCTGCACCTGCCCCAGCCGCGCGCTGATCCACGAGAGCATCTACGACCGCTTCATGGAAAGGGCGATCGCCCGCACCGAAGCAATCGTGGCCGGCAAGCAGAGACAAGTGCCTTAAGTGATCAACGAAGACTCACATTCACGGCATTTTAACTCGATATTTCAATTACTTAAAGCGATGGTGCCCAGAAGAGGACTCGAACCTCCACGCCCTTGCGAGCGCCGCCACCTGAAGACGGTGCGTCTACCAATTCCGCCATCTGGGCACACATCAATCAGCACGAGCTTGCGCTCCGCTGTTTGGTAGGAGCGCGCCTCTAGGATAGGCTTGGCTGTGAGTCAACGCGGGTTTTGCGCAATTCGTGCGCGAGATCGGGTGACCGCATTGCGGTGGCCGGGCGATAGGCGATAGAGAGGATTGCCCAGCGCGGCATCGCTGTGCATAGGGCGCGCAACGACCGTCGCTTTTCGCTTGAAGGATAGCCGCAATGGCACAGACATCTCCGCTCAATGGCAAGCTCGTCACGCTGATCGGTGGCAGCGGATTTATCGGCACGCATCTGGCGCAGGATCTGCTCGAACGCGGGGCGCGGGTGCGGATCGCTGCGCGCGAGCCGGAAATGGCCTTTACGCTGAAGCCGCTCGCCAATCTGGGACAAATCCAGTTCGCCCGCTGCAACGCCGCCGATACGCGCAGTGTCGAAGCCTGCGTCAACGGATCGGACTATGTCGTTTATCTGATCGGCACTTTCGATGGTGACCAGAAGCGCCTTCAGGCCGACAGCGCGGGCCACGCGGCGCGGGTTGCGGCGGCCCAGAGCGCGAGCGGGTTCGTCTATGTCTCGGCGATCGGTGCCGATCTGGAGGCCGAGACGGGCTATTACCGCACCAAGGCCGATGGCGAACGGCAGGTGCTAGAGGCCTTCCCCAAGGCGAGCGTGATCCGCCCCTCGGTCGTGTTCGGCGAGGAAGCGGGGCTGATCCCGATGTTTGCCGATATGGTGCAGATGATGCCGGTTATGCCGGTATTCGGCGCGGAATCGAAATTCCAGCTGGTGTGGGTCGATGATGTGGCCGCAGCTATTGTCGCGGCGCTGGAAGATCCGGCCAAGCATGGCGGCAAAGTGTTCGAGGCGGCAGGGCCCGAGGCGCTGTCGATGATGCAGATCAATGCAATGATCGCGGCGAGCCAAGGCCGCAAGCGAACCTTCTTCCCGATGCCCGATCCGCTGGCCAAAATCTTCGCCGCGTTGCCCGGCACGCCGATGAATTCCGATCAGCTCGCCATGCTGAAAAGCGGAAGCACCGCGAGCACGGACAATAAGCAGCTCAAGGATCTGGGCATCGCGCCTAGGCCGCTGGGCCTGTTCCTTGATCGCTGGATGGTCAAGTATCGCCGCCATGGAAGGTTCAGCGACACGCGCGCCGCGTCCTTAGCGCACCAAGGCTATCCAGCAGAGGAAATCGCCCTGCCCGCGGTGGCGCCGGAGGCGGCGTAACGCCTATAGGATTGTGTAACGATTCGCCGCGCCAGAGATAAGGACGCCTCTTCCATGAAATTCTTCGCCGACACTGCCGAACTTGAAGATATCCGCGATCTCGCCGCCACCGGCCTGCTCGACGGGGTGACGACCAACCCTTCGCTGATCGCCAAGTCGGGCCGCGACTTCATGGAAGTCACCAAGGAGATTTGCGATATTGTCGACGGGCCGGTGAGCGCCGAAGTCGTCGCGCTCGATCATGCGACCATGATGAAAGAGGCCGAAGTCCTGCGCAAGATCGCGGATAATGTCTGCATCAAAGTGCCGCTGACGGTGGACGGGCTGAAGACCTGCAAGGCGCTGACCGATGATGGCACGATGGTGAATGTCACCTTGTGCTTCTCTGCCAACCAGGCGCTTCTCGCAGCCAAAGCCGGGGCGACTTTCGTCTCGCCTTTCGTCGGGCGGCATGATGACAACGGTACTGATGGCATGGACCTGATCCGCGACATCCGCCTGATCTACGACAATTACGCCTTCGAGACCGAAATCCTCGTCGCCAGCGTGCGCCATGTCGTCCACGTGCTGGAAAGCGCGCGCATCGGCGCCGACGTGATGACCGCACCGCCCAAAGTGATCCACGCGCTGTTCAATCACGTGCTGACCGACAAGGGCATTGACGGCTTCCTGAAGGATTGGGCGAGCACGGGGCAGTCGATTTTGTAGGTGTTAGCGCGCATCCCAGATTTGCACGGATGACGGCTTTTCTGTGGTCCCGCTAGCAATGGTCGGCATAACGGCGCTTCATCGGCGAAAAGCCGTATTTATGCTTGCCCTTATGAAGTCAGACTAATCCCCGCTTTCGGCTGGTGCGCCTCCTTCTTCTGCGGACGCTTCAGAGCCTTCCTCCGTTGCCAAATCAAGTATCGAGGCCCTCCAGCCGAAGACGTTACATGCGCCGGCATGGTCCGCCCGGATGCGCGCGAGATCATCGGCTTCTGGCTCCCGCAGCACCAACGTGTCGATGCGCGCGGCCTGCCCGGGAATGGTCGGGCTGAAGAGCGCGTCGATTACGATCTCTCGTGGCTCCCCGCCCTCACCGAAATCGGCAAGGGCGATCATACGCGATTGCGCCCCATCATCACCTTCGATGTAGGAATAGCACCCTACTTCGCTAGCGAATGGCGAGGGTTGGTTCCGGTTCAACTCCCACTGATCGGGATTGGACAAGGTCATTTCGCTTTGCTGCAAGATGCCGAGGCCGGCCTGATCGAAGAACGCAAGGCCGATATGCTGGCCGTTCACGCGCCGATCAAAGTCGAACAGGGCGAGCGCCAGCGGTCTGCGTACCTGCCAAGGGCTGCGCCTGAAATAGCCGATTAGCGGCAGGCCTGTTTCAATTGTGCGCTGCATAGCCGTCCGATCCGGAACGACCGGGTCCGGAACAGCGCCCACCGGTGAGGAATCGATATCCTGCGTGTCGGCCCGCGCAGCGAGGATCACAAAGGTCTGCTCCAAGCACATCCGATCATAGATGCGCGGATCGTTTGCAAGGTTGGCCCGACCAACTGCAGCCGCCCAAACAAGCAATGCCTGATCGGAATTCGAGAAGCCACGATCTGAAAGTTCGTTGGTATATTGGCGGCAGGCAATATCGAAGGCTTCGGGCTGGTTGCTGCTGATCATTTCGACGAAGCCCGGAACAGCCCTTGCCATTTCCCCGAAAGTCGTCGCGCCTCCCGGGGTGCCTGCCGGCATGGGAGTTCGCAGGACAGCGTTGGGCGTCCACCCTGCGGCCGGGCGCGTGAAATAGCTCGGCACAGGTTCCAGCGCAGCTCTGATGCGCACGTCGGGAATGCTGCGCGCCGGATCACCCGGTATCTGCCATTCGTCGCTTCGTGTGCCGCCGGCTGCTAGGCTAAGATCGGTCCGGTCTACGATCCGGTTAGTCTGCGAATAGGCGTCCGACAGCTTGCCTTCGAGGCTGCCTGCCTCCCTGAGAAAATTGAAAGGCAATTCGGGAAGCACAGTATTGACCAGTGTCGGCGCATCTTTCTGTTCGGTAAAGCGCACTCCCACTGTCCATCTTAAGGCGTCATTCCCCGCAACAGTCATTAACGGCGTGCGCAGATCGACCCGGTGAAAGCTTGAAACACACTCGCTTTTCCCCACGCCAATCAAGCCGCCAAGATCGTTCAGAATACCGCCCTCACGGCTGACTTCGATATTATACAGCTGCGCTTCGGTCACCGCGATGGCCGGCGTTTCGATTCCGATGGTGAGCGTGTGGGACGATTCCCGGGCGAGCAGCTGGGAAATGTCGAAGTTAAGAATATTGCCGGTCGGACAGTGCGCAGTCGAGAAGCGGTTCGCCTGCCCTTCATAGTCCATTGTGACCCGCATCCGGTAATACCCGTCCGGGTCAAATGTGTCGGTTGTAGCTACGCCAGATGCACTTGATGTTCTGCTGTTGGTTTGCTGCGCTACGGCTGCTTGCGAAAAAACCAAGAGACTGGCCGCTGAAACCAGCGCCAGACGTAATGCGAAAGTCCTTTTCACTTGAAGCCCCCCTTTTCAAGAGGGACTGAAATTGACGGAATTTGATGGCAAGTCAACTGGCTAAAAGGGTAGGCTACCCCCCCAGAACACCTTCCGCCTTCTCGCCGATATGCTTCGCAATAAACTGGTCGCGCAGCTTGAATTTCTGGATCTTGCCCGAACCGGTTAGCGGCCATTCGGTGACCTCCTCCCAATATGCTGGGCATTTCTGCGGCGCGATTTGCGAGCGGACGTGCGCGCGCAAGGCTTCTTCATCGAAGCTGTGGCCCTCATTCATGCGCACGCAGGCGGCAACCGCTTCGCCCAGCACTTCGTCTGGCACGCCGAAGACCGCGCATTCGGCGACGCCTTCATGCTCGGCGAGAACATTCTCGATCTCGGCGGGGAAGAGGTTTTCGCCGCCGCGGATGATCATCTCTTTCACGCGGCCCGTGATGCGCACGAAGCCGCGATCATCCATCGTGCCTAGGTCGCCGGTGTGCAGCCAGCCGTCGGCATCGATCGCCTCGGCAGTGGCCTCGGGGTTCTCGTGATAGCCGAGCATTGTCGCATAGCCGCGCGAGCGGATTTCGCCGACAACACCGCAATCGACGATTTCATTGGTAGCAGGGTCGAAGATGCCGACTTCGGTGCCCAGTGCAGGGCGGCCGATGGTGGTCGTGATATCTTCCAGCGAATCGCTCGGGCGCGCGCTGGTGATAACGGGGCTGCTTTCGGTCTGACCGTAGGCGACCAGCGCCTTCGCGCCCAGCACCGCTTCGGCTGCCTTGGCAAGCTCCGGCGCGACCATCGCGCCGCCCATGCCGATCAGCTGCATTGAAGACAGATCGCGCGGGTTCGCCCGCTGCGTCGCGATCATCGCCACCGCCATGGTCGGCACGGCCAGCGTCCAGCTGACCTTCTCCGCTTCCATGATCGTCAATGCGGCATTGGGCTCGAAGAAAGGCAGCGGCACATATTTCGCCGCCGTTTGCAGCGATCCGAGCACGCCCATCGAACAGCCCATCGTGTGGAACAACGGCGTCAGGCCGATGGTCGACTGCCGGTCAGGCAGATTACCGGTCTTGGCGAAAATGCGCGCATTGTTGGTAAGGTTGCGGTGCGAGAGTACGACGCCCTTGGGGAAGCCGGTCGTGCCCGACGTATACTGGATCTGCGCCGGATCATTGGTGTCCACATCGGGCAGAGTGCCCGAAGGATCGGTGAACATCGCGGCTTCGTCCATCATGTCAACGACTTCGCGCACATGGGGAATCTCGGCGCACACCGCCTTGCCGATTTCCGCCACCGGATTGCCACGCACTTCCTTGATCAGGAACAGCGCCACGCTGCCCGACTGGCGCAGCACATAATCAAGCTCACGCTTCTGGTAGGCGGGGTTGACCGTCACCAGCGTGAGGCCCGCCAAAGCGCAGGCATATTCGACCAGCACCCATTCGGGGATGTTCGGCCCCCACACGGCGATCCGCTCGCCCGGCTGGAAGCGGGTGGCAAATCCCTTGGCAAGGCGCTCGGCATCGGCGAGCAATTCGGCATAAGTCCAGCGGCGACCGGTGGTGCCGTCCATGCGGCCTTCGACGAGCGCTTCGGCATCACCATTTTTCGCGGCTTGTTCGCGCAGCAGCCCCCCGATTGTCGTGTCGAGGATTTCCTCGCCCGCATACCAGTCACAATGGGCCTTAACGAGGCGCTGCTCGGTCATTTCTCTCTCCGTTTGTGGTCGGCCCGCTCATCAGTGCGGCGGGCTCTCTAGTCTGTGATACACTATACCCAAGGCGCTGCCGCAACCAAGTGGATTCGGACGGACGCCCGATCAGAGTCTGGCGGCGTAAAGCGCCAGCAGATTTGCCCATGCGCGATCTGCCTCGGCCTGCGCATAGGCAGGGCTATCGAGCACCGTCCAGCCGTGATCACCGTCATAGATTTCGACACTCACTTGCGCACTTGCCGCGCTGGCGGCAGCTTGTAATTGCGGCACCATGTCGGCGCGCGCAGCCGCGTCATCGCGTGCTTCGCCGATCAGCACGCCGGTATCGGCTGGCAGCCCCGCCAGCAGATTGACCGGCGCCATCGCCTCGCCTCGCGTCAACCCGCCGCTGTGGAAGCTGCCCGCGGCCTTGATCCGGTCTGGCACTGCAGAGGCGGCGTAAATCGTCCAGCTGCCGGTCATGCAATAGCCCTGATTGCCGATGCCGCGTGCGCTATCGACTTCGTCTTGCGCATCAAGCCATGCAACCACACTGCCAGCGGTGCGCATGACATTTTCGGGCGTGTTCGCCTCGCGCCACGGGCCGACGCGGTTCCAGCCGTCATCGCTGCGCCAATCGTCGAAATCGGCAAATTGCTGGCCCGCAACCGAGCGGTAATAGGGATTGGCGACCAACACGGCATAGCCTTCAGCCGCCAACCGGCGTCCCATTTCGATTTTGGCAGGGCGCAGGCCGGCAATGTCGGGCCACAGGATTACACCGGGATTGCTTTCCCCGGCGCGGTGTAGGAAAACCCCGTCCATCGTGCCGCCGTCAGCGGCGAAAGTGACGTTGCGCTGGGTGATACCGCCAACACCGTCCATGCCGCCGACTGGGGCGCAGGCGGCCAAAGCTCCAACGGTTCCGAAGGCCCCGAACTGGCGACGGGTCATTGCCGCCTTGGCATTGAAATGGTGTTCGTCGCACATACCCGGATCTCCTGAAGTTTACCCGCCAACGCAGGCGCAGGTGGGATGTTCCACCGGCCACACCGGTTGGCAAGAAACTTCGGAGCGTGCGCCGGATCAGTTACCGGTTCGCCCGCGGCGCAAATCGCGTTGGCGCTTGCGCCGACGCAGCAGCGCGGCAATTCCCCAGCCAACGAGCAGCAGAACAAAGGCTATCAGGCAATAGGCAATAAGAACACGTGTCGGCATGGATCCCCCGGAATCGCAATGATTCGACCGCAATGTTGCAATGCAGCAATTTTACATTTTTCCGAGGCAATTGAAAGGAGAGTTTTACAATTCTTGCAACTGCGCATTTCCGGGGCTGGCGCCTGGCCCGAAATGTGGCCTAGCGGACGCGGAATTCGATATAGGGGCGAATGCGTTCGCCATATATTCGCGAGCCGCTGGCATCGGTCACCTGCAGGAGCAAATGGGGCTGCGCCGCAAGCGCTGCCTCGCCGAAACCGAGTCCTTGCGGGTGCTCCTCGATCACCACGCAATCGGCGACGCGGTCATCGCGCAAAGCGGTGCATTCGAGCACGACCAGTCCGTAAATGCGCTGGCGGCGTGCCGCGCGCGGCATAAGCCGCTGGATAACACGGCGATCGAAACGCGGTGACCAGCTGACATTTCGCGTGGTATCGACGCCTCCTGCGCCAGTGCCGTCATTACCGAGCCCGCTGCCATGGCCTGTGCCGCGCCCGCTCCCTGTTCCTGCGCCCACACCTCGGACGATCCCGGCAATATCGCCCAAGCGGTCGAGATCGATATCCGGGCCGTCTCCGCCAGCAGACACATCGAGCCTTGCGAGCCGCAAAGCCGGGTCCGGTAATTGTCGGCGGGCGCGTTCGGCACGGGTGCCGGGTCCGCCGCTTGTCAAGCCCGCCCGGCTGCTGCCTCCCGCAAGGCCGGAGGCGGCTTCCTCAACTACAGGAGACTCAGGAGGGTCAGGCTCCTCCAGCGGTGGTGGAAGGACAATTCCTTCCAGAACCGCAAGCGGTGTCTCGCGGGTTTCTGCTTCCCCGACATCTGAAAACAGCCGCAGGATAAGCAGCGCGGCTAGCAAATGCGCGAGAATGACCAGCGCGAGAACGAGCGGCCGCAGACGGTTGTCCCGGTCAAAGCGCTGCTGCGAAAACATCTGAATCGCTGCCATTTGCATGACATATCAGAGTTCTGCCGCGCTGCGAAGCGCGCGCCGCTAGCGCGCGGAAAGTGCCGCCTCGCTTTCGGCCATCAATTGCGCGATGATATCGGCGGCAGGCTCTTCAGCCTTGACCATGCCGACACTTTGGCCGGCCATCAGCGACCCGTTCTCCACATCGCCATCGATCACTGCGCGGCGCAGCGCGCCTGCCCAGTAATGCTCGATCTGCAATTGCGCCTCGCCCATTTCGATTTCGCCTGCATCGAGAATGGCGGCGACTTCGCGCTGCTTGGCGGTGAATTCCTCGGTGCCCTTGTTCTTCAGCGCACGCACGGGGATGACGGGCAGGCGCGGATCGACCTGTACACTCGCCACCGCATCGCGGGCGTTGGCGCGGAAGAACGCCTTCTTGAAATCGGGATGCGCGATGCTTTCGGTCGCGCAGGCGAAGCGTGTGCCGAGCTGCACGCCGCTCGCGCCCATTTCCAGATAGCCGGCAATCGCTTCCCCGCGCCCGATGCCTCCTGCCACGAACACGACGAAATCCGCCGCCAGCTCTGGCAGGAATTCCTGCGCCAGCACGCTGGTGGAGACAGGCCCGATATGGCCGCCCGCTTCCATCCCCTCAATCACCAGCGCATCCGCGCCTGAGCGCAGCAGCTTCTTGGCGAGCGCCAGCGTGGGCGCGAAGACGAGCACTTTGCCACCAAACGCCTTGATCGCCTCGACACTGCCTTTGGGCGGAATGCCGCCTGCAAGCACGACGTGCGAAATCTCATGCCGCGCGCACACCTCGATCAGATCGAACAGCGCCGGGTGCATGGTGATGAGGTTCACGCCAAAGGGCTTGGTGGTCAGCGTTTTCGTCGCGGCGATTTCCGCGTCGAGCAATTCGGGTGTCATCGCCCCGCATGCGATTACGCCGAAGCCGCCGCCATTGCTGATCGCGGAGACCAGATTGCGTTCGGAAACCCAGCTCATAGCGCCGCACAGAATGGCGTGCTCAGTGCCGAGAAATTCGCGTCCACGCGCCATCAGCGCATGTGTCTTTGGAAAGTCGTTCATCCCGCAGCGCTTAGGATACGGTCTTTCGCCCCGCAAGCGGAACTGCGCCGCCAAAGCCCCGTTCGTTCAGCATGACCCAATCCTATGCAAACCTTGATCGCATTTTTGTCGCCGGTGAATGGCGCACCGGAACCGGTAGCGAAATGACGAATATTTGTCCTTGGGACGAATCCACCATTTTCACCATGAACGCAGCCACTGCCGCCGACGTCGACGAGGCTTGCAACGTTGCTGCCGAAGCACAGAAGGAATGGGGCGCACTGCCGCCCGCAGCGCGCGCCGCGGTGCTGCAACGCATCGCCGATGTCATGGAGCGCCGGAAGGATGAGATAACAGACTGGATTGTGCGCGAAATTGGCGGGACGCAGGTGAAGGCTGCATTGGAGCACAAATTGTGCACCGACGTAGCGCGCAAAGGCGCTGTCCTGCCCTTCATGGTCGAAGGTCTGATACTGCCCGAGGATATTCCCGGCAAGGAAAGCCGCGCCTACCGCCAACCAGCAGGTGTGGTTGCACTCATCAGCCCTTGGAACTTCCCGTTGCAATTAACGGGTCGCACCCTGTTTCCTGCACTCGCCCTTGGCAACGCGGTGGTGCTCAAACCTTCGAGCGATTCCATCGTAACAGGCGGCACCATCTTTGCCGCGATTTGCGAGGAAGCGGGCGTACCCAAAGGCCTTGTTTCCGTTTTGCCGGGGGGCGGTTCGGATATCGGCGATCCGCTGATCGCGCACGATGTTCCCTCGGTCGTCTCCTTCACCGGTTCTACCGGCGTCGGACGCGGAGTCGGAAAGGCAGCGCTCGATGCCAATCTCATCAAACAGGTCGAACTCGAACTCGGCGGCAATTCGCCAATCGTCGTGCTTGATGACGCGGATCTCGATTTCGCGGTGGAGGCGAGCGTTTGGGGCAAGTTCATGCACCAAGGCCAGATTTGCATGATCGCCAACCGCATTGTCGTGCAAGACCGGATTTACGATCAGTTCGTTGATGCTTTTGTGGAAAGGGTGAAGCAGCTGCCAGTAGGCAGGCGCGATGCAGCCGACTGCTTCATCGGCCCCATCGTCAATCGCGATCAGTTCGATTCCGTCCAGGATATGATTGCCAAGGCCAAGGAACAGGGCGCGACCTGTGCGCTGGGCGGCGAACCGGATGGCCTCGTCATACCGCCTCACATATTCACCGATGTCGCCGAGGACAATTGTCTGGTCGCCAACGAGATTTTCGGGCCGGTTTGCCCTATCCAGCGAGCCATGGATGAGGACGACGCGATCCGGCTTGCGAATGCGACGACATATGGGCTTTCTGCTTCGGTATTTTCGGAGAACCCAGGCCGCGCATTGCGTGTCGCGAAACAGATCCAATCGGGGATGTGCCACATCAACGATGCGCCGGTGAATGACAGCCCGCTATCGCCCTTCGGCGGTGTGAAGAATTCGGGCATCGGCCGGTTCAACGGACGCTGGGCAGTAGACGCATTCACCACCACGCGCTGGATCAGTGTGCAGCATGAAAAGCGCCAGCTGCCCTTCAGTGCTGACGATCTTGGCTAGCAGTCTTCCGGATAGATGATGCGTATAGCACTCGCCGCTGCCCGCGCTTTGCTGCGTGCTTCATCGGTGTCCGCGCCGGTTGCCAGCGCGACACCCATGCGGCGATAGGGGCGCGTGGTGGGCTTGCCGAAAATGCGGATATCGGTGCCCGGCTCGCGCATCGCCTTGGCCATGCCTTCATATCGGGGCGCTGTCCCGTCGCGCTCGGCGAGGATGACAGCGGAGGCTGCGGGACGCGCATCGATACTTTCGGGCACAGGCAGGCCCATGATCGCGCGGGCGTGGAGATCGAATTCGGTGAGCGTCTGGCTTGCCAAAGTCACCATCCCGGTATCGTGCGGGCGCGGGCTGAGTTCGGAGAAGATGACCTCGTCGCCTTTCACGAAGAACTCGACCCCGAACAGGCCGTAGCCCAATCCGGTAGAGCAAAGCTCTTCCACCACTTTGCGCGCCATATCCTGTGCCGCAGCAATTGCAGCATCGGACATGGGCGTAGGCTGCCAGCTTTCCTGATAATCGCCGCGTTCCTGCCTGTGCCCGATGGGCGGGCAGAAGGTGATGCCGCCTTTGTGGCGCACCGTCAGCAGAGTGATCTCGTAGTCGAAATCGACAAATTGCTCGACGATCACCCGCTGCCGGTCTCCGCGCATATTGGCAGCGGCATAGTCCCATGCCTCCTGCAATTGCTCTGCCGACTTGACCGTGCTCTGCCCCTTGCCGGAGGAGGACATTACTGGCTTGATAACGCAGGGGAAACCCGTATGCGCCGCGCCTTCCACCACCTCGGCGTAATTGCTCGCATAACGGTAGCGCGAGGTGCTGAGGCCTAGCTCCTTCGCCGCCAGATCGCGGATCGCGTCGCGGTTCATCGTCATTTGAGTGGCGCGCGCGGAGGGCACCACGGTGAACCCGTCCGCCTCAACCTCGGCTAGCACCTCCGTGCGGATCGCCTCGATTTCCGGCACGATCAGGTCGGGTTTGTGTTCCGCTATGACGTCCCGCAAACGCTCGCCATCGAGCATCGAGAAAACTTCACGGCCATCCGCCACCTGCATGGCGGGCGCGTCATCGTAGGAATCGCAGGCGATGACACAGGCGCCGAGCCGCTTCGCCGAGATAACAAATTCGCGCCCCAGCTCACCCGAGCCGAGCAGGAGGATTTTGGCGGTGTAGGTCATGTCTTGGGTTTCCTCTTCCGCTTCCTGTTACCCCATTGCCGCCGCTTGGGTCGAGGGGTCGGCGCAGTCCGGCCGCCGTTCGCTGGCGGGCCACGTCGCTTTTTCTCACGCGAGAAAGCGCGGTCCAGCCTGTAGCCGAGCGCTACCAGAACTCCGATGCCAAAGATTGATCCGAAAAGGCTCTGCCAATTTCGGGCAAGGTTAGCGAATGAAGACTCGCTCAATTGCCCCGTTAAGCCCCAAACGCACACGTTCGCTAACCCGACCAGCCCGATGCGTATCGCATACATCCAGCAATCAAGCGCAAAATCGCTCCACGTTTCGAGCGCTTTGCTGAGCGAGAATTTAAGCGGGCTCTTCAGCATCCAGCCCGTATGCCGTGTGCAGCACGCGCACTGCCAGTTCGGTCTCGTCCTCGTCGATCAGCACGCTCACCTTGATTTCCGAAGTCGAAATCGCCTGCACGTTGATTCCGCGATCCGCCAGCGCCTTGAACATGGTGGCGGCGACACCCGCATGGCTTTTCATGCCCATGCCGACAACGCTGATCTTGGCGACCTTCGCATCGGTGATGATGCGGTTGAAGCCGATCTTATCGCGCTTGTCTTCCAGCAGCGCCTGCGCCCGTGCCAGTTCGGCCTGCGGGACGGTGAAGGTCACGTCGGTCTCGCCCTTGTCGCGGCCGACATTCTGGATGATCATGTCAACATTGATCCCCGCCTCGCCCAGCGGGGTGAAGATATTGGCGACCGCGCCCGGCTTGTCGGGCACACGGGTCAGCACCACGCGGGCCTCGTTCTTGTCATGCGCGATACCGGTGACGGTTTGGCGTTCCACTTGGGCTTCCTCCAGAAGTTTGGCCATCTCGCTTTCGGAGACGATCATGGTGCCGGGCAGACTGTCGGCGGGCGGCGAATCCTCGTCCACGAAAGAGGACAGCACCTGCACCGGCACATTGTGTTTCATGGCCATGCTGACCGAGCGGGTCTGCAAGACCTTCGCACCCACGCTGGCGAGTTCGAGCATTTCCTCAAACGCGATATGTTTGATCTTGCGCGCACGGGCGACGATGCGCGGATCGGTGGTGTAGACCCCGTCCACATCGGTGTAGACATCGCACCGGTCCGCGCCAATCGCCGCCGCGACGGCCACCGCCGAAGTATCCGATCCGCCGCGCCCCATGGTGGTGATGCGGCCCTCGTCTGACACGCCCTGGAAGCCGGGGATCACGGCGATCTCGCCCGCCGCCATGCTTTCAAGCAGCCGCTCCGCCTCGATTTCGTCCACCCGCGCATTGGCGTGGTTGGCAAAGGTCTTCACCGGCAATTGCCAGCCGAGCCAGCTGCGCGCCTTGCAGCCCATGCTTTGTAGCGTCAGCGCGAGCAGACCGCTGGTCACCTGCTCCCCGCTGGCGACCACCACGTCATATTCGGCGGGATCATAGAGCGGGTTCGCCTCGCGGCAGAAGGTCACGAGCCGATCGGTCTCCCCCGCCATCGCTGAGACCACCACCGCCACCTGATTGCCACCCGCAGCCTGCGCGCGGACAATATTGGCGACGCGGCGAATCCGCTCGGTGCCCGCGACCGAGGTTCCGCCAAATTTCATCACAATGCGCGCCACGAAGACTCTCGCCGGTATGGTTGAAACGAATGCGCGCTGTTAAGAGCAAGGCATGAGCGATGCAACTGTCACAAGTGAAACCAGTTCGGCGACCATTCGGCCGGAGGAAGCCGCGCATTTCGGCAAGCTGGCGCGCGAGTGGTGGGATCCGAAGGGCTCCTCCGCCATGCTGCACAAACTGAACCCCGTGCGCCTCGGCTACCTCCGTGAAGCGATTGACCTGCATTGGGGCGGCGATGTGCAAAGCGTGAAGCCGCTGGCGGGCAAGACCGCGCTCGATGTCGGCTGCGGCGCGGGGCTGCTGTGCGAGCCCTTGGCGCGCATGGGCGGCGAAGTGACCGGCGTCGATGCCGCGCCGGAGAACACGCAAGTCGCCGCCCTGCACGCGGAAGGCGCGGGGCTGGATATCCGCTACGTGCCGGGCGAGCTGGGTTCGCTGGGGCTGGGCCAGTTCGGTCTGGTGACGAGCATGGAAGTGATCGAACACGTGGCGGACAAGGCCGCGTTTCTCGACGGGCTGGCCGCACATCTCGCGCCCGATGGTCTGCTGGTGATGTCGACGCCCAACCGCACTTTGGCGAGCCGCGCGCTGCTGGTCGAAGGCGCGGAGGCGCTGGGCGCGGTGCCCAAGGGGACGCACCACTGGGAGGACTTCGTCACGCCCGACGAGCTGACCGCGATGCTCGAAGCGGCTGGGTTGGTGGTGACGCGGATGCAGGGCATCGCCTTTTCACCGATGAAGGGCCTGCATCTGAGCGAGGATATGGCGCTGAATTACATTTTGAGCGCGCGTCACGGCTCGTAATTGCCGCTCTCCCGCAAGAAAACAGCCGCTTGGGGGTGATCGGTAAAAATCCCGTCCACACCGGCAGCAACCAGCAATCCCATCAACGGCGGCAACCCTCCCACACCGCGCGGATTATCGCTGGTGGCGAGTCGCGGCGGCATAAAGGCGTTCTCTCGGCGGAGTGTCCAAGCGTGAACGGCAAGCCCCTGTTCCTGAGCGCGAGCAACAAGTCCGGTTGAACCACCTTCCGCATCAAGAACCAGCCGTATATCGACGCCAATGCCGGCGGCATACTCGGCTATCTGTGCCAACCCTTCGTCGGTGATCATTTGCGCGTAGCTCATGGTCCCGTTGTCAGCAGGCCCGCCGTCGGCAGCGATCAATTGCACCAGCCGCAGCTCTGTGATCGATGCCAATCGCTCCAGCGGAGCGACCTCGAAGCATTGGATGAACACCGGCGCATCACGGCCCGAATAGCCCGCAGCGTTCATCTGCACGACGAGCAGATGGGCAAGGTCGATTCCGATGTCCTGAAAATAGCCGGGATGCTTGATTTCAGGATAGAGCCCGATCACCCGACCCGTCTCTGCCTCGCGCGCCCGCACCAGCGCGATGATCTCGGCCAAGGTCGGCACCTGATACAGTCCGTCATAGGCGGTGTTTTCCGGCCGCAGGTAAGGCAACCGCTCCCGCGCCCTCAACGTCCGCAATTCGGCGAGCGTGAAGTCCTCGGTGAACCAGCCGGTCACTTCCTCGCCGTCGATCACCTTGGTCGTGCGGCGACCCGCAAATTCAGGGCGGTCGGCGACATCGGTCGTCCCCGAGATCTCGTTCTCGTGGCGGGAGACCAGAACGCCGTCCGCCGTCGCCACCAGATCGGGCTCGATATAGTCGGCCCCTTGATCGATAGCGAGGTCATAGGCCGCCAGCGTGTGCTCGGGCCGCTCCCCGCTGGCGCCGCGATGGGCGATAATGAGCATTTCCGGCTCCTCTATTTGTTGCGCCATAACAGGGGATAATGCTGCACTCCATGCTGCGCAGCAAAACACTGTTATAACGAGAAATAGTCTCAACACAGCGCCGCTTCCCATTCGCCTTCCTTGAACCCCACCAATATGCCGCCAGCATACTCGACAACCGGCCGCTTGATCATGCTCGGATGCTCGACAAGCAGCGCGACGGCCTTGGCCGCGTCGATGTCTGCCTTGTCCGCATCGGACAGTTTGCGAAAGGTCGTCCCACGCCGGTTCAGCACAGTATCGACGCCCTTCTCGGCAATCCATGCCTCCAGCTTCGCCGCATCCGCGCCTTCCTTCTTGTAATCGTGGAAGGTGCAATCGAGCCCCTGCGCGTCCAGCCATGTGCGTGCTTTCTTCACCGTGTCGCAATTGGGAATTCCGTAGATCTCAATCATGTCTAATCCTTTGCGGCAAAAGTGTGAATCCTTGGGGAATCGCAAGCGAACAGCGTGTAGCTGGCGTAATATTGCGCACGGGAGAAGGCCTGCATCTGGCGGTGCTCTTCCTGCCGACCCCAGCCGCGCGCGCTTGCCTCGTCATCCCATTCGGATACCGCGATCACCTCGCCATCATCGGCGGTGTAGGTTTTGAAGCTACGATAGCCCGGCTGGCGGGCAGCCATGGCCTCCATATGCGCGGCATCGCGCAGATAGGCCTCGCGGTCGATATCGGCGCGTTTGCGGTTGCGGAAGACGACGAGATACATTCAATCCAACCTCTCACCCGACTGCCCTGAGCCTGTCGAAGGGCTGCATTTTCTTCGGAGCTTGGCGTCGAATTTGAAGGAAAAGCAGTCCTTCGACAAGCTCAGGACGAACGGAGGTGGGGAAGCGCGAAAGCCCTTCTGCCTACTGCCTACTGCCTACTGCCTACTGCCTCACTACCCCAAATGCGCGTCCGCAATCGCCACTGCCAGAGCATCCGCCGCATCGGCACCTGCCACCGCCACGCCCGGCAGCAGCACTTTGAGCATCGCCTGCACCTGCGCTTTCTCCGCCCCGCCGGTGCCGACAACCGCCTTTTTGACCAGCCGCGCCGCGTGTTCGCGCACCTCCAAAGCCGACGCGCCGCATGCAGCCAGCACGCAGCCGCGCGCTTGCGCCAGCTTGATCGTCGATTGCGGGTTCTTGTTGAGGAACACTTCCTCGCACGCGGCGCGATCCGGCTTATGCTCCGCGATCACCGCCGCAATTTCGCGCGACAATTGCGCCAACCGCGCGGCCATCGGCGCGCTCGGATCGGTTTTCACCTGCCCGTTGGCGATATGCGACAACCGCGAACCCTCGCTGCGCACAAGGCCCCAGCCGGTGCAGCTGAGCGAGGGATCAAGGCCGAGGATCAACATCCTTGAAGCCCCTCCCCTGAGGGGGAAGGGAGTTCATCACCCCAACTTCTCCATCACCTCATCCGAAATGTCGTAATTGCCCCACACGGTCTGCACGTCATCATCGTCGTCGAGCGCGTCGACCAGTTTGAGCAGCGTGCCCGCATCCTTTTCATCCATGGCAACGGTCAGCGTCGGCTTCCACGCCAGTTTCACGCTGTCTGCTGTGCCAAGCGCCTTTTCCAGATCGCCAGCGACCTGGTGCAGAGCATCTGCCTCG
Source organism: Aurantiacibacter sp. KMU-128 (assembly GCF_056933515.1). Taxonomy (NCBI): domain Bacteria; kingdom Pseudomonadati; phylum Pseudomonadota; class Alphaproteobacteria; order Sphingomonadales; family Erythrobacteraceae; genus Aurantiacibacter; species Aurantiacibacter sp. KMU-128. The sequence continues at coordinate 2,587,323 of NZ_JBXORT010000001.1, forward strand.
GTCCAGATCGTGTGCCCGTCCTCGCTGCTCTCGATGTCGTCCGCGCCCGCTTCCATGGCGGCGATCAGCACGGTTTCCTCATCGCCCGCGCTGGCCGGATATTCGATCAGTCCCTTGCGGTCGAACCCGTGACTCACCGCGCCCGATGCGGCGAGATTGCCGCCGTTCTTGGAAAAGGCGGTGCGGATATTGGTGGCGGTGCGGTTGCGGTTATCGGTCAGCGCCTCGACAATGATCGCGCTGCCGCCCGGGCCATAGCCTTCGTAGCGCACTTCCTCGAAATTCTCGCCATCATTGGTCGACGCCTTGTCGATCGCGCGCTGGATATTGTCCTTGGGCATGGACTGCGCCTTGGCGGCGTTGACCGCAAGCCGCAGGCGCGGGTTCATGTCCGGATCGGGCATCCCCATTTTCGCCGCCACGGTGATTTCGCGGCTGAGCTTGGAAAACAGGTTCGAACGCTTTTTGTCCTGCGCACCCTTGCGGTGCATGATGTTTTTGAATTTGGAATGGCCTGCCATGGGTTTTCGCTAATCTTCTTGAAATGGGATGTGCCCGCCCCTTAACGCAGCACGGCGCGCATGGGCAAGCGGGAGGTAATGAAGATGCTAAAAGGGCTCGACCATTTCAACATCAGCACCGGCGATATGGCGGCGACCCTGCGCTTCTTCGAGGACGTGTTCGGACTGGAGGCGCGCCCTGCGCCCGGGCGCGATGGCGCGGTGAACAGCTGGCTGCACGACGCGAGCGGCCACGCGCCCGTCCATGTGAATTTGCGCGAAGGGGTAGAGGGCGATGGCGTGATCAACCACGTCGCCTTTGCCTGCAAGGGCTATGCGGCGATGCGCGAGCGGCTGAAGGCGCGTGGTCACGCCATCCGCGAGCTGGACAACCGCGCAACCACCGGCGCGCGGCAGATCTTCGTGCGCGGGCCGGAGGGGGCGCTGATCGAGCTGAATTTCAGCGGGGATTAGGGCGCGATGTCGAAGTGGTGCGCCATGATCTCTTCGCAGGCGAACTTGCGGTAGAGTAACCGCGCAGGCTCGTCCTCGTCGAACACATCGGCTTGCACGAAGATCGTCCACGCGCCAACCTCGCGCGCGACCCGCCGCATCTCTTCGATCATCGCCGAGGCGACACCGCGCCGCCGCGCGGTTTCGAGCACGGCGAGATCATAAATGTAGAGCTCGCGCCGGGCCTGTTCGAACTTGTTGAGCACGTAGCCCGCAAGGGCGCCAACCGGCTGGTCACCGTCATATCCGAGGATTGCGATATTGTCCGGATTGGCGAGCCAGCGCCCGCAATAGTCGTTATCCGGCTGCCGGTCGGCATAGTTGTGCGGTTCCCCGAACGCTTCGGCGAAGATGGCATTCATCGTCCGGAAACCGGCAAGATCGCCGCCATCCAGCCGCCTTGCGGTCGCCACGCATCAGACCTTCACTGCGGTTCCGCTGGCGCTGACCATCAACATCGAACCGTTCGCGCCAATCACTTCATAATCAAGGTCGACACCGACCACCGCATTGCCCCCGCGGCTCGCGCATTCGGCCTGCAGCTCTTCAATCGCCTGGTTGCGTGCGTCGGCCAGAATGCGCTCGTAGCTGCCCGAGCGCCCGCCCACGATATCGCGGATATTGGCAAACAGATCACGGAACACGTTAGCGCCGACGATCACTTCGCCCGTCACAATGCCGAGATAGTCCTGGATCGGCCGCCCTTCGAGCGTAGGCGTAGTGGTAACGGGAATGCCGCGCGCATCTTTCCATTCGCGTGCCATAGTGAAGTCCTCCTGAAATTGCGGTTCGCTGCTGTATTATCTGGGTAAAACAGAGGGGATTTCAAGAGCAACCCGTCGTCAGAGCGCGCCTGAGTCAATAGTAATTGCTCGATCTTCGCCCCATGTCGAGACCGAGCCGACAATGCGTTCCTCCATCAGCAATTCCATGACCCGGCTGGGCCGTGGCAAGCGGTCTTGCGAGACAAGGTTGAGCGTCCGAGCTGCCATAATGAGTCGTAGGCTAAACACTTCCACGTCGTCATCCTCTGACAACAGAGCGCCCAAACCATCGGGGCCGACTGCTATGGCATTACCGTTATCGCCGAGCGCGATCAGATAGGAGTTTTCAGCAGAATCAGCGCGATACACGATCTGCGTCGGCTCAAGCTCGTCATCGCGGCACCAAACTGCCGGAGCGGCCATGGCCGCGCCTTCGTCGAGCTCTTCGAGGTCGGATCCAATCTCGGAGACAACCAGACTTCCGAAAAGCGAACCGACGGGATTCGTCTCGGCATCCCGCGAACGTCCACGGAAGCGGAGCTCATCCGCGCAATCCTCTACGGGCGCAACAGCCTCGCCTGCATTTCCCGGCAGCACCAATTCTGCCAGCGCCGCATCCATCCACGCTACCAGTTCAGCAGGTGAGCGGCTCGCAGAGGATGCGCGAATCTTCACGTAAAAGCCATTGAGGGTAAACAGCACCACGCCGGTCGAGCGCATGACACTGCGCCGTCCCGGCGCGTAGACCGCGCGCAAAGCCGAGCTTACGTCCGAACCCGGAAGGCTGAAGCTCTCCGGAGCGACAGCTACAGCCGGATTGTCGAGGCCGGACTGGCTTTCGATCGCTGCCTGCGCCTGCGAAAACCACACCGGCACAGAGCCGTTGGTGTTCCGGAAGACATAGAAACTCAGCACCTCGCCGCGATCGGGTGACTCGAAATTCATGCCGACATCAAGATGATCCTCGGCATAGGCGCGGGCGGTGGTGCGCGGATACCCGCCAAGCGTGGCCGGCACTTCGATACCGCTGTGCGGGTGGTTGTAGCTTTCCTGCGCCCGCAATGGCAGGTTCTGCTGCGCTGCCGCAGGTGTGCTGAATGCCAAGCACGCGGCCAGTGCCGCAGCGCCGATGTGCCTGCAAATTCCGATCATAGCCAAGCCCTCCATTCGCCGGAGAAGCTGGCAGACCGGCTATGTTATGGCAAGTGCCCGTTTTACTGGCGAAAACCCGCCGATAATCTCCACATTCACCCCATGCCGAGCGCGGCTTTGTACGTATCGAGGATCATTTCCTGCTCGCTGCGATCGTTCGCATCCATTTTGCGCAGGCGCACGATCTGGCGCATGATCTTGGGATCGTAACCCACGGCCTTGGCTTCCGCGTAAACGTCGCGGATATCGTCGGCGATGCCTTTTTTCTCTTCTTCGAGGCGCTCGATGCGTTCGATCAGCAGGCGCAGGCGGTCGTCGGTGGCTTCGGCCATGTAGGGCAACTCCAAGAATGTTCGAGAATCGGTTGAGCGCCCGATTAGCTTTGCCACGTTGGCGGGTGAAGTCCCCTTTCCACAGGCGGGAAAACTTTATCTCAGGTCGGGCGCGTTCTTGGCGAGGCTCGTCTGCATCCGCGCCAATTGTTCCTCGGTCGCCTCGCTCTGGCGGGTGGCCTTCCATTCCGCCATCGGCATTCCGTGGATCAGTTCGCGCGCGGCAGCCTTATCGCCATCGAAGCCTGCTTCCAAAATCCAGTCGGCAAGGCAGTTGCGGCAGAAGCCTGCCAGCCCCATCAACTCGATATTCTGCGCATCGTGGCGGTGCTGCAAATGCAGCACCAGCCGGCGGAAAGCGGCGGCGGCCAACGTGTCGGACAGCGCGTCCAACGGGTCAGGCGTCTCGTGCATACCAATGCCTCGCATCATGGTGACTTGTCTTGTCACATAGTGGTGCCATAGGCTGTTTCTCATGGCTACCGAAACCGCTCCAAAGCTCCAACCGAGAGGCCGCAAGGTCAAGATCCTTGCCACCACCGGCCCCGCAACCGCCGATGCCGATGTGCTGCGCCGCCTGTTCATGGCGGGCGCCGATGCGTTCCGCGTCAATATGAGCCATGGCGAGCACGCGATGCACGCCAAAACAATCGCCAATATCCGCGCGCTGGAAGAGGAATTCGGCAAGCCGATTGCCATTCTGGCCGACTTGCAAGGGCCCAAACTGCGCGTCGGCAAGTTTGCCGATGGCCGCGCAACCGTTGCGCATGGCGCGACCTTTACCTTCGACCGCAATCCCGAACCCGGCGATGCCACCCGCGTCGAATTGCCGCACCCGGAAATCCTGGACGTGGTCGAGGTCGGGCAGCGGCTGCTCGTCAATGATGGCAAGATGCGTTTCCGCATCACCGCAGTGCAAGACGGAACGCTGGTCTGCCGCGCCGAAGTCGGCGGCGTGATTTCGGACCGCAAGGGCGTGAACGTGCCCGATGCGGAAATTCCCATCCCCGCACTCACCGAGAAAGACCGCAAGGATCTGGCCTTCGCGCTCGATCAGGGCGTCGATTGGATCGGCCTCAGCTTCGTGCAGCGTCCCGATGACCTTGCCGAAGCGCGCCGGTTGATGACCGGCACCGATGGCAAGCAGCGCGCCTCGCTCTGCGCCAAGATCGAAAAGCCCTCGGCCATCCGCCGTCTCGATGAAATCATCGAGCAGGCTGACGGGATCATGGTGGCGCGCGGCGATCTGGGCGTGGAGCTCAATCCCGAAGAAGTGCCGCCGCTGCAAAAGAAGATCGTCAACGCAACGCGCCTGACGGGCAAGCCGGTTATCGTGGCGACGCAAATGCTCGAAAGCATGATCGAAAGCCCCGCCCCCACCCGCGCCGAAGTCTCCGACGTGGCCAATGCGGTGTATGACGGCGCGGATGCGGTGATGCTTTCAGCCGAAACAGCTGCGGGCGACTGGCCCGAAGAAGCAGTGCTGATGATGGCGAGCATCGCGCGGCAGGTGGAATCGGACGAGCTTTACAAGGAACGCGTCCGCCTGCTCGACACCCCGCCCGACCCGACAACGGCCGATGCAATGGCGCACGCCTGTATGACGATTGCAGACACGGTGAAGATCGGCGCCATCGGCGTGTTCACTTCATCCGGCAGCAGTGCCCGCCGCGTGGCGCGCGAACGGCCCGCGGTGCCGGTGATGGTGCTCACCCCCGATCTCAGCGTCGCCCGCCGCGTGGCACTGCTTTGGGGCGCGCATCCGGTGGCGACCAAGGATATCGGCAGCTTTGAAGAGATGGTTGCGAAGGGCAAGCGCATGGCGCTGCGCCACGGCTTTGCCAGCGCCGGATCGCGGCTGGCGGTGATGGCAGGCGTGCCCTTCGGCCAGTCGGGCGCGACTAATCTGGTGCACGTGGTGACGGTGAAGGGCGACGAGCTCGACGGTTATTCGGGCGAGGGATAGAGCGCGTCGGGCGCGGTCTCGCTCCAGCATTCTTCGAGCACGCCGATACTGTCCTCGACAAAGTCTGCCAAAGGCGTACCGACATTCGATGTGAAGCGGATGTTCGACGACACGTTGTCCCCGTAATGCGCGCGCGATTCAAAGCTGTATTGCACCCCGTCGAGCGTGATGACGACCGAGCCATCGGGTGAGATCGGCACGCCCGGAATATGGATACCCGGCGGCTCGACTTCGATGGCCTGTCTGATGACATCGCTGGCGACAGCGCAGCTATGCGTGTCGGCCCAATGGACCGTCGCCATACCCTGCCCGCTTTCCACGCGCCGCAGCCAATAATGGTAAGGCCCGGTGCTGGGCAAAACGCCGATTTCGATCTGCGTCGTGGCGATCCCTGTGGCGGAGCGGGTGACCGTAAGAAATGGCACCGGGTCAGCGGTGGAGACCGTCAGGGCGAGAAGAGTTGAGACGAGCAAGATATGGCCTCCACAGCTAGCAAACGGAAGAGTTTGGGCCGCGTTGACGCGCGGGGAAATGCGGCATTGCGGCGCTAAGGCGCACTGTCCGCCCCGTTCACGCGAACGACCTGCAACAGCGAGGTCTGCTCCATGTCCTCGCCATCATGGCAGCGCAGCCGGATGATCTGGAACGCGCCCTCGCCGCTGCCAAGCGGGCGGCCGAGCGCGGTGAAAGAGCAGCTGTCCCAATCGATCTGCCGGTCTTCCAAAAGCTCCCGCGTGGAGACTGGCGCCATACGCGGAACATCGCTCATGCGCTGGGCCAGCTCGGCAAGCGAGGCGCGGGCGCGAGCAACCGAGGGCGCATAATATATGTCGAATTGCTGGCCGGATCCATAGGAGAGGCGAATTCCGCCGGGTTGCGGGATGATGGCGGGTGGCGGCGGGGTGCCGACCCGTTCAAGCAGAAACGCATTGGCATCGGCGATGATCTGATAGGGATCGTGCCAGTCCTCGCGGTCGGAATATGTCACTTCGATCCGCTCGTCTCCGGTCGCCTCGTCATAAATCTGGTCGCGCTGCGCGCGGTAGACGAGCCAGTATTGTTCTTCCCCGGTCGCGACATCAATCGCCACCAGAAAGCGTTCGCTGTAGTCGCTATGGTAAACACCGAGATTGTCGTTGGTCGAGCGGTAGACGAACAGCGTCTCGCCATTGGTCGCAAACAGATCATCGCCGATAGTGATGACATCGGGTGGGGTTTGCTCACCCAAACCCGGCGTAGGCGGCTGCATTATGGCGAGCACTGCGGCGGGAATGATCATCAGGCTCATAGGACTTCAAATATCCCTTTGGGAATGAACGGCGCAGAAACAGGTGCTCAAGGCACCAGCACCGTGTCGCGAACCTCTTCGGCCAGTTCCGGATAATCGGTGATATAATGCAGCCCCCGGCTTTCGTGGCGGCGCAGCGCGCTCTTCACGATCAAGTCGGCGCATTGGTGCAGATTGCGCAGCTCGATAAGATCGGTCGTCACGCGGAAATTGCCGTAATAATCCTCGATCTCGCTGCGCAGCAATTCGATCCGGTTCTGCGCGCGTTCAAGCCGTTTGGTGGTGCGGACAATACCGACATAGTTCCACATCATCCGCCGGATTTCGGTCCAGTTCTGCTTGATGACGACCTCTTCATCGGAATCGGTCACGCGGCTTTCGTCCCATTCGCGGATGGCGGGGGGCGCTTCGAACCCGTCCCAATGCGCGAGAATGTCCTGTGCCGCGGCCTCGCCGAAGACGAAGCATTCGAGCAGGCTGTTGGACGCCAAGCGGTTCGCGCCGTGCAGCCCGCTTTCGGTGACTTCGCCTGCTGCATAGAGCCCGGGCAGATCGGTGCGGCCATCAAGATCGATCACCACCCCGCCGCAGGTGTAATGCTGCGCGGGCACGACGGGGATCGGCTGCACCGTCATATCAATGCCGAGGCCCAGCAGCTTGTCATAAATGGTCGGGAAATGGCCTTTCACGAAATCGGCCGGCTGGTGGCTGATATCGAGATGGACGTAATCGAGACCATAGCGCTTGATCTGGTCGTCAATCGCGCGGGCCACCACATCGCGCGGGGCAAGCTCCATGCGCTCGGCATCGTAATCCGCCATAAAGCGGTGACCAGTTTCGGGGTGGAGCAAATGCCCCCCCTCGCCGCGCACCGCCTCTGTGATGAGGAAGTTTTTGACGTCGAGATTGTAGAGGCAGGTCGGGTGGAACTGCATCATTTCCATATTGGAAACCCGCGCGCCCGCCCGCCAAGCCATAGCAATCCCGTCACCCGTCGCGCCGCGCGGCGCGGTGGAGAACTGGTAAACGCGGCCCGCCCCGCCCGCCGCCATGATCGTCGACTTGGCGGTGTAGGCCTCGACTTTGCCACTCGCTACATCAAGGGCATAGGCACCCCAAACGCGGCCTGAGCCGGAGAACTTCGCCTCATGCCGTCCGGTGATCAGATCGACGCAAGTGCGATGCGGCAGCAGGGTGATGTTGGGATTTTCCTCGGCGGCTTTGAGCAGCGCCGCCTGCACCGCCCAGCCGGTCGCATCATCGACATGGACGATGCGGCGGTGCGAATGCCCGCCTTCGCGGGTAAGGTGGAGGTCGCCCGCATCGCGGTTGAACGGCACGCCGAGCTCGCACAGCCGGTCTATCGCGGCAGGCGCGCGTTCGATGACGAACTCGACCGTCTCGCGGTCATTCAGCCCCGCGCCCGCCACCATTGTATCGCGGATATGGTCTTCAAACGTGTCGCCCGCATCGAGCACGGCGGCAATCCCGCCCTGCGCCCAAGCGGTGGAGCCGCTCTTCAAATCGCCCTTGGCGAGCACCAGCACCTTGCAGCTCTGTGCGAGCGTAAGCGCTGCGGTAAGCCCGGCCGCGCCGGAGCCGATGATGAGGACGTCTGTTTGCATCAGGCCCCGCTCCCCGTCAGCTGCACGAACACGTCCTCTAGGTCCGCCTCGCGCGTCGTTACGTCCTCGATCGTGTAACCGTGGTTTTGCACGATCGCGAGGATCTGCCCCGCAGAAGAGGCATCGCGGTCGTAAGTGATTTCGAGCGTGCGCTCACCCGTCACTTCGGATTTGAGGAAGCCTTCCTCCACCACCGGCCCCGCCAGATCCTTGTCGACCGTCACCCGCACGATTTTCTCGCGCGCCATGTCGACCAGTTCGCGGGTCGGGCGGTTGGCGATCAGCTCGCCGTGATTGATAATCGCGATGCGCTCGCACAATTGCTCGGCTTCTTCGAGATAGTGCGTGGTCAGCACCACGGTCACGCCCTCGGCATTCAGCTCGCCCACAAGCTCCCACAATTGCCGCCGCAATTCGACATCGACACCTGCGGTCGGCTCATCGAGCACAAGGATCGGCGGCGAATGCACCATCGCCTTGGCGATCAGCAACCGCCGTTTCATCCCGCCTGACAGGGTGCGGGCATAGGCGTTGCGCTTGTCTTCCAGCCGCACCGCGCGCAGCAGCTCTTCGGAACGGCGCAGAGCCTTGGCAACGCCATACATTCCGCTCTGGTTTTCCAGCACTTCGAACGGGGTGAAAAACGGGTCGAAGACGATTTCCTGCGGCACAATGCCGATCGAAAGCTTCGCATTGCGGTGATCGGTGTCGATATCGTGGCCCCAGATCTTCACCTGTCCGCCCGACTTGTTCACCAGCCCGGCCATGATGTTGATAAGCGTCGACTTGCCCGCGCCATTGGGGCCCAGCAGGCCGAAGACCATGCCTTCGGGCACATCGAAGCTCACCCCCTTCAGCGCCAGCTTGGGCGGGGCGTTCTTGGTGCCCGCATATTCCTTGCGCAAATCGCGGATTTCGATGGCTGCGTCGCTCATATGTGCGCTCTTAGGGGCTTTTCGCCGCCCGCGTAAAGCGATAGAGGCAATGCTCATGGATCACGCACCTGAAAGCACAATCGTCGATACGTCCCGCGTCTGGTGTGACGGCGCCGGAGACATCCGCGGCGGAGAGAATTACAAGCCCGCCAGCCTCGGCCATCCACGCGTGTGGATGCAGATCGATGCGAAAGGCTATGTCGATTGCGGCTATTGCGACCGGCGTTTCATCCTGGCGGGCGGCCCCGCGGATGATGGCAATGTGCCCGATGCCTCTGTTACCGGAGCTGCACAGTGATGCGCGGCCTGATGGCGGGGCTTGCCTCGTTGTCGACGCTCACCGTTCCCACAGCTGCATTGGCGCAAGATGTTTGCAGCGTCATCCGAGCACTGGCTTCGCCGAGCCCTTACCAAGCGCGACAAGTCGAGGTCCGCTCGCACTACGGCAATACACAACAGCTCTATGTTGGCCAATCGGCATCCCTGCCGCGCGACGCAAATATGTGTGCTCTGGATGTCTACGCCGAAGAGGACTGGATCGGTGTAGATCTCGTATGCGAATGGGCGTTTGAAGAGCAACACCAAGCCTTGCGCTTCCTCGACGAACTTGCGCGCGAAGTCGGCCCTTGTTTCCCTGCCCCGATGCAGCGCGACGACGAGGAAATCGATCCCGACATGGCGCCCGTTGCAGTGGGATACCACATCGAGCAACAGACCGGTGATGATGGCGGCGAGTTGTTCGTGGAACTCTACTTCTGGAGAGAGGCCAATCTGGAAGCCGAGTCTTACAATGTTTACTTGACACTGACTCGATGAGCGCGAGCATATCGGATTGACAGCTTACGTTCAGTGATACCGTGTTACACGACGAGCTTGATAGGCGGATCAGGAGTATTGATATGAAAACTTTCATTGCATCAGCCGTTGCGACCGCCGTGCTTGCCTGTGCGGCACCGGCCATGGCGCAGGACCGCAGCGAGCGGGCCGACGCAGCCTTTGCCGAACTCGTCGAGAACCGCGAAGTCGCAGGTGAAGGGCAAACCTGTATCCGGACATTCAACGACAACCGCCTGCGCGTGGTCGAAAATGTCGGCCTCGCCTATCGTCGCGGCGACACCCTGTGGGTGGCCCGGGCGCGCGATCCGCAGCAGCTTGGCCCGTGGGATGTGCCGGTAATCGAGCGGTATGGCAGCCAGCTGTGCCGCCACGACATCATCCGCACGATTGACCGTAGCAGCGGGATGTTCTCAGGCGTGCTTTCGCTTGAAGACTGGGTGCCCTACCGCGAAGTCGAAAACGCCGACAGCTGAGCGGCCCCTCGGTCAGCCCTTGGGTTTGACCAGCTTCTCGGGCCTGCGCCGCTGCGCTTCTGCGAACAGTCCGTAGCTTTTGTTCACGTAATTGGTCACGTCGGTGATCGAGGTAACGTAGCTGTCAAGTTCGGCAGTCATTTCCTGCTCGACCAGCCGCACGCGGGCGGAGGGGTTTTCGGTTTCGAACGCCACGTAAAACCACGGCTCGCCGCGCTTCAGCACCAGCGGCTGTGACAAATCATACCACTCGAACGCCCAGGCCAGCGGGCGTGGCCAGATATGGATCGGGAAGCGCCCGCCCATCTGCAAGCCGGGGCGCTGCGTCGGGAAATAATGCAGATAAGGCGGCGTCTGCACGACATAGGCCGGGCTGTCCGCCACGAAGATATAGGGCGCGGTGAATTGCACAATGGGGCGATTGGGATCGCGCCATTCGTTCGGCGGCTGCACGATAAACAGGTTCGCGCGACCTTGCGGACGCATTCCCGATTGCTCGCCATCCGCATCAACCAGCTGGATCTGGCCTTGCGGTGTCCGCTCGAATTTCAGCGTCAGATCGACCGGGCACGGCACGACGAAATGCCGCCGGTCGAAATCGATCGCAGCAGGGCAAGCCTGTATGCTCTTGGCGCTCACAGCCTTGGGATCGGCGCGGCTGAAGGCTTGGGGCGGCGCCCAGATGGCATCGCCATTGCCCGGCCAGCGCACCGTCCAGCCGACCGTAACCGTGCGCGATTTGCCCCGCGCCTCCGCCTCGTTCGCGCCCGCATCCTCGGCGAAATAGTCGTCCCAGCTCATGGCAATCCTTCCGGCTGCTGCGCCGCATAGCGGCAGTCTCCCCGGATCGGACAAGCAGCGCAGCGGGGCGCGGTTGGCCGACAATGGGTCTGCCCCAGTCTCTTCACCAGCAGATGATGCTCGTCAATGTCCTCGGCTGACCAGTCTGCGGGCAGGAGCGGCATCAGTTCGTCATAGGCGCGCGCGGTGTCGGCCTTCGGCGGGATGAGCCCGGCGCGCTGCATCACGCGGCGATGGTGCCCGTCAATCACCAACGCACGGCGGCGGAATGTGCTGGCGTTGAGCACCCCAGCAGCATTCTTGCGCCCGACACCGGGCAGCGCCTCCAGCCAGTCCATCGCCATGGCATCGGGCAGGTTGGAGAGATGCCGCAGATCGACGCCGCCGCGATCATCACGAATTGCGCGGAAGCAGCCGCGCAGGCGCTCGGCGGCGACCGAGGGGAAGGTCTGGTTGCGCAGCAGCGCTTCCAGCTCGCCGAGATCGGCATCGGCCACCGCGTCCCAGCTGCCATAACGCGCTTTCACCGCATCGGTTGAGGCGTTCGAGATCGCCGTCTTGCTCTGCGCGCCGATCACCCCCTGCACAAGCACCCACACCGGATCGCGGCGCTTGTCATCGGGGCGGATGATCCGCCCGAAAGCGCGGATCAGCGCGGCGTGGATGCGCTCCAATATTTCAGTGCGCGGGTCAGGGCCGAGAGGAAGCTGCATGGCGTATCCCCCATCCCGCAACCGCCAGTGCCGCGCAAGGGAGCCATATCCAGACAGCTTCGGAGACAAGCGTTGCGATCCCCCGCCATGACAGGAAATCGGCCCCGATAGGCGAGACGCGCACCGGCGTGACCGGCGCGAAGATGCGGGGTATTGTCGAACGGCCAGAACAGCGCCGCACCCAGCCCGCCGCTGGTGAGCGTATCGAGCAAGCTATGGCTTGCCATCGCCAGCGCGAGGTTTCGCTTAGCGGATAGCGCGATGGTTGGGCCCATACAGCGTGCCGTTATACCACGAATAGCCAGACCCCAAGGCGCTCGGTCCAGTGTAGCCGCGCGATGCGACATCCGCACGATAATTGGAATAGGCCTCGTCAGCGCCCATGGCCCATAAGGCGCCGAAACCACCGGGGAAATTGCGCGGATCGGGTGGCGGGGGATTGAGGATTTCCTGCCACCGCGCACGCATGGTCGCACAGGCTTGCGCGCTGCGATGCGCACAGTAGAGATCAACATCGGCCGGACTGCCGGGACCGCGATCTTCGATAGTCCGCAAAGCGAGCCGTCGCAGTGATTCCTCGTTTTCGGCGACCCTTCTGGCGCGCTCGGCCCTGTAGGCTGCGAGGCGTTCTTCGCTACGCTGACCCGCCTCTTGTATAATTGCATTGTTGTACCTGGTGAGACCGTTACGCGCATCCTGATAGGTTGCGAACGGGCCCGCACTCAATTCAACCCACGATGCAGGGCCGCTATTCTGCGGATCGGGCACAAGGATAAAGACAGGCCCGTTCCGCATTCGCGCAAACAGACCCATTGAAGCCGTCGCACGCGCCAGGGTCGGTCGTGGTGTGTTACCGGTAATCGGAATGCCATTTGCATCGGTGCCGGGCGTGTAATACTCGACGCTGCGCACGCCGAAGTCGATCATTTCCCAATCCTGCCAGACCGCCCGTGTGCGGGTATCTACTATACGGTTATCATTCACGGGGCTGGTGGCGATTGCCCAGCTTTCGACACCGTCATTTTCCCACAGCACCCCAGTCAGTGTCCAGGGATTGGCAAACCCTGAAGGCCAATGACCCATCCGGTCGCGCAAATACTCGCCGCCCAGAATTGGGCGGATGCCGCGAACGCCGTTGCCGCCGGCCACAACTTCGCCATCGTCGGAAATCGGCCAATAGAGGCCGCGCGCGGCATCGAGAGGGATCATAAACGCGAAATATGGGGTCTGTTGGCGCAGCGCCGAGCTGTCATTCATCTCGGTCTTGAAAGTGAAATGCAGGTCGTCGAGCATGGGCATCATCAGCGATCCGTCGCGTCCGTATATGCCCCAGGCAATCGTACCGTCCGGCTGGCGATGACGCACAACAATCGCGCCATTCTTCGTCGCCATCACTGGATAGTCAAATAGCGTCAGATAGCGGCTCGGACGCAAATGCGCGGGCGTATAAGCGTGCTGCGGATCATTGTCGGGCAGGCGCATCTGATGCTGTAGCAGCGGATTGGCTTGCAATAGCCGCTCATGCTCAGCTTGCGAAATGACCTCCCGCGGGCGCGAGGAGTCGATGTTCGAAAGAATGGCAACGGCATTCCCTCGCTCGTCGAGCAGAGCGAGTTCGCCGGGTTCTGCATCGGGAAGAATGCCGAGATAATATCCATAGGATGGCGCGTAGCTATGCACCTGCTCCCATTGTCCGCCGCGTTCTTCGAAATAGGCTACCGGGTAAGAGGAGGGCGCGAAATACAGTCCGGAAAGGCCGGAATCGGCTGATTGTCCGGTAAGTAGATCAATCCGCGCAAGCGTTGTATCAGCCGCGCTGCGTCGCGCGTAGGCGACATTGTGGCTCAGCACTAATGTGACTTCGCGCGATGGCGGGACAATCCATTGTAGTTGTCCGCCAACACTCCGCGCCCATCCCTGCAGCACTTCCCCTTCGCGTATCCGTTCGCCATTGATACGCACCGTGCGTCTCGCAGTAAGCCGGTAGGGCTCAAGCCGGTAGCGTATATTGGCTCCGTTTGCGGTGACACCCGAGATCTGGTGCCGTGTACCGAGAGTACTTACGGTGAAATCCCGCTGGTTGATACCCAGCGATTCCTGCGCCCCAGCAGCGACCGGCGTGACACCGTTTAGCGCTATGGCAAGCAGCAGAAGGTGCCAGAATGCCAGCATCTGACGATGCGCGATGAATGCGAACGTCTTTCCTCGATCTTTGGCGAACGAGCCGCCTAATCCGCTACGAGCTGGATTTGGCTTCGATAATCCGGCGAGCTTTACCCCCACAATCACCTCTCCATGACTTGGTCATCGGGCGCTATGCAAGCCGCATCGGTGCTGTTTCGCCTTCTGACTGCTTTTCGAAGACTTGATGGGATCCTTGTATATTGGCCTTTAGATTTGGCAAGCATAGGCGTGAGCCTTGGCCTAGCTGAAAAGACGTCATCCCTTACCCCTTCACTCCCACTCAATCGTCCCCGGCGGCTTTGACGTATAGTCATAGACCACACGGTTGATGCCCTGCACTTCGTTGACGATGCGGGTGGCGACGCCGGTGAGGAAGCTCGCGTCGAAGGGGTAGACGTCCGCCGTCATCCCGTCGGTGCTGGTCACGGCGCGCAGGCCGCATACGCTGTCATAAGTGCGCCCATCGCCCATCACGCCCACGGTCTTCACCGGCAGCAGCACGGCAAAAGCCTGCCAGATCGCGTCATACAGGCCCGCATTGCGGATTTCTTCGAGATAGATCGCGTCCGCCTTGCGCAGGATATCGCAGCGCTCCTTCGTCACTTCGCCGGGGATGCGGATGGCGAGGCCGGGGCCGGGGAAAGGATGGCGGCCAACGAAGATGTCGGGCAGGCCCAGCTCGCGACCCAGTTCGCGGACCTCGTCCTTGAACAGTTCGCGCAAGGGCTCGACCAGCTGCATATTCATGCGTTCGGGCAGGCCGCCGACATTGTGGTGGCTCTTGATCGTGACGCTCGGCCCGCCGGTGAAGCTGACGCTTTCGATCACATCGGGATAGAGCGTCCCCTGCGCGAGGAAGTCCGCGCCGCCGATCTTCTTCGCCTCTTCCTCGAACACATTGATGAATTCGGCACCGATGAACTTGCGCTTCTTTTCGGGGTCGGTTTGCCCAGCGAGGCCTTGCATGAAACGCTCTTCGGCGTCCACCACGACGAGCGGGATGTTGTAATGGTCGCGGAACATGGTTTCGACCTGCTCACGCTCGTTGAGGCGCAAGAGACCGTGATCGACGAAAACGCAGGTCAGCTGGTCGCCGATCGCTTCGTGGATGAGGATCGCTGCAACGGAGGAGTCCACTCCGCCCGATAGCCCGCAGATCACACGCCCCTCGCCCACCTGTTCGCGGATTTCGGCGATCTTGGTCTCGCGATAAGCAGCCATCGTCCAGTCGCCGGCGAGCCCGCAGACCTTGTGCACGAAATTGGCGAGCAGCTTGCCGCCATCGGGCGTGTGGACGACTTCGGGGTGGAACTGCGTCCCGTAATATTTGCGGCTCTCATCGGCGATCACCGCGAATGGCGCGCCGTCGCTGGTGGCGACGATTTCGAAGCCGGGGGCGAACTGCGTCACCTTGTCGCCATGGCTCATCCACACCTGGTGCCGCTCGCCTTCCTTCCACAGGCCGTCGAACAGCGCGCAATCCTTGGTGACAGTGAGGAAGGCGCGGCCAAACTCGCCGCCTTCTCCCGTTTCGTGGCCGGGCCGGACTTCGCCGCCCAATTGGTGGCTCATCACCTGCTGGCCATAGCAAATGCCGAGGATCGGCAGGCCGCTGTCGAACAGCACTTGCGGCGCGCGGGGGGAGCCTTCGTCGGGCACGCTGGCGGGCGAGCCGGAAAGGATGATGCCCTTGGGCTGCATCCGGTGAAACGCCTCTTCGGCAAGGCTGAACGGAGCGATTTCGGAATAGACGCCCGCTTCGCGCACGCGGCGCGCGATCAGCTGGGTGACCTGGCTGCCGAAATCGACGATAAGGATGGAATCAGGGAGATAGTCGTGCTGCATGACGAGCCTCTGCCCAATGCCGCCGCGACTGTCCAGCATGGCGCCAAAAAGCGCTCCAAGGGTTATGTTGAAAAATACGCAACACTTGGCGAATCTTTCGCATTTGAAGAATAATCATGCGAAGCCCATATGCGGCGCACAGGGTCGGTAGCAGCCCGCACCGTCCACGTTTTCTGCCGAAGGATCAACCCAATGCGCACGATCGCAACCCATATCTTTGCCTCGCTTGCAGCTGTCTCGATCAGCTCGACGCTGTTCATCAGCATTCTGTAAGTTTGCGCAGAGCGCAATGCGAAAGGGGCCGCTTCGCTGGTGCGAGGCGGCCCCTTTCGTTTGCTTGATCGCAGGATCAGATACGCGCGAGCAGAGCGTCCATCGCCTCGCGCTGGTCGGCGCTGGCGAATTCGCGCATATCCTGGATGATCCGCCGCGCCTCGGCGTTGCGGCCGTTGGCGATCAGCGCATTGGCATAGTGCCAGCGGATTTGCAGATTGCCCGGTTGCCCTTCCACGGCGCGGCTCAAATGGGTGAGCGCGGGGCCCGCCTGCCCGTTTTCGAGCAACGCCCAGCCCAGCGTGTCGGCAATGCGCGGATCGCGCGGGGCGAGTTCATGCGCGGCGCGCGCACGGCGCAGGGCCTCGGCATTGTCGCCGACGCGCAAGGCGGCATGCGCGGCATTGTTGAGGATCACCGCATCGCTGGTTCCGCCATCGGCGAGCAGCGCGGCGTAGAGGCGCTCGGCCTCTTCGTCTTCGCCGCCCAGCAAGGCTTCTTGCGCGGCCTGCGCACGGACGCCGAAATCCTCGGGGCGCGTTGTGGCAACGCGACGCGAGAAGCGGTCTTCCTCTCCCACGCGCGGCGCCAGTTCGGCAGCGAGCGCGAGCAGTTGCGGCGTCGCGGTGGCGCTGTCGGCGAGCGGGGCGACCAGTTGCCACGCCTCGCGCTCAGACCCTTCCTCCAGCAAAGCGCGGCCGAGCACGGTGCTGCCATGCATATGGCCCGGCTGCGATTGCAGGAAGCGCTCGAGATGCGCGATGGCCTGCGCGGGGAATCCGCGCAGATAGGCCAATTCGCCCATCAACAAGCGGCCCTGCGGGATCTTGCCGATCTCGCCTTCGGCTTGCTGGAGAATCTCCTGCGCTTCGTTCAGATCGCCTTCGGCAAAGGCCAGCTTGGCGTCGAGCAACAAGGCCAGCGGATGGCCGGGCGCGATGGCAAGGATCGTTTCGAGATGCGCATCGGCTTCGTCATTATTGCCCAGGTCAGCGTGCGTTGCGGCGAGCGCGAACAGCGCGGCAAGGCTAGCGGGATGTTCCTCGCGCGCGGTCTCGTAGAAAGCCAGCGCCTCTTCCCAGTCGCCGCGCATAACCCTAAGCTGGCCTGCGAGCATCAGCGCGTCATGGTCAACCGGATCGGCTTCCAGCGCGCGCACCGAATAATCCTTCGCTGCGGTCGGCTGGCGCATGGCAATCGCCATTGCCCCGCGCATGGCGAGCAGGCGGGCATTGTCGGGGAAGGCTTCGATAGCGGCATCGGCGCGGGCAATGGCTTCGTCATTGCGGTCAAGCTCACCCAGTGCACGGATGCTGACCCACTCGGCGAGCGGCCCGGCGGGCCCTGCGGCGGCGCGCTCCAGCGCCAGCTCGAATTCGTCGCGCAGCAGCGCCGCGTGCGCAGCCAATGCGTCGATATCGGCGGGCGGGCTGCCGCTGTCGCGCAGCATCTGGATGACCCGTTCCGCCGCTTCGCCGTCTTCCAGCGCCAGCAACGTGCGGGCGTAGAAGTCGATCACTTCGGGACTGCGGGCTTCTGCATCATTGACGGCTGTCGCCAGAGCGACGCGCGCGGTGCGGTAATCGCGCGCTTCGTAAGCGGCGATGCCATCTGACACAGGATCGCCGCCCAACATTCCGCACGAAGCGAGCGTGAATGCGGCAGCAGTGGCGAGCAGGGTGCGGTGCAATTTCATGCGCGCGTCCTAGCGCAAATGGTTTAAACCTTGGCTAAGATCGGCGGGCGGTCGCAGGCAAAAAGAAAGGGGCGCGGTTCCGCAGAACCACGCCCCTTGCCACTCTCTCTTGCCAGAGAAACTTAGGCAGCAACCTTGCGGCGCTGGCGACGGGCAGCATAGACGCCGCCGAGGCCAAGACCGAAGAGCAGCAGACCAGCCGGAGCCGGAACCGGCGTGCCGGGAACCCGTGCGAGATCGAAATTGATGTCGAAGTGCGACAGCACATTGCCGTGCGGATCGAGGATGTTGAGCCATGCCGAACCGCCGAAATCGCCGGTCTTGTCATTGGTGCCCGGGCCGAATTGGAAGGTGGTGTCACCCGCCAGCGGATCGTTGGGGTTCAGCGTGTAGGTAACGCCGCCAATCGTGATGGTGCCCGATGCGTTGGTGAAATAGTCCTGCGTGCTGGGATCGTATGCGCCGCCACCGGCCTTGTAGTCAAAGCCCGTGCCATTGAGCGTGTCCAGCAGACCGCTGAGCGACAGGTTCAGGGTTGCAACGGTGCCCGAGGGATTGATCGCGGTGCCGGTGAAGGTGCCGGTGCCGGCATCGGTATCAACCGAGAAGCGCGTGCCATCCTGGAACGAGTAGTAACGCTCACAACCGCTGTTCAGCGTATTGGTCCACAGGCCGTGCGGGCAGCTGCCGCCGGTCGCGTTCGTCACGTTGTAATCGATGATGTCGGCCTGCGCCGGTGCGGCGATCATGCCGAGCGATAGAATCGCTGCCGAAAGTGCCAGTTGCTTTTTCATATCCGTTTTCCCGTCACCTGTAGAAATGTGATTCGTTGACTGCTTGTCTGATGCTGGGAAAGCATAGGCGTCCGCTGCAATCCACCTCGCCAAATCCGGTGTCTCAAATCGGCGCAATGGTGCCCGCCAAAGGTTAATCAGTTAATATTTTGCATCATTTTGCAGCCGCGTTACGTCCTCGCGAACAGGGGTGGCTAATGTTGCATGGAGCGCAACACTTATAGACTATTTCGCATTTGAGTAATTTCATTGCGCAGCGTATCTGGTGAGCAACACGCGCACCGAGGGTAAGCGGTGCGCTGTCCCAAACCCCTGAGGTCTCGGCTCCCTCCCCCCTTCCTTGCCGAGGCCGACCTGCAAAATGGCCGTCTCCGCCGCTTTACGAAGCTGCGGGGCGGCCATTTTTCTTAGTTGCTTGGGGTTCGGGTCAGCACTCGACGACGTTGACAGCGAGCCCGCCCTGGCTGGTTTCCTTGTATTTGCTCGACATATCGAGCCCGGTTTGCCGCATGGTCTCGATCACCTGGTCGAGGCTGACGCAAGTCGCCTCGTCGCGGTGGAGCGCCAGCCGCGCCGCGTTCACCGCTTTTACCGCGCCGATGGCGTTGCGCTCGATACAAGGCACTTGCACCAGCCCGCCTACGGGATCGCAGGTGAGGCCAAGATTGTGCTCCATGCCGATTTCCGCCGCGCTGGCGATTTGCGTCGGGCTGCCGCCCCACAGCGCCGCCAAACCGCCCGCCGCCATCGAGCAGGCGACCCCGACCTCGCCCTGACAGCCCATTTCGGCGCCGGAAATCGAGGCGCGTTGCTTGTAGAGCAAACCAATGGCTCCGGCGGTGAGCAGGAAAGTCCGGCGGCTCTCCGTGCAGGCTTGGCCATCGGCGGTCTGGCAATAAAAGCGGATGACCGCCGGGATAATCCCTGCCGCGCCATTGGTGGGTGCGGTCACCACGCGGCCCCCGGCAGCATTCTCCTCGTTCACCGCCATCGCGTAGCAGTTGAGCCAGTCGAACAGCTGCTCGCGCTCGTTCGATTGCGGGCTGGCAGAGAGCTTGGCCCACAATTCGGGCGCGCGGCGGCGGACTTTGAGGCCACCGGGAAGGATGCCGGTTTGCGTAAGACCGCGATCGATGCAGCGATCCATCGCTCCGGCTATCCGGTCGAGCCCCGCCAGCGTCTTGTCCCGCGAGCGCGACGCGTCCTCATTGGCGAGCACCAGCTCGGCGATGGTGAGGCCGGTATCGGCGCACATCGCCAGCAAACCTTCCGCCGAGCCGAAGTCATGCGGCACGCTTTTGCCGGTAGAGATGCGGTCACCCTTCGGCTTACGCTTCAATTGCGCCGCGCTGGCGACGAAGCCACCGCCGGTCGAGTAGTAGGTGTGCTCCAGCAATGCGCCGCCCTCGCCATCATAGGCACGCAGCGTCATGCCATTGGGGTGCAGGTCCGGCTTAATGTGACCTGCGAGGTCAATATCCCGCGCAGCATCGAAAGCGATGGACCGCCGGCCACCGAGCATCAGGCGCTTGTTTCCGGCGATAGTCGCCAAGGCGGCTGCACATTCATCCGGGTCAGCCGTTTCGGGCGCAAAGCCTGCCAAGCCGAGGATCGTCGCGTCGACCGTTCCGTGACCCACCCCTGTCAGCGCCAGCGAGCCTTGCAGCTCGACCTGCACCCTTGCCACTTGCTCCAGCACTTTCGCCTTGGCCAGTGCCGCCACAAACCGCCCCGCAATCCGCATCGGCCCCACCGTGTGCGAGGAGGACGGACCAATACCGATGCGGAAAATGTCGAGCACCGAAAGCATGGCCGCCGCGATGCGCTCCTGCGCCGCAAAAGGCAATATGGTTTCAATCGAAACCGCCCGCACCGCCCCTTGCCTTGGCTGTGGGTAAAACATGGGTTTCGGGTTTGGGATTCGGCCCGCCCGCGCCTATATGATGGGCATGAGTGATACCCCCGAAAATACGCCTGAAAAGCCGCGCCAGAACGGCGAATACTCGTCTGACAGCATCAAGGTTCTCAAAGGCCTTGATGCGGTGCGCAAGCGGCCCGGTATGTATATCGGCGACACCGACGATGGCAGCGGCCTGCACCACATGGTGTTCGAAGTCAGCGACAACGCGATTGACGAGGCGCTGGCAGGGCACTGCGACCTTGTCCTGATCGAGCTGAATGCCGATGGCAGCGTCTCGGTCGAGGATAATGGCCGCGGCATTCCGGTGGACATCCACAAGGAAGAAGGCGTCTCCGCCGCCGAAGTCATCATGACCCAGCTGCACGCGGGCGGAAAGTTCGAAAACACGTCGGACGACAACGCCTACAAGGTGTCGGGCGGCCTGCACGGCGTGGGCGTATCGGTGGTGAACGCGCTGTCCGAATGGCTGGAGCTGGTCATCTGGCGCGACGGCAAAGAGCACTGGATGCGCTTCGAGCATGGCGACGCGGTGGAATCCCTGCGGGTAGTGGGCGATGCTCCGCCGGTCGCATCCAATGGCGATGCGAACGGCCTCAAGAAGGGCACCCGCGTCACCTTCAAGGCGAGCGAAGAGACGTTCAAGAACGTTCTCGAATTCGATTTCGACAAGCTGGAGCACCGCTACCGCGAACTGGCTTTCCTCAATTCGGGCGTGCGCATTCTCATCCGCGACAACCGGCACGAGGAAGTGCTGGAGCACGACCTCTTCTACGAAGGCGGGATCGGCGCGTTTGTGAAATATCTGGATCGCAACAAGCAGGCGCTGGTGCCCGAGCCGATTTCCGTCAGCGCGGAAAAGGACGGGATCGGCATCGATGTCGCGCTGGAATGGAACGACAGCTATTACGAAAACGTCCTCTGCTTCACCAACAACATCCCGCAGCGCGATGGCGGCACGCACCTTGCGGCTTTCCGCGCCGCATTGACGCGCACGCTCAACAATTACGCGCAGTCCTCGGGCCTGATGAAGAACGCCAAGGTCTCGCTTTCGGGCGAGGATATGCGCGAAGGCCTGACCGCGATTGTCAGCGTCAAACTGCCCGATCCCAAATTCGGCAGCCAAACGAAGGACAAACTCGTCAGTTCAGAGGTGCGCCAGCCACTCGAAAGCCTGATGGGCGAGAAGATGACCGAATGGCTGGAGGAAAATCCCGCCGACGCGAAGGCGATCATCCAGAAGATCATCGACGCCGCTGCCGCACGCGAAGCAGCGCGCAAGGCGCGTGAAATGAGCCGCAAGGGCGCGATGAGCGTCGCCAGCCTGCCGGGCAAGCTCTCCGATTGCCGCGAGCGCGATCCGGCGAAGTCCGAAATCTTCCTCGTCGAAGGTGATTCCGCAGGTGGCTCCGCCAAATCGGGCCGCGATTCCAAGTATCAGGCGATCCTGCCATTGAAGGGCAAGATCCTCAACGTGGAGCGCGCGCGGTTTGACCGGATCATAAGCTCCAAGGAAGTCGGCACGCTGATCCAGGCGATGGGCACCGGCCTGCGTGACGAGTTTAATCTCGAAAAGCTGCGCTATCACAAGATCGTCATCATGACCGACGCCGATGTCGACGGCGCGCATATCCGCACGCTGCTGCTGACCTTCTTCCACCGCCAGATGCCCGAAATCATCAAAGCCGGGCACCTGTTCATCGCCCAGCCGCCTTTGTTCAAAGTCGCCAAGGGCAAAAGCGAGGTCTATCTGAAAGACCAAGGCGCGCTCGATCGCTATCTGGTGAGCAATGGCTTGCAGGATCGCGTGCTGGAAACCGCAGGCGGCGCGCGTTCGGGCGCGGACCTCGCCGATCTGGTGGACAAGGCGCTGCTGCTCAAAAACCTGATGGCCTTTGTGCCGCGCAAATATGATACCAATGTGATCGAAGCGATGGCGATGGCGGGCGTGCTCGATCCTGAATTGAGCGATACGCAGCGCAATGAACGGCTCGCCCATGCGGCAGCGCAAATCCAACTGAGCGATGCCGAAGCGCAATGGAGCGCGCACCTCACCGATGATGGCGATGTGCGGTTCGACCGGGTGTGGCGCGGCGTGGCCGATGTCCATCTGATCGACGGCAAGTTCCTCGACAGTGCCGAAGCGCGCAAGCTGCACAAACGCGGCGTGGAACAGGCAGAAACCTATGCCTCGCCCGCAAGGCTGGTGAAATTGGGCAGCGCGGCAGCGGCGCAGCTTGCTGAGGCGGAAGGAGAGGAAGGGGCTGCAGATGCACCCGCTTTCGATCCCAACACCGCGATCACGCGGCCCAGCCAGTTGCTCGAAGCGGTGCTGGCAGCAGGCCGCAAGGGTCTCGCGATCAGCCGTTACAAAGGTCTGGGCGAAATGAATGCCGAACAATTGTGGGAAACCACGCTCGATCCGGCAAACCGCGAATTGCTGCAAGTGAAGGTGGAAGACGCCGACGTAACCGACGAGATTTTCACCCGCCTGATGGGCGATGTCGTCGAGCCGCGCCGCGAGTTTATCCAGGACAATGCGCTGAACGTCGCCAATCTGGATATCTAATCCGCCGCCATCATCGTTTTTAGCTTGGCCAGCGCATCCATCTTTAACTGGTGCACGCGCGGCACGCTGACTTCGAGCACGGCGGCAATTTCGGTGAGGTTCAGTTCCTCGACGAAATAGAGCTGGAGCACCAGTTGCAGCCGCTCGGGCAGCTGCGCCACCGCGTCGCCCAGTCGCTCGTTATCCTGCAAGGCGGCAAGCAGATCGAACGCATCGGGCGCATCGCTCCTGAACGCGGCGTCGCTGTCATGCTCCACCGCGTCGATTGAGGAAATCTGCACCGCCTCGGTATCAAAGGCGGGCAATTCGGCCAGCGGTATACCCAGCGCCTCTGCCAGTTCGGGCGGCGTTGCGGGCCGTCCCAATTGCTGTTCGAGCCGCGCGCGCGCATCCTCCACGCGGCGGCGGCGTTGCACACGCTGGCGGCTTTCGGGCATGGTCTTGCGCACAAGATCGAACATCGCACCACGCACGCGGATCTTGGCATAGGCGGCAAAGCCGTCTTCCCCCGGTCCGTCATGGTTCTGCGCGCATTCGGTGAGCGCGATAAAGCCCGCCTGCATCAGATCATCGACCTCCAGCCCGTCGCACCCGCCGCCATAAATGTGCCACGCGGCCTTTTGCACCATAGGCACGAAGCGGGTTACGCGGTCGGCAACGATATCGCGCTGGCCGTAGGCGGCGGCGAAGGCTTTCTGGTCATGCTTCATGCGGGAACACCTTGGAGATTATTCCGGATTTGCGGGGGTTCGGGCGCGAGCGCCGGTTTGCTCGCGCCGCCGATCACACCTTTGACCGCGACGGGCTGGCTGGCGGGGAGTTCGTTGATCGACAGCACCAGACAATGCGCGCCGCGCTGGCGCAGCAGCGCAGCTATCGCGCGGCGCGCGGGCGGCTGGACAATCAGTGCCAGCCCCGCGCCATCGGTCTGCGCCTCGGCATAGGCGGCCACCTGCTCGCCGATCTGGCGCGCGCAATCGGGCTCGATCATCGGCTGGCCCGTCGCCGGATCGCGCATCCCGCCGATGATCGCGCTTTCCAAATCGCTATCGAGCGTAATGACACCCAGCGTCTCACCCGGCGGGCAAATCTGCCCCACCAGCCAGCCGCCCAGATCAGCGCGGATATGGTCGACCAGCGCGGCGAAATCCTGCGTGCTCTGCAGGCCGATCGCAAGGCTGGAGAAAATCGGCACCGGATTGGCGAGCGAAATCCCGTCCGCCAGCAAGGCGCGCAGCAGCCGGGTCAGCGCGGCGAGGCTCAGCGGATCGGGATAGACCGCCTCGACCAGTCCAGGCGTGGCTTCGCGCAGACCGTCCAGCAGCCCGCGCACTTCCTCCGGCCCCAGCAATTGCTCCGCCCTGTTGCCAAGCAGCTGGCTGACATGGGTGGCGATGACGGTGGGGGCGTCGACCGTGAGGAAGCCCTCGGCAATCGCCAGGTCGCGTTCGGCGGGATTGATCCACAATGCCGGACAGTTGAAACTGGGATCGCGGGTCGGCTCCCCCTGCAAGCCGTGGCGTGGCCCGACATCGCCGGTATCGATGGCGAGCAGCGCATCGGGCCGCGCTTCGGCCCTCGCGATCTCCACCCCGCCAAGGATAATGCGATAGGCATTGGGCGGCAGCTCGAGCGCGTCGCGAATGCGGAATTGCGGCACGACGAAGCCGAAGCTCTGACTCAGTTGCTTGCGGACGCCGGTGATGCGGGTGACGAGCGGCGACCCGCGCGATTCGGCGACGTAATGGACAAGGCCGTAGCCGAGTTCGAGCGTTACCAAAGTTTTGTCGCTGACATCGGCGATGGCGATGCGCTGCGGATCGTCGTCCACCTTCGCTTCCGGTGCAGCCTCGGCTGGGGCAACATAGGTCTTGAGCTTGCGATAGAGCCAGAAGGCGAGCGCAGCAGCGGGCAGGAAGATCATCTGCGGCATGGCGGGCACCAGCCCGATCGCGCCAAGCACGATGGCGACGGGCAGCCAAGTGGACGGATCGCCGAATTGGCGACCGATCTGACCGGTCAGGTCGGACTTGTCGGCAACACGGGTGACGATGGATGCCGCTGCGATGGACAGCAGCAGCGCCGGCACCTGCGCCACCAGCGCGTCGCCCACGGCCAGCGTCACATAGACTTCCGCAGCCTCGGCTGCCGACAGCCCGTGCGCAAGCATACCGAGCGCGAAACCGGCGATCAGGTTGATTCCGAGGATCAGCAGCGCGGCAATCGCATCGCCTTTGACGAATTTGGACGCACCATCCATTGCGCCGTAGAAATCCGCCTCGGTCGCAACTTCAGCGCGGCGCGCCTTGGCCTCGTCCGATGTCATCAGGCCCGCCGCGATATCGGCGTCAATCGCCATCTGCTTGCCGGGCAAGGCATCGAGCGTGAAGCGCGCCGACACTTCGGATACGCGGCCCGCGCCTTTGGTGATGACGACCATGTTGATGATGAGCAGGATCACGAACACGAACAGGCCGACCGCGAAATTGCCGCCGACCAGAAACGCGCCGAAGCTCTCGATCACGTGCCCCGCCGCCGCGCCGCCCTCATGCCCGTTGACGAGCACGATGCGGGTCGAGGCGACGTTCAAGGCGAGGCGCAGCAGCGTTGCGAAGAGCAACACGGTGGGGAAGGACGAGAAGTCGAGCGGCTTGCCCGCATTCAGCGCCGCCATCAGCACGCCGATCGACAGGGCGATGTTGAAGACGAAGAATGCATCAAGCATCAGCGTCGGGATCGGCAGCACCATCATGGCGATCAGCGCGAGAATGCCCGCAGGCAACGCGATCATCGCCGGATTGGGGGCGAAGCGGGTCATCAGATTGCCGATCACAGTCCGAACACCCGCAATTGTGCATAGGCATGGCGCACATGGCCCGCCGCGCGCGGAGAGAGGGCGGAGGAGCCGTCAGCCAGCCCGAAACTGGCGCTGAGCGTCTCGGCCATAGAGGGGCGCGTGGTGGCGGTGGCCGCCAGCGGCAGGCCGGGTGTCCCGAACCCGGTGAAGGGTGGCGGCGCACCGCCCGCATAACCCTGCGCGCCCGTTGCGGCGGCGATCCGCAGGAAGTCGGGCAATTCGCCCGGCGCTGCATTCTGCATCGCGGTTTCCACCTTGTTGCGCAGGAATTGCGCCACTTCCGCCACCGTGCGCGCGCTGCCGTCGCGTTCGTAGAAGATCGCGCGGTTGGCGCGGGCGGCGGCGGGCAGGATGCTGTCCGCCCGCGCATCGGGCGATGTCTGCAATGTGCGCAGGAAGCGCGTTGCGCCGCCTTGGCCGAGGAAATGCGCGAGATAGAGCTCACTCGCATCGGGCTCGCGCCCCAGCACCGGCAGCAGCGCAGCGCGGTTGTCGTTCGCCAAAGCTCCCGCCATGATCGAGGAGGCCTGCGGATCGAAGCGCAGATCCATGATCGTCTCGCGCATCGCCGGATCGCGCACAAAGGCCCGCCCGCCGCGCATCCCGATGGCGTCGGCAAAGGCGCCATAGCCATGCGCGCTACCGTGGCGGTAGAGCGTGTCGAGCCAGGTCTGCTCGATAAACTGGAACAATCCGCTCGCAGTGGAGGTGCGCGCTTCGGCGTCCGGATCCATCGCGGATTCGATTTGCGCTTGTGCCAACAGATAGCCGAAATCGACGCCCGTGCGGTTCGCCGCGGCAGCAATCGCTTGCTCCACCGGAGTGGCCACGCGCGCAGCGGGCGTAATCCCGGCATTGGTAAACGGATCAACCATCGATCAAACCCCTTGCGAAATCGCTCGGGGAGGCACTTTGCAAATGCCGTGCCAGCTCGCGCGGGAGGTCAGCCGCCGATGGCAGTTGGTCGCGAATAAAGACCGGGAGACTGGGTCAACACGTCGAGCCGCGCCGCCACATTCGCGGCAAGCAGATTGCGCAGCTTGCGGTTCACCTCGTTCTGGTGCCGCGCGGCTTCCAGGAGACCGCGACATTCGGCGTCGATCCCGGTGGCATCATGGCCCTCCAGCAGACCGCACAAATCGTTTTTGCCCGTATGCGCGAGAACCAGCGCATCGACATCGAGTCCGGCAAGCGCTTGCCGCTCGTTATCGAGCGCGGCAAGCATTTGCCGCAGCGTGTCGGCCAGAGGTGCAGGCGCGCCCTCGCGCTGTCCAGCTACGCTCATTGGCCACCGCTCAGCATCAGGCGGGCAGCGATAATCGCATCGGTTATCTTGGCCGGAACAATCGGATAGCTGCCATCGCGCAAGGCATTGCGGATTTCGGCGACCCGCTCGGCATCGATACGCGGCGATCCGGCGCTGATTTTTGCCTCGGTGGATACGGTCACGCCCGCTTGCGGCGCGGCCTGCGCCTGCTGCGCACCGGCGCGCACAATGCCGCGTTCCTTGCCCGCCGCAATGTCACGCAGCGGTGCCGAAGGGCTCAGTCTGGTAACGTCATAGGGGGACATCGTCCCTGCTCCTTTTGTGACTATCTGCCCATAGAACGGACGGCGCGCGGCGGATTTAAGGGTGCGGGAAGTTTCGCCTCAATTGAGCGGAATTACCGCCCTTGCAGGTGTGACAAGCTGCGCACGCAATTCGTCGCGCCGCCCTTCGGGCCGCACGCGGATCCAGTCGCCGATCGCGCCATCTTCCAGCGCCTCGCCCTGCTGCACCACCGAAAAGCCTCGCCCCTCAACAGCGATGGCAAGCATTTGCCCGCGTTCGATCACAATGCGCCCGGGTTGCCCCGATTGCCCGCCTACCGATGCGCCAGCAGCCTGCGCGCGCAGCACCGGAACGAAAATTTGCCAGCGTTCCGGCCCCGGGCAGACGACGCGCACCATATCCTGGTTTTGCCCGTACCAGTCGAGTTCGAGCGGCGGCGCGCAATCGGCCAGCCGCAAGCGCCGGTCGACCGGCTGCATCGCGCCGCCAGCCGAACCGGTCGGCACGCCGGTTAAGGCAGCGACGCGGGCATCGATTCGCTGGTGATCGATCAGCCCGCCGGACTGCGCGAAAGCGGCATCGGGCAGAAGGGCAAGGCAGGCGGATACACAAAGGGCAAAGCGGATAGTCATGGTGATGCTCCCAAAAACGGATACGTCCATATCTAAAGCAATTGCTGTGCCAGACCCGGCGGCGCGTCATGCGCGAACACCGCGACGATCTGCGCGCTCCCGGCCTGCTGCACCACCATGCGCGGGGCGTATCCGGCGGCAATGGCGGCTGTGGCCAGTTCCTCGCTGCGGCGCTGCACCGCCTCCCTTTCGGCAAGCGCCGCATAGCTGGCAGTGATCGTCAGATGCTGCCCGTCGCCGCGCCCGGTCGCCCCCAGCCAGTCGGCGAAATCGGGCCCTGCCGGGCCATCGACAAAAATCTCCGCCGCCGCGCCGAAGGCCGGATCGGCATATTCGCGCTCTGCCAACGCCTCCCCCGCATCGGGGCGCAAAGCAGCGGCAGTAAGGATGAACAGCAGCAGCGACATATCAGCGAGCGCCACCAGCCATGCGCGGTCGGTCTGGACAGAAAGCATCGCCTACGCTCCCGCCCGCGCCAAACGCGCCGCCGTGGTCGAGGGGCAACCCTGCTCGACCGTATCGGCGAGCCAGCGCATCAGCGCCTCGCGGTCGGCGTCCTCGTCCTCCCCACGCCGCGCGATCAGCCGGACAACAGGGTAGAACAGCAGATGCGCCAGCAGCAGGCCGTAAAGCGTGGTCACCACCGCTTGCCCGATCCCCGCCATCAGATCGGCCTCTGCCACCGCCGACAGGTTAAGCTGGCTGAGCGCGAAGAGCGTACCCACCATGCCGAAGACGGGCGACAACTCGGCGGCGAGCCTCAGCGGGCCGATGGCCTTTTCGCGCATCGCCAGCCGCTCGCGGCGGAAACGGTCATGCGTTGCCAGCATCGAAGCGAGCGAGCGGTCATGGATCAGCGCGCTGGTCGCTGCGAGGATTTCCTCGTCCGAGGTGTGGCAGGATTGTGCGCGCAGCAGCCCGTCATGCCGGATAATCTCGACATCGCGGGCAATCTCCGCGCGCGCCTGCGGCAGGTCGAAACGCGGGCGCAGCAGGCCGAATAGCGCCGCCATGCTCATGCCGATCTCGCTTCGCCCGCTGCCCAGCACTGTCGCCAGCAGCGTTCCGCCCAAGACGATGGCGAAGCCGGTTGTGTCCCACAAGGCTAGCAGGTTCATGCAAAATCCCTTCTCGAACACACAGAACGTCAGCCGAGCAGCAATCTTCAGGGGGCGGCAGCGATTTGCCGCTTCCGGCAAGCTCTTGCCGCCCTGCCCGCCGCTCCGTCCGTAAACCACCCTCTGCCGCGCAATTGGCACGCTGCTTGCTGATTGCTGTCCGACACAATTCGTGTGCAGCCAATCGGAGGCAGGCAAATGAGCGAAAGATTGTTCGGCATTCACGGCGCAGCGCTGGAACTGCGCTCGCATCGCATGGGCCTGCTCACATCGAACATCGCCAATGCGGCAACGCCGGGATACCAGGCGCGCGACATCGATTTCGCCGCCGCGCTCGATGCACGCATGGGCGGCGCGAGCCGCGCAGACGCGATCAATGCCGCCACCCGTTACCGCGTGCCCACGATGCCCTCGCTCGACGGCAATACGGTGGAGCTGGCGAACGAACAGCTCGCCTTTTCCGAAAACGCGGTCGCCTATTCGGCCTCGCTCGCTTTCCTCAATGGCCGTGTGAACACCGTCACCCGCGCAATCAAGGGGGAGTGACCATGTCCTCAAACAGCGAAGCGATAGGACAAACACGATGAGAAATCCCGAAAGCCTGTTCGGTCTCGTCCAGCGCGGAATGTCCGCGCAGATGATCCGTATGAACACCGCTGCCAGCAATCTGGCGAATGCGGGTTCGGTCTCCTCTTCCGAAGCGGAAACCTACCGCGCGCTGCGCCCGGTGTTCCAAGCCGATCTCGCCCGCGCCGATGGCCTCGCCGGGGTACGCGTATCCGAAGTGCGGCAGAGCGATGTGCTGCCCACCCGCCGCTACGACCCCGACCACCCGCTGGCCGATGCAGAGGGCAATGTGTGGGAAGCCGCCGTCAACGAAAGCGCAGAAATGGTCGAGATCATGGAGGCCGCACGGCAATACCAGAACCTCGTCGAAGCGATGCAGACCGCCAAACAGCTGATGCTGGAAACCCTCAGGAGCAAATGATGAACGCCATTACCACCGCTTTGCCGGATAGTACCCTGCGCACGATCAACGCCGCCGGTGATCCGCCGGTCGCGCGCCAGCCCACTGGCCTTGGCGCGATGGACCAGGGCGATTTCCTCACCCTGATGCTCGCGCAATTGCAGCAGCAGGATCCGCTGGAGCCGGTCGATAACACCGAAATGCTGGCGCAGATGGCGCAGTTCACCGCGCTTGCGGGTACCACCGAAACCAACGCCACTCTGGGCGATATCTCGGCCAAGCTCGATGCGCTGATCGCGGCGCAGCAGGCCGCGACGCCCGCCACCTGATCCCTTTCCGAACCCCCGTCCTCAAGGAGTTACCGCCATGTCGTCTTTCTACACCTCGCTTAGCGGCCTGCGCAATTCGCAGACCGATCTCAACACCATCGCGCACAATATCGCCAATGCCGAAACCACCGGTTTCAAGAAAAGCAGCGTCGAATTTGTCGATCTGGTGGCCAATGGCTCCAACTCCGATCCGGGCAAGACCCAAGGCCTCGGCTCGGCGGTGAGCAGCGTCACGCAGAATTTCTCGCTCGGCGCCATCGACCAGACCGGGCGCGCATTGGATGTGGCAATCGATGGCGACGGCTTCTTCGCCACCCGCAATACCGAGAGCAACCAGATCTTCTTCACCCGAAACGGCAATTTCACTTTGAGCCCGACGGGTGCGCTCTTCACCAGCGGCGACCAGCAGCTGCAGATGTTCCCGGTCGATGCCACCGGCACCGTCACCAGCACCGCCAGCACTATCGATGCCACCGTCCCGCTGACCAATCCCGCCGGAGCCGATCTGACCAATGTCACGATTGAAAAGAACGGCATTATCAACGCCGCCTATGGCGATGGCTCGATCACGCCGGTGGGCCGCTTGGCGCTGGCGACTTTCACCGCGCCGGCGGGCCTGCGCGCCGTGGGTGCGACCAATTGGGAAAACACCGGTTCCTCCGGCGCTCCGGTTTACGAGCTGCCATCCAATGGCCGTGGCGGCGCGCTGCTGTCGGGCGCGCTAGAGCGTTCCAACGTCGATATCGCGGAGGAAATGGTCGGCCTCATCACCGCCCAGCGCAATTTCCAGGCCAATGCCCGCGCCATCGATACCGCCACCCAGTTCTCGCAGACGATCATCAACCTGCGCAACTAACAAGCCTGACACGCCAGCCTAGGGAGACCGCCCGATGGACCGCATGATCTATATCGCGCTCACCGGCATGAATGCCGCAATGGATCGCCAGCGGGCAATCGCCAGCAATCTGGCGAATGCCAATACCACCGGCTTTCGCGCCGAGACCTTCGCCACCACGCCGATGCACATTCGCGGCAGCCACTTCAATGTGCGCGGCCTGGCGCAAGGCGCGGTGCGCGGGGCGGATTTCTCGCAAGGCACCGTCACGCCAACGGGGCGCGATCTGGATATCGCGGTGAACGGCAGCGCCTTCATGGCGATGCAGGCCGCCGATGGCAGCGAAGTCTATTCGCGGCGCGGCGATCTGGTAATCGACACCGCCGGGCGGCTGGTAAATGGCGAGGGGCTGCAAGTGCTGGGGATGGCGGGGCCGATTGCCGTTCCGCCCGGCTGGCAGGTCAGCTTCGGCAGCGACGGCACCGTCTACGCCGCCGATCCCGCCGCTCCCGATGCCGAACCCGAAGAGGTCGGCCGCATCAAACTCGCCAGCGCCGAAGGCAGCACGCTGGTGAAGGGGTTGGACAACCAATTGCGTGTGCCCGACGGCGGAATTTTGCCCGCCGATCCCACCGCCACCATCACTCCCGGCGCATTGGAATCGAGCAATGTCGATACTGCCGGAACGCTGGTGGAGATGATCGAAGCACAGCGCGCGTTCGAACGCCGTGTGCAGCTCATATCCACCGCCGAACAACTCGATCAGGCGAGTTCGCGCCTGATGTCGCTGAGCTAATCCACGAAAGGGAACACCATGCCCACATCAGCACTCCACGTCGCCCGCACCGGGCTGGAAGCGCAGGATACGCGGATGCGCGTCATCGCGCACAATCTCGCCAATATCGGCACCACCGGCTTCAAGCGCGACCGCGCCAATTTCGAAACGCTCGCCTATGACGATGCCCGCGTGGCAGGCCAGCGTTCGAGCGGGGAGACCGCCTATGCGATCGGCCTCAATCTTGGCACCGGCGTGTCGGTGCAGGGCACGACGCGCATCGACACGCAGGGCACTTTGTCGACCACAGGCAACACGCTTGACCTCGCGCTTGATGGCGACGGCTTCTTCCAGGTCGAGCTTCCCGGCGGGCAGACCGCTTACACCCGCGCAGGCAACTTCACCCTCTCGGCAGAAGGCCAACTGGTGACCGCGCAAGGCTATGCCGTGCAGCCTGCGATCCAGGTTCCTGCCGGAGCGCAGGCGATCTCCATCGCGCCCGATGGCACGGTGACCGCGATTGTCGATGGCGATGCGACACCCGCCGAACTTGGCCAGATCAATATCGCCAGCTTCGTCAATCCGGCAGGATTGCAAGCGACGGGCGACAATCTGCTGCTCGAAACCGCAGCCAGCGGCGCGGCTGATGTCGGCACGGCGGGGCAGAACGGGCGCGGGCAGATCCGGCAGGGGATGCTGGAAGCCTCCAACGTCAATGTCGTCGAGGAACTGGTCGAAATGATCGAGGCGCAGCGCGCTTACGAGATCAATTCCAAGATGATCAGCGCGGTCGACGAAATGCTGCGCAACGCCAACCAGACGCTTTGAGCCTAGCCAAGTGAGGATTTTACTCATGACCACCCCGCTCCTTCGCTTCGGCGCAGTCATACTCTCCGCTGCAACGCTTTCGGCCTGCGCCATGGAAGGCGGTCGCCCACGCGAAGGCTTTGCCGCCGCGCTGCCACCGCCCCCGCGCGAATTTGCCCCCAGCAATGGCGCGATCTTCCAGCCGGAGCTGGGCTATGCCGCGCTGCACGAAGGCACCCGCGCCCGCCGCGTGGGCGATCTTGTCACCGTGGTGCTGGTCGAAAACCTCTCCAGCAACAAGACGACATCGGCCTCCACCGACCGCGATGGCGGCATCAATCTGACCCCGCCCACCGCAGGTCTGCTCGGATTTCTTGGGCCCGACAACCTTAATGCCGACAACCAATCGTCGTTCAATGGGCAAGGGCGCGCTTCGCAGCGCAGCACGCTCAGCGGCACGATCACGGTCACCGTCGCCGAAGTGCGCCCCAACGGCACCGCGCTGGTGGTAGGAGAACGACAGATGGCACTAAGCCAGGGCGATGAATGGGTGCAGTTCGCAGGGATCCTGCGGCTGGCCGATATCGACAGCGACAACCGCATCGTCTCCAGCCGCATCGCCGATGCGCAGATCGTCTATGGCGGGCAAGGCGCCATCCAGCAGGCGAGCCGCCCCGGCTGGCTCGGCCGCTTCTTCAACATGATCAGCCCGTTCTGAGGGGAATGACGATGCCGATGCTGCAAGCCATTGCCCGCACTCTCCTCCCCCGCTTGCGGGGGAGGCCGGGAGGGGGACTGTCTCCTTCGATTTCACCTTCTTACACGCCCTCCCCCGGCCCCTCCCGCAGGCGGGAGGGGAGTATTTGGGCAGCTTTGCTTTGCGTGCTGATGATTGTTGTCTCCACCCCCGCCGAAGCGCAGCGGGTGCGCGATCTGGGCACCTTTGACGGCGTGCGCCCCAACCAGCTCACCGGCTACGGCATCGTTGTCGGGCTGGACGGCACGGGCGATGACAACTTCGAATATGTGACCGAGGCGATGCGCGGCACTGCCGGGCGCATGGGGCTGACACTGCCGCCGGGTGTCTCGCCCGGCCTGCGCAATGCCGCCGCCGTCATCATCACCGCCGAACTGCCCGCGTTCGCCAAGCCGGGGCAGACCATTGACGTGACCGTCTCTACCATCGGCCGTGCGCGCTCCTTGCGCGGCGGTTCGCTGGTGCTCGCCCCGCTGATCGGCGCGGACGGGCAGATTTACGCGATGGCGCAGGGCAATCTGGCGGTTGGCGGGCTTGGCGTATCGGGCCGCGATGGCTCGCAGCTTACCGTCAATGTCCCCACCGTGGGCCGTATTGCCGATGGCGCGACGGTGGAGCGCGATGTCGCCACCGGCTTTACCGACAATGGCGAGCTGCGTTTCAACCTTCACAATGCCGATTTCCAGACGGCAGCGCGGATGCGCGATGCGATCAATGCCCGCTTCCCAGGCGCGGCGCGGATTATCGACGGCGTGACGCTTTCCATCGTCATGCCCTTTGGCAGCGATGTGCGCTCGGAAATGATCGCCGAGATCGAGATGATCGAAGTGACCCCTGCCGAAAGCCCCGCGCGGGTGATCGTCAACAGCCGCACCGGCACGGTGGTGATCAACTCGGCGGTCAGGCTCTATCCCGCCGCGATCAGCCATGGCCGGTTGATTGTGCGCATCAATGAAGACCCCGCGATCATCCAGCCCGCACCCTTCTCCCGTGGCGCCACCGCGCAGGAAGAAGCGAGCGAAATCACACTGGAGGAAGAAGGCAGCCGCGTCGCTCTTTTGCAGGGCGGAGCGAACCTGTCCGAAGTGGTCGACGCGCTCAATATGCTGGGCGTGGGCGCTTCCGATCTGGTGGTCATTCTCGAAGCGCTGAAGCAGGCAGGCGCCTTGCAGGCGGAAATGGTGGTGCTGTGACCCCGATTGCCGCCTCCACCCCGCTTGCGCCGAGTTCTGCCAGCGCCCAGACCGCCAGCGTCCAGCCCGTCTCCAGCGAGCTGCGCGAGGCGGCAGAGGCGTTTGAAGCGATCTTCATTCGCCAATTGCTGGCGAGCGCGCGCGCGGCCAATTTCGGCGGCGAGCCGCTGCTGGGTGGCCCCGGCCTCGAACAGTTTACCGCGATGCGCGACGAGCATTTCGCCGACATCGCATCGCAAGCCGGTGCCTTCCGCTTGGCCGACGCCATCGAACGACAGCTTTCCGCCTTCGTCCATCACGGGGAGGCCGGGCCATGATGGCGATGCTCCAGATCGGCAAGTCAGGTGTGATGACCGCGCGCGCCGCGCTCGACACCACCGCGCAGAATATCGCCAATGCCGGGAACGAGGATTACGCCCGCCGTTCGGTTACGGTGGAGGAAGTCGCCACCAGCGGGCAGATCGGTCGCCAGGGCGGCTCTGCCCTTGCCGGAGTGCGCGTGGCCGAAATCAGCCGCTCGACGTCGATTTTCCTGCAAAGCGAAGCACGCCGCAGCGCCGCCGATCTGGCCCGCGCCGATGCCGAACTCGTGGGGCTGCGCAACGCCGAAACCGCTGTCGAGCAATCGGGGCTTTACGCATCCATCGTCGATTTCGAAGCCGCCTTGTCGCGCCTCGCCACCGATCCGCTGGGCGGGGCCTTGCGCAATGCGGTGGTAGAAGAAGCGCGCCGCGTGGCGCAGACCTTCCA
This sequence comes from Aurantiacibacter sp. KMU-128, assembly GCF_056933515.1. NCBI lineage: Bacteria > Pseudomonadati > Pseudomonadota > Alphaproteobacteria > Sphingomonadales > Erythrobacteraceae > Aurantiacibacter > Aurantiacibacter sp. KMU-128. The sequence continues at coordinate 2,623,073 of NZ_JBXORT010000001.1, forward strand.
AGTGGCGGACAACAGCCTCGGTATTGCAGAAGCGGAAATCCGCTTCGAAACCGAGGGCGAAGCTGCCCTTGTCAATGTGCTCGCCGCCGATCTGGCGCGCACCAATACCGGCATTGCCCGCGCGCTTCCCGGCAGTTCCAACATGGCGGTGCTGCTCGACCAGCGCGATGCCCTGCTCAAGGATTTGACCGGACTGACCGGCGGTACGAGCAGTTTCGACAGTCTTGGCCGCGCCATCGTGCAGATTGACGGGAGCGATCTGGTGACGGGCAGCGATGCCTTCACCTTCGCCGCCACCGAGCAAGCCGATGGCAGCTTTGCCTTCACCGTTGATGGGACCGGCGTCGCGCTCGCCTCGGGCACGCTCCTGGGCCGCTCGCAGGCTGGTGCAGCCGTGAACGCTGCGCGCGCCGGGCTGGATGCGCTCGCCAGCGGGTTCGCGACGCTCGCGAATGACACGCAGGCCAGCGGCATAGCCAAGGATGGCAGCCCGGGTGCGCCGATGTTCAGCGGCAGCACGGCGGGCACGATCACCATGGTGCTGGCGAATGGAGACGCGCTGGCGACCGCGCCTGCCGGAGCCGCAGCGGGCAGCCGCGATATCGGCAATCTTCAAGCCTTCCGCGAGGCGCTCGCCAATGGCGGGCCTGCCGCGCAAACCGACGCGCTGCTGTTCGGTCTTTCGAGCGCGATCAGCACCCGCAGCGCCACACGCGATGCCTTACGCACGATTGCCGACACCGCACAGACCGCGCTGAGCGCCGAGACCGGTGTCGATCTCGATCAGGAGGCGGCCAATCTCGTCCGCTTGCAGCAGGCGTTTGAAGCCAATGGCCGCGTGATCCAGGTGGCAGCGGATATTTTCGACACCTTGCTGGGAATGGGCCGATGACCTTGATCACCAATGCCAGCCTCGCCTTTTACCGCCGCTCGCAGGCGCAGATGGGCGATCTGCGCGCGCAGGCCGAGGCTTTGCAGGGCCAGCTATCCAGCGGCGAGCGGCTGGCGCGCTCGTCAGACGACCCCGCCGCCGCCTCGCGCTTGCGGACACTCGGGCGGATGGAGCAGCTTGCCGGTATCGATGCCGAGAACGCACGCCGCACGGCAGAAGATCTGGAGCTGGCAGGCAGCGCGCTCGAAAGCATCGGGGCCGACCTGATCCGCGCGCGCGAGCTTGCCATCTGGGCAGGCAGCAACACGCTGGGCGACGAGCAGCGCCGCGCGATTGCCGATGAAATCGACCAGCTGCGCCAGAATATCCTCGCGCTGGCCAATAGTCCGGGCAGCAGCGGCGACCCGCTGTTTGGCGGCCAGTCGGATAGCGCGCCCTATGTGACCGATGCCAGCGGCGCGATTGTCTATACCGGCACCGCGCAGGCGGACGTGATCGATCTGGGGCCGGGCCAAAGCGTCGTTCGCGGGCTGACCGGGCCGGAATTCCTCGCTTTCAATGTGGGTGGCACGCCGACCGACGCCTTCGCTTATCTTGCCACGCTTGCCGAAACCATCCGCACTGCCGCCGATCCTGCGACTGCCGCGCGCGACGCCATCGGCGGGCTCGACAGCGCGCTCGACACGCTGACCCGCGCGCAGACCATAGCAGGCGCGCGCGTTGCATGGCTCGACGTGGTGCAAGAACGCCAGCTTGACCAGTCGCTCAGCCGTAACCAGCAAATCGCCGATACCGGCGGCGTCGAGTTCGCCTCCACCATTGCCGAATTGCAGCAAATGCTGACCGTGCTCGAAGCCAGCCAGGCCAGCTTTGCCCGTCTCTCCAATCTCAGCCTGTTTCGCCAGATTTAGCCGACACCAGCTTCAAAGGGATATTCGATCATGTTCGCCGCAATTGGCATAGTCATTCTGCTCGTAATGGTGTTCGGCGGCTTCTTGCTGGCGGGCGGCTCGCTTGGCCCGATCATGGCGGCACTGCCGTTTGAAATGATCATCATCGGCGGTGCTGCGATCGGCGCGACGGTGATCGGCAACTCGATGCACGAGATCAAATTGCTCGGTGCGGGGGTGAAGGCGATTTTCAAAGGTCCGCGCTATTCCGACCAGGACCATATCGACGCCATTGCCCTGTCGAGCAAGCTGATGCGGATGCTCAAGACCGAAGGGCCGGTGGCGCTGGAAAGCCACGTCACCAATCCGCAGGAATCGACGATTTTCGCCGAATATCCCAATATCCTCGCCGACACCGCGCTGACTGGCCTGATCGCCGACACGCTGACGCTGATCGTGGTGTCCTCCGGCTCGCTCGACACCCATGCGGTGGAAGATGTGATGGACAATGCCATCAAGACGCAGCTGCACGAGATGAACGAACCTGCACACACGCTGCAATCGCTGGCCGATGCCTTGCCTGCGCTGGGGATCGTTGCTGCCGTGCTGGGTGTCATCAAAACCATGGGTTCGATCAACGAACCGCCCGAAGTGCTGGGCAAGATGATCGGCGGCGCTTTGGTGGGCACCTTTCTCGGCGTGCTGCTGGCCTACGGTCTTGCCGCGCCAATGGCGTCGCGGCTGAAGCAGGTGACCGCGCATGATGCGCAGATTTTCCATTCGGTGAAGCAGGTGATGATCGCCTCGCTGCACGGCTATCCGCAGGCGCTGGTGGTCGAGAGCGCGCGCTCCGGCCTGCCGCCGGCGCACCGCCCCAGCCTGACCGATCTGCTCGACGCGCTGCGGGGCAAGTAAATGGCGACGAACCCGGTTCCGATAGAAGCGCTGGAAACGCCCGCGCCGCCCGCACCGCTCGCCCCGATCATTGTCAAAAAGGTGATCGTCGAAGGCGGCGGGCACCATGGCGGCGCGTGGAAGGTCGCCTATGCCGATTTCGTGACCGCGATGATGGCGTTCTTCCTGCTGCTTTGGCTGCTGGGCGCGACGACCGAAGACCAGCGCAAGGGATTGGCCGACTATTTCACCCCCACGCTGGTGCAATACCGGCAGGAAAGCGCCGGATCGGACGGGATGCTGGGCGGCTCCTCGATTGTTGATCCCGACAATTATCCGCATGGAGCGACGCAAACGGGCACGCAGAGCATCACCATTCCGCGCGATGCCGAGGGCGGCGCGCAGGAAGGCGGCGCGCCCGAAGCCGAACGGCGGCGGCAAGACATCGCGCAGGCGATCCGCGAACGTATGGAAGCGGCTGACCGGATGCGGCGGCTGGTGCGGCAAGTGCGGGTGATCCGCACGCCCGAAGGCATCCGCATCGATCTGGTCGATGATGCCGAGTTTTCGATGTTTCACCTCTCCTCCACCGTACTGGTGCCCGAAGCGCGCGAGTTGCTGGGCATTGTGGCAGAAGCCGTGGGCGAACAGAGCGGCCAGCTGGTGGTGCGCGGCCATACCGACGCGCTGCCCTGGCGCGACGCGCGCAGCACCAACAACTGGACGCTCTCCACCGGCCGGGCCGAAGCGACACGGCAGGAAATGATCCTGCAAGGCCTCCCCGCTGCCCGCTTCGACCGCATCGAAGGCGTCGCCGACCGAGAGCTGCTGATCGCCGACGACCCGGTAGACCCGCGCAACCGCCGGATTTCGATCCTGCTACTGGATTGAGTCGACCGCGCCAGGCCAACGCCACGCTCCTCCGCATCATCGCAAACACCTGAAGACAGTCAGCGCGCAATCGCACGGGCTGGCTAGCATCTCCCCTCCCCGTGGGAAGGGGTTGGGGGTTCCACACCAGTTTGATGCCGTGCCCCCATCCCAGCCGTACGCGCTGCGCGCCGCCTGCGGCTCCTGCACGAGGAAGCTCTCTCCATCGACTGCTCTCGACCGCAGCTGTGGTCGATGCAGCCGTGGCAATATGTGTGGGCGGTGGGTGTGGCAGCAAAGTGCGAGCACGCAATCAACTGCGCCGGTAGGGCCAACGCCCGGAACCTTGCCCCTCACACACACCGCACACAAAAGCGGCCCGGAACCGAAGTTCCGGGCCGCCCGGTTTGCGACCGCGAGGGCACGCGGGTCGCCTTGGGGGACGTTGTCTTACCGCAGCAGCGACAGCACGTTCTGCTGGCTCTGGTTCGCCTGGGCGAGCATCGCGGTCGAAGCCTGGCTGAGGATCTGCGCCTTGGCGAGCGCGGTCGTTTCGGCCGTGTAGTCGGTGTCCATGATCCGCGAACGCGCGTCAGCAAGGTTCGTCGAGTTCGTGGTCAGGTTGTTGATTGCCGATTCCAGGCGGTTCTGGCCTGCACCCAGCGTTGCACGGGTGGCGCTGATATCATCGAGCGCATTGTCGACATTGGTGATCGTCGTCGCCGCCGCTGTGGTCGTCGTCACGTCGAGCGCGGTGGCCGACAGGTTCGCGCCGTCAATGCCGACGCTGGTGAGATCGACCGTATTGCTCGCATCGGTGGCGATCGTCACCGTCACATCGGTGCCCGCCGTGGTGCTGAACAGCGTCACACCGTTGAACTCGGTATTGGCGAGAATGTCGCTGATCTGCGCCTGCAGCTCGTCGACTTCGGCATCCATATAGGCACGGTCATTCGTGCTATAGGTGTCCGTTTTCGACTGCACGGCCAGCTCGCGCACGCGCTGCAGCATGTTGCTGACTTCGTCGAGCGCGCCTTCGGCGGTCTGCGCGAGGGCAATGCCGTCATTGGCGTTGCGGATGCCCTGGCGCATGGCGCGGACATCGGCGGTCATGGTGGTGGCAATGGCGAGGCCGGCGGCATCGTCCGATGCGCCGTTGATGCGCTTGCCGGTGGACAGACGCTCCATCGCCACCGACTGCATACGGTCGGCCATGGTGGAGGCGTTCGAGGCGCGCAGGGCGCTGATATTGGTGTTGATGACGGTCATGGTGTTTCCTGATCCTCTGTAAAGGGTGACAACAAGTCTTCGATCAGCCGCCGCCGGAACCAAGCGGTTACGGGCGGCTGCCACAATGAAGAGCGGCGTCTCCCCGCGATCTTTAAGTGCCCGAAAAAGCGTCCCGTTGGCGGGCCTAGGTAGTTCTCCTAGGCCTTAAGTTTTCCCTTTCTTGGCCGTGGCGGGGGGAAAAGCCCTGCAACAGGTTAAAGCGAGGGCAAAATGACGGGTCTTGTGATCAGTGACACGGCGAAGAAAAACCATCCGGGCCTTACCGCCTATGCCGCCCGCGTGGCCGGATCGCTTCCCGGCGCGGCGGATCTCCACATTGTCACCCCGCACGATGCGGTGCCGCCCGCGAAGGGCGCGCGGCGGCTGATCGAGTTGCATGAGTGCGAGCACGGCTCGATTTTGCCCATCGGCAAAGACAAGCTGCGCATCGCCACCTCGCCGCGCACCGAGCGCGCCGCGCACGCCGCGCTCATCGCTGCCTCGGTGCGGCCCGGCGATCCGGTGGCGGCCGACAGCGGCACCATCGCCATGCTGCATCTTGCCGACCGGGTGGCGCAAAGCGAAATCCCCGTGGTGATCGAAGGGCCGACCGGCACCGGCAAGGAAGTCATCGCCCGCTACATCCACAACCGCAGCAGCCGTGCCGAGGGGCCGTTCATCGCGCTCAATTGCGCTGCGGTTCCCGAATCCATGCTGGAAGCGATGCTGTTCGGCCACCGCAAGGGCGCGTTCACTGGCGCGTCCGAGGCGGCCGAGGGCTTTTTCCGCGCCGCCGACAAAGGAACGCTGCTGCTCGACGAGCTGGGCGAAATGCCGCTCGGCCTGCAAGCGAAGCTGCTGCGCGTGTTGCAGGAAGGCGAAGTCGTGCCATTGGGCGCGACCAAGCCGATCCCCGTCGATGTTCGCATCATCGCCTGCACCAATCGCGATCTGCGACGCGAGATCGAGGACGGCCGCTTCCGCGAAGATCTGTATTTCCGGCTCAATGTCTTTTCGCTGCAACTGGAAGCCCTGCGGGTGCGCACCGACGATATCGCCCCCATCGCTTTTGCCATGCTGCTGCGCCACGCACCCGATCCCGCGTGCATTCCCTGGCTCCACAGCAGCGCGCTCGCCAAGCTCGAACGGCACAGCTGGCCTGGCAATGTGCGCGAGATGGAGAACGTCATCCGCCGTGCGCTGGTGATGGCGGGGCCGGAGGAGCAGATCACCGCGCAGCACATATTGTTCGACAATGCCGTGCGCGCGATCCCCGACGAACAGACCCGCACAGAGGCGCTGGCAGCAGAAATCCGCCTCGGCCGGATCGGCAAGAGCCGCTTGACCGAAGTCGCCCGCCAGTCCGAAGCCAAGGCCATTCTACAGGCGCTGGCGGACAATGGCGGCAACCGCCAGTCGACCGCACGCACCTTGGGCATTTCCGAACGCACTTTGCGCTATCGCCTCGCTGAAATGCGCGATGCCGGATTGGCGATGGCCGGAGGCGCACGATGAACCCTGTTTCCGGCAATGGCGCTGGCGGATTGCAACAAGTGCTCTCGCTGCGCCAGCAAGTGCTCGAACAATCCGCCGCCTTGCGCGAATTGCGCGAGGCCGGCGCGCCCGCCTCGGGTGTCGCTGCACCGGCGCAGCCTGCGGGCAGCGGCTTTGCGGCAACGCTGGAAAACGCGCTCGATCAGGTGAATGCCTCGCAAGCGCGCTCTTCCGAACTGTCCGCTGCCTATGAACGCGGTGAAGTCACCGACATCGCGCAGGTGATGATGGCGCGGCAGGAATCGGGCGTGGCTTTCGAAGCGACGCTGCAAATGCGCAACAAGCTGCTTTCCGCCTATCAGGAAATCATGCGGATGGGAGTGTAACCGATGGCTGATGCAGTTCCCTCTGCTCCCCTCGCCAACCCGCCTGCGATTAGTGCACCCCTTGCCCCGCAATGGTCTGCCATGGGGCCGAGAGTGGGCGCATTGCTGGCGCAGCCCGGCATCCGCAAGGCCTTGCCAGCCATCGTCGCGGGCAGCGTGCTCGCCGCGGTCGGGCTGGGCTACCTCGCTTTTGCCGATGGGCCGCAGCGCGTGCTCTACACCAGCCTGAGCGACGGCGAGCGCGCCGAAGTGGTCGGGGCGCTGGAAACCGCCGCTATCTCCTACAGCATCGATCCCGCTACCGGCGCTGTGAGCGTCGCCGAAGACGATCTCTACCGCGCGCGGATGCTGGTCGCATCGGACACCGCATTGGCCGCGCCCGACAATTCGATCGAAATCCTCGATTCCATGCCGCTCGGCACCAGCCGGACACTGGAAGGCGAACGGCTGCGTACCGTGCGCGAGCGCGAGCTGGTGCGCACCATTGAAGAAATCAACGGCGTCGAAAGCGCCCGCGTCCACTTGGCCGCGCCCGAACGCTCGGTCTTCGTGCGGGAGAACAATCCGCCCAGCGCCTCGGTCATGCTGCGGCTGACGCGCGGGCGCTCGCTCTCGCCCGATCAGGTACAGGCGATTGTGAACCTTGTCTCCGGCTCCGTCCCCGGCCTCTCGCCTGCCGATGTGCGCGTGGTCGACCAGCAGGGGCAGTTATTGTCGGACACCAGCTCGGATGTCGGCGACGCGCTCGAATTGCAGCGCGAGCATGAGGAAAAGCTGCGCATCCAGATCGCCCAAGTGCTCACCCCACTGCTCGGCGAAGGCAATTTTTCGAGCGAGGTGCAGGTCGATGTCGATATGTCCGAAGTCACCCGCGCAGAGGAAAGCTATGACCGCGAGGGCGCGGTGCGCTCGATCAGCGAATCCGAAGCAACGCAGCGTGATGCGGCGGCTGCGGGCGGCGTTCCCGGCGCGCTGACCAATACCCCGCCACCGCCCACCGGGCTGGAAGAAGGCCCGCCCGATGGCGAGGCTGCGCCGGCAGGCGATGCGGGCGCAACCACCGGCCAGAGCAGTTCGCAGCGCATTTACGAGCTGGGGCGTGAAGTTGCCGTCACCAGCTCGCTTCCCGGCACCGTGCGGCGGCTGTCGGTCGGCATCGCGATCAGTTCCGAAGCCCTGGAAGCCATTGCACCGGCCACGGCAGACGATGTGCAGCAATTGGTCGCGGCCTCGGTCGGTGCCAATCTGGAGCGCGGCGATGTGGTGACGGTGATTACCGGCGGCTTTGAACCGGTGGAGGAGATGGCCGTGCCCTTTTACGAGACACCATGGTTCGCGATGGCCCTGCGTTATGGCGCGGGGGCGCTGGTGCTGCTGCTGGCGCTGCTCTTCATCGTGCGCCCGATTACCCGCTCGCTGCCCGCTCCGGCGCAGCGGACGGAGGACGCGCCCGGCGATGAAGACGAAAGCCTGACCGACGCCGAAACCGGCGAGCCGCTTGCCGGTGCCACTACGCTGCCATCTGCCACACTGGACGGCGCAAGCGAGGATGACGTGCAGGAGCAGGTGCGCCTCGCCCGCCAGTTCGCCGCCGAACAGCCTGAACGCGCGGTCACCGCTTTGCGCCGGATGCTCGCTGCACCGGGCGGAGAACGGGCATGATCGGCGCGAGCGACAGCGTGTCGCCTGCCGAGCAGGCGGCGATCATCCTGATGCTGATGAATGACGAGGAAGCGGCCAGCCTGCTGGGCCAGCTGGATCCCGGCGAATTGCAATTGATCGGCCAGACCATGCTCGCCCTGCCCGATGTTGAAAGCCGCGTGATCACCGATGCGATTGGCGGTTTCATCCGTGAAGCACAGGGCACCGCGCTCGACAATCGCGACCGGCGCGGAAGCTATCGCTACCGCATGGCCCGTGCGCTGGGCGAAGTGAAGGCGGATTCGATCATGCAGCGCATCTGCCCCGAACAGACTGCGCCCTCGCTCGAACTGGCGCAGTGGCTCGCCCCTCAAGTGCTCGCCTCGCTGGTGCAGGACGAACATCCGCAGGTGATCGCGGTGCTGCTGCTGGTGCTCGAAGCCGAGCAAGGCGCGGCGCTGCTCTCGCTTCTCCCGCCCGACATCCAGCCGCACGTGGTCGAGCGCATTGCGCGGCTGCGCAAGGTTTCGACGCAGGCCTTTGCCATGCTCGACGAAATTCTCACCGCCAAGATCAGCAAGCGCTTCGGCAGCGGTGCGCTCGACATGGGCGGCGCGCGCGATGCCGCCGACCTTATCAACCGCGCCGCTGGGCCGCTGGCCAAATCGGTGATCCCCGATATCGGCAAGCGCGATACGGCGCTGGCGAAGGCGATCGAGGCCGAACTGTTCACCTTCGAGATGATCCTGGCGCTCAGCCCGATGGATATGGGCCGCCTGCTGCGCGAGGTCGAGAACGAAGTGCTTGTCGATGCGCTGAAAGGTCTGGAGGAAGACGAACGCACGCCGTTCTTCGCCGCCATGTCGAGCCGCGCCGCCGACGGGGTGAAAGACGAGATCGAGCTGCGCGGCAAGCTCAAGCGCGAGGATGTGCAGGCAGCGCAGAAGAGCATGGTCAATATGCTGCGGCAATTGGTCGATGCGGGTGAAGTGAGCGTGGGTTCGGACGATGCCGAGTTCGTTTGAAGCCCTGTTCCCTGCCTTCGCGGACGAGCCCGCGCCCTCTGCCCCGTCGCCATCCGGCTTCGCCGCCGCAGCGTGGCAACAGCTTGCGGGCGAAACGCCAGCAGGCTTTGCGCCGCTCGACCGGTTTACTGCCGCCGGTGCCGATGCGGCGCAGCACGCCACTGCGGAAAGCGCCCTCGACGCCGCTTTGAACCGAGCGCGCGCGGAAGGCGAGGCTGCGGGCCGGGCTGCGGCGCTCGCCGAAATGGCAGCACAGCAAGCCGGGCGCGAAACGCTGGCCCTCGCTGCGCTGCGCTTGCAGGACGATGCGCGTCAGGCCTTCTCCGCCCGCCTCAACGAAGCGGTTGCCGCGCTGTGCGAAACCGCCTTCGGCCCGCTGGGCAAGGATGCGAAGCGGATGGCAAAGCGCTGCGAAACCGTCGCCGCGATGATTGATGACGGCTACCGCGATGCGCGTTTCCGCCTGCATCCCGACGATCTGGCGCTGCTCGAAATTGGCGATATCGACCCCGTGCAATGCCGCGCGGATGCGGGCCTCGAACGCGGCACGATCATTTGCGAAACGGCGGATGGCGAATTGCATGACGGGCCGGAAGAATGGCGCGCGCGCCTGCGCGAGGCATTGGGCCTATGCTGAGCCATCTTACGAACGAACTCGCCGCGCTATCGGAAAGCCGCACAGGCTTTGCCGATATCGCCGCGCCGGTGCGGCTCGGGCGGATCGTCAGTTGTGACGGCCTGCTGGTAGAGGCCACGGGGCTGGACGCTCCCATCGGCACGATCTGCCGCGCGGTGGGCAAAACCGGTGCGGAAACACCGGCCGCCGAAGTCATCGGCTTTCGTAGTAGCCACAGCCTGATGATGATGCTGGGCGATACGGTGCAATTGCAGCCCGGCACGCTGGTGCGGCCCGAAGGCCATCCCGGCATGGTGGCGGTGGGCGAAGCCTTTCTGGGCCGCGCGATAGACGGCGCAGGACACCCGATTGACGGCGGCGGCGCGATCCGCGGCGGCACCTTCCGCCCGCTCGGCGGGAAGCGCGAGGCCGCGCTCGAACGCGGTTCGGTCGCCGAGCCTTTCGACACCGGCATTCGTGCGGTCAATGCCTGCCTCACCATGGGGCTGGGCCAGCGTATCGGCATTGTCGCGGGCTCGGGCGTGGGCAAATCCAAGCTCATCGATATGCTGGTGCAGGGTAGCGATGCCGATATTCTGGTGATCGGCCTGATCGGGGAGCGGGGACGCGAAGTCTCCGATTTCGTCGCGCGGCATTTGCACGATCCCGAGCGGCGCCAGCGCACCGCGATTGTCGCCGTGCCCGCCGATCATGCTGCCAATCTCCGCCTGCGCGGTGCGCAGCACGCGGTTGCGCTTGCCGAGTATTTCCGCGCGCAGGGCAAGCGCGTGCTGCTGGTGATCGACAGCCTGACCCGCGTCGCCCATGCCGCGCGCGAGATCGCCTTTGCGCTTGGCGAAAGCGCCGCTTTGCGTGGCTATCCGGCATCGGCCATGGGTGTCATTACCAAGCTGATCGAGCGGGCGGGTATCTCGTCGAGCAGCGGCGGCGCGATCACCGGCATTTATACCGTGCTGGCCGATGGTGACGATCACAACAATCCAGTGGTCGATACCGCGCGCGCCATTCTGGACGGGCATATCGTGCTCTCGCGCGAGATTGCCCAGCGCGGACAGTTTCCCGCGATCGACATTCCCGCCTCGCTCTCGCGCGTGATGGACGATATCGCCGCGCCCGTTCACCGCGCGTTCGCCCGCCAATTGCGCGCTCTGATTGCCGCGCATGATGCCAATCGCGATTTGCTGATGATGGGAGCCTACAGCCCCGGCAGCGATGCGCAGCTTGACCGGGCGATTGCCATGCAGGACGCGATCCGCGCTTTCCTGGCGCAGGATCTGCACGAAACGGTGAACCTGGCAGACAGCTGCGACGCGCTTGCCGCGCTGATGGCCGATGCAACCGTCGCAGCATAGGCTCCGCCTGCTCGCCCGGCTGGCGCGGCTGCGCGAGGTGGAAGCGCACAAGGCTGCGCGGCATCTGGCGCAGACCGAGCTGACCCGCCAGCAATTGCAGGCCTTGCGCCAGCGCAGCGGAGATATCGCCGCGCTCTACGAGCAGCGCCGCGATGCACAAACGGGGGCCGATCTGCGAACGCAGAAGGCCTTTATCAGCGGGCTCAATCGCATCGCCGAGGAAACCGCAGGCCAGCACGCCAGCCTGCTGCCGTTCCACCTGCAAGCGCAGCAGGCGCTTGGCGAAGCGCGCGCCAAGCATGAGCGCGTCGCCCACCGGCTCGTCCAGCAGCAAGTGCAGATTTCCGATGCGCAATTTGCTGCCGACGTGGCTCCCGCAGCGCGTTTGGCACGGAAATTGAAAAGCTGAGGTCATGGTTAATTCGGATCGGAAGTAGACTGTGACGCCAGCACCCATTGCAACGCCGACGGCGGCCAAAGGCCTGTCACCTGCCGCCGCCCCCGGCATTGCCTCTGCAGAGGATGCGGAGACGGGGAAACTGCCGGAAAATGGCGGATTTGCGCCACTTCTCGCGCTCCAGCCTCCGGTTGCCTTGCCAGTTATCGAAGCGATGAGCACACCCGGCACAGCGCCGGTAGCACCCGCAGGTGCGAACGCCCCCGCGCTGCTCCCGGAACCTGCGCTCAACGCAACCGGCAAGCCTTTGCCGCTCGGCGGCAAGGAATTGCCGCTTCCCGTTTTGCCGGGAAGCGGCAAAACCGTGGAGAGCGCGCCCACCGGTGACGCCGAACCGGCCAAGCCCGCGCCCGCGCAATCGGGCGAGGCGCCGCCGAAGTCGCTGCCCGCTACCACGCCGTTGCCGGTGATCGTCGCGCTCGCGGCAGGCAACAAGGCCCAGCCCGCTGCGAAAACCGCAACCGAAGCGCCCGCTGCGCTTCCCTCGGTCGAAACCGAAGCGGAATTGGCTCCCGAAAAGCGCGCCGCTATGCCGCTACCGGCTGCCCCGTCTGCGCGCCGAGACGCGGCGGAGCCACAGCCCGCACCTGCCGCGCTTGCCAGGCAGGACGCGCAAACCGACGCCGCCAAGCCCGCCCCTGCCTCACCTGCGCAGCCCGCGCCTGCGCTCGCCAGCGCGGCACCGCCTCCCGCAACCGAAGCGCCGCTGGCGATGCCCGCCAGCCGGCCTACGCGGGCACAGGCTCAGGCTCAGGCACCGCACGATTTCGAAACGCTGGTGCAATCGCTCTCCGCCGCGCGCGAGGCCGCGCAGCCCGGACGCGCCGAGATGCAGCTGCTCCACCGCGAATTCGGCCATGTGCAAATGCAGTTCGAGCTCGCCGGTCGCCAGCTCAAGGTTGCGCTGATGAATGGCGATGGCGATTTTGCCAGCGCAGTGCATTCGGCCCTGGGCGAACGCGCTATCGAACGCAGCGTCACCGCCGCCGATGCCAGCACGCAAACGCGCAGCGATACGCGGTCCGAAAGCCAGCAGCAGCACAACGCGAGCAACGCCTCCGCGAACGGCCAGTCCGGCCCTTCCCCGCAACGCCAGTCCACTGGCGAGAACGGCGCACAGCGGAGCAGCGTGGCTGACAACGCGCCTTCCAACACCGGCGATGCAGGCGAGGACGCGCCCGCATCGCGCCCCGCCTCAACCGCAAACGCAAACGCACACCACAACGGGCTTTACGCCTGACCCTGCGCTTTCAGGAGCTGAAACGTGAGCAAGAAGAAGAAAGAAGACACCGATGACGCGCCGAAGAAGGGCGGCAAGCTGAAACTCGTCATCCTCATGATCTTCGTCCTCGCGCTGGGCGCGGGCGGTGCCTATGGCGCGTTTGCCATGGGGCTGATCCACACCGGCGGCGAAAGCGAGCCGGATGTGCCGCGCCTGGTTCCCAAGGATGAAGAAGACCCCTTCGCGCCCGAAGGCGAAGGGAGCGAAACCGGCCCTGTCACTTATGGCGAAGGCGGCAATGAATACCGCGCCAGCTATTTCGTGTTCGAGGAAGGTTTCACTTCCAATCTGAAGGATTCGCCCGGCCTGGTGCAGGTGACTCTGGCGGCGTCCACCTATCATGACGGGCGGGTGATCCAGTGGCTCGAACTGCACGAACTGGCGATCCGCTCGGCCATTCTGGTAGAGCTGGCCAATACGGTGGAAGACGATGTCTACTCCGTCGAAGGCAAGGAACGCTTGCAGACCCGCCTCACCGCCGCCGTCAACCGCGTGCTGGAAGAGCATGAGGGTTTTGGCGGCGTCGAGACCATCCACTTCCAGACTTTCCTCGTCCAGTGAAGCACGACGCCTTCCTTGTCGCGGAGCGCCCGCTCGCGTGCCACTCGGGCGCGCTGACCGGCGGTGCAACGCCCGATGCGCCCGATCCGGCGGCGGAGCTGGCGGAGGCGGCAGCGCGGCTGCGGCTGGCGATCGCGGGCGAGATTGCGGCCTTGCTGGGCAGCAGCGATCATCAGGTGACGCTATCCGCCGTCCAGACGATCTCGGCAGCCAGCCTGCACAAGAAGGTGGGCAAGGGACACACCCATTGCCTGATCGGCGAAACCGGGCGGGGCCAATTCGTCGCTTCGATGCCTATGATCCATGCTCTCGCGCTGACCGACCAGGCTTTTGGCGGCACAGGCGAGATCGACGGGCCGGCTCCCGACACCCTGCCCGCCGCAGCCGCATTGACGCTAACACGGCTCGCCGATGCTCTGGGCCGCGCCTTCGCGGCGGTCTTTGCCTGCCAGCCGCAGGCGTTTACCCGGCGCGAGGATGTGCTGCGCAAGCTGGTTCCGGCGGGCGACGCGCAGCCGCTGCAAACGCTTTGTCTGACAGTCAGCGTTCCCGAAGGAGCAGGCTGGGAATTGCTGCTGGCCTTGCGCGAAAGCGAGGCCGAAAGCCTGCTGCGCTTCGGCAAGGGCGGCGGGAGCAAGGCGGTTGTCGCGGGCGACCGGCGGCATCCGGGCGCTGCGCCCTTTGCCGAAATCCCGCTCGAACTGCACGTGCCGCTGGCGGAGATTTCCATGCCCGTCTCGCGCATCTCTACCTTGCAGCCGGGCGACCTCATTCCGCTCCCGCGCCGTTCGCGCGCCACGCTCAAACTGGCGCATCGCAGCCTTGCCGAAGGCGAGATCGGCAGCGCCGATGGCGCACTGGCTTTGCGGCTGACCCAAATCAACTGGAACCGAAGGACTACCGACAATGGCTGACAATCTGCACGCGCTCGATCTCATCAAGGATGTCGATGTGAAAGTGACGGTCGAACTGGGCCGCACCACGATGCAATTGCGCGATCTGCTGGCGCTGGTGGAAGATTCCATCGTCCCGCTCGACCGGCAGGTGGACGAGTTGCTCGACGTCATGGTCAACGGCAAGCGCATCGCCAAGGGCGAAGTGGTGACCGAAGGCGGGCGTTTCGCGCTGCGCATCGTCGCGCTCGAAGGCGAGCAGAAGCTGGCGAAGGCAGGCTGATGGTCTGGTATATTCTCAAGCTGTTGCTGCTGCTGCCGCTGCTGGCGGGCCTGATCTGGGGCAGCCTGTGGCTGGCGCGCAAAGTGCAGACGGGGGCGATGCCGCAAGGCAAGGAGCGCGCGGCAAGGCTGGTCGAGACCACAATGATCGGGCCGGGAATGCGGCTTGCCGTAATCGAGTTTCGCGGGCGCGAAATTCTGGTGGGCGCGAGCCGCCACGGGCTTGTGCGCCTTGCTGAGGCTGAAGCGCCTCAAGCGCGCGAAATCCTTCCGCAGGAGGGCCAGCCATGACCCGCACGCTCACTGGCCTCGTAATCGCACTTATGCTGCTGTGCCTGCCGATGGCGGCGATGGCGGCGGGCGTGCAACCCGCCCTCCCCAATCTGCCAGCGCCGGAAATGCCCGCCAGCGGCATAGGCGGGGCTTTGGAGCGCGCATTGGGCGGCGCGAATGGAGAGGAAGCACCGCTCAGCTTCTCGCTGCAAATCCTGCTCTTGATGAGCCTGCTCACTATCCTGCCCGCTCTGGTGCTGATGATGACGAGCTTCACCCGCATCATCATTGTGCTGGCGATTTTGCGGCAGGCCCTGGGCCTCCAGCAATCGCCGCCCAACCAGGTGCTGATCGGGCTGTCGCTGTTCCTTTCGCTCTTTATCATGGCCCCGACGCTGGAGCAGGTGAACACGCAGGCGATCGAACCCTATGCCGCCGGCACGATGGAAGCCGATGTGGCGATCGAGGTGGCGGGCGAGGAATTCCATGCCTTCATGATCCGCCAGACGCGCACCACCGATCTGGCGATGTTCGCCGATATGGCGGGGCACGCGGCATTCGAAGACCCGTCCGACGTGCCCTTCTCAGTGCTGCTCCCCGCCTTTGTGACGAGCGAGCTCAAAACCGCCTTCCAGATCGGTTTCATGCTGTTTCTGCCCTTTCTGGTGATCGATCTGGTGGTGGCGAGCGTGCTCATGTCGCTGGGCATGATGATGCTGTCTCCCACCATCATTTCGCTCCCGTTCAAGCTGCTGCTCTTCGTCCTGATCGACGGCTGGGCGCTGCTGATGGGCTCGCTCGCCATGAGTTTCGCGTGAGGAGGCCAGCCTGATGGACGATAGTGCTTCCCTCCTGAGCCTTGCCGACCGGATGCTGTGGACGACCGCTCTGGTCGCTGCGCCGCCGCTGCTT
The DNA here is from genome assembly GCF_056933515.1 of Aurantiacibacter sp. KMU-128. Taxonomy (NCBI): domain Bacteria; kingdom Pseudomonadati; phylum Pseudomonadota; class Alphaproteobacteria; order Sphingomonadales; family Erythrobacteraceae; genus Aurantiacibacter; species Aurantiacibacter sp. KMU-128. The sequence goes on from NZ_JBXORT010000001.1 coordinate 2,639,083, forward strand.
GCAGCGCTCGCCATCGGTCTGGTGGTGGGCGTGGTGCAGGCGGCGACTTCGGTGAACGAGCAGACACTCACCTTCGTGCCCAAACTCGCCGTGGTGGCGGTGGTGCTCGTGCTGATGGGATCGAGCATGATGACCATCACCGGCGATTTTGCGGAGGAAATCTTCGCGCAGATCGCGGCCATATCGCGGCTGTGAGCTTTCCCGATCTCGGCATCGGCGTGATGGGAGAGCAGCTCTGGGCGCTGCTTTTCGTGATGGTGCGCATCGGTGCGGCGCTGCTCGCCGCGCCGCTGTTCGGCATCCGCGCGGTGCCGGTGCAGGCGCGCATCGTGCTGGCGGCGGCTTTGGGCGTCTATATGCTCAACTGGATGCCTGTACGCCTTCCCGATGATATGCTGGCGCTGCCCACGCTGGTGGCGCTGATAGGCGAAGTGGTGATCGGGCTGACTTTGGGCTTCGTGCTGCAACTCGCCTTCGCTGCGCCATCGCTGGCGGGCGAGCAGATTGCCGGCGGCATGGGCATGGCCATCGCCACTGCGGTTGATCCTGCAAGCGGCAGCCAGTCGGGCGCCATCGGGCAGTTTCTCGGCATCATGCTGACGCTGGTCTTTCTCGCGATTGGCGGACATCTGATATGGTTGCGGCTGGTGGTGGAAAGCTACACGCTGTTCCCGCCGGGTGCCGATTGGGATGTGGGCGAGCGCGGCTGGCTGGTGGCGAGCTTTGCCAGCCAGATCCTCGCCACCGCCGCGATTATCGCGCTGCCGGTCACTTTGGTGCTGCTATTGGTGCAGGTGGTGACCGGCGTCATCAGCCGCTCCGCCCCCGCGCTCAATCTCTTCGCGCTCGGCCTGCCTGCGGGCGTGCTCGCGGGGATCATCGCACTCTTGCTCGCAACGCCCTTGCTCACCGAGCAATTCGTGGCGCTCGCCGAACTGGCGCTCGATATGGTGGCAGAGGCAGTGCGGCCATGAGCGAGCAACCCGCGGGCGAGAAGTCATTTGCGCCAACCGAGAAGCGCAAGCAGGACGCGGCCAAAAAGGGCAACGTCCTGCGTTCGCGCGAAGTGGCAACCGCCGTGGCGGTGCTGGCAGGCGCGGTGTGGCTGAAACTGGCGGGTATGTGGCTGCTCACTGCGATGCAGGAAGCGGGCATCCGCAGCCTGCGCTTTGACCGCACCACATTGGAGGATTTCCAGCCATCGGCCATGCTGACGGGGCTTGTAGGCGATCTGGTGCCGGTGGTGCTGACGCTCGGCCTGCTCACCGTCAGCGTGACCATAGTTGCGCAATTGCTGCTTGGGGACGGGCGCTGGGTGATCGGCAATCTCGCGCCCAAGGGCTCGCGCATCAATCCGCTGGCGGGGCTGAAACGCATTCTCGGGCCGCAAGGCCTGATTGAGCTGGGAAAGAGCCTCGCCAAGCTGGGGCTGCTTGGCGGGATTGCGTACTATTGGGGCAGCGCCAATTTGATGACGATCCTCTCGCTGGGGCGCGGCGAACTGACGGGACAGCTTTCCGCCGCATGGGACGCGATTGTCACATTGCTGTTCCTGCTGTCGGCGGGTCTTGTGGCGATCGCGGTGATCGACTGGCCGATCCAGTATGTGCTGCGCATCTCCAAGCTCAAAATGACCAATCAGGAATTGCGCGACGAACAGAAGCAGGCGGAAGGCGCGCCCGAAAAGAAGGCGGCGATCCGCCAGCGGCAGCGTGATATGGCGCGCGGCGGCGTGGCCAAGGCGGTGAGCGAAGCGCAGTTCATCCTGACTAATCCGACCCATTTTGCCGTTGCTATGCAATACGATCCCGCGCAGGCCGATGCGCCCTTTGTGCTCGCCAAAGGACGCGGCGAGAAGGCGCTGGCGATGCGCGAGCTGGCGGCGGAAAACCACGTGCCGGTGCTGGAATATCCAACGCTGGCGAGGGCGGTCTATTTCACCTCCCGCGAACACCAGGTGATCCGTGCCGAGCTGTATGTGGCGGTGGCCGCAGTGCTGTCCTTCGTCCTGTCGCTGAAACGCGGCGAGCGGCCCTCGCGCCCGCGCATAACCGTGCCGATAGAGCTGCATTTCGATGCCGAGGGGAAGCCTTTCCGGCCTTAAACCGCGCGAGCCCGCGCCGTTCTATGCGGCATGGAAACAAGCACCACATCCTCGATCGTCAGCCGCCTTGGTGGCGGCAGCGGCATCGACATGACGCAGCTGGCGCGCGATCTGGCAGAGACCCGCTTTCTCGCCCAGATCGGCCAGCTGGAAAGCCGCAGCGAAGCCTTGCAGGCGCGGATTTCGGCAGCGTCGACTTTGCGTAGCCAGATCACCCAGCTTGCGAGCGCGCTGGGAGACCGCATCCGCAATGGCGACCTCGCCCCCAGCGCATCGCTCGCCAATCCGGCGGTCGCGCGGGTGCAGGTGGCGAGCAGCAGCAGCGCGAGCGGTTCCTATGCGCTCGAAGTGCAGCAACTCGCCTCGGCGCAAATGCTGGCAGGCAATGCCTATTCCGGTTCGGGCACACTGGTGGGCGAAGGGACGCTGACAATCCGCTTCGGCAGCATTACTGGCGGTAGCTTCACCGAAGACACGGGCCGCACGCCCGCCGCGATCACGGTGGAAGCGACCGACACGCTGGCCGATGTCGCGGGGAAGATCAACGCCTCCACCAGCGGCCTGACCGCCTATGTCGCGCAGACCGCAGCGGGCGCGCAGCTGGTGGTGAAAGGCGAGACGGGCGAGGCCAACGGTTTCGTCATCGAAGCGGGCGGTGCCTCGGCCTCGGGCGGAACGCCTGCCCAGGGCAATATCGATTTCCTCGCCTGGAGCCCTGCCGGCGATGGCGGTCAATTGCGCGCCGCCGCGCAGGACGCTGAGTTCCTGTTCGATACCATCGCGATGAGCAGCGCCAGCAACAGCGTCACCGGCCTGCCCGAAGGGCTGAGCTTGACGCTGACGCAGACCAATGTGGGCGCGCCCACCCGCATCAGCTTTGACGATAAGAGCAGCGCGATCACCGCGATGATGGGCGATTTCACCGCCGCGCTTAACGATCTGACCGGCGCTCTGGCGGAACTGGCATCCCCGCTCGGCGGTGAGCTGGGCAATGATCCGGGTGCGCGCGCGCTGAAGCGCGAGCTGGCAGCGCTCTCGACCGAAATCGTCATGCCCAATGCTGCACCGGGCGAGCCCGCTACGCTCGCCGATCTCGGCCTTGCCCGCACGCGCGAAGGCAATTTCCGGCTCGATGCCGACCGCCTGCGCGATACGCTGGCGAACAATCCGGCGGCGGCGGGTGCGATGTTCACCACCGGCCTGTTCGGCGTATTTGCGACCATCGACAATCTGGCGCGCGAAGTCAGCCGCAGCACCGATCCCGGCTCGCTCGGCGGCTCCATCACACGCTACACCGCGCAAGCGGGCACGATTGACGAGCGGCTGGAAAAGATAGCCGAGCAGCAGGAAGCCCTACGCGAGCGGCTGGTCAAGCAATTCGCCGCGACCGACCGCAACGTCACCGCCTCGCAATCAACCCTGAGCTTCCTGCAGAACCAGATCGCGGCGTGGAACGGCCGCAACGGCAATTGATATGCTCGCCGCGCGGGATCCCTTTTCGGCCTATCGCGCCGTCGCCTTCGAAGCTCAGGTCGCAGGCTCTCGGCCCGGCGAGCTGGTGCTGCTCTGCATCGAGGACGTTTCTGCGGCGATTTCGCGCGCGGTCTGGGCGCAGGCGCGTGATCAGGCGGCGGTGCGCCGCTCCAGCCTGCAACGTGCCGCCAACGGGCTTGCCGCGCTGCAATTGGGCGTCGACCGCGACAGCCCGCTGGCAGACGGCTTGCTGACGCTCTATTCTGCGATGGCGCGCTGCGTCACCGCATCGTTGTCGCAGTTCGATACCGGGAGCCTTGCCCGTGTGGTGCAGGATCTTCACGATCTGGCGGAGCAGTTTCGCGCCAACCTCGCGTAAGCTTTGATTGATTGCCCGCAATCCGGTGGGTAATCCGCCCCGGCCCCTATCGCCAAGGGGCGGGTTTGCCGCACATTGCTGCCACCTTTGCAGGAGGCACGATCATGGCCGAGTCGCGGTCTGGCAATCCGGTTTACAGCACCGGATATTTTATCTTCCTTGCGTGCATCACGCTGGCCTTCGGCGTCATTGCCTGGCCGTTCGCCTCGCCATTGCTGTGGGCGGCGCTGGCGGCGATTATGTTCCAGCCATTGTATCAATGGTTCCTTGCACGGCTTGGTGGGGAGAACCGTGCGGCAATCGCAACCTTGCTGGTCATTACTTTTGCAGTGATTATCCCCGCGCTGTTTATCGGCGGAGTGGTGGTGGAGCAGGCGACTGCGGTGGTCATTGCATTCCAAGAGGGGCGTATCGATCTGATCGCTTGGTTCGATACGGTGTTCGCCGCTCTGCCTGATGCCGTACGGGAAAGACTGAGCGATTCGGGTTTTGGCTCGGCCGCCATGGTGCAGCAACGGGCGCAGGATCTGGCACTGGAAAGCTCCGGCATGATCGCCAGCCAGGCGGTGTCCATCACCGGGAGCGCGCTGGGCTTCTTCCTGTCCTTTGGCCTAGGCCTTTATGTCGCCTATTTCCTGCTGCGTGACGGCAAGACCATCGGGCGGCAAGTGATTGAGCATCTTCCACTGGCCCCGGCGATTGCCGAGCAGCTGGCCAACCGCTTCCTCGCGATTGTCCGCGCGACGATCAAAGGCTCGATTGTGGTCGGGCTGGTGCAGGGGTTGCTCGGCGGCATTACCTACTGGATTGCGGGCGTGCCGAGCGTCGTCTTGCTCGGGCTGCTGACCGCGCTGTTCTCGCTGCTGCCCGCGGTTGGCCCCGCCATCGTCTGGGGGCCGGTGGCGGCCTATCTGCTGGCAATGGGCTATGTCTGGCAGGGCATTGTGGTGCTGGTGTCGGGTGTCGCAGTGATCGGCATGGCGGACAATGTGCTGCGGCCAATCCTTGTGGGACGCGATACTGGCATTCCGGACTGGATCATCCTGATTTCCACTCTCGGTGGCATCGCCGCGATGGGGCTTGCGGGGATCGTCGTGGGCCCGATGGCTGCAGGGCTTTTCCTTGCCGGCTGGTCGATCCTGAAGGCGAACCGCGCGGACGGTACTACAACAGCCGCGCCTTAGGCTTTTGCTCATCGGCATAAGAAAACCCCCGCCTCCCGGTGCAGGGGAGGCGGGGGTCTCGCTGGCGCACCGCTCAAGTATGGTGCGCCAGCTGGGAGAGGATCACTCTAGAACGTGCCGCGCACGATGAAGGTGAAGCGACGGTCGTTGCGGAAGTAGTTCCGCGGTGCCTGGAGCCCTGCCGCATTGATCGTCTGCGTCGTTTCGGTGACGTCGTCGAGGATGTTCACCCCTTGCACGCCCACACTGAAATTGTCGTTCACTTCGAAGAAGATCGAAGCGTCGACCTGCCCCGTTGCCGGTTGGTAGATCGAGGCGAACGGGAAGATCACGTCGCGCGGCGTCAACTGGAACTCGCTGCGCCAATTGTAGGCGAGGCGGGCCTGAACGGGGCCATATTCATACAGGCCGATCAGGTTGACATTGTGCTCCGAAATGCGCGGGAAGACCCCTGCATCGATGTCGAACCGCGCGGTGGGCGGGTTGGTGCTCGGGATGCTCGGATCGAGCTCGTTCGCCACGCCATTGGCATCGATATAGGTATAGCTCGCCTGGAGCCCGAGGCCGCCGAGGATACCCGGCAGGAAGTCGTAGAATTGCTGATAGGCAATTTCGAAGCCGCGGACATCCGCATTCTCGTCCGAATTGACTTCGGTGTTGCGCAGCAGCGGGTTGAGCAGCGGATTGCTGATGAATGCTGCGGGCACATCACCTGCCGGCAGCTCCACGGCAACCGGTGCGAAGGCGATGAAGTTGTCGATCGACTTGTAGAAGGCGGCAATCGTGATCGAACCGGCATTGTCGAAATACCACTCATACGAAAGGTCGTAATTCCACGAAAGCTGCGGGAGCAGATTGGAATTGCCCGTCGCGTTACCGGCAAAGCCGGTGAAGCTGGGCACAGTCTGCCCGCCGCCCGTATCAATCGAACCTGCCGGGAGCGTGCCGAGAACAACGCGCTCGTTGAGCTGGTCGACACCAGGGCGGGTCAGCGTGCGCGAGAATGCGCCGCGAACGACATGGCCGCCGGGAATGTCGAACTTGAAGTTGAAGCTCGGCAGGAAGTAGTCATAGCTCGTCACCGCATTCTGGTTCACGAAGAACCCGTTGCCGATGGCCGATTGCAGGCCAGCCAGATCAAGCGAACAGAAGGCAGGCGTCTGGAAGCCCGGCGTGGTCGGAGCCGTTGCCGGATCGCACAACGCCAGCTGCGATGGGCTGATATACTGCGCGAACGGATTGACCGTCAGCGAGCTGTCGACCGAGCGTTCGGTGTGGACATAGCGCACACCGATATTGCCCGTCAGATCGATAGCGCCCAGCGCGGCACCGTAATCGGCGCGGATATAGGCGGCCCAGTTGTCGCGGCTGATCTCACCGATTTCACTCGGCAGGAACGGGGTTCCGGGGATCACGCCGGCACGACGGGTGAGCGGTCGCCAGCCTGACGGGCTGTTGTTGTTGGCGCCGTAAAGCACGTCGATGATGTTATTGAACGTATCCTGGAAGCCCTGGAAGTCGTTCACCGACGGGCCGACATAGGTCGGGATCGCCACCTGGTCGATGCCATTGGGGATGCCGCGCTGATAGTTCAGATAGGGCACACCCGTGAAGATCGGATCGACCAGAGCGTTAAGCGCGGAATTGGGATTGCCTCCCAGCAGCAGGATGGAGCCGGTATCGCCCGGCGAGTTTTGAATGTTCTGGCCTGTCCAGACTTCGGAAATATTGCCCCAGTTGAAGGTCGACTGGCGCAGCGTTGAATCCTGCTGACTGTAGCGCGCACCCGCGCGGATCGAGCGCAAGAAGCCGTCTTCGGAGAAATCGTATTCCACATCCGCGCGGAAGGCGAGCGAGTCGGCTTCGTTCTGGGTGATGTGGTCCATCGCGGCGCGCAGGTAATAGCTGCTCGGATCGCCGTAATAGCCAGCGGCTTCGCCCGCCGGGACAAGGAAAGAAACCTCGGCATCTTCGCCATTGCTGGTATCGATGAAAACCGGGGCGAAGAACGCGGCGAAAACCGAAAGGTCGGTCACGTCGGCTGTCGACTCGATATATTGCGCATCAAAGTTGAAACGCAGCCGGTCGGTCGGGCTCCACTTCAGGTTGAAGCCGTAATCCGTGGTGACATCTTCTTCGAGACGTTCACGCGTCGGACGCGCCTGCAACCCGCCTTCGCTGGCGAGCAGTGCTGCCGTCGCATTGGGGCCGCGCCATTGCGAATTGTCGGTAATCGTGCCTGATTCGAAAACACCATCTTCGTCAAAGCTGAAGTCCGACGCATTGAACCCGCTGCGCGCGCCTGTGCTGTCGATGGTGGTTTCGATCACCCGCTCGCCCCATTGCAGGGTCGAATCCGAGCGCAGGAATTGTGCCGTGGCCACCCAGTTACGGTCGGCGCTTTCCCACTGCAGCGCGCCTGCGATGGTCAGGCGTTCGCGGTCGAAATCCTGTGTACGGATGCTGGCACCGCCGGGAACGAAATTGCCGTTGCCGTCGGGCAGATAATCGCCCACGCCGGTGCCGTCGCCGCGGGTCTGCAAGCGCGAATAGGCGACATTGCCAAGGATACCCACACGGCCACCGGCAAAATCGAATTCGTTCGAATAGAGCGCGGACACAGTCGGCGACCATGCGTCCGCCAGATCGCCATAATTCATTTCGGCGGAGAAGGAGAAAACCTGGCCGACCGAGTCGAATGGCAGTCGCGTGCGCAAATCAATCGTACCAGCAGCGCCACCTTCGATCAGATCGGCGGTGGAGTTCTTGAACACGACCACGCTGCCGAGCAGTTCGGGCGAAACATCTTCAAAGCCGAGGGTGCCACTTGAGTTCGCGCCGAATACGTCGCGGCCATTCAGTTCCGAACGAACGAAAGGCAGGCCGCGAATAACCACGCCGCTGCCTTCGACCGCGAAGTGATCGGGATCGTTGGGGCCGGCGAAGCGCAGAACCGAGACACCGGGAACGCGCTGCAGCACTTCGGACACCGAACGGTCGGGCAGTGCGCCGATATCCTGCGCTGTCACCACATCAACCAGCGTATCCGCGTCACGCTTGATTTCCTGCGCGGAGTTCAGCGAGGCGCGGATGCCTTCGACGATGATCACGTTTTCGGGATCGGTGACATCGTCGGGGTCGGCGCCCGTCTCCTGCGCCAAGGCAGGGGTTGCGACCAATCCGATAGCGATAGTGGAAGCGCCCAGCATGAGGGCGCGCGATGCATTGCGGCATACGCCGGTAGTACGTTTCATAGACCTCCCCAATTCATCCCTTCATTAAGGTTGGCTGCAATTTGTCGCTTTCTGACAACCTTGTCAAGATTTTCTGATAACGATGACATAGTGTGGCAAAATTGCCGCTTTTCGGATGGCTGCGGGGTAAAGGCGCTAGTTAGAGCGGCTGCGCCTGACAGTTATCGGCAATAAATTGCGCGTGGCTTGGCATCGCTTTCACGCCGCCCTCAATGGCATCGCCCACTTGGCCCACCAGCCGGGCGAGTCGATCCACCGGCATTTTGTCGACCAGCGGGTGGTGGCTAGCAGGCACGACGCCCTGCCCGAACATCACCGCCAGCCAGCTCGCTGTGCCGAATACGTCATGCGTCTCTTCGTAGATCCGGCCCGATGCGGCGAACTGGCCGATCCGCCGCTGCAAGTCCTCTGATTGCGCGATAGAGCGGCAATGCCGCCAGAACGGCGTGTCATCGCGCTCGGTCGCGGTGTAATGCAGCACGAGGAAATCGCGGATGCGCTCATATTCGAGCGACGTGCGGCGGTTGAAGCTGGCAATGTCTGCCGCGTTAAAGCGTTTGTCGGGAAAATGCGTGAGCAGCCGCGCGATGCTCGTTTGCACCAGATGGATCGAGGTCGATTCAAGCGGCTCCATAAAGCCCGCCGCCAACCCCAGCGCCAGCACGTTGCGGTTCCAGAACTGCTTGCGCCGCCCGGTGGTGAAGCGCAGCATATTGGGCTCTGCCAGCGGCTCCCCGTCCAGATTGGCGAGCAGCGTCGCCACCGCTTCATCGTCGCTCATAAACTCGCTGCAATAGACATGGCCGTTGCCGGTGCGGTGCTGCAGCGGAATGCGCCATTGCCAGCCCGCCTCACGCGCGGTTGCTCTCGTGTAGGGGAGCGGCGGGCCGACCTTGGCGCAGGGAATGGCGACCGCGCGGTTGGCGGGCAGGTGCTCGCTCCAGTCGTGATAGCCTGTCTCCAGCGCGCCCTCGATCAGCAGGCCGCGAAAGCCCGAGCAATCGATGAAGAAATCCGCCGCAAAAACGCGCCCGTCATCGGTGGTGACCGAGGCGACGTGGCCGCTTTCCGCATCCAATGTCACATCGGCGATCCGGCCCTCCACCCGCTCGACCCCGCGCGCTTCGGCATAGCGGCGCAGGAAGGCGGCATAGAGCCCCGCATCAAACTGGAAGGCGTAATTGATCCCCGAAAGCGAGCTTTTGGGCCGGTCGGTGAGCGGGCGCATGAACCGCTCTTCCCGGCAGGCGCGCACCATCAGCGAGTAATCGAACAGATCGCTCTCCGCCCCGCCGAGCCAGTGCTTCATCCAGTATTGGTAGAAGGGGATCGCATCGATCTCGAGCCCGAAATCGCCGAAGGGGTGGATGTAGGAATGGCCCTTCTTCCACCAGTCGACAAATTCGATGCCGAGTTTGAAGGTCGCCTGCGTCTCGCGCACAAAAGTGTTCTCGTCGAGACCGAGCATGGCGTTGTATGCGATAATCGGCGGGATCGTCGCTTCCCCCACGCCCACCGTGCCGATGGCTTCGGATTCGATCAGGCGGACCTGGGTGCGCGTCCCCTGCAACAGATTGCCGAGCGCGGCCGCGACCATCCAGCCAGCGGTGCCGCCCCCGACAATCAGGATGCTATCGAGCGGCTCTGCGCTCATGGCGTTTTCTCCCAGATCACCGGATCAGCCTTGCAGAAGCGGTCGATAAAGGCCTCGTGCGGCGGCATGGCATCGGCGGCCTTGGCAATCGCGCTGCGCATATTGGCAAGGCTGCCTTTGAGATTGGCCTCGCCCAGCATCCCCGCCATCGGGCTGTGGCCCTCCGGCCCCCAGCCCTGCCCCTCGGCCACGGCGAGCCAGCTGGGCAGATCGAACAACTCGGCATCATATTTGAAGAAGCGCCCCGAACCGCGCAGCAGCGCCATTTTGGCGGTCAGGCTTTCGGGCACATCCATTTCGCGGACATAATCCCAGAACGGCGTGCCGGTGCGGGTGGTGGCCTTGTAATGCAGCGCCAGAAAATCGCGGATATGTTCAAAATCCTCGCGCATCAGCCGGTTGTATTCGGCCCGCTCGACCGGCGCCTCGCGCCCTTGCGGGAACAGCGCGATCAGTTTCGAAATGCCTGACTGGATGAGGTGGATACTGGTCGATTCGAGCGGTTCGAGAAAGCCCGAGGAAAGGCCGATAGCGATGCAATTGCCGTTCCAGAATGTGCCGCGATGGCCGGTGCGGAAGCGCAAATGATTGGGCTGCGTCAATGCCTCGCCCTCGAGCGAGCCGAGCAGGATCGCCTCCGCCTCGTCTGCTTCCATATAGGCATCGCAATAGACATGGCCGTTGCCGGTGCGGTGTTGCAGCGGGATGCGCCATTGCCATCCAGCGGCGCGCGCGGTTGACCGTGTGTAAGGCTGCGGCGGCCCTTCGCGCGTGCAGGCGACCGCCACCGCGCGGTTGCAGGGCAACCAATGGCTCCAATCGACAAAGGCCTCGCCGCCCTCGCCCCCGCTTATCAGCAGCGCACGAAAGCCGGTGCAATCGATAAACAGGTCGCCTTCCAGCAGCTCGCCCGATTGCAGGGTGAGCCCGGTAATGTGCCCGCTCTCGCCATCGCGCTCCACCGCATCGATACGTCCCTCGACGCGCTGCACGCCCTGCCCCTCGGCAAGGCCGCGCAGGAAGCGGGCATAGAGTCCCGCGTCGAAGTGGAAAGCATAGGCGAGCTTGTTGATGACCGGCCCGTGATCGGGCTGCGGGCGGATGAACTTTCCGGCATAGGCCGCCTGCGCGTTGAGCGAATAGGGCTCCAGCCCATGCGCTTCGCCGAGCGACTTCGCCCGGTGCCAGAACTGGTGGAAGTCGACGCCTTCCAGATCGAAGCCGAAATGGCCGAAAGGGTGGAAATACCGCTCGCCCTCACCGCCCCAATCGACAAATTCGATGCCCAGCTTGAACGTGCCCTGCGTCTCGCGCACGAATGTGTCTTCGTCGATGCCAAGCTGGGCGTTGAATTTGGCAATTGGCGGAATGGTGGCCTCGCCCACGCCGACCGTGCCGATTTCCTCGGACTCGACCAGCGTCACCGCGATGCCAGCACCCTTGCAATAACGGGCGAGCGCGGCGGCGGTCATCCAGCCTGCGGTGCCGCCGCCTGCGATCACGATTTTCCCGATTGCAGCCCGGCTCACACGCCGCGCTCCAGCTGCTCCATTTGGCGGCGCAGCGCATCGATCCATGCGGCGATTTCGTCGCGCGGGAAGCGGTCCGCCAGCCGGTCATAATCCGCAGGTTCGATCCCTTGCTGCAGGAACACGCTCATCCAGTAATGCGGCGGAATGACTTCGTAATCCTCCACCGGAATGCGCCCGAAGGCAGCGAAGACATCGCGCTTGCGGGCAACTGCCGGACGCGAAAAATCGCCGACCATCAGCGCGGCAAAATCGCCGATCCGTTCTTCTTCGGCCAGTGACAGCCGATTGAACTCCTGCGCCTGCGCGGGCGTTTCTTCGCGCCCGGGGAGGAGGCCGAGCAGCCGCTCGACCGAGGTGACGCAGCGATAGGGGCCAAGCTCGGGGAAAGCGCCATCGGTGGGGATGGTCACCTCGCGCCCGTCCCAGTCGGCGCCGCCATTGCCCATTACGGTTACGGTAAGATCAGCTGTGCTGGCGGGGATCGCTTCGGCGGAAGGCGGCGCTTCGAGCAGCGCCAACAGCTTACCCCGCTCCAGCCGGAAGCCGAACGGCACGGGCGGCTGCTTGACCGGCCCGTTCGCTTCCAAGCGCGCACCCAGCCTCGCTGCGGGATTGAAGGGAAGGATGCTCTCATGGGTAAGCGCGCCTTGTATCCGGTGCAGATGCTGGTGGAAATCCACCCCGCCCTGCGCGAGGCCAAACGGCGTGCTCCACACTTTCATGCGCGGCAAATCCCAGTGGAACCGCTGCTCTGCGCCCGCTTCCCAGAGCGGTGCATCGCCAATCCCGACGCCATCGAGTGCGCGGCGCACAATCGGCCCGAGGACAACCGGCCTCGTGCGCGGTTCTTCATCGTTCAAGTCGCCTAGGCCGACGCGGCAACCATGCGGAGCGAGCGCTGTTCCGAGCAATGCGGCAACAAAGCGCGCGTGCAACGCATCGCCGCCAACGCTGATCGTTTGCAGGGCTCCCGCGCTCATGCTGGCGCACCCATTGGAGCGGCGTTGCTGAGGTAGTCACCATGCGCGCGCATCCCGCCTGCCGTGCGCGCCAGATGGGCTTTTAAACCGACAAGCTGCTGCACCAACGCGCCTTCATCAACACTGTCGGCCCGCCAGTCCCAACCTTCAGGAATAACACGCTGCCCAATCATCACCGCCACCCAGCTGGCGGCAAGAAACAGGCCGTGATCATAGGAAGCCACGCGCCCGCTTTCGCGGAACAGCTCCATTTTCTGTGCAAGGCTATCGGGCAATTCCATTGTGCGGACATAGTTCCAGAAGGCACTGTCGTCCCTGTTTGTTGCCGTATAATGTAAGATCAGGAAATCGCGGATGCGCTCGAACTCCAGGTCCATCCGGCGGTTGTACTCGTCGCGCTGCGGCGCGCAGTCAGTGGTTCTGGGAAAGCATTCGAGCAGCTTGGTAATCCCCTCCTGTATGAGATAGATGCTGGTCGATTCCAGCGGCTCGAGAAACCCGCCCGAAAGCCCAATGGCGACGCAATTGCGGTTCCACAATTTGCGCCGCTTCCCGGTGGTGAAATGCAGCGGCTTGGGATCGGACAGAGGTTTGCCATCGAGCCCCGCCAAAAGCGCGGCCTCTGCATCCTCATCGCTGATGAAGCGGCTCGCATAAACATAGCCGTTGCCGGTGCGGTGCTGCAGCGGAATACGCCAGCGCCAGCCCGCCGTGTCGGCGGTTGCGCGGGTAAAAGGCAGCGGCGCACCTGCGCTTTCACACGGCACCGCCACCGCGCGGTCACACGGCAACCACTGCGTCCATTCATCATAGCCGGTTTCCAGCGCCCGCTCGATCATCAGCCCGAAAAAGCCGCTGCAATCGATGAAAAGGTCGCCTGCGATTTCCTGCCCGTCTTCGAGAGCCAGCGCGGTGATGTCGCCGCTTTCACTGTGCTGGAGAACACGGGTCACCTTGCCTTCGACCCGCGTCACCCCGCGCGCTTCGGCAAGGCGGCGCATAAAGGGCGCATATTGCGTTGCGTCGAACTGGTAGGCGTAGCGATAAGTGCTCAGCGCCGAGCGCGCATCCCCGGACGGCGGCTGGAACTTGCCTGCCTTCGCAGCAAGGATCGGTAGCGAATAGTCGAACAGTGTCCCCGCTTCAGATCGCCCGGCAACGCGCCGCCAGAAATGGTGGAACGGCACGCCCGCATCGGCAATGCCGAAATCGCCGAAGGGGTGGATATAGGCATCGCCCTTGCGTCCCCAATCGACGAATTCGATGCCCAGCTTTATCGTGGCCGAGGTCGCGGCGATGAACTCCGCCTCGTCAATGCCCAGCGTATCGTTGAACGCCTTGATATGCGGTAAGGTCGCTTCACCCACGCCGATCGTGCCGATCGCCTCGCTTTCGACCAGCATCACGTCGACACCCGCCGGGCCAAGCATGGTCGCCAGTCCCGCGGCCGTCATCCAGCCCGCCGTGCCGCCGCCAAGGATGACGACACGGTTGATCGGTGAAGGGACTGATGCCCCTGCCATGCAAGCGTCTCCCCGTGCTTTCAGCGGCCCCGCCTCCCGCTGCGCACCATGTCACACTATCGCTCTTGACCCGGCGCGCAAGACGGTTGTAGTCATATGACAACGAAAGACAAGATGGGATGGGAAAACGCCTGTGAGCAGGTTTCGCAAAGTGCGGATGGGCATGGTTGGTGGTGGACGCGGTGCCTTTATCGGGGCGGCCCACCGGATGGCCGCTGCACTGGACGGGCAGATCGAACTCGTATGCGGCGCGTTCAGCTCCAATGCGGAAGTCAGCATCGAATCGGGCGCAGAACTGGGGCTGGAGGCTGACCGCTGCTATCCCGACTACGCGACGATGTTCGAAGCCGAAGCGGCGCTGCCCGAAGACGAGCGGATGGAATTTGTCGCGATCGTCACGCCCAATCATTTGCATGTCCCCGTCGCCATCGCCGCCGCCAAGGCAGGCTTCCACGTGATGAGCGACAAGCCGGCGGGGATTTCGCTGGCCGAAGTGCAAGAGCTGGCGCGTGTGCTCGCCGAAACCGGCGTGCTGTACGGCCTCACCCACACCTATCTCGGCTATCCGATGGTGCGCCACGCGCGGCATCTGGTGGCGAGCGGCGCCATCGGCACGGTGCGCAAGATTATCGCCGAATATCCGCAAGGCTGGATGGCGGGGCCGATCGAGGAATCGGGCAACAAGCAAGCCGAATGGCGGGTCGATCCCGCGCGTGCAGGACTTGGCGGAGCCTTGGGCGATATCGGCACCCATGCGCATAATCTGGGCGAATTTGTCAGCGGGCAGAAGGTTGTCGAACTCGCGGCAAAGCTGCGCGCACACCGCGCCAACCGCGTGCTCGATGATGATGGCGAAGTGAATGTCATTTACGAAAACGGCGCGACCGGACTGGTGACGTTCAGCCAGGTCTGCGCGGGCGAGGAAAACGCGCTAAAGCTGCGCATCTATGGCGAGACGGGCGGCCTCGAATGGTCGCAGATGGAGCCCAATTCGCTGATCCACCATGTCGCAGGAGAACCTTACCGCGTTCACCGTGCGGGCGTGGACAAGCCGCTTTGCGACGAGGCGCTGGCACATTGCCGCCTGCCATCGGGCCATCCCGAAGGATACCCCGAGGCTTTCGCCAATCTCTACCGCCATTTCGCCGCCGCCATCCGCGATCCGCAGGCCGAATGCGCGCAATGGGTGCCTGGCATCGAAGCCGCGCTGCGCGGCATGGCGTTTGTCGGACAATGCGTCGCCAGCAGTAATGGCGGCGGGGGCTTTGTCCCGTTGGAGGTTTCAGCATGAAGGAAATTCGCGGCCCGGCGGTCTTTCTCGCCCAGTTCATGGGAGACAAGGCGCCCTTCGACAATCTCGACAACATCGTCGAATACATGGCTGGACTCGGCTACAAAGGCGTGCAGATCCCGTCGGACAATGCCAATTGTATCGACCTCGATCTCGCCGCCGACAGCCAGGATTATTGTGACGAGCTGAAAGGCCGCTGCGCCGAACATGGCGTGGAGATTACCGAGCTTGCCACCCACTTGCAGGGGCAGCTGGTGGCGGTGCATCCTGCTTATGACGAGCTGTTCGATGCCTTCGCGCCGACGCAGGTACACGGCAAGCCCGCCGAACGGCAGGCCTGGGCAGTCGACCAGATGAAGAAGGTCGCGGTCGCCTCGCGCCGGCTTGGCCTCAAATCGACTCCGAGCTTCCCCGGCGCGCTGATGTGGCACCTCGTCTATCCGTGGCCGCAGCGCCCCGCAGGATTGGTCGATGAAGGCTTTACCGAACTGGCCCGCCGCTGGCGGCCGATCCTCGATTTCTACGAGGAGAACGGCGTCGATGTGGCTTATGAAATCCACCCCGGCGAAGACTTGCACGACGGCGCGAGTTTCGAGGCGTTCCTCGAAAAGGTCGACAACCATCCGCGCTGCAACATCCTGTATGATCCGAGCCATTTTGTGCTGCAACAGCTCGACTATCTCGCTTTTATCGATCGCTATCACGAGCGGATCAAAGCCTTCCACGTGAAGGATGCCGAATTCCGCCCTGACGCCCGCACCGGCGTATATGGCGGCTATCAGGCATGGGGAGACCGCGCCGGTCGCTTCCGTTCGCTGGGCGATGGCCAGGTCGATTTCCGGCAGATTTTCAGCAAGCTGACCCATTACGGTTTCGACGGCTGGGCCGTGCTCGAATGGGAGTGCTGCTACAAGCATCCCGAACAGGGCGCAGCGGAAGGCGCACCCTTCATCGCGGACCACATCATCCGTCCGACCGAATACGCATTTGACGACTTCGCCGGTGGCGATGTCGACGCAGGGAAAATTGCCCGCGCGCTCGGCCTCGAAGGCTGAGCGCAAGAGGGAGGGGAGAGGAAATAATGGCAACTGCACCCATGGACGCTGTCGCGCCCGCCGGTATCAACCGCAACCGGCTGTTCTGGCTCAGCTGCATCTCGCTGATTGTGACCGCGATGACCTTCGCCATCCGCGCAGGCATTTTGACGCAGCTTTCGGAAGAATTCGCGCTGAGTGACACGCAGCTTGGCTGGGTCAACTCGATGGCGTTTCTCGGCTTCCCGCTGGCGATGGTGGTGTTCGGCTTCCTCTATAACAAGCTGGGCCCGCGCCTGATCATGATCCTCGCCTTCCTCGGCCATTTGCTCGGGCTGGTGCTGACCATTTTCGCAGGCGGCTTTATGGGCCTGCTTATCTCCACCTTCTTCATCGGTTTCGCAAACGGCTCGGTAGAGGCAGCGTGCAACCCGCTGGTTGCCGACCTTTACAAGGACGAGAAGACCAAGTGGCTCAACCGTTTCCACGTGTGGTTCCCCGGCGGGATCGTGATCGGTGCGGTGGTGTCCTATGTGATGACCAATGCGGGTATTGGCTGGCAGCCGCAAATCGCGGTGATGCTGATCCCCACCGCGATTTACGGTTTCATGGTCTTCACCACCCGCTTCCCCGATCTTCCCGAGGCAGAGCGGACGGTCGATCTCGACACCAAGGGCGTGGTGCTGATGAGCGCGATCCTTGGCCTGCTCATGCTGATCGGCACGCCCAATGATCTGGTTGCCGGCCTGCCCGGCACCTTTGTTGCGCCGCTGCTGCTGGTGCTTGGCCTCACCTTCACGCTGATGGTGTTCCGTTCGGGCAGAGCGCGCGATGCGGCGCTGCTGATCGTGCTTATGGCAATCATGAGCCTCACCGCCACTTCCGAACTCGGCACCCAGCAATGGGTTGACCGCATCCTCGGCGCTCAGCTCGGCAATCTGCCCGGACAGGCGATGATCGTGCTCGGCATGGTGACCGGCATCATGGCAGTAGGCCGCTATTTTGCCGGGCCGCTCATCCATGCGCTGAACCCGCTCGGCGTGCTGCTGATGAGCGCGGTGCTGACCACGCTCGGCCTGTTCCTGATGGCGTCGGCGAGCGGAGCAATGGTTTACGTCTCGGCGATCATCTTCGCTTTGGGCGTCTGCTATTTCTGGCCGACCATGATCGGCGTCACCGCGCAATATGTGCCGCGTTCGGGCGCGTTGGGGATGAGCCTTGTCGGCGCTGCCGGTATGTTCGCGCTGACGATCTGGAACCCGATCATCGGCGGCTGGATCGACAGCGCCCGCGCCAATGCAGAGGCCAGCGGGCTGGAAGGCACGGCGGTTGAAGTGGCGGCGGGCCAAGGCGCGCTTTCGCATCTGGTCTACTTCCCGGTCGTGCTGATCGGCCTGTTCGCCATCCTCTATTTCGCACGCAAGCAGATCGAAGCCTCGGCAGGGGACGAATAACAATGAGCCTGGACAAATTCCCGATGGATCGCCGCTCCATGCTGCGCGGCACGGCGGTTTTTGCCGGCGTTGTGGTGACGCTCCCTGCCATGGGCGCGCTCAGCGGGTGCAAAAGCGCGCCCGCCACGATCTCTGCGCAAATGCCGCTGGTGAGCGCGATGGCCGACCGGATCATTCCGGCGACCGACACGCCCGGCGCTCTGGCTGCAGGCGTGCCTGATTACATCGCCTCCGTGGCCGAGGATTTCCTCACCGGAGACCAGCGCGAAGAGCTTGTCGAAGGCCTCGCCGCGATAGAGGCGAAAGCGTCCGAGACGGGGCTGAACGGCTTCGAAACGGGCTCTGCCGAGCAGCAGGATGCCGCTTTGCAAGCCATTTCCGCCCTGCCCGACACCGATCCTGCGCGCCGCGCGTTCCAGCAAATCCGCGATCTCACCGTGTTCGGCTTCTACACTTCCGAAGCCGCGACGCAGGAGCTGGCCTACGAAGAAATTCCCGGCCGTTATGAAGCGTGCCTGCCGCTTGCCGATGTGGGCCGCGCGTGGCTCGACCGTGGCGGCAACTGGCAACCCCAAGGCGATTACTGATTATGTCCCAAGATACGCAATTCGACGTCATCGTCGTCGGCTCCGGTATGTCCGGAGGCATCGCGGCCAAGGAATTTGCCGAGCGCGGGTTCAAAGTGCTGGTGCTCGAACGCGGCGAGATGCGCGCGCCCGGCCAGTATCCGGGCGAAGGGCTTGAGCCGTGGGATATGGAACACCGCGACCGCGTGAACCCGCAGGTCATGGAAGCCGACTATCCGGTGCAGAGCCAGTGCTATGCCTTCCGCGAAAGCACGCGCAGCAATTTCATCAAGGATAGCGAGACCCCTTACCAGACCGCAGAAGACACCACCTTCAACTGGATCCGCGGCGACCAGGTGGGCGGCAAATCGCATATGTGGGCGCGGCAATCCTACCGCTGGAGCGAAATGGACTTCGCCGCAAACGCTGCCGACGGGCACGGGCTCGACTGGCCGATCCGCTACGAAGATGTGCGCCCGTGGTATGAAAAGATCGAGACCTTTGTCGGCATTAGCGGCTCGGTCGAGAACCTGCCGCAACTGCCCGACAGCCTGTTCCAGCCCGCGATGGAGCTGACCTGCGTCGAGAAGGCGGCGAAAGAAGGCATTGAAAGCACTTTCCCCGAGCGCAATCTCATCATCGGCCGCGCCGCGCATTTGACGCAGCCGACCGAGGAACAGCAATCGCTGGGTCGCGGCGCGTGCCAGTTCCGCAGCGAATGCGAGCGCGGCTGTTCGTTCGGCGCCTATTATTCGAGCACCAGCGGCGCTCTTCCGGCCGCCGAGCGGACCGGCAATATGACGCTGGTGTCGGACACGATTGTCGAGCGCATTCTCTACGATCCCGCCACCAACCGGGCGACCGGCGTGCGCACGATTGACCGCAATACGCGCGCGCAGCAGGATTTCACCGCAAGAGTGATCTTCCTCAACGCATCGACCATTGGCACGGTGCAATTGCTGCTCAATTCGACCTCGGAAAGCCATCCCAATGGGTTCGGCAATTCGAGCGGCGTGCTCGGCCATTACATCATGGACCACCACTATCACGTGGGCGCAAACGGCATGATGCCGGGCTTTGATGACGAATATTTCGCGGGTCGCCGGCCCAACGGTATTTACATCCCGCGCTACGTCAATCTCGGCAATGAGACCGATGGCGAGTTCGTACGCGGATATGGCTTCCAGGGCGGCAGTTCGCGGTCGAGCTGGGACCGTGCTTTGGGCGGCAGCGAGTTCGGTGAGGGGCTGAAGACCAGCCTGCGCCAGCCGGGCGAGTGGAGCATGAACCTCCACGCCTTTGGCGAGCATCTGCCGATGGCGCGCAACAAGGTGACGCTCCACCCGACCGAGACCGATGCCTTCGGTATCCCGCAGGTCGTCGCCGATGTCGTTTATGGCGAAAACGAACGCAAAATGCGGGAGCGGATGAAGGCTGATGCGGTCGCCATGCTCGAAGCGGCGGGCGCGACCAATATCACGACGTTCGAAAGCGAGCCGATCCCCGGCTTCTGCATCCACGAAATGGGCGGCGCGCGCATGGGCAATGACCCCGCACAAAGCGTGCTCAATCGGTTCAACCAGAGCCACGACGTGCCCAACGTCTTCGCCACTGACGGCTCGGCGTTCAATTCGATTGCCTGCCAGAACCCGTCCCTCACTTTCATGGCACTGACCGCGCGCGCGGTTGATTATGCCGCCCAGCAAATGCAGGCAGGTACCATATGACCCAAGTGATGTTTGATCGCCGCCTTTTCCTCGGCTCCTCGCTGGCTGGGGGAGCGCTGCTCGCTACCGGCTGCTCGCCTGCTGCGGAGGACAGTGCTGCCGGGCCGACCGGCATCACCGCGCGCCCCTACGAAGGCAAATTGGGCGTTCAGCTTTATACCGTGCGCGACCTGTTCGAGGCCGATTACCTCGCCAGCTTGCAGGCGATTGCCAGCATCGGGTTCAAGGATCTCGAATTCGCAGGCTATTTCGAGCACGATCCCGCTGACGTGAAAGCGGCGATGGACGATCTTGGCCTGATCAGCCAGTCGAGCCATGTGAAGGTCGATGATGTGCGCGAAAATTTCAGCCAGGTGCTCGATATCGCGGGCACTATGGGACAGAAAAACCTGATCCTGCCCTGGCTGCCCGAAGACCAGCGCACCGGCGAAATCTACCGCGAAATCGCCGATCTGATGAACACGCGCGGCGAGGAAGCGGCGGCGGCGGGAATGCGGCTCGGCTACCACAATCACGAATTTGAATTCGATGATCTGGGCGACGGAGAGACCGGTTACGACATCCTGCTCGACCGCACCGATCCGGCGCACACATTCTTCGAAATCGATCTGTTCTGGACCGCAGTTGCAGGGGTCAACCCGCTCGACCTGTTCCCGCGCGCACCGGGGCGTTTCCTCACCTGTCATCTGAAAGACCGCAACGCGGCGGGCGACATGGTTGCAGTGGGTGACGGTGCGATCGATTTCCAGTCGGTCCTCGCCATGGCAGAGGAGATCGGCATGGAAGGCTTTTATGTCGAGCATGACGAACCGGAAGACCCGATCGCCAGCATTTCGCGCAGCTACGCCTACCTGACCGCTTAACTCAGCCTTGCGGCGGCGCGGTCGTGTCGCGCAGGATCAGTTCGTAGGGCAGGATAATGGTGCTCTCGGCGAGCTTGCCGTCGCGCCCCAGATTGTGGACGAAATTGTCGATCCCGCGCGCGCCCATTTCGTTGATCGGCTGGCGCACGGTGGTGAGCATGGGACGCATCCGGGTCGCCACACTGGAATCGTCGAAACCGACAACCGACAAATCGCGCGGTACCTCAATCCCCGCCTCACGCGCGGCGGTGATAAGGCCTGCGGCCATATCGTCATTCGCGGCGAAAATCGCGGTCGGGCGGTCTGCCTCCGCCAGCAATTCCTCGCCCGCTGCGAACCCGCCTTCGAACTGGAAATTGCCCGGCTTCACCCAGCGCGGCTCGACCGGCAATCCGGCATCCGCCATGGCTTCGCTAAAGGCGGCAAAGCGCAGATGCGTTGCTTCCTGGTTTTCGACCCCGCGGATAAAGCCGATCTTCGTGTGGCCGAGGCCGATCAGATGCTCGGTCAGTTCGCGCGCGGCGGCCTTCTCGTCGATCTGCACCACCGCGCCCGCCTCGCCCTCCGGCAAGGGGCCGATACAGGTGACCGGAAGGCCAAGCTCCCGCAGAACTTCCAGCACGTCATGGCTGCTCGAATAAGGCGCGGTGAGCAACACGCCGTCAGGCTGGTAGACATTGCGCATCCGTTCCAGATGCGCGCGAATGCCATCGCGGGAGTTCTTGGTCAGCATCTCGATCAGGGCGATTGACAGCTGGTATCCCTGCTGCTGGCAGGCCACCATCGCGCCGAACTGCACCTGCTGGACATAGGCGCTGTCACCTGCATGGCATATCTGCGTGATGTTGTAGGAACGCGATCCGCGCAGCGATCGGGCCGACTGGCTGGGCACGTAATTCAATGCCTGCACCGCATCGCGCACCTTGTCGCGCAGCTTTTCCTGCACATAAGGCTCGTTATTGAGGACGCGCGAGACAGTCTTGATCGACACGCCGGCATATTCGGCGACGTCCTTCATCTTGGCGGGCGGCGCGCCTGCCTGCGGGGTTCCGGCTTTATTGCTCAACTCTGAGCTCTCCTACGATATTTGCATGAACCCTACGGTCCAGCGGCATAAAGTGGAACACCGCCGCTGCCAAGAGCGAGGCGAGCGGCGGGACCAATGCCACGAATACCTCAAGATTACGCGCTACCGCGACCGAGGGTTCCACAACCCCTGCGGTAAAGCCGATGCCTTCAAGCACCAGCCCGACGCCCAGCCCCGCCAGCGCGCCCGATCCCTTCTGCATCAGCAGGAAAGAACCGAACACCGCTCCCTCCGCCCGCTCGCCATAGCGGTGCTGGCCATATTCGACGATATTGGGCACCACCGCCCACACGATCACGGCAAAGGCCGCGCTGCAAAAACCGTAAAGCGCGATCTGCGCGGGCACGCCCATCACCAGCCACGGCCCGCCGAGCATCAGAGTCAGGCCGACCGCCAATTGCAGCGCCGCTGCGGCAAACCAGCAATCGCGCTTGCCGACCTTGTGCATGATGGCCGTCCAGAACAGCGTGCCGATGATGGTGCAGACGGCAAAGGCCCCCATCACTACCTCGACCGCCGCAAAGCGGCCACTGTTGGCGCTGACATAATAGGCGAGCGGGATCATGATGCTGGTTCCGGCAATCACATTGAGCACGATCACCACCATCAGCACGCGCAGCGCATCATTGTGCTTGATGGCTTTGACAAAGGCCTGGAAATAGCCCGAGCGCAAAGCGTCGCCCCATTCGCCTCGCGGACGCGGCAGTTCGCGGGTCAACGCCGCGCACAGCATCAGGATCACCGTCGCAGTGGCGGCACCGACAGCGGCTGCGTAGAAGAACCCCCATTCCGCGCCATGCTCGGCGGCGAAGTAGCGGGCGAAAGGGAAGGCCAATGCGGCAACGCAAAGCTGGCCGATAAAGGCAAAGGCCATGCGCACACCCGACAGGTCGCCCCGCTCCTCGCTATCGAAAGTGATGCGTGATGACAAAGCGGCATAGGGAACGGCCACGATCGTATAGCAGGTGCGGAAGATCACATTGGTCAGCAAAAGCACCCAGAACAGCAGCCCTTCGTCCACCGGCGGCACCCAGAACAGCAGGCAAAAACTGCCGCCGAGCACAATGCTGCCAAAGCCGATATAAGGCCGATAGGAGCCGAAGCGCGTTCGGGTCCGTTCGGTCAGCCCGGCAACAATCGGATCGGATATCGCATCCCATAGCAGGCCGAGCGAGAAGACCAGACCTGCCAGCGCGGGCGACAATCCGGCAACGCTGGTGTACCAGAAAACCAAAAGCAGCGAGAGGCTGTTCCAGTAGATGTTAAGCCCGAAATCGCCGAGGCCATAGCCCAGCAGCCGCTTGGCATAATCCATGCGCTCGCCGCGTGCCGCCATTGTCCCCTTCCCGTATCCCTCGCCGCGTGCTGCCACATTGGGGACAGTCTCGACAGCGGCAAAAGTGTGTGACAACGTTGGCACAGTTCCGCGTCTGTGGAAAGGGCCGGCGTATGGGGACGGATGGGGAGAGGGTTCGGTGCCGCAATTGATCGTCGTGATGGGCCCGTCAGGCTGCGGCAAGAGCACGTTGGCAAGCGCCTATGCCGCCGGGAGCGGCGCGCGCGTTGTCGAGGCGGACGATCACCACCCCGCCGCCAATATAGCCAAAATGGCGGGCGGGCAGCCGCTGACCGATACTGACCGGATCGCGTGGCTCGACGCGCTGCTGCCTGCGCTGGAAGCGGGGGAGGAGACGCGCGTTGTCCTCGCCTGCTCGGCGCTGACGCCCTTTGTGCAAAACCGTTTGCGCGATGGCTCACACCGCGCGGTGACCTTCGTTTATTGCGCTCTCCCGGAAGCCGTGCTCGCCCGCAGGCTGGCGCAGCGGCAGGGGCACTTCATGCCGCCCGGCCTGCTCGCCAGCCAGCTCGCCGCACTAAGCCTGCCCGATGATGCGCTTATCCTCGATGCGGACGATGCGCCCGATATCGTTCTCCAACGTTTGACCGCGCTGCTAGAGCACGAGGGATAGCGCCAGCACCATCGCAAAGCCGACCAGCCCGACCAGCGTCGATGCCACCGTCCAGCTCTTCAGCGTCCCCGCGAGATCGACATTGAAATAGCGCGAGACGAGCCAGAAGCCCGAATCGTTCACATGGCTCACGATGCTCGCGCCCGAAGCGATGGCGATGGTGAGCAGGGCGAGGTCGATGCCCGTCATGCCCGCCGCTCCCGCAATCGGCGCGACCAGCCCTGCGGCGGTCAGCATCGCCACCGTGGCAGAGCCCTGCGCCACCCGCGTTACGCCTGCGAGCAGGAAGCCCGCCACCAGCGGCGCAATGCCCAGTCCCAATGTCTGCTCGGCGAGCATTGCACCCGCGCCGCTATCGACCAGCACCTGCTTGAACGCGCCGCCTGCACCGGTGACGAGGATGATCGCGGCTGTCGGCTCGAAGGCTTTGCCGATGGTCTCGCGCAATGCCGCTTGGCCCGCCGCATCGGTGGGGCG
Organism: Aurantiacibacter sp. KMU-128; assembly: GCF_056933515.1. Taxonomy (NCBI): domain Bacteria; kingdom Pseudomonadati; phylum Pseudomonadota; class Alphaproteobacteria; order Sphingomonadales; family Erythrobacteraceae; genus Aurantiacibacter; species Aurantiacibacter sp. KMU-128. The sequence continues at coordinate 2,663,635 of NZ_JBXORT010000001.1, forward strand.
CAGGAACCACGCCGCGAGCGCACAGGCGATAATCAGCGCGACAATCGGGTGGCCGAGCAGTTGCAGCGTGTCGCCGATTGTCGTGCCGGGAGTGGCCAGCGCACCGGCAACGATCAGCGCGACCGGCACCAGCACGGTGAGCAAAGCGCGGCGCGCGAGGCCCGCATCGAATGCCGCGCTTTCTTCCGCGGCAACCACTTCTTTCTCGACCTCGCCCAGCCAGCCGCGCTGATAGGCGAAGCGTGCATAGATCGGCCCGCCCACCAGCATGGCGGGCACCCCAGCCGCGAGACCGCAGAGGATCACCAGCCCGATATCCGCGCCCAATATCTCCGCCACGGCAACGGGGCCGGGTGTGGGCGGGATGAAGGCGTGACCCGCCGCCAGACCCGCCAGCAAGGGCAGGCCGAAATAGAGCAATGGCTTAGCGGCCTTTCGCGCGAGCGCTTTCACAAGCGGGAATAGCAGGATCAGGCCGACATCGAAGAATACCGGGATCGCGATCAACACGCCGACGCCGCCCAAAGCCCAGCGCCCGCGCTCGGTCGAGCCACTGCCAATCAGCCCGCGCGCCAGCGCCTGCGCGCCGCCACCTGCCTCCAGAAATGCGCTGAGCAATGCCCCCAGCCCGACCACGAGAGCGATAAAGCCGAGCACCCCGCCCGCGCCGTTCTGCACCGCCGCGACGGCGTCCATCGGTGCCATGCCCGCGAGCAATCCCGACAGCAGCGCCGCCACCAGCAGTGCGACAAAGGCGGGCACGCGGAATTTGAGGATCATCGCCAGCAGCACGATTATTCCTACTGCCGTGGCCAGCAATGGCTGGTTCTCACCCATTCCCTCTCCCCTCACCGGCGGCTTGGCTGCCGCTCTGCGCACGGGTTATGACATCGTTATCATATAAAATGCAAGCACGGCCCTTGCGCAGCCGCCCTCCCCGCGCCGATATAGGCGGCATGACAGCCTATCGCGTGCGCCCCGGAAGCCAGGAAGAGAAAGTCGGCAGGCTGATTATCGCCGCCGTGCTGCTGCTGGTGCTGCCGGGCATCCCGTTCGGCGCCTATCTGATCTACCCCTTCACCATTCTCACCACCTGGTTTCACGAGATGGGCCACGGTCTCGCCGCGCTGCTGTTCGGCCACGGGTTTGAACAGCTGGTGATTTACGCCGATGGATCAGGCTATGCCGAGAGCGCCTTTTATGGCGCGCCGGGTGCGCTTTCGAGCGCGCTGATTGCGGCTGGCGGGCCCATCGGTCCGGTGATGGCAGGATCGGCGTTGATCCTCGCCAGCGCGCGGGAGAAATACTGGCAACCCGCGCTGCTGGTGCTGGCGGGCGTGATGGCGATATCGGTGCTGGTCTGGGTGCGCAGCCTGACGGGCTGGATCGTCCTCCCGCTGCTCGCCGGTGCGCTCGGCTATATCGCGTGGCGCGGCGCGGACTGGCTCAAGCAGTTCAGCCTGCAATTCCTCGGCGTGCTGGGCGCGATGAGTATGTTCCGCGACTGGGACTATCTGTTCAGCGAAAGCGCCTATGTCGGCGGACGGATGATGCCATCAGACACCGGCGCGATCGAGGACGCGCTCTTCCTGCCGCACTGGCTGTGGGCAGCGCTGATCGTGGGCGTGTCGGGACTAATGATCGGCGCGAGCCTCAAATACGCGCTCAACCGCGAGGGTTAGGCGCGCTTCGGCGGCATCGGGATGAAGCTGCTCGTCCGCTCTACGTAGCGCGCAAATTCCTCGCCATATCTGTCGCGCATCCCCTTCTCGGTCAGCGCCGCGCCCGACCATTTGACGAGCGTGAAAGTGAGGAAGACCGGCCCCGGCAAGGTCCAGATCACCGCAGCGGGCGCAACCGCCATCGCCGCCAACCAGATCCCCCACCACACGCAGGCATCGCCGAAATAATTGGGATGGCGGGTGTAGCGCCACAGGCCGCCCGTCATCACCTTGCCCTTATTGGCAGGATCGGCCTTGAAGCGGGCGAGTTGCCAGTCGCCCACGACCTCGAAAAACATTCCGAGCGCCCATAGTGCAATTCCGGCATAGGCCAGCATTGGCAGCGCCTGCCCGCCTGCCGCCAGAATGCCGACCTGCGCGGGACTGCTCACCGTGAAAAGCAGCACCGATTGTAAGAGCCACACTTTCCACAGCACGGTGATGCCCCAGCGCCCGCGCTCCCGCGCATCGCCGAGCATGTTATCGTACCGCTTGTCCTCGCCGTGGCTGAGGAAACGCTGAAAGAGGTGCACGAAAAGCCGCACGCCCCACAGCACCGCCATCAGCATGATCGCCCATGCGGCAGACCCGCGCTCGGCAAGCTGGAGGAAACTGGCGAGCGCCAGTCCTGCCATCGCGCCGCCCCAGACGCTGTCGACAAAGCTCACCTTGTCAATGGCGAGCGAGATCAGCCAGAAAATGATCGCTGCACCCAGCAGCAGCGCTGCATTGGCGAGCAGCGCCTCAGCCACTCTTGCGCCCCAATCCTTCGACTTCGCCTTTCGCTTGCTTCATCAGCATATCGAAGCGGTCGCAATCGGGGCGGTGCTCCTGATAGAAGGCCGCCAGCTTGGCGAGATCGGCGTGGAAGTCGCCGGTGGGATAGAGCGGTTCGCCCAGCCCCCCGCGCTTCGTTGCGTGGTTCACCCAAGCAGGGACGATCGGAATGCCTGCGCCGTGGGCGATGTGGTAAAACCCGCTGCGCCAGCGCCCGTCAGACGTCCGGCTGCCTTCGGGCGCAACCACCAGCGCTATGTCGTCCGCCGCGCCAATCGCTTCGATCACGGACTGGACGTAATTGCCCTTCGTCCGCCGGTCGACCGGAATGCCGCCCATGTCATACATGAAGCGCGTCATCGGCCATTTGAACAAAGTGTGCTTGCCCACGAAATTGGGCTTTATCCCGAGTTCGCGCACCGCTCCGGCGAAGAAGATGAAATCCCAATTGGTGGTGTGCGGCGCGCCGATCAGGATATATTTCGGAATGTCGGGCGCACCGCCACTGAGCTTGAACCCCTTCCAGCGGTAAAGCCCGCGAAGGATGCGCCAGACGATGCGGGAAAGGAGTGTGGGCTTGCTCATGCGGACTGTGGAAGTCTGTCTGCCCTAAGACGAGCGGATTGGAAAGCCGTGCCTTTGGTTGAGGGCTGCAAGCAGCGCGTCCTGCGTGTTGACAAAGCCCCCTTCGGCAAAGGCGAGCGCGGGGCAATTCTGGTTGTCCTCACCCAAGGCTTCGACCACCGCAGTGCGCGGTTTCGCCCACGGGACGCGGACGATATGAAGCTTGGCTGCAAGCTCGGGGAACATCGCGAGCAGCCCGTCAACTTCGATACAATCGCGGCAATAGAATTCCTCGCCTGCGTCGTCAGTATAGCTGCGGTCGAGGATGAAGAGGGTGTCTTTGGTCATCCCTGAAAGTCTCCGACACCCAGTTTCCGGGCGACAGCTATGTCGCGGCGCGTGACTTGCCATTCATCCCACACATTTTCGGGGTCGAGATCGTCATAGCCACGCTCAGTCGCGACCGCTGCATATTGCTCGTGCGTCATTACGATACACGCGGCGCCGTCACGAATGCCCAGGACTTCCTCTTCGGTTAGCGGCGAGCCTTTATCGCGCTCCTTGGAAAGCAGCACCGCGACCAGCGCGGGGACGGGAACGATCAGGAGATTGTCGTCGGTCATTGATCGGAGGCTTTCCTCAACAGACTTTCGGCGATCGCAGCCGGATCGGCCAATACATCACTTGCCGGAATACACAGCACGCTCCAACCCTTGCCTTCGAGAATATTCTGGCGCTCCATATCGCGCTGCGGATTCTCGCCCATATCGTGCGCTTTCCCGTCGATCTCGACAAACAGCCGCGCGGCGGTGCAGGCGAAATCGACCACGTAGTCGCCACTGGGATATTGCTTGCGGAATTTGGGTTTCTTGCCCTTGAGTTCTTTCCACAGCAACACTTCGGGCAGGGTCATATTTTTGCGCAAATGGCGGGCACGCTTCACCGTCGGCGCGGGCGCTCCAACCGTGCGATGCCGCAGCCGCCCGCGATCCTCCCCGGAACGGGGAGGGGGACCGCTCGAAGAGCGGTGGAGGGGTCGCGGCGTTTCGTTCCGATCGTCGTTCAATTTGACTTCCCTTGCGGCCCCTCCGTCAGCCTGCGGCTGCCACCTCCCCGTTCCGGGGAGGATCCTTCACATCCTGAACACGCCGAACCTCGGCGTCACCGGTATCGGCGCCTCCAGACAGGCGGCGAGCGATAGTCCGAGCACATCGCGCGTCTGCACCGGGTCGATCACGCCGTCATCCCACAGCCGCGCAGTGGCGTAATAGGGGTTGCCTTCGTCCTCGTATTTCTGGCGGATCGGGGCCTTGAATTCTTCCGCCTGTTCCTCCGTCCAGCTGTCGGCATCGCGGTGGACGGTGGCGAGCACACTCGCGGCCTGTTCGCCGCCCATCACCGAAATGCGCGCATTGGGCCATGTCCACAGGAAGCGTGGGCTATAAGCCCGCCCGCACATCCCGTAATTGCCCGCGCCGAAGCTGCCGCCGATCACCACGGTGAGTTTGGGCACCTGCGCGGTCGCCACCGCCGTCACCAGCTTCGCGCCGTGCTTGGCGATGCCTTCCGCCTCATATTTCCCGCCGACCATAAAGCCGGAGATGTTCTGCAGGAACAGCAGCGGAATGCCGCGCTGGCAAGCAAGCTCGATGAAATGCGCGCCCTTTTGCGCGCTTTCGCTGAACAGCACGCCGTTATTGGCGAGGATCGCCACCGGCATCCCCCAGATATGCGCAAAACCGCAGACCAGCGTGGCGCCGTAATCGCGCTTGAACTCGTGGAACTCTGAAGCATCGACCAGCCGCGCGATCACCTCATGCACATCATAGGGCGCGCGCACATCTTCGGGGATGAGTGCGTAGAGATCGTCGGCATCGAATTTGGGCGCTCGAGGCTCCCTCAAGTGGACTTGAGCCTTTGTGGAATTTCCCAGATGGGACACGATATCGCGGACGATGGTGAGCGCATGCTCGTCATTTTCGGCGAGGTGATCGACCACGCCGGATTTCTTCGCATGCAGCGCGCCGCCGCCCAGATCCTCGGCGCTGATTTCCTCGCCTGTCGCGGCTTTCACCAAAGGCGGTCCGGCGAGGAAGATCGTCCCCTGCTCGCGCACGATCACGCTTTCGTCGGACATTGCAGGGACATAGGCGCCGCCCGCGGTGCAGCTGCCCATCACGCAGGCGATCTGCGGAATGCCCATGCTGCTCATCTGCGCCTGGTTGTAGAAAATCCGCCCGAAATGGTCACGGTCGGGGAAGACTTCGGCCTGGAACGGCAGGTTCGCGCCGCCGCTATCGACGAGGTAGATGCAGGGCAGCCGGTTCGCCTGCGCAATCTCCTGCGCGCGCAGATGCTTCTTGACCGTCATCGGATAGTAGGAGCCGCCCTTCACCGTGGGATCATTGCAAGCAATCATCACCTGCCGACCGCTGACACGCCCGATACCGGCGATCATCGAAGCGCCATTGACGTCGCCCGTATACATCCCGTTCGCCGCGAGCTGGCCGATCTCGAGGAAAGGCGAGCCCGGATCAAGCAGCCGCTCCACCCGCTCACGCGGCAGCAGCTTGCCCCGCGCAACGTGCTTCTCCCGATGCCGCTCCGGCCCGCCCAGCGCCGCCTCGGCCACCTTGGCGCGAAGCTCTTCGGCGAGCGCCTTGTTATGCGCGAAACGGGCCTTGGCGTCGGCGCTCTCGCGGTCGAGTTTGGTGGTGAGAGTAGGGGCGGTCATACCTTTGTCCTAACGTCATGCTGAACTTGTTTCAGCATCCATCGCAGAATTTCGTGCCTCGTTGCGAATAGCCGAAATAGACCCTGAAACAAGTTCAGGGTGACGGGATGGCGACGACCCGCCCCACCCTCACCGCTTGCGCACAAACTCGGCCCGCAGCACCAAGCCTTTGATGCCGGGATATTTGCAATCGATCTCCTGCGCGTCGCCGGTCAGGCGGATCGATTTGATCAGCGTGCCTTGTTTTAGCGTCTGGCCCGCGCCCTTGACCTCCAAGTCTTTGATCAAAGTCACCGCATCGCCATCGGCGAGCACATTGCCCACCGCATCGCGCACTTCCACCCGCTCGGCATCGGCCTGCTTGGCGGCGAGGTCGGACGCGGGGAGCCATTCGCCGCTGTCCTCGTCGTACACGTAGTCTTCGTCGGTGCTCACCCCGTCGCCCCAATCAGCTCCCGGCCGATCAGCATCCGCCGGATCTCGTTCGTCCCCGCGCCGATATCGAGCAGTTTGGCATCGCGCAGATAGCGTTCCACCGGCCAGTCGGTGGTGTAGCCTGCGCCGCCCAGTGCCTGGATCGCCTCGCCCGCCACGCGGAAGGCGTTTTCGCTCGCCAGCAGGATCGTGCCCGCCGCATCGAAGCGCGTCGTCTGGCCCTTGTCGCACGCCTTGGCCACCGCATAGGTGTAAGCGCGCGCCGATTGCAGCGCGACATACATATCGGCGACCTTGGCCTGGATCAGCTGGAAGCTGCCGATAGCGCGTCCGAATTGGCTGCGCTCGCGCACGTAAGGGATCACCGTGTCGAGGCAGGCCTGCATGATGCCGAGCTGCACGCCCGAGAGCACCACGCGCTCGTAATCGAGGCCGCTCATCAGCACGGCGGCACCCTTGCCGACTTCGCCGAGCACGTTTTCTTCGGGCACATGGCAGTCTTCGAACACCAGTTCGCTGGTGGGGCTGCCCTTCATGCCCATCTTCTCGATCTTCTGCCCGCAGGAGAAGCCCGGCATATCCTTTTCGATCAGGAAAGCGGTGATGCCCTTGGAGCCGCCCGCCGGATCGGTCTTGGCGTAGACCACCAGCGTTTCCGCATAATGGCCGTTGGTGATCCAGAACTTGGTGCCGTTGAGCAGATAGCCGCCCTGCACAGCGTCGGCCTTCAGCTTCATGCTCACCACATCGCTGCCCGCGCCCGGTTCGCTCATGGCGAGGCTGCCGACATGCTCACCCGAAATCAGGCCGGGGAGGTATTTCGCTTTCTGCTCGGCATTGCCCCAGCGCGCGATCTGGTTGACGCAGAGGTTCGAATGCGCCCCGTAGGAGAGGCCGACCGATGCGCTCGCGCGGCTCACTTCCTCGATGGCGATGGTGTGTTCAAGATAGCCGAGGCCGGTGCCGCCGTCTTCCTCGCTCACCGTCATGCCGTGGAGGCCCAGCTCGCCCATTTCGGGCCAGAGTTCGATGGGGAAGCGGTCTTCGGCATCGATCGCGGCGGCCAGCGGCGCGATGCGTTCATCGGCGAAGCGGGCAACGCTGTCGCGGATCATCTGGGCTTCTTCGGTCAGGCCGAAATCGAAATCGGGAGTGGCGCGCATGGGAATATCCTTCGTCTTTGCGCAGGCACTTAGCAAGTCGCCAGACAAAGGGAAACTGGTTGCAGATGTTACCGCCGTACCGCTTCGCTTGCAATTTTGGCTGCAAAGCCTACTCCACACGCGCAGGAGTAACCATCTGAACTTCAACGATTCGCCCGCAGCGCCGCGCGCGCCGTCGCCCCATGCCGACATTCCGGACGAGTCCGAACGGCTGCGCATTGTCGAATGCTTTGCGCCTGACGCGCTGGAAGACGATCCGGAATTGCAGGCGATTGCCGATTTTGCGGCCAGGCTCTGCGATGTCCCGCGCGCCCATGTCACGCTGGTCGAAGAGCAGAGGCAGCGTTTCCTTGTCGGCAGCGGGTCGGACGACCGCGAGACGGCGCGCAACGTCTCCTTTTGCGCCCATGCGATGCTGGCAGACACGGTATTCGAAGTGACCGATGCCACTGCCGATCCGCGCTTTGCCGATAACACGCTGGTGACCGGTCCGACGCATCTGCGCTTCTATGCCGGGCATCCGCTGATCTCTCATGAAGGCGCCCCGTTGGGCGCTCTTTGCGTGCTCGATAGCGAGGCGCGACCCACTGGCCTCACCGCCTTGCAGCGCGACGGGCTGGCGGTGCTAGCGCAGGCGGTTATGCGGCGGATGAATGCCATGCGTGAAGGGCTGGCGGCAAAGCGCACGATTGCCGATCGCGAAGCGCGGTTGAAGCGGCTGATCGACAGCGTGCCGCAAATCGCCTGGTCGGCGGACAATGAGGGTAATTACGATTACTTCAATTCGCGCTGGGAAGAATGGATTGGCAGCCCGCCGCCGCGTATCGCGGAAGAATGGCGACAGTATATTCACCCGGAAGATCAAGTCGCTGTTTATGCCGACTGGCACCAGGCAGTTGCCGACGGGGAGGAGTTCAAGGCCGAATACCGCATGAAGCAGGCCAGCGGAAAGTGGCGTTGGGTGCTTTCGCTCGCGGTGCCGGTAAAACAAGAGGACGAGCATTCGATCCGCTGGTTTGGCACGATCACCGATATCGACGAGGAACGCCGCGTGCTCGAAGAGCGCGAAACATTGGCGCACGAATTGTCGCACCGGATCAAGAACATCTTTGCAGTCATAATCGGGCTCGCCTCGCTGAAGGCCCGCCGGGCGCCGGAACACCAGCCATTCGCCGATGATCTGATCGGTGCGCTGCGGGCGCTTGGCCGGGCGCATGACTTCGTCAATCCGGGGGGCGGGGCAGCACAGGAGAGTCTGCACGGCGTGCTGGAGGCACTGTTCGCGCCCTATCGCGGCGCAGGCGATGCACCGCGCGTGCGCATCAGCGGTTGGGATTGCCTTATGTCCTCGCGCGCCATCCTGCCGCTATCGCTGGTGTTCCACGAACTGGCGACCAATTCGGCCAAATATGGCGCGCTTTCGGCAGAGAATGGTTATGTCACGCTGGATATTGCCGATGCCGGCGCGCATCTTTCGCTGGTGTGGAGCGAAATCGGCGGGCCGCCCGCCAGCGAACCGCGCCAGACCGGCTTCGGCTCGCGACTGGTCGAGATGAGTGTCAAAGGGCAATTGCAAGGCAGCTGGCAACGCGAGTTTGCGCCCAGCGGGTTGGTCGCCACGATTCTGATCGCGAAGGCAGCGCTCAGCGCCTAATCTTTGGCAAAGCCGGGGCCGTCGGGCCAGCCGGGCGCAACCAGGCCCATCACCTTGAACAGTTCGCCCATCTGCTCGGGAGCGGTCAGCCGTTCCTTCGCCCGCATCAGCGCCTCGCGGTGCTGCGGCGCGAATTCGGCGAGCGCGTCGGCGCGCTGGGCAATACCCAAAGCATTGAGCCACTGGCCTTGCGTCACCGTGCCCAGCACCCGCGCGCCGCGCGACAGCGCGACCTGCTCCATCTGCGCGAAATCGACATGGGCGGAGAGATCGACCTCGCCCGGCTTATCGAAAACGCCAACCTTCTGGTGCCCGCTCACCGCCTGGATGGTCGAGCCCGAACGTCCGTCGGCATAGCCGTAATCGATAAACAGCGCCGCACCGTCCTGCTCCTTCAGCCGCCCGGCGACTTCGAACATTATCGTGGCGGAGGCGGGGCTGGTCTCGATCACCGTGCCAAGCGGCGCGTCGCGGCGCGCTTCAGGAACAGCGGAATCCATGTGCTGCCGTCCCGGCACTTCGACAAACGCGCCAGCAGGATCGACATCGATCATGACTTCGCGCCAGCCCTCTTCGGTCTTGACCAATTGCCGCACCGGCAGCGCGTCGAGAAACTCGTTCGCCACCAGCAGGATCGGCCCGGCGGTGGGAATGCGCGAGAGATCGTGGTGGTGCATCGCTTCGGGAACCGCCTTGATCTGCGCATCGCGCATCCGGCGCGAGGTTTCCACCAGATGCACTTTGGGCACGAGGCCATAGCGTTTCATCGCCCGCAGCGCGTCGCTCGCCAAAGTGCCCTTGCCGGGGCCGAGCTCGACATAATGGACAGGCTCCGTGCGCCCCGCGCGAATCCACATATCGGCCATCCACAGCCCGATCAGTTCGCCGAACATCTGGCTCACTTCGGGCGCGGTAATGAAGTCGCCCCCGCGCCCGCCAATCGGGCGCTTGTCGGCATAGTAACGCTGGTTCGATTCGCCCATGAAATGCGCGAGGCTGATCGGCCCGGTAGCGCTGATCAGCCGCCGGAACGTGTCGCCCAGATCGCGCTTGGCCAGTTCATCCCGGAAATCGTTCAAGCAGCCCCCGCTTCGTTCACCTCGCCACTATCGGCGCCGGCCTTCGCCGGCTTTTTGCCAGAGGCGAGTGCAGGCCGGGTTAACGACCAGGCGATAATTCCGAGGCCCAAGACCACCAGCGGCACGCTGAGCCATTGGCCCATCGACAGGCCGGTCTGGTCATACACCCATTGCAGATCGCGGTCGGGCTGGCGGAATATCTCGTTGATGATCCGCGCCGCGCCCATCATCGTGGTGAAGATACCCACCAGCAATCCGGTGCGGAACCGTGCGCGGGTAAGCCAGAACAGGCACAGCATCACGACCAGTATGACAAATCCCTCGCCAAAGGCCTGATACAGCTGGCTGGGATGGCGGGCGAGCTGGGCCGGATCCTTGTCAAAAACCATGCGGATCAGCGCACCTTCGCCGGCTTCGCGGCCCCACAGCTCGCCATTGACGAAATTGGCGAGCCGCCCGAGCAGCATTCCCAGCCCGACATTGACCGCGATGTAATCGCACACACGGATGAACGGCAATCCGCCGCGCCAGCTCACCCAGCCGATCGCCGCGACCACGCCGATCAGCCCGCCGTGAAAGCTCATACCGCCATCCCACAAACGCAGCACGCGCCAGCTGATCAAAGTGTTCGGCTCGAATGTGGTCCACAGCGTTGGGTCGTAGAAAGTGGCATAGCCCAGCCGCCCGCCAAGGATCACGCCCAGCGTGCAATAGAAAAACAGGTCATCGACATGAACCTGCCCCATCGGCGCGCCGGGTGCCTTGATCATCTTCGACAGGTGCCAATAGGCGAAAATCAGCCCGATCAGATAGGCGAGCGAATAATATTTCAGCTGGAAGAAACCCAGATCGATATGCGGGCTGAGGCCCAGATCCTTGAACTGGATGACATCCGCTGGCGCGGCGGCGAGAAATTCGAGCATTGTCTTATCAAGCCCTATGGCATGGCGACCGCGTGCGGCCTGTCTCGGGCAGTGCTTTGGCATAGAGCACCGCAAGGTTAAAGCCTTGCTTTGCCCCGTCATCCCGCAGAACGGCTTTGCATCGCCGCTATGGCTCGCTTATCTGCTCCATTGTGACGTTACCCCGCATCCCCAAGCAGCGAAAGATCATCGACCGGCGCGGGCTCGCCCTGCGGATTGCAGAGATCGTTGAGGCCGAAGGGGCGCAGGCAGGTCGGCGCGCTATTGTTGCGGCATTGAAGGAAGCGCTGGAACAGGGGCGCGAAGTGCTGCGTAACCGGCTCGCCAAGCGGCCCGGTGCCGGACACGAACACGCGCATGGGCAGGCGTTCCTGATCGACCAGCTGATCCGTATCATCCACGATCATGTGGTGGATGACGTTTACCCGGTCGGCAACCGGTCGAGCGGGGAGCGTATCGCGTTGCTCGCCGTGGGCGGTTACGGGCGCGGCGAAATGGCGCCCCACTCCGATGTCGATCTGGCGTTCATCACTCCGGACAAGCCGACGAGCTGGTGCGAACAGGTGGTCGAGGCGATCCTCTATTACCTGTGGGATCTCAATTTGCAGGTCGGCCATTCGACCCGCTCGCTGGCCGAGGCCGCGCGGATGGCAAAGGCCGACCTCACGATCCGCACCGCGCTGCTCGAAGCCCGGTTTCTTTGGGGCGATCAGGCAGTTTACGACGCTGCCAGCGCGCAATTCTGGAACGAGGTCGTCCCCGGCTCGCAGCGCAGCTTTGTCGAGGAGAAACTGGAAGAACGCAATGCCCGCCACCACCGTATGGGGGATTCGCGTTACGTGGTCGAACCCAATATCAAGGAAGGCAAAGGCGGCCTGCGCGATCTGCAAACGCTCTACTGGATCGGCAAATATGTCTACCGTGTCTCCAGCGCGGCGGAGCTCGTGGGAAAGGGACTGTTCACCGAGAAGGAATACCGCACCTTCCGCCGTGCTGAGACCTTTTTCCTTGCGGTGCGCGCGCATTTGCACACCATCGCCCGCCGCGGCGAAGACCGGTTGACCTTCGATCTGCAACGCGAAGTTGCCGCCCGCATGAACTATGCCGACCGGCCAGGCAAAAGCGCGGTCGAACGCTTCATGCAGATGTATTTTCTGCAAGCCAAGCAGGTCGGGCATTTGACCGGCGTGTTCCTCGCCCAGCTGGAGGAGCAGACCGCGCAGAAAAGCCGCGTGTCGGATTTCTTTTCCACCATGCGCAAAGGGCGGACGCGCACGGTCGATGGCTATCTTGTCGCTGGCGGCAAGATTGCCGCACCGGTCGATGACTGGTTCCGTAAGGATCCGGTGCGGCTGGTCGAAGTGTTCGCGATCGCCGAGCGCGAAGGGCTGGAAGTGCATCCCGGCACCATCCGTATGGCTCGCCGCGACGGGGCGCTGATCACGCCGGAAATCCGCCGCGATGCGCGCGCCAACGCGTTGTTCCTCGATGTGCTGGCGGGCCGCCGCGATCCCGAAAACGTGCTGCGCTGGATGAACGAGGCGGGCGTGTTTGGGCGTTTCGTGCCCGATTTCGGCAAGGTCAACGCACAGATGCAATACGATATGTATCACCACTATACGGTGGATGAACATACGATCCGCGCCATCGGCCTGCTGAGCGGTATCGAGCGCGGCGAGCTGGTCGAGGATCATCCGCTCGCCAGCGCTATCCTCCCGCAACTCGCTAACCGGCGTGTGCTCTATGTCGCGGTGCTGCTGCACGATATCGCCAAGGGACGCGGCGGGGACCATTCGGTGCTGGGCGCCGATGTCGCGCGCAAGCTGTGCCCGCGGCTGGGGCTCGACGAGAAGGAAACCGAACTGGTCGCCTGGCTGGTGCGCTATCACCTGCTGATGAGTGCGACCGCGTTCAAGCGCGACCTCGCCGATCCCAAAACGATTATCGATTTCGTCGGCGAGGTGCAGAGCCTTGAACGGCTGCGGCTGCTGACGGTGCTCACCATCGTCGATATCCGTGCGGTCGGCCCCGGCATCTGGAACAGCTGGAAACGGCAATTGCTCGCCGACCTGTTCGACGCCGCGCAGGAGCGGCTGCGGCTGGGCCACAAATCGCATGGACGGGCCGAGCGCGTGGCTGCCAAGAAGGCGCGTGTGGCCGAGTTGCTGGGCGAGCGGGCCGCTCTGGTCGGGGAGCTTTCCGAAGTCTTCGGCGATACCTACTGGATTGCCGAGCCCGAGGACGTCATCGCGATCAATCTGCCGCATTATGCCGCCGCGCTCGCGGGCAGCCACTCGCTATCGATCCATACCGAATTCTACCCCGAATTCGGCGCGACGCTGGTCACCGTTATCAGCGACGATCACCCCGGCCTGTTCTTCCGCATTGCCGGCGCGATCCATCTGGCAGGCGGCAATATCATCGACGCGCGCATCCACACCAACCGTGTGGGCAAGGCGCTCGACAATTTTCTCGTGCAAGACCCGCTGGGCCGCCCTTTCAGCGAACCGGGCCAGCTGCTGCGCCTCAAAAAAGCGATCGAAGACGGGCTTGCCGGAAAGATCGATATGGTGCCCAGCCTCGCCAAGCGGCCGCTGAAACAGATGCGCGCGGAAAGTTTCCGTGTCGCCGCCGACGTGTCATTCGACAATCAGGCGTCGAACCGCTTCACCGTGATCGAAGTCAACGCTACCGACCGCCCTGCCCTGCTCAACCGGCTGACGCGGGCGATGTTCGAAGAGAGCCTGCTGATCAATTCGGCGCATATCACCCATTATGGCGAGCGCGCGGTCGATACGTTTTACGTGACCGACCTGTTGGGCCTTAAGCTGACATCAGAGGAGCGGCTGGAGCGGGTGGAGCAGGCGCTGCTGTCCGCTATTGCGGCGGGTGAACGCGAAATGGCCGAAGCTGCCGCGTGAAATGGACGGCTCAGCGGGCCGTCGCGATGATGTGATCGAACACGTATTGGCTGATCGGCACCACGAAGCGGCAACCTGCCGTATCCGCGCGCGCCCAGCACACCTCTGCATTGAGCATCTGGATACCAGCAAAGCGCACAAACAGCGCGGTGCCGCGCGGCGGCATATCGAATATCTTCACCTGAAAACCTTCGGGTGTCAGATCGGCAATCTGCGCCTTGCGCCAGGCTTTGGTGCCGACGCGGATTTCGCAATTGATCTCTACACGTTCACGCTCATGACGCCGGTCGGCGCTTGCGCGTTCGGAGATTTCGCCTGTCTGCCGTGCGGGATACATCAAACCACCTGTTAACTATGCAATGTCACAAAAAGCAGCGTTACAACGGCGTTTTACATCTTCGCAGGTTAAGGAATGGTTTTACAACAGGCAAAAATTCCCGCGCAGCGCCATCCTATCGCATCCGCGCGACGCGCAGATAGCCCGAACGGCCTTCGAAGCGGATTTCATAGGCTCCGCTCCAGTGACGGGTGATCGTCCCGGTCCAACCTTCGCGCACACGGTTGCGGAGCGTTCCGCCGTCGATCTCGCGCCAGAGCTGGCCGTTATCCATCAACAGCACCTGCGAACGGCGATTGCCTTGCAGAATTTCCTGCACAGTGACGGTCAGCACCGCTGCTTCCGGCTGGCGTTCGATCACATCGTCCTGCTCACGGAAGCCGAACACTTCCTCGCGCTCGGCCGCTACGGCCTCCTCGCGTTCGGCGATCACCACAACCTGCTCGGCATAGGTCGCATCGAAACAGGCGAGGCGCTGTGCATTGTCGGCAATGGCAGCGCAGGCGGCGTAGGGGTTGGCGCTATCCTGGGCCGCGGCAGGAGTGGCGAAAATTGCGAGGGCGGGAGCCAGCAAGAGCGGGGCAATGCGCATGGAAAATGCCTTTGTCATAGAGTTGCCCGCAAAGTGCGGCGCGACGCGCGACGCGTCAAGCACCCCGCTCGCCAAACAGAGCCGTGCCCACGCGGATATGCGTTGCGCCGAGCATGATCGCGGTGGCGAAATCGCTGCTCATACCCATGCTGCGCCCCTCCAGCCCGTGATCGTCGGCGAGCTTTGCCATCAGCGCGAAATAGGGGGCAGGCTCGATACCGAAAGGCGGCACGCACATCAGGCCGGCCAGCGGGATGTCGGCATCGCGCGCTTGGGAAAGCAGCGCGGGCAGCTCGGCAATCGCGCAGCCGCCTTTCTGCTCCTCCGCGCCGATATTGACCTGCACGAAGCAGGGCACTTGCCGGCCGGCCTTGTCGAAGGCCTTGGCGAGCGCCGTCACCAGCGAAGGCCGGTCGAGCGAGTGGATGCAATCGAACAGCGCGACCGCTTCGTCTGCCTTGTTCGATTGCAGCTGGCCCACCAGATGCAGTTCCAGATCGGGTGTTTGCTCGCGCAATTCCGGCCATTTCTCTTGCGCTTCCTGCACGCGGTTCTCGCCGAACACGCGCTGCCCGGCGGCGATGAGCGGAGTGATCTCCTCTGCCGGATGCGTCTTGCTCACCGCGATCAGCGTCACATCGTCCACCTCGCGGCGCGCGATTTTGCACGTTTGGGCGATTTCGGCGTGGACGGCGGAAAGGCGAGTGGCGCTATCGGTCATGCCCGCGCTATAGCCTGCCCATGGCCGCAATCCAGCCCTCTCTGCCCGATCTCTGGCTCTTGTCCGACGCGCGCAACGACCATGTGATCGAACAGAGCCTGCGCTCTTTCGCAGAGCCGCTGGGTTTCGTGTTCCGGCATTACCACTTGCCGCCGGTCGAGCGCTATGCCCGCTTCCGCACCCTCCAACGGATCGCGCGGGCGCAGGGACATCTCGTGATCCTCTCCGATAGCGCATTGACGGCGCGCGAATGGGGCGCGGACGGAATTTATGGCGCGCCCTTGTCGCTCTACCCCCGCCGCCGCCACCTCATCCACATCGCCACTGCCCACACTATGCGCGAGATTGCGCAGGCGAACCGGACGGGCGCGAATGCGGTGATGCTTTCGCCCGTCTTCCCCACCCGCTCGCATCCCGGCGGCAAAGTGCTGGGCCGGCAGCGGTTTTTGCAATTGGCGAAGCATTCGCTTGTGCCGGTGATTGCGCTGGGGGGGATGGACGACAGACGCGCGCGGCGTCTTGGTTGGGAACGTTGGGCCGGGATAGATGCGTTCGGGTGAGTTTTTCGTTCACACAAAGAGCACGAAGACACGAAGAGGTACTTCCCAAATCGTGCCGCAGGCGCTTTCCACTTTATCGCGCAGAGGCCGCAGAGCACGCGGAGCTTTGCCTCCCAAACCTCTGTGTGCTCGGCGGCCTCTGCGCGAAATACTATTGCGCCTTCGGCACGATTCTTGGCCAAACCTCTTCGTGCCTTTGTGGCCTTCGTGTGAAAACTTCTCATCCCGAAGGCAAGCACCGCGCTTGACCCCCGAGTCCCGCTGTGGGATTCTCGCCAAAGGGACGTAAAGACATAAGGTATCCATCATGGCCAGCAGAGCTGCCAATCAGGGCGCGGACTGGAAAGCCGCCTTCCGCCATTCGCTTGCCCGCAGCGCGCAACTGACGGGGGCCGTGATCCTTTACGCCTTCACCATTTTCCTCGCCATCGCGCTGATGAGCTACAGCCAGACCGATCCCTCACTCTCCACCGCAGCGGGCGATGTGGTGGATAACTGGATGGGCAAGCCGGGCGCCTTCGCCGCCGATCTGGCGCTCACCGGCTTCGGCCTTGTCTCCGTGCTGTTCCTGCCGCTGACCTATGTGTTCGCGCGCAAGCTGTGGCGCGATGCGGACGAGGAGGAGGACTGGGGCGGATCGTGGTGGCGCACCGTCGCCATCATGCTGCTGGCCATGGCGCTGCTTTCTACCGTGCTCTCGCTCGTCACCGACCCGCGCGATGCGAGCGGCTGGGGCGGCGCGTTTCCGGCCGGGCTGGGCGGGCTGGCGGGCCTGCTCGGCGAAGGGAGCATCCGCGCGGTTGCGGGTTTGCTGCCCGCTGCGGCGCAGTTCTGGACGATACTGGGCGGCGGTGTGCTGGCGCTGGTGGGCGGGGCATTCCTTGCCGGGCGGATTTTCGCGCTCGACTGGTCGCGCTTTCTCACGCTGCCCGAATGGGCGGGCAAGCGCCCCAGGCTCGGCGGGCCGGTCAACCCGTTCAAGCCTGAAAAGGCCAAGCGCGAACGCCGCGCGCCCGAACCCCTGGCGCAAAGCGATGACGAGGAAGAGGGCGAGGCTGCTCTCCCCGCCCGCCGCGCGCCCGAAATCGTCGATCCCGCCGCGCCCCCGGCCCGCGCGCGCCCCGCCGCCAAGGCGAATCAGAAAGATCTGTTCGCGGATTATGATTTGCCCAGCGTCGAATTGCTCGACGCGGTCGACAACAGCAAAGTCCCGCCGGTCGACAAGCTGGCGCTCGAACGCAATGCCCGCCTGCTGGAAAACGTGCTCGACGATTTCAACGTGAAGGGGGAAATCACCGCGGTCAAAACCGGCCCCGTCGTCACCATGTACGAGCTGGAGCCCGCTGCGGGCATCAAGGCCAGCCGCGTAATCGGTCTGGCCGAAGATATCGCCCGCAATATGTCCGCGATCAGCGCGCGCGTGGCCTCCATCCCCGGCAAAACCGTGATGGGCATCGAATTGCCCAATGCCCACCGGCAGACGGTGAATTTCCGCGAAATGGTCGAAAGCGAAGCCTTCGCCGCGCACAAGGGCAGCCTGCCGATCATTCTGGGCAAGAACATTTCGGGCGATCCGATTGTCGAAGACCTTGCCGCCATGCCGCATCTGCTGGTCGCGGGCACCACCGGCTCGGGCAAATCGGTCGGGCTCAACACGATCCTGTGCAGCCTGCTCTACCGCTTCACGCCGACCGAATGCCGCCTGATCCTGATCGATCCCAAGGTGCTCGAACTGAAGAGCTACGAACACATCCCCCACCTCCTCGCCGAAGTGGTGACCGAGCCGCCCAAGGCAGTGCGTGCCTTGAAATGGGCGGTCGAGGAAATGGAGCGGCGCTACCGCATGATGTCCGATGTCGGCGCGCGCAATCTGGCAGGCTTTAACGAGCGCGTCCGCGCCGCCGCTGCCAAGGGCAAGCCGCTGCAACGCACGGTGCAAACGGGCTTCGATCCCGAAACGGGCGAGGCGATTATCGAGGAAGAACTGCTCGAATACGAAGTGCTGCCGCAGATCGTGGTGATCGTGGACGAGCTGGCGGATCTGATGCTGGTGGTCGGCAAGGAAATCGAAGGGATGCTCCAGCGCCTGTGCCAGAAGAGCCGCGCGGCGGGCATCCACGTGATTACCGCAACGCAGCGCCCGTCGGTCGATGTCATCACCGGCGTCATCAAGGCGAACCTGCCCACCCGCATCAGCTTTGCCGTATCCAGCCGTATCGACAGCCGCACGATCATTGGCGAGCAGGGCGCGGAGCAGCTGCTGGGCAAGGGCGATATGCTCTACAAGCCGCTTTCCGGTTCAATCACCCGCGTGCACGGCCCGTTCGTGAGCGACGAGGAAGTCGAGCGCGTGGCCGAACACTGGCGCAAGCAGGGCAGCCCGCAATATATCGACAGCGTAACGCAGGAACCCGAAGACGGCGGCTTTGCGTTCGAGGACGAATTCACCGGATCGGACAATCCCGAAGAACGCAAATACCGCCAGGCGTGCCAGATGGTGATAGAGAACCAGAAGGCGAGCGGCAGCTGGCTGCAACGCCAGATGGGCGTGGGCTATAACACCGCCGCCAAGTGGATCGAACGGATGGAAGAAGACGGACTGGTCGGCCCGGCGAACCATGTCGGGCGGCGGGAGATTTACCGGGACAAGGACGGGAATCCGATTTGATGGGGGTGCGTCAATGGGTGCGGACTTTCGCCGTAGGGATCCTCGCCCTTACAGCTTTGCCCTCTGCGGCGCAGGATGCCGAAGAAGACGAAAACTGCCCGTGGAGCGAGCGCGCACAACCCGCCTGCATCGAAGCGCGCGCAGCGCAAAGCGCTGAGGCCTATGGCTTGCTTCCCCTCGAAACCTATGGCGATGCCGACACCGCCGAACTGCGGGTCTTTTTCATTGATGCATGGGGCCGAGAAAAGCGCGCCATTGTCCTGTCGCGGCCAGCAGGACAGTCGCCGCGCTTGGAAATGCGTTTTGCCTATGACCTGCCCATAACGCTGTCGCAGCAGGTTTCGGGTGACCTGTGGGATCGGTTTCACGAAGATGTCGGTCTCTTGCCCCGGCGGCTTGCCCCTCCCCCGCCGCGAGAGGATGGCTCGATCGTCATTTGCGCCGATGGAACCACGGCGATTCTCGAATTGCGCCCGCAAAATGGCCCTGTGCGTCGGGCGATTGGGCATAGCTGCGCCAACGGAGTCGGCAGCAGCGGCTATCTGACCTTCGCGCTGGCCGAGCGGGTCGAACGTCTTGCGGCGGACAACCTCGTCCATTGCGCCGACCTCAACCGTGATTACTACCGCTTCGTCTCGCTATTTCTCGAAATGTGCTCGACGCTGGAGGGGGACATTCCTTCCGCATCCAATGCGCTCGATCTTTTCATGCGTCATGGACTGGACAATCGGGCAACCGCCGTGCCGCAGCGCGTTTTGGCAAGAAATGCCGTTCTCGTCTTACATGACGGGACGATGATCGAGGGAGGCGAGGCAATTGCCGAGTATTGGCTAGCCAACTTTAATGACATTCTGCTGTTCAGCGTCACCGGCGAGAGCGCCCTCACGGCCCGGATGGCTGCGAATATCGATCTGAAGGATTCATGGCCCCGCGAAGGGGCCGATATGTGGATCGAAGAGGCTGTATTCGTCTTTTCCAGCAGCTCGGCGCAGCATTTGCCGCTTGTGCGCATCGAACTCGGAGAACCTGTTGCGCTGCCGGAACCGGACGAACTCGACTAGCCCCGCCGCCCACAAACTGCTCTAACTCCCTCCAATGAGCGACACCCCACCTACGCCCCCGCAACCCAAATCCCGCAAAGCCAAACCCTCGCCCACCGATCTTGTCGGGTGGCGCGAGCTGGTCGATCTGCCCGAGCTCGGCCTCACCGGCGTGCCCGCCAAGATCGACACCGGGGCGCGCACCTCCTCGCTGCACGCGCAGGTGCTCGAACATTTCGAGCGGGACGGGCAGAAATTCGTGCGCTTTTGCGTCGATTGGGGCGATGTCCGGCACACCTGCGAAGCCGTGCATGTCGATATTCGGGGCATCACCAGTTCCAATGGCGAAACCCAGCGGCGCTATGTCATCAAGACGCCGCTTACGATTGGTAACAAGACGCACCGCGTGGAAATCAGCCTGGCCAACCGGTCGGACATGAAATTCCCCATGCTAATCGGGCGATCCTCGCTTAGACGGCGCTTTGTCGTCGATTCGGGGCATTCGTGGCTGCAAACGCCGGGGATGGAGCCCGTCCGGGGACACAAGCCATAATTCCGCAGGCCGAGAGGATCGCCGCATGAAGATCGCCATGCTTGCCCGCAACCCGGACCTCTATTCGCACCAGCGGATGAAAGAGGCGGCCGAGGGGCGCGGGCACACGCTCGATATTCTCAACACCACGCGCTGCATGGTGAATATCGCCAGCCACCGGCCGACGCTGACCTATAATGGCGAGACGCTGAAGGGCTATGACGCGGTGATCCCGCGCATCGGCGCCTCGATCACGCATTACGGGCTTGCCGTGCTGCGGCAGTTCGAGATGAAAGGCGTGTGGCCGCTCAATGAAAGCGTCGCCATCGGGCGCAGCCGCGACAAGCTGCGCTCGCTGCAAATCCTCGCCAAGCACGGGCTCGGCCTGCCGCTGACCGCCTATGCCAACGATCCCAAGGCGGCGGAGGAAATCATCAAGGCAGTGAAAGGCCCGCCTGTCGTCATCAAGCTGCTCGAAGGCACGCAAGGTATCGGAGTGGTTCTTGCAGAGACCATGTCGAGTGCCAAATCGGTTATCGAAGCCTTCCGCGGGGCGAATGTAAACATCCTCGTGCAGGAATTCATCAAGGAAGCGGGCGGCACCGATATCCGCGCGCTGGTGGTGGGCGGCAAAGTCGTCGCGGCGATGAAGCGCACCGGCGCGGCGGATGATTTCCGTTCTAACCTGCATCGCGGCGGCAGCGCCGAAGTCATCAAGATCACGCCCGAAGAACGCTCCACCGCCGTACGCGCGGCAAAGCATATGGGGCTGAACGTGTGCGGGGTGGATATGCTGCGCAGCAATCACGGCCCCGTCATCATGGAAGTCAATTCCTCCCCCGGACTGGAGGGAATCGAGAAGGCGACCGGCAAGGATGTGGCCGGCATCATCATCAAATTCATCGAGGACAATGCGGTCAGCGGGAAGACCAAAACCCGCGGGAAAGGCTGACCCGCCGTTGCGCCATCGCGTGTCACAGCGGCGATTGTAAAATCTTTCGCGTTACAGTTAGCCATTCGTAAACCGGTCACCCCGTAAAACCACGGGGTTATGAACGGGTCGTCCTCCCTTGCTGCCCTGCTGGCGCGCGGCCTGCGCTGCGCCTTGGTGCCGCTATTGCTGGCGTTCGCGCTGCTGCCCGCGCCCGCTGCGGCGCAGGAGGAAGCGCGCGCGTGGACCTTCGATCCCTTCGCGCGGATCGAGGCGGGCATTGTCCTCTCAGAAAGCGAAGACCAAGATGACGAGCTCATCATTAATGGCGATGGCGGCTATCTGCGCGGGCAGATCGGCGTCACGCTGGGCGATGAAGTCAACGAAGTGCGGATCGAGGCCGACCGCATCGAAGTGGCCCGCTTCGGCTCTGCTACCGGACGCGACGGCTTCAACCGCGACCGGCTGACCGTCCAATACACGCGCGATCTGGGCGATGGCTGGGGCGTCGAACTGCGCGGGCGGCTGTATGACGATCTGGTCACCATCGAGGCCGCCGATACCGACGAACAGCAGGTCTCGCTCCAGCTCGAATACGAGCCCGAACAAGCGCACCGCGTGCGGCTGCGCGGCACCTGGCGGGAACGCGAATATGACGATGGCGCTGGCCCCGGTGGCGCATCCTCCACCGGCGAGGGCTGGCGCGTGGACGCCGAATACCGCCACCGGATCGGACGCTATCACTACATCGCTGCCGATTTCCGGCTGGAAGACATCACCTCCGCCAATCCGCTGCGCGGTTATGACCGGCAATCGGCGAGTGTCTCCTACACCCGCCCCGTCACCAGCGACCTGCGCATCCGGCCGGCAGTCGAGTTGCGCCACACCCGTTTCGACGGGCGGCTGGCGCCCGACCTCAGCCAGCGCAGCGACACGCAATTCGTTCCTGAAGTCGAGCTTCTGTGGTGGCCCGGCCCGTGGCGGGTCGAGGCCGAGGCGAAGTATATCTTCGGCGAAAGCAATGATCCGCTGCGCGACCGGCGCGGATATCGCGTCAGCGTGAGCGTCGGCTATGTCTTCTAGGTCGCTGCGCAAATGGCGGCTCAGCCGCTTCCGCAAGATGCGGCGGGTGCTGTCCAAAGCCACGCCGCAGATCAAACGGCCCGCCCTGATCGGCGCGGCCGTATTCAGCGTTATTGCGCTGCTTGCCGTGCTCGGCCTGTCGAATACGCAGAACCTTTTCTATATGCCGCAATCCGCTGGCGAGACGGCGGTATCCTATCAGGTGTGGGGCATGAAGCCGTCGAACCTGCTGATGGCGCTGCCCATCGGCGCGTTCCTGGTGGTGCTGGCGCGCAGCTTTGTCGGGATGAAAGCGTTCGGCCTGTTCACGCCGATGCTGATCGCCATCGCGTTTCTGCAAATCGGACCGATCTTCGGTCCGTTGGTGCTGGTTTCGGCCATCGGCGTCGGCATGATTGTCGCGCCGACACTGCTGAAGCTGCGTATGACCCGTGTGGGCTTCCTCGGTGTGCTCATCAGCTTCGTCACCTTTGTTCTGGCGGGTTTGCAGGTCCTGCTCAAAACCGAGTTGCAGGTCGACGCCTTCCCCGTTGTGGTGACCGCGCTTTGTGTAGAGCGCTGGTATCGCACGTGGGAGAAGGAGGGCGGCTGGGAATCGACCAAAATCGCGCTCAGCACGTTTGTGCTCGCCCTGATTATCCAGTTCGTGATGGTCAGCCGTGTCGCGCTGGCGCTGATCGAAATATCGCCGCTGGTGCTGCCCGGCTTTGCCGGTCTCGCGATTGCCCTGTTGGGCCGGTATCGCGGGCTGCGCCTCTCTGAAATCAAACGCTTTGCCCCCATCTGGCTCGAAGGAAGACGCAATGCCAAGGCCGCCCTCGCCCTTGACGAGCGGGACGCAGACGCTGCCGCCACCGGCGACACCATCCAGCAGCCCGCCCTCCCGCAAGTGGAAATTCCCGCAGCTCCTGCCATTCCGCAGCCGGTCTTCGGCAGTTGGAGCGGCATCGCCCGCAGCGAGCCGGCCGTTGAAAGTGCCGGCGAAGGGGGATCTGGACGAGATCCTCGGCATCAACCTGCGCAACGCGATCATCGCGAAATACAACCCGCGTTCGGCAATCGAATTGGCCCGCGACAAAGTCGGAGCGAAAGTAGCGCTCAACGCCGGCGGCGTAACAACTACGGGCACGATCGCCGTAATCTCCAGCTATGGGGATCTGCTTGATTTCGATCCGGTACGCGATCTGCCCAATAGCTGGGCAATCAAGCCGGCGCGCGGATCACAGGGTGACGGCATCTTGCTGGCGCTGCGGCGCGAAGGGAATGACTGGTTCAAGGGTTCGGGCACACGGCTGACGCCGGGCGACGTGATGAACCATTTGCGCCGCATCGTCGATGGTGCGTTTTCGGGCGACAATGCCGAGGACGCGGCGCTGATCGAGCCGCTGATCCGGGCGGACAAGCGTATCATCGAACTGGTGCCCGAAGGCCTGCCCGACGTGCGCGTCATCAGCTTGCGCGAACATCCGCTGATGGCGATGATGCGCATTCCCACCAAGGCATCCGATGGCAAGGCGAACCTGCACCAGCGGGCGATCGGGGCGGCGGTGGATATCGATACCGGCATCATCACCCGGGCCATGTGCGTGGGCGAGGAAATCACCCACCACCCGGATTCGGGCGCGCTGCTGATCGGCTTTACGGTGCCCGAATGGGATACCGTGCTGGAAATGGCGTCGAAATGCAGTGCGGCAATCGGGCTTGGCTATCTCGGCGTAGATATCATCATCGATGAGAATCACGGCCCGATGATCCTTGAGGTCAACGCCCATCCCGGCATCGAAATCCAGAACATCAACCAGAAGGGCCTGCGCCGCCAGATGATCCTTGCTGGCGAGAAATGCTGAGCAATGCGCTTGGTCAGCGCAGCTTAACTACGTTTGCGGGGCCTCTCTTAAGCCCGCCGGCTTATGCGTTTCGCTGTCATCATCGGGGGAATACCATGTTCGGCCTCTTCACCGGCAAAGCGCCCAAGGGCCCTGCCACTTTCAGTTTGCAAGCCGACATCGGCTGTCCGGCCGAAAGGCTTTTCGCGCTCGTCAATCCGGCCAGCCCGGATTTCTGGCAGCGCGCTGAAGGCGGTCTCGAAAGGCTCGCACCCGGGCGATACCGCCAGCATCTGGATGGCGCGCCAGAACGCCTGCGCACGTTCGTTGTCGAAGAGGCGGAGCCGGGGCGGGTTCTCGTCTGCACAATCCAGGCCACCCCGCGCATCGACCAGGTGGTCTCTTCGCAGCACCGCTACACCATGGCGCCAGCCGGCAGCGGGAACTGCACTGTAACGCTGAAGCTGGAAGTCCGCTTCGTGCCCGGACTTGGCAAACGCGCCTACGAGCACGCGTGCCGCGCTGCGGCAGAAGAACTTCACACAACGCTCACCAGGCTCAAAATCCATGCCGAACAGGGCCGGGGAATGGTCTGCCGCATCGACCGCTTGCAAAGTGCGGCCTGAGACGCGCTGTGGCGCAAGGGTATCACTTCTTGCGGAAATATAGCCGTTTGCGATTGGATATTCTGCAAGCTGTAATCTTGTCGTAACAATCCTGCACGGCTTCTGCAGAGCCGAAGCAGGGAGACCTTTATGAAGACTTCACGGCAATCGTTTCGCGCAGGTTGCGCCATCGCCGCACTGGCATTCGCATCGCTTTCACAAACCGCTATCGCACAGGACACCGGCTCGACCGATCCGGCAGCGGATGAACCCACGATCATCGTCACTGGTACGCGCCGTACCGACCGCACCGTGGCCGACAGCACCGTCCCGGTGGATGTCATCACTTCCGAAACACTGCTGAACCAGGGCGCGGTGGAAACGAACCGGCTGCTCAACAATCTCGTCCCCTCCTTCAACTTCCCGCAGCCTTCGCTCACCGACGGCACCGACTCGCTGCGCCCTGCCACCTTGCGCGGCCTTGCGCCTGACCAGACGCTGGTGCTGGTGAATGGCCGCCGCCGCCACTTGTCCTCGCTGCTCAATCTGAACGGCTCGATCGGGCGCGGTTCGGCAGCGGTGGACATGAACACCATCCCGGCACTGGCGATCGAACGGATCGAAGTGCTGCGCGACGGGGCATCCTCGCAATACGGCTCGGACGCGATTGCCGGGGTCATCAATATCCGCCTGCGCACCCGCGAAGGCGGCCGCGCGCAGGCGACCTATGGCCGCTACATCACAACAATGGACGGGGTTGACCAGGTCGCTTCCGTGGCGCCCACCACCACGACCAGTTCGGGCGAATTGCCCGCCATCACCTATACCGGTGAAGACCGCACCCGCCGCGATGGCGATACCTATACGCTGGCGACCAATTTCGGCGTGCCTGTGGGCGATAGCGCCTTCCTCAACCTCACTGCCGAATACCGCAACCGCGAGCCGACCAACCGATCCGGCCCCGATATCCGGCGGCAATATGCGGGTCTGGGCGATCCGCGCGAAACCACCTTCGACCGCTACAGCCACCGCTTTGGCGACGGCAAATCGGAAGACATCAACTTCTTCGCCAATGCCGGCGTCGATCTGGGCACCGACTTCGAACTCTATGCCTTCGGCAGCTACGGCAACCGTGAAGGCAATGGCGCAGGCTTCTACCGCCGCGCGCTCGATGCGCGCAATGCCGACTGGGCGAATGGCGGACAGCCCTTCTATCCCGACGGCTTCCTGCCGCTGATCAACAGCAGCATCGAGGATATCTCGGCCTTTGTCGGCGTGCGCGGCGAAACCTCGGGCTGGAATATCGACCTGTCGCTCGGCTACGGCTCCAACCGGCTCGATTACCGCATCACCAACACCTGGAACGCTTCGCTGGGCGGCAATGTCAGCCCGACCGAGTTCGAAGCAGGCGGCCTGCGCTCGGGCCAGACCGCGCTCAATCTGGATGTGCAGCGCGATCTCGATCTGGGCATCGGCGACACCTCGCTGGCCGTGGGCGGCGAATGGCGCAACGAGAATTACCGGATCATTCCGGGCGAAGAGGGCAGCTATGTCGCCGGCCCGTTCTTCTTCTCCAACGGTTCCGCTCCCGGCGCGCAGGTTTTCCCCGGCTTCTCGCCCACCACCGCAGTGGACGCCTCGCGTGACAGCTTTGCGCTCTATGCCGAAATCGACAATGATTTCACCGATTGGCTGAATGTCCAGCTGGCCGGACGGTTCGAGGATTTCTCGGACTTCGGCAGCACCTTCAACAGCAAGATCGCGGCGCGTCTGGAACCGGTGGAAGGCCTCGCCTTCCGTGGCTCCGCCTCGACCGGCTTCCGTGCCCCTGGCATGGCGCAGCAATTCTTCTCCACCACCTCGACGAACAATGTCGGCGGGCAGCTGATCGAAGTCGGCACCTTCCCCGTCGAATCGCCGATCGCGATTGCGCTGGGTGCGGAACCGCTCGAGCCGGAAGAATCGGTGAATATCAGCGCTGGTGTAGTCTTCACCATGATCCCGCGCCTCAACGTCACTATCGACTATTACAATATCGAGATCAGTGACCGCATCGTGCTGACCGAAAACCTGACCGGTGCGGACGTGTTGGCGTTGTTGCAGCAAGCGGGCGTGGCCGGTTCCTCGGCGCGCTTCTTCATCAACGGTATCGATACCCGCACCGAAGGTCTCGACATCGTCGGCAGCTATCGCATCCCCGATGTGCTCGGCGGATCGCTCACGCTGACCGCGGGCTACAACATCAACGATACGGAGATCACCGACCGGCGGGTGTTCAGCGGCTTCACCGCCGACCGCCTGTTCGCGCGGCAGGAAAGCTTCCGCCTGACCGATGGCCAGCCGAGCAACAAGCTCAATCTGGGTCTGACCTTCGACCGCGAACCGTTCGGCCTGACACTCAACGCCAACCGCTTTGGCAGCGTGTTCCTGCCCGATGGCGTGTCGGCAGCTTCGATCCGCAACGATATCACCATCGATGAAGGCGATGCGCCGGGCGATCTGACGCTGACGCCGAAATGGGTGGTCGATCTGGAATTGCGGTACAATGTGATCGATGCCGTGCAAATCGCAGTGGGCGCGAACAATCTGTTCGACGAATATCCCGATCGCCTGCCCTTCGGCACGGTGAACGGGGTCAATTACGGCCTCAACAACAGCTTCCTGCCCTATTCCTCGCAGTCGCCTTTCGGCTTCAGCGGGCGCTTCCTCTACGGGCGGGTGAGCGTCGAATTCTAAACCTTTGAATTTGTGAAAAGCGCCGGGGCAGGGATGACCTGCTCCGGCGTTTTCGTATCTGCACGAAGCAAATCGCTGGATAACAGCGCCGCCTCGCTAGGCGGAATCGCCGCGCCTGCCTAACGTCCTATCCGTGGACGCGACAATCGACATCGGCACCGATCCGCACGGCACCCCCGTGCCCATCGACGTGGAGGAACTCCTCGCCACGCGCCTGCTGGTGCAGGGCAATTCGGGCAGCGGGAAGTCGCATCTGCTCCGCCGCCTGCTCGAACAGAGTGCACACATGGTGCAGCAGGTGGTGATCGACCCCGAAGGCGATTTCACCAGCCTTGCCGATTTTCACGATCATGTGGTGATCGATGGCGGCAAATATTCGGTGCGCGAGATCGAGGCGCTGGCGGGCCGTATCCGGCAGCACCGGGCAAGCGTTGTGCTGGCGCTCGACGATCTCGAAGTCGAACAACAAATCCGCTGCGCCGCCGCTTTCCTCACCGCGCTCTTCGATGCTCCGCGCGAGCATTGGTATCCGGCGCTGGTGGTGGTGGACGAGGCGCAAATGTTCGCGCCCTCTGCCGCAGGCGAAATGGCCGAGGACACGCGCCGCATGACCCTGTCGGCGATGACCAACCTCATGTGCCGGGGCCGGAAGCGCGGGCTCGCCGGGATTGTCGCGACGCAGCGTCTGGCGAAGCTTGCCAAGAATGTCGCGGCGGAGGCGAGCAATTTCCTGATGGGCCGCACTTTCCTCGACATCGATATGCAGCGCGCCGCCGATCTGCTCGGCATGGACCGCAAGCAGGCGGAGCGCATCCGCGATCTGCAATGCGGGCATTTCCTCGGCCTTGGCCCGGCGGTGAGCCGTCGCCCCGTTGCTGTGCATATCGGCGCTGTCCAATCGGGCGGCAAGAACGGTGCGAGCGCGCTGATGCCCTTGCCCAAGGCCGATGCGGCGGAAATGGGCGCGTTGCTGCACGACGCACTGGCAGAAGAAGCCGCGACGCCTGCACCGTCGCCCCCTCCCCCGCCGCCCGCACCCGATGCAAGCGCGCTCGAAGCAGCGATTGCGATGCAGTCCGAAGCGGCAGAACCGACAGCAGAGGATCGCCCGCAACGCATCGAAACCGGCTCGGTCGATGATGTTCTTGCTGAAATGGCGGCGGAGGATGGTGCGACTTTCCGCCCCGCCGCCACTCTGTTCCGCGATTTCGCCACACGCTGTCGCCAGCGCGGCATCGCCTCGGCACATATCGATATGCCCGCATTCCGCCGCCTGTTCGCTTTTGCCAGCGCGGGGATCGACCGGCTCGACCCCCCGCAGCGCGAGCGGGTGGAGGCAATGGCCGCCAATGTCGATGACGATGTCGTCGCCCCCTATCTCGCCATCTGCGTCGCCGCCGCGCAGGGCCGCAAGGCTCCTGACGAGGACGAACTCGCCCGCGCCTATGGCACCGCATCCCCCGGCCGCATCCGCCGCCTGCTCGACCATCTGGAGAAAACCGGCCTGATCGCCGTGCACGAGGATTTCGGCGGCGCGCGTACGATTACGGTGCCGGGGCTGGAGCATCTCGCCGCCTGACGGAAGCGCGGTGCGATTCCGCTTTCCTACAGATTACCACTTCGTACAGCACGCACGGTTAGGCGAAATACCGACGGCATTTTGACGGAGACAGCACATTTTCCCTGCCGGATGTATTTCATCAACCAACCGCTTGGCATTGCCCGAATCCGGTTTCGCTTGTAACGGCTTTGCCAAGAAGGAGACTCCCCCATGCGCATCGGCTGCCCCAAAGAAATCAAGAACCGCGAATACCGTGTCGGCCTGACGCCGGAAAGCGCGGGCGAGCTGGTCGCCAATGGCCATGAAGTGTGGATCGAAACCGGCGCGGGCGCGGGGATCGGGGCGTTCGATTCCCATTATGAGGAACGCGGCGCGAAAGTGATCGCCACCGCTGCAGAGATTTTCGCCGAATGCGAAATGATCGTGAAGGTGAAGGAACCGCAGGCGGAGGAAATCGCCCGCCTGCGCGAGGGGCAAGTGCTCTACACCTATCTCCACCTCGCCCCCGATCCGGCGCAGACCGAAGGACTGGTGAAATCGGGCTGCACCGCGATTGCCTATGAAACCGTCACCAGCCCGCATGGCGGTCTGCCGCTGCTGAAGCCGATGAGCCAGGTCGCGGGCCGGATGAGCATCCAGGCAGGCGCGACCGCGCTCGAAAAGGCGCATGGCGGGCGCGGTGTGCTGCTGGGCGGCGTGCCGGGCGTGATGCCGGGCAAGGTCGTCATCATCGGTGGCGGCGTGGTCGGCTTCAACGCGGCGCAAATGAGCGCAGGCCTCGGCGCGGACACCGTGATCATGGATTTGAACCCCGAAGTGCTCGAAAAGGTCGGCACGCATTTCGAAGCACGCGCCAGCACCCGCTTTGCCAGCCGCGCCAATATCGAGGAAGCCGTGGCCGAAGCCGATATGGTCGTCGGCGCGGTGCTGGTGCCCGGCGCCGCCGCACCCAAGCTGGTGAGCCGCGCGATGCTCAAGACGATGAAACCCGGCGCAGTGCTTGTCGATGTAGCAATCGACCAGGGCGGCTGCTTCGAAACCAGCCATGCCACCACGCATGACGATCCGACCTATGTCGTTGATGACATTGTCCATTATTGCGTCGCCAATATGCCCGGCGCGGTCAGCCGGACGAGCACCTATGCGCTCAACAATGTCACGCTGCCCCACGCTTTGCGCATCGCCAATATGGGCTGGAAAGAAGCCATGCGCGCTGATCCGCATCTGGCGCAGGGCCTCAATGTCCATGCGGGCAAGGTGACCTATCCGGCCGTGGCGAGCGAACTGGGCTATGATCTGCTGCCGATCGAAGAGGCCATTGCCTAGGTAAATTGCCCGGTCACGAAGGCGGGCATTAACGCCTCCCTTACGCATCCTGCCCTAGAGTTGCGCCATGATCGGTGGTGCGACCCGTTGGCTCGCCCGGCTATGCGCCGCGGCGCTGACAGTGCTGTGTGCGCTGATGCCCGCACACGCCCTCGCGCAAGACCCCAATAGCGGCCTTACCTATCCTGTGGAGCGGCCCTGCCACACCATCGTCGATCCGGCAGAGACGATGGCGGCGATTGCCCGCGATGGCGGTCGCTGGTCATGCGGCGCGCTGGAGGAGTTGCCAGCGGGCGTGCAGCAGATTGCGGTGCGCTTTGCCCTTGGTGACAGCGCGATCGCGCAGCCCGGCCTGCTCGTTAATTCGCACACCTACCGCGAGTTCGACACGTTCGAGCGGTTCGCAATCGTCACGGTCGGCGAGCGGGAGATTGCCAGTTCGGGCTGGCTGACAGTGGAGCAGTTCCCGCCCACCTCTCCGGTCTGGAAGACCCGCGTAGAAGCACCATCCATCGCTGGCGAAGCGCAGGCGGTGATCGTGCGGATCGATGCGCCCGGGCGGGTGGGCGTGATCGACCGTTTCGAGCTGGTGGAGACCGCGCCCGACGCGCTGCTCGCCAATGCGGATCAGCTGATTGCCGCAACGCTGTGCGGATTGCTGCTTCTGCCGGTCTTGATCGGGCTCGGCCATTTCCGCGTGCTGCGTTCCCGCTATGCTGTCTACCATTTCGCCTATTGCGTGCTCGCGATCGTGCAGATCGCCGCGCTCGGCGGGCTGTTGCCGCTGCTGTTCGACATCCCGCGCACCGCGCAATTCCTGATCCTGCATTTGAGCTTTGATCTGATCACCGCGACCAGCGTCATTTTTGCGGTCAATTTTATCGAGCCGGACAGGCTGAGCGCAACATCGCGGCGGTTGCTTTATGCCATTGGCGCTTTGGCGCTTGTCCTCGGCACGATGCGGGTGACGCTCGGCCAAACCATCGGTGATGCCATCGCCTTTGTCTATTATGGCGGATATGTCCTGTTTCTGGCAGGGCTCGGCTATGCCTTGGGCCAGACACTGCTGAGCGGGAGCCGGGCAAGCCGGTTCATTCTGGCCGGATTCTTGCCGCTGGTGGTGATCGGAACGCTGCGGGTGGTGCTGGCGCTGGCCACCAATTTCGAAGTCCGCTTCCACGCCGTGCTGTGGCAGCATCTGGCGCTCAGCTGGCAAGCGGTAGTGACCGCGATAGCCGTCGCCGACCGTTTCCTGATACTCCGGCAAGAGCGTGACCTGGCCCGTGACACCGCGCAGCTGCTCGAACGCGTATCAGAGCGCGACTCGCTGACCGATCTGTACAATCGCCGGATCATCACCGAACGCTATGCGCAGCTTCATGCCGACGGCTTTACCTCGCTCGCCGTGCTCGATCTCGACCATTTCAAGGCGATCAACGACACCTTCGGGCACGCGGCGGGTGACGAGGTGTTGTGCGCGGTTGCAGACGCGCTGGGCCCCGATGAGGACACGATCGTGGTGCGCATGGGCGGCGAGGAATTCGTCCTGCTCTTGCGCGGGGGCGGGGTTTTCGAACGCGCGGAAAGCCGCCGAATTGCCGTGGGCCTGGCGGGCCGAGCGGCGCTTGGCGATGCGCACCGGGTGACGGCCAGCATGGGTCTCATTGAACTGAGCCCGGAAACCGCGCCGGACATGGATTTCTACGGCCTATACGAACGCGCGGACCGGCTCCTGTATGAAGCGAAGAATGCGGGCCGCGACCGAACCGTGAGCGAACGGCTCAAAGTCTTCCGCCCGCGCCGCCGCGACCGGCGCCAAAGCGACCGGCGCGCTGCCTAATCGGCCTTTGCCCACCCGCCTTCGGGCATAAAGGGCGCGGCGACTTCGCCGGGCACACGCATCAACTTGCCGCTCGCCTTGTCGATCATCGCCCACGTCGTTTTGGCGCGGACGAGTTCTTTGCCCTCGCTATCGGTGAAGCGGTAATGCCGATTGAAGCGGGGCCCGCGCGGACCTTCGAGGATTTCGGTCGTGCCCGTCACCACCGCGCCCTCGCTTACATTGCCGCGATAATCGATCTCGTGCCGCAGCACGAACCATGCATAGAGGTCGCGGTCTTCCGCACGCGCCTGCAAGTCCCAATGCTCGCCGGAAAGGTCTTCCATCCAGCGCAGCCAAACGGTGTTGTTGACATGGCCGTTTATGTCGATGTGCTCAGGCCGCGCGGTGAATTGGCGGGTGTGGGTGTTGGTCACCCCTCCACCCCCAATTGCCACAGCACAAACGCCACTTCCTCCGCCGTTTCGCGCAGGCCCTCGAACCGGCCTGATTTGCCGCCATGCCCAGCGCCCATATTGGTCTTCAAGAGCAGCACATTGACGTCGGTTTTCAGCTCGCGCAGTTTGGCGACCCATTTGGCGGGCTCCCAATAGGTGACGCGCGGATCGTTGAGGCCAGCAGTGACGAGCATCGGCGGATAGGCCTGCGCGCGCACCTGATCGTAGGGCGAGTAGCTGCGGATCAGCTCGAACATTTCGCGGCTCTCGATGGGATTGCCCCATTCGGGCCATTCACCGGGCGTGAGCGGCAGGCTCTCGTCGAGCATCGTGTTGAGCACATCGACAAAGGGCACATGCGCGACGATTGCGCCCCACAATTGGGGCGCCTGGTTGATCACCGCGCCCATCAGCTCGCCGCCTGCCGAGCCGCCGCTGGCGCTGATTCTGCCCTCGGCGGTGTAGCCTTTGGCGACCAGACCACGCGCCACATCGACGAAATCGTTGAAGGTGTTGGTGCGCGCCTTCATCTTGCCAGCCAAATACCACTCGCGCCCCAGATCATCGCCGCCGCGAATATGCGCGATGGCATAGGCGACCCCGCGATCCACCAGGCTCAGCCGCGTCACCGAGAAGCCCGGCGGCACGGCATAGCCATAGGCACCATAGGCGTAGAGATGCAGCGGGCCGCCCATCGGCCTGTCCTTGCGATACATCACGCTGACCGGCACCTCGGCCCCGTCGCGCGCGGTGATGCTGAGCCGCTCGACCGTGTAGAGCTCGGGATCGAAACCGCTCGGCACTTCCTGCACTTTGAGCACTTTGAGGCCGCGCGATGCCACATCGTAATCATATACAGTGTCGGGCGTGATCGGGCTCTGGTAATGCAGCCGCAGCTTCTCCATCGCCCATTCGGGATTGTTGCCGAGACCTGCGGTATAGGTGTCCTGCGGAAAGCTGATATTCTCCACCCGCGCCGGATCGTCATAGTAACGGATCTGGATCTGGTCGAGCCCCGCCAGCCGCCCCTCTATCGTGTAGAAATCGCGGAACAGGTCGAAGCCGGTGATGTAGAACTCGTCCGAGCCTTCGATCAGCGTCGTCCACTCGGCAGGCGCGGACAGGGGCGCGGTGGCGAGGCGGAAATTGATGTGATTGTCATTGGTGAGGACGAAGAGCGTATCGCCCTTCACATCGACATCATATTCGACGCCGGTCTGGCGCGCTTTTACCAGCAGCGGCTCGGCGAAGGGATCGCTCGCGGGGAGCAGGTAGACTTCGGACGTTTCATTGTCGCCCGTCCCGATCATCAGCCATTCGCGGTTGGAGGAAAGGCCCGGCGAAGCGGTGAAGCCCAATTGCGCCTCGTGATACAGCTCTGCATCCTCACCGGTCTCGCCCACGCGGTGCGCGAAAATGCGGTCGACCCGCCATTGCTCGTTCGCGCGGCCATAGACGATGACGCTGTCCCCAGCCGCCCAGACGAGATCGGTGTTCACGTTTTCGATGCGGTCGGGCAGCAATTCGCCGCTCTCCAGATCCTTGATGAAGCCGGTGAAAAACTCGCCGCCCGTCGTGTCGGTCGAGTAAGCGAGATAGCGCCCGTCCTCGCTCACCGACAGCGCGCCGAGTTTGAAATATTCTAGGCCCTCGGCGAGCGCCGGGCAGTCAAGGATCAGGTGCTTTGCATCGCTCCCCACCGGGCGACGATAGAATTTGCGATACTGCCCGCCTTCTTCGAATTCGGACCAGTATTCGAAAGCGCCATCCTTCTGCGGAACGGTGGCATCGTCTTCCTTGATGCGCGCACGCATTTCCTTGAAAAGCGCCTCGACGCGGGCCTGATGCGGCGCCATCTGCGCCTCGAAATACGCGTTCTCCGCCTGCACATGGGCGAGGATTTCCTCTTCCGTTACCTCGGGGTAACCCGGATCGCGCAGCCAGGCGTAATCGTCGGTCAGCGTGATGCCGTGGTGCGTGGATGAGACAGGGCGTTTGGCCGCAATCGGCGGATGGGTGGCGTGAGACATAAGAGAGGCCTATGTAGGCGCAAAGAAAGGACTGCAAGCCATGTTGATGCAAACCCACGAAGCCCGCCTGTCTGCCCTGCGCGAGGAACTCGCGCGCCGCGAGCTAGACGGCTTCGTCGTGCCGATCAGTGACGAGCATTTGTCCGAATATGTCGGCGCTTATGCCCAGCGCCTTGCATGGCTCACCGGCTTTGGCGGCAGCGCAGGCAGCGCGGTGGTGCTGAAGGATCATGCGGCGATGTTTGTCGACGGGCGCTACACCATCCAGGTGCGCGATCAGGTCGATGGCAAGCTGTTCGACTATATGTCCGTGCCCAAGGATGCGCCGGGCGACTGGATTGCGGTGAAAGCGCAGGAAGGCGCGCGCATTGGCTTTGACCCTTGGCTGCACACGCGCGGCTGGGCGAAGGCGATGGCCGCGCGGCTCGCCAAAGCGGGGATGGAACTGGTCGCGGTGGAGAGCAACCCCATCGATGCGGTGTGGGCCGACCAGCCCGAACCGAGCATGGCCCCCGCCTTCGTGCAGGACGATGCGCTGGCAGGACGCTCCAGCGCAGAAAAGCGCGGGGCAATTGCCGACTGGTTGCAGGCCGAAAAGCTCGACGCGGTCGTCATCAGCGCCTTGGACAGTGTGGCTTGGACGCTCAATGTTCGCGGAGCGGATGTCGATCACACGCCGGTCGCGCTCAGCTATCTGATGGTGCAGGCAGACGGCACTGCAGACTGGTTCATCGCGCCCGAAAAGGTGCCGCACGAGGTTGCCGAGAAGCTGGGCAATGCGGTGCGCATTCGTGCAAGAGATGAATTCTCGGCTGCCTTCGCAGAGCTCGCTGGCAAGAAAGTGGCGGTCGACCCCGAACGCAGCGTCTATGCGATTTTTGACCGGTTGGAAGAAGTCGGCGCGCTGGCCGTTCTCGAAACCGATCCGGCGGTGCTGCCCAAGGCGATCAAGAACGAAGCGGAGCAGGCAGGCCACCGCGCCGCGCAGGCGCGCGACGGTGCGGCGGTGACGCGCTTCCTCCAATGGCTCGAAGGCGAAGGGCCGAAGGGCACGGTGGACGAACTGTCTGCCGCCGCCAAGCTCCACGATTTCCGCAAGGCCAATCCCGAACTGCTTGATCTGAGCTTCGATACGATCTCAGGCGCAGGCTCCAACGGCGCGTTGTGCCATTACCGCGTGAGCGAGGAAACCTGCCTGCCGCTGGTGCCCAACAGCGTCTATCTGTTCGATAGTGGCGGACAATATGCCGACGGCACCACCGACATCACCCGCACCGTATGGATCGGCCCCGATGCGCCGCCTCCGGAAGTGAAAGACCGCTTCACCCGCGTGCTCAAGGGCCATATCGCGCTCGACATGGCGGTGTTCCCCACCGGCACGCCGGGCAGCGCATTGGACGTG
This sequence comes from Aurantiacibacter sp. KMU-128, assembly GCF_056933515.1. Lineage (NCBI taxonomy): Bacteria > Pseudomonadati > Pseudomonadota > Alphaproteobacteria > Sphingomonadales > Erythrobacteraceae > Aurantiacibacter > Aurantiacibacter sp. KMU-128. Next base: position 2,699,833 of record NZ_JBXORT010000001.1, read on the forward strand.
CTGGCGCGGCAATTCCTGTGGCAGGCGGGCGTCGATTACGCCCACGGCACCGGCCACGGCGTCGGCGCGTTCCTCGCGGTGCACGAAGGCCCGCAGCGCATCGCCAAGGGTCGCGGCGGACAGGCGGGCACCGATCAGGAACTGCTGGCGGGGATGATCCTTTCGAACGAGCCGGGCTATTACAAGGACAATGCCTACGGCATCCGCATCGAGAATCTGGTGCTGGTCGAGGAACGGAAGATCGACGGACAGGAAGGCGACTGGCTCGGCTTCGAAACGCTGACTTTCGTGCCGATTGACCGGACGCTGGTGGATGTGAGCCTGCTCAGCGATGCCGAAATCGGCTGGTGGAACAGCTACCACGCGAAAGTGCGCGATGTGCTTGCCCCGCAGCTGGAAGGCGAAGCACTGGCATGGATGGAAGCCGCCTGCGCGCCAATCAGTCGCTGATATGACCGCGCGCAAACTCTCGGAGGAATGGATCCATTTGGGCCTCGGCGCGAGCGCCGAACCGTTGGAGCCGTTTGACGGGATGGAGTGGTATGCCCGTTATGGTGCGCGTCATGCGGCGGACGGTGCGGAAGGGCGGCTCGTTTCGCAATATCGCTTCACCGAAAGCTGGGCGATGTGGGAAATGCACCCGCATGGCGCGGAAGTGGTGGTCGTCACCGAGGGCGCGATGACGCTGGTGCAGGAAGTGGACGGCGAGGAAGTGCGCATCACGCTCCGGCGCGGCGAATATGCCATCAATCCGCCCGGCGTCTGGCATACAGCCGATGTCGAGGGGGAATGCGATGCGCTGTTTATCACTGCGGGCAAGGGCACAGAGCATCGTCCCCGAAGCTGAACTGCGTGCGGATAAAGCGCGGCTGAACAGGCACGCCGTTCCGCGACACTTTGCGACACTTCTCCGGTTTTACGGCAAATCTCTGCGACATGGGTGCCCTAGAACGGCAAACATAGAGCAGCGGGGCGCCGGAAACCTCCCATCCCCCTTCAAGATGGCGCCGCGTTGCTCTACCCTGTAATTTAGAGTGGAGAAGACGCGATGAAAAAGACCCTTTTGATTGCCGCAGCCGCCGCTGGTCTCACCATGGGCAGTACTGCCGTGGCGCAAGAACAGATGCGCGGCCCCCTGGGTGGCTCAATGGCTGGTGGTGATGTCACCCGTGCAGATGTCGAAACCCGCACTGCCGAACGCTTTGCCCGCATGGATGTGAACGGCGATGGCCTGCTCAACCAGGCAGACCGCGAAGCGCGGGCCCGCGCCCGCTTCGAAGAGGCCGACACCAATGGCAACGGCCAGCTGAGCTTTGAGGAAATGCAGGCTGCGCGCGAGGAACAGCGGGCCACCCGCGAGGAACGGCGCGCCGGGCGCGGTGAACGCCGTGCCGAACGCGGCGAGCGTCGCGGTGGCCAGCGCATGGCGCGCCGTGGCGGACGCGGCGGCGGTGAAGGCCGCGGAATGATGGAACGCGCCGATACCAATGACGATGGCAGCATTTCGCTCGCAGAAATGACCACCGCCGCGCTCGCCCGTTTCGATGCGGCTGACGCCAATGGTGATGGCACGCTGACCGCCGAAGAACGCCGCGCCCAGCGTGGTGAACGTCGCGGTCGGCGCGGTGGCCGCGAAGGATGAATGATCCGCAGGTAAAACTGCTGCTGGTGGACGATGAAGCCAGCCTGCGTGAACCCCTGGCCGAGTATCTCTCGCGCCAGGGGTTTGCCGTTACCGAGGCGGCGGACGCCGCCAAGGCGCGCAGCGTACTGCTCGACCAGCGGCCCGATCTGGTGCTGCTCGACATCATGATGCCGGGCGAAGACGGCCTGTCGCTGTGCCGCCATCTGACCGAGGCGAAAGACCTCCCCGTCATTCTCCTCACCGCCAAGGGCGAGGCGACCGACCGGATTGTCGGGCTGGAAATCGGCGCGGATGACTATGTCACCAAGCCGTTCGAGCCGCGCGAGCTGGTGGCGCGCATCCGTTCTGTCCTACGCCGCGTGAACAAGAACGGCGGCGCCGCCGCGGTCGAAACCGAGGCGCATTACGAATTCGATGGCTGGCAGCTCGATCCCTTGAAACGCCGCCTGACCGATCCCGAAGGCACATTGGTGCCGGTTTCCACTGCCGAGTTCCGCCTGCTCGTCGCGCTGCTCGATCATCCGGGCCAGGTGATGGACCGCGACCGGCTGCTCGACATGGTACAGGGGCGCGAGGCGCATCTGTTCGACCGCGCGGTGGATAACCAGGTGAGCCGGTTGCGCCGCAAGATCGAAGTCGACAGCCGCGACCCCAAGCTGATCCAGACCGTATGGGGCGGCGGCTACCGCCTCGCCTGCGAAGTCCGGCGCTTTATGCCCGACGGGGTCTAGGGCAAAGGCCAAGCCAATGCCGCGTCTTCTCCCCAAAAGCTTGCTCGGCCAGATGCTCCTCGCCGTGGCGCTGGCGCTGCTGGTGGCGCAGACGATTGCCGGCGTGCTGCTCTATCGCGGGCAGCAGCAGCGCGCGCAGAATGAAATGGTGAACGGCTTGGCCTTCCAATTGATCGTCGAGGCGCAGCCGCAAAGGCGCGGGCCGATGCGCGGAGAGCGGCTGCGCCAGCGCGCCATCCTCGCATTCGAAACCCCTGAAGTGCGTGCGCGTTTGCGCGAACCGGAGCTGGAGCTTGCGCTGCGCGCGGTATTGCGGGACCAGGGCGTCGACGTGTCCGAACTGGTGGTGCTCAATCGCCCGCGCTCGGTCGAATTGCCGCGCCTTGCCGAGGGGCCGCGCGGCCAGCAAATCCAGCGCCCGGGCGGTGATGTCGATCGCGGCGCGCTGTTTGCAGGACTGAAGGTGGCAGGAAACGATGAATGGCGGATCGCCCGTGTCCCCGGGCCGCTGCGCGATCGCAACCCGCTGTTCGGTCTGATCATCCAGTCGCTGATCCTCTATCTGGTGCTGGTCGGTGGTCTCGCGCTTTTGCTCAAACGCCTGACGCGGCCCTTGGCGCAGTTGACCGAACGGGTGGAGGCTTTCCAAGGCACGCCCGATGCGACGCAGGAGCCGCTAGCGCCCTCCGGCCCCGAAGATGCCCGTCGTCTGATCTCGGCACACAACGCCATGGAAGCGCGCATTGCCGCGTTGCTCGAAGAGAAGGACGTGATGCTGGGCGCCATCGGCCATGATCTCAAAACCCCGCTCGCCGCGCTGCGCGTGCGGATCGAAAGCGTGGAGGATGAGAGAGAACGCATCCGCATGGCAGCCACGATCGAGGACATTACCACTTCGCTCGACGATATCCTCTCGCTCGCCCGCGTGGGCCGCCCGACCGATCCGCTCGAACGCACCGATTTGGCGGCTCTGGTCGCCAGCGTGGTCGAGGAATATGAGGATATGGGCGAGGATGTGGAACTGGCCGAGGCGGCGCGCATCGCCATGCCGCTGCGCGCCACTTGGCTGCGGCGCGCGGTGCGCAATCTCGTCTCCAACGCGCTGCGTTATGGCGAACATGCGCGGGTGCGGCTGATTCGTGATGGCGACACTGCGATCATCCGCATTGCCGACAAAGGCCCCGGCATTCCCGAAGCGGAGCTTGCCGCCATGCTCGAACCCTTTGCGCGCGGCGATGCCTCGCGCAATCGCGGGACGGGCGGCGCAGGGCTGGGCCTGACGCTGGCGCGCGCGATTGCGCAGCAGCATGGCGGGACGCTGACGCTCGCCAACCGGATGGATCAGACCGGCGCGGTGGCGGGGCTGATTGCGGAAATCAGGCTGCCAGTTACCGGGGCCTGATGGTCAGTAGCCGGTTCCGCGACCACCCACGGTCAACAAACGTTGGCGACCGCCAACGACCTGGACATTGTTAAATGTCGCGCTGTCATAGCCGCTACCGAAACCGTGGCCGACCATCACATCCCAGCAGCCGGCATCAACCCGGAACCGCAAACCTCTGCCGGGCTGCACCGGATTGCTTATCCGATTGAGCCCGTGGCTCATCGCGCTGCAACGCGAGATGGTGATCGCGTTGAGCGGAACGTTGGTGTTGTTCTGGACAACAATTTCGCCAACCGGCGCGTTGCCGCTGACAAGCTCTCCACCGGTAAAGGTGGCGCAACCACCCAGAAACGTTGTGCTGGCAAGTGCGGCTGCTGCGAGAAGTCTGTTCATACTTACCCCCTTTCTGAACGATACTCATCCTATCCAAGGGGCGTTCCGGAGCAAGTGACAAGTACTGTTATGCGCGCAGACTGCGCCAATAGGCGAAGGCCTTGGCCTGCAAGCCCTCGACAAAACGCAGCGCTTCGGCACCCGTCCATTCGCCCTTGTAATCCTCTCGGCCCGTCCACCAGCCCTGCCCCGGCAAGCGGTCGCTTTCGCGCACGACCAGCACCGCGAGCTCCGGCTCGCCATCGGTGCGGCCATCGGCGTCGATGGCATCGAGCGTGCGGCAGAGGCTGCGCATTTTGGGGCGGGTGAAGCGGAAGCCCAGTTGGCCGAGCAGCTCCGAATAGCTGACCGCCCGCCCCTCGCGCGCCGCATCGATCAGCAACGCGCGGATGCGCGGCTTGTCATACAAAGCGCTGGTATCGGCGGGTGCGGACAGCCCGCTTTCGTCGAGAAATTCGGCGAGCGATTTGTCCATGGCCTCAATCCTGCAGTGCCTGCGCGCGGGCGACCAGCGCGATTTCGCGCGGGTCGAAGCCACCTTCATCCTCCGCCCCCGCGCGCGGCGGGACGGCGGTGATGGCGTATACCATCCCCTCACCCGTCAGCGGATTGAACCACAGGCCGGAGCGCAGGCCATAGGCTTCGCCCGGGTGCCCCAGCCGCGCGACGCCATCGGCAAAGAGACGGTCGACGCAACCCCGCCCCGGTGCCTCGATCAGTTGCAGGCCGAGACCGTAGCCGCAAAAAAATTCCTGCCCGGCAATCTGCGGCTGCGCAGAGGCGAGGAGATAGGCCATGCTCTGCTCGCCCAGAAAGCCCTCCCCACCATGGGCAAGCATCTGCCCGATCCGCGCCAGATCAACTAGCCCGATGCGCAGGCCGCCTTGCGGGCTGAAGACCGAGGCATTGGTGCCGGGGACATAACCTTGCAGACTGCATTCCTCGCCGTCGGCCACCGGAATCGTGCAATTGGGTGGGAGGCTCTGCGTATCGTCACGCGCGACTTCTCCGGTATCGCGGTAAAGCACGATTGCTCGCGCCTCCTGTTCCGCCGTACAACCGATCCAGTTGAAGCAGGCGGAAATGCCCAAGGGGGCGAACACGGTGCGTTCCATCAGCGCGTCGAACCGCTCGCCGGTCGCCGCCTCCATGACGGTAGCCACCACGGGCGAGCCGAGATTGGCATAGGCGAATGGCGCTTCGCCCGGCGTCGCGTGCGGGTACCACGCGGCAGGATCGACGAGATGCGCCTGCAGACCCTCGCCCAAAGGGATGACATAGCCCGCATCATCGCGCAGGCCCGAACGGTGCGAGAGCAAGTGCCGCAAGGTCACCGGATCATCGGGGAAACCCGGCGCGCGCAATTGCCAGCCGAGATAGTCGGAGACATCGCGGTCGAGATCGAGCGACCCTTCCTCTACCAGCCGCAAGGCCGCTAGCGCGACCACCAGCTTGGAAATGCTCGCCACGCGGATGGGATCGTTCGCCCCGGCCAAGCGCCCCGTGGCGCGGTCGGCCTCGCCTTCGACGATCAGCGGAGCGATACTGTCCCGGTCGAACGCGACCGCCAGTGTGGTGGGGGGCTGCTCCTGCGCCTGCGCTATGCCGGGCGATGCCAGCAGCGCGGCACCCAGAGCAAGCAGCTGCCGCATCGCCCTACCGCATCAGCCCGCCGATGATGTTGCGCACAAAGGCGGTCGCGCCGGTGCGGATCGGGTCGGCGCTGGAGCGGCGGCCCGTTGCGGCGGCAACGGCAATCGAGGTGAGCGAGCCCGCGGCAGCGCGCATCGCGCTCTTCCCGGCGCTTTCCCACATACTGGGCGTTTTGCGTTCGCGCTTGGCGACTTCTTCCTCGCCCTTTTCGGCGACTTCCTCTGCAGTTGCAGCGGCATCGGCGGCCTTTTGTGCGAGCACTTCCTCGGCGCTTTCTCGGTTTACCGCTTCGTCATACTTGCCTTCGAACGGACTGACCGACTGGATGATCGCGCGCTCCTTGGGCGTCAACGGGCCAAGGCGGCTGCGCGGCGGTTTGATGAGCGTACGCTGCACGATGGTCGGCGCGCCATCCTCGTCGAGCGTACTCACCAAAGCCTCGCCGACCTTGAGTTCGGTAATCGCCTCGGCAACATCCAGCTCGGGATTGATGCGGAAGGTCTCTGCCGCCGCCTTGATCGCGCGCTGGTCTTTCGGCGTGAACGCCCGCAAGGCGTGCTGCACGCGGTTGCCCAATTGCCCGGCGATCTCCTCGGGAATGTCGATGGGATTCTGTGTGACGAAATAGACCCCGACGCCTTTGGAACGGATCAGCCGGACGACACGCTCGATCGTGTCATGCAGCGCCTTGGGCGCGTCATCGAACAGCAAATGCGCCTCGTCGAAGAAGAAGACGAGCTTGGGCTTTTCCGGATCGCCCACTTCGGGCAGCGCCTCGAACAGTTCGGCGAGCAACCAGAGCAGGAAGGTGGCGTACAGCTTCGGGCTGCGCATCAGCTGGTCGGCGGCGAGGACGTTGACGATCCCGCGCCCCTGATCGTCCACCGTGATGAAATCGTTGATCTCCAGCGCGGGCTCGCCGAAGAACTTGTTCGCGCCCTGGCTTTCGAAGCTCAGCAGCTGCCGCTGGATCGCACCCACCGACTGCTTCGAAACATTGCCATACGTGCCCGACAAGACATCGGCATTGTCGTATGCCCAGGCGAGCATGGCGCGCAGATCCTCGAAATCGAGCAGCAGCAGCGCGTTTTCGTCAGCATAGCGGAACACGATGTTCAATACGCCTTCCTGTGTCTCGTTCAGATCGAGCAGGCGGGCGAGCAGCAGCGGGCCCATTTCAGAGACGGTGGTGCGGATCGGGTGGCCTTGCTCGCCGAATAGATCCCAGAACACCACCGGATTATCCGAATAGGCATAATCGTCCATGCCCAGTTCCTTGGCGCGGGACTCCAGCTTGTCGGCGTGCTTGAAGGTGGGCGAGCCCGGCATGGCAATGCCCGACAGATCGCCTTTCACATCGGCCACGAACACCGGGACACCGGCGGCGGAGAAACTCTCCGCCATGCCCTGCAAGGTCACCGTCTTGCCCGTTCCGGTCGCCCCCGCGACAAGGCCGTGGCGGTTGGCGCGCCCCAGATCGAGCGCCTGCCGGTTGCCGCCCAGATCGTTACCCAGAAAGATGTCGGCCATTTTCGTCCCTTATTTCTCATGTTGCCCGATTCTCGCGGTGACCCTAGAGCGGGGCGGATGGATGGCAAGTCCCCCTTCGTTCTGCTTGACGATGCGCGCGTGGAAAATGCGAGCGACGCGCATTTCTTTGCCGCGCCCGAAAAGGTGTTTGTCGCTCGTACACCTGCCGAGGTAGAGCCGGTGCTGGCCGCCGCCGAGGCCGCGCGTGTAAAATCTGGCAAACATCTGGCGGGCTATATCGCTTACGAAGCGGGGCTGGCGCTGGAAGGACGGCTGGAGGCGCTGGCGGCGGTGCGCAGCGGGGCGGACGGGCCGCTCGTCTGGCTTGCCCTGTTTGCCGATGCGGAGAGTATCCCCGCCGCCGACATGCCCCGATGGCTTGCCGCAAGGGTGCAAGGCGAGGCAAGCATCGGCCCGCTTGATCCGCAAATCACGCCGGGCGAATATTGCGCGCGGTTCGAGGCGCTGCAGGAAGCCATCCGGGCAGGCGATATCTATCAGGCGAACCTGACCTTCCCGCTCGCAGGCCCGGCCAAGGGCGATCCGTTGGCGCTTTATGCCGCAATCCGTCCGACGGCGGCAGCGGGCTATGGCGGGCTGGTGTTTGACGGCTCGCATTACCTGCTGAGCTTTTCGCCCGAACTGTTCTTCTCGCTGAAGGGCCGCGAAGCGAAGGTGAAGCCGATGAAGGGCACCCGCCCACGCCTTGCAGATCCCGCAGCGGACGATGCGGTGCGCGATGAACTGGCGACATCGGTCAAGGACAAGGCCGAGAACTTGATGATCGTCGATCTGATGCGCAACGATCTCAGCCGCGTGGCCGAGGCGGGTAGCGTGCGGGTCGATGCACCGTTTGCGGTCGAAAGCTATCCCACCGTCCACCAGATGGTGAGCACGGTCTATGCGACGCTGCAAGAGGGCAAAGGCGCGGTCGATCTGCTTGGCGCGCTGTTCCCCTGCGGATCAATCACCGGCGCGCCGAAAATCCGCGCGATGGAGCTGATCGATGCGGTCGAACGCGATGCGCGCGGCCCCTATTGCGGTGCGATCGGGCGGATCGACCCGAATGGTGATGCCGCATTCAATGTCGCCATCCGCACGGTCCGGCTGACTCCGGGCGAAAATGCCAAGCACAAGGCGGTGCTCGGCGTGGGCGGCGCGATTGTCGCCGATAGCGACCCGATGGGCGAATGGCGCGAATGCCTGATCAAGGGCGCGTTCACGCGTGGCCCCGCGGGCGGGCATGATCTGATCGAGACGATGCGCTTCGATCCCGAAACGGGCATTGCGCTGCTGGAGCTGCATCTCGAACGCATGAAAGCGAGCGCGGCGGAACTGGGCTTTTCCTTCGACCGCCACGAAACGCGCAACCGCATCCAGGCGCTGTGTTTCGAGCTCGAAGCGGCGGCGAAAGTGCGGCTTGTCCTGTCGCGCAGCGGGGCGACGACTCTGGAGACTTCGGCGCTGCCTGATGCGCTGCCCGATCCTGCTCCCTGCATTGCCCTGCCGCATCCGACGGTTCCCGGTGACTGGCGGCTGAGGCACAAGAGCACCGACCGCAGCTTCTACGAAATGGCGCATGAGGCCGCGCGCGGTGCGGGCGCGGTTGAGGCGGTGCTGGTGCGCGCCGATGGCCTCGTGACCGAGGGAAGCTGGACGAGTATTTTCGTCGAGGGCGAGGATGGCGTGCTGCTGACGCCGCCTGCGGAGCTTGGTTTGCTGCCGGGAGTGTTGCGGCGCTCTTTGCTGGAACAAGGCAGGGCGCGCGAGGCGGAATTGACCTTGGACGATCTCGCGGGCGGGTTCGTGATTGGAAATGCACTGCGGGGTTTGGTGCGGGCGAAACTCCTTTAGGCCGCTCATCCTGAGCCTGTCGGAAGCGAAGCTGGCCATTAGACCTACGACTGTTTTTCTTCTCGTTAGACCGGCCTCAAAAAAGAAGAACAGCCCTTCGACAAGATCAGGGCACACGGATATGGGGTTTCGATGCAGAACATAGAAATCCTCTACGAAGACGGCGAAGCGCTGGTCATCAACAAGCCGGCTGGCTTGCCGATCGAGCGGCCGCGCAAGGGTGGGCCAAGCCTCGAAGACCATCTCGAAGCGCTCAAGCTCGGCTTCCAGCGCGCGCCGCAAGCCGTCCACCGGCTCGATACCGATACGTCGGGCTGCCTGCTGCTGGCGCGCAATCCCAAATCGCTGAAACGCTTCAACGCCGCGTTCGAGGCGAAGGTGGTGAGCAAGACCTATCTTGGCATTGTCGCCGGGTCGGTCAGCGAGGACGAAGGCACCATCGACCTCGCCCTGTCCAAGATCAGCAGCGAGGCGAAGGGCTGGCGGATGATCGTCGCCAAGAAGGGCAAGCCATCGGTCACCCATTGGACGAAGCGCAAGGAGCTGGAAGGCGGGCTGACGCTCGTCGAATTCCGCCCCGAAACCGGCCGCACCCACCAGATCCGCGTCCATGCCGAACACGCTTTCGGGCGCAGCCTGCTGGGCGATCCGGTCTATGGGCACAAGGATGCGCGGGTGAGCCGCACCATGCTCCATGCCAGTGCCATCACCGTGCCCCGCGAAGGCAAGCCCGATATTGTGGCCGAGGCTCCGCTTCCCGCCGACTTTCTGGCGCTGGGAGCGGGATAATGTCCGGCATCCTCGACGATCTGCTGTCGCGTGCGAATGCGATTGCCGAGGAGAGCTTTATCGCCGCCTCCGGCCCCGGCGGGCAGAACGTCAACAAGGTGGCGACGGCGGTGCAGCTGCGGGTGAATATCTACGCGCTCGGCCTCGCTCCGCGCGTGTTCCACCGGCTGAAAGACCTGGCGGGCAACCGGCTCAATAGCGCAGGCGAGATCGTGATCGACGCGCGCAACCACCGGACGCAGGAAGCGAATCGGCGCGAGGCGCGCGAGCGGCTAGGCGAGATGCTGGCCAAGGCGCTGATAGAGCCCAAACCGCGCGCCAAGACCCGGGTAAACCGCGTCGGCAAGACCAAACGCCTTGCCAGCAAGAAGGCACAGGGCGAGAAAAAGGCGCTGCGGGGGAAGGTTGATCTCTGAGCGGGCCACCGCGCTCCCCGCTTGACTTTTCCCCGATTCTCCATCATTGGCGCTGCGATTGAGGGCGGCGCGCTGCGTCGCCTGTTGTTTTTTCGGACCGCTGTGGTCCTCCAAACATATTCGAAGGCAAGACCATGGCGAAGCCCGCAACCATCAAGATCCGCCTCAACTCGACGGCAGACACCGGCCACTTCTACGTGACCAAGAAGAACCCGCGCAATCACACCGAGAAGTTCACCTTCCGCAAGTATGATCCGATCGCGAAGAAGCACGTCGAATATAAGGAAGGCAAGATCAAGTAAGACGGCGCGCCGCGCTCTCTTTCAGAAAACTTGCCCGAAACCTGAACGACGCCAGCCTGCGAAGTTCAGTGACAGTTCAACGCTCCGCCATTAGGAACCGAGGCTCGCTCCCATGCATTGGGGGCAGCACTCGCAAGGATGGAATGATGAACACGATTGCCCGCCTGATCGCCAAGCCCCTCGCCGCCACCATGGTTGGCGCGCTGGCACTGTCCGCGCCCGTGGCCCTGACCGCTGCCGAGGCCCCCGCCTCGCGCGTCGTTACCCAGACCGACGATCTCGACCGCGCCGTCGCTGCTCTGCGCGCCATCACCACGATGCGCGCCGATTTCACCCAGACGGACCGCGCGGGCAACAGCGTCTCCGGCACGCTCACCATGCGCAATCCCGGCCGTATCCGTTTCGAATATGGCCGCGACACCAATATGCTCGTCGTGTCGGACGGGCGCGCGCTGACGCTGGTCGATTACGATGTGAACCAGGTCGAACGCTGGCCGATCCGCAATTCGCCGCTGGGCGCGCTCCTTGATCCGCAGAACAATATGCGCGGCTATGGCCGGCTGGTGCCCACCAGTTCGAGCAATGTCATCAGCATCGAAGTGCGCGATCCTTCGCGCCCCGAATTCGGCGTCATCACGATGATCTTCGTCGAGGATACCTCCGCGCCGGGCGGGCTGGAGCTCGCCAGCTGGGTGGCGCTCGATGCGCAGAACACGCGCACCACGGTGCGGCTGCGCAACCATCGCTACGGCGTATCGGTGCCCGACAGCGCGTTCACCTATCGTGATCCGCGCCGCTCCACCCGTCGCCCGGGGTAGTCACTCGCCGCTGAACGGTTGTAAATTTGCGACAAGCAACGGCGAAAATTCATTGGCGTGACAGGCTTCGCACCCTAAATTACAAATTCAAGACGCCCGGGGCGGGTTTCCCCCCTGTTGCCCTGCTCCATCATAGGGCGTTCTTGAAAAGCGTGACGAACGCTGAAAATGGAACCCCCGTCGCAATGCCCCCGCGGCGGGGGTTTTTTTATCTGGTGATGGAGACTAGGTGATTCCTATGATCTCGATCGCCACCTGGAACATCAATTCCGTCCGCCTGCGCCTACCCATTGTCGAACGGTTCCTCCAAGAGGAAGCGCCCGATGTGCTGTGCTTGCAAGAAATCAAATGCCAGGCGGAGCAGTTTCCGGCGAAGGCACTGGCCGAGCTTGGCTATGTCCATCAGGCGGTGCACGGGCAGAAGGGCTATCACGGCGTCGCCACGGTCAGCCGCGTGCCGATCACCGAATTCTCGCGCCATGATTGGCAGGACAATGGCGAGGCGCGCCATGTCGGGGTGGAAATCGGCGGGCCGGGCAAGGGGATGATTCTGGAGAACGTCTATGTCCCCGCAGGCGGCGACGAGCCCGACCGGACGGTGAATCCCAAATTCGGGCAGAAGCTCGATTTCCTCGAACGGATGACGCGCTGGGCGGACACAGTAGACCGGCCCACCATGATCGTCGGCGATTTCAACATCGCCCCGCTCGAAAGCGATGTGTGGAGCCACAAGCAGTTGCTCAAGGTGGTCAGCCACACGCCGCTGGAATGCGAGACCTTGCAGCGCTTCAAGGACGCGCATGGCTGGACCGATATCGGGCGCGAGCATATCCGCGACCCCGAACGCTATTACAGCTGGTGGAGCTACCGCGCGAAGGACTGGCAGGCGAATGATCGCGGCCGGCGATTGGACCATATGTGGGCGAGCCCCGACCTCGCCGCGCAATCGACCCGCCATTGGCTGCGCGAGGATGCGCGCGGGTGGGAGAAGCCCTCCGACCACATCCCGCTCATCACCGAGCTCGACCTCTGACCATGGACGGGCGTTCCCCTGCACGGCGCGTGGCGCAAGCGGTGGACGCGCTGCGCCATGGCTGGCCGCTGCGCATCGGGGACGCGCCGGTGCTGCTGCCCATCGAGACCTCGCCCGACAGCGCGCCGCAATCGGCCCATTTGCTGATTTCTGCTGCGCGGGCAGAGACATTGAAGCTCGGCAATCAGCGCGCGGCGGCGGGCGGACACACGCCGGTACTGGTGCGTGCGGCAGAAGCACTCGATATCCGCACCGCACTCCCCGCAGCCGATCCTGCGCTCGACGGTGCGAACCCGCTCAAAGGGCCGTTCAAGGCCGAGAATCTGGCGTGGGCAGAGGACGCGGCAGCTGCGATGGAACTGGCGCGGATTGCCGGAATCCTGCCCGCCTTTCTTGTCGATCCGCAGCCTGCGGGTGAACCGGTGGCGCTGGAGGCTGGCGATCTGGCGGCATGGGCTGCGCCCGCCAATCTCGCCATCGCCACCCGCGCACGCCTGCCCATCGCGCATGAGGAACACGCCGAGATTATCGCCTTCCGCTCTGCCAATGACTCGCGCGAACACGTCGCCATCGTGCTGGGCGAGCCATCTTCAGACCACGCGCCGCTTGTCCGCCTGCATTCCGAATGCCTGACGGGCGACATTTTCGGCAGTCTCAAATGCGATTGCGGCCCGCAACTCGACGGCGCGCTCGCGGCGATGTCGGCCGAGGCCGCGCGGGGTGGCTGGGGCGTGCTGCTGTATATGCGGCAGGAAGGGCGCGGGATCGGCCTCATCAACAAGCTGCGCGCCTACCGGTTGCAGGATGAAGGTTTTGACACGCTGGAGGCCAATCGCCGCCTCGGCCTGCCCGAGGAAGCGCGCGACTTCCCGCTGGCCGCAAGGATGCTCGATCTGCTCGGCGTAGGCGCGGTGCGTTTGATGACCAACAATCCGGAGAAAGTGGCTGCGCTCGAAGCCGCCGGAGTGACCGTTACAGAACGCGTGCAGCACCAGCGCCCCGCCAATCCGCACAATGCCCGCTACCTCGCCACCAAGCGCGACAAGTCCGGGCATTTGCTGACTTGAATCGGCTCACGCGCCGTCTGCGCAACACGCGCCTGCGCTTTTACGGGCGCGCGCGCTTTGGTCGCGACAGCCGTTAGTACGGAAGGCCCCGGCTGAACCCTATTCCGGCAAAACCGCGCCGCCGGCGGGCCACTCGCTGTCTCCGATGCGGGTCAAATCCATGCGGAAGAACTCGAAAGGCGGCCGACCCTCCATCACCATGTGCCCGGTCTGGCGCCACATCCCGTCCTCGAAGCGCGCTTCGTATACCGTGGTGCCCGCAGGTGTCTCGATTTCCCAGCGATAGCCCGTTTCGGTGGCTTGCAAAGGAAAAGAACCTGCATTCTCCAGCGTCCAGCTGGTCATCAGATAGCCCTCGCCATCCGGAGCGGGGGCGATCACGGCAAAGGCGTTGAAAAGGACATTACCGTCCCCGTCATACCCCTTGCCTTCGACCGCACGCACAAGCCCGCCAAGCATCGGGCCGACCCGTTCGGTCTGGGTGAATTCCACCGGGCCTTCCGGAGTGACAAACATCGCCGTGCCGCGCCATTCGCCATCCATCCACGCCAGCGGGTCGTGCGCCGGTGCAGTGTCCGGTGCAGCCTCTTGGGCAGTTACTTCTGTCGATAAGGCCAGCGCAACAGGCGCGGCGAGCGAGATGAGAATTTTGGTAAGCATAGCTCCCTCCCTTATGCAGGAGGTCAGTCTGCCCGAATTTTGGCTCAGTTCAAGCGATCAGCGCACTTCGTAGCGGGTCAGGCCACGGCCCAGCGTGTTCTCGCCGATGCCGCCCATATCGCCCGACCAGTCGGCCACGAACACCGTGTTGCGCTCCACACCGGGGGCGAGGCGGGCGTCATTGCCCACCACGACCAGCCCGCTGGAGCTGCGCTGGCGGCCTTCGGCCGCGACTGCGATGAAGGCGGAGTAGTTTTCCTTGTCAGCGCCTTGGACGAACCAGTTGTTGCTGATCTGACCGGCGGAACCGCCCGGCAGATCGATCATGTAATTGGTCGCGCGGCCTGCGGCATCGTCAAAGCTGCACGAGGCGATATCGACGCGCGCGGCTCGCGATTTGACGTAGTGCCCGCCGCGTCCCTGCTCGAACCGGCTGCGGGTGATGCGGACATGGGCGAGATCGCCGGTATAGACCGAATGCGCGCAGCCGCCCGCGCCTTCGCAGGTGCCGAGGCGGGTGAAGGTCGAACGGTCGATCACCAGCTGAGAGTTGGTGTCGCTGGCGGTCAGAATGCCCTGCTGGCTATCGCGGAACCAGCTTTGCGCTACCGTCAGATTGCCTGCCTCGAAGCGGATGCCCGCGCCGTTGAAATCGGGCACACGCATATTTTCGAAAATGATGCCTGCAACTTCGGCATTGCGCCCACGGAGCACTAGCGCCGCCTTGCCCTCACAGGTCACGCCGTCGAAAATCACCGAGCCGGGTTCGCTGGCGAGGTAAGAGACTTCTCCCGCCGTCTGCACCGCGCACTGCTCGTGGCGGCCCGGCGCGATCGCAATCGTGCCGCGCCCGTCACCAATCGCGTTCACCGCGTCCTGCAAGCGGGTGAAGCCCTGCCCGGTCTCGACCACCGTGTATGGCGCATCGGTTGCTTGCGCGAAGAGTGCGCTGGCGGGAATGGCAGCGATAGCGAGCGCGGCCACAGCAAGCGCAAGCTTGGCGGTAAAGCGCGATGCGGGCGTTGGGGCGGGCGGGCAGGGGACGGCGTGTGTCATGCCCGCAGGCGTAGCGCAAAAGGGTTAAAAGGCGGCTAAGTCTGCCCTGCGCTCAGCCCCGCCAGCGCCACCCGCCGCGCGTGTGCCGCTTGGCGATCCAGAGGAAGGGGATGGTGATGGCTGTCAATGCGACGATGAAGAGGGGTAGGCCCAGCCATTCGACCGAGAGGCCGAGGCCGATTGCGGCTGCGATAAAGGCAACCAACAAAACCCAGCCTTGCCACGCACAGGGCAATCCTGCGCCATAACCGAAGCGCTTGGGTTCAAACCATGGGTCAGTTCCGAACAGGTCGCGCAGCATCCTATTTCCCTTTCGTCTTCGTGCCCGGCATTTGGTCGAGGTCGATGATGTCGGCGCGGGCGATTTGCCAGCGGAACATCAGCACACACCAGATCGCGGTTGCCGCCAGGAACAGGATGGTCGCCGTGGCCTTGCCCCAATCCCCGGCGAGAGTCGGCATAAGCAGCGAATAGAGCAGGGCGAGGATCGCGAAGGGGATGAACCATACACCGGTGGCAATCCACCCGGCGCGGCCCTTGGCCACGATCTTCCGGTTCCAGCCGCGCTTGTAGTAAAAGAAGATCTTTTCCTCGGCCATCGGTCAATCCTCCTTCGGCGGCCTGCCCCGTGGCGGGCGCTTGCTGTGCGGGACCACATGGCCCCGTGTCCTTAGCGCTTCGCGCAGCAGCATTTCGATCTGCGCATTGACCGAGCGCAGCTCGCCCGCCGCCAGACGCTCCACCGCATCGTGGAGCGCCGGGTCGAGCCGCAGGGCAAAGGCCTTCTTCTGCGCCATGGTCTCTTAGTAGAGCGAGCCTGCATTGACGACGGGGTTCACTTCCCGCTCGCCGCACAGCACCACCATGAGGTTGGACACCATCGCGGCGCGGCGTTCGTCATCCAGTTCGACAATCCCGTCCGCGCTGAGCTTTTCCAGCGCCATTTCGACCATGCTGACCGCGCCCGCCACCAGCTTGGCGCGCGCCGCGATCACGGCTTCGGCCTGTTGGCGGCGCAGCATCGCTCCGGCAATTTCGCTGGCATAGGCAAGGTGGGTGAGGCTGGCCTCGTCCACGACCACGCCCGCTACCGAAAGCCGTTCGTTCAATTCGGCCTGCAGCTCGGAATTGACGACTTCGGGATGGCCGCGCAGCGTCGTCTCGTTCTCTTCGAAATCGTCATAGGGATGGCGCGCGCCCACCGTGCGCAGCCCGGCCTCGATCTGGATGTTCACAAATTCCTTGTAATCGTCGACATCGAACACCGCCTGCGCGGTATCGCGGACGCGCCAGACCACGTTGCACGCGATATCAACGGGATTGCCGCGCTTGTCGTTGATCTTGATGCGTTCGGAATGGACATTGTGCGCGCGCACATTGACCTTGTTCTTGCCCATCCACGGCCACACCCAGCGCAGGCCTTCGGTGCGGTCGGTGCCGCGATATTCGCCGAACAGCGTGATGACTACGCCCTGATTGGGCTGGATCATATAGAACCCGGCCCAGGCGAACAGCGCCATGACCATGCCGAGGATAGAAGCGAGAATCATCGTCGCCCCGCCACCTGCTTCGGCGACCCAGATGCCGTTGGGGATGCCCCAGCCCGATAGCGCTGTCAGCGCGAGCGTAATAAACAGCAACAGAAACCCGTTATAGCCGCTGGCGGAGACTTCCCGGCTGCGCGCCATGTGCGTGTGCTCTTGATCCATATGAAATGCCCTCCTGATATAAATATGATATCGTATTTATATCAATCTGGGTGAATTGCAAACAGAATCGGCGAGGGATCAGTTTTCGCGGATCGCCTTCAGAAATGCTGCGCCGAAGGCATCCAGCTTCTTCTCTCCGACGCCGGGGATTGCCGCCAATGCCGCCAGCGATGCGGGGCGCTCGGCTGCCATGGCGCGCAGCACCGCGTCGTGGAAGATAACATAGGGCGGAACCCCCGCTTCGATAGCGAGATCGCGGCGGAGCGTGCGCAGCGCGTCGAACAGCGGATCGCCCACGGGATTGGGCGTGGTATCGCCGCGCCCGCGCCTTGCCCGCCTTTCGCGCGGCGGCGGCAGGACGATCTCGACGCTGCGCTCACCCTTAAGGATTGCCCGCGCTTCGCCTCCCAGCTCCAACCCGCCATGCGCATTGGCCACCAGCACACCCTGCGCCTGCAAAGCCCTTGCGAGCGGTTTGAGCAGCGGCGCTTCTTCCGCAGTGACGATACCGAATACGCTCAGCGTATCGTGCCCGCGCTGTGTCACCCTCTCGTCCGCCTCACCGGTCAGCACTTTGGCGAGATGCGTCAGGCCGAAGCTCTGGCCGGTGCGATAGGCGGCGGAAAGCAGCTTGCGCGCCAGTTCGGTGGTGTCGGCGGTCTTGGGCGGGGAGAGGCAATTGTCGCAATTCCCGCAAGTGGCTGGCGGCTCCTCGCCGAAATGCCGGAGCAGCACCGCGCGGCGACAGCCCGGCGCCTCGACCAAACCCGCAAGCGCATCGAGCCGTGTGCGCTCGCCCGCCTGCCGTGCAGGGTCGAGCTCGGCCAGCCGCTGGCGCGCGGTGGCAAAATCGCCCGCGCCCCAGAACATCACCGCCTGCGCCGGATCGCCGTCACGGCCCGCGCGGCCGGTTTCCTGATAATAGCCCTCGATCGATTTGGGGATGCCCGCATGGGCAACGAAGCGCACATCGGGCTTGTCGATCCCCATGCCGAAAGCGACCGTGGCGACGATCACCATATCCTCGCTGGCAACGAAAGCCGATTGGTTGTCCGCGCGCACCTGCGGATCGAGGCCCGCATGGTAGGGCAATACCCGGCGGCCCGTCGCGCCGCCCAGCGTTTCCGCCAATTGCTCCACCTTCTTGCGCGTCGGCGCGTAGATGATCCCCGGCCCCGGCTCTTCGGCGAGCAGCGCCGCCAATTGCTTGGGCCCGTGCTGGCGCGGGCGGATGGCGTAGCGGATATTGGGCCGGTCGAAGCCCGCCAGCACCATGCCTTCCGCGGGAATGCCGAGCTGGGTGAGGATGTCTTCGCGCGTATGCGCATCCGCCGTCGCCGTCAGCGCGAGACGCGGGACGTGCGGGAAGGCATCCATCAGCGGGCGCAGCTGGCGGTAATCGGGGCGGAAATCGTGCCCCCATTCGGACACGCAATGCGCCTCGTCGATAGCGAACAGGCTCAGCCGCGCGCGGCCGAGAAGATCGCGGAAGGCGGGCTGGCTCGCACGTTCGGGGGCGACATAGAGCAGGTCGAGCGCGCCTTCCTCGAACGCGCGCATCGTTTCCCGCCAGTCGGCATCGACAGAGGTGAGCGTGGCGGCGCGAATGCCGTTCGCCCGCGCACTGCGCAACTGGTCGTGCATCAGCGCGATCAGCGGCGAAATGACTACGCAGCAGCCATCGAGCATGGTTGCAGGCAGCTGGTAGGTAAGCGATTTGCCCGCGCCGGTCGGCATCACCGCAAGCGTCGACTGCCCCAGTAGCACCCGCGCCACGACATCGGCCTGCACCCCGCGAAAATCGGCAAAGCCGAACAAGCGGCGCAGTTCTGCGCGCGCCGCGTCGAGCGGTTCGGGAGCAAAGGCGGTGGAAGTCATCGCCCCGCTTGTGGCAGAAGCGCCGCGCTGCGAACAGAGTTGCAACGGGGCATTTCCACGCGCGCGCGCCTGCGCTATCCTTTCCGTCCTGTTTTTATCTTCGAAGGGGAAGACTTATGAAGAAACTTGCATTTGCCGCCACTGCTGCGGCCTTCGCTCTGGCCGCTTGCGGCGACACCACCGACGCTTCCGAAGAAGCGCAGGCGGATACGGTGGAAATCGCTGCTGACGAAGCGATGGAAGATATGCCCGAACCGGTGGAAGACGAAGCGGCGACCGAGGAGGTGACCGAGGAAGCTGCCGAGACGCAGATGAATGTGACGCAGGAAACCGCGGAACGCGCGGCTGACAACGCCGAAGCTGCCGTTGACGACGCACTCGCCGCTGCCGAGGCTGCTTCTGCCGAGCTTGAAAACGCCGCCGAATAAGCGGTTTGTCCGCTAGCAAGACGCGCCCGGTGCCACCCGGCCCCGGGCGCGTTTCTGTATGCAGCGCAGATAGTATCGCTTGAAACTGGAATGCCGCGCCGCCCCGTGGTATTTTGCTCTGCATGAACGATCTCGCCAATACGCCTGCCGAGTCGGTGGACTATTCCGCCCTTCCCGATGTCTCCGATGACGTGTTCACCGCGCCGCTCAAACGGCCCGATCATGTCGGGCCGGACTGGCTGGAGCCTGCGCAGACGCAATACACTTCCGAAGACGATGCGATCTGGAACGATCTGTTCAATCGGCAGATGGAGATCCTGCCCGGCCGTGCCTGCTCGGCCATGTTCAAAGGCCTCGACACGCTCGATCTGGGCAAAGGCGGCGTGCCCGATTTCGGCAAGCTCAGCGAAGAGCTGGGCGCGCTGACGGGGTGGAGCGTGGTGCCTGTGCCCATGCTGATCCCCGATCACGTATTCTTCTGGCACCTCGCCAACCGCCGCTTCCCCGCAGGTAATTTCATCCGCACGCGCGAGACATTCGACTACATCCAGGAACCCGACGTGTTTCACGACGTGTTCGGCCATGTCCCGCTGCTGACCGACCCGACCTTTGCCGACTATATGCAGGAATATGGCCGCGCCGGATGGAAGGCGATGCGATACAACAAGCTCAAGGCCTTGGGCGCGCTTTATTGGTATACGGTCGAATTCGGGCTGATCATGGAGCAGGGGGAACCGCGCATCTACGGTGCAGGTATCCTCTCCGGCCCGCAGGAGGCGGTGTTTGCATTGGACGGCCAGTCCCCCAACCGCATCATGCTCAATGTCGACCGCGTCATGCGCACCGACTATGTCATCAGCGATTTGCAGCCGACCTATTTCGTGATCGAGAGCTTTGACGATCTCTACCACCAGACGGTGGATCGCGATTTCGACCGGCTCTACCGCAGCCTCGGCCCCGGCTTCACCTACGCCAATTCGGCAGTGATCGATGTCGACGATGTGCTGCATCGCGGCACGCAGGAATATTTCCTGCGCGGCGGACGCGGATCAAGTGCTGCTCCGGTTTAGAAAAAGGACAAGAGCGCCACGCCCATCGCCACGCGGTAAATCACGAAGACCAGCATACTCGCCTTCTTCAGGAAGTTCATGAGGAAGGCCATGGTGGCGAACGCGGCGAGGAAGGTCAGCACACCCGCAATCAGCGCCTCTACAGCCAGATCGCCGCCCGCTTCGAAAATCTCCGGCACGATCAGCACGCCCGCGCCCGCCACGGCGGGAATTGAGAGCAGGAAGGAAAAGCGCGCCGATTCAAAGCGGCTGTAACCCAGCACGCGCGCCGCCGTCATGGTGACGCCCGATCGGCTGGTGCCCGGAATAATGGCCAGCGCCTGCGCAATGCCCACGATCAGGCCATCGCGCCAGGTCATGTCCTCGAACTTCTTCACCTCGCGCCCGAAATGGTCGGCCAGACCCAGCAGGATGCCGTAGAAGATCAGGTTGAAGGCGATGAGATCGGTAAATCGGATCGAGGCCATCAGATCGCCATCGGTTATGGTGATGCCGAAAACACTGCTAACCAGCCCGTTGAACAGCCCCAGCTTGATCGACAGGCCGAAAGCAACGGCGGGGATAGTGCCCAGCACAATCCACCAGAACAGCTTGCGCTCCGCCGGAGCCTTGCCAATCCCCACGCTCGCAAAACCGCCGCGCGCCAGGGACACCACGTCCTTGAAGAAATACACCATGATCGCCAGCAGCGAGCCGACGTGCACCGCAACGTCGATCAGCGGCCCTTGATCGGGGAAATCGGTGAAATTGGGGATCAGGATCAGATGGCCTGAGGAGGAAATCGGCAGGAACTCGGTGATCCCCTGCACGATGGCAATCAGCAGCAATTGGAGAAAGGTCATGGCCTGATGCGTGTCCGTTTGATCGGTGCGGAGATGCGCCCGAATGCTGTCGCGCCAACAAACACAAACGGGGGCGAAGTCAAGCCTCGCCCCCGTCCGATATTACCTGTGCTGCGCGCTTACCAGATGCGGATGCGCTGTTCGGGCGGCAGATAGAGCTCGTGCTCCTCGGTCACGCCGAACGCCTCGTACCAGGCATCGGTGTGGCGCACGGCGTTGTTGAGGCGGAATTCACCCGGCGGGTGGTTGGCGGTCATCACGCGGTTGCGCAGGCTCTCCTCGCGCTCCATCCCGCGCCAGATCTGCGCGTAGCCAAGGAAGAAGCGCTGGTCGCCGGTCAGCCCGTCGATCACCGGCGGCTCCTCGCCGTTCAGCGAGAGGCGGTAGGCACGGTAAGCCATTTGCAGGCCAACCACATCGCCCAGCGTTTCACCCATCGACTGGCGGGCGCGCAGGCACACAGGGCCTTCAGCGCTGTTGACGGGGCAATAGGCTTCGATGAATTCACCCATCTGGCGGGTGAAATCCTCGAACCCGGCGCGGTCTTCTGCCTGCCACCAGTTGCGCAGCGTGCCCGTGGCATCGAATTGCGAGCCCTGGTCGTCATAACCATGGCCGATTTCGTGCCCGATCACCGCGCCGATGCCGCCGTAATTCACCGCCGGATCGGCATTCATGTTGAAGAAGGGCGGCTGCAGAATCGCGGCGGGGAAGACGATGCGGTTGGTCAGCGCCGAGTAATAGGCGTTCACCGTCTGCGGCAGCATCCCCCATTCGCTGGGATCAACCTGCGTGCCGAGCCGCGCGTAATTGTCCTCGTTGCGCCAGCTTGCCGCGCTCATCGCGTTGGCCAGCGGATCATTGGCGGTAACTTCGAGGCCGTCATAGGTCTCGAACACATCGGGATAGCCGATCATCGGGACAAAGCCGTTCAGCTTGTTGCGCGCTTCTTCGAGCGTTTCGGCCGTCATCCACTCGTTTTCATCGAGCGACATCGACATGGCGCGCGAGAGGTTGGCGACCAGTTCGTCCATCTGTGCCTTGGCTTCGGGCGGGAAATAGCGTTCGACATAGAGCGCGCCAAGCTGTTCGCCGAGCATCCCTTCAACCGTGCCGATCGCCCGCTTCCAGCGCGCTTCCTGCTCTTCCGCGCCGCCAATCGTGCGACCGTAGAAATCGAAATTCGCCTCGTCGAGCGCGCTCGACAGCACCGATGCGTTCCCCGACAGGAACCGCACCGCCATATAGGCCTGGATGGTCGGCAGCGGCGTTTCGGTCAGCAGTTCCATCATCGCGGGCAAACCGCCACCGATGAGCGCGAGTTGCTCCTCGGTCAGCCCCAGCGCCGCGATTTCCTCGTCGGTCGGCGGCAGCTGGCTGGCGAGGAAGCGCTCCTGATCGGCAAAGCGCCCGGCTTCAAGCAGCGCGCCGATGGGGAAGTCGCCCGCCATCGCGTCCAGCTCTTCGCGGCTGAGCACGTTGTAGGTGAGCTGCGGAATGCGGAACATCTGCCGTGCCCATTCGATTTCGGCCACTTGGTGCTCGAAGGCATAAACGGCTGCGGCAGCACCAGCCGGATCGGGGTAACCCGCCGCTTCCAGCATGGTGGCGAGATAGCCCATATAGGCTTCGCGGATCGCCAGATTGCTTTCCGAATCGACCAGATAATAATCGCGGTCGGGCAGCCCGGTGCCATTGAAGCCGAGCGACACGGCATATTCGGTCGGATTGCGCGCATCGATGCCCACGCCTGCCGAAACGAGGCTGGGATAACCCGGCTCTTCCATGAGGCGGACCAGCGCTTCCAGATCCGGCGCGGTGAAAATCCGCTCCAGATAAGGATAAGCAGGTGCCAGCCCGCGCGCGTCGATCGCTTCGATATCGAGATAGGCGTTATAGGCGTCAACGATGCGGCGCTCGGTCGTGCCTTCTGCCGGGTTGGAGGCGACGAGATCGGCCATCAGCCGCTGCACATCGACCACCGACTGTTCGCGCAGCATATCGAACGCGCCGTAACGCTGGCGGTCAGCCGGAATTTCGTTCGTCTCCACCCAGATGCCGTTGGCATAGGCGTTGAAATCGTCACCGGGATGCAGATCGGCGTCAATGTAATCGAGGCCGACACCCCATTCACCAAAATCCATGGTGGGGCCCGAGGGCGTTTCCTCCTGCGCGGCGGCGGGCATGGCGATTGCCAGGCCAAGCGCCGAAACCGAAGTGACGAGCAAAGTGCGGATCATAAGGCAGTCCTCTACGATGAAACGGTTGGATAGAGCGATAACACGAAGGCGCGTCACGCCAAGAAGAAGTTACAGATGTGACATTCGCCAATCGACCAAATGCCGACTCCCCTCGACACGCGGCTTTTGACCGCCAAGGTCAGGCGGCCGCCACTTCGTCAAATTGCAACGCCGCCAGCCGGGCGTAAAGACCACCCGCAGCCGACAGGCTGGCATGGTTGCCCTGTTCGACGATACGACCGTTTTCAAGTACAACGATCCGGTCTGCCGCGCGCACGGTGGCCAGCCTATGAGCAATCACCAGCGTGGTGCGGTTGGCCATCAGCCTTTCGAGTGCATCCTGCACCAGCCGTTCGCTTTCGGCATCGAGCGCACTGGTGGCCTCGTCCAGCAGCAGGATCGGCGCATCGCGCAGCAACGCCCGGGCAATCGCCACGCGCTGGCGCTGTCCGCCCGAAAGCCGCGCCCCGCCTTCGCCAAGGAAGGTGTCGAGGCCCTCGGGCAGGTCGCGCAGGAACTCCTCGGCATTGGCCGCGCGCGCCGCCTCCCAGATCGCGTCCTCGCTCGCATCCCATGCGCCGTAGCGCAGATTGTCGCGCGCGCTAGCCGCAAACAGGATGCCCTCCTGCGGCACCAGCGCCATGCGGCGGCGGATCTCGGCAGGATCGGCCTGGGTGAACGGCACGCCGTCGAGCTTGATAGTGCCCGCTTGCGGATCATAAAATCGCTCGGCCAGCTGGAAAATGGTCGACTTGCCCGCGCCCGAAGGCCCGACAATCGCCACCGTCTCACCCGGCTCGACCGAAAGCGTGAAATCGTCGAGCGCGGTCTCGCCGGGCCGTGTAGGATAGCGGAAAGTAACGCCCGAAAAGGCGAGCGCACCGCGCGGCGGCACGGGCAGCGCCTGCGGGCGGGCAGGCGGCGCAATCACTGGCCGTTCGTTGAGCAATTCGTTGAGACGGCTTGCTGCACCCGCGCCGCGCAGCAGATCGCCATAAACTTCGGTCAGCGCCCCGAATGCCCCCGCCGTTATCGCCCCGGCGAAGATGAAGGCGGCAATCGTGCCCCCCGATATCAGCCCTTCGCTCACCATCGTGGCACCACGCCACATCAGCACCGTAATCGCGCCGAAAATCAGCGTGATAATCAGCGCGGTCATCACCGCGCGGATCAGGATGCGCACCTTGGCGACGGCAAAGGTCTTCTCGACCGCTTCGGCAAACCGTCCGGCCTCGCGCGCTTCCTGGTTGAAGCCTTGCACAATCTTCATTGCCGAAAGCATTTCAGTGGTGATGCCGCCGACGGAGGCGACATTGTCCTGGCTATCACGGCTGACATTGCGCAGGCGGCGGCCGAAAATGGTGATCGGGATAATCACCAGCGGAATCCCCGCCAGCAACCACACCGCCAGTTGCGGCGCCATCCAGAACAAGTAGCCCGTACCCAGCACCGCCATGATCGAATTGCGCAGGGCGACCGAAACCGTGGTGCCCACAACCTGTTCGATAATCGCGGTGTCCGCCACCATGCGGCTGGAAATTTCCTTGGGGCTGTTCTCTTCGAAAAAGCTGGGGGATAGGCGAAGGAGGTTTTCGTAAACCTCGCGCCGGATATCCGCGACCACCCGCTCGCCGATCCAGCTGACGAAGTAAAAACGCAGTGCAGTCCCCATGCCCAGCACGCCCACCAGCAGCAGCAGGTAGCGGAACCAGCGGCCGATATCGCCGTCACCCTCATCGCCGAACCCGCGGTCGATAATCGTCTGCAACGCATTTGGTAGCGCCAGCGAAATAACCGCCGCCGTGATCAGCAAGGCAATCGCTGCCAGCGCGATCTGCACCGGATAGCGCGCCGCTGCGCGCCAGATCATCCGCAAAGGGCCGAGCGACTTGGCCGGCTCCACCTTATCGATTTCGAGAACGTCATCCATTGCGCCGAGGCCCTAGCCCAAGCCGCGACAAGATTGAAGCACCACGATGGCGCCGTGCCCCAATATGACCGCCTAAAACTTATGCCGCGTTGCAACATGAAACGAAAAGGGGCATATCGTCGCCCCAAGCGCGGCAAAACGGACAAATCCGGCCCGCATCAAACCGATCCGCAGGGGACGCATTTTTGCTTTATTCCGCTTACGAGATGCAGAAGGCGTGGCTGTCTTCGGCCAGCCACTGGGCGAGCGTCGGTGCCGAACTGCTCGATAATCCGGCACTGCCCATGGGCTATTTCGGCATGGGGCCTGCTGCTGCAAGCGCGTTGAAAGTCTTCGCCCATCTGTATGAAGACCGCGGCAAACCTTCCTTCGATATCCAGCCGGTTATGGTCGATGGCGAGGCAAAATCCGTCAGCGAGACCGTCGTGCTCGAAAAGCCCTTTGGCAGCCTGCGCCGCTTCGTGCGCGACGGCTTGCCCGAAGACGCGCCCAAGCTGCTGATCGTCGCTCCCATGAGCGGCCACTTCGCAACGCTGCTGCGCGGCACGGTGCAGCGTCTGGTGCAGAACCAGCAAGTGTGGATCACCGACTGGGCCGATGCGCGGATGGTGCCGTTGTCAGCGGGCCATTTCGATCTTGATGACTACATCGACTATCTGATCGAGTTTATGCGGTTTATCGGGCCGGATACGCATATGCTGGCCGTTTGCCAGCCCTCGGTGCCCGCCTTTGCCGCTACGGCGGTAATGGCCGCCGCCAAGGACAAATGCCGCCCCAAATCGCTCACCATGATGGGCGGGCCGATCGATACCCGCGCCAGCCCCACCAGCGTCAATGATCTGGCGATGGAAAAGCCGCTGAGCTGGTTCCAGAACAATGTGATCGCCACCGTGCCGTTCAATTATCCCGGCGCGGGCCGCAAGGTCTATCCCGGCTTCCTGCAACTCGCCGGTTTCCTCAGCATGAATCTCGCCGATCACATGATGAGCCACTACGAAATGTTCAAACACATGACGATGGGCGATCAGGACAGCGCCGACCGCACCAAGCAGTTTTACGACGAATATCTCAGCGTCTGCGACATGACGGAGGAATTCTACCTGCAAACCATCGTGCACGTGTTCCAGGAACATTCGCTGCCCAAGGGCGAATTTGTCCATCGCGGCAAGGCGATTGATCCCGATGCAATCCGCGACACGGCACTGCTCGCCATCGAAGGCGAGTTGGACGACATTTCCGGCATCGGCCAGACCCGCGCCGCGCTCGATCTCGCCCCGCACCTGCCGGAAGCGAAGAAGCGCTACTACCTCGCCAAGGATTGCGGGCATTACGGCATTTTCAACGGCAGCAAATGGCGCAACAAGATCGCGCCCGTGGTGGAAGAGTGGCTGAGGGAGAATGGGTGAGCGGTCGGTGAATTCCGAACTGCTTTAGGAACCCGTGACCTCGGCCTTCTTTTTGCCAAAGATTCGCTTGAGCAATCGACGCAATGTCAGCACCAAAGCAACGGCGATAACCAGTAGCACCGCCGCCACGCCTGCCGCCGCCCACGGGTACTCGTAAACGACCCACAGCAGGCCCACGGTCGCCACGTCCTCTGCGGTGGAAGCGACGATATTCGAAACGGGCTCGGGCGAGGTGTTCATCGCGGCTCTGGCACCCGCTTTGCCGCCATGCGCCAGCAAGGCGCCGCCGCCGCCGAGCAGGAAGGCGACGACTTGCAGCGCCGGTTCGCCCGGATCGACAATCGCCAGCGCCAGCAGCGCGCCGCCCACCGGTCGCACCAGCGTATGCACCGTGTCCCACGCGCTATCGAGCCATGGCACCTTGTCGGCAAAGAACTCGGCCGCCGCGCCGAAGCCGGCAATGCCCAGCACCCACGGATTGGCGAGCACTTGCAGCGATTGCAAATGGTCAGGCAGCGGCACCACGCCGCTGCGCATCGCAAGCCCGGTCGCCAGAATGACGAGATAGAGCCGCCACCCCGCGAGCAGGCTGGCGCTGGCGGCGATGCCCAGAATTTCTACGATACCAAGTGGTGCGACCCCGTCCATGGCGCGATTATCCTACGCCTGCACGGTTTTGTCGAGTGCGCGCCTTACGCCGTCGCCGCCTGCCGCGATGCCGCCAGCTTTTGCGCCACCGGCGAAGGCTCGAACCCGCGCCGCTTCTGCCGCCACTGGCTCCATAGCGCCGCCTGGAACGCCAGCAGGATGAACACGAAGGACTGGAAGGCGATGCCGACAAACAGCGCCCCGACAAGGAAAATGATCTGCGCGTGCTGCAAGGCGGTGGCGAGATCGAACATGAAGACATCGCGGTCGGGCCGCTTCTTGCCCTCGCGCCAGCGGATGCGCTCCATCTGGTAGAGTCCCAGCCCCTGCAAGGACAGCCACAGGAACAGGCCGAGCCAGCCCTGTTCGCCCAGCACTTCGAAATAGGACGAGTGATAGGCGCGCGCCTGGTCGGTGATCTCGCGATAGGTGACGCGGCGGTTGTTGCCTTCGCCCTCGATCTCGGGAATCTCGTAGGTGAAGCTGTTGCCGCGATAGGCGTCAAAGCCGCCGCCGGTGGGGTTGGCGAGCACGTAGTGATATGTCCATTTCCACACTTCGATGCGGGTGGACGCGCTTTCGTCCGAGCGGAAACCGGTGATCGTCTCCATCCGCTCTTTGTATTCCTGCGGCAAGAATGGCGTCGCCGCGACCACGGCGACCGCGGCAAGACCTGCAATCAGGAAGCGGTACTTCACCTGCCGCATCAGCAGCACGCCGAACACGGCGATGCAGATCAGGCCGGTGCGCGCGCCGGTGCCGATCGGGATCAGCATACAGGCGAAAATCAGCGCGGCGGAGAACACCCAGACCGTCCAGTGCGGCGGGAAAATCGATCCGCGCCGGGCAAGGAACAGGATCAGCGGGATGCTGGCAATCGCCGCCGTCGACATGATCGAGCCTTCGTAAAGCCCCGCATCGACATTCACCAGCAACACCAGCTGGCCATAGCCGCCCCCGCCGAAAACGGTCTTCATGCCGCCTGCAATCGCGTTCGCGCCGATCGACAGCACGAACACCAGCAGCGCCGCTTCCAGCCGCAGCCGTGTGCGCAGGGTGAGGGGGAGGAAAGCGGCGAAGAAGATGCTCTTCCACACCCAGTCCCATTTCTGCCACGCAAATTCCTGGAATACCGCGCCCAGCGTTGTGTACCCGCACCACGCGAGCAGGCCGACCATCAGCGCCTGTGTCAGCGTAAAGCGGCTGTTCTCTTTCGAGTCGAGCACGACATAGCCCGCAAAGGCCGCCAGAAAGGCGACGAGCGAGAGTTGCAGGCTGCGGATAAAGCCCCAGCCGATCATCTGCGGCGAGACGATATCGACATAGATATAAAGCAGCACCCACAGGAAGGGCCGCTTGAAGCCCATCGCCAGCACTATGGCGATGAAGATAAAGAGGACGATATCACGCATCGGCGCGCGGCTCCTGCGTGCCGGATGCCGGTTGGCGGTTTTTCAGCCACGGCTTCACCGGCTTGTCCTCTGCCGCGCCTTCGTCATCGAGTTCGGGCCGGAAAATGATGCGCCACATGGCGACCAGAATCAGGCCGTGGGTCAGTCCGATGGCAAACAGGTCAATCACGTGGGGTTGTTCATCCGCAAAGCTTTGAAGGCGCCGCTTTAGGCCAAAGCTCTTGACGGCCCGTTAAGCACAACCGGGTTAATGCGCGCGCCATGACCCGGATTTTGCACGTTCTCGATCATTCGCTGCCGCTGCATAGCGGCTACACCTTCCGCACTCGTGCGATCCTGACCGCGCAGCAGGCGCTGGGCTGGGAAGTGCGCGGCATCACCGGTCTGCGGCATTCGGAAGCGAGCCCGCCGGTGCAGGAAGTGGACGGTTTCACCTTCCACCGCACGCCGGGCAAGGCAGAGGGGCCAGCGGGCCTACGGGAATGGCGCGAAATCGGCGCGCTGACCGATGCGATTGTCGCGCTGGCACAGGAATGGCGTCCCGATATCCTCCATGCCCACTCGCCCGCATTGGACGGCCTTGCAGCGGTTCGTGCGGGCAAGAAGCTCGGCATTCCCGTCGTCTACGAAATCCGCGCCTTCTGGGAAGATGCGGCGGTGGGCAATCTCACCGGCACGGAAGGCTCGCTCAAATACCGCCTCACCCGCCAGCTGGAAAATATGGCGGTGGCCGGAGCCGACCATGTGATGACAATTTGCCAGGGCTTGAAAGACGATCTGGTGAAACGCGGCGTTGCGCCTGCGAAGATCGGCATCATGCCCAATGGCGTCGATCTCACCATGTTCGGCGAACCTGCCGCGCGCGATGACACTTTGGCCGAAGAACTCGGCATCGGCAGTGGGCCGGTGATCGGCTTTATAGGCAGTTTCTATGATTACGAAGGGATCGACGATCTGATCGCGGCCATGCCGCTGCTGATCGAACGCCACCCCGATGCACGGCTGCTGCTGGTGGGCGGCGGCCCGATGGCCGATAGCTTGAAAGCACAGGCCGAAGCCTCGCCCGCAGCGCATGCCATCCGCTTTACCGGCCGCGTACCGCATCACGAAGTCGAGCGGTATTACGCGCTCACCGATATTATGGCCTATCCGCGCAAGGCGAGCCGCCTCACCGATCTCGTCACGCCATTGAAGCCGCTGGAAGCGATGGCGCAGATGAAAATCGTCGCCGCCAGCAATGTCGGCGGGCACCGCGAACTGGTGACGCATGGCGAGACTGGCGTATTGTTCGCACCTGATGATCCGGGCGCCTGCGCGGCGACGCTCGCCGACCTGATCGACCGGCGCGGCGAGTGGGAAGCGTTGCGCGCACGCGGCAAGGAGCATGTGCGGGCCAATCACGACTGGCACGCCAATGTTCAGCGTTATCAGGTCGTTTACCAAACCCTGTTAGGCACGAATGTGAACCGCCGGATTTCCGCCGCGGCCTGACAGCCAGGCCACCGCAGTATCGGCGCAGAACAGGAACGTATCGTGGCGTCAATGCCCATGGATAATGCACCCACCACACGCGGCCGCGGCAAGCCGCCGGTCAGCGCGCACCCGGCTTTCCCGGCCGTGGTGGCCTTGTGGTTTGCCGCCCTGCTCGGGATCGGCAGCCTGATTCTTCCGGTCCGCCTGTACGAGGCGATCCTCGCTGCGACCGGCATTTCGAACATCATCACCGCCGCCGCGCCGCCGCTGGGCTTTACCGCGCGCGCACTGATCGCGCTGGTCGCCACCGTTTGCGGTGCGGGCCTTGGGCTCTACGCCGCGCGCCGCATCGGAGGAAAGAGCAGTGATCGGGTAAAGAGCAGCAAGTCCGGGTTTTTCCGCCGCGACGACTCCTCCCGCCGTGCCTTCAGCGCCGCGGATGAAATCGGCGAAGACGGGATTGAGGATGAAGAGGATGACCTTCCGCCGCTGCGCGAGTCTGTGATCCCGGCAGGACGCCGCCGCGCGCTCGCCATGGTGGAAGACGACGGACCGAGCGAATTGCTGAACGCAGCGCCGCTCCCCGGCGAAGGCACTGACTCGCTTGCAGGTCTCGGCGGCGCGGTGATGCACGCTGACGACGCGCTCGAACTGTTCGAAGAAATCGAGCCTGACGACTATGCCGATCTGCCGCGGCAGGAATTTGTCGCGGATGCCCATGCCTGGCCACAGGATGGCGGCGCACGAGACGACACCGAAGCGCCGCTCGAACTCGAAATGATTGCGGAAGCTCCGGCGCGCTCCGAACATAGCTCGGGGCAACTCTCCGATCCGCTTCCCTTCTCGCCGCCATCGCTCGGGCGCAAGGATGTGGCACCGGAGGAAGGCGGGCCGGATGGCGCGACGGTGTCAGCGGTTGCCGGACCCGGCTTCCTGAACCCGCGCAGTCCGCGTCTATTCGATCCTTCGCAGGCTATCGCGCCCGCTCCCCAGACAGCTCCCAAGACCGGCGCACCGGAAGAAGCCGCCGCACCAGATTTTAGCGAGGACATTGTGCCAGACAAACCCTTTACGCCCAGCGACGCCTTTTCCGATCCTCTGGCGGCTAATCCGTTCTCCGCGCCGTCGCGCAGCGAAGCAGGTGCCGCCAACGATGGCGCCGAAGGACTGGTTCAGCTGGTGCAGAAACTTGGCTCCACGCTCGAAAAGCATCGCGAATGGAGCGCCCAGCGCGCGGCGCAGGGCATGGCGGCAAAGATCGCTGCTCCTGCTCCGCAATTCGCGGCAGAACAGCCGGTCGCACACGCGGAGGCCAAGCTGGCCGACGAATTCGATCCCGCCGCCGCCGATGACGCGGCAGAGGCCATGGCTGCCTATTTCGGCAAGCCCGCAACCGTCAGCGAACAGGATGATGGCGCAAACGAAGCAGCGAGCGAGCCCGATGCGCGCCCTTTCGCTGCACCCAGGCAGGTTTTCCAGCCAGCCGAAGAGGAAGCTGAAGTACGCGACCAGATGCATCCGGCTCCGCCAGCCCCGGTCGCAGGCGAGGCATATGCTCCGTTCACCGGCTTTGCCGCATCGGCCAATATGTCGTTTAACGCGGCAAGCGAGGACGAGGACGAGGACGTCGCCGATCTGGCCGCCTCGTTCCAATTGCCGATCGCTGCAAAGCCGACGCCGGCTCCGGTCGAAATTGAGCAGGCGGAAACCGATGTGGCAGCCCAGTCGCCACGGCCTGCATTTGATGTCCCGCCGCCTTCCGCCCGACCCGCCGCACCGGCCGAAAGCACCCGCGATGCGGACTACTCGGCCGTTGCTGCACACAATCCGTTCAAATCCAATACCGAAGACTTCGTTCGCATTGACGAGCCGGAGCCCGACACGGCAGAGCCCGCTGTGGTGTTCCCCAACCAGCAGCGCCGCGCCGGTGGACTGGGTCTAACTCCCTCGGCATTCGCAGGTGAGTATGCTAGCCCGGCACGAGCCGCGTCGGCATCGAACCCGTCGGTCTCGAACGACGATAACGAGC
Organism: Aurantiacibacter sp. KMU-128; assembly: GCF_056933515.1. Lineage (NCBI taxonomy): Bacteria > Pseudomonadati > Pseudomonadota > Alphaproteobacteria > Sphingomonadales > Erythrobacteraceae > Aurantiacibacter > Aurantiacibacter sp. KMU-128. Next base: position 2,732,229 of record NZ_JBXORT010000001.1, read on the forward strand.
GCGCCCTGCGCGAGGCGCTGATGAACCTACAGCGGATGGGCAAGTAAGCCCAGCCGCTGCGCTTCGCCGCTACACATACTTATGCGCCTCTTGTGCGGCGCACCAAAACTTGCAATTGGCTTTTCCTGTCGCCATGAGGGCGCTTCGCGAAATTTTCGTGCAGCAGAGGGCTGTTGATTCGCGTTTCGTTGCCGATGAAACCGGTTTCGAGGCGCGTTTTCCAGCCGCCCCGCAACAGGAAGAGTGCAAGTTTGACCGAGTATCCCGCCTCGCCCCCTGTCAATCAGGGTCTTTATGACAGCGTAAACGAGCATGACAATTGCGGCATGGGCTTTGTCGCCCATATCAAAGGCGTCAAATCGCACGGCATCATTACGCAGGCGCTGGAAATTCTGGCCAATCTCGACCACCGCGGCGCGGTGGGGGCAGACCCGTTGCTGGGCGATGGCGCGGGCATTCTGATCCAGATTCCCGACACGCTCTATCGCAAATGGGCCGACAGCGAAGGCCTCACCCTGCCCCCCGCAGGCGAATATGCGGTCGCCATGTGCTTCATGCCGCAGGACGACAAGGCCCGCGCGTTCATCACCGAACAGTTCGAAAAGTTCATCGCCAAGGAAGGCCAGCGCCTGATCGGCTGGCGCGACGTGCCGGTGACGACCGCAGGGCTCGGCAAGGCGGTGCTCGCTTCGATGCCGCTGATCCGCCAGTGCTTCATCGCGCGCGGAGAAAACACCCCCGATCAGGACGCGTTCGAACGCAAGCTGATCGTCATTCGCAAGCAGACGCAGAACCCGCTGGCAGAACTGGCCGAAAAGCATGCCATGCCCGCCATCACCAAGCTCTATATGCCGAGCTTCTCTAGCCGGACGGTGGTGTATAAGGGCCTGCTGCTCGCCGATCAGGTCGGCAGCTTTTACGACGATCTGCGCGATCCCGATTGCCAGAGCGCGCTGGGCCTCGTGCACCAACGGTTCTCCACCAACACTTTCCCCAGCTGGCGGCTGGCGCAGCCCTTCCGGTTCATCTGCCACAATGGCGAGATCAACACGGTGCGCGGCAATGTGAACTGGATGAACGCCCGCCGCCGCACGATGGAATCCGACCTGTTCGGCGCCGATCTCGACAAGCTGTGGCCGATTGTGCCGCACGGCCAGTCCGACACGGCCTGCCTCGACAACGCTCTGGAATTGCTGCTGCTTGGCGGATACAGCCTTGCCCATGCGATGATGATGCTGATCCCCGAGGCCTGGGCGAAGAACGACCTGATGGATCCCAAGCGCCGCGCCTTCTACGAGTATCACGCCGCGCTGATGGAACCGTGGGACGGCCCTGCATCGGTCGCCTTCTCGGATGGCCGCCAGATCGCCGCCACGCTCGACCGCAACGGCCTGCGCCCCGCGCGCTACTGCGTCACCAAGGACGACCTCGTCTGCCTCGCTTCGGAAAGCGGGGTGCTGCCCTTCGCCGAAGAAGACATCGTGCGCAAATGGCGCCTCCAGCCAGGGCGGATGTTGCTGATCGATCTGGAGCAGGGCCGGATCATCGAGGACGAGGAGCTGAAAGCCGAACTCGCCGCTGCGCATCCTTACGAGGAATGGCTCGAAGCCGCGCAATACAAGCTCAAGGACATCGAAGCGATCGAAACCGACGCCGAAGCGGTGCTGGAGCATGATGTCAGCCTGCTCGATCGCCAGCAGGCCTTCGGCTACACGCAGGAAGACATTTCGCGCTTCCTTGAACCGATGGCGGTGAATGGCGATGATCCCATCGGCAGCATGGGCACCGACACGCCGATTGCCGTGCTCTCGAACAAGAGCCGCCTGCTCTACGATTATTTCAAGCAGAACTTCGCGCAGGTGACCAACCCGCCGATCGACCCGATCCGCGAAGAGCTGGTGATGAGCCTGCTCACCATGGTCGGCCCGCGTCCGAATATTCTGGGGCGCGAGGCGGGGACGCACAAGCGCCTCGAAATCAGCCAGCCAATCCTCACCAATAGCGGGATGGAGAAGATCCGCTCGGTCGAAAGCGTGCTCGACGGCGCGTTCCGCACGGCGACCATCGACATCACCTGGGACGCGGTGAGCGGGGCAGACGGCCTCGACATGGCGATCAAGGAAATGTGCTGGGCCGCGACCGAGGCGGTGCTGCAGGACAAGAACATCTTGATCCTGTCCGACCGCGCGCAGGGGCCGGACCGTATTCCGATGCCCGCCCTGCTCGCCACCGCCGCCGTGCATCACCAGCTGGTGCGGCAGGGTCTGCGGATGCAGACCGGCATTGTGGTGGAGACCGGCGAAGCGCGCGAAGTGCACCATTTCTGCGTGCTCGCAGGGTACGGCGCGGAAGCCATCAACCCCTATCTCGCTTTCGAGACGCTGGAGGATATCCGCCAGCGCAAGGCCCCCGAACTTACCCCGCAAGAGGTCGAGAAGAACTACATCAAGGCCATCGGCAAGGGCATAATGAAGGTCATGTCCAAAATGGGCATTTCGACCTACCAGTCCTATTGCGGGGCGCAGATTTTCGACGCGGTGGGCCTGTCGAGCGAATTCGTCGAGCGCTTCTTCACCCGCACCGCGACCACCATCGAAGGCATTGGCCTGAAGGAAGTCGCCGAAGAAACCGTGCGCCGCCACGCCGCCGCGTTTGGCGACAATCCGATCTACAAGAATATGCTCGATGTGGGCGGTATCTACCAATACCGCCTGCGCGGCGAGGAACACGCCTGGACGCCCGCGAATATCGCCGATCTGCAACACGCCGTGCGCAGCGAGCCGGGTCTCGATGCGCAGGGCAAATACCGCGCTTTCGCCAAATCGGTTAACGAGCAGGCCGAGCGTCTGCTCACTATTCGCGGATTGATGGAGCTGAAGCCGGCGAATGATCCGGTGCCGCTCGACGAGGTTGAGCCCGCCGAAGAGATCGTCAAGCGCTTCAGCACCGGCGCAATGAGCTTCGGTTCGATCAGCCACGAAGCGCATTCCACGCTCGCCATCGCGATGAACCGCATCGGCGGCCGCTCAAACACCGGCGAGGGCGGCGAAGAACCATTCCGCTTCACGCCGCTCGACAATGGCGATTCGATGCGCAGCCGCATCAAGCAGGTTGCCTCCGGCCGCTTTGGCGTGACGACCGAGTATCTGGTCAACTCAGACGATATCCAGATCAAGATGGCACAGGGTGCCAAGCCCGGTGAAGGCGGCCAGTTGCCCGGCCACAAGGTCGACAAGCGCATCGGCGCGGTGCGCCATGCAACGCCGGGCGTTGGCCTGATCTCCCCGCCTCCGCACCATGATATCTATTCGATCGAGGATCTGGCGCAGCTGATCCACGATTTGAAGAATGTGAACCCTGTGGCGCGCATCTCGGTGAAGCTCGTCTCCGAAGTGGGCGTCGGCACGGTCGCGGCGGGCGTTTCCAAGTGTAAGGCCGATCACGTCACGATCTCGGGTTATGAAGGCGGGACGGGCGCATCGCCGCTCACCAGCCTGACGCACGCGGGTTCGCCGTGGGAAATCGGGCTTGCCGAAACGCAGCAGACGCTGCTGCTCAATGATTTGCGCAGCCGCATCGCGGTGCAGGTCGATGGCGGGCTGCGGACGGGCCGCGACGTCGCAATCGGCGCGCTGCTCGGCGCGGACGAATTCGGTTTCGCCACCGCTCCGCTGATCGCGGCAGGCTGCATCATGATGCGCAAGTGTCACTTGAACACCTGCCCCGTAGGCGTGGCGACGCAGAACCCCGAACTGCGCAAGCGTTTCGTCGGCCAGCCCGAACACGTCATCAACTACTTCTTCTTCGTCGCCGAAGAACTGCGCGAGATCATGGCCGAAATGGGCTTCCGCACGGTGGAAGAGATGATCGGACGGGTCGACCGCATCGATATGAACCGCGCCATCCGGCACTGGAAGGCGGACGGGGTCGATCTCTCCAAGCTGCTGCACACGGTAGAGGCACCCGCAGGCAAGGCGCTGTTCCAGACCGAGACGCAGGATCACGGCCTCCAGAACGCGCTCGACAATGAATTGATCGAAGCCTGTGGCCCAGCGATTGAAAGCGGCACGGCGGTGCAACTTGATCGGCCGATCCGCAACGTGAACCGCACGGTGGGCACGATGCTCTCGGGCGAAATCGCGCGCAAATACGGGCATCAGGGTCTGCCGGTCGATACGATCCGCGTGAACTTCACCGGCACGGCGGGGCAGAGCTTCGGCGCGTGGCTGGCCCACGGGGTCACGCTCGATCTGGTGGGTGACGGCAATGACTATGTCGGCAAGGGCCTTTCGGGCGGGCGGATCATTGTGCGCCAGCCGGACAATGTGGAGCGCGATCCGCGCGAGAACATCATTGTCGGCAACACCGTGCTCTACGGCGCGATTGCGGGCGAGGCCTATTTCTGCGGCGTCGCGGGCGAACGCTTTGCCGTGCGCAATTCGGGCGCGATCGCGGTGGTCGAAGGCACGGGCGATCACGGCTGCGAATATATGACCGGCGGCGTGGTCGCTGTTCTGGGTCGCACGGGCCGCAATTTCGCGGCGGGGATGAGCGGCGGGATCGCCTATGTCTACGATCCCAAGGGCACGTTCCACCAAAGGTGCAATCTGGCGCAGGTCGATCTCTTGCCAATCACCGCCGATGCGGACGATCCGGAGGGCACCGGCCTGCCGCAACAGCGCGCCGCCAGCGTCGATGATTTCGGCATGGGCGATCCGCTCTACCACGATGCCGCGCGGCTGAAGATCCTGCTCGAACGGCACAAGCTGCACACCGGCTCTGGGCGGGCGGCGGAAATGCTGGAGGATTTCGCGGCGACGCTTGGCAAATTCGTCAAGGTCATGCCGAAGGATTACGCGCGGGCGCTGAAGCAGCTCGAAGCCGAACGCGAGGCTGCGGCCTCGGTCGCCGCGGAATGACGCGCTCGCTCTCTCGTCATCCCAGCGAAAGCTGGGATCGCACTCAATTCAGTCCGACCCCTGCTTTCGCAGGGGCTTCGGCCAAATCGGAGATTTGACCTCGTGGGAAAAGAAACCGGCTTTCTCGAAGTCGACCGCGAAGATCGCAGCTATGCCGATCCCAAGGAGCGGCTGAAGCATTACCGCGAATTCATCATCCCGCACAGCGAGGAGGCGCTGCAAAAGCAGGCGAGCCGCTGCATGAATTGCGGGATTCCCTACTGCCATAACGGCTGCCCGGTGAACAACATCATCCCCGACTGGAACCATCTGGTCTATGAAGGCGACTGGCAGAACGCGCTCGAAGTCCTGCATTCGACCAACAATTTCCCCGAATTCACCGGTCGCATCTGCCCCGCCCCATGCGAGGCGAGCTGCACCTTGAACATCACCGACGCACCGGTGACGATCAAAAGCATCGAATGCTCGATTATCGATCGCGGGTGGAAGGAAGGCTGGGTGAAGCCGCAAGTTCCGTCCGAAAAGACCGGCAAGAGCGTGGCGGTGGTCGGCTCCGGCCCCGCCGGCATGGCCTGCGCACAGCAACTTGCGCGCGCCGGACATTCGGTGACCGTGTTCGAAAAGTCGGACCGCGTGGGCGGGCTGCTGCGCTATGGCATTCCCGACTTCAAGATGGAGAAAACGCTCATCAACCGCCGTGCGGTGCAGATGGAAGCCGAAGGCGTGACTTTCCGCACCAGCACCGAAGTGGGCGTCGATGTCTCCATGAAGTCGCTCAAGGAAAATTTCGACGCGGTGGTGCTGGCAGGCGGCGCGGAGCATCCGCGCGGGCTCGAAATTCCCGGTGCGGAAATGCCGGGCGTGCGGCTTGCGATGGAATTCCTCACCCAGCAGAACAAGCGCAATGCGGGCGACGATGAAACCCGCGCCGCGCCGCGCGGCAGCCTCACCGCGACGGGCAAGCACGTCATCGTGATCGGCGGCGGGGATACCGGCAGCGACTGCGTCGGCACCAGCAACCGGCAGGGCGCGGCGAGCGTGACGCAGATCGAAATCATGCCGCAGCCGCCCGCAAAGGAAAACAAACTCCTCACCTGGCCCGATTGGCCAATGAAGCTGCGCACCTCGTCAAGCCACGAAGAGGGCGTCGAGCGCGACTGGGCGGTGCTGACCCGAGAAGTCATCGGTGAAGGCGGCAAGGTCACTGGCCTCAAATGCGTGCGCGCCGACTGGTCGGAAGGCCAGCTGAAGGAAGTGCCGGGCAGCGAGTTTACGCTGAAGGCCGACCTTATCCTCCTCGCCATGGGCTTCCTCGGCCCGCGCAAGCAGGGAATGCTCGAACAGGCAGGCGTCGAATTGACCCAGCGCGGCAATGTCGCGGCGAACGAGAGCGATTACCGCACCTCGGACGAGCAAATCTATGCGTGCGGCGATATGCGGCGCGGGCAGAGCCTTGTCGTCTGGGCGATCCGCGAAGGCCGCCAATGCGCCGCCAGTGTTGACGAAGCGCTGATGGGAGCTACGCAATTGCCGCGATGAGCGGCAACTCCATCTCATTGCGGGACGACGCCCTCGCCGCATTCCGGCGCGGGGCGGGCGATGCGGCGGCCCTTTTGCGGCAGGCGCTGGAAGCGGCACCGGATGATGGCGCGCTGCTGATTGCCGAGGCCGAAGCGCTCGCCGAAGCCGGGGCCGATGCGCCCTTCGCGCGGCTCGAAGCGATGCTGGGCCAAGCGCCCGACTGGATAACGGGCCACCAGGCACTCGCGCGGCTCAAAAGCGAATTCGGCCACCCCGATCCGCTCGCCACGATCGAGGCGGCGCTGCGCAAGCTGGGGCTCCATCCCTCGCTATGGCACGCCTATCTCGGGCTGCTGGCGGGACAGGAGCGGTTTGTCGAGGCGGCAGACCATGCCGCGAATTTGCGCCGGAAAATCGGAAAAGTGCCCGAATTGCTGCTGCTCGAAGCGCGCTATGCCGGGCTGGCGGGCGATGCCGAGAGGGGGCAGGCGCTGCTCGGTCAAGTGCCCGCGACCACATTCGATTACACCTACCAATGCGCTCGCAACGCGCTCCAGCGCGGGGCGGTGGACGAAGCGGTGGCGGCGCTCGATGCAGAGCCTGCCCGGCGCGAAGACGGGGCGCGGCTATGGGCCTTGCGCGAAGTGAGCTGGCGGGCGAGCGGGGATGCGCGGCACACCTGGCTGTTGGGGCATGGCACACTGGTGGCAGGCTTCGCGCTCGACCTGTTGCCAGCGCAGCACAGCGCCATCTGCGAAGCCTTGCGGACCTTGCACAAAGCCCGCGCCGCGCCGCCATCGCAGAGCGTGCGCGGCGGCACCCAGACGCGCGGCGCCCTGCATTTGCGCGCGGACCCGCTGTTGCAGGAGCTGTTCGCCGGTTTTGCGGACAAGCTGGCCGCCTATTGCGCGCAGCTGACCAGCCTGCCGCCCGATCACCCGCTGGGCGACATGGGCGCAGCTCCCGCGCAGATCACCGCCAGCTGGTCTGTCCGGCTGACCGGCGGCGGACATCACGTGCCGCATCTGCACGATAGCGGACGCGTCAGCAGCGCGTGCCACCTTGTGCTGCCCGAAGGTGCGGCGCCGGGCGAAGGCGCGCTCGAACTGGGCCGCCCGCCCGCCGATATGGCGCTGCCGCTCGAACCCCTCGCGGTGATCGACCCGCAACCCGGCCGCCTGATCCTGTTCCCCAGCTTCCTCTACCACGGCACAACACCCTTCGGCACAGGCGAACGGCTGAGCGCGGTGATCGACGCGGGTTAGCGGCCTGTTGCCGTCCGCAAAGCCGCCTGAAACGCGGCGGGTTCGTCGAGCCGCAGCGCCACACGGTCGATGGTGCGGGTGCCGATCAGGCCGGGCATTTCGACCGGGCGCGCAAGGCGCAGCGTGACATTGGGCGCACTGAGGATGGCGGTGTCGAGCGTTGATCTGGCCTTGAGTGTTTCGGCATCGAAGGCCTCGCCCATGCTGGCAATGGCGTCCAGCGGGATGGTGCAATCATGCAGAATGCCGGTGCGCACGCGCAGGCTGTCTTCGGTGAGGAGCACCGGATTGAGCCGCAGGCTTTTGGTGAGCGCGATGAACCAGAGCAGCCCCGCCAGCGTCGGCGCGAAGACAAGCCAGGCGATGAGCGGGTTCCACAGGCTCAGCAGCAGGTGGACAACGCCGAGCTCGACCACTTGCAGCCCGATCAGAACCCCCATCATTGGCGCGAGATAGCGGTGATAGCCAAACGCCTGCGCGCCTGCGGGCACGTCGGGCTTGCCGTTCCACACGAACAGCGCGAGGTGCATCATCCGCACTTCCGTGAGGAAGAATTTGAGGAACGGGCCGGGCATGACTTCGCCCAAGGCCGCCTCGATATCCGCCCCCTCGCGCCATGCCTTGGCGACGCGGCGGGAGGCGACCACGAACCACAGCATGGCCGTAAGGCCCAGCGCGGTGAGCAGTGCGTGCAGCTCGAAAATCCGCTCCCGCACAGCAGGCGACGCGCCGACGATGACGATGAATACCCCAAGCGCCGCCGCGCCGAGAATAGTGTGGAGGGCGGGCTTCTTCTCCGGTGCCTTGGCAATGGTTGCGAGGCAGAGCGCGTCCATGACTATCCACGCAAACAGCAGGGCCGCAAGCGTCGCATTGGCCGCCGCCCAGTCGTGTAGGTCATCAGCCGGGCGAGACCGATAGCGATAAGCGGCAGCACCAAGGGCGCATATTTGCGAGCAAGCGCGATGGGGCGGGCGCTGGTCATAAGAGGTATATGCGCCTCTTTATGATGGAGAACCAGTGATTAAACTGCACACACAAGTGCGTCAGGCGCGACCTGCGGCACGGGTGTAGATTTGCGCCACCGCAAGGATGACCTTCAGCACTGTGACAAGAAGGATTGTGCAGAAAGGCACATAGACCAGCACGCTCTTCCAAAGCGGCATTTCAAGTCCGCAACCATCGAGCGTGGCAAAACCGGAAGACAGATCCTGCGGCGGACAAAAGAGATCGTAAAGCAGTGACGAATGGCTCAGCAGCACGGCGATCCCGAAGAAGCAGAAGGTGCGGAAGAGGAAGCGGAAGTCGGTTAGAACGCTGAGCCAACGCACCGCAACGGTGCCACGCGTCGCGAAGTTTGCAAAGTGCCACAGCAACAAGACAGGAAGAATAAATATGTAGTATCCCGCGCCGACAGCGAGGCCTGAAAAAAGAGCGGACTCTTGAGACGAATAGTTGTTCGCCAATCGCAAAGTCACTTCATACCAGACGATTCCCGCCGAACCGACAATCAACCCGAACAAAGCAGCGATGCTGAGAAACCAGTGTCGCAGCTTCTGCCGATACTCCGCGCTCACCTCTCACACCCCGCGCATTTTGCCATGCCCCGGATCAGAGCATAGCCGCGCTGTAAACGCCGTGCAGGGTTGAGCCTCAGTCACCGGAACAGCTTTCCTACAGCCGGGGGACTTGTCAATTCGGAAGATATGAGCACTCCGCCCCCTTCTTCCCCGCCACAACCCTGTCCGTCCGCCCCGAAGAGAAGCGCAATTGTCTCTCCAAATCAATGCTTTGAAGCAAGGATACGAAAGTGACAGGGTGTAACCTTTGTAACCCTGCGCCGCTACAGCGACCAGTCGACCGCGCCGCGCCCGTGCGCTTCCAGAAAGGCATTCGCGCGGCTGAAGGGCTTGCTGCCGAAGAAGCCGCGATGGGCGGAGAGCGGGCTGGGATGCGGGCTGGCGATGATGCAGTGGCGCGTGCCGGGGCCGAGCGCGGGGATGCGTTTCGCCTTGCCCTGCGCGTGGCTGCCCCAGAGGATGAAGACGCCCGGCTCCGCGCGCTCTGCCACCGCCGCTGCAATCGCATCGGTAATCGCGTCCCACCCGCGCCCCGCATGGCTGCCCGCCTGCGCCGCTTCCACCGTGAGCGTGTTGTTGAGCAGCAGCACGCCCTGCCGCGCCCAGCTTTCGAGATTGCCGTGGCGGGGGCGCAGGATGCCCAGATCGCTTTCCAGCTCCTTGCCAATATTCACCAGCGAGGGCGGCTGCCGGACGCCCTCGGGCACCGAGAAGCTCAGCCCGTGCGCCTGCCCCGGCCCGTGATACGGGTCTTGCCCCAGAATCACGACCTTCACGCTGTCCAAAGGCGTGAGTTCGAGCGCGCGCAACCGGCATCCCCTCGGCGGGTAGATCACCTTCCCCGCCGCCTCCTCGGCGCGCAGCCAGCCGGCGAGTTGCCGTGCCTCCGGAGTGGCGAGCGCGGGTTCGAGGACGGGCTTCCAGCTATCGGGGATCGCTTCGCTCATGCTCTGTTGTTTACGCTTGGCCAGCAGCGAGGCAAAGCCACCCTTCCCCTCCATCCCCAATGCGACTAAGGCGCGATGCGATGACTGTTCATTATCACGAAGAAGACCTGCCCGCAGGCGTGCTCGCCGATGGCCCCGTGGCCGTCGATACCGAAACCATGGGTCTCGTCACCGCGCGCGACCGGCTGTGCGTTGTCCAGATCAGCGATGGCAAGGGCGATGAACATCTGGTGCGCTTTGCCAATGGCAGCGCCTATGATTGCCCCAATTTGAAAGCCGTGTTGGCCGATCCGGCGCGGGTGAAAATCTACCACTTCGCGCGCTTCGATCTGGCGGCGATTGAACATTATCTCGGCGTCGAGGCAGGGCCTGTCTTCTGCACCAAGATCGCCAGCAAAATGACGCGCACTTACACCGGCTATCACGGACTCAAATCCATCGTCGAGGAACTGCTGGGCGAAAGCATTTCCAAGCAGCAGCAGTCGAGCGATTGGGGCGCGGCCACGCTGTCCGATGCGCAGCGCGAATATGCCGCGTCCGATGTGCGCTATCTCCACCGTTTGCGCGAGGTGTTTATCGAACGGCTCGAACGCGAAGGGCGGATGGAAATGGCGCAGGCCTGTTTCGACTTCCTCCCCACCCGCGCGCGGCTGGATATTGCCGGTTGGGCCGAAGAGGATATCTTCAGCCACGCGTAAGGCGGGATTCGCCACACGGGCACTTGGGATTGAGTGATGACAGCAGCTGCCGACAGAATGCGCTCCAAGCGTCAGGCCTTTGCGGCTCCCGGCAGCGTGCTCGATATCATCGTCCGCGTGCTGGCGCTGGGCCTGCCTGCGTTGGTGGGGGTGATCGCGGCGATGATGGTGATCTCCCCGCTTTCCCCGCGCGGCGAAGTCAGCTTCCTGCTCGATCGCAACAAGGTCGCCGTGGCGGATGACCGGATGCGGGTGGATAGCGCGCTTTATCGCGGGCAGGATGATAGCGGGCGGCCCTATTCGCTTGGTGCCGGTGTCGCGGTGCAGCGCAGCAACAGTGTGCCGCTGGTCGAGCTGGAAGACCTGACCGCGCGCATCGTGCTGCCCGAAGGCCCCGCCATGCTCACCGCCGCAGCGGGCACCTATGCGATTGACGATGAGCGGGTGAGCGTCCCCGGCATCGTGCAATTCACCGCGTCGGACGGCTATGATATGTCGGCCAGCAATGTGACGATTGATCTCGCCAACCAGCTGCTGGTGGGCACGGGCCGGATCAGCGGCGTGATCCCCGCAGGCACTTTCAGCGCGGATTCGATGACAGCCGATCTGGCGAGCCGCGAGATCACGTTGCGCGGCAATGTGCGCGGGCGGATGGTGCCGGGGCAGCTGCGCCTGCCGCGCGGTATGGATATGTACGATTTCGAGTAAGGTGATGGTGATGACAGCACAATCGGTTGAGACACGCCCTTCGCTTCGCGCACTCGCCTTGCGCGGATTGGCCGGCGGTTTGCTGGCGGGCGCAATCGTCTCGGCGGGCTTTGGCTCGCTGGCGGGGGCGCAGGAAATCTCTGGCCTGGCGAGCAATGAACCCGTGAGCTGGGCCGCCGATTTCGGGCAATTGCAGGACCGGCAGAACCGTGTCGTACTGCAAGGCGATGTTGTCATTACGCAAGGCGATCTGCGGCTGACTGCGGAGCGCACCACCATTGCATATTCCGACAATGGCGCGCTGCGTATCCAGCGTATTGATGCGAGCGGCGGCGTGGTCGTCACCCGCGGTGCCGAGCGCGCGCGCGGCGATGCGGCGGTGTATGATTTCAACCGGCGGGTGATCATCCTGTCGGGCGGTGTGGCGATCAATCGCGGGGCTGACCGGCTCGACGGCGGGCGTTTGACCATCGACCTCGATAGCGGCGTGTCCAGCGTCGACGGCGCAGGCTCGCGCCCCGCCAACGGCCAGAATGCCGGCCGCGTGTCGGGCGTGTTCGAGGTGCCGGAGCAGGACTAATTGGCGCAGGTTTCGCGCAAGGCTTGCGCGGCGTCTGCGTGCCCTTCGCGCTGATAGCGGGAGGCGATCCGCTCCAGCCGGGCACAGTCGATTGTAGAACCCGCCTCGCTCGCCAGCACCATGGTGGCGGCGAAGTCATTGGGGTCGGCAGCATTGGACAAGGCATCCGGAACCTGCCTCTGCCAATGCCCTGCCTTGGCAAATCGCGCGACAAAGGCAGCGCGGCCCTCTGCGGTGGAGACAAGCTGCGCCGCATAAAGGCTCGCCGCCTCGCCCTCGCCAATCGCGTACAGCGCGGCGATGCGCATGGCGGCGATATCGTGCTCGTCCTGCGCAATTGCGGCGGAGGCACCCGCCTGTTGCGCCAGCGGATCGCGCCAGCCGCGCTGCATCGCCAGTTCGAGCGCGGCGAGCGAGCGCGCCTCCTCGCCCGCCATCGCTGAGGCAACCGCGAACAGGCTGAGATGCTCGGCCGGAAGCGGGCGGCGCGCGATCAGCGCCTGCGCCTCGGCCAGCGCCAGGCCGCTGTCTTGTGCGGCGATGGCCTGCCGCGTGCGCTGCTCTGCCGCGAAGCCGGAGAAGGCGGGCGGCACTGCGCCTGCCAGTTCGGGCGCGAAACGCGCGGTGCGGTCAAGCTGCGCGAAGCTCGCGACCAGTGCCGTCACTGCAAGAGCGAGCCAGAAGAGAATACGTCCCATCACCCTTCCGCCTCCCGCTGCCGCACCAAGAGCACCACGAGCAGCGCCGCCACGCAGAGCAGGCTCTGGTTGCGTAGCGGGTAATCGAGCGGCGATTGCAGCGCGATGGCGGCCAGCCCCGCCCCCGCGCCCAGCCGCAGCCACACGCCTTCCGCCGAACCGCCGCGCATGCTTGCCCGCGCAATCCAGAGCAGCCAGCCAAGCGCAATCAGCAGCGCCGGAGCACCGCCCTCGATAGCGATCTCCAGCCAATCGCTATGCGCCCTCCCGGCCTTGCGCGGCGAGACGTGTTCGAGCGATTCGTGCAGCTGGAAGACCTCGTCAAACGTGCCCATCCCGCTACCGACCGGTGAATAGAGGCGGGCGGCATAGGCGCCGTCTTCCCACATTTCGGGCCGGTCGGACGCGCCCCCAGCGAAGCGTTCAATCGCGGCGGCAGCGCGGTTCTCTCCGCCGCCCACCAGCATTAGCGCGCCTGTACCGATGGCGGCGATCCCCAGCAACGCGGCGATCACCGGCGCGAGCTGCTTCTGCGTCCGCCGCTTGGCAAAGAGCACCCGCAGCACCAGCACCGACGCAGGCACGCCAAGCAGCACCATGCCCGAACGCGATTGGGTGAGGATGGTGGCGAGCGCGAACAGCACCGCCGCGCCGCCCCATGCCCAGCGCCACAGCACTTCGCGCGGCCAAGGCAGCGCGGCAAGCAGCGCGAGCGCGGTCACGAACAGCAGCGCGGTCGAATTGCGGTTGGCGAATGTGGCGTAGAACACATCGGCGCGCGGACGCTCAAGATACACCAGGCCGATGGCATTGCCCGAAAGAAGCTGTACCACGCCCAGAGCGAAAGCCGCCACGCAGGCCCAGAGCAGCGTATGCGCCAGCGCGAGCTTATCTTCGCGCGAAAGGCCGCTGCCAACAATGATGATCGCCGCCGGAGCCAGCGTCCCGCAAAAGGCCACCAGCGTACGCATCGGATCGAGGCTGAGCGGAAACCAGCGTGCGCCAAGTTCGGCCAGCGCGAAACTCTCCGCCACCGCGCCGCGTCCGGGGAGCGCCTGCCAGAGCGCCGTTGGCAAAGGAACCAGTTGCAGCAAAGGCAGCGCCACACTCGCGAGCACCAGCAAGCGCAACCCGATCGGCGCGCCGCGGACGAAGCCCGCCACACGCTGCGGATGCGCGGCCAACACGGCGAGCGCCAGAAGCTGGATCGCCAGATTGCGCAGCCCATAGGCCACACCACCGCCGCCAAGCAGCAGAGCCGTGATTAGCAAAAGCTGGAGATGGAACCCGGCCGAGCGCACCAAGGGTCAGGTCACGCGCGGTGGCGCTCAGCCACCCGTGCCGGGCGAGGCGTTATCGCCGGGGCCGTCATCCTCCTCGACATCGCCGCCCAGCGCGAACAGCGTGCCGCCGAGAATGCCCAAGCCAATCAGGAACGCTTCCCACGGCAAGCGACCGGGGAGGAGGAAATCCTCTTCGTCGGGGATCAGGGGAGACCAGCCGGTTGCGCCCAGCGAGATCGCGGCATCGACCGCGCGCGTATTCTCCTGCGCGGCTGCGGAAATGGGAGACACAACAAGGCTGATCGCAGCCATTCCGGCAAGCCCGTTCCTGATCATATCCTGCCTCCTTGCGCTCTCCGAGCCAAATTACCGCAAAAGACGGGTTCCCGCAATGCAGCACAGCGTTAGCGGCAATAGGCTAAAATATCGCCAACCACGTGGTAAAATTCTGTGTCCGAGCCAATGCAGATCACACTGGCGCTTTTGCTGTAACGGCGTGTTATAGCAACGCTGCCATGTCGCAGCTGCTGAGCCAACGTCTGCAAGATCCCGCCTATCGCGATGCGCATCTCTGCGCCGCGCTGGTGCTGCGGCAGGAGGCGCGGCTGGCATGGTATGACAGCTTTTTCCTGCGCCGTTTTGCACTGGCACGGCGCTTTCTTGAAGTGCATTCGCCCGGCGAGGTCGCGCGCTTTGTCGCAGGCTTCGCGCCGCTCGAGCCGCCGCCGAACTTCGAACCGGTCACGCTGCCGGCACTGCTCGACGCGGCCAGCCATCGCGCCATTCGCGAGGAAGTCGCGGCACTGCGGCCGGAGAGCCTTGAGACGCACGAGGTGGAAAGCTTCGGGCGACAGGTGGTGCATGATCACCCGCCCTTCCTTGATCTCCAGCGCGCGCTCTTGCCCCGGGTAAGCGCGCTGGTCGGCTGCGAGCTTGCCTTGGGCTACAATTTCCTCAGCCTGTACGGTCCGACGGGGCGCTGCGATCCGCATATGGACCAGCCGCTTTCGATGTATACGCTCGATTATTGTATCGCGCAGAATGTGCGCTGGCCGATCCACTTTAGCGGGTTGGTCGATTGGCGGAGCGGTGGCGTGCGCCCCGTCGCGCCGCGGGACCTGCCAGCCGATCCCACGCTGGACTTCACCCCTTACGAAATAGGCGAGAATGACGCGCTGCTGTTTTGCGGCAGCTCGCAATGGCATTACCGCGAGGCGATGCCCGAAGGCGGGTACAGCCATTTGCTGTTCTTCCATTATTATCCGGCGGGTTGCGAGGCGCTGGTCAACCCCGCGCAATGGCCAGCGCATTTCGGCCTGCCACAATTGCAGGCGCTGCTTGATCTGCTGGACGATCCGCAGGTCTATGGCGGATAGCAGCCGATGAGCGGGATTGCGGCGGTGTTCCGCGCCGATGGCGGGCCGGTGGATACCGCCGTGCTGGACGCGATGGCGGCGGCCATGCCCTATCGCGCATTGACTGGCAGGAGCGGAGGCGGCGCAGCGCGCTTAGCCCATTCCGGTGGAGCAGTCATTTGCCCGCACTCGCGCTTTCACCTCGCCTTCGACGGATATTTGCTCAACGGCGCGGAGCTGCGCCGCGAACTGGCGGAGCGCGGTGTGCACCTGCCGGGCAGCAGCGATGCGCCAACGGTTTTGCGCGCTTTCGCGCTTTGGGGCGTGGCAGCACTGGCTCGGCTCGAAGGCGAATTCGCACTCGTGATTTGGGATGCGCAGGAACACCGCCTCACCTGCGCGCGCGACCATCTCGGCCTGCGCCCGCTTACCTGGCACTGGGATGGCAAGCAGCTTCTCATCGCCTCGGACATTGCCGCGATCATCGCTGCCCTGCCCGAACGCCCGCCGATCAATACCGGCTATATGGCAGAACATCTGGCCAATTGCTGGTACACGCAGGATGAAACCGTGTGGCAAGGCGTCCACAAGCTGCGCCCAGCGCATACACTTACGATTGCGCAGGGTGACAGCGCCCCGACGATGCGCGAGTACTGGTCGCTGCCGGTAGAGGCGTCGCTCCGCTATCGCAGCGATGGGGACTATGCCGAACATTACCTCGAATTGCTCTATGAGCTAGTGCTGGCCGCCGCCGCCAGCGACGCGCCAGTCGCCGCCGAAATGAGCGGCGGTCTCGATTCCTCGGCCATTTTCGCATTGGCAGCACGGGCGCAAGGCGATGGCGCGCTGCAGGCGCCCGGCCTCGTCGGCTTTACCCTGCGCGGCCATGCAGGCGACTATTCGGACGAAATCGCCCACGCGCGCGCGGTGGCGGCGCATTCGGGCCGGTCTTTGACCGAAGTGCCGCTGTTCGAACCGGAGCTTGACTGGTTCAGCGCGCAATCTCGCGCCGATGCAACGCTCGCCTTTGCGCCCAATGCCGCGATGATGGCGGGCCTGCACGCGGCAATGGCCGAGGCTGGTGTGCGCGTGTGCCTGAACGGGCATGGCGGCGATGTGTGGCTCAACGGCAGCAATGCGCAGTTCAACCAGGCGCTGCGCTTGCGCGACTGGAGCGGTGCTGCGCGTAGTCTGTCCGCTGACCAACGCGACTTCGGCGCGGCCTATGCGCTGCGCAAGGGTATCCGGCAGGGGCTCGGTCTGGTCGCTCCGGCAGCAGCCAAGCGCGCGCTCCGGCGTATCGCAGCGCCCGCGCCGCACGCACTCGAAACGCTGTTCTGGCTAAGCGAAGAAGCCAAGCAGGAGTTAGCGGATCGGCGCGCCCGTTTTGACGCCGAGATCGAGACAGCTCCCGATCACGAACAGCACAAGCTGGCGCGGCTGAAGGAGCCCTTCACCGTGCTCGTCAACGAAATCACCAATCTCATGGCCGCGAAACACGGCTTCGAATATCGCAGCCCGATGCAAGCGCGGCGCTTTGTCACGTTCTGCGCGGCTATGCCCGAACATCTCAAGCGGCGCGGAAAGACGCGAAAATGGCTGCACCGCGAGGCGATGCGCGGGATTCTTCCCGAAAGCGTGCGGTTGCGTAGCGACAAGGCCTTTTTCGATGGCACATTCCAGTGCCTGCAGAGCGAAACGCGCGATTTCTGCTTGGAACACCGGTCGACTCAGCCATTTGCCGGACTTGTCCGTGCCGATGGTCTGGATGCGCTGTTCGGACAATTTTACGGCGCAGAAATTGACGAGGGGGCCATTTGGGAGCTATGGGGAGCTTTCGCTAGCGTAGCGTTTTGCCGCGATTTTGCGGCGCCCGAGCAGGATTTTCTGTGATGAACCAGCCCAAGACGAAAAAGGCCCGGTACGAACGCCCCGTGCTCACCGTTTTCGGCAGCGTGCGCAACCTTACCGGCGGCAGCGGCGGCATGATGAATGGCGACGGCTTCACCATGGATATGCTCTGAGACGATCCACCGGAAGCCGGAACGATATTGCAAGGAGCGCCTGCGGGCGCTCTTTTTGTTGGTAAAGACTATCGGTTGGCCGCGCATTGTGCGAAGACTTGCGCCCCATGCCTTCGGTGCTCAACGAACATCACCGCTACCTGTCGCTGGCCAAGCGCAACGCCGCCTATGCGCGTGCGATCGGCGAAGTGGTGCAAAGCGGAGACGCGGTTGCCGATCTCGGCTGCGGCATAGGCATCTTGGGGATGCTGGCATTGGAGGCAGGCGCAGAGCATTGCACCGGCATCGACCAGACCGCAGCCATCGAAATCGCCCGCGAAACCATGCGCCGCGAAGGGTTTGAAGACCGGTTTACTGCAATTCGCGGCTCGACCTTCGACACCGATTTGCCCGACCGCGTCGAGCTGCTGGTGTGCGACCATATCGGCTATTTCGGCTTCGATTACGGGATCATCGCGATGCTCGCCGATGCCCGCAAGCGGATGCTGAAGCCGGGCGGACGCATCGTGCCGCAGGCGATGGATATGCAGATCGCGCTTGCCGAATGCCCGAATATTCACGCCAAGCTGCAACGCTGGGCCGAAGCGGCAATGCCCCCCGCATTCCGCTGGCTGGGCGAATATGAGGCGAACACGGTGCATTCGCGGCGCCTCGATGCCGATGCGATGCTGAGCGAAGCGGCAACCATCGCCTCGGTCGATTTCCGCGAGGATGCGCCCGACCTGTTCACTTTCAAAGACACGCTGATTGCGACCCGCGACGGGGAAATACACGCGGTTTGCGGCTTCTTCACTTGCGCGCTCTCAGACACTGTCAGCATCACCAACAGCCCCTTCAGCGACGAGGCGATCGGGCGCGCCAATGCGATATTGCCTTGCCGCACGCCTTTTGCGCTGCGCAAGGGCGATGCTGTCGAAGTCAGCCTGTCGATCCGCCACGATCCGCGCATCATCAACTGGACGGTGACTCCGCCGGGCGGCGAGAAGCAGGCCATGTCGACATGGAATTCGCAAATCCTCTCGCGCGAAGATTTGCCCAAGGCGGGGAAATGAGCGCGCCATACGTGCTGGGCGCAGCCCGCGCGCAAAAGCCATTATCCGTCCCGCCCTATGACCGCTGGATTGCCGATAGCGGCGAGACCATGGCGGAATTCCACCGCGATCCCGCCGGTTTTCGCGTGCGCTTCCCCGATGATGCCGACTTTGTGATCGAGAGCAAGGCTCTCGCCGTGCGATGCGAGCCGGTGCCGGGCGTTGGCAAATCCGATTGCGACACGCTGTGGCACAATGCGATTGTCCCGCTGCTCGACAATTATCGCGGCGCGCTCAGCCTGCATGGTGCGGCCTGTCTCATGGCAGGCAAAGCGGTGGGCTTTGTCGGTGCATCACGGCAGGGCAAGACGACGCTCGCCGCCGCTTGCGCGCTGGCAGGCCATCCGTTTCTGGCCGAGGATGCGATCCGTCTGGAGGGCAGCGCCGCGCCTTATTCCGTGCTCCCCGCAAGGCCGCTGCTGCGGCTCTTTGCTGACAGCGCGGCGCATCTCTTACCAGAGTTTGCCGATGGCGCCGACAAAGTCGATATCGCCGCCAGCACTGCCCTGCCACATCACGGCGCGCCTGCCCGCCTTGCCGCCATCTATCTGCTGGGCGAGGATCGCGTAGGCGAGCCCGCCTTCACTCGGCTTGGCCAACAGGCCGCTCTGGCCGAGCTGATGCGTCATGCGTTTATTCTCGATATTGAAGACAAGGCGCGCCTCGCCGCGCATTTCGACCGGCTGGCGCGGCTCGCCGAAGCGGTGCCGATGATAAGGCTCGACTATCCGAGGCGCTTCGACGCGCTCAACCACGTCATCGAACGGCTGGCAGAAGACGCTGAAATGCAGTAGAGCTTGGGCATGGCCGACACAAAGCGCATTGCCGCCAAAGACTCGATCATCGCCCGCGAAATCGGTGGGGAAATGGTGCTCCTCGATCTCGAAGCAGGCACCTATTTCGGGCTCAATCCGGTGGGCGCAAGGATTTGGGCGGCTTTGGGCGAAGCGCCGCAGACGCAAAGCGATCTTGCCGCGCTGGTCGCCGAAGAATTCGATGCGGAAGACGCGGTGATCGCGCAGGACATCGCCGCATTGGTCGCCGATTTGCAGGCCAACGGGCTGGTCGAGCTTAGCGCCTAGGCAAAACCCGCCGCCACAGCGCGCCGCCCAAGCGCCGCAGCCGCAAGGCGATTGTCGGCCAGTGTGTTGCAGCGGGATATTTGTCCTCCAGAAAGGCGCGGCCGGGCAGGATCGCCGCGCGAAGAAGGTCGATGCGCTGCGACAAGCCATCGGCTTGCGCCCAATTGGCGCGCAAATGCTCCCAGCCATCGGCGTTGAAGACGAACCGATCGATGGTGCCTCCTGTCCCCGCCGCCTTGAGCGCTGCGAGAATATGCGCGGGAACGGGCGCGTCGAAATCGCTCTGCGCCTGTTCCAGCGCGCGCAGCGCAATCATCGCAGCTCCACGCTCGACCGCAAGCTGCGCCAATGCGCGCCACGCCTGCTCGTCAAAGGCCTGTGCCTGCAAAGCCGCGCCGTATGACCAGACGAGGCGGCACGAACCGCGCCTATGCTCGCCTTCGACCAGATAGCCCGCGCGCCCATGCAGCGCCTGGTTGAGCGCGTCATTGAGGAAAGTGCGCAGCGGATCGGTCGCGCGCGCGGTCGGGGCGAGGCGCGGCAGGGGCGCCGCATTGGCCAGCGCTTCTGCGGGCGCAAACAGCGCCGCCGCTGCCGGAGTGGAGGCGCTGTGCCAGTGCAGATCGAATTCATGCGCAAAGCCGCTCGCGGTCGCATCGATCCACACTTCCTGCATCGCGCCCGCCTGCTCCCGCGTCAGTCCGAGCTTGGCAAGGACAGCACGCGCGGCCTCCAGCTGGCCGGGCTGCACCAGCAGATCGCTATCCCCGCGCCGCCGGAGTGCTGGATCGGGATACAGGCTGTAGGCCAGCGCGCTGCCTTTGGTCACCAACACCTCGACACCGGCCGCCGCCAGCGCATCGATCACCCGGACAAGGCTGGCCTTGTGCGAGGCTTCCCACAAAGCCTGCAAGCGCGCCTCTTCACGCATCCGCGCGCTCAGGGCTTGTGGCCAGTCCGTAAGACTGTTCCCCGCCTCGACAATCGCCAGCGCGCAGCCGTGCCAGGCGATTGACCGCCATCCCGCCTCGCATTGCGCAGCGTCCCACGCGCCGAACGGCCACGCCGTCTCTCCCAGCATCGCGCGTGCCAGAAAACGGCGGAACCCGGTCTCGCCAAAATCGTCTGTCGCGGGCGCGCTTTGCTGCATCGCCCAACCGATTGCGCGCGCGGCCTTGCGCTGTCAAACGCCGCGCGACCAGCGATACGAGATAGTGTTTGACCCTCCCCGCGCGCACTGCGATGGAATCGCCCATGGCGAGCCAAGCGCGCAAGGGCATTATTCTGGCAGGCGGGAGCGGAACGCGGCTCTATCCGCTGACGCGCGGGCTTTCCAAGCAGCTGATGCCGGTGTTCGACAAGCCGATGATCTACTATCCGCTCAGCACGCTGATGCTGGCGGGTATCCGCGATATTCTCGTCATCACGACGCCCGAAGACCAGCCGCAATTCCGGGCGATGCTGGGCGATGGTTCCGATTTCGGCGTGGCGCTTAGCTATGCCGTCCAGCCGGAGCCGGGCGGGCTGGCGCAGGCCTTCCATATCGGCGCGGATTTCGTTGCGGGCGGGCCGAGCGCGCTCGTTCTGGGCGACAATATCTTCTACGGCCACGGGCTAGCCGGAATGCTGCAAAAGGCCTCGGCGCATGGCACGGGCGGCACGGTTTTCGCTTATCGTGTGAGCAATCCTTCGGCCTATGGCGTGGTGGAATTCGATGCTGATGGACGCGCCTGTTCGATCGAGGAAAAGCCCGCCGCGCCGAAATCACCCTTCGCGGTGACGGGCCTCTATTTCTACGACGACACCGTGGTCGAACGGGCCCGCGCGCTAAGCCCAAGCGCGCGCGGCGAGCTGGAAATCACCGATCTCAACCGTTCCTATCTGGCGGACAACGCCCTTGCAGTGGAGATCATGGGGCGCGGCTTCGCGTGGCTCGATACCGGCACCCATGCCTCGCTGCTCGATGCCGCCAGCTATGTGCGGATTACCGAGGAGCGGCAGGGGCTGAAGATCTGCTGCCCCGAAGAAATCGCGTGGCGGCAAGGCTTTATCGACGATGCGCAATTGGAAGCGATTGCCGCGCCGCTTCGTTCGTCGGGCTATGGCGAATATCTGCTGGCGCTGCTCGCCGAGGGTCGCTGACCATGCAGGTGATCCCGACCGCGCTCGACGGCCCGCTGATCATCGAGCCTAAAGTCCATGGCGATGATCGCGGGTTCTTTCTCGAAAGCTGGAATGCGCAGGCCTTTGCCGAGGCGGGGCTCGATATCG
Source organism: Aurantiacibacter sp. KMU-128 (assembly GCF_056933515.1). Taxonomy (NCBI): domain Bacteria; kingdom Pseudomonadati; phylum Pseudomonadota; class Alphaproteobacteria; order Sphingomonadales; family Erythrobacteraceae; genus Aurantiacibacter; species Aurantiacibacter sp. KMU-128. The sequence goes on from NZ_JBXORT010000001.1 coordinate 2,754,251, forward strand.
CTTTCGTGCAGGACAACCATTCGCGTTCGGACATGGGCGTGCTGCGCGGGCTGCATTTCCAGAACCCGCAGCCGCAGGGCAAGCTGCTGCGTGTTGTCAGTGGCGCGGTGTATGATGTTGCGGTCGATCTGCGGCGTTCGTCGGCGACATTCGGCAAATGGGTGGGCGTGGAGCTTTCCGCCGCGAACAAAAGGATGTTCTGGGTGCCGCGCGGTTTTGCGCACGGCTTTCTTACTTTGGCCGACGGCACCGATTTTCTCTACAAATGCGATGCGCCCTATGCGCCGGAGCACGAGCAGGTGCTCGCCTGGGACGATCCCGAAATCGGCATCGACTGGCCGCTCGAAGGGTTTGAACCGCGCCTTTCCGAACGCGACCGGAAGGGCCGTGCGCTCGCTTCTATCGAGGCCTTCGCGTGAAGGTTCTGGTTCTCGGCGCCAAGGGGCAGGTCGGCAGCGCGCTGCTGCAAACCGCGCCTGCGGGCGTTGCGGTGCAAGGTGCCGACCGCGGCGATTGCGACCTGACGGACGCGGAGGCTGTCCGCGCTTTCATCGCCGGGGCATCGCCCGATATCATCATCAACGCCGCTGCCTACACCGCTGTCGATGCGGCGGAGGAGGATGCGGCGGGCGCGCACGCCGTCAATGCCGATGCGGTGGAGGCGATCATCGCTGCGCATCCGGGCAGGCTGGTGCATATCTCCACCGATTACGTCTTCGACGGGCAATCGCCCAAGCCTTACGCGCCCGATGCGCTGCGCAATCCGCTTTCCGTCTATGGGCGCAGCAAGGCGGCGGGGGAGGCGCATTTGCGAAAGGGCGACCTGCTCATCCGCACATCATGGGTCTATTCGGCAGGCCATGCGAATTTCGTCACCACCATGCTGCGGCTGATGCGTGAGCGGGACGAAGTGCGCGTCGTTGCCGACCAGATCGGCGCGCCGACATGGGCGATGGGCCTCGCCAACACGATCTGGAAGCTCGTTGACGCGGGCGCGAGCGGGACGTTCCACCACTGCGACGCGGGCACTGCCAGCTGGTACGATTTCGCCGTCGCCATTCAGGAAGAAGCGCGCGCGATCGGCTTGCTCGAGAAGAGCGTGCCGATCATCCCGATCAGCACAAGCCAATACCCCACTCCCGCCCCGCGCCCTGCCTTTGCGCTGCTCGATTGTGCGAAAACCCGCGACTTGCTCGGCGACGGGCACACGCATTGGCGGACGAACCTGTGGCATATGCTGCGCGCGGAGAAATATCGTGGCTAAGCTGCTGGTCACCGGCGGCGCGGGGTTTATCGGCGGCAATTTCGTCCATTACTGGGCGCGCGAGAAGCCCGATGACACGATCATCGTGCTCGACGCGCTGACCTATGCGGGCAATGCTTCGACCATCGCCGGGGTCGAACAGGCAGAGCTGGTGGTGGGCGACATTTGCGACACCGCGCTGGTCGAACGCCTTTTGCGCGAGCGCGACATCGACACGCTCGTCCATTTCGCCGCCGAAAGCCATGTCGACCGCTCGATCAGCGCATCCGACGCTTTCATCGCCACCAATATCACCGGCACCCACTCACTGCTCAAAGCTGCGCAGGCGGTGTGGCTCGATCAAGGTTCGGGCCGCCCGCACCGTTTCCACCATATCTCCACTGACGAGGTCTACGGGTCGCTAGGCCCTGATGCGCCCGCCTTTTCCGAGACCACGCCCTACGCCCCCAATTCGCCCTATTCGGCGAGCAAGGCCGCGTCCGACCATCTGGTGCGCGCGTGGCACCACACTTTCGGGCTGCAGGTGACGACCAGCAATTGCTCGAACAATTTCGGGCCGTATCAATATCCCGAAAAACTGATCCCGCTGTTTGTGCTCAACGCGCTCCATGGCCTTGCGCTGCCGATCTATGGCGACGGAATGAATGTGCGCGACTGGCTTTATGTCACCGATCATTGCGCAGCGCTGGCGGCCTGCCTCGAACGCGGCGTGCCGGGCGAGGTCTACAATATCGGGGGCGGGGCGGAATTGCCCAATCTGGCGGTGGTCGACGCGATTTGCGCGGGAGTTGACGCGGCCTTTGCCGAAGACCCAGCGCTCGCCGCCCGCTTCCCCGATGCACCCGCCGCGAAGGGCCAGCCGACCGCTTCGCTCAAGCGCTTCGTCGAAGACCGCAAGGGCCACGACCGGCGCTATGCCATCAATGCCGCCAAGGCCGCGGCCGAACTCGGTTTCGCCCCCGCCCACAGTTTCGAAAGCGCGCTGAGGCAGACTTTGCGCTGGTATCTGGCTAATGAAGACTGGTGGCGGCCACTTGTCAGGGCGGCCTAGAGCAGCGGGGAGTTTGGCGTGCAGCGCGATTACAGGCGGAGCGTTACGGGCCGGTCAGTCCTGCACCGGTTTCGCCGGATTGCCGCGCACCCGCTCGCCCGGGGCAACATCGCCGGTCACAATCGCGCCGGGATCGACTATCGCGCCCGCGCCCACCCGCACGCCGGGCATCACAATCGCGCGAATGCCAATGCGTGCGCCTTCCCCGATATGCGTATCAAGATAAAGCCCGCGCGACATATCATGCGCGAGGATAACCGCGTGATCCTCCACCACCGCGCCCGCCGCGATATGGATGCCCTTGGGCCAGGTGCGGTCGATATGCGCGGTGGCGGCGATATCCGCGTCGGGATGGATGTCCTGCCGCCAGATCCGGCGGCGCAACAGCTTTTGGAAACTAAGAAAAGGTGATGCAGGGCCTAGCATATGCCTGCGATATGCCCTTGGCTTTGCCGCTGCAAGCAGGCGGCGGCGCATAGAGATGGTGACGCTCAGAAACTTTCGCGGATTGCGGAAAACCCTGCTGGCGATGCGGCGGCTCTATCTAGTTTGGCGGTATGGCATCGCAATCGCGCCGGGCACGCAAGTGTCGCTTTCGGCGCGGTTCTTCCCGGCGGGGCGCGGCTCGATCCGCATCGGCGCGCAAAGCCTTGTTGCCTTCCACACCATCATCATGGCGCGCGAGGGTGCAGTGACACAGATCGGCGCGAATTGCTTTATCGGCGGGGGCGCGATGATCCTGCCCGGCGTGCGCATCGGCGACAATGCGATTGTCGGCGCGGGCGCGGTGGTGTTCGACGACGTGCCGCCGCGCGCCATGGTGCTGGGCAATCCGGCGCGCGTGGTGCGTAGCGATCTGCAAACCGGCGCCTTCGGCCGCCTGCCCGAAGCCGATGCCAATACGCGGCGCTACTACCATCCGGAGCAATCGGCAGATGGCTGAGCCATCCCGGCAGATCGGGCTGATCGGCACATTCGATGTCGAGAATTACGGCGATTGCCTGTTCGCGCATGTCTATACGCATTTGCTGCGAGGGCATTTCCCCGATGCGGCGATCACGCTCTATTCGCCCTTCGCGCGCACGGCGGAGATACTCGATTGTGCACAAGTCCACGCGCTTCCCGCCAAGCTGGACGAGCCGCCTATCGCTGCCGATGCACTGATCCAGACCGGCGGGGAGACGCTGGCAGTCGGGCATTCATCGGGCACCTATCTGGTCCCGGACAACACGCTCAGCCACTATCTGCGGATGTGGCTGGCACCGACCGTGTGGAACGGGCGCGGCGAAGCGCGCTTCTTTGCGCATGGAGTCGGCGTGCCGCCTTCGCTGGTGCGCGCACTGGGCCCAAGTGCGCGAGTGCTCGAAAGCGCCGAATGGGTGCGCGCGCGGGATGCGGTATCAGCGCAGCTTCTGGTTTGCGAGATCGCGGTCGATCCGGTGTTCCTGCTTGCCGATCTTTTCACTGCGGTCGAATGGCATGAGCGGGCGCAGCGCGCTCTGCCATCGGGAGTGGAGCCCGAAGGCTACATCGTCTGCCATATCTCCCCGCTTTATGCCGAGGGGCAGGATGCGGCGTGGTTGCAGCAGGTCATTGCGCTGCTCCGGCGGACGGGCAACAAGGCGTTGCTGGTGCCGGTGTGCCATTTCCTGGGTGATCACGATTATCTGCAGCTTGCCGCCAAAGCCATTGCCCGCCTTGCCCCCGATTTGGCGGAGCGGGTGGTCGTGCCCTATGAGGATTTGCGCCCGGTGCTCGATACCGCAGCGATCATTGTCGCTTCGAAAGGCGTGGTGACGTCATCGCTCCATGCCGCAGTGACGGCGGCGGCTTTCGGCCTGCCGATATCGGTCTATGCGGGCAATGGCGGCGCTGATGGCAAGCACCGCCAGACCTTGCTCGCAGCGGGGATCGATAGCGGAATTGCGCTGACAATTGCCGATCTCGACGAAACCTTCTCAGCCTCGCAGGCGAGCGACCGCGCGGCGCAATGCGCGGAGGCGCGGCAGCGTGCGCAGGCGGGATTCGATGCGCTGTGTGCTGCGATTGCCAGTGAACCAAGAACGAACGTGCCGGTGGCAGAGGCCGATGTGTTAGAGCTACTCCGGCTCGACAGCGCATCGCTCACGCCAGCCAACCGAATACAGCGCGCACTGCGCCGGGTGATGCGCAATTTCCCGCAAGTGCGGCGGGCGCGGCTGCGCGGTTCCTTCGCGCGGCGATTGACGGTATGAGCAGGCAGAGGTTCACCAGTGCACGCAGCCGCCATTCCTGATCCCCAGAGGCCTGCAAATATGCAGGAACCGTTCGCGCCAACAGGGGCGGCATTAGGCGCGTGGCAACGCATCCTGCCCGCTGCCATCCTGATTTATTCGATCATGTTGTTCTCGCCCGAAGTGCGGATTTCCGCCGCGGGGCTCAACATTTATTCGTATCGCATGGCGATCCTGCCGCTGCTGGGCGTCGTAATGCTTCGCTATCTGCGCGGCCACACGCGCTGGAGCCTGACCGACACGCTGGTGACGCTAGCGGCCATCTGGATGCTGGTTTCTTTCACCGTGCATTTTGGCGTGGGCACCGGGCTGGTGCGCGCAGGCGCGCTGGTGGTGGATTTTGCCGGGGCCTATTTTGTTGCGCGGATATCGGTGGGCAGCACAATAGATTTCCGCCGCCTGCTGGTGGCCATCGCGCCCGGTCTTGCCGTGGCAGGCGCGCTGATGACGCTGGAAAGCGTCTCCCACCGGTTGCTGGTGCGACCCTTCTGGCGGGAGATTTTCGGGCCGCTGCCAGAGTATTTCGCCGGTGAAGCCGTGGCCGATCTGGTCTACCAGAACGAAGTCCGTCTTGGCCTGCTGCGCAGCTATTCGGTGTTTTCGCACCCCATTCTCGGCGGCGCGGTGCTGATCAGCGCTTTCCCGCTGTTCCTGTTCGCCGGGCTTCGCGGCTGGCCGAAATTCGCCGGACTGGGCGCGGCGTTGGCGGGGTTCTTCTCGCTGTCCTCCGCCGCAATTCTGGGGCTTTTCCTCGTGCTGGGGCTGTCGGCGCTGGAATATCTCAAGCGCAGTATTGCACGGCTGCGCTGGTTCTCCATGACCGCGATTGGCCTCGTGCTGCTACTGGCAGCGCAACTGTATACGGCGAACGGAATTATCGCCGCGCTGTCCCCGTTTACGATCAATCCGGCAACCGCCTATATCCGCCGCGTGCAGTGGCAATATGGCATCGACGCGGTCGAGCGGCAGCCGGTCTTCGGCTATGGCTACGGCCTGATCGATCGCGCCGCGTGGATGACCGACAGTATCGACGCGCATTTCCTTGTGCTGGCAATCCGTCACGGCATTTTGGTGCCTCTGCTGCTGTTGGTGGCGATGACCGGCGTGATGGTGGCAGCGGGCCTGCGCGCCGGGCGCGAAGCGGAACACCGTGCTGTGCTGGTCGGCTATAATTTCTGCCTTTTCACCCTGATCTTCGTCGGCATGACGGTGACCTATTTCGGCGAATCGCATATCTGGCTGATGTTTATTCTCGGCCTTGGCGGATCGCTGGTCGCTGCGCCTGCGTCGCGAGCGCGGGACGGGTAATCGCGCCGCCGTGACGATTGCCCGCAACAGTGTGTATTCGGCGCTCGGTGCGGGCTTGCCGCTGCTTGTGACCATCATCACCCTACCGCTTTTGATCGGGCAGATCGGGCTGGAGCGGTACGGTGTGCTGGCGATTGCATGGCTCATCCTTGTCTTTGCCGGACAAGCCGATTTCGGCCTTGGCTATGCCATCACGCAGCGCATCGCGAGTGGCAAGGACGGAGCGCCCGCAGACATTGCTGTTACCGGTTTTGTCCTCGCGCTGGGCGCGGGACTGGTGACCGGGCTGGTCGGCGCTTTACTTGCTTATGCCTTCTTTGCCCATGGCATGGCGCTCTCGCCCGCATTGCAGGGTGAGGTCCTGCCCTCAGTGTGGATGATCGGCGCAGCGACATTGTGCGTCACGCTGTTCGGCTGGGCCGTTGGTTGCCTTGCGGGAGAGGAACGGTTCGGCGCGGTCTCGCTCCACACGCTTGTCACCAATAGCGCCTTGCAATTGCTCCCGCTTGCCGTCGCTTTCGCCATCGGCCCCGATTTGGGCACTTTGCTCGCCGCGACACTGCTCGCGCGCTTTGGGGGCCTGCTGCTCGCCGCTGCATCGGTGTGGCGCGTCATGCTGCGCGCCGGAGGCGGCGCATTCTCGCGCGCCATTTCTGCAAGGCTGCTCGATTTCGGGCGCTGGATCATGCTCTCGACCGTCACCCGGCCGGTCATCACCATGGCCGACCGCTTTCTGATCGGCCTGCAATTGGGCGCGGTGGCGGTGGCTGCCTATAGCGTGCCGTACCAGATCGCGAGCCGCACCCAGCTGGTGCCGCAAGCGGTGATCCGCGTGCTGTTCCCGCGCTTCTCCGCGCTGGGTGCAGACGAGGCGCTGGCAACCGCGCGCCATGCGGTGGTGATGCTCGCCAACCTCTCGACCCCCTTCATGCTGGTGCTGATATGCCTTGCCGATCCGCTGCTGCGGCTGTGGCTGGGGAGCGAGCTCGACGAACGCTCGATCCTCCTCGCGCGCGTGCTGCTCGCAGCCTTCTGGCTGAGCGGCGTGTCGGTGCTGGCGGCGACATTCATTCAGGCGCGCGGAGAGCCGCGCTTCACCGCGCTGTGGCATCTGGTGCAAGTGCCGCTGTTTGTCGCCGCGCTGTATCTGGTCGCGCCGATCTGGGGGCTGGCAGGGTTTGCGCTCGTCTTCTTGCTGCGCACAGTGATCGATGCTGGCGTGTTGATGGCGAAGGCAGGCTTGGCGACCACGCCGGTGTTGCTGCGGCTGGCACCGTCAGCTCTCGCCATCACTGTCACCATCGCATTGCACAGCGAACTCGTGGGATGGGGCATCTCCATTGCAGCAGCAGCGATAGCAGGCGCAGGCAGCGCGGTGGTCGCGCATTTTGCGAGCCCGCGCGAATACCGCAACCGGCTCTACACCTTGCTCCGCCTGCGCCGCGCGACCTAGGCTGCCGCCGCGCCTTTTGCTGCCATTGCGCCGCGCATCCGGCGGCCAAGCGCAGCGCGAACCACCGCAGGGGCCGGTGCCGCCAGCAGGTCACCACGCGGTGAAAAATCACCTGCCGCAGCGTCTGCATAGAGCGTCATCGCATCGCCGCCCGCCGTGCTCGCCGTGTCCGCCGACTTGCCCGCTTCAACCCCGTGGACATGGTTGTTCGCCATCGCCAGCGCGGCGCTCGGCCCGTTCTGCCAGATCAGCGCGCGCAGCGAATTGTTTGCAACCAGGCAATAGGGATCAACCGAAAGCCCAGCGCTGTTGATGCGCAAAACCTGCGTTGCCATCGTGTTATGCGCCACCACGAGATGGCTGCGCGCGCCGCTCACCGCACTGCCCAGATCGCTCGAATTGGACGCATCGGTCTTGTTGTGGAAGGCATTGTTGAGCACCAGCACATCGGCCAGCAATTGTCCCGGCATAAACAGGTTCTGCGTCACCAGCTCAATGCCGGTATTGTCGGCGACCACGATGTTTTCGAGCGCCGCCGCAGTGCTGATCTGGAACCAATCGGCATGGATGTCGAAACTGGTATAGAGCCGCAGCGGCACCGCTCCGACAGCTTGCGGCGGAAAGGACAGGCCCTTGCCACCGTCGACGCCCAAAGCGTGTGCCGCGCGGCTATCGTCAAGCACGCTCGCCTCCCAGCCCGGCCGCGCATTGAGCCACGCCGCGACATCCGCAACGCTATAGGCATCATTCGCCAGATAGGCCGCTTGCGTCGTCTTGATTTGCAGCGTCTCGGTCACCGCGCCATAGGTAATGGTGAGCAGATTGCTGCTGGAAATGGCGATAGTCGCACTGGCTTCCGGCCCGGTATAGCTCGCATCGAGCGCCGCGATCTGGTCAACATAAGCGCGGCTGTCATGGCCGAGCACGCGGTTGCCGACCATGCAGTAGGAATCGTTGAAGATATCCGCCCAGCAATCCTGCACCACATTGCCGCGCGCGAGCAGACATTTGTCGAGGCTGTTATAGGTATGGGTGAAGGTGCATTCGGTGAAGTAGTGGCTCCCCCGGATCAGCCAGCCGAGGAATGTGCGCGTCGTCTTGCGCCACAGCGCATAAGTGCCGCGCGACTGGGTGAAGCGGCAGCCATCGAACCAGCATCCGGTCACCAGTTCGAGCTCATGCGCATGGGCAAAATCGACGGTGATGTTCGCCCCGCGCAGATGCAGGTGTTCGATGAAGGGGCGGAAACGCACGAAGGAACCGCCGTCGAATGCCGCGGCGTCGGTGGAGATGACCACCGGCTCGGTAGCTTCAATCGTGCAATAGCCTTGCGGAAGGTAAGACCCGGCAACCGCCGTCAGATCATAGGTGCCGCCTTGGGTGATGCGCAGCCGCGGGTGGCCCGCGCCCTGCGCCTTGGCATGGCTGGCGGCGGCGGCAATGCTGGTGAAATCGCCACTGCCATCGGCGCGGATATCGAGCACCAGATCATGCGCGCTCGCAGCGGGGAAGAAGCTGTAGGGGCCGATAACACGCGCCTGCATGAAGGGATCGCGTGGCACTGCCTCAATATAGAGCAGCGCCTCGCCATGCGTCCCATTGTCCGCCAGCTCGGCCCAATAGCCGAAATAGTGGACGCTCTTGCCATTGGCATCACGAAAGCTGTGCACGCGCGGCTCGGTCACGTCCACACTGGTGCCTTCATAGTGGAACACCACTTTTTCGAGCCCCATCGTGTCATAAAGGCTGCCGCCATCATTGGCCCCGGCATAGACGCCGACGGTGAGCTTTCCCGCAAAACGCTGGCGCGGCGGCACCAGCAGGCGGCAGGCGGGCTTGGCGGTTATCCGCTGCGGATCGGCGGGGACGCTCGCAAAGCCGCTCGCGGGTGCGCCGGTAAAGGCAGGTGCAGGGTCAAGCACGGGGAGCGGAGCGGGCCGCGCCGCCGGTCTGCCGCCGCTGGCCGATGGGCGCAGGCCAAGCGCAAGCGCCGCGCTCATGCCAGCCCCACAATGTCCGCTGCACTGGTGCCAGTGGCGCGCACGGCCACCGCTCGCACGGGCAGAATGCTGCCGGGCTGCACATCGCGGAATGTCACATCCGCATCATCGTCCTGCGCCCGCAGCACCAGATCGCCGCCGAGCCCGACATAGAGCGCTTTCGCCGCGACAGGGAATTCCGCCAGATCATCCGGCACAATGGGGAAGCATGAGCGGGCGGGTGCGGTAACGCTGTCGCTGGCGGCGGTGTAACGGTCTTCGGGCATGGGAAGGCTCCTTCGATCAAACAGGCCGGGCGGGTAGCGATTCGCAAATCCTGTAGGAAAGCGCGAAATGCGACCGTGCCGCGCATTGTCTCGCCGAGGGCGCACTCGTACAACTAAGGGCCATGGCCGATCTCACCGTAATTCTCGTCAGCTTCAACACGCGCCAGTTGACGCTGAAAGCGCTTGAGTCGCTCTTCGAGAACGCGGGCGGGGTGGCGATGCACGTGGTCGTCTGGGACAATGCCTCGCATGACGGATCAGCCGATGCGGTGGCGGCGCAATTCCCGCAGGTGGAGCTTGTGCGGAGCGCAGAGAATATCGGCTTCGGCGCGGCGCATAACGCGCTGACCGGGCGGATCACGACAGATCATTTGCTGCTGCTCAATTCGGACACAGAGACGCGGCCCGGCGCGATTGCCGCGCTGCTCGATTTCGCAAGAGCGAACCCGCAGGCGGGCGTTGTCGGCGGGCGGACGCTGTTTGCTGATGGCAGCCTCAATCCCAGCTCGTGCTGGAACCGCATGACGCCGTGGAGCCTGTTCTGCTCCGCCACTGGCCTCACCCGCCTTTTCCGGCAGAGCGCGCTGTTCAACCCCGAGGGGATCGGCGGCTGGCCGCGTGACAGCGTGGCCGAGGTCGATATCGTGTCGGGCTGTTTCCTGCTTATCCGCAGCGATTTGTGGCGGGCGCTGGGCGGCTTTTCACCGCGCTTTTTCATGTATGGCGAGGATGCCGATCTGTGCCTGCGCGCCAAGGCGATGGGGTGCCAGCCGATGATCACGCCTACAGCCGAAATAGTGCATCTGGGCGGCGGCTCGGTGACAAAGCGCGAGGAGAAAATGGTGCAATTGCTGCGTGCCAAAAGCAGCCTGATCCGCGACCATTGGAGCGCCCCGGTCCAACCTCTCGGCCTCGCCCTGCTCTGGTTATGGAGCGCAACGCGGCGTGCCGGATCGCTCGTATCAAACCGTGGCGACAAGGCGCTTTGGCGCAGCCTTTGGCAAAGGCGGCGCGAATGGCTGCGCGGTTATGGTGATTAGCGCAGTGCTTTTCTCAGACCTTGGGCAAAAGCCTCGCCAATCCCCGCGCGGGTAAATCGCTGCGCATCCGCCGAGCCCTGCCAATCGGCGAGCGCGACCTTCATTGCCGCCTCCTCCCGCAACAGGCGCGCCATCGCCTCCGCGATGGCGCTTGAATCACGCGGATCGACACGCAGCGCAAAAGGCGCGTCATCGAAATAGCCATCCACCGCGCGTCTTGCCGGATAGAGAATCGGGAGGCCCGCAAACAGCGCTTCGGTAAACACCATGCCAAAACTCTCGCGCAGGCTGGGCAGCACGAAGCCGGCGGCGCGGTTCATCCGTGCAGGCAATTCGGCACTGGCGATGTGGCCTGCGAAACCCAGACCCTGCACCTTGCAACAACGGGCGGCCAGCTTCTGAGTGAGCGCCTCTCCGCCTCCGCCGATTATGTCCAGCCGCGCTTCCTCCCCGCGCTTGGCGAGGAGCGAGAGCGCATGCGCCATGCCGCGCAGATTCTTCCAGCTATGGCCTGCCAGATGGAAAACGCTCACCAGACCTTCGCCGCCCGCACGCGGAGCCATCATGGTGTCGCGTTCCAGCGCACAAGGCAGAGCAATGCTCGGCCCCGCGCGTGCGCCGAGCCGCTCCTCCAGCAGCCGCAAGGTCCACGGGGCAAAGGGGAAGACGATCTTCGCCTCGTGAAAAACCTGCGCAAAGCAGCGCCGCAAATCGGGGCGGGCGGCGGTGATCCGGCTGTCCGTATTGCCTTGCAAGGAGAGAGCGAAGGGCACACCCAGACGCCGCGCCAGATGGCAGGCAACAATCCCTTCGATGGTGAGTTTGTGGCCCACGATCAGATCGGGCCGCCAGTCCTTGCGCCAATGCTGGCCGAGCCGGTGCTCTAACCCTTTAGCCAATCGTACGAGCGCGGTCTGGTGCAAGACGCCTTTGGGCGGCGCGGCATAGGTGAAGGCGATGCCCCGGTCGAACGGCGTGGGCGGACCGATCATAGCGTCCGCAGCGCCCGCTCCGCTCGCCAGCAAAGCGCCTTCCCGCGCCGACGGGGAGACGCGGTTGAGCGAGATGACGCGGTGATCGAAATCGTCCGCAGTCAGCTCCAGCAGGCGCGCAATCGCCAGCGTCTTGTCCGGCTGGATGGGATCGGGATAATCGCCCGAAAGATGCAGGATGCGCGGTCTAGCGTCCATGGCGCAGCAGCGCGCGGCGCGCCCGCCTAAGCCGCATTCCCGCCATCGCCGTAGCGGTAATACTGGTACTGGTAGGAGTAATCCTCCCCCACATCGAGCGCGCGGAATTTCGACAGCACGCCGCCGACCACGCGCGCGCCGCCTTCGCGCAGACGGCGGATGCTTGCGCGCGTGCGACCCGATGCCGCGCGGTTGGCTTCGATCACCAGCAGCGTCACATCGGCATGGCGTGAAATCAGCGGCGCATCGGCAATGCCCAGCACAGGCGAGCTATCGAGCAGGATCAGATCATAATGCTCGCGCTGCGCGGCGAGCAATTCGGCCAGCAGTCCCGAGGACAGGACTTCGACCGGATTGTCGGGAATCCGCTCGATCGGTAGCACATCAAGGCCCGCTTGCTCATGCGGCAGCAGCGCCTCTGCCAGTGCGACGCGACCATATAGCACGGCCAGCAGGCCTGATTCCGGCTTTGTCCCGCTGAACAGGCGCGCCAGCCGCGGGCGACGCATATCGGTATCGATCAGCAGCACCTTGCGCCCGACCATCGCAAACCGCCGGGCGAGCGCAATCGCCGTGGTGGTTTTGCCTTCGCCGCTTTCGCCGCTGGTGATGCTGATGATCTTGTGCCCTTCCCTGAGCACGTTGAAGTCCAGCGTGGCGCGGATGGCGGAATAGGCTTCGCTGACAGGGCTGAACCGGTCTTCTACCGCGTCGGCAAGGGTATCGGGATCGACATAGGGCGTCTGTCCGATGATCGGCAGGCCGAGCTTCTGTTCGACATCCTGCGCTGAGCGGATACGATCGTCGAAAATCTCTCGCAGCAGCGCAAGGCCCACCGCAAGCCCGATGCCGGCCACAAGGCCCGCCAGCAAATTGCGCAGCAGGTTCGGTTCAACCGCTCCGCCCGGCGCGATAGCCGGATCAATGCGGCTGATCGTGCTGGTCCCCAGATTGGCCGCCGACGATATCTGGTTGTAACGGTCGAGCAGGTTCGAAAGCTGGTAACGCAACGCCTGCGCATCGCGTTCGAGCAGATTGTATTGCACCCGCTCGTCCTGCTCCGCCAACGCGGAATTGGCCGAGCGTTCCAGCTCCCGCCCCAGCGCCGCCTCCTGCCGCTGTGCCACTTCGTAGGCGCTGCGGATAGAGCGGCGGATATCGGCCTCGGCGCGTGCCTTGCGCTCTTCGGTCTCGGCAATCTCGGCCACAACTTCGCGCAGATCGGGATAGTCGTCGAGATAACGCTGGCGCAATTGCGCTTCCCGCGCCCGCAAGTTGGCCAGCTGCGCAGCCAGCGCCTGCACCTGCGCGTTTTGCTGCACTTCGGGCAGTTGCGCGGCGGGCAATCCGGACACCGCCTGCCAGCGTTCCTGCGCGCGGATCCGGTCGGCGCGCGCCTCGCCATAGGCCTGGTTGACGCGGGCGAGATTGGTTGCGGTGAGCGTGGGCGCTGTGCCCGCCTCGCTGCTGTCGTCATCCTCCCCCGTGGCAATGCCCGGGCCGATAATCGCATTGCGCCGGGCAAAATCGATCGCCTCGCGTTCGGCCTCCTGCAAGCGGATGCGGGTGTCGGCGATCTGCTCTTCGAGAAATTCGCGGGCAAAAGCGTTGGTTTCCAGACCGCGCGCGACGTCCTGCCGCAGCAGGTTTTCGCTCAGCGAATTGGCAATGCTGGCGGCGAGCTGCGGATCGGTCGAGCGGAAGGCGAGGGTGATGACGCGCGAATCGTAAGGCACATCGGTGCTGACCCCGCCCTGCACGATCGCCGCCGCCGCACTGCGCCGTTCAGCCAACCACGCCTCGTCGCTTTTGCCCGAAGGCTGCCCGTCGCGCAGCATATCGCCCAGCAGCGCCTCATTATCCTCCAGCCCAAGATCCTCGACCACCGCCAGAGCGAGCGTGCGGCTTTCGGCAACCTCGGCAATCGTGCGCATCACCGCGCCCACTTCGTTGGCGGAGACATAGCGTTCGAGGTCGTCGCCGGTCACTGTCGCGCCGCTCGGCGGGTCATAACGGATCGTGGTTTGCGCTTCGTAGACCGGTGTCATCAGCAAAGTCAGGATCAGCGCCGCCAACGCGGTGAGCGCGGTGACAATCACCAGCACATAACGCTGCCGCCACAGGATGCCGCGGATCGAAGCAAAGGTAATCTCGCCAAGCGGCCCGCGTGCGGCTGCGCCAGACTCGCTCAGATAGCTGTCGAGAAAGGGGACGCTGCCTGCGGGATCGCTCTTTACCACTGCGCGCGCCGCCTAGAGATTGGTGAACAGGCCGAATACGGGGAGCGTCCGCAACAGATCCTGCCAGAATTGTGAAAGATTGTCGGTGCCGACAACGATCCGGTCGCCCGGTTGCAACACCGGATCGACCATTTGCCCGGCACGAACCGCGACATAGTCGAACCGCCCGACCTGCATCCCGTCCGCCGTTTCGCGAAAAATCGCCACATCGCGCAGATCGGACACCCGCGTCGCGCCCTCGGCCAGCGCCAGTCCGCCCGACAATCGCGTGCCGGGCGCAAACTGGTAGACGCCGGGAGTTTCGACCGAGCCTTCCACCGTCACCAGATGCGAGCCATAGGCCAGCACATTCACCGCCACGCGCGGATCGCGCAAATACCGCTCGCCCAGCCGCTCGGCGATCTCGCGCCCGACTTCGCCGCTGCTGCGGCCGGCCATTTGCACTTCGCCGATCAGCGGGACGGCGACGAGACCATCGGCAGAGATAAGCACGCTTTCGAGCGAGATATCCTCTTCGCCAAAAACGTTCACCGCCACCGAATCGCCGAGGCGCAGTACATAGGCTTCGACCATTGCGGGAGCAAATGTCACCTGGCCCAGTTCGGGGCTGACCACCGGATTGATCGCACCGGGCGGAACCGGCTGCGACGCGGCGCAAGCGGACACAGCCATCGCCATGGCGGCGGCACCCAAGCGCGAGATCTGTGTCCTGATGCGGAATGGCATGGTTGTTTCGGCGTCGCCTGTCGGTATTCCTGACACATTGCGTAGCGTAATCAATTGAGGCAGTGCAACGGCGCAAGAGGGATAAGCTGGGAGTTAGTCGGTGGGCGCGCTCTCCAAATCCCCCCGCGCGGCCCAAAAGCCGGAGAAAAGCGTGAGTTTTCCTGCCCTTCTCGGCATAGTGTCATATTGTGTAACCGCCGCTTTAGGTGGGCTTGCCGCGCGCGCCAGCGGGCAGAGGTTCTGGCTGTGGCTGGTGGTGGTCTTCCTCGCGCTAGCAGCATGGCGAATCGCCGGCGCAGAAGATGCCCTCCGCAACGCGATGCGCGGCCAGCTGGCGGTGCATGATCTCTATTCCGGCAGGCGCGTCATTCAGGCCGTACTGGCGGGCGTTGTCCTGCTGGCGGGTGCGGTATTGGCGGCAGCGCTGCGGCGGCGGCGCAAGCGGCTGGGCAAGCAACAGCGCGCGCGATGGTGGGCCGAGGCCGCGCTCGCAGGGCTGGGCGGGCTGATCCTGTTGCGGCTGATCTCCTTCTCTCCGCTCGACCGTCTGCTGTATGGCGGTCCGGTGCATCTCAACTGGTTTTTGGAAGGCGGGCTGGTGACGGTTTGCGCTCTTGCCGCATTCGCCGTCTGGCGGCGGCATGGCTGACATCGGCACCGCCAACGCACCACTCCTTTGCCTCGCTGCATCGGGCGGCGGGCACTTGCGGCAGTTGCTCGAAATGCGCTGCTTCTGGAGCGCCTATCCGCATTTCTTCGTGACCGAGGACACCGCGCTCGGGCGCTCGCTGGCGGAGCGGGAGGAGGTGCATTTCGTGCCGCATTTCGCGCTGGGGCAAGTGCGGCTGGGGCGCAAGCGGGCGATGTTGGCGGCCGCTTGGCAAAGCCTGTGGCGCTCGCTCACCATAGTCCGCGAAAAGCGCCCGCAATGGGTGATTACGACAGGGGCTGGCTCGCAGATCTTTGTCGTTCTGTGGGCGCGGCTATTCGGCGCGCGCATTGTGCTGATCGACAGTTTTGCGCGGTTCCATGCGCCAAGCGGCTTTGCGCGCGTCGCCCGCCATTTGGCGCATCACGTGATCGCACAGGCAGAGCCTGTGGGCAAAGCGCTGCGGGCAGAGGCCGTGTTCGATCCTATCGTATCAAGCACCAATCTGCCACCGGCCAAGGAACCGCTGCTCCTCGCCACTGTCGGCGCGACGCTCCCGTTCCCCCGGCTCGTTAGACTTGTGCATGAGGCGAAGGAGCAAGACCACATAACCGGGCGGGTGATCATACAAGCGGGCGAAGCAAGCGGTGCGAGCGGAGAAGGGCTTGACGTCGTCGCCACGCTTCCCGGCGAGCAGATGCAGGATGTGCTGCGTCGCGCCCGCATTGTTATCTGCCATGGCGGCACCGGATCGATCCTCGGCGCGCTGGAGCAGCATTGCCATGTGATCGTCATTCCCCGCCGTGCCGCTGCGGGGGAGCATTATGACGACCACCAGCGCGAAATCGCCGAGGCTTTCGCAGCGCGCGGTCTGGTGCAGGTGGCGCATGATGCGAAGAGCCTTGGCCAATGTCTTGCCGCCATCGAAACCCACTCGCCGCTGGCCGTGCGCAGCGATTATGGCGCACTTGGCGACTATTTGTGCCGCCTTATTGACGCTGCGGACACACCCCAAGCGCGATAGGGCGCGCTTTTGCCAAACCCGCGCTTGAAACTCCGGCGCAAATGCGCTTTTGCACCTGCGAACACCAAGGGGATCCCGAATGTCCAAGAAAGCTCTCATCACCGGCGTGACCGGACAGGACGGGGCCTATCTCTCGCATCTTCTGCTCGAAAAGGGATATGAAGTGCACGGCGTGAAGCGCCGTTCGTCCAGCTTCAACACCGGCCGGATCGAGGATATCTACCAAGACCCGCATGTCGATAACCAGCGGTTCCATCTGCATTATGGCGATCTGACCGACAGCACCAATCTGATCCGCATCATGCAGGAAGTGCAGCCGGACGAGGTCTACAATCTCGCCGCGCAAAGCCATGTTGCGGTCAGCTTCGAAACGCCCGAATACACCGCCAATGCCGATGCCATCGGCACGCTGCGGTTGCTGGAGGCGATCCGCATTCTGAAGCTGGAGAAAAAGACGCGCTTCTATCAGGCGTCCACCAGCGAACTTTACGGTCTGGTGCAGGAAGTACCGCAGCGCGAGACGACGCCTTTCTATCCGCGCAGCCCCTATGCCGCCGCGAAGCTCTACGCCTATTGGATCACCGTGAATTACCGCGAGGCTTACGGCATCCACGCCAGCAATGGCATTCTGTTCAACCATGAAAGCCCCTTGCGCGGCGAGACCTTCGTCACCCGCAAGATCACCCGTGCCGCCGCCGCGATTGCGCTGGGGCGGCAGGACAAGCTCTATCTCGGCAATCTCGATGCACAGCGCGACTGGGGCCATGCGCGCGAATATGTGCGCGGGATGTGGCTGATGGTGCAGCAGGACGAGGCGGATGATTACGTGCTCGCCACCGGCATCACCACCGAAGTGCGCGAATTTGTGCGCTGGGCGTTCGAGGATGCGGGCATTCCGGTGGAGTTTCGCGGCGAAGGTGTTGAGGAAAAGGGCTACGCGCTGAGCGATGGCCGCTGCCTGATCGAAGTCGACCCGCGCTATTTCCGCCCGACCGAAGTCGAATTGCTGCTGGGCGATCCGGCGAAGGCCAAGCAAAAACTCGGCTGGGAGCATGAAACCTCGCCGCGCGAGCTGGCGCGCGAAATGGTGCTCGCCGATCTCGAAGCGATGAAGGCCGAACCCATCGCGGGCTTCGACTGATGGCCTATGATCTGGCGGGCAAGCGGATTTATGTCGCGGGCCATAAAGGCATGGTCGGCAGCGCGATTGTGCGGCGGCTGGCATCGGAAAACTGCGAGGTTCTGACCAGCGACCGTGCCACCGATCTGCGCGAACAGGCGGCGGTTCGCGACTGGTTTGCCGCCAACTCGCCCGATGCCGTGGTGGTCGCTGCCGCCAAGGTCGGCGGCATCCTTGCCAACGACACCTATCCGGCGGAATTCCTCTACGACAATCTGATGATCGAGGCGAATGTGATCGAGGCGGCGCACCGCAATGGCGCGGAAAAGCTGCTCTTCCTCGGTTCCTCCTGCATCTACCCCAAGCTCGCCCCGCAGCCGATTCCGGAGGATGCGCTGCTGACCGGTCCGCTTGAGCCGACCAATGAATGGTACGCCATCGCCAAAATCGCCGGGATCAAGCTGTGCCAGGCCTACCGCCGGCAATATGGCAGCGATTTCATCAGCGCGATGCCGACCAATCTCTACGGCCCCGGCGACAATTTCGACCTCAAAAACAGTCACGTCCTCCCCGCGCTCATCCGCAAGGCCCATGAATCGAAAGAAGCGGGCGCAGAAACAATCGAGATCTGGGGCACCGGCTCCCCGCGCCGCGAATTTCTCCATGTCGACGATCTCGCCGATGGCTGCGTGTTTTTGCTGAAGAATTATTCGGGCGATGAACACGTCAATCTAGGCTCAGGCACCGACCTGCCGATCATCGAGCTGGCGCAAATGGTGTGCGAGGTGGTCGGCTTCACCGGCACCATCACCAAGGATACCAGCAAGCCCGACGGCACCCCGCGCAAGCTGATGAGCGGGGAGAAGATCGCCGCGATGGGCTGGAAACCGCAGATCGCACTGCGCGACGGGATCGCCGATGCCTACCGCGCCTTTCTGGCGGGTGAGCGCAAGAACTAGAACGCGCGCTCATGCCGCAGCACTTGCAGCGTGCGCGCCAGAATCGCCATATCGCGCCACAGGCTCCAGCCCTGCATATATTCCAGATCAGCGAGCAGGCGGCTCGTCAAATCGGCCTCGCAATCGGTCGCGCCGCGCAGGCCGCGCACTTGGGCGAGGCCGGTGAGGCCGGGCCGCAGGCCATGGCGCTGCCAGTAGGTGTCATCGACTTGCCAGAACAGCTTCTGCCCCGCCTTTGAACCCAGCGCGTGCGGGCGCGGGCCGACCATGCTCATATCGCCTTTGAGCACATTGATCAGCTGCGGCAGCTCATCGATACTGGTTCGGCGAATGAAGCGCCCGACCCGCGTAACCCTCGCATCATCCTTGGCTGCAGATTGTGCGCCTGTGGCGTCACCCTCGCGCATCGAGCGGAATTTGAGGATATCGAACAGCCGGTTGCCGCGGCCCATGCGTTGTTGCACGAACAGCACCGGCCCGCCATCCTCCAGCTTGATGAGCAGCGCGGTGACCAGCAGCAGCGGCGAGAGCAGCACCAGGCCCAGACCCGACACCGCCAAATCGAACAACCGCTTCGCCACCCGTGCCCGAATGCCCATCTGCCCGGCGGAAACCTTGAGCGCGGAAACGCCCGCTTCCTCGTGATGGACGACGCCAATCGCCCCGATCTCGCGGACCAGCTGGTGGGTGACCTCGCCGTGAATTCCTGTGCCCTTGAGCACCTGCGCCCAGGCCGCGCGGGTGGCAGCGGGGCAGGAGACGATGACCTGGTCCATATTGCGCAGATAGCGACTCAGCCGGTCAAGCGCCTGCGGATCGTTCAGGTCGGGCACAAGGCCATGCTCGCCCGCATCGATATGCAGCGCGTGGGCCAGCACCAGCGGCGGACCGCCCGCCAGCAGCACCAGCCGGTTCTGCGCCGTGCCACCCCAGCGCCGCCGTACGAAACGCACCATGGCGATCCGCGACAGCACGATGGGAACAATCGCGCTGGCCAGCCCCACTGCGAAGACCATGCGCGAGAGCTCGGCATTGCTCTTGGCGAAAAAGGCCAAGAGGTTGAGCAGCGCCGCCGACAGCACCAGTGCGACGACCGCGCGTAGCGATGTCGCCTGCCAATCGGTCAGCGCGCGGCGCGAATAGGTGCCGTTATACAGTGCAAGCGTCAGATAAAGCGGCAGGATGATATAGGCCGAGACCATCCCGCGTCCAAGCAGCGACCAGTTTGCGATCGTTTGGAAATAGAGCACCGAGACGGCGAAGAACGTCGCCAGAATAATCACCACATCGCCCGCCAGCAGCGCCAGATAGGCCTGCAAACGCTTGCGTTCGAGCGAGGGGAGAAGTCCGGATTTGGGCGCGAGCGGAAGCGGCCATCCGGCTGTATCGTTGGCCGGGCTCCATGACGTCTCCGCACCGGTTTCCGTCGCCGGATAGGGCGTGGCGGCATCGAAATCGCGGCTGTGCGCGGTGTCGTCCATTGTCTTTGTCGCCCTAACGCGGCGCAGCGCCG
This sequence comes from Aurantiacibacter sp. KMU-128, assembly GCF_056933515.1. Lineage (NCBI taxonomy): Bacteria > Pseudomonadati > Pseudomonadota > Alphaproteobacteria > Sphingomonadales > Erythrobacteraceae > Aurantiacibacter > Aurantiacibacter sp. KMU-128. The sequence continues at coordinate 2,774,327 of NZ_JBXORT010000001.1, forward strand.
CATCTCTAAGGGGAACTACCTACTCCAATGGAGATGAAGATTCACGAAATCGCTTAGGGTTTTACGCAGTTTTACGGGTGAAGCGGGCCAAGTATGCGCCAAATCAGCGCCGCGTGGCGGCGTAGCGGGCTATTTGCGTCAGTTCGCGGGCCAGCAAAAGCTCTGCCGTCTGGCTGTTGGCGAGCAGCGAGCGGTGGAGGTCGGCAAGGCGCGGGACGAGCCGCTCCAGCTTGCCGCCGCTCCAGCGCATCAGCTGGTCGCCGACTTCGCGGTGCTCTTTGAAAAATACGCCATTGGCGCGCAGAAAGCTCTTCATATCGTCCCCGCGCCGCAGCCGGGGCGCGAGTGTGGCGAGTTGCACCGCGCGCCGTTCCAGCGCCAGCACCACCGCGACAGGATTGAGCGACACTTCGCGCATCCGCGCCAGTTCGCCGGGCAGCTTGCCCAGCTCGCCGCCCAGCGCGGCATTGACGAGCGGCATGAAGCCATCCTCCTCGGTGCTCGCGCCAATCGCGTCCCATGCCGCCTGATCGGCGCGCTTGGGCGACTGCGGGGAGGCATCGAGATAGAGCGCGAGCTTGTCCACTTCGGACTGCGCCAGCCGCACATCGAGCCCCGCCGCGCGGGCGATGGTTTCGGCAAGCGCGCCTTCCAGCCGCATTCCGGCCGCATCGGCCATGGCCCGCACATCGCTTGTTACCGAGCCGAGATCGGGCGGATAGAAAATCCCCACCAGCGCATCGTCGCGGTTCAGCAGCAGTTTGGCACTGCGCGATTTGTCGGTGGCGGCGGTGGCAATGATGAAGATCGGCCAGCTTTCGCTCGCCTCGCCCCGGTCCACCAGTTCGCACCAGCTTTCCATCGCGGCGAGCGCATCCTCGCCCGACACGCGGGCGACGATATAGCGCGAATCGCCGAACAGCGAGGTGGAGCGCGCTTCGTCCACCAGCCGTGCGGGATCGGATTTGAGATCGCCGCCCGACAAATCGACCCGCTCGCCCGCATCGGGCAGGGCTTCAATGATTTTGGCAGCGGCGGCAGAAGCGCCCGCCTCATCTTGTCCGCACAGGAAGAACAGGCGGCATTTGCCGCCCGCCCGCTTGGCGGTTTGCAGAAAATCGCGATTGCTGGCCTTCACTGCTCCTGCTCGCGCAGCACGCGCGTCAGGCGGACCACGATCTGGTCGGCAACGTCCTCGGCAAGGTTTTCCAGCGCGGTCTGTTCGGCGGCGATGGTCGCAAATTCGCTGCCCACGACATCGATCCCCGCATCCGAACCGGCGGTCGCATCGACCAGAATTGTGTCGGTGGCGATATCCACCAGCTGATAGCGCGCGCGCAAGGTGCGTCGTTCGCGCCCGATGGTGTCGTCGGTGAGGAGGCCAAAGCCTTCGAGCGTATCGTCGAGCACGATATCCAGCCGGTAACGCGCACTTCCGCCATTCGCGCCGCGCCCCAGCCGGTCTTCGAGCGCATTCTTGACCAGCCAGCCTTCGTCACCGGGGATCGGCGCAACTTCGACATCGGCCAGCCCGCGCGCAATCACGCCCTGAGAGCCGCCCGCATAGATCGGCTGGAGGCCGCAGGCCGGGGCAAGCAGGAGTACGGGCACGAGCACCAGCAGCCGCAATGCGCCGCCTATCCCACTTCCGTCATGCTGAACTTGTTTCAGCATCCATCTATCCTTCCTGGCTCCGCTCTTTGTGGCGCAATGGATCCTGAAACAGGTTCAGGATGACAATAAGGTGCCGTAGCGATCACGTAACGATATTCACCAGCCTGTCAGGCACCACGATCACCTTGCGAATGGCCGCACCATCGATCGAACGCTGGACTTTCTCGCTGCCGAGCGCAAGCGCTTCCAAATCCTCTTTCGACGATCCCTTGGGCGCGGTGAGCGTGTCGCGCAGCTTGCCCATATGCTGGACGGCGATGGTCACTTCGTCTTCCACCAGCAGCGCCGGATCGACTTCGGGCCACGCGGCTTCGGCGACCAGCCCGATGCCCAGATTGAACTGCGCGCGCGCTTCTTCGGCGAGATGCGGCATCATCGGCGAGACAAGGATCGCCAGTTTGCGTATCGCATCGGAGCGGGTGGACGAAAGCTCGGCCTTCTCCACCGCGCCCACCAGCTCGTAAATCCGCGCCACGGCCTTGTTGAAGGACAGCGCTTCGATATCCTCTGCCACCGCCGCCACCGTCTGGTGGAGCTTGCGGTCGAGCGCCTTGTCGTAATTCGCATCGGCTCCGGCCCCGCCATTACCGCATTGCGCGAACAGCCGCCACAGGCGCTGGACGAACCGCCCGCAGCCTTCGATCCCCGCTTCGGACCACGGCAGATCTCGCTCTGGCGGGCTGTCGGAGAGCATGAACCAGCGCACCGCATCGGCACCGTAATCGCGGATGATGTCTTCGGGGTCGACGACGTTTTTCTTCGACTTCGACATTTTGATGACTTTGCCGATATCGACCTTCTGGCCATCGGCGCTGAGCACCGCGCCATCGCTCGACCGCTCGACTTCGGCGGGCGTGAAATAGACATCGCGCCCGTCGATCTTGCGGCTGTAAGTCTCGTGCGTCACCATGCCCTGCGTGAACAGGCTGGCGAAGGGTTCCTGCACATCGAGCTTGCCGACATGGGCGAGCGCACGCGTCCAGAACCGCGCATACAGCAGATGCAGGATCGCGTGTTCGATCCCGCCAATATACTGGCCGACAGGCATCCACTTGGCGACTTCTTCGGCATCGAAGGGCTTGTCCGCCGGCTGGCTCGCAAAGCGCAGGAAATACCAGCTCGAATTGACGAAAGTGTCGAGCGTATCGGTCTCGCGCTCCGCCGCGCCGCCGCATTTGGGGCACGCGACGTTCTTCCATGTCGGATGGCGCAGCAGCGGATTGCCCGGCTGCTCGAACGAGACATCTTCGGGGAGTTCGACCGGCAATTGCTCCTTGGGCACCGGTACCACGCCGCAAGTCTCGCAATGGATGAAGGGGATGGGCGTCCCCCAATAGCGTTGCCGCGAAACGCCCCAGTCGCGCAGGCGCCAGACGGTGGTGCCCTTGCCCCAGCCTTCGCTTTCCGCACGGCGGATCACTTCGGCCTTCGCATCCTCAACGCTCTTGCCATCGAGGAAGTCCGAATTGACGAGAACGCCCTCGCCCGCCTCCGCTTCGCCATCGAAGGGCTTGTCCGCTTCCTCGGCCGAGGAGGCGACAACGCGCGGGATTGGCAGTCCGTATTTGCTGGCAAATTCGAAGTCACGCTGGTCGTGCCCCGGCACCGCCATGATCGCGCCGGTGCCGTAATCCATCAGCACGAAATTGGCGATGTAGAGCGGCAGGTCGGCGCCGGTGAAGGGATGCTTGGCAGTAATGCCGGTGTCAAAGCCGAGCTTTTCCGCCGTTTCCAGCTCTGCCGCCGTGGTTCCGCCCTTCTTGCACAAAGCAATAAATTCGCGCGCCGCGTCGCTATCCAGCGCCTGCGCCACCGGATGGTCCGCAGCCACCGCAACAAAGCTCGCGCCGCAAATCGTGTCGGGCCGCGTGGTGTAAACGGGCAGCTTCCCGCCATTCGAAAGGTCGAAGGAAAACTCCAGCCCCTGCGATTTGCCAATCCAGTTTTCCTGCATCAGCCGCACCTTTTGCGGCCAGTCCTCCAGCGTGCCGAGCCCGTCGAGCAGATCCTCGGCAAAGTCGGTGATCTTGAGGAACCACTGGTTGAGCTTGCGCTTCTCGACCTCGGCACCCGAACGCCAGCCTTTGCCGTCGATCACCTGCTCGTTCGCCAGCACCGTCATATCGACGGGGTCCCAGTTCACTTCGCTTTCCTTGCGGTAGACGAGGCCTGCATTGAACAGGTCGATAAACAGCGCCTGTTCGTGGCCGTAATAGCTCGCATCGCAGGTGGCGAATTCGCGGCTCCAGTCGAGCGCGAAGCCCAATTGCTTGAGCTGGCCCTTCATCGTGGCGATATTGTCATATGTCCAGCCGCCGGGGTGGACGCCCTTTTCCATCGCCGCGTTCTCGGCAGGCATACCGAAGGCATCCCAGCCCATCGGGTGGAGCACTTCAAAACCCTGCATCTTGCGATAGCGCGCAAGCACATCGCCCATCGTGTAATTGCGCACATGGCCGATATGGATGCGCCCGCTGGGATAGGGAAACATCTCCAGCACATAGGATTTGGGCTTGGCAGAGGCGCTGTCGGCTTCGAAACAGCGCGCTTCGTCCCACGCCTTTTGCCAGCGCGCGTCGGCAGTCGCCGGATCGAACCGGACCTGGAATTTTTCGCTACTCATGGGACGTCCCCCTAGCGGGACTTAGTCGATGGTGGAACGCCGAATATCGCGCGCGGTGGTGAGGATGATGTCCTCCAGCCGCTGCACCGTGGCCGCCGCCACCGGCGCATCGACCCACTGGCCGCCTTGGAGCACCTGCCGCGTGGCGTTCACGCGCAAAGCGTCAGCGCGCAGCGTCTGGTCGAGAATGGTCACCGAAATGCTCACCCGCTCATTGGGGTTTTCCGGCTGGCTGTACCAGTCGGTAATCAGCACGCCGCCCGCGCTGTCCGCCGTGGTCAGCCGCGCGAAGGACAGGGTTTCGAGGCTGGCGCGCCAGAGATAGGAATTGACGCCGATCGTCGTGGTTTGCGCCGCTGCCAGATCGGTGCGCAACCGCTCGTCACTGCCGCCGCCGCACGCGACAAGGCCAAACGCCGCCGCCGAGCAAAGCGCCGCATTGGCGAAAGAGCGGAAAGTGAAGTGTGCCATCATGAAAACCCGTCAAAACCTTTCGTGCGGGGCGATTATGCCCGCGCTGTGCTGCCTCTATACTCACCGGGCCGCGCGCGGCAAGGCGCAGCAGTATGAGAGGCGGGCAAATGCACCCAAACGGCGTGAATGCGCGCTTAATAGTGCGTCGATTGCGCTGCCTGACGCGTTAAGGGGTTGTGGGCGCAGCGCAACACTTGTCAAAAAGTGGGACACCGGCCGAAGGAATTCTGGAAAATCAGCCGCCGAAGTCGTACCGGTGTCATTGTGTCTGCAAACCTTTGAGTCGCGCTGGCGTATTCATTGTGTGTGCAGCAGGGGAGAGATAACAGGTCCGCATGAGCAATCTGGGCAGAAAATTGGCACGAAAGAAGCTGGCGCTCGCTGCGTCGGCTACGCTCGTTGCTGCCGCTCTGCCAAGCTCGGTCTTCGCCGTGGGCGCGCTTTCGAGCGGGAGCAGGACGGAAGTTGCGCAGTTTGTGTTCACGCCGGCCGCCGCCGACCCCGAAATTGCAGAACTGGTGGCACGCAGCGGGGCTGGTCAGGCCCAGATGCTGCGCTTTACCCCTGCCGGAGCAACCGCGCCCGGGCCGGAACGTTCGGTCACCGCGGCAGTACGCGTTGACCAGCAGACAGCGCAGGCGCTTTCCGGTGCCAATGGTGCGGCCAGCAGCAGTGCGGGGGCGGGTTTGCGGATTGCGCCTTTGCGTTACAATCTCGGCATCGCCCGCGGCTACGGCAATTTCGTTCCGGCAACGGCCAGCGCACCTGCGCGTTTGACGACGCCGAATGCGCCTGTGCTTTCGCGTCGCCTGAGCGAAGCCGATCTGCCCGAGCTTAGCTCCTACGCCCCGCGCCGCACCGGCGATGGCGAGGAAAGCCGCTTCGCCGCCCGCGTCGCGCTGGAAGAAGGCCGCTCCGCCACCGCGCGCGAGGCACAAAACTCGGTCAGCGACCAGCTGCTCGATGTCGGTGGTAGTTTCCGCCTCACCAACAATATCGATCTGACCGCCGGTGTCCGGGTCGAACAGGATCGCGACATCGTGCCGCTGCCTGATGTGGACCAGCAGGACAGCCAGGCCGTCTATATCGGCACGCAATTCCGCTTCTAAGCAGCAGGAAATTCGTATTCCAAACCCCGCTCCGGCGGGGTTTTTCTTTGCTCCTGCGACAAGCCGTGTCCTAAGAACAGGGCAACGACTCGAACAAATGGGAGAAAAACGTATGGCACGTGTTGCAGTGGTCACCGGCGGAACGCGCGGTATCGGCAAGGCGATTTGCGAATCGCTGAAAGCGGACGGTTTTACCGTTGTCGCCAGCTATGCCGGGAATGACGACGCGGCCAAGCGCTTCACCGAGGAAACCGGCATCGCGACCTACAAATTCGATGTGGGCGACCACGAAGCCACTTTGGCCGCCTGCAGCAAGATCGCCGACGAGATCGGCCCGATCGATGTCGTGGTCAACAATGCCGGGATCACCCGCGATGGCACGCTGATGCGCATGAGCCTGCAGGATTGGGAAGACGTGATGCGCACCAATCTGGGCGGATGCTTCAACATGGCGAAAGCCACGTTCGAAGGCATGAAAGACCGCAAATGGGGCCGCATCATCAATATCGGCTCGATCAACGGGCAGGCGGGGCAATATGGCCAGGTCAACTATGCCGCCGCCAAATCGGGCATTCACGGATTCACCAAGGCACTGGCACAGGAAGGCGCGCGCTACGGCATCACCGTGAACGCGATCGCGCCGGGCTATATCGACACCGACATGGTCGCCGCCGTGCCGGAAAATGTGCTCGAGAAGATCGTCGCCAAGATCCCCGTCGGCCGCCTCGGCCAGGCGAGCGAAATTGCCCGCGGCGTGAGCTTCCTCGCTTCGGAAGAAGGCGCGTTCATCACCGGATCGACGCTGTCGATCAATGGCGGGCAGCATATGTATTGAGCGTGGCGGACCGCTACCTCACAGCGGCGGTCCATCCTGCCAGTCGCGATGCGCTGCGCGAGCAGCTGGAGCAGGTTTTCGGTGTCCGCCTCGAACACCGCGAAAGCTCGCATTATGCCGATCTCTACCTGCTCTGGCCGCCCGCGCGGGCGGGCTGGGCGGAGCGGTTGCGCAAGCCTGCATCACCTCCGTTTGCCAAGCTCAAGGCCACCCCAAACGCCGCACCGGGCGAGGACGAACCGTATTGCACAGACTATAGCCTGAACCACTGGATGCTCGAATTCACGCTTGCGCCAGAGCACGACAAAGCAGCGGTTTTGCAAGGGCTCGCAGCTATCGGAGCAGAAGTCGTAGCGTGAGCGAAATCCTGCGCGGCGCAAGCCCCCCTTGCCAGCGAAGAGGGCGCGTTACGGCCCGGCATCTTCTGTGCCCGCTGGCTCCCTTTGCGCACTGAATTCGTAAAACAGCGCCGAGGCTGCCCAGATGCCGAGCGTCACCAGCAAATGGTCGGTCACCCCCTCGATCACCACCTGGATGCGGAACAGGTAGTAATAGCCCGCCAGCGCCACGATCAGCTGCACCGCCGACAGAATGCGGCGTTTGGAATAGGACACGATCAGGATCAGCGCGATAAGCGCCGAAGTGAGCAGCAGCACATAAGCATAATCGCGCAAGGGAAGCTCTTGCATCGACGAGAAGTTCACCCCGATAATCGCGCCGAAAAAAATGTTCAGCGCATTGATCGAAGCGCGATATTCCTCGGGCCGCAGCGAACCCATGCCGAAAAAGCGGCGCGCCCATAATTTCGCCTTGCCGCTATGCGACGAAATTTCTGTCATGCCCGGCTCCCCTTATTGCTGCAACGCCGGGCGCAACACTAAGGGGAGCAACGGGCCTGCTCAAGTCATTCGAGAAACACGCCGACCGCGCGCCAGTCGCCGTCTTCCTCTACCAGCGTCACCGTTTCGGTGGCGGGTTCCGCGCGGTTCTCGAACGTCGTTGTGAAGCGAACGGTGGTGTAGGCTTCGGGCGTGGGCGGCGTGTCGACGCCGATCAGGCGGCGCGCGCGTGTTGCACCGAGCGGTTCGCGTACACTGCGCACCACCCGCGCCCACACTTCGGCGGTGTTGAGCGACCGGAAACGCGCAGCGGTCAGCGCGTAACTTCCTGCCGTATCCCCTTCATCGACCAGTTCCAGCCACGCGCGCGCCGCCGCTTCGGCCTCGGTCGCGCGCGTCTGTTCGGCGGGTTCGGGCATATTGCTGGCGGCGGGAATGAAGCCCAGCACAAGGCTCGCAAAGAATATCAACATGACAGGCACTCCTGCGATGACGGGGAAAAGGGCAATCCTTTTCCTCGCGCCGCCATCGTCTGCCTCGCCTTCTGCCGTGCCCGATGCCCCCTCTGCTTCCCCCAAATTCTTGTATACAAGCGAATGGGGGTGCGCGCCGTCATGTTCCAGCAGCACGCGCGCCGCTTCCTTGCTGCTGGTGACAGAGAGCTTGCGCCGCGCATTGCGCAGCCGCTCGTTCACCGTATGCACCGATAGCGCAAGCTCGCCCGCCATCGATTTGGCATCATGACCGAGCAGAATAAGACGCAGCGCCTCTTTCTCCTTTTCGGAGAGCGTATCGACATTCTCTGCCATTGCGCTTGGCTAAGCGCGGGGCCATCAATGTGCCACCCCGAAAAATTCGTAGGTGCGCAAGGCTGCAAGATGAGCGAGATTTACCACCCCCCGGTCAAACGCTCGGTCGAGATTGCGGGGCACAAGACCTCGATCAGCCTCGAACCGTTGTTCTGGGATGTGCTGCGCAGCTGTGCCGCGCGCGAGGGATTGCCGCTCAATGCGCTGATCGCGCGGATCGATGCCGAGCGGCTGGAGGCCGAACGCCCGCCCGGCCTCGCCACCGCCGTGCGGCTATGGTGTGCGGCCGAGCTGCAAGAGCGCGATCGGGCGGATTAGCTTTCGTCGTCGATCATATCCCACGTATCGCCATAAGTATCGTCCCCGCCGCTATCGAGCAGCCCGTCATCGCGCGCCTTTTCAAACAGTTTGAACCCGGCAAAGGCCAGGCCCGCCAGCGCGGCAATCCGTATCCACATCGCAATATCCTCCTGTTCAACGCTAACGCATGAAAGCGTCTTTGGTTCTGTCAAAGCCGATCACAGATGAAGCGGGGCTGACCGTTACGCTGCCGTGATAAGCGGCATTGACCCTGCCGCCGCTGGCGCGCAGTAAAGCGGGCATGAGCAATCGCAAACCGATCCGCAAAGCCGTGTTCCCCGTTGCCGGGCTCGGCACCCGCTTTCTCCCCGCCACCAAGGCGATCCCCAAGGAATTGCTGCCGATCGTCGACAAGCCGCTGATCCAGTATGCAGTGGATGAGGCGCGCGAGGCGGGGATCGAGCAGATGATCTTCGTCACCGGGCGCGGCAAAACCGCCATCGTCGAACATTTCGATGTCGCCTACGAGCTGGAAACCACCATGACCGAGCGCGGCAAGGATCTGGCCGTGCTCGATTCGAGCCGCTTTACCCCCGGCGATATCATCACCGTGCGCCAGCAAGTGCCGCTGGGCCTGGGCCATGCGATCTGGTGCGCGCGCGCTATTGTGGGGGACGAGCCCTTTGCCATCCTGCTGCCCGATGAAATGATGGTCGCCAATGCCAATGGCGGCAAAGGCTGTATGGCGCAGATGGTCGAGGCCTATGAGGAGGTCGGCGGCAATCTCATCTCGGTGCTCGAAGTGCCGCATGAAGCGGTGTCGAGCTACGGCGTGATTGATCCGGGTGCGGAATCGGGCGCGCTGACCGAAGTCAAAGGCCTCGTTGAAAAGCCGCCGGTGGACGAAGCGCCTTCGAACAAGATCATATCCGGCCGCTATATCCTCCAGCCCGAAGTGATGCGTACGCTGGAAACGCAGGGCAAGGGTGCGGGCGGCGAAATCCAGCTGACCGATGCGATGGCGCAGATGATCGGCAACCAGCCGTTCCACGCGGTGACCTTCAATGGCCGCCGCTTCGACTGCGGCAGCAAGGCAGGCTTTGTCGAAGCGACGCTGGCGCTGGCGCTGGAGCGCGAGGATATGGGCGCCGAAGTGCGCGCGATTGCCGAGCGGTTGCTGGCGCAATAGGCCATTTCCGCAATCCGGATACGAAAAAGGCGGACCGCGCGGCCCGCCTTTTTCGTATCAGCGATGTGAAGAGGTCTTACTCTTCGGGGCCGCCGCGCGCTGCTGCCGCGCCGTAATCGAATTCGAGATTGGCGGTCATGTAGGGGATCGGGTTCACCGGCGTGCCGCTGACGCGGACTTCGTAATGCAGGTGGGGGCCGGTCGAACGTCCGGTCGAGCCGACATAGCCGATCAGCTGGCCCATGCGCACCTGCTGCCCGGGAACAACGGTATAGCTGGAGAGGTGGGCATAACGGGTTTCGATATCGCCGCCATGCTCGATCTGCACATAATTGCCATACGAGCTGTAATATTGCGCCATTTCGACAAGGCCATCGGCGGTGGCGTAAACCGGGGTGCCGCGCGGCGCGGCGAGATCGACGCCATTGTGGCGGGCGCGGCGTTGCAAGATCGGGTGGTCGCGCATCCCGTAGCCGCTGGTGAGGCGGGCATCGCTCAACGGCATGATCTGCGGCACGGACACCATAACGCGGGTGGGAGCGGGGGGAATGACATCGCCGGTGGTCGACACCACGCCGCCATCTTCGAGCGCTTCCCAGCTGGCGAACAGTTCGGAAAATTCCTCATCCGGGCCGGCTTCGTCAACCGCAGTGAGATCGAGCACGCCATCGGCGAGAACGGTGGGGTCGGCGGAAACAACCGGATCGTTCGCAAGCGCGGGTGACGACAGCATCACAGCGCCGGCTGCGAGAATTCCAGTGATCTTGACGAGCATACGATCCCTTTTTCTTCGTTGTCAGACGCTTTCGCGCCCTCGTCAGATCCGGGTCGAAGAGCCTTACGGCGCCCCGGCCAAATCATCATTTTGCGACCCTGCGGACGTTCTCCGCTGCATTCGATGTTGAGGTATGCGGGGAAAACTTAAGGAGGCAATAGCCGTGCGGGCATCCCGCGATAGACCGCCTGCAACACGCGGCGAGTCGTTGAACAGTGGATTAACGGTGCGCCGAGAGCGCTTTTTGACACAATTTTTCGAGTGATTCTGCCGATTGGCGTATCCTGCCCGCCCACCGCGGCAAAAAGGGGTTGCGCAGGTGGACGGGCAGGCGAAATGCGGCGTCAAGCATTCTTTTGCGAGTCGCAGTGCCGGCACGCGGGGTGTGGTCCGGCTTAAAGCGCCTTGGCAGCCGCCAGCACTTCCTCCGCGTGGCCCTTCACTTTCACCTTGCGCCAGACCTGCGCGATTTTCCCGTCGGGGCCAACGAGGAAGGTGCTGCGCTCCAGCCCCATATAGCTTTTGCCATACATCTGCTTCTCGACCCACACGCCCAGCGCATCGGAAAGCCCGCCGGTCTCCGGATCGGTGGCGAGCGGCGCTGTCAGACCGTGCTTGGCGATGAAATTCTGGTGCTTCTTGACTGAGTCCTTGCTCACTCCCAGCAGCGCGACGCCCGCTGCATCGAATTCCGCCTTAAGCGCGGAGAAATCCTTGTTCTCGGTCGTGCAGCCGGGCGTGTTGTCTTTCGGGTAGAAGAACACGACCAGCTTTTGCCCTGCGAAATCGCTGGGTTTCACGCTGCCGCCGTCGGGCGTTTCCATCGCCACATCGGGCATGGCGTCTCCAATATCGGGGTGTGCTGACATCATTCTATCTCCAGTTGCTGGCCGAAATGGCGTTCCCATTGAATGGCGATGCCTTGCCGCGCTTCAAGCAAGGCCTGCAACAGCGCCGGATAACTGTCCTGCCCGCAAGCCTTCGCCAAGGCAGGCTTGGCGGCATCGTGCGGCTCGCTGCCATCGGGCGCGAACAGCCGCTCGGCGACCAGAAAACGGGTGAGCATCAGGTGATTGTCGGCATGGCTCGCGGGGAGCAACCCCGCCTCTGCCAGGGCGCCAATCGCGTGTTCCAGCCCCGGATAAAGCCCGATCCCCTCGCGCAATTGCAGATAGTGGACAAGGAATTCGCTATCGACCAACCCGCCGCGCAGCAGCTTGACGTCTAGCGGCCCCGATGGCGGCTTGGCGGCGAGCACATCGGCGCGCATTTTGAGCACATCTTCGCGCAAAGTGGCAGGATCGCGCTGCTGCCGCAGCACCTCGGTGATGATGCCGCGCAATTCCTCCTGCGCCTTCGGAGAGCCATAGAGGGGCCGCGCGCGGGCGAGCGCCATATGCTCCCATGTCCACGCATCCTCGCGCTGGTATTTGTCGAAGGCGGTGAGGCTGACCGCCAATGGCCCTTGCTTGCCTTGCGGGCGCAGCCGCGTGTCCACCTCATACAGCGCGCCTTCGGCCGTGGGCACGCTCAAGGCCGCCGTCACGCGGGTGGCGAGGCGGTTGAAATAAAGCGTCGAGGACAAGGGCCGCCGTCCGTCCGATTCCGCGCCGATATCGCCGGTGAAGAGGAACACGATGTCGAGATCGGAGGCATGGGTCAGCGCCCCGCCGCCGAGCCGCCCGAGGCCGAGAATGACCAGTTCGTGCCCGGCAATGTGTCCATGCGTCGCGGCAAATTCCTCAACCGCCGCATCGGCTCCGGTGCGCACAGCGGCCTCGGCCACGCGGCATAGCCCCTCGGCAATGGCGAGCGGATCGTGGACGCCTTCGATCATCTGCACGCCCGCAGAAAAGCGCTCATCGCCGACGACCTGCCGGATGCGGCCAAGGCGCGCTTCATAATCGCCGCTCTCGCAACGGGCCATCCGCGCGCCGAGCGTGGCGATGTCTGCCGGCAGATCGAGCGCAGAGGCGTCGATCAGCGCGTCGAGCAATTCGGGCCGCCGCGCCAGCGCGTCGGCGAGCGGCTGCGAAAGGGTCAGCACACGCAAAACCCGCTCCAACAGGCCGGGCCGTTCCTCGAACAGGCGGAACAGGTTGATCGCGGTCGGCAGGCGCGACAGGAACGTTTCCCAGCGCGCCAGCGACCGGTCAGGATCGGGCGCAGCGACCAGCGCGGCGAGCAGTTCGCCCTGCATCGCATCGAAGGCCTTGCGCGCTTCGGTGGTGCGAAGCGCCCGCGTCGCCTGCTTCCAATGCGCCACACGAGCGTCGAAATGGTCGCGGAAGGCATCGGGCACGCGCACCGCGACGGGGCGCGCGTCGTCTTCGCCGAGCAGATCGTCATAGCGCGCGCCCACCGCCTCGGTAATGTCGCGCAATTCGGCGAGCAAGGCCGCGCCATCGGCCAGCCCGTCCAGCCTTGCCACCGCGTCTATCGCGTCGGCATTCACCGGCACCGCATGGGTCTGCCGGTCTTCGACCATTTGCAGCCGGTGCTCGATCATCCGCAGCCGGTCATAGCTTTCGCCCAAAACCCGCGCATCTTCCGCGCCGATAATCGCCGCTGCCGCCAGCGCATCGAGGGCCTCGCGCGTGCCGCGGCAGCGCAGGGACGGGTTGCGCCCGCCATAGATCAGCTGGTGCGTCTGCGCGTAGAATTCGATCTCGCGTATCCCGCCGCGTCCCTTCTTCACATCGAAACCCGGCCCCGGCTCGCGCGGGCCCTTATACGAGCTGCGGATGCGCGCGGTGAGGCGGCGGATTTCCTCGATCGCGGTGAAATCGAGGCTTCGCCGCCAGACGAAGGGGCGGATATCGTCAAGAAACGCTTCGCCCGCCGCGATATCGCCCGAACAGGCGCGGGCACGGATAAAGGCGGCGCGCTCCCACGCGAGTGCGCTGCTTTCATAATGCGAGATCGCGCCGTTCACCGGGATCGCCAGCGGGCTGACTTCGCTCGCCGGACGCAGCCGCAGATCGACGCGCAGGACATAGCCTTCGGGCGTCGGCTTGGAGAGGAGCTCGACCACCTGCCGGGCATAACGCTGCGCCGCTTCGCCCGGCTCGTCCCGCTCGCGCCGCGCCAGCCGCGCAGGATCGAACAAAAGGATCGGATCGATATCGGAGGAGTAGTTCAATTCCCCCGCGCCCTGCTTGCCCAAAGCCAACGCGATAAAGCCGGTGGTGTCCGCACCCGGCACGCGTTGCGCCACCGCCGCCGCCATGGCGCGGTTGAGCGCATGATCGGCAAAACCGCTCAACTCGCGCAGGACCTGCGCCAGCGGAAAGGCTCCTGCCAGATCGCCCACCGCCAATACCGCAGCGAGCGCAAGCCGCTCGCGCCGCAGGGCGGTGCCGACATCGCTTGCGCCCTCGCCGCTCGCCTTCGCCGCCAACAGCGCCGCTTCGCCCTCGCCCGCAGCCAGCAGTGCGGCAATGTCCGGTCGCCGCTCCAGCGCGCGGCGGAGGAACGGCGCGTGTTGCCGCGCGCGGTCGAGTGCGGATTGCCAATCGGGAGCCATCGCCGCCGTCTCTGCCCCCATGCCGCATGGCCCGCAAGCCTGCTTGTGACCGCCCGTGCCCGCCCGTGCCCGCTTGTACTCACCCGCGCCGGGTGCCAGATAGCGCGCATGATGAACAACCCGACCGCTATTACCCGTCTCCTCGCCCCTGCCGCCGCATTCCTGGCGCTGACCGGCTGCGTGACCGACACGCCGCCACCCACGGCTTCATCGAACGCTCCGCAGATTTCGCTCGAAACGATGCAGGAGGTCACCCGCACGCTTTCCTCCGATGCCTTCGAAGGGCGCGAGCCAGGCACGCCGGGGGGCGAGCGGACGGTCCAATATCTGGTCGAGCAATTCGCCGCCGCTGGCTTGCAACCGGGCAATGGTGACAGCTGGGTGCAGGATGTGCCGCTGATCGAGATCACCGGCAGCAACCACACCCCGCTCACCGTGGGCAACCGGCAATTCGCCTTTGGCAGCGACTGGGTGGGCGTGAGCTACCGCCAGACCCCGCGCACCGTGCTGGAGGACAGCGAGCTGGTGTTTGTCGGCTTTGGTATCAACGCGCCCGAACGCGGCTGGAACGATTATGAAGGGCTGGATATGCGCGGCAAGACCGCGCTGATCCTCGTCAACGATGCCGATTACGCCGCCGAAGGGCTGGAAGGGCCGTTCAACGGCCGCGCGATGACCTATTACGGGCGCTGGACCTACAAGTTTGAAGAGGCCGCGCGGCAAGGCGCCGCCGCCGCGATCATCATTCACGAGGATTTCCCAGCCAGCTATGGCTGGAACGTCGTCGAAACGAGCTGGTCGGGCCCGCAGGCTTTCGCCGATACCGGCAATGGCGGGGCGAATGCGACGCTGGTGAATGGCTGGATCCAGTCCGCCGCCGCGCGCGAGATTTTCGCCGCCGCGGGCATGGATTATGAGCAAATGGCGCTGGCTGCGCGCTCGCCCGGTTTTACGCCGGTCTCGCTGGGACAAAGCGTCTCGACGAGCTTCGACAACACCATCCGCCGCTTTTCCTCGCAAAACGTGATCGGCATTCTGCCCGGCACCACCGCGCCCGATGAATATGTGCTGCACACCGCGCATTGGGATCATCTGGGCATTTGCGGCGAAGAAGGCGATGCGGACATGATTTGCAACGGTGCGGTCGACAATGCGACGGGCACCGCCGCTTTGGTCACTCTCGCCGAGGCGCACGCCGCCGCCGGGCCGACACAGCGCAGCCAGGTGTTTCTGGCAGTGACGGCGGAGGAATCGGGTCTGCTCGGCAGCGAATATTACGCCGCCAATCCGGTCTATCCGCTTCATCGCACGGTGGGCGGGGTGAATATCGACGCGCTTTATGTCCTGGGCGCAGCACGAGATGTGACGGTGATCGGCGGGGGCAAGAGTTCGCTTGATGATTATCTCTCCGCCGCGCTGGCGCAGCAGGGCCGCACCGCCACGCCCGATGCCGCACCGCAAGCGGGACGCTATTACCGCTCCGACCATTTCAGCCTCGCCAAGCGCGGCGTGCCGATGTTCTACATCAAATCGGGTCAGACGCTGGTCGACGGCGGCGCAGCGGCAGGCGATGCGGCCTATCGCGATTACAACACCAACCGCTATCACGCGGCGGGCGACGAATATTCGGAAGACTGGGACTGGGCCGGGGTGATGCAGGATCTGGAACTGTATTTCATGCTCGCCCGCGCGCTCGGCAACAGCAGCGACTGGCCCAACTGGAACCCCAACGATGAATTCCGCGCTGCCCGCGATGCGAGCTGTAATGCCGGTAACGGGGGGTGCTGATCCGATGACATACCGGATGCCCGCCGAGTGGGCCGAGCAGGACTGGATCTGGATCGGCTTTCCCGCCCATGCCGATTTGTGGGAAGAGGATCTCGAACCCGCGCAAGCGCAAATCGCCGCCGCCGCCAATGCCATTGCCAGCAGCGGGCAGGATGTGCGGCTGGTTGTTCGCGACGAAGTGGCGGAGAAAGCCGCGCGCAGGCTGGTTGAACCAAGTGTGCACCTTGAGCGCCACCCTTATGGCGACATCTGGCTGCGCGATACCGGGCCGCTGACCGTGCTCGGGCCGCAGGGTGCGCGGCGCGCGCAGGGCTTCGGCTTCAATGGCTGGGGCGGCAAGTTCATCATGGAAGGCGACTCGGACACCGGCCCCTCGCTCGCGGCGGCAGGCAGCCTGCCCTATGCCCGCGCCGACTGGATCCTCGAAGGCGGCTCGATCGAAACCGATGGCACCGGCCTGTTCGTGACGACCGAGCAGTGCCTGCTCAACCCCAACCGCAATCCGGGCCTTGGCCGGGAGGATATCGAGAAATATCTCGCCCGTGACCTGGGGGCTGTCCAGTGTGTCTGGCTCGGCAACGGGCTGCACGGCGATCACACCGACGGCCATATCGACAACCTTGCGCGCATGGTCGGCGAAGGGGTGATCGCGATTCCCTTCGCCAGCACGCCGGACGATCCCAATTCCGCCATTTACGCGGATGCCCGCGCCCGCGCGCTCGCTGCAGGACTGGAAGTGCGCGAAGTGCCATCGCTCGGTCATTATGGCGAGGACGACGATGCCGAGCCTGCGAGCGCAATGAATTTCATCATCGCCAACAAGGTGATCGTCGTTCCAACCTACGGCACCCCGTTTGACGCGGAAGCGGTCAAAGCCATCGGCGCGCTGTTCCCGGAGCGCGAGGCAGTGGGCCTGCCCGCCGATGCGGTGCTAACCGGCGGCGGCAGTTTCCACTGCGCCAGCCAGCACGTGCCGCGCGCGGCTTAACCTTTCGTTAGGAAATCGGGCGCAGAATTGCCGCATGGCCAAAGCTATTGCCCTTACCCGTACCCGCCTCGTTGCCGCGCAAGACACTGCACGCGCGCTTATCGTGAGCTTTTGCGGGATTGCGCTGATCGTCGCCGGTCAAGCTGCGCCCTTCTGATCGGTAAGTAACCCCTCGATAGATTGCGCCGAATGCTCTCCTGAACCCTCAGGAGAAGTCCCAAGTGAAAGCCCTTTTCGCCCTTGCCACGCTTGGCGTCGCCGCCGTCGGGATCGGCTATGCGCTGCACATGCCCGAAGAGCTGGCCAAAGCGGAAACGCCGGAGCTCCAACCCACAGCAATCGCCGAAGGTAGCGGCCCGGTCGTGGTCGAAATGTTCACCAGCCAGAGCTGCTCTTCCTGCCCGCCCGCCGATGCGCTGGCCGAACAATTGTCTCGGCGCGAGGATGTCATCGTCATTTCACGCAATGTCACTTACTGGAACCGCATCGGCTGGGAAGACACGCTCTCCGACGAGGCCAATACGCAGCTCCAGCGCGCCTATGCGCGGCGCGGGCTGGCGGGGCGCAACGGTGTCTACACCCCGCAAGCAGTAGTGGACGGGCGCGAAGGGCTGGTCGGATCGCGCGCGGGCGAACTCTCCGAACTGATTGCGCAGGCGGGCAGCCGCGAGCGGCCCTCGCTAAGTGTGAATGGTGCCAGCATTGCCGTTCAAGGTGAGGTAGACGGCGATGCGGTGCTGAGCGTGGTCACGGTCGATGCCAGCGAGACGGTCGCCATTGGCTCGGGCGAGAACCGCAATCGCACGGTGACTTACACCAATAGCTGGCTTGGCGAGGCGGCTCTTGGGACTTGGAGCGGCGGCGAAGCACGGTTCACGCTTCCTGATTCATTGCCCGCCGGCGACCGCCATGTGCTTATCCTGCGCGAAGCATCCGATGATGGCGCGGGCGCGATCCTTGCAGGCCGCTGGCTCTAGAGTTTCAGCAGCGCCGCCAAGGCAGCTGCACCCAGCACAACGCCAACCAGCGCGCGCCAGACCGGATCGCTCACTTTCCCGAAAGCCAACGAGCCGAGCCAGTTGCCGAGCGCCATCAGGGGAAACAGCAGCGTGCCGAATGCCAGCAGGTGCAGCTCCAGCAATCCGGTCGCTGCGCCTGAAAGCAGGCCTGCCAAGGAGGCGACTCCGAAAATCCCGATCATGGAAGCCTTGGCAGTCACCCGCGCAATGTCCTGCCTTACGTAATAGGGCACCACGGGTATGCCCGGCATGGCGGCAAAGCCCGTCATCACGCCCGAGATCAGTCCGGTGGCTCCGGTGACGAGGGGGCCGGGGGGTGTCGGGGTCTTGCTGCGCGGGATGATGACCATGATGAAAGCGGTGAGTGCGGCGAGCGCGATCAGCAGGCGGGCGAGCGGTTGCGACAAGGCGCTTAGCAGCAGCAAGCCGGGAAGCGTCGTCAGCATCAGCAGCCCGCTGATGACATAGGCAGAGCGCGCCGCCTCGCGCAAAACGAAGCGGATTTCGCTAAGCGCCATGGCGAGCGCGAGAATATTGATCAGCAACACCGCCTCGACCGGCGCCAGCGCCAGCGCGAGGATCGGGGCGAGCAGGAAGCCGAAGCCGAACCCCGTCAACCCGCGCACAATCGCCGCCCCGAAGGTGGCCAACGCCGCCGCGACGATCTGCGTCGTCGAAAACCCGGCGAGAATGTCCAACAACTAGGCTTTCAGATCAGGCGGAGTAGCGGCATCGCGCAGCATCGCAATCGCTTCGTCGAGCGGCATCACTTTCTGGTGCTGTTCGCCGAGCGTGCGCACGGCGACGGTGCCTTCCTCCGCCTCGCGCTTGCCGACCACCAGCAGATACGGGACTTTGGCGAGCGAGTGCTCGCGCACCTTGTAGTTGATCTTTTCATTGCGCAGATCGCTTTCGACGCGAATGCCTGCCGCTTCCAGCTTGGCCACCGTCTCTTTCGCATACCCATCAGCGTCAGAAACGATGGTTGCCACCACCGCCTGCACCGGCGCGAGCCAGACGGGCAGGCGACCGGCGAAGTGTTCGATCAGAATGCCGATGAAGCGCTCGTAGGAACCGAAGATCGCGCGGTGGAGCATCACGGGGCGGTGCTTCTCGCCATCCTCGCCGATATAGGTCGCATCGAGCCTGTCGGGCAGCACGCGGTCGCCCTGGATCGTGCCGACCTGCCAGGTACGGCCAATCGCATCGGTCAGGTGCCATTCTAGCTTGGGCGCGTAGAACGCGCCTTCGCCGGGCAGCTCTTCCCAGCCATAGTCGGAATTGTCCATGCCCGCTTCGGCGACGGCATCGCGCAGTTCCTGCTCGGCCTTGTCCCAATCCGCTTCGGAGCCGAACCGCTTTTCGGGGCGCAGGGCGAGCTTGACGTGATAGGTGAAGCCGAAATCCTTGTAGACTTCGTCCGCCAGCTTGCAGAAGGCGCGCACTTCCTCGACCACCTGTTTCTCGGTGCAGAAAATATGCGCATCGTCCTGCGTAAACTGGCGCACGCGCATCAGTCCGTGGAGCGCACCATGCGGTTCGTTGCGGTGGCAGCAGCCCATTTCGCCCAGCCTGATCGGCAGGTCACGGTAAGAAGTTATGCCCTGCTTGAAGACGAGCACGTGCGCGGGGCAGTTCATCGGCTTGATCGCCATCCACTGCGCGTCGTCAGCGACTTTGGGTGAAGCGACACCGCTTTCCTCGTCCACTTCGGGGACGATATCGGGCACGGCGAACATATTTTCCGCATATTTGCCCCAGTGGCCCGACTGCGTCCATTGCCGCACGTCCATCAGCTGCGGCGTCTTGATCTCGCGATAGCCCGCCCCGTCCATCTTGCGGCGCATATAGGCTTCAAGCTCGCGCCAGATGCGATAGCCCTTGGGGTGCCAGAAGACGCTGCCGTGCGCCTCTTCCTGCAAGTGGAACAGATCCATTTCGCGCCCCAGCTTGCGGTGGTCGCGCTTGGCCGCCTCTTCCAGCCGCGTCAGATGTTCGTTCAGCTGCTTCTTGTTGAGCCAGCCGGTGCCGTAAATGCGCGTCAGCTGCGCATTGTTCTGGTCGCCGCGCCAGTAAGCGCCGGCCACCCGCATCAGCTTGAACGCTTGCGGATCAAGCTTGCCGGTGCTGGGAAGGTGGGGGCCACGGCACATATCGAGCCAGTCATCGCCCGACCAATAGACCGTCAGTTCCTCGCCCCCATTTTCACCGGCGGGCAGTTCCTTCGCCCATTCGGCCTTGAACGTCTCGCCATCGGCTTCCCATTTGGCGATCAGATCCTCGCGGCTCCACACCTCGCGGCGCAGCGGCTTGTCGGCCTGGATGATGCGGCGCATTTCTTCCTCAATGGCGGGCAGATCGTCCATCGAGAAGGGCGGGCGGTTATCGGGCGCTTTGACGTCGTAATAGAAGCCGTCATCGGTTGCCGGGCCGAAGGTGATCTGCGTGCCGGGGAACAGCGATTGCACCGCTTCGGCCAGCACGTGCGCAAAGTCGTGGCGCGCGAGTTCGAGCGCGTCCGCCTCGTCGCGCGCGGTGATCAGCGCGAGCTCGCTATCGCCATCGAACGGGCGGTTCAGATCGCGCACTTCGCCGTTCACCCGCGCGGCCAATGCCGCCTTGGCAAGGCCGGGGCCAATCGCTGCCGCCACATCGGCGGGAGTCGAGCCGCGCTCCATCTCGCGAACGGAACCATCGGGCAGGCTGATCTTGAGTAATTCGGTCATGCGCTGCCACCTAGTGCCTTCACGCGCGCGCGCCAAGTGGGGATAATGGCTTGCCTCCCGCCATGGGGCGCAATTAGACGTGACGCGATGACACAAGTGCGCACGCATCCGCTTGGCGAAAAGCAATGGCTCGCCTTCCGCCACACACCCGGCAGCGGGCCTGCGGTCGTGTTCCTGCCCGGCTATATGTCCGACATGGAAGGCAGCAAGGCGACGGCCCTGTTCGACGATTGCGTGGCGACGGGGCGCGAATGTCTGCTGCTCGATTATTCGGGCTGCGGCGATAGCAGCGGCGATTTCGCCGATGGCACGCTGTTCGATTGGGCCGAGGATGCGGGGCTGCTGATCGGCGAGTATGTCGAGAACGAGCGGATCGTGCTCGTCGGCTCCTCGATGGGCGGCTGGGTAATGCTGCTGCTCGGCCAGTCCATGCCCGAACGGCTGGCGGGGCTGGTCGGCATTGCCGCCGCGCCGGACTTCTCCGACTGGGGCTACACCGACGAGCAGAAGGACGCGCTGTATCTCGGCGATACGATCTATGAGGAGAGCGGTTACGGCTACGATCCGATGCCGACCCATGCGAAATTCTGGAAGAATGCGCAGGCCAACCGGGTCCTGGGTGATGTCATTCCGATTAGCTGCCCGGTTCGCTTGCTGCACGGGCAGGAAGACAAGGACGTCCCGCCCGATATTTCGCTCCGCCTCGCCGCCGCGCTGGAGAGCGAGGATGTGCAAGTGACGTTCGTCAAAGGCGGCGACCACCGGCTCAGTCGCCCCACTGATGTCGCGCTGCTGCTCAAAACCGTTGCGGCGCTCTGAAACAAAACTAGTTTCTAGTGAAACATTTTGTGTGCATTGCGTATGCCGCTGCGATAGAGGCGGCAGCAATTGTCCGGTATGGCCGGGTGAGAGGGCGCGGAACCGAGTCGCTGGCTCGGCACGCGCGAGGAGAGACGAGGGTTTATGCCGAGCACGAGCACCAAGAGCGCTGCCTTTTCCGAATTGACCAAAGAGGAGAAGGGGTTCGCTGCTTCTCTGCGCGAGCGGATCAGCACCTCGATCCTGCCCGGGGAGACTCCGCTGGAAGGTGAGCATCTCGACGCCGCCACCGCGTTTGTGATCGAAGCGGCGCGCACGCGCGAAGACGGCAAGCCCTCGATCCTGATCCGCTCGGCTGCCGAAGGGCGGCGCTTTATGCGCATCGCCATTATCAACAAGGATATGCCGTTTCTTGTCGATTCGATCGGCGCGGCGATGGCTGCCCACGGCCTACCGATCGATGTGCTCGTGCACCCGATCCTGCCTGTCCGCCGCAAGGATGGCGCGCTGTGCGAACTGCCCGAGGGCGATGGCACCGGCGAGCGCAAGGAAAGCTGGGTCTATCTCGAAACGCCGCGCATCGATGCCAAGCAACGCCGCGCGCTGGAAGCGGAACTCGAAACCGCGCTGCTCGATGTCCGCGCTTGCGTCGCTGACTGGCCGCAAATGCGGCAGATGATGGAAGACGATGCGGATCGCCTGTCCGATGGTGAAGGCGCGGCGCTCCTGCGCTGGCTGGCGGGCGGGATGATGACGCAATTGGGCCACCTCACCCGCACCCGCGATGGCGAGACGCGCGATGTCATGGGCATCTGCCGCCGCTCGACCCCCGATCTGCTGGCCGACGATGCGTTCGAAAAGGCCTTCGCCTGGTTCGATGGAGAATTGCCCCGCCAGAACGGAAAGCCCGGCCGTGCGCCGCTGATCCTGAAAGCCAACCGCATTGCCAAGGTGCACCGCCGCGTGCCGCTCGACCTGTTTATCGTGCCGGTCGTGCAGAAGGGGCGGGTGGAAGCCCTGTCCGTCCATGCGGGCATCTGGACCAGTGCCGCGCTGGTTTCCCCGCCCGATAGCGTGCCGGTGCTGCGCCAGCAGCTCAAGGGCATTATGGAGCGGCTCGGTTTCGAAACGGGCAGCCATGATTACAAGGCGCTGGTGCATGCGCTCACAGCACTGCCGCACGATCTTATCATCAGCTTCTCGGACGATGATATCACCCGCGTCGCCACCTCGATGATGGGCCTGACCGACCGACCGCGCCCGCGCGCGACACTGGTCACCGCGCCGCTCGAACGGCACCTGTTTGGCTTCGTCTGGCTGCCGCGCGATATGCTCTCCACCACGGTGCGCTTGCAGGTGGAAGACCTGCTCGAAGCGCATACCGGCGCGCAAACGCTCGACTGGAGCCTGATGGTCGAAGGCGGCAATCTGGCGCTGCTGCGCTATGTGATGGACTTCCGTGGCACCGATACGAGCGCCGACAGCGCAGCGGTGGACGCCGCGCTCGGCGCGATGCTGCGCGGCTGGAGCGATGCCGTGGAAGAGGCGCTAGCCACGCAGGAAGAACCCAGCCGCGCCGCCGCGCTTGCCATGCGCTATGCCGAGAGCTTCCCGCCCTTCTACCGCGCCACCTATGGCGCGCAGGAAGCGGCAACCGACATTCTGCGCCTCCGCAATCTGGCCGCCCATACCGGTGAAGCGGGCCAGGGGCGCGATGCGCGGCTGTACCACTCGCCCGGTGATGAAGAAGGCCGCCTGCGGCTCAAGATTTACCAGCATCATGGCGCGCTGCCGCTCTCCGACGCCGTGCCCGCGCTCGAAAACTTCGGCTTCCGCGTGTTGTCGGAAGTTCCCAGCGAACTGGGCGGCGAGGATACCGGCACGATCCACGATTTCGTGCTCGGCCTGCCCGTCGGGATGGACGTGGACGCGCTGCTCGAACGCGCGGAAATTATCGAGGCTGCCATATCAAGCGTGCTCAACGAACACGCCGAGGACGACGTCTTCAACCGCCTCGTCATCGCTTGCCGCCTGAACGCGCAGGAAGCCGACTGGCTGCGCGCCTTCTATCGCTATCTGCGCCAGTCGAATATCGCCTTCACCATCTACACCGTGGTCGATGCGCTCGCGGGCGCGCCCGACGTGACGCGCGGCCTGATCGCGCTGCTGCGCACGCTGCACGATCCCGCGTTCAAGGGTGACCGCGACAAGGCTGTGGCCGGTGTCGAGGACGATATCCGCGCGGGGCTCGCGCAAGTGGGGGCGATCAATGACGACCGGCTGCTGCGTCGTTACTGGGCGACGATCCGCGCGGTGCTGCGCACCAATGCCTTTGCGCCTGCTGCCGCCGATGCGCTCGCCTTCAAGCTCGATAGCGCACAAGTCCCCGGCCTGCCCGCGCCCGTTCCATGGCGCGAAATCTTCGTCTATTCGCGCCGCGTCGAAGGCATCCACTTGCGCGCCGGCCCCGTCGCGCGCGGAGGGCTGCGCTGGTCTGACCGGCGCGACGATTTCCGCACCGAAATCCTCGGCCTGATGAAAGCGCAGAAGGTGAAGAATGCCGTGATCGTGCCGACCGGCGCGAAGGGCGGCTTCTATCCCAAGCGCCTGCCCAATCCGGCGGTCGACCGCGATGCGTGGTTTGCCGAGGGCAAGGAAAGCTACAAGCTGTTCATCCGTACCCTGCTGTCGATCACCGACAACATCGTCGATGACAAGGTGGTTCATCCCGAAAGCGTTGTCATCCATGATGGCGAGGATCCCTATTTCGTGGTCGCGGCGGACAAGGGCACGGCGACTTTCTCAGACACTGCCAATGCCATCGCGCTGGAGCGGGACTTCTGGCTCGGCGATGCCTTCGCCAGCGGCGGCTCCAATGGTTACGACCACAAAGCGATGGGCATCACCGCACGCGGTGCGTGGGTGTGCGTGCAGCGCCATTTCCTCGAAATGGGCGTCGATGTGCAGACCGATTCGGTGCGCGTGGTCGGCTGCGGCGATATGTCGGGCGACGTGTTCGGCAACGGAATGCTGCTGTCGCAAGCGATCAAGCTGGTCGCCGCGTTCGACCATCGCCACATCTTCATCGACCCCGACCCCGACCCCGCAGCCAGCTGGAAAGAGCGGAAGCGCCTGTTCGAGATGGAGCGGTCAAGCTGGGCGGACTATTCGGAACAACTGCTCTCCAAAGGCGGCGCGATTATTCCGCGCAGCAGCAAGCGGATCGAACTTTCTGCGCAGGCGATGGAAGTGCTCGGCATCCATGACAGCGATCTGAAAGACGGTGCGCTCGATCCCGACACGCTGATTTCGCTGATCCTGAAGAGCGAGGCCGATCTCATCTGGTTCGGCGGCATCGGCACCTACATCAGGGCGAGTCATGAAAGTAACGCCGATGTCGGCGATCCGGCGAATGACGCCTTGCGGGTCAAGGCAGAAGAGCTGCGTGCCAAGGTGATCGGCGAAGGCGCGAATCTCGGCGTGACGCAGGCTGGCCGCGTCGAGTTTTCGCTCGGGGGCGGGCGCGTCAACACCGATTTCATCGACAATTCGGCGGGCGTCGATTGCTCGGATAACGAGGTGAATATCAAGATCGCGCTTACCGCCGCGCGCCGCGCCGGGCGCCTGTCCGAAGAGCGCCGCAACGCGCTGCTCGCCGATATGACAGACGAAGTCGCGGAGCTGGTGCTGGAAGACAACCGCTTGCAAGCGCTCGCGCTGTCGATTGCCGAGCAAGGCGGCTGCCGCACTGTTAGCGCGCAGGCGCGGCTCATCGAAATGCTTGAAGACATGGCCGGTCTCGACCGCGCCAATGAAGGGCTCGGCAATAGCGAGGCACTGGCGCGCCGCGCTGGTGAAGGGCGGGGCCTGACCCGCCCCGAACTCGCGGTGCTGCTGTCCTATTCCAAGCTGACCTTGCAGGAAGCGGTGGAAGGCAGCGCGCTGGCTGACGATGAGACGGCCAATGCGCTGGTGCTGGGCGATTTCCCGCCGCAATTGCAGGAGGCTTTCCCCGAGCAATTGCTCGACCACCGGTTGCGCAAGGAAATTGTCGGCACGGTGGTGGCGAACCAGATCGTTAACCGCATGGGGATGCTGCATCCCTTCGAACTGGCCGAGGAAGAAGGCGCGGGGCTTGCCGCCATCGCCGCCGGCTTTGTCGCGGCCAGCCAACTGATGGGCATGGAGGAAATCTGGCAGACGCTCGATACCGAGGCGATGCCCGAAACCGCGCGGCTGATGCTGTTCGATCAGGCGGCGCTGGCGTTGCGGGCGCATATCGCCGACCTGCTGCGTGCCTGTAATGCAGATGTCGCCCCCTCCACCCTGATTGCCGAAATCGGCGAGATGGTCAGCGCGATAAACGCGCAGGCTGACAGTCTGCTCGGCGACGAAGCGCGCGCCCATGTCGACGCGTTGGCAGCAAGCATGGCGGAAAAGGGCGCGAGCGAGGAGCACGCGCAGATGGTCGCGCGCCTGTTCGCTTTCGATGGAGCCATCGGTCTGTCGCGGCTGGCGGCCGATACCGGGCTCGCCCCGCTAGATCTGGCGCACGCCTTTATCGATCTCGGCGCGCAGCTCGGCATCGACTGGGCACAGTCGCGCGCCGCGGTGATGAGCCCGACCGATCCGTGGGAGCGCTTGCTCGTTTCCGGCCTTGCGCGCGATTTCCAGCAGATGCGGTTCGATTTCCTGCGCGGCCTTGCCCGCAAGCGCGGCAAGAATTCCGGTGACCCGCAGGCGTTGATTGCCGAGTGGACGCAAGCCAACGAAAATGCGATTGCGCACTTCCGGCGGATGATCACGCGGGCGAAGGCGGCAACGCCGGTTGCTCCTGCCATGCTTGCGCAGATCGCCAGCCAGGCGCGCAATCTGTTGCAGGGTTAACGCCGCGCCGCCTCTCCGCTTGACCGCGCCGCCGATTTTGCCCACTCACCGCGCCATGAACCAGTTCGATGTTGTGATTGTCGGCACCGGGCATGGCGGCGCGCAAGCCGCAATTGCCTTGCGCCAGAACGGTTTTGCAGGCTCGATCGCCATGATCGGCCGCGACCGCGAACCGCCCTATGAACGCCCGCCGCTCTCCAAGGAGTATCTGGCGGGTGACAAGCCGTTCGAACGCCTGCTGATCCGCCCTGAAGCCTTCTGGGGTGAAAAGGCGATCACGCTGATGCTCGGCCAATCGGTGACCAAGATTGATCCCGAAGTGAAGGAAGTCATCCTCGGCGCGGGCGACCGCGTTGGTTACGGACGGCTGATCTGGGCAGCGGGCGGCGATGCGCGGCGACTTTCGTGCCCCGGCGGCCATCTCGAGGGCTTGCACGCGGTGCGCGACAGGGGCGATGTGGATGCCTTGCTGGCCGATCTCGAAGCCGGAGCGCAGCATTTCGTGGTGATCGGCGGTGGCTATATCGGGCTGGAAGCGGCGGCAGTGCTGCGCAAGCTCGGCCGCAAGGTCACGCTGGTGGAAGCACAAGACCGCGTGCTGAACCGCGTCGCGGGGGAAGAATTGTCGCGCTTCTATCAGGATGAACACACACGGCAGGGCGTCGATCTGCGATTGGGCGTGGGTGTCGAGCGGCTCACGGGTTCGACCCGCGTGGAAAGCGTAGTGCTGGCCAATGGCGAGGCGATCGCGTGTGACGGCGTGGTGGTGGGCATCGGCATCGTCCCGGCGGTCGGCCCGCTGATCGCGGCGGGCGCGGCGGGTGCCAACGGGGTTGATGTCAGCGAATTCTGCCACACCAGCCTGCCGCACATTTACGCCATCGGCGATTGCGCCGCGCACGCCAATGCCTGGGCCGATGGCGCGGTTATCCGGCTCGAAAGCGTGCAGAACGCGCATGATATGGCGACCACCGCGGCGAAGGCGATTTGCGGCGACAAGCAGCCCTACACCGCCTTCCCGTGGTTCTGGTCGAACCAGTATGACCTCAAATTGCAGACCGCAGGCCTCAGCATGGGGCATGACCAAGCAGTGCTGCGCGGCGACCCCGCGAGCCGCAGTTTTGCAGTGCTGTATATGAAAGACGGACGGGTGATCGCGGTGGACGCGGTCAACTCTACGCGCTGTTATGTGCAGGGCCGCAAGCTGATCGAGGCACGGGTGGAAGTCGATCCCGCCGATCTGGCCAACCCCGACGTAGTGCTCAAGGATTTGCGCTAAGCCGAACGAGCGCCCAGCGCGCCGCTTCTGCCACCACCTCATCCGTATCCTGCGTCAAAGCGCCCACCTGCTTTGCCAGCGCCCCATTCCCGCTGTTTCCAGCCGCGATCAGGCAATTGCGCACGAAGCGGTTACGCCCGATGCGCTTGATCGGCGAACCGGAGAATTTCGCGCGAAATGCTTCATCGTCGAGCGCAAGCAACTCATCGAGACGCGGCGCGACCAGATCCTCGCGCGGGGCGAAGGCACGGTTTCGCGCGGCGCTGTCGGCGAACTTGTTCCACGGACACACTGCGAGGCAGTCATCGCAGCCATAGATGCGGTTGCCGATGGCTTCGCGGAATTCCTCGGGGATCGGCCCCTTGTGCTCGATCGTCAGGTAAGAGATGCAGCGGCGTGCATCTAACCGGTATGGTTCAGGGAAAGCATCGGTCGGGCAGGCCGCTTGGCACGCGGTGCACGAACCGCAACGGTCGTCATGCGGCGCATCGGGTTCCAGTTCTAACGTGGTATAGATCGCACCCAGAAACAGCCAGTTGCCGTGTTCACGGCTAACCATATTGGTGTGCTTGCCCTGCCAACCGAGCCCGGCCGCCTCGCCCAGCGGCTTCTCCATCACCGGCGCGGTATCGACAAAGACCTTGAGCTGCGTTTCGGGCACTTCGGCACAGAGCCAGCGCGCCAGCGCCTTCAGTGCCTTCTTCACCGTGTCGTGATAATCGCGCCCTTGGGCATAGACCGAAATGCGCGCCCGCTCGGCATCGCCTTCCAGCGCCAGCGGATCGACATCAGGGGTATAGCTCATGCCGAGCGCGATCACGCTTTTTGCCTCCGGCCACATCGATTGCGGCCCCTGGCGCACGTCAGCGCGGTCTTCCATCCAGCCCATGTCGCCGTGATAGCCCGCCGCCAGCCACTCATGCAGCCGCCGCGCGCGCAGCGGATCATCGGCGGCCGGCGCAATTCCCACCGCGACAAAGCCCAGCTCGCGCGCCTTGGCGCGCAGGCGATCCTCAAGCGACAACGTAACCGGCGCATTAACCATAATGGGAGGGCGTCCCGTTCATTCCTCCCCTGTAGCGGGCGAAGCATGGATATGGCGACCTCTATTACACCCGAGCGCGAAATCACCGGCACAAGGCCTCTCGCCATCGAGGCGCGCGGGCTGGTGAAGCGCTTCGATACGACGCTGGCGGTGGACGGCGTGGACATCACCATCCCCGAAGGTGCGATTTACGGCATTCTCGGCCCCAATGGGGCGGGCAAGACCACGACATTGCGGATGCTGCTGGGGATTATCGACCCCGATGACGGATACCGCCGCGTGCTGGGTGCGGAAAACCCGCAGGATGTGGCGCGCTATATCGGCTATCTGCCCGAGGAACGCGGCCTTTATCCGGCGATGAAATGTTTTGAAGCGATTGCCTTTATGGGCGCGCTGCGCGGTGTGCCACTGGATACAGGGCGCAAGCGGGGCAAGGAACTGCTGGAACAGCACGGCCTCGGCCATGCGATCGACAAGCAGATCCGCCAGTTGTCAAAGGGCATGGCGCAGACAGTGCAATTGCTCGGCACGCTGGTGCACGAGCCCAAACTGGTCGTGTTTGACGAGCCCTTCAGCGGCCTCGATGCGATCAACCAAGGAAAATTGGAAGTGCTGATCCGTGGCCTTGCCGACAAGGGCACCACGGTGATCTTCTCCACCCACGTTATCGCCCATGCCGAGCGGCTGTGCGAAGGGATTGCGATTATCGCGGGCGGCAAGGTGCCTTTCACCGGCCGCGTCGACGAGGCGCGCGACCGGATTCCGGCGCAGGTGCGCTTGGAAACGCGCAATGCCGAAGGGCCGTGGCGCGCTGCGCTGCCCGCAGAGACCCGCCGCGTGGGCGATTTCTGGTATTTCCCGCTGCCCGAAAGCGGGGTGGAGCCTTTGCTCAAGGCACTGATCGAAGGCGATGCGGGCATCCAGTCGCTCAGCATCGAGCGCGCCGGACTGCACGATGCGTTTGTCGCCATCGCGGGTGAGGCGGCGGCAGCGGATATGGTCTCCACCGGCGCGGGAGAAGACGCATGAGCCAGCACGCCATCAGCGAAGGCGGCCGCCTGCCCATGTGGCGCGCCGCATGGGTTGTCGCCCGCCGCGATTTCTCGGCGATCCTGTTCAGCCGCAGCTTCATCTTCTTCCTGCTCGGCCCGCTTTTCCCCGTCATCGTCATGGCGCTGGCAGGCGGCGTTGGCGCGCAGGTGCAATCCGAAGCGGCGGTGGCCGATATCGGCATTGCGATGGAGGCAGAGGATGTCGACGCGATGCTCGCCGCGCGCGAGGAGCTGGCCATGCAGATGCCCGGCGTCGTGCCGCCCATGGTCGAGCTTGAGCGCTTGCGCCCCGGCGAATCCTATGATGCGCGCGCCGTGCTTGAAAGCGCCGAGGGCAGCCTGGCCGCTGTGGTAACCGGCACGCTCGATGCACCCGTGCTGACTGCGACCGAGGAGCGCGCATCGCGTTGGCAAGGCGTCGTCGGTCTGATCGCGGGCAATGCGCAGGCAGGCAGCGTTCCCGCGCCCGCATCGGTGCAAACCGCGATTGTCGGCACCAGCGGCGCGGCAGAGACTTCGGGCCGCTTGCGCACCGCGCAGGTGGGACAGGTTCTGCTGTTCCTCCTCATCATGCTCTTGGCGAGCATGGTGCTGTCCAACCTTGTCGAGGAAAAGGGCAACAAGATCATCGAAGTGCTCGCCGCCGCGATCCCGATGGACGCGCTGTTTATGGGCAAGCTGTTTGCGATGCTCGGCGTATCGGTGGTCGGCATTGCGGTGTGGGGCAGCACGGGCGCGGCGATCCTGATTGCGGGCGGGCAGTCGCTGTCCGATTACGCCAATCCTGGCGTCGGCTGGCCGATGTTCTTCCTGCTGTTCCCGCTCTATTTCGCCATGGGATATTTACTGTTGGGGAGCATCTTCCTCGCCGTTGGCTCGCTCGCCACAACGGTGCGCGAAGTGCAGACGCTGTCCATGCCCGCGACCATGTTCCAGATCCTCATGTTCTTTTTTGCGAGCCTTGCGGTAACCGACCGGGGCGGTTTGATCGAATATGGAGCCATGGCATTTCCCTTGAGCTCGCCTTTCGCCATGGTGGCGCGGGCGGCTGTGGAAGATTCGCTGTGGCCGCATCTGCTGGCTTTGGGCTGGCAGGCTTTGTGGGTGTTCATTTTCGTCAAGCTCGGCGCGAACCTGTTCCGCCGCCGCGTGATGAAATCGGGCCCGCGCCAGGCGAGGCGCAAGTTCAGCCTGTCTCCTGCCCGCGCCTGGGCCAAAGAGGCAGGCTGACAGCGATCACTTCTGCGGGCAATGTCAGGAACAGTTCAATTCTGACGCCGTAGAGGTGACGTATGAGCAAAACCGAGATCAACCGCCGCAAGCTGCTCGTCTGGCTGGGCGCAGGCGCATCGCTTCCCGTATTGGGCGCGTGCGGCAGCGAAGTGCGCGCGCAGGAACGATTCCGCGTGAACTACAGCGAGGATGAATGGCGCCGCCGCCTGACCGCCGAGGAATTCCGCATTCTGCGCCGCGCTGGCACGGAACGCGCCTTCAGCTCTCCCCTCGACCGCGAAAGCCGCCGTGGAACCTTTGTTTGCGCAGGGTGCAGCAACCGGCTCTATTCGAGCACGCACAAATTCGACAGCGGCACCGGCTGGCCCAGTTTCTGGCAGCCGATCGATAGCGGGGCAGTGGGATATTCGACCGATTACCACCTCGGCTATCCGCGCCGCGAAATCCATTGCGCCGATTGCGGCGGCCACCTTGGGCACCGCTTTGATGACGGCCCGCGCCCGACCGGGCACCGCCATTGCATCAACGGCGTGGCAATGGATTTCCGCCCGGCCTGAGCCGATTCACCCGCCATCCTGCAAATAGCAGGCAATGCGGGCGAGCTCGTCCAGCTGGAGCGTCTCCTCGAACACCAGCCCCATCATGCCCTCGCGCCGCCAGCGCACTTTGGCAAAGACATCGCGCATCCCGTCGACGAGCAGCTTGACTTGCTGGTCAATGGCGAGATGGCGGGTGCAGGCGATTTTTGCGCCTTGCTGGCTGATATCGCGCAGTTCGGCGTAGTCGGGCTTCCCCATGATCTCGATCTGTGCCGGGGCTGACAGATTGAGGCGTACAGGGCGCTTGGCAAAGTCGCTGGGGCATTCGATGATCCGGGCGATGCTGGCGGGGTCGCAGAAGCGGAAGCCTGCGCGCTTCGCATCCTGCCACACCAGCTCGAGGCGATGGCGGTCGCCATTCTGCATTTCGATCATGGTATCATGGTGGATGGGTAAAGGGTGGAAGATCCTCACCGACACACCGGTTTCAGAGGCATCGCGCATGATGCACAGATATTCGGCTGCGCCTATTACCAGCTTCGCCGAACGGATGAGCAGCGTATAGCGCCGCGCACCGCGGCACTCATTGCCCTCCGGCAAAGCCCCGTCACCGCGCGCGGGCGAAGACATTCTGACTGGGAGCACGTCGCTCATCTTCATCCCCGGACATTGCGTAGAGAGGAAGATGTAGCCGGATCATCCTTTGCAACGGGCAAGCGCCGACTTGCGGGGAAACCGAAAGCGGGCCTTAGGATAGCGGAAACCAAACCGAGGAAAAGAGGCTGGTACGGGCGGCGGGACTCGAACCCGCACGTCTCAAAAGGACAGGGGATTTTAAGTCCCCGGCGTCTACCATTCCGCCACGCCCGCGCACCAAACGCCGCCTAGCCGCTAAAGCGGGCAGGTGCCAAGTGCGCAGTGCAGGAGTTGTAGGGTGAAGCGCGAGCCTAGCGGTTCAGCCGCTCGCGCATTTCCTTGCCGGGCTTGAAATAGGGCACGCGCTTGGCGGGCACTTCTACCGAGTCGCCGGTGCGCGGATTGCGACCGGTGCGCGATTCGCGCTGGCGGGTGGAGAAGGTGCCGAAACCGCGCAATTCCACGCGGCCACCTTCGGCCAGCCTGGCGGCTATTTCATCAAAGAAAATGTCGACAACCTGCTCAACCTCTTCGGCGCGCAGTTCTGGATTGTCTGCAGCGAGTGCCTGGAGAAGTTCGGACCTGATCATATCGCTCCCCGATCGGGCTATTGGGTGCGACCCCTATTTGCCGCCGAAAGTATTTCACTATCGATCATCTTTGGCGCGCCGTGCGTCCCCCAGCAGCGCGCTGTTCTGTTCATCTGGCAGAAAAGGTTCCGATACGCAATGGATCGGGGCGAATCTTCCGCATTTTGCGCAAGATTTGTAAAGTCGTGCGTGCTTTGGCCGGGTCAGGCCTTGGCGGCGAGATCGGAAATGTCGAGTCCCAGCCGCTCGATCCGCTCGCGGATAGACGGCCATTCCTCGCGCAGGAATTCCTCCCGCTCGCTCGCCCGCAACCGGTCAGCCGCGCCGTCCTTCACGAACATTCCGACCCCGCGCTGCACGCGGATCAGCCCGTCAGCCTGGAATTGCTGATAGGCCTTGGCAACGGTGAGCGGATTGGCTCCCTGGTCGGCAGCAAAGGCGCGCACCGAAGGGAGCATATCGCCCGGCTTGTAATGCCCATCGATAATGGCGGCGGCGATCTGCTCTCGCAGGCGAAGATAGACGGGGCGGGTATCGGCCATAACTGGTGCATCAGTGCCATAATACAGCGGGGCAGGTCAAGCGGCGCGGTGCCGATAGAGGCCAAAGCCCAAGGTTTCAGCCGCAACGAAATGCGCTTCACAATGATGAAACAATCGTTACTGTGCTGCGCTTTCGGGGTTGATCCGCGCCGTTCACAGAAGCAGCGGACACATGGACAAGGGTTGAGACTTTTATGGTCGATGGGGTTTTCTTCACATTCGATTCCGCATTCGAGATGTGGACCTTCCGCGTGGCGGTAATCGCATTGCTGGCATTTCTGATCGGCGGGCTCGTGCTGATCACCCGCCCGCAGGCAGAGGTGATCGGGCACCCCAAAGGTCTGTTCCTGCTGTTCATGGCCGAGATGTGGGAGCGTTTTTCCTATTACGGGATGCGCGCGCTGCTGATCTTCTACCTGATCCAGCACTGGATGTTTGCCGAAGACAAGGCCTATGTAATTTATGGCGCTTACACCGCGCTGGTTTACATTGCGCCGGTTGTCGGCGGCTATCTGGCGGACCGCTATCTGGGCCAGCGCAAGGCGGTGCTGTTTGGCGCGGTCCTGCTGACTTTCGGCCACTTTTTCATGGCGTTCGAAGGCGATGCATCGCTGGGCCAGGCGAACCCCATGATCAACGTGTTCTGGCTCGCGCTGGCGCTGATTATTGTGGGTTCGGGCTTCCTGAAGGCGAACATCTCGGTTCTTGTGGGGCAGCTTTATTCGCGCACCGATATCCGCCGCGATCCCGCCTACACGATCTTCTACATGGGCATCAATGTCGGCGCGGCGACTGCGTCGATCATCTGCGGCTATCTCGGCCAGACGGTGGGCTGGGAATACGGCTTCGGTTTGGCCGGTTTCGGAATGCTGGTCGGCCTGATCTTCTTTATTGTCGGCAAGCCACTGCTGCTGGGCAAGGGTGAGCCGAAGGACCCGGCCAAGATCGCCGGTGGCAAGGAATGGGGCATTTACGGTGCCGGACTTGCGATGGTGGCGCTCTGCTGGCTCGCCATCCAGTACCAGGAGCTGGTGGGCGGCGTGCTCGGCATCTTCGGCGGTGGCCTCGTTGCCTATGTGCTGTTCACGGCAGTCACCAAGCTCCTACCAGAGGAGCGAAATCGCATCTTTGCCGCGATGTTCCTGATACTTGTCTCAATCGTCTTCTGGGCGCTTTTCGAGCAGGCGGGATCGTCGCTCAACGTGTTTACCGATCGACACGTAGACACGCAGGGCGTCAACGCTTCGATGTTCCAGTCGATCAACGCGATCTACATAGTGCTGCTTGCCCCCCTGTTTGCAATGTTGTGGCAGGGCTTGGCGAGCAAGGGCGCAGAGCCAAGCACGCCGATGAAGTTCGGCCTCGCCGTGGTGCAGGTTGGTCTTGGCTTCCTCGTGCTGGTCTGGGGTGCGCAGAGCGTGGGCGTGAATGTGCCGACGCCGGTGATTTTCATCTTCCTCATCTACCTGCTGCACACCACGGGTGAGCTGTGCCTGAGCCCTGTCGGCCTGTCGGCGATGAACCGCCTGTCGCCGGGACATATGGCCTCGCTGATCATGGGCACCTGGTTCTTCGCTTCGGCCACCGGCAACTTCGCCGCAGGCCTTATCGCGTCGGCCACCGGCGGCGAGGGTGTGGGCGAGGAAGCGGGTAAGCAGCTGGTGCTGGACGTCTACACCACGGTCGGTTGGTATGCCGTGGGCATCGGTGTGGCGGTGATGGTCGTCAGCCCGCTGATCAAGAAGCTGATGCATCTCGATACGCTGAAGGACGATGAACTGGCAGGCCAGGCCGAAGGCCCGGGCGAGCCGCAGGGCGCGGGTGTGCATCCGGCTACTAAGGGGTAACGTACGTATGGGCCGTCTTTTCACGAAAGGCGGCCCTGCCGCCGCATTTGTCAGCCTGAGCGCGCTCGCGCTGGCGGGGTGCACCACCACTGCGAACAGCGGGTCTTCGGAAACGGCTGCTTCGGCTGCAGATAGCTGGGAAGCGCCTGCTGACCCTTACCCCTCCACCTATCAACGCTATCCCGGCGTGCCGACCGCTGTGGTCGGCGCGACCATTTATGATGGTGCGGGCGGGATGATCGAGAACGGCGTGGTGCTGTTTGCCGAGGGCGAAGTGGTGGCCATCGGCGATGCCAGCCTCGCCATCCCCGAAGGCTACACACGGATCGATGGCACCGGCCGCTACGTCACCCCCGGCATTATCGACATTCACTCGCATCTGGGCGATTACCCCACCCCGTCGGTGCAAGCGCATAGCGACGGCAACGAAGCGACCAGCCCGACCACGCCCGAAGTCTGGGCCGAACATTCGGTCTGGCCGCAGGATCCCGGCTTCAGCCGTGCATTGGCCAATGGCGGGGTCACCAGCCTGATGATCCTGCCCGGCTCGGCCAACCTGATGGGCGGGCGCACGGTGACGCTGAAGAATGTCTACAGCCGCACCGTGCAGGGAATGAAATTCCCCGGTGCGCCCTATTCGATGAAAATGGCCTGCGGGGAGAACCCCAAGCGCGTTTATGGCGGGCGGGGCCGGATGCCGTCGACCCGCATGGGCAATATGGCGGTCAACCGCGACACCTGGCTCGATGCGCAAGCGTGGATGGAGCGCGACGATCCGCCGCGCGATCTCGCCATGGAAACGCTCGCTGGCGTGCTGGCGGGCGATATCACGATCCAGAACCACTGCTACCGCGCCGACGAAATGGCGCAGGTGCTCGATATGGCGGAAGAGTTCGGCTACCGCGTTGCCGCTTTCCACCATGCGGTCGAAAGCTACAAGATTGCCGATCTGCTGCGCGAACACGATGTGTGCAGCGCGGTGTGGGCCGACTGGTACGGCTTCAAGATGGAAGCCTATGATGCCATCCCCGAAAACGCGGCGATGATTCACAATGCCGGTGCCTGCGTGGTGATACACTCGGATGACGAGAACGGCATCCAGCGGCTCAACCAGGAAGCGGCCAAGGCGCAGGCCGATGGACGCCGGATGGGGATCATCATTCCCGATGCCGAAGTCATCAGCTGGATCACATTGAACGCCGCACGCGCGATGGGCATCGATTCGATGACCGGCAGCCTCGAACCGGGAAAAATGGCCGATATCGTGCTGTGGAACGGCGACCCCTTGAGCATCTATTCGCGGCCCGAGCGGGTGTGGATCGACGGCGCACTGATGTTCGATATGCACAATCCGGCGCTGCGCCCGGTGAGCGATTTCGAGCTGGGCCAGCCGGGTGAAGGAGACGTGAAATGAAGCGCCTCCTGACGCTGTCTGTCGCCGCGCTTGCGCTGGGAGCGACCCCGCTCGCCGCACAGGATATCGCGATTACCGGAGCGACGCTGGCCAGCGGAGACGAGTCCGCGCCGGTGGAGAACGCCACCGTTGTGGTGCGCGGCGGACGCGTGGTTGCGGCGGGAACCGGCGTGACTGTGCCCGGCGGTGTTCCCGTCGTGGATGGCGAGGGAATGTGGGTAACCCCCGGCCTGTTCGCTTCGATCACCAATCTCGGCCTCGTCGATGTCGGCGCGGTGTCGGAAAGCAATGATGTCGATGCCGATGATTCGCCTTTTCACGCCGCGCTGGACGTCTCGCCCGCGGTGAACCCGCAATCGCAGGAAGTGGGCTACAGCCGCGCAGGCGGTGTCACGCGCGCTACTGTGTCGCCGGGCGCAGGCTCGGCCATTTTCGCAGGCCAGGGCGCAGTAATTGATCTGGGCGCGGATTTTGACGCCGTGCGCCAGCGCCGCGCCTTCCAGGTGGTGGAAATGGGCGAACGCGGGGCGGCGCTTGCCGGTGGCAGCCGGACAGCGGTACACGCGATGGTCCGCACCGCGCTGATGGAGGCAGAAGCCTACAGCACGGATGGCTGGGATGACAGCGGGATGCTCACCCGCCTCGATGCAGCGGCGCTCGCCGAGGTCGTTGCGGGGCGGCAGAAGCTCTATGTCACCGTCCACCGCGCGGCGGACATTCTTTCGGTGCTCGCCTTGCGCGAGGAATTTCCGCGGCTCGATCTGGTGCTCGTCGGCGTCACCGAAGGCTGGATGGTGGCAGACCGGATCGCCGCATCGGGTGTGCCGGTGATTGCCGCGGCTCTGGTCGACCTGCCCTCCAGTTTCGAACGGCTGGGCGCGACGCAAAGCAATGTCGGGCGGATGGTGGATGCCGGTGTCACCGTGGCCATCGGCGGATACGAGCAAGGCGGCGATTACCCGCAGGGGCTGCCGCAACAGGCGGGCAATCTGGTCGCGCTGGAGCGGGTGCCGGGCGCAACGGGCCTCAGCTGGGGCGAGGCCTTTGCCGCGATCACTTCGATTCCGGCGCGGGTTGCGGGGTACGAGAACTCGAACCTGCTGGTGCCCGGCGCGATTGGCGATGTGGTGCTGTGGGATGGCGATCCGCTCGAACTCAGCTCAGCGCCCATTCGGGTGTGGATCGACGGGGTGGAACAGCCGCTGGAAAACCACCAGACGCGCCTGCGCGACCGCTATCGCACGCTCGAACGCGGCGACCTGCCCCCCGCTTACCGGCGCTAGGCGATGGATGCGGCCCTGATCTCGCTGATCGCCGCAAGCGGTTCGTTTGTCGGCTCGCATTTCGTGATGTCGCACCCGCTGCGCGCGCCATTGGTAAAGGCGCTCGGCGCGACCGGTTTCATGATCGCCTACTCGGTGGTGGCTTTCATCACGCTCGGCTGGATGGCGCACGCTTTCGGGCAGGTGCAGGGCAGCGACTTGGGCGGAAGCGGCACGGTCGGCTGGATCATCGCGACGCTGCTGACGCTGCCAGCCATGCTGCTGCTGCTCGGCTCCTTCATCCGCAATCCGGCGCTGCCCGCTCCGGGCGCTGCAGAGGCGGCGCGGCGCGAACCTGCGGGCGCTTTCCGCATCACCCGCCACCCGATGATGTGGGGCATCGCGCTGTGGGCGATATCGCATATCGTGATCTGGTGGAGCTGGCGCACCAATGTCGTTGCGCTGGCGATCCTTGTTCTCGCGCTTGTCGGCTCCAAGCTTCAGGACAGCAAGAAGCGCGAGCAAATGGGGGAGGCCTGGGCCGCGTGGGAAGCAAAGACGAGCTTCTGGCCGCGCTGGTCCGCGATGCCCTCAGCGGGCGCGTTGCTGTGGCTGGCGGCAATCCTCGGCTGGCTAGCGGCGACCTATGCGCATATCCACTTAGGTGATGTGCCTGCGGGGATTTGGCGGTGGGTTCAGTTGGGCTGAGACTGTCCCTCCAAGAACGCCATCGCCCTCACCTGAACATCGTCATTGTTAACCAGATCATGCCCCCAGCCGGGGTAAATCTCGATTACCGTATCGTCGCGCACCGTCGCCAGCGCTTGCGCCTGCTCCAGCGCGATGAGCGAATCGTCCTCGCCGTGCAGGATCAGGATCGGCTCACCGATGTCGGGGAGCTTCTCATCGTTGCGATAACGATCGCGGATCAGCATTCGCACGGGCAGCCATGTCAATTGCCGCACGGCGGTTTCTTCCATGCTGTCGAACGGAGAAATCAGGATCAGCGCCCGCGCGCGCACTTCGGTCGCCAATTGCACCGCCACGCCCGAACCGAGCGAATTGCCGACCAGCACGATATTGCTTTCCGCCACTCCTTGCTGTTCGCGCAGGAATTGCCATGCGCCGCGCGCGTCCTGATACAGGCCAGGCTCCGAAGGCGTGCCCGGATTGTCCGAATAGCCGCGATATTCGGCCGCCAGTATGCCGTACCCGGCAGCCGCAAAGCGGTCAGTGACAAGGGCGGTCGATTGCCAGCTTGCGCCGTTGCCGTGGAAAAACAGCAGGGTCGGCATTCCCTCCGCAGCGGGACGATAGCCTGCAGCGAGATCGAGCCGATCGGGCGTGCGATAGGTCACCCGCTCGAACCCTGCCGGAACATCGCTGCGCGCGGCAGGCGGCGCATAGATCATGCGGTGCTGGTTGAGATAGACGAGCGCAACAAGCCCGCCATAGATCACCGCCAGAACAACGACGACCCACCCAAACATCCGCAGCCCCCTTTGCACGCGAAAGCTGGCCGCCCGGTCAGGCCCGCGCCTCTTCCACGCCTGTAGAATTGTGCCGCAGCGCGCTCAGCACGGTTTCGACGATGTGCGGCGCGTTGAGGCGTGCCTGATCGTATTGTTTCGCAGGATCGTCGTGATCGATGAACACATCGGGCAGGCGCATCGTGCGGATTTTCAGCCCGCCATCGGTCAGCCCTTCGTCGCTCGCCATGGTGAGGACGTGCGCGCCGAGGCCGCCGATGGCCGCCTCTTCCACCGTCACCAGCACTTCATGCGTGGCGGCGAGCTTGCGGATCAGTTCCTCGTCCAACGGCTTGGCAAAGCGCATATCGGCGATGGTGGTGGTGAGCCCCTTGGCTTCCAGTTCGACCGCCGCCTTCTTCGCCTCTTCCAGCCGCGAACCGAGCGAGAGAATAGCGACCTTGCCGCCCTTGTCCGCATCGCCCTTCACCACGCGGCCCTTGCCGATTTCGAGCTTTTGGAGCGTTGCGGGAATTTCCACACCCACGCCATTGCCGCGCGGATAGCGGAAGGCGATGGGGCCCTCGTCATATTCGGCGGCGGTGTAGGTCATATGCGCCAGCTCGGCCTCGTCCGCTGCGGCCATCACAACGAAATTCGGCAGGCTGGCGAGGTAGGTCACATCGAAGCTGCCCGCATGGGTCGCGCCATCGGCACCGACCAGACCGGCACGGTCGATGGCAAAGCGCACGGGCAGATTCTGGATCGCCACGTCGTGCACGACCTGATCGTAAGCGCGCTGCAGGAAGGTCGAGTAAATCGCTGCGAAGGGCCGCATGCCCTGCGCTGCCAGGCCTGCGGCAAAGGTGACACCGTGCTGCTCGGCAATGCCGACATCGAATGTGCGATCCGGGTGCGCCTTGGCGAACCGGTCGACGCCAGTGCCGCTCGGCATGGCGGCGGTGATGGCGCAGATGCGTGTGTCGGTTTCCGCCAGCTTGGCAAGCGTGTCGCCGAATACGTTCTGGTAAGCTGGCGGGCCTGCCTTGGACTTGGCCTTCTCGCCCGTCACCACGTCGAATTTGGGCACGCCGTGATATTTGTCGGCGCTGTTTTCCGCCGGATCATAGCCCTTGCCCTTGGTCGTCACGACATGGACGAGGATCGGGCCCTGCTCGCTATCGCGGACATTTTCCAGCACCGGCACCAGATGATCGAGATTGTGCCCGTCAATCGGGCCGACATAGTAGAAGCCCAGTTCTTCGAACAGCGTCCCGCCGGTTACCATGCCGCGGGTGTATTCTTCTGCCTTGCCGAGCGAATTGTGCACACGGCGGCTGATCTTGCCCGCAACGCGCGACGCAAGATTGCGCAGGCCAAGGTATTCGCTGGAAGAGACCATGCGCGCGAGATAGGCCGACAACCCGCCCACCGGCGGCGCGATCGACATATCATTGTCGTTGAGGATGACGATCAGCCGGTTGCCCGCCTGTTCGGCATTGTTCATCGCTTCATAGGCCATGCCAGCGCTCATCGCGCCGTCGCCGATCACCGCGATCGCTTTGCCGGGCTTGTTGTTGAGCTTGTTCGCAACCGCGAAGCCGAGGCCCGCCGAGATCGAGGTCGAGGAGTGCGCTGCGCCGAACGGGTCATATTCGCTCTCGCTGCGCTTGGTGAAGCCGGAAAGGCCGCCGCCCTGGCGCAGCGTGCGGATACGGTCCCGCCGCCCGGTTATGATCTTGTGTGGATAGGCCTGGTGGCCGACATCCCAAATCAGCCGGTCTTCGGGCGTATTGAAAATGTAGTGGATGGCGACGGTCAGTTCGACCACACCCAGCCCGCTGCCCAGATGCCCGCCAGTCGAGCCGACCGCGTCGATCATTTCGGCGCGAAGTTCATCGGAAAGTTGCCGCAGCTGTTCAGGCTTGAGCTTGCGGAGATCGTGCGGATTATCGACTGTGTCGAGGAGCGGCGTATGGGGACGTTGTGCAGTCATCGCACAGCTTTAGCCCGATTTTTCTGGCGCGTCCATGAACGGTTTATCGATAGTCTGGAACGGTTCGTCGCTGGCTAGGCCGAGCAATCGCTGCACAATCCGCGCAGTTCCACGACCGGGCGGACATTGGAATAGCCATGATCCGCACCCGCCTTGCGCAGCGCGCTGGTGAGCGAATCATCGTCGAAATGCTCGGCCTGGCCGCAATCGTCGCAGATCAGGAAGATGCAGTCGTGGCGGCACCCGGGATGCGTGTTGGCGAGATAGGCGTTCGCGCTTTCGATCCGGTTCGCCAGATTCGTCCGCACGAACAGGTCGAGAATGCGATAGACGCTGTTCGCCGCCACGCGCTTGCCGCGCGCCTTGCCGACATCCTCGGCGATATCATAGGCGCTGGCCGGGCGCTCCTGTTCGGCGAGCACGCGGAAGACGTCCTCGCGCATCGCCGTCCACTGCTCGCCAGCATCCTTGAGGACGCGCGCTGCCTCGTCGATCAGATTATCGCCCGAATGCTCGTGATGTTTGTGCTGCGTTGCCATACGCCATTACATAGGAGCGATAGCGCGCGGCGGCAATCGCGGCGGGCTTAGCCGGTGCGGAAGCGCGCGCGATAGAGCGAGG
The DNA here is from genome assembly GCF_056933515.1 of Aurantiacibacter sp. KMU-128. Classification (NCBI taxonomy): domain Bacteria; kingdom Pseudomonadati; phylum Pseudomonadota; class Alphaproteobacteria; order Sphingomonadales; family Erythrobacteraceae; genus Aurantiacibacter; species Aurantiacibacter sp. KMU-128. The sequence continues at coordinate 2,816,232 of NZ_JBXORT010000001.1, forward strand.
GGAACATTTCCCGCAGGGCACGCACTTTGGGTGCATCCCAGCGGACAATGTAGGAATTGTCGGGGTTCCGGTGCATGAAGTCCTGATGGTAGCTTTCCGCCGGATAGAAGCGCTGGTGGCTCTCGATCCGCACCGCGATGGGATCATCCCACACGCCCGATTCGCCCATTTGCCGGATATAGGCACGGGCCACCGCGCGCTGTTCGCTGTTCAGCGGTACGAGAGCGGTCCGGTAATGCGTTCCGCGATCCGGCCCTTGCCGGTTGACGAGCGTGGGATCGGCGCCGACCGAGAACAGGATTTCGAGCAGCTGGTCATACCGCACCACGCTCGGATCATATGTCACTTGGACCGATTCCGCATGACGGGTGAAACCGCCCGAAACCCGCTCATAGGTCGCGTTGGCTGCCGTATCGCCGTGATAGCCTGCGATCGCACTGCTGACTCCGCGCGTGTGGCTGAAAATGGCTTCAATCCCCCAGAAGCAGCCGCCTGCGAAAATTGCGGTCTGCAAGCCACTCTCGCGCGCTTGGCGTTCGGGCGTCGGCGCGTCGAACACATCGGCGGACGCCGTGGCGGGAATGGCGAGCGCGCTGGCGCCCAGCGCGATGGCGGCAAAAACACTCTTCAGGGTCAAGGCATCCTCCGGGTTACGGAAGCATATTCGCCAACATGATCGTGGCGGTTACTCCGAAGCCGAGAGAAAAAGAGCGGAACAGGTCAGAGGTAAAGACGTGCATTGGGACGTATCCGGTCGAATCAGGTGTTCATGGTGGTGACCGGATTAACGCGCGAGGCTTGGCATCAGCCTGAACCCGCGAGCACGCTGCCGTTCATCTTTGTCGCTAATGCGCCGTGGTTAATTTGGCGCAAACGGCGCGGACCCTAATGTCTGAAATGACGCATTCCGGTGAACACCATCGCGATGCCCGCCTCGTCCGCCGCAGCGATCACTTCTTCGTCGCGCATCGAACCGCCGGGCTGGATGACCATGCTTGCGCCCGCGCCAACCGCACTCAGCAAGCCGTCGGCGAAGGGGAAGAAGGCATCAGAGGCGACCGCGCTGCCCACCGTCATCGGCTCGTCCCAGCCCGCCAGTTCGGCAGCTTCCTCGGCCCGCTGTGCGGCGATGCGCGAGGAATCGCGGCGGTTCATCTGCCCCGCACCGATGCCTGCGGTCACCCCGTCCTTGACATAGACGATGGCGTTCGACTTGACGTGCTTGGCGACCTTCCACGCGAACAGCGCATCGGCGATTTCCTGATCGGTTGGCGCGCGTTTGGTCACGACCTTGAGATCACTGGCGGTAATCGTGCCATTGTCGCGCGATTGCAGCAGCATTCCGCCCGCAATCGTCTTCATCTGGAAGCCGTTTCGCGCCGGATCGGGTAATTCATCGACCAGCAGGAGGCGCAGGTTCTTCTTCGCCGCAAAGGCTTCGCGCGCAGCCTCGTTGGCTCCGGGCGCGATAACCACTTCGGTGAAAATCTGACAGATCGCTTCTGCCGTTGGGCCATCCAAGGGCACGTTGCTGGCGACGATGCCGCCAAAGGCCGAAACAGGGTCACAAGCGAGCGCCTTTTGCCATGCCTCAAGCAAACTTGAGCTTTGCGCAACGCCGCACGGATTGGCGTGCTTGACGATGACGATGGCAGGGTCACCGCCAGCAAATTCCGCCACCAGCTCCAGCGCCGCATCAGCATCGTTATAATTGTTGTAAGACAAGGCCTTACCCTGCACCTGCTCGGCCTGCGGAACGCCCGGCGCGTTCACCGCTTGCGGCGCGTAAACAGCTGCCGCCTGATGCGGGTTTTCGCCATAGCGGCTTTCCGCCAGCTTGCTGAAGGCGAGCGGCAGCTTGTCAGGAAACAAAGTCGCCTTAAGCGCCTCGGCCCCAAGCGGATTTGTATAGGAATCGCCAAAGGCAAACCAGTTGGCAATCGCCGCATCGTAACTCGCCGTTTTGGCGAAAGCCTTCGCTGCCATGCGCGTACGGAAGGCGAGCGTTGTTGCCCCGTCATGCTCCGCCAGCTCTTCCATCAGCTCGGTATAATCGGCGGGGTCGGTGACGATGGTCACAAACTGGTGGTTCTTGCTGGCAGAGCGCACCATGGCCGGCCCGCCGATGTCGATATTCTCGACCACTTCCTCGCGGCTCGCTCCGCGCGCGACAGTCTCTTCGAACGGATAGAGATTGACGATCAGCAGATCGATCCCGGCGATCTCGTGGGCATCCATCGATGCGACATGGTCCGCGTCATCGCGCACCGCCAGCAAGCCGCCATGCACGCGCGGGTGCAACGTCTTGACGCGGCCATCCATCATTTCGGGAAAGCCGGTTATGTCCGAGACATCGAGCACGTCGAGCCCGCCTTCGCGCAGCGCACGCGCGGTGCCGCCTGTAGACACCAGCTCCACCCCTGCCTTCGCCAGCCGCCCGGCCAGCTCGACAACGCCGGTCTTGTCGGACACCGAGAGCAGCGCCCGCTTGATTGTTACATCGGTCATGCGAGGATTTATCCCATACGTTTGAGCAGCCAGGCGAAATTGCCCCCGCCGCGCGAGGCCATGCCCTGAATCACCAACTGCTCTACCGGATGCGGGCGGCCATTGCCATCGACCCACAGGCTTTCTTCGATCTGCAGATCGGGTTCACCGCTGACGAATTGCCACAGGCTGCCATCGGGGAGCAGCAGGCTCGCGCCTTTGCCGCCTTCGCCGAGCGTGGCCTCCACATGCCGACCAAGGTGGAAACGGATGGCAAAGGGCACTTTGCCGCGCTTGCCCTTGCGGCCCGAAGGGAGCAGCAAATCCTCTCCGCGTAATTCGCTGCCGTCCTCGCGCAGGATGAGGATCCGCTTGTGCAGCAGGCCGAAGCGCTGGGCATAGCCATTATGGCTCGCCTCCAATCGCCGCGCGCTGCCAGTCTTCAATTGCACGGTGCGCGTGTCGATCTCGACTTCGCCCACGCCACTTCCCAGCTTGCCATCGAGCAGCACGGCGGTGGAATTGGCATCGCCCAGCACCAGTGTCGAATGCGCCGCAGTGGCACGCAGGCCCTGTTCGATACGGATCGGCGTTTGCCCGCCCGCCAGCGCCGCGCCGCCGCAATTGACGATAATACGGTGCTCGCCATGACTGAATTCGAACGCCAGCGTGGAGGCGCAGCCCATCCGCGCGTGGCGGCCGAGCGGCGGCGGCGAGGCATCGAATTGCAGCACGGCATTGCCCGCCGCCACCCGCTGATAACCCCATCCGCGCGGCTCACGCAAAGGACGGGTGCGCACACCGCTCGCCTCGATCAGCGCCGCCAGTTGCGAGGCCGGGATAGCGGCGGAACCCTGCCAGCTACCCAGCCCGCCATCGCCATGCGTCAGCGCGAGCAGCGGCGGCACCATCAGCGCCAGCACCTTGCCGATCGCGTCGGGCACCTCGCAATCGCGCGCCTTGTAGCAGGCGGCAAGGTCGATCAGCAGCTTCATCGCCTGCATTTGCGCCATCGGACTGCGCGACAGCACGCCGCCATCATCGCCCACCAGTTCGCCCAGGGCTCGCGTCAGTCCCGCCTCGCCAAACAGCAGTCGCGGTTTGCCCTCGGGCAGCAGCAATCCGGCGGCGGTGATTGCGCACCACGCGGCAAGCTCGCCCATCCGGTCTTGCGCGCGGCTGGCATTGCGGTCGAGCCAACGGGCATTGGTCTCGATTGCTTCGAGGATGCGGGCACGCTGGCCCTTGTCCTGCCCCGACAGGATCAGCGGCGCGTGCACCAGCCAGTTCATCAGCCGCAAGCCGGCGAGTTCGACTTTCCACGCAGGGCCTTTGCCCGGCTCCAAATTGGCCTCGAGCCAGCGGGCCAGCACCCGCTCGGCCACGCCGGTGCATTGCTGGCGCGGGGCGCAGGCTTCTAGATCGCGCAACCAGGTGAAGCCGTGGATCACCCGCTCGAAAGGCGGCGTCAGCTTGGCGGTCGCCCCGAAATCGACCTGCGCAATCGGCGCCTTGACACCATAGACATAGAAGTGCCCCGCCCGCAGCGCCATGCCCGCAGCCCGCTCGCCAGCCAGCGGGCTGGAAACTGTGGCCAGCAAGCGCGGTCGCGCGGGCTTGCGGAAAGGCGAGGTGAGCGTGCTGCCCGAAATGCCCAGGCGATAGGCAAGGCGCACCAGCCGCTCTCCGGCGGTAACGCTTGGCGGATCGAAATCGGTGAGCACCAGCGCGCGGTCAGCCGCAATCGTCTCGTGCACATCACCGGTGGCGGCGCGGTCTTCCGCCAGCGTTTCATCGCCGCGATCCAATAGCGGGATCGCGCTGCCCTCGCCTGCTTCCTCGCCGCTCCGGCGGCGCGTCAGGCCGAGAGCTTCGGCATTCATGCCGCGTCTCCGCGCAAGGCCGCGATGTTGGCGGCGTAGTGGGCAGGGCCGCCCTTGAACGTAGCAGAGCCTGCCACCAGTACATCAGCCCCCGCATCGACACAAAGCCGCGCGGTTTCGGGATTGACCCCGCCATCCACCTCGATCTGCACATCCAGCCCGCGCTTATCGATCAGGCTGCGCACCGCCTCGATCTTCTTCAGCTGCGAGTGGATGAAGCTCTGTCCGCCAAAGCCCGGATTGACGCTCATGATGAGTACGAGGTCGATATCCTCGATCAGATAGTCGAGCATCTTGGCCGGTGTTGCGGGATTGAGCGATATGCCCGGCTTCTTGCCTAGCGCGCGGATCGCCTGCACCGTCCGGTGCGCGTGCGGCCCCGCCTCGGGGTGGACAGTGATGATATCCGCACCCGCATCGGCGAAGGCTTCCAGCCAATTATCGACCGGCGACACCATCAGATGCACGTCAAATGGCTTGTCGCTATGCGGGCGCAACGCCTTCACGACATCCGGCCCGATGGTGAGATTGGGCACGTAATGCCCATCCATCACATCGACATGGATCCAGTCACACCCCGCCGCGTCGATCGCACGCACCTCTTCCCCCAGCCGCGCAAAATCGGCCGAAAGGATTGAAGGAGAGATCAGCGGACGGGTCATAGCCTCTCTGCCTTACGTAAAGACACGCGAATCCCGCCTCAAGCATCACAAGGGGCGAAACCGTGCAATCTTCGGGGAAAACTCCCTTAATCGGGCAGGATGAACACAACTCGGGCGAAAATTTACAGTTTGCTAACTATGAATGCCTACGTCCGTCCCATGCCGCAACATGCGGGGTGAGGGACGTAAAACCGATGAAGCACCAAGTTATTGAGTCTGCCGATCCGGGCCTGATCGATGCCGTCGCCCGCTCTTGCGGCGACGTCACGATCGGCTGCGTTGATGTCGGCGGGCTGATCGAGGAAGTCATCGCCACCGCTGATGAAATGAAGCTGCGGCAGAACGCGCTCGAAGAGGTGATGCAGCGGCTTTCGGCCGATCAGGAAAACGTCAAGCAATCGGCAGACGAATCCCGCGCGCTTTCGCAGCGTGCGCGCACCGAATTGCGCGCCAGCACGCAGGTTGTGCGTGAAAGCATGCGCGAATTTGCCGAGCTGACCGATCTGGTGGTCGCGCTCGCCCAGCATATCACCGGCTTTGCCGGCGCGATGCAGCAGGTGCGCAATGTGACGCAAACCATCGATGCTATCGCTGACACCACCAATATGCTGGCCCTCAACGCTACGATCGAAGCGCACCGTGCCGGCGAGGCGGGCGCTACCTTTGCCGTCGTTGCCGCCGAAGTGAAGAAGCTGGCGCAAGATACCCGCGTAGCCACCGACGAGATTACCGGCACGATCACCTCGCTCGACAAGGAAGCCGAGGCTCTGGTCGAAAAGATCAACAGGGGCGTCCGCCAAAGCGAGAAAGCACAGTCTGATCTGGCCACAATCGATTCAACAGTTCAGCATATCTCGCAACTGGTGGATGAAGTCGACCGGCAGAATGGCGACATTGCCGACAGCACCGATCTGATCCATTCCCGCGTGCAGGATGCCAAGGGCGAACTGGAGCACTTTACAGCGAGCGCCGCCGCCAATTCGGTCAAGCTGGAAGACATGAAGACGCGGGTGCACAGCCTGGAATGGACATCGATGACGATGTTCGACCAGCTGGTGCGCAGCGGTTTTGCCAGCGAAGACCGCCGTTTTGTCGATATCGCCATGGCCGGGCGCGACCGCATTGTTGCGCTGGTGGAAGCGGCGTTGGCCGACGGCACGCTTGCCGAGAGCGATGTTTTCGACCGCGAATACCGCCCGATCCCCGGTTCCGATCCGGTGCGCTATGACAATCGCTTCACCGCCTTCGCCGACGCACATATCCAACCCATTCTGGACGAGCACAAGGCGCGGCATTCCGAAATCATTTCCAGCGTCGCTTCCAATATGGACGGCTATCTGCCCACCCACCTCAGCGAACGCTCGCGCAAACCCACCGGCGACCGCGAGCATGACGACAAGTTCTGCCGCAACCGCCGCCAGTTCCTCGACGAAGTGACCCAGCGCGCAATCGACCTGAAGGACGAGCCATTCACCGCGAGCTGCTACCGCTATATGCGCGCCGGTGACACCAAGCCGAGCGCGGCCAAAAACATTTTCGTGCCGATCCGTATCAACGGCAAATATTGGGGCAATTTCGAGATTCTGTATCTCAACTAGGCTTCAAGCTGCATTGCCAGCGGGCAGTGCTTGGCAGTAGACCCGTCCCGAACTGACTTCGGGAGAGAACACCATGCTGACCGCCGACCTGCTCGATGCCGCTGCCGGAGAGGAAGGCGCGATTGTCGCGCTGCGCCGCGCCATCCATGCCGAACCCGAGTTGGGGCTGGACACGCCCAAAACGCTGGCCAAGGTCAAGGCGGCGCTCGCCGATTTGCCGCTCGAATGGCACGAGGGGCCGTCCTGCACCGGCGCTGTGGCAGTGCTGAAAGGCGCCGAAGCAGGACAGAGCGTGCTCTTGCGCGGCGATATGGACGCGCTGCCGATGGACGAGCACACCGGGCTCGATTTCGCCTCGACCATTCCCGGCCGGATGCACGCCTGCGGCCACGATGCGCACACCGCGATGCTCGCAGGGGCGGCGCGCATCCTGGCGGGACGGGCGGGGAACCTCAAAGGCGAAGTGCGCTTCATGTTCCAGCCGGGCGAAGAAGGCTTTCACGGCGCGCGGCATATGCTGGAGGACGGGTTGCTTGGCGGCAGCGCCGACTACCCGCTACCCGACGCCGCCTTTGCGCTCCATGTCTGGCCCAATGCACCGCATGGCCGCGTGGAAGGGCGCGCGGGGCCGATGCTCGCCTCGGCTGATATGCTGGAGATTACCGTGAAGGGCAAAGGCGGCCATGCCTCTATGCCCTATGACGCCATCGATCCGGTGCCTGTCACTGCCGAAATCGTGCTCGCGCTGCAGAGCATGGTCACCCGCCGTTTTGCCGCCAATGAGGCAAGCGTCATCACCATCGGCAAGATCGCCGCGGGCACCAGCAACAATATCATTCCCGACAGCGCCTATCTGCTCGGCACGATGCGCAATCTCTCACCTGAGCGCCGTGCGGCGATACAGGTCGAAGTGCGCCGCGTGGCCGAGAATATCGCCGCCGCACATCATTGTACCGCCGAAATCACCATCACGCCGGGCTTCCCCCCGACGATCAACGATGCCCGTGCCGTCGCCTTGGGCCGCGCGGTGGCCGAAGGGCTAGGCGGCGAAGAGCCGTGGGCCGAGCGCCCTGCGCCAACCATGGGGGCAGAAGACTTCTCCTACGTGCTGGAAAAAGTGCCCGGAGCGATGTTCTTCCTCGGCGTGGCGGCACAAGGCAGCGACTGGCAGGGCTGCTGCGGCCTGCATTCGAGCCGCATGATTGTCGATGAAAGCGTGATGCCCAAAGGCGCGGCATTCCTCGCCGGATGTGCAGAGCAATTCCTGCGAGAGGGGTGGGCGGGCTAAACTCGCCCATCCCTGACAATTTCCCAATCCTGACAGCATTTGTCATCGGCCTGTCGCTGCTTGTCAGCGGACATCGCTCAGTAGTGCCAGCATAACTCCCCCATCCTTTTCCAGCGATCGGGGGCGACGCAATGTTTCCAGCTTTCACATCAGCGCAATGGCGGGGCGCGTTGGCGCGCGCGGCCACACTGGCAGCGACCGCAGCATTGTTCTGCGCCACCTCCGCAAAGGCGCAAGAAGGCGACGATTACGCGGCGCTCGCAGCGCAGGAGACGCAGCGCGCCGGTGATCCGGCGTTCGACTATGCGCTCGCCATCGCCGCGCTCGATGCAGGACTGTATGGCGAGGCGATCATCGCGCTGCAGCGTGTGCTCGCCGTTCAGCCAAACAATGCACCGGCCCGCGCAGAACTGGCCCGCGCCTATGCACTGGCTGGCGATATCGACACCGCGCGGCAGGAATTTGCGACGGTGGTGGATGACCCCACCCTGCCCGACCCGGTGCGCCAGCGTTTCACCGGCTTCGTCCGCCAGTTCGATCGCCAGATCGCCGGTGGCGGTTCGGACATTTCAGGCTTTGTCGATGTGCGCAGCGGGCATGACAGCAATATCAACGCCGCGACCGAGCTCGACACGATCGTCATCCCGCTGTTCAGCTTTCTCGGCCCCGGCCAGCTGGGCCCGGGCGCGGTGGCTCAGGATGACGAGTTTTTCGACCTGCAAGGCGGCGTGTCGGGTGTTACAGCGATTTCGCGGCAGGACCGGCTGTTTGCGAGCGTCCTTGGCAACTGGCGCGCCAATTTCAATTCCAGCGCGTTCGATCAGGCGGCACTGACCGGCACCGCAGGCTATGCCCACAGCTTTGCAAGTCAGGATGTCGTGTCGATTTCGGTGCAGGCGCAGCAATTCTGGCTCGGCAGCGATCCGTTCCGCACCAGCTTCGGCGTGATCGGGCAATATACCCGCAATCTCGACCGTGGCCGCGCGCTCACTGTCTCGGCACAATGGAACCGCTTCGATTTCGACAGCGATCCGCTGCGTGATGCCGACCGATACGCCGTGGGTGTCGGCTATGTTACGCAGAACATCGCCGCAAATATCTCCGGCGGCAAGGAAGAGGCGCGCCGCGACGCGGGCGATGCCCAGTCGAACAGCTTCGTCTCTGCCAGCATCGGCGGCGAGTTTCCGGTGACCGAGCGCATAGCTTTGGTTGGCGGCGCAGCGCTCGATCTGCGCCGGTATGACGCCGCTGATCCGCTGTTCCTGACCGAGCGCGAGGACGAACGGCTCGATCTGACCGGCGGCGCGAAGTTCGCGCTGACCGAGCGGCTCTTCATCACGCCGCGCGCCACCTACACCCGCAATTGGAGCAACATCGCTCTGTTCGATTACGACCGCTGGACTGTCTCTGCCGGTCTGCGCTTCGAATTCTGATCCTGCCGCATAAGAGGGGGTATTCTGCCATGATCCGTTCCACCACGCTTCGCCTGTCCACCACGCTGATGGTGTCCGCTTCCGCCCTGTCGCTGGCGGCACCCGCCATGGCGCAGGAAATACTGTTTGCCAGCAATAACGATGCCGAAGTGCGCGCCGGACAGCGGCAGACGCAGACGCAGGGGCTGACGCAGATCCGCCTGCCGAACGGAGCGACGGTCTCGATCCTCGACCGCGCGGATTACCGCATCAATGCCGATGGCACGGTCGATCTGTATGGCGGCAGCATCACCGTGGCAGGCGGCAATGGCATGGTGATCGTGCGGATGCCCGAAGGCGTGACCGGCGAAGTGGAAGGCGAAGGATCATCGGCCAGCTTCAGCGTTGCCGAGAATGGTGAGGGACGTGGGCATATCCTCACCGGCTCTGCGCGCCTTGGACGGGGGGACACAATGCGCCGCTTCACGGCAGGGGAAATGTTCGCATTTGCCCCTGGCGAGCGCGTGCGGCAGGTCGTGTCCAACGGCGCGCAGGCCACGCCGGATGGCGATGCTGACGAACCGCAAGTCGCCGATCTGGGCGATGGCGGCCCCGTTGCCGCCGCGCAGAACGGCCTGCCGGTGACGCTGGGCGATGCTCTGGCGGCGGCGGGCGCTTCCAGCGATATCGTAGAGGCCGCGCGGCGCGTGGATGCAGGCTTTGCCAATCCTTCCGCCGATAGGTTTCCAAGCGGCGATCTCGGCCTGCTGATTGCGGGCGCGGCGGGGCTGGAGAGCGCATACGGCGGCACGCCCTTTACCGGCGCGCAGGCGGATATCATCCGCACCTATCTGACTTTCCTCGCCAATGGCGGCGCGGGTTCGCAGTTCCTTGCGTCCTATGCCGGGTTTCTGGGCGATTATCTCGACCTGATCCGCTCGGGCGCGGCGCCTTCGGGTTTCGACCCGGTTAGCCTTGCCGAGATCAACAGCTTCATCACCTTCAGCGGGCGGACAAGCGGCTTTGGCGGGCTGGCAGCATCCGACCGCGTGCTGGCAGAGGCCTATCTCGCTTTCCTGCTGGGCGGCGGCAATCCCGACCTTTTCGCAGGCACGTTTACCGATTTGACGACCGCCTACTTCGCCTTTGTGCGCGCTGGCGGCAACCCGTCCGATTTTACCGGCGGCAGCCAGGCGACGCTCGACGATTACATCGCTTTCCTTGCAGACAGCGGGCTGGTCCAGCAACTGAGCGCGGAGAACCGGGCGCTGGTCGCGGCCTATCTCGCCAATGGCGGCCTGGCCTTTACCGGCCAGTATCAGGCGGCTTTCAGTGCCTATTCCGATTATCTCGCCAGCGGCGGCTTGCCGAGCGCCTATGGCGCGCTCGATCAGGCGACCCTGCGCGCCTATCTCGAAACGCTGGCCGAAACCGGCCTGCTGGCGGCGATCACCGGCGCGCGGGCGAACTTTTACGCCGATTACCTCGCCTTCCTGCGCGCAGGCGGCGATGTCGACGGCTTTGCGGGACTGCCCGTCAATATCTTCACCGGGTACGCGGGCGAGCTCGACGCTTATTTTGCCTTCCTTGCCGCCGGCAATTTGCCGAGCGACTATAGCGGCGGTGACATTGCGCAGTTGCAGTCCTTCGTCAGCCAGTTGCAGGCGGCGGGCGCGTTGGAAGCGTTTCTGGGCAATCAGGCGAGCTTCTTCGCTGCCTTCAATGCTTTCCTTGCGGGTGGCGGTGATTTCGACGCCTTCGGCCAGCTCAATGCCAACATTTTCGCCGGATATGCAGTTTCGCTCGATGCCTATTTCGCCTTCCTCAATGGCGGCGGACTGCCTTCGGCCTATACCGAAGAGCAGTTGGATGTGCTCAACGCCTATCTTGCGCAGCTGGCAGCGGCGGGCGCGCTCGAACGTTTCCTTGGCGGGCAGGCGGACTTCTTCGCCGACTATCTCGCCTTCCTGCAAGGCGGCGGGCAGATTGACAGCTTCGCGCTGCTCAATGCCAACATCTTTGCCAGCTATGCGAGCGCATTGTCCGCCTATTACGAATATCTCGCCAATGGCGGCGTGCCAAGCGCCTATGGTGTGCTGTCGCAGGAGGTCATCGCCGACTACCTCGCCGCGCTTGCCGGGGTTGGTGCGACCGACACCTTCCTTGCCGATCTGGCGGATTTCTACAGCGACTATTTCGCCTTCATCCTTGGCGGCGGCAATCCGGACAATTTTGCCGGACTCCCCGTCCCGCCCGACTTCCCCGCCTTTGCGAGCGCGTTGAACGCTTACGCGCTGTTCCTGAGCGGTGGCGGCCTGCCGAGCGATTACACGGCAGAAGAGTTGGCGGTGCTGCAGCAATATCTCGATGTTATCGTCAATTCGGGCCAGCTTACCGGCCTGCTGGGCGGCAATGCCGATCTGCTGACCGCCTACTTCGCCTTTATCGCCAATGGCGGCGCTCTGGACGGCTTTACCGGCCTGCCGGTCTATGCCGACTATGTGAGCGCGCTGAACGCCTATTACGCCTTCCTGGCAGGCGGCGGCTTGCCGGGTGACTACACCGCGCTGACGCAGGCGCAGATCGAGGCCTATCTCGCCGCGCTCAACAGCGCAGGCGGATTTGGCGCCTATGGCGACCTGAACACATTCTTCTCCGCTTATTTCGCGTTCATCAGCGGCGGCGGCGACCCGTCCGATTACGCGGCATTGCCGGTGTATAACGATTACCTTGCGGCGATCACGGAGTTCTACAACTTCCTTGCCGCAGGCAATCTCCCGTCGGACTACACCGCGCTGACCGAAGCGCAGATCGAGGCCTATCTTGATGCGCTGGCGCGGCTCGGCTTGCTGGCGAGCGAATATGACGGCGCCGTGCTCGCCTTCTTCCAGAACTATCTGGCATTCCTCGCCGGAGGCGGGTTCGGCGACAACTTCACCGGCGGTTTCCCGACCACGCCAATTGGCGGCGGCCTCATCTATGTGGGCGGATACACCAATCAGGGGACAGGCTATTTCATTCGTGGGGCCGCTTCGTTCACGAATGTCAATGGGCCGCAAATTGCCGCGATCAATGAACGGATCGTCGGGCCGAGCCCGTATCGCGCTGTACTTTCGTCCACTGGCGCGCTGGAGCGACTGGTAAGCCCTGCTCCCGGTGGCGGAACCTATGACATTTTCCGCCGTGGTTCGGCACAGACTTTCGATGTGTTCGGCGACGCCAACATCCTGATCGGACGGTGGTCGGACGGAAATTACTTCCAGCGCGGCAGTTCGGCAGCGCAGGAGTTGTCCTATGATTTGGGGCCCAACCAAGGCTTCCATTACCTGCTGGCCAATGGCCATCTTGGCCCGGCAGCCTATCCCAGCGGCAAGGTCTTCTTTGACCTGCTCGCCGCAACGCAGCCGACACTTCTTGACGGTTCGCTCGCGCCCGGCGTGTTCGAGACAGAAATGGCGCTTACCTTTGGCGCGTCCCCGCTCATTGCCTATGAAGGCACGATCACTTTTGCGGGTCAAAACGGCTTCGTATACAGCTTTGCCACACCCGGCGGGGTAGACGGTGCGGGTGCCCCGATCTTCATCTCCAGCCCGAGCGGAACGCGCGGCGGCGGCTATTTCAATCACAACGTAACGGGTTCGAGCAATGACGGGCGAACCGGCCTGTTCGAATTCGATGCGCAAATTGTCGATGCGGCGGCGTCCCGGTTCGGCATCACCTACACCGCCGGCCTCGCCGATAGTTTCGGACTCAACTTTGACCTGATACAAGGCGCGGCGATTTTCGGTCAGGCGAGCGGCCAAGGTGGCGGTGGCAATGGCGGCGGTGGAACTGGCGGCGGCACGGGCGGTGGCGGCGTTATCGGCAATTTTGATACCGCTGGCTCAAATACCTTCACCGCACAGTCCTACATTCTGCCGGTCGCCGGACTGCAGCTGCGGGTGCAACAATTGGCACCGTATTTTGGCGGGACCAATCAGGGTGTTACCCCGAACCGCGCCGTCCTTGATACCAATGGCGGGCTTGAACGGGTCGAATCGCGCACAACCACGGGCGTTGTTGGGCCAGTCATCGAACGGCGCACCGCGCAAAATCTCGAAATTGCCGGAGACGAGTATCTGGTGATCGGGCGCTGGTCAGACGGTTCGATCCTTTCGAATGTCGCCGCTGGAAATACGGTCGGCCCCAATCAGGCACTGCATTACATGCTGGCGCGCGGCCTTGATGCGCCGGTGGCAGTTGCGCCGGGACTGATCCGCTACACGCTTGTCCATGCGACCAGCCCGACACTGGGAAGCGGGCGCGCGGCGCCCGGCACCTTCAACGCGAATCTGGCAATCCAGTACGGAGCCGCGCCGTTGCTCGGCATCGACGGAACGATTGTCTTCGAAGGTGCCAATGGTTTCACCTACACCTTTGCCACAAATGGCGGAGCCGACGCTCCAAGCAAAGCGATCGCTTTTGCCGATCCCGACATTCGCGGTCGCGGAGGACATTTCAGCTTCACCACCGATACCGGCAGTGCGGATAATGGCCTTGTCGGCAATCTGGTCGGTTTCGGATCACTGGGCCGGGCAGATGGTTCCGATATCGGCCTCGCATATACCGTCGATCTGACAGCCCCCGGCGTCGTGATCGGTGAAACAATTGCCGGTGCGGCGATCTTCCGCAGTGCCAATGGCGGAACGGGCGGAGGCACCGGCAACGGCTTCACCGGAACCCGCAACAACATTGTCTACTACACCTACACTGGGGGCTCGCTCGCGAGCGGATTTGGCGGGTCGGCGGATCTCGTCGATGGCGAATTGCGTGAATTCAATTCCTTTCTGGGAGAAGTCAGCATCGGCACTGCACGGGTCGTCGAAGCGGGTGACAGGGAGGCGCTGGCATGGGGCCGATGGGTCGATGGCACCGTTACTTACAATGGCGCACTGGGGTCTACCGCGACAGCGATCGGCACAAATGGCGGCTATCATGTCATGGCAGGCACGCCGACCGCGACATTGCCGACATCGGGTACGGTCACTTACGATCTTATCGGCACAACCTCGGTAACCGATAATCGCGGCTCGACTCCGGGCACGGTAACGGGAGCGCTGGCCATCCAGTTTGGCAGCCTCAGCTATGCAGGGTACAATTTTGATATCGATGTCGGCGACATGGGTTGGTCGATTGCCACACCTGGTGGCGGCGCATCCAACCCCGGCGCAGGCGCGCAGCTTTCGCTCAGTTCGGGCGGCTGGATCTTCGGCGGACTGTTCGGCGGTGCCCAGCAGAACGTGACGGGGCGCGGCAATGCCTGTCAGGCAACCTGCTCGGTCAGGGTCAGCGGCGCGATGTTCGGGGAGAACGGAGCTTATGCCGGGGTCGCGCTCAATGTGAATGATATAAGCGTTGACCACGGCACCGTGACCGCTTCAGCCCTCGCCATTTTCGGTGCCCGGAGCAGCTACACCTACAACCCTTATGCAGTGGTCCAGCCGAGCAGTGCGCCGATAGCCATGGCACCCGCTTCTGCCGGAAACTGGGAGCGGTGGAGCGTCCCCGCCTCGGGGCAAGCCGTCGCTCCGGCCTTCATCGGCAATGGTGGCGGCAGCATTACACCTGCCGGTTACGCACCGACCGCACGCGATGCCGAACGGATGCTGGGCGGCATGATCACCTTCCCCGAGGCACGCTAACCATGGGCAAGCGTGGCGGGGCGATGCGACAGGCTTGCTCCGCCCTGCCGATCTTGGCACACAGAAGGCATCGGCAATGGATAAAGAGGCAGCGATGGCAGAGGCACAGAAGCCGTTGAAACTGCTCTATATTGAAGACGACCAGCGTGCCGCGACCGAGCTTCTGGCGATGGCGGCAGAACGCGGCGACCAGCTTGTCTGGGAAAGCGAAGGGGCTTCGGGCCTGCGAAGGGCGGGCATGGAACCGTTCGACGTGATCATTCTGGACCGGATGCTCGGCGATACGGATGGCATTTCGCTGCTCCGCCGCCTGCGCGACAGCGGCGTTGGCACACCCGTGCTGATGCTGTCCGCATTGGGCCGGTCGACCGACCGGGCCGAGGGGCTTGATGCGGGCGCCGACGATTATCTCGCCAAGCCCTATGAAGCGCAGGAGCTGTTTGCCCGCGTCAAGGCCTTGCACCGGCGCGCTTCGGGGCGCGAGCACAGCGCGGTGCTGCTCTACGGCGCCTTCGAATGCCATGTGAAATCGCGCACTGCCTTCCGCCAGAACAAGCACCTTGCGCTCAGCCCGCGCGAGTTTGAACTGTTCCGCTATTTCGTCGAGAATGCGGGCGAAACTGTCACTCGCGAAATGCTGCTGCGCGATGTGTGGAACATGGATTTCGATCCGCAAACCAATGTGGTCGATGTCAATATCGGCAGGCTACGGCGCAAGCTGGAAGACGGCTTTGCCACCCCCGCGCTCGAAACGATTTACGGCACAGGCTATCGTCTGTTGACCGGGAAATAGCGCACCGATGGCGCGCCGCTCCATCTTTGCCCGCATCGTTTGGGCTGCCACCGGCCTGACGCTGGTGCTGCTGGCGGGATTATGGCTGCTCACCGATTGGACCGTTCGCCAGTCGGTCCGCGACGCGGCGCAGGACCAGGTCGACGTCGATCTGGCGGGGCTGGTCGATATCTACGCCAGCGGCGGGCAGCGCGAGCTGGAATTGCGGATCAAGGACAGGCTGGCCTTTGCCCCGGTGGATGCCAATACGCCGCATTACATTCTGGCGAGCGATGATGGCACGCGGCTTGTCGGAGACATTCTGGCATGGCCCGCGCTCGACGCAGCCGTTTCGGAAGCCGGATACATCACCATCGGCCAGAACACCGCCGTCTTTGCAAGGGCGACCCGGCTGGGGCCGGACTTGCAGCTGGTGGTGGCACGCGAAGCCGATGGCGGGGAAGCCATCCGGCGGCAAATCCTGCTCGCTTTCCTTGCTGGCGGCGCAGTAATCCTGATTTGCGTCGGGACTGCCGGCAAACTGGCCGCCGCGCGGCTCGGCCAGCGCATCGGCGATATCAACCGGGCACTTTACCGGCAGGAAGCGGGCGAGGTGCTTGCCCTGCTTGATCGGGAAAAGGGCGACGAGATTGACGATCTCGCGGGCAATGCGGCTAACGCGCTCTCCCGCCTGTCGCGGCTGATGGCGGCCTATCGCGATACCTCGGACCAGATCGCCCACGAAATCCGCACGCCGCTGATGCATCTTGACCGGCGGCTGGTCCGCGCGCTGGAGGCGAAGCCGGGCGAGCCGGCAAGTGCGCGGCTGATCGAGGCGCGCGAGGAAATCCGCAAGCTGGTCGGCACGCTTGAATCATTGCTCGATATCGCTGCGAGCAAGGCGCGGCAGGGTGACCGGCACGGGCTGGAGGCGGTCGATCTCAGCGCGCTGGCGAACCAGATTTGCGAGCTTTATGCTGATAGTGCGGAGGAATCGGGGCACCGTTTCCGCTGGACGATTGAACCCGGGGTGACGGTCGAAGGGGCCCCGATGCAGCTTAGCCGGATGGTGACCAACCTGCTGGATAATGCCTTCAAATATGTGCCTGCGGGCGGTGACGTGACGCTGACGCTGCAAGCAGGGCCGGTGCTGGTTGTTGCCGATAGCGGGCCTGGTATCCCGCTGGCGGAGCGCGAACAGGTCTTCGACCGCTTCTTCCGCGGCAAGCGGGCAAAGGCACAGGACTCGGGCAGCGGATTGGGGCTGGCATTGGCGCGCGCGATTGCCGAGCGGCATGGCTTTACGCTCTCGCTTGACGATACGGAAAAGGGTGCCAGTTTCCGCGTTTCGGAGGGAACGTCATGAACCGACTTGGTGCCCCGCTGACGGCGTGTTTTGCCCTTGCGTGGCTGGCCGGATGCCAAAGCGCGGGCTTGCGCAGCGATGCGCTTGCCGAACTTCCCGCGCTGGCGGCAGATGCCAGCACGGCCGAGCAGGCGCTTGACGCCCTCGCGCGTGCCGAGCAGGCGGCGCGTATCAATGACCGCATGGAGCTGGGGCGCCAGCTTGCTCGGCTCGAGGCATTGGGTGTTCGCTTCGAAAGCGAGGAAGTTGCGCAGGACGTCGCCCGCTGGCGCAGCCAAGCAGATTTGCCTCCGCCGATGCGCGGGCCGGTCGGCGGCCCTGCCGTGCGGCGCGGCTCGATCGCTCCGGGTCGCAGCGCCGAATTCGGTCTGGCCTTTCTCGCGGGCGAACGTGCCTCGATTGCCATCCAGGCCCGCAGTGGCCCTTCGGTCAATATCAGCATCATCGATGGACAGGACACCACAGTATGCGCGCGGCAAACCCGTCGCGGTTCCTGCGTTTGGACACCGGTCTTCACCCAGCGGCACACAATACGTCTTTCCAACGATGGCACGCGAACCGCGCAATATCATCTTGCTATTGAGTGAGCCTATGGCAACCTAGCGGCGTTGTAATCGGGGGTTTTCATGCGATTTGCGGATTTTCTGGCGGCGAGCGCACTGGGTCTGGCGCTGCCGGTTTCGGCCATGGCGCAGGAGGGACAGCAGCCGCGACCGGACATCGTATTGACCAGCGAGCAAGCCGATCGTCTCGCCGCGATGCGCGAAAGTGCCGACGCGATCGACAAGTTCTCCGATCCACGCGCCTATCGCGCCGCTTACGAAGAGATCGTCGACTACGCGCTCACCATTTACCCGCCCGATCACCCCGAAATCGCCATACTCGAGGGCGAGATCGATTTTGCCTACTTCATGCTGGGAGAGCTGGTTGCTCTGCCCGACCGGTTGATTGCTCAGCGCGATATCTACGCCGCCGCAGGGCCTGCCTATCGCGAGAAGTATATCGAGACGGTCAACAATCTGGGCGTCCTGTACGAAGCTCTGGGCGACACTGAAGGCGCGATTGCTTTCCAGCGGGAGGCGGTGCGATTGTGGCGAGAGGACGCGCGCCCCGAAGGCTCGGCGTTGCTGGCACAGGGCCTCAACAATCTCGCATGGGCCGAAAGGGGCCGCGGAAATCTCGATACGGCTTTCACCATCAGTGCCGAAGCGCTTGCCATGGCGGACGCCCTGCTCGCGCTCTATCCCGAGGATGAACAGATTGCCGACGTCTACGCGGTCGGTGTGAACAACCGTGTCATCTACTTCATCATCAATGGCAATCTGGATGCAGGCAACCGCTTGCTGCGCGAAGGGATTGTCCGAGCGTCGGATTTGCTTGGGGCAAACCACCCGCGCGTCGCCACAATGATGCTCAACGCATCGAACCTGCTGCTTCGAACCGGGCAAAATGCTGCATCCGAGGAAATGGCGCGCGCAGCCCTCGCAATCCGCGAGACCGCTTATGGTCCGGAATCCGCTAGCGCTGCGGAGGCCCGCCTAAATCTGATTGCCGCGCTCACCGCACAAAGCCGCCACGCCGACGCCTTACCGCTGGCGCAATATACCGCTGCCCGCCTCGCCGAAAGTCAGGGTGAGGCGGCGCCGCAAACGCTCGAGGCGCGCGCCAAGCTCGCCAACATCTACCAGACCATTGGTCGCGAAGCCGAGGGGTTTGCCGAATCCGAACGCTTGCTTGCCGGCTATCGCGTGGCCCGGCCTGAGGGGCATCCGGACATTACGTGGGAGCTCAATCGTCTCGCCGTCGGCTATGCGCGTGCTGGGCGCTGGCCCGAGGCGCTCCCCCATCTGGAAGAACTCGAAACTGTCTGGCGCGACACGCCAAACCAGTTTCGCAACGAATTTGCCCAGATGCTGGCGCTGCGGGCATTGGTGGCTGTGCGCACTGGTGATTCAGACGCAGCCCGTGCCTATCTCGACGCGGCCGAGCCTTTGCTGGTCGAGGCATGGCAGGAGCAGGTCGCCAATGAGGGTGCGGGCGGAGGCATCGACATCGCCCTCGATTGGGGGCTTGGCTGGGCAGCAATCACCGCACGCGAAACCGGCGATACCGACCGCAGCTTCGATCTGGCGCAGTATATCGGCATCGGCCCATCAGAACGCGGCCTGCTGCGCGCGCGTCAACGCGAGGCGACCGCAGATCCGGAAGTCGCCGCACGCCTGCGGGAACAGCAAGATCTGATCGAACGGAGGGAATTGTTGCTCGCCGATTTCCAGTCTGCGGTCACGGGCGGGGATGCAGCGGTGGCCGCAGATCTGCAGCAACAGATCGAGGCGCTTCAGACCGAGCTGGCAAACGCAAACGGTGGCAGTGGCTTGCCCTTACTCGTCCCCGAAGGCGCGGCCGAATTGCAACAGCGGCTCGCCCCTGATGCGGCCTTGCTGTTCATCGTCGAAAGCGATGTCGAAACACAGCTGTTCGTCCTGACACGTGAAGGATTGGTGGCAGATGCTGCGCTGGAGAGCACTCTGGCGATCCGGCAACACGTGGCGCGATTGCGCGACAATATCGCTATGGGGAGCGCTGCGGAATATGACGCGGCAACGGCATCGCGTCTGTTTGCAACGCTGTTTACGCCGCGCATTTCCGAGGAGCTTGAAGGGCGAAGCGAGATCGGGGTCATCGCCCGCGGTGAGTTGGCGAAGCTCCCGCTTTCTGTACTAATCGATCAGGACGGGCGTTTCCTGATCGAAAGCTACGCCTTCGCCTATCCGCTATCGTTTGATGCGGCGGGTACTGCGCAACCGGGCGCGGCGCCCGCTTTTGCAACCTTCCTCGGCGTCGGTTCGCCGGACTTGCCTGGCGCTACACAAGCCGAGCGGTCTTTTCCCGGCGAGGCCGATAACGATACGATTGCCGCGCTCGGCAGGCTCGATTTCGCCGAGGGCGAACTGCGCGCCCTGGGCGATGCGGTGGGCGCGGCGGAAAGTCGGATTCTGGTGGGCGCGGATGCGACCGAAGCGGCACTGCGAAGCGGCGACATCGGGCGAGCGGATTTTCTGACGTTTGCGACGCACGGCTTGATGGCGGGCGAGCTTACCGGTGTTACCGAAGCGTCGCTCGTCCTTTCCCCGCCGCTTGCCGGAGAAACAGGCGGAAGCGCCAATGACGGCCTGCTCACCGCGTCAGAGATCGCCGCGCTCGATCTTTCCGCCAGATGGGTCGTGCTCTCCGCCTGCAATTCGGCGAGCGGCGATGGCGCGAATGACGAGGCATTCGGGGGACTGGCGCAGGCGTTCCTGTTCGCCGGAGCCGACGCCTTGCTGGTGAGCCATTGGCGCGTACGCGATGATGCAGCGGCCTTCCTAACCGTCGCAACCGCGCGCGAAGCGGTTGCCGGAACGTCCCCCGCGCAGGCATTGCGCGAAGCGCAGCTCGCCATGATGCAATCGCAAGAAATTCCCGACGCGTCCCATCCCGCAATCTGGGCGCCTTTTGTGTTCGTCGGGAATTGACCCCGCTGCAAGCGGCGATGCAGCGGCCAGTGGCAGCCTAAAGCACTGCCTCCGAAACCGTCCAAGAAACTGGCGCACCCGACAGGATTCGAACCTGTGACCTCTGCCTTCGGAGGGCAGGGAAAAGGCGTAACCAGCGACAACCTGAAACAACCGAATGACGTGATTACAGGGGTTTAGAGTCTCCCCTTGTTTCCAGCCGTTCCCATATGTATTCCATACTCATTACATACAAACGGAAAACGGCCATGGCACTGGATTTGAGCAAGGTAGGCAAAAGGGAGCAATTGAAGGCCCAGCAAGAGCCGCATTGGCAACGGCTGCGGGCAGGTTGCTACCTTGGGTTTCGCCCGTCCAAACGTGGCGGCAAGGGCAAGTGGATCGCCCGTGTCTATGATGAGGACACAAACCGCTATCGCGTGAAATCGCTTGGCGACTTCGGGCACCTCGCCGGAAATGAAATGTTCGCCGCCGCCAAGCGCGAAGCGGAGAGGCTGGCGGAGCTGGTGGAATCGGGCGGAGAAATCCGCGCCAAGATCGAAACCGTTGCCGACGCTTGCCGCGAATATGCCAAGGATCGCCCAGAGGCGGCGCAGCGCTTCAAGCGCTACGTCTATGGTGACGCAATCGCCAAGGTGAAGCTCGACAAGCTGCGCCGCCGCCATGTGAAAGAATGGAGGGCGCGGCTGGAGGCCCAGCCCGCGCTGGTGAGCCGCCGCAAGAAGGGGGAAACCATCGAGCGGGACCGCGCACCGTCCACCGTCAACCGCGATATGGCCGTGCTGCGCGCCGCATTGAGCAAGGTATTGTCGCCGGGATCACCGAACAGCGAAGCGGCTTGGCAAGAGGCGCTAAAGGCAATCCCCAATGCGAACGGGCGGCGCACCCTCTATCTGGATCGCTCGCAGCGCAAGAAGCTGATCGAGAACACCGATGCAGAGGCCGCGCCCTTTGTCCGCGCTCTCTGCCTCTTGCCGCTTCGCCCCGGCGCGATGGCCGCGCTAACGGCTGGCGATTTCGACAAGCGCACCGCCGAATTGACCATCGGCAAGGACAAGACCGGCAAACCGCGCCGCATCCAGTTGCCGCAAGAGGCAGCGCAATTGCTCACTGATGCCGCGAAGGGCAAACTGCCAACCGCCCCATTGTTTATGCGCGCCAATGGCAAGGCATGGGATAAGGATAGCTGGAAACACCCTATCGCCACCGCTGTTGCCGCCGCCGAGTTGCCAGCGGGTGCCACCGCCTACACGCTACGCCATAGCACCATTACTGACCTTGTGAGCGCAGGCTTGCCCTTGCTCACCATCGCGCAGATTTCCGGCACCAGCGCGGAAATGATCGAGCGGCATTATGGCCACCTTGCCAGCGATGCGGCGGTGAGGGCGCTTGGGGAGTTGGCACTGTGAGCAAAAGGCCGCCCTACCGTGGGAATGAACCTATCGGAGGAATCGATCGAGATGCGTAGACCAGCCACGGCAACGTGGACACACTTCGGTGAGTTTTTCGAGTCTGTAGCCCGTCTTGGCATAGACGAGACTTCAGCAATAACGGCGCTTCTAGAAGCGCTCCAGAGTGATGTTGTCGCTGTGAGCTACAGGCGGCAATTCGCTATTAGCGAAGATGGCTTAATTGAGCGATTGCCGAGAGACTTGCATCCGGTTCCGGTGCCAGCCGACGTTTGGCAACATTGCGGCGAGATAAGAGGAAATCTCACCTCCTCGTGGATCGACGATCCGGAAGAGCCAGAGGCGTGGATCGAAGTCGACTGGATTTCCGGTTTCGCCGAAACTCTCAATTGGGAATTGACGAATTTCGAACACCTCCGAACCAAATACTGCGCGCTGCAAATTCCGGAAAGAAATGCAAAAGCGATCATAGGTGAGCTTTCGGGCAAGCCCAAGAGGCAGCCCGGAAGGCCGGAAGGGCCATCCAATGATTTCGAGAGGCAACAAGTGGCCAAGGCTCTTGAAATGATTGCCAATGGCGATGGAAGGGCGATCACAGCAATCGCCAATGACCTCACCGATAATGCGCTTACGGGCGACGCGCTCGAAGCTCAAAAGCGCAGGCTGACTTGGTGCATAAAGGGAGCGATTTCCCGAGCTGCGAAAAACTCGGCAAAGAATAAACGAGATTAACTGCGCAAGCTTAATCCAAATGATCTCGATAAGTCTCTCGCCATAGCCAGAAACCCAGCGGCACACGTTCCGGCTGGGTGTCGATATGGAAACCGAGATGACCCAGCTTCTCACAGTCCGCGAATTCAAGGATCGCTACAGCATAAGCCACTCCGCATTCTACCGCGAAGTCGCTGCGAAGCGCATTCCCATCCGAAAGATTGGCCGCTCCACGCGCATCGCGCTCGTGGATGCGGAAGCGTGGGCAGCGAGCCTGCCAGCATCCACCGACTGATTTCAACTTAACCCTATCCCGGTCTTGCACCGGGCGCTCTTGCCGGGCGGCTCAATACACTGGCGGCAAGAGTGAAATGCCAAACCAGGGGGTCCGATACATTGGCAGCCCAGTCCGAAAGGTGAAGGGGTAATCGGCGGCGCAGAGGATAGCGTCGATAAGCAGTCACCAATCACCCGGCTACCTCCAGACCGGGAGAGTCCTAAAAAGCATACGGTCGGCTCCGCCACCCATGACTTGATAGGATCGGACCGCCCTTCGGCAAATGAGCGAAATCAAGCTCAGCGCCGGGGGTGGTCGTCCTATGTCCACATTGCACCGGTCTCTCCCTCCCCCCATGATGTTTAGAGCTACCTAGTTAGGTAGAGCTAGGAAGGCGCGGGCGCGAATTTTCGGGTCAAAGCAATCCCAAGAGCGGTGCATCGAAAGCATCGGCATCGGCGAGGGTCGGATAAAAATTCGGGGCCGGATCGCCTTCAAGATGATTGGGCACCGCAAAGTCATCACGAATGCGCGGATCGAGCGGCAATTGCGTCGGCCCCTTCTTGCGCCGTTGTAGCACCGCTTCTTTCCAGCAAGGCATTAGCAATTGCCGCCAGAAATGGCCTGCCAGCCGCTCATAGCAAAATATGAATTGATCGTGCTTTGTGAGCCGCCGCCATTTGAGATCGACCTTGGCCATGGTGAGCAGAATGCCGAATGCTTGGCGTCGCATCCGCTGCCCTTTCTCGCCGAAATGGTTTGCCGCTCGCAACTGTCCAGCGTCACGATAGGCGATTTCCCGTTCGATTTTCTCTTGTTCCGATTGCTGGAACGGCAGGGGCGCGTTGGCAGTCTCGTGCAGGTCGCCGATGGCGTGCGGCCAAGGGGGAAGGAAGGAAAGCGAGTGCGCGATAAAACGGCGGGTCTTGTGATCGAATGAAGCGAAGAGCTCGATCTCGCGGGTTGCGTCAACTGTCAGTTGCTCCAAGCTCGGGCGGGCGAACAAAGACGCAGATTTTTCGCTTTCCTTCGAACCCATGGCTTGCCCGCCTCAATACCCGCCATATTCTTCGGCATAGGCGCGGCAGCCTTCGATGAAGCTCCAGCTGCGCCCGCCGCAATCTTCGGGATCGGTTATGCCGTTATCCGCCGCCCAATTGTAACCTGCTTCGTGCCCGCTGCAATCGACCGTGCAGTCATAGCCTTCGAATGAGCCGTATTCCCCGCCATAGCTATCGCGGCGCTCGTCATATTCGTCATAGCTTTCGCCTGCGAATTCCGCGTCGTCATATTGCGAGTAATCGTCATACTCGGAGTATTCGTCATACTCGCTTGTTTCGCTGCAGCCTGCCAGCGCAATGGCGAGCGCTATGGTTATGGCCTTGCACATTCTTATCCCTCCACCTCCGCGTCCGGCTGGCCCGCAAGGAGCGCGTTGATCCAGTTCAGGCACAGGTCGCGGCTGCGATAGCTGCCGTAGGCGGCCTTTTCCTGCCGTTCGACAATGGGGAAGGTCGAGTAGATATAGGCGACATCCTCGCGCCCCTGTGCGCGGTTGTTAGTATCGCAAATGCCGTAGAGGATGAAATAGAGCGCATCGAGTTTGGCGCGCAGCCCAAGGCGGCGTTCCTCGTCCCAGATAAAGGGTTCCAACACCTCGCCCGCGTCATCGACATGGCCCATATCCTTGGCGAAGGGGGCCATATCATGCGCGGTGTAGGTGAGTTCGAGCACCGCCTCGCGCACGATCTCGGCAGCGGTTTTGGAGCCGAAGGCGCGAGAATACGCGGCGGGAGCAATGACCGGCAGCTGCTCTAAAATATACTTGTTGAGGTGGCGGCTCTGGATTTTATTTCTTGCAACAAAATCACAGGGAATTGCAGCGAGGTTGCCAGCCAAAAGCACTGCTTCTTCGGCAGGCAACTGATCCAGCAAAGGTAGGGTATTCCCCGTGCCAACAGCTGGAATTATCGCTGCGATGACTGAACGCTCGTTGTTTGTATTGCAAACATCGTTAAACCCAATCGCATATCCTCTTTCGAGGCCGGACAATTTCGACTTAGAAACCCAATATCGAGGCGTCGTTACAAAATTTGGATCGCGTAACTCTTCGATGCTCGACTTAATCGCTTGACCCTGCCCGCTCACCGAACCCTCCGGCGTCTTAATCGAGGCATACCGGTGGTTATAGAGTTGTATGCTCTTGCCTTCATAAAGCGGTAGCCAAATGCCAACCGCACTATCAAACTTGTTGCCCCCAATTGGCCATGCCCCATGCTCATCTTGAAGCTCTTCAATTGTCGCAAAAGCTTCACTGTCATTGGTCATGTGAAACATGGTCGCGTAATCGAATTCCCAATCACTTTTCTCACCTTGTCCAGACTTCCGCACGAGCACGTCGGCTCGATCATAAACGCCGGCGGTGAGTTTAGCGTCGCGCTCTGAACGAAACACCGGGAGCGTCCCTGTGTTTGGATTAGCAGCCAGCAGCATCGGCGCGCTTAAGTCGAAAGTGTCGCTCGGTTCTGGTAGGGAATGCAGTTTAACCGAGTACCTAAAGGTGTCGAATGACCGTTCTTCATTTGACGCTACGATTACCGTGGGTTGATCCTCAGCATGCACGTCGCGAAATAGCCATCGACGCTTGTTTTCGAATGCTATGAAAGCCTTCAGACGTTTCGAATTTGCAATCTCTGAAATGTAGGGGGCGCTGGTCTTGTCCATCCCGATTCCAATTGGGGTTAGGAAGCCAACCATACCCTTTGGCTTTGCTATCCGATGCGCTCGTTCGACAAAGAGGCTGTAAAGATTGATGTCACCCCGGCCCAAAATCGGATACTGCCCCCCACTTCGTGCGACTCTAAGCGCTGTCAGCGCCCGCTCACTCGCAACTTGGAAGTCTTCGAAAAGAGGATCGTTCGCCTCCTTAAGGGCTTGAACCATCTTCTGCCGATCAGCGGCTTTAGACCTCTTCGCTATCTCAGGTTTCCTAGCCTCAAACCATTCAACCTGTTGCAGCTTGATGCGATCCCACGGCGGATTGCCTACCACGGCATCGAACCCGCCTTCCAGCGCGGCGCTTTTCCAGTTCGTCCACACGCCGGGAAAGGTGATCTGCCAGTTGAGAAAGCGCTCTTCCTCGATCAGCTCGCGCGCCGCCTGCCAGAGCGCGGTAAAGGCCTCGAAATCCTCCTCCGGTGCGCGGCCCGCTTGCGGTTCTTTCTTGCCCCGCGCAATCGGCATGGGATCGCCGAACACGCCGTCAATCCATTGCACCCGCAAGCGTTCATGCGCGGCCTTTTCCGCGCCGGTCTTGCCCGCGCCCAGCCAATCGAGCGCGTGGGTAAAGCTGACAAAGCCATCCAGCTCGCCGGTCTGCGCTTCTACGCCTTCCCACATTTCCGCGCTGCGATGCGCCTCGCCAATCTCGGCATCGGTGAGCGCTTCGATGGTTTCCATCACCCGCGCCTGCGTCTGCGCCCGCTCCAGCGGCTCGTGCAGGAACAGCGCGCCGGTCTTGCCCGCCTTGTCCATCGCATCGCGCACCCATAGGCCAAACAGGCTATCGCCAGCCGCAAGGTGATGATCGATAAAGCTCAATGGCGCGCCCACAGTGAAAGTGTGCAGCCAGAGCGAGACCTTGGCGAGCTCCACCGCCATGGGATTCTTGTCCGCGCCATAGACGCAGCGTTTCAGCACCATGCGTTTGACCAGTTGCGGATCGTCAAGCTGTTCCTCGCTCACCGTCCACCCGGAATCCTGCGCATTGCCGCGAATGGTGCCGCGCACCTTGCGCACTTCCTCTGCCACCGGGCTTTCATATTCCAGCCCCATTTCGCGCATGGCGAGCGAAGCGGCCTCCGCCACCGCGTCCAGCGCGTGATTGGTCAGCCGGTCCACCAGCGACACAAGGAAGTGCCCGCTGCCCATGGCAGGATCGCAAACGCGCAGCCGGGTGATTGCCTTCGCCGGATCGACCTTTTGCAATTCGGTGAATTTGTAGTCCTCGCTATCACCCCTCTTGAGGCTCGCCAGCCGGTCTTTGAAAGCGGCGTGGGCATCGGTGATGAGCGGCTCCAGCGTTTCATCAAGGATCAGCAGCACCAGCTCATCCGGCGTGTAATAGCTGCCCGAATTCTTGCGGGCGAAGATATTGGGGCGAATGTCGAAATCGCCCGCCTCATCGCGCACCAGTTCGAATTCCAGCAGCCGTTCATAGATCGAGCCGAGTTGCTGCACGGAAAGGTCGCGATAATTGATGTAGCGCCGCCGCCCGTCGCGCTGTTCCCAAGATAGGATGTCGAGCGCTTCCGCCATAACATCATCGCCCAGCCGGATGGTATGCAGCAAAGGCTGGCTCTCGCTGAACAGCCCGCCATTGTAAGGAGGAAGGCCTACGGAGGGATCGCCCTTGTCGATCATCCGCGAAAGGTCGGCAAAGCGGCTCCAATATCCGGCTGCCATGCTGGAGAATGTATCGCCCCGATCCTTGCGCTCGCCAACGTCCAGCCGCGCCACGCGCAGCGCGTAGTCGTCAAAGCGCGAGTCCTTAACCGGCAACAGGCCGCGATCCTCGGCATAGAGGATGAAGAGCAAGCGATAGAGCAGGATGAGTGTTGCCTGCCGTATATCGTCCACCGGCGTATCGGCTGGCGCGGCCTTGGCCACCGCCTTGCCGAGCGTGGGATAAAGGCGGGTAAACACAAGGTCCGAAAGGCTCTTGGCTACCCGCTCTTCATAGAAAGCGGCATCCTTGCGGGCGCGATCAAGGAAGTTGGGTGCATCGGGCGCGGCGCGTTCAAATGCCGAGCGGCTGAAAAGCGTGGCGAATACGCGCAGCCAATGGGCGCGCTCTTCATCGGTTATGCCGGTGTCGAGCAGATCCCCGTCCAGCCCCATAATGCGGGCAAGATCAAGCTCCAGATAATCGTCAATGGTGGAACGGGCACCGGCGAAATAGAGCCGCCAGCGCGCGCCATTGGTCAAAATGCCCCAGCGCAGCGCGCCACGGGTGAGATCGTCAATCCGCCGCAAGTAACGCAGCAATTGGGTGGAAGGCGTATCGCTTTCGGCGCCCTTGCGGGTTTCAGCCCGGTCAAGCGCGCGCCCCCAGCGCTTGCTCTCGACAACCGCCGCGCCGAATTCGTAGCGCTTCCATTCTTCGGGATGCGCATTGGCCTTCGCCTTGGCTTCGGCATCAATGAATAGAAGGCCATCGGGAACGTCCACCCGGCCCTTTTCGGAGAGGTTTTGCTGGGTGAGGAAATCCGTCCAGCCGAGCGCCTCCAGCACCGGCCAGACGAAATCCTGTTCGGTTGTCGGCTCATTCGGCTTGGTGTCATAGGGCAGGCCCGCGATGATCTCTGCCAGACGCTCGCCCAGCGCCTCCGCGTCGCATTGCGCCCACGCATTCGAACGCGTGATCCCTTCGACAAGATAGTCCTGGGTGAACAGCGCACCGGCGGCGAAGAGCGAGGTATCCTGCACAGGCAGGGCTTATCGCGAGCTATGCCCAGCGCCAACCCCGTTCGCTCGCAAAATCGGAGTGAAACTAAAAACTATCAGATTGCGGTCAATCGTGCGCAGCGGGGAAAATAGCGGTTTGCAAGCGCTATGGTGATCGCGATGCTGGGGGAAGGAACCGCGATTTCTGGCGAGTGAGACTGAAAGCAACTGTCACGAATTGCGGCGGCTGGAGCGCGAAGGCGAAGGGCGAAATCCGGCAAGGGAATTCCCCCCTGTTTTCCATACTCATTCCATACGAATGGAATTGAGCGCCGCTAAGTCATTGAAATTATGGCGCACCCGACAGGATTCGAACCTGTGACCTCTGCCTTCGGAGGGCAGCGCTCTATCCAGCTGAGCTACGGGTGCATGAGGCGAGAGCCAGTGGCGCAGGTAGCAACAGCGTCGCGTCGCGCCAAGCGCAAACTTTCCTCGCGTCGCCGCACCTTTATGGAATCGGCAGCGCTAACCGCTTGGCAACCACTTGCGGCGTACACCCCGTCGTCATGAGCGTTCTTACTCCCGGATTCGGCAATGGTGCTGTGCGACCGCTGGCGCGGCAGACGGCGCAGGCGAATGCGCTTGCCATGCGCTGGGCAGCGCTGGGCGATGCCGGAACTGTGGTTGCGACTCTGGCTGGCGTTGCTCCGGTCAAAGCCGATCACGCGATCAAATCCTTCCCGGCGCAGATCCGCGATGCCGCTCCCTGGCGGCAAGAACTGGCGGAAAATGGCTGCGCCGATCTCGCCGCGATCATGGAACCCGGACTTGCCGCATTGCTGGCGATCAATGCGCGCGGCGGCAATTGCCGCGCCGCTGCCGAAGCCTTGTGGGAGGAATTCACTGCAGCGCGCAATGCAATCATGGCACTGATCCCGCCCGCCGGCCAGATGGGCCCGCGCCGCAGCGCCTAGCCGTCTTTTCGATCCGGCATCCGCCGGATCATGAGACAACACTCCCAAATCACCTTGACCGTGTTCGCTTTTCGTTCCACCGTCGCGCCATGGCCGATTCGCTCACTGACGCTCCCTCGCCTGTCCTCGCTCCCGACGCGCTGCGCTCGCAGGCGGTGTGTCGCGGGATTTTGCGACTGTTTGCGCGCAACGGCATCTGGGCGCTCGCAGAAATGCCGCTGCGCAACGGGCGGCGCGCCGATCTGATGGGCATTGATGCCAAAGGCAAAGTGGTGATTGTCGAGGTAAAAACCGCGCGCGGCGATCTGCTCGGCGACGGCAAATGGCCCGATTATCTCGATTTCTGCGACCGCTTCTATTGGGGGCTGCCGCCAGAGCTTGACCGCACAGTGCTTGATAGTGCGGATTACCGCCCCGACTGCTGCGGCGTAATTGTGGCTGACGAATATGATGCGGAGATTGTCCGCCCCGCGCCAAGCCACCCGCTTGCCGCCGCGCGCCGGCGCGTTGAAGTGGAGCGGCTGGCGCGCACCGCCTTGCGCCGCCAGCTGGTCTTGGCAGACCCGCATTGTGGCAATTGGGGCGACGAACTGGCGGGGTAATACGATAAGCCAATAAGTTGTCCTGCATTTGGGGGTAGTCGAAGATTCACCTCTGCGGCATAGGGAGAGCCAGCCATGCTGCCAGCACTCGCCTTCACCATTACGGCCATGATCGCCATCATTGCGCTGCGCTATTTGCTGGCGAGCGGGTTGTTCGCGCTGGCAACGGCGCGGGTGAAGCCGGGACTGTATGCCGGGCTAAGCCCGCAAATCCGCAAGGAGATCGGCTGGTCGCTCGCCTCGGCAGCGATTTACGGCCTGCCCGCCGGAATCATCGCCTGGGGCTGGGACAATCGCGGCTGGACGCTGGTTTACAGCGATATTGCCGCCTATCCGCTATGGTATTGGCCGCTTTCGATCCTGCTGTTCCTGTTCGCGCATGATACGTGGTTTTACTGGACGCACCGGCTGATGCACCGGCCCAAATGGTTCCGCATCGCCCATGCCGTCCACCATGCCAGCCGCCCGCCGACGGCTTGGGCGGCGATGAGCTTTCATCCGATCGAGGCGCTAACGGGCGCCATCGTGCTGCCGCTGCTCGTCTTTGTCATCCCGATCCATATTGCCGCTTTGGGCGTGGTGGCGGCGGTGATGACCGTCATGGGCGTCACCAATCATATGGGCTGGGAAATCTTTCCGCGCTGGCTTGTTCATTCCCGCGTAGGGAACTGGGTGATAACAGCCAGCCATCACCAGCGACATCACGACGAATATCGCTGCAATTACGGACTTTACTTCAGATTTTGGGATCGCCTGTGCAAAACCGACAAGGGACTGGCCGCCAGATATCAGGCCGAACACGCCGCGCAGCCGCGCTGATTGCCGCGACCAGCGCCATGCTCGCCGCATCGCCGCTTGCGGCAGGCGGGGTAGAGGAGACGGGAGTCACGGTCACCGTTACCGTCACCAATCTGCGCAACACAGATGGCGTGGTGCGCGCCTGTATGACGACCAACGCCGATCGCTTCCCGCGTTGCCAGGGCACCGCGGGCGCGCACAGCACGGTTGTGGAGGCAGGGCAGGCGGCAACGCTGACGTTTCGCAATGTGGAGCCCGGCACCTATGCCATCGCGCTGCTGCATGACGAGAACAATAATGGCCGCGCCGACCGCGCCTTGGGCATGATGCCCACCGAGGGCTTCGGCTTCTCGCGCGATGCCCGCGTCCGTATGGGGCCGCCTCGCTTCAGTGATGCGGCAATTACCGTTGGGTCTTCACCGGTGCGGCAGACCATCAGAATGCGCTACATGGTTTAGATTCCGTAGAGCCGCGATGGTTAATTCCGGCGAGAAATCGGGCGCAACTTTACAATAAATTTACCACGTCGCGCCAAAAGGGTGCCCTGACTTTGGCTGAAGGGCGCATTTCGCATGGACACGCTACGGGGCAATTACAGCGCAGAAGATGCGCGCGAACTGGACGGGTTTTCCCTGCCCGATCCCTATGTTCCCGACGAGGACGATGCGGTCGACCACGCACCGCCCCCCGCCATCGGCAATGACGAGCGCCGGATGCAGGTGCGCGCCTACAATTTCTGGGCGAGCCTGCTGGAAGATCGCAACTATCCCTCGATCGAGGATCTCGATCCGACCCTGCTGCCCGATTTCGGCCCCAACAGCGTGCTGCTCGATTTTACCGACGGCATCGAAGATCCCGCGATCAGCTATATCGGCGCCGAGCTGGCCCGTGAATGCGCGCCCGAAGGCGATTTGCCCGAACGGCTTTCGCAAGTGCAGCCGCGCTCGCTGCTCAGCCGCATCACCGATCACTACATGCAAATTCTCGCGAACCAGTCACCGATCGGTTTCGAAGCGGAATTCGTGAATCACGTGGGCAACACAATCCTGTATCGCGGGATTCTGCTGCCGTTTTCGAGCGATGATGACACGATCGATTTCATCTACGGCGTCATCAACTGGAAAGAGATGGCCGACAGCCGCTCTGCCGACGAGCTTCTGCTGGAAATCGACCAGGCGCTTGAGGAAGGGCTGAGCCTTGGTGGCAACACGCCGGTCTCCCCAGCGCTCACCGATTGGGCCGATGGCCCGGCATCGATGCTCGCCGAAAGCACCTCCGCAATTGGTGCGAATGATCTTGTTGCCAGCGTGTTCGATACCGTGCTCGCGCGTCCATCCTTCGACCTCACCGGCCAGGCCGGGATTTCGGAAGGCGGGGACGATGGAATCTCGCCCGCAGCGGGGAACGAGCCGGTAGCGCTGGCCGACTGGCTTGCGCTGGCGCGCGACACCGCGCAGCAGGCGAAAAGCAGCGAGGAGCGCACCCGCGCCGCGCTCTACGATGCGGTCAGCCGTGCGTGGGACTTTGCCCTAGCAGCTGCCGAGGCACCGGAAGATTTTGCCGAACTGCTCGAAGATGCAGGCATCGCCATGCAGGAACGCGCCCCGATGACGCCCGTCGTCAAACTGGTATTCGGCGTGGATTACGACAAAACGCGCCTTACCGAATATGCCGCCGTGCTCGGCTTCGCGCAGCGCGAGGGGATCGCGCAGGGCGAGCTTGGCGATTTCCTGAAGACAGCCGATGGCGGCCTCAAAGGCGTGGTCGCGGCCGAACGCGCTTTCCGCCGCGAAGCTGAAGGTGTTGCTCCCAAGCCGGTTCGCAAAGGGCCGCGCAAGGCGATAGCGCGCAAGCTGCGGGCGCTGGAATCACGGGATTTTGCCGCCATCCCGCCTCATGGCGAGGAATTCGCGCTGGTAATGATCCGCCGCAATGCGGAAGGCGGCGTGGAAGTACTGGGCGAAGTGCCGGAGAACGCGGCGCTGATCGAGAAGGCAGCACGCCAGCTGCTCGATTGAAAGCTGGATAGCCCGCGCGCAGCCTGCTTTATGGCTGCTCATGGTCTTTGCATCGAAAATCGCCACACGGCTGCAACCCTTTTTTGGCCATCGCAGCGCGACCCGGCTGGTGCTGGGCGCGCGCGCTTTAAGCTCGCCGCCTGCCCGCTTTGATCCTGCTTCACGCTGGCAGGCGCTGCGCATCATGCTCGGCGAATTTGCCAGCCGCGAAGTTGCGGGCCTGCCCGTAAGGCTTAGCGCGCAAAATGGCGATGCGTTGATCGCCGAGGCCAGAGTAAGCACCGATGCCGAAGGCTTTGCGCAATTCGACCTCGCGCTCGATGCGCCATGGCCGCTGCCCGATACCCAGCGCTGGGATAATGTGGAGCTGCATTGGGAGAATGAAGGCGGCGCCCAGTCCATCGCCGCCCAGGTGCTCGCCCCGCGCGCATCAGGCGGGCTCGCCATCATTTCGGACATTGACGACACGGTGATCGAAAGCGGCATTACCGGCGGCCTCGCCAACCTAGCACGCAATCTACGGCGCGTGGTCGCGCATCTGCCGCATGAGCGCGAAGCGGTGGCAGGCGCGGCGGCGTTTTTTCGCGGTTTGGCAGGCGAGACGGCGCATTCAGGCACGCAGCGACCGGTTTTCTATGTCTCGTCGAGCCCGTGGAACCTCTACTCATACTTGCTCGCTTACAAGCAGCTGCACAACCTGCCGCTCGGCCCGCTTGCTCTGCGCGATTGGGGGCTTAGCCGGCAGACATTGGGCAAGAGCAGCCATGGCTCGCACAAGAGCAATGCCATTGACGATATCATCACCATGCACCCGGACTTGCGCTTCGTGCTGGTGGGCGATGATACGCAGGGCGATCTGCCCGCCTTTGCCGATGCCGCGCAAAACCATCCGGGCAGGATCGCCGCCGTCCTCCTCCGCCGCGCCGCCCGTGCGCCTTTCACCGCCATAGAGGAGGAGGCGCAGGCCGCGCTCGATGCACTGCGCATTCCTTTCTGGACGGGGAGGGATTTCTCCAACGCGCAAGGCTTCGCGCTGGATCACTCGCTGGCGGCAATTCCTGCGGATGGCGCGTAAATCCTGCTGCTTGGCGCAATCTTAAGTTCCCGTTCAGCGCCCGGCGCGCTAGGTTCGGCCCCGCCCATGCAGACACTCGCCCCCGCATCCGCCCGAATCCCCTTGCGCATCCCCTTGCGCATCCTCGCCCGCCTTCTTGCGCTGCTGGCGGCGATGGCGATGGTCACCCAGCCGCTGGCGGCACAGGCGCAGTCGCTAAACGTGCTGCGCGATGCAGAAACCGAAGCGCTTCTGCAGGACATGATCGATCCGCTCGCCGAAGCCGCCGGGCTGGGCGAAGGCGCGGTCGATGTCGTGCTGCTGGGTGATACGACGATCAACGCCTTCGTCGCCGGCGGGCAGCGCGTTTATATCTATTCTGGTCTGCTACTCGAAGCCGAGGATGCAGGCGAAGTGCAAGGCGTGCTGGCGCATGAGCTAGGACACATCACCGGCGGTCATATCAACCGTTTTTCCGAAGGCGCGGGAAATGCAACGCGCATAACGCTGCTCTCAGCCCTGCTGGCCGCAGCAGCAGCCTTTGCAGGCGGCGGCGAAGCGGCGATGGGCATTCTCGCCGCAGGCCAACAGGCAGCGGTTGGCAGCTTCCTCGCCTTCAGCCGCACGCAGGAAGCCAGCGCCGATGCCGCGGGCGCGCGCTACCTTTCCGAAGCCGGCATTAGCGGGCGCGGATCCTTGCGCTTTTTCGAACGGCTGGAGAATATGGAATTCCGCCGCGGCATCAGTCAGGACAATGACCGCGAATATGGCCGCACCCACCCGCTTTCGGGCAACCGCATCGCCCGTCTGCAGGAGGATTACATCGTCGATCCGGCGTGGGACACGCCGACCGATCCCGTTCTTCAGGAACGCTTCGTGCGCGTGCAGGCAAAGCTTTACGGCTACCTCGCCCCGCCCGAGCGGGTGCTCACCGCCTATCCCGTAGAACGCACCGATGTGGCCGCGCGCTATGCCCGCGCCTATGCCTATCACCGCGACGCGCTGATGGAGCAATCTCTGGCGGAAGTGGACGCGCTGCTCGCGCTGGAGCCGCAGAACCCCTATTTCCTCGAACTCAAAGGACAGGTGCTGCTCGAATCGGGCCGCGTGAACGAGGCTTTGCCGCCTTTGCGCGAGGCCACGCGCCTCACCCAGTCGACACCGCTCATTGCCAGTATGCTCGGCCACGCGCTGCTGGCGACCGATGATCGCGCCAATCTGCCCGAGGCCGAGCGCGTGTTGCGCGCGGCTTTGGGACGTGACCGCGAAAATCCCTTCGCCTGGTACCAATTGGGCGCGGTCTACCAATTGCTGGGCGACACGCCGCGCGCGCGGCTCGCCAGCGCCGAACAGCAAATCCTTTCGGGCAATCCGCAAGGTGCGCTGATGAATGCGAGTGCGGCGGAACAGGCGCTGCCGGTCGGCTCGCCAGACTGGATCCGCGCGCAGGATGTGCAATTGCAGGCCCGCGCGCAGCTTGAACGGCTGGCGGATCGCAACTAGGCGAACACCCATGCGCTGGATTATTACTGCCCTTGTCGCCCTTGTCGCCGGTTTTGCCGGAGCGGCTGCCTTCAGCCTCAGCGGGCTGGGCGATGATCACACGCGCGATTATCTGATGGCCAATCCCGAAGTGCTGCCCGAAGCCATGGCCGAATTGCAGCGCCGCGATACTGCCGAGCGGATTGCGCCCTTGCGCGCCGAATTGACCGAGCCTTTCCCCGGCGCGGTGCTCGGCAATCCCGAAGGCACCATCACGCTCATCGAGTTCAGCGATTACGCCTGCGGCTTCTGCCGCCAGAGCCTCGCGGATGTGAACGCGCTGATTGCCGACAATCCCGATCTGCGCGTCGTGCTGCGCGAATATCCGGTGCTGTCGGCCGAAAGCGCCGATGCCGCGCGTATGGCGCTCGCCGCCGCGCAGCAGGGCAAGTTCGAAGCCTTCCACAACGCCATGTTCGCCGCCGACGGGTTGAGCGAGGAAGCCATTGCCGCCGCTGCACAAAGTGCCGGTGTTGATCTTGATGCCGCGCGCGCCGCCATTGACGCGGGCACATTCCAGACACACTTGCAGAATAATGTATTCCTCGGCCAATCGCTGCGCCTCTCTGGAACGCCTGCCTTCATCATTGGCGACGAGGTGTTCAACGGCGCGGTCGGTGTGGAGGTGCTGGCAGAGGCCATCGCCGAAGCGCGCGAATTATAAGGCAAGATACCGGAGCGGGAGCGCCGCTGATGCAAATCGGTCTGACGACAACGCCGACATCGGCTAAGAAAGGCGGCATGGCCATGCTGCCCTTCCAACCCACGCCCTTTTTCAAGGACAAGAACCGCGCCTTCTGGCGGTTGCAGCTGATCGGCTGGGGCGGCGCGCTGTTGCTGCGCGCGGCCACCTCGCTGGCGAACGAGCGCGGGTTTGATTTCCTCATTCTGGTGCTGATTTTCACGATCACCGGCTTCTCGATAAGCACGGTGCTCTCGGTCATTTACAACCGTCTCATCAACCTCAACCCGCTGGTGACCTGGAGCACGACCGCAATCGTCCTCGCTTTCGCGGTGGGCGTGTCGGCCTTTATCAGCGCGTGGACGATCGACGTGTACCAGGGCGGCAGCGAGGCGAGTTTCGCGCAGCTGATGCTGGGCGTGTTCTATATCGACATGACGCTGCTCGCCGCATGGTCAGCCCTGTATTACGCGATCAATTTCTTCCTCCAGGTGGAAGAGCAGATGGACCGCGCGGACAAGCTGGAAGCGCAGGCCACCAGCGCGCAGCTCGCCATGCTGCGCTACCAGCTGCACCCGCATTTCCTGTTCAATACGCTGAATTCGATCAGCACGCTGGTGCTGCTCCAGCAAACCGAGCCGGCCAACAAGATGCTGACCAAGCTCTCCAGCTTTCTGCGACACACGCTGATCACCGAGCCGGGGGCGAAGGTTACGGTGGCGCAGGAAGTCGAGACGCTGCAGCTGTATCTCGATATCGAACGGATGCGGTTCGAGGAGAAACTGCGCACCGAATTCCGGGTGGAGAATGATGCGGCCAAGGGCACGATCCCGTCCTTCCTGCTGCAACCGCTGGTGGAAAACGCCATCAAATACGGCGTCTCCGCGCAAGAGGAAGGCGCGCGCATCAGCCTGTCGGCCATCGTCATCGCCGGTCGCCTGCGGCTGACGGTGAGCGATACCGGCCCCGGCCTGCAAGGGCAGCAGACCCCCGCGGAAGCGGTCAAGCGCAAGCAGACCTCCACCGGCGTTGGCCTCGCCAATATCGTCGAGCGGCTGCAACAGGCCTATGGCGAGGATCACCGCTTCGATATCGAAACCCCGCCCGATGGCGGCTTTACCGTCATCATCGAAATCCCCTACGAGCCGTTCGAGGAAGTGCAGAGCGCGCTTCCCAATGCCGCCACACCCACGCCAACGCCGCAGCCCGCAATCGCGGCTCCGGCGTCGGCACCACCATCGCCAGCGGCTGCCCCCCAATCGTTCGGCCAACCCCCAACCGGAGCCCCCGCATGACCATACGCACCATCCTCGTCGATGACGAAAAACTTGCTGTCCAAGGCCTGCAACTCCGCCTCGCGCCGTATGAAGATATCGAAATCATCGAAACCTGCGCCAATGGCCGCGAGGCGATCCGCGCGATCAAGACTCTGAAACCCGATCTGGTTTTTCTCGATATCCAGATGCCCGGTTTTGACGGCTTTTCGGTAGTCAAAGGTGTGATGGATATCGATCCGCCGCTGATCGTTTTCGTCACCGCCTTTCAGGAACACGCGATCCGCGCCTTTGAGGCCAATGCGGTCAATTACCTGATGAAGCCGGTGGACGAGGACAAGCTCGCCGACACCATCGAGCGGGTGCGTGAGCGGCTGGCCGAAAAGCGCTCTGCCGAGGAAGCCGAAAAGCTCAAGGAAGTGCTCGCCGAAGTCAGCCCCGAGAGCCTCGAAGACATGGGCGAACCCGATGAAAGCGCGGGCCGTTACGAGAAAATGATCAATGTGAAGGATCGCGGCAAGATCTTCCGCGTCGATGTCGACACCATCGAATATGTCGAGGCGGCGGGCGATTATATGTGCATTTATACCGGCGACAATTCGCTGATCTTGCGCGAAACGATGAAGGATCTGGAACGGCGGCTCGATCCCAAGAACTTCCAGCGCGTGCACCGCAGCGCCATCGTCAATCTCGACCAGGTACGGCAGGTGAAACCGCACACCAATGGCGAATGCTTTCTGGTGCTGACCTCGGGCGCGGAAGTCAAAGTCTCGCGCAGTTACCGCGATGTTGTGGCGCGGTTTGTGCATTAGCGTGACTCTCAAACACCGCTCATCCTGAGCTTGTCGAAGGATTGTTTTTCCTCTGAGCGCGGTGCTCAAAAAGTGAAGTGCAGCCCTTCGAAAGACTCAGGGCGAACGGGAGTAGGGTTTTGACCTTCCAAATCGACGGCTTCGATCTCGCGGCATTTGTCGCAAACACCCTCGCCGAAGATCTTGGCGAAGGGCTGCCCGGCGGCGGGCGCGACGTGACGAGCGAGAGCGTCATTCCCGCGGACGCGCGTTTCTCCGGCGTGATGGACAGCCGCGATGCGATCACCGTGGCGGGGCTGCCGGTTGCCGAAGCCTTCTTCCGCGCGCTCGATCCCGGTATTGTGATCGAGCGGCTGGTTGAGGATGGCGACCGCGTGCCCGCCGGCAGCGATCTGATGCGCCTCACCGGCAATGCCCGCGCCATGCTGACGGCGGAACGCAGCGCGCTCAACACCGTGCAGCATCTCTCGGGTATTGCGACGATGGTGCGCGCCTATGTCGATGCGATGGATAATCCGCAATGCACCCTGCTCGATACGCGCAAGACCATTCCCGGCCTGCGGCATCTGGAAAAATACGCCGTGCGCATGGGCGGCGCGGCCAATCACCGGATGGGCTTGTGGGACGCGGCGATGATCAAGGATAACCACGTGCTCGTTGCTGGCAATGTCGGCGAAGCGGTACGGCGTGCGCGTGAGGCGGGGGTGAAGGACATCATCTGCGAAGTCGACCAGATCGACCAGATCGAACCCGCGCTTGCCGCCGGAGCAACCCGCCTGCTGCTCGACAATATGGCGCCCGACACCTTGCGCGAAGCCGTGGCGCTGGTGGCGGGCCGCGTGCCGACCGAGGCGAGCGGCGGAATCAATCTCGACACGATCAAGGCCAAGGCGGCAACCGGCGTAAACTACGTCTCGGTCGGCCGCCTTACGCAAAGCGCGCCCGCCGCCGATATCGGGCTCGACTTTACCCCGCTCTAGCCATCTGCCATCAGGGTCACTCCGTTTCAGGGGAAACATCATGCGGCCCGAATCGCTGCGCAAATTCGATTTGTTCTACATCGCCGCCATCGGCATCGGCCTCGCGAGCGGATTGCTCAATTACGATGCGCAGATGCGGATGCTGGAAAGCCAGATGGCAGGCAGCGGGCTGGAGCAGTATTCGGGCGGTATCGTGCTCGCCAGCGCCGGGATCGCGCTCGCCTTCAACCTTATCCTGTGGCTGCTCGCGTCGCGGCTGCGGATGGGTTGGGTCAAATGGGTGATTGTCGCGCTTGTGCTCTATTCGCTCGGCACGCTGGTGGTCGGGCTCAGCATGAGCATGGTCTCGGTCAGCATTACCGGTCTTATCACCGTGCTGCTGAAGGCGATTGCCGTGTCCTTCCTGTTCCGGCCTGATGCGAAAGCGTGGTTTGCGGGCAGGGCCGGATGATGCGCGGCGCGGCTTCGGGTTTTGCCCTTGCTGTTGCCTTGCTCTCAACCCCCGCCGCCGCGCAGGCGTACCAATGCACCATTCCGCAAGGGCCGATAAGCGTCCCCGCGATAGAGCGCGACGGGCCGGTGCGCGAAATGCGCGTCACCGGTTACACGCTTGCGCTCAGCTGGAGTCCCGAATTCTGCCGCTTCCGCGATGACGAACCGCGCCATGCGCGCCAGTGTTCGGGCCGCGCGGGGCGTTTCGCCTTTGTCGTCCACGGGCTTTGGCCCAACGGCCCCGGCAACAGCTGGCCGCAATGGTGCCCCACACGGCGAGAACCTTCGCCGCTGGAAATGGCGCAGGCCATGTGCATGTCCCCCGACCCGGCGCTGGTCTCGCGCCAGTGGTTCAAGCACGGTGCCTGCATGACGCCCGATCCCGGCGCGTATTTGCGCATCACGCAAATCCTGTGGGACAGCCTGCGCTGGCCCGATTTCGACCGCCTCAGCCGCCAGCGCGATCTCACCGCCGGGGACATCCGCCAGACCTTTGCCGACGCCAATCCCTATTGGGAGGCGGAGGATGTCGGGCTGGTGGTGAACGAGCGCGGCTGGCTCAGGGAAATGCGGCTCTGCTATGGCGAGGACTTCATGCCGCAGGCCTGCAACCGTCAACGCTATGGCCCCGATGATGACGAGGAGGTGCGCATCTGGCGCGGCCTTTAGCGTGTCGCTACCAGACTTTGGCCGTGTAAACCTCTCGCAACAATTCGCGCACAAGCAGCCGCATTCCTTTCAAGAGACGCCCCATGAGCCAAGACCTTCTCCTCCGCCGCCTCGAACTCAATCGCCGCAACCTCTTGCGCGGCTTCGGAGCGAGCGCCGTCGGCCTGTTCGGCCTTACGCTCTCCAAGCCGATCCTCGCGCAAGTCGCCTTCGCCGATTACCCGTTCCAGCTCGGCGTTGCCTCGGGAGAAGCCACGCCCGATGGTTTCGTTATCTGGACGCGCCTTTCCCCGCGCCCGCTCGAACAGGGCTACGGAATGCCCGCCGCCGCGGTGGAAGTGCGCTGGGAAATCGGCACGGCAGGCAATATGCGCGAGATCGTGCAGCAGGGCACCGCCGTCGCGCATCCCGAACTGGGCCATAGCGTCCATGTCGAAGTCGGCGGGCTGGAGCCCGGCCGCCCCTATTGGTACCGCTTTATCGCCGGCGGAGAGCGTTCGGCGCATGGCCGCTCGGTCACCGCGCCTGCCTTTGGCGCACCGGTCGAGCGGCTGCGCTTCGGCGTGGCCGGATGCCAGGATTACGAGCAAGGCTTTTACACGGCGCACCGCCATCTGGCACAGACCGAGCCCGATTTCATCTTTTGCTATGGCGACTATATTTACGAAGGGCGCGCCCGCCGCATCTGGAATTCGCCGCGCGGCCCGATCGAAAATCCGCGCCAGCATCTGGGCGATGAAACCTACACGCTGGACGACTATCGCCGCCGCTACGCGCAATACAAAATGGACGCCGATTTGCAGGCCGCCCACGCCGCCGCGCCGTGGTTCGTCACCTGGGACGACCACGAGATCGACAACAACTGGGTTGGTGATAACGACGAGGACGGCACCACTCCGGCTGTTTTCCGCCTGCGCCAGCAATCGGCGATGCAGGCCTATTACGAGAATATGCCGCTGCGCGCGTCCTCGCTGCCCACCGGCCCGCGGATGCAGCTCTACCGGCAGGCGAAATACGGCAATCTGCTTGAT
Organism: Aurantiacibacter sp. KMU-128; assembly: GCF_056933515.1. NCBI lineage: Bacteria > Pseudomonadati > Pseudomonadota > Alphaproteobacteria > Sphingomonadales > Erythrobacteraceae > Aurantiacibacter > Aurantiacibacter sp. KMU-128. The sequence continues at coordinate 2,857,666 of NZ_JBXORT010000001.1, forward strand.
CTGAACCTGCTCGACACGCGGCAATACCGCAGCGATCAGCCTTGCGATGACAGTTGGACCCTTGATTGTGCAGAAGTTACGCGACGCGAGGCCGAGGTGCTGGGCCAGCAGCAAAGCGACTGGCTGGAGCGGAACCTGCGCGAAAGCCGCGCCACCTGGCAGGTGCTGGCGCAGCAGATCATGGTGATGGATCTCGACCGCATGCCGGGGGAAGGGCTGGTGGTGAACCCCGATAGCTGGGGCGGCTACCGCTCCCCCCGCCAGCGGATACTGGAAGCACTGGATCGTCACGCCGCCAACCCCATCGTGCTGACCGGGGACGAGCACCAGAATTATGCGGGCGAGCTGCATATTGACGGGCAGAACCCCGGCGCGGAACCCTTGGCGGCAGAGTTCGTCACCACCTCGATCACGTCCAACGGCGACGGCGAAGTCGCCCGCGCCGACACGACCCGCATCGCGGCAGAGAATGCGCAATTGAAATGGCACAACGCCCAGCGCGGCTTCGTAGTGTGCGATGTGACGCCCGAGCGATGGCTGACCGAATACCGCGTGGTCGACCGCGTATCGACCCGCGACGGCGAGATCAGCACTGCGGCGCGGATGGCGGTGGAAGCTGGCAGCTCACGGGTGCAGCGCGATATCTAGCCCCTTCGTCACCCCGCACGCGATGCGGGGCAAGGCTCCCTTCGATGAAGTTTGAAGGGGTTCACGCAAAGCCACAAAGACACGAAGAGGTTTCGTCACCAAGCGGCGCAGCCGCATAAACATTTTTCGCGCAGAGAACGCAAAGATCGCAGAGGGTAGCATGGATCACCCCCTTCTCTGTGGCCTCTGCGAACTCTGCGCGAATTCAATCAAAACGCGTCCGGCGCGAAGGAGCACTGACCTCTTCGTGTCTTTGTGACTTCGTGTGAACCAAAAAACTGGCTTTCGACCGGAGCGGGAATGGCGATATCAAGGGCGTGAAATTGCTTCATTTGCCTTCAGCAGCTATACTGGCTCATGCTCTTATCGCTCCTGCTCACGGCTGCGACGCCGATGGCCGCCATCGAGGCCGCTGACCCCAATTGCGCTTACGATCGCGACGCGATGCTTGCGCTCGATTTCCAGATATTTGATCAGGATCCAAACGGCGGGTGGAGAGCGCTTGCAAATGAAGGCTGCTACATCGAAGCGGCGGAGCTGATACGGGAATGGCGGTATGTAAACCGCTCCAACCGTTCCACACTCTTCTTGCACGAAGGTCAGATGCGGGCATTCGCAGGACAGACGATGGAAGCTGTCGAGCTATTCCAGATTTCGTACAAATCGCCGATTATCAATGCAGAAACCGGCTTCAACCACTATGTCGACGCGACGATTTTCTTCCTTGTCCGGGACAGGGAATTGTTTAACTCCGCACTGGAATCGCTGGCCGCTACACCTGTGCCTGAAGGTTCGGGCATCGCACTCGAAGAAGGGGAAGAGTGGCCGCCCAACATCCGCGTTGTGCGGGCGATGGAGCGGTGTTGGGAACGCAGCTATCTGGAAGCCTATACGAACCGGGAATGCTATCCGCATCTTGATGAGAATCAAGCGACCGATTGAACTCAGTCTTGAGTCATTGCGTTTCTGTTTTCACCGCCGCTCCCGAAAAAACCCGCGTAGCAACTCGCCTGCCGCCACCTCGCCCATGCCCGAATACACTTCCGGCGCATGCAGGCATTGTTCCTGTGCGAACACTCTCGCCCCGTGATCGACCGCGCCGCCTTTGGGGTCGCTTGCACCGTAATAGAGGCGGGCGATTCGCGCGTGGCTGATCGCGCCGGCGCACATCGCGCAGGGCTCCAGCGTTACATAGAGGTCGCAACCGGTCAGGCGTTCGTCGCCCAGCGCCTTCGCGGCAGCGCGAATCGCTTCCACTTCAGCATGGGCGGTCGGATCGAGGCGGGTGCGGGTGAGGTTGTAGCCTTCACCCACCACCACCCCATCCTTGACCACAACCGCGCCCACGGGCACTTCGCCCGCACGCGCGGCCTCCTCCGCCAGAGCGAGCGCGCGCTGCATATGCTCGGAAAGGGGCCAGCGGGTCATTGCGACAGAGCTAGCTGTTCGCTTGACGAATCTCCACCCCCGCTATATGTGCGCGCCTTTCCCAGCATAGTGCTGTACCCAACAACCGTTTCGAACGAGAGATTTCGCCATGTCGCGCATTTGCGAACTTACCGGCAAGGGCCGTCAGGTCGGCCACAATGTGAGCCACGCCAACAACAAGACCAAGCGTGTCTTCCTCCCCAACCTGCAGAACGTTACCCTGCTGAGCGAAAAGCTGGACCGGGCGTACAAGTTCCGCGTGTCGACCAATGGCCTGCGCTCGGTGGAGCACAATGGCGGTCTCGACAACTGGCTGCTCAAGACCCGTGACGAAAAGCTGTCTTCGCGCGCGCTCAAGGTGAAGCGCGAGCTGAAGAAGGCTGTTGCGGCGGACGCTGCCTAAGCTATTTGAGTGCTTGAGCGCTTTGAAAAGCGCGCAGGGATTGCTCTCTGCGCGCTTTTTCGTGTGCGCGGTCACCGCGATTCGGGCGTCCAGCGCAGCTTTGCCAGCAAAGTTCGCTGGAAGCTGGCGATATTGTCGTCAGCGATGATCCAGAGGGTGAGCGAGCCGTCGGCGTTTTCCTCGACCGTGAGCCCTTCATAATTCTCGCGCGGAATGATCACGTCGAGAACGAGCATTGGCGCGATTTCCAACACGTCGTCTTCGGCGATATCCGCCGGATCGAAAATGCCGAGCGCGGCGGTGAAAGGCGGGATGGCGAGCGCGGTATCGCGCAGCAGCACCAGCACGCGGCCATCGGGCAGCGCAGCCATATCGGTGGGCGCGTAATCATCGGGCGTGGTGAAAGCAAAAGTCACCGATTCGCCCTCCCGCGCGGGATCGCCTGTATGGAGCACACCATTGCGCTGCACTTCGGGCAGCACGAGGAAGCGCCCGTCCGCCAGCCGCAACATCGCTTCGGGGCCGGAATTGGCGCGCCAATCCGCCCATTCCTCCGGCACGCGTTGCCACATCAACACATCGCGCGAAGAGTAACGCGCCACGGCATTGCTGCCCTCGAAAGCGAGCCAGAAATCGCCGCTCGCGGGGTCCTGCGTCGCGGCTTCGATATCGGTGACGAAATCCTCCAGATTGCCGCGATGCGGAAGCCGTTCAATCCGGGTCGCGCCTGTTCGGCCGGGCAGGGGGAATGTCAGCATTACGCCGCGATCGGAAAAGGCGCGGAACAGGCCTTCTTCGGGCAGTGCAAACAAGGCCGAAATACCACCAAAATCAATGTTCGGACTGGTCAGCTGCCACACCCCTTCGCGGGTGAAGCCGGAGACCTCCGACAATTCGGGGAGATCATCGACCGCCGCAATGTCGATCTGCTCGATATGCCGGTCTGGCATCGCGGTTCGCACGAAAGTCCCGGGCGCGGCTGCCAAGGCGAGCACAAGTCCGGCGATCAGGCGGCGTTTGCGACTGCTGGAAATGGGGCGGAGCAGCGAAAGCATCGCGCGCCCGCTAACACGCAGCAAGGTCAGGGCATAGGCCCGACAAACAGCAGTGGATCGAGCCGCGCCAGATGCCACTTGATGCTCCAGTGCAGATGCGGCCCGGTCGATCGACCGGTCGTGCCGATGGCGCCCAGCGTCTGCCCCTGCACCACGCGGTCCCCCTCGGCCACATCGATGCGCGACAGATGCAGGAAAGCGCTGTTAAGTCCTTGTCCGTGATCGATGATCAGCAGATTGCCTTCGACGCTGAAGGGAGCGACGGTCGCCAGCGTCACCACGCCCGAAGCAGGCGCGACGAATTCGGTGCCGGTCGGTCGAGCGATGTCGAGGCCTGAGTGATAGCTCCCTGGCTCCCCGCGATAGATGCGCTGCGAACCGAACCGTCCCGAGATGCGCCCGGTCACCGGCCAGATCCAGTCCTCCTGCCAGCCGGTCGCGGGCATATTGGCAGTGCGCGCATTCCAGATCGCGTCGAGCTCGGGCTGGCGACGGCGCTGGAAATCCGCGCTCGACCCGCCGCCGGGGCGCAAAGCGGTGTTCACATGCTCCAGCTCCCAAGCGCGCGGGCTGACCGGGATGATCGCGTTGACCGTGTCGCCATTGGCGAGAATCGCGACCAATTGTGCGGTGGTGCCCGCATCGCGGTCGAACGCAGCAAAGAAGCGGCCTTCCTCGTCGAAAGCCACATCCTGATCACCCAGCCGCGCGCTGACCGTATTGCTGGGCACAGTGCCGCGAATCCAGCCGCCTTGGGTTAGCTCGCCCGCATAGGTGAAATCGGCGCGGATGGGTTCGGCGGGAGGCGGTGCCGGTGCCGGTGTAGGTGTGGGTGTGGGTGTGGGTGTGGGTGTCGCACTTGCCACGGGGGGCGCTTGGTCTGCTTGCCGCGCCGCGTCTGCCGGAGGCACCACCGCACACCCGGCAAGCAGCGCGGCGATCCCGCAAATCCGTGCTATCACAGCTCTTCCAGCGCCCGCTTGGTGCTGAGTTCTGCCGTAGCATAGGGCTCTTGCAGCTCGACGCTCCAATAACGCAGCTCGTCCAGCGGAACTGGCACGCCGCTGGCGGCGCAGAGGACGAAGTGGCCGGGCTTGATCACGCGGAAGCCATTGGGGCCATACATCAGCGTGGCGGCATTTTCTGACGAGTTCATCAACATGGCACTGCTTGTAATGCCTTGTGCGCGTCAAAGCAATTTGGGCTGGCCGCTATCGGCGGGCGGTTTGGCGGGTTTTGCTGCGCGCTTGGGACTCCGCGGCGTGTCCGAGGGGACGGCGTTCACCTGCCCATCGGCGAATTTGATCGCCAACAGGCGTTCCTGGCCGGCCCTCTCCGCGCTGGTAATCGCGTTGCCCGCGCTATCGAGCACCATCGCATAGCCCCGGCTGAGCGGCTTTTCGGGATGCAGCTGCTCCGCCAGCCGCGCGAGAGCGCCCAGCCGCTGCTGGCGCTCGGCGAGGGGACGTTGGACGAGCGCGGGGGTCAGCCGAACGCCCTGCAACCGTTGCGCCGCCGCGCGCAGAGTGCCGCGCAGGATAGCGGGCGAAAGCCGCGCCTGCGCCAGCCGCTCGCGCCCCTTGGCCGCCCGGTCGACCAGCCCACGCCGCAACCGCTCGCCCAGATCGTCGAGCCTTTGGGCATGGGGTTGCAGCAATTGCTCGGCACCGGGCAGACGCTGCGCCCGCGCGGCGAGCCGTTCGCGCCCTAGCTCGACCGGGCGCAGCACGACCTTGCGCTGGCGCAGGGCGAGATCGTCCACCGTGGCGGCGAGCTCGCGCAGCACCGGCACCGCCATCTCGGCCGCAGCCGTGGGCGTGGGCGCGCGCTTGTCGGCGGCGAAATCGCACAAAGTCGTGTCGGTCTCGTGCCCCACCGCGCTGATCACGGGGATCGGCGATTCGGCGACCGCGCGCACGACGGGCTCCTCGTTGAAGGCCCACAGGTCTTCAATCGATCCGCCGCCGCGCGCAACGATCAGCAGATCGGGCCTTGGAATAGCCCCGCCCTTTTCGAGCGCACCAAAACCGCGCACCGCAGCCGCCACCTGCTCCGCTGCGCCATTGCCCTGCACCAGCACCGGCCACACCAGCACGTGCGTCGGGAAGCGGTCTTCTAGCCGGTGGAGGATATCGCGGATCACCGCGCCCGTGGGTGACGTCACAACGCCAATCACACGGGGCGCAAAGGGCAGGCGGCGGACATTGGCGAACAGTCCCTCCGCCTCGAACAGTTTGCGGTTCTTCTCCAGCAGAGCAAGCAGCGCGCCCTCGCCCGCAATCTCCATCCGCTCGACAACGATCTGGTATTTCGAGCGCCCTGGGAAAGTCGTCAGCTTGCCCGATGCGACCACTTCCAGCCCGTCTTCAGGGCGGAAGGGCAGCCGGTCGGCCTGCCCGCGCCACATCACCGCATCGAGCACAGCGCTCTCGTCTTTCAGGCTCATATAGAGATGGCCCGACGCCGCCCGCTTCACCCCCGACAACTCACCGCGCAACCGGACGAAGCCGAAGCGGTCTTCCACCGTGCGTTTGAGCGCCTGCGAAATCTCGGTAATGGTCAGCGGCTCGGCATTGTCGCCGCTGCGCGACACCGCTACCAGTCCGCCATTCGCGTCATCGCCAAAGGGAGGCTCGCTCGCCATGAATATCCTTGTCCTCGGTTCGGGTGGCCGCGAACATGCCCTGTGCTGGAAGCTGGCGCAATCCAAGGCCATCGAAAGCGAAGGCGGCACGCTTTACGTATCCCCCGGAAATCCGGGAATGGAAAGCGTGGCGCGGATCGCTCTGGTCGATGCGAAGAGGCATGACGAGGTGATCGCTTTCACCAAAAAGCACGATGTCGGCCTGGTCGTGATCGGCCCCGAAGCGCCGCTGGTAGACGGGCTGGCGGACAGTTTGCGCGATGCAGGCGTGCCGGTGTTCGGCCCCTCGAAGGAAGCGGCGCAATTGGAAGGCTCCAAGGCTTTTACCAAGGAATTGTGTGACCGCGCAGGCATCCCCACCGCAGGCTATGTACGCTGCACGACGCTCGAACAGGCGAAGGCCGCGCTCTCGACTTTCGCTCCGCCCTTCGTGCTGAAGGCAGACGGCCTCGCAGCGGGCAAGGGCGTGGTGATTGCGGAAGTTGCCGAACACGCCGAAGAAGCGCTCGAAGATATGTTCGGCGGCAAATTCGGCGAGGCGGGCGCGGAAGTCGTCATCGAGGAATTCATGCATGGCGAGGAAGCGAGTTTCTTCGCGCTGACCGACGGAACAAATGTCGTCCCCTTCGGCACCGCGCAGGATCACAAGCGCGTGGGCGATGGCGATACCGGCCCCAATACCGGCGGCATGGGCGCCTACTCGCCCGCCCGCGTGATGACCGAGGAACTGGTCGCCGAAACGCTGGAGCGCATCATCTTCCCCACCGTGCGGCAGATGCGGCTGGATGGCACACCCTATTGCGGGGTGCTTTATGCGGGCCTGATGCTGACCGATGAGGGCGTCAAACTGGTCGAATACAATGCCCGCTTCGGCGATCCCGAATGCCAGGTGCTGATGATGCGGCTGGAAAGCGATCTGGTCGATTACATGATGGCCTGCGCCCACGGCACTTTGGGCGAGCTGATGGAACCGCGCTTCGACGATGCCACTGCGATGACCGTGGTGATGGCGGCAAAGGGCTATCCGGGCGAGCCCGAAAAAGGCGGCGCGATTGACCTGTCAGGCGTGGCCGAAAGCGACGATGTGAAAGTCTTCCACGCAGGCACCAAGCTGGAGGGCGGCCAGCTGGTGGCGAATGGCGGGCGGGTGCTGAACGTCACGGCTTTGGGCGCCGATGTGCAAGAAGCCCGCGACCGCGCCTATACTGCTGTGGACGAGGTGGACTTCCCTAGTGGCTTTGTGCGGCGGGATATTGGTTGGCGCGAGTTGGAGCGGGGTTAGGCTCGGCTCAAAATGGCTGATCAGTCGTTCGCTGGTGCGCGCATCACCGATGTCTGTATGCCGTTACGGAACACAGCCTGATATGTTTGCTCACCAGTGGCGCTCCAGCCTTCGGACACCTCGACCCAGACGTCATCGCGGGCAAAGGCGCGTTCCGAAATCTCGCCTGTAGGGTGGAAGTATATCCATGTGCCATGCGCCCTGCCACCGTTCCATTCGGAATAGAAGCTCGGCACACCGCTTTCATACCATTCGATCCAGACGCCTTGGGTTCTCCCGTTTACCAGATGCTTGCGCCGCTGCATCGCTCCGCTGGGGTAACGATCTTCTACAGTGCCTGTGAAAGGCGTTGCGTCCTCGCCAAGGTAATCGACCCCATCACGAATGGTGATCTGGTCGCTCGTAACTATTGGCCCTACCGGCGGGGTGAGATTGAGCGCCGCTGTCGGCGTCTCCGTTTGAAGCACAGCATTCAGAACCGGAACCGCAGATGTCGGGATGATGTAGAGCTGGTACTCTCCGGTAGGGGTTTCCGCGTTTGCGCGGTTGGAGGCGAAAAGGAGGAAGCGACCATCGTGGGAAATGGTGGGATTGGAATCGCTTGCCGGAGTGTTCACCCGCGATCCCAACGAGACGGGTGGCAGGGGTATGCCGTCGCGCAATTCACTGAGAAAAAGGTCTTCCGATGTGCTGGGCGTAATGTCGTAATTGGCAAAAAGAATGAAGCGTCCGGCGGGATCGATATATGGAGAATTCTCGCCAGAAGTGTCGCCGTTTTGCAAATCTGACCAGTCGGATACGATCTCCAAGGCATCGCCTTCAATGCGCACGGCATAGAAACCAATTCCGGGAGAGCCGTCCCGCTTTGTGTCCGTCCACATGAAGCCGGTGCCATCGACGGCAAGTGACACCGAAATCTCGCCATAATCCGGCGTCATGGTAAGCCGCTGAGGGGTGGCCGCACTATCGATAAGATCCTGACGGTAGAGGTCTCGCTTTTCCCCTTCGGCGGAAGCGCTGAAATAGAGATACCGGCCATCGGGGCTTACCGACGCTCCCCCATGAACAATGCCATCCATCGCCAATGCTGGCACAGGGGGAGACCAGCTTTCACCCAGCCAGCGCTGCATCATGATCTGGCGTGGCGCGTCGGTGGAATAGAATACGGTCTGGCCGTCGGGGGTGAAGGCAACATCCCATTGCGGCGTGTCGGAGCGGGAAACATCACCCGGAAAAAACACAGCGGCCTCTTGCGCGCTATCATCAAGCGACAAGAATGGCGAAGCCTCCTGCGCACTCGCTGCGGAAGCGCAGACCAAAGCTGCGAAGATTGGCGCGGTGGCAATGGGCAGTTTCACAAGCATCTCCCGGTTTTGGAATGGAGCAAACGTGTCCCCAGTGTGTTCAGCTACGGAAGGTGCTGGGAGATGGTCGCGAAAAAGATTCCCTTTGCGAAAATTGGGTTGGAGAGTCAGGAGCTGAAGCGGCTTGCGTCCCAGCTTTGCTTGTGCCTTAGCCCAACTTCTCCGCCATCAGCGCTTTCATATCCACCTCGGGCCGCGGGCCGTAGTGGCTGATGACTTCTGCCGCTGCGACCGCGCCGCGCTTCAGGCACGCCTCGATAGGCTCGCCCTTGGCGTGGCCGCTGAGGAAACCCGCTGCGAATTGGTCGCCCGCGCCGGTGGTGTCGACGACCTTGTCGATCGGTTCGGCGGCTACTTCAAAACGTTCGCCATTCGCCACGCAAACCGCACCCTTGGCGCTGCGGGTGGCGACCAGCACGGGGACTTTGCCTGCCACGGCGGCCAGCCCGGTGTCGAAATCATCTTCGCCCGTCAGCGTTGCCAGCTCGCTTTCATTCACGAACAGGATGTCGATCACGCCATCGTCGATCATGGCGCGGAAATCGTCGCCGTGGCGGTCGATCACGAAGCTTTCGCTGGCGGTGAAGGCGACCTTGCGGCCCGCCTTCTTCGCCACATCAATCGCGCGGCGCATCGCCTTGCGCGGTTCTTCGGGGTCCCACAGATAGCCTTCGAGATAGAGGATCGCGCCGCTTGCGATCAGCTCTTCGTCCAGAGCCTCTGCCGGGAGCGACTGGCCCGCGCCGAGGAAAGTGTTCATCGTGCGCTCGCCATCGGGCGTCACGAAAATCAGGCAGCGGCCGGTGGGCGGTGAGCCCTTGGGCAAAGGCGGCGTGTCGAAATCGATGCCGGTGGCGCGCATATCGTGGGTGAAGACCTCGCCCAGCTGGTCGTCGCACACCTGGCCTACAAAGGCGCATTGCAGGCCGAGCATACTTGCGCCCGCCAGCGTGTTCGCCGCCGAACCGCCCGAAACCTCGCGCGCCTGCCCCATCGCGGCATAGAGCGTCGTCGCGCCCTCGGCATCGACCAGCGTCATCCCGCCGCGATTGAGGCCGAGTTCCTCGATCAGCTCGTCTTCGCAAGAGGCAATCACGTCCACCACGGCATTGCCGATGGCGATCACGTCGTAACGGGGTGCGGTCATGAAAACTCCTGAAAGTCTGAATATCTGGCGGGCGGCGCCCGTGCGGGCGTTGACTTGGCGAAAAGGGCGCGCAATCGCAAGCACTATGGGCGGTTTGGCGAAATCACTGGTGCTGGGCTTCGGACAATTGTTCGACGGCGCGGTGCTGCGCATCTTGCTCAAGAGCCTGTTCGTGACGCTGGTGGTGTTCGTGATCGTCGCATTTGCGGGTTGGTACGCGCTCGACTGGGCGCTGGCTTCGGGCGGGCTGGAGGACAGCGCCTTTGCCGGAGCCGAAGGTGTACGCGAGGCGCTGTCGCTGCTGCTCGCCCTGCTCGGCCTGTGGCTCACCTGGCGCATCGTAGCGATGGCGGTGATCCAGTTCTTTGCCGACGAGGTGGTGGTTGCGGTGGAGCGCAAGCACTACCCGCAAGCCGCCAGCGTCGCGCGCGATGTGCCGTTTGGGGAGGCGCTGGGAAATGCGCTGAAAGCCGCTGGCCGCGCACTGCTGTTCAACCTGCTCGCCGCGCCGGTTGCGCTGGTGCTGCTCTTTACCGGTGTGGGGACGTTCGCGGTGTTCTGGATCGTCAATGCCGTGCTGTTGGGGCGCGAATTGCAGGACATGGTGTGGCTGCGCCACCGCCAACACGCGGGCGAGAGCGCACCGGTGGGCGGCGGCCAGCGTTTCGCTCTGGGCGGCGTGATTGCGGCACTGCTCGCCCTGCCCTTCGCCAATTTCCTTGCGCCTGTGCTGGGGGCCGCTAGTGCGACACATCTTGTCCATGCGCGTCCGCGCACAGCATTGCCCGAGTAATATGCGACTGTTCGTCCCGCTTCTTTCTGCCAGCCTTCTCGCCGCCTGCGCCACCACGCCGCCGCCGGTGCAGACGCAGGCCCCGCCGCCGCCCGCGCGCCCCGATACGCAGACGCAGGTGCCGCCGACCCGCGCGCTGCCGCAGCCGGTACCCGTTGCGGGCCGTCCGGTGCCGCAGATCATGGAAGGGCCGGGGCTCGCCGGGATTATCCGCGAGGAAGCGCCCGTACTCATCCGCCGCTTTGGCGAGCCGCGCCTCACCGTGGTCGAAGGCGATATGCGCAAGCTGCAATTCCGCGGCGAGGCCTGCGTGCTCGACATCTTCCTTTACCCGCTGCGCCCCGGCGCGGAGCCGGTTGCCACGTGGATCGAAGCGCGCCGCTCTTCGGACGGCGCAGCCGTGGACCGCTTCGCCTGCATCCAGGCGCTTTCGCTCTGAGCGGGCCAAGGTAACGCGAATTTAAGGCTGTTTCGGCATAGCATTCGGCAAATCAGCACCCGCAATTGGGGAATTTGTCGAAAATGAGCATCCACTTCGCCGATATCGCCCGCCACGCCGCCGAGGATGGCGCTGTTTCTGCAGAAGAAATCCTCGCCATGCGGCAGGCCGGCTGGGCCGACGGCAAGATGACCCGCGCCGAGGCCGAAGCCGTCTTCGCCGCGCAGAATGTTGCTGGCGAACACTCCCGCGAATGGAGCGATTTCTTCGTCGAGGCGATCCAGCACTATGTGCTCGAGAACAGCGAACCGCGCGGCTATGCCAGCGAGGCCGAAGCACGCTGGCTGATCGACCAGGTGCAGCGCGATGGCAAAGTCTGCTCGATGACCGAGCTGGAAGTGCTCACCCGCATTATCGAGAAGGCACAGAACGTGCCCGATGTGCTCAAAGACTTCGTGCTGCGCGTGCTCGAGGACGCGGTGATGACCGGCACCGGCCCGACCCGCTGCGGCGGCGAATTGTCGGATACGCACGTCTCCGAAGCCGAGTGCAAACTCATCCGCCGGGTGATTTTCGGTTCGGGCGGCGATCGCCCCGCCGGTGTCAGCCGCGCCGAGGCGGAAATGCTTTTCCGCATCAAGGACGCGACCGAGCACGCCGCCAATGCACCCGAATTCAAGCGCTTGTTCGTGCAAGGCGTGGGCAATTACCTGATGGGCTTTGCCGGCGAGAGCGCGCAATTGAGCCGCGAGCGCAAGCTGGAGCTGGAAGCCTTCGTCGCCGACAACAAGGCGAGCGTTGGCCGCTTTATGGGCGAAATGGCTGTCTCGACGCCAAATGTGTTTGGCATGGTGTTTGGCCGCAAAACTTCTGCCCCCAGCCGCGAGGAACGCGTTGCTGCCGAAGCAGAACTCACCGGCGGCGAACAGGATTGGCTCGACGCGCAGATCGCCGTCAACGGCAAGGTCGATGCTTACGATCAGGCATTGTTGAAGTTTCTGGCGGAGGAAGCGGGGCGGGTTTAGCCTCGGTCGAATTCTAACCGCGCAGCGGCTCCGCCCTGCATCGGCAGCGGGCCTTTGGGCGGCTCGACAAGCGCAGGCGCCATGCCGGGCGGGCGCTTGCGGCTGTTGCGGCGGGTTTTGCCCTCAACATCCTCCCCACGATAACGGGCGAGCACGCGTTCAATAAAGCTGTTGCGACGGTCAGAACGCTTGGGGCGCGGGTGGGAATCAGGCGAAGGCATTCCACTGCCCTAGCAGAATAACACACCCGAATCCAGATGCCCGGCAATGCGGGCCTGCAGGCGAGTCAGACCATAAAGCTTTCGCCGCAACCACACGCGCCCTTGGCGTTCGGGTTCTCGAACACGAAACCGGCGGTGAAATCGTCTTCCACCCAGTCCATCACGCTTCCCACAAGGTAGAGGACGCTCGCCCCGTCGATGTAGAACGTGCCGCCCGGCGTTGCGATCTTCTCGTCGAATTTCACCTCTTCGGTCACGTAATCGACCGAATAGGCAAGGCCCGAACAGCCCCGGCGCGGGGTGGAGAGTTTGACGCCAATCGCATCTTCGGGTGCCTTCGCCATCAGATCGGCCACGCGCTGCTCGGCAGCGGGCGTCAGCGTGACGGCGGCGGGCAGCGCGCGGGCTTTGGTATCGGTCATCACAGCATCCCCAATTCGAGCCGCGCTTCATCGCTCATCTTGGACGGATCCCAAGGCGGATCCCAGGTGATCACGACTTCGGCATCGCGCACGCCGGGAAGGCCCATCACCCGCATTTCGATTTCGTTCGGCATCGTCTCGGCAACCGGGCAATGCGGGGTGGTGAGCGTCATGGTGACGACCACGTCCGATTCGTCCGACACCTCGACATTGTAGATCAGGCCGAGATCGTAAATGTTCACCGGAATTTCCGGATCGTAAATGTCCTTCAGCGCGTCGATCACGCTCTGGTGCAATTCGCCGCCCGGTTCGCCAGGAGCAACGCCTTCAGGCTTCTTCGCCAGAAAGCCTTCGAGATAGTCGCGCTTGCGCTCCAGCTTTTCGCCAGCGGTTTCTTCGGGCAGCGGCGCGTCCTCGACGCGGGCGCGCGGCGGTTTCTTGGTCATTTCGTCAGTTTGCCCGGAATCATTGACGTGGTCCATCAGCCGAAAATCCTCTTGGTGCGTTCGATACCGCGAACAAGCGCGGCGACATCGTCTTCGTCGGAGTAAATCCCGAAACTGGCGCGCGCGGTGGCGGTGATGCCCAGCTTCGCCATCAACGGCTGCGCGCAGTGGTGGCCGGCGCGGATCGCGACATTCTCTTCATCCAATATGGTGCCGAGATCGTGCGGATGAATACCGTCTATCAGGAAACTGACAATCCCGGCGGAGTCTTCCGGCCCGTAGAGCGTCACATCGTTCATCGCGCCCAGCGCCGCGCGGGTCTGTGCGACCAGCCGTGCTTCATGCGCATGGATCGCGTCCAGCCCGATGGCGGAAACGTAATCGCACGCCGCGCCGAACGCGATCGCTTCGACAATCGCGGGCGTGCCTGCCTCGAAACGCTGCGGCGCAGGAGCATAGGTAGTGCGGTCGAAGCCAACCTGGTCGATCATCGCGCCGCCGCCTTGCCATGGCGGCATCGCCTCGAGCAGTTCCGCCCTGCCCCACAGCGCGCCGATCCCGGTCGGGCCGTAGAGTTTGTGCGCGCTGAAAGCGTAGAAGTCGCAATCGAGCGCGGCGACATCGACTGGCAGGCGCGGCACCGCCTGGCACCCGTCGAGCAGCAGCTTTGCGCCTACCGAATGCGCCAGATCGGCGGCGCGCTTGGCATCGAGCACTGAGCCGAGCACGTTGGAGACGTGGGCGAAGCTCACCATTGTGTGCTCGGGGGTGAGCATGGCCTCGGCGGCATCGAGATCGATCCGCCCGTCGTCGGTGAGCGGACACACATCGACCTGCCAGCCCGCAAGCTGCCACGGCACGATGTTGGAATGGTGCTCCAGCTCGCTGAGCAACACGCGGCCTTTGTGGGGATAGCTATACGCAACCAGATTGATCGCCTCGGTCGCACCGCGCGTGAACACGACTTCGCCTTCTGCCCCGCCGAGCAGCCGCGCAACCTTTCGCCGCGCGTCCTCATAGGCCAGCGTCATTTCCGCCGAGCGCGAATAAACGCCGCGATGCACGGTCGCGTAGTCTTCCCCCATGGCGCGGCTCATCGCGTCGATCACCGCTTGCGGCTTTTGCGCGGTCGCGGCGCTATCGAGATAGTACCACGGCGCACCGTCAGCGGTGACGAGGCCGGGGAAGTCGGCCTTGCGCGAGAGGGTTTCGGCTACGGGCACAGCGCCGCTCTCCATTGGTCAGGGTCATCCGAGCGCCAGCACTTGTAGCGCACGCCAAGTTCGGTAACGCGCCAGGAGCCGCTATCGGACTGTTCGAGGATCGCCCGCCAGCCCGTCATGCGCACCGAATCATCGAGCATCGGTCCAGCCACGCCAATCATTTCGAGGCGCGACGGGTCGCTCGCCAAAGGCCGCATTTGCACGTCCAGCGTCGGCGCACCTTCCATGCTTTCCGGATAGCGGCCAATGATGTTGGTAATCATCTCGGCGGGCGATTGCGCGCCAAGCGGCGGGGGCGGAACGCGCAGATACTCCGCTTCAGGCGCGGCATCGGGCGTGGTCGTACAGGCGGCAAGGCCAAGGCAGGCGACGGCGAGGAATAGCGCGGGCTTCACAGCCTGTCCTCCAACTGGTCGAGCGCGTTTTCCAGCAACGGCGCGCGCATCGCTTCGTCACCCAGTTCGACAAAGGCATCGGCGATAAATGCCTGGATCAGCAGCCGCTTGGCGACGTCTGGCGCGATGCCCCGGCTCGCCATGTAATAGCGCGCCATTTCGTCGAGCTGGCCGATCGCCGCGCCATGCGCGCATTGCACATCGTCGGCGAAAATTTCGAGCTCGGGCTTGGTGTTCGCACTCGCGCCCTTGTTGAGCAGGATCGCACGGAAGTTCTGCGCCGCATCGGTCTTCTGCGCATCGCGTGCAACTTCGATGCGGCCGAGGAAATTGCCCGTCGAGCGGCCCCATTGCACTGCGCGCACCGTCTGGTTGCTGGTGGCATTGGGGTGTGCGTGGATCGTGCGGGTGACAAATTCCTGCACCTTGTCGCCCCCGCCAATGGTGACGCCGCCAAATTCAAAATGCGCGCCTTCTTCCAGCGTCACCTCGATCTCCACTCGCGCAAACGGGCCTGCGGCGAGCACTTTGAACGCCTCGAAACGCCCGCCCGCACCGACATGGACGCGTAGACGATCGAGTAGACCGTCGCTTTCAACGTGAAAGCCGGTTTCCAGACGCGTTTCGCCCGCAGGCACGCTGAGTTCGCGCCAGCGGTGAATGACATCGGCATCAGCGCTGGCGAGCCAGGCGCTATCAGAATAGCGCCAGTCCTCGTCGCGTGTTGTCGGGAGCGGGAGGGTTGCGGCCTCAGGCATCAGCCATCACCGCGTCATAGCCTTCTTCTTCCAACCGCAGCGCGAGTTCCGGCCCGCCGGTCTGCACGATGCGGCCATTGGCGAGCACGCTCACCTTGTCGGGCTGCACCACGTCGAGCAGACGCTGGTAGTGGGTGATGAGCAGCACGCCCTTGTCGGGCGAGCGCATGATCGCGTTGATCCCCTCACCCACCACGCGCAGCGCATCGATATCGAGGCCGCTATCGGTCTCGTCGAGCACGGCGAAGCGGGGATCGAGAATGCCCATCTGTACCATCTCGTTGCGCTTCTTCTCGCCGCCCGAAAAGCCGACATTCACATTGCGCTTGAGCATTTCCATGTCGAGCTTGAGCAGCGCCGCCTTTTCCTTGGCGAGCTTGAGAAAGTCCCCGCCCGACAGCGGCTCTTGCCCGCGCGCCTTGCGCTGCGAATTCAAGGCCTCGCGCAGGAATTGCACGTTGGAAACGCCGGGAATCTCCACCGGATACTGGAAGCCGAGGAACATCCCCGCCGCCGCGCGCTCATGCGGCTCCATGGCGAGCAGGTTGTCGCCGTTGAAGGTGACGCTACCGCCGGTCACCTCGTAACCCGGACGTCCGCCCAGCACATAGGCCAGCGTCGACTTGCCCGCGCCGTTCGGCCCCATAATCGCGTGCACTTCGCCCGCAGCCACTTCGAGGCTGAGGCCTTTGAGGATCGCTTTGCCGTCAATCTCGGCGTGAAGGTTTTCGATTTTGAGCATTTTCAATTCCTGTCGCGCCGCGATGGCCCATTGCCGTCACGGTCATAGCGGGGGCGCGTCTGGCGCGGGTTTTCTTCCTGATGTTTACGCCGCGCTTCGGCTCTGTCGGCGATGCGCAGGCGCATTCCGGCGGTGATGCGCTGGAGCACCTCGTCCATGTTCTCGAGAATATCGGCGGCCTTCAGATGCATCACGCGGATGCCGACGCTTTCGAGGCTCTTGTCACGGCGGCGATTGAGCGCCTCGTCATCGCCTTCCTCGTCGATCACGATGGCCATGCCGAGATTGTGGCAATTGAAATCGACAATCGCGCTGCCGACCACCGCGAAGCGTTTGAAGGTGTATCGGCCAAGATCGGCAGTAGCGAACCGCTCGGCGAGCGCCTTGTGCGCGGGGCTGGCGAACCGCTTCATCTCGCGCGCGCGATCATGCAGCGCATCGAGCCGCTTGTCGGAGATTTCCCAGCCACGGCCCTTCTTCTTGAGCGCGGGAGCTTCGGGTGAGTCCGACGGATCGCGGAGGCCTAGGGTTTTTCGGTCAGTCATAGCGATGAAAGAACAAGGTAGCCGATCCCAAAGAATACTGTTGCAAGGAATAACTGGGTGAATCGATTGACGATGCTGGTCTTGAGGCGTTCTCTTCGATCTGCTCTTCGACGCGCATCTTCGCCCTCTTTGCGCCGACGCTCAGCCTCGGAAGGCGAAACATAACGCTTGGAAATTCTGGAGATGTCGAGGACTTGCCGATCATATTCGGTATCGGAACGACAATAGGGGCAGAGATATGCTCGCTCGTCGATTTCCATTCTACACATACCGCACTGCATCACTCTAAGCTCCCCTCAACCGAGAGCGCCAGCTCGTCATTGCGAGCGTAGCGAAGCAATCCAGCTCCGGCGCTGCTGGATTGCCGCGTCGCTTTTGGCTCCTCGCAATGACGGTTGATAGGGAGCGCACTCATCCGACCGAACCTTCAAGTGAGATCGCCAATAGCTTCTGCGCTTCCACCGCAAACTCCATCGGCAGTTCTTTTAGCACGTCTTTCGCAAAGCCGTTGACGATCAGCGCCACCGCCTCTTCCTCGCCCAGTCCGCGTTGCATCGCGTAGAAGAGCTGGTCGTCGGAGATTTTGCTGGTGGTCGCCTCGTGCTCGATCTGGGCACTCGGATTCTTCACCTCGATATAGGGCACGGTGTGCGCGCCGCATTCGCTGCCGAGCAATAGCGAATCGCACTGGGTGAAGTTGCGCACGCCATCGGCATTCGCCGCCACGCGCACCAGCCCGCGATAGGTGTTGTTGCTCTTGCCCGCCGAAATCCCCTTGGAGATGATCGTCGAGCGACTGCCTTTGCCGTTGTGGATCATCTTGGTGCCGGTGTCGGCCTGCTGGTGGTTATTCGTAACCGCGACCGAGTAGAATTCGCCTACACTGTCTTCGCCATTGAGCACGCAGGACGGATATTTCCACGTCACCGCAGAGCCGGTTTCGACCTGCGTCCATGAAATCTTGCTGCGAGCACCTTGGCACAGTCCGCGCTTGGTGACGAAATTGTAGATCCCGCCCTTGCCCTCGGCATCGCCGGGATACCAGTTCTGCACGGTCGAATATTTGATCTCGGCATCTTCCATCGCCACCAGCTCGACCACGGCGGCGTGGAGCTGGTTTTCGTCGCGCATCGGCGCGGTGCAGCCTTCGAGATAGGAGACGTATGTTCCCTTCTCGGCGATGATCAGCGTGCGTTCGAATTGCCCCGTATTCTCCGCATTGATGCGGAAATAGGTCGAAAGCTCCATCGGGCAGCGTACGCCTTCGGGGATGTAGACGAAGGTGCCGTCCGAAAAGACCGCGCAATTGAGCGTCGCGAAGAAGTTATCCTTCTGCGGCACGACCTTGCCGAGCCACTTCTTCACCAGCTCCGGATATTCGCGGATCGCCTCGCTAATGGAGAGGAAGATGACGCCCGCCTTCTTCAATTCCTCGCGAAACGTAGTGGCGACGCTAACAGAGTCGAACACCGCATCCACCGCCACCTTGCGCGCGCCTTCGACGCCTGCGAGCACTTCCTGCTCGGCAATCGGAATACCTAGCTTGTCGTAAATCGCCTTGATCTCGGGATCGAGTTCATCGAGCGATTCGAGCTTGGGCTTCTTCTTCGGCTCGGCGAAGTAATAGGCGTCCTGATAGTCGATTTCGGGATAGCCGAGCTTGGCCCAATCGGGCTCTTCCATGGTCTGCCACAGGCGGAAGGCTTTCAGCCGCCAGTCGAGCATCCATTCGGGCTCATTCTTTTTCGCCGAGATAAACCGCACCGTGTCTTCGGTGAGGCCCTTCTCGGCAAATTCGGTCTCGATATCGGACGACCAGCCATGCTCGTATTCGGCAGCCTTGGCGGCCGCCGCCTTGGCTTCTGCATCCATTTCGGAGCGGTCTTTGAGGTCAACCTGATCGGTCATGCGACTTCCTGTTCGTGAGTTTCGTTTCGCGCCAGCTGCACCAGCGAGATATTGGCGAGTGCGCCGCGCAGAGCGGCGTTCACCAGCGGCCAATGCGGTTTGACCGCGCAATTCTGCTCGACCACGCATTCGGCGCCGGTGACGCAGGAGGTGAGCGCAATCGGCCCCTCTACCGCCTCGACAATATCGGCCACCGTGATCGCCGCCGCGGGCCGCGCCAGCTGCAATCCACCGCCCGCACCGCGTGTCGAGCGGAGCAGGCCGGCGGCGGAGAGCTTGCTCACCACCTTTTGCACCGTCGGCACGGGCAGCCCGGTCTCGCTCGCCAGCTCGGCTGCAGACGTGCGTCCGCCACCGCAATGGCGCGCGGCGGCGCTCATGGTGACGACCGCATAGTCGGCAAGGTTGGACAGGCGCATTTCGCTCGGCTCGTTAATCGGACTGAATTGTTCCGATTAGCCATTTGAGCATCCGCGCCGCAGAATCAAGCGATTCCGGTTTGTTGCGAGTCGTTAGCATTTTCTCCTTTCGAAGCCGCATCCGCGGCTTCGTCCTCGCTAGACGCGCTCCGCTGCGCTGCGCGCCCGCTGCGGGCGGGCAGTCGCCCTAGGTCGTGCGCTGGTCGCGCCCGAGTATTGCGCACAATGGAAAGCGATTGGATTGGCGCCAACGGCGCCAACCGAGCGCACAGCGCGACCCGCAGGTGCCGCGCAGCGGGAACGAAGTCCCCGCGGAGCGAATAGCACCGAGGATGCCCGCCCGGATGGGCGAGCGTAACCGATCAAGACGCCCGAAAATCCTGCAACCGTTTGAAATTCTTCATTTGGATCAGCGTTTTCATGATCGGCTGGTCCTCCCCGCCCAGCCGCGAGGGGGTGAAGCCGGAGAAATGTCTGATCTCTTTCACCATATGCGGCTGGTCGTAAAAGGCATCGGCAATCGCGGTTGCTTCGCTATCGGTGAGGTCTTCGCGGCTCAGCATGGCGGCGGCGCGCAGCGCGCGGTACTTGCGCGACAAGGCAGCAGGCGGAAAGCCGAAATAGCGTTCGACCAGTCGCTCCGACTGGCGACGCGAATAGGCAAGCGTGTCGAACAGCGCTTCGATATCGGGATTGAGTGCGCTGCCCAGCCAGCCAATGGTCGCCTCGATCAGTGCTTCGTGGCGTTCGGGCACGGTGCCGAGCCGCTCGAAGATCCACTCGCCGAGCTCCATGCAGGCGGCTTCGGGGGAGATTTCGCCGGCCTGATAACGCGTGCTCAGATCATCGGCAAACAGGTCTATCCGTTCACCGAGCAATTCGCGCGCCGGAAAGAACCGGTCGATATGGTGATTGGCGGGCGCGTCGGTCAGCGCCGCCCAACCGAGCGGTGTCAGCGTGGCACCGATCGTGTCCCACGGCCCGTACATCGTAAAACGCCGCGCGCGCGAAAGACCGCTCATTAGATTGGCCCGCGCGAAGACATCCTGCGTGTAATCCTCGAACTCCATCTTGCCCGATCCGACAGGAAAGAGCGTCAGTTGCCCCAACCCGCCGGAATGCGCGTCATGCACCACCGGCTCTTCCGTCTTGAAGAAGAATAGCACGGTGAGATGCCGCGACAGATGCGCGGGCGGATCATAATATTCGAGAATGAAACGGGACTGCATGGCTAGCCAAGTGCGACCCGCTTGCCATGCAGACCCGAAGCACGCGCCATGTCCAGCCGCGGTGACAAGGCTGGCGGCGCTATGTGCACTGCCTTCATAGCGGGCCTGCGCGCACTTCCATTGTATCGCAGCGACATTCTCATGCAGTTATGGTTAACGCTGCTCTGATGCAATCCATGCATCAACCTGCTCTTCGAGTATGTCGAGCGGCACCGGCCCGTTGGTCAGCACCACCTCGTGGAACATCCGGATATCGAAATCCTCGCCCAACCGGCTGCGCGCCCGCTCGCGCAGTTCCATGATCTTGAGCTTGCCGATCATGTAGGCGGTCGCCTGTCCGGGATAGACGATATAGCGTTCGATCGCCTTGCGGATATCGCCATCGGGATTGGGCGTGTTCTCGGTGAGATAGGCAATCGCTTCCTCGCGGCTCCAGCGTTGCGAGTGGATGCCGGTATCCACCACCAGCCGCGTGGCGCGCCACAACTCCATGCCAAGTCGCCCGAAATCGGAATAGGGATCGGTGTAGAAGCCCATGTCTTTCGCCAGTTCCTCCGAATAGAGGCCCCAGCCCTCGGTATAGGCGGTAAAGCCGCCGAACCGGCGGAAGGGTGGCAGATCGCCGAGCGCGGTCTGGATCGAACGCTGCATATGGTGGCCGGGCACCGCTTCGTGATAGGCCAGCGCCTCCAGCTCGTTGCGGCTCATGTCATTGAGATTGAACAGGTTCACATAATAGGTGCCTGGGCGCGATCCGTCGGGTGCGGGGCTCTGGTAAAACGCCTTGCCCGCGCTCTGTTCACGGAAGGCTTCGACCGGCTGCACGCGCAATTCGTATTGCGGCAGCGTGATGAAATAGTCGGGCAGCCGCGCTTCCATCCGCGCAACCACGGCATCGACTTCGGCCAGGTAGTCCTCGCGGCTGGTGTGGAAAAAGCGCGGATCGCTTCGGGTGAAGGCGAAGAACTCCTGCAAGGTCCCTTCGAACCCCACCTGCACCATAATCGCGCGCATCTCGCCGTGGATTCGCTCGACCTCGCGCAGGCCGATGGCGTGGATTTGGTCTGCGGTCAGATCGGTTGTTGTGTAATAGCTTAGCAGCGCATCGTAATAGGCAGCGCCATCGGGGAAACGCCAGACACCGTCTTCGGTTGGTGCCGTCGCTTGCTGGCGGAGCATTTCGGTGCGCAGCCGGGCATAGGCGGGGACGGCGTAATCGCGCCAGGCGGCTTCGGCGGCAGTAATCATGCTGCCCGATTCGTCTTCCGGCAAATCCAGCGACGCGACTTCATCGCGAAAATCCTCCAGCACGGCATTGTCCATGCCTGCCGCCAGCAGATTGTCGATATCGCTCAGCACATAGGGATAGACCCAGTCGGGCGGCATGATGCCGCGATCCGCGCGCGCGGCCGATTGCGCCACCAGCGTGTCGAGATGCGGCCCGATCCCGGCAATCCGCTCGATATAGGCGCGGGCGTGGGCGGGCTCGCTAACGGTGTGGGTGTTGATCAGAAAAGCGGGAATCCCGCTCTGCGCGCCGTTCATCTGGTCGAAGATGTATCCATAATCGCGATAGGGTTCGAGCAGTTCGGATCGATCCGACACCGCTTCGAACAGGCGATAGGACAGCGCATCCTGTCCCTCGAGCGCCGCCAGATCATACTCGCGCTGCATCCGCTGCACATAGGTGCGGCGCAGATCGCGGCGGGCATCTTCGGCAGCATCGGAAGGGTCGGTCCAAAGGTCATAATCCGCGTCGCGAATGCCGCGATAGGTCTTCCCCTGCGGCGACATGGCGAGCGTGGCGGCGTCATATTCTTCGAAGAAGGTGTCGATATCGGCAGGAACGGGAGCGGTGGCGGTGGCGGGCACCTCGGCTTGGTTTGCGGCACAAGCGGATAGCGTCAACGCGGCCGAGGCAAGCAAAGCGGCGCGGAGAAGTGGCGAATTCATACAGGCGATCCTTCCTCGGTCATTTGCGCTTTTGCCTAAGCCAATGCGCAAGGCAGGGGAAGGGGGCCAAAAAAATGGGCGGCGATCCAAGGGATCGCCGCCCGTAAAGTGGAGAACTCGTTACGCCCTGCGTTCCGAGCCCTTCGGGTCGCAAATTTGGATTAGCTGATTCGCGCTCTGTGCTATTGTAAGAAGGCGACAGAGCGTGTTTCCCATGCGATTTTTCGCGTTTTGTTTTGCAACTGCATCGCAATGGCGTTGCGCCTGCGGGGGTTCTGCTGCCAAAGGCCGAAAATGCTGTTTTCGACCCTTCGTCCCGCCATCCATGCCCTCGATCCGGAGCGCGCGCACCGGCTGACCATCGCCGGGCTCAAAGCCATGCCCGGCAAACGCATTGCGGACTATCCGGCGGGTCTGAGCGTCGAAGTGGCGGGGTTGCGCTTTCCCACGCCGCTGGGGCTCGCGCCCGGCTTCGACAAGGATGCGGAGGTGCCGCGCGCGATGCTGGCGCTGGGTTTCGGCCATGTCGAGGTCGGCACGCTCACCCCGCGCCCGCAGGAGGGCAATCCCAAGCCGCGCCTGTTCCGCTTGGCCGAAGACCGCGCGGTCATCAACCGCATGGGGTTCAACAATGGCGGCATGGAAGCCGCGCATCGCCGCCTGCTCAAACGCGGGCGCGACCGGGGGCTGGTCGGCGTCAATGTCGGGGCGAACAAGGATACCGACGACCGGATTGCCGACTATTGCATGGGCGTTGCCGCCATGGCGAATGTGGCGGATTACATCACCGTCAATATCAGCTCGCCCAACACGCCGGGCCTGCGCAATCTGCAAGCCAAGGGGGAGCTAGAGGCACTGCTGGAAGCTCTCGCCGCGCAGCGGAACGAAGGCCAGCCGCCGGTCTTCCTCAAAGTCGCGCCCGATCTAGAGGACGGCGATCACGAACGGATCGTTCGTGCGGCGCTGGACAATGGCATTGCCGCGCTGATCGTCTCCAACACCACCATTTCGCGCCCCGCGCTCGTCTCGCGCCAAGCGGGCGAGGCGGGCGGATTGTCGGGTGCACCGCTCAAACCGCTCGCTCTGGCGCAATTGCGACGCTTCTATGCCGTGGCCAAAGGCGCATTGCCGCTAATCGGCGTCGGCGGCATCACCAATGCGGAGGATGCGTGGGAACGCATCCGTGCAGGGGCGCATCTGGTGCAACTCTATAGCGCGTTGGTCTATGAAGGGCCGGGCCTGGCGAAGCGCATCAACCGCGATCTGGCAGCACTGATGCAGCGTGATGGCTTTGCCACCATTGCCGAAGCGGTCGGAAGCGAATAGCAATCGGCGGTATGACACCGCTTCGCCTCATCCTCGCCGCGCCCGCGCTTCTTGCGCTGGCTGCTTGCCAGACCACTGCGCAGCCCGCGCCAGAGCCGGTTACCGCGCCTCCGCCCGCCAGCCAGAGCGGGGCCGTCAGCGCCGCCGATCCGCGCGCGACCGAGGCGGGCGCGCAAATCCTGCGGCAGGGCGGCAGTTCCACCGATGCGGCGATTGCCGTGATGCTGGCGCTGACCGTTGTCGAGCCGCAAAGCTCCGGGATCGGCGGCGGCGGGTTCTTCGTGCGCAGCGATGCCGAAGGCGGGCTGGTCACGCTTGACGGGCGCGAATATGCCCCGCTTGCCGCCGGACCGGACTGGTTCCTCGACGAAGACGGCGAGCCGCTCGGCTTTCGCGAGGCGGTGATCAGCGGACGCTCGGTCGGCGTGCCGGGCAATATCGCGCTGGCGGCAGAGGCCCACGCGCGCTTTGGCGTGCTCGCTTGGGACGACCTGTTCCAGCCCGCGATCCGGCTGGCGCGCGACGGCTGGGTGCTGAGCGAGCGCGGGGCGGCCTTTGCCGCCCGCGTGCCCGAACGCGCCGCGCATGAAGCGGCTGGTCGCGCGCTGTTCTTCGACGCTGATGGCAATCCGCTGCCCCCCGGAACGCGCGTCACCAATGAAGCACTGGCGCAAACGCTGGAAAATATCGCGGCTGCCGGGCCCGACTATTTCTACCAGACAATCGCCGCGCCACTAGCTGGTCATGTCGCTGCCAATACGCCCGGCGAGGCGGACATGACGGCCGACGACATTAACAGCTACCGCGTGAGCGAGCGCGATGCGCTGTGCGGGCCGTATCGCGAATATACGATCTGCTCGATGGGGCCGCCATCTTCTGGGGCGACCACCGTGCTGGCGATCCTCGGCCAGCTCGAACGCTTCGATATCGCCGCCATGGGTGCCGACAGCCCGGTCGCGTGGCACCTGTTCGCCGAGAGCCAGCGTCTCGCCTATGCCGATCGCGAGCTTTACCTTGCCGATGCCGATTTCGTGCAGGTGCCCGCGCGTGGACTGGTCGATCCCGCCTATTTGGCGCAGCGCAGCCTGCTCTTGTCGCCCGATACGCGGATGGCCGGCGTGGCTGCGGGCACGCCCGCAGGGGCGAGCATGGCGCTTGCCGACGGGGACGAGCCGGTGGAGAACGGAACGAGCCACTTCTCGGTTGCCGATAGCAGCGGCAACGTCGTCTCCTGGACCTCCACCATCGAAGGGCCGTTCGGATCGGGGCTGATGTTCGGCGGCTTCTATCTCAACAACGAGCTGACCGATTTCAGCTTCCGTCCGGAAGTCAATGGATTGCCCGTGGCCAACCGGGTCGAAGGGCGCAAACGCCCGCGCAGCTCGATGTCGCCGACCATCGTGTTCGATGCGGACGGCAATGTCGTGCTCGCGATCGGAGCAGCAGGCGGGCCGACCATTCCGGTTCAGGTCGCCAAGGCGCTGATGGGCTATATCGACTGGGATATGAGCGCGCAGGACGCGATCGCCATGCCCATGCTGTTTTCTCCCGGCGATACCATCGCGGTGGAACAGGACAACGTCGTGCCCGGCCTGATCGAAGCCCTGCAGGCGATGGGCCACACCGTCACCCAGCGCGATCTGCCTTTGAAGGCCAATGCGGTCGAATTGCGCGATGGCCGCTGGATCGGCGCGGCCGATCCGCGCAGCGAAGGCATCGCGACCGGTCTCACCATTCCATAGGCGAACCCTTGCCCACCGGCCTCATGCGCCCTAATTCGCCAGTGTAACGAAAAGCCGCCGGGCCAACCGGCGCATTCGGGAAGGACATTTGCGTGCTGCAGGACATCGAAAACGCCCAGAATCTGGTCGAGCTGTTTCTGAAACGGGCGGACGCCATGGGCGAAGCGCCGTTTCTCGGCTTCAAGCATGAAGGCACATGGCAAACCATCAGTTGGGCCGAGGTCGCGCGGCGGGTCTGCCTGATGGCGGAAAACCTGCGCGCCATCGGTCTGCGCGATGGCGACCGGGTGGTGATCGTGTCCGAGAACCGCCCCGAATGGTGCATTGCCGATCTCGCCATCATGGCGGCAGGCTGCATCACGACTCCTGCCTACACGACGAATACAGAGCGCGATCACAGCCATATTCTCGACGATTCGGGCGCGAGCGCGGTGATCGTCTCCAATGCCAAGCTGGCCAAGCCGCTCTTTTCCGCAATCATGGCCACCGGCAAGGTCCGCCATGTTGTGGTGATGGAAGGCGTTTCCACCGCGCAATCGGGCTCGTTCGACCTGCATGACTGGAACGCGATGATGGCGGGCGATGCCGCCGCTGCGCGCGCGGCAGTCGATGCCCGTATCGCCAATATCAAGCGGCCGGACACCGCCTGCATCATCTACACGAGCGGCACCAGCGGTGCCCCGCGCGGCGTGATGCAGCCGCACGCCGCCATCCTGTGCAATGTCGAAGGCGCGGCGGAAATCCTGACCGAGGATTTCGGCATCAAGGACGAACGCTTCTTATCCTTCCTGCCATTGAGCCATGCCTACGAGCATTCGGGCGGGCAATTCCTGCCCATCGGTGTGGGGGCAGAGATTTTCTATTCCGAAGGCCTCGAAAAGCTCGCCAGCAATATCGAGGAAACGCGGCCCACCATCATGGTGGTTGTCCCGCGCCTGTTCGAAGTGCTGCGCACGCGGATCATGAAGCAGATCGAGAAGGAAGGTAAGATCGCCAATTACCTGATGTCCCGCGCGCTCCAGATCACCGCGCATGAAAGCGAGCATGGCTCCAAGCGGCTGCTCGACCGGCCGATGGATCTGATCCTCGAAAAGACGCTGCGCCCCAAAATTCGTGCCAAGTTCGGCGGGCGGATGAAGGCGATGGTGTCGGGCGGCGCGCCGCTCAATCCCGAAGTCGGCAATTTCTTCGAAGCGATGGGCCTCACCATGCTGCAAGGCTATGGCCAGACCGAAAGCGGCCCGGTCCTGAGTTGCAACCGGCCCAAGGTCGGACTCAAGATGGACACGGTCGGCCCGCCGATGCGCGGGGTAGAGGTGAAGATCGCGGATGACGGTGAAATCCTCGTGCGCGGGGAGCTGGTGATGACCGGTTACTGGCAGCGGCCCGAAGATACCGAGCGTACGCTGGCGGGCGGCTGGCTGCATACGGGCGATGTCGGCCACTTGGACGAAAAGGGCCGGATCAAGATCACCGACCGCAAGAAGGACATTATTGTCAACGACAAGGGCGACAATGTCGCGCCGCAAAAGCTCGAAGGGATGCTGACGCTGCAACCCG
Source organism: Aurantiacibacter sp. KMU-128 (assembly GCF_056933515.1). Taxonomy (NCBI): domain Bacteria; kingdom Pseudomonadati; phylum Pseudomonadota; class Alphaproteobacteria; order Sphingomonadales; family Erythrobacteraceae; genus Aurantiacibacter; species Aurantiacibacter sp. KMU-128. The sequence goes on from NZ_JBXORT010000001.1 coordinate 2,884,783, forward strand.
AAATCAGCCAGGCGATGATCGTGGGCGACAAGAAGCCCTATATGGTCGCGCTGATCGTGCCCGATGCCGAATGGGCGCTCAGCTGGGCGCGCGAGAACGACATTCCGTTCGACTTGAAGGCGCTGCAAGACCTGCCCGCTTTCCGCAGCGCAATCAAAGCAGCGATTGACCGCACCAATGCGGACCTCTCGGTAATCGAGAAGGTGCGCAAGTTCGAATTCGCGGACGAGCCGTTCTCGGTCGATAACGACCAGATGACGCCGACAATGAAAATCCGCCGCGGCTTTATCAAGGAAGCCTATGGCGAGCGGCTGGAAGCGCTCTACTAGGAAGGCGGCGACCTACTCCGAAGGTCTGTAGAACGCGGTGAACCGAATCTTCACCCTGTTCCGGCATATGCGCTGATCAATCCTCTAAACCCGCAACGCTGCAAAGGCTTTGCGGCGGGGACAATTGATCAGGGATATTGCTTCCAATGCGTGTTTTTGCTGCGGTCTCGGCTCGCCACACTGTTCTTACCGGCCTGCTCGCCTCGGTTGCCGGTCTAGCGCTCCTCCCCTCCGCCGCCGCGGCGCAAGACGCGGGCGATATCGATGCGCGCCTCGCGGCAATGGAGGCGCGGCTGAATGCGCTGGCGGACGAGAATGCAGCCTTGCGCGAGCAGGTTGAGGAGCTGGAAAGCGAACAGCGTGCCCAGCCCCCGCGCCTGCCGCCGCCGCCTCCGCCGCCCGTGATGCAGGCGCGTTCGCAGCCTTCCGCACCGCAGGCGCAGGCAAGCCACGGCAATGACGATCCGCATCGCGCATCCGGCTTTATCGGCACCAATAGCGAGTATGCCTTCGCCATTCTCGACCACACCGAGAACATCACCACCCGCCCGCTGGTGCTGCTCGAAGCCCAGCAGGACGGTTTGCTCGATAACCGCGTGACGATTTCAGGCCAGGTCACCGCGATTGCCAATTACCAGTGGACCGATACCGACAGCCAGTTCGGCTATCTGATGCGCCACCCGACCAGCAACAACCAGCTCGGCAGCAATGTCTCCGAAGCGGTGCTGCACTCGGTCTCGGCAGCGGTCACCGCGCAGGTCGCCCCACGCGTGACGGCCTTTGCCGAAGTGCTGTATGATCCGCAGCAGAGCTTTGGTGCGGGCACGATTACCGCGCTCAGCCGCAACCAGCTGCAATTGCGCCGCGGCTGGGTGATGTACGGCGATCTCGACGAAGCGCCCGTCTATGCGCTGATCGGCAAGATGGATGTGCCCTTCGGCCTCAACGACACGCTCAACCCTTTCACCAATTCGACCAATTGGCACGCCTTCGCCCCGCTCGCCTATGGCGCGCAGGTCGGCTTCTATTCGGATGGCTTCCATGTCCGCGCAATGGCGGTGCAGGGCGGGGCGCAGTTCCGCTCGGCCAATGTTCCGGTGGAAGGCACTTCTGTCCCCTCGCGGCTCAACAATTTCGCGGTCGATGCGCGCTATACGCTCGATCTGGGGGGAGTGGGCAACAGCCTGATGGTGGGCGGCAGCTACATCCACGGCACGGCCTATTGCCAAGGCTATCCGATCTTCCACTTCAACCCCTGTGCGGACAACAATCCGGGCGTCGCGGCCTATGCGCGGCTCGATTACGGCGATCTCGATCTGCTGGCCGAATATGCGCAAACAACGCAGGTATGGGCGGGCACGCAGGTGCCTAATCCGGCCAATCCGCTCAGCCAGTTCGAAGCATTCGCGCCTTCCGCGCTGACGCTCGGTGGACGCTACGGCTTCGGCCAGCGGCTGGCCAATGGCGAGCGCTCGATCAGCATTTCGGGCGAATTCAGCCGCTTCTTCGCCGGGCCCGAGGGCGCGCCGTGGCGCCGCCAGACGCAATGGGTGCTCGGCGCATCATGGCAGGTCGTGCCGAATGTGAACCTGTTCGGCGAATTCGTCCATGTCGACGGCTTTGCCCCGCTGAACTTCCTCACCGGCGGCAATTTCCCCGATGGTAGCACATGGTCTGACCCTGATGTCGATACCAATGTGGTAGTGGCAGGCGCGCAGGTGGCGTTCTAGCCGAAGAGCGGCGGCAAGAGACGGGCTTAATCCACGCGAGGCGACTCTTGCTCAGCAAATCGCGTTTGATAGAAGCCAAGCTGCTGTGCCATGGCCGCGCTGGTTTTCGTAAGCTTCTGCGAGAATATCTCTGCCTCGGCTTGCGTGACCGCCCAACGCTCGTCAACGCCCGCATTTGAGCGGTAAACGGTCATATCAAGTAAAGCGATCCACGTCCCGTCGGTTTGGTACCCCACGGTAAGGACGCCATGCGCAAGAATAGGCCTTCGCTTTTCAATTGAATCCCAATCGCGCAACACTTGAGTTAATCGGGTGTCTTGTTTCGCGGTCTTTGGAACCCCTTCCAGTACCTTCTTCAGCTCTGCCAGCCGTTGGCCAGCCAAATGCTTGATAGACCTCGTTGCACCTGTCTGATGCGCAACTTCGAGCGCGCGGGCAACGGCTCGTTCTGTCCTTGCGAAACGGTCCAAACAACCGCCGCGCCATTCAGCGGGCGTCGGCATTTTAACATCAGAGAACTGCGCTCCGGCAATCGGAGCGTTCATGCCGCCTCTTCAACCTTCTCGGGATAGAAACCCGGTTCGCGCTTGGACCAGCCGGGTGCGGTCGCGGCGGACTCGCTCAGCGATTGCAGCAATTGCTTGCGTCGTTCAGGCCGGATTTGGGGCAAGGCAGCCGCCGCGCAGAAGGCGGCAGGCAGAAACGGCCGCGAGGCGGCACCGAGCAGGCGTTCATAGAGGAAGCGGTAGGCGGAAAAGCCCTCAAGCTGTTCCTGCGCAAGGTCCTGCGCGGTGATCCGCGCCAGCGTACCGATAAAGTGGTCGAGCCCGTCAAAGCCGCCATCGCCGGGAATGTGGTCACGCATCTGCCGCAATTCGCGATAGGCGATATATTGCCCGCGAATGGCGCGTTGATCGTCAGCCGTACGGCTCCAGTTCTTGAAAGCATCGCCGCGGCCCATGGCGATATCGAGCGAGCGCTCGATAAATTCCTGCTCATGCGCGGCGAAACCCGCAAATTCGCGCATTTCGGAGATGGTCATGGACGCAGTGCGCGCGCTTGGCATTTCAAAGGACTCCACCTGTTGTGAAGCCAGTGTCGCGCAACGTGGTTAATATATTATGGATTGTTGATTTGTGTGTTTCTCGGCGGCTGAAAGCCGACGACCGAGCCCGACCGGGCGACCGCAGGTGCCGCGTACCCCGGACTTGATCCGGGGGGAGCGAATAGCACCGAGGATGTGGGCGCGGATGCGCTCACACAAATCAAATGAGCCCTGCGAGCGGGCTGCTGGGATCAGCATATTTCCGCCGCCCCATACGGCCCGCCAGATATGCATCGCGGCCCGCTTCCACCGCCAGTTTCATCGCCCGTGCCATGCGGATCGGGTCTTTCGCCTCGGCAATCGCGGTGTTCATCAGCACGCCATCGCAGCCCAGCTCCATGGCGACCGCCGCGTCAGACGCGGTGCCCACACCGGCATCGACCAGCACCGGCACGCTCGCGCCTTCGACTATCAGTCGGATCGTCACCTGGTTCTGGATGCCGAGGCCTGAGCCGATCGGCGCGCCCAAAGGCATGATCGCCACCGCGCCTGCATCCTCCAGCTGCTTCGCCGCAATCGGATCGTCGGTGCAATAGACCATAGGCTTGAAGCCCTCCTTGGCCAGCACTTCGCAGGCGCGGATCGTTTCGACCATATTGGGGTAGAGCGTCTTCGCTTCGCCCAGCACTTCCAGCTTCACCAGATCCCATCCCCCAGCCTCGCGCGCCAGCCGCAAAGTGCGGATCGCATCCTCGGCAGTGAAGCATCCGGCGGTGTTGGGGAGGTAAGTGATCTTCTTGGGGTCGATATAGTCCATCAGCACCGGCTGACCGGGATCGGTGACGTTGACGCGGCGCACTGCCACAGTGACGATCTGCGCGCCCGATGCTTCGACCGCTGCGGCGTTCTGCGCGAAGTCCTTGTACTTGCCGGTGCCGACAATCAGGCGGGACGTGAAACGGTGTCCAGCGACTTCCCAGCTGTCATCGCTCTCGCCCGAGCCGCCGCCGACAAAATGCACGATTTCGAGCGTATCACCGTCATTCAGCGCGATCTCGCCTAGCTTCGAACGCGGGGCGATCTCGCCATTATGCTCCACCGCCACCTTTTCCGGCGCAAGGCCGATCTCCCGCACGAGATCGGCGATAGTGGAGGCGGAAGTCTGGCGGGGATCGCCATTGACGGTCAGGGAGAGCGGCTGGGTCATCATCCCCGCCATGTAGAGCGTGTCAGGCGTGACGCAAGTTGAGGATGTGGCCTGCAGCAACCAGTGTGACACCAATGCCCGTCAAAACCGCCTCTTCAAAGCCGTGGCCGACGGCAAGTGCCCCGCCCATAAAACTCAGACCCATCATCGCAATCACGAACGGTCCGCGGCGACGGTGGCGCACCGCGCCAATTCCGATGGCCACAGCCGCAACCAGCGTCGCCAGAACCAGGCCGATCTTGTGGATCGCCGGATCGAGCAGCCAGCTCACGCCCCAGGTGGCACCCAGACCAAGACCGGCAACGAGCACAATGCCCAGCACACAATGCAACAGGCAGAGCGCCGACAATGCGACGCCCACGCGGTCAAGCTTGCCGCGAATCCAAGGTGCTATCTGGGCCACACGCTCCAGATATGTGATGCTGTAACATTGCGCAAGAGGGTGCAGGCGATTCCACTGCCATTATGGCCCAACGTGCCGCTTGCGAAATGGCGGGCGAAGGCGCATTTGGCGCGCCATGGCTTCGAATGCTGACATTGTGATGGGCACGGATAGGGCGTCTCCGCGCATCCGCCCGCTTGCGCTGGCGAACTGGCTGTTGGGTGTGGCGGTGCTGGTGCTGGTAATGATTGCCGTTGGCGGCATCACCAGGCTGACCGAAAGCGGGCTCTCGATCACCGAATGGAAGCCGATCACCGGCGCAATCCCGCCGCTCACCGAAGAGCAGTGGCAGGTCGAATTCGCGCTCTACCAGACGACCGGCGAATACCAGTTGGAGAGCGGCCCGGCGGGAATTAATCTGGAATCGTTCAAATTCATCTACTTCTGGGAGTGGTTCCACCGGCTGTTGGGGCGGATCATCGGCCTCGCCTTTGCACTACCTCTGGCGTGGTTGTGGGTGAAGCGCGCGATCCCCGCTGGCTACAAGCCGCGCCTGCTCGCGCTGCTGGCGCTGGGCGGGCTGCAAGGTGCATTCGGCTGGTTCATGGTCCGCTCCGGCCTCAACACCGAGATGACCGATGTGTCGCATTTCTGGCTGTCGATCCATTTGCTTACCGCGTTTGTGACGCTGGGCGGCCTCGTCTGGACTGCGCTTGATCTGCGACAGGTCGCGGTGGGGATTGAACGGCCCGCGCGGTTGACCGGGCTGGCGACTGGCGTGCTCGCAGTGCTCTTCCTGCAAATGCTGCTCGGCGCATGGGTCGCAGGGCTCAATGCTGGCCATGCCTCTAACACCTGGCCGGGCATGACCGGCGGGTTCCTGCCCGATGTCGACTGGTCGAAAGGCACACTTTGGGCGTTCACGCATGACCCGTTCCTGCTGCACTTCATCCATCGCTGGTGGGCCTTTGCGGCGGTCGCCGCACTGATCGTGCTCGCGATCCGGGTGAAGCCGTTGCTGCGCCGAGCTTCGGTGTCGCTGCACTTGGCCTATGGTGTGCAGATCCTGCTCGGCATTGCGACCGTCCTAAGCGGTGTCGCGCTCTGGCTGGCGGTGGCGCATCAGCTGGTGGGGGCCTTGCTTGTGGCCAGCTTCGCCTGGTGCGCGCACGTGGTCGGCAGAGCGAAGGCGGCATGAGCGAAGGCGGCGCCCTGATCTGGTCTCCCTTTGGCGACCGGCAGAGCGCTCAGGCGGTAGTCGAAACCCTGCTGGCGGAAAAGCTCATTGCCTGCGCCAATATCCTGCCCGGAGTAACCTCGATATTCCGATGGCAAGGGCGGATCGCGCAGGCGGAGGAATTCGGCGTCCTCTTCAAAACCTCGGGGAACCTGCTAGACAAGGCAACCAGTCGCATCGCGGAGCTTCATCCCTATGAAACGCCCGCCATACTTGGTTGGCGAGCCGGAGCTGCTCCGCCTGTGACGCTGGAATGGCTGCAGCAGAGCCTCGCTTTGCCCCGGCAGGAATGAACGGAGGAGGTAGGGTGAAACGCAGGGATGCCTTGGGCGCAATTCTGGTTGCAAGCATCGCTCCTGTTTTGGGCACCCGCACTGCCTTCGCCGCGCCCGTTGCTCGCACGCTGATCAATCCGCCAGCAGCGCCGATGCGCTTTACGAGAAGGTTGCGGCGCAGCCTTGCCGACGGTCGCGAAATTACCGTTTTGCGCAGCTTTACGGTGCGTTTCGCACCTGCGCCCGAAGGGTTTGACCTCGCCGGTTCGCAAGCCGGAGTGGAAGTGGACTTGCCCGAGCAGCTCGCTGCATTCGCCGAGCTGGAAAGGGCGCGCGATGATAGCGCCATGTTCCCGATCAGCCTAGATCCCTTCGGCCAGATCGCGGCCAGCCGCGCTGCAGCGCCGCTGAGCGCGCAGGCTGAACAGGCCATCGCGCATGCTCTCGCCGCGATCGAGCGGCAAGGCCATGCCCCGGACGATCGCGAGCGGTTGCGGCAATTCGCTTTGGCGGTCCACAACAGTGGCGGAGCGATCACCGCGCATATGCCAGTAGACCTCTTTGCGCCCATGGGCGGTTTGCAGGAGGCCCGGCAAACATTGGCTCTGGGTGATGGAATGCAGGGTGAAGTACGCACGCTCTTTGATGGCAATACCGATGCCGACACCGGCCTGATGCAATACGCGTGGCGCGAGATCATCACCGATGTCGATGGTGACCGGCGCACCAGTCGCGAGGAATGGTCGCTCATGCTTGCATAGGCGGATCGTCTGCCCGCGAGGTTGGTGGTACTATTTTACCTCTCCGCAAAGGCGCGGATTTGCTTGACTTGCTGGCTTTCAGGCGACAAATGCGCGCTTCCGCAGCGGCGCTGACACCGATTCTCCGGCCAGCGCTGCACGCATGAACTAACTCAAGGAACAAAGCCATGAAGGCGCTGAGCAGGACCACCCGGTCGATCAAGCCGGCCGAGGTCGAAAAGAAATGGCACCTGATCGATGCCGAAGGTCTGGTTGTTGGCCGTCTCGCTACGATTATTGCCAATATTCTGCGCGGCAAGCACAAGCCGAGCTACACCCCGCACGTCGATTGCGGTGACCACGTCATCGTTATCAATGCCGACAAGGTGCAGTTCACCGGCGGCAAGGCTGCCAAGAAGCATTATTACAAGCACACCGGCTATGCCGGCGGCATCAAAGACATCACCGCAGACAAGGTTCTGGCCGGTCGTTTCCCCGAGCGCGTGCTGGAAAAGGCTGTCGAGCGCATGATCCCGCGCGGTCCGCTGGGCCGTGACCAGATGCGCGCGCTGCACCTGTATAACGGCACCGAGCACCCCCATGGCGGGCAGCAGCCCGAAGTGCTCGACGTCGCCTCGATGAACCGCAAGAACAAGGTGACCGCATAATGGCTACCGAAGACACCAAGACCGCAACCGATCTGGCTGATCTGAAGGACGTGATGAGCGATGCTCCGGCTGCAGACGCTGCTACCGGCGAAGGCGAAACCGTTGCTGCCGCGCCGACCATGCCGCTGCGCGAGCAGGAGCTTGACGCACAGGGCCGCGCTTACGCTACCGGTCGCCGCAAGGACGCCACCGCCCGCGTGTGGCTGAAGCCCGGCACCGGCAAGGTCACCGTCAATGGCAAGGATCAGGAAGTGTATTTCGCGCGCCCGACGCTGCGCCTCGTCATCAACCAGCCCTTCGCCATTTCCGAGCGCGAAGGCCAGTATGACGTGGTGTGCACCGTGTCCGGCGGCGGCCTTTCGGGCCAGGCTGGCGCAGTGAAGCACGGCATCAGCCAGGCTCTGACGAAGTACGAACCGGCGCTTCGCTCGACGATCAAGGCAGCAGGCTTCCTCACCCGCGACAGCCGCGTGGTGGAGCGCAAGAAGTACGGCAAGGCCAAGGCCCGCCGCAGCTTCCAGTTCTCGAAGCGTTAATTTTCACGGGCTTCGGCCCCACACAAGTTTCCTCGACGGAGGAAAATGCGAAGGGCGGCTCCCCACGAGGGGGTCGCCCTTTTTGCGTCAGCCGCGCAATGCTGCTCCAGCCAGACGATCTCCCATTCTCCGCACCCGCACAGCCAGCGTCGCTCCATCCCAAGCGAGCTCGTTGAAACTCGGCGGAGTCTTGCGCAGCCTTTGCGATAATGTCCCCGCGCCGATCATGCGGACGGGGCCGTGCGGGGTGTCTTCCATGATGTCGAAGGCGTCATGCACATGGCCTGACAGCACGCCCAGCACATTGCGCTTGGCAAGCTCGGCGAGCGCCTGTCCGCCTTTATGCGTCAGCGCCGTGCCCTGCGTCCCCGTTTCGCGCAAAGGGTGATGCACGCAGACGAGCGCGCGAGTCCCTGAAGGCAGTGCGTCTATCCGCGCGAGGCAGGCATCCAGCTCGCTCTCGCCAATCCACCCTTTCGACCAGTTAAGCCGCGGCTGCGCGGCGACATTGGAATTGAGCGGCACCAAGGCGAGGCCGGGTATCTCGACCCGCGTCTCGACATCGGCTTTGAAGGCGCGGAAGCGTGCCAGCGGGTTCAGATAGCGTTCGGGCAGCGCGTAAGACGGGATGTCGTGATTGCCCGGCTCCACCATCACCGGCACGCCGATGCGCGTAATCCACTCCTTTGCGGCGGCAAATTCGTGATGGCGCGCGCGCATGGTGAGGTCGCCAGTGATGATCATCCCGTCGGGCGCGTGCGCGGCAATCTCGCGCTCGACCCAGGCCAGCGCCTCGCGGTCTTCATAGCCGAAATGGATGTCGGACAGGTGGAACAGGAGTGCTTCGCCCATCACACCCGCCGCTTCACGATCAGCCATGCTGCCGAGCCATTGATGAGCGAATAGGCGGCATAGAGGCCCACCCAATAGGCGGCGCCCGCAAACGCCATGAACAACGCTGCGCACAGCAAAGTGAATTCGAAAGCCAGCGTGCCTATGCGCAGCATCCGTAGATGCGCGGGCGGCATTTCGGTCACCATCGCATGGCCGCTTTCGATCACGGCGCGGTGCCAGGCGAAATTGCCGATGCCGAGCAGAAAGGCGATAAAAATGGCCATGCAAACGGCAATGCCAAAGCGCGACCCGGAGCGCAATGCGCGGTTGGTGGAGCAGGCAAGGCCGTTCGTCGGACAACTGACTCGCTCGTCGACAGTTTACACCCGCCAATCGACCTGGCGAGGCGAATCATCCGGCATTGGCCTACATCCGTAATCGCACCGCAGGCGTTCCAGTCCCACCGGCTGCGGTGCGACCCTCCCCCGGGACAGGGAGGGGTGAGCTTTCCAAGCAACCCCAAGGAGGAACCCCCCAATGAAAACCCGCATTTCCGCATTCGCCATCGCTGTCGCAGCGAGCACGCTTGCCCTCTCCCCGGCCATGGCTGCTGACGGGCAAGAGCGCCGCGCCAGCGTATCCTATGCCGATCTCGACCTCGCCACCGAAGCCGGGCTTGAAGAACTGGACCGCCGGATCGACGTTGCCGCGCGCCGCGTTTGCGCATTCAACGAACACCAGGTCGGCTCGCGCATCCGCAGCGCCGAAACTCGCGCCTGCTACGATGCCGCCAGAAGCAGCTTTGAAGATCGCTTTGCGGCGATTATCGATAGCGCCAATTACGGCGGCTAGGCCAACCGACAGGCTGACCCCCGCGAAAGGGCGTTTCCGGATCGGAGGCGCCCTTTCCTTTGCCATCCCGGGGACGCACAAAGGCTCAGCGGCCGGCCATCGCTTTCACACGCTTCAAATAGGTTCGTCCTATCCGCAGCGCCTCGCCGTCCTCCAGCTCCGCACACCATACGCCCAGCCCTTCATGCTTTAGCCCGCGAATATAATCGCGGCGCAGAATGGTCGAACGGTGGATGCGGATGAATTTTTCAGGATCGAGCTTTTCCTCGAGCCCGGCGATGGTTTGCAGCAGGAGATAGCTGGTGTCGCCGACGTAAAGCCGAACATAATCACGCTCGGCATCGATGCGGAACACCTGTCCGGCCTCGATGCGCAGCAATTCCGAACGGTGCGGCACCCAGAATTCGCCCAGCCAGCGCTCGTCATCCCCGGCAGCGACCGACGTCTCGCCCCGCCTTGCGAGCGCACGCTCGATCGCCCGCTCCAGCCGTTCGGAGGCGACGGGTTTGAGCACATAGTCGATCGCTTCAAGATCAAAGGCTTCGACCGCAAAATTTTCGTGCGCAGTAACGAAGATGACCGCGGGCTTGGGCGATTGCTCGCGCGCGGCCTTGGCTACGGCCAAACCATCCATTCCGGGCATGGTCATGTCGAGCAGCAGCAGATCGGGCGAAAGCTTCTCGGTAAGACGCAAAGCCGCTTCGCCGTCGCTCGCCGTGCCGATAACGGTTAGCTGTGGAATTTCCGCACACAACACCTGCATCCGCTCGATAGCGAGCGGCTCATCATCGACAATCAGGGTGCGCAATATCTCGCGTCCAGCCTCTGTCATGCTGCCACCATCTCCGCCATGCGCAGCAGCGGCAGCCGCAAATGCGTGGTGAATCCCTCTGCCGTATGGCCCGAGACGATGCTCGCTTCATTGCCGAAGCGCGCCTGCAGGCGCTCGCGGATATTGTTGAGGCCAATGCCGAAGCCGGGGCGGACATCGTCGGGCACTTGGCTCGAATTGCCATTGTCCGACACGCTCACCACCAGCCGCCCGTATTCCTCGCGCGCGGAAATCCGGATGGTGACCTGCCCGCTCGACGGCGCCACCGCGTGCTTCACCGAGTTTTCGACCAGCGGTTGCAGGATCATGCCGGGAATGAGTGCATTCTCAAGCTCGGCAGGCACATCATATTCGGCGACCAGCCGCAGCGGAAAACGCACGGCTTCGATATCGAGATACAGCTTTTGCAGCGCCACTTCCTCTCGCAGCGGCACGTCCGCCGTCGTATCCTCGGCCAGACTGCGGCGATAGAAGGTGCTGAGCATCTGGATCATCTTTTCGGCCGCTTGCGTCTTGCTGGTGAGCACCAGTGCCGACAGCGAATTGAGCGTGTTGAAGAGGAAATGCGGGTTCACCTGATAGCGTAAGGATCGCAGCTCCGCCGCCTTGGCCGCATTGCGGAACTCCTGCTCGCGCCGCTCTGCCGCCCGCGCCTTTTCGCCCGTCAGCAAAGCCAGATACAGCGCACACCAGGCGAGCATCATGAAATAGCGGCTCATCGTGATTTCGATGGCGTATTGCACATTGCCGCGCGCGAGGAACTGGGAGAAGCCCTCCAGCTGCTCGTCATCGACCTCTTCTTCGGGCACGCCGCTGGTCTGCACGAATTCCTGCAGGATCCGCTCGTCGAGCTCCGATTGCAGCTCGGCAAACACCACGCGGTTGGCCTGCATACTGAGGAAAGCGGCGGGCAGCGCAAACACCAGGGCGGCGGTGATCTTCGCCCACAAAGGCCGCGCATCGAACATCCGCAGGAAAACCCACAGGCCAAGCGTGATGAACATCCCCGCCAGACAGGTGAGCATTCGCGGCAGCACCATTTCCTGCGCGATATCCATGCCGAGCAATTCGGCGCGCAGGGTCATCAGCAGGAAATAGGCGAGCCACAGGCCCGCCACCGACAGCAGCACCATTTTGAACGGCACGCGCGCGATTACACTTTTGGAATTGGCTTCTTCCATAGCGCCCGTTTAGCCCCCAATGGCCGAATTGCACCACCCGTCGGCAGCGGTTTCCATCGAAACCGGTGCAACGCTGGTCGATGAATCGTACCTCATGGGCGACAGAATCAGGCTTTGAGCAGACCTTCCTCGCGGATTTTCTCGCGCCAGTGCAGCGGGGCGAGCGTGTGGACGTTGTTGCCCGCGCTATCGACCGCCACGGTCACCGGCATATCCTTCACGGTGAATTCGTAGATCGCTTCCATGCCGAGATCCTCGAACGCGACGACCTTCGCTTCCTTGATCGCCCGCGCCACCAGATAGGCCGCACCGCCGGTTGCCATCAGGTAAGCGACTTTGAACCGGCTGATGACTTCGACCGCGTCCGCGCCGCGCTCGGCCTTGCCGATCATAGCGAGGAGGCCCAAATCGAGCATCATCTCGGTAAACTTGTCCATTCGGGTGGCCGTGGTGGGGCCGGCGGGGCCGACCACTTCGCCCATCACCGGATCGACCGGGCCGACATAGTAGATCGCGCGGCCTTTGAATTCGACGGGCAATTCCTCGCCGCGTTCGAGCATATCCTTGATCCGCTTATGCGCCGCATCGCGCCCGGTCAGCATCCCGCCATTGAGCAAGAGCCGGTCACCGTGCTTCCAGCTGGCCACTTCCTCCGGCGTCAGATTGTCGAGATCGACGCGCTTTGCTTCCGCATCGGGTTCCCAATGCACATCGGGCCATTGGTCGAGATCGGGCTGCGGCAAATAGGCGGGGCCGCTGCCGTCCAGAGTCACATGGGCGTGGCGGGTGGCCGCGCAATTGGGGATCATCGCCACCGGCTTGCCCGCAGCATGGCATGGCCAGTCGAGGATTTTTACATCAAGCACTGTCGACAGTCCGCCCAATCCCTGCGCGCCAACGCCTTGGGCGTTCACCGCGTCGAAAATATCGATCCGCAGCTGCTCGATATCGCTCTGCGCCCCGCGCGCCTTCAGTTGCGCCATATCGATCGGGTCCATCAGCGATTGCTTGGCGAGCTTCATGCAATGCTCTGCCGTGCCGCCAATGCCGATGCCGAGCATTCCCGGCGGGCACCAGCCCGCGCCCATACTCGGAATCTGCTCGATCACCCAGTCGACGATATTGTCTGACGGGTTCATCATTTTGAACTTGCTCTTGTTTTCGCTGCCGCCGCCCTTCGCGGCAACATCGATGCTCACAGTATCGCCCGGCACCATTTCGACCGAGAGCACGCAGGGCGTGTTGTCGCGGGTGTTGCGGCGGGTGAAGGCGGGGTCAGCGAGAATGCTGGCGCGCAGCTTGTTCTCGGTGTGGTTATACGCGCGGCGCACCCCTTCATCGACAACCTCTTGCAAGCTCTTGGTCGATTCCAGCCGGCAATTCTGCCCCCATTTGATGAACACATTGACGATGCCGGTGTCCTGACAGATCGGTCGATGGCCTTCGGCGCACATCCGGCTGTTCGTCAGGATTTGCGCTATCGCATCCTTGGCTGCCGGACCTTGCTCCACCTTATACGCCTCGCCCAGCGCCTGGATGTAATCCATCGGATGGTAGTAGGAGATAAATTGCAGCGCGTCGGCGACCGTTTCGATCAGATCGGCTTCGCGGATGGTAATCATGTCGCTCATCGGTGACTCGCTCCCTTTGGTCGAGTGGCCCATAGGCATTCAGTCCTGTTGCGGTCAAAGGCCTTGGCGCAGGCCAATGCAAGTCTTAAGGACGTGCCGGATTTGAATTTGGACGAAAGTATAGCAGACGTGACCACGCTCAACCCGCTTGACGCTGCCGAAGCCGCGAATGTTGCCAGCAATCCTGCCCGCCGGGCGATGATCGACAGCCAGCTGCGCACCAGCGGTGTCAACACGCCGTTCGTTCTGAAGCGCATGGGCCAAGTCGCGCGTGAAGACTTTGTGCCGGCAAAATCGCGCAGCCTTGCCTATGTCGACCGGGCGATCCGGCTTGATGACGGCAACTGGCTGCCCGCGCCGCTGGTGCAGGGCAAGATGCTCGAAGAAGCCGCGCCGCGCGGTGATGAGAAGGCGATTATCGTCGATGCCGGATCGGGCTATCTGGCAGAGCTGTTCAAGCCGCTGGTGGCCGAATTGACGGTGCTTTCGCCCGAAGAAGCGGTCGGCAAGGGCACCAAGGGCAAGGGCGCCGACCTGCTGGTGATCGACGGCGCGGTGGAGGAAATCCCCGCCAATCTCGCCAAGCGCCTTGCCGATGGCGCGCGCATTGTCACCGGCGTCGCCACGAATGGCGTTACCCGCATCGCGGTGGGCCGCAAGGCCGGGGACAGCATCGCGTTGCTTCCTGTGTTTGACATCGGCATCCCGCAGCTGGCGGCCTTCGACAAGCCCAAGAGCTGGGCGTTCTGATCATGGGAATAGGGCGCAAGGCTCTCGGCTTGCTCACCAGTGCAAGCCTGCTGGCGGGTACGGTTGATCCCGAAACGCTGAAAGAGGCCTTGCTGCGTGCCTATGAAACCAATCCGACGCTGGCCGCCGCGCGCGCGCAGCAGCGGGCGACGGACGAGACGGTGACGATCCAGCGCGCCCAAGGGCTTCCCACTGCCGGGGTTTCGGGCCGCTATTCGGAACTGATCCAGCAAAGCTCGCCCGCGATTGTTTCGCCTGAACGTATTTTCAACGGCAATCTCAACGCCACGGTGCCGATTTATAGCGGCGGCGCGGTGCGCAATGGGGTGCTGGCAGCCGAAAACCGTGTCGAGGCGGGCCGCGCCGATCTGCGCGGCACCGAGAGCGCTATCTTCTCGGCAGTTGTGGCTGCCTATATGGATGTGATCCTCAACGAAGCGCTGGTCGAATTGTCGTTGAACAATGTCGCCGTGCTCGAAGTCAATCTCGAAGCCACGCGTGACCGGTTCGAAATCGGCGATCTCACGCGCACCGATATCGCCCAGTCCGAAAGCCGTCTCGCACTGGCCAGAGCCACGCTCGAAACGGCCGAAGCGGGACTGATCCAGGCGCGGGAGAACTATATCGCGCTGACCGGCGCGGCACCTGTCGATTTGCAGGCGCCCCCGCCACTGCCGGGTCTTCCGGCCAGCGCCGACGATGCGGTCGACATCGCGCTGGTGCATAATCCCGATCTGATCGCAGCGCGCGAGCGGGCCGAGGCGGCTGGGTTCGACATTGCAGTCGCCGGTTCGGGCCGCTTGCCCAGAGTGAGCGCGTTCAGCCAGGTCGATTACACCAATTTCCTCGGAACGCTTGGTGCAGGCAATAATAGCGGTACCGATGTGACCGCAGGCGTTTCGGTCAGCATCCCGCTGTTCCAAGGGGGGCAAGTCGCCGCACGGCAGCGGCAGGCCACCGCGCAGTCGCAGGCCGCTCTGGAGAATGTCTATGCGGTGGAGCGCAATGTCATCGCGCAGGTGCGCGCTGCCTTTTCCAGCTGGCGGGCTTCGCTGCGAATCATCGAATCGAGCGAGATTGCGGTTGATGCGGCTGAATTGAGCCTCGAAGGCGTGCGCGCAGAGAACTCCGTCGGCAACCGCACCGTGCTCGATATTCTCGATGCCCAACAGGAATTGCTGCGCGCGCAGGTGCAATTGGTGACCGCGCGGCGCAACGCCTATGTGGCGGGCTTCACCCTCCTTGCCGCGATGGGCCGTGCCGAAGCGCGCGATCTCGGGCTGGAGGAAGAGGGCGTGCTGTATGACCCGATCGACAATGCCGAGCGGGTGCAGAATATTATCTGGGACTGGCAGCGTGACCCCGCACCAGCACCCGAAAGCACGCGCACCGTTGACATTCCGGCGCAAGATGCGGAGATATCGCGCTCCACAGCATCGGGGGATTGAATGCGGCAGCAAGGCGAACCGTCGGTCGAGGAAATCCTCGAATCGATCAAGCGCGTGATGGAACGCGATGATCGCGATCTGGGCGAGTTTGCGCCGCGGCGTGTAGCCAGCGCCATTCCGCTCGACAACGCCGCCGCGACCGAACCCGACGATGTGCTCGATCTGGCCGAGGCCGGATCGCCGCTGGAGGAAGAGGACGAGATCGCCTCCGAAGCGCCGCTGACGACTGACGAGGCTGCCGAGGCGATGCGCAAATCGCTCGCCGCGCTGGCCATGCTGTCCGAACCGCCCGCGCGCCCGCAAATCGTGCGCTCGGGTGAAACCTCGCTCGAAGGCATGGTGCGTGAAATGCTCCGCCCGATGATGGCGCAATGGCTCGACGCGCATTTGCCCGGGATTGTCGAGCGGATGGTGAAAGCAGAGATTGCCCGGATTGCGGGCAAGAAGCGATAGGCCGCTGGCAGACCCGATGGATACCGCAGCGCTGGCCGAAAAGGCGCTCGCCCGCATCGGCGGCGATGCGATCGGGCGGCATATCTTCCTTTGCGCCATGTCCGAAAAGCAATGCTGCTGCGATCGCGGTACGGGCGAGGAAGCGTGGTCCTATCTCAAGGGGCGGCTGAAGGAGCTGGGTCTGGTCGGGAAAGGCGGCATCCAGCGCACCAAGGCCGATTGCCTGCAAATCTGTGTCGCCGGCCCCATCGCGGTCGTCTGGCCCGACAAGGTCTGGTACCATTCCTGCACGCCCGAAGTGCTCGAGCGGATCATTCAGGAGCATCTGATCGGCGGCGAGCCCGTGGAAGACTTCCGTATCACGCCGCCACAGAGCTAATCCTCTTCGCGCCAGCCGAGCGTGCGCCTGTCGCGCGGCGGATTCGCAGGATCGAGGCTGTCGAGCGAATTGTCGACCGAGGCATCGTGCCCGGAACCATTCGAGAGAAACACCAGCCCCATGAGCGCGCTCATCAGGAGCATCGACGCGCCAATCCCCAGCGCCACCGCGATGAAGAAATGCGGCGAGACATTGTCCGCCTGCGTGTAAATCACCAGCATGGCAATCGCCACGACGGTGACGGTGATCGTCAGCATCAGCCGCATCAGCCAGCGATAGCGCGCCCATGCATGGGCCGCGTTGGCAGGGTCTTCCAAGGGCGATTTGCCGTTCATGGATCCGGCCATGAACCGGTGGGTGCAGAATGGCAACCGGACAAAAGGGTGGGGATTTGCACAGACTCGGCAAGTCGTGGCATTCTTCGCGCGAAGGGAGTTTGCCGTATGACCATCGCCAGCATGATGGAGGGCCGCGACGAAGCGGTTGTCTCCTGTTCCCCCACCGATACTGTGCAACACGCCGCCGCCCTGCTTGCCGAAAAGCGCATCGGTGCCTTGCCGGTGATGGACGGGGACGCGGTGGCAGGCGTCTTTTCTGAGCGCGACCTGCTCTATTGCATCGCCCGAGAAGGGGCAGCGGTTTTGAACCGCAATGTCGGCGAAGTCATGACCGCCCCCGCGATCACTATCGAACGCGGCGAAAATGTCCTCACCGCCTTATCGATGATGACCCGCCGCCGCATCCGCCATTTGCCGGTCATGCATGGCGGGAGGATGGTCGGCTTCGTCTCGATCGGCGATCTGGTGAAGTACCGGATGGACATGATCGAGGCCGAAGCGCAGCAGATGCGCGAATATATCACCACCGCCTGACTTGAGCGCAGGCGCGGCGCGCACTACATCACGACTATGAGCAATACTCTCACCCTCAGCGAATCTGCCGCCGCGCGCATTGCGAAAATCGCGGAAAAGCAGGGGAAGCCTGCCGTGCTGCGTCTGTCGGTCGAAGGCGGGGGCTGCTCGGGCTTCCAGTACAAGTTCGATCTGGGCGAGCCCGAAGGCGACGACATGGTGAGCGAAACCGCCGGGGTGAAGCTAGTGGTCGATCCGGTCAGCCTCGATCTGGTGGCGGGCAGCGTGGTCGATTTCGTCGAATCGCTGGGCGGCGCGGCGTTCCGCGTCGAAAACCCCAACGCCGCCGCAGGTTGCGGTTGCGGTTCCAGCTTCGGCATCTAAAGTCGGCGGCGATGAAAATCGCCAGCTTCAATATCAACGGGATCAAGGCGCGCCTGCCGCGCCTCAAGGAATGGCTAGCGGAAACGCGGCCGACGGTTGCCTGCCTGCAGGAAATCAAGACACAGGATGAAGGCTTTCCGGCGAGCGAGTTCGAAGAGCTTGGCTATCATGCCATCTGGCACGGCCAGAAGAGCTTTAACGGCGTCGCCATCCTCGCCGACGGCGTGCAACCGGTCGAAACCAAGCGCGGTCTTGGCATTGACGGCCCCAAGGAAGGCGAGGGCGAGCAGGCGCGCTATCTCGAAGCCGATGTAAACGGCGTGCGCGTGGTCAATCTCTACCTGCCCAATGGCAATCCGCATCCGGGGCCGAAATTCGACTACAAGCTGGCTTGGATGGAGAAGCTGCGGGCGCGGTTGCAGGAACTGCTGGCAAGCGAGCAACCCACCGTCGTGGTCGGCGATTTCAATGTCATCCCGCATGACCGAGACGTGTGGTCGGTAAAATCGATGGCGTCCGACGCGCTGATGCAGCCTGAATCGCGCGACGCCTATTTCCGCATCCTCGGGGATGGCTGGACCGATGCGCTGGCCACGCTCAATCCGCGCGGCGGCGTGTGGACCTATTGGGATTACCAGGCGGGCGCGTGGCAGCGCGATCACGGCTTCCGCATCGATCACGCGCTTTTGTCGCCCGAATGCGCCGACCGGCTGCTGGCGGCGGGTGTCGACAAGGACCATCGGGCGCGCGAAAAGGCGAGCGATCACGCGCCGGTATGGGTAGAATTGCGGGACTAGAAGGCCGTTCGCGAACCCGCATCAGCAGGTTCGCACAGCCACTCCTCAGCGATAGAAAATGTGATTGTCGATCTGCGCGCGGCGCGACAGGCGTCCGGCCCAGCTTGGGCGGACATGGGTCGCGTGGAAATACAGCGCATCGCCGACCGGGCTCTCCCACATATCGCCATGCGCAATGCGGGCAATTGCCTTGGCACGCGTCCACGCGGCCGAGCCGGTATTGGGCGAAGGGATGTGGCCGCCACGCACGAAGGAGAATTGCGAAGGCTGGGTGACGACGGCGCAGTAATCATCGGGGAAGCGGTTGCTTTCGGCGCGGTTGATGATCACCCGGGCCACCGCCAGCTGCCCGTCAAGCGGCTCGCCGCGCGATTCGAAATATACGGCCTGTGCAAGGCACATCATTTCGCGCGACATTTCGTCGCTGGTGTCGATTTGCGCAACCAGCTGGCGCAGGCTTTCAGCGTTATGGGAGGATTCCCCAGCGGCAGGCGCCTCCGGCGTTTCCGGAATGTCTTGCACCACTTCGCGGGGAACGAAGCGGACCTGCGGATCGCTCGCGGTCTGCTCCGACTGAATCTCGGTGGGTACCGTTTCGGCCTGCTGCTGCTCGGCTGCGGCCAGCGCACGGTCCTGCGCTGTAGCTCCACTGCCCACGGCGCCAAAGCTGCCGGCGAACAGGGTTGTTGCCAGGGCAAGCGCCCCGACGCGTTTGGTAACAATCGTCATCGATCCCGTAACTCACGGCGGTGAGATGCCCGGCAAGTCTGCGGTCGCGGCCTCTTTGTGTGCCGTCTGTCTACCCGCGATCCGTCCCAATTGGACTTGCTAGCATTCTCCCCGTCTGCGCGCTGTCATGCACCGCCGGAATGCGGAGCGAGACAACATACGCTTCTGTCGGAAAGTCGCGGCGCAGATAGCCGCGATGGTTTCATAGTCAACTAACGAAGGGTTAAAGCCCGATGAAACGTTCGGGATTTGCGACGTCCAGCTCCAGCTGCCACAAATCCGGGTCCTGGGCGCTGCGACGGGCGCAATAAAGGGTAAATTCGTTAGGATTTGCAATATCTTGTGTCTTGGACAGCGTCCATCGGCGCGACCCGTCCAATTGCGGCATCCGCTCATATGCGCGCAATTTTGTTCCATTTTCGCAACATATAATCATAATTGTGCCCGCCTGCTTTTCACCTCTTGCGAGCACGGTGGCAAAGCCGCCTTCGGCCTGGACCGCGCGGATCAGGCCTTGCACTTCGAGTTGGGCGGGGAGCCGATCGTCCATCGCGCTCATTCCGGAACGCCGTATCCGGCGAGACCCGAAAGCGCGATATGCGAACGCATGAAGGTGCCCGTTCCGCGCCCGATTTCCTCGCCTTCCTCATCTACCAGATGCGCCTCGGCCACAAAAACGCGGCGTTTGCCGCTCACCCAGCGGCCCTCGGCAATCACTTTCCCCTTACGCAGCGGCTTGGTGAAATGCAGGTTGAAACCGGTGGTGAGCAGGAAACGGTCGGATACCAGCGAATTGGCGGCGTAGAAGGCCGCATCGTCGAGCATTTTGAAGTAGAGGGTGCCGTGTGTTGCGCCAGCGGCGTGGAAATAGTCCTCGCCAGTTTCGAACGTGATCCGCGCATGGCCGGGCGCGAGGACGTCCAGGCGCGACGCGAACAGGCGGTTGATCGGCGCGCTGGCGTAAAGCTGTTCCAGCGCCCGGAAATGCGCCGCCGCGCCGTTGCCCGCCGCCGCTTCAGCCTCAGGCTGCGTCACGATCCGTCACATTGGTGAGCATCGCGTAGATCGCTTCGGGATTGGACATTTCGCTCAGCGTATCGTGGATCCGCTCGTCACGCACCAACCGCGAAATCGCTGCCAGCGCGTGAAGATGCGTCGCGCCGCAATTTTCAGGCGACAACAATCCGATGACCAGATCGACCGGAAGCCCGTCCGCCGCCCCGAAATCGACCGCCTTCTGCGGCTTCAGAAAGGCGATGATCGGGCGCGTGATACCATCGATACGCGCATGGGGAATGGCCACACCCCGGCCGAAGCCGGTGCTGCCGAGATTCTCGCGCTCTTCCAGCTTTTCCAAAACGGTTTCGGCATCAAGCTCCCACGCCCGCGCGAACAGCTGCGCGAGTTCGGCCAGAATCTCCGGCTTGGATGCGGCGCTGACGATTGCGACCGATTCGGGTTTGAGAAGATATTCGGCAGTCATTCTTCGTGTCTTCGGGGGTTTTCGCACACTCGCACGACATCCCTTAGGATGTGTGAACCGCGCCAAAACAAATGGTTTTTGGGTCCGGTCGCGGTTCCCGATGCGGGTAACGAGCGGCGCTGTCAGGACGGTTCGACCCACCCGATCGAGCCATCTTCGCGGCGGTAAACCATATTATGTCGCCCGGTTCCAGCATTTTTAAAAAACAGCGCATTGGTGTGGCGCAGATCAAGTAGCATGACCGCGTCGGACACGCTCACCTCGGGCACATCGATGCGGGTTTCGGCAATAACCGGCGGCGCATCCGCCACTTCCAGCTCTTCGACATCGGGCTCTTCGGCGGCGAAGATTGTGTAGGCAGCCTCTTCTTCGCGCGCGGCGTGTTGTGCCTGTTCGTGCCGGTCTTTCAAACGGCGCTTGTAACGGCGCAGCTGCTTTTCGATTTTCTCCGCCGCTTGGTCGAAGGCCTGGTGCGCATCCTGTGCCTGGCCGTGGCTCTTGAGAATCAACCCGTGATTGACGTGCAGGACGATGTCGGCGGCAAATGCGCTGGACGGCGCCTTGCCAAAAGTGACCGAGGATGACAGCGCCCGACTGAAGTGCTTGTCGACTATGCTGGTCAGCCGGTCAGCGGCGTGTTCCTGCAAAGCGGTTCCGGTATCGACCTGATGTCCCGACACGCGAATATCCATGGGCGGCTTCTCCTTCTTGTTATCGTTGCGCTCCCCCGGAGATGGTGAGTGCGACTCACGAGTTCCAGAGCGGGCTTTTGAGAGTGTCGAGAAAAGCGCGGTGACGTGCAAGCTCTTCCGCACTGGCCGCGTGCGGGCGCGGCGCGCGATATTCGCCCAGCTTGGGGATGAAAACCGCGGTTTGCGTCTTGGTTTCGACCGTATTGTCCACCGCCAGCTGCAAGCCGATCTGCCGCCCGCCGGTCAGTTCGACATACACCTGTGCGAGCAATTCCGCATCAAGCAGCGCCCCGTGCAGCACGCGGTGCGACCGGTCGACGCCGTAGCGGCTGCACAAGGCGTCGAGCGAATGCTTCGCGCCCGGATGCCGTCGCCGCGCGATGGCCAGCGTGTCCACCATGCGCTCTTCGCCGATGATTGCGTGGCCGCAGGCGGTCAGTTCGGCATTGAGGAAGCCGAAATCGAACTGCGCATTATGCGCCACGAGCGGGGCATCACCGAGGAAGGCGAGTAATTCGTCCACCCGATCGCGGAACAGCGGCTTGTCGGACAGGAATTGCGCGGAGAGGCCGTGCACCCGTTCGGCCTCTACCGGCATATCGCGTTCGGGATTGAAATAGGCGTGAAAGGTCGCGCCGGTCAGCACGCGGTTGACCATTTCGATACAGCCGATTTCCACCATCCGGTCGCCCGTGGCGGGATCGAGGCCGGTGGTTTCGGTGTCGAAGATGATTTCACGCATGGCAGTCTCTATCGGCCTAGTCAGGGTGCGCGTTCAAGTCGGCACGCAGCTTCTCCACCAGAGTTTCGACCTGCTGCCGCGTTTCTTCCAGAGTGCCGCTAGTGTCGATGATGTAGTCGGCGCGGGCGCGCTTGGCGGCATCGGGCAATTGCAGGGCGAGAATATCGGCGAGCTTTTCCGGCGTCATCCCCTCACGCGCCAGAGCGCGGGCGCGTTGCACCGCTTCGGGGGCGGAGACAACGACGACAGCGTCGATCCCGTCCGTGCCGGTTTTCTCGAACAGCAACGGGATATCGAACACGACAAAGGGCGTGCTTTCGTGGGTTTGCAAGAAGCTCTCCCGCTCGCGCGCAACTGCCGGATGGATCAGCGCTTCGAGCCGGGCGAGCTTGTCGCGGTCGCCGAACACCATTGCGCCGAGCACGTCGCGATTGACGCCTTCTGGCCCCGTCGAGCCGGGAAACATCGCCTCGATTTCGTCAACCAGCGCGCCACCCGGTCCCTGCATCGCGCGCACTTCGGCATCGGCATCGAAAACCGGAACGCCCAAATCGGCAAACATCGCCGCAACCGTGCTTTTGCCCATGGCAATCGAGCCGGTGAGACCGAGGATGAAGGGGTGCGCACCTTCGGTCATGACGTCAATAGCTCGCGTAAGGCCGCATCGCCGTCGCTGCGTGGGGGAGCCTTGCCGAAGAAGCGTTCAAAGGCGGTCGCTGCTTGGCCGATCAGCATCGACAATCCGTCAATCGTGCGGAATCCTCTCGCACGTGCGGCGGCGAGCAATTCGGTTTCGCGAGGATCGGTGACGATGTCGTAGATAATGCTGCGCGGCGGCGCGTGGCTGAGATCGAAGGCCAGCTGTGCCTGCCCGCGCATACCCAAGGGACTCGCATTCACCACCAGATCGAGGCAACCTTCGCGGTCGTCAAAGGCGAAATCGGTCGACCGCGCAAAGTGATCGAGCGGTGCAATATAGTGCTCGCCATCGGGATCGATGGAATCGAGCAGCGCCTGCGCCTTGGCCGTATCGCGTCCGGCGACCACCAGCGTGAAGCCGCGATCCGCAAGTCCGGCGATAATCGCCCGCGCCGCGCCGCCCGTGCCGATTATGCGCGCCATACGGAAATAATGCGTCTCTTCCAGTTCAGCTTCAAGCGGTTCGAGAAAGCCCTCGACATCGGTGTTGGATCCGATCAGCGCGCCATTGTGCCGCCGCGTCACCGTATTGACCGCGCCGACCAGCTCCGCACCGATTTCAAGCCGCTCTAGCAGCGGAATGATCGCCTGCTTGTGCGGCATGGTGACATTGCACCCGCGCCAGTTAGGATCATGCCGCCGTGCCGCGATGTAATCGCCGAGCTGGTCGGGCTTGACGTGCTGCGCACGGTAGGTGGCGTCGAGACCCAGCTCGCTTAGCCAGTGGTTGTGGATCACCGGTGATTTGGAATGCGCAATCGGATCGCCGATCACTTCGGCATAGGGTTTTCCGGGCGAAGGCGCGAAAACCTCGCTCATCTTTCGAGCACGCCCAGTTCGCGCAGCGCGCCCAGCACCGGGATGAGCGGCATCCCGAGGACAGTGAATGTATCGCCCTCAATCCGCTCGAACAGCTGCACGCCCATCGCTTCGATACGGAAAACGCCCACACAATAGCCGACATCGGGCCATTCGGCGTCGAGATAATGCGCGATGAAATCCTCCGACAGCTCACGCACGTGCAGGCGCGCGACCGAGCCGCCGCGCCACGCAATCGCGCCACCAACCGCCAACGCCGCTGCCGCGTGCAGTTCCATCACTCTCCCCGAAAAGAAGCGCAAATGCTCCACTGCATTGGCGCGATCACTCGGTTTGTCGAAACGCTGCCCGTCACACACGACAAGCGAATCGCTCCCCAGCACGGGAATGCCGGGTGCGGCAACCGCCAGCGCCTTGGCTTCGGCCAGCGCGAGCGCAATTTCCGCTGCGGGAGCACCCGCCATCCGCGCTTCAATCGCGCGCTCGTCCAGATCGGCGGGCCGTGCCTCGAACGGCACTCCGGCATCGCGCAGCATCGTCTGCCGCGAGGCGGACTTGGACGCGAGAATGATCATGGCAGGCCCTTGGGCTGGGCAGGTCTGGCATCGCGCTCCTGATACAGGCGGATCACCGCCGCCGCCGTTTCCTCGATCGAGCGCCGCGTCACATCGATCACCGGCCAGCCATTATCAGCGAACATCCGCCGCGCGAAGGCGACTTCCTTCTTCACCCGCTCACCGTCGATATAGTCGGTCTCCTTCGTCTCGTTGAGCGACAGGAGCCGGTTGCGGCGGATTTGTACCAGCCGGTCGGGCGCGGTGGTGAGGCCGACCACCATCGGCTTCTTGAGGCGGAACAGCAGATCGGGCGGCGGTGCCTCGACGACCAGCGGGATATTCGCCGTCTTGAAACCGCGATTGGCGAGATAGATGCTGGTCGGCGTCTTGGACGTGCGCGACACGCCCGCCAGCACGATATCTGCCGCTTCCCAGTTTTCCCAACCGATCCCGTCATCATGCGCGATGGTGAACTGGATCGCATCGACGCGCGCGAAATAGGCCTCGTCCATCGCGTGCTGGCGGCCAGGCTTGCCCTTGGCTTCCTGGTCGAGGCTTTCTTCGAGCGCCTCGGTCACCGCTTCCAGCGCATCGACGTGTTTGAGACCCAGCGCGCGGGCGCGTTCCTCCAGCCGTTCGCGGATTTCGGGGTTCACCAGCGTGTAGAGCACAAGCCCCGGCTTGGCCTTGAACTCTTCGACAATGCGATCAAGATGCTGGCGTGATCGCACCATGGGCCAGAAATGCCGCACGACGTCCTGATCCTCGAACTGCGCCAGCGCAGCCTTGGCGATCATTTCCAGCGTCTCACCGGTGGAATCGGACAGGAGATGAAGGTTCAATCTGGTCATGTGGATATGTGCTGGCATAAACCACGGGAGGGAATGGCGGACAAGAGAGGGATGGAATTTCACCCCCGCTGGCAGGCGATTCGTGCGCAGGGAAATACCGCGATGCAAATATTTCTGTCCCCGCTTGTGGGAATCGGGGAGAACCTTTGCTTGACGACAGGAATCAACGAGTCGATGCCTGCTCACGCACCTCGCCCGGTGGGGACAAAGGGACTCACAGCCCGGTATCCCCGCTATCCACAGGGCCAACAAACAACATAATTCTTATATAAATATAATTATTTATTGGATTGGACGTAATTCTCGATGGCTGGACCTCTTCTCGAAAACCTGCGCGGCACCCGAACCGAGAGGCGTCCGGTCTGGCTCATGCGGCAGGCTGGACGCTATCTCGAAGAGTATCGCGCGTTGCGGGCAGAGAAGGGTGGGTTCCTCGAGCTGGTCTATGACAGCGAGGCGGCGGCCGAGATTACCTTGCAGCCCTTGCGGCGTTTCGGTTTTGACGGAGCGATCCTGTTTTCCGACATTCTGATCGTGCCGCACGCTATGGGGCAGGATTTGTGGTTTGAAGCGGGCGAAGGGCCCCGATTGGCTCCGCAATTGATCGACGGCGCGTGGCGGCACCTCGAAACTGCCAAACACCACTTTGACCCCGTCTATGAAACCGTCCGGCTGACCAAGGCGCAGCTTTCCGATGATGTGACGATGCTGGGCTTTATCGGCTCGCCATGGACCATCGCGACCTACATGATCGCCGGGCAAGGTTCGAAGGATCACGGCATGGCCCGTGCGCTCGCCTATCGCGACCCTGGGGCGTTCCAGTCGCTGGTGGATGCGATTACCGAAGCGAGCCTCGAATATCTGATCGGGCAGATCGATGCCGGCGCCGAAGCGGTGCAATTGTTCGACAGCTGGGCAGGCTCTTTGAGCCCCGACCAGTTCGAACGCTGGGTGATCGCGCCGAACACGCGGATCGCGGCTGCTATCCACGAAGCGCGGCCCGGTGTTCCGGTGATCGGCTTTCCGAAGGGTGCAGGTGCAAAATTGCCAGCCTATGCCCGCGAGACGGGTGTCGACGGCATCGGCATTGACGAGACGACCGATTCCGTTTGGATCGCGTCGCAATTGCCGGCCGGAATGCCGGTGCAGGGCAATCTCGATCCGATGCTGCTGCTGGCGGGCGGAGAAGCGCTCGATGTTGCGGCGCGGCGTATTCTTGACGCTTTCGCCGACCGCCCCCACATTTTCAATCTCGGCCACGGGATCGACAAGGAAACGCCGGTGGAACACGTGCACCAGCTGCTCAAAGTGGTGCGGGGATAGACGCGGGCGCGGGGCGGCTCTAAGAGGTCCGTCATGCAGGAATTTCTCTCGCTCACCTATTTCTGGCTGAAAGCAGGGCACATCATTTTCATGGTGTTCTGGATGGCTGGCCTGTTCATCCTGCCGCGCCAGATGCTCTATCTGCATCCCTATGGCGTCGAAGCGCCGGAAACCGCGATCTGGGCGGACCGAATGGGGAAGCTGCGCAAGATCATCCTGACGCCGAGCCTGATCGTCGTCTGGGTGCTCGGCCTGCTGCTGATGAGCGCGATCGACGCGCATACGCAGGGCTGGTTCCACGCCAAATTGTTCTGTGTACTGCTGCTCACCGGCTATCACGGCTTTATGGTCGCGAAGGCCAAGAAGATGCTCACCGGCGAGCGTCCTTTGACCGAGAAGCAATTGCGGCTCTATGGCGAGATTCCGGGCGTGCTGCTCGCGCTCATTGTGGTGTTGGTGGTGGTCAAGCCGTTTTGATCTCCGGATCGCGTCCGCTTCGAGCGCCCGCATCATCATTCGTGAATTGACCGCGCCACCGCCGTGGCATATTAAAACCCTATTCCGGCACTAAGGTCGCTGCACAATGGCGGCCGGGTCTGCTTTCTCCAAGCCCATACGGCCCGCCGGCTTCCCCAACGTATACGGATATACGAACCATGCATTTGAAAGAACTGAAACAGCGGACGCCGGCAGAGCTTGTCTCGATGGCAGAGGAAATGGGCGTCGAAGGCGCCAGCACCATGCGCCGGCAAGACCTGATGTTCGCCATTCTCAAGGAAGTGGCGGAAGATGGCGAGGAAATCCTCGGCATCGGCACGATCGAAGTGCTGCAGGACGGCTTCGGCTTCCTGCGCTCGCCCGAGGCGAATTACCTTGCCGGGCCGGACGATATCTACGTCTCGCCCAACCAGGTCCGCAAATGGGGCCTGCGCACCGGCGACACCGTTGAAGGCGAAATCCGCGCGCCCAAGGATGGCGAACGCTATTTCGCGCTGACCAGCCTGCGCCAGGTCAATTACGAAGATCCCGATGCGGTGCGCCATCGCACCAATTTCGACAATCTCACCCCGCTCTATCCCGACGAGCGCCTGCATCTCGACACGAAGGATCCGACCGTCAAGGACAAGTCGGCGCGCGTGATCGACCTCATCTCGCCGCAGGGCAAAGGCCAGCGCTCGTTGATCGTCGCGCCGCCGCGTACGGGTAAAACGGTGCTGTTGCAGAACATCGCCAAGGCGATCACCGACAACCACCCTGAAGTGTTCCTGCTGGTGCTGCTGGTGGACGAGCGCCCCGAGGAAGTCACCGATATGCAGCGCAGCGTGAAGGGCGAGGTCATCAGCTCGACCTTTGACGAGCCGGCATCGCGCCACGTGCAAGTGGCTGAAATGGTGATCGAAAAGGCAAAGCGCTTGGTCGAGCACAAGAAGGATGTGGTGATCCTGCTTGACTCCATCACCCGTCTGGGCCGCGCCTACAACACGGTTGTGCCGAGCTCGGGCAAGGTGCTGACCGGCGGTGTCGATGCCAACGCGCTCCAGCGCCCGAAGCGCTTCTTCGGTGCCGCGCGTAACATTGAGGAAGGCGGCTCGCTCTCCATCATCGCCACCGCGCTGATCGATACCGGCAGCCGCATGGACGAGGTCATTTTCGAAGAGTTCAAGGGCACCGGCAACAGCGAAATCGTGCTCGACCGCAAGGTTTCGGACAAGCGCATCTTCCCGGCTCTGGATGTCGGCAAATCCGGCACGCGCAAGGAGGAGCTGCTGGTGGATCAGGGCACGCTAAGCAAGATGTATGTCCTGCGTCGCATTCTGATGCAGATGGGCACCGTCGACGCGATGGAATTCCTGCTCGACAAGATGAAGGATTCGAAGACCAACGAAGACTTCTTCGAGACGATGAACCAGTAAGTTGTGGCGAGATTGATGGACGAGACTTCCGGAAATCTCGCGCATATCGCCACTATTACCTCGTGTGCAGAGGCGTTGGTAATTGCCAGCGCGCTCGAACACGCGGGTATTGCGGTGTGGATTGACGGGGCCGCGCACGCTTCGGCTGACCCCCTGTCGGTCGCATTGGGTGGCCACCGCCTGCGGGTGTTTGCTGATCAATGGACCGAGGCGAGTGGCATCATCCGGGAAATCGGCCTGCCGGAAGCTGGGGTTAGCTATAGCGGTGGGCAGGCTGCGGTTGGCAAGTTCCTGTTTTTCTGGATTGGCGGGCACATTTTTTTCGCGGTTCCGGCTCTGATTGCCGGGTTCATCTCGCCGCTATGGCTGGTGATGATGGCGCTCAGCCAGTTTATCATCCCGGTCGATCCCCGTGGCTCCAATGAATACCACTTGATCGCAGAGGCTTAGGCCGTAAGACGGTTGCGGATGGAAACTTTGAAGACGAGTGGGTAGGCGCAAAGCCATGCGGCAGGTTTTGTACATTAGCAGCGCACCTGGTTTGCGTAGCGAGGACGTTGCGGCCATTCTCGATGTGTGCCGGCGCAACAATCGGGAACGCGGAATCACCGGCTTTCTCCTCTATAACGGGCGCAATTTCATGCAGTTGCTGGAAGGCGGCGAGAGCGACCTCAAGTGGTTGCTTTCCCGGCTCTCCGTCGATCCGCGACATAGCGGAATGGTGCTGCTGGCAGACAATTCCGTTGATGCCGCGGTTTGTCCGGACTGGTCGATGCAGGAAATCCGCCTTGTGGAAGACGTCGCGCAGCGGCGGGAGCGGTTGACCGACGAATTGCCCGGCGGTCTCGCCCCTGAGATCCGTCAGCTGGTGATGAACTTCGCCGCGCTCAACTAAGCTTCAGGTTCGATTTCAGCCCAGATTCCGGACGAAGAATTCTGCGGTGCGCGCATCGGCGAGGTTCGCCGCTTCGTCGTTGCGCCGTTTGCCGGTTTCCGTGGCAAAGCCATGGTCCAGCCCTTCGTAATCGTGCAGTATGGCCTTGGCTTGGTCGTCCAAGCCTTCATGCATCGCCTGTTGTGTTTCGGGCCCGACAAATCCGTCAGCCGTGGGAATGTGTAGCATGACCGGATTGGCGATGGCGGCTTTCTCGCCCAGCAATCCGTCAATTCCGACGCCG
Source organism: Aurantiacibacter sp. KMU-128 (assembly GCF_056933515.1). Taxonomy (NCBI): domain Bacteria; kingdom Pseudomonadati; phylum Pseudomonadota; class Alphaproteobacteria; order Sphingomonadales; family Erythrobacteraceae; genus Aurantiacibacter; species Aurantiacibacter sp. KMU-128. The sequence continues at coordinate 2,914,310 of NZ_JBXORT010000001.1, forward strand.
TAGTAGCACACGCTGGCATCGATATCGGTGCGCGCGGCGGTCATGAAGGCGAGCCTGCCGCCGAGGCAATAGCCCACCGCGCCGACTTTGCCGCCACCGACCTGTTCGCGCGCATGGTTGATCGTCGCCTGGATATCGCGAACACCGGCGTCCTGGTTGAACTTGCCCATTAATTCGAGCGCTTGCTGGAATTCGGCCTCGATATCGGGATCAAGCTCGACGCCGGGCTCAAGCCGCCAGAACAGGTCGGGCGCGATGGCGAGATAGCCGTCTTCGGCCAGACGGTCGCATTTGCGGCGGATGCCGGGATTGACCCCGAAAATTTCCTGAATGACGATAATCGCCGCCTTCGCGGGCTGGGTAGGGCGCGCGCAATAGGCGGCAAAGCTGCCATCGCCGTCCAGAGTGGAAATCGTCACTGTCTCGCCCATGAAGGCCTCCTGCTGGCACAATCTGTGTTTCACCTGTAACCTACGCTGCAAGGCAGAAAAGGTGTCCATATTATGAAAGTCCATATCGAGATCGACTGCACGCCGGAAGAGGCGCGGCAATTTATGGGGCTGCCCGATGTCGAGCAGGCCAATGCGATCTATATCGAGAGCATCACCAAGGCGATGCAGGGAGCTTCGAGCACTGAACAGCTCGAGCAATATGCCAAGCAGCTGGCGCCGATGGGGCAGATGGGTTTGCAAATGTTCCAGAGCTTCATGGAAGGCGCGACGCGCGGTTCGGGTCGCTCGTCGGGCGGGGGTGAGACAAAGTAAGCCTCTGATATATGGATACGATTTACGCTCTTTCGAGCGGTAAGCCGCCTGCCGGGATTGGCGTGATTCGGGTGACGGGTCCGCAGGTTGGCGCGGTGCTTGACGCACTTGTGGGCGAAGTGCCGCCTGCGCGCCATGCAAAGCGGGCGGTCTTCCGCGATGCTTCGGGCGCGATGCTCGATGATGGCCTGGTGCTGTTCTTCCCCGGCCCGCGCTCGGTAACCGGAGAAGATCTGGCGGAATTCCACTGCCATGGCGGCAAGGCGGTTATCGCGGCGGTGGAGCGCGCGATTGGCGCGGTCGGGGGATGCCGCGCGGCGCAGGCGGGCGAGTTCACCCGGCGCGCCTTTGCCAATGGCCGGATCGACCTGGCCGAGGCCGAGGGGCTGGGCGATCTTCTCGAAGCGGAAACCGAGTTGCAGCGGCAGAGCGCGGTGCAATTGGCGACCGGCAGCTTTTCCCGCCAGATCGAGCATTGGCGCGAGCAATTGCTGCGACTGTCGGCACAGGTTGAGGCGGTGCTCGACTTCGACGACGAGGACGATGTCGGCGGGTTGCCGCAGAGCTTCGGCGAAGACGTTGCGCACCTTGCCGAAGACCTTCGCAGCGCGTTGGAGGCACCGCGCGCCGAAACGCTCAAGGAGGGTTATCGCGTGGCACTAGCGGGGCCACCCAATGCGGGGAAGTCGACGCTTTTCAACGCTTTGACCGAGAGTGAGGCCGCGATCACCGCGGACATTGCCGGGACGACCCGCGACGTGCTCACGCAATCGGTTGCGCTGGCCGGAATTCCTTTCACCTTCGTCGATATGGCGGGTTTGCGCGATGCGGGCACGACGGGCGATCGCATCGAGGCAATTGGTATAGAGCGTGCTGGGGTGGAGATTGCGCGGGCGGACCGCGTGCTTTGGCTCGGCGGCGAGGGCGATGGGCCGGAGGGTGCTTGGGAAGTCGAAGCGCAATGCGATCGTGCGGAGCGTTTGCACAAAGAGCGACCGGACTATCGCGTGTCAGCGGTTACGGGAGAGGGCCTCGCCGAACTTCGTGATGCTTTGATTGCCGATGCACGCGAAGCCATGCCGAAGCCCGGACAGGCGGCGCTCAATGCGCGGCAGCGCGCTTTGCTGGCCGAGGCGCTGGCGGCAATCGAAGGAGCAGGCCATCAGACCGACCCCCTGCTGGTCGGCGAGCACCTGCGTCAGACCCGTACCGCCTTCGACGCGCTCACCGGACGAACATCGACCGAGGATGTGCTCGACACGCTGTTCGGGCGGTTTTGTATCGGAAAGTAGGTCTTGTTCCACGTGGAACACTGCAGGCGATCTCTGGATCAGCACAATGTTTTGACGCTCTGACCAACAGGCATTATCTGCCGCTACATGGCGACATTCGATGTCATTGTGGTGGGCGGCGGGCACGCCGGGTGCGAGGCTGCGGCAGCGGCGGCGCGCATGGGTGTGCGCACGGCTCTGGTGACGTTCGATGCCGCGATGCTCGGAGCCATGAGCTGCAATCCTGCGATTGGCGGGCTGGGCAAGGGCCATCTCGTGCGCGAGGTGGATGCCTTTGACGGGCTTCTTGGGCGAGCAGCCGATGCCGGCGCTATCCATTACCGGATGCTCAACCGGTCTAAGGGCAGCGCGGTGCAGGGGCCGCGCATCCAGGCCGACCGCAAGCTATTCCGCGCCAGTGTGCAGGCGACGCTCAAGGCGCAGGACAATCTCACAATTGTCGAGGGCGAGGTCGCCGCTCTGGCGATGCAGGGCGATGCCGTTGCCGGTGTCGAGCTGGCAAGCGGCGATGTGCTTCATGCAGGTCGCGTCATTCTGTGCACGGGGACTTTCCTCGGCGGAACACTGTTCCGGGGCGAGGAGCGATTCGAGGGCGGGCGCATTGGCGAGAATTCCGCGCAGAAGCTGGCGCAGCAATTGCGCGGCGCGGCGCTACCGATGGCGCGGCTCAAGACCGGCACGCCACCCCGGCTCGACGGGCGCACTATCGACTGGGCGCGGCTGGAAGAACAACCTTCGGATAGCGACCACTGGACGATGTCTCCGCTCACACCGCGGCGCGTCAACCCGCAGGTGTTCTGCGTGATCACCCGCACCAATGCGCAGGCGCATGACATTATCGCCGCCAATCTCGATCGCTCCCCATTGTTCACCGGCGCGATCGATGCGGCGGGGCCGCGCTATTGCCCTTCTATCGAGGACAAGATCCACCGCTTTGCCGACCGTGACGGGCATCAGGTGTTTCTGGAGCCGGAGGGACTCGACACGCATCTGGTCTATCCGAACGGCATCAGCACCTCGCTCCCCGTCGACGTGCAGCTCGCCATGCTGCGCGCGATGGAAGGGTTGGAGCAGGTGAAGATGGAGGTGCCGGGTTACGCGGTGGAGTACGATCATATCGACCCGCGCGCGCTCGGCAGCGATTTGCAGCTGCGCGCCATGCCGGGGCTCTATTGCGCGGGGCAGATCAACGGCACGACGGGTTATGAGGAGGCGGCGGCGCAGGGCCTCATTGCAGGACTTAATGCCGCTTGTGCGGTGTTGGGCAAGGCTCCGCCCGCGATTGACCGCGCCAATTCCTATATGGCGGTCATGGTCGACGACCTCACCCTCCACGGTGTCAGCGAGCCCTACCGGATGCTTACGGCGCGCGCCGAATATCGCCTACGGCTTCGTGCGAACAATGCGAGCAGCCGCCTGACCCCGCTGGCGATTGATCTCGGTTGCGTGGGTGCGGAGCGGCTTGCCTGGCATGAGCAGCGCGAGACGCAACGCTCCACGTGGAACACTGCACTCGACCGCGAGCTAGGCGCGGTCGAGCTTGCCGAAGCGGGCCTTGGTGTGAAGCGCGATGCGGGGCGCAAAGCTCTGCGCGAATGGCTCACCTTTCCGGCGGTGCCGTTTTCCGCGCTGACGCCATGGCTGCCCGAGGATTGCGACCCCGGAAGCGAGCTTGCCGCAGAGCTGGCGGAGGATGCGATCTACGCACCCTATCTGGCGCGGCAGGAGGCCGAACTGCGCGATCTGCGAAGCAGCGAGGCGCTTTTGCTGGGCGAAGACTTCCCCTTTGCCGATGTGCCGGGCTTGTCGAACGAGATGGTCGAGCGCCTCTCCACCGCACAACCACCCAATCTCGCCGCTGCGGGACGCGTGCGCGGGATTACGCCTGCGGCTTTGGCAGCGCTGCTCGTCCACGCCAAACGTCGCCAGCACCTCGCCCAAACGAGCCTCTCCGCATGATCGGCAATGAAGAGCAGGCGCGGGCCTTCTGCGCGGCGCGCTGCGATGCGGACGCCATGGCACGGCTCGAAAACTTTATCGGAATGCTGGCGGAAGAGAATGCGCGGCAGAACCTTGTCTCTTCAGCCAGCCTCGATGCAGTGTGGCAGCGGCATATTGCGGACAGCCTGCAACTGCTCGACCACGCTCCCAAGGACGCCTCTCCGTGGCTCGATCTCGGCTCCGGCGCGGGAATGCCTGGCCTTGTGCTGGCGATTGCGCGGCCCGATTTACGGATTGGACTGGTCGAATCGCGCCGCAAACGGATCGAGTGGCTGGAGCGGGTTGTCGAGGCCTTCGGACTACCCAGATGCGCCGTGCATGGTGACCGGCTGGAGAATGTCGAGAGCCGTGACACAGCAGTCATCACCGCGCGCGCTTTCGCGCCGCTACCCAAATTGCTCAGCTTATCCGCGCGCTTTTCCACACCGTCCACCACATGGCTGTTGCCCAAAGGGCGGTCGGGCGCGCAAGAATTGGCTGAGCAGCCAAAAGCGATTCGCGCAATGTTTCACGTGGAACAGTCGGCCACCGATGCCGAAGCGGGAATCCTCATCGGATCGGGGAGGCCAGCAAAGCTATGATCGTGATTGCCATTGCCAACCAGAAGGGCGGAGTCGGCAAAACCACGTCCGCTATCAATATCGCCACTGCCATGGCGGCGAGCGGCTGGCGCACATTGCTGGTCGATCTCGATCCGCAGGGCAATGCCTCCACCGGCGTCGGGCTGGGCGCCAGTCAGCGCGATATGTCGAGCTACGACTTGCTTGTTGACAGCGCGCCGCTCGCCGAGTGCATAACCCGCACCAATATCCCGGGACTCGATCTTGTGCCGGCAACGGTCGATCTGAGCGGGGCGGAAATCGAGCTGGTGGGAGTCGAAGGGCGTACCGACCGGCTGCGCCGCGCCTTTGCCAACCACACGGCGCATGATGTGTGCTTCATCGACTGCCCGCCATCGCTCGGTCTGCTGACCCTCAATGCCCTGTGCGCGGCAGATACCCTGCTGGTTCCGCTGCAATGCGAGTTTTTTGCGCTCGAAGGGCTCAGCCAGCTCTTGCAGACGGTCGAGCAGGTCCAGCAGCGCTTCAATCCCGATCTCGGCATTATCGGCATCGCGCTCACCATGTTTGACCGGCGCAACCGCCTGACCGATCAGGTGGCGGATGACGTTCGTGAATGTCTGGGCAATCTGGTGTTCGAAGCGGTGATCCCGCGCAATGTGCGCCTCTCTGAAGCGCCGAGCCATGGTCTGCCCGCGCTGGTCTATGATCATGCCTGTACGGGCAGTAAGGCCTATATGGATCTGGCGCGCGAACTGATCGGCCGCCTGCCGAAACAGAAAGTAGCAGCATGAGCGAGAACGATACCTCCACCGCCCCAGCCAAGCCCGCTCTGCACAAGCGCAAACTCGGCAAGGGGCTAGGCGCGCTTCTCGGTGAAGCACGGCGCGAGGAGCCGTTGGTCGCGGCGCCCGGAGCTTCGGGCGAGAGCAATGTTGCGGTGTCGGACGGGCTGGCGATGATCGCTATCGCCGATATCGAACCGCACCCCGATCAGCCGCGCCGCTATTTTGATGAGGAAGCGCTGGCAGAGCTGGCCGCGTCGATTGCCAGTCGCGGTGTGATCCAGCCGGTTATTGTGCGCCCTTTGCCGCGCGGCAAGTACCAGCTCGTTGCGGGTGAGCGCCGCTGGCGCGCCTCGCAAAAGGCGCAACTGCATGAAATTCCAGCGATAATCCGCGATCTTGAAGAGCGCGACGTCATGGCGCTGGCGCTGATCGAGAATATCCAGCGTGAAGACCTCAATCCCATCGAGGAAGCGCGCGCTTACCAGCGGCTCGCCGAGCTGGAGGGGATGACGCAGGCCGAGATCGCCACGCTGGTGGAGAAATCGCGCAGCCACGTCGCCAATCTCCAGCGCCTGCTCGCTTTGCCGGCGGCGGTGCTCGATCATCTTGAGGCTGGGCGGCTTGATATGGGTCATGGCCGCGCGCTGATCGGGCTCGACAATGCCGAGGCTTTGGCGGCTGAAGCGGTGGCCAAGGGGCTTTCGGTGCGCGAGGTCGAGAAGCTGGCGCGCAAGGCTCGTACGGGTGGCGAGGCTCCGACCCGTCGCCAGGCGCGCCCACCGCGCGACGCCACGCAGGATGCCGATATTGCGGCGGTCGAAAACCATCTCGAAGAGTTTCTCGGTCTGCCGGTGAAAATCGTCACCGATGATGATCCGCGATCCGGCTCGGTGACGGTGAAATTCCGCACGCTCGACCAGTTAGACCTGATTTGTCAGAGGCTTACCGGCGGCGGCATCTGATCCGCACATGAGAATTGCGCCGCCCAACAAAAGTTGCGCGGCGCAAGTTCCCCCCAGTTGTGGGCTGAGCTCTTGGTCGTGTCAGTCGGCGCGAAGGCGCTTGCCCCGTTGCACCGGTGCCGGTGCAGGCTCTGCACGGCGCGTGACGTGGCGCGCACGGCGGCGCGGGCGGTGGGCGTGTTCTTCAACCTCGACCCATTCTTCCTCGGTCACGATGGTCGTTGTCCCGCAGCTGCTGCAACCGCTGCTGCGGCTGCGCCGGGTCGCGACCGGCACGAGCATGACCTGCTGGCCATAGGCCCATTCGCCGCCGCCCAACTCGTGGCGACGCAGATAGGCCTCGCAATAGCGCGCGGCATAGATTTCGTTGCGGCTGTAATCGCCGTCGCCGTCGCTATCGAGGATCGAACCGATGGCCGCACCGGCAAGCCCGCCCAGTCCCGCGCCGACAACCGTGCCGAGCAGCCGGTCTTCATCGGCGATCCGGTTGCCCAGAATGCCGCCACCAACAGCACCGATGAGACCGCCGAGAAATACCTCGTCGACATCGTCATCATCGTCATATCCGCCCGCGTCTGCCATCAGGAACTGGCAGTCGGAAAGCCACTGGTTGCGCTCTTCCTCGGTATACGCGAAGCGCGGCCCCGATCGGCCCGAATGGTGATCCCCGTGATGGCCCCCACCGTGCGATTCGTGCCAGCCGCGCCCGTCATGCGAAAGGACGTGTCCGTCTTCGCTCACAAAACGGTGTTCGCCGTGGAAAACGCCGTGATAATTGGCATCGACCGTGCGACCGTCGGCATCGGTGTAGGTGCCCGTCCATTCGCCGTGCCACGTGTTCTCGCTATCCCATTCGCCTTCCCAGCTCCCGTCGTAATAGCCGTCATAGCTTTCACCGGCTTCGGGGTGGTGGTCTGCATGAATGCTGGCATAGCGATCATCCTGCGCCAAAGCGGGCGAGGACACGGCGAGCACGGCAGCGCCGGCAAGCAGAAGGGCGGGGCGGATTGGCATCGCAGGTGTTTCCCTCATCAGGTGCCGGGCGATTTGCCCGGTTAACCCGATATTTACCTACGAAAGCCGCAGAAAACCAAGGGGCAGACCGCGCCTGTCCCGTTACGGGGCAAATATGGGCGGGGAAACGCCTGTTCGTGAGGCTAGATCCGGTCCGCAAGGAGAGCGGCGAGCACCTCGAGACCCGCCTGATCCTCGGCATCGAAGCGGGCGAGGCTGGGGCTGTCGCAATCGATCACCGCAATCACCGCGCCATCGCGGATGACCGGCACGACCAGCTCCGACCGGCTGCGGGCATCGCAGGCGATATGGCCGGGGAAGGCGTGGACATCTTCCACCAGCTGCGTTTCGCCCATCGCCGCCGCGCCGCACACGCCAACGCCCACGGGAATGCGGATGCAGGCGGGCCGTCCGACAAAGGGGCCGAGCACCAGCCCGCCATCCACCATGCGGTAAAACCCCACCCAATTGGTGTCGGCGAGAAATTCGCCCAGCAAAGCGGCGACATTGGCCATATTGGCAACGCTGTCGCTTTCGCCGCGCGTCACCGCATCGGCGGCTTCGATCAGAGCGGCGTAGATTTCCGGCTTGGTGGCGCCATCGGCGGGGGCAAAATCGAACATGGCACGGCATCTAGTTGCTGAAACGATTGCCGCAAGGGAAAGCGGCGCTTATCTTGGTGTCTATGCACATTCTCAAAAAGATCCTTATCGCCCTTCTCGTCTTGGCTGTGCTCGCTGCGATTGCCATCTGGTGGCTCACGCGGCCCGATCCCGCGCAATATACGCTGGACGAGACGAGCGGCACCGATCCGGTGCTGGCAGAGCCCGATCCGCAGCTGTTCCCGACGATCGGCATTGCCGAACCGGTGGGTTGGCCGGAAGGCGCCGCGCCGACGGCTGGCGAAGGGCTGGCGGTGAACCGCTTTGCCGAAGGTCTCGATAATCCGCGCGTGGTCTATACGCTGCCCAATGGCGATGTGCTGGTGACGCTGACCAAAGCGCCCGAGCGCGAGCTGGCGGGCGGCTGGCTGGAAAACCTCGTCGCCGGATGGCTGTTCGGCAAGGCGGGCGCGGGCGGCGAATCGGCGAACCAGCTGGTGCTGCTGCGCGATGCGAATGAGGACGGCGTGGCCGAGCAGCAAATCACCATCCGCGAAGATGATCTCGATTCGCCCTCGGGCATCGCCTGGGCCGAAGACAAACTCTACATCGCCAATCACGACGAAGTGCTGGTTTTCGATTACACGCTCGGCAGCAATGCAGTGACGGGAGAGCCCGAACAGCTCACCCCGCTGCCGGCCGCGGGCAACCACTGGATGCGCAACATCATTCTCTCGCCCGATGGCCGCTATCTCTACATCGCGGTCGGCTCGGCCTCGAATATCGGCGAGGGCGGGATGGAGATCGAGGATATGCGCGCCGCGATCCACCAGCTCGATCTCGAATCGGGCGAAGCGCGGCTGTGGGGTCAGGGCCTGCGCAATCCCAACGGCATGGCGTTCAGCCCGTGGTCGGGCGAGCTTTGGACGACGGTGAACGAACGCGACATGCTCGGCAGCGATCTGGTGCCCGATTACATGACCAACGTGCCCATCGGCGCGCATTACGGCTGGCCGTGGGTCTATTACAAGAATGTGTTTGACGAGCGGGTTGAAGCCCCGATGCCGCAATTCCTCACCGAATATACCCGCAAGCCGGTCTACGCGCTCGGCGCGCACGCGGCGGCTTTGGGCATGGTGTTCACCGAGGAAGGCAGCCGCATGGGAGAGGCTTTCGGGCCGGGCGCCTTTATTGCACGGCATGGTTCGTGGAACCGCTCTCCCGCCGATGGCTATGATGTGGTGTTCGTCCGCTTTGACGCGCGCGGCAACCCTACCGGCCTCCCGATCCGCGTGCTCGAAAGCTTCCTCACCGGCGACGGCGATACCTATGGCCGCCCGACCTGGGTCGAATGGGATCGCACCGGCGCACTGCTGGTGAGCGACGATACGGCGGGTATTATCTGGCGGGTGATCGCGCCCGATGCCGCACCGGCCGCAGCGATCGAGCGCAATAGCGGCGAACGCCTGCCGCCTGTCCGTCAATTGGAAGGCGATCCGCGCCGCCGCTTGCAGGAAGCCTTCGAAGAAGGCGCGGTGCGACCCGAAGACATTATGTGATTCGCGGCTAGCGGGGCGCAACTAGAGCCGCTTGCCTGCGCGCCCCGCCAGTTCGGTCACAAAGTGCCACGCGATCCGGCCCGACCGCGCGCCGCGACGCTTGGCCCATTCGAGCGCATCGTCAGGGTCATAGGACAAACCAAAGCTCGCGGCGTAGCCCTCGATGATGGCGAGATACTCGTCCTGGCTCGCATTGTGGAAGCCCAGCGAGAGCCCGAAACGGTCAGCCAGGGCCAGACTATCGTCCGCGGCATCGCGCGGATTGACGGGATCTTCCTGCTCGACCGCATGGCGCGGAACAATCGCGCGGCGGTTCGTAGTGACCGCAAGCCGCACATTGACAGGCCGCGCCTCAACGCCGCCATCAAGCCAGCTGCGCAAATGGCGCGGGCTCGCATCATCGCCCCCGGCAAAGCCCAGATCATCGATAAATACGCAGAAATTGCGCTCAACCGCTCCCAGTGTGGCAAACAGCAGCGGGAGCGTGCCGAGCGCATCGGTGGCGACTTGCACCAGCGCAATGCTGCCGCTGTCGGCCTGTGCCTGCGCGATAGCCGCGCGCACCAGCGCCGATTTGCCCATGCCGCGCGCGCCCCACAGCAGCATATCATGCGCCGCATGGCCTGCCGCGAGCCGGTTGATATTGCCCGTTACCGCCGCCTTTTGCCCGTCAATGCCGCGCAGCAAGCCGAGCGCGGGCGCATCGATTGCCACGACAGCCCGCACGCCACCGTTGCCCCAGACATAGGCGGGCGCGCTCTGCCAATCGACATCCTGCACACAAGCAGGCGCGAGACGTTCAAGCGCGGCAGCGATGCGGGCAAGCAGTTGGGCTTGGTCTTCCATCGCCACTGTCCCTATAGGCGCAAGCGATGAGCAACAAGACTCCCGTAATCCCGGCCGATGCCGATGGCATTGCCCGCTCCGCGCAGGTGCTGCGCGATGGCGGACTGGTCGCCGTGCCGACCGAAACGGTATACGGACTGGCAGCGCGGGCGGACAGTGCGGACGCGGTGGCGAAGATTTATGCGGCGAAAGGGCGGCCTTCGTTCAATCCGCTGATCGTCCATGTGCACGATCTGGAACAGGCGCGGCGGTTTGCAGACTTTTCGGCCGAGGCGGTGGATTTGGCCGCACGCCATTGGCCCGGCCCGCTCACGCTGGTCCTGCCCCGATGCGAGGACGCTCAGCTGGCTCCCGCCGTGAGCGCGGGATTGTCCACCATCGCCCTGCGCGCGCCAGACCATCCGGTGATGCGCGCCTTGCTGGCCCAGCTGGATTTCCCGCTCGCGGCACCCTCGGCCAATCGTAGCGGCTTTATCAGTCCGACCAGCCCTGCCCACGTACTCGCCTCGATCGACGGCCGGATCGACCTTGTTCTCGACGGCGGCGTCTGCGCCAAAGGCGTCGAGTCGACGATCATTGCGGTGCGCACTGACGGTACGCTGGAGGAGCTGCGCCCCGGCCCGATCTCGCTCTTCGAGTCCCCCGCACAAAGCGGGGGCAAGATCGAAGCCCCCGGCCAGCTTGCCAGCCACTATGCGCCGGGAAAGCCCGTGCGGCTGAATGCGGCCGTAGCGGAGGCCGATGAATTCATGATCGGTTTTGGCGCTGTGGCGGGCGATTGCAATTTATCGGGCACCGGGTCGCTCGAACAGGCGGCGGCGCGGCTTTATAGCTGCCTCCATGAAGCGGCCCTTGCCGATCAACCGCGCATCGCAGTGGCCCCCATTCCCGATACCGCCGAAGGCCGCGCCATCAACGACCGTTTGCGGCGCGCTGCGGCCTAATCGTCTTCGGGCGCGGGTTCGAGCGGGATGGTCGGGATCAGCGCGTCCATCTCGGCGCGGATTTCAACCGCTTCGCGACAGCGCCTGTCGTTCCCGTCAAGGCAGTCTTCCTGCGCATCCTGATATTCGCGCTGCAATTCGCCCAGACGTTCTTCGCGGCGGCGGAGCTCGCGCCCGCGTTCGCGGTCCATCTCGTCCTGGCTGGTGGTAGCCCAGTCGGCCACTTGCCCTGCGGCGCGCACCGGGGCGGTGGCAACCTCCACCAGCGTGCTGGCTACGCACCCGCTGAGCGCAAGCACGGAAATGAGCGGTAAGGCAATCCGGGATGCACGCATGGCGGGCCTCAATCGTCAGGCCGACGAAAAATCTCGTCGCCCGCACTATGCACCCTGCCGGGTGTCAAAACAATGAATGCAGTCTCTCGCAAACACAGCGCAACAAAAAGGGCCGCCCGCATTGCTGCGAACGGCCCCTTGTCTTCTTTGCGTTACGATCAGGCCTCTTCGGCGCTTTCGTAATATTGCGGCGCGTGTTCTTTCAGCACGTCAAGAATCTTGGCGAGCGCGGTCGGCTCGTCGGTCTTTTCCATCGCTGCCAGTTCGCGCGCGAGGCGGCTGGAAGCGGCTTCGAAAATCTGCCGCTCGGAATAGCTCTGCTCGGGCTGGTCTTCGGGGCGGAACAGGTCGCGCGTCACTTCGGCGATCAGTACGATCTCACCCGAATTGATCTTCGCTTCATATTCCTGCGCGCGGCGGCTCCACATGGTGCGCTTGACCTTGGGCTTGCCCTTGAGCGTTTCCATCGCCTCCTTCAGCGTCTTGTCGCTGGAGAGCTTGCGCATCCCGATGCTTTCGACCTTGTTGGTCGGTACGCGGAGCGTCATGCGCTCCTTTTCGAAACGGAGGACGTAAAGTTCCAGCTGCATTCCGGCGATTTCTTCGTTCTGCAGCTCGATCACGCGGCCCACGCCGTGCTTGGGATAAACGACGTAATCGCCGACTTCAAAAGCGGTCGCATCTGCGGCCATATGCATTCCTTTCACTGGCAAACCCGCATTGTTTCAACGACAAAAGGCCTCATGCGCTGAATCTGGTCAGCCACAATGCGCATTGTCGAGAAGTAGCGGGGACCTGCCTTCCTAATCCGCCTGGCACGCGAAACCCTGCGCCAGTTGCACATTATATAACAGATTCGGGACAGAAATTCCAGTGGGTGGTGAATCGCCACCCTTTTGCGCAAAGGAACGCGCTTGTCTCAGTCGCCCTCGCCGGGTGCTTCTGAGAAGAATTCCTCGAACTTGCCTTCCTGGCCCTTGAAATCGTCCGCGTCGGCAGGCGGGTCTTTCTTCTCGGTGATGTTGGGCCATTCAGCGGAGAATTTGGTGTTCAGCTCCAGCCACTTTTCCAGGCCGTCCTCGGTATCGGGCAGGATTGCTTCGGCGGGGCATTCGGGCTCGCACACGCCGCAATCGATGCATTCGGACGGGTTGATGACGAGCATATTCTCGCCTTCATAGAAACAATCGACCGGGCACACTTCGACGCAGTCGGTATATTTGCATTTGATGCAGGCGTCGGTGACGACGTAAGTCATGGCAGCAGCATTCCCTTTCGTTTGCTTGGCGCTGTCCTATGGCGATTGCCCGCAAAGCGTCAAGCGCCAGTGTGATCGCCCGCATTCAATTGCCGGTAATGGCTGCGCGCCTCGGCCGGCGGGCCGCGCCGTTCGGGCAGGCTGTCGATCGCGATCACCGCGATGCGCAGGCCGACGGGCAAGGTGAGGACGTCACCAACGCCCACCGCGCGCGAAGCCGCCACCACCCGTTCGCCATTGCAGCGGATATGGCCTTCGCTGATCCAGCTTTGCGCCACGCTCCGGCTCTTGGCGAAGCGCAAGCGGCAGAGCAGCAGGTCGAGCCGCATTCAGCCTTTGAAGAGATCGGCCAGCCCCGCCAGCGCTTTGCCGGTCGCAGGCTGGTTGGCGGGAGGACGCTGCTCGCGGCGTTCGGGTTTGGGGCCACGCCCGTCGCGCTTGCCCTTTGGCGGGCCCTTACCCTTGCCGTCGTTGCGCGGGCCGCGCGGAGGCCGTTGCGGCGCGGTGTCCTTGCGCGGCGGACGCCAGCTCCATGGCACGGGTGGAGGCGGGCCGTATTGACCTTCGGGAAGCGTGACTTCCTGCCCTTGCCGGAAGCCCGCATCCTTCATCAGACTACGGAAGTTCTCGAGCGAAAGCCCCATACTGGTGGCGAGCGCGATGTCGACCGGAAAGCCTTTGCTGCCTGCCACTTTCGCCGCCTTGGCGCGCTGTTCATGGGCGGCGCGGAACAGTTTTTCCGCCATATCGATGCGGATCGCCTGCTTGCCCGCGCGCCGGTAACCCGCCGGCACGTGCTTTGCGCCTTCGATCACCGGCGCCATGTTCTCGTTGAGATCGCGCGTATCGGCACCCAGTGCCTTGAGCAGCTTGCGCGGCGCAGGTTTGAGCAGGGCGGGGACGTAGACATCGGTCGAGCCGATTACCACGCCCAATTTGCGCAGCAGGGGCCGCTGTTCCTTGGCGACGTGTTTCAGCCCTGCATCCTCGCGCCGCACCGTGCCGTTGCGGTCGATCAGCGTCAGCAGCAAAGCGCGCACTTCGCTGCCCGCATCGGGGTCTTCCGCGCCTTGCTCCAGCACCTTCAAAGGCGCAAGCGGTTCGAGTTGCCCGTCGAGCCAGACTTGCAGCGCTTCGCCCAAACGCTTGGCGTTGGACGGATCGAGCTGGCGCAGTTCCTTGCTCATCACGATGCGCGGGGAAGCGGCGGTTTTGCCCTTCTCCAGCATAGCCACCGCCTGGCCATCGCGGCGGATCGCGCCATCGGCGATTTCCAGCGCGCCGAGTTCGGAAGTCACCAATTGCTCGGCCTTCTGCGCGAGCAGCGCGGCCATGTGCTTTTCCGCCGCGGCCAGCATCAGCTTGCGGTCTTCCTGTCCGGCATCGGGATCGACGACAAAGCGGAAGCCTTCGAGATGGCCGATCGCCTGCCCTTCCACCGTCACCCGTCCATCATCTTCGAGATTTACCCGCAACAGTCCTGCATCCTTTCCCATACCGCGCATCAATACCGCAGTCCGGCGATTGACGAAACGTTCGGTCAGCTTGCCGTGCAGCGCATCCGACAGTTTCGCTTCCGCCGCGCGCGCTCTTGCAGCCATTTCGTCGCGTGCCAACACCCAATCGGGACGTTGGCAGATATAGGCCCAGCTGCGGATCGCGGCGAGGCGGCCTTGCAGCGTGTCGATTTCGCCGCTGGTATTGCCGAGTTCGCTCACCCGCGCCGCGACATAATCCGCTCCGATATGGCCGTGGCGCAGATCGGCCCACAGGCGCGCGACGAAGCGCGAATGCGCCTCCGGCCCCAGCTGGCGGAAATCGGGGAGCTGGCACGCCTCCCAGAAGCGGCGCACCATGGCAGGTGTCGTGACGCCAGCAATGACGTCATCCTGCTCGGCGAGCCGTTTGAGCACCGCAAGATCGATCGCTTCGGGCGCGGCGGCCAGCTGCTCGCGTTCGGGGCGCATCCCGAGATCCTCGATCAACCGCGCCAGACTGTCGAAACGCGGTTCGGGATTGCGCCAGTAGAGTTTGGTGAGCGGCGCGAAGCGGTGATTCTCGATCGCGTAGATTTCTTCTTCGCTGAATTCGAGCGGCGCCGAACCGCGTCCGCTGCCCCCTGAAAGGACGCCGAAACTGCCATCGGTTTGGTGGCGCCCAGCTCTCCCCGCGATCTGCGCCATCTCGGCAGGTGTCAGCCGCCGCTGGCGCACCCCGTCGAATTTGCTCAGCGAGGCGAAGGCAACATGATGCACGTCGAGATTGAGCCCCATGCCGATGGCGTCGGTGGCAACGATGTAATCGACTTCGCCCGACTGGAAGAGCTCGACCTGGCGGTTGCGCGTCTGCGGGCTGAGCGCACCCATCACCACCACCGCCCCGCCTCTGAACCGGCGCAGCAATTCGGCGACCTGGTAGACTTGCTCGACCGAGAAGGCGACAATCGCGCTGCGCGGGGGCAGGCGTGACAGCTTGGCGGCACCGGCATGGGTCAGCGTCGAGAAGCGCGGGCGTTCCTCTATGCTGGCCTTGGGCAGCATGGCGCGGACAATCGGTTCGAGCGTGGCCGAGCCGAGGAGCATTGTCTCTTGTCGCCCCCGCGCATGAAGCAGCCGGTCGGTGAAGATATGCCCGCGCTCACGGTCAGCGCCCAATTGCGCCTCATCGAGCGCCACGAAAGCGTGCCCTCCGCCATCACGCGGCATCGCTTCGGCGGTACAGAGGAAATAGCGTGCATTCGGCGGTTCGATCCGTTCTTCGCCGGTGATCAGCGCGCAGGACGCCTCGCCCTTGATCCGGCACACCTTGTCATAGACTTCCCGCGCCAGCAGCCGCAGCGGAAAGCCGATGGCGCCTGAAGAATGCCCGCACATCCGCTCGATCGCCAGATGCGTCTTGCCGGTATTGGTCGGGCCGAGCACGGCGCGCACGGGGCTGGCGGAGGAAGAATGGGGCACAGTTCCACCGTCATGGCGACTGTGCCGAAGGTGTGCAAGCAGCGCCTCATTTGGTCGCGCGTGCGACTCCGCTCATCGACGTTAGGGTGAAATTCACTTTATCCCCGTAGGAATACGCGCAAATACCAAGCCCGCACTGGTCGCGCGAATTTCCCGAGCCTATGGCGCGCGCAAGGCCGTTTGGAGAGCGTGAGTGTTCACCGGAAACGCACAATCCTGGCATGATGATGCGCAGCGCGATGCAGCGTCTGCCGATGACGCGCGCGTGCGGAGCGGCTTCCGTCGCCGGATTGCCCGCTCTTCGCCGTTGCTGTCACGCATGCGCGCTCGTGACTGGACGCCAGACCTCTCGCGCAATATCGGCTCCAAGCGCTGGCTGCGCGGTGCGGCAAGCGTGGTCGCGCTGTCTGCCGTTGCGATCGCTGCGTGGCCCGGCTTTTCCCCCGTTTCCGCCGCACCTTCGATGCGAATCGACGATGCGGTGCGCGACGAGTTTCGCAGCCAGATGATCATGCCGCTCGCGCTTGGCGCGGATAGCGGCAAGCGCATGGGCGCAACCTTCGCGGTCGAGGAACTGGCCAGCGCGCCCGAACGCCCGCGGCTCGATTTGGTGGCAACGCTGACGCAAGGCGACAGCTTCGACCGGATGCTGCGCCGCGCCGGCGTGGGCGAGGCTGAGGCAGCGCAGGTTGCGCGCATGATTGCCAGCGCGGTGACGCTCAGCGAAATCGATCCGGGCACGCAGGTCGATATCACGCTCGGTCGCCGCACGGGCAATGATGCGCCGCGCCCGCTCGACGCGCTGTCTTTCCGCGCGCGCTTCGATCTGCAACTGGTGGTGGAGCGGCGCAACGGCCAGCTCGTGCTCGATCCGCGCCCGATCATGGTCGATGCGACACCTTTGCGGGTGCGCGGCACGGTGGGCAGCAGCCTCTACCGTTCGGCCCGCGCCGTGGGCGCGCCGCCCAGCGCGGTGCAGGAATATCTGCGCACCATTTCGCAAGAGCTGAATCTGGACGCCGATGTCAGCGCGACCGACGAATTCGATATGATTATCGATTACCGCCGCGCCGCGACGGGCGAAATCGAAGTCGGCGATCTGCTTTACGCCGCGATCATCCGCAACGACCGCCCGCGCTTGCAGCTGATGCGCTTCGGGCGCGAAGGCCGGTTTTATGACGCGGCGGGCGAAGGCACGATGCGCGAAGGGCTGATCCGCCCGGTGCCGGGCGCGATATCCTCGCGTTACGGGATGCGTCGCCACCCGATCCTTGGTTATCGACGGATGCATTCGGGCGTCGATTTCCGCGCCGCGCACGGCACGCCGATCTATGCGGTGAGCGACGGGACGGTGTATTTTGCCGGGCGCAATGGCGGCTACGGCAATTTCGTACGACTGCGCCACGCGGGCGGGCTTTCGACAGGCTACGCGCATATGAGCCGGATTGCGGTGAGCAACGGGCAAAGCGTCGCGCGCGGTCAGGTGATCGGCTATGTCGGATCGACCGGACTCTCGACCGGCCCGCATCTCCACTATGAAATGTACCGCAACGGGCAGGCGATTGACCCGCTGAGCGTGCAATTTGTCACCCGCGCGGTGCTCTCGCCCACCGAAATGGCCAATTTCCGCGAGCGGCTGGTGCGCTTGCAACGGGTCGAGCCCGGTGCTGCGCTGGCAAACTTGGC
The DNA here is from genome assembly GCF_056933515.1 of Aurantiacibacter sp. KMU-128. Classification (NCBI taxonomy): domain Bacteria; kingdom Pseudomonadati; phylum Pseudomonadota; class Alphaproteobacteria; order Sphingomonadales; family Erythrobacteraceae; genus Aurantiacibacter; species Aurantiacibacter sp. KMU-128. Next base: position 2,931,878 of record NZ_JBXORT010000001.1, read on the forward strand.
ACCCGATCCCGCCATGCGCGAGGAACCGCGCCGCGAGATCGACCGGATCGAAAACCGCCGCTCCATCGACTGAACGGTTCGAAAATTCGCCGCCCGCATTGCCCGTAAACGCCTTTTGCGGCAGGACGTGCGCCCATGAACCGAAGCTACCCCAACACCCGCCTGCGCCGCACCCGCGCGACCGGCTGGAGCCGCGCCTTGGTGCGCGAGACTGTGCTGACGCCAAGCGACCTGATCTGGCCGCTCTTTGTCACCGAAGGTACAGGCGTGGAAGATCCCGTCGGCAGCCTTCCCGGCGTCTCGCGCTGGTCTGTTGACAATATCGCCAGACGTGCCAAGGAAGCCGTCGCGCTCGGGATTCCCTGCATCGCGCTGTTTCCAAACACGCAGGCAGACAAGCGCAGCGATGACGGGGGCGAGGCGCTCAATCCCGACAATCTGATGTGCCGCGCGATCAAGGCCGTGAAGGATGCCTGCGGCGAGGACATAGGCGTGCTGACCGATGTCGCACTCGATCCCTACACCACACACGGGCAGGACGGGCTGGTAAACGGCGCGGGTTATGTGGTGAACGACGATACTGTCGCCGTGCTGGTCGATCAGGCGCTCAACCAGGCGCAGGCGGGGGCGGATATCATCGCCCCGTCGGACATGATGGACGGCCGCGTCCACGCGATCCGCATGGCGCTGGAAATGGGCGGGCACCACAATGTGCAGATCATGGCCTATGCCGCCAAATATGCGTCCGCCTTTTACGGCCCCTTCCGCGACGCGGTGGGCAGCGGCGGGCTGCTGAAGGGCGACAAAAAGACCTACCAGATGGATCCCGCCAATGGCGACGAAGCGCTGGCCGAAGTCGCACTCGACATTGCCGAAGGGGCAGACAGCGTGATGGTGAAGCCCGGCCTCGCCTATCTCGACATTATCTGGCGGGTGAAGCAGCAATTCAGCGTGCCCGTCTATGCCTATCAGGTGAGCGGCGAATATGCGCTGATCGAAGCGGGCGCAGCCGTGGGCGCTGGCGACCGCGATGCGCTGCTGATGGAAAAGCTGGTCGCGTTCAAACGCGCCGGATGTTCGGGTGTGCTCACCTACCACGCGCCGGTGGCCGCGAGATTGCTGGGAGCTTGAGGGGTGACATCATTCCGGCATGAAACGCCGCGGCTGGTGCTGCGCGACTGGCGTGAGGGCGCCGAGGGCCAAGCCGATTGGGACGAACAGTTCCGCGTCACCAACACGCCCACTGTCATGCGCTGGCTCGGCGGGCAGATGGGCGAGGACGCCCTACAGGCGCAAATTGCGCGGGTCGAGAAATGTCAGGCCGCGAACGGGTTTTGCTTCTGGGTGGTCGAGCGGCGCGACGATGGCGGCCATCTTGCAGGCGAGATGCTGGGGATGTGCGGCCTCAAACGCGCCGATGCACCGGGCAGCAGCGTTACCGGCGCGATGGAAATCGGCTGGCGCCTGCGCGAGGACGCATGGGGCCATGGCTATGCCAAGGAAGCGGCAAGCGCCGCCCTTCACCTTGCCTTCACCGGTTTCGCGGCAAAGGAAGTTGTCGCCCTGACGGTGGACGGCAATTCCCCTAGCTGGGGCCTGATGGAGCGCCTTGGAATGCACCGCCGCGCAGATCTGGATTATGTCGATGAACGGTTCGGCGAAGAGCTGAACCCCACCATCATTTACGCCATCACCGCCGCGCAATGGGAGCGTGCCGCGCATGACTGAGACCGGAGCGGGCTCCGCCACCGCGCGCCGCTGGCTGTTCACACTGACCATTCTGGCGGGCAGTTTCCTGCTGTTTCTGGTGCAGCCAATGGTGGCGCGCATGGCGCTGCCCAGGCTGGGCGGCGCGCCCAATGTTTGGAACAGCGCGATGCTGGTGTATCAGGCGCTGCTGCTGGGCGGCTATGCCTATGCCCACTGGATCGGCCGCTTCACGCTGAAGACGCAAGGGATGATCCATATCGGCGTGCTGCTGCTGGGCGGGCTGACCTTGCCGCTGGCGCTCGCCGATATCGGCGCCCCGACACCCGGCTGGGAAGCGCTGTGGGTGCCCTATATGTTTCTGCTCACCGTGGGGCCGGCCTTTTTCGCTGTCTCCGCGCAGGCGCCGCTGATCCAGCGATGGTTTGCCGCGCATCCGGCGGCGGGCAATCCCTATCCGCTTTACGCCGCGTCCAATCTTGGCAGCTTCGCCGGCCTGCTCGCCTATCCGCTACTGGCCGAGCCGCTGCTGAGCATCGGGCAGCAGAGCCTGTATTGGGCGATCGGCTATGCGCTGCTCATCGCCTTCGTGGTGTCGAGCGTTTGGGCAAGGCGCGGCGCATTGGCGGAACATACGCCTGAGCCGGAAGGGCAAGAAGAAGAGCAGGGTTCGGGGGAGCGAAGCGGCTGGAAGACCGTGCTTTTGTGGCTCGCGCTGTCCGCCGTCCCGTCGGGCCTCATGCTCTCGACCACGACCTTCCTCACCACCGACATTATGGCGATGCCGCTGCTTTGGGTGATCCCGCTCGGGCTTTACCTCCTCAGCTTCTCCATCGCCTTTGCCGAGAAGCGGCATATTGCGGGGTTCTTCGTGCTGATCGCGCCGGTCGTGCTGCTCGTCGACGGATCGGTGGCGATGTTCACCGCGGGCCGCGCCAATCTCCTGGCAGCGGCGGCGAGCATCATGCTGCTGTTCGTCACCGCTGTGGCCTTGCACGCCCGGCTGTACGAGAACCGCCCGCCCGCGCGCGAGTTGACCCGCTTCTATCTGGTGATGTCGGCGGGCGGCGCGCTCGGTGGTGTGTTTACCGCTCTGATCGCGCCGGTGCTGTTCGACTGGACGTGGGAGCATCCGCTGCTCGTGCTGGCGGCGGCTGCTTTGCTGCCTCTCGGCCCGTGGGAACGCTGGATCGGCAGCCGCTTCGGCAATCCGCGCCTTGCGCTGATCGTGCTCGGCGGCGGCGTGCTGCTCGTGTTCAACTTCGCGTTCCAGATTTACCAGTCGGCCCTGAACGATGCCGTGCTGACGGGGGCGCAATGGGCGGCCTTGCTCGGCGTTCTGCTCGTCTCGGTGATTTTCGCGGCGAAGCGCTGGTCTTTCGTCGCGGGCACGGCGGCGCTGCTGCTGGCTTTGGGTGGCGTCGCCAATTTGCAAACCAGCATGGAGGGCGCGCGCGAACGGAGCTATTTCGGCATTTACTCGATCCGCGACGATGCCGATGGTGATCGCAAATTGATGCACGGCACGACAATCCACGGTGTGCAGCGCGCGGGCGAGGGGGCGGCGAGAGAGCCTACTGCCTATTACGGGCGCACATCGGGCGTAGGGCGCGCTTTGCTGCAAGCCGAAGCCATGTTCGGGTCGCAAGCGCGGGTCGGTGTGGTCGGCCTCGGCGTGGGGACGCTCGCTTGCTACAGACAGCCGCAGCAGGACTGGACTTTCTTCGAGATCGATCCCGAAGTGCTTGCCTATTCGGAGCGCGGGCAGTTCACCTATCTTTCCCGCTGCGCACCCGGCAGCCCGACAATCATCGGCGATGCGCGGATCGAGTTGGAGGCGATGGATGCGGGCCGCTTTGATATTCTGGTGATTGACGCCTTCAGTTCGGACGCCATCCCGTTGCACCTGCTCACTGCCGAGGCGCTCGATATCTATCTCCGCGCCATGAGCGAGGACGGGTTGCTGGTCATGCATATCTCCAACAATTACATCCGGTTGGAGCCGGTGATCGCGCGGCTGGCGGAAAGCCGCGGGCTTACCGTGCGCCTGCTCGCCGACGGGATGGATCGAGAGCGCGAGCTGTTCGCTTCCAACTGGGTGGTGATGGCCCGCGATCCGGCGCGTCTGGCTCCGCTGGAAGCCGAAGGAGGCTGGCGCGAACTCGCCGAGCCCGAAGGTCCTGTCTGGACCGACGATTACGCCTCGATCCTGCCCTATCTCGCTTGGGAGAACTTCTTGTGAGCGACATCGCCACCCTGCAAGCGCGCTATCCCGGCGCGACGATTATGGCGTTTGACGGCAAGGTGCCACAGATCGCCGAGAGCGCCTTTATCGCCCCGGGCGCGCGGATCATTGGCGATGTCACCATCGGGCCGGAAGCGAGCGTGTGGTACAATTGCGTGCTGCGCGGCGATATCCACCGGATTGCGGTGGGCGCGCGCAGCAATGTGCAGGACGGCAGCGTCTTCCACGTCGAAGGCCCGCGCCCCGACACCGATGGCGAGCCGACCATTGTGGGAGAGGACTGCGTGATCGGCCATATGGCCGTGGTGCATGGCTGCCAGCTCGCCGACCGCGCTTTCGTTGGCATGGGCGCTGTTGCGATGGACGGAGCGCGGATTGCCGAGGGCGGAATGCTGGGCGCGGGGGCCTTGCTCAGCCCCGGCAAGCAGATCGGCCCTGGCGAAATCTGGATTGGCCGCCCGGCGAAATATTACCGGACGCAAGACGCAGCACAGATCGCGAAGATCCGCTTCCAGACCGAACGCTATTGCAGGCTGGCGGCGACGCATTTGGCCCAAATCCGTGGCCAGGCCGAAGGCTGACTCCCTGCCCGCCGAAGCACTGCGGGCTTTGGCGGATGATCGTGGGCGGCTCGCCGTGCGGGTCACACCGGGCGCGCGGAGCGAGGCGCTGGAGATCGCCGATGGTCGCCTGCTCGCCAAAGTCCGCGCCAAGCCGCAGGACGGGGCGGCCAATGCGGCGGTGATTGCGCTGCTTGCAAAGCCGCTGGCCATCGCGTCGACGAGCATCGAATTGTTGCGCGGCGCAACTTCGCGCGAAAAGCTGTTTCGGATCGAGTTGCTCTAAATCGATGGCAGACAATTTGGGTGGAGCACTTGAACGACTGGTCTCCATGAATATCGCCCCATTCCTGCCTTTCAGCAAACGACCCCATATCTATCGTTCGGAAGCGCTTGCCGATCAACCTCAAGCGGACGTAGACAGTCCCCATGGGAAAACGCTGTCTCCTGATTGTCGATGTCCAAGAGGGCCTGTTTGCGACGCCTCGCTACGATGCGGATCAGATCGTAAGGCGCCTCAATGAACTTGCTGACAGGTTCCGCGCCAGTGGTGATCCGGTGGTCTTCGTTCAACACTGTGGCCCGGAAGGTGATCCACTTCATCCTTCTCAGGCCGGTCATGCCCTTTATTCGGCTCTCGAACCGAGACCAGAAGATGTCCGCATTGCAAAAAATCTTGCGACGCCTTTCTGGAGACAGATCTGCTTGCACTTCTCAAGGAATGGGGCGTGACCAAGCTAGTCATAAGTGGATTTGCTACAGAATTTTGTGTCGACACGACTATTCGAAGCGCATTGGCGCTAGGTTTTGAAACCGTGGTTCCCGCAGACGGCCACACAACCGCAGACCGCGAGCATATGCCGGCAGCCAAGGTCATTGAGCATCATAATGCGACCTGGCCCTGGCTCGTTACACCAGTAGGTGGAGCTACGATGACGAGATGCGCTGAAATTTTGTAAGCCCTTCTGCTGGGCTTCATGCCTCAAGACCAGCCCATCAGCTTTCCACCCAGTTTGCGCCATTAGGTCACCAAACGCGTGATCCCAAAAGCGGCCGTTCAATCTCGCACCAGCTTCCGCAGTGCCTCGATCCGGTCCGCTTCATGCACCGGCTTGTCCCAGCGGATGCGGTGGATTCTTGGAAAGCGCATCGCCAGCCCGCTTTTGTGCCGCTTGCTCGTATGCACGCTGTCGAAGGCGACTTCGAACACCAGCGTGCGTTCGACTTCGCGCACCGGGCCGAAGCGGTTGAGCGTGGTCTGGCGCACCAGCCGGTCGAGCTTTCTCAACTCCGCATCGGTGAAGCCCGAATAGGCCTTGCCCACGGGAAGCAGCTCCGCGCCCGCATCGGGATCGCCGTCCCAGCAGCCGAAGGTGTAGTCCGAATAGAAGCTCGACCGCTTCCCGCTCCCGCGCTGCGCATACATCAGCACACAATCGACCAGCAGCGGATCGCGCTTCCACTTGTACCACAGGCCGGTCTTGCGGCCGGGGACATAGAGAGAGTCGCGCCGCTTGAGCATCAGCCCTTCGATGGCGGCATCGCGGGTGCCTTCGCGTATCTCGGCGAGGTGATCGAAGTCGCGCGCCTCGACCAGTTGCGAGAGGTCGAAATGGCTCTGCGGCAGATGCGGGACGAGGCTTTCGAGCACATCGCGCCGCTGCTGCCATTCGAGCCCGCGCCGGTCTTCGCCGTCCCATGACAGCACATCATACAGCCGCACGAAAGCGGGGCTCTCGGTGAGCATTTTTTTGCTGACCGTCTTGCGCCCCAGCCGCTGCTGCAAGGCATTAAAACTCGCTGCACCGCCTTCTTCGCCGCCTTGGCGGTCGCCGCGGACCAGCAATTCGCCGTCGAGCACACCGGGCCGGTCGAGCGCCTGAACCATCTCGGGGAAAGTCGCGGAGATATCGTCGCCCGAGCGCGAATAGAGCCGCGTCTCGCCACCGTTCTCATTGGCGACATGAACAAGCTGCACGCGAATCCCGTCCCATTTCCACTCCGCCGCGTAATCGGCAAGGTCCACCACCGTGTCTTCCAGCGGGTGCGCGAGCATAAAGGGGCGGAAGAGCGGGATGTTCTTTGTATCGGGCGGGGCAGCGCCATCGGCGGCCCATGCGAACAGCTCGCCATAGGGCGGCTGAAGCGCGTGCCAGTATTCCTCCACCGCATCGACGGACACATCGAAGGCCTGCGCAAAGGCTGTCTTGGCGAGGCGCGCGGAGATGCCAATGCGCATTCCGCCCGTGGCGAGCTTGATCAGCGCATAACGTCCTGACGGGTCGAGCCGGTCGAGCAGTTTGGGAAGTTCGACAGGTGCGGTGGCGCGGGTCATGGCGCTCAAAGCTGCCACCGCTTCGCTCACAGTCGGCGGTGGCGCAACTTCGCCCAAGGGTTCCGGCCATAGCAGACTCGCCGTTTCCGCCGTGTCGCCGACAAAATCGCGGCTGAGCTGCCACAGCACCGGATCGACCCGTTCCTGCATCAGATTGCGGATGGTGGAACTCTTCACCGCCTTGAAGTCGAGCCCGTCGGTGAGCGCGCCCAAGGCCCAGCCGCGATCCGGATCGGGCGTATTGCGCAGATACTCCGCGATCAGCCGCAATTTTTCGTTGCGGGAGCGCGTGAAGACCAGCGCATCGAGCAGGGCGGCGAAGGCTTGCACTACTCGTCCTCGTCTTCTCGCCCGACCAGTGCCAGCGCCCGGGCGCGGCGCTGGTGGAGTTGGTGCCAGCGCAGCAGCGCTTCCTCTCGGCCGTGGGTAATCCAGGTTTCGTAGGGGTCGACTTCCTGGATTGTGCGGGTCAGCTCGCCCCAGTCGGCATGGTCGGAAATCACCAGCGGCAATTCGACATTGCGCTGGCGGGCGCGCTGGCGCACGCGCATCCAGCCGCTCGCCATGGCGGTGATCGGGTCGGGCAGACGGCGGCTCCACCGGTCATTGAGCGCCGATGGCGGGCAGATGACGATGCTGCCGCGCATATCGTCCTTCCCGTGATCGGCCACCAGCCGCAATTCGCCCAGATCGACACCGAATTCCTGATAGAGGCGGCACATCTTCTCCATCGCGCCGTGGAGATAGATTGGATCATGGTGCCCTGCCGCGCGCAACTCCGCGATCACCCTCTGCGCTTTGCCCAGAGCATAGGCCCCGACCAGCACGCACCGGTCTGGATGCGCGTGGAGGCGATCCAGCAGTTTCGCCATCTCGTCCGCGATGGGCGGATGGGTGAAGAGCGGCAGGCCGAAGGTCGCTTCGGTGATGAAGATATCGCAGGGCGTGACTTCGAACGGCGGGCAGGTAGGATCGGGGCGGCGCTTGTAATCCCCGGTGATGATCACCCGCTCGCCAGCGTGTTCGAGAAGTATCTGCGCGCTTCCCAGCACGTGTCCGGCGGGAATATAGGTCGCTTCCACCCCGCCGCCCAGCTTCACGCTCTCGCCATACTGCACCGGCTGCGCGCCTTCGCGCGTGTTGTAGCGCAGCTCCATAATCGCCAGTGTTTCGGGCGTGGCGATCGTCTTGCCATGCCCGCCGCGCGCGTGATCGGCATGGCCGTGGGTGACAAGCGCCTGCTCCACCGCGCGCGAGGGATCGACCCAGCAATCGGCGGGCGCGATGTGGATGCCGTGGGGATGCGGGGTAATCCAGGAAAAGGGCGCGGCCATTGGGGATGAACCCGTCAGCGCCGCGCCCGTTCCTGTCGTCAATCCCTAGAAGCGCGCGCGCCCGTCAATCGCTGCGTTGTACATCAGGATCTGGTTGCGCGGATCGATCTGCACGATGCTGTTCGCGGCAGGCAGCGCGATGCTGCCTTCGCCGCCCGTCATCGGCACCACGCGCGCTTCGCCATCGACAATCACTTCGAGCGGCATTTCGAAGGCCATTTGCGACGGCGTTTCCCAGCGCAGAGTGATCGCATCCGCGCTGCGTTCCTCGATCAGGCGCGGGAGCGGGCCCTGATAGAAATAGGCGTCGAAGAACCAGTCGAGCTCGCGCCCGGTGCGGCGTTCGAGAATGGCGCGGAAATCGTCCGTCGTCCGGCTCACCACATCGAAATTGCCCGGCTGCGGATTGTCGGTGCCGTAAGTGAGCTCGGTCAGCGCGGGGAAGATTTCATCTTCCCCCACCAGATAGCGCAAGGTGTGCATCACCCACGCGCCCTTGTTGTAGATATCGCTGCCCCAACCCGTCGAACTGTCATTGTAATCGGGCATGGTCTCACCCAAGGAGACCAGCGGCACGCGGCTGGCGATGCCCTGCCGTTTGCTCCACATATCGGCGGCGTAATACATCTCGCCATTGGCCCAGCCGAGATAGAGCGGCTGCATCCATGTACCGATGCCTTCATGCAGCCACATATGATCGATGCTCGCATGGGTCAGCTGGTTGGCGAACCATTCATGCGCGAATTCATGCGCCAGCAGCCAGTCATAGCCGAGCGGATCGGGCCGGAAGCGGTTGCCATAGGCGTTGATCGTCTGGTGCTCCATGCCCAGATGCGGGGTTTCGACCACGCCTGCCTTTTCATCGCCGAACGGATAGGGGCCGATAGTGCTTTCGAAGAAATCGAGATAGTCGGCCATCTCCGTAACCAGCCGCCGTGCACCGGCCTTGCTTTGCGGCAGGTGCCAGAACTGGATCGGGATGGTGTTGCCATATCGGCTTTCATACATCTGCTCGGTCAGCTCATACGGGCCGATTTGCAGGACGATGCCGTAATTGCTGGGATCGCGCGCGGTCCAGTGGAAGGTGGTGGTGCCATCGCCATTATCGGTCGTGTCCACCAGCCGTCCGTTGCCCGTTGCGGTCAGGCCCGTGGGCACGGTGAAGCGCGTGTCGATGCTGTCCATCCGGTGCAGCGAATTGTCGATACACGGCCAAAGCATATCGCAGCCTTCGCCCTGGAACGCGGTGGCGATCCACGGCTGGCCGCCCGATTGCGACCATACGATCCCGCCATCCCACGGCGCATTGCGCGCGACGTGCGGCGATCCCGAATAGGCGATGCTGACATCCAGCGTTTGCCCCGCGCGCGTGCGCTGTGGCAATTGCAGCGTGAGCAGTCCGTCGGGATTGCTGATCGATGCAGCAGGGAGCGCTGTTCCGCCAACGGTAACGCGGCTGACCGTGTAGCGCGGGTCGAGATCGAATTGCAGCTGGCTCAGCGCGTCCGACACTTGGATGCGGTATTCGCCTTCGCCCGCGATCATCCGCCGGTCGGGGAACACCGAAATGGCGAGTGTCACGTGCTCGATCTGCATCGAAGCGCGCGGCCCTTCGAGCGGCAGATCGGTTTGCGCGGTGCGGCCATTCAAGGCCTGCGCATTGGCAGAAGCGGGAGCGAGCATGGCGGCAAGCGCAAGCGCGCTGGCCGATGCGAGTGGAATCAGGGCTTTGCTGGTCATGCGGCGAGCCTAGCGCCTGCTACGCCCGCCGCAAGATGGAAAACGCCTGACCGGTTATCCTTCTGACGCCGTGCCGTCATCTTCGCCCGCAGCGGGCGAACCGGACGGCTTGGGTGCGGCCTTCTTGCCGGAGGTCTTGCGCTTGGGCTTGGCCTTGCCTTTGGGCGCGGCGGGGGTGAGCTCGAAGGCGAGCTTGTCGTCCTTCACGCTCACATGAACCTCGCCGCCGCTCGCCAGCTTGCCGAACAGCAATTCCTCGGCCAGCGGCTGCTTGACCTTTTCCTGGATCAGGCGCGCCATCGGGCGGGCGCCCATCAGCTTGTCATAGCCGCGCTTGCCCAGCCATTCGCGCGCATCGCCATCGAACTGGATATGCACATTCTGTTCGGCCAGCTGCAATTCGAGCTGGAGGATGAACTTGTCGACCACGCGGCTGATCGTATCGGTGCCGAGATAGGTGAAGGGGACAATCGCATCGAGACGGTTGCGGAATTCCGGTGTGAACATCTTCTTGACCGCTTCCTCGCTCGCCTCGGTCTTGGTGCCCGCGCCAAAGCCGATGCCCTGCTTCGCAGCATCCGACGCGCCGGCATTGGTCGTCATGATCAGCACGACATTGCGGAAATCCACCGTCTTGCCGTGATGGTCGGTCAGCTTCCCGTTATCCATCACCTGCAGCAGGATATTGAACAGATCGGGATGCGCCTTCTCGATTTCGTCGAGCAGCAGCACGCAATGCGGGTGCTGGTCGATGGCATCGGTGAGCAGGCCGCCCTGATCGTAGCCGACATAGCCCGGAGGCGCGCCGATCAGGCGGCTGACCGAGTGGCGTTCCATATATTCGGACATATCGAAGCGTTTCAGCTCGATGCCCATGATGCTGGCGAGCTGGCGTGCGACTTCGGTTTTGCCGACGCCGGTGGGGCCGCTGAACAGGAAGCTGCCGATGGGCTTGTCCGGATCGCGCAGGCCCGCGCGCGACAGCTTCATCGCCACCGACAGGCGTTCGATCGCCTCGTCCTGGCCGAAGACAACGCGCTTCAGATCCTTTTCCAGCGTGGAGAGCGCGGCCTTGTCGTCCTTGCTCACCGATTTGGGCGGGATGCGCGCCATCGTCGCCACGACCTTTTCGATTTCCTTGGCGGTAATCGTCTTGCGGCGGCGGCTGGGCGGCACCAGCATCTGCATCGCGCCGACTTCATCGATCACGTCGATGGCCTTGTCGGGCAATTTGCGGTCATTGATGTAGCGCGCGCTCATCTCGACCGCGGTCTTGATGGCGTCGGGCGTGTATTTGACCTTGTGATGTTCTTCGAACGCGGAACGCAGGCCTTTGAGAATCTTGATCGTGTCCTCGATGGTCGGCTCGTTCACATCGATCTTCTGGAACCGGCGCAGCAGCGCGCGGTCCTTTTCGAAGTGGTTGCGGAATTCCTTGTAGGTGGTCGAGCCGATGCAGCGGATCGCGCCGCTGGAGAGAGCGGGCTTCAGGAGGTTGGAGGCATCCATCGCCCCGCCGCTGGTCGCGCCCGCACCGATCACCGTGTGAATCTCGTCGATAAACAGGATCGCATCGGGCATCTTTTCGAGTTCGTTCACGACCTGCTTCAACCGCTCCTCGAAATCGCCGCGATAGCGCGTTCCGGCGAGCAGCGCGCCCATGTCGAGCGCGTAGATTACCGCAGGTTCGAGCACTTCGGGCACATCGCCTTCGACAATCTTGCGTGCGAGACCTTCGGCAATGGCGGTTTTCCCGACGCCGGGATCGCCGACATAGAGCGGGTTGTTTTTCGACCGGCGGCAGAGAATCTGCACCGTGCGGTCAACCTCCGGCCCGCGCCCGATCAGCGGATCGATGCGGCCATCGAGCGCCTTTTGGTTGAGATTGACGCAGAACTGGTCGAGCGCAGAATCCTTCTTCTTCTCGCCCTTTTCGTCTGCCGGTGCCTGCGTCTCGTCCTCGGCACCTTCGGGCGTGCGGCTTTCGATCTGCTTGCCGCCCTTGCCGATGCCGTGGCTGATAAAGCTCACCGCATCCAGCCGGCTCATATCCTGCTGCTGGAGGAAATAGACCGCATAGCTGTCCCGCTCGGAAAACAGCGCCACCAGCACATTTGCGCCGGTCACCGTGTCTTTGCCCGACGACTGGACGTGCAGGATCGCGCGCTGGATCACCCGCTGGAAGCCCGCCGTCGGCTGCGGATCGGCGTCTTCCTCGGTCTTCAAGGACTGGTATTCCTGATCGAGATATTGCCGCACCACGCCGGTCAGCTCTTCCAGATCAACCCCGCAGGCGTTCATCACCTCGGCCGCGTCGCTATCGCTCACCAGCGCCAGCAGCAAATGTTCGAGCGTCGCATATTCATGCGCCCGGTCGATGGCGTGCTGGATCGCGTTGTGGAGGGTCTTTTCGAGGTTCTGCGCAAAACTTGGCATGATCGTCCTTAGCGGGTGCGGGCGGATGCGGTGCCCGGAAAAAAGGCTGCGCGCAGTATGGTTAACGAACCACTAACGCGCGGCACAAACGGGCGCGTGGGTGAAGACACGCCGCGATTGGCAAAAGATGTGGGGCGCGGCAGCGCGAATGTTAAGGGGGGCAAAGGGCCGTGGCGGCCCATCAGCCGTTTTCCCGCTTGCCGAACAGCGCCTCGGCCGCCTTGCGATGGTCTGCCGCCTTGGCGTGATGCGCCTTTACGCGGGCAATCTCGGCTTCGAGCAGAGCGATGCGCGCCAGCAGCTCGTCCTGCGAATAGGTATCGAGCAGCTCGGTGCCGAGCTGGTCTGCCGCATCGCCGCGCTTCCGGGGAAGGTCGTCTGCTTCCATAATTCGGGACAATCCGCCCTGCCGCGCTTGCTGTCAATGGGGGAGCCGCCTAGGTGTGCCTGCGAACAGGGGCTTCAGCAGGAATCGTGATGGCAAGCGACATTCCGGACACAATGCAGGCGATAGCGATCACCGCGCCCGGCGGGCCGGAGGCGCTTGCGCTCACCGATTGGCCGGTGCCACAGCCTGCACAGGGCGAAGTGCTGGTGCAGGTGAGCCATGCGGGCGTCAACCGCCCCGATTGCCTGCAACGCCGCGGGTTGTATCCGCCGCCCGAGGGCGCCTCTCCGCTGCCGGGGCTGGAAATCGCGGGCGCAGTGGTCGCCTTGGGCGAAGGGGTTGATCCGGGCGAACTGGGCAAGCGGGTTTGCGCATTGGTGAGCGGGGGCGGCTATGCCCCATACTGCCTCGCGCGGCCCGAACACTGCCTGCCGGTGCCGGACAGCCTGCCCATGGCCGAAGCCGCTGCATTGCCCGAAACGCTCTTCACCGTGTGGCACAATGTCTTCCAGCGCGGCCTCGCTCGCGATGGCGAGACGCTGCTGGTGCATGGCGGCACATCGGGCATCGGCACGATGGCGATCAAGCTCGCCAGGCTGTTCGATATGCGCGTGATCGTGACCTGCGGCTCCGAAGAGAAATGCGAGGCGGCGCGCGGCCTCGGTGCGGACCATACGATAAACTACAAGGCCGAGGATTTCTCCGCCCGCGTGCTCGCCATCACCGGAGGGCGCGGCTGCGATCTGGTGCTCGATATGGTGGCGGGCGAATATACGCAGCGCAATCTCGATTGCCTCGCCGAAGACGGGCGGATCGTCGTGATTGCGACGCTGGGCGGCCCCGCATCGGACGTCAATCTGCTCAAACTGATGATGAAGCGTCAGTCGATCACTGGCTCGACCCTGCGCGCGCGGCCCGATGTCGTCAAAGGCATGATCGCCGACGAGATTTTCCGCGAAGTCTGGCCGCTCGTCGAAAGCGGCGAATTGCGCCCGGCGATGGATCGCACTTACCCCCTCGCAGAGGCCGCTGCCGCGCATGCGCGGATGGAAGCGGGCGAGCATATCGGGAAGATTGTTCTGCAAATCGCCTGAGGCCGCTTGGCGGGCGGCAATCACCGCGACTCGGTTATTACGCAGCCTGACTCGAATCTTTCACAATGTCGTCAATCCGCCGCCAAATTGCGGTCAGCGCGTAACAATCACGCGCTATCCAGAGACTCCAGAAGCGATCTTCTGGAAGGATATCCGATGTTCGACAGCTATCTGGATGCTGCGGCGGGCGCAGGCACGGACGGCGACAGCGACGATGTCATCGTGCAACTCGCGCGCGCCGAGGCGCATACGCCTGTCATCCCCGAACGCTCCCCCGATGGACGGCGCAAATATCGCACGATCTGGATTTCCGACGTCCATCTCGGCACGAAGGGCTGCAATGCCGAGCTGCTGATCGACTTTCTCGACAGCGTCGATAGTGAGACGATGTATCTGGTCGGCGACATCATCGACGGCTGGCGGCTGAAAAAGAAGCTCTACTGGCCCGCCGAGCATAATGACATCGTCTGGCGCATCCTCAAACGCGCCAAACGCGGCACGCGCATCGTCTATATTCCCGGCAATCATGACGAGATGTTCCGCCAGTTTTCGGGCATGAGCTTTGGCGGCATCGAAATCCAGCGTGCGGCCTTCCATACCACGGCCGACGGGCGCAAGCTTATGGTGCTGCATGGTGACGAGTTCGATGCCGTCATGCTGTCGCACCGCTGGCTCGCATTCGTGGGTGACGCCGCTTACCACCTCACCATGAAGCTCAACCACTATGTCAATGTGGTGCGGCGCGCTTTCGACTTGCCCTATTGGTCGCTCAGCAAGATGGCCAAGCACAAGGTCAAGAACGCGGTCGAATTCATCGGCAAATATGAAGAGGTCGTCGCCGAAGCGGCGGCGCGGCGCGGGGTTGATGGCGTCGTTTGCGGCCATATCCACACCGCCGAGCACCGGATGTTTGGCCCAACCGAATATTGGAACGATGGCGACTGGGTGGAAGGCTGCAACGCGCTGGTCGAACACGCCGATGGGCGCATGGAAATACTCCATTGGCCCGAAGAAATGGCAAAGCGCGAAGGCGGCGAAGTCACCGCAGTGGCGGAGGCGGCATGAGGATCGCGATTGTTAGCGACGCCTGGCATCCGCAGGTCAATGGCGTGGTGCGCACGCTCGATACCGTGATCGGCAGGCTGCGCGAGCAGGGGCACGAGATTGACGTCATCGCGCCATGCCAGTTCCGCTCGATCCCCGCGCCTTCCTATCCCGAAATCCGGCTGGCGCTGGCGGGAGCGACCAAGGTGGGCAAAAGGCTGCGGCGCTTTGCGCCCGATGCTATCCATATCGCCACCGAAGGCCCGCTTGGCTGGGCAGCGCGGCGCTGGTGCCTGCGCAATCGCCACCCTTTCACCACCGCCTATCACACCCAGTTTTCCGACTATTTCGCGCGCCGCACGGGTCTTCCTGCCAGCCTGTTCTGGCCCTTTATCCGCCGCTTCCACCGCCCGGCAGAACGGATCATGGTGGCGACCGAAACGATCCGCGCCGAATTGCGTGCGCAGGGCCTCACCCAGCTCCACCATTGGAGCCGCGGGGTCGACACAGCGCAATTCCACCCCGATCACGCGCCGCCTGACCTCTTCCTGCGCCTGCCGCGCCCGATCCAGCTCTATGTTGGCCGCGTGGCGGTGGAGAAGAACATCGAGGCGTTTCTCGGCAATACCCATCCCGGCTCAAAAGTTGTGGTGGGCGATGGCCCCGCGCTCGCCAAGCTGCGCGCCGATTATCCCGACGCCTGCTTCCTCGGCAAACGCAGCGGCGACGAGCTGGCGGCGTGCTATGCGGGTGCCGATGTGTTCGTGTTTCCCAGCAAGACTGACACTTTCGGCCTCGTCATGATCGAGGCGCTTGCCTGCGGGACTCCGGTGGCGGCCTATCCGGTGGCCGGGCCGCTCGATGTGCTCAGTGAAGGCAGCGGGGCGATGGCAGAGCGTCTGGAGGATGCGATTGCGCAGGCGCTCGGATTTAGCCGCGAAGATTGCCTGCAAGCAGGGCGCACCTATAGTTGGGAAGCGAGCGCGCAGCAGTTTCGCAGCGGTCTGGAGCGTGCCGATCTGGCGCAAAGTATGGCCGCCACCAAGGCCTTGACCGCCTGACGCTTGCCCAAAGGCGGCAAAGCGACTACATCACGCCCATGCAAGGCCGTCCCGCGAGGGGCGGCCCTTTTATTTCGGAGACAAAAAGTGGCGGATCAGCCCAGACCCCTCATGCCCCATGCGACGGCCAGCTGGCTGGTCGACAACACGGCGCTCAGCTTCACGCAAATCGCGGATTTCTGCGGTCTGCACATCCTCGAAGTGCAGGCGATGGCCGATGATCTGGCAGGCTCCAAATATACCGGGCGCGATCCGGTGCATTCGGGCGAGCTGACCCATGCCGAGATTGAACGGGGCCAAGCCGACCCGTCCTATGCGCTCGTCATGCAGAAGGCTCCGGTCGATGTCAGCCGCACCAAGGGCCCGCGTTACACGCCGGTTTCGAAGCGGCAGGACAAGCCCGATGGCATCGCCTGGCTGATCCGCAACCATCCGGAAATCTCCGATGCGCAGATCGGTCGTCTGATCGGCACCACGCGCAACACGATCAACGCCATCCGCGATCGCAGCCACTGGAATATCGCCAATATCCAGCCCAAGGATCCGGTGACGCTTGGCCTGTGTTCGCAGCGCGAGCTCGACGCAGCCGTGGCCAAGGCGGCCAAGCGCGTCGCCGCCAGCGAAGAGCCGGTTGCCGCGGTTGAAGGCGAAGATGCGCCTGCCACCCCCGTCGATCCGCGCGATGACAAGGCGAAGCTGATCGAGGAACTGCGCAAGGAACGCGAAGACGCCGCCAAAGCTGCCTCGCAAGCCGCGCAGGAAGCCGAGGCCGAACAGTGGCTGGCCGCCAAGCGCGAAGCCGAGGCCAATCCCGCGCCGGAGCCGGGCCCCGACGATCTCTGATCGCGCAGGATAACCCCCGCGGGAACGAAAAAGGGGCAGCCCGACGGCTGCCCCTTCCTCTCCCAAAACTGCAAATATGTCTCAGCTCGCCACAGTGAGGTCGAGCGGCACTTCACCAGCCTTGGCTGTGTTCTTCTTCGCGCCAAGCGGAGCAAAACGCCCGTCGACATTCGCACCCTGTTCGATCGTGAGCGTCTCGTAAGTCACATCGCCTTCGATCCGCGCGCTTTTCATCACGACAAGGTTCTTGGCCTCGATCCGGCCTTTCACGCGGCCTGACAGGCGCGCGCTATCGGCGGTGATTTCGCCTTCGATCGTGCTGCCATCGCCTTGTACCAGCGAGGCGCAGGAAATATCGCCGTGAACCGTACCATCGACGTGGAGATCAACCGTTGCCTCGATATTGCCGCGAATGACGACATCGGGTCCGATCACCGAGAAGGTGCTGCCCCCTGAACCGCCGCGCATATTAGCGACGCTCCCGGGCGCGGGCATTGGGGGCGAATTCGGCGCGGGCTTCTTCGAGAACATCGGGGGCCGTCTCCAGGAACGGACGCGGATTGACGGCGCGGCCATCAATGCGGACTTCGAAATGCAAATGCGGGCCGGTTGAACGGCCGGTGCTGCCGATGGCGCCGATATGGCTGCCCGCAGGGACTTCTGCGCCCACCTGCGTGTTGAAGCGCGACATATGCGCATAGCGCGTGATCATGCCGGCACCGTGATCGATCTCGACCGTATTGCCATAGCCCGACTTCCAGCCGGCAAACACCACCCTGCCTGCCGCCGCAGCGTAGATCGGCGTGCCAGTCGGTGCGCGGAAATCGAGCCCGCTATGCATTGCCGCGCCGCCATTGAAAGGATCGCGGCGATAGCCGAAGCCCGAGCTGATCGAATTGATATCGGCGGGCATGACCTGCGGAATGCTTTCCAGCCCGCGCTCAAGGGCACTCATACGTGCAAGGCTGAGGCCGAGCCGTTCGAAGCGCGGATCAAGCGAGCCGTCGGCATCCGACACCAGCCGCTCGAGCGGGCCACCGATCGCGCTTTCGTTCTCTGCCACCACCGCTTGCGGGTTAACCCCTAGCTGGCGCATCGCGTGTTCGGCGCGCGCCGCACGCCGGTCGGCATAGCGCGTCAGCCGTTCGACATAGGCGAGCTGCCGTGCTTCGATCCGGGCGAGCCCCTCCGCTTCCGGAAAGACTTCGCGCATCAAGCTGATCAGCTCGGCGCTTTCCTGCGAGGAGTCGGAGACGGTGTCTTCCGCTTCCCCGGCATTGTCTACAGCCACATCTTCGGGAAGCATCTCTGCCAAATCTTCAAGGAATTGCTGCCGCGCTTCGAGATCTTCAACGGTTGCTTCGAGATCGTCGGCATAGGCGGAATAGCGTTCTTCCGAGGAAGCCACCTGCGCCTCGCGCTCGAGCAAAGAGGCCATTTCGCTGCTGTTGCGATATTGCGTAAACGCCGCGACGCCCATGGATGTGGTCCAGCCGACAACGGCGATAACTGCCAGGCTGGCAGCGATCATCTGCGTGCGCGTGGTGATGGTGATGAAACGAACCTGACCCTGCGAGCGCATGAAAAACTCGCGCTCGGGAAACCAGCTCCGCAGGCGATCCCATTTTCCGCCAGCGTTTGACTTTGACAAAGCGACCCCGTTCATCAGGTGTTTATGATCCGGGACCGGCTTGTAAGGATGCGACACCAGAGGTCGAGTCACCTGGGGGGAATCTCCGGCGAATCGAACAAGGGGTGCGATGAATCGTTTAAATGCGTAAACTTTGTCCCCAGCCTATCGCGCAAATCGCGATTTTCGGGAACGATTCGCCCAGCCGCTTCGCTATGTGATCGTTAACACGGGCCTGCGCAGAGCCCCCGACGAGAAGGAATTTTCAAGCCAAGATTATGACCGATACCCCGACCATCCCTACCGCCGAAACCACCTCTCCCGCCCACCTGATTGCGCAGCTCGCCACCGCCGGGCACGCGGCGCAGCGTCATCTGGCGCGTGCGAGCGATGCGCAAAAGGCCGCGGGCCTGCGCGCTGCTGCAGCCGCCATCCGCGCGCAACAAGCGGCGATCCTTGCTGCCAACGCGCAGGATATTGCGGCGGGAGAGGCAAACGGATTGACGGGCGCGATGCTCGACCGGTTGAAGCTCGATACGGGGCGGCTGGAAGGCATTGCGGCGGCGATCGAGAACGTGGCTTCATTGCCCGATCCGGTGGGCGAGGAAATCGACCGTTCGGTGGCCCCTGCCGGGATGACCCTGGTGCGCCGCCGCATCCCCATCGGGCTGATCGGTATCATCTATGAAAGTCGCCCCAATGTGACCGCCGATGCCGCTGCGCTGTGTCTGCGCTCGGGCAACGCGGCGCTGCTGCGCGGCGGGAGCGAGGCGGTGCATTCGAACCGGGCGCTCCACGCCGCTTTTGCGCAAGGTGTGGCAGAGGCCGGCCTGCCCGCCGAGGCGATCCAGCTGCTCCCGACGCAAGACCGTGCGGCTGTGGGCGCGATGCTCAAGGCGGCCGGGCTGATCGACATGATCGTGCCGCGCGGCGGCAAAGGGCTGGTCGCCCGCGTGCAGGCCGATGCCCGCGTGCCGGTGCTCGCCCATCTCGACGGCATCTGCCACACCTACATCCACGCCGGTGCCGATCCGGCGATGGCGCAGGCGATTGCCGTCAATGCCAAGATGCGCCGCACGGGCATTTGCGGAGCGATGGAGACGCTGCTGATCGATTCCGCTTTCGGCGCGGCGGGAACGGTGGTCGGCGCGCTGCTCGATGCCGGGTGCGAATTGCGCGGTGATGGCCGGGCGCAGGCGCTCGACCCGCACATTGCGGCGGCCAGCGCGGAGGACTGGGAGACCGAATATCTCGACGCCGTGCTCTCGGTCGCGGTGGTCGATGGCTTGGAAGCGGCGCTGGCGCATATCGCGGCGCATTCCTCCGGCCATACCGACGCGATCATTACGGATGATAGCGAAGCCGCCGAACGCTTCCTCGCCGAGGTCAACAGCGCGATCGTGATGCACAACGCCTCCAGCCAGTTTGCCGATGGCGGCGAGTTCGGCCTCGGCGCAGAAATCGGCATTGCGACGGGTCGCCTGCACGCGCGCGGGCCGGTCGCGCTGGAAGGGCTGACAACGTATAAATGGCAGGTTTTGGGTTCAGGGCAGGCGCGCGCTTGAACCGATCTGACACAATTACCGGGCTCCTCGGCGGCAGTTTCAACCCCGCGCATGGCGGCCACCGGCGGGTGACGCTCTTCGCCATCCAGGCGCTGGGGCTGGACGAGGCTTGGTGGCTGGTCTCCCCCGGCAATCCGCTCAAGCCCAAGGCCGGGATGGCGCCGCTGCCCGCGCGGGTGAAATCCGCGCAGCGCGCCAGCCGCAGCGCGCCGATCCGCGTCACTGCTATCGAGCAAAAACTCGGCACGCGCTACACGGTGGACACGCTGCGTGCGCTCAAGCGCCGCTACCCCAAGCGTCGCTTTATCTGGCTGATGGGGGCGGACAATCTCGCGCAATTCCACCGCTGGAAGAACTGGCGCGGCATCGCGCGCGAAATGCCCATTGCCGTTATCGCCCGCCCGGGGTATGACACGGATGCCCTTGCAAGCCCTGCAATGGCCTGGTTACGGCGTTTCCGGTTGTCCGCATCCAGCTTGAAAAACCGGCGCGAATGGAGCGCACCCGCGCTGATAGAACTGCGTTTCGATCCCGATCCGCGCTCGGCAACAGCCATACGCCGCGCTGATCCCCATTGGGCGGACCGGTATTCCGGCCTACCGCCACGGGACGACATCACGCATTCCCTCATCCACGAATTTTCCGGAGGGCAGGCCGAGTGATTGGGCCATGCTCTTGCGGGATATGCCTTCCATTCCCACTCTCAGGAGCATGACCAGCAGCGATGACCCAAGCCAGCAGCGCAGCGCTTTCCGGCGCAGAACCGAACGGCCCAGCCACCGCGCCCATTTCCATCATGTCGATATCTGATAACCTCTCCACCGAACTGCCGGAAACCGAACCCGGCTCCTTGCACGAACTCGTGATCTCCCAGCTGGATGACGATCAGGCGCAGGAACTTGTCTCGATTCCGCTCGCGGGCAAAAGCTCGATTGCCGATCACATGGTGATCGCCTCCGGCCGTTCGACGCGGCAAGTTGCTGCGATGGCGCAGAAACTGGCGGAAAAGATCAAGCAAAGCGGCATGGCGATGCCCCGCGTCGAGGGCCTTCCCGCCGCCGACTGGGTGCTGATCGATGCCGGCGATGTGGTCGTCCACCTGTTCCGCCCCGAAGTGCGCGGCTTCTACAACCTTGAACGGATGTGGGGCTTCGGCGACGACGGCGAAACGCGGCAGATGGGTAGAAGTTGAGTAGGAGGGCCGCTTGAGCCCGAAAGCCAGATACCGGCTGGCCAACTGGTCGTGGTGGCTGGCCCTAGCCTTGTTCGCATTCTTGGCAATTTACCTTCCCAGCAAAGCGCCTTGGGGCGATGTTGAACTTCTGTTGTTCCTTCTAGCGTTTGCCGCGACGTGTCTCCTGGTAATTTTCATTCCTTTGTTTGCGCTCATTGCCCAGCGAACGGTGCGTTGCGGTGAGTGCGGAGAGCGGTTCTTCGACTGGATTTTCATCACCTTCCCAGTGCAGGGCGGCTGTAAGAATTGTAGCGCGCCCATTGAAAACGCGGTGATCGACTAACCGCCGCTTGATCCGACAGGAGCGCTCAAATTCTTCTCCACATCATCGCTCGCGGAAAAATTGCCCGTTCGCCGGAGGAGGAGCTGGTCGAGCGGTACGTCAAGCGCATCCAGTGGCCGGTCAAACTAACCGAACTCCCTGAAACCGGGGGGCGAATCCCTGAACCGCAAACGCCGTTCCGCACGGTGCTGCTCGATGAAAAGGGCAAAAATCTCGGCTCGGAAGATTTCGCACAAATCCTCGAACGCTGGCGCGATGACGGCATTCGCGAATGCCGTTTCATGATCGGCGCGGCGGACGGGCATTCCGAGGACGACCGTGCGCAAGCCGACCTGCTGCTGAGCTATGGCAAGGCCACGTGGCCGCATCTGCTCGCCCGTGCGATGCTCGCCGAACAATTGTTTCGCGCCACCAGCATCCTTGCCGGACACCCCTATCATCGGGCAGGGTAGCACACGATGCATCGCACAATCCTTCTCCTCGGCTCGGCGCTGATTTTCGCCGGAGCTGCGCTTGGCCAAAGCGCAAGCCAGTTCGGCAGCGATGACGAGGCACGGCAGGCTTTGGCGCAAGCATTGGAAGAACGCGCCGCTGCCGAGGATCGCAGCCGCCGCCTG
The DNA here is from genome assembly GCF_056933515.1 of Aurantiacibacter sp. KMU-128. NCBI lineage: Bacteria > Pseudomonadati > Pseudomonadota > Alphaproteobacteria > Sphingomonadales > Erythrobacteraceae > Aurantiacibacter > Aurantiacibacter sp. KMU-128. The sequence goes on from NZ_JBXORT010000001.1 coordinate 2,953,994, forward strand.
GAAGGCGAAGCCGACGCTGCCGAAAGCGAGGCGGAGCGCGCCGCACGCCAGTCCGCCGCGCTCGCCGCGCGCATCCAGCAGGCCGAGGCAGGTATCGCCGCCGCCCGCGCGCGGATGGCGCTGCTCGACGAAGAGCGTGCCACTTTGCGCGAAACGCTGGGCCGCGAGCAGCAACCGCTGATCCGCCTCACCGCCGCGCTCCAGCAATTCTCGCGCCGACCCGTCGCGCTGTCGCTGCTGCGTCCCGGCGAGATTAGCGACGTCGTCTATCTGCGCGCCGTGCTGCACAATGCGGTGCCCACGGTCGAGGAGAACACCGCAGGCCTGCGCGGCCAGATCGCCCGCGCCGCGACTTTGCGCGAGGAAACCGCGCAAACCACCCAGTCGCTGCAAGCCGAGGAACGCGCACTGGCAGAGAGGCAGGCTGAGCTCGCCGATATCGAAAGCGCCCGCCGCCTCGCCGCGCGCGAGGCCGGAACCGCTGCCGACCGCGAGGCCGAACGCGCGCTGGCGCTCGCCGAGCAAGCGCGCGATCTGGACGGGCTGGTGGAAGAGCTGGAAGGCGCGGCGGCGCTGCGCCAACGGCTCGCCGCTTTGCCCGGCCCCGAACTGCGCCCGGGCAGCAATAGCGGCAATGCACCCGCCGCTCCGACCGCCGCCGCTACCGCTGCCGAACGCTCCGCACCGCGCCCCTATGTGCTGCCCGTCACCGGGCGCACCGTCACCGGCTTTGGCGCATCGCAAGCTACGGGGCTAAGCCAGGGGCTGACGCTTGCACCGATCGCCGGGGCGCAGGTGATTGCTCCGGCTGAAGGCCGCGTCGGCTTTGCCGGTTCGTATCGCGGCTTTGGCCGGATCGTGATTATCGAGCACGAAGGCGGCTGGACGAGCCTCATCACCGGTCTCGCACGGCTCGATGTGCGGACGGGGCAAGAACTGGTCGGCGGCGCGCCATTGGGCATTGCCGGGCCGGGCAATCCGCAAATCACGCTCGAACTGCGGCGCGATGGCGAGCCGGTTAATCCGCTCCTATATACTCGCTAATTATGTTCGGCCCGCGCATCCGCGCGTGCCATCCTCGGTGCTATTCGCTTCGCCAGAGCTTCGCTCCGGCTGCGCGGCATCGGAGTTTATCCTGAGCGGCTGCTGCAAGCAGCCAGCCGAGGGGGGTCGGCCGCTTGGCCTCGGTCACTCGCTTTGCTCGTGAATGCGCCGCGTTACCCATCAAAACCCCCTCCTAAAACCTCATCTGGCGTTCAGACCGCGCCTGCGATACACCGTGGCCCGGGACCATCCCCTCGCAGGAATGATATGAAAACCAGATTCTCCGCCAAATTCGCTCCCGCCATCCGCGCAGCGGCGCTGTGCACCGCTGTTGCACTGGTGCCCGCCACCACGTCCGCCCTGGCGCAGATGGAAGGGCGCGCGTCGCCCGAATTCCAGCGGCTGTTCGCCACCTACCAGCGGATCAAGACGAGCTATGTCGATCCGGTGGAGGACGAAGTGCTGATCCGCGGCGCGATTGACGGGATGCTCGGCGCGCTCGATCCGCACAGCGCCTATATCGATGGCACCCAGCTTGAACGTCTCACCACGATGATTGACGGCAATTACCAGGGGCTGGGCATTTCGATCCAGATGGATGATGGCGCGGTGCGCATCATTTCGCCGTTCCGTGGCAGCCCTGCCGAGGCTGCCGGTCTGGCCGCGGGCGATTACATCACCCACATCAATGGCGAGCTGATTTACGGTCAGGATGTCGATTACGCGGTCTCGCAAATGCGCGGGCCGGCGGGCACCTCGATCGAGCTGACGATTTTCCGCCCGGGCCGCGAGGATTCCTTTGACGTGACCGTGACGCGCGGCGTGATCGAGCTGGAACCGGTGACCTGGGAACTGCTCGAAGGCAATATCGGGCATATCTCGGTCAACGAATTCTCCGCCGATGTGGGGGCCGATGTGCTGACCGGCCTGCGGGCACTGGAGCAGGAGGCGACTGGCGGACTCGAGGGCATCGTGCTCGATCTGCGCCGAAATCCGGGCGGTTCGCTCGACGAAGCGGTGGCGCTGTCCGACCTGTTCCTCGATTCGGGCCAGATCGTCTCGCAGCGCGGGCGCACCCGGCGCGATACCATCTTCTACGATGCCGAAAGCGTCTATCGCGGCGATGTGGCGGAAGGCATTCCGATCATCGTGCTGATCGACGAAGGCTCGGCCTCGGCGTCCGAAATCGTCGCGGGCGCGCTGCAGGATCACCGCCGCGCGCTGGTGATGGGCGAGCGCAGCTTCGGCAAGGGTAGCGTGCAGACGCTGCTGCCGCTCACCCGCGATTCGGCGCTGAAGCTGACGACGGCGCGGTATTACACCCCATCGGGCCGCAGCGTGCAGGAGAACGGGATCGAGCCCGATATCCGCGTGCCGCAGCTCTCAGATCCCGATGCCGAGCGCCGCCAGCGCCTTGCCCTGCGCGAAAGCGATCTGCGCGGGCATCTTATCAACGAGATCGGCGCGGAGGACGATTCGCTCGAACGCGACCGGCTGGACGACCCGCGCTTCCAGCTGACCGCTGCACAGCTTGAGGAAATGGGAATCGAGGATTTCCAGCTCGATTACGCGGTGCGCACATTGCGGCGGCGCACCGGCGTTTCGGTGGCGAGGAATTGAGAGCTGGCCCTGCACCCGTTAAGCGAAGCCCATGACTGAGCCTCTCCCCACATCGGACCGCATCGCGCAGCGGCTCGCGCTGGCCGTGCCCGCGCTGCTGCTTGGTGGCGCTTACCTTTCGCAATACGGTTTTGACCTGTATCCGTGCGAAATGTGCTGGTGGCAGCGTTACCCGCATTTCGCCGCGCTGGCGCTCGCGCTGCTGTCGCTGTTCGCGCCGCCCAAGCGGATGTGGATCGCGCTGGCGGCGGGGGGAATCCTGACCTCGGGCATGATCGGAGCCTTCCATGCCGGTGTCGAATATGGCTGGTGGCAAGGCATTACCGGCTGCGCGACCGGTGCATCCGACCCGCTCAGCTTCGATGTCGTGCGCTGCGATGTCGCACCGTGGTCTTTCATCGGTATTTCACTCGCCGGGTGGAATGCGCTTCTTTCCATCGGCAGCGCGATGGCCATATGGGTGCTGCTGCTCGCGAAAGAGAGGACTGCATGACCGCGAAGAAAGACCGTTCGGAAATGATCCGCGTCGATCAGGCGGGCGAGTTTGGCGCGACGCGCATTTATGCCGGCCAGCTCGCCGTAATGGGCGAACGCGGGCCGCATTCGGCAGAAATCCGCGCCATGGCAGAGCAGGAGCGGGTGCACCGCGAGGAATTTGACGCGCTGATGGCGAAGCGCGGCGTGCGCCCTACCGCGCTGCAACCGTTCTGGAATGTCGCGGGCTATGCGCTCGGCGCGGGCACTGCCTTGCTCGGCCCTGAAGCGGCAATGGCGTGTACGGCAGCGGTCGAGACCGAGATTGACAAGCATTATTCTGACCAGCTCGCCGAGCTGGAAGCCGATGGCGATGATCCCGAACTCGCCGCGATGATCCACCGCTTCCGCGAGGACGAGCGCGAACACCGCGATGCCGCGTTCGAGCATGGTGCAGAGAAGGCACCTGCCTATCCGCTGCTCTACGCCGCGATCCGGCTGGGCTGCAAAGTGGCGATCAAGGTCTCGCAGAAGGTCTGACCCTTCGCCTGTGCTGCTTCATGGCGCATTCAAGCTGGGTTCTGCTATGGAAGCGGGAAAGTTTTACTGAACCGAGGTTTTCGATGAGTCGCTTGCTCACCCTGTCCGCCGCTGCACTGGTCGCGATCACCGCGATGCCCGCTGCGGCGCAAGACCGTCCTGCACAAGGGCCCGCGCAGCCGCCCGAATACCGCGTCAACCAGCTGATCATCTATGGCGAGGACCCGTGTCCGCAATCGGACGAGAACACGATCAATGTGTGCGCGCGGCTTGCCGAGAGCGAACGCTATCGCACCCCGCCGCGCCTGCGCAATGTCAATTCGCCCGCCAATGAAAGCTGGACGAACCGTGCGGAAAGCCTCGAAGTCCTTGGGGCATTCGGGCCGCTTAGTTGCACGCCCACGGGGCTGGGCGGCGATCATGGCTGCACGCTCGACATGATCGAGCAGGCCTATGCCGAACGCGCGCAGGGCAGCGATGTGCGCATGGGGCAGCTGGTCGCCGAAGCGCGCGCCGAGCGCCTGTCCGAGATCGACGGCAATGCCGCGCTGACGCAGGCCCGCGTCGAGGAACTGGAGCGCGCCGAATTCGAACGCCGCCGCGCCGCGCAAGGACAGGCCCTGCCCGACGAGGAAGGCCCGCCGCCCGTGCTGGTCGATCCGAGCCGCATTCCGGACGAGCCGCCTGCTGTTCCCGCAACGCGGGACGATTGATTTGGTGACTAAAGAGTCGGGTAAGTGAATGGAGTCTCTTTTCACATGGCTCGTTGGCGCATGCTTCGCTTCGATTGCGATCGGCTTTGTCGCCGTTGATATACTGAGGCTTGTGGTTGGTGTCGAAAACGTCGACGCACAACTGGCGGCATTCGTTGAAGAACGTGGTCGGTGGTCGTACGACGGTGACTTTCCGCGCTACGAGTACTCCGTCGATGGTCGGCACTACAGCAAGATTGGCTGGCTGCCAGATCGCCTGTTCCTGCTTACGAGGCCGCAAACGCCCGCCACGTTAAGACTGACCTACCCGCGCGGATTTCCAAGGCTCGCACGCGCGCACGCGCCGATTCAACGAGTCTTCGCGATCGTGCTTTGCGCCGGTGCGGCTGCGTTTGCCTTTATTTTCGTATGACCGCTCAACTCAAAGCAATATCCGGCGCGTCTTCCTGCTTCATGCCGACGACATGGTAGCCCGCATCGACGTGATGCGTCTCGCCCGTCACGCCCGCTGACAGGTCCGAGCAGAAGTACAGGCCCGCACCGCCGACATCCTCGATGGTCACATTGCGGCGCAAAGGCGAATTGAGCTCGTTCCACTTCAGGATGTAGCGGAAATCGCCGATCCCGCTCGCCGCCAGCGTCTTGATCGGCCCCGCGCTGATCGCGTTCACGCGGATACCGTCCGGCCCCAGATCATTGGCGAGATATTGTACGCTGGTTTCCAGCGCGGCTTTGGCGACGCCCATCACATTGTAATGCGGCACGACCTTTTCCGCGCCGTAATAGCTCAGCGTCACGATGCTGCCGCCGTCCGTCATCAGTGGCGCAGCGCGCTTTGCAGCCGCAACCAGCGAATAGGCGGAGATGTTCATCGTCATCAGGAAATTGTCGAGGCTGGTGTCGACATATTTACCGCGCAGCTCGTTCTTGTCCGAAAAGCCGATGGCGTGGACGAGGAAATCGAGCTTGCCCCATTTCGCCTCGATCTCCGCAAAGGCGGCATCCATCGCTGCCATATCGGAAACATCGCATTCGATCAGAAAGTCGCTGCCGACTTGCTCCGCCAGCGGGCCGACGCGCTTTTTCAAGGCTTCGCCCTGATAGGAGAACGCCATTTCCGCGCCCTGTTCGTGCAGCTTCTTCGAAATGCCCCAGGCCAGCGATTTGTCATTCGCCAGCCCCATGATGAGGCCCTTCTTGCCTGCCATCAGACCCGTCATTGCGATACTTCCTCCGTATTCCCTGCCCGCTCCCGCTCGCCCGAATAGCCGAGACGGCGACGTTCCTCTTCGGGCGTTTCGGCGAGCGCGGCGTTCAATTCCGCACCGGCGACAACTCCTAAGCCTACCAGCCAGAAAAAGAAAAGCGCGATCATGAAACCGGCCAGCGAACCGTAGGTCAGATCGTAAGTGAACAGGCCGCGCAGCAAGGGCGGGAGGACGACTGTCACCGCAAACCACCATACTGTCACCAGCAGCGCGCCGGGCCATTTGGGATACCGCTTCCCGCGGTATTTGGGCGGAGTCAGCGCCACGAACAGCAACAGGATCGAGCCATAAAGGACAATTGTCGGAATGATGCGCGACCATTCGAGCGTGCCGAGCGCGCTGTAGAATTGCGGTATTGCCGCCTCGATCACTTCCTGCGCCGCGCCGATCATCACTTGCGCGATCAGCGACGTCATCAGCAGCAATACCGCGCCGATAATGATGGCGGTGGTGGCCAGCCGGTATTGCCAGAAGGCCCGCGTGGCCCGCGTGCCATAGGCGCGGCGCAGAATATCGCGGATCGTCTCGATCAGGCTCCCCACCGTCCACAGGCCGATGACTCCGCCGATCCACAGCAGCCAGCCGCTGCGCGCATTGACCACGCTGCGCGCGGCCGGGCCGATCACTTCCGCAACCACCGGCGGCATCGCGGTGAGCAGCGCATCAATGGTCGCCACGCGGTCGGCATAGTCGCCCGCGACGCTGAATATCGCCGCCGCGGTGATGAAGAAGGGGAAAATCGCCAGCACCGACATATAGGCAAGGTTGCCCGCATGGATTGTACCGTCGTTGAAGGTGCTTACAACGACCCGCTTGAGCACGGTCCATGCGCGGGTGCCGGGACCGACGCGGGCGTGCAGATTGGCGAATTCGGCGGGCTTGCCGGCGTCGCGCGCGCGCGCCTCGGGCGAATAATCAGGAAGCGGCTCCCCGTTCTCGCTATCGCGCGCCGAAGTTTCATGCGGAGCCATCGCGTTCAGAGACTAACAGCCCGAACGCCGATTGGCCAACAGGCAATCAGCCGCCCATTTCGCTGCGCGGATTGGCGGGGTCGCTCCACCCGTCGAGCTTTGCGGCCAGCTCTGCCACATCGTCGGGCAGCTGGATTTCGAGCGTGACCAATTGATCGCCGCGCCCGCCGCCCTTCCTGCTCCAGCCCTTGCCTTTGAGGCGCAGCACTTTGCCCGAGCTGGAACCCGGCGCGATGGTGAGCATGACCGCGCCGTCCACCGTCGGCACTTTCACTTTGGCGCCATGCACTGCTTCGCTGAGCGTGATCGGCAGGTCGAGCCGCACGTCATCGCCATCGCGCCAGAAATGCGCGTGCGGCGTGACGGAGATGGTGACGATCCCGTCGCCCGTGCCGCCGGGGCCGGCCTGCCCCTTGCCTTTCAAGCGCATCTGCGTCCCGTCCTCGACGCCTTCGGGCAGCGACAGGTCGATGGTTTTTCCGTCCGCCAGCGTGATGCGCTGCTTGGCGCGGCTTGCTGCATCCACGAAAGGCACGGTCAGCTTGTAGCGGATATCCGCACCCTTGCGCGGCGGAGGAGGAGGCGCCGAGCGCGTTGTCCGGCCACCACCACCACGCCCGAAAAGACCTTCGAACAGATCGCCCAGATCCATATCTTCGGTGCCGAAGCCCTGGAAGTCGGAAGAGGAATATTGCCGCCCGCCCGCGCCGTTGAAGCCGCCGCCGGGGCGTGATCCGCCAAAACCGCCGCTGCCAAAGCCGCCCCCGAAAGGCGAGCGCGGATTGCCGTCCGCATCAATCTCGCCGCGATCAAACTGTGCGCGCTTGGTTTTGTCGGACAGCAGATCATAGGCCTGCGTGACTTTGGAAAACCGCTCCGATGCGTCGGGCTTGTCCTTGTTGCGATCCGGATGCAGCTCTTTTGCGAGCTTGCGATAGGCAGACTTGATCTCCGCCTCGCTCGCCTGCCGGCCAACGCCAAGAGTGGTGTAGGGATCGCTCATGGTGTGTTAGGTAGGTAAAGCGCGGGTTTTGCGCAAGAGACGGCTTTCCTACGCTGCCCCACAGGTCTAGGTCTGCGCGCATGACCGCTCGCACTTGTCCGGAATTGGCCTTGTTTCAAGCGTGTTTTAAGCGACGGGGGATTTTCTCCCCTGAACCCTGTAACAGGTGTAACAGGTTCCGGCCAAGCCATTGAAAGCAAACGATGTCCGAAGACACCATTCCCACCACCGATCCCTTTGCCATCTTCGATGACTGGTTCGCCGAAGCGCAGGCGAGCGAGCCCAATGATCCCAACGCCATGGCGCTCGCCACCGCGACGCCCGACGCCATGCCTTCGGTGCGCATGGTGCTGCTGAAAGGCCATGATGCGCGCGGTTTCGTGTTCTACACCAATGCGCAGAGCCGCAAGGGCGGCGAAATCCGCAGCAATATGCAGGCCGCGCTGCTGTTTCACTGGAAGAGCTTGCGCCGCCAGATCCGCATCGAAGGCCCGCTGGAGGAAGCGACCCCGCAAGAGGCCGACGCCTATTTCCACTCGCGCCCGTTCAAAAGCCAGGTCGGCAGCGCCGCAAGCGACCAGTCGCGCCCGCTCGATAGCCGCGAAACCTATCTCGAACGGGTCGATGCCATCTGGGCCGAGCATGAGGCGGCAGGCAAAGTCCCCCGCCCGCCGCACTGGACGGGCTTTCGCGTGAAGCCGGTGGCGATCGAGTTCTGGCACGACCGCCCCAACCGCCTGCACGAACGGCGGAAGTTCGTGCGTGATGGCGACGGGTGGACAAGCACGTTGCTGTATCCGTGACCGACACCCGCGCCTCGCTCACGCGCAGTGCCGCACTCGCCTCGATCAGCATGGCGCTGTTTCTGGGCGTGCTCAAAGGCTGGGCGGTGTGGCAGACCGGCTCGACCGCGATGCTCGGCTCGCTGGCGGATACGACGCTCGATCTGGTGGCGAGCCTTGCGACTTTGCTCGCCGTGTGGGTCGCGGCGCATCCGGCGGATGACAACCACCGCTTCGGCCACGGCAAGGCAGAGGCGCTCGCCGCCCTGTTCCAGGTCATCCTTATCACCCTGTCGGCAGGCGCCATCGCTTTCCGCGCGGTGTTGCGGTTGGCCGAGGGCGGGGAAACGCGCGCGGCGGAGGCGGGGATCGGCGTCTCGATTGTCGCGATTGTCGCCACGCTCGCGCTGGTCGCGTGGCAGCGGCACGTGGTGAAGCGCACCGGATCGGTGGCGATTGCGACCGACCAGTTGCACTACCAATCCGACCTGCTCCTCAATCTGGCGGTGATCGCCGCGCTGGTGCTCGACCAGTATCTGGGCTGGAGCGCAGCCGATCCGCTGTTCGGGCTCGGCATTGCGGCGTGGCTGTTGTGGAATGCGTGGCAGGCCTCCGGCGAGGCGATCAATCACCTGATGGACCGCGAATGGCCCGAAGAGCAGCGCCGCGCCTTCGTCGAGCGGGCCGCGCGCCATCCGGAGCTTGCCAAGATGCACGATCTGCGCACCCGCACCAGCGGCACGCAGGACTTCGCGCAGTTCCATGTCGATCTGCCCGCCAGCATGACCGTGGCCGAGGCGCATGACGTGATCGAGCGGGTGGAGGCAGACTTGCTGGCAGCCTTTCCCAACACCGAAATCCTCATCCATATCGACCCGGAAGGCCATGTGGACGAGCCGGGCAATCCGCTCACCGAAAGCGATGAATTCGAGAAGCTGAAGGACGATCAATGACCGCTAAAGCCGTTCCCTATTGGCATATCGATGCCTTCTCCGACCGCCTCTATGGCGGCAACCAGGCGGCCGTGGTCATTGTCGAGGCGTGGCCCGACGATGCGGTGATGCGCGACATCGCGGCGGAGAACCTGTTTGCCGAGACGGCCTTTCTGCTTAAGGACGCAAGCGGCGCGGCGGATTGGGAGCTGCGCTGGTTCACGCCGACCAGTGAAGTCAAAATGTGCGGCCATGCAACCTTGGCCAGCGGCCACGCTGTGCTGACCCGTGATGGCGGAGAGAAGGTGACGTTCCGCACCCGCAATGCAGGCATTCTCGAAGTATCGCGCGATGCGGCGGGATACGCTCTCTCGCTGCCCGCAGCCAGAGTGGAGAAACGCGCCATGCCCGATCTGCTGGCGGCGCTCGGCGTGACAGGCACGGTCTTCGATACCGTCGAGGGGGTCGAAGAGACTGCAATCATCCTGCTCGAAGATGAAGCCGCAGTTTTGGCCGCCGCTCCGGACATGGCAGCCCTGGGCGCTATCGACCGGATGGCGATCTGCACCGCACCGGGCAGCGCCACCGATGTTGTCAGCCGGGTCTTCGTGCCCGCTTGGGGCGTGCCCGAGGACAGCGTCACTGGCTCCGCCCATGCGGCGCTCACACCGTTCTGGTGCGACCGGCTGGGGCGGGAGAGCTTCTCGGCCTATCAAGCGAGCGCGCGCGGCGGGCATTTGCGCTGCACACGCAATGGCGAGCGCGCTATCTTGAGCGGCCAGTGCGTGACCGTTGCCGAAGGGCGGTTCTACATACCGGGGTAAAGCCGGAAAATATCCGCCAGTTCTGCCACCAGCGCGGGCCGCTGATCGCCTCTGGTTACACCCATCCGCACCACGGTGAGCCGCTGCTCGGGCGAGACAATGACATATTGCCCCAAATGGCCGACCAGCGCGAAGGCGGTTTCCGGCCCCTGATCGGGGAACAGCACCACGCGCTCTGTGCCCGAGTCGCGGTTGAGCCAGAGCTGCGCGCCGTAATCGCCCGTTGCCGGGTTCTCCGCGCGCATAAAGTCGATCCAGCCGCGCGGGACGATTTGCGCGCCCGCAACCGAACCGCCATTGCGCAGGAATTCGCCGATCCGCGCCCAGTCGCGCGGGCTAGCCCAGATGGAGCTGCCGCCCAGAAGCGTGCCCGACGCATCATATTCGCCGCGTAAGGATTCCAGCCCCAGCGGCACGGCGAGGCGCGCTTCGAGAAATTCCGCCATCGCCGCCTGCCGCTCCGCTGCGTTGGCATCGGGCGCAAGCACATCGGTTGCGATGTCGGAGAGAATGACGCTGCTCGCGGTCGAATACTGGAAATGCGTGCCCGGATCGTATTCGAGCGGCTGCGCTTCGGCCCAAGCGGACATATCGTCGCGCCCTGCCATGAACATCATCTGCACTTCGGAGGATTCGAACGCCGGATCGTGCCCTTCGCGGTGGCGCAAGCCGGAGCGCATTTGCAACAGGTGGCGCAGGGTGATGGCGCTGCGCGGATCGCCGCTGCGCTGCCATGTGTCCACCGGCGCGGTCGCATCGAGGCTGAGCCGCCCGTCCGCCACCATCATGCCGACCAGCAACGCGGTGACCGTCTTCGACATCGACCAGCCGATCTGCGCAGTCTCCGGCCCGAAGCCTTCGGCATAGCGCTCGGCCACGATCTCGCCGCGATGCATGATGACCACGGCGCGGGTTTCGCCAATGCCCTCGACGGTAAACAGCTCGTCGACTTCCCGCGCCAGCTGCTCGCGCGAGACCCCGGGCTCGACCACCACCGCTTCCAGCGCTGCATCGGACAAAGGCGGGGGGGGAGGCGGCCCGTCTTGCGAACACGCGGCGAGCGCCAGCAATGCGGCAAAGGCCACTGGCGAGCGGGCAAAAGCGAGGCTAAGGGCGGGGCTAAAGGCAGGGCGACGCGACATGGGTGGCGCGCTCTTTCCAATAGAGGCGAGCGAATGGCAACTGCAAAACGGGCAAAGGCGGGCTGGGGCGCCATCACTTTCCGCGTGCTGTTGCTCGGCGGCATTGCGGTTGGCCTGCTGTGGTTCTTCTTCGGCGCGTTCGCCGGCGGGATGAGTGTTGCGGGCACCGGCTATGCCGCGAAGACCGCCTGTTCGTGCCGCTTTTTGGCCGGACGCGAGCTCGATTCGTGCAATGCTGATCTGGGCGACGGCTTTGCCATGGTCTGGCTGAGCGAGGATGCCGACGAGCAAAGCGTTACCGCCACCGTCCCCGGCCTCGCCAGCACAACGGCAACCTACCAGGATGGCCCCGGCTGTGTTCTGGAGCGGTGGGAGGGCTAGGCGCCTACCGGTGCCGTCGCATCGATCCAGCCGCCGCCGACCACGCGGTCACCGGCATAGATCACCGCCGCCTGCCCCGGGGCGACCCCGAATTCGGGCGTAGCGAAATGCAGCGTTATGGTCGCGCCATCGCCCAGCGGGCCGTCGAGCGTCACCGGTACCGGCTTGGCGAGCGAGCGCACCTTGGCGGTCAGCGGCATATCGGGCACGGGGCCGATGCGATTGGTTTCCACGATGGTGGCCGAGCCGACCGCGAGCATCCGCTTCGGCCCGACGCGCACCTGCGCCTTCTCCGCATCAAGGGCGACGACATAGAGCGGCTCCGGCTGCCCGCCGATCTCCAGCCCGCGGCGCTGGCCGACGGTGTAATGGATAATGCCCGGATGCTGCCCCAGCACTTCGCCCGTCTCGGCATGGACGATGTTGCCCGCTTTGCCGCCTTCGGGGCGCATCTTTTTGACGATCTTGGCATAATCGCCATCGGGCACGAAGCAGATGTCCTGGCTGTCGGGCTTGTTCGCCACGACCAGCCCGAAACTTTCCGCAATCTCGCGCACCTGCGCCTTGGGCAGGCCGCCGAGCGGGTAGCGGATATAGTCGAGCTGCTCTTCGGTGGTTGCGTAGAGGAAATAGGACTGGTCGCGCGCCGGATCATGCGCGCGGTGCAATTCGACGCCCGCCTCGCCGCGCTCGCGCCGGACATAATGGCCGGTGGCAAGGCAATCCGCGCCCAGTTCCTTCGCCATGCGCAAAAGGTCGGTGAATTTGGGCCCCATATTGCAGCGGATGCAGGGGATGGGGGTGCGGCCTGCGAGATATTCGTCGGCGAAAGTCTCGACCACTTCCTCGCGGAAGCTCGATTCGTGGTCGAACACGTAATGCGCGATGCCCAGCCGGTCGGCGACCATTTGCGCGTCGCGGATATCGTCACCCGCACAGCACGCGCCCTTGCGGCCGGTTGCCGCGCCATAGTCATACAGCTGCAGCGTGATCCCGATGACTTCGGCACCGGTCTGCGCCGCCAGAGCTGCCACGACCGAGCTATCGACCCCGCCCGACATCGCGACAACGATACGGCATTCGGCCGCAGGGCGCGGCAGATCGAACAGCGCTTCGGCGTTAACCGCGTTCAGCGGCGGGCCAAGGGTATCGGACGATGTGGACATGGCCGCGCCCATACACGCTTGTGCATAGCGGCAAAAGCCCCGCAATGGTCGCGGTACAGGGCAGTGTGCGGCACCGCTGAATTTGTAACAGATGGTTAAGCGCGGTTTTACCCGATCTTGACGCTTGCCGCCTAAAGCCATCAGCCATGTTCGAAGGAAAACCGCCTTTTGCGCCCGAGGCGCGGGTTTGGAAGCGTGGCGAGGCCGTGGAGGATTCGCTGTGTGCGGTCGATTGGGACGAGCTCAAGGCCCGTCTTGCGGCTGCCCGCGATCTGCGCCGCGAATGGAGTCACGACACAGCGTGCGAGGATGCCAGCTTCGATGCCGATTCGGCGCGGCGGCTGGCGGCCCTGCATGACCGTGACGACGGTTTCGTCTTCGACGACGCGCCCTTAGCCAATGGCAAAGGCGGCGTTAACCCTGATGATTTAGCCAATGGCAAAGGGGCTTGCCCCACTATTGGCCGGAACAGCGAAAACGGCGATCCGGCCAATCGAGGAAACACATGATCGAGAACCAGAAAATCCGTCCGGCACAAGTCATCGGTCCGCTCGGCGAGCCGTTGACGCTGGAAGATCTGCCGGCACCCGAAACCAAACGCTGGGTCGTGCGTCGCAAGGCCGAGGTCGTGGCTGCCGTCAATGGCGGGTTGCTGACGATTGACGAAGTGCTCGAACGCTATGGCCTGACGCTGGAGGAATTTGCCGGTTGGCAGCGCGCGGTGGACCGTTCGGGAATGCAGGGCCTGCGCGTCACCCGCATCCAGCACTACCGCGATCTGTACGAACGCCAGCTCAAATACTGATCCGCCCTTCGTAAAATCTGCTAACGCAAATGGGGAGTCCCGGAACATCGGGGCTCCCCTTTGCGTTGGGGGTTTATCCCGCGGGTTCGGGGGAAACGAAAGAGGAGAAGAATTATGGGTTGGATTATCGCTTTGATTGTCGGCGGCGTTGCCGGTTGGCTCGCCAGCAAGGTGATGAATCGTGATGCCTCGATGGGCATTTTCTGGAATATCGTGGTCGGCTGTATCGGTTCGGTGGTCGGCAATGCGCTGGCTGGCCCGCTGTTCGGCGTTTCCGGAAGCGTGCAGGAATTCTCGCTCACCGGACTGGTGATCGCGATCGTCGGCGCAGTCGTGCTGCTGGGCATCGTCAACCTTGTGCAGCGCGGCAAGGTTCGCTGATCGCCGGCATCAGACGAACAATGGCAGGGCGGAGTGCTGCGGCGTTCCGCCCTTTTCATTTGCACTTTGTCGATGGCAGTGCTCCGCTCGGCGAGGTTTGCATTGCGCCTGCACACCAAGCCCGCCAAAGGGCAGTTTCGGGGCAGGCGCATATAGTCGCATCCATATATTTGCTGTGCTAAAGCCCTAACGCACCTCTGGCCGCATTGCGGCCTTCAAAACCAGGGCTATGGGCCGATGAATTACGAAACACGTGTCGCCGCAGACAACGAAGCCGGTGTGACAATGACCGATGCCGGACATGGCGGCGCCCCCGCCGAGCGCGACATGGCTCCCGCGCGCCGCCGCAATCTGTGGATCGCGATCGCCGTGCTGGTGATCGGCGCGATCATCGCCGCCTTCATGCTGTCCGGCGGCGAGGAAGAAGCGCCTTTCACACCCACCGCCGAAGAGGCCGCAACCCTGCCTGCCGTCACCGTCGCGGTGCCCGGCGCGGGTACGCTGGAAGGCGTCATCAACGCCACCGGCACGCTGGCCGCGCGGCGCGAAATTCCCGTCGGCGTGGTCGGCGAAGGCGGGCGCGTGACGCAGGTGACCGTCGATGCCGGAGACTGGGTGCGCGCCGGCCAGGTGCTGGCGGTTATCGACCGTTCGGTACAGAACCAGCAGGCCGAGGCGCAGGCGGCGCAAATCGATGTAGCGCAGGCCGATGCCGATCTGGCGCAGGCGCGACTCGATCGCGGGCTGCAACTGGTGGAGCGCGGCTTTATCAGCCAGGCCGATATCGATCGCCTGACCGCCGAGCGCGATGCGGCTGTCGCGCGTGTGCGTGTCGCCCGCGCGCAGCTGAACGAGCGGCGCGCGCGCAATGCGCAGCTCAACATCGTTGCGCCCACTTCGGGTCTGGTTCTCGAACGCATGGTCGAGCCCGGCCAAACCGTTGGCGCAGGCTCGGGCGCGCTGTTCACGATTGCGCAGGGCGGCGAGATGGAGCTGCTCGCGCGCATCGGCGAGAACGAGCTGAGCCAGATCAGCGTCGGCATCAGCGGCACGGTAACGCCGGTTGGCACCGAGCAGCAATTCACCTGCCAGATCTGGCAGATTTCGCCGGTGATCGACGAGACGACACGGCAGGGCACGGCGCGTTGCGCACTGCCTTATGATCGCGCGCTGCGTCCCGGCGGCTTTGCCGGAATCACGCTGGCGAGCGGCACCACGGTCGCCACGCGCCTGCCCGAAAGCGCGGTGCTGTCGGACGATCAGGGCAGCTATGTCTACATCGTCAATGCCGAGGACACGGTGGAACGCCGCGACGTCGAGCTGGGCGCGATCAGCGATGATGGCATTGTGATTGCCGGCGGAATCGACGGCAGCGAGCGTGTCGTGCTGCGCGCAGGCGGCTTCCTCGCTCCGGGTGACCGCGTGCGGCCGGTGCGCGAAGGCGCGGCGCAAGAGTAGGCCCGATGGATTTCAGCCAAGCCTCCGCCTGGGCGATCCGCAACCCGATCGTCCCCATCCTTGCTTTCATCGGCCTGATGTTTGCAGGCGTGCTGGCGTTCAACGATATGGACGTGCAGGACACGCCGGACATCGAATTCCCGGTGGTGCAGGTCAGCATTTCGCAACCCGGCGCGGCCCCTTCCGAAGTCGAGAACCAGATCACCCAGCGGGTGGAAGCGGCGGTCGAAACGCTCGACGGGATCGAGAATATCTATTCCTCCGCCAGTGAAGGCAACAGCTTCACCAGCATCGAATTCGCGCTCGGCACCGACATTGCCGAAGCGGTGAACGAGGTGAAGAGCGAGATCGACAATATCCGCGGCGAATTGCCCGACGGAATTCTCGAACCGCGCGTCTTCAAACAGCAAACGAGTTCGCAGCCGATCGTCAGCTTCGGCGTAGCCGCCGACGATATGACGCTGGAGGAGCTGAGCTGGTTTATCGATGATACGGTGACCAAGGAATTGCTCACGGTTGACGGGCTTGCCGAAGTCAGCCGCCGGGGCGGGGTGGACCGCGAAATCCTCGTGATCCTCGATCCCGCGCGGATGCAGTCGCTTGGCGTCACTGCCAGCCAGGTCAACACCGCGCTGCGGCAGGTCAATTTCAACGCGGCGGGCGGGCAGGCCGAAATCGCCGGATCGCGGCAATCGGTACGCGTGCTGGGCAATGCCGAGACCGCGTATGAACTCTCGCAAATGCAGCTTAATCTGGGCGGCGGACGCACGATCAAGCTCGCTGATATCGCTGCGGTCTCCGACAGCTTCGGCGAAGTGAACACGGTGGCCAAGGTGGACGGGCAGCAGGTCGTCACCTTCTCGGTCACCCGCGCGCGCGGCGAAAGCGATGTGCGCGTGTATGATGATGCGGTCGAGGTGTTGCAGCGGCTGGAGGAGGCCAATCCCGGCATTACCTTCACCCGTCTGTTCACCGAAGTCGATTACACGCGCGGCCAGTATGAAAGCAGCATGGCGCTGCTGGTGGAAGGCGCGCTGCTGGCGGTGATCGTGGTGTTCCTGTTCCTGCGCGACTGGCGCGCGACGCTGATCGCGGCGATGGCGATCCCGCTTTCCGCCATCCCGACCTTCTATTTCATGGAAGCGTGGCTCGGTTTCTCGCTGAACACGCTCTCGCTCCTCGCGCTCGGCCTGGTGGCGGGCGTGCTGGTGGACGACGCCATCGTCGAGATCGAGAATATCGTGCGCCATATGCGCATGGGCAAAAGCGCTTATCAGGCGAGTATCGACGCGGCGGACGAAATCGGCCTGCCGGTTGTGGCGACGACCTTCTGCATCGTCGCGGTGTTCCTGCCCGTTGGCCTGATGCCGGGCATTTCGGGCCAGTTCTTCAAGAATTTCGGCCTGACCGTGGTGGTCGCGGTGCTGATGAGCCTTGCGGTGGCGCGCCTCATCACCCCGATGGCAGCGGCCTATTTCCTCAAGGCCGAAGGACACGGCACGCATGGCGAAGGCCCGATGATGGACCGCTATATGCGTGTGCTGCGCTGGTCGCTCGATACGAAGGCGTTCCGCGAGATGCGGCGGCGGCTCGGTTTCCAGGGCACGCGCTGGTGGTTCGTCCCGTTCAACATCCTGATTGGCGTATTGACCATTGCAGCGATTATGGGACTGATGGCGCTCGGTGCTTCGCCCGAAGAAGCAGGCGCTGCTGCCGCCGCTCCGCCAGAGCCGGAATTGCCGCCATGGTGGCTGATCGGCCTCGGCATTTTCGCGCTATACCTGCTGGGCGCTCTGGTGACGATGATCGTTGGCGGAGTGCTCGGGCGCAGCAAGGATGCAGCGGGGCAGAACGCGCTTATGCGCCGCGCGCGCTATATGTCCGCCCGCTTCCTCGACCACCGTGTGTGGATGATGCTGCTGGGCGTCGCCTCTTTCGGCGCAACCATTCTTATCGCGGCGCAGCTGCCCGTCCAGTTCTTCCCCGATACCGATAGCGATTTCAGCCGCGTCAGCATTTCGATGGTGCCCGGCACCACGCTCGAACAGACCGAGGAAGTGGTCGACCGCATCGCCGCGCGCCTCAGCGAGGAGCAGGAAGTCGCGGTTGCGCTTGGCACCTCTTTCGAAGGGTCGGGCAATATCAGCCTCGTGCTGCGCGAAGACCGCGTGCGATCGAGTATGCAGTTCGAGCGCGAATTGACGCCGGTGTTGCAGGATATTCCCGATGCGCGGGTCAATTTCCAGAACAACCAGGGCGGCGGCGGCGGTACGGGCCGCGCGATTTCGATCATGCTGTCGGGCTCCGATCCCGAATTGCTCGAAGAAACCGCGTCGACTTTGGTCGAGCAGATGGCCAGCGTCGAAGGCGCGGTTGCGCCGCGTATCGAGCGTGATTTGCAGCGCCCCGAACTGATTATCGAGCCGCGCGAGGATCTTGCCGCCAGTCTCGGCGTCACGACCGCTGCGCTCAGCCAGGCGATCCGCATCGCGACGCTGGGTGATATCGACCAGAACGCGGCGCGCTTCTCGCTCTCGGACCGGCAGATCCCGATCCGTGTGCGGCTCGCCGAAAGCGCGCGACGCGATCTGGCGACGATCCAGAACCTGCCCGTTCCCACCGCAGGTGGTGGTTCGGTGCCGCTGAGCCGCGTCGCCGATATCTCGCTGGGCATGGGGCCGACCTCGATCGAGCGGTTCAACCAGAGCCGCCGCGTCTTCGTCGGCCTCGATATCGCGCCCAATGTGGCGCGCGGCGATGTGCTGCTGGCGATCAACGCGCTGCCGATCATGGAAAACCTGCCTGCGGGCGTTTCCAATATGCCGGTGGGTGCCGACCAGTGGCAGGCCGACCTGGCGCGCGATTTCCAGACCGCGCTGATCACCGGCCTGTTCCTCGTTTTCGGTGTGCTGGTGCTGCTCTACCGCCGGATCGTGTCGCCGCTGGTGAACATGGGATCGCTGCTGCTCGCCCCCTTGGGCGGCTTCGTTGCGCTGGTGATTGCGGGTTATCTCGAAGGCTTCTCCACCGGCAATTTCGCCCCGCTACCCATTTCGATGCCGGTGTTTATCGGGATGCTGCTGCTGCTCGGCATTGTCGCCAAGAACTCGATCCTGCTGATCGACTTCGCCATTGAGGAAATGGATCGCGGCGTAGACAAGTTCGCCGCGATCATGGAAGCCGGACACAAGCGCGCGCAGCCGATTGTGATGACCACCGTCGCCATGACCGCTGGCATGATCCCCACCGCCATTTCTTTGAGCGGCGATGGCGGTTGGCGCGCGCCGATGGGCACCACGGTGATCGGCGGGCTGATCCTGTCGACCGTGCTGACGCTGGTGATCGTGCCCGCGGGCTTCAGCCTGGCAGACGGGATGGAGAAGAAGCTTGGGCCCTGGCTACGCGAGCGCTTCCTCACCTACAAACCCGGCGATGATGCCGCCGACAAAGCTGCGGAGCCGCAGCCTGCCGAATAGCTCGAAACTGACCTTCGCCAGCGGCGCTCCACTGCCGCCCGACAAGGCGCGGCGGATGCGCATTACCGCGACTTTGCTGCTGGTGGCGATGGCGGCGGTGTTTGTCGGCTCGCACCAGATGCTCGGCGCGCATCCGGCTTGGGGCTATGTCAACGCCTTCGCCGAGGCGGCGATGGTCGGCGGGCTGGCGGACTGGTTCGCGGTGACCGCGCTGTTCCGCCACCCGATGGGCATTCCCATCCCGCACACCGCGATCATTCCTGCGAACAAAGACCGCATCGCCGACACGATGGCGACCTTCCTGCGCACCAATTTCCTCACCCCCGTCGTCGTGGCGCGGCGGATGCGGGCGATGAATGTGGCGAGCGCGGCGGGCGATTTCCTCGTCAGCCGGAGCGCGGGGGAGCAGGGCCGCATCCGCGCGGGCGCGGGGCAATTGCTGGTCGAACTGCTCGAAACGCTCGATCCCGACCGGCTCGGCCTGCAGGTGAAGGCAGGACTGGCACGGCAGGCTGAGAAGATGGACGTCTCCCCGTTGCTCGGGCGGCTGCTCGAAAGCGCGATAGCGGGCAACAAGCACCGCCCGCTGATCGACAGCTTCATCCGCTGGGCGGGCGTGACGCTCGAAGACAATGAGGACATGGTGCGCGACGTGGTGCAAAGCCGCGCCAATGCGGTGATCCGCTGGACGGGGCTCGACGGAAGGCTCGCCAATTCGGTGCTCGATGGCCTGTACAAGCTACTCGCCGAAATGCACGTCGATCCCGACCATCCGGTGCGCGGCAAGGTGGAGGAGGGCCTGGCGAAGCTGGCGCAAGACCTGCAGCACGATTCCGAAACCCGCGCCAAGGTGGAGCGGATGAAGAACGAACTGCTCGCCAATCCGGCGGTGGCCGATTGGTGGATGGGCGTGTGGGAGCGGCTGCGGCGCTCTTTGATCGAGAAGCTGCGCAATCCCGACACGGCGCTCAGCGGACAGATGGGCGACAGTCTCGCCGATCTGGGCAAGACGCTGCAAAGCGATCCGCGCCTGCAAGTCCAAATCAACCGCTTCGCCCGCCGCACTTTGGTGGGCGTCGCCAACCGCTATGGCGAGCAGATTGTCAGCCTCGTTTCAACGACGGTGAAGAGCTGGGACGCGAGCACGATAACCCTGCGCATCGAACGCGCCGTCGGCCGCGACCTGCAATTCATCCGCATCAACGGGACGCTGGTGGGCGGGCTGGTCGGGCTGACCATCCATGCGGTGATCGAGCTGGTTTAGAGGCTGCCGTCCGCATTCTGCCGGACAACCGCGACGAAGGTAATCTGCTGGAGCATGAAATCGGTCACCGGATTGCCTGTTGCATCCAACGCTACCTCGAACTCGGCATCTTCCATCAGCACATCGCAGGTGATCTCTTCCAGATCGCGACGCGCCATTTGCGTCACCAGATCGCAGCGAATGGCGTTGCCATTGCCATCCACAATCATGCGGACCGAAACCGGCCCGCGCGCCCATATGCTCGTCGCCTCGCGGCCATAGGCATGGCCCAGATCGCGGGTTACCTCGCGCATATTGGTTATGCTGGCATAGCGCTGGAAACGACCGCGTCCGCGCCAATCCACACCGTATTGGCTGAGCTGTTCCAGCGTGCAGCTGTTGAGCAGATCGAACACCTCGCCGACGGGGCCGGTATTGAGCACCAGGGGAGCATTATCCTCGCCTTGCACAACAAAGTGCCCGGTCCGGTCACCCCAATAGCGTTCGAGTTCGGCCATCGCGGCTTCGTCGCGGAAAGGCTGGCGGGCAAAGGCAAAGCCGTCTCGCTCGCCCATGCTCGCAGAATTGCGCTGTGCAATTGCGAGCATTGTACCAGTGGGCACAAAGCCTGCGGCCATTTCGTCCTCATGGCTGAAGCCGGAGCCGATCACCGCAAACTGCACCTCCAGAAAGGGTTGCAGCCTGCGCATGACGACAGTCACGCGTTCATTGCCATCACCGAATATCTGGCTCGCGGTGCAACCCGAATCGCGCGGCGTGATGCGCCATTCGCGCGTGGGGTTGAGGCCGCCGCCACTCTCGATCACCGCCTGCGCTTCGGCAGACAAAGGCTGCTCCGCGCCTTCCTGCGCGGATGCAGAGAGGGGAGCAAATGCGAGCGCGGCGCCAGCGGCGCCCAAAAGAAAATGCCTCATGCAGCGAACCTATCAGGCGCGCTGCATGAGGCAATAGTCTTTGAAAATCAGAGCTTGCTCGTCAATTCCGGCACGGCGGTGAACAGGTCTGCGACCAGACCGATATCCGCCACCTGGAAGATCGGCGCGTCGGGGTCCTTGTTGATCGCGACGATCACTTTGGAATCCTTCATGCCCGCCAGATGCTGGATCGCGCCCGAAATGCCGATTGCGACGTAAAGTTCCGGCGCAACGATCTTGCCGGTCTGGCCGACCTGATAGTCGTTCGGAACATAGCCTGCGTCCACTGCCGCGCGTGAGGCGCCGATGGCGGCGCCGAGCTTGTCGGCGAGCGGAGTGATATATTGCTCGAAAGTCGGCCCGTCCTTCAGCGCGCGACCACCCGAAACGATGATGCCTGCGCTCGTCAGCTCGGGACGGTCGGACTTGACCGCGTCGAGCTTCACGAACTGCGAAATCCCTGCATCGCCCGCGCCTGCGACGCTTTCGACCGCGGCGGAACCGCCCTCGGCAGCGGCCTTTTCAAAGGCGGTGGTGCGCACGGTGATGACCAGCTTCGCGTCAGAGCTTTCGACCGTCGCAATGGCGTTACCGGCATAGATCGGGCGCTTGAAGCTCTTGGGGCCTTCGACACTGATAATGTCGGACACCTGCATCACATCGAGCGTGGCGGCGACGCGAGGCAGCACGTTCTTGCCGGTGGTGGTGGCAGGGGCAAGCACCGCGTCATAGCCGTCCATCAGCCCCGCAATCAGCGGCGCTACATTCTCGGCAAGGCCGTTGGCGTAGGCAGCATCGCCCGCATGGAGAACTTTCGACACGCCAGCGATCTTCGCGGCGGCATCGGCGGCTGCCGACGACCCGGCGACGAGCACATGAACATCTCCGCCGAGCTTGGCAGCAGCGGTTATAGTAGCAAGAGTTGCATCAGCGATGGCATCGCCAGCGGTTTCAGCAAGGACAAGATTAGCCATTGTATTCTTTCCTCAAAATCCGTTCGCCCTGAGCCTGTCGAAGGGCTGCACTTCAATCTTTAAACCCCGGTCCAAAAGAAAGGACAGTCCTTCGACAAGCTCAGGACGCGCGGGGGATGTGTCTTACGCCACCCCGAGCGCTTTGAGTTTGGCGACCAGCGCGTCCACATCGGCGACGATCTCGCCCGCCTTGCGCACCGGCGGTTCGGCCACGTGGGTGGTGGTGAGGCGCGGGGTGGTGTCCACGCCGTAATCGGCGGGGGTTTTGACCGCGAGTTCCTTCTTCTTCGCCTTCATGATGTTGGGCAAGCTGGCATAGCGCGGCTCGTTCAGGCGCAGATCGGTGGTGACGATGGCGGGAAGCGAAAGCTTCACCGTTTCCAAGCCGCCATCGACTTCGCGGGTAACGCTGACGGAATCTCCGTCGACACTCACTTCACTGGCGAAGGTGCCTTGCGGGCGGCCCATCAGCGCGGCGAGCATCTGGCCGGTCTGGTTCGAATCATCATCAATCGCCTGTTTGCCGAGCATCACCAGTCCCGGCTGCTCTTCATCGGCGATGGCTTTAAGGATCTTGGCGACCGCCAGCGGCTCAACCGCATCCTCGGTTTCCACCAGAATCGCGCGGTCTGCGCCCATGGCGAGCGCGGTGCGCAGCGTTTCCTGCGCCTTGGCCGGGCCGACGCTGACCGCAATGATCTCTTCCGCCTTGCCCGCTTCCTTCAGCCGGATCGCCTCTTCCACGGCGATTTCGCAGAACGGGTTCATGCTCATTTTGACATTGGCGAGATCGACGCCCGAGCCGTCCGCTTTGACGCGCGGCTTCACATTGTAATCAATCACCCGTTTGACGGGGACGAGAATTTTCATCGCTGTGCCCTCTCGTGATTCGGCCCTCTCCGAGCCCAAAGGTATGCCGCTTATGTAAACGACTTGACGTATACGTCAAGCAGCATTGGCCTGCGCCTTGTTCCTTGCCCTGAAAGCACTAGGGCCGCAATTCCGAATTGGAAATGCGGCCCTTTGTGTGTGCGGCAATGTGTAAGAATGGCTAAGATGCTGGCGACAAAATCAGCTCGCCTCCCGCCGGTCCAACTCGGCCTGCAGCCGCTCAATGGTCTGCGCCGCTTCGGCCCGTTTGGCTTCGTCGGCATTGTTTTTCACGACCATGCGCGCAAAGGCGATGTTCTGCTTCAACTGTCCCTTGGACAGCGTGGAGAGATCATCGGTGGACGACGCTTTCGAAAAGCTCTTCAGAACCAACACCATGGCGACCGCCACAACGATCAGCAAAAGCACCTGTACCATGCCGAACTCCTGACCGGCCCTGAAGTTACGCCGCTTCTTTCACCTCGGCGACGATCTTCTTCGCAGCGTCGCCCAGATCGTCGGCGGGGATGATCGGCAGGCCGCTATTGGCGAGGATATCCTTGCCCTGCTGAACATTGGTGCCTTCGAGGCGGACGACCAGCGGCACGTCGAGTTCGACTTCCTTGGCGGCGATCACAATGCCCTCGGCAATCGTGTCGCAGCGCATGATGCCGCCGAAAATGTTCACCAGAATGCCCTTCACCGCCGGATCGGACAGGATGATTTTGAACGCCGCGGTCACCTTCTCGGTCGTCGCACCGCCGCCCACATCGAGGAAGTTGGCGGGGAAGGAGCCATTGAGCTTGATGATGTCCATCGTCGCCATGGCAAGGCCCGCCCCATTCACCATGCAGCCGATATCGCCATCGAGCTTGATGTAAGCGAGATCATACTTGCTCGCTTCGACTTCCATCGGGTCCTCCTCGGTCTCGTCGCGCATGGCTTCGATATCGGGGTGGCGGTAGAGAGCATTCGAATCGAAGCTCATCTTGGTGTCGAGCACCAGCAGTTCGCCGCCGGCGGTCTCCACCAGCGGATTGATTTCGAGCATATCGCAATCGAGCGCCGTGAAAGCAGTGTAAAGCTGGCTCGCCAGCTTGGCCGCTGCCTTGGCGAGCGCGCCTTCCAGCTTCAGCGCATTGGCCACCGCGCGGCCGTGATGCGGCATAAAGCGGGTGGCGGGATCGATGGTGATGGTGGCGATCTTCTCCGGCGTCGAATGCGCGACTTCCTCGATATCCATGCCACCTTCGGTCGAAACGATCATGGCGACACGGCTGCTCGCGCGGTCGATCACCATGGAGAGGTAATATTCCTTGGCGATATCCACGCCATCGGTGACGTAGAGCCGGTTGACCTGCTTGCCCGCATCGCCGGTCTGCACCGTTACCAGCGTGTTGCCGAGCATTTCGGTGGCGTCCTTGCGCACATCGTCAACGCTCTTGGCCAGCCGCACGCCGCCCTTGGCATCGGCGGGCAGTTCGGCAAACTTGCCCTTGCCGCGGCCGCCTGCGTGAATCTGCGCCTTCACCACATAAAGCGGCCCGGGCAGCTTCTCCGCCGCTGCCACCGCTTCGTCCACGCTCAACGCCGGATAGCCGGTGGGCACGCCGATACCGAATTTGGCGAGCAGTTCCTTGGCCTGGTATTCGTGGATGTTCATTGGGAAACCTTCATTGTCGAAAATGGAAAATGCTGCGCTGCGCTAAAGCATCATCGCCGCGCGCTTGCAAACGCTACATTCGTCGATCATCTGGCAGGCCGATATGATCGATACGATGCGCCTTGAACAGATTTGCCGCGAAGCGGGCCATATGGCGTTGGGCCGGTGGCCGGGCGCGGGTCACGAGCTGAAAAGCTGGGAGAAAACGCCCGGCAGCCCTGTGTGCGAGGCCGATCTGGAAGTCGACGCTTTTCTGAAGCGCGAACTGGGCGCGCTGCTGCCTGCCGCAGGGTGGCTGTCCGAAGAAACCGCCGATTCGGCAGAGCGATTGGATGGCGGACTCGTCTGGCTGGTCGATCCGATTGACGGGACGCGCGATTTCATTCGCGGACGCAGCGGCTGGGCCGTGTCGGTCGCGCTGGTGAGCGGCGGGCGGCCTTTGCTCGGTACGCTGGTGGCACCCGCGCGCGGCGAGGTGTGGTCGGGCGTTGCGGGCAAGGGCGCGTGGCTTAACGGCAAGCGGCTGGTGGCGAGCACGCGGAGCGAGTTTTCCGGCGCGCGCGTGCCCGCCGATTCGCTGGCCAAGGAAGACCGCGATCTGGCGATGGTCGAGAAACCCAATTCCATCGCGCTGCGCGTGGCCATGGTAGCCGATGACCAGGCCGATCTGGTGGCGACCCTGCGCTGGGGCTACGAATGGGACATCGCCGCTGCCGCTCTGATCGCGAGGGAAGCGGGAGCGCGGGTGACCGACGCATTCGGCAATCCGCTCGCCTACAACAAGCGCGATCCGCGCGCTTTTGGCCTGCTGGTATGTGCTGCGGCGATCCACGGCGCGGCGGTCGAGCGGCTGGCGGAGCGGGCGGCAACCCTCTCGCGCCAATAAAAAAGGGGCGCCCCGCAGGACGCCCCTTTCTCTCTCTTGCTCTAGCAAGCTGTTAGTAGGCCGCGTCTACATCAGCCTGCGTTACCGGCGTGATACGGATTTCTACGCGGCGATTGGCTGCGCGGCCTGCATCGGTCGTGTTATCCGCCACCGGATATTGCTCGCCATAGCCGATCGTCTCGATCCGGGCGCGGGCAACGCCGCGCGAGACGAGATAGTTCGCCACCGATTCGGCACGGCGGCGCGACAGATCGAGATTGTAGCTGTCACTTCCCGTCGAGTCGGTATGCCCCATCACGTCGATCAGGCTGTTGGGATAGTCGATCATGCTCTGCGCCACGCCGTCGAGCACTTCGCGCATGGACGGGGTGATCGTGGTAGAATTGACCGCAAAAGTCACATCGGGGAAGGTCACCAGAATGCCATCACCGCCCGGCGTTTCGGTCACATCGACGCCGGTGCCGGCGGTGACTTCCTCGATCTCGCGGATCTGCTCATCCATGCGGTAGCCGACATAGCCGCCCGCCGCTGCGCCGATTCCTGCACCGACAATGCGCGCGGTGCGCCCGCCGACAATCCCACCGAGCAGATAGCCCAGGCCCGCGCCGCCGATGCCGCCAATGGCCGCGCGTGAAATGACCTGGTTGCCGGTGTTCGGATCGGTCACGCACGCGGTGGTCGTGCCGATCAGCGCAACCGCTGCCACGCTCGTCGTCAAAAATTTCTTGGTCATGGTATCCAGTCCTCCATCTCTCGCCCTGACTGCATCCAGATAACAGGATTGCGCCAGAGTCCCAACATGGCAAATAAATGATGAACGCTGGCAGACGTTCCCGTAACTTTGTGTATCCCTGCGCAAACTTCGCTCGTCTGCACGCTTTGTGCGCTGCCTCTTCGCTTGCCCGCCGCTTTCTGCTAGCGCCGCAATCCTGATGGAACCTTTTCCCTGGCATTACCTTGCCGCGCTCGTCTTCCTGATCGTTCTCAACGGCGTGTTTGCCATGTCGGAGCTGGCCATTGTCTCGGCACGCACCGCGCGGCTGCGCATGGCGGCAGACAAGGGCAGCGGTAGCGCGCGCATTGCCATGCGGCTGGCTGCCGATCCCGGCAAATTCCTTTCCACCGTGCAGATCGGCATCACCCTGATCGGGATTATCAATGGTGCCGTGTCGGGCGCGGCGCTGGGCGAGCCGGTGGGCGCGCGGATCGCGCAGTTGGGGGTGGACGAGGATATTGCTGACAATATCGGCTATGTCGTGGTGATCGGCGTCACCACCTATCTTAGCCTCGTGATCGGCGAGCTCGTGCCCAAGCAGCTTGCCCTGCGCGCGGCGGAGCCGGTGGCGATCATCATGGCGCGGCCGATGGATATGCTGGCGCGCATTTCCAAACCCTTCGTCTGGCTGCTCGATACCTCGTCCAACTTGCTGCTCGCCCTGCTGCGCATCCGCCACAAGGGCGATCACAAGATGACCGCGGAAGAGCTGCAGATGATCTTCGCCGATGCGACGCATACCGGCGTGATCGAGGAGCAGGAGCGGGCGATCCTGTCGGGCATTATGCGGCTGCAAGACCGCCCCGTTCGCGAAGTGATGACCCCGCGCACCGAAATCGACTGGCTGGAAGCCGATGCCGATGAAGACACGATCCGCAAGGCCATCGGCGAATCGCCGCATTCGCTTATGCCGGTGATCGAGCGGGAGGCGGACAAGGTGATCGGCGTGGTCAAAGTGCGCGAAATCCTCGCGCTGATGGTGGCCGGAGAGCCGGTCAATCTGGTCGGCCTCGCGCGCAAAAGCGAAGTCGTGCCCGACCAGCTCGATGCGTTGGACGCGCTCAAAGTGCTGCAGCAATCGGGCACCGGCATGGCGATGGTGCATGACGAATACGGCCATCTGGACGGTATCGTCACCAATGCCGATATCCTCGCCGCGATTGCGGGCAATTTCGCCAGCCATCAGGACGAAGGCGACACGCCGATGATTACCGAGCGCGAGGACGGCTCGCTGCTGGTTTCGGGCGCGCTGGCAGCGGACGATCTTGCCGACCGGCTGGGCCTCGAATTCCCCGAAGGCCGCGAATTCGCCACCGCTGCGGGATACGCGCTCTACGTGCTCAAACACCTGCCCACCGAAGGCGAGCACTTTACCGACCAGGGCTGGCGCTTCGAAGTGATCGATATGGACGGGCGGAAGATCGATAAGCTGCTGGTTAACAGGCAGTAGTGAGTAGGCAGTAGGCAGTAGGGGGTAGATGTTTGTTTGCGAACCCGCATCCGCGGGTTCGTCCTCGGTGCTATTCGCTCCGCGGGGACTTCGTTCCCGCTGCGCGGCACCTGCGGGACGCGCGCGTGCGCTCGGTCGTCGCCTGCGGCTCCGATCTCACTGCTTCAAAATTGACAAAGTGCTGAGATCGGCTGCGGCCAGCAGCCGACAAAGGGCGACTGCCCGCCCGCAGCGGGCGCGCAGCGAAGCGGAGCGCGTCTAGCGAGGACGAAGCCGCGGATGCGGCTTCGCAAACAAATCAACCAGGAATCACAACCCGAGCCGCCTGGCCGTCACCCTGCGGGGCGGCGAGGATTGTGCGGACTTCGGTGCCCTTGTTCACCGTGAAGGTGCCTTCGTCGCCAATCGCCGAGCGGATTCCCGGCTCTGCCAGACCCGCCAGTTCGAGCGCGCGCGTTTCCACGGCCGAACGTTGCTGCGGGCCGCCGAACAGGGCTTCCAGCGCCTGCTCGCTCGCCGTGCCTTCGACCGGTCGCGGAGCGCCGGGTTGCGGGGGCACGAGGTGGAAATCGGGCGGCACCACCAGCGGGGCCTGCCGCTGCACGGCAAATTCGTCGGGCCGCTCACGGTTGGCAATGTCGATACCGCCACACGCGGTCAGGGCGCTGGCCGCGCCGGCGACGAAAAGGATGCGGGTGAATTTGGCCATGGGTCTTAACTCTCTCGGCCCTCTGCAGAGGGGCTCGCGTCAGGTGTCTCGTGTGTGGCCTCTTGGCCGTCATCCTCTTTCTCGCGGATGAACAGCGCGCGGGCAAGGATAATCACAACGCCAATGGTGATAGCAGCATCGGCGACGTTGAAAATAAGGAAGGGGCGGAAGTCCCCGATATGGAAATCGGCATAGTCGACCACGTATCCGAAGCGATATCGGTCAACGATATTGCCGAGCGCGCCGCCGAGGATGAGGCTCAATGCGATGATGTCGCCCAGCAGCTTCTCGCGCATCATCCACACCGCCACGACCAGCGCGATCAGCGCGGTGACGCCGACGAGGATCCAGCGCATTTCCATGCTCGTCGCCTCGAACATACCGAGCGAGACGCCGTAATTGTTGGTGCGGGTGAAGTCGAAAAAGGGCAGCAGCGGGTAGTTCTCGCCCATCTGGTCGAGCCCCAGCGTGTTGACCACAAAGTGCTTCATCCACTGGTCAGCAACAAAGATCACCGCCGCAATGGCGAGGCCGATGGCGCGAAATTTGCCGATCTGGGTCATGATGCAGCATCCATTGCGGTTACGACCGTTTCGCAGCGATGACACAGATCGCCGTCTTCGCCAACTTCGGGCAGCAAGCGCCAACAGCGGCCGCATTTGGCATCGGAGGATTTGGTGACACTCACGCTCTCCCCATCGCCCAGCGTCACTGTGCCGGTGATGAACAGCTCGGCGAGATCACTCGTGGAGAAGCCTTCGGGCACGGCGCTGGCGGGCACAGTGACTTCGGCTTCGAGGCCGGAGCGGATGGTCTTTTCGCGCCGCAGCGGTTCGATGGCTTCGGTGACCCGCTCGCGCAGGGCGCGCAGTGCATCCCAGCGAGCGGTGTCCGCATTCCCAGCAGGCACTTCAGGCCACTCCAGCAAATGCACGCTTCCCGCATCGGGATAGCGCGTCCCCCACACTTCCTCGCTCGTGAACACCAGCACCGGCGCGGCGTAGCGGATCAGGGCGTGGAACAGCGTGTCGAGCACAGTGCGGTAGGCGCGGCGCTCCAGCCCCATGGGCGCGTCGCAATAGAGCCGGTCTTTGCGGATATCGAAGAAGAAGGCCGAGAGGTCTTCATTGGCGAAATCGGTCAGCGCGCGGGTGTAGGCGTTGAAATCGAACGCATCGACCGCGGCGCGCAGCTTGCCGTCCAGTTCGCCCAGCAGGCCGAGCATATACCGCTCCAGCTCGGGCATCTCCCCCACATCCACCCGCTCCGCATCGGTAAAGCCGTCGAGCGCGCCCAAGAGATAGCGGAAGGTATTGCGCAGCTTGCGGTATTGGTCGGCCACGCCTTTGAGGATTTCCGGCCCGATGCGGTGATCCTCGGTGTAATCGACGCTCAGCGCCCACAGGCGGATGATGTCGGCACCGTATTCCTCCATCACTTTCAGCGGATCGACCGTATTGCCCAAGGATTTGGACATTTTGCGCCCGTCTGCCGCCATCGTGAAGCCGTGGGTCAGCACCGCTTTATACGGCGCGCGGCCCCGTGTGGCGCAGCTTTCGAGCAGGCTCGACTGGAACCAGCCGCGATGCTGGTCACTGCCTTCCAAGTAGAGATCGGCCGGGCTTTGCAGATCGGGCCAAACCCCGCTTTCGAGCACGAAGGCGTGGGTGGAGCCGCTGTCGAACCACACGTCGAGAATGTCGGTGACCATCTCGTAATCGTCGGGATTGCGACCTTCCCCTAGAAAATGCGCGGCATTTTCTTCCGACCAGCCATCGACGCCGTCGGCTTTCACTGCGGCGACGATGCGCGCGTTGACTTCCGGGTCGACCAGATATTCGCCGCTCTTGCGATCGACAAACAAAGTAATCGGCACGCCCCATGCGCGCTGGCGGGAAAGCACCCAGTCGGGGCGGCCTTCGACCATCGAGCGGATGCGGTTCTGGCCCTTTTCGGGCACGAAGCGGGTTTCCGCGATGGCGGTGAGGGCGGTTTCGCGCAAGGTTGCGGTGTCCGCTGCCTGCACGCCCAGCGCAATCGCGCCGCCGATGCCGCCCAGTGGGGCCACATCGAAATCGAACGCACCGATGGGACTATCCATCGGCACAAACCATTGCGGGGTGCAGCGAAAGATGACCTTCGCCTTGCTCCGCCAGCTATGCGGATAGGAGTGCTGGTAATCCGCCGAAGCGCTCAGCAACGCGCCTGCCGCGCGCAGGTCTGTGCAGATCGACCCGTCCGGCGCGTTGAACTTGGGGTTGATGACCGAACCCTGCCCGCCGAGCCAGCCCCAATCCTCGCGGTAACGCCCGTCGGCATCGACCACGAATTTCGGATTGATGCCGTGCGCCTTGCACAGATCGAAATCGTCCTCGCCATGATCGGGCGCCATATGGACGAGGCCGGTGCCGCTGTCGGTGGTGACGAAATCGCCGGGAAGCATGGGTCGGGGCTCGGCAAAGAACCCGCCGAGATGGTGCATCGGGTGGCGGACTACTGAGCCTTCCAGATCCGACCCTTTGAACGCGACCAGCGGCTGACCATCGGGATCTTCGTTCTCAAGGCCTGTGCGCCGTTCGAACTCGGCAACGAGATCGGTGGCGAGGATGACCTGAATGGTCCGCTCTTCGCCCCGCATTATGTAGCGGCCGTATTCAATGTCGGGCCCAAAAGACAGGGCTTGGTTTACCGGGATTGTCCAGGGCGTCGTTGTCCAAATTACCGCGAAACTCCCGATCAAGTCGGGGGCATTTGGCGCTTCGGTGATGGCGAACGCCACATCGATCTGCGTCGAGGTGATGTCCTCATACTCGACCTCCGCCTCGGCCAGCGCGGTCTTCTCCACGGGCGACCACATCACCGGCTTCGCGCCGCGATAGAGTTGGCCGCTCTCGGCAAACTTCAGCAATTCGGCGACAATGCCCGCCTCGGCCTCGGGGGCCATCGTCAGGTACGGCTTGTCCCATTGGCCGGTGATACCGAGCCGCTTAAACTGCTCGCGCTGCACATCCACCCATTCGGCGGCATACTGGCGGCATTCGGCGCGGAATTCGCGCGGCGGAACCTCGTCCTTATTCTGTTTCTTCTTGCGGTAGGCTTCTTCCACCTTCCATTCGATCGGCAGGCCGTGGCAGTCCCAGCCGGGAACATAGGGCGCATCCTTGCCGAGCAGGCTCTGCGTGCGCACAACCGCATCCTTCAGCACCTTGTTGAGCGCGTGGCCGATATGGATATTGCCATTGGCGTAGGGCGGGCCATCGTGCAGCACGAATTTCTCGCGCCCCTCACGCGCGGCGCGCAGCCGGCCGTAAACATCCTCGGCTTCCCACCGCGCCAGAATGCCCGGCTCCTTCTGCGGGAGCCCGGCCTTCATGGGGAAATCGGTCTTCGGCAGGAAGACGGTGTCTCGGTAGTCGCGCTTTTCGCTCATAGGTTGCGCGCCTTAGCGGCGGCGTGGGCTTTGGGCAATTTCGTTTATTGTTATGCGGGGTGGGGGCGGGGGCGAGAGGGAAGTTTTCACACGAAGACAGGAAGCCACGAAGAGGGCAGCGCACAATCGCGCCGCAGGCGTCTCGTAATTTTCCCGCGCAGAGAACGCAGAGGGCGCAGAGAATGGAGCGCAACCTCTCCGTGTCCTCTGCGCTCTCTGCGCGCATTCAACCGGGATGCCCGGCTGCGCCGCGAAAGGGTTTCCCTTCACCCGTCCAGCAACGCAAGCGCTGCGTCGCAATCGCGTTCCATCTGCGCGGTGAGATCGTCGAGGCTGTCGAACTTCGCTTCGGGCCGCAGGAAGTGGTGGAAGGCCACGTCCAGCTCTTCGCCATATAGATCGCCAGCAAAGTCGAAAAAGAACGGCTCCAGCAATTCCTTGGGCGGATCGAATTGCGGGCGGATGCCGAGATTGGCCGCGCCTTTGAGCATTTGCCCGGTGGAAAGCACGCGCCCCGTCACCGCGTAAATGCCGAAGCGCGGGCGGATATAGGCGCCCATGTCGATATTCGCCGTCGGATAGCCCAGCTCGCGCCCGCGCTTGTCGCCATGGATAACGGTGCCGCGCACGGTGAAGGGGCGGGAGAGCAGCGCGGCGGCGGTCTGCGGCTCGCCCGCCTTCAGCGCATCGCGGATGCGGCTAGAGGAGATCACCTGCCCCGCATCGCCCACCGGACTGATAGCGCGCGCGGCAATCCCGCAGGTCAAGCCGACCTCGCGCAGCACTTCGACATTGCCGCCGCGCGCTTTGCCAAAAGTGAAATCCTCGCCCGTCACGACGCCGCCCGCGCCGATATGGTGGCCGAGCAGATCGCGCACGAAGCTCTCCGCCTCCATCGCCGCCAGTTCGTCGCCAAAGTCGAAGACGAGCATCGCATCGGCCCCTGCGGCGGTGAACAGCTCCTCGCGCTGGTCGAGGCTGGTGAGGCGGAAGGGCGGGACGTGCGGCGCGAAATGGCGGACGGGGTGCGGATCGAAAGTGGCGACGATGGCGGGGCGGCCCTGCGCCCTGGCCCAGTTCACCGCCTCGGCCACAACGTGCTGGTGGCCGCGATGGAAGCCGTCAAAATTGCCGAGCGCGACAATCGCGCCGCGCAGCGCCTCTGGCACGGACTCGCGGTGGCTAAGCCTCACGCGCCTTGCTCCATAGGCGCAATCCCTTGGCGCAGCACGCGCAGCGCATTCAGCCCCATGATCGCGCGGATCTCGTCCTCGGAGAAACCGTCATCCAGCAGCGCCTGCGTAATCTGCACCAGATGCGCAGTATCAAACCCGACTTCGACCGAGCCGTCATAATCGCTGCCCAGCGCAACGTGCTCCACCCCCACCAGATCGGCGATATGCCGCATCGCCGCGACAATCTGCGCGGGCGACGTGCCGCACACCGCGCCGTCAAAATAGCCGACGCCAATCACTCCGCCGGTCGCCGCGACGCCGCGAATCTCGTCGTCGGAAAGGTTACGGTTGGTGGCGCAGGTCGCCTGCACCCCGCCATGGCTGGAGACGACCGGACGGCGCGCCAGCGCCAGCACTTCGGCGACGCATTGATGGCTGCAATGGGCGATATCGACCACGATACCCAGCCGCTCCATCTCCCCCACGATTTCGCGCCCGAACGGGGTGAGGCCGCCCTTGGCCTCGCCATGCATCGATCCGGCAAGCTCGTTATCGAAGAAATGCACCAGCCCCGCCATGCGCAGCCCGGCATCATACAGGCGCTGGAGATTGTCGCCGTCGCCCTCCAGATTGTGCAACCCCTCGACCGAAAACAGCCCGCCGATGGGCCGCCCGGTCGCGTCACGCTCTGCCAGCATGGCGTCAATATCCGCAGGCGTGCGGATCAGGCGCAGCGCATCGGGCGCGCGGGCGGCGGCATCGTCCAGCCGCGCGGCGTGATACATCGATCGCTGGAACGGCGAGAACCACGTCTCGTATGGCTGCAACTGGCCGATGGCGAGCAGCGTGATATTGTCGCGCGCATCGGCGGAATTGCGATCAAAATTGAGCCCGGCAGGCGATTTGGTGACGCTGGAGAAGACTTGCAGCGCCACATTGCCGTCGATCAGCCGCGGCAGATCCATATGCCCGCGTCCGGCGCGTGCGATCGGGTCGCGCTTCCACATCAGCGTGTCCGAATGCAGATCGACAATGGTGAGCGTAGCGTGCAGCGCGCGCGCTTCCTCCGAGATTTCGGGCAGCGGCGCGTCGGCGATCTCGTTCATGCTGCGCTCGGCAATGCCGGGAGCAAAGGCGAAGAAACCCGCCAACGCGACGACGAGGAACATCGCGGTGAATTTGAGGATTTTGCCGATCACGCGCGCCTCCGGTAGCTGACGAAGTGGAAGGCGGGATGGGTGTCGCTGCCCTCATGCGGGACGCGGGCGATCTCTTCCCACGCGGGATCATCGGCGGGGGAGCGCATGAAGGTGTCACCCTCGATATCGCCAAGCACTTCGGTCAGCTCGAAATGCGTGCCATGCTGCCAGAACAGGTCGAACACCTCCGCACCGCCAATCACCGCGACATCCTCCTCGCCCGCCAGCGCCAGCGCATCCGCGACCGAATGCACCACTTCCGCGCCCTCGGCCTGCCAATCCTTCTGCCGTGTCAGCACGATATGGCGGCGTCCGGGCAGCAGGCCGGGCAGACTCTCGAAAGTCTTGCGGCCCATCACCATCGGCTTGCCCATGGTGAGCTTCTTGAAGCGTTTCAGATCTTCGGAAATCGCCCAGGGCAGCGTGCCGTCGCGGCCAATCACGCCATTGCGCGCCCGCGCGACGATCAGGAGCATTTCGCGCATCGCTCAGCCAACCCGCGTGATATGGCCCATCTTGCGCCCGTCGCGCGCCTCGGCCTTGCCGTAGAGATGCAGATGCGCGCGCGGATCGGCGAGGTGGCGGTCGGTGCGCAAGGCGACATCGCCGATGAGGTTCTCCATCACAATCCGCTCCGCCGTGCTGGACGTATCGCCCAGCGGCAGGCCCGCCACCGCGCGGATATGGTTTTCGAACTGGCTGGTGACCGCGCCCTCGATGGTCCAATGGCCCGAATTGTGCACGCGCGGGGCCATTTCGTTGAAGACGGGGCCGTTGGCGGTGGCGAAGAATTCGCAGGTCAGCACGCCGACATAGCCGAGCTTTTCCGCGATCCGGCTGGCAAGGCTGCGCGCCGCCTCCACCTGCGCGCCGACAATCGCCGGAGCGGGCAGCACGCTGGTCGCCAGAATGCCGCCTGTATGCGTGTTGTGGGTCGAATCCCAGAACCGCACCGCGCCATCCCGCCCGCGCACCAGAATGACCGAAAACTCGGCCTCGAAACGCACCATGCCTTCATAGACGCAGCCGCTCGCCGGGATGCGGATGCCCAGCGCATCATGCGCGCTGTCGATGCGCCACTGGCCCTTGCCGTCATAGCCGTCACGGCGGGTTTTGAGGATGCCGGGCGTGCCGACCTGCTCCACCGCATCGGCCAGATCAGCGTCATAATCGACCTGCGCGAAAGGCGCGGGGCGCCCGCCGAGGCTTTCGACAAAGCGTTTCTCGCTTATGCGGTCCTGCGCCACTTCGAGCGCACTGGTGCCCGGCGCAAGCAAGCCTGCGGGCAGCGCGGCGAGCGGTTCGACCGGCACATTCTCGAATTCATAGGTGATCGCATCGCAGCCTTGCGCGAAAGTGGCGAGCGCATCGCGATCATGCCACGCGGCGTTGGTGAACTGCGCGGAAACCTCGGCGGCAACGCTGTCGGCTTCGGGCGCGAAGATATGGCAGCGAAAGCCTAGCTGCGCGGCAGACATGGCGAGCATCCGGCCCAGCTGGCCGCCACCGAGAATGCCGATTGTCGATCCGGGAGCTAGCAAAGAAACCCCGCTCATCCTGAGCCTGTCGAAGGATCGCCCTTCCACTTCTGCGTCCGCTATAAGAAAAAGCGATGCTTCGACAAGCTCAGCATGAGCGGTAAGTGGGGAAGCTCAGGACGAACGGGGGTGGCGATTAGTCTGTAGGCTGCTCTGCCACCTTGTCGGTTTGTGCCTTACGCCATGCCACGAGCCGCTTACCCAGTTCCGCATCCCCCAGCGCCAGAATACTCGCCGCCAGCAGCCCCGCATTGGTCGCGCCCGCTTCGCCAATCGCCAGCGTTCCGGTGGGAATACCGGCGGGCATTTGCACGATGGAGAGCAGGCTATCCATGCCGTTCAGCGCCTTCGACTTCACCGGCACGCCGAGCACCGGCAGATGCGTCAGCGCGGCGATCATGCCGGGCAGATGCGCCGCGCCGCCCGCGCCCGCGATCACGACTTTGAAGCCTTCCTCCGCCGCGCCCTTGCCGAAGGCGTGCAGCCGGTCGGGCGTGCGGTGGGCGGAGACGATGCGCGCTTCGTAGGATACGCCCAGCGCATCGAGCACATCGGCGGCGCATTGCATCGTCGGCCAGTCGGACTGGCTGCCCATTACGATTGCAACATCGGCCATTAGCTGTCCTTCAGATAGTAGCGTTCACCCGGCACCATATTGGCATCGAAATCGTAAACAATCGGCTGGCCGGTTGGGATTTCGAGGCCAGTGATTTCGTCATCCGAAATGCCCGAGAGGTGCTTCACCAGCGCGCGCAAGGAATTGCCATGCGCGGAAATGATCACCGTCTCGCCCTTGGCGAGCTCGGGCAGGATGGTGCTTTCCCAATAGGGCAGAACGCGCTCGATCGTGAGCTTGAGGCTCTCGGTCTGCGGTACGTCGATCCCGGCGTAACGCGGATCGCCGGAGAGATCGAACTCGTTGCCCTTTTCCAGCGGCGGCGGGGGCACGTCAAAGCTGCGGCGCCAGATCTGCACCTGTTCTTCCCCATGCAGCTCGCGCATTTCGTCCTTGTTGAGGCCGGTCAGCCCGCCATAATGCCGCTCGTTCAGCCGCCAGTCCTTGGTTTCGGGAATCCACAGCCGCCCGCATTCCTCCAGCGCCAGATGCAGCGTCATGATGGCCCGCTTCTGCACGCTGGTGAAAGCGAGTGTGGGCAGCACGCCTTTTTCTTTCAGCAGCCGACCGGCAGCGCGTGCTTCCTCCACGCCCTTTTCGGTCACATCGACATCCCACCAGCCGGTGAAGCGGTTGGCGAGATTCCACTCGGACTGGCCATGGCGGACGAGTATCAGCTTGGGCACGTGTCGGTTTCCCCGTTATTGAACCAATTATGCGGCGGGTTAGCCGCCTCAATCGGGCTTGGCCAGAGACGATTTGGGTGGCGATTCCGGCGGTGATTCGTCGCGCATCGCCTTCGCCTGCGCTTTGCGGCGCTTCAGGTTTTCGCGCAATTTGGCTGCCAGACGCTCTTCCCGCGACAGATTTTTGCGTGTGTCTTCACTCATGCGCAAGGCAATGGCGCTATCGCAGGAAAGGTTCAAGCATCGCTTGACAATCGCCGCCTTCGCAACGATAGGCGCGCGTCTTGATCGGCGCCGCGGTAGCTCAGTGGTAGAGCGCACCCTTGGTAAGGGTGAGGTCGAGAGTTCAATCCTCTCTCGTGGCACCATTCTTGTTTTTCGAAAGCGCCTCCGCGCTTTCGTCCTCGGCGCTATTCCCTCCATTCCGGCTACGCCTCCATTGCGGGGCACCTGCGGGTCGCGCCGTGCGCTCGGTCGCTCGTTTCACTCGCGACTGACCCACGCTGCCTTGTGCAAGTATCGGCTGCGACCAGCAGCCGACCTAGGGCGACTGCCCGCCCGCAGCGGGCGCGTAGCGTAGCGGAGCGCGTCTAGCGAGGACGCGCCCGCGGATGCGGGTGCGCAAACAAAATTCCTTTAATCGCGCTGTATTGTCCTTATAACGCACCTATGGACGATACGCTTCCCGATGCAGAGCCGCTTACCCAGCTTGATCCCAGCTACACCACCGTCATGCGGATCGAGGGGCTGATCTTTACAATCCCCTTCGTCATCGGCGCGACTGTGCTGTCAGTGGCTGAAATTGTCCCGCCATGGGTTCCCGCCATTCCGGTGCTGATTCTTGCGGCGATCTTCATCTTGGTGCTGCCGATGAAGCGGTATCGCTCGCGCGGCTATCATATGGCGATTGACCGGCTGCGGGTTGTGAAGGGCGTGATGTTCCATTCGGACACTGTCGTCCCGTTCAGCCGCGTCCAGCATCTCGATGTCGAGCAGGGGCCGCTCGAACGGCTGTTCGGCATTTCGCGGCTGATCCTGCACACGGCGGGCACGCACAATGCCTCGGTGACCTTGCCGGGGCTCGCCTATGATGATGCCAGCGCCATGCGCGAGGAAATCCGCCAGCACGTGAAGCGGGAATCGATGTGACCGGCGACGCGGACGGAATCGCCGAAGCGGGCGAGGCCATCGAAATCGGTGAATGGCGGCGCCTCAGCGGGCTGTCGGTCGCGGTGCAGGCGGTTCGCACGCTTGGCCAGGCGGTGATCCCGGCCGCCTTCCTGCTGTTCGGCGCGAGCCGCAGCGATGACGGGATCGGCTTGGTCGCGCCCTATGCGGTGCCGATCATTGCGCTGATCATCGCGATTAACCTCGTCCCGGCATGGCTCGGCTGGTATCGCCTGAAATACCGCATCGGCGCGAGCGATGTGCGGCTGGAGCAGGGCATTGTCAGCCGCGCGGCGCGCTCTGTCCCGTATGACCGCATCCAGGATGTCAGCCTCGAACAAAAGCTGATCCCGCGCTTGCTCGGCCTGGTCGAAGTAAAGTTCGAAACCGGCGCGGGTGGCAAGGACGAGCTGAAGCTGGCCTATGTCAGCGAAGCGGAGGGCGAGCGGCTGCGCGAAACGGTGCGCGCGCTGGTGGAAGGTGTGGACGAAGCCGAAAGCGCGCCAGACATCGTACAAGGGCAGGGCGAGGATGATGCGATAGCCGCCCAAGGCTTTGCCGCCCCTGCGCAAATGCTGTTCGCCATGCCGCCCGGACGGCTGTTCACCTACGGCCTGTTCAGCTTCTCGCTGGTGATTTTCGCGGTGATTATCGGCGCGATCCAGCAGTTCGAATTCCTGCTGCCTTTCGACGTGTGGGACTATGCCGAACAATATGTGCGCGACGAAGGCTATTTCGAAGCGGGCAAATATATCGACGGGATGGACATGACCGCGCGCATTCTCGGCGTGCTGTATATCCTTATCACGGTGATCGGCGTCGGGGTGCTGTCGGGCATCGCCAAGACCTTTGTGCGCGATTGGGATTTCCGGTTGGAGCGCACGCCCAAGGGCTTCCGTCGCCGCCGCGGACTGCTCACCAAAACCGATGTGGTAATGCCCGTCCACCGCGTACAGGCGCTGGTGGTATCAACCGGCATCATCCGCCGCCGTTTCGGCTGGCACGGCCTGTCCTTCATCAGTCTGGCGCAGGATTCGGGCAGCGCGAACCACGAGGTCGCACCCTTTGCCACCATGGCCGAAATCGCGCCGATTGCCGCCGAAGCGGGGTTCGTCTTGCCCGACGAGGCGGAGGATTGGCGGCGGCCAAGCCCGAATTACCGCTTCGACAAGGCTATTATCAGCGCGGGTGCCTGCATAATCGGCGCGTTCGGCTTTCTGGCTGCCGACATCGCTTTCGGCCCCGATGCGGTGGGACTGACCTTCGGCTTCTATCTGATGCTCGCCCTCGCAATATTCTTTACCGCGCAGCAGATCTTCCTGTGGCGTTACGACCGCCACGCGCTCGATCCGGCGCAGGTGATTTCGCGGCGCGGCTGGCTCGCTCCGCGCACGCAGATTGCCAACCGGGTGAAGCTGCATTCGGTCGAGATTGCGCAAGGGCCGATTGCCCG
The DNA here is from genome assembly GCF_056933515.1 of Aurantiacibacter sp. KMU-128. NCBI lineage: Bacteria > Pseudomonadati > Pseudomonadota > Alphaproteobacteria > Sphingomonadales > Erythrobacteraceae > Aurantiacibacter > Aurantiacibacter sp. KMU-128. The sequence goes on from NZ_JBXORT010000001.1 coordinate 2,993,743, forward strand.
CTGGCGCGGCTATTGTGATCTGGTGTTCGGCATGGCGGGCGGCAATTTCGCCTTTGAAGGCCTCGCACTGGAAGATGCGAAAAAGCTGCGCGCTGCGGTGCTCGAAAGCATCGCCTCGGTCGATTTCGCAAGGCTGCCCAAATAGGCGCGCCTAACGCGCGCGCACATCTGCCCATTCAGGGTGCTTCTTGAATTGCACCGCCACATAGGGGCAGGTCGGCAGAACGCTAAAACCCTGCTCGCGGGCATCGGCCACCAGCGCCTCGACCAGTTTTAGCGCGATACCCTTGCCGCGCGCTTCGGGCGGGGTGAAAGTGTGATCGGCCACGCGCACATCGCCTTTGGCACGCCAGGTGAGCTCTGCCTTGACGTCCGTCCCCTCGACATCGGCGTAATAGGCGCCCTTGCCGCCATCATCGTTGCGGGTGATTTCGGGCTCGGCCATGCACATTCTCCTTCTTGCGAACCGGCCTGCGAACGGGCAGTGCGGTGCGCGATGCAGTTCCTTTCAGATAATGCGGCACCCGTCCATCCCAAGCTGTGGGAAGCCATGCGCGCTGCCGACGCGGTGGACACGCCCTACGACACCGACGCGCTGAGCCGCGAGCTGGACGCGCGGTTTACGGCGCTGTTCGGGCGCGAATGTGCGGGCTTGTGGGTGGCGACGGGGACAGCGGCGAACTGCCTTGCGCTCGCCACCATGGTGCAGCCGCATGGCGGAGTGATCTGTCACGAAGAAGCGCATATCGAAATGGACGAATGCGGCGCGCCCGGCTTTTATCTGCACGGTGCCAAGCTGCTGCTGGCCGAGGGCGAGGGCGCGAAGCTTACCCCGCAGAGCATTACAGCGGTACTCGACGGCATTACGCGCGGCGTGCATCAGGTGCCCGCGCACGCGATATCGATCACGCAGGCGAGCGAATACGGGCTCGTCTATACGCCGCAAGAACTCGCCGCGATTGGCGCTTTGGCGGGCGAGCGGAAACTCGGCCTGCATATGGACGGGGCGCGCTTTGCCAATGCGGTGGCGCATCTCGGCTGCGCGCCTGCCGAGGCGGTGGGGCCGTGCGAAGCGCTCAGCTTCGGCTTCGTCAAGAATGGCGGCATGGGGGCAGAGGCGATTGTCTTCTTCGACACCGAACAGGCCGATCTGGTACGGTGGCGGCGCAAGCGGGCGGGGCATCTGCAAAGCAAGGGACGTTTCCTCGCCGCGCAGATTCTGGCGATGCTGGAAGATGACCTCTGGCTCGCCAATGCCCGCGCTTCGAATGCGGCAGCGGCGATTGTCGCCGAGATGATCCCCGACCGGCTGGTGCATCCGGCGCAGATCAACGAGCTGTTCGTCCGCGCCAATGCCGCCGAACGCGCCGCTTTGCGCACAGTCGGTTTCGCTTTCTACGATTGGGACGAGACGTGCATCCGCCTCGTCACCCATTGGGCCAGCGATCCCGACCATTCGCACGCGCTGGGCAAGGCCATCGCAGCGCTATGAGCACCGATCAGGCGACTATGCTGAGCTGGCGGGTGCTGGTGCCGTTTCTGCTGACCGGCACCATCTGGGGCAGCACCTGGTATGTCATCACCGGCCAGATCGACGGCGTGCCCGCCGCGTGGTCGGTGTTCTACCGCTTTGCGCTGGCGACCCCCGCGCTGTTCCTTGTCGCATGGCTGATGAAGCGGCGGCTGCGGCTCACCCGCAAGGAACAGATGCTCGCCGCTTTGGTGGGCCTGTTCCAGTTTTCAGGCAATTTCCTCTTCGTCTATCACGCCGAGCTTTACGTCACTTCCGGCATCGTCGCGATGATGTTCGCGCTGCTGATGGTGCCCAATGCGCTGTTTGCGCGGGTGTTTCTGGGCGAGAAAGTGCAGGGCGGCTTTATCCTCGGCAGCGCGGTGGCGATTGTCGGGGTGAGTTTCCTGTTGTGGCACGAATGGCAGGCTAACCCCGATGCGGGCGTGATTGGCGGCAATGTCGGGCTGGGGATCGGCCTCGCGCTGCTGGGCATTCTCGCCGCGTCTTTCGCCAATGTCGTGCAGGCCAACCCCACCGGGCGCGGCGTGCCGATGGTGAGCCTGCTCGCATGGGCGATGCTTTACGGAACGCTGTTCGACGGGGCCTTCGCTCTTTCGACGACGGGCGCGCCGCCGGTGCCGACATCGGCCAATTATTGGGGCGGGATCGTCTATCTCGCGCTGATCGGATCGGTGGTGACCTTCCCGCTGCACTATAATCTCGTGCGCGAAATCGGCGCGGGGCGCACCGCGTATAATTCCATCGTGACGATTTCGGTGGCGATGCTGATTTCGACGCTGCTGGAGGGATATGCGTGGACGCCGCTCACCCTGCTGGGAATGGCGCTGGCGGTGGTCGGGATGCTGCTGGCATTGAAGGCACGGCGGCAGAAAGTGGTGCAGGTGCAGCAATCAGGCGGATTGCGGCATTAGAGCAGGCTGCGCAGCCCCTCGCGATAGGTCGGATAGCCCGGCACCCATCCCAGCACCCGTTTCGGCTTGCCATTCGCGACGCGGCGGTTCTCGGCGTAGAAGCCGCGCGCCATGGGGGAGAGGCCTGCTTCGTCGATCGTCTGCAAGGGCGGCGGCTCCACGCCGAGCAGGCGGCAGGCTTCCTCGATCACGAGGTTCTGGCTGCACGGCAGATCATCGCCGAGATTGTAGGCCCCCGCCGGAGCATCGCTCGAAATCGCCGCCCACACGCCGCTCGCAATGTCCTCGACATGGATACGGCTGAAGACTTGTCCCGGCAGATCGATGCGGTGCGCCTTGCCCTCTCGCACGCGGTCGAGCGGGGAGCGGCCGGGGCCGTAGATGCCGGGAAGGCGGAAGACGTGCGCGCCCTTGGCGAGCCACGCTGCATCTGCATCCGCGCGTGCAGTGCGGCGGCCTGTGCCGGTGGGCGAACCTTCGTCGACCCATGCGCCGCCCGCATCGCCATAGACGCCGGTCGAAGACAAATATCCGAGCCGCAGTCCGCCGAGCTGTTCGCCATAGGTCTCCAGCACCGGATCGCCACCGCTTTCGCGGCTGGGTGGCACGGAAGACATAACGTAGTCGGCTTTGGCCAGACCAGCTCGCACCGCGTCGCGGTCGGCAAAATCGACATCGCCATCCGATCCGGTCGCCACAACGCTCCACCCTGCCGCTTCGGCGCGGGCCTTGATGTGTTTCGCGGTGTAGCCGAGGCCGAAAATGAACAGATTGGACATGGCAGGGCACATAGCCTCTCGACACGCCGCCAATAAACACCCAATTTCGCCGCATGGATATTCCCCGCAGCCCCGCCGCTCCTGAAAACAACGCCGAAATGGCCGACGCCGCGCCCGAACCCAAAGCGCCGGTGACGATCCGCCGCGAGGATTATACGCCGTTTCCGTGGCTGGTGCCCGAAGTGCATCTCGATTTCGATCTCGGCCTCGATGCGACGCGCGTGGTGGCGAAGCTCACCGTATTGCGCAACGCCAAGGCCGATCCCTCGCCCGCGATCCGCCTCAATGGTGACGATATCCAGCCGCTCAGCGTCGCGGTCGATGGCGAACCGGTGGCAAACTGGTCGATGGATGGCTCGGACTTGCTGATTCCGCTGTCCGCCGAAGCGCATGAAATCAGCATCGCCACGCAAATCGACCCCGGCGCGAACACGCAGCTGATGGGGCTCTATGCCTCGGAAGGAATGCTCTGCACGCAGTGCGAGGCGGAGGGCTTCCGCCGCATTACTTTCTTCCCCGACCGGCCCGATGTGCTGTCGGTCTACACCGTACGGATGCGCGGGGATTTTCCCGTGCTGCTGTCGAACGGCAATCTGGTGGCGGAAGGCAGAGACGAGGACGGCACGCCCTGGGCCGAGTGGCACGACCCGTGGCCCAAACCGTCCTACCTCTTCGCGCTGGTCGCGGGCGATCTGGTCGCCAATTCGGACAGCTTCACGACCATGTCGGGCCGCGAAGTCGCGCTCAATATCTATGTCCGCGATGGCGATTTGCCGCGCACCGGGCACGCGATGGAATCGCTCAAACAATCGATGCGCTGGGACGAGGAAGTGTTCGGCCGCGAATATGATCTCGACCTGTTCAACATCGTCGCGGTGAGCGATTTCAACATGGGGGCGATGGAGAACAAGGGTCTCAACGTCTTCAACACCAAATATGTGCTCGCCGACCCCGAAACCGCCACCGATGCCGATTATGACGGGATCGAAGGCGTGATCGCGCATGAATATTTCCACAACTGGTCGGGCAACCGCGTCACCTGCCGCGACTGGTTCCAGTTGTCGCTGAAAGAGGGCTTCACCGTGCTGCGCGACCAGCTGTTCAGCCAGGATATGGGCAGCGCGCCGGTGAAACGGATTGCCGATGTGCGCGTGCTGCGCGGGGCGCAATTCCCCGAGGATTCCGGCCCGCTCGCGCACCCGATCCGGCCCGACAGCTATCAGGAGATCAGCAACTTCTACACGGCCACCGTCTATAACAAGGGCGCCGAAGTCATCCGCATGATGCGCACGATGTGCGGCGAAGAGCGGTTCCGTGCGGGCACCGATCTCTATTTCGAGCGCCACGATGGCGAGGCGGCGACCTGCGAGGATTTCGTCAAGGCGATGGAGGACGGCGCGGGGCTCGACCTGTCGCAATTCCGCCTGTGGTACAGCCAAGCCGGCACGCCCAAAGTCTCTGTCCGGCTTGAGCATTCGGGCGACACCGCCACTTTGCGCCTGTCGCAGGACGTGCCCGCAACCCCCGGCCAGCCCGACAAGCAGCCCATGGTCATCCCGCTGGCGATTGCGCTGTATGATGCGGAGAGCGCGAACCATAGTGGTGAACAGCTGGTTACGCTCACCGAAGCTCAAGCAAGCTTCAGCTTTTCTGGATATTCCAAACGTCCGATACTATCGATCAATCGCGGTTTTTCCGCGCCGGTGATTGTCGAGCGTGACGTGTCGCAGGACGAGCTGGTCTTCCTCGCCGCGCATGATGACGATCCCTTCGCCCGTTACGAGGCCTTGCAAGACCTCGTTGTCGGGCATTTGAAAGACGCGGTGAACGGAGCGCTGGATGATACGGCGCGCGCTGCGGGTGAAGCGGCGATTGCAAAGGCGATTGGTGCGGTGCTGACCGACAATGCGCTCGACGATCTGATGCGCGGCGAGCTGCTCGTGCTGCCGAGCGAGAGCTATCTGGCGGAAACCATGCCGGTTGCCGATCCGGGCGCAATCCATGCCGAACGCGAGGCGCTGAAGGCCTATCTGGGCCGCACTTTGGCGAGCGAATTCCACGCGCTCTATGATCGCGCGGAGCAAGTGCCGTTCAGCCTCGATGCCGAAGCGCGGGGCGCGCGCAAGGTTAAGTCGCTGGTGCTCGCCTATGCCGCCGCAAGCGATTCCGAAAAGGCCGCCGAGCTGGCGGCTCACCAATATGCCAAAGCCGACAATATGACCGACCGGCAAGGCGCGCTGATGGTGCTGTGCGGGCTCGAAAGCGATGCGCGCGAGGCGGCGCTGAAGGATTTCTACGCTCGCTTCACCGGCAATGCGCTGGTGATCGACAAATGGTTCGCTTTGCAGGCGAGCTCGCTGCACCCGCGCGTGCTCGATCATGTCGAGGCGCTGGCAAAGCATCCCGATTTCACGATGAAAAACCCCAACCGCGTGCGCTCTTTGCACATGGCGATGGCATACAACCCGCACGCTTTCCACGATGCGAGCGGGCGCGGATACCGGATGATCGCCGATCTCATCATCGCGCTCGATCCGGTCAATCCGCAGACCGCGAGCCGCTTTGTCGGCCAGCTGGGCCGCTGGCGGCGGATCGAGCCGGTGCGCTCTGCCATGATGCGCGCCGAGCTGGAGCGGATCGCGGCGGTGGCCAATCTATCCCGCGACACGCGCGAGCAGGTGGACAAGAGCCTTGGCTGATACGCGCGATATGGAGCGGGCCGGTGTGCTGCAAGGCATTCCGCACGGCTTCCTGACCGGCGTCGGGCGTGAAGGAGAGCCCGATCCTGCCTGCATTCTCGCGGGCGCGCAACTCGTCCTCGTCAAGCAAGTCCATTCGCCGCTCGCGCTGGCGGTCGATGCGCCCTTCGCACCCGATGCCCGGCCCGAAGCCGATGCAATGGCAACCGCGACGCCCGGCCTCGTGCTCGGCATTGTCACCGCCGATTGCGCGCCGGTGCTGTTTGCCGACCGCGAGGCAGGCGTGATCGGCGCGGCCCATGCCGGATGGCGCGGCGCGCATTTCGGCGTGCTCGAAGCCACCGTGCGGCGGATGGAAGAGCTGGGCGCAAGCCGCGCCAATATCAGCGCCGCCATCGGCCCGACCATCGCGCAGGCCAATTACGAAGTCGGCTGGGACTTTGTCGAACAGTTCGAGGAACGCCACCAGACCTTCTTCACCCGTAGCCGCCCGGGCAAATGGCAATTCGATCTGCCCGCCTATATTGTTTGGCGGCTACGCTCGCTTAAAATCGGGGCGGTCGAAGACCTGGCAATTGATACCTATTCGCAAGAAGACCGTTTCCACTCCTACCGGCGCGCGACTCATCGTGCGGAAGCAACGGACAAACGCCAGTATTCGCTGATCGCTTTGCCCGCCTGATTCGTAGCAAAACGCATTTTCCTCAGACGCTTACAGGCGCATTGACCGCTCCAAAAGACCTATAGCCAAAAGGCGGGTTGGCAGGGCGCGATTGCTCGTCTATCAGCCGCGCCAAGCTGTCGGCCTGCGTCCCGTTTTTCGGGACAGTTTTTGCATCCGGCACAGAAAGTATTCGAGTGACGGCCGGACGCGTCCGATGCGGCGCATAGCGGCCAAACAGGCAAGGCAAGGGTATGTCAGAAGAAAACGGCACTGCTCCGGAAGTCAGCAAGGAAGAAGGCGTGCGTCGCCGCGACTTTATCACGGTCGCTGCAACGTCGGCTGCGGCTGTTGGTGGCGGCGTGATGGTCTATCCGCTGGTCAGCCAGATGGCTCCCTCGGCAGACGTGCTCGCCGAAAGCACGACCGAGCTGGATATCGGCGCGCTGGAAACCGGACAGGCGATCAAGGCGGTGTTCCGCAAGCAGCCGGTGTTCATCCGCCGCCTTACGCAGGCCGAGATCGATGAAGCCAACGCGGTCGATGTTGATTCGCTGCGCGATGCACAGACTCTGGCCGAGCGCACGCAAGAGGGCCATGAAGACGTATTGGTGGTGATGGGGGTCTGCACCCATCTCGGCTGCGTGCCGCTGGGCGCTGCCGAAGGCGAGAACAAGGGCGAATATAACGGCTATTTCTGCCCCTGCCACGGTTCGCACTACGACACCGCCGCACGCATCCGCAAGGGCCCCGCGCCAAGCAACCTGCTGGTGCCCGAATACACCATCGCCGGCACGACCCTCGTGATCGGCTAAGCCGAAGAAGAAGAGAGAGACCATGAGCTTTCCCTGGGCCAAGGAATATCAGCCGGCCAACGGCTTCACCAAGTTCCTCGACGAGAAGCTGCCGCTGCCGCGCCTCGTCTACAACGCTGTCGGCGCGGGCTATCCGGTACCGCGCAACCTTTCCTATTTCTGGAATTTCGGCGTGCTGGCGGGTTTCTGCCTCATGCTGCAGATCGTCACCGGCGTGGTGCTGGCGATGCACTACACCGCCAATGCCGATGGTGCGTTCTCCTCGGTCGAGCACATCATGCGCGACGTCAATTGGGGCTGGCTGATGCGCTATGCGCACGCCAATGGTGCCAGCTTCTTCTTCATGGTCATCTACATCCATATTTTCCGTGGCTTCTTCTACGCATCGTACAAGCCGCCGCGCGAAATGATTTGGTTGCTGGGTGTCACCATCTTCCTGCTGATGATGGCGACTGCCTTCATGGGCTATGTCTTGCCCTGGGGCCAGATGAGCTTCTGGGGTGCCAAGGTCATCACCGGCCTGTTCGGCGCGATCCCGCTGGTGGGCGAGCCGCTGCAGATCTGGTTGCTGGGCGGTTACGCACCTGACGCGGCGGCACTGAACCGCTTCTTCAGCCTGCACTATCTGCTGCCCTTCGTGATCGCGGGCTGTGTGATCCTGCACATCTGGGCGCTGCACATTCCCGGCTCGTCCAACCCGACCGGCGTGGAAGTGAAGCAGGAATCGGACACGGTGCCGTTCCACCCCTATTACACCGCGAAAGACGGGTTCGGCCTGGGCGTGTTCCTGCTGCTGTTCTTCGCCTTCGTGTTCTTCATGCCGAACGTGCTGGGCCACCCGGATAACTACATCCCGGCCAACCCGCTTTCGACGCCTGCGCACATCGTGCCCGAGTGGTATTTCTACCCGTTCTACGCGATCCTGCGCGCGTTCACCTTCGACTTCATTCTCCCGGCCAAGCTGTGGGGCGTGCTGGCGATGTTCGCGGCGATCCTCGTGTGGTTCTTCCTCCCCTGGCTGGACAAGGGCCCGGTGCGCAGCGGCCATTACCGTCCGCTCTTCCGCAAGTTCTTCTGGTTCGGCCTGATCCCCTGTATGGCGGGTCTGTTCTATCTCGGCGGCGCTCCGGCTGAAGAGCCCTATGTGATGCTGAGCCAGATCTTCACCGCCTATTACTTCCTGCACTTCCTGGTCATCCTGCCGATCATCAGCTCGATCGAGCGTCCCGACCCGCTGCCTTACTCGATCACCGAGGCAGTGCTGGGAAGCGACGACAAGGCTGCGCTGGGCGATAGCGCCAAGCCGGCAACTGCCTGACCCCGCGACGGTTTAGAGGAAAGACAGATATTATGATCCGCCTAGTTGGTATCCTCATCGGTCTCGGCTTCACTCTCGTGGTGCTCGTGTCCTTCGGCGTCGGCGCCTATACTGCGGCCACCGAGCCTGCGGAAAAGCCCGCCTACTATCCCTTCGTGCTGGAGCCCGAAGCACCGGAAGGCGGCTTCTCCTTCGAGGGCCCGCTGGGTCGCTGGGACCAGGCGCAGCTGCAGCGCGGCTATCAGGTGTACAAGGAAGTGTGTGCTGCTTGCCACTCATTGAACTACGTCGCATTCCGCAATCTCGAAGATATCGGTTTCTCCGAAGCGCAGGTGCGGGCAGAGGCGGCCACGTGGCAGGTGCCGGGCATCAATCCCGACACTGGTGAAAGCGTGATGCGTCCGGCGCTGCCGACCGATAATTTCCCCTCGCCCTATCCGAATGCGATTGCGGCCGCAGCGGCGAACAACAACGCGATCCCGCCGGACCTCTCGCTGATGACGAAGGCGCGCCATGACGGCACGAATTACGTCTATTCGCTGCTGTCGGGCTATGCCGATCCCAACACCTACACCAATGCCGACGGGCTTGTGTTCTCCGAAACCGCGCCTGATTACATGCCGGCAACGGGACTGAACTTTAACCCGTACTTCCCCAACATCAATCTGGCGATGGCGCCGCCGCTGGTGGTTGACGGGCAGGTTACCTACACCGCCGAAGGCTCGCCCGAACCGACGGTTGCGCAGATGTCGGCAGACGTTGCCGCCTTCCTGACCTGGACGGCCGAGCCCAAGCTGATCGAGCGCCAGAAGACCGGCTGGTGGGTGATTGCCTTCACGCTGTTCGCGACCATCCTTGCCTGGCTTGCCAAGAAGCAGGTCTGGGCCGATCTGAAGCGCAAGAAAGACTAACGGGAATTAGCGGCTCCGATGGCGATTGCCGACGAATTGGAGCCGCTGATCCGCACTGTGCCGGACTTTCCCAAGTCCGGCATCCAGTTCCGCGATATCACGACATTGCTGGCCAGCGGACCGGGCCTCGCCCGCACCGTTGATGCCTTGGCCGATCACGCGCGGCAAGCACCGGTCGATGCGGTCGCCGGAATGGAAGCGCGCGGATTTATCTTCGGCACTGCACTCGCCATTGCGCTCGGCGTGGGCTTCATCCCGTTGCGCAAGGCGGGCAAGCTGCCTGTCGAAACGATTGGCGAAGACTACGCGCTCGAATACGGCACTGCGCGGCTCGAACTTGATCCTACGCTGATTACACCCGGAATGCGGGTGCTGATGGCGGACGATCTGCTCGCCACTGGCGGCACCGCCGCTGCGGGGGCAAAGCTGCTGCGCCGTGCGGGTGCTGAAGTCGACCGCGCGCTGTTCGTTATCGATCTGCCCGATCTCGGCGGCAGCGATGTGCTGGCCGCAGCGGGCGTCTCATCGACGGCGCTGGTTTCCTATTCCGGTCATTGACGGGGCCGATAGGCGGCCCTTCCCGCTGCGCCGCGGACTTTCTCGGAAAAATCCCCCGTCTCGTGCGTTCTGTTGCCGGGGGACGTTAATCCCGAAGGAGGATCATGGACTCGCAGGCGCTGCAAATTGCCCTTGTCGGGGTGCTCGGCATAGGTGCACAATGGCTCGCCTGGCGCACCGGTTGGCCCGCGATCGTGTTGATGCTGGCGGCCGGCTTCATCGCGGGACCGCTGCTTGGCTATTTTGGCTACCGCGTTCTCGACCCCGCAGCGGCCTTTGGCGATCTGCTTTCCCCCATGGTCGCAATCGGCGTAGCGCTGATCCTGTTCGAGGGCGGGCTGAGCCTGAATTTCCGCGAGCTCAAGAAGTATGGCAGCGGCATCTGGCGGCTGGTGCTGCTGGGCGTGCCGCTGGGTTGGCTGTTCGGAACACTGGCAGCCTACGTCATCGGTGGGATCGTTCTCCCGGTGGCAATCCTGTTCGCAGGCATTTTGGTGGTGACCGGCCCCACAGTGGTGATGCCTTTGCTGCGCCAGTCATCGGTGCAGCAACGCCCCGCCGCGCTGCTCAAATGGGAAGCCATCGTCAATGACCCCATCGGCGCGCTGTGCGCGGTGGTGGCCTATGAATATTTTCGCGCGACGCGTGAAGGCTCCGCCGCCATCGAAGTTCTCCCCGAAATCGCTCTCGCGGCCGTCGCATCAGGCGTCATCGGCTTCGCCGCCGCATGGGTGATCGCATGGAGCTTCCCGCGCGGATATGTGCCCGAGTTCCTCAAAGTGCCTGTCCTGCTGGTGGCCGTCGTCGGGACCTTCGTCGCCTGCAACATGATCGAACACGAGGCCGGGCTGGTCGCCGTGACGGTGATGGGGATTGCGCTGGCCAATATGCACGTGGCCAGCCTGCGCAGCATCCACCCGTTCAAACAGAATGTGGCGGTGCTGCTGGTATCGGGCATTTTCATCCTGCTCTCGGCTTCGCTCGATCTGACCGAGCTGACCTATCTCAACCCGTTCGAGGCTGCGGGATTGCGTCTCTACCTGTTCCTTCTCGCGCTGCTGTTCCTTGTCCGCCCGGCCACGATCCTGCTGTCATTGCTCGGCAGTTCGGTGCCGTGGAACGAGCGCCTGTTCCTTGCATGGATCGCTCCGCGCGGCATCGTGCTGGTGGCAATCAGCGGCCTGTTCGCGCTGCGGATGGACGAGCTGGGCTATGGCGACGGCTCGATCCTGATCGGGCTCAGCTTTGCCGTGGTGGTGGCGACCGTTTTCGCGCACGGCTTCACGGTCGATATCGTCGCGCGCCTGCTGAAAATCAAAAGCGCCTCGCGGCCCGGCGTGCTGATTGCCGGTGCAACACCATGGTCGATAGCCCTTGCCGAAATCCTGCACAAAACGGATACGCCCGTGATGATCGTCGACGGATCGTGGCAGCGGCTCAAGCCGGCACGCACGCTCGGCCTGCCCACCTATCACGGCGAAATCCTCAACGAGGCAACCGAACACAATCTCGACCTGACGCCGTTCCAGTCGCTGGTCGCGGCGACCGATAACGAAGCCTATAATGCGCTGGTCTGCTCCGAATTCGCACCGGAGATCGGCACCGACAAGGTATACCAGCTTGGCGAAGATGCGGATGATGACGCGGATCACCGCGCATTGCCAGCGTCGCTGCGCGGGCGGGCCTTGTTCAAATCCGGACTTGGCGTCGACGACGTCCAGCAACGCCAACAGGAAGGCTGGGTGCTGCGCCGCACCACCCTGTCCGAACAGTTCAATTTCGAAGACGCACAGGAAAAGCTGCCCGATCAGGCGCATATGCTGCTGCTGATCAAGCCCGACGGCGAGCTGATGTTCTTCACCCACGCGGTTGCGCCGGAACCGCAGCCGGGCGACCAGATCATTTCCTTCTCCCCGCCCCGCGCGCCAAGCGAGGAGAAGGCCGCCCGCCGCGCCGGAAAGGCGGACAAGCAGGCGGCGCGCGAGAGCGCGAAAGCCGGCAACGGCAATACCGCCAGGCCCGGGTCCGCGTGATGACGAGGAAAGCCGCAATGCCAAACCCCCCGTACCGAAAAATCCGTATCGCACTGCTGCTTGTCGGCGGCGCCTTTGCTCTGGCTGCCTGCGAATTGCGCCGTGACGATGCCGCCGACACTCCGGCATCAGGCGCTGGCGAGGAGCAAGCAACAGCAACGCAGACGCCACCTGCGGCATCCGGAGAAACCGCTGCTGCCTCCATCATCCGCGACGAAAACGCGCCCCAAAACGACCTCGAACTGCCCGCAGAACCGGTCGAGCTGACCATCCCCTTCGCGGGTGGGGCGACCTTGAGTGCCGATGCCGAGCGGTTGCTGGCGGGCATTATGGAATCGCGGGCTATCGAAGAAGACTGGCCGGTCATTCTGGGCGGACACACCGATAGTGCGGGCAATGATGCCGCAAATCTGCGCACGTCGCGGGCGCAGGCCGAAGCCGTTGCCGCCTGGTTGATCGAGCGCGGCGTAGACGATGACCGGATACAGGTGATTGCCTTTGGCGAACAGAACCCCGCCATGCCCAATGCCTTGCCCGATGGCTCGCCCAATGCAGAAGGCCGCCGTGCCAACCGCCGGGTCGAATTGCGCATCGCTCCCCCGGCAAGCGCGGATGACACCCGTGACGGGGAGGCTGCGGAGCGGAACACGCCCAGCTCCCCGCCCAGCTCGCGTCCAAGTGCGATGCGGCGAAGCGGAGGCGAATGAACACTTGACGAAAGCGCCCTGCCGGTGGCAATCGCCGCTCCGCTCTCCGGAGCCGCTCTTGTGAGCCCAGGTGCGGGTATAGCATAGTGGTAATGCTCTAGCCTTCCAAGCTAGCTAGAGGGGTTCGATTCCCCTTACCCGCTCCACGCTTTTCTCCCATCCTCGTCGTAATTGCACCAGTAGGGCTTATGCCACACCCCGTGTGCCGGTGATTGAGCATATTAGGACTTTGCCGCTAGTATGGTCTCACCAACCCCAATCCGTGGCCGCTAATGCAAAACATACGCGAACAGCTTCGTGACCTACCACCCGAGCAGCAGGTGGAGATTTTGCTGCGCCGGCTCAAGCGGTCGGAAAACGCACGCGTCGACGCAGAAACCCTTCTGCAAAGCCGTGCGCGCGAATTGGATCGTGCAAACCGCGATTTGCGTGCGCGCGAGGAGGATCTGCGCGAAAAACTCGACATCAATATGCGCCAACTGCTCGCGGCGCAGCGCATGGCTGCGATTGCGACAGTCTATCGCGAACGCGGAGGAGAGGTTGCCTTCTCGCCAGAGTTCGCCAGACTGATCGGCCTGCCCCAAGGCGTGAAGCCGGACGCCGCGGGTCTTGCGCAAGTGGTGCACCCGCTCGACCAGAAACGCTTCGAAAAGGCGCAACAGCACTTTTTCGAATCCACCCGTGCTGGCGAAGAGCAAGTGCATGAGCACCGGATCATCCGGCAGAATGACGGCGAAACCCGCTGGCTGCGATGGACAGTGCAGCGCGATCTCGATGAAGCGGGACAGTTCGTCTCGCTTTCCGGCACGGTGCAAGACATTACCGAAACGCGGCAGACAACCCGTCGCGCGCGGGCGCTTGGCTTGCTGGCAGAGCGGCGGGTTTTCATGCTCAGCCGGCTCACCGCAGAGCTGGAAACCGCCACCTACGCGCAGCAGGAAGCGAACACTTTCCTGCAGGCAGTGCTCGATGCCGTTCCGCAAGGCATTGCCGTGTTTGACCGCGATCTCAAGCTGGCAGCGTGGAACGCGCCGCTTGTCAGCCTGACCGAGATCGAGCCCGAGGCGCTCAAGGTCGGTATGGCGTTCAAAAGTCCGCCGCCCTTGAAACCCGGCGCCATACCCGTGCCCAATTCCGGCAAGGTGAAACGCGATGCTGCAGGCAATGTTGTGAGCGAAACCTATGAACGCGAATTGTCCGATGGAAGGATCGTCAAAGTCGATGTGATCGGCCGCGATGATGGCAGCATGGTGCGCACCTATGCCGATGTGTCGCACTTCAAATCGGTCGAGGCTTCGCTGCGCAACCAGCGCGAAGAGCTTTCCGAGCGGGTTGACGAGCTGATCTCGCTCTCCTTCGAATTGCGGCAGGCCAAAGGCGAAGCGGAGCGCGCCAACCGTTCGAAATCACAATTCCTGGCGATGATGAGCCACGACATTCGCACACCGATGAACGGCGTGCTCGGCCTGCTGGACACGCTTGCCCTGAGTGAGCTTGACGCCGAACAGCGGCGCAAACTCGATCTCGCCCGCGAATCCGGGCGACAGCTCAATTTCCTGCTCAACGAAATTATCGAGATTGTCCGGGCCGAAAGCGGCAAAATCGACTTGCAGACCGAGGCGGTGGATATTGCGGCGACCTTACAAGGCGTCGTCGAGTTCTGGGCTCAGGCCAATGCCAATCCGCAGATCGTGCTGGTGCTTGACGAAATTGGCAGCCTGCCGCCGCGCGTGATGCTTGACCCGACGCGGTTCCGCCAATTGCTCGACAATTTCCTCTCAAACGCGCTCAAATACACCGAAGCGGGGCAGATCGGCGTGCGCGCTCTGGTTGCCGATGGACACATCCGCGTTGAGGTTAGCGATACGGGTCGCGGTATCTCTGCCGAGGACAAGAAGCTGCTTTTCGCCGACTTCTCGCGGCTGCGCGATATGCCTGCCACCACAGGCCAAAGCGCTGGATTGGGGCTCGCTATCTGCAAGCGTCTGGTCGCGGCAATGGAGGGTGCCATCGGTGTCGAAAGCGAAGTCGGCAAAGGCAGCACCTTCTGGTTCGCCGTTCCTTTGCAGGAGGCAGAGGCACCAGCGCAGGAGCACGCGACAGCCGGACCTGCCGCCAGCCTGCCCGAACTCGGCCTGCATATCCTCGTTGCCGAAGACGTCGAAACCAACTGCATCGTGCTCACCGCAATGCTCGATCAGCTCGGTTGCACATACCGCGTTGTTCCCGATGGCGCGCAGGCGCTTGCTGCGGCGTCTTCAGAAGCGTTCGATTGCGTGCTGATGGATGTGAATATGCCCGAGATGGACGGGCGCGAGGCGACATTGGCGATCCGCACTTTGCCCGCGCCGCATGGCACAGTGCGTATTATTGGTGTCACCGCACACGTGCTGCCTGATACGCAGGACGATTTGCTCGCCAGCGGCATGGACGCGCTGCTGCCCAAGCCCATCGCGCTTGATCGTCTGGCAGATATTCTGGCCGAGGCGGGCGAGAGTACCGCGCCGTTGATCGACACGGGTGCGACCGCCATGCTGTTCGCGGCGCTCGCACCCGAACAGGCGCAAAGGATCCTTGATCAGGCGATTGCGGATATCGAAGATCTCTCCGCAAGTTACCAATCGGCGCGCGCCACAGATGACGAAGAGGCTGCGAAGCGTGCTGCGCATAGTCTGAAAGGCGTTGCGGCGAATATCGGCGCGGCGGCATTGGCTGACCTGGTGGCTATGAAGCCCCTTCCGGCCGGCGAAGACGTTGCAGCGCTTGCGGCGGAGACGGTACGTCGCCTCCGCCAGCCAGATCAATAAGCGCCGCGTCCGGTCAGCACTGCTGGTATGGTGCGGGCGAGCAAGCTCACATCGCGCAAGGGGCCGTGGCGTTCGACATAGTCGATGTCCATTTCCACCTGCTCGGCAAAGGGAATTTCGGCACGGCCTGACACTTGCCAGATGCACGTGATGCCGGGCTTGGCGTCGAGCCGTTGCATTGCCCGGTCCCAATAGGCAGCGACTTCCTGCGGCAAAGCGGGGCGCGGGCCCACCAGCGACATCTCC
Organism: Aurantiacibacter sp. KMU-128; assembly: GCF_056933515.1. Lineage (NCBI taxonomy): Bacteria > Pseudomonadati > Pseudomonadota > Alphaproteobacteria > Sphingomonadales > Erythrobacteraceae > Aurantiacibacter > Aurantiacibacter sp. KMU-128. The sequence continues at coordinate 3,009,722 of NZ_JBXORT010000001.1, forward strand.
CCGCTAAGCACATTGAACAATTGCGGCAATTCATCAAGCGACGTGCGGCGCAGCAGCGCACCGATGCGGGTAATGCGTGGATCGCGGCGCATTTTGAAGCACACGCCATCGCGTTCGGAATGCGCTTCCAGTTCTTTGCGCACCCGTTCGGCATCGGTCACCATACTGCGGAATTTCCACACACGGAACGGTTTCCCGCCTGCGCCGATGCGGGTTTGCGAGAAGAAAACGGGTCCGCCATCCTCCAGCTTGATAGCCAGAGCGATGGCGGCGAAGACCGGTGCGAGGATCAGGAGACCCAGCAGCACCGCCAGAAAATCGCCCGCGCGCTTGATCGAAGCCACAGGATTCCACCTGCTGCGCTGCGTGAAGGCGTGCGCGGCGGCGCGGGCCAGAAACACCGCATTGCCCAGCACATAACGCCGCGCGAGCCGTTTCGGCTCCTGCGCCAGGCGCCACACCCACTCGCAGCCCATTGCGCGGATATTTTCGGGCGCGCGCGGAATGCGGCCCGAATAATAGTCGAACAACCCGCCCACGGCGAGCTGGACGGGCGTATCGAGGCTCGCCCCGTGATCGGCCAGCCAGCATTCCTGCAAAGGCACGCCGAAGCCGACAAACAGCATATCCGCGCCGCTCGCATTGATGTCGCGCAGCACGCGCGCGGTATCTTGCCGCTCGAAATAGCCATGCTGCGCGCCAACGATCTGCAGGCCCGGATAGCGGCGCATCATGTTCAGCCCGGCTTTGGTCGCGACGCCCGGAGCTCCACCGAGCAGATAGAGCTTGGCACCCTTGCGCGCGGCCTGCTCGCAGATCAGCGGGAAGAGATCGGTACCATTGAGATTGTCGCCAAAATCCGTACCCGCCATCCGCGCCGCTGCGCGCAGGCCCGATCCATCGGGCAGCAGCAGATCGGCGCCCGACAGTGCGCGGCGATAGGCGCGGTCATTGGCGGCGGTGTTGATGCAATGGGCATTGATGAAGGCCACCTGTGTGCGGCGGGCATGGATTGCCCGGCCAACCAGTTCCTCTGCCATATCCTGCCGGCTTGCTTTGACGATATCGAGCCCGAACAGGCGCGTCGTGGCCATGCGCATCGGCTCCCACGCGGGAAGGGCGCGCACGGACTTGGACATGAAATCATGGGCGATGGCGGGGTTGAAAGACTGGTACATGGCACATTCTCCAAATTATGGAGAGAGCATTGGCATTTTGCGTGCCAGATTCAGAAAATGACGCACTATCAATGATATGCGGCGAGCGAAGAAACCGCGGCGAAGGCCGAATTGGGCCAGATTCGCATTTTGCCAAGCGAAATGCGCCGAATTGTGTTGCAAAACGCGAATCTGGGCACTCTTTTCGACTCGCCGCTCCCTTTCACACTGTTTTTAACCGATAAAATTATCTGGCACGGCCCTTGAATTGTGGTGGGTACCGCAAAACAGGAATTCTGCCGTGCCCATCATTTCCCGCCTTGAAGGCCTGATCCCCGCTAGCCTGCGACCGGTTGTCGCCGGGCTGGCAGCTTACGGCGTGGCGGAAGTCGGCACGCGGCTTCTGCGCATCCTTGCCATCATCGTCATCGCCCGCCAGATCGCGCCCGCCCAGATCGGCGTGGCAGCGCTCGCGATTGCTCTGTTCGAACTGGTGCGGGTATTGGCGAATAGCGGCATCGGCCAGCGCATCATCGCGGCTAGCGATGAAGAACTGCCCGCAATCTGCAACGCTGCGCGGCGCTTGTTCGTGCTGTGGTGTGCAACGGTGGCGCTAATCCAACTCGCGGTTGCCGCCGTGCTTTTAGCCGTGTTCGATATGGCAGAGATTGCTGCGATGCTTGCCGTGATGAGCGGCGTCTATGCCTTCATGCCGCCCGGCCTGGTGCAGGTGTTCCTGCTGATGCGCGAAGGGCGCATGGCGGCGACCGCGCGGATTGCCGCGAGCCAGACTGCGGCTGACCATGTGCTGTCGATCATCCTCGCGCTGCTTTGGCCGAGCGCCTGGGCGATTGTCCTCCCCAAATTGCTGACCTCGCCGCTCTGGCTGGTGCTGGTGCGCCGCGCGCGCCACTGGTCGCCCGTGCCCGGAATAGCGCCCGCGCCCTTTGCCGAATTCCGCACATTCAGCCTTGGCGTATTGGGCAGCGAGATACTCGTGGCCGCACGCACGCAACTCGACAAGGTCATTATCGGTGCTTTGCTCGGCACCGAGGCGCTGGGCTTGTATTTCTTCGCCTTCAATGCCGGGCTGGGCATCACCACCAGCTTCATTGCGGCGCTCGGCATCGTTCTTTTCCCGCATCTGTGTGCCGCCAGTGACCAGCGTGAGCGGCGCGAGCGGCTGCTGCAGGCAGGCGCGCTTTCGCTGGCCATTTTCGTTCCTGTGATCGCGGCGCAAATGCTGTTCGCCGACTGGTACGTTCCGCTGCTGTTTGGCGCGCAATGGACGCAAATGGCACCCTTGGTGGCGATCCTGTGTCTCGGCGGTGTTCCGGCGATTTTCGGCAGCCTGCTGACCGCTTGGCTGCGCGCCAATGGCAGGCCGCAACACGATGCCGCTGTCTCGCTGGTGGTGAGCTTTGCCGCCCTTGCCAGCCTCGCATCGGGTGCCGGTTTCGGCCTCGAAGCTGCCGCCTGGTCATTCGTTGCCGCGCTCTGGCTCACCCAGATTCCCGCCGCCCTCGCGCTCGTCAGAATGCGCGAGCCTGTTTCCCCCGCTGCTACCTTGAAAGGAGCATGATCATGTCCAGCCCCGCCTTCTCCGTCATTGTGCCGGTTTACAATGCCTCGGCCACCATTGCCGAAACCATCGCATCGATCCGCGCGCAGAGCTGTGACGATTTCGAGCTGATCCTTGTCGACGACGGATCTAGCGATGACAGCCTTTTCGTCATGCTGCGCGAGGCAGGGCGCGATGATCGCATCCGCCTCGTCAGCCAACACAATGCGGGCGTTTCCGCCACGCGCAATCGCGGTGTAGAGCTGGTGCGCGGATGGTTGATTGCCTTCTGCGATGCCGACGATCTGTGGCACGAGGACAAGCTCGCCGCGCATCTGGCGATGCATGACACCGACCCGGCCCTGGATGCGAGCTTCGCCCAGATCGCCTTTGTTGACCCGAACGCATCCAAACGCATTCAAACGCTTTCCACCGTGCCTTCAGGCGCTTTGACGCTGCCGCAGATTATCGGCGAGAACCCGGTGTGCACCACGTCCAATCTGGTGGTTACCCGCACCGCCTTTGAGCGGTTCGGCGGTTTCGATCCGGCGATGCGCTATGCCGAGGACCAGGAATGGCTCGCCCGCGCCATCGGGCAGGGCGCAGCCATCGAGGGAATTGACGAGCTGCTCGTTGCCTACCGCCTCTCGCCTTCCGGGCTCTCGGTAAACCTCGACGCCATGTATGATGGCTGGCGCACGCTGGTGTCGCGCCATGCCGCGCATCTGGATGTGAGCGAGGCAGAGGCTCTATTCTGTCGTTACCTCGCCCGCCGCGCCCTGCGCAGCGGCAATGCACCCGCCGAGGCGCGTGGCTTTGCCATGCGCGGCCTTGCCATCAACCACCATGCTTTCCTGTCCGACTTGCGACGCGCGATCCCGACCCTGCTCGGCGCGCTCACCGCCCCTGCCATCCCCGTCAGCCTGCGCCAGCGGCTGTTCGCCTGAGTCTTTTCCAAGGAGAATTCCGATGCATACACCCAGCCTCATTTCGGTTGTCATGCCCGTCTACAATGTCGCGCCCTATGTCGGCGAGGCGATCCGCTCTGTGCTTGCGCAGACGCATGAACATTTCGAGCTGATCATTGTCGATGATGGCGGAACCGATGCCAGTATGGAGATCGTGCGCGGCTTTGCCGACGAGCGTATTCGCATTATCAGCCAGCCCAATCGCGGCCTTGCCGGTGCGCGCAATACCGGCATTGCCCATGCACGCGGCCCTTATATCGCGCTGCTCGACTCAGACGATCGCTGGCATCCTGACAAGCTGATGCTGCACGCGATCCATCTGCGCAAGAACCCGCATATCGATGTGAGCTATTCGGGCTCGCGCCTGATCGATGCCGATGGCAGGCCGCTCGCCGTGGCGATGCGCCCGCGCCTAAGCGGAGTGACCGCTGCACATATTCTGAAGCGTAATCCGGTGGGTAATGGCTCTGCGCCGGTGATCCGTCGCACCGCGCTCGATCTCGCCGTTTTCCCGCATCCCGACGAGCCCGATCGCGCCTGCTGGTTCGACGAAAGCTTCCGTCAGTCGGAAGATATCGAAATGTGGCTGCGCATGGCCGCAAAGCACGGCTGCCAGTTTGAAGGGATTGACGGGCTGTTGACCGATTACCGCATTATCGGTGGCGGGCTGTCGGCCAATATCGTGCGCCAGTATGAAAGCTGGCAACGCGCAATCAACAAGGCAGAGGCCTATGCTCCTGTGCTGCTGCAGCGGCACCGGGCGGCTGCAGAAGCCTATCAGCTGCGTTACCTCGCGCGGCGGGCGATCCAGCTGGGCGATTATGCCTTTGCCCGCTCGCTTACGCTGCAGGCTTTGCGCCGTTATCCGCTGATGCTGCTGCAAGAGCCGCGCAAATCGTTCGTCACCGCCGCTGCCGCAATTGCCAGCGCCATATTACCGGCACCCATGCTCGGCCAGATCGCGCAGCGCCAGCTGGGCAAGGCAGGTGCGGCATGAAGCCCTTGCGCTGCATCCATCTCAACACCGATTTCGCCTTGGGCGGCGTCACCAAGGCGCTTGGCCTGTTCGAACATCCGATGTTGCAGATCCACGCCAAGAGCCGCGTCGTGCCCGTCATTATGGCGGTGGTTCCCGCGCCCAAGCTCGATGCCGATGTCGTGATCAACCACGCGACGCCCAATTGGGCTTCGCTGCCTTTCCTGTGCCTGCTCCGCCTGCGCAACAGGGCAAGCTGGATGGTGCATATCGAGCATTCCTACACGCGCGCCTGGGAAGCGGCGAATGTGTCCGAGAAGGGCCGGTTCCGCACCATGCTCAAACTCGCCTACGCCAATTTTGACGAGATCGTCGCGGTCTCAGCGGCGCAGCGCGACTGGATGGTGGAAGCGGGCGTGGTGCGCGCGAACAAGGTGCGGGTGATCCATCCGTGGAGCGGCGGCGACGCGCTGGCGAGCGTTCCTGCGCCTGAATTCTGTCCGCACCGCCCGCTGCGCCTCGGTGCGATGGGGCGGTTCGATCCGGCGAAGAATTTCGACACGCTGATCCGTGCTATGCAACTGCTCTCACCCATGGATGCAGAGCTGGTGATCGGCGGCTTCGGCCCCGGTCAGGCAGAGCTGCATCATCTGGCGCGCGGCTGCCCGCATATCCGCTTTGCCGGACGCATTACCGAACCGGCGGATTTCTACGCGCAATGCGACGCGATCATCGTGCCTTCACGTTATGAAGCGTTCGGCCTTGTCGTTGCCGAAGCGAAGCAGGCCGGCCGTCCGGTGCTCGTCGCCGATACGGACGGCTTGCCCGAACAGGTCGAAGGCTGCGGACTGGTGGCCGATTGCTCCAATCCGGCCAAGCTCGCCGAGGCGATCACCCGCTTCACCACCGCCCCGCTCGAGCACATGGGCAAGGCGGCACGCCGCTCCATGGCCGGCGCGCAGGCCGAGCGGCTGAAAGGCTGGGCGCAGCTGTTTAGCAATGCCCGCGCCAAACTTGCCGCCGGGCCAACCCCTCCTCCCGAAGCCGAGTTCGACGAACGGCTGGCGTGATCCATGCGACCCTTCGGGCGCAAGCAGGGCGGGCCCCGGACTGTCAATAAGGCAGCCGGGGCCTTCTTGTATGTGCTTGAGAGGTGCTGGCCGCGTATGCGGTGAAGGTCGTCAAGCGAGGCGCTGCGCAACCGCGTGCCGGGCAGCTACACCGATCAGCACCAGCGCGGGCCAGTAGAGATAGGCGAGCATCTCCAGATTTTCGCCAAAGCTGTAAAGCAGCATCACCAGCACCATCGCAAAGCCGACGCGGCCCATGGGCTGCACCAGCGCAAGGCGCGCCGTGCCGAGCGCGGCGACCGCCAGCGGGATCGCCAAAGCGAGCAATCCGGTCATGCCTTTGACAAACAGCAGGCCGTACCAGCTGTGGTGGCTGCCGATGGGCATATATTCGACGATATGCGGCCCGGCCTCGACAATGCCGTGGCCAAACCACGGCGCTTCATTCTGCCACCGCTCTATGGCTATGCGCCCCAGCGTGGCGCGCACGCGGCTGCTCTCGGCGCGGGCGCTGGAGAAATCATTGGCGAGCTGGCTCGCCATGTCGATCAGCATGGGGGCGAGCAAAGCGAAAGCCAGCACCGCGGGCGCCGCCGCCCACCAGATCCACGCCTTGCCGAGCCGCGAGACGCCAAAGGCAAAGGGCCAGATCACCAGCAGCGCGACCAGCGCAAGGCGCGACTGGGAAAGGAGTGCGATGGCCAAGGCCGCCGCCAGTCCGCAGAGCTTCCAGCCGCGATGCTTCTCCTCCGCCGCGCAGATCGCATAGACCACCGCGACCAATCCCGCCGCGGGCGACCATGGGGCAAAGAATTGCCAGCGCGGCGTGCCCGCGCCCGGCTCGATCGTATAGAGCGTTACTGCGAAATATTCCGGCCCGCTGCCACCGATGACCTTGAGCGGCGATACCCACAGCGTTTCCGGCAGGCCGATATAGGGCGCAGCGATGAAAAGCGGGATCAGCACCAGCGTCTGCGCGCCCAGCCTGCACACGGCGCGGTAAATCACTTCGGCGCGGATGTTGAGCACGGCTCCGGCAAAGGGGAAGAGCGCGATCAGCGCCCAGCCCTTGGCCCAGCCGATCGAGGACTTGATAGTCTGCCCAACGCCAAAGCCGTTTGTGGCATGGCCCACCAGGAGGATGATCTGCATCGCGCCCATGCCGATCAGGAATGCCCAGATGACAGGGCCAAGCGGTGCAGGTCGATGCTCTTCCGGCAGGTAAGGCGCGGCATAGAGTTTCCACGCTGCTAAGGCCGCCAGAATCCAGCCGAGCGCGGGGCCTGCAATATACAGGCCCCCCGTCAGCCACAGCAGCCAGGTGCCGCCGATGGTGAGGGCGATCAGCCTTTCGGCAGCAGCTTGGCAAGGATCGGTTGGCGCAGCCATGCAAGGGCAAATCCCACAAAGACGATAAGGCTCGCGGCGATGGCACCGGCAAGGGCAATCAGCAGCGAAGGCGAAGAGGGGCGGTCGGGCAGTGAGGGCGCTTCGAATGTCTGGACAAGCGGATAGGAGGCGAAGGGATCGGCCTTATTGGTATCCAGCCGCGCCAGTGCCGAAGAGAAGACCGCCTCTGCAACGCGGTGTTCGCGCAGCAGATCAGCCAGCTCGCCCGCTTGTTCGGCCAGCGCGGCGCTGTTGCTGCCCTGCTGGCCGATCTGGCGGCGGATTTCGGCGAGCATGGCCTGCGAACCGGCATTCATGCCTTCGGCGGCAATCAGCGCTTCGAACATCCGCTCGCGGCCGTCGGTTACCGAGATATCGGCGAATCCCAGCAAAGCGCGTTCGGACAGGCCGCTGAGTTCTCCGCCGCGGGCGACGATTTCGCGGCGCAGGCTGGAACGTTCGGCTTCCAGTTCCTCGCGCGTGGCGTGCGCCTCGCCCAGCGTGCCCGCCGCTTCGGTCGCATCGGTGTTTACTTCGGCATAGCGATCAAGCAGCGACTGGAACACCGGATCGGCCTTGAGGCGCAAGGCGCGGCGGACATTGGCGGGCGAGATGTCGAGCACGGAGGACAGGCGCGAGCGGACCGCGGCATCGCGCGCACCGCCTGCGCGGGCATCGCGTTCGCGGGCACGCAGATCGTCTATCGTGCCGAGGCGGGCGTTGAACTGTTCCAGACTGGCAAGCCCGGTGCGGCCCTGGAATTCGAGCAGAGCGGCCTGCGTTTCGGCGACTTTCGCTTCCAGTTCGACCAGTCGCTCCGCTTCAGCGGATTCGCGCGCGGTTGCTTCGTCTTCGCGCAATTCTTCCAGCGTGGCGAGAAAGGCGCTGCGCAAGGCCTCGCCGCGTGCCTGCGCGTGCTCGGGGCTGTCGCCGGTCATGGTGATCTCGATCAAATTGGTCTGGTCGACCAGCGTGATGCTCGGCTCGGGGAAATCGCCAGGCGCTTCGCCCAACTCGGCAGCGGCGCGCGCCAGCGTCGATTGCGCCATTAGCAGCCGCTTGTAATTCTCGGTCGGGCTCAAAGTCGTGCTCGAGAAAGCGGATGAGGTGACCGTTGTCGCCTGCCCCACATCGTTGAGATTGAGCGATCCGCCCACGCCCGAACCGGGCAGGATCAGCGCAGTCTCGCTGGCATAGCGGGTCGGCGCGAAAGCGAGGAAGGCGCCGGTCACGCCCCAGATCAACAGCAGCGCAGGCGCAATCGCCAGCACATAGCGGCGATAACGGCCGAGCGGCGGCAGACCGTCGCGGATAACCCGCCCAAGGCGGACAAGGCGGCGTGGAGGAAGTGCCTCTTCCATCAGTTTGCCACCGTGTCTTGTAACAGGATGGCAGGCGTCAGCGCGCCCGCCGCGCCGGTCACCATGCCGATGGCATCGGACAGGTTCATCCAGCGGCTGTCATAACACGCCAGCGCGTCGCCCGGCATCAGATAGGGATCAAAGGCGTCGCGATTGGCGTGGCGCACCAGCTCTTCGACTTCGCGCTCGACCACCACCGATTGTCCGGTCATCGGGTTGCGGCTGATCAGCACCGCGCGGCGGCCCGAATTCATCGCCGAACCGCCTACGCAGTTCATCGCCACCAGCCCCTGCAGAAAGCGCGTGCCATAAGGCAGGCTGCCCGTCCGCTCGCCGATACCGGCACCGGCATTGTTGTTGGCGGGGCGGGTGAGGTTCGACATATGCACGCGGATCCCCGGCTGGGTGACGAGCGAGGGGCGCACGAGATAGGGGTCGAAGCATCCGGTCGAAGGCACGATCAGCCGGTCGCCCGGTGCCAGCAGCACGTCGCCAGTGGCCGTGCCGTCATGGCTGGGGCGCAGATCGATCACCATCATCCGGTCGTGGCGGACCAGCCCGATCTGCTGGATATTGGCATCGGGACGCACGCCGCCCGCTGCGCGCAAGGCTGTGGTGACGCTCCGCGCCGCGTTGGCATCGCCATTGGCTGCGCCTTCGCTCTGGCCGACCCGGTCTTCGGGCGCGCGGTCACCGGCGCGCACTGTGCCGGGATTGAACACCGCCCCGCTCACCGCGACCGATACGCCGCTGCTTTCGAGAACTGAGAACCGCACCGCATTGGCGAGCGGCTGGACGATACGCTGCGCGACGAGCATTTGCCGCAATTGCGCTTCGACATCGGCTTGCGAGAGCCCGACCGCGCGAATGCTGCCGAGCGAAGGCAGGCGCAAATGCCCGTCATCGCCGATCACATAGGTGCCGCTGATCCGGTCAGCATCGCCCAGCACGTCAATCCGCACGCGGTCGCCGGGCGCGAGCAGCAGACCAACCGGCGCGGACAAATGCGCAGTCGGGATATCGGGCAGAGCAGTGGGCGCACGCGAACACGCGCCGGGTGTTGCGGCATATTGCTGTTCGGGCATCCAGGCCGCACCGGCATAATTGACCGGCTGATGGCCTGCAGCGCAGCCGCCCAGCAAGGCAGCGGCAGACAGGGTGAGCAATGTGCAACGCATTTGGCATCTCCAATTCGAGTTGCCCCTCACGTTTCAAGCATCGTGCCAATTGCGCCCCCCTGCATAATGCACCTTGCACCCCACATCTTCTTGCATTTCGCAACACTTTCTTGGCATAATGCAAATAAAGCTTCGCAAAATGCGTTGCCGGGCGGTGATGGAAATTGCGTTTTGCAATATCTTAACCGTAAATGGCTTTGGCACGTTCCGTGCTTGCAGAATGCAAAGCCCGCAGGGCGCAAAGCGGAGAATGCCGGAATGAAAGGTGTCATCTTCACCGAACTGGTGGGGTTTATGGAGGAGATCGCAGGCGTGGTCTTTACCGATCAGGTGCTGATGGCGGCGGACTTGCCGCATGGCGGTGCCTACAGCGCGGTCGGCTCCTACCCTTCCGCCGAAGCTCTCAGCCTCGTCACAATCGCGTCAGAGAAGTCAGGCATCCCGGCTGCCGAGCTGTGCGACCAGTATGGCCGCTATCTGTTTGACCGCTTCAACGTGCTGTTTCCCGATATCATGAAGCTTTACGCGACGGTCGATGCGCTGCTCGATCACGTGGGGCCGCATATCCATGAAGAAGTGCGCGTGCTGTATCCCGGCGCGCAGCCGCCAAGCGTCACGACGCAGCATGATGGCGATGTGATGACCGTCACTTACGAATCGCACCGTCCCATGGCGCATATCGCGCATGGGCTGATTGCGCGCAGCATCGAGCATTACGGCGATCCGCGCAGGCTGGAATGGGAAGCCAATGACAGCGGCACCCGCGCCACGTTCACTTTGCGGCATCCGGCATGAGCAAATCCGCCGCCCGCATCCTGATTATCGAGGACTCGCCTTCAATCGCGCAGACCTATGCCGCGATCCTTGAAGGGGCAGGCCATTCGGTGACGTTGGCGGGAACTGGGGCGGATGGCGATGCAGCGATGGCCGATGCGGCCAAACCCTTCGATATCCTGCTGCTCGACCTGCAATTGCCCGATTATGACGGGCTCGAATGGCTCGAAGCGCGCCCCGCGATTGCCAGCCAATCGGCCGTGATCGTCATTACCGGTGACGGTTCGATCAACCGCGCGATCAATGCCATGCGGCTGGGTGCCTATGACTTCCTCGTGAAGCCGGTCGCGCCGCCACGCCTGCTCACGACGGTGCGCAATGCCTATGAGCGGCAGGATCTGGCGCAGAAGGCGGAAACCGCACAGAAGCTGGCGGGGCGCGAGAGCTTTCAGGGATTTATCGGCAAATCGGCACCGATGCAGGCGGTCTACCGCGAGATCGAGAATGTCGCTGCTTCCAAGGCGACAGTGTTCATCACTGGCGAAAGCGGCACGGGCAAGGAGGTCGCCGCCGAAGCGATCCACAAGGCTGGCGGGCGCGCGGGCAAACGGTTTGTGGCGATCAATTGCGGCGCAATTCCGGAAAACCTGCTCGAATCCGAATTGTTCGGCCATATGAAAGGCAGCTTCACCGGCGCGATTGCCGACCGCAAAGGCGCCGCGCGCGAAGCCGATGGCGGAACGCTGTTTCTCGACGAGATTTGCGAGATGGATCTGGCCCTACAGGTCAAGCTGCTGCGCTTCCTGCAAACTGGCATGGTGCAGCCGGTCGGCTCCAGCCGGCCCGAAGCGGTCGATGTGCGCGTGATCTGCGCCACCAATCGCGATCCGGCGCGCGAAGTCGCCGAAGGGCGTTTCCGCGAAGACCTGTTCTACCGGCTCAACGTCATTCCGCTCGATTTGCCTCCGCTGCGCCAGCGGCCGGGCGACGTCGGACTGATTGCGCAGGCCTTCCTCGAACGCTTTGCCAATGAAGAAGGCAAGAGCTTCGATCCGCTATCGCCCGAATTGCTGCAAGAACTCAATGCGCGCCGCTGGCCGGGCAATGTGCGAGAACTGCAAAACACCATGCGCCGCGTGGTGGTGATGACACAAGGCCCGCTGCTGGCTTCGAGCGATTTTCCCACCGAACGCGTGGTTATTCCGGGCGAAGCCACGGGCAACGCCTTTGCCTCTGCTACATCGCCCATCCCTTCGCCCGCAGCGCAGCAGGCTGATGATGGCTTCGGCGCGCCGATGACGCTGGCAGAGATCGAGCGGCGCGCAGTCGAAGCGGCGATTGTCCGCGCCGGCGGCAGCGTCCCCAAAGCCGCGCGCGAACTCGATGTCAGCCCCTCGACAATTTACCGGATGCAGGCGCGCTGGGAAAAGGCGGACGGGTTGAGCTAGGCCACGGCTACGTTGTCGATGAGGCGCGTCCCGCCAATCTTCGCCGCCACAAACAGGCGTGCATTACCATTGTCGGCAGCCAAGACTTCAAGCGAGTCCGCGTCGCGCAGGTCAAAATAGTCGATGCTTGAAAAGCCGCTGCCCAGCAGCGCGGCTTCCGCCGCCGCGCGGATTTCCGCCCATGGTTTGCCTTCGCCGAGCATCGCTTTCGCCATTGCGAGCGTCTTCGGAACCGCTCGCGCCTGCTCCCGCTGCTCGGCTGACAAATACGCATTCCGGCTGCTCATCGCCAAACCGTCTGCCTCGCGCACGGTCGGCACGCCGTGGATCGCCTCGACACGCGGCAGCACCAGATCGAGATCGCGCGCCATGCGGCGGATGACGGCGAGTTGCTGCCAGTCCTTCTCGCCGAAAAACGCCATATCGGGGCGCACCTGATTGAACAGCTTGCACACCACCGTCGCCACACCGTCGAAATGGCCGGGCCGGTCGCCGCCGCATAGCCCGCCGGACACACCCGCCACGCTGATATTGGTCGCGTAGCCTGCCGGATACATCGCCTCCACCGTGGGTGCCCATAGCAGCGCGACGCCTTCGCTTTCCAGCTTGGCCGAATCCTCGGCCAATTGGCGCGGATAGGCGTCCAGATCCTCGTTCGGGCCGAATTGCCGCGGATTGACGAAGATCGACGCGATGACATGGTCGGCGTGCTTCGCCGCCTCGCGCATCAGCGTCAGATGGCCTTCGTGCAAAGCGCCCATGGTCGGCACAAATGCGATTGTCGCACCGTCGCCGCGCAGTTCATCCACAGCCAAACGCAGTGCGGCAAGGGTTGTAACAGTTTCCAAGAGTCCACGCCTCCGATAGTATGCCCTGCCATAGCTAACGTCCGATCAACCACAGAGAAAGCCCGCATATGAGCCATCCGCACCGGATCGTCTTCGCCAACGAGAAAGGCGGCACGGGCAAATCGACCACCGCCGTGCACGTGGCCGTGGCGCTGGCGTTCCAGGGGGCGAAAGTCGCAGCGCTCGATCTCGACACGCGGCAGGCGACCTTCTTCCGCTATTGCGAGAACCGTGTCGCCACGCAGGAACGGCGCGGGGTCACGCTGGCCGGGCCGGTGTTCGACAAATGCCGTGGCGACAGTGTCGAAGCGCTGGAGGAAGAGGCCGCGCGGATCAGCGAAGGCGCGGATTTCCTGCTGTTCGATACGCCCGGGCGCGACGATCCCTTCGCCCGCCACGTCGCCGCGAGTGCCGATACTCTGGTGACGCCGATGAATGACAGCTTCGTCGATTTCGACCTGATCGGGCAAGTCGATGCGGAAACGTTCAATGTGCGCAAGCTCAGCTTCTATGCCGAGCTGATCTGGGAAGCGCGGATCAAGCGCAGCCGCGCGCAGCTGGCGGAAAACAAGCGCGAGATGGACTGGGTGGTGGTGCGCAACCGCACCGGCTTTACCGATGCGCGCAACCAGCGGCGAATCGATCAGGCGCTGACCGAGCTGTCCAAGCGCGTCGGTTTCCGCGCGGTGCAGGGCCTGTCAGAGCGTGTGGTCTATCGCGAGCTGTTCCCGAGCGGGCTGACGCTGCTCGACAAGGGGCAATTGGGCGAACTCGGCACCAGCCATCTCGTCGCGCGGCAGGAATTGCGCAATCTGGTGCAGCATCTGCGCCTCCCCGTGCCCCCGCGCCCCGAAGCGGAGGTCAAGCCCGCGCAGCCGCTGCCGACGCGGCAGCCCAAAGTGCTCGCCTGATATGCTCAAATTCGCTGTCATCGCGGCCGCGCTCCTGCTGCTCTTCCGCTGGACGATGGGCCGCTGGCCGTGGGAGCCGAAAGTCTCCACCCGCAACCAGGCGCTGTTCCGGGCGCGCCGCCTGCTAGGCGTGGAGGCGAATGCCAGCCGCGCTGACATCATCGCGGCACACAAGCGGCTTATCGCCATGGTGCATCCGGATCGCGGCGGCTCCAACGATCAGGTGCACGAAGCCAATGCCGCGCGCGATCTGTTGCTCGACGAGTTGCCCCGCGAAGTGCGCTAAGCTACCGCAGGGCCAAAGAAAGGTCCTGTCCGATGAAGCACAATTTCCACTCTACCACCCTTCGCGAATACGATATTCGCGGGATTATCGGCGAAACGCTCGGCCCCGATGATGCGCGGGCGATCGGGCGCGGTTTCGGCACGCTGCTGCGCCGCGATCTGGGCGAGGATGCAAAGCCGCTGGTGGCGGTGGGATATGACGGGCGCGTCAGCTCCCCCATGCTCGAACACGCGCTGATCGAAGGGCTGACATCGAGCGGCTGCAACGTCCGCGCCATCGGCATGGGAGCGACCCCGATGCTCTATTACGCCGAAGCCTCAGCCGAAGAGGTGGATGGCGGCATTCAGATAACTGGCAGCCACAATCCCGCCAATTACAACGGCTTCAAAATGGTATTTCGCGGCCGGCCGTTCTTTGGCGAGGACATCCAGACGCTGGGGCGCATGGCTGCGGCGGGTGACTGGAGCGACGGTTCGGGCGAGGTCGAGCGGGTCGATGTCATGGACGCCTATATCGACCGGATGCTCGCCGCGCTGGACGGCATCGACACTGGCGCGATGGAGGGCCTGACGGTCGCCTGGGACGCGGGCAATGGCGCTGCCGGCCCCGCGCTCGAAAAGCTCACGGCCAGATTGCCCGGCACGCATCACCTGCTTTTCACCGAAGTGGACGGAAACTTCCCAAACCATCACCCTGATCCCACTGTCGAGGCGAACCTTGCCGACCTGAAGGCCGTGGTCGCCGCAAAGTCCTGCGACTTCGGAATTGCCTTTGACGGCGACGGCGACCGGATCGGCGCAATCGACGGCGAAGGCCGCGTCATCTGGGGTGATCAACTACTGATGATTTATGCCGAGGACCTATTAGGGAAACTCCCTAATTCGACCATTATCGCCGATGTGAAGGCCAGCCGCGCGCTGTTCGACCATGTCGAAAAGCACGGCGGACAGCCATTGATGTGGAAGACCGGCCACTCGCTGATTAAGTCCAAAATGAAGGAAGTTTCCTCACCATTGGCAGGCGAGATGAGCGGCCACGTGTTCTTTGCCGACGATTACTACGGCTTCGACGACGCGCTCTATGCCGGCGTGCGCCTGCTCGCCGCCTCGGCACGGCTGGGCAAATCGGTGAGCCAGCTGCGCGGCGAAATGCCCGCCATGCTCAACACCCCCGAACTGCGCTTCCAGGTCGACGAGTCCCGCAAATTCGCCGCGATTGACGAGATCAAGGCACGGATGAGCGGCGGTCTGCCCGAAGGTGTCGAGGTCAACGCGACCGACGGCGTGCGCGTGAACACGCCCGATGGCTGGTGGCTGCTGCGCGCATCGAACACGCAAGATGTGCTGGTGGCGCGCGCGGAAAGTGATACAAAAGAGGGGCTTGAACGCCTTCTCGGCTCGATTGACGAGCAGCTGGCACTAAGCGGCCTCGAACGCGGAGAAAGCGTGGGCCACTAAAGGGGGACCGATGATGAAGCGATTGCTGCTGGCTGCCACTGCCGCATGGGCACTGGCCGGATTGGCCGCGCCTGCCGCTGCGCAGGAAGAGGAAATCGACACAGCCGCAATGGCCGCGGAATATGCGAGCGAGTTCCAGGTCGAGCCGCTGACGCCCGAACAGGCCGCGCGCCTGCCGTTGGCGCGCGATATTCTCACCCGTGCACTGCCCGAAGGCAGCCTGCTGGAAGCGCTCGCGGTCTATTTCGAAGGCGCGTATCTTGACCCCGCCACGTTCGAAGGCGCTGCGCCCAATGATGCGTTGGCGCAGTCGCTCAACTGGATGATCGCGATCGAGCTGGAGCCGCGCAAGGCGGAAATGGCGCTGGCGATCATCGATCCGGTTTACCGCGAGCGGGAGGTCGCGCTCAACCGCGCCAGCTTTGAAGCCACCCGCACACGGATGATCGCGCTCGAACCGCTGATGCGCGAGGCGCTGGCAGAGGTTTACGCGATCTATTACGATGAAGCGCAATTGCGCGATATCGCCGCCTTCTTCGCCACCCCCACCGGCGGCCTGTTCGCCCGGCAACAATTGGAGGTGGCGTCCAATGAGCGGCTCTCGACGCGGATTTTCGCCTCGCCCATTTATTGGGAAGCGACAATGGCGTCCTACATGGCGGCGGACCCCGCCGAAGACTTCCCCGAACGCCGCCGCTTTGCCGATCTCACTGCGGCAGAGCGCGAACGCCTCGCCGGCTTGACAGGCCAAAGCCTCGGCGCTCTCGAAGCGGCGATGAACAATGACTGGCAGGCGCTGGAAGGCGCGGAGTAAGCGCGGCCGGCACATACCGGCCCCGATGGAGAAGATGTAATGAAGAAACTAATGCTTGCCGTGGCCGCCTTTGCCGGATTGGCCACCACCGCGCCTGCTGCGGCGCAAGAAGGCGCGTTTGATGAGGAATCCTTCGCCCAAATGCAGGCAATGCTGGGTGAGACGTTTGCGCTTGAACCGCTGACGCCAGAGCAGGAGGCACGCCTGCCCCTCGCGCGCGAAATCATGGACACGGCAATGCCCGAAGGGGCGCTGCGTTCGGCGATGGACGGGATGCTGGGCGGAGTGTTCGGCAACATGGCACAGGAAGCCGTTATCGACCCGAACAGCACGCTGACGCAATCGCTCAACTATTACTTCTTCTTCGAACTCGAACCCGGCAAGGCCGAAGAAGCGCTGGCGATCATCGATCCCGAATGGCGTGCCCGCGAAGAAGCCGAACAGGCAGCCGAAATGGAAATCGCCCTCGCGATGATGGAAGCGATGGAGCCGCTTATGCGCGATGTGATGGCGGAGCTTTACGCCATCTATTTCACCGACGCACAGCTTGAAGATATCGCCGAATTCTACGCCACGCCGACCGGACAGGTGTTCGCCAGCCAGAGCTTTGCGATGTCGAGCGATCCGCGCATCTTGGCGCGTTTGCTGCGTTCGGAAGATTACTGGCTGGCTATGGCCGGTCTTATGGAAGATGCGGCCGTCATTGAAACGCCAGCGGGGCGGCGCGATTTTGCCGACCTCTCGCCCGAAGAACGCCGCCGTCTCTCGGCCCTGACCGGAGAAAGCATCGAGGACCTCGAATATGCGATGAACTTCGATCCGTCGACATGGGAAGATGCCGCCATGGAGGCCGAAGCGGCTATTGAAGGGGCGCTCGAGGACGCGCGGCCCACGCGGCCCAAGCGCGCCGCCAAGGCTGCCGAATAACGGGTGGTTGCGGGAGCTGCCATCGGCTGGCCGTGGTCGGCACTCGGTATTGCCCCCACGCCTGACAAGGATGCGATCCGCGCGGCCTATGATGCGGCGCGGGCGGGATTGGACGGCGGCGGGTCGATTTCGGCCTATGCCGATCTAACTGCGGCGCGCGAGAAGGCACTTTTCCTCGCTTCGGAATTGCAGCGGCAGGCCGAGCGCGAGGGGCGCGATTGGCGGACGGATGCGGTTGACATGCCTCCCCCACCGCCACAGCCCCCTGCCGAACCCGAACCCGAACCCGAACCCGAACCCGAACCCGAACCCGAACCCGAACCCGAAC